>NZ_JACGXL010000001.1:0-628432 GCF_014138265.1 Dokdonella fugitiva
TCGGATCCGACCGACGGCAGCTGGTCCACGATGGACAACTTCCTCGTCGGCACCGCCAACTGATCCCGATCCTGGGATGAAACGCAGAGGCCTCCCTTCGGGGAGGCCTCTTTTTTTACCCGAAACGGCGGCCCCCGCGTTTCAGCGCGCGGCCTCGATGCGTTCGAGCAGGCGCAGGTTCAGCGCGTGCTGCTGCGCCTGCCACGCGGCGAGCTGCGCAGGGTCGATCTCCGGTTGCTCGTCGAGCGCGCTGAGCTTGCGTTTCCACCACGTCGCATAGCGGTAGGCGGAGACGTCGCCGGTGACGTCGCTGCCGACCAGGCGGCCGCGCAAGGCGTCGATCGCGGCGAACAGGTCGGTGTCGAGCAGGCGACCCTGGTCCCAGTTCGTGCGCGCGATCGCGGGATCGAGCACGTCCTTGTCGATCGAGAGGTAGACCGCGTGTTTCGCCCCGCATTGCTCCTCGACGAAACGGTCGAGCAGGGCCGCGCGCGTGTCGAACGCGCGGAACGCGTGGGCGAGGCCGATGCGCGCAGCCCAGCGCGTGTCGACGCCGATCGTCCAGTAGCTGAGCTTGCGCCGGTGCAGCGGCGCGAGGTAGTTCTCCCATGCGTGCGTGCGCGATACGTCCGCCGAGCCGATGCCGAGCACGTGCACGTGGCCGACGTGCGGCAGCAGCGCGACCTTGCGCACCCACGAGCCGCAGTGCACGCCGAACGGGAAGCGCATGTTGTCCGGGTGGTTGTCGAACACGACGACGTCGAACGGGCCGCGCGTCGCGCGCCGTTCGATCAATGGCCAGCTCAGGTGGTGGTAGTCGCCGCTGCCGAGGAAGACCGTGCCGTGATCGCGCGGCAGGCGCGCGTCGAGCTCCGTGGCGAGCGCGCGCAGCGCGCGCAGCGAGCAGCCGAAGCGGATCGCCTCCTGCCGGTCGGCGAGGTCGAGCACGGTCGCGCCGGGCAGGGCGCCGACCGAGCGGTCGAAATCAAGGACGACCGGCGCGGCCAAGCGCGGCTCCTTCGTCGGCTTTGGCGTCGGCCCAGGCACGGTCGCTCTCGAAACGCGACGCGACCCGGCGCAGCACCGCGCGCAATACGCGGCTGCGCGGGCGTACCGCGTGCCGCGTGAACGTGAAGCGCGCGCCGAGGTAGGCCTTGATCTCCGGATCGGTCCAGCCGGCGACGTAGCAGCACAGGTCGCGGCGGCGTGCGTAGTCGAGGTTGTGCATCCAGCTCACGAAGTAGAGGTTGTGCTCGCGCGCGGCGGGATAGGAGAAGCCGACGTACTTGTCGACGAGCGCCTCGCCGACCTGGAAGCAGAGGTTCCAGCCGATCATGCGCCCGGCGTGGCGATAGGCGAACAGGATGCCGCCGCTGCCGGCATCCTGCAGCAATGCATCGAAGAACGCGCGGCTGAGCCGGTCGAAATGGATCTCGCTCTGCGCGTACACCTCGAGGTAGAGCGCGTAGCAGGCTTCGCGCAGCGGCGCGTCGGCGAACGCGGGGCCGGTCGGGATCTCCTCGATCTCGAGCGCGGCGCGCGCGCGCAGCTTGCGCCGGATGTCCTTGCGCCGCGATGGCGACAGGCGCCCGAGATAGTCGTCGGCGGATTCGAAGTCGATCGGCACCCAGGCCAGTGCCTGACCTTCGAGCAGCACGAAACCGGCATGCTCGCACGCCTCGGCGATCGCGCGTGCCTGCGCGTTGCTCGCCTGGTCGAGCAGCGGCGATTCCTGCGGAATGTCCTTGACGATGAGGAACGGCTGTCGTGCCGCGGGCTCGGCGAGCCATTCGTCGACGAGTGCCGTCGCATCCGCCCCGCACGGGAACAGCGCGTATTCCGACACGGTGGTGCCGACGAAGCACGTTCGCGGTCGCAGCAGGCGGCCCCACCAGCGGTACAGCGGCAATGCGGACACGCGCCTGCGCAACTCGTCGTCGGCCGTGGTCAGGAGGTCGAACGGCGCGACGAACGCGGGCGTGCCCGAGCGCGTCGCAAGCGCGGTGAATCCGTCGGGCGGGTGCGCGAGGAAGTGGCCGACCAGCGCGGGTGGTTCGAGCAGGTTGCGGAATTCCGCGGCCGGCGTGCCCGTTGCCGTCGCCATCACTCGGTCGCGGTCGCGAGGCGCGCGCCCTGCGGCGGCTCAAGCGCGCGCTGTTCGGCGATGCGCCGGAAGAATGCCGCCGAGCGTTCGATCAGCTTGCCGCGTTCCTGGTCGACCGTGACCATGTGGTAGCTGTCACCGAGCAGCAGCGTTTCCACCGGTGCGCCGACGCCGCGCTCGATCGCGCGCACGTTGCGCAACGACGCGACGTCGTCGTCGGAGGAGTGGGCGACGAAGCACGGCGCGCGCACGCGCCCGAGCCGGTGGCGCACGTGGCGCGAGAGGCGCTGGAATTCGGCGAGCGACGGCCACGGGAAGCCCGCGAGGCCGGCCGCCTGGCTGTCCCCGGCGAGCATCGCGCCGACGACGCGGTTGCGGATGCGTTCGTCCTTGATGCCGTACGGTTCGACTTCGGCCGAAACCTTGTCGCGCCCGAAACCGAGCGACGTCAGCAACGGCAGCAGGAACGCGAGCCGCCCGATCGGCGGGGTCGCCCAGCCGTCGTGGAAGAACGTCGTGCCGTACAGGCCGAGGCCATCGACGTCGTGCGGACGATCGATCGCGAGCTTGAGCGCGAGGATCGCGCCCATCGACAGCCCTGCGACGAACAGGTGGTCGACATCCTCGCGCAGTCGCGCGGCCGCGGCGGTGACGCTCGCATACCAGTCGCGCCAGCTGGTTGCGAGGAGGTCGGCGGCGTCGCCGCAGTGGCCGGCGAGCTGCATGCCGAGCACGCTGAAACCGGCCCGGTGCAGGCCGTTGCCGACGAAACGCATTTCGGTCGGGGTGCCGGTGAGCCCGTGGATCAGCAGCACGCCGGAGCGGCCGCCGCGAAGGTGGAATTCGGAAGGCTTGATCATCTGGCTCGACGAAGGCGCGAGCGCCCGCGGGGCGCCGATGCGACGAAGCATCGCGCGGGCGTCTTTCGCACGGGTTTCGCCGCCGGCAGTTGGCCTGACCTTTGCTTTGGATCATCCAACGCCGGATTCCGAGCCCGTCATGAGCCGCATCGCCCACTTCTGCCACACATCGTTCGCGAGCCTGCATGCGCTGTTTCCCTTGCTCGGCGCACTCGTCGCGGCACGTGCGGAAGGTGATTGCATCGCCAAGGCGATTCCCGGCCTCGGTGCCTGCACGAGCACGTACTGCAAGCCCGAGCGCCGCGTCGCGTTGCGCTGAGGCGCAGCCGCCCCGACGAATGTCAGATTCGCGCGAAGCACGTCAGGTACGGCGTACGCCGCCTTCCGCCATCCCCCATTTGTCGTGCGCGAGTCGCGGCACGAAACTTGCTGAACCCATTTCGGAACATCCGGCGAGTCTCAGGGGGACTCCATGAGCTACGACATCCTCAAGAGCCTCGGGCTCGACCATCTCGATGCCAGTTCGCCCGATTTCGTGAAGACGCTCGAGCGCATGCAGCGCGAAGCGTTCCAGAGCCTGCAGAAGGAAGAGCCGCGCCGCGACGGCGATCGGCCGGAGACGATCGTCGGCTGAAACGCCGTTGCTACGGCCACGCGCGCGGACGCAATCGCCGCCGCACCCGGTATAGTCCGCCCGCGCCGTCGACGACGGCATCGAGCGAACGGACCCGCATGCCGATCCACCTTTTCCTCGCCTCCCAATCGCCGCGCCGACGCGAGCTGCTGCGGCAGATCGGCCGCGAATTCGACGTGCTCGACGTCGATGTGCCCGAACGCCGCGAACCGGACGAAACACCCGAGGACTACGTCAGCCGCGTCGCGCGCGAGAAGGCCGGCGCCGGCCTCATGCAGGTCGCCGCCGTGCACGACGCGGTCGTGATCGGCGCGGATACCGAAGTCGTGCTCGACGACGATGTGTTCGGCAAGCCGGTCGACGCCGCCGATGCAACGGCGATGCTGCGCCGCCTGTCTGGACGCAGCCATCGCGTGCTGTCCGTGGTCTGGTGCATCAGCGCGGGCCGCGAGGAGCATGCGCTCAGCGTCTCGACGGTCGAGTTCGCGCCGCTCACGGAGGCCGACATCGCCGACTACGTCGCGACCGGCGAAGCCTTCGGCAAGGCCGGCGCCTACGGCATCCAGGGCCATGCCGCCGCCTACATCCGCCGCCTCGACGGCAGCCATTCGGCGGTCATGGGATTGCCGCTGCACGAGACCTCGCTGTTGCTGCGCCGGTTCGAGCGCGCCTGAGGCGACGCTCAGCGACGGCCCGCGACGGCGCTTTCGGCGATCATCGCCTCGGCCGGGTCGCCATATGCCGTGGCCCAGGCCTGCTCGAGTTCGGGCGTGAACGCATCGCCGAAGTGCTCGTGCAGCGCCATCAGCAGCGCGGCGCCGACGTCGTCGTCCTCGCGCATGCCGTAGCCGACGTGGCGCCGGCCGACAGCACGCGGCCGGGGGTTTCGCACAAGGTCAGCAGCAGGTCGAACGCGCGCCGCGACGCCGCGCGTTCGCGCGCGCCGACGAACACGCGACGGCCTTCCGGCTCGATCACGACATCGGCGAAGCAGTATCGGTAGGAGGCCGCCTGCGGAATCCCTGCGCCCATCGGTCGTCGTCGTGGATCGAGTGTGGCCGGTCGCGGCCGGTGTCGTCGGCCGTCCTGCCGACGCGTTCGCTCATAGCGTAGCGGTCGTGCGCATCGCAGTGCCAGCCTTGGTCGTCGCACGGTGGCTACGGCGTCGCGACAGCGAGGTCCGGCACGTCGAACTGCGGCGCGTGCTGGAGCCGGTCGAGGCGTGCCTGTTCGGTGTCGGCCTCGGTTTCGCGGTGCGTGGCGCGCAACGCGGCGATGCGCAGGGCGATCGCTTGCGGGTGTTGCTCGAGCCATGGCTTCCACGCTTCTCGCGAAAGCACGTCGTCCGACTGGCCTGCGGCGACCTGCCAGCGGCCGAGCTGGAACAGGCTCGCCAGCGCGGCGGGGCCGGCCGCGGCGGGCGCCCGGTCGAGCCGTTCCGCGAGGTTCTTGATCGCGCCGGCGGCGTCGCCGTCGACGAAACGCAACTGCGCGTCGACGAGCGGCAACCACGCGGCCCATGCGCGCGCGTCGTCCCGGGCGATCGCGCGGAACGCGTCGGCGGCGTCGTGTGCGCGCTTCGCGTCGCCACTCGCGGCGGCGGCATCGACGATGTCGGCGAGCACGGGCGCTAGGCTGCGCGTGATGCCGGCCTCGGCGTAGACCGCGCGTGCCGCGTCGTAGTATCGCAGTGCACCCGCGTGGTCGCCGCGTCGTGCGGAGCGCTGGCCCAACGCCCAGTCGAGTTCGGCGCGCCAGTACGGGTTGTGCTGGCGTTCTGCCGCGGCGCCGATGCGCCGCGCAACGCGGTCGATGTCGCCGTCGCGGCCGAACGGCACGAGCACGCCGAGCAATTGCAGGCTCGCGAGCATCTCGAGCTGCACGTCGCCGCGCTGCCGCGCGAGTGCGAGCGCCTGCTGCAACAGCGTCGCGGCATCGAGCAGGCGGCCCTGGTTAGCCTCCGCCGCGCCGAGGTTCGCGAGCGTGTTGCCTTCGAGCGTCGCGTCGCCCGCGGCCCGCGCGGCGTCGAGGCCTTCGCGCAGTCGCGCCGCCGCCGCGGCCGCATCGCCGGCACCGTTGTCGACCGCCGCGAGGTTGACGAGCACGAGCGCTTCGCCGCGCCGGTTGCCGGTCTTGCGCGCGAGCACGAGCGCGCGTTCGAACAGCGCGCGCGCGTGGTCGAAGCGGCCGCGTTCGTCCTCGACCGACGCTTGTGCGACGAGCAGGTCGGTGAGCACGTACGGCCGGCTTTCCGACACGTCGGCGAGTGCCGCGTCGAGATGGCGGGCGGCCGCCTCGAGGTCGCCGCGACGGAACGCGAGCGAGCCGAGCTGGCGCTCGGCCGCGACGAGCAATTCCTCGTCGCCGTGTTCGCGCGCGGCAGCGGCGACTTTCGCGGCGTTGTCGGCGCTCGCCTGCGCGTCGCCAGCCGCGCCTTGCGCGACCGCGAGGCCGAGGCGCGGCCAGGCGAGCCCGGGATCCTGGTCGAGGCAGATCTCGAAGTACTTGCGAGCACCCGCGGTGTCGCCGTGCAGTTGCGCGTCGAGGCCGCGCGCATAGGCCTCGGCGAGGAACGCACTGCCGATCCCCGTGTGGCGCACGTCGGGCAGCGGCGAGAGATCGAGCCAGCGGCGCACCTGCGCGACCGCGTCGACCGCGAGCGGCGCCGGCGCGCTGCCGTGCAGCGTCTCGCTGCGGTCGGCCGCGCCCGCGGCGACGAGGCGCACGTCGAGTTCGTAAAGCGGGCCGACCCGGCGCAGGCGCGTCGCGACGAGATGGGTCGCGCCGAACGCGGCGCGCAATGCGGCGGCGCCGTCGGCATCGAGCGCGCGCGTGGCCCCGTCGTTCGCGAGCACGTCCTTCGCCGCGACCACGTCGACGCGCCCGTCCTCACCGAAAAGGCCAGCCATGAGGCCCATGAGGCCGTTGCGCGTCCAGGCGAGGCCGTCGTCGCCGCTGCGGTCCTCGATCGGCAGGATCGCAATGCGCGTGCCCGATGCCGCGACTCCGACGGAGCGTGGCGTCCCGGCACCGCGGTAGGTGAGCACACCGGCGAGCAGGCCGGCGAGCACGAGCACGGCGATCCAGGCGACGAGGTGGCCGTGCGATCTGCGCGCGGGTGGGGCAGGCGGCGTCGCCTGCGCAGCGGGCGCGGCATCCGTCGGCGCGCCCTCGGGGGACGCGTCGTCGGCGAGTTCGACCACCTCGCCGACCCAGCGCAGCCCGCGCCCGTGCACGGTGCGGATCACGCGTTGCGCGTCGCCGTCGTCGCCGAGCGCGCGTCGCGCCTTGCGCAACTGCTGCGACAGCGCGGCATCGGTGACCGGTCGGTCGCCCCAGAGCACGGTGTTGAGTTCGCGCTTGTCGAGCGCGCGGCCGCGTTCGCGCAGCAGCAGGGCGATGAGGTCGAACACTTTCGCCTCGACTTCGATCGGCACGCCGTCGCGCCGGATCTCGCGCGCGTCGAGGTCGATCAGGGTGTCGCCGGTTCGGTAACGCAAACGTGCAACCAGGAAGCGGGGAGGGCGAGGCCGCGCAAGTCTACATGGACGCGCCGCGCCGCCGGCGGCCGGGCTCGTGCCGCAATCCCGGCCACCGTTGACGGCGCGCCGAAAGGTAGCTTTGCAAACATTGCTCGACATGCGACCGGCGCATTCGACAAGAAGGTCGCCGTAAAGCTATAAGTCGCTTCAATTTCCCCCTCCAAGTCCTTACATGTCCGAAGAAATCCTGATCAACGTGACCCCGCGGGAAACGCGCGTCGCCCTGGTCGAGAACGGCATGCTGCAGGAGGTTCACGTCGAGCGGGCGAGCCGCCGCGGCTACGTCGGCAATATCTACAAGGGCAAGGTCAGCCGGGTCATGCCTGGCATGCAGGCCGCCTTCGTCGAGATCGGCCTCGACCGCGCGGCGTTCCTGCACGCCTCGGACATCGTGCGCCCGCATGCGACCCTCACCGGCGAAAACGGCGAGGGCGCCGCGGCTCCCTCGCCGCCGATCACCGAACTCGTGCGCGACGGCCAGGACATCGTCGTGCAAGTGGTCAAGGACCCGATCGGCACGAAGGGCGCACGCCTGACCACCCACCTGTCGATCCCGTCGCGCTACCTCGTGCTGCTGCCGTACAGCAAGGTGCTCGGCGTGTCGGTGCGCATCGAGGACGAAGTCGAACGCCAGCGCCTCAAGGACATGCTGGCCGCGTTGACGATCGGGATCGAACCTGCGGCGGCGGCTTCGCCGGCCGCGGCGGCCGCGCCAGCCGCGGCGGCCGCGCCAGTCGCGTCGCGTCTCGGCTACATCGTGCGCACGAATGCGGAGGGCCAGTCGCGCGAGGCGCTCGCCGAGGACATCGACTACCTCGGCAAGCTGTGGACGAACATCCAGGAGCAGATGGCGCGCGTGCGCGTCGGCGAGCGCATCTACGAGGACCTCAGCCTGCCGCTGCGCGCGTTGCGCGACCTCATGCGGCCGTCGATCGAGAAGGTGCGCATCGATTCGCGCGAGACGCTCGAGCGCGCGCAGCGCTTCGTCTCGCAGTTCATGCCCGAGTTGGCCGAGCGGGTGGAGCATTACCCGGGCGAGCGACCGATCTTCGACCTGTACGGCGTCGAGGACGAGATCCAGAACGCGCTCAAGAAGGACGTGCCGCTGAAGTCGGGCGGTTACCTGATCGTCGACCAGACCGAAGCGATGACGACCATCGACGTCAACACCGGCGGCTTCCTCGGCACGCGCAACCTCGAGGAGACGGTGTTCCGCAACAACCTCGAGGCGGCGCAGGCGGCCGCGCGGCAGCTGCGCCTGCGCAACCTCGGCGGCATCATCATCATCGACTTCATCGACATGACCGACGAGGAGCACCAGCGCCAGGTGCTGCGCCAGCTGCAGAAGTCGATGGCGCGCGACCACGCCAAGGCGACCGTGTACGACATGTCCCCGCTCGGCCTCGTCGAGATGACGCGCAAGCGCACCACCGAGAGCCTGGAGCGACAGCTGTGCGAGCCGTGCCCGGCGTGTTCGGGGCGCGGCAGCGTGAAGACCACCGAGACGATCACCTACGAGATCTTCCGCGAGATCACCCGTGCCGTGCGCCAGTTCGATGCGCAGCAACTGCTCGTGCTCGCCGCGCCGAAGGTGGTCAACCGCATCCTCGAGGAGGAATCGGTCGCCGTCGCCGAGCTCGAGGAATTCATCGGCAAGACGATCCGCTTCCAGCCCGAAGAGCATTATTCGCAGGAGCAGTACGATGTCGTGCTGCTGTAGCACCTTCGCGGAGGTCGTGTGACGACGGTCCTGCGGATGTGCCTGCGCCGGTTGCGCTTCGCGCTGCTGGCGGTGGCGGCGACGTGCGTGATCGTGCTCGGCGTGCTCGCCGGCATCACGCAGCTCGCGATGCCATGGCTCACGCAGCATCCGCAGCAGGTCGAACGCTGGTTGTCGGATCGCCTCGGCCGTACGGTCACGATCGGCCACCTCGACGGGCGCTGGGTCGGCGGCGGTCCGCTGCTCGCGCTCGATGACGTGCGCATCGCCGGCAGCACGGGTAGCGCGCCGCTGCTGATTCCGCATGCCGAACTCGCGTTCGACCTGCTCGCCGCCGTGCAGCGAAACAAGGCGTTCACCGAATTCCGCCTCGCCGACGTCGAGCTCCGGCTCGTGCACGAAGGCGGCGAGTGGAAGCTGCGCGACTTCGACCTCGGCGCATCGTCGCCGCGCGACGAGCCGGTGTCGATGGGTGCGCTCGGCGCACTCGAGATCACGCGCCTGAAACTCGGCATCGACGATCCCGCGCAGGACCTGCACCTGCAGTTCGCCGCACCGGTGCTGCGCGTGCTGAACCGCGGCTCGGTCATGCGCGTGCTCGGCCGCGTGCGCAGCGCCGGCAGCGAGGCACCGCCGCTCGAACTCGTCGCCGACATCGATCCGGCCGAACGTTCGGGCGACGTCTACGTCGGCGGTCGCGACCTCGACCTCCCCGCGTTCGCGGCCGGGATGTCGCCCGGTGGCGTGCGGCCACTCGCCGGCCGCGGCGCCGTGCAGGTCTGGTTGCGCCTCGCCGCCGGTCGCATCGACGACGTTCGCGCGCGCATCGACCTCAAGGACGCGCAGTTCGCCGCGAGCGATCCGGTGGCGATCGGCGACGGCTCGCTGATCGAGCCGCGCGCCGCGTTCGACCGGCTCGCACTGGTCGCGCGCTGGATGCGCGAGGCGGACGGCTGGACGCTCGACGTCGCCGATTTCGTGACCGCGCTCGACGGCAAGCCCGCGCGCCTCACGCTCGAACGCCGCGGCGACGACGTGGCGCCGCACTGGCGCGCCGGCGTAGCCGCGGTCGCGCTCGAACCGCTCGGCAACCTCGCGATGCTGTCCGCGCGCGTGCCGGGCGAACTGCGTCGCTGGCTCTATCTCGCGCACCCGCGCGGCTCGCTCGAGCAGGCGGAGTTCGCGCTGCACGACGACGCTTATGCGGTGAGCGCGAACCTGCGCGGCGGCGAAGCGACGAGCGTCGATGCGATTCCCGGCATCGAGGACCTCGACGTCGACGTCGTCGGCGACGAGGCTGCGCTGCTCGCGCAACTGCCGGACAAGGCGTTGCGCGTGAATTTCCCGCGCGTGTTCCGCAAGCCGTTCGCGTTCAGCCGGTTCGGCGGCGACGTCGTCGCGCGCCGCACCGAGGACGGCTGGCGCATCGAAACCGATCGCGTCGGCTTCGAAGGCGAAGGCTACGGCGGCGAGCTGCGCGGCAGCATCGACGTCGCCGAAGGACGGCGGCCGAGCCTCGACTTGTACGCGCTCGCCTCGCACGGCGACGTCGTCGCGGCAAAGCTGTTCTGGCCGACCAACACGATGCCGCCGCAGGCAGTGGCCTGGCTCGATCGCGCGCTCGTCGGCGGCCGCATCGAGCAGGGACGCGTCGCGATCCACGGCGATCTCGCCGACTGGCCGTTCCACAACCGCGCCGGGCGCTTCATCGCGGTCGGCGCGCTCGACGACGCGACGCTCGCCTACCACGAGAACTGGCCGCCGGCCGAACACATCCACGGCACGGCGACCTTCGTCAACGACGGCATGCGCGTCGACGCCGATTCCGTCACGTCGATGGGCAACAAGGTGACCGAGGCGAGCGCGACGATCGAGGACTTCGGTCCGCTCGTGCTCGACCTCGCGGCCAAGGGCGAGGGCGGAGGACCGGGCCTGCTCGCGTTCCTGCGCGCGACGCCGATCGGCAAGCGCTACCAGGAGCAGCTCAAGGACGTCGCGGTCGGTGGGCGCGGCGTGGTCGATTTCACGCTGAAGCTGCCGATCAAGGAAGTCGAGGCGCTCGCGCTCGACGGCAAGGTCGAACTCGCCGGCGCGCGCATCGACCACAACGCCTACGGCCTGCATTTCAACGACGCCAGCGGCGTGCTGCGCTTCAATCAGAAGGGCTTCCTCGCCGACGCGTTGGACACGACGTTCCGTGAACGCAAGGCCAAGCTCACGGTCGCGATCGGCGGCTACGTCGCCGATCCGCGCCACGTATTCGAGGCGAGCGTCGGCGGCACGTGGCCGGTCGCGAGCGTGTTCGCCGACGTACCGGTGCTGTTGCCGATGCTCGGCAGCGTGCAGGGCGAATCGGCATGGACCGCGCGCGTCGGCGTCGACCACGCGGAGAACGGCAACGCGCGCGCGACGCTCGGCCTCGACAGCGACCTCGTCGGCACCGCGATCGCGTTGCCACCGCCGCTCGCGAAGGCGGCCGACGCGAGCGTGCCGTTCCACCTCGACCTCGGCCTGCCGTACGCAGGGCAGGAATTCAGCGCCCGCCTCGGTGCGATCGCCGGGTTGCGCGGCCGTGCACCGGGCGGCGGCCGCGCGTTCGGCGCGCGCATCGATTTCGGCGAAGGCGCGGTCGCCGCACCGCCCGCGCAGGGCATCATGATCGGCGGGCGCGTCGCGCGCCTCGATGCGGGTTCGTGGCTCGACCTCGTCGAGAGCGGCAGCGGCGGCGGCGACATCGTCAACGCGCTCGACGTGCGCGCCGACGATTTCGTGTTCGGCGGGCGCGAGTTCGACGATACCGGACTCGCGATCGAGAACACGCCGGCGAAGACCACGATCCGCATCGACGGCGCCGCGCTCGCGGGCACGCTCGAGGTGCCGCGCGGCGACCTCGCCGCGCACGGCATCACCGCGACGTTCGCGCGCGTGCACTGGCCCGAAGCGCCCGCCGACGCGCCCGACGCCGGTGCGCTCGCCGACGTCGCGCCGGGCTCGTTGCCGCCGCTGCACCTGCGCGTCGAGGATTTCCGGCTCGGCAAGGCGAGTTTCGGCAGTGCGCAGTTCGACAGCCATCCGATCGCCGGGGGCATGCAGATCGACACGCTCGAATCGCATTCGCCGAACGTGACGATGATCGCGAGCGGCGACTGGACCGGCGGCGCGATCGAGAACCGCTCGCGCATGTCGATCCAGCTGAGCGCGCAGAACCTCGGCCGCATGATGGATGCGCTCGGTTTCTCCGGCCTCATCGACGGCGGCAGCACCAAGGCGACGATCGACGCGAGCTGGTTCGGCCCACCGTCCGCGTTCGCGCTGCCCAAGCTCGACGGCACGCTCGCGATCGACGTCGCCGAAGGGCGCATCCTCGACGTCGAGCCCGGAGCCGGCCGCATCTTCGGCTTGTTCTCGCTGACCGAGATCCCGCGGCGCTTGAGCCTCGATTTCAGCGACTTCTTCCAGTCCGGCCTCGGCTTCAATTCGATCAAGGGCACGTTCCGGCTCGCCGGCGGCAATGCGTACACGGACGGGTTGCGGATCGACAGCCCGGCCGCGGAGATCATCGTCAGCGGCCGCACCGGCCTGCGCACGAAGGACTACGACCAGCTCATGGACGTGCGCGCGCGCGCGGGCGCGACCTTGCCGATCGTCGGTGCGCTCGCCGCGGGGCCGGTCGGCGCGGCCGCCGGCCTCGTCGTACAGGGGATCTTCAACAAGCCGATCGGCAAGGCGGTCGCCCGCCGCTACAAGGTGTCGGGATCGTGGGACAAGCCGCAGATCACGCAGCTTTCGCGCATCAAGGCAGGCAAGGGCGCCGACACGCCGCCGATGCCGGAGCCGCTGCCGCCGGACGAGCCTGCGCCGCCGTGGCAGGTGACGCCGTCCGGCGAGGACGGCGGCGGCCGGTTCTAGCCCGCCGCGTTGCATCGGGCCCGGTTGTGGTCCAGCATGCGCGGCCCCATCTACCCGGCTGGTTCCGCGCCCCACGTGCCGCGGCGCCGCCTTCCTCCCGCGCCTGGTCCCCCTCATGTCCAATCTCATCGCCGTCGCCGAACGCCAACTGCTGAGCCCGGGCGGGCTCGCCACCCGCGATCTGGACGGCGTGTTCGCGCGCCTCATGGGGCCGTCGATCGATGCGGCCGACCTGTATTTCCAGCATTCGCGCTCCGAGTCATGGGTGCTCGAGGACGGCATCGTCAAGGACGGTTCGCACTCGATCGAGCAAGGCGTCGGCGTGCGTGCGCTGTCGGGCGAGAAGGCCGGCTTCGCCTATTCCGACGAGATCGTGCTGCCGGCGCTCGTCGAAGCCGCGGGTTCGGCGCGCGCGATCGCGCAGGCCGGAGCGAACGGCGTCGGCAAGCCGCTCGCGATCGCCGCCTCGCGCGCCCTGTACGCACCCGTCGATCCGATCGACAGCCTGTCCAACGAAGCGAAGATCGCCGTGCTGCGCGAAGTCGATGCGACCTGTCGCGCAGCCGACCCGCGCGTGAAGCAGGTCATCGTGAGCATCGCCGCCGCGCTCGACACCGTGCTCATCGCGCATTCGGACGGCACGCTCGCCGCCGACGTGCGCCCGCTCGTGCGCATGAACGTGCAGGTGATCGCCGAAGCGAACGGCCGGCGCGAGTCGGGCAGCAGCGGCGGCGGCGGCCGCTATACCTTCCCCGAGCTGCTCGAGAACGGTCGCGCCCATGCATTCGCGCGCGAGGCCGTGCGCGCGGCGCTGGTCAACCTCGACGCGGTGCCTGCGCCGGCGGGCAACATGCCGGTCGTGCTCGGCCCCGGCTGGCCCGGCGTGCTGTTGCACGAAGCGATCGGCCACGGTTTCGAAGGCGACTTCAACCGCAAGGAAACGTCCGCGTTCGCGGGCATGCTCGGCGAAAGAGTCGCGGCCGACGGCGTCACCGTCGTCGACGACGGTACGCTCGCCGGGCGCCGCGGCTCGCTCAGCATCGACGACGAAGGCACGCCGACGAACTGCACGGTGCTGGTCGAGAACGGCGTGATGAAGGGCTACATGCAGGACAAGCTCAACGCGCGCCTGATGGGCATGCGTTCGACCGGCAACGGCCGCCGCGAGTCGTTCGCGCACCTGCCGATGCCGCGCATGACGAACACCTACATGCTGCCGGGCGAGCGCGATCCGCAGGAGATCATCGCGTCGGTCAAGCGTGGCCTCTACGCGGTCAATTTCGGCGGTGGCCAGGTCGACATCACGAACGGCAAGTTCACCTTCTCGGCGAGCGAGGCCTACCTCATCGAAGACGGCAAGGTCACGCGCCCGGTCAAGGGAGCGACCCTGATCGGTTCCGGCGCGGACGTGCTCAAGCGCGTGTCGATGATCGGCAACGACCTCCGCCTCGATGAAGGCGTCGGCGTCTGCGGCAAGGATGGGCAGAGCGTGCCCGTCGGCGTCGGCCAGCCGACCCTGAGGATCGACGGCATGACCGTCGGAGGCACCGCGGCGTGACGTTCGCGCGTTCGCTGCGCGGCGCGCGTTGGCTCGCCGTCCTCGCGTCGGCGTCGATCGCGGCGTTCGCGCACGCGGGCGGGGGGGGCGATTCCGCGCTCGCGACGAAGAGCTGTGCGGCGCTGAAGGACCGCGTCGACGCGGTGCCGGGCAGCGCGCCCCTGTTCTTGCGCAGCTACGATGGCCCGAGCGGCGCCGGCGAACCGCTGGAACCTGCGTTGAAGGCGGCCGCGTTCGTCTACGACGAGGCGCTCGCGACGATCGCACTCGCCGGCTGCGGTGCGCTGCCCGAGGCCGCACGCATCGGTGAAGCGTTGCGGCTGGCCGCGACGACCGACACGCGCCTGCGCAACGTCTACCGCGCCGGTGTCGTCGACGCGAAGGTCTTGCGCAACGGCTGGTGGGACGCGGCGCAACAGCGCTGGGTCGAGGACGGCTACCAGTCGGGCACCGCGACCGGCAACGTCGCCTGGGCGGCATTGGCGTTGCTCGCATTGCACGACGCGACGCACGAGGCGAAATGGCTGGACGCGGCGCGCACGCTCGGCCGCTGGATCGTCGCGAACGAATCCGATGCGCGCGGCGGCGGTTTCCGTGGCGGCGTGAACGGCTTCGACGCTTCGCCGGAACCGCTCGACTGGAAATCCACCGAGCACGCGCTCGACCTCGTCGCGCTGTTCACGCGACTCGCCGTGCTCGACGCCGGCGGCCACTGGGACGCGCAGGCGGACATCGCGCGCCGCTTCCTCGATGCGCAGTGGGACGCGCCCGGCGGATATTTCCGCATCGGCACGTTGCCCGACGGCAGCGCGAACCGCATGTCGTCCGCACTCGACGTGCAGCTGTGGTCGCAGCTGGTGCCGCGTGCCGACGACGATTGGCGCCGTGGGCTCGCCTATGCGCAGCGCGCGCACGGCGTCGACTGCGGGTTCGATTTCAATGCGGACCGCGACGGCATCTGGATCGAAGGCACGGCGCAGGCTGCGCTCGCCTATCGCGTGCGCGGTGACCCGCAGGCCGCGCGGAAGCACCTGTCGTGCGTCGCGCGCGAGTTCGCGCCGGGCGGCTACGCGTACGCGACGCGCGAGCCGCGCATCACGACCGGACTCGCGGCCGACGCGTACTACTTCCGCTTGCCGCATCTCGGTGCGACGGCGTGGGTCGCGCTCGCGGCGACGGGCACGAATCCGTATGCAGCTGCACGCTAGGCCGCGCGGGCGTCATTCCGCGGCATCGACGTCGCGCTCGCTCGCCTCGCGCAGCACGCGGAACAGTTCGCGATACGCGTGCGGCGGCTTGTCCGCCTTGCGTTCGGCGAGCGCGTTGCGCACGAGCTGGCGCAGGCGCTGGCGATCGGCGGACGGGTGCTGCGCGATGAATTCGGCGAGGGCGTCGTCACCGTCGGCGAGCAGGCGTTCGCGCCACGTTTCCAGGCGGTGCATCGCCGCGGTTTCACGGTGCGCCTTCTCGCGGTCGACGCCGAGCGAGTAGCGGATCGCCTCCACCGATTCCTCGTCGAGCTTGCGCATCTGCTTGGCGAGGAACTGGTTCTGGCGCTTGCGGGCGATGTGCGAGGTGACCGCGCGCGTGCGTCGCACTTCCTCGCGCAGGTCGTCGTCGAGCGGCACGCGGGCGAGTTCGGCCTCGCTGAGGTTCGCCAGCGTCTCGGCGAGCTTGAGGATGTCGAGTGCCTCGCGGCGCAACTGGCTGCGGCTCGGCTCCAGTGTCTCGTCCGGCGATTCGTCGTCGTGCGGGTCGTGCATCAGGAATTCCAGGATAATGCTGCAATGAATGCCATCGTGACCGACAAAGATACCAGCTCCGCCGACCTCGACCGCCTCGCGACGATCGCCGAGGACGTGGTCCGCCTCGCCCGGGCGAAGGGCGCCAGCGAGGCCGATGCCGCGGCGAGCATCGACCTCGGCCTCGCCGTCGGCGTGCGCCTCGGCGAAGTCGAGACGGTCGAGCGCACGCGCGATCGCGGCGTCTCGGTGACCGTCTATTTCGGCAGGCGCAAGGGTTCGGCCAACACCGCCGACCTCGATCCGAAGTCGATCGAGCAGACGGTCGAGCACGCGTGCGCGATCGCGCGCCACACCGAAGAGGATCCGGCCAACGGCCTCGCCGACCCGGCCCTGCTGGCGACGACGTTCCCCGAACTCGACCTCTGGCATCCGTGGGACATCACCCCAGAAGAGGCGATCCGCCTGGGCGTCGAGATCGAGGACGCCGGTCGCGCGTACGACCCGCGCATCGACAATTCGGACGGCGCTTCGGTGCAGGTCGGCGCGTCGCTGACCGCGTACGCGAACACGCTCGGCTTCGTCGGCACCGAGCGCGGCACGAGCCATACCCTGTCGGTCGCGCTGATCGCCGAGAACGAGTCGGGGATGCAGCGCGACTACTGGTACGACAGCGTGCGCCGCGCGAGCGACTTCGCGAGCGCCGCATCGATCGGCCGCAAGGCGGCCGAACGCACGGTCGCACGCCTCGGCGCGCGGCGCCTGTCGACGCGTGCGTGCCCGGTGCTGTTCGTGCCCGAGGTCGCGCGCAGCTTCGTCGGCCATTTCCTCTCCGCGGTGAGCGGCGGCTCGCTGTACCGCCGCGCCAGCTTCCTCGTCGACCACGTCGGCAAGCCGGTCTTCCCGGCCTGGATGCAGATCGTCGAGCGGCCGCACATCCCGCGCGGCCACGGCTCCACCGCGTTCGACTCCGAGGGCGTCGCCACGCGCGACTCGGATCTCGTCAGGGACGGCGTGCTCGCGCGCTACATCCTCGGCAGCTATTCGGCGCGCAAGCTCGGCCTGAAGTCGACCGGCAATGCCGGCGGCGTGCAGAACATCGTGGTGCAGCCGGGCACCGACGACCTCGCGGCGATGCTGCGGCGCATGGGCACCGGGCTGCTCGTGACCGAGCTCATGGGGCAGGGCGTGTCGCTCATCACCGGCGACTACTCGCGCGGTGCGAGCGGGTTCTGGGTCGAGAACGGCGAGATCGCTTACCCGGTCGAGGAGATCACGATCGCGGGCAACCTGCGCGACATGTACGCGAACGTCGTCGCGGTCGGCCACGACGTCGATCCGCGCTCGCACGTGCTGACCGGCTCGATCCTGCTCGAGCGCATGACGATCGCGGGCGAGTAGTGCGATGCGACGCCGGCGTGCGTCCGTGCGTCGTTGCATCGAAACGCAAGGAGGTGCGGATGCGGAATCGGCTGGACATGGCGTTCCTCGCCGCGGCCTTCGCGTCGATCGCCACCTGCGTGGGCGCGGCGGAGCCGCCCGCCGATGAACTCGAGACGATCACGGTGCCGGCCCGGCCGCGTTGCGTGACGGGCGAGCCGCGCGCGTTCGAGCAGTCATGTGCGTACCTCGACCGGCGCGACGCGGTCGCCGCAGCGGAAGCGGGGGCGAAGGCCGCCGCGCTGGCCGGCATCTACGATTTCAGCACCGGCACGATCGGCGCCGAGCTCGCGCTCGCCGCCGACGGCTGGGCTGGATACCGCGAGTTCGCCGATGCCGGCGTGTCCCAGGGCATCACGGGGCGCTACCGCGAGCGTGGCGGTCGGCTCGTGGTGGACCTCGATCGGAGTACCGGCGGCCCGGACGGCGTCTCGCGCCTCGAATACGTCGTCGTCCGCTGGGGCAGCCACGTGTTCCTGATTCCGCGGGGCTCGCTCGTCGGGTTCATCGCCACGCTCGATGGCGAGGGGCTCGGCGGCACGACCCGGCTCGAACTGCGCGACTACCTGCAGCGTCGCCGCCAGCGCGACGACGCGTTGTGCGGCCTGCCCGAACTGCCGCCCGACTGGCGTGGCTATCTCCATCCCGACCCGTTGCGGATGGTGCTCGCCGACGCGCGCATCGACGCCGCGCCGACGAGCAACCCCTATCTCACGAACGTGCGCCGGTATCGCGTCACCATCGATGCGGGGAGCGCCGACGGCGTGTTCGCCGGCATGTGGCTGGAAGGCGACCCCGCGCAGTTTCCCGGCGCCGACATCTTCGGCCAGGTCGACGATGTCGAACCGCACCGCGCGCGCGGCCATCTCTCGATCCTCGGCGATCGTGCGAACGCACCGGTCGCCGGCGTGTCGATCGGCAAGGGGACGCGCCTCGCGTCCGGGCGGGGCTGGAAGCCGGATGCATGCATGGCGTCGGATTGAGCGCTGTCCCGCCAGGCATGACTTCCGCGCCAGTGCGAGGACGCGTGGCGGTACCCAGAACGAGTTGCCACACCCGTCGGAGAGAGTGCACGAGCGAGAACGAAACACCGCGGGCAGCGAGCGGTTCCACGACCATGCCCGAAGCGGCGGCGCCGACCGCGCGGTCGAACGACGACCGTACCTGCGCGTTGATCAGCCACTACCCGGTCGAGGAGATCACGATCGCGGGCAACCTGCGCGACGCGTACGCGAACATCGCCGAGGCTCCTCGCGCGACAGCGGTCAGCGCGATGCCGGCTCGGGGACGCGCAGCATGCACGCGCCGGCCAGCAGCAGGCCGACGCCACCGAGCAGCAGCGCGTCGATGGCCGCGTTCGCGAACAGGCTGCGCAGCAGGAACGCGAGGATGCTCGCGGCGAACAACTGCGGCACGACGATGGACAAATTGAAGATGCCCATGTAGACGCCCATCTTGCGCGTAGGCACGCTGTTGGCGAGCAGCGCGTAGGGCAGCGACAGGATCGACGCCCAGGCGAATCCCACGCCAGCCATCGAAAGCAACAGCCAACGCGGATCGCGAATGGCCAGGAACGAGGCGAGCCCGCATCCGCCGAGGAAGAGGTTGAACACGTGACTGGCGCGCAATCCGAATCGGCGCGTCATCGGCGGTATCAGCGCGGCCGCGACGATCGCGAAGGCGTTGTACGCCGCGAACAGGACGCCGACCCAATTGGCGCCTTCGTTGTAGCGGGAGGACAGGGGATCGGTCGTGCCGAACTGGACTTGCGTGACCGCCGCGGTGGTGTAGATCCACATCGCGAACAGGGCGAACCAGGAAAAGAACTGGACCGGGACGAGGCGTCGCATCGTTTCTGGCATCGCGCGCAGGTCGGCGACGATATGGGTGAATGCGTTGTCGCGACGCCCGGTCGATGCGATCCACAGCACGAATCCATAGGCGATCATTCCGCCGCCGAGCAGATAGAGCTGCCGGTCCGAGCGTAGCCATGACGTCGCCGCGAGTGCGATGCCGCCGGCGGCGAGCCATAGCAGCGCACGACGATGCACGTCCGCTCCCATCGGCGGGTCGTCTCCGGGGGGCGTGGCGTCGTCGAACGCATCGAGTGTGGCGGGCGCGTACTCGCGCGTCGTCAGCACGCTCCAGCCCATCGCCAACAGCAGCACGCATGCGCCGATCTGGAACGAGTAGCGGACCGTGTCCGGAAGGGCGCCCGCGGTCGCGGTGTTGGCGACGCCGAAGCGAGCGAACAGCCAGGGTGCGAGGCTCGCCACGACCGAGCCCGCGGCGATGAAGAAGGTCTGCATCGCGTAGCCGAGTGCACGCTGATCCGCAGGCAGCTGGTCGCCGACGAACGAGCGGAACGGGCCCATCGAGACGTTGATCGAACCGTCGAGCAGCCAGAGCAGCAGCGCCGCTATCCATAGCGCGGGCGAGTCGGGCATCGCGAACAGGGCGATCGCGGCGAGGATCGCGCCGCCGAGGAAGTACGGGCGCCGACGCCCGAACCGGCTCCAGGTGCGATCAGAACAGTGCCCGACGATCGGTTGAACGATCAGGCCGGTCAGCGGCGCCGCGATCCATAGCACGGGAATGTCGTCCACGCCCGCTCCGAGCGTCTGGAAGATGCGGCTCATGTTCGAGTTCTGAAGCGCGAACGCGAACTGGATGCCGACGAAGCCGAAGCACATGTTCCAGATCTGCCAGAACCCCGAGCGCGGCCGCGTCGTCATGGAGTACGTTCAGCGCGTACGCGAGCGCGGCCGTGGCCGTGGCCGCGAAGGAGCGGGACCGCTGGACTGGCGGATCTGCAACTCGTACGGCACGTGCACGAGCTCGCCCGCGGTCGGATCGCGGATGAGGGCAAGCAACTGCTCCGCCGCGATGCGACCCATGTCGCGGCACGGCTGGCGCACGGTCGTCAGGCCTGGCCAGACGTGGCGCGACGTCGGTGTGTCGTCGAAGCCGAAGACGGACAAATCGCGCGGAATGGCCAGGCCGCGTTCGAACGCCTCGTGCATGACGCCGCATGCACTGTCGTCGTTGGCGGCGAAGATCGCGGTGGGCGGCTCGTCGAGGTCGAGCAGGTGTCTGGCGCCGGCGATGCCGGCCTCGAACGAGAAGCCGCCGTCGACGACGAGCGCTTCGTCGTAGGGCAGGCCCGCGCGGCGCAATCCGTCGCGGTAGCCTGCGAGGCGCCAGGCGCGGCCGCCGTGCGGCAGCGGGCCGGCGACGTGACCGATGCGGCGGTGACCGAGTGCGACCGCGTGCGCGATCATCTCGGCCGATGCTTTGCGTTCGTCGAGGATCGTGCCGACGCGCTCGTGGCCGATCTTCGCCTTCGCCGAAATCGTCGCGTAGCGCACGCCGAGTTCGTCGAGCCTGCGCAGCAGCTTCACGTCGTCGGCGAAGGGCGGCACCAGCACGAGGCCATCGGGGCGATAGCGTGCGATCGAATCCTCGACCGCGCCGATATGGTCGGCGCTGGCGTATTCGAGCGGTCGCAACATGGCGCTGTAGCGCGACTGCTCGCACGCGACGAGCATGCCGACGATGATTTCCATGATGTAGCTCGAACCTGCCGCTGGATCGTCGAACACCAGCGAAACGAGATAGGATCGATTGCCGGCGAGGCCGCGTGCCGACGGATTGGGGCGGTAGTTGAGCGCCTTGGCTGCGGCCTCGACGCGGGCGCGCGTCTTCTCGCGCACGTTCGGTTCATTGTTGAAGACGCGCGACACGGTTTTCATGGAAACGCCCGCGGTGGCGGCGACGTCCTCGATTCTTGCTGGCATCCAGTTCCTCCGCAGGGGCGGTTCGCTGCCTGGCGGCGACCGGTGGCGCGCCGCATCGCCATGCTAGCGCAGAGTTTCAGGCCACGGCAGCGCCCGTCATGTCGCGCGCGCACAGGTGTTCGACCAGCGCGCGATGATCCGGCAGGTCCGCAGCGGCGCGCGGCGCCAGCGACCGGATCATCGCGAACTCGGCGCGCGCGCGCTCGTAGTGCGGGTAGAGCGCGTATGCCGGCTGCAGGTCGGTGGGGTACTCCATTCCGTACAGGATGAACTGCCAGCTCGCCGGCAGGAACATTTCGACATCCGTCACGAAGTCCAGGCGGTGAGGCGGCCGTGAGCGCCACATCGCCAGTTGATCACGCAATGCGTCCGGTATGCTGCGTGGGTCGGCATTGTCGGCCCAGAACGCGGAATCCGTGCGCCGGCTGAGACAGTAGTGCATCTTGATGAAGTCGAAGATGCGCTCGTAGCGTCGCGTCATCAGCGTGTTGAAATGGCGAGCGACGCGCGTCATGTCGCCATCGAGCGGGAGCAGGTGTGCGATCAGGTACGCCGCCATCTCGATCAGGCCGATACCGGTCGATTCCAGCGGCTCGACGAAGCCGGCCGACAGGCCGACGGCGACGCAATTGCGCAACCATTGCTCCGGACGATGACCGGCTTCGAAACGAAGCTGCCGCGCCGCAAGGCCATCGGCCGTTGCACCGATGTGGCTGCGCAGCACTTGCTCCGCGCGTGCGTCGTCCGTATGCGCCGACGAATAGACGTAACCGACGCCGCGCCGAGCCTGCAGCCCGATGTCCCAGGTCCATCCGGCCTCGTGCGCGGTGGAAATCGTGTACGACGGAATCGGCGCATCAGCGCTCGCATAGGGAACCTGTATCGCGAGCGCGCGATCGACGAACAGCACGTCCTTGGCGCTGCGAAACTTGGAGCCAAGTGCGCCGCCGATCAACGCCGCGCGAAAGCCGGTGCAGTCGACGTACAGGTCCGCCGTCAGGGCACCCGCTTCGCGCGTGCGCACGCAGGCGATTGCGCCGTGTTCGTCGAGTTCGACCTCGTCGACCGTGGCGATGCGGTGCTGGACGCCGAGGTCGCGCCCGTGCCGCGCGAGCAGGGCGGCGAAACGCGCTGCGTCGAAATGGTAGGCGTAGTTGAGGCGCCCCTGGTAATCGGCATCCGTGGCGCGCTTCGGTGCCCGTGAACGATCCGCGACATGCTTCTGCATGGTCGCAGCCTCGGCGAATGCGACGCCGTCGCCGGCCGCGCCGAGCAGCCAGTAGGGCAGCAGCTCGAGGTCGCGCTCGCGCTGGCTGGGCAGGCTGAAAGGGTGGAAGTAGTGATGGCTGCCGGTGCCGTCCGGGGCTTTCAGCCAGTGATCGAAGCGAATGCCTTGCTTGAACGTCGCGTTCGCCTCGCGCACGAAGCGGGCCTCGTCGAGTCCGATCGCCGAGAGGGTGCCGCGGATGGAGGGAAACGTGCCTTCGCCCACGCCCAGTATGCCGATGTCGCTGGATTCGACGAGTTCGACCGACAGTGACCGCCCCGACGCGATCTGCAGCGTACGGGCGAGATAGTTGGCCGTCAGCCAGCCCGCAGTGCCGCCGCCGACAATAAGAATCTTGTGCAATGCGGGCATCGCCGCCTCCAGGTATCCAAGTCGAATTCCCATCATTTTTGCTGCGCTGCAAGGCAATGCTGCGCGCGCTTTCGGAACGCGGAACGTCGATGCGAAACGCTCGCCCCCGGTCATGGCGCTCGTTCGCATGCATGTTGCTACGCAGCGTAAATAGTCGCGCCGCGAGCGAGCCGATGCGCGTAGGTGGCGTGCGGTTG
Source organism: Dokdonella fugitiva (assembly GCF_014138265.1). Lineage (GTDB taxonomy): Bacteria > Pseudomonadota > Gammaproteobacteria > Xanthomonadales > Rhodanobacteraceae > Dokdonella_A > Dokdonella_A fugitiva_A. The sequence goes on from NZ_JACGXL010000001.1 coordinate 23,143, forward strand.
CAACACGTCCTCGTGCGAAGCATAGCGCGTTCGATGGGCCAATTGGCAGCGCTGTCAATTCAAAATTGACAGCGCTGCCAATTTGGACTATCAATCGCCTCCGCTCCGTCGCGCGGTGGCATGCGGCGGATCTTTTCCGACGAGGAGGGGACATGAAATTGCGCACACGAGCGCTGTCGAGCGCGATCATCGCGGTGCTTGCCTCGCATGCGTACGCTGCCGAGGACGCGCCTGCCGACGATCCGGCGGCGTCGAAAGACAAGACCCAGTTGCTGGGCGAGATCCAGGTCACCGCGACCAAGCGCGAAACGCCGCTGCAGAAGACGGCCGTGGCGATCAGCGCGATCGACGGCGGCACGCTCGACAAGGAACGCGTCGTCAACGTGGTCGACATCACCAAGCTCGTGCCGGGTCTCGCCGCGACGACCCAGGGTGACCATGGTGTCGTCACCCTGACGATGCGCGGCATCGGCAACGACAGTGCGAAAACGGAGTACGCCGATCCCGAAGTGGCGCTGTTCGTCGACGGCGTGTACGCGCCGCGCGCGGAAGCTGCGGCGTCGCTGCTGCTCGATCTCGACTCGATCGAAGTACTGCGCGGGCCGCAGGGAACGCTGTGGGGACGCAACTCCACCGTCGGCGCCGTCAACTTCCAGACCGCCAAACCCGACCTCGGCAAGACGTACGGCTACGGCCAGATGGAGGTCGGCGACTACGGCCACGTCGGCCTGCGTGCGGCGATCAACGTGCCGCTGAGCGACACCTTCGCGTTCCGCGTCGCTCTCGGCCAGGAGCAGCACGACGGCTACGTCGACTACCAGTCGCCGAACGGCCAGTTGCCTTCGGTCGACAGCCAGCGCGCAGCTTATCTCGCGTCGGGCGGACTGCCGGAGAACTTCCGCGCGATCGACCCGAACATCTACGTGACGAGCGGCGACAAGTACAGTTCGCAGGACCAGTCCGGCGTGCGCGTGAGCACGCTGTGGACGCCGACGGCGACGCTGAGCTGGAACCTCTCGCTCGAGTACTTCCGTGATCGCGGCACGCCGCTGGCGAACCTGATGCAGCACCCGCGCGACGGCCAGGACTTCTGGTCGATCCTCGCCGACACGCCGGCGAAGCTCGAACGCGACGCGTATGCCCTGCGCAGTCGCGTCGACTGGGATATCAGCGAGGCGATGAGCCTGAGCTACATCGCGGGCTTCTCCAAATTCGATGGTTCGAGCGACTTCGACCAGGATGGCGGCGTGCAGGTGCCGACCAGCTTCGCCACCGGCTCGACCTTCCAGGACGACCGCACCAACTACGAGCGCTTCCGCAGCAACAGCCACGAACTGGACCTGAAATCGTCGGGCGACAACACCGTCGACTGGATTCTCGGCCTCTACTACGCGTCCGAAGACAATTCGATCCGTTTCGACATCCCGATCTTCAACGGCACGCCGCAGGGCACCGTCGCGTGGCAGGGTTCGTTCATCCAGCCGAAGGAGACGGTCGAGTCGACCGCGGGTTTCGCCCAGGCGACATGGCACATCAACGACCGTCTACGCCTGACCGGCGGCGCGCGCTACACGCACGACGAGAAGGAAAACCGCGGTGGCCGCGGCTGGGGTTGGGCCTACGACGCGAACGTGCCGCAGATTCCGATCGCGCCCGGCACGATTCCGGGCCCTGGCACGGGCTTCGGCCTCGGTGTCGGCGGCATCAATGACGGCAAGTACGATGCGAACAAGACGACGTGGCTGCTGCGCCTGGAGGGCGACCTCTCGGACACGACGTTCGTCTACGGCAGCGTGTCGACCGGCTACAAGTCCGGCGGCTTGCAGGACGGCGGCGTGCCGTACAAGGGCGAGACGCTGACCAACTACGAGGTCGGCGTGAAGATGACCTTCCTCGACCACCGGCTGACCTGGAACAACGCGCTGTACTACGAGGACTTCAAGGACTTCCAGCTGTCCGCGCCGATCACCTTCATCGACGGCAGCCGTGGCCTGGGTTTCTCGAACGTCGCGGGTAGCACCAAGGTGGTCGGCTTCGAGTCCGAGATTGCTGCGCAACTCGGCGAAGCGGATCGCCTCAATCTCGTGCTCTCGTTGCTGCCGAAGAAGGAACTCGGCACCTTGCGCTATGCCGGCAGCAACGACTACGGCGGCCTGCCGCCGTGCGCACCGGAATCAGGAATCGGCAATTGCCTTGACGTGTCGGGAAACGAACTCGCGCATGCGCCGGATGCGTCGTTGACGCTGATCTACGAACACGTCTTCACGTTCGCCAACGGCAGTACGCTCGCGCCGCGTTTCAGCGGTCACGCCGAAACGTCGAGCTGGCTGAGCCCGTTCAACCTCGGTGAGGGCGACAAGCAGAAGGCGTACTTCCGTGGCGATTTCAGCATGCGCTACACGCCCGCCGATGCGCGGTGGTGGGCAGGCCTTTACGTGAGCAATTTCACCGACGAAAAGGTGCGTACGAACGCCGGCCGCACCGCGCTCGGCAACGGTCAGTTCATCTACACCTCGCAGTATCTGCCGCCGCGCACGATCGGAGTCAATTTCGGCTTCGACTTCTAGGCGGATGCCTTCGATGCGTCACGTTCCGCGCCGGTTCCTTGCTCGGGAAGGATCCGATCGGGCGTGACGCATCGAACGGCAGCCGCCACCACGATGGCACGTGCCACACGCCGTTTGAACTTGAACAGGAATGCGATCCATGCGACGACGCGAAGCTTTGCGCCACGTCATCGGTCTGGCGGGAATACCCCTGCTGGCAACCCGCTGGGGGCGTGCGACGATGGCGACCGATGAGGCCGCAGTCGGAGGTGCGAAGCTGCTCGACGTCGATGCGTTTCCCGCCGGCTTCCTGTGGGGATCGGCGACGGCGGCGTATCAGATCGAAGGCGCCTGGAACGTCGACGGGCGCGGCGAGTCGATATGGGATCGTTTCGCCCACACGCCGGGCAAGGTGAAGAACGACGCCAACGGCGACGTCGCGTGCGACAGCTATCACCGCTATCGCGACGACATCGCTCTGATGCGCGAGCTCGGGCTGAAGACCTACCGCTTCTCGATCTCGTGGCCGCGCGTCCAGCCAGGAGGGCGCGGTGCATCGAACCCGAAGGGGCTGGACTACTACAAGCGCCTGGTCGACGCCTTGCTGGAAGCGCGCATCCGCCCGTTCCCGACGCTCTACCACTGGGATCTCCCGCAGCCGCTCGAAGACGCGGGTGGCTGGCCGAACCGCGACACCGCGGAACGTCTCGCCGACTACGCGCGGATCGTCGCGGACGCGCTCGGCGACCGCATCGGCCAGTGGGCGATCTTCAACGAACCCAAGACGTTCACGCACGTCGGCTACTGGCAAGGCACGCACGCGCCGGGGCGCACGGACCCGCTCGCGTTGTTGCGCGCCACCCATACGGTGAATCTCGCCCAAGGCCTGGCGTTCCGCGTACTCAAGGCGGCCAAGGCGAAACCGCAGGTGGGTGGCGTAATCGATGTCGCGCCGATGAATGCCGCGACCGATTCGGATGCCGACCGCGCCGCCGCGCAGCGCTGGTTCCGCTTCCTCAACCTGTGGTTCCTCGATCCGCCCTTGAAGGGAAGCTACCCGCAGGGGGTGCTGCCGCCTGCCCAGCAGGATGCGCTGCTCGGCTGTCGCGCCGGCGACGACGCGATCATGCGTGCGCCGCTCGACTTCATCGGCCTCAACTATTACTCACCGTGGGTCGTGCGTCACGCTCCGCGAGGCAACGGCATCCCCGGGCTCGACACGCAGGCCGACTGGGCGGCCGGGCCGGACGAGAAGACCGACAACGGCTGGGACATCGATCCTCCGGGCTTCTATCGCATCCTGCGCGAGATCACGCAGCACACCGGCGGGCTGCCGATCGAGATCACCGAGAACGGCGCTGCCTACAACAACTTGCCGGACAGCCAGGGTCATGTGCACGACCGCAAGCGCATCGTCTGGCTGCAGCGTCACCTGCGCGAACTGTCGCGGGCGATACGCGACGGCGTGCCGGTGCGCGCGTACCACTGCTGGAGCCTGCTCGACAACTTCGAATGGGCGGAAGGCTATACGCAGCGCTTCGGGCTCGTCTACGTCGATTTCAAGAACCGCCAGCAGCGCACGATCAAGGATTCGGGCCACTGGTACGCGAAAGTCATCGCCGCCAACCGCGTCGTGTGAGGGTGGCCGGGTGATCGCATGAAAATCGAAGCGTTCCTGCTCGCGATGGTGCTGATCCTCGCCGCGCCGTTCCTGCTGTGGCGCCTGCTCGGGCTGGAGCGCTTCTTTCCGATCGTCGTCGTGCAGATCGTCAGCGGCATCCTGCTCGGGCCTGGCGTGCTCGGCCGCGCGTTCCCCGGCTATTACGCCGCGGTGTTCACGCCCGAAGCCGTCGGAGCGCTCGGCGGCATCGCATCCTGGGCGGTGATGATATTCGTCGCACTGGCCGGCATCGAACTCGACATGCATGCCGCCTGGAACGACAGACGCGAGAGCTTCATCACGGCCGGTCTGGCGCTCGGCACGCCCTTGTTGTGCGGATCCGTCGCGGGCGCGTGCCTGCTCGCGTTCGACGGGTGGATCGGTGCGGACGCGTCCGCACCGCAGTTCGTGCTGGGCGTCGGCATGGCGTGCGCGGTGACGGCCTTGCCGATCCTGGTCCTCCTGATGGAGCGTCTCGGTATCCTGCACGCGCCGCTCGGGCAGCGCATCCTGCGTTACGCGAGCGTCGACGACGTCGTGATCTGGGCGGTACTCGCACTGATCCTCGTCGATTGGTCGCGCCTCGCCGCGCAGGCTTGTTTTCTGCTCGCGTTCCCCCTCGCTGCCTTCGCCTTCCGCGGCCTGATGCGCCGCTTCGGCGAAGACGATCGCTGGTTCGCGGTACTCGTCTGGATACCGGTATGCGCCGTGGCGGCGGACGTGGCCGGTCTGCATTTCATGGTCGGGGCCTTCCTTGCCGGTGCCGTCGTCGATGCGGGGTGGTTAGGGCGCACGCGGCTCGACGCGATGCGGCACGACGTGCTGCTCGCGTTCATGCCCGTGTTCTTCCTGTCGACCGGCCTGCGCACGCACTGGAGCATGAGCGGGCGTGCAGTGCTGCTGGCTACGGCCGCCCTGTTGCTCGCATCGGTCGGCGGAAAGTTGATCGGCGCCCGCCTCGCCGCGAAGGTGCTGCGATGGCCGGTCCTCGAGGGCAGGATCGTCGGCTGGCTGCTGCAGACCAAGGCGCTGATCATGATCATCTTCGCGTCGGTCCTGCTCGATCGCGCGATCATCAGTGCGGCGACGTTCACGGCCCTGCTCCTGATGGCTGTTGCAAGCACGATGCTGACCGTGCCCGTGGTCGCGCCTTTGCTCGCGCGGCTACGGCACGCCGAGCGCTCCCATGCCTGTCGCGCGACCGTTGCGAGCGTGCCGGCCGAATTGCCCGATCGACGCGCCAGGAGATATGCATGAATGCCGCAACACCCAGCGTCACCGCTCGCCCTGGTGCGACCGCATTGGTCACTTGCGTGCTCGCCGCGCTGGCAGGGCTGATGTTCGGCCTCGATATCGGCGTCATTTCCGGTGCGACCCAGTTCATCCAGGCCGAATTCGGAATCCCCGACGACACGATCGAATGGATCGTCAGCGCGATGATGTTCGGCGCTGCGGTCGGTGCCGCGGCGGCCGGCTGGATGTCCAATGCGCTCGGGCGAAAGCGTTCACTGCAGCTGGGCGCGGCCCTGTTCGTGGTCGGCTCTCTCTTGTGCGGCATGGCGCCTTCGCCGTCGAGCCTGATTGTTGCGCGTTTCGTGCTCGGTCTGGCGATCGGTCTGGCCGCGTTCGCCGCACCCCTCTACCTCGCCGAGGTCGCGCCCGAGGACACGCGCGGCGCGATGATCTCGTTGTACCAGCTGATGATAACGATCGGCATCCTTGTCGCGTTCCTGTCGGACACGGCATTCAGCTATTCGGGTAGCTGGCGCTGGATGCTCGGCATCATTGCATTGCCCGGCATCCTGTTCCTGCTTGGCCTTGTGCTGCTGCCCGACAGCCCTCGCTGGTTGCTCATGCGCAATCGTCGCGAGGAAGCACTGCAAGTACTCGCGCGCTTGCGACGCGATCCGCAACTGGTCGCCCGCGAGGCGGCGGATATCGAGGAGCAGCTGCGCACGCCGCAGACCGGCTGGCGGCTGTTCCTCGAGAACGCCAACTTCCGTCGGTCGGTCTTCCTGGGAATCATGCTGCAGCTCGTGCAGCAATTCACCGGCATGAACGTCGTCATGTACTACGCGCCACGCATCTTCCACGACATGGGCTACGATACGGCGTCGCAGATGTGGTTCACCGCGATCGTCGGTGCGACCAACGTGCTTGCGACCTTCATCGCGATCGCCTGGGTCGACCGTTGGGGTCGCAAGCCGATCCTGTACGTCGGCTTCGCCGTGATGGCCCTCGGCCTCGGCGTAGTCGGCACGTTGATGGACGGCGGCATCGCCGGTCGTGCACAGCAACTTGTCGCGGTCGGCATGCTGCTGCTGTTCATCGTCGGGTTCGCCATGTCGGCAGGGCCGTTGATCTGGGTACTGTGTTCGGAGATCCAGCCGCTGAAGGGCAGGGACTTCGGCATCGCCTGCTCGACCGTCACCAACTGGATCGCGAACATGGCCGTCGGGGCGACGTTCCTGTCGCTACTCAACGGCATCGGCCATGCCGCGACGTTCTGGCTCTATGCCGCGCTCAACCTCGCTTTCATCGGGCTCACCTGGGCGCTCGTTCCGGAGACCAGCGGCGTTACGCTGGAGCAGGTGGAGCGCAAACTGATGCGCGGCGTACGCCTGCGCGACATCGGCCGCTGACTGCGCCGATCCCGCCGTGCCTCCGGGCATGACTTCCGCGCTATTGTGCCGGTGCCTGGCGGCGCCCATGAAGGGGGCGTCACTTCAACCGGAGAGAGCAGATGAGCGAGAAGGATGCTGGCGTCGGCGATGGCGCCGCGGTGCCCGAAACGACCACCTTGCCGGCCGCGCAGTCGAACGACGACCGTACCTGGGCGTTGATCGGCCACCTGTCCGCGTTCAGCGCGTTCATCACGGGCATCGGCTGCGTGATCGGGCCGCTCATCGTCTGGCTCGTCAAGCGCGACACCTTGCCGTTCGCGGCGGACCAGGCGAAGGAAGCGCTGAACTTCAACATCACCGCGATCATCGTCGCGGCGGCGTTGTGGATCGTCACGATCGGCACGTTCTTCATCGGCGCACTGCTCACCGTGCCGATCGGCCTGCTGTTGTTCGTCGCATGGTTCGTGCTGACGATCATCGCCGCGATCAAGGCGAACGAAGGCGTCGCCTACCGCTACCCGTTCGCGCTGCGCCTGGTGAAGTGAACGTCGCGGGCGCGCCGCCTCAGCTGGCGCGCCCGGAGACGAAGCGGGCGAGGTCGCTGAGCGCGTCGACGCGCGCATCGAGCGGTTCGATCGCGGCGAGCGCTCGTGCAGTGAGCGTCGCGAGTTCGGCGCGCGAGGCGTCGATACCGAGGATCGCCGGATAGGTCGGCTTGTTCGCCGCGACGTCCTTGCCGGCGGTCTTGCCGAGTTGCGCGGTGTCGGCCTCGATGTCGAGCAGGTCGTCGCGGATCTGGAACGCGAGCCCGATCGCGTGACCGTAGGTTTCGAGCGCGTCGAGCGCGCGCGCGTCGCGCACGCCCGCGGCGAGCGCGCCGAGGCGCACGGATGCGCGAATCAGCGCGCCGGTCTTGTGCACGTGCATGCGCTCGAGTTCCGCCGCGTCGAGCACGTGGCCGACCGCAGCCAGGTCGAACGCCTGGCCGCCGGCCATGCCGTGCGAGCCGCAGGCGCCAGCGAGCGTGCGCAGCATTGCGAGGTGGTTGGCAGGATCGGCGGCGAGCGCGGGATCATTCGCGAGCACCTCGAATGCGAGCGCCTGCAGCGCGTCGCCGGCGAGGATCGCCATCGCTTCGCCGAACACGACGTGGCAGGTCGGCCGACCGCGCCGCAGGTCGTCGTCGTCCATCGCCGGCAGGTCGTCGTGCACGAGCGAATAGGCATGGATGAGCTCGACCGCGGCCGCCGACGCATCGAGGCGATCCGGCGCGGCGCCGAACGCGCGGCCGGTCGCATAGACGAGCAACGGCCGCAACCGCTTGCCGCCGCCGAGCACGGCATAACGCATCGCGCGATGCAGCTCGACGGGTGGCTGCGCCTCGTCCGGCACCGCACGCGCGAGCGCCTCGTCCGCGCGTGCAGACAGCGCCACAAGTTCAGGTGTCAGCTCGTTCACGCGGGAAGTATGCTCTCGATGAAGCGCGGCGAAGCCGGATACATGGCCCGTCCGCGCAGTAATGCTCTTGATGAAAAGTGCGGCCATGGATGGCCGCTGTGGATTTCCGGACCTGCAGACGTACCAAACGAATCTCGACGTTCCGTCGAAGCCGCGATCAGGGACGATCGCAAAAGCTAAGGCACGTCGGGATCGAAGGGCTGCGCGTTCTCCGGCGCCGCCGGATCCAGCAACTGGTTCACGCGCAGCTTGGCCTGGTCGAGCGCGCCCTGGCAGTTCCGGTACAGCGCGATGCCGCGCTCGAACGACTGCAGCGATTCGTCGAGGCTGAGATCGCCCTGTTCCATGCGGCCGACGAGCTGTTCGAGTTCGTCGAGGGACTTCTCGAAATCGGCGACCTGCGAGGTTTCGGCGGCGGGCTTTGGCATGGGCGCGAAAACTAGCTCAGCGCGTCCGCAAGATCAATCGCGAGCTGGCCACCGCCGCGGCGCGTACCGCCCTCGGCGGGCGTCCATTCGAAGCGCGCGCCGATCGGTTCGAGCAGGGCGGCGCCGGCCTCGCTGAGCCAGATGTCGGCGACCGCGACGAGCGCGCCGTCGGCGTCGAATGCGAGCGGTAGTCGCCCGCGCTTCCACGGCGGCACGCCGGCCTCCTGGAACAGGTCGCGCAGTTCGCGCGTGCGCCCGCCGCTGGACAGGCGCAGGCTTTCGCCGCCGCGCCGGAAACGCACCTGCAGCGGCGTCGCCAGCCGCGCCTCGCCCGCGGCCGCGCGCAGGCGCAGCACGCCGAGGTCGAGCGGCAGCGCGAGCGGGCCGCCGTCGAACGCGCCGACCCATTCGAGCGGAGGGAACTGCAGCGGCGCGAGCGCGTGCAGCAGGTCGCGGTAGCGGCGCACCTCGGTACCCGGCCAGCGCACGCACGGCTGGCGGTCCTCGCCGGCTTCGCCGAGCTGGCGCACCAGTTCGGCGGCCTGGTAGTGGGTCGGCTCCGGCAGGTCGAGCGCGCGCAGCCAGCGACGCAGCACCGGATCGCGCAGCGCGGTCGGCAGCGCGAGCCACTCGCGGAACTGCAGGGTCGACGGATCCAGGCCCTGGATGCGCGCGAGCGCGCGCTCGGCTTCCACTTCGATGAACTCCGCCGCCGCGCGCGCCCACGCGGCGCTCTGCGCGATGCTGCTCTCGGCCTCGGGCCAGCGTGCGCTGATGCGCGGCATCACCTGCATGCGCAGGTAGTTGCGGTCGATCGTCTGGTCCGCGTTGCTCGGGTCGGCGATCCAGCCCAGGCGATGCTGCTCGGCGTACTCGCGCAGCGCCGCGCGCGGCAGCAGCAGCAGAGGGCGCCAGGCGAAGCCGCGGCCGAGGCGGCGCAGCGGGCGCATCGCGCCGATGCCCTCGGGGCCGGCGCCGCGCAGCAGCTTGAGCAGCACGGTTTCGGCCTGGTCGTCGCGATGATGGGCGAGCGCGACGATCTCGCCGGGCGACAACAGGGTTTCGATCGCTTCGTAGCGCGCCCGCCGTGCGCTCGCTTCGAGGCCGAGGCCGGGGCTGCGCACGACGTCGACCGCGCGCACGACGAGTTCGACGCCGAGCGCGTCGGCGAATTCGCGGCAGCGGCGCGCCCACGCCTCGCTGTCCTCGTGCAGGCCATGGTCGACGTGCACCGCGCGTAGGCCGCGGGCGCGCACCGCTTCCGACTGCGCAAGCGCGTGCAGCAGCACCATCGAATCGAGGCCGCCGCTGAACGCGGCGAGGATCGGCGTCTGCGGCAGCTCGGCGAGCGCCGATTCGAGGATGTCGCGGATACGGCGGCTCGGCGTCATGACGATCGTCCTCGGCGCGTCAGGCCCAGGAACAGACCACCTTGCCGCAGTTGCCCGAATCCATGAGGTCGAAACCCTTCTGGAAGTCGTCGATGTGGATCTGGTGCGTGAGCACCTTCTGCAACGGGAAGCCGGTCAACACCATCTGCGTCATCTTGTACCAGGTCTCGTACATGCGCCGGCCGTAGATGCCGTGCAGGGTGAGGCCCTTGAAGATGACCTTGTCCCAGTCGATGCCCGCGCCGTTCGGCAGGATGCCGAGCAGGGCGACCTTGCCGCCGTGGTACATGCAGTCGAGCATGTCGCTGAACGCGCGCGGATTGCCGCTCATCTCGAGGGCGACGTCGAAGCCCTCCATGTGCAGGTCCTTGACGACGTCCTTGAGCGACTGCTTGGACACGTTGACGACGCGCGTCGCGCCCATGTCGGCGGCGAGCTTGAGGCGGTAGTCGTTGACGTCGGTGACGACGACGTTGCGCGCGCCGACGTGCTTGCAGATGCCGGCGGCGATGATGCCGATCGGGCCGGCGCCGGTGATCAGCACGTCCTCGCCGATGACGTCGAACTCGAGCGCGCAGTGCGCGGCGTTGCCGTACGGGTCGAAGAACGCGGCGAGCTCGCTCGGGATCTGGTCCGGGATCGGCCACAGGTTCGAGGCCGGCACGGACACGAACTCGGCGAACGCGCCGTTGCGATTGACGCCGATGCCGACCGTGTTCGGGCACAGGTGCTGCTTGCCGGCACGGCAGTTGCGGCAGACGCCGCAGACGATGTGCCCTTCCGCCGACACGCGCTGGCCGAGGCTGTAGCCGCGCACGCCCGCGCCCATGTCGACGACGCGGCCGACGAATTCGTGGCCGATCACCAGGCCCGGCTTGATCACGCGCTGCGACCAATCGTCCCACTTGTAGATGTGCAGGTCGGTGCCGCAGATCGCGGTCTTCTCGAGCTTGATCAGCACGTCGTTCGGGCCGATCTCCGGAACCGGGACCTCCTCCATCCAGATTCCGCGCGCGGCTTCGCGCTTGACCAGGGCCTTCATCATCTGCGACATGGACGTACTCGCTCGGTGCGGTAGGGCGAACCGCGGGATTATACGTCCTGCACCGGCATGCCGTGCAGCCGGCACGGGTGCCCGCGCGTGGATCCGCCGGCGAGCCACGGCGCCTGCACCGACGCACGGTCGCGGCCGGCCTTGCTACGTCCGCGCGTGGCGCAGGCGCAGCGCGTTCGCGACGACCGACACCGACGACAGGCTCATCGCCGCGGCCGCGATCATCGGCGAAAGCACGATGCCGAAGGCGGGGTACAGCACGCCCGCGGCGAGCGGCACGCCGGACGCGTTGTAGACGAACGCGAACGCGAGGTTCTGGCGCATGTTCGCGACCGCCGCGCGCGAGATCGCTCGCGCGCGCACGATGCCGCCGAGGTCGCCGCCCACGAGCGTCACCTGCGCGCTGGAGATCGCCACGTCGGTACCGCTGCCCATCGCGATGCCGACATCGGCGGCGGCGAGCGCGGGCGCGTCGTTGATGCCGTCGCCGGCCATCGCGACGCGGCGTCCCTGCCGGCGCAGTTCCTGCACGAGGGCGACCTTGTCGCCGGGTCGGAGGTCGCCATGCACCTCGTCGATGCGGAGTTGCCGCGCGATCGCCGCCGCGGTGGCGACGCCGTCGCCGCTCGCCATCACGATGCGCACGCCGCCTTCGCGCAGCGCATGGATCGCCGCCGGCGTCGACGCCTTGATCGGGTCGGCCACCGCGAGCAGGCCGGCGAGGCGGCCCTCGACGACGAGATGCATCACGCTCGCACCGTCCGCGCGCAACGCGTCGGCGCGTGCGGCGAGCGCGCCGGCGTCGATGCCGCGCTCGCGCAGCAGTGCGGCGTTACCGAGCGCGACCTCGCGCCCGCCGAGGCGGCCGCGCACGCCGATGCCTGCGGTCGATTCGAAGTCCCCGGCCGCTTCGAGCGGCAGCGCACGCGCCTGCGCCTCGGCGACGAGCGCCGCGGCGAGCGGGTGTTCGCTGCCGCGGTCGAGGCTCGCGGCGATGCGCAGCACGTCGTCGGCCGACCAGTCCGGCGCAGGTACGACGTCGCGCAAGCGCGGGCGACCTTCGGTGAGCGTGCCGGTCTTGTCGACGACGAGAGTATCGATGCGGCGCAGCGTCTCGATCGCCGTCGCGTCGCGGAACAGAACGCCGGCCTGCGCGGCACGCCCGCTCGCGACCATCACGGACATCGGCGTGGCGAGGCCGAGCGCGCACGGGCAGGCGATGATGAGCACGGACACCGCGTTGAGCACGGCCCAGGTCCACGACGGCGCAGGCCCGAACAGGCCCCAGGCGAAGAACGTCGCGATCGCGACACCGAGCACCGCGAGCACGAACCACACGGCGATGCGGTCGGCCATGCGCTGGATCGGTGCACGCGAGCGCTGCGCCTGGGCGACGAGCTGCACGATCTGCGACAGCACGCTGTCGGCACCGATGCGCGTCGCGCGCACGACGAGGCTGCCGCTCGTGTTGAGCGTCGCGCCGATCACCGCGGCGCCCGGCGCCTTCTCGACCGGCAGCGGCTCGCCGGTCAGCATCGACTCGTCGACCGCTGAACGCCCCTCGACGACGTCACCGTCGACCGCGACCTTCTCGCCGGGGCGCACGCGCACGCGGTCGCCGACCACGATGTCGGCGAGCGGCACGTCCTCTTCGCTGCCGTCCTCGCGCAGGCGTCGTGCGGTCTTCGGTGCGAGGCCGAGCAATGCCTTGATCGCCGCCGACGTGCGCGAGCGCGCGCGCAGTTCGAGCAGCTGGCCGAGCAGGGTCAGCGAGACGATCGTCGCCGCGGCCTCGAAGTAGACGCCGACGCGGCCGTGTTCGCGGAACGAGTCGGGGAACAGGTCCGGGGCGAACAGCGCGACGACGCTGTAGCTCCATGCGGCGGCGACGCCGATGCCGATCAGCGTCCACATGTTCGGATGGCCGCTTCGCAGCGATTGCACGCAGCGCACGAGGAACGGCCATCCGGCCCAGAGCACGACCGGCGTCGCGAGCGCGAATTCGATCGCGCTGCGCCAGCCCGCCGAAGGCAGCAGCGCGTGGCCGCCGCCCATCGCGAGCGCGAACGTCGCGAGCGAGAGCGGCAGGGTCAGGAAGAAGCGTCGCGAGAAGTCGCTCAGCTCGGGATCGTCGTCGTCGTCGAGGCTCGGCATCTCCGCTTCGAGCGCCATGCCGCAGATCGGGCAGGTGCCGGGACCGCGCTGGCGGATCTGCGGGTGCATCGGGCAGGTGTAGATCCCATCCGCCGATGCCGGCGCGGCGGCGGCTGCAGCGGCGTGCGCGCCGACGTACTTCGTGGGCTCGGCGACGAAGCGCTCACGGCAGCGCGCGGAGCAGAAGTGCCACGCGGTTCCGTCGTGCGTGGCGTGGTGCGGCGTCTCCTGCGGATCGACCTGCATCCCGCACACGGGATCGCGCACGGTCGTCCCGGCGGTGTCCACGCGGCCGGCGCAGCACGCGTGCGTCGATGCCGTGGCTTCCTCCGGATGCGCTGGCGAAGGGTGCGCGTGTGCTGGCGTCGGTTTCACGGGCTCTCCTTGTCGCCGAGCGCGGCGAGGATCGGGCAGGTGTCCGGCGGGCCGTGGCCGGGGCAGGCGTCGACGAGCTTCTTCAGGCCGCGCTGCACGCGACGCAACTCGGCGATGCGCCGTTCGACGTCGGCGAGTCGGGCCTCGGCGCGCTGGCGAGCGCCCTGCGTGCCGTGGCGGCCGTCGGCCGAAAGGGCGAGCAGGTCGCGCACGTCGTCGAGGCTGAAGCCGAGATCACGCGCGCGCCGGATGAAGCGCAGGCGCGTCGCGCTCGCGTCGTCGTAACGCCTGTAACCGCTTTCATTGCGCGCCGGGGCGGGCAACAGGCCTTCGCGCTCGTAGTAGCGCACGGTGTCGATGCCGACGCCGGCGGCCGCCGCGAGCCGCCCGATCGTCACGAAATTGCGATGGTTGGTGTTCATGCGCCGCAGCGTAAACCTTGGACCCGGGTCCAGGGTCAAGTCGGCCGGGCCGCGACAAATGAGAACGGGTCGGCTTGTGCGCCTGCGGCATTGCGCGGACACTAAAGGCCTATGTCATGCAAGTGGCATAGGGGGGAATCGACGGGGGGTCGATGGATATTCTTGGTTTTCTGAAGCGTCTTTTCGGCGCGGGCGGGGGCGAACGCCCGCCGCCGCAGCGTCGCGCGGGGCCGCGCCTCAATGCGCGCGGTGGCATGCGCGTGCTCGTCGTCGACGATTCGACCACGGTGGTGACCTTGCTCGGCCGCATGCTGCGGCAGAACGGATACGTCGTGCTCGAAGCGTTCGACGCGGAGAAGGGCATCGAGCTCGCGCTCGCCGAGCGCCCGGATCTCGTCTTCCTCGACATCGTGCTGCCGGGCATGAGCGGCTTCGCCGCCCTGCGCCAGTTGCGCCGCCAGCCGGCGACGCGCGACATCCCGATCATCATGATGAGCGGCAACGAGCAGGCGACCGAGCAGTTCTACGCGCAGCGCATCGGCGCGGACGACTTCATGAAGAAGCCGTTCTCGCGCTCGGAGGTGTTCATGCGCATCGAGAACCTGCTCGATGTTTCGCTGTTGCCGCGCCGCCACTACATGCACGCATCCGCGCAGAGCGTGGCACCGGAATCGGAGTCGTCGACGCTCCCGTGAGCCGCGCGCACGTCGTCCGCGACGGTGGCACCCTACGCGAAGCATGAATCGAACCGACCAGCGCCCGCGCGCGATCTTCCTCATGGGACCGACCGCGAGCGGCAAGACTGCGCTCGCGTGCGCGCTCGCCGACCGCTTCGACGTCGAGCTCGTCAGCGTCGACTCCGCGCTCGTCTATCGCGGCCTCGACATCGGCGCAGCGAAGCCGGATGCGGCGACGCTCGCGCGCCATCCGCACCGGCTCATCGACATCCGTGATCCGGCGCAGGCGTATTCGGCGGCCGATTTCCGCGCCGACGCGCTCGCCGCGATGGACGCGATCACGCGGGCAGGGCGCGTGCCGTTGCTCGTCGGCGGCACCGGCCTGTACTTCCGCGCGCTCGAACACGGCCTGTCGGCGCTGCCGGACGCGGACCCGGGGATTCGCCGCCGACTCGCCGACGAAGCGGGCGACCTCGGCTGGGCGGCGCTGCACGAGCGCCTGCGCGGGCTCGATCCGCTCGCGGCCGAGCGGATCCGGCCCGGCGACGCGCAACGCATCCAGCGTGCGCTCGAAGTCATCGAACTCAGCGGTCGGCCGTTGTCGGCGCAACAGACCGGACCGCGCGAGCGGTTGCGCTGGCGCGTGCTCAAGCTCGCGCTCGTGCCCACCGACCGCGCGCCGTTGCACGCGCGCATCGCGCGCCGTTTCGACGCGATGCTCGCCGAAGGCTTCCTCGACGAGGCGCGGCGCCTGCGCGCCGATCCCGCCTGGCAGGCCGATCTGCCAGCGATGCGCGCGGTCGGCTATCGCCAGGCGTGGCCGCATCTCGCCGGGGACATCGACGCGGCCACGTTCCGCGATCATGCGGTGTTCGCCACCCGCCAACTCGCGAAACGTCAAATTACATGGCTGCGCAGCGAACTGGACGCGCGCCCGTTCGATCCCGATCGCTGCGCATTGGCCGACGATGTGTCCCAAGTCGTGCGCATGTTCGGTCCGAGTGCCGGTCTTTCGACGTAAATGTGGACGGCGTCGTTTTCTTTTGTGGGAACAAATCGTTAAGATGATCGAAACTGAATGCGGGTTGAATCGGACGTGACGCGCGGCTGGGGTAGCGGTCACACGGCCTTTTACCGGTTCGGGGTTCTCGGTGCAGGAGAAGAAGACCATGTCCAAGGGGCAGTCCTTGCAGGATCCGTTTCTGAACGCGTTGCGCCGCGAGCGCATCCCCGTATCCATCTATCTGGTCAATGGCATCAAGCTGCAGGGCACGGTCGAATCGTTCGACCAGTTCGTCGTGCTGCTGCGCAATACGGTCAGCCAGATGGTCTACAAGCACGCGATCTCGACCGTCGTGCCGTCGCGCAACGTGCGCGTGGGCACCGCCGACGGCCACGCTCCGCATGCGGCGCCGACGCCGGAAGCGCACGAGGAAAACGAAGGCGCGTGACCTGCAACCCTTGAAGCGGTGCGGCTGCGGCCGCATCCAAGGGCCTCTCCGGCGGACGTCGCGGGGCGAGTGGCATGCCCGCTCCTGCATGTCGCGGGTCGGTCACGGCCATCGTGCCGGCGACCCGGCGTCGTCGCGCGCGGATCCATGAAGGATCGCGCCGCTGGATGTCCCTAGCCCTGTCGCGAGGTCACTCCGCTGTTCGAACGATCCAGAAAAGGCGAGCGCGCGCTGCTGCTGCAGCCGCAGGCGCCCGGGCGCGCCGATCCGCTCGCGCTCGACGAGTTCTCCGAACTCGCCCGCTCCGCCGGCGCGACCGTCGTCGGCAGCCTGACCGCGCGCGTCGAGCGGCCGAACCCGCGTTATTTCGTCGGCACCGGCAAGGCCGAGGAACTGCGCGACCACAAGCGCTCGCTCGATGCCGACATCATCCTCGTCAACCACGCGTTGAGCCCGGTGCAGGAGCGCAACCTCGAGAAGCTCACCGAGTGCCGCGTGGTCGACCGCACCGGCCTCATCCTCGACATCTTCGCGCAGCGCGCTCGCTCGCACGAAGGCAAGCTGCAGGTCGAACTCGCGCAGCTCAAGCACATGGCGACGCGCCTCGTGCGCGGCTGGACCCACCTCGAACGCCAGCGCGGTGGTGCGATCGGCCTGCGCGGTCCGGGTGAAACGCAGCTCGAGCTCGATCGCCGCCTGCTCGGCGAGCGCGTCAAGCAATTGCAGAAGCGCATGGAGAAAGTCGAGACGCAACGCGCGACCGCGCGGCGTTCGCGCCAGCGCAACGAGTTGCCGGTGGTCGCGCTGGTCGGCTACACCAACGCCGGCAAGTCGACGCTGTTCAATGCGCTGACCGGTTCGGCGGTGTACGCGGCGAACCAGCTGTTCGCGACGCTCGATCCGACCCTGCGCCGGCTCGACGGGCTCGATTGCGGCCCGGTCGTGCTCGCCGACACCGTCGGTTTCATCCGCGACCTGCCGCACGATCTCGTCGCGGCGTTCCGTTCGACGCTCGCCGAAGCACGCGACGCCGACCTGCTGCTGCACGTCGTCGACGCGTCCGACCCGGAGCGCGACGAACGCATCCTCGACGTCGAACGCGTGCTGAAGGAAATCGGCGCGGACGAGCTGCCGCAGATCCTCGTCTACAACAAGATCGATCTGCTGGATGCCGAGGCCGCCGGCGAAGAGGCCGCAGCGACCGTCGATGGCCACATGTCCGAGCCGGCCGCTTCGTCCGCGATGATCGGGCGGGTGGATTACCTCGAAGGCGGCGAATTGCCGCGTGCGTGGGTGTCGGCGGTCAGCGGCGCCGGCATCGACGGCCTGCTGCACGCGATCGGCTTGCGCCTCGGTGACGAGCGCGTGCGCGCGGAACTGCTGCTGCCGAGCGATGCCGGTCGCCTGCGCGCACGATTGCACGCGCAGGGCCTGGTCGCGGCGGAGCACGTCGACGAGCGCGGCTGGCACATCCGCATCGATGCGCCGCGCGCACTGGTCGAGCCGCTGTTCGGCCTGCCCGGCGGCGACGGCGACTGGTTGCGCGCACGCTTGCTTGCCGCGACGGATGCCCCTACCTACAATCGTGCGACACCGTCCGACCTGCGCGATCGGTCGTAGGCGTTCTCCACGGCGATCACCGCTGCGGCCGCGATTTCCGGTCGCACGGGCCGAACGCATCACGGCGGCTGCACGCGGTCGCGCTTCCACGAAGTCCTGGCGTCTGCGTTCCGCAGCGAGGTAACGAGCGATGGCATGGAATGAACCTGGCAGCGGCAAGCAGCGCGATCCGTGGAAGGACGGCGGCGGCAACGGTCCGTCTCCCGATTTCGACGCCGTGGCGCGCCGCGTGCGGGACTTCTTCAATCGCCTGTTCGGCGGCGGTGGCGGCGGCATCGCGGTCGCGCTGTTCGGCGCGTTCATCGCCTGGTGCGCATGGGACAGCATGGTGCGCGTCAATGCGAGCGACACGGGCGTGGTGCTGCGCTTCGGCCAGTACTCGCGCTCGATGATGCCCGGCATCAATTTCAAGTTCCCGCGGCCGATCGAGAGCGTGATCACGGTGCCGATCGGTTCCGCGCCGCAGATGAGCGACCAGGTGCGCATGCTGACGCGCGACGAGAACATCGTGATGGTCGACTTCAACGTGCAGTACCGCATCACCGACGCACGCCAGTATCTGTTCGGCGTGCGCGATCCCGACGCGACGCTCGGGCAAGCGGCCGAAAGTGCCGTGCGCACGGTCATCGGCGGCAGCGACATGGACTCGATCCTGCTCGGCTCCCGCAACGAGTTGATGGGAGAGGCGAAGAAGCTGTTGCAGGCGACGCTCGACCAGTACCGTACGGGCCTCGCGGTCAGCGATCTCAACGTCAAGAACATCCGTCCGCCTTCCGAGGTCAAGGGTGCGTTCGACGAAGCCAACAGCGCGATCCAGGACAAGACCAAACTGGTCGAGGAAGCGCGCGCGTACGCGAGCCAAGTGGTGCCGGAGGCGCGCGGCGACGCGGCGCGCGTGCGCGCCCGCGCCGAAGGCGACAAGAGCACGCGGATCGCGCGCGCCGAAGGCGACGCGCAACGCTTCGCGCTCGTCGAGGCGCAATACCGGGCGGCGCCCGAGGTGACACGCAAGCGTCTCTATCTCGAGACGATCGAACAGGTCGTCGCGAACACGTCGAAGGTGGTCGATCTGACCACCGGCAAGAACATCATCAATCTGCCCGCCGCGGACGTGCGCATTCCCGCCGCAACGGTCGTCACGCCCGAGACGGGCAAGGGAGACCGCTGATGCGCCCCGGTATCATCGTCGCGGTCCTGCTCGCGCTGCTCGTCGCGCTGAAATCGGTGTTCGTCGTCAGCGAGGGGCAGACTGCGCTGCTGCTCCAGTTCGGGCGCATCGTGCGCACCGACTACAAGCCCGGCTTGCATTTCCGGATCCCGCTCGTGCAGCAGGTGCAGCGCTTCGACGCGCGCGTGCTCACCCTCGATTCCGCTCCCGAGCGTTCGATGACGTCGGAAAAGAAGGACGTCGACATCGATTTCTTCGTGAAGTGGCGCATCTCGGATGCATCGAAGTTCTTCGTTTCGGTCGCCGGCGACGAAAGCAAGGCGCGCAACCTCGTCGTGCCGATCGTGATGGACGGACTGCGCAGCGCGGTCAGCACCCGCACCCTGCGCGAACTGGTCTCGGGCGGACGCGCGGACGTGACCCAGCATCTGCTGGCGGACGCGAATGCGAAAACCGCAGGCTTCGGCATCGAGATCATCGACCTGCGCATCAAGCGCATCGACCTGCCGGAGGACGGCAGCGTGATCGGATCGGTCTATGACCGCATGAAGGCCGAGCGCAAGAAGGTCGCGAGCCAGCTGCGCGCGGAAGGCGAGGAACAGGCGCGCACGATCCGCGCCGACGCGGACCGCCAGGCGCAGGTCATCAAGGCCGAAGCCTACCGCGACGCCGAGAAGGTGCGCGGCGAGGGCGATGCCGCGGCGTCGCAGGTCTATGCCGCGGCTTACGGCAAGGACGCGGATTTCTATTCGTTCTACCGCAGCCTGGAGGCGTATCGGGAAGCTTTCTCGACGTCCAACGGCACGCTCGTGCTCGACTCGAAGTCCGAGTTCCTGCATTACCTGCAGGACAGCAAGTAGCCGCATGGGCGACGCCCTCGCGAGCGCGCTCTGCCTCGTGCTCGTGCTCGAGGGGCTATTCCTGTTCGCGGCGCCGGACGCATGGAAGCGCATGGCCGAGCACCTGCAGCGGATCGAGCCGCGCCGCCTGCGCCTGTTCGGCGGCGGCATGGTCGTGATCGGCCTCATCCTCCTGCGGATCGTCCACTGATCGCCGCCGCGGGCACGCGTGTGCTCGGCGGCGACAGGCACTACAATTCGCGGGTCAGCGACGGCGAACCGGCGAACCGGCGGTCCGGCATCGCCTGCGTCGTGCCGTTTCCACATCCTCTGCAACCGCCCGGTCACGGGGGCCGCCGAGGATCGATGTCCGGTCGCGCGCGTCACGCCACTCATTCTCGTATCAGGAACGTTCGCATGGGCAAGTCAGTCGTCATTCTCGGCGCGCAATGGGGCGACGAAGGCAAGGGCAAGATCGTCGACCTGCTCACCCAGGACATCGGCGCGGTCGTGCGCTTCCAGGGCGGCCACAACGCCGGCCACACGCTCGTCATCAACGGCAAGAAGACGGTGCTGCACCTGATCCCGTCGGGCATCCTGCGCGACGGAGCGCTGTGCCTGATCGGCAACGGCGTCGTGCTCTCGCCGGCGGCGCTGCAGAAGGAGATCGCCGAGCTCGAGGGCAACGGCGTCGAAGTGCGCTCGCGCCTGAAGATCAGCCCGGCGACGCCGCTGATCATGCCGTACCACATCGCGCTCGATCAGGCGCGCGAGAAGGCGGCCGGCGGCAAGGCGATCGGCACGACCGGTCGCGGCATCGGTCCCGCCTACGAGGACAAGGTCGCGCGTCGCGGCATCCGCGTCGCCGACCTGCACTATCCGCAGCAGCTCGGCGAGCTGCTGCGCACCGCGCTCGATTACCACAATTTCGTGCTGACCAAGTACCTCGGCGTCGACGCCGTCGACTACCAGAAGACGCTCGACGAGGCGCTCGCGTTCGGCGAGTACGTCGAGCCGATGAAGTCCGACGTCGCCGGCATCCTGCACGACCTGCGCAAGCAGGGCCGCAAGGTGCTGTTCGAGGGCGCGCAGGGCGCGCTGCTCGACATCGACCACGGCACCTATCCGTACGTGACCTCGTCGAACACGACCGTCGGCGGCGCGCTCGCCGGCACCGGCGTCGGCGCCGATTACATCGATTACGTGCTCGGCATCGCCAAGGCGTACGCGACGCGCGTCGGTGGCGGCCCGTTCCCGACCGAACTCGACGACGAGATCGGCCAGGGCATCCGCGACCGCGGCCAGGAGTACGGCGCATCGACCGGTCGTCCGCGCCGTTGCGGCTGGATGGACATCGTCGCGCTCAAGCGCGCGGTCGCGATCAACGGCATCACCGGCCTGTGCATCACCAAGCTCGACATCCTCGACGGGATGGACAAGCTGAAGATCTGCATCGCCTACGAATACCGCGGCAAACGCACCGAATACGCACCGCTCGACGCCGCCGGCTGGGAGGAATGCACGCCGGTCTACCTCGAGTTCCCGGGCTGGCAGGAGTCGACCCACGGCATCACCGAGTGGGACAAGCTGCCGCCCGCGGCGCGCGCGTACCTGCGCGCGCTCGAGGAACTCGCGGGCTGCCCGCTCGCGATCGTCTCGACCGGACCCGATCGCGACGCGAACATCGTGCTGCGCGACCCGTTCGCCTGATCCGGACGCGGGCGCTTGGCTGAGCTCGCACGCGCCGTCGCTACGCTGCGCATCTTCGGCGATGCGCTGGATCCGGCCGAGGTCACGCGGGTGCTCGGCGTCGAGCCGAGCACCGCGGAGAGGAAGGTGAGGCGATCACGGGGCGATCCGGGCACGTGCGCGTCGCGAAGACCGGTCGGTGGGACTTGAGGCTCGATGAATGCGTGCCCGGCGACCCCGACGCCCAGGTGCAACGGCTGCTGGCGCGCATCCGTGCGGATATCGTCGTCTGGCGCGCACTCGCGTCACGCTTCGACATCGACCTGTTCTGCGGCTGGTTCATGGCCGGAGGAAACGAAGGCGTCGAGCTTTCGCCGGCGACGCTGCTCGCGCTCGGTGAGCGCGGCATCCGGCTCGGCATCGATCTCTACGCGCCGGACGACGACTGACGCGAGACGCCGTCGAGTCGTCTCCGTGCGGTGTTCTCGCCTGAATGCGGACATGCACATTCATTCGGGCTTCAAGCGCGCGACGCTAGACCGACGAGCGTGTCGTTCCGGCACGACGACGGAGTAAGGACCATGCCCGAGAAGAAGACGATCGAGCGCGCGCGCCGCGACCGGCGCCAGGGCAAGTCCGCCAGCAGGCAGGCGGGCGAGTTCGTGCGCGAGGAAATGGAGCACATCCGCAAGGGCAAGCACGGCGCGCGCTCGACGCGCCAGGCGATCGCGATCGGGTTGTCGAAGGCGCGTCGCGCGGGCGTGAAGCTTCCCGCGTCGAAGACCGCTCCGGCGGCGACGAAGCGCAAGGCGAAGCAGGACACGCGCAAGGCGGCCTCCCACGCGACGCCGTCGCGGCGCCGTTCGCGCGCGACGACTACCGCGCTCAAGCGCGAGGGCCGCTCGGCGGCGAGCCGTTCGTCGCTCGCGCGCCAGGCGCGCAGCGCGGCTTCGAAGCGCAGTGCGGCGAGCCGCTCGGCGGCGGCGAAGAAGGGTGCGCGCACCAAAGGCAGCGTCGTTCGCCGCCGTGCCGCGAAGAAGGCGGCGCGTACGCGCGCGCGGCGCTGACGTGCTCGTCGCGTCACGCGGCGACGACAGCCTCGCTCTCGACGCTCGCGAGCAGGCGCGCGATCGCGACGCCTGCCTCGCGACCGTCGTGCACCGCGCGCACGACGAGGTCGGCGCTGCGCACGCCGTCGCCGCCGGCGAACACGCGCGCATTCGTCGTCTGCTGCGGCAGCCGATGGTCGCCGCCGACGAGGATTCGACCATCCGCATCGCGTGCGATCGCGTGCGTCGCGCACCAGTCGGGCGGACTCGGTCGGAAGCCGAACGCCTGGATCACGACGTCGGCGATGATGTCCTCCTCGCCGCCAGGAATGAAACGTGGTGACGCGGCGCGGTCGTCCGTCGCCTCGGTGCGTGCGACGCGCACCGCGCGAACGCGCCCCTCGAGGCCGAGCAGCGCGACGGGCTGGCGCCGGAACAGGAAGCGCACGCCTTCCTCGCGCGCATACGCGACCTCGCGCGCGGAGCCGGGCATGTCCGCTTCGTCGCGCCGGTAGGCGCAGGTGACCGACGCGGCGCCGAGGCGGATCGCGGTGCGGTTGCAGTCCATGCCGGTGTCGCCGCCGCCGAGCACGACGACGTGTTTGCCGCGCAGGTCGAGCGGCGGCGACAGCGGCCGGTCGTCGAGCAGGCGATCGATGTTCGCGACGAGGAACGGCAACGCGTCGTGCACGCCGTCGAGCTCGCGGCCGGGCAGCGCGCCGTCGACATTGCGATACGCGCCGATGCCTAGGAACACGGCGTCGTAGCGCGCGAGCAGTTCGTCGAACGCGAGGTCGCGGCCGATCTCGATGCCGAGGCGGAAGCGCACGCCCATGCCTTCGAGCAGCCGGCGCCGTGCCTGCACCACCGCCTTGTCGAGCTTGAACGCGGGAATGCCGAACGTGAGCAGGCCGCCGATCTCGCGCTGGCGGTCGTACACGTCGACCGCGATGCCGGCGCGACGCAGGCGATCGGCGCAGGCGAGTCCGGCGGGGCCGGCGCCGACGACCGCGACGCGCCGGCCGTTCTCGCGCACGCCGGAAAGGTCCGGACGCCAGCCGCGGCGGATCGCCTCGTCGACGACCCAGCGCTCGACGCCACCGATCGTGACGGCGCCGAAGCCACCTTGCTCGAGCGTGCAGGCGCCTTCGCAGAGGCGGTCCTGCGGGCAGACGCGTCCGCAGATCTCGGGCAGCGGATTGGTTTCGTGCATGAGGTCGGCGGCTTCGAGCAGGCGGTCCTCCTGCACGAGCCTGAGCCAGTTCGGGATGTGGTTGTGCACGGGGCACTGCCACGCACAGTAGGGATTGCCGCAGTCGATGCAGCGACCCGCCTGCGTCGCGGCTTCGTCGCGCGCGAACTCGCCGCCGATCTCGCGATGGTCGAGCACGCGCACGGCGACGGGCAGCACGCGCGGCAGCTGGCGCGGATGGTCGAGGAAGCGGAAGTCCTTGCCGCTCATGCGGCCCTCCGCAGTTCGTCGGCGAGCGCGTCGAGCGTCGCGGCTTTCGGCTTGACCAGCCAGAAGCGTTGCAGCAGGCCGCGGAAATCGCCGCGCAGCCGCTGTGCCCAGGCGCTGCCGGTGAGATCGGCGTGGCGTGCGATCAGGCCGCGCAGGTGCTGCATGTGATGCTCCATGCCTTCCGGCGTGATGCGAACGATGTCGACGAGTTCGTGGTTGTAACGATCGACGAAATCGCGCTCGAGGTCGAGCACGTAGGCGAAGCCGCCGGTCATGCCCGCGCCGAAGTTGAGCCCGCATCCGCCGAGCACGGCGACGATGCCGCCGGTCATGTACTCGCAGCAGTGGTCACCGGCGCCTTCGATCACCGCGAGCGCGCCCGAATTGCGCACCGCGAAGCGTTCGCCCGCGCGGCCCGCGGCGAACAGTTCGCCGCCGGTCGCGCCGTACAGGCAGGTGTTGCCGACGATGACCGCGTCCTGGCTTTCGTAGCGCGCATCCGCGGGCGGGCGCACGACGATGCGCCCGCCGGCCATGCCCTTGCCGACGCCGTCGTTCGCTTCGCCGACGAGGTCGATCTGCACGCCGCCCGCGTTCCACGCGCCGAGGCTCTGGCCCGCGCTGCCGTTCAGCGCGAGCACGACGGGTGCGACCATGCCCGCATCGCCCCAGCGACGCGCGACGTCGCCGGAAAGACGCGCGCCGATCGCGCGATCGGTATTGGCGATGGCGTAGGCGAGCCGCGCGCCGCTGCCGTCGGCGATCGCGCGCGCGGCATCGGCCGAGATGCGCCGCGCGAGCGCGGAGTCCTCGCGCTGCGGATTGCGCGCGGCGGTACAGGCGGCGTCGACGTCGCGGCCGAGGCCGTCGTCGGCGACGAGACGTGAAAGATCGAGGCGGCGCTGCACGGGCGTGCCGCCCGCGTCCTGCCGCAACAGCGTGC
Source organism: Dokdonella fugitiva (assembly GCF_014138265.1). GTDB lineage: Bacteria > Pseudomonadota > Gammaproteobacteria > Xanthomonadales > Rhodanobacteraceae > Dokdonella_A > Dokdonella_A fugitiva_A. Next base: position 48,153 of record NZ_JACGXL010000001.1, read on the forward strand.
TGCGCCCGACGAGCTCGCCGAGCGACCGCGCGCCGAGGCGCGCGAGGTGTTCGCGCACGTCGGCCGCGACGAAGCGGAAGTAGTTCACCACCATCTCGGGCAGGCCGGTGAAGTGTTGCCGGCGCAGCGTCTCGTGTTGCGTCGCCACGCCGGTCGCGCAGTTGTTGAGATGGCAGATACGCAGGTACTTGCAGCCGAGCGCGACCATCGGCGCGGTGCCGAAGCCGAAGCTCTCGGCTCCGAGCAGCGCCGCCTTGACCACGTCGAGCCCGGTCTTGAGGCCGCCGTCGGCCTGCAGGCGCACGCGGCCGCGCAGGCCGTTGCGCCGCAGCGTTTGCTGCGTCTCCGCGAGGCCGAGTTCCCACGGAGTACCCGCGTACTTGATCGAACTGAGCGGGCTCGCGCCGGTGCCGCCGTCGTGGCCGGATACGGTGACGAGATCCGCGCCCGCCTTGACCACGCCGGCGGCGACCGTGCCGACGCCTGCATGGCTCACGAGCTTGACCGAAACGAGGGCCGACGGGTTGATCTCGCGCAGGTCGTGGATGAGCTGCGCCAGATCCTCGATCGAATAGATGTCGTGGTGCGGCGGCGGCGAGATGAGCCCGATGCCCTTCTTCGCGTAGCGCAGGCGCGCGATCGTCGCGTCGACCTTGTGCCCGGGCAGCTGGCCGCCTTCGCCGGGCTTGGCCCCCTGCGCGATCTTGATCTGCAGCACTTCCGCGTTGACGAGGTAGGACGGCGTCACGCCGAAGCGGCCCGAGGCGACCTGCTTGATCTTCGACATCCGCTCGGTGCCGTATCGCGCCGGATCCTCGCCGCCCTCGCCGGAATTGCTGCGCGCGCCGAGCCGGTTCATCGCGATCGCGAGCGCTTCGTGCGCCTCGGGCGAGAGCGCGCCGAGCGACATGCCGGCGGAGTCGAAGCGACGCACGATCGCTTCGACCGGTTCGACCTCGTCGAGCGGCAGCGGCGGACCGAGCGGCTGCACGTCGAGCAGGTCGCGCAGCGCCGACGGCGGTCGCGCGTCGACGTGCTGCGCGTAGCGACGGTAGTCGGCCGTATCGCCGCTGCGCACCGCGCGCTGAAGGCTCGCGATCACGTCGGGGTTGTACATGTGGTACTCGCCGCCGTGCACGACCTTGTAGAGGCCGCCCGCGCGCAACGGCTGCGCCTCGTCCCAGGCTTCGGCCGCGTGCAGGCGCGCGTCGCCTTCGAGTTCGGTGAAGCCGGCGCCGCCGATGCGCGACGGCGTGCCCGGGAAGCACAACGCGACGACCTCGGGCGCGAGCCCGACGATCTCGAACAGTTGCGCTCCGCGATAGCCGGCGACGGTCGAGATGCCGCTCTTGGAGAGGATCTTCAGCAGCCCGGTGCGGATGCCGCGCCGGTAACTGCGGCCGATTTCCGCGGGCACGCCTTCGCCGCGCTTGAGGTGGCCGTCGCGGCCGAGTGCGAACAGGCTCTGGTAGGCGAGCCACGGATAGATCGCGGTGGCGCCGAAACCGAGCAGGCAGGCGAAGTGGTGCGGATCGCGCGCAGTCGCGGTCTCGACGATGAGGTTGCACTGGCAACGCAGGCCGGCATCGACGAGGTGCGCGTGGATCGCGCCGAGCGCGAGCAGCGCGTGCGCCGAGAGCGTGTCGCGGCGCGGATAGCGGTCGGTGAGGAAGACGATGCGCGCGCCGCCGCGCACGCCGTCGGCGGCTTCGCGGCAGAAGCGATGCAGTGCCGCCTCGAGGCCTTCGTCGCGCGCGTGGCACAAGTCGATGCGCACGGTCGCATCCGCGCAGGCGGGCTGTGCGAGGATCTGGCGCAGCTTGCGCTGCGACAGCACGGGTGAATTGAGCAGGATCTGCCGCGCGTTCTGCGCGTCGAGTTCGAACACGTTGCCTTCGCAGCCGATCTGCGTGACCAGCGACATCACGCGCCGCTCGCGCAGCGGATCGATCGGCGGGTTGGTGACCTGCGCGAAGCCCTGGCGGAAGCCGTCGAACAGCGCGCGCTGCTGGCGTGACATCGGCGCGATCGGCGTGTCGTCGCCCATCGACCCGGTCGCTTCGCCCTCGGTTTCGGCGAGCACCTTGAGCACCGACTCGCGCTCCTCGCGCGTGAGCCCGTACAGCTTCTGGCAGCGATGCAGCTCCGGTTCGGGCAGCGGTTCGGCGGCGAGGCTCGGATCGATCAGGTCGGATTCGAGATAGGTGACACCCATGCGCAGCCAGTCGCGGAACGGTGCGCGCGCGCGGTTGATCGCGTCGATGTCGGCGTTGCGCAGCAGGCGCTTGCCGGCGAAGTCGATCGCGATCATCTCGCCGGGACCGAGCCGACCCTTGGCGACGATGCGCGATGCGGGTACGTCCCACAGGCCGGCTTCGGACGCGACGATGAGCCGGCCGTCGTCGGACAGCGCCCAGCGCGCCGGGCGCAAGCCATTGCGGTCGAGTGCGCACGCGGCGTGCCGGCCGTCGCACATGACGAGGCCGGCCGGCCCATCCCACGGCTCGGTGTGCAGCGCGTAGTACTCGTAGAACGCGGCGAGGTCCTCGTCGATGTCCTCGCGCATCGCGTACGCGGGCGGCACGAGCACGCGCATCGCGGCGAGCAGGTCGAATCCGCCCGCGAGCAGTACCTCGAGCGCATTGTCGAGGCTTTCCGAATCGGAGCCGTCGTCGCGCACGAACGGCCCGATGCCGGCGAGGTCGACCAGCGGCGAGCGCCACAGCGCCTCGCGCGCGCGGATCCAGCGGCGATTCGCGCGGATCGTGTTGACCTCGCCGTTGTGCGCGAGCAGGCGGAACGGTTGCGCGAGCCGCCATTGGGGCTGCGTGTTGGTCGAGAAGCGTTGGTGGAACACGACCGCGTCGCTCGCGAGCGCGGGGTGGCGCAGGTCCACGTAGACGTCGCGCAACCGGCCCGGGGCGGCCATCGCCTTGTAGCCGATCACCTGTGCCGACAGGCTCACGACGTAGAACGACGCATCGTCGGCGAGCGCGGTTTCGGCGCGTCGGCGCGAGCGGAACAGCGCGCGCTCGAATGCGGCGTCGTCCATGCCGTCGGCGGCGTCGACGAACACCTGGCGGATGCGCGGTCGGGCCGCCGCGGCGAGCGGGCCGCAGGCAGTGGGATCGACCGGCACCTCGCGCCAGCCGGCCACGCGCAGCCCGCTCTCGCGCAGGTATGCGGCGAGGGTGCGGTCGGCGCGCGCGCCATCGTTCGGATCGGTGAAGACGAGACCTGCGGCGAAGCGCGGCGCGACCTCGATGCGTGCTTCGGTAGCGAGCGCGCGCAGCCAGTCGAGCGGGCGGCGGATCAGTACGCCGCAGCCGTCGCCGCTGATGCCGTCGGCGTTGACGCCGCCGCGATGGGAGAGCTTCGCGAGTGCGGCGAACGCCGCGTCGACCAGCGCAGCGCTCGCGCGGCCGTCGATCTGCGCGATGAGGCCGAATCCACAACTGTCGTGTTCGTACGCGACGTCGTAGAGCGTCTTGGCATGCGGCTGGGCCATCGGGCCTCCTCGGGAAGCGCCGACCGCCGTGCCCCGGTGGATGCCGGAGCATCGAGCGATGGGACGCCCCGACTACAACACAAGATGCTGCGTCGCGTCAAAGACGTATGGACGGCTGGATGCGGGCGTCGGCGCTTCGGCGCCCGTCGGATGCAGCGCCGCAACGTGTCATCGCCGGACCCGCAACGCGTTGGCGCTGGGCCGCGGGACGGGAATTTCGAAGCAGGGTGGCCGGCGCGATCGCGCCGGCACAGGCGTGGATCAGGCGCTCTTCGCGTCGCGCTGCGAACGGAAGCGCTCGAGGGCGGCCTTGAGGGCGTCGGTGCGGTCGCGCATGAGCTTGAGCTTGACGCGCGCTTCGATGACCTTGACCTTGAACTCGTCGCGTTCGACCACGTTCGGCGCCGCCGCGGTGGCCGGCCCGTTCACCTTGAGCTGGGTCAGCGCCGCATTCCAGTCGCGCGAATCGAACTTGGCGGTCATCGAAACCTTCCTCACTTGCAGTTGCCGTGTTTCGCCGCGATCCTCGTCGGCGTGGGCCCAATCTGGCGGACATCGGGGGCGCGGACTGTGACGGCCGGCACGCAGCGCCGTTCAGGCGGGCGGACGGTAGCGGGCAGGCGCTGGACGGCGGCCGCCGGCGGGCTTGCCGTCACGTTTTTCGGCGGCGCCGGGGGCGGCGCATCGCCGCAGGAGAAGGCGGGAGTACCCGCGATGCAGGAGCAGCGACGATGACGGAAGACCGCAGTCCCTCCACGATCGGCGTCGATCCGGCGGTCTACAAGACCCTGCTGGAATCGACGCGCGCGATCCCGTGGAAGATCGACTGGAACACGATGAAGTTCGCCTACATCGGGCCGCAGATCGAAGGCCTGCTCGGCTGGACCCCCGACAGCTGGGTCACCGTGCAGGACTGGGCCGAGCGCATCCACCCGGAGGATCGCGAGCGCGTCGTGCAGTTCTGCGTCGCGCAGTCGCAGGCCGGCGTCGACCACGAGGCGGACTACCGCGCGTTGACGCCGGGCGGCGACTACGTCTGGATCCGCGACGTCGTGCACGTGGTGCGCGACGGGCAGGGCAGCGTGGAAGCGCTGGTCGGCTTCATGTTCGACATCTCCGAGCGCAAGCGCACCGAGGAGCAGCTGCTCGGCCTGCAGGCCGAATTGCAGGACCTGTCGTTCAAGGACGCGCTTACCGGCCTCGCCAACCGACGCCGCTTCGACCAGGTCGTCGAGCGCGAATGGGCCGAGGCGAAGGCCCACGTGCAATCGCTGTCGCTGGTGATGGTCGACATCGACTACTTCAAGCAATACAACGACCACTACGGCCATCTGCGCGGCGACGCCTGCCTCAAGCAGGTCGCCGACCTGCTGTTCGGCGCGGCGCAAGGCGGTCGCAACTTCCTCGCGCGCTTCGGCGGCGAGGAGTTCGCACTGGTACTGCCGGAGACGAAGGCCGAGGCCGCGCGCAAGATCGCCACGCGCTGCCGGGACGCGATCACGCGCGCACGCATCGCCCATGCGGCGTCGGCGATCGGCGATTGCCTGACGATCAGCCTCGGCGTCGGCACGGCCGTGCCGCGCGACGAGCACGGGCTCATGCCGTTCATCGAGGCGGTCGACCGGCGCCTGTACCTCGCGAAGCAGCAGGGGCGCGACCGCATCGTCGCCGAAGGCTGACCGTGGCGACGCGCCGCATCGAGCGGTGCACGCCGCGGGTAGTCACGCGTTCCAGTCGATCCATTCACCTGGCCTGAGGATGCGCACTGCGACGTCGCGGCGCGCGGCGTGCTCGAGCAGTTCCTGCTGTGCGTGCGGATCCTCGGCGTAGCCTTCGGCTCCACGCACGCCGTAGTGGATCGGCACGATCCTGCGCGCGCCGATCACGACCGCCGCGGCGACCGCTTGCTCGGCGGTCATCACCGCAGGCACGTCGCTGACCGGCTTGCGCCAGCTGAAGCGCGCGCCGTTGATCGGCAAAAAGGCCGCATCGAACGGGCCGAACTGCCGGCCGATGCGCCACCAGCCTCCGTGCCAGAGCGTGTCGCCGCAATGGATGATGCGGCGCCCGCCGGCGGAGGCGATCCACGACACCTGCGGATCGCCGTAGCCGTCCACCGCGGGCACTGCGGTCGCGGTGAAGTTACCGAGCAGCTGCGGCTCGTAGAGTGATGCAGCGCGCATCTTCACGCCGTTCACGGCGGGTGCGCCCCCTTGCGCCGGATAGAGCAGCGTGCCTTCGTCGCCGAGCGCCTGGCGGATCGCGGCCGGATCGCAGTGGTCCGGATGGCGATGGCTCACCAGCACCCAGCGTTCACCGCGCGCGTCGCCGACCGGTACGAGCGGGTCCTTCAGCGCGTCTTCCCACACGTTCGCGCTGACGAGCGGATCGAGGAACACGCAGGCATCGTCGAGCTGCAGGCGAATGCCGGCCCAGGCGAGGCGCTGCACTCGCAGCGTCGGCGCGTCGGCGGCCGCCGCGAGCCGATGGCGCGGCGGCAACAACGCGGCAGCACCGAGGGCGACCGCGCCGCGCAGGAACGCGCGACGCGTCGGTCGACCATGCTCAGGCATGGACATCGGCGACCTCCTTCGCGACGGGGTTGATGCCGTACAGGCGCACGCCGGTGTCCGAGCGCGGCTGATGCAGGCTGTGCGGCGCATACGCGAGGTGGCGGCCGGGGCCGTAACGCCGCCCGCCGTCGACGAGTTCGCCGCGCACGACGTAGACGAACTCGCCGCCGGCGTCGTGGCAATCGACCCAGGGCCATTGCGCACCGGCAGCGATGTCGACGACCCAGATGCGCAGGCCTTCGCGCGCGGGCAGGTCGCGTCGCGTGCAGCCGGGTCCGATCGTGACCGGCTCGACCGCGTCGACGTCGACGTCGGCGACGTCGGGATGGATGATCGGCATGTGTTGCTCCTCGATGGCGTTTCGACGATCCGACTCTAGGGCGCGCCAGCGCCTTGACATAGAGCGCCGATCGATGAGGAGATGTGCGTGCCATGCACAGCTCGTCCGACCTGCCGCCGTTCGAAGCGCTCGCTGCGATGCTCGCGGCCGCGCGGACGGGCTCGTTCAGCGCGGCCGCGGAAGAACTCGGCCTCACGCACGGCGCGGTGAGCCGGCGCGTGCAGGCGGTCGAGTCCTGGCTCGGCGTCGCCGTGTTCGAGCGGCACGGCCGCGGCGTGCGCCTGAGCGCGACCGGCGAGCACTTCGCGCGCGAAGTCGAGCAGGCATTCACGCGCATCGCCGACGCGGCGGCCGACCTCCGCTCGGACCGGCGCGCGGCGAAGCTGCGCATCGGCGTGCTGCCGTCGTTCGCGCGCCTGTGGCTGATGCCGCGCCTCGGGGCGTTGCAGGCGATCTGCCGCGGCTGTGCGATCCGCCTGCTGGTCGAGCATCGCGTCGCGAGCCTCGAGGGCGGCGAGGCCGACCTCGCGATCCGCTACGGGCGCGGCCGCTGGGCCGGTGTCGAATCGACCCTGCTGCTCGCCGAACGCGCGTTCGCGGTCGCCGCGCCGGCGATGGCTCGCGCGCTGCGCGGTCGCGGCCCGGAGGCTGTACTCGGCGAATTGCTGCTGCACGACAGCGACACGCGCCTGTGGCGCGCCTGGTGCGACGGCGCCGGCCTGCGTTACCGGCCGCGCGGTGGCGAGCGGCGCTTCGACGACTACGACCTCCTGCTCGCCGCAGCCGAGGGCGGCCTCGGAGTCGCGATCGCGCGCTGGCCGCTCGCCGCGGCGGCGCTCGAAGCGGGGCGGCTCGTGCGCCTGCAAGGGCCGGAGTTCGACGCACCCAAGGCGCACTACATCGTGTCGCGCAGTGGCGAGATGCGCCGCGACGTGCACGCACTCGTCGATGCGCTGCTCGCGCAAGCGCGGGCGGACGCGCCGGCGGCAACGGTTTCGCGCACGGCGAAATAATTTCCCGGTGCGCCGTACGCGAGGGCGCTGCCGTGCGCTCGCCATGCTTGGCACGGCACCTGCTTCAGTGCTCGCAGCTCCCACTCCAGAAGGGTCGCGTCGATGAGCGTCGAAGAGTTGCAGTTCCGCGGAGCGGGTCGGGTCGAAGCCGTCACGCGCGACGAACCGGCGAGCGGTGCCGGGCGCGAGTGCCTCAACCATACCGCCGAGCGCATCGCGCGGCTGCTCCAGTACGAGTACGGCAGCGCGTCGCGCGACGAGCGCCAGCGCATCTACTTCGTTCCCGACCACACGCTCACGCTCGGCGAGGCGGCGCACCTGGGCATCCGCTCGGAACTCGATCTCTACGGCGGTGTCGTGCCGTACGCGTTCGTCGGCACGCGCGCGGCGACGCACGCGCCGATCTCGGCGGACGCGATCGTGCCGCAAAGCTGGTCCTACGCGCTCGCCCGCATGCTCGCGGCGAGCGTGCTGCGTGGTTACTCGGCCTTCTCGCTCATGGACGCCTGCATCGCCGCCAAGCGCCTGTTGCGCAGCGGTCCGGTGCGCATCCATCGTGGCGACGCCGAACCGGCGGAGGCGAGCGAGGTGCTGGACGACATCGACGCCTGCATCGAGGCGCTCGAGGCGATCCCCGTGGTCGACCTTGCCGTGCGCGGCGTGGTCGTCGAGCACGCGCTCGCCGAGGAGACCGTGCACGTCGTAGGCAGCGCACGCATCGGCGCGCAATCGATCAGCTACGTCGGCACGCGTCGCGCCGCGCGCATCGTGCAAGGCCATGCAGTGCACGCCGGCTGCGACCTCGTCGTCGTGCAGGGCGACTTTACCGCGCTCGATCGCGTCGGCCTCGATGCCGACGAGCGCGCCGCCGTGCTGAAGGCCGCGCATTACGACGCGGCGCTCGCGCACGCCTACCGGCCGTCGTTCGCGTCGCGGCGCAGCTACGACGTCGTGCGCGGGCGCAACGCGCACGACGAAGTGCGCATGGGCGTGCGTGGCCAGCTCTGGCGCTGCTCGGCCGAGAGCCCGGCCGAAATCGCCGCGATGCTCGCGTTCCGCGACCTGCCCGGGCTTGCCTGCCTGCGCGCATCGACCTACGAGGCGATCGGCGACGTCGAACTCCCGGCCGACGCGATGGTCTATCATCGGGCCGGTGACGACGCTGGCGGCGTGGTGACGCGCTACTGCACAATCGACATGCATGCGTCCTGAAGCCGCGGCGTCGCCGCACGCGCCCGTCGTGGGGAAGGCCCCTGCGGTGGATGGTCCCCGACGGCGGCGACGCCATCAGCCCACAGCGAGGCACGCCATGGAATCCGCTGCGTCGATGACGGGCGCACCACGCGTCGAAACGCTGGGCCAGCTGGTCGGCCAGTTCGCCCATGACCTCAACAACCAGCTCGCGATCGCGCTCGCGAGCGTCGAACTCGCGTCCCGCCTCGACGACCGCGACAAGGTGCGGCAACTGCTCGTGCGCGCGGTCGAGGCGATCGAACGCCAGCGTGTCCTGCTCGAGGCGATGGCGAATGCGTCGGCTGCGAGCGCGCGGCCGGAAGCCTGCGACGTGCACGCGCTGCTCGAAGACGCGCGCCTGCGCCTGCCTGCGCGCATCGTCCTCAAGCCTGCCGCCGCCGACGCGATCGTGCTGTGCGACCGCGCGTTCCTCTGCGACGCACTTTCGCACGTGCTCGCGCAAGGCGGAGTACACGACGTGCTGACGATCGAGACGAGCAACGGTCCCGCCTCGCGGCTCGACGGGTCCACCGCGCTGGTGCTCGTCGTCACGCCGCTCGCGCCGCCGGAGCGTGGCGCAGAGCGTGCGTTTGCTCCATTCGGCGGCACGGACGCCGTCGGCGGCCTCGGTCTGGCGCAGGTCCACGACACCGTGCGGCGCATCGGCGGCCGCGCCGACTTCGAGTCGCGCACCGGCGAGGTGTCCGGCTTGCGCCTCGTGCTGCCGCTCGCGGCGTCCGCGCAGGTCGCCTGAGCCGTCAGTCGGCCTTGTCGTCCTCGGGGCCGCTGCCGACGACGTCGTCGCCGATCAGGCCTTGTTCGCGATAGCGCAGCAGGCGGTTGTAGATCGTCTTGGTCGTGATGCCGAGCGCGCGCGCGGCGCGGCGCTTGTTGTTGCTGCTCGCGGCGAGCGTCTTCAGCAGCATCTCGCGCTCGACGTCGTCGAAGCTCATGCCGACCGCGAAACGGATCGAACCGTCGCTTTCCGCGACCGCGCGCGGCGTCGCGTCTTCCGCGATCGCGACCGTGTCCTGGTCGGCGAGGATGTACGCACGCTGCACGGCGTGGCGCAGTTCGCGCACGTTGCCGGGCCAGTTGCGGTCGCCGAGCCGGCGCAGGCTGTCCGCGTCGAACACGCGCGCGGTGCCGTAGCGGCGGTTGAGGCGATCGAGGAAATGCCGCGCGAGCAATGGGATGTCCTCGCGCCGCGCGCGCAGCGGCGGGATCGTCAGCGGGAACTCGCCGAGCCGGTAGTACAGGTCGGGGCGCAGGTGGCCGTTCGCGACCGCGAGTTGCGGATCGCGGTTCGACGCTGCGACGATGCGCACGTCGACCGGGATCTCGCGCGCGCCGCCGACGCGCGTGAGCGTGCGCGTCTCGATCACGCGCAGCAGGTACACCTGCAGCACGAGCGGCATCTCGGTCACTTCGTCGAGGAACAGCGTGCCGCCCTGGGCCTGTTCGAAGAATCCATTGTGCGCCTGCGCCGCGCCGGTGAACGCGCCGCGCTCGTGGCCGAACAACTGGCTGCTGAGCAGGTCCGGCGCGATCGCGCCGCAGTTGACCGCGATGAAGCGTCCGCCGCGTCCGCCGAGCTCGTGCAGGGCCTGCGCGACGAGTTCCTTGCCGGTGCCGCTTTCGCCGTGCACGAACACGGCGACGTCGAGCGGCGCGACGCGGCGGATCTGTTCGAACAGCGCGCGCATCGGCGCGCTCTGGCCGACCATGCCACCGACCGGGGTGGCCGCGCGCGGCAGGCGGGTCGCGGCGCGCTCGCGCGCGTCGCGCATGAGCCGCGAGAGCGCATCGATCGGCACCGGCTTGACGAGGTATTCGACGACCGGCTTGCGCACCGCGCGCACCGCGCTCTCGATCGACGGGAAGCCGGTGGCGATCGCGATGCGGCCCTGTTCAGCGAGGTCGATCTCGTCGACGAGGTCGAGGCCGTTGCCGTCGGGCAGCGACAGGTCGACCAGCAGCAGGTCGAAGCGCTGCTCGTCGACGCAGCGGCGCGCGTCCGCGAGCGTCGCCGCCTGCGTCAGCGTGCAGCCCTCGAGCTGCGAGACCTCGGCGACGATGCCGCGGAAGGCGTCGTTGTCGTCGACGACGAGGACGCGCGCGGCGTTCGGCTGATCCATCGGTGATCCTCTGCGAGACGATACGTCGCGTCGTGGCGCGCCCCCCGTCGAACATACCGCATTCCGCCGCGGCGACGCGCATGGGTGTCCGCGCGATTCATGTTTCGTTGGCAAAAAAAAGACTGCCCGGAGGCAGTCTCGAAAGGACCGAGGTTCGGATGCGGGGCGCGCGCGGGAAGGGCGGGTCCAGGCATCAGGGGGGAGGGGAACCTCGGGTGCTCCAAAAGCGTGGATGGATGGTTCAGGCGGCGGCCGCGTGCGCGTCGAATGCGTCGACGGACGCGACGTCGGGTTCGTGCTCGAGCGCGCTCCAGCGGTTCACGTTGCAGGCGGGGTAATGCCACCAGCGCGTCGCGAACTCGCCGTGCCGGTACTGGCCGCGCAGCGGCACGCGACGCTCGCGAATCGTGAACTGGACGGCTTCATCCTCGCCCGGCAGGCCTTGCGCGGTCGTGGTCCAGATCCCCATGTCCCTCTCCGTTGGACGGATGAAGCCGCCCTCGTGCGAGGTGAAGCACGCGCCGTGCCAGTCGCGCGTACGCAGCGCGTGATGCATCAATTGCGCGTGCGCCGCGCCTCCGCGGAACGCGGGGTGGTGCGTTCATGCACGATCGGAAGTGGGAAATTTCTACACACTGCGCGAACCTTTTTTCGCGATGTGCGCGACGCCGCGAATGAGTAAGCTAGGGGAGCCCTCATGCCGCGCGCGCGCCTGCGCGCGTCGCGCGAGGGCCATTCATCGGCGCGCGCATTCAGGGGGTTCGCATGGCGACTCGACGCAAGGCGGCAGCCGCGGTGGCGGCCGTGCCGGTCACGCCCGAAGGCGACGAGGCGGCACTGCCGCCGGCGCCGACCGGCTCCGGCGACATGCTGCGCGAACTGTTGCGCGTGATGCAGGCGGTGCGCGACGGCAACTTCGGCGTGACGATGCCGGGCGACTGGTCGGGCATCGAAGGCAAGCTCGCCGACACGCTCAACGAGATCGTCATGAACAACCGCCGCATGGCCGACGAGCTCGAGCGCGTCGGCGCTGCGGTCGGCAAGCGCGGTCGCACCAGCGAACGCGTCGTCGGCGCGAGCCGGCGCGGCGCGTGGCAGGCGATGGAGCGTTCGGTCAACACGCTCATCGACGACCTGCTCTGGCCGACCGAGCGCATGACGCTGGCGATCTCCGGCGTCGCGCGCGGCGACCTCACGCGCTTGATCGACCTGCAGGTCGACGGCCGCGCGCTCGAGGGCGAGTTCCTGCGTTCGGCGACGATCGTCAACACGATGATCGAGCAGCTCAGCGTGTTCAGCGCGGAGGTGACGCGCGTCGCGCTCGAAGTCGGCACCGCGGGCCGCCTCGGCGGCCAGGCGCAGGTCAAGGGCGTGTACGGCGTCTGGAAGGATCTGACCGACTCGGTCAACCAGATGGCGTCGAACCTCACCGCGCAGGTGCGCAACATCGCCGAGGTCACGATCGCGGTCGCGAGCGGCGACCTGTCGCGCAAGATCACCGTCGACGTGCGCGGCGAGATCCTCCAGCTCAAGGAGGCGATCAACACGATGGTCGACCAGCTGCGCGGCTTCGCCTCGGAGGTCACGCGCGTCGCGCGCGAGGTCGGCACCGACGGCAAGCTCGGCGGCCAGGCGATCGTGCCGGGCGTCGCGGGCACCTGGAAGGACCTGACCGACTCGGTCAACGCGATGGCGACGAACCTCACCTCGCAGGTGCGCAACATCGCCGAGGTGACGACCGCGGTCGCGCGCGGCGACCTCTCGCGCAAGATCACCGTCGACGTCAAGGGCGAGATCCTCGAGCTCAAGGACACCATCAACACGATGGTCGACCAGCTCAACGGCTTCGCCGCGGAAGTCACGCGCGTCGCGCGCGAGGTCGGCACCGAAGGCAAGCTCGGCGGCCAGGCCGCGGTGCCCGGCGTCGCGGGTACCTGGAAGGACCTCACCGACAACGTCAACTCGATGGCGTCGAACCTGACCGGCCAGGTGCGCAACATCGCCGAGGTCGCGACCGCGATCGCGAACGGCGACCTGTCGCGCAAGATCACCGTCGACGTTCGCGGCGAGATGCTCGACCTCAAGGAAACGCTGAACACGATGATCGAGCAGTTGCGCTCGTTCGCGTCGGAGGTGACGCGCGTCGCGCGCGAGGTCGGCACCGAAGGCAAGCTCGGCGGCCAGGCGCAGGTGCCCGGCGTCGCCGGCACCTGGAAGGACCTCACCGACAACGTCAACTCGATGGCGTCGAACCTCACCGCGCAGGTGCGCAACATCGCCGAGGTGACCACCGCGGTCGCGCGCGGCGACCTGTCGCGCAAGATCACCGTCGACGTGCGCGGCGAGATCCTCGAGCTCAAGGTCACGATCAACACGATGGTCGACCAGCTCAACGGCTTCGCCGCGGAAGTCACGCGCGTCGCGCGCGAAGTGGGCACCGATGGCAACCTCGGTGGCCAGGCGATCGTGCCCGGCGTCGCCGGCACCTGGAAGGACCTCACCGACTCGGTCAACGCGATGGCGACGAACCTGACCGTGCAGGTGCGCAACATCGCCGAAGTGACCACTGCGGTCGCCCTCGGCGACCTCTCGCGCAAGATCGTCGTCGACGTCAAGGGCGAGATCCTCGAGCTGAAGAACACCATGAACACGATGGTCGACCAGCTCAACGGCTTCGCCGCTGAGGTCACGCGCGTCGCGCGCGAGGTCGGCACCGAAGGCAACCTCGGTGGCCAGGCGCAGGTGGAGGGTGTGTCCGGCGTCTGGAAGGACCTCACCGACAACGTCAACTCGATGGCATCCAACCTGACGACGCAGGTGCGCAACATCGCCGAGGTGACCACCGCGGTCGCACGCGGTGACCTGTCGCGCAAGATCGCGGTCGACGTGCGCGGCGAGATCCTCGAGCTGAAGAACACGATCAACACGATGGTCGACCAGCTCAACGGCTTCGCCGCCGAAGTGACCCGCGTCGCGCGCGAGGTCGGCACCGAGGGCAAGCTCGGCGGCCAGGCGACCGTGCCCGGCGTCGCCGGTACCTGGAAGGACCTCACCGACAACGTCAACTCGATGGCGTCCAACCTGACGACGCAGGTGCGCAACATCGCCGAGGTCGCGACCGCGGTCGCGCGCGGCGATCTCTCGCGCAAGATCGCGGTGAATGCGCAGGGCGAGATCCTCGAGCTGAAGAACACGATCAACACGATGGTCGACCAGCTCAACGGCTTCGCCGCGGAAGTCACGCGCGTCGCGCGCGAGGTCGGCACCGAAGGCAAGCTCGGCGGGCAGGCGACCGTGCCCGGCGTCGCCGGCACCTGGAAGGACCTCACCGACAACGTCAACGTGATGGCCGCCAACCTGACCAACCAGGTGCGCGGCATCGTCAAGGTCGTGACCGCGGTCGCCAACGGCGACCTCGGCCAGAAGCTCACGGTGGAGGCGAAGGGCGAGGTCGCCGCGCTCGCCGACACGATCAACAGCATGACCGACACGCTCGCGATCTTCGCCGAGCAGGTGACGACGGTCGCGCGCGAGGTCGGCGTCGAAGGCCGCCTTGGCGGCCAGGCGAAAGTGCCCGGCACGGCGGGCACCTGGAAGGACCTCACCGCGAACGTGAACCTGCTCGCCGAGAACCTGACCAACCAGGTGCGCGCGATCGCCGAGGTCGCGACCGCGGTGACGCAGGGCAACCTCACGCGTTCGATCCAGGTGGAGGCGCGCGGCGAGGTGGCCGACCTCAAGGACAACATCAACGCGATGATCGGCAACCTGCGCGCGACGACCGAGCGCAACACCGAGCAGGACTGGCTGAAGACCAACCTCGCGCGTTTCAGCGGCATGATGCAGGGCCAGCGTGACCTGCTCGAGGTCGTGCGCACGCTGCTGTCGGAACTCGTGCCGCTGGTCGACGCCCACCAGGGCGTAATGTACGTGATGGAAGACGACGGCAGTGCGCTGTTCCTGCAGCAGATCTACGGCTACGCCGACGACCCGCCGGGCGGCGTCGCGCGGCGCTACCGGCTCGGCCAGGGCCTGGTCGGCGAGTGCGCGCAGCTGCGCCGCAGCCTGCTCCTGACCGAGATCGCCGACGAGCGCATTCGCATCGCCTCCGGCCTCGTCGAGGCGGCGCCGCGCAGCGTGATCGTGATCCCGGTGCTGTTCGAGAACGAGGTGAAGGCGGTGATCGAGCTGGCGAGCCTCGGCGAGTTCAAGCCGTCCCACCTCGCGTTCCTCGAGCAGCTCACCGGCAGCATCGGTATCGTGCTCAACACGATCGAGGCGACGATGCGCACCGAGGGCCTGTTGTCGCAGTCGCAGCAACTCGCCGGCGAACTGCAGGCGCAGCAGAAGGAACTGCAGCAGACCAACGACGAACTCGCGCTCAAGGCGAAGCTGCTGGCGCAGCAGAACGCCGAGGTCGAGCGCAAGAACCGCGAGATCGAACAGGCGCGCAGGGCGCTGGAGGAGAAGGCCGCCGAGCTCGCGCTCGCGTCGCGCTACAAGTCCGAGTTCCTCGCCAACATGTCGCACGAGCTGCGCACGCCGCTGAACAGCATCCTCATTCTCGGCCAGCAGCTCGCCGACAACGCCGAGGGCAACCTGAGCGGCAAGCAAGTCGAGTTCGCGCACACGATCCACGCCGCGGGCACCGACCTGCTCAACCTCATCAGCGACATCCTCAACCTGTCCAAGATCGAATCGGGCACGGTCACCGTCGACACCGAGGAGCTCGCGTTCGCGCAGCTGCGCGACATGATCGAGCGCAACTTCGCGCACGAGGCGGAACGCCGCAAGCTGCGGTTCGTCACCCATTTCGACGGCGCGCTCGGTGCGGCGATGGTCACCGACCCGAAGCGCCTGCTGCAGGTGCTGAAGAACCTGCTGTCGAACGCGTTCAAGTTCACCGACCACGGCACCGTGTCCTGCGACGTGCGCGTCGCCCACTCGGGGTGGACGCCGGACCACGCGGTACTGAGCACGGTGCCCGTGGTCGTCTCGTTCGCCGTGCGCGATTCGGGCATCGGCATCGCGGCGGAGAAGCAGCGCATCATCTTCGAGGCGTTCCAGCAGGCGGATGCGGGCACGTCGCGCAAGTACGGCGGCACCGGCCTCGGCCTCGCGATCAGCCGTGAACTCGCCAACCTGCTCGGCGGCGAGATCCAGCTGCGCAGCGTGGTCGGCGAGGGCAGCACGTTCACGCTGTACCTGCCGCTGCGCTACGTCGGCCCGACGGTCCCGCTCGACGGCATCTCCGTGGAACGGTCGGCGACGAGCGTGTCGCTGCCGCCGCAACTGCCGCCGCCGCGCAGCGAGGACGTCGACGACGACCGCACCGCGATCGTCGCCGGCGAGCCGGTGCTGCTGATCGTGGAAGACGACCCGCACTACGCGAAGGTGCTGCTCGACCTCGCGCGCGAGAACGGCTTCAAGGGCATCGTCGCGATGCGCGGCATCGAGGCGATCGCGCTCGCGCGCAAGTACCTGCCGACCGCGATCTCGCTCGACATCTTCCTGCCCGACGTGCTCGGCTGGACCGTGCTGAGCCGCCTCAAGCAGGACTCGGCGACGCGCCACATCCCGGTGCAGGTCGTCACGATCGAGGACGAGCGCCAGCAGGGACTCGAGCGCGGCGCGTTCTCGTTCATCAACAAGCCGGTCACGACCGAAGGCCTCAAGGCCGCGCTCACGCGCATCAAGGACTTCGTCGCGCCGCGGCCCAGGCGCCTGCTCGTGGTCGAGGACGACGACAACGAGCGCATGAGCATCGTCGAGCTGATCCGCCACGACGACGTCGAGATCGAGAGCGTGTCGAGCGGCACCGCCGCACTCGAGGCGATCCGCGCGGAACGCTTCGATTGCGTCGTGCTCGATCTTCGCCTGCCGGACATCTCCGGATTCGAGTTGCTCGAGCGCATCCACGCCGATCCCGTACTGCGCGACGTCCCGGTGGTCGTGTTCACCGGCAAGGAGCTCAGCGACGACGAAAGCGCGGCGCTCAAGCGCGTCGCCAAGAGCGTGGTCATCAAGGGCGTGCAGTCGCCGGAACGGCTGCTCGACGAGACCGCGCTGTTCCTCCATCGCGTGATCGCCGATCTGCCGCCGCGCCAGCAGCGCATGCTGCAGAGCCTGCACGAGACCGACGAAGTGCTCGCCGGCAAGCGCATGCTCGTCGTCGACGACGACGTCCGCAACATCTTCGCGCTATCGAGCGTGCTCGAGCGCCATGGCATGCGCGTCTCGACCGCGTCGACCGGGCAGGAAGCGATCGACCTGCTGCAGGCGACCCCCGACGTCGCGCTCGTGCTGATGGACATCATGATGCCGGAGATGGACGGCTACGAGACAACGCGCGCGATCCGCAGCGACGTGCGCTTCCGCTCGCTGCCGATCGTCGCGCTGACCGCGAAGGCGATGCGCGGCGACCGCGAGAAATGCCTCGAGGCGGGCGCGTCCGACTACCTCGCCAAACCCGTCAACACCGACCAGCTGCTGTCGGTCCTGCGGCAATGGCTGCACCGTTGACCACCATCGCCGACGCGCCGGCGGACCGCGCGCGCATCCTGCTCGTCGACGACCAGCCGGCGCGCCTGCTCACGTACGAGGCGATCCTCGCGCCACTCGGCGAGGAACTCGTCGCGGTGCAGTCGGGCGAGGAAGCGCTGCGCCGCCTCATGGAAACCGAGTTCGCGGTGATCCTGCTCGACGTGAGCATGCCGGGGCTCGACGGTTTCGAGACGGCCGGCCTCATCCACGCGCATCCACGCTTCGAGAACACGCCGATCATCTTCGTCACCGGCGTGCACGTCGGCGAGCTCGACCGCCTCGAAGGCTATCGCCTCGGCGCGATCGACTACGTGCAGATCCCGCTCGTCCCAGACATCCTGCGCAGCAAAGTCGCGGTGCTGGTCGAGCTGTACCGGCGTCGCCGCGAACTGCGCGCTCTCGCGCAGAGCCTTGCCGGCGAGAACGCGAGCCTCGCGCAGGCGAACCTCGCGTTGCAGACCGAACGTGCGCGCGAGTACCAGGCGCTGTCGGAGACGCTCGCCGCCGCGAATGCGAAGCTGTCCGAGACGAACAGCGCGCTCGAGACCGAGGTGGCGGAACGCCGCCACGCCGAGCAGGTCTCGCTGCAGCTCGCGACGAGCCTGCGCAAGCTCGACCGCCGCAAGGACGAATTCCTCGCGACGCTCGCGCACGAGTTGCGCAATCCGCTCGCGCCGATCCGCAACGCGGTGGCCGTGCTGCGCGGCGGGCAGGCCGGCGAAGCCACGGTCGCGCACACGCTCGAAGTCGTCGATCGCCAGGTACGCCAGCTCGTGCGGCTCGTCGACGACCTGCTCGACGTGTCGCGCATCAGTTACGACCGCATCGAGCTCAAGTGCGAGCGCGTGGAGGTCGGCGCCGTGCTCGCCGCCGCGCGCGACATGATCGCGCCGTCGATCGAGCAACGACGCCAGGTGCTCACGCTCGACCCGCCGCCCGAACCGCTGTACGTGCACGGCGACCCCCATCGCCTGACCCAGGTCGTCGGCAACCTGCTCAACAATGCGAGCAAGTACACGCCACCTGGGGGCAGCATCGGCCTCGCCGCGCGCCGGGACGGCGAGCGCGCGCTCGTCGCCGTCGTCGACGACGGCATCGGCCTCGCCGCGGAGGACTTGCGCAACGTGTTCGACCTGTTCGTGCAGGTCGATTCGGCGCGCGAGCACGCGCAAGGCGGGCTCGGCATCGGCCTGACGCTGGTCAAGCGGCTGGTCGAGATGCACGGCGGCAGCGTCGTCGCCGAAAGCGAGGGACGTGGCCGCGGCGCGCGCTTCACGGTGAACCTGCCGGCCCTCGCGGAGCAGCCGCAAACGGCCGAGTCGCAGGCCGCGGCGCCGTCGCCCGGCGCGCCGCGCAGGGTCGTGGTCATCGACGACAACCGCGATGCGGCGGACATGCTCGCGCTGACCTTGCAGATGCTCGGACACGAGACGCGGAGCGTCTACGACCCGTTGCTCGCGCTCGACGTGATCACGGGGTTCGCGCCGCACGTCGCCTTCGTCGACCTCGGCATGCCGCGACTCGGTGGCATCGAACTGGCCGGGATGATCCGCGCGCGCTTCGGCGGCGCGATCCGCCTCGTCGCGTTGACCGGCTGGGGCCAGCCCGCCGATCGCGAGCGCACGCGCGAAGCCGGCTTCGACTTCCACTTCGTGAAGCCGATCGACCTCGCCCAGGTGGAGAAACTCTGCGCCTGCGAATGAGCGCCGGCGTCAGCCGCCGGCGACGAGGCGTCGGTACTGCGCCATGTGGCGGATCGCTTCGCGCGGCTGGTCGAGCTCCTCGCACAGGAGCGCGAGGTTGTAGTGCGCGTCGGCCATCCGCGGGTCGAGGCTGAGTGCCGCTTCGTAGGCCTTCTGCGCCTGTGGCTTGCGATCGAGGTCGTCGAGCAGCACACCGAGGTTGTAGTGGAGCAGGGCATCGTGCACGCCGCTATGAAGCGCATCGAGGTAGGTGCGTACGGCTTCCTCGTAGCGGCCGAGCTCGTGCAGCAGGCGGCCCTTGTTGATGCGCGCGTCGACGCGCAACGGGTCCGCCGCGATCGCCGCATCGTAGGCGCGCAGCGCCGCGCTGCTGTCGCGACGTTCGAGCGCATCGTCGTCGACCGTTTCGTCGCGCGCCGCGGCATGCGCAGGCGCAGGTTCGATCACGCGCAGCGAACCCGCGTCGGGATCGCCTTCGAACGCGAGCAGGTACTGGCCCGACTCGGCGGCCCAGCGCGTGCCGCCTTCGCGCACGACGACCTCGTCGGCGACCGCGCCGATGCTGAGTCCGGACAGCGGCATCTCCTCGGGCAGGCGGCCGCGCAGGTCCTTCAGTGCGCGCACGATGCGCCGCTGCGGGATGTTCGCGGCCGCGAGTGCCTGCGCCGTGCGCAGCACGATGAGATCCTGGAACGAGAACTGCCAGGCGTTGCGCGATCCGCGTGCTGGCGTGACGAAGCCCGCGGCGATGAGCGCACGGATCGTGCTGCGAGGCAGGCGTAGTAGTTTCTCGACGTCGCTGACGCCGTACGAATGCATCGCGTCCTACTTCGCCTTGCGTGCGGCCTTGCGCTTGGGAGCGGTTTCCTCGGCGGCTTCCGCGCGCTTGGCCGGCTTGCGCGCGGGTTTCGCCGCAGCCTTGGCCGCGGTGCCCTTCGAAGGCGCCGCGCCGCCCTTGCGTTCGAGGCTCGCGCGCAGCGCTTCCATGAGGTCGATGATCTGTGCGCCGCCCTGTTCGGGTTCCTCGGCGAGCGTGATCTGGTGCCCCTCGACCTTCTGCTGCACGGCCGCCTCGATGCGCTGGCCGACTTCGTCCTTGTACTCGCGCGGGTTCCACGTGCTCGAGCTCTGCTGGTCGATGAGCTGCTGCGCGAGCTTGAGTTCGGCGTCCTTGACGTCGGTCGTCGCGATGTCGATCTCGCTGATCGGGCGTACTTCGTTGGCGTACAGCAACTGCTGCATGACGAGGCCGTCCTCGACCGGGCGGATCATCACGATGTACTGCTTGCCGCGCGTCGCCCAGCGCCCGATCGCGCAGCGCTTGGACGCGCGCAGCGCCTTGGCGAACAGCGCGTACGGTTTGGCGCCGCCCTTGTCAGGCGCGAGGTAGTACGCCTTGTCGAAGTAGACCGGATCGACCGCGGAGATCGGTACGAACTCGGCGATGTCGGCGGCGTGGCTGCCGGCCTCCTCCAGCGCCTTCAGTTCGTCCGGGGTGAACTCGACGTACTGGTCCTTGGCGAACTCGTAGCCCTTGACCATGTCCTCGCGCGCGACCGGCACGCCTTCGAGCGCGCAGATCATCTGCTGCTTCAGGCGCGAACCGCAGCCCTTGTGCAGCAGGTTGAAGGAAATCTTCTGGCTCGCCTCGGTGGCGGAATAGAGCTTCACCGGAATCGAAACGAGACCGAACGAGATGCTCAGCGACGCGATGGATCGTGCAGCCATGATGATCTCCGTTTCCCAGCGCCTGACCCGTCCCGCAGGCCGGGACCGGTCGTGTCGATCGTGCACGCAAATGCGTGTCCGGAAGCTTACCGGTGGGTGCGAGCGAGGTGACGGAAACCGCCTCAGTCGTGTTTCGAGCCGAGTGCGCGCTCCAGATCCTGCTTGCGTTCGAGTACGTCCGCCCAGCGATCTCCCTTTTGAATCAATGTCTTTACCACACTTGTTAGGGTAAAGTCGAGGGGGTGGGCCTTTTCCAGTTCAGCCCAGCTCAGCGGCATCGACACGGGCGCGCCGGCCACGCCGCGTGGCGAATAGGCGGAATTGAGCGTCTTGCCGCGCACGTTCATGTTGTGGTCCATGAAGATCTTGCCGGTGCGCTTCTGCACGCTCCACTCCATCGTGATGTCCTTCGGCCGGCGCTTGAGCAGGTGCCGGCTCACGAGTTCGGACACGCGGCGCGCGTCGTCGAAGTCGAGCGTGCGCTCGATCGGCACGAACACGTGCAGGCCGGTCTTGCCGGACGTCTTCACGATCGGCTCGAGCTTCATTTCGCCGAGCAGCTCGCGCAGCGCGAACGCGACTTCCTTGCCTTTCTCGAAGGCGACGGTGTTGAGCTCGGGCTCGGCGCCCTTCGCTTCCTTGCCCGAGTAGATGTACGGGTCGATGTCGAACACGACGTAGTCGGGATAGTTCAGCACCGACGCTTCGAGCGCCTCGAGCGAACTCGAGAAGTCGGTCGACTTCGACAGCGAATCGGCACCGACCTTCGCGCGCGAATGCCAGACGTGGAATTCGAGCGTGCCCGATTGCGCGAGCCAGAGCAGGGTCGGCAGGTCGTTGCACAGCAGGTAGTCGTGGCGTTCGTCCTTGTGCTCGGAGAACACCGTGATCGTGCGCGTGAACGCGGGCCGCGCCTGGTCCCAGTGCTTCTGGAAGAAGCGCTGGCCGCCGATGCCGTCCGGCATGCGGATCATCGTCAGCGGCCGGTCGGCAAGGTGCGGCAGGATCAGTGGCGACACCTGCGCGAAGTAGCGCAGGAGGTCGCGCTTGGTCAGCGCGGGCTGCTTGAGTGCCGGGTCGGCCGGCCAGTAGACGCGATCGAGGTGGGTGAGGCGGATGCGCTCCGCGCCGACCGCGAGTTCGAGCGTGTTCTTCGGCTGCTCGAGCTGGACGAGCACGTCGGCGATGCGCGGATCGTCCGGCGTCGCCGCGGCACCACGGGTCGCGCGCGCTTTCGCGCGCGGCTCGGCCGGTCCGCCCCGCGCGCGTTTGGCCGTTGCGGGCGACGCCTTCGCCTCGCGTACAGGCGCGCGCGGGGCGTCCGCTGGCGACTGCGGCTCGCTGCGCCGTACCGTCCGCGGATCGATGTCGTCGCGCAGGCGCAGGAAGATCGGTGCGCGCAGGGAGCCGTCTTCGGTCCAGCGCTGGTATTCCACTTCGGCGACGAGTTCCGGCTTGACCCAGGTGGCCGGCCCGTTGGTCACGGGTTTCGTCGCGAACGGACAGGTGCGCGTGCGCAGCGGCTGCACGCGGGCTTCGAGTTCGGCGAGCGAGCGGTCGTCGAGGCCGGAGCCGACGTGCGAAGCGAAGCGCAGTTCGTCGCCGTCGTGATAGCCGATCAGCAGCGAACCGAGCGATTCGCGCGAGCCCTTGCCGCGCGTGTAGCCTCCGATCACGAACTCCGCGCTCTGCACGGGCTTCACCTTGAGCCACGCAGGCACGCGCTTGCCGGCTTCGTAGCGGCTGTCCTTGCGCTTGCCGATCACACCTTCGAAACCACTCGCGAGCGCGGCCTGTTCGAGCGTCGGCCCGTCCTCGTCCGCGTGCACGAGCTGCACGAGCGGCGAGGGCAGCAGGCACTGCGCGAGATGGCGGCGGCGGTCGGCGTACGGCATGCGGCGCAGATCGATGCCTGCGAAATGGAGCAGGTCGAAGGCGAAGAACAGCGTCGGCGCCCCCTTGTCCGCGGCGGCGATCTCGCGTTCGCCCTTCAGCTGGAAGCGGTTCTGCAACGCGTTGAACGACGGCCGGCCGTCGGCGTCGAAAGCGACGAGCTCGCCGTCGAGGACGAGGTCCTGCGGGCCCTGCTGCAACAGCTCGGCGGCGAGGCGCGGGAAGGCCGGCGCGAGTTCGAGGCCGCGCCGCGAGCGCATGCGCACGCCGCGCTGGTCGACGTAGACGAGCACGCGGTAGCCGTCGAGCTTGGGTTCCCACAGCCAGCCCGGATCGCGGAACGCCATGGTGCCTGTCTCGGCCTGCATCGGCGCGAATGGCGCCGGCATCGCGGCCAGCGCACCGCCGGGCACGAGGCGCGACGCCGGCATGCGCCGCACCGGGACCACCTTGAGGTCCTTCGCCTCGACGCCGGAGAGCACCGAGCGCGACTGTGCCTCGAGATCGTGCGAGCCGGCGAAGCGGTCCTTGTGCTTGATCAGCAGCCAGGTCTTCGCATCCTTCGTGCGCACGAGCGCGAACGACCCCTTGAGCTTCTCGCCGCGCAGCTGGATGCTCAGCTTGCCGGCTGCGAGGCCTTCGCGCACGCGACGCTGTGCCTCGACGCGATCGCCGAACGCGGTGCCGCCCTCGTCGGGGCTGTACACGCCGCAGTCCCACACGATCACTTCGCCCGCGCCGTACTGGCCCGGCGGGATCACGCCTTCGAACGAGCCGTAATCGTACGGGTGGTCCTCGACGAACACGGCGAGGCGCTTGTCGTTCGGGTCGAGCGACGGGCCGCGCGGCACCGCCCACGACAGCAGCACGCCGTCGCACTCGAGGCGGAAGTCGTAGTGCAGTTGGCGCGCCGAATGCTGCTGCACGACGAACAGCAGCGGACCGCCGGCGCCGTCGCGCACCTCGGGTTTCGGCTCGGGGGTGGTTTCGAAGCGGCGCTTCGCGGAATATTCGCCGAGTTTCGCCATGTCTCTATCGTGTCGAACGAGGACCGGACCATGACAGCACGACTGTGGGCGGGGGCGAGCGGCTACTCGTTCAAGGAGTGGAAGGGGAGCTTCTACCCCGAAACGATGAAGCCCGACGGCATGCTGGCCTGGTACGCGGAACGCCTGCCCACGGTCGAGATCAACAATACCTTCTACCAGATGCCGAAGGCCGCAGTGCTGGAAACCTGGGCCGCGACGACGCCCGCCGCGTTCCGCTTCGCGATCAAGGCGCCGCGGCGCATCACCCACGACGCGCGCCTCAAGGCGGACGCGGCGGCCGATTCGCTCGCCTACCTGTACCGCACGCTCGAATCGCTCGGCGCGAAGCGCGGTCCGGTGCTGTTCCAGTTGCCGCCGTTCATCCGCAAGGACCTCGTGCGGCTCGGCGAATTCCTCGCGCTGTTGCCGCCCGATCATCGCGCCGCCTTCGAGTTCCGCCACGACAGCTGGTTCGACGACGACGTGTATTCGCTGCTGAGCGGTGCCGGCGCCGCACTGTGCCTGTCAGAGCGCGAGGACGATGCGCCGCCGCCGCTCGTCGAAACCACCTCGTGGGGCTACGTGCGCCTGCGCCTGGAGG
This sequence comes from Dokdonella fugitiva, assembly GCF_014138265.1. Taxonomy (GTDB): domain Bacteria; phylum Pseudomonadota; class Gammaproteobacteria; order Xanthomonadales; family Rhodanobacteraceae; genus Dokdonella_A; species Dokdonella_A fugitiva_A. The sequence continues at coordinate 72,454 of NZ_JACGXL010000001.1, forward strand.
TCTACTCGGACGACGATCTCGCGCAGTGGGCGCAACGCCTGCGCGCAACCGCGTGGACGGACGCGTACGCGTACTTCATGCACGAACCGACCGCGCCCGCGTATGCGGCGGCACTGTTGCGCGGCGTGGACGCGTCGAATGGCTGAGCCAGGCGCAAAGGTGAAGGGGAAGGCCGGCGACGCGGGCAATGCGAGCCTGGCAGGCGCCGGCGACGCCGTCGCGCTGTCGATCGAAACCGCTGCAGGGGCGGTGTCCGGGCTCGCGTACGCGCCGGCCGATGCGCGCGCGGCTTATGTGTTAGCGCACGGTGCCGGTGCGGGCATGGCGCATCCGTTCATGGCGGCAGTCGCGCGCGGCCTCGCCGAACGCGGCATCGCGAGCCTGCGCTACCAGTTCCCGTACATGGAGCGCGGTTCGAAGCGGCCCGACACGCCGAAGGTCGCCCATGCGACCGTGCGCGCGGCGGTCGCGGAAGCGGTGCGACGATGGCCGCGCCTGCCGCTGTTCGCGGGCGGCAAGTCGTTCGGCGGACGCATGACGTCCCAGGCACAGGCGCTCGAGCCGCTCACCGGCGTGCGCGGGCTCGTGTTCTTCGGGTTTCCGTTGCATCCGGCCGGCAAACCGTCGGACGAACGCGCGGCGCACCTGCACGACGTGCGCGTGCCGATGCTGTTCCTGCAGGGCACGCGCGACGAACTCGCAGCGCCCGAACTTCTGCGGCCGCTGGTCGAGCGTCTCGGTGATCGCGCGACGCTGCATGACCTCGTGCAGGCCGACCACTCGTTCCACGCCGTCGCGCGCAGCGGCCGTTCCGACGACGAGGTCAGGCACGAACTGCTCGAGACGTCGGCTGCCTGGATGAAGGCCTGGTCGCGCTGATCGATCAGGTTCCCGCTGCGCCCGGCCCTGGTCCGATCGAGGGACCGTCGTAGAAATAGACGGCGCCCTGTTGCACGTTGCTGCCGATCTTCTTGGTGTACGCGCCGACGACCGCGGTCGTGCCGTCGATCGCGCCGTAGTAGCCGAACACGTCGTTCGGAACACCGTCGCTGGCGGTGAGGCGCTGCGTCTGCACGAACGTACCGGACTTCAGCTTGAACACGTAGGCGGCGCCGCGATAGTCCTTCTCGGCATACGCTCCGATCAGCGCCCAATCACCCGCGAAACTCACCGAGGCACCGAACAATGCGCGCGGTACGGCGTCGTCCGGGGTGAACTTCTGCACGAGTACCCACCCCGTGTCCTGCAACTCGTAGCGGTAGACCGCACCCTGGTTGCCATTGACGACAGCGCCCTGCGAGCCGATCAGTGCGGTGTAGCCCTGCAGTGCGATCGAGACGCCGAAGTTGTCGCGAGCGGCACCGCTGGGATCGGAGATCTTGCCGGCAGGCACCCACGTTCCATTGTCCAGGCGATACGGATAGACGATGCCTTGCCCGACGTTTCCGCCGAGCGTCGCCGAACGCGCGCCGACGAGCAGCAGGTCAGGCGACGCCGCGAGCGCGGCGCCGAAGGAATTGGTGACGTCCGCAGGCGCCGGATTGTCGAGGATCTGGGTCTGGACCCAGGTGTCGCCGGTGCGGTTCGAGCGACGGAACACGTAGACCTTGCGCGGCAGGTATTCGCCGTGACTGTTCGCCCCGCCGGCGCCGACGAACGCGTACTCGCCGTGGAAGGCGACGGCCGTTCCGAATGTGCCGAAACGTACCCCGTCGCTCGCGATGAGCAATTGCGTCTCGACCCAGGCCCGGGCACCCGCCCTGCGCACGAAGACGTGCACGGCGCCTTGCCAGAGGTTGCCGTCGATCGTCGCGTTCGGTGCGGCCACCAGCGCTAGGTCGCCGTGCAGCGCGACGGCCGCTCCGAATGCGTCGCCGGCGATGCTGTTCTTGCCGACAAGCTTTTGCCGTTGATGCCAGCTGCCGGCGGACCGGTCGAACACGTAGACCGCGCCCTGCGACGGATGTCCGTCGACATTCGCGTTCTTCGCACTGGCGAAGGCCGTCGATCCGGAGATCGCCACCCACGAGCCCAGCCACGCCAGGGGCGTGCCGTCGGAAGCGGTGGCCTTCTGTTCGGCCCAGGGAGCTGCAGCTTGCGGAGAGTTGGGCATGGTGCACTTTTTGCGGCAATTGCCGTTGCACGGCGGAACCGGAAGCCTAGGCGACACCTCCGGTGCTGGCAAGCGCGCGCGCCGTGCCCGCACGGGCGCTGGAATGAAACAAGGCCCCGCGATCGCGGGGCCTCTTGGTGCGGTGCGGCGCGGACGCGGATCAGGCGACGTTCGGTTCGCTGAACGCCTCGATCTCGCCCTTGAACGCCTCGACCGGGATGCAGGCGCACATGACGTTCTTGTCGCCGTAGACGTTGTCGACGCGTGCGACCGGCGGCCAGTACTTCTGCTGCTTGAGCACGGGCAACGGGAACGCGGCGAGTTCGCGCGGGTAGGCGTGCGTCCATTCCGACGCCGACACCTGCGTCGCGGTGTGCGGCGCGTGCTTGAGCGGGTTGTCTTCGCGGTCGAGGCGGCCGTCCTCGATCGCGCGGATTTCCTCGCGGATCTCGATCATCGCGTCGATGAAGCGGTCGAGTTCGTGCATCGATTCGCTCTCGGTCGGCTCCACCATCAAGGTGCCGGCGACCGGGAAGCTCAGGGTCGGCGCGTGGAAGCCGAAGTCGATGAGGCGCTTGGCGACGTCCTCGGCGCTGATGCCGGTAGCGTCCTTGATCGGGCGCAGGTCGAGGATGCACTCGTGCGCGACGAGCCCGTTGCGTCCGGTGTAGAGCGTCTCGTAGTGCGGGGCGAGGCGCCTGGCGATGTAGTTCGCGTTGAGCAGTGCGACCTGGGTCGCCTTGCGCAAACCCTGCGCGCCCATCAGGGTCACGTACATCCAGCTGATCGGCAGGATCGAAGCGGAGCCGAAGTTCGCCGCCGACACCATGCCGACATCGCCTTCGCCGCCGAGCGTCCGCGGCAGGAACGGTGCGAGGTGCGACTTCACCGCGCACGGGCCCACGCCGGGACCGCCGCCGCCGTGCGGGATGCAGAACGTCTTGTGCAGGTTGAGGTGCGAGACGTCCGAGCCCCACTTGCCGGGCTTGGCGACGCCGACCAGTGCATTCATGTTGGCGCCGTCGGTGTACACCTGGCCACCATGCTCGTGGACGATGCGGCAGATCTCGACGACGTCCTCCTCGAACACGCCGTGCGTGGACGGGTAGGTCATCATGATCGCGGCGAGTCGGTCGCTGTACTTCTCGGCCGCGCGGCGGATGTCGGCGACGTCGACGTTGCCGTTCGCATCGCACTTCGTCACGACCACCTGCATGCCGCACATCTGCGCCGAGGCGGGATTGGTGCCGTGCGCGGATTCGGGGATGAGGCAGATGTCGCGCTTGTCGTCGCCGCGCGAGCGGTGGTAAGCGCGGATCGCGAGCAGGCCCGCGTATTCGCCCTGCGCGCCGGAGTTCGGTTGCAGGCTCACCGCGTCGTAGCCGGTGCACTCGACCAGCATCGCCTCGAGGCCGTCGACGAGCTCCTTGTAACCCTGCGTCTGCGCCGCCGGCGCGAGCGGGTGGATGCGGCCGAATTCGGGCCAGGTGACCGGGATCATCTCGGCGGTCGCGTTGAGCTTCATCGTGCAGGAGCCGAGCGGGATCATCGTGCGATCCATCGCGAGGTCCTTGTCGGCGAGCGCGCGCATGTAGCGCAGCAGTTCGTGCTCGCTGTGGTGCGTGTTGAACACCGGATGGGCGAGGAACGCGGATTCGCGCTCGAGCGCGACCGGCAGCGCATCGGGTGTCGCCGCGTCGAGTGCGTCGATGTCGTCGATGCGCGCGCCGAACAGCGTCGCGAGCTGCACGACGTCCTCGCGCGTGGTGGTTTCGTCGAGGCTGAGTGCGAGGCTGCCGGCGTCGAGCGGGCGCAGGTTCATGCGCGCGGCTTGCGCCTTCGCGTGCACCGCGGCGGCGTCGATGCCGCTCACGTGCAGCGTGTCGAAGTGGTCGCCGCCGACGGTCGCGCCGGCGTTGCGCAGTGCCGCGGCGAGGATCGCCGCGAAGCGATGCACGCGGCGCGCGATGCGCACGAGGCCTTCGGGGCCGTGGTAGACCGCGTACATGCTCGCCATCACCGCGAGCAGCACCTGCGCGGTGCAGATGTTCGAGGTCGCCTTTTCGCGGCGGATGTGCTGCTCGCGCGTCTGCAGGGTGAGGCGATAGGCGGGTTTGCCCTCGGCGTCGACCGACACGCCGATGAGGCGGCCCGGCATCGAGCGCTTGTAGGCGTCGCGGCAGGCCATGAACGCCGCGTGCGGGCCGCCGTAGCCGAACGGTACGCCGAAGCGCTGCGAGTTGCCGACGACGATGTCCGCGCCCCATTCGCCGGGTGCGGCGAGCAGGGTCAGCGCGAGCAGGTCGGTCGCGACCGCGACGAGGCCGCCGCGCGCGTGCACCGCGTCGGCGACCGCCTTGTAGTCGCCCACGTGGCCGAACGTGTCCGGGTATTGCAGCAGCACGCCGAACGCGTCGGTGCCGGCCGCGTCCTCGTCCTTGCCGACGACGACCTCGATGCCCAGCGGCTCTGCGCGCGTGCGCACGACCTCGATCGATTGCGGATGCACGCCGGCCGAGACGAAGAAGCGGTTCGACTTCGACTTGCACGAGCGCTTGGCGAGCGTCATCGCCTCGGCGCAGGCGGTCGCCTCGTCGAGCAGCGACGCGTTGGCGATCTCCATGCCGGTGAGGTCGGCGCACATCGTCTGGAAATTGATCAGCGCTTCCATGCGGCCCTGCGAGATCTCGGCCTGGTACGGCGTGTAGGCCGTGTACCAGGCGGGGTTCTCGAGGATGTTGCGCAGAATGACGTTCGGCGTGTGGGTGCCGTAGTAGCCCTGGCCGATCCACGACTTGAACACCAGGTTGCGGTCCGCGATCGCACGGATCTTCGCGATCGCCTCGACTTCGGTGAGCGGCGACGGCAGCGCGAGCGGGCCGGACGCCTTGATCGAGGCGGGCACGATCGCGTCGGTCATCGCGTCGAGCGAGGCGTGGCCGATCGTGCGCAGCATGTGCGCGATCTCGGCGTCGTTCGGGCCGATGTGGCGCTCGATGAACGCGGCGTGGTGCTCCAGCTCGCGCAGGGACGTCTTGGGTGTCTGGGTCATGGCAAAAGGGGTCCGCTAGGTCGCGTGCGAGGCCGCACGCCGGGCGCCCCTCTGTCCTTTTGCCTGAGAGTTTGGAAACCGGCTCGCGCGAGGCGGCGGCTTCGTGCCCCTTCGGCGCCGGCTCCGTCCCCGCAGGGCGGCCGGTCTCTCCAGAGTGTCCGTGCGCGGTGGTACAGGGCCTGAGCGATTACGGGCGTTTGCGCCTTCGGCAGCGGCGCCATGCGCCGCTTCTCCCACCGCGAACCGTGGACGCGCGAAGTATAGCGGGTTCCGCTCCCGCAATCGCGTCCGCGGGGGCCGGGGGCGGCGTTCTCCTTCGTCAGGGTGCGCGCCGGTAGACGATGAAGCCGGAGCGCTCGGCGACGTGGTCGTACAGGCGCCGGGCGACCGCGTTGGCCTCGTGCGTCTGCCAGTACACGCGTGCGCAGCCGGCGCGGCGGGCGAAGCCGCAGACGGCGTCGATGAGTGCGCTCGCGACGCCGCCGCCGCGCGCAGCCTGCAGCGTGTAGAGGTCCTGCAGGTAGCACGAAGAGGCGGTCGAGATCGTGCTCGCGTGGAGCACGCAATGGGCGAGGCCGAGCAGGTCGCGTTCGCGCTCGGCGACGAACGCATGCACGGGTTCGGCGGGATCGAGGAAACGTGACCACGTAGCCTGCGTCGTCGTCTCGTCGAGCGCGGTCTCGCCGCTGCGGCCGTAGAACGCGTTGTAGGCGTCCCAGAGCGGGCGCCAGCCGTCGTAGTCGTCGGCACGTACGGCGCGGAGGATCAGTTCGGGCATGCTGGCTCGGGATTTTCCGCCGTGGAACAAGCGGTTCGAGCACGACGTTCGCGTGGATCGCGAGGTTGGACAAGATCCAGTCCGCGCCAAACCATGGGCACCGCGGGCCGGGCGCCCGCTTGAAACCCGTGCCGCCACCCCCACGCTCCAAGGCAAGGAGGGGCCTACCATGTACGCCCGCATCAACCGCAGCAAGGTCGAAGCCGCGTCCGCGTGCTTCCCCGGCTGCCGGCCCGGCGCCGCGACATCGATCGCGTCGCCCATCGCCCGCGTCGCCACGACGCATGGCCGTCGCTGCCGCGACGGCGAACCCGGCAAACCCATCTAGCCGCCGAACCTAGCGCAGCGCCGCGCATCGGTCGATGCGCCGTGCGCGCTGCGCAGCCCGGATCCGTCCGCGCGGCCGTCGTGGCCACGCGTCCGGTGCGCGGCGCGATCGTCGCCGCGATCTCCCAAGGAGTACTTCCATGATGCAATTGGATGTCACGCTGATGCAGGGCCTCGCCGCCGCGGCGATCCTGCTCGGCCTGCTGCTGCTCTACTCGAGCATCGTGTACGTGCCGAACAATCGCGTCGGCGTGCTGGAACGGCTGTGGTCCACGCGCGGTTCGGTCGAGCAGGGCATCGTCGCGCTGAAGGGCGAAGCCGGTTACATGCCGGACCTGCTGCGCGGCGGCTTCCACGTGCTGTTCCCGTTCCAGTATCGCGTGCACAAGATCGACCTCGTGGTCGTGCCGCAGGGCGAGATCGGCTACGTGTTCGCGCGCGACGGCAAGCCGCTCGAGCCGGGCCAGTCGCTCGCCGGCAACGCGACCGCGGCCGAATTCGAGGACGTACGCGCGTTCCTCGCGCAAGGCGGCCAGAAGGGCCCGCAGCGCAAGGTGCTGCGCGAAGGCGTCTACGCGATCAACGCGACGCAGTTCGTCGTGCTCACGCGCGCGGTGACGTACGCGCTCGAACTCGCGCGCAGCGACGCCGACACGATCGTGGCGATGCGCACGCAGATCGAATCGCGCGACGGCTTCCATCCGATCGTGATATCCGACGCGAAGGACGTGCTCGGCGTCATGACCGTGCACGACGGCCCGGGCCTGCCGCCGGGCGAACTCATCGCGCCCGCGGTCGGCCAGGATCGCCGCGACGTCGCGCGCTACCAGAACCACTTCCAGGACGCCGACCGCTTCCTCGCCGCGGGCGGCTACCGCGGCCGCCAGTACCAGGTACTCGTCGACGGCACGTACTACGTGAACCGCCTGTTCGCGAGCGTCGAGTTCATCGAGAAGACGATGATCCCGATGGGCATGGTCGGCGTCGTCGTCAGCTTCACCGGCCGTCGCGGCGAGGATCGCAGCGGCGCCGAATACCAGCACGGCGAGCTCGTCGCGGAAGGCGAACGCGGCGTGTGGGAAGCGCCGATGATGCCGGGCAAGTACCCGTTCAACCGCTACGCGGGTTCGATCGTCAAGGTGCCGACGACGAACTTCATCCTGAAATGGGAGTCGGGCCAGTCCGGTTCCGATTTCGACCGCAACCTCAAGGAGATCTCGCTGATCACGCGCGACGCGTTCGAGCCGACCCTGCCGCTGTCGGTGGTCGTGCACATCGACTACAAGAAGGCCGCGCGCGTGATCCAGCGCTTCGGCGACGTGCAGAAGCTCGTCGAGCAGACGCTCGACCCGATGGTGTCGGCCTACTTCAAGAACACCGCGCAGACCAAGACGCTGATCGAGCTGCTGCAGCAGCGCGCGGACATCCAGGGACAGGCGCTCGCCGACATGAAGGAGAAGTTCGCGACCTACAACCTCGAGCTGCAGGAAGTGCTCATCGGCACGCCGCGTTCGGCTGCGGGCAACAACGACCAGATCGAGAACATCCTCGTGCAGCTGCGCGACCGCCAGGTCGCGCGCGAGCAGGTCGAGACCTACGCGCGCCAGGAGGAAGCCGCGATCAAGGAGCGCACCTTGCGCGAAGCGGAAGCGGTCGCCGAGCAGCAGAAGGGACTCACGCAGTCGCGCATCGCGATCGAGGTTGCCGAGAACAAGGGTCTCGCCGAAGTGAAGACGCAGACGCGGCAGGGCGAGGCCGACGCGGCGAAGATCCGCAGCGTCGCGGTCGCCGACGCCGAACGCATCCGTGCGATCGGTGCGGCCAACGCGAACCGCATCCAGCTCGAAGGCGAGGCGACCGCGCATGCGGCGCAGAAGCAAGTGGAAGCCTACGGCGGCCCGGAGATCCGCCTCGCGCAGGAAATCACCGCGCAGATCACCCGCGCGATCGCCGAGGCGAAGCTCGCGGTCGTGCCGCAGGTGCTCGTCGGCGGCGGTGACGGCCGCAACGCCAATGCGATCGAGGCGATCACCGCGATGGTGATGGCCGCGGGACAGGAGCTGCGCAAGCGCTCCAACGGCGAGGCGCCGCGCAGCGCCGCGTGAGTGCGTGGCGCGGCAGGTGGCGGCGCCGGTGCAATCCGGCGCCGCCGTCAGCGCGCGACGTGGTCGCGGAAGAAGTCGATGAAGTGGCGCACCTTTGCGGGCGGCTGGCGCGTCGCCGGGTAGACGAGGTGGATGCCGCCGCTCGGCAGCTGCCAGTCGGCGAGCACGCGCTGCAGCGTTCCGGCGGCGACGTCGGACTCGGTGGCGAAATCGGTGATCACGGACACGCCGCCGCCGCCGCGCAGCAGGCCGAGCAGCGCCTGCGGCGAGTTCGCCTGCGCGGTCGCGCGCACGCGCACCGTCGCGCTGCGGCCGCCTGCCTTGGCGAAGCGCCAGGTGAGCGGGCTGCGCAGCAGGCGCAGCGCGATCCAGCGGTGCGCGGCGAGCTGGTTGGGGCGTCGCGGCGTGCCCGCCTCGGCGAAGTACGCCGGTGAACCGACCACCCATTGCGCGAATTCGCCGAGCCGCACCGCGCGCATCGACGAATCGCGCAGCCAGCCGAAACGAACCGCGAGGTCGATGCGTTCGCCGACGAGGTCGAGCACGTCGTCGCTCGCGACGAGTTCGACGACGAGTCGCGGATGCGCGCGCTGGAATGCGGCGAGCGCCGGGCCGACGACGCTCGCCGCGTAGTCGGTCGGCGCGGTGATGCGCAGCGTGCCGCTCGGCTGCGACGCGGCTTCGTCGACGCCGCCGAGCGCACCGTCGAGGTCGCGCAGCAGCGGCGCGATCGTGTCGTACAGCCGGCGCCCCGCGTCGGTGAGTTCGACGCGGCGCGTCGTGCGCGTGAACAGCGCGCCGCCGAGTTCGCGCTCGAGCCGCGCGACGTGATGGCTGAGCTGGGTCTTGCCGGTCGCGAGGCGGTCGGCTGCGAGCGTGAAACCGCCGGCTTCGGCGACGGCGACGAACCAGCGCAGGCGATCGAGCGACGGCGGCTTCGAGCGATGCATCGGCGGCGGGCATTGTCCAATACGGATGCACAGATAATCACGTTTGTCCGGGTTTATCCAGCGTCGGGCGCGCTCCACACTGTGCGCCACCATCAACCGACGGAGATCACCATGAAGACCGTACTCATCGGCGCGACCGGCTACGTCGGCGGCGCCTTGCTCAAGGAACTGCTCGACCGCGGCCACAGCGTCGGCGCGATCGTTCGCGACGCCGCGCGCCTGCCGCCGCCGCAGCCGCGCCTGGCCGTGCTGAAGGCCGACCCGTTCGATCCGGCATCGATCGCGGCCGCGGTCGCCGGCCACGACGCGGTGATCAGCGCGTACAGCCCGGGCCTCGCCGATCCGCACCTGTACGAACACCATGTCGCCGCGATGACGGCGATCGTCGACGGCGTTGCGCGGTCGGGCGTCGAACGCCTGCTCGTCGTCGGCGGCGCCGGCACGCTCGAAGCGGCGCCGGGATTGCAGCTCGTCGATACGCCGGAGTTTCCGGCGCAGTGGAAGGCGACCGCACTCGCGACGCGCGAGAGCCTCGCCGTGCTGCGGCGGAGCGCGCTTCGCTGGAGTTTCCTCGCGCCGGCCGCGCACCTCGAGCCGGGCGAGCGGACCGGCCGCTTCCGCCTCGGCGACGGCGCGCTGCTCGTCGATGCCGACGGGCAGAGCCGGATCAGCCTGCAGGATTACGCGGTCGCGATGATCGACGAACTCGAGATGCCACGGCACGAGCGTCGCCTGTTCAATGTCGCGTACTGATCCGTTCCCCGGGGAGCCACCGCCGTGAAACTGCCGACCATCCGCCATCGCCACGTCGACGTCGACGGCGTGCGCGTGTTCTACCGCGAAGCCGGCCCGGCCGACGCGACGACGCTGTTGCTGCTGCACGGGTTCCCTTCCTCGTCGCAGCAGTTCCGGCGCCTCATCGATGCGCTCGGCACGCGCTGGCGCGTCGTCGCGCCGGACTACCCGGGCTTCGGACACAGCGACGCGCCGACACCCGCGTCGGCCGGTGGATCGTTCGCCTACACGTTCGATCGCCTCGCCGAAGTCATCGACGCGTTCTGCGCACGGCTCGGGCTCGGACGCTGCTTCCTCTACCTGTTCGATTTCGGCGGCCCGGTCGGCATGCGCCTCGCCGAGGCGCATCCGGAGCGCGTCGCCGGGCTGATCGTGCAGAACGCGAACACGTACGAAGAGGGGCTGAGCCCGATCGCGCGCGAGCTCGTCGCGATGCGCGCGGGCGTCGACGGCGCCGAGGACAAGCTCGCGGGCATCCTGACCGTGGCGATGACGCGGGCGCAGTACGAAGGCGGCGCCGCCGACATCGAGCACGTCGCCCCCGACGGCTGGCTGCTCGACCAGCATTTCCTCGACCGGGCCGGGCGCGCGCGCATCCAGATCGATCTCGCGCTCGACTATCACCGCAACGTCGAGCGCTATCCGGCCTGGCAGGCCTGGTTGCGCACGCATCGCCCGCCGATGCTGGTCGTCTGGGGGCGCAATGACGCGTTCTTCCTCGAACCCGGTGCGCGCGCCTATCTTCGCGACGTGCCCGATGCGGAACTGCACCTGTTCGACACCGGCCATTTCGCCCTCGAGGAGGAAGCGCCGCGCATCGCCGAACTCGTCGACGCGTTCCTCGAGCGCCATGCGGGATGAGCGGCCACGGGCCGTCGCGAGAACGCGTGGCGGTCGTGCCGGCCGTCGGCCAATCGCGCAACCGATGTAACGCCGGTTCGTGCAGACTGCGGACGCATGAGCATCTCGATACCGCTGAGGAAACCCGTCATGTCCGCGATTCCCGCTACGCTGCAACGCCCGATCGACTGGTTGCAGGTCTTCTTCGGTGGCCTGCTGATCGCCGCCGGCGACGCCGCGTTCGCGACGACCGTCTGGTTCAGCTGGGATGCGAGCGGCTTCACCAAGGTGTTCCAGTCGATCGCGGTCGGCGTGCTCGGCAAGGCGAGCTACGACGGCGGCGTGCCGACCGCGCTGCTCGGCGCCGCACTGCATCTGTTCATGGCGACGACGTTCGTGGCGATCTATACGCTCGTCGCGCGGCGCGTGCCGGGGTTGCTGCGCGGCATCGCGCTCAAGGGGCCGTTGTACGGCGTGGTGCTCTACATCGGCATGAATTTCGTCGTGATGCCGCTGTCGCGCGTGGGTCGCTCACCCTCGTTCACGCACCTCGACTGGATCTCGATGAGCGTGATCGCGCACATGGTGTTCGGTACGATCTGCGTGCTGTTCGCGCGCCGCGCATTGCGCTGGAACGGCTGAGCACGCGTCGCGCGATCGCCGCCGACGCCGTCGGCGGCGATCGATGCCGCGATCATTCACGGCTGCGGATCATTCGTCCTGTTCCCGCTGCGGCTTCTTCGAACCCGGATTCCGGTCGGTGCGGTTCGGTTGCTGCTCCTTCGCCTGCGAGTGGCGATGCTTGTCGTCCTGCTGGCCCGGCATCTTCTGGTGACCCGCCTGCGGATTCGACGGATTCGACTGCGGGTTGTACTGCTGACCCATGGTGGTGTCTCCTGCTTCAGGGGGACGACGACCCGATGGTCGCCGGCAGCGAGCTGCCCGACCGATCCTCCGCCCGCATGTCCGACTCGCGCATGAACCCCGCGCGTGCATTCATGTTGGTGTGAAAGACGTGTTTGCAGCGCGTGAAGACGATGTCGATTTCCGCGATCGCCGTTCGTCGTACCTGCATCGACGGCGAAATCCGACCGTCGGCGACCCGACCACGACCCGAGGAATCCACCATGCTCCGCATCGCGATCCGCAACACCCTGCTGCTGGCCGTACTGACCGCGACGAACACCGCGTTCGCTGCGCCGGCGACCTACACGCTCGATCCCGCGCACACGTTCCCGAGCTTCGAAGCCGACCACATGGGCATCTCCTACTGGCGTGGCAAGCTCGACGCGAATGCGGGCAAGGTCGTGCTCGATCGCGAGGCGAAGACCGGCAGCGTCGAGGTCACGATCGACCTCGCGAGCATCGACTTCGGCCTCGACAAGCTCGACGAGTGGGCGCGCGGCAAGGAGTTCTTCGACACCGCGAAATACCCGAAGGCGACGTACAAGGGCCGCCTCGGGCATTTCGTCGACGGCAAGCCGACCGAAATCGTCGGCACGCTCGACCTGCACGGCGTGCAGAAGCCGCTCACGCTCGCGATCGGCCGCTTCAAGTGCATTCCGCACCCGATCTACAAGCGCGAGCTGTGCGGCGCCGACGCGAGCGGATCGTTCGACCGCGCCGCGTTCGGGCTCGACGCGGGCAAGGACTACGGTTTCGACATGACGGTCGCGCTGCGCATCCAGGTCGAAGCGCTGCGCGACGAATGACACCGGTGCGCGCGGCGGATCGCCGCGCGCGTTCAACGCGCGGGAGCGGCGACCTTCACGCCGTCGTGGACCGGCTGCACTTCGACCGTTCCGGCGCCGCGCCGGAACACGCAGAGCACGAGCATGTCCTTCTTCGCGCCGGGCTTGCGGCCGCGCACGAGCAGGGCGGTGCCGATCTCGTCGGAGAACACCATGAGATCGCCTTCGGCGCGCGCGCGGCGCAGGCCGCTCGCCGCGAGGCAGTCGTGCACCACGCTGCGGTAGTGCTCGTCCCATGCCGCGGGAGCGCTCGCATCGGCGCTCGCCGCCCACGGCAACGCACCGAGAACCACCGCGAGGCGAAGGCGCGTCATCGCCGCGCGCCGTCGATCCACGCGGCGTAGCCGCGCAGGAAATCGCCGAGCTGCCGGCTGATTGCTTCGTCGCGGATCGCGCCGTTCTCGTCGAACACCTGCGTCGCGCGCGACACCATGAGCGTGCCGCCGGACCAGTGGCGCGCACCGAGCTTGCGCAGCACGGACAACCACGCGTTCTGCGAGAGGATCGTGCCGAAGCCGCCCTGCGACGCGCCGACCAGCGCGAACGGGCGATCGCCGAACACGCGCGCGATGTCCGCGGACGGGCGCGACAACCAGTCGATCGCGTTCTTGAACACGCCGGGGATACCGCTGTTGTACTCGGGTGTGACGAGCAGCACGCCGTCGCTCTCGACGATGCGCTGTTTGAGCTCCGTCACGGCCGCCGGCAAGCCTTCGCGCTGCTCCACGTCGCCGTCGTAGAGCGGGATGCCGTGCAGGGTCGCCGCGTCGAGCGTGACGTCGGGCACCGCGAGCGCCTGCGCGGCGCGCAGCAGCGCGGTGTTGTACGAATGGGCGCGCAGGCTGCCCGAAATACCGAGGATCTTCGTCATGCGACCTCCCTGTGGCGAGGCCGCCAGCATAGCGGCCGCGCGCCTCCCGGCACAGGCACGCGGTGGCGTAGACTGGCGCCGAGGAGGGGTGCGCCACCGATGAGGCATCCGGCAACCGGTCGGCACGACACGGGTGGGCCCGCCACACGCGGCCATCGCCAGGGCGCGCGTGGCGAACGCGCGACCCTGACCGAGATCCTCGCCGAAGTCTCCGCCGAAGCGCTGCAGGGCGAGACGCTCGAGGAGGTCCTGCAGCGCATAGTCGACTGCATCACGCGGCACCTGCCGGTCGCGATCGCGAGCATCATCCTGCTCAACGAGGAAGGTACGCACTTCGTGCAGGAAGTATGGGCCGGCAAGCTCGAGCTCGACCTGCCGTTCGGCATGCCGTGGCCGGTCGAACGCGGCGCGGCCGGACGCTGCGTGCGCGCCGGCGAAGCGCAGCTGATCGCCGACGTCGAATGCGACCCGGACTACGTTCCCGGCAACCCGCACGTGCGCTCGGAATACATCCTGCCGATCCGCCATCGCGCGCGCCTGCACGGCGTCCTCAACCTCGAGGCGACGCAGGCGGACTTCTTCGCGCTCGAGGTGCGTGCGATGTTCGACGCGGTCGCCTCGCAGATCGCCGGTACGATCCATCTCGCGCGCGTCGTGCGCGAACTCGAGCTCGCCAATCGCAAGCTCGAGCAGCTGTCGATGAGCGACGGCCTCACCGGCATCGCCAATCGCCGCTGCTTCGACCAGCGACTCGCCGAGGAATGGAGGCGTCATCTGCGCGACGGCCGCCCGCTCGCGCTGCTGCTCGTCGACGTCGACTGCTTCAAGCCGCTCAACGACGCCTGCGGCCACCTGTACGGCGACGAATGCCTGCGCGAGCTCGCGCGCCTGTCGAGCACGATGGTCGAGCGCGACGACGTGCTCGTCGCGCGCTACGGCGGCGAGGAACTCGCGCTGCTGCTGCCCGGCAGCGACCAGCGCGAAGCGCGGCGACGCGCCGAGCATCTGCGCCGGCGCGTCGAGAAGCTCGCGCTCGCGCATCCGACCTCGTCGGTCGCGCCGCACGTGACGGTCAGCGTCGGCGTCTGCGCGATGCGCCCGGGCGAAGCGCAATCGCCGGACGCGCTCATCGACGCGGCCGACCGCGCGCTGTACGCGGCGAAGGCGCGTGGGCGCAATCGCGTCGTCGTCGCACGCGCGCAGCCGCCGGTGACGACATGACGGTTGACGCGCGCCGTCGCCTGCGCGCGCCGCCGTTCGCCGGTATCCGCGCCCGTGCGCGGGTACCGGTGCCTGCGGCGATGCTCAGCCGTTGACCGCGGCCATGCCCGCCGCGGGGTAGCGCGTGCCTGCGACGACATGGCCGGCGAGCACGTCCTCGATCGTCCGCAGCTCCGCCGCGTCGAGGCGGATGAGTGCGGCGCCCGCGTTCTCGTCGAGGCGTTCGATGCGGCGCGTGCCGGGGATCGGCACGATATCTTCGCCGCGATGCAGCAGCCAAGCGAGCGCGAGCTGCGCGGGCGTGCAGCCGCGCGCCTGCGCGAGCGCGGTGACCGCGTTCACGAGGGCGAGGTTCCGGCCGAGGTTGGCGTCCTGGAACCGCGGGTTCTGCCGGCGCCAGTCGTTCGCGGCGAGCGCGCCGGTGTCCTGGATCGCGCCGGTGAGGAAGCCGCGGCCGAGTGGACTGTACGGCACGAAGCCGATACCGAGTTCGCGGCAGGTCGGCAGGATTTCCGCCTCGACGTCGCGCGTCCACAGCGAGTATTCGCTTTGCAGCGCGGCGATCGGATGCACCGCGGCGGCGCGGCGGATCGTCGCCGCGGAGGCTTCCGACAGGCCGAGATGGCGCACCTTGCCCGCTTCGACGAGGCGCGCCATCGCGCCGACCGTGTCCTCGATCGGCACGTTGCGGTCGACGCGGTGCTGGTAGTAGAGGTCGATGTGCTCGACGCCGAGGCGCTTCAGGCTCGCATCGCACGCGGCGGCGACGTATTCGGGACGGCCGTCGATACCGAGGTAGTCGCCGTTGGGCGCGCGCACGTTGCCGAACTTGGTCGCGAGCACGACCTCGTTGCGGCGGCGCTGCAGCACCTTCGCGAGCAGTTCCTCGTTGCGGCCGACGCCGTACATGTCGGCGGTGTCGAGGAAGTTCACGCCGATGTCGAGCGCGTGGTCGAGCACGGCGAGGTTGGTCGCTTCCTCGCTCGGTCCGTAGAAGTCGGACATGCCCATGCAGCCGAGGCCGATCGCGGATACGACGAGGCCTTGGCGGCCGAGGGTGCGGCGGGGGTAGTCGGGGGCGTTCATGGCGATCTCCACGGAAGGGAAGGGACGGCGCATACGCTAGTGCGGACGCCGTCCGGCGGCGTGCCGGATGCTCGCCGATTCTTGCCCGATCCTCCACGACTGCGACCTGCGCGCGTGCGCCCGCCGGCGCCGGCGGCATAATCGCCACCGTGTTCCCACTCCACGAATGCCCGATGAGCGACAAGTCCTCCAACGTCGTCGAAGCGCGCTCCGGGTTCGAGGCGCAGCAGGCCGAACTCGCCGACCGGATTGCCCGAAACACGGACGGCGACGGCGTGCACGACACCAAGGTCGCGGGCTTGAGTCTGGTCCGCGCGAGTTCGCCGTCGCAACCGATCGCCTGCGTCTACCACCCGAGCCTGTGCGTCGTCGTGCAGGGCCGCAAGCGTGCGCTGCTCGGCGACGAGATCTACGTCTACGACCCGCTGAACTACCTCGTCGTGTCGATGTCGATCCCGCTGGTGAGCCAGATCATCGAGGCGACACCGGCGCAGCCGTACCTGTGCCTGCGCATCGACGTCGAACCCAATCTCGTCAACGAGTTGCTCGTGCAGCTCGGCACCGCCGCGCCGGCGCGTGCGGGCGACGAGCGCGCGCTGTTCCTCGCGCGCACGAGCGCGCCGCTGCTCGATGCGGTGCTGCGCCTCGTGCGCCTGCTCGACGCGCCCGCGGAAGCGGCCGTGCTCGCGCCGCTCGCGCTGCGCGAGATCCACTACCGCGTGCTGCTCGGCGAACTCGGCCAGCGCCTGCGCAGCCTGTGCGAAGTCGACGGCCCTTCGCAGCGCGTCGCGCGCGCGATCGAACTGCTGAAGGTGCGCTACACCGAGCCGTTGCGCATCGAGGAACTCGCCGCGGCCGCGCACATGAGCGCGTCGTCGCTGCACCAGCGCTTCCGCGCGGCGACCGCGACGACGCCGTTGCAGTACCAGAAGCAGCTGCGCCTGCAGGAGGCGCGTCGGCTCATGCTCGTCGAGGGGCTCGAGGCGGCCGCGGCGGCGCACCGCGTCGGCTACGAGAGTCCGTCCCAGTTCAGCCGCGAATACCGGCGCCTGTTCGGTGCGCCGCCGCGGCGCGAGGTCGCGGCGAAGCGCGTCGCCGGCGAGTATTGAGATCCTGCCGTTGCAGTCGGCGACGGCACGCGCTGTGCGGGGGGCGAGCCGCTGGCGGCGAGTTCCGCCGACGCGGCGTCACGACCACGGTGCTCAGGCCACGCCGCCAGGCTGGCGCAGCAGGCGTTCGGCGCGATGCGGCACGCGCGTCGCCGCGAGATCGTGCGGCGTCGCGTTCTTCGCGCCGATGCCCTGCGCGAGTTCGATGCCCGCGCTCGCATAGCAGTGCTGCACGAACGCGGAGCAGTACAGCGAGCCCTCGCGTGCGAGCAGGTTAGCGCGCGAGCGCAGGCCAGGTCGCGCCAGCGATAGTGCGGTACCGATGATCTCGCGCAGCGAATAGCGCGTCGCGTCGGCGAGCAGGTCGAGCGCGGTGGCGAGCACGCGCCCGGTCCGTCCGGCGTCGAGGCCGAAGTCGAGCACGGCGAGGTTCGGCCATTCGTCGGCGTCGTAGAACTTCGCGAGGCGGTTTTCCTGCGCACCGAGGCGCACTTGCTTGTGGCGCAGGTCGAGGTCCGATTCGAGGACCCACCAGTGGCCGTCGCTGCGCCGTTCGCCGATCAGGAACGCGTGCGACCACGCACTGCCGGCCGCGTCCGCGGCGAGGCCGCGCTGCGCCTTGCGGATCGTGCGGTCGATCGGATGGTTGCCGCCGGCGAGGCCGATGCGCGCCGGGGCGGCGTGGCGGAGCAGGAATTCGGCGTTGCCGGGGCTCGCGGCGGAAGCGGTCGGTGGCATGCGGGGCAGTCGTGCGCGGAGCGCGCATTCTATGCGCCCGGCGCGTGGTTTCGCTTGGCGTCGGGCGGTCGCCAGCGCGCACGCCGCCGGCTATGCTTCGCGTTCGCGTGCAGGCCCGTCGCGAGGGGCCTGCACGCCCGCACGGATTTCGAGGTGAACCTGATGACCGATACGCTGCCCGACCGCTTGTGCGTCAATCCGAAGAGCCCCCATTACGACGAAACGCTGCTGACGCGCGGCATCGGCATCCGCTTCAACGGCAGGCAGCGCATGGACGTCGAGGAGTACTGCGTCAGCGAAGGCTGGATCCGCGTCGCCGCGGGACGCGCGCGCGATCGGCACGGCAACCCGATGACGATCAAGCTGAAAGGCGAGGTCGAGCCGTTCTTCCTCGAAGCCCAGGAGGCACCGTGAAGTTCCTCATGCTCGTGTACACCGACGATGCGATGTTGCAGGAATTGCCGGAAGGCGAATACGACCGCCTCATGCACGGCTGCATCACGCACGCCGACGAACTCAAGGGTGAGGGCAAGCTGCTCGAATCGCAGCAGCTCGAAGCGGGCAACACGGCGAAATCGCTGCGCGTGCGCAATGGCCGTGCGAGCGTCGTCGACGGCCCGTTCGCCGAAACCAAGGAGATCCTCGGCGGCTTCAACCTCATCGAGGCGGCCGACATCGACGAAGCCGTGCGCATGGCGATGGAGTTTCCGTGGGCGCGCTTCGGTTGCATCGAGCTGCGCCCAGTGCGCGACTTCGACCAGGTGCGCGAGCGCGTCGGCGCCTGAGCTTCAGACGTCGCGGCGCATGCCCGGTTGCGACAGCGCGACGTCGACGCCGTAGCGGCGGGTGAGCTCGGACGCGAGCACGCCGCGTGCAGGATCTTCCCCGTGCACGAGTACGACCGGCGGTCGCGAGGCACCGGCGGCGTACCAGGCGAGCAGGCCGTGCTGGTCGGCATGCGCGGACAAGCCGCCGACCGTATGGATGCGCGCGCGCACCTCGATCTCCTCGCCGAACAGGCGGACGCGCTTGACGCCGTCGACGAGCAGGCGGCCGAGCGTGCCGCGCGCCTGGTAGCCGACGAAGATCACGTGCGCGCCACGCTGCGCGAGGTTGTTGGCGAGGTGGTGGCGCACGCGGCCGCCGTTGGCCATGCCCGAGCCGGCGATGATGATCGCGCCACCGCGCAGGCGGTTGATCGCCTTGCTGTCGTCGACGCTTTCGGCGACGTGCAGGTTCGGCAGCGCGAACGGGCGGATGCGGCCGCGCCAGACCTTCGCCGCTTCCGCGTCGAACAGTTCCTCGTGCCGGTCGTACACGGCCATCACCTTCGCCGCCATCGGGCTGTCGAGGAAGACGCGCCAGTGCGCGAGGTTCCAGTCCTCGTAGTGCGCGGCGAACCAGTACAACAGTTCCTGGCTGCGCCCGACCGCGAATGCGGGGATCACGACGTTGCCGCCGTCGTCGTGCGCCTCGGCGAAGATGCGCCCGAGTTCGGCGACGGTGGCGAGGCGTTCCTTGTGGTTGCGGTCGCCGTAGGTCGATTCCATCAGCAGCAGGTCCGCGCGCGGCGGCGGCTCCGGATCGCGCAGGATCGGCGTGGCCGTCATGCCGATGTCGCCGGAGAACACCAGCGTGCGCGGCGCAGCGCCTTCTTCGCGCAGTTCGACGATGCTCGAACCGAGGATGTGGCCAGCGTCGTGCAGGCGGACGCCGACGCCGGGCAGGATCTCGTGCAGCTCGTGGTAAGGCAGGGGGCGCAGGCGCTTGCGCGCGGCTTCGACGTCCTCGCGCGTGTAGAGCGGCTCGACCTCGGGCTCGCCGTCCGCGCGGTCGCGGTTCGCGCGTTCGGCGCTCTGTTCGGCCAGCGAGGCGGCATCGAGCAGCATGACCGGCAGCAGGTCGCAGGTCGCCTGCTGCGCCCAGATCGATCCGCGGAAACCGCGCTTGACGAGCAGCGGTACGCGCCCGATATGGTCGATATGGGCATGGCTCAGCACGAGCGCATCGATCGCGGCCGCGTCGAAATCGAACGGCGCGAGGTTGCGCGCCTCCGCTTCGCGGCTGCCCTGGATCATGCCGCAGTCGAGCAGCACGCGCCGGCCCGCGATTTCGACGAGATGGCACGATCCGGTGACTTCGCCGCCTGCGGCACCGTGGAACTGGATCTGCATGCGCGGCTCCGGCGTGAATGCGTCGCGACAGTAGCAGCAGCGCCGAAGGCTGCGCCAGCCGGACCTGCGTTACGCTGCGGCCGCGTCATCGCGGATGCGAGCGAGGCGAGTGCATGACGCCAGGCGACGACCCGCGGCCGCGGCGGCCGCCCGAGCCCGATCCCGCCGACTGCTGCGGCGGCGGCTGCGTGCGCTGCATCTACGACGTGCACGAGGACGCGCTCGAGCGCTACGAGAGGGCGCTCGCCGAATGGCTCGCGCGCCACCCGGATCCGCGGGACGAAGCCGACACCTGAACCGCGCGTCGTGCGCGCGGACGCCGTCCGGGTCGATCCGCAGCAGCAGTCGTGGCAAAGCGCAAGGGTGTGTAAAGTCATGGGTCGCGTGGGCGCGTCCTTTGCTAGGATCGAACGGTTATCCGTACGGAGTTTCCCCATGAAGAAGACCCTTGCGTGCGCGATCGCGCTCGCCCTGCCGGTGCTCGCCGCTGCGGCCGATGCGCCCCGATTCGATCCCAAGCGCCTGTCGGACGAGGTCAAGGTATTGTCCTCGGATGCGTTCGAGGGTCGCGGTCCCGCCACGGCGGGCGAGACGAAGACGGTCGAGTACGTCGTCGCGCAGATGAAGGCCGCAGGTCTTTCGCCCGGCGGCGACCTCAAGGACGGCCAGCGCGGGTGGACGCAGGCGGTGCCGCTGCTGCGCGCCGAGATCAGCGGCCAGCCGAAGCTGTCGGTCAGCCACGGCGGCAAGGCGCAGGCGCTCGCGCAGGGCACCGAGATCGCGGTGCGCGCGCCGCTCAACGGCGCCAAGTCGGTATCGATCAAGGACGCGCCGCTCGTGTTCGCCGGCTACGGCGTGAAGGCGCCGGAGCGCAACTGGGATGACTTCAAGGGACTCGACCTCAAGGGCAAGGTCGCGGTCGTGCTCATCAACGATCCCGATTTCGAAAGCGGCAAGGGCGACTTCGGCGGCAAGGCGATGACGTACTACGGTCGCTGGACCTACAAGTACGAGGAAGCCGCGCGCCGCGGCGCCGCGGGCCTGCTGATCGTGCATGAGACCGATCCGGCGTCGTACGGTTGGGCGACGGTGAAGAACTCGAACACGAACACGATGTTCGACATCGTGCGCGACCATCCGGAAAGCGAACACGTGCCGGTCGAAGGCTGGATCACGCGCGAGTTCGCGGTCGACCTGTTCAAGCGCAGCGGCCTCGATTTCGCCACGCTGAAGAAGCAGGCGCAGACGCGCGACTTCAGGCCGGTCGAACTCAAGGGCTCGACGTTCTCGGCCGACTACGCGGTCGACAGCAAGGTGATCACCTCGCAGAACATCGTCGGCCGCATCGAAGGCGCGACGCGTCCGGACGAAACCGTGATCTACAGCGCGCACTGGGACCATCTCGGCGTCGGCGAGCCGGACGCGAAGGGCGACCGCATCTACAACGGTGCGGTCGACAACGCGACCGGCACGGCCGCGCTCATCGAGATGGGCCGAGCGTTCGCGAGCGGCCCGAAGCCGCAGCGTTCGGTCGTGTTCCTCAACGTGACCGCGGAGGAGAAGGGCCTGCTCGGCTCCGAATACTATTCGGCGAAGCCGCTGTACCCGCTCGCGAAGACGGTCGCCGTCATCAATACCGACGCCCTCGGTCCGGAAGGCGTCGCGCGTAACTTCTCGACCTCGGGCAGCGCGAAGTCGGACCTGCTGGACGAACTCGTCTCGGACGCCAAGGGCTTCGACCTTTCCTACGTCACCGACCAGCATCCGGAAGCCGGGCATTTCTTCCGTTCCGATCACTTCCCGTTCGCCAAGCGCGGCGTGCCGGCGCTCTCGTACGAATCCGGCAACGACCTCGTCGTCGGCGGCATCCAAGCGGGCGAGGCGTCGGGCAAGGACTACGTGGAGAACCGCTACCACCAGCCCGCCGACGAATGGCAGGCGAAGTGGACGTTCGCGGGGATGGCGCACGACCTGCCGCTGCTCTACAAGCTCGGCAACGACCTCGCGAACTCGACGCGCTGGCCGAACTGGGCGCAGGACTCCGAGTTCCGTGGCACGCGTGACGCGAGCGCAGCGGAGCGCAAGTAGCCCGTACGATCGCGATCGACGTTCGAAGCAGACGGCCACCGCGAGGTGGCCGTCCTGTTTCCGGCTCCGCACGGAAGCGGCAGGCATCTGCGCGCAGACGAGCGGATGGAAGCGAAGCACCTGTCGAGGGCACGCATTCCCTGCGCGCAAAAGCAGACGGCCGCCTTTCGGCGGCCGTCTGCTTCATTGGTGGAGGCGGGGAGAATCGAACTCCCGTCCGAAGGCGCTCCGCGCCCGGCGCTACATGCTTGTCACGCTGTTTGATCTCGTCCGACGGCAACACAACGTGCGAGGCGCACCGCCGGACCAGCCTCTTGGATTTGACCCGTAACCGAAAGGCGCCGGCACGAGCGATCCCGTGATGATGACCCTACATCCACGAGCACAGGCACAAGTGGGTTCGGGGCTAGGCCTTAAGCGGCCAGAGCGTAGACGTCGTCGTTCGCGTCTAGGATTTTGCCACCGGATTAACGAGGAAGATGACGCCCTCGGCATGCTCCAGACTACTTCACGTCCCCCGTCGAAACCATGTCGCCCCCGGGGGAAGGGGATAGTGGCGGTGGGGGCGCCAGAAAGCAAGGGAACCATCAAGGGACGCCGTCGGGGGAAATCGGCGTCCAGCTGCTAGCATTCGCGGTTTCCGTTCACCGAATCCGTGTCCATGGGCAATATCGTCTGGCTCGCGTCGTACCCGAAATCCGGCAACACCTGGGTGCGCGCGTTCCTCGCCAACCTCGTCGCCAACCGCCCCGATCCGGTGCCGCTCGACGAGCTGTCGCGCTACGCCGAGGACGAAGCCGATCCCGACCTGTTCTCCGCGCTCGCGGGCAAGCCGAGCGCCGGGCTCGACCTCGGCGAGATCGCGGCGTTGCGCCCGCAGGTGCACGCGGCGATCGCGCAGCGCGCGCAAGGCACGCGCTTCGTCAAGACGCACAACATGGCCGGCAGCTTCGACGGTCATCCGCTGCACAATTGGCAGGTGAGTGCGGGCGCGATCGTCGTCGTGCGCAACCCGCTCGACGTCGCGGTCAGCATGACGCACCACTTCGGCATCGGTCTCGACGAGGCGATCGAGCGCCTCGCCGACCCGAACGTCGCGACCGGCAACGACGCGTTGTTCGTTAGCCAGATCCTCGGTTCGTGGTCGCTGCACGTGCAGGGCTGGGCGGACATGGCGAACGATCGCGTGCTCGTGCTGCGCTACGAGGACCTCATCGACAAGCCCGTGAAGGCATTCGCGAAGGTCGCCCGCCTCGTCGGTCTCGGCCAGGACCGCACGCGCATCGAACGGGCGATCCGGCACGCGGGTTTCCAGAGCCTCGCCTCGATGGAGAAGAAACACGGCTTCGTCGAAGCGTCCGGCAAGGGCGCGCGCTTCTTCCGCAAGGGGCGCGTCAACGAATGGCGCGAAGCGTTGAGCCGCGAACAGGTGCAGCGCGTGCTCGCCGCGCATCGCGAGCAGATGCAGCGGTTCGGCTACGTGCCGGCGGGGTACGCCTAGGCCTACCAGAGCGGTTCGTCGAAGTCGTTGGCGAAAAGGCGATCCGGCAACGTCGGCGCGAATGCGGCGAGGCCTCCCCGCGGCATTCCGCCGGCGTGCTCGAAACTTCCGGCCGCGTAGATCGATCCGGAGGTCGAGGCTTCGACGTAGACCGGACCCTCGTACGATCCCAACGGATTCCAATCCACGTCGATCAAGCCGTTTTGGCCGTTCAGCCTCGCAAGACCGCGTTCGTTCGTGAAAGGAAACGGGTTCGCGCAAAAGAACCCGCTGGCGTAGAGGTTGCCATTGCTGTCTATCGCCAAGCCCCAAACGGCGTAGTAGAGCATGTTGGGAATAGGGCCGCCGCAGAAATTCGAGTGCCAACCGGGGATGTTTTCTCCTGACCCGTCGGCACGCAGTTTCACCAGGAGCGGGTGCCGCTCTCCATTGACGGGTGCCAGCTGGCCTCCCGCATACAGTGCGCCGGCGTGATCGAGCGCGATGGCATGAACATGGGAGCCCGCCATATCGGGGGCCCATTGGGAATCGACCGTGGCGCTTTCTGCGGAAAGCTTGGCGAGCCCACCGCGGGCAGCACCGTCGACCGACGTGAACGTTCCTCCCACGAACACATCGTCACCCTCGCCGGATTCGATCGCCTCGACCGAACAACAGTCCAGATGCGCATCCCACGCGGGAAGGGGAACTCCGCTTTTCGCGTCGATCTTCGCCAGCGCCTGTCGTGAAAGACCGCCGATCGTCGAGAACGCGCCACCAGCGAAAAGCGATCCGTCGGACGCGACGTCCAGCACTTCGATCCAACTATCCGCGGCCGTCGACCAGCCCGCGTCGAGGTGGCCGTTGCCATCGATGCGAGCGAGCCGGGACGCCTGCAGGACGTCGTGTGCGTCTCCGACCCAACGATTCATCGCCGCATAGATGGTCCCGTCGTGGGCTGCAGCAAGCACCCAGGGCATCGACGGCAGCGAGGGATTCCACGCGTCGTCGAGCACGCCGTTCGCGTCGAGTCGAAGGATGTTCCGGTGCGCCGACGCGCCGGCGCGATGGAACGAACCGCCGACGATCATGCCGCCATCGTCCTGCGCGGCGAGTACGAAAGCCTTGGCGGGCGCCTCGACGTCATTGCGCGCGGGAGACAACGTCGTGTCCGCGAGCAATCGCCCGAGGCCGACGCGCTGTTCTTCGTCGATCGATTGGAATCCTCCGGCGATGTCGACGTTGCCATCGCCATCGACGCTGATGGGACCAACGCTTCCATCGGCCGAAGGCGTCCACCCGGGCGAAGGCAGGCCCGTTGTGGCCGACAGGCGCGCAAGGTGGGCGCGCGGTTGTCCGTGGATCGATTCGAAGCTGCCGCCGACGAAGAGATGGCCTGCCGTGTCGGCAGCGATCGCCGCGATTCTCGCGGACGGTGCATTCCACCCGGCCACGTCCTCGCCCGTCGCCCTGGAGAACTTGCGCAAGCCGAAGCTGCCGCCGACGTAGACGGCATCGCCATCGACGAGCAGCGCGTCCAGCGAGGAATCCATGGGACCAGTCAGGTCTGCGGACCATTGGCCGTCGAGTTCGCCCGTCGACGCAACGCGCCTGGTGATCGTCGCGCGAAACGTCGGGTCCGGGTAGTGGGAATCGAATTGGCGAGCGGCCGCGTAGAGGGCGCCTTGACCGTCGAGCGCGAGATAGTCCGCTTGCTCGAACGCAGCAGCCCAGGGAAGCACCGTTCCGTCGACAGCGGACAGCTTTACGATCGACCCGCTGGAGGATTGGAACGGAACCGCGAACACCGAACCATCGGCGTCGACGGCGATGGAGATCGCGCCGCCGATCACGGGTACCCACGCATCGACCGACCCCGCGGCGCCGTCGAGTCGGGCGAGGCCGGGACGCTCCAGGCTTCCGATGTGGTTGAAGTAACCGCCGACGTAGATGCCGCCGCCGGGTGCTTGGGCGAGCGCCGCGACGGCGCTGTCGGGCGAGGGGTCCCAGGCCGTGTCGAGCGTGCGGTCGGGGAGCAGGCGCGCGAGATTGCGTCGCGGCACTCCGTTGATGGATTGGAACTCGCCGCCGACGATCAGGCTGCCGTCCGCTTGCCGCAGCATCGCCGTTACCCTGCCGTTGCCGATCAGGTCGAGATCCGGGTCAGGCAGCGGCACTTGTGCGGAAGCACCGAACCCCGTGAACCCGGCGACGAGGGCGAACACGCCGAGCCACCGGTGTCGCACGAACGGTCTTGCGGCTTGCACGTCGATATCCTCCGAACGCGCGACGACGAGGATCGCGGCAGGCGAATCACGCCTGCTTGTTCTTCGCCCGCATCACGCGCTGCTTCTCGCGATTCCAGTCGCGTTCCTTCTCGGTGTCGCGCTTGTCGTGTTCCTGCTTGCCGCGCGCGAGGCCGAGGTCGAGCTTGGCGCGGTTGTTCTTCCAGTACATCGCGAGCGGGATCAGCGTGTAGCCCTTGCGCTCGATCGCGCCGATCAGCTTGTCGATTTCCTCGCGATGCAGCAGCAGCTTGCGCGTGCGGCGGTCCTCGGCGACGACGTGGGTCGAGGCCGAGATGAGCGGCACGATCGACGCGCCGAACAGGAAGATCTCGCCGCCCTTGACGATCGCGTAGGCGTCGCCGAGGTTGGCGCGGCCCGCGCGCAGGCTCTTCACTTCCCAGCCCTGCAATGCGATGCCGGCCTCGAAATGCTGGTCGATGTGGTACTCGTGGCGCGCGCGCTTGTTCAGCGCGATCGTCGAGTCGCCCTTCTTGTCGTTGGATTTCTGCTTTGCC
Source organism: Dokdonella fugitiva (assembly GCF_014138265.1). GTDB lineage: Bacteria > Pseudomonadota > Gammaproteobacteria > Xanthomonadales > Rhodanobacteraceae > Dokdonella_A > Dokdonella_A fugitiva_A. The sequence goes on from NZ_JACGXL010000001.1 coordinate 98,735, forward strand.
ATGTCCGCTACAATTCCGCGTGATGATATCGATCCGCCGCCACGCCCTGGTCCGACAGACGCCCGAACGGATGTTCGATCTCGTCAACGACGTCGAAGCATACCCGAGCCGCTTCCCCTGGTGCGCCGGTGCGCGCGTGCTCGAACGCGACGGCGATGCCGTGCTCGTCGCGCGCCTCGAGCTGCGCTTCGCCGGCATCACGCAGGGCTTCACCACGCGCAACACGCTCGAGCGGCCGCACCGACTGCGCATGCAACTCGTCGACGGTCCGCTGCGCGCGCTCGAAGGCGAATGGACCTTCGCCGCGCTCGGCGACGACGGCTGCAGGATCGCGCTCGCGCTCGATTTCGACTATTCGGGCCGCCTCACCGGGAGCGCGCTGCGGCTCGGTTTCCAGGGGCTCGCCAACCGCATGGTCGACGACTTCTGCGCGGCCGCGGCGAAACCCCGTGCCTGAGCCGCGCATCGCGGTCGAAGTCGCGTACGCCGAACCGTCGCGGCAGTTCCTGCGTCGCATCGAACTCGACGCAGGTGCGACGGTCGCCGAAGCGATCGTCGCCTCCGGCGTCGCCGCGGCCTGCGCGATCGATCCGGCGCTGCTCGCCAGCGGGATCTGGTCGAAACCGGCGTCGCGCACCACGGTGCTGCGCGACGGCGATCGCGTCGAACTCTACCGTCCGCTCAAGGCGGATCCGAAGGAATCGCGCCGGCGACGCGCCGAACGCGCGCGACCGGCGAGGCGCTGAACCGCGGTCGTTGCTTCAGCCCTGGCCCTGGTCGCCGCCGCGACGCTTCTTCTTCTTGTCCTCGTCGGAGCGCTTCTCGTCCGGGTACTCGCGCTTGTACTTGCGCGCATCCTTGATGAGCACGTCCGGGTCTTCCGGGAAGTAGTCGCCGTCGATCTTCGCGAGCTGGTCGTTCTCGAAGTAGAGCGTGAGATCCTTGCTCGCCATCTTGTGGCGACCGCGACGGATCGTCGAGACGTAGTCCCAGCGGTTCTGGTCGAACGGGCTGATCACCGACGGCGAACCCATGACGAGCAGCACCTGGCGCTTGCTCATGCCGGGCTTGAGCGACTCGACGGTCGCCTTGTCGAACAGGTTGCCCTGCTGGGCGTCGACCTTGTAGATCAGGCCGCAGCCGGTCAGTGGAGCGAGGGCGAGCAGGGCGAGCCAGCGAAGACGCATGCGCGGTGGATCCGGAAGCCGTGTAAGGCGCCGATGATACACTAGCGACCTGAATCGCAAGGACCATCGACAGGGAAGGGCACCGGAGGCATGAACATGGAATCGACCGAACTGCGCAAGGCAGGCCTCAAGGTCACCCATCCGCGCATGCGGATCCTCGAGATCCTCGACAGCCACGACGGCAAGCACTTCACGGCCGAGGACATCTATCGGCAGCTGCTCGAACACCATGACGACATCGGCCTTGCGACCGTCTATCGCGTGCTGACCCAGTTCGAGGCGGCGGGCATGGTGCTCAAGCACAACTTCGAGGGCGGCCAGGCCGTCTACGAGCTCGACCGCGGCAAGCACCACGACCACATGGTCGACGTCGAATCGGGCAAGGTGATCGAGTTCACCAGCGAGGAAATCGAGCGCCTGCAGCACGAAATCGCCGCCAAGCACGGCTATGCGATCGAGGACCACAGCCTCGTCCTGTACGTGCGGCCGCTCAAGAAGAAGTAGGAGCGGCTCCAGCCGCGAGCGGCTCCCGGGCCGGCCTGCAACGCCGTGTCAGCCGCGCTTGCCGAGCATCTGCTTCGCATGCGCGAGCGTCTCGCGCGTGATCTCGATGCCGCCGAGCATGCGCGCGACTTCCTCCTGGCGCGGCTTGCCGTCGAGCGCGTCGATGCGCGTCTCGGTCGATGCGCCGTCGCTCGACTTGCTCACGCGCAGGTGGCGGTCGCCTTGCGCGGCGACCTGCGGCAGGTGCGTCACGCAGAGCACCTGCGCGCGCGCGCCGAGCGCGTGGAGCTTCTGGCCGACGACTTCGGCGACGGCGCCGCCGATGCCGGAGTCGACCTCGTCGAACACCATCGTGCCGATCGTATCGCTGCCGAGCGCGGCGACTTCGATCGCGAGGCTGATGCGCGACAACTCGCCGCCCGAAGCGACCTTGCGCAGCGCGCGCGGCGGCTGGCCGGGGTTGGCGCTGACGAGGAATTCGCAGCGCTCGGCGCCTTGCGGGTCCGGATCGTCCTCGCCGTTCGTTTCGAGCTGCACCTCGAAGCGGCCGCCGCGCATGCCGAGTTCGGCCATCAGCGACGACACCGCGCCGGACAACGTCTTCGCCGCCGCGGCGCGCCGCGTGCCGAGTGCCTTCGCGGCCGCGTCCCAGGCTTTGCGCTGGCGCTGCTGCTGCTCGCGCAGTGAAGCGATGCTCGCGCCTGCGCCGCGCAGCGTTTCCAGCTCGTCGCGCAGGCCGTCCGCGTGCGCCTTGAGGTCGGGCATGCGCACGCGGTGCTTGCGCGCGAGTTCGTGCAGCTTGCCGAGCTGCGCTTCGGCCTCGGCGAGGCTGTCCGGATCGAGGTCGAGTGCGCTCTGGTAGCGCGCGAGCGCATCGTTCACTTCCGACAACTGGATCTGCGCGGTGTCGACGAGCTCGCCGACCGGCGCGAGGCGCTCGTCGAGTGTCGCGAGCTGGGCGATCTCGTGCTGCACGCGTGCGACCATGCGCAGCAGCGCGTACTCGCCGTCGCCGTCGAGGCGCTCGGCGAGCGTGGCGCAGCCCTGCAGCAGCTGGCCGGAATTGGCGAGGCGGCGATGCCGTTCCTCGAGCGCCGCGAGGTCGTCGGGCGCGAGCGCGTGGCGATCGAGTTCCTCGACCTGGTGGCCGAGCCATTCGACGCGTTCGGCGTGGTCCTCGCCGCGCGAGAGCTCGGCGATGCGGGCGCCGGTGTCGCGCCAAGCACGTGCCGTGCGCGCGACCTCGGCCGCTTCCGCCTCGTGCGCGCCGAACGCGTCGAGCAGGGCGAGTTGCTGCGCGCGGTCGAGCAGGGCCTGGTGCTCGTGCTGGCCGTGGATTTCGATGAGTCCGGCCGCGAGGGTCTTGAGCTGGGTGAGGGTGACCGGCCGGCCGTTGATCCACGCGCGCGAGCTGCCTTCGCTGCGCACGACGCGGCGCAGCTGGCAGGCGCCGTCCTCGTCGAGGTCCTCGGCGGCGAGCCAGGCGCGCAGGTCGCCGCGGCCGGCGAGGTCGAACGTGGCGGAGAGTTCGGCGCGCTCGCAGCCATGGCGCACCATCGCCGCGTCGGCGCGGCCGCCCGCGAGCAGCAGCAGCGCGTCGACGAGCAGCGACTTGCCGGCGCCGGTTTCACCGGTGACGACGGTCATTCCGGGTCCGAACACGATCTCGGCCTCGCCGACGATCGCGAAATCCTTGACGTAGAGACTTTCCAGCATGGGCGCGCAAGCAGTCCTCGAAACCGCCGAACGCTAGCATGCGCACATGCCGCGGCCAAGGCGACGGCGCGATCGTCCGCGCGCGTCGTCGCACGGCCAGAGACGGCCGTCGCTTCCGCCGCGCCGGCGCGCTGGAAAACCACCCGGTGCGCGCCCATGTCGGAGCAGCGGGAGCGCCGGCGCACCGGCTCCCGCGCCAGCGGGGCCGGTGCACGCTCGGTCCCGCCGCGCCGGATCCGCCAACGGCGCGGCGACGGCCCGCGATCGGGGCGCCTGCCGGGGCGCCGCTATTGATCGGCCCGGAGGCGCTTGTTAGCGTGCGTCGATCAGCGGCGCGAACGCGCCACCGGAACACGATGAACAGCCCGTCCCAGCACCTCGATGCCCGTGCCCGCCAACTGCTGCGCACGCTGATCGCGCGCTACATCGCCGAAGGCCAGCCGGTGGGGTCGCGCACGCTCGCGAAGGCGTCCGGGCTGGACGTGAGCCCGGCGACGATCCGCAACATCATGTCCGACCTCGAGGAATTCGGCCTCGTCGCCGCGCCGCACACGTCGGCCGGGCGCGTGCCGACCTCGCAGGGCTATCGCGTGTTCGTCGACAGCCTGCTCGAGATGCGCCCGCTCGGCGAGCCAGAGGTCGACCAACTGCGGCGCGAGCTGCCGACCGATGCGGCGACGCCGGACCTGCTCGGCAGCGCGACCTCGCTGCTGTCGGAGATGACCCATTTCGTGGGCGTCGTCAGCGTGCCGCGGCGCGAGGAATTCCCGTTCCGCCACGTCGATTTCATCCAGCTCGACGGCGGCCGCGTGCTCGTCATCCTCGTCTTCACCGACGGCCAGGTGCAGAACCGCGTGATCGCGCCGCAGCGCGCGTACTCGCCGTCGGAACTCGAGCAGGTCGCGAACTACCTCAACGCGAACTACGCCGGGATGCGCATCGACGAGATTCGTGCGCGCCTGCTGCGCGAAATGCAGGACGAGGGTGCGCACCTCAACCGCCTGCTGAGCGCCGCGGTCGAGGTGGCCCAGGCCGCGTTCCAGGACAGCGCCGGCAACGACATGCTCGTCGCCGGCCAGACCAACCTCATGGGGCGGCAGGACGGCACCGACGTCGACCGGCTGCGCGAGCTGTTCGAGGCGTTCCAGCGCAAGCGCGACCTGCTGCAGCTGCTCGAGCGCTGCTCGCGCGCCGAGGGCGTGCGCCTGTTCATCGGCGAGGAATCGGGTTTCGCCGCGCTCGACAGTTACAGTCTCGTCACCGCGCCATACGGCGTCGGCAGCCGCGTGCTCGGCGTGCTCGGTGTGATCGGCCCGACGCGGATGGCCTACGAACGGGTGATTCCCGTGGTTCAGGCGACCGCGCAGATCATCTCCGGTGCCTTGAAGCGGGGCCAGCAGCCCCTATAGTGCGGACCGGAGCGGGGGCTCGCGGCGCCTCGCGGCGCGCCGGCACGGCCGGCCCAGCACAGCATCGACGGCTTCCGCCGAACGGCGGACGGCCTTGTTTTGACGTGGAGGAAGTATGCAAAGCACGGATCCGAACGCGACGCCCCAGGCGTCCACGGGCAACGACCAGGCGATCGACGGCGAGCTGGAAACACTGTCGCGCCAGCTCGGCGAGGCCGAGACCAAGCTCGCGGAGATGCGCGAAACCGTGCTGCGCGAGCGCGCGGAACTCGACAACCAGCGCAAGCGCCTGCAGCGCGACCTCGAGCAGGCGCGCCGCTTCGCCAACGAGAAACTGCTGGCCGACCTGCTGCCGGTGCTCGACAATCTTGAACGGGGACTCGCGGTGGAGGGGGCCGATGCGGCCGCGCTGCGAGGCGGCGTCGAATTGACCTTGCGCGAGCTCGGTCGCCTCGTCGATGCGAACGGGCTCAAGGTCGTCGGTGCGGTCGGCGAGGCGTTCGATCCCGAGCGCCACCAGGCGATGTCGATGGTCGACGCTGCCGGCATGGGATCGGGCAAGGTCGTCGCGGTGATGCAGAAGGGCTACGTGCTGAACGATCGCCTGCTGCGGCCGGCGCTGGTATCGGTTTCCAAGTAGTACGGATGCGCGCAATTCCTTGAAACACGGGCGCGCAGCCCCAGATTTCGCGCCAGCCGCGGCCATCGGCAGCCGAGGTTCCGGAAAGCGGAACCGGGGCGCCGCCGCCGCAAACACAGCAGACAAATTCAGAGCGGGAGAGTACAGAAATGGGCAAGATCATCGGCATCGATCTCGGCACGACCAATTCGTGCGTGGCGGTCATGGAAGGCAACTCGGCACGCGTGATCGAGAACTCCGAAGGCGACCGCACGACGCCGTCCGTGGTCGCGTTCAAGGACAACGAAGTCGTGGTCGGCGCGACCGCGAAGCGCCAGTCCGTCACCAACCCGAAGAACACCTTCTACGCGGTGAAGCGCCTCATCGGCCGCAAGTTCACCGATGCCGAAGTGCAGAAGGACGTCGGCATGGTGCCGTACAAGATCGTCGCGCACGACAACGGCGACGCCTGGGTCGAGACGTCGGACGGCAAGAAGATGCCGCCGCCGGAAATCTCGGCCAAGGTGCTCATGAAGATGAAGAAGACGGCCGAGGACTTCCTCGGCGAACCGGTCACCGAAGCGGTGATCACGGTGCCCGCGTACTTCAACGACTCGCAGCGCCAGGCGACCAAGGATGCTGGCCGCATCGCCGGTCTCGAGGTCAAGCGCATCATCAACGAGCCGACCGCGGCCGCGCTCGCGTACGGGCTCGACAAGAAGGGCGGCGACCGCAAGATCGCCGTGTACGACCTCGGCGGCGGCACGTTCGACATCTCGATCATCGAGATCGCGGAAGTCGACGGCGAGAAGCAGTTCGAAGTGCTGGCGACGAACGGCGACACATTCCTCGGCGGCGAGGACTTCGACAAGCGCGTCATCGACTACCTCGTCGAGGAATTCAAGAAGGACCAGGGCGTCGACCTGAAGAACGATCCGCTCGCGCTGCAGCGCCTGAAGGACGCTGCCGAGCGCGCGAAGATCGAGCTCAGCTCCTCGCACCAGACCGAAGTGAACCTGCCGTACATCACGGCGGATTCGTCCGGCCCGAAGCACCTCAACCTCAAGCTCACGCGCGCCAAGCTCGAGGCGCTGGTCGGCGACCTCGTCGAGAAGACGATCGCGCCGTGCCGCACCGCGCTCAACGATGCGGGCCTGAAGGTGTCCGACGTCAGCGAGGTCATCCTCGTCGGCGGCCAGACGCGCATGCCGAAGGTGCAGGAAGCGGTGAAGGACTTCTTCGGCAAGGAGCCGCGCAAGGACGTCAACCCGGACGAGGCCGTCGCCGTCGGCGCGGCGATCCAGGGCGGCGTGTTGTCCGGTTCGGTCAAGGACGTGCTGCTGCTCGACGTGACCCCGCTGTCGCTCGGCATCGAGACGCTCGGTGGCGTGTTCACCAAGCTGATCGAGAAGAACACGACGATCCCGACCAAGGCCTCGCAGGTGTTCTCGACCGCAGAGGACAACCAGAACGCGGTCACCGTGCACGTGCTGCAGGGCGAACGCGAGCAGGCGCGCTACAACAAGTCGCTCGGCAAGTTCGACCTGCAGGGCATCCAGCCGGCGCCGCGCGGCATGCCGCAGATCGAGGTCACGTTCGACATCGACGCGAACGGCATCCTGCACGTCGGCGCGAAGGACAAGAACACCGGCAAGGAACAGCGCATCGAGATCAAGGGCAGCTCCGGCCTGTCCGAGGACGAGATCCAGCGCATGGTGCGCGATGCCGAGGCGAACAAGGAAGACGACAAGAAGTTCCACGAGCTCGTCGGCGTGCGCAACAAGGCCGACCAGCTCGTGCACGCGACGCGCGACGCGATCAAGGAGCACGGCGGCAAGGTCGCGGGCGAGATCGGCCGCATCGAGGAAGCGCTGTCCGAGCTCGAGAAGGTCATGAAGGGCGAGGACAAGGCGCAGATCGAAGCGCGCACGACCACGCTCGAGCAGGTCGCGCAGCCGCTGTTCGCGGCAGCCCAGCAGACCCCGCCCAGCGGTGACGCCGGCGCGCAGGCGGGTGGTGGTTCGGCGAAGAACGACGACGTCGTCGACGCCGAGTTCACCGAAGTCAAGGAAGACAAGAAGTAAGTCGCCCACGAACCGCGCGCCGCCATCGGCGCGCGGTTCAAGCGCGAAGGGGAGTGGGCGATGGAGAAGGGGCGCCTCGAAGCATTCACCGACGGCGTGATGGCGATCATCATCACGATCATGGTGCTCGAATTGAAGCCGCCGCACGAGGCGAACTGGCACGCGCTCGCCGCGGAGTGGCCGGTGTTCCTCGCCTATGCCCTGAGCTTCGTCTACGTCGGCATCTACTGGAACAACCATCACCACATGCTGCACTCGGTCGAGCGCGTCAACGGCCGCGTGATGTGGGCGAACCTGTTCTTCCTGTTCTGGCTCTCCCTGTTCCCGTTCACGACCGCGTGGCTGAGCGAGGTCGAGCCCGTGCCGGCCTCGGTGCCGACCGCGGCCTACGGCATCGTGTTGCTGATGACGGCGCTGTCGTGGGTGCCGCTCAGCCGCAGCCTGATCGCCGTCAACGGCGGCCGCGACAGCCGCCTCGCGCGCGCGATCGGCGGTCCGTGGGGCGACTGGAAGGCGACCGTCTCGCCGATCCTCTACGCGACCGGCATTGCGTTCGCGTTTTTCATGCCCATAGTTTCGTGCATCCTGTACGCCGCCGTCGCGGCGCTGTGGTTCATCCCCGATCGCCGTATCGAAAAACAGAACGACATGACTTCCCCATGAGCAAGCGCTGCTACTACGAGGTGCTCAGCGTCGAGCGCACCGTCAACGACGAGCAACTCAAGAAATCGTTCCGTCGCCTCGCGATGAAATTCCATCCCGACCGGTGCCCGGACGATCCTGCCGCGCAGGAGAAGTTCAAGGAGGCCAAGGAGGCCTACGAAGTCCTGTCCGACGCGCAGAAGCGCGCGATGTACGACCAGCACGGTCATGCCGCGTTCGAGCACGGCATGGGGGGCGGCCGCGGCGCCGGCGGCTTCAACGGCGACGTCGGCGACATCTTCGGCGACATCTTCTCCGACATCTTCGGCATGGGTGGCGGCGGCCGAGGTCGCGCGCGGCGCGGCTCGGACCTGCGCTACCTCATCGAGCTCGACCTCGAGGAAGCGGTGTTCGGCGTCGACAAGCAGATCGAAGTGCCGACCCTGGTCGAATGCGGCTCGTGCACCGGCAGCGGCTCCGCCGACGGCAAGACCTCGACCTGCTCGACCTGCAAGGGCCACGGTCGCGTGCGCATGCAGAACGGCATCTTCTCGATCCAGCAGGCGTGCCCGCACTGCGCCGGCAGCGGCAAGGTGATCACCAACCCGTGCAAGGAGTGCCACGGCGAAGGCCGCGTGCACGACGAGCGCACCTTGTCGATCAAGATTCCCGCGGGTGTCGACAACGGCGATCGCATCCGCCTCGCCGGACAGGGCGAAGCGGGGCCGGGCGGTACCGTGCCCGGCGACCTCTACGTCGAAGTGCGCGTGCGCGAGCACGCGATCTTCCAGCGCGACGGCGACGACCTCCATTGCGAGATCCCCCTGCGCTTCGGCCAGGCCGCGCTCGGTGCCGAGATCAAGGTGCCCACGCTCGACGGCGAAGCCGAGATCCGCATTCCCGCCGAGACGCAGGGCGGCAAGGTATTCCGCCTGCGCGGCAAGGGCGTGAAGTCCGTGCGCAGCGGTCGCATGGGCGACCTCATCTGCCGCGTGGTCGTCGAGACGCCCGTGCGCCTCACGTCCGCGCAGCGCGACCTGCTGCAGCAGTTCGAGGCGACCTTCGCCGGCACCGACGCCGCCACGCATTCGCCGCGCGACAGCAACTGGCTCGACGGCGTGAAGCGCTTCTGGGACCGCGTCACGTCCTGAGGTCTTCCGGCCGCGGTTCGTGCGGCGCGACCCTGTGGGAAAGCCGCGATGCTTTGACGCGCGGCGGCGCAGCCATGGTTTGTAAGAGCGGCTTCAACCGCGATTGCGTCGCGTTCGACGAGGCGAAGCATCGCGGCTTCCGCCGCTCCCACAGGGGCGCGTCTCGCGTGATCGCGGCTGAAGCCGCTCCTGCGAGGGGGCGGCGTTCTACAATCGACGCCCTCTCGACATGGGAACGCGAGCATGCGGGCGACGACGATCCACGTGGCGGTATACGGCGCCGCCGGGCGCATGGGCCAGGCGATCCTGCGCGCCGTGTCTGCCGAGCCGCGCCTGCACGTTTCCGCGGCGCTCGTGCGCGCGGGTTCCGAACTCGCGGGACGCACGCTGCGCGAAGTCCATGGTGCGGCAGCGCCCGATCTCGAGTTCGCCGACGCGCTCGATCCCGATACGCCCGTCGACGTGCTCGTCGACTTCAGCGGCGCGCACGCGTTCGACGGCGCGCTCGCGCTCGCGCTCGAACGTCGCGCCGCGTTCGTGAGCGGCACGACCGGCCTCGCCGAGGCGCAGCGGCGCGCACTCGATCGCGCCGCCGCGGACATCGCGGTGCTGTGGGCATCCAACTTCAGCCTCGGCGTCGCGCTGCTCATGCGCCTCGCGCGCAGCGCCGCGCAGGCGTTGCCGTCGTGGGACTGCGAGATCGTCGAGATGCACCACCGACGCAAGCTCGACGCGCCGTCCGGCACCGCGCTCTCGCTCGGCGAAGCGGTCGCCGACGGACGCGGCATCGCGCTCGGTGCCTGCGCCGTGCACGGCCGCAGCGGCCGCACGGGCGAGCGTCCGGAAGGCGAGATCGGCTTCCACGCCTTGCGCGGCGGCGACGTCGTCGGCGAGCACATGCTCGTGTTCGCCGGTCCCGGCGAACGCCTCGAACTCGCGCATCGCGCGACCGACCGCGAGGTGTTCGCGCGCGGCGCGGTGGTCGCCGCGCGCTGGATCGCGGGGCAGGCGCCCGGCGCCTACTCGATCGACCGCATCCTCGGCGAGGCGTGAAGCCGTTCGCCGGACGCGCCGCGTGCGGCCGGCGAAGCCATCGCGATTTGCGAGGACGTGCCGGCCGATCTTCCGGTCGTCCGGCCTACGGATGCTTCCGCCGCCTCAGGCGCGGAGGCAGCGACACTCTCCGGTCCTCAGCCAAAAAACGAAGTAGGTGCTGGCGAAAGGGCAGGCCGGGCTTCGTCGTCTACGGGACATGGGCGGCTGCGAGCGCAGCGGCGATGGACGCCGATGGTGCTTCTGGCTTCGCGACCACATCAATCACAACGCTGGGCTTGGCGTCTCTGAGCTTCGCGATCTCATCCTCAAGAGCGCCGCTCGAGACAGCCTTGCCATCCAGCACATAGCCGCCGTCATTTGCGACGATGAGTTCGGCTCGTTCTGTGATATCGGTTTGAGCGGCAGATTTCTGCTCGGGGGCCGGAACGTCTATGCGTGAGAGGACGCCGTTGTTCTGACGCCAAACGAGTGCAGAGATAGCGACAACGATGGCGAGAACCGCGCCGACTTTTCCACTCCATCTCATTGCGCATCCCCTGGCTCGCGGACGCACAAAATATACGCCATTTCGTCAAGTACGTAGTTCCGGAAAAAAAAAGGGGCGCTTGCGCGCCCCGAGGAGAGTGTAACCGAGGAGGGTACCGCGAATCAGAACATGATCTGCGCGCGCATTTCGAACACGCGCGGATCGACGTCGGCTTCACCGTTGATCGGTGCGCCGTAGCGCTTGGTGCTGTTCGCGAAGATGTAGTTCGCCTGCAGCTTGAAGTGCTGGCCGAGGTACCAGTTGGCGCCGATGGTCCAGTCGTCCTGCTTGCCGCCGTAGACCGGACCGTCGTTGAGGTCGACCGTGCTGTAACGCACCGCGACTTCGAACGCGCCGTAGTCGTGCGTCGGGCGCACGTTGCCGATCGTACCCTTGCTGTACGGACGGCTTTCGCCGGTCAGCACCCACGAACCCTGCACGTAGTAGCCGTCGCCGCTGAAGCTCGGCTTGCCCTGCGGGTCCGCGTCGACGGTGAGGTACTCGCCCTGCACGAGCAGCGGACCGTGGATCCACGCCGCTTCGAGGCCGAGGCGCTTGATCGTCCCCGGGAACGCGAGGTTGCCGGTGTCGACGAGACGCGTACCGATCAGGCCCGCCTCGGGCTTCGCGCGGAAGCGTGCGGCCGGGTTCGACAGCACGCCGCGGCCGTCGGTGGTCGCGTCGCGGTCTTCGGTCGAGTAAGCGAGGCCGAGGTGGAGCACGTTGCTCTCCTCGCGCGAGCCGGCGCCCGGCTGGCGGTTGAACGGGTTCCACACGACGCGCGCGGCCGGGCCGTCACCGTCGTTGTCGCCGTTGAGGTCGCCGCCCTTGAAGTAGGCGAGGTAGAGCAGCCAGTTCGGGATGCCCGTGTAGGTCCAGTCCGCACCGATGCGGCGACCCATGTTGGTGGCCTGCACCGGCAGCGCGCGTTCGAGGAACGTCGTCGCGCTCGAGCTGACCGTTTCTTCCCAGCCGACCGGCGTCTTGAACTGGCCGATGCGGAAGTCGCCCGCCTGCTTGTTGCTGTAACGGACGAAGTTGTCGATCCACTGGCCGTGCACGCCGGCGCCCGAGGGCGTCGTCTTGAAGCCGCTCACGGTGAAGTCGTAGCCGATGTTGAAGTCCCAGCCGCCCGGCAGCTTGCCGTAGAAGTTGAACTCCTTGCGGCGCCATGCATTCGCGTCGGAGAGGATCTCCGCGCCGTTCGTCGGGTTGGTCGTGTCGCCCGAGAAACTGTTGTAGTCGTACTGGTACAGGCCCTTGAAGCCGAACTCGTAGCCGTCGGCCGGCTTGATCTTGGTCGGCCAGTCGTTGAGCAGGTCGTAGGCCAGCGCGTTGGTGCCGTAGCCGCACAGCAGCGCGACGGCGATTGCATGTCGCAATTTCATGGGGGTCCTCGGGAGGGCGTCAAAACTGGCGCGAAGCATGGCCAGTCCTTGTTACGCTCCGATGACACGGGAACGCCGATTTAACGCGGGCACCACGAAAAATTGCCGGAATCAGGCCCCGCTCGTGACTGTCTTGTGACGGTAGGCGCACAAGTCGTTGATTGCGCACACCGGGCAATCAGGCTTGCGCGCCTTGCACACGTAGCGTCCGTGCAGGATCAGCCAGTGGTGCGCGTCCTTGCGGAACTCGTCGGGGACGACCTTGTCGAGCTTGTCCTCGACCGCGCGCACGGTCTCGCCCGGCGCGAGCCCGGTGCGGTTGGCGACGCGGAAGATGTGCGTGTCGACCGCGATCGTCGGCTCGCCGAACGCGGTGTTGAGCACGACGTTGGCGGTCTTGCGGCCGACGCCCGGCAATGCTTCCAGCGCCTCGCGCGAACGCGGCACGTCGCCGCCGTGCCGTTCGACGAGGATGCGGCAGGTCGCGATCACGTTCTTCACCTTCGCGTTGTACAGGCCGATCGTGCTGATGTAGCGCTTGAGCCCGTCCTCGCCGAGGTCGAGGATCGCTTGCGGCGTGTTCGCGACCGGGTACAGCTTCTTCGTCGCCTTGTTGACGCCGACGTCGGTCGCCTGCGCCGACAGGATCACCGCGACGAGCAACTCGAACGGCGTCGAGTAGTCGAGTTCGGTGGTCGGGTGCGGGTTCAGCTCGCGCAAACGGCGAAAGAGTTCGATGACCTTGTCGCGCTTCATGACCCGTCCGTGTCCTTTGCGCGGCGCGCCTTGCCGCGCGCGATCGCCGCGAGCACCGCGGCGCGGTCGATCGGGCGCGCGCCTGCGGTCGTGGGAGCGGCTTCAGTCGCGATGGCCGCGTCGCCAGCGATCGCGGCGGCCGGAGCAGCGTTTGTGGGAGCGGCGGAAGCCGCGATGCTTTCCTCCCGTGATGACGATGCTGCCATGGCGAAGAGCATCGCGGCTTCCGCCGCTCCCACAGTGTTCCTCGTGCAGGTACGCGCCGTGCGCGCCTCGAAGCGCTCGCGCGCTGCCGCCGCGCGCTCGAGCACGCCCGCGCGCGACAACGGCATCGCCGCGACCGGCACGAGCGCGATGCAATCGACCGGGCAGGGCGGCAGGCAGAGCTCGCAGCCGGTGCATTCGTCGGCGATCACGGTGTGCATGCGCTTGGCCGCACCGACGATCGCGTCGACCGGGCAAGCCTGGATGCACTTCGTGCAGCCGATGCAGACGTCCTCGTCGATGACCGCGACGATCGGCGGCGCCTCGACGCCGTAGGCGGGATCGAGCGGCTTCGCCGCGATGCCGAGCAGGTTCGCGAGCGCGACGACACCGTCGGCGCCGCCCGGCGGGCAGCGGTCGATGTCGGCCTCGCCGGTCGCGATCGCGTCGGCGTAGGCGCGGCAGGTCGGGAAACCGCAGCGCGTGCATTGCGTCTGCGGCAGCAAGGCATCGATGCGCGCAGCAAGCAGCGCGGAATCCTCTGCATTCACGGCGCGGCTTCGCCCTTCGCGGCAACGTCGGCGCTCGTCGCTGCGTCCACTTCGCGTGCCATCGCCGCGAACGACGGTCGGGATGCACGCCAACGTGTCGCGCACTGCGGACAGACGTAGCGGCCCCTGAGGTAGTGCGTGAAGAGGACCGCCATGATCGGTGCGGCGATGACGCTGCCGACCAGGACCATCGCGACCATCATGCCGGTGACGCCCGTCGACAGCATGTAGCCGATCGTGAAGAGGACGTCGGACGCGATGAGCAGCGCGAACACGACGCGACGGGGCATCGGATCGTCTTGCCCCGGCGCGGCGCACCGTGGACACGTCGGGCACTCGACCACGTCGTCGGCGATGGCTAGCGCTCCCGCGCGGTACTCGCCGACGAGGTCGGCCGTGCGCGCGGCATCCTCGTCGGGCACCATCACGCGGTAGCCGCCGAACATCAGCGTCTTGAACCAGTCCTGGCGCACGAGCAGTGCATCGAACACCCACGCCTGCACGCCGTGCGCGCGCAGCATCGCCTCGACGACGTGCGCCTCGGCGAAATCCGCGGACCAGTACGCGCGCCGCAAGCCGCCTCCGTCACTTCACCGTCGCGCCGGGCTGCGCGCCGGCGTCGGCATCGAGCAGGAACAGATCGTCGCCGCCGGTGCCGGCGGAGAGGATCATGCCCTCCGACACACCGAAGCGCATCTTGCGCGGCGCGAGGTTCGCGATGAACACGACGCTGCGACCGACCAGCTTTTCCGGTTCGCCATAGGCGGCGCGGATGCCCGAGAAGATCTGTCGCTTGCCGAGTTCGCCGGCGTCGAGTTCGAAGCGCAGCAGCTTGTCCGAGCCGTCGACGAACTCGCAGGCGAGCACCTTGCCGACGCGCAGGTCGAGTTTGGCGAAGTCGTCGATGGAAATGACAGGGCTGATGGCCGAGGGCTGAGGGCTGGCGGTGCCTGCTGCATCGTTGCCTGTTTTTGTGGGAGCGGCGGAAGCCGCGATGCTCTTCACCTCGGCTGCGCCCGTGTTCGCGGCTGAAGCCGCTCCTGCGGAAGCGGCGCCATCGGCGGGTTTCAGCGATTCCTTCGAGGCTTCGATCATCGTTTCGATCTTCTTCGGGTCGACGCGGACGGTGAGGGCGGAGAATTCGGCGATGCGCGTGCCGAGCGCGGGCGTGGCGGCGACATCGAAGCGCGACCACCGTTCGGCGAGGAACACGCGCGCGCGCTCCGCGATCGCGGGCACGATCGGGCCCAGCCAGATCGACAGCAGACGGAACCCGTTCAACGCGAGCGTGCAGGCGACGTGCAGTTCCTCGCGCTTCGCCTCGTCCTTGGCGAGCAGCCACGGTGCCTTCGTCGCGACGTAGGCGTTCGCCTCGTCGGCGACCTCGACCAGCAGGCGCACGACGCCGGCGTAGTCGCAGGCGCGATAGAGCTCCGTGCACGGCGCGAGCTTCGCGGCCCAGGCGTCGTACATCGCGCGTTCGGCGCTCGGCAGGGTTGTCGCGAGGCGGCCCTCGAAGAACTTGTGCATGAAGCCCGCGCAGCGGCTCGCGAGGTTCACCCACTTGCCGACGAGGTGCGAATTCACGCGCTCCTCGAACGCCTTGAGGTCGAGGTCGAGGTCGACCGGCGCGGCGGTGAGCATCGTCGCGAAGTAGTAGCGCAGGTAGTCCGGGTCGAGCCCCGCGTCGAGGTAGGTGCGCGCCATCACGAACGTGCCGCGCGACTTCGACATCTTCTCGCCGTTGACGGTCAGGTAGCCGTTCACGTGCAGCGCGTTCGGCGTGCGCAGGTTCGCGCCGCGCAGCATCGCCGGCCAGAACAGGCCGTGGAAGTTGACGATGTCCTTGCCGATGAAGTGGTGCATCTCCGCGTCCGCGTCGAACGCGGGATCGGCGACCTGCAGGAACGCGTCGAACGACGCCGGCGCGAGGCCGTTCTTCGCGCCCGCTTCGCTCGCGCAGTACTTCTTGAAGCTCGCGAGGTAGCCGATCGGCGCGTCGAGCCAGACGTAGAAGAACTTGCCCGGCGCATCCGGGATCGGGAAGCCGAAATACGGCGCGTCGCGCGAGATGTCCCAGTCGCGCACGCCGCCCTCGGCGTCGAGCCACTCGCGCAGCTTCGCCGCGACCGACGCATGCATCACCGGCGCGCCGTGCGTGAGCTTGCCCGCGAGCCAGTCGCGCAGCATCGCGGCGAAGTCGCCGACCTGGAAGAAGTAGTGCTCCGAATCGCGCAGTTCCGGCGTCGCTCCCGACAGCACCGAGCGCGGCTCCTTGAGGTCGGTCGGCGCGTAGGTCGCGCCGCAGTTCTCGCAGTTGTCGCCGTACTGGTCCGGCGTGCCGCAGTTCGGGCAGATGCCCTTCACGTAGCGGTCGGGCAGGAACATCTGTCGCACCGGGTCGTACAGTTGGCGGATCGAACGCGCGGCGATGTGGCCACCCGCCTTGAGGCGCGCGTAGACGAGTTCGGCGAGCGCCTGGTTCTCGGGTGAGTGCGTCGTGTAATACCAGTCGTGCACGATGCCGAAGTCGACGAAGTCGCGCACGTGGCTGTCGTACACGCCGCGGATGAAGTCCTCCGGCGTCAGCCCCGCCTTCTCCGCGGCGAGCATGATCGGCGTGCCGTGCACGTCGTCGGCGGCGACGAAATGCACGGTGTCGCCCGCCATTCGCCGCGCGCGCACCCACACGTCGGTCTGGATGTAGCCGAGCAGATGGCCGATGTGCAGCGGGCCGTTCGCATAGGGCAGGGCGTGGGTGACGAGGACTTGCTTCGCTTTCGGCGCACTCATGCGTCGCGGTTTCCGCTTCGTTGCTGCAAAGCGGAATTATGGCATGCCGGGCGATGCGGCCGGCGGACGGATCGGGGCCAGGCACGTGTTTGCTGCCGCGATGCCGCGGCGCCCGCACTTCTCGGCGCGGCCCCAGCCGCGATGCCTCGTCGCAGTCACCTCTCCCGCGCGCGGGAGAGGTCGCGCCGCAGGCGCGGGTAAGGGGGAATCGAAGCGCGTGCTATCGGCACACAACGCGCGCCGCGCTCCGCGTGCCTTCACCCCGTCCCTCTCCCGCGAGCGGGAGAGGGCCAGTGAGGCGCGGCGCGTCGCGCTACGGATTCGACGTCGCGCCGTTCGGCAGCGCGAATGCGACGATGTAGTCGCCGCGATCCGGCGACTGGCGCGCGCCGCCCGCCGCGATGACGACGTACTGGCGTCCCGTGCGCGGCGACACGTACGTCATCGGCGTCGCCTGTGCGCCGACCGGCAGGCGGCCCTTCCACAATTCCTTGCCGGTCGCGCTGTCGATCGCGCGCAGGTAGTAGTCGTAGGTGCCGGCGAAGAACACGAGGCCCGACGCGGTCGCGACCGGTCCGCCCATGACCGGCATGCCGATCGCGAACGGCAGCTTCGCCTTGATGCCGAACGGCAGCACGGTATCGGCGACCGTGCCCATCGGCTTCTGCCAGAGGATCGCGTGGTTCTTCAGGTCCACTGCGGTGAGCTGGCCGTACGGCGGTGCGTGGCACGGCACGCCGAGCGGCGACATGAACATGCCCTTGCGGTAGCCGTACGGCGTGCCCGCCTGCACGTGCAGGCCGTCGTGGCCGCCCGGCGCGTTCGGGTCGTCGGCGACCGCGCGCGGAATGTACTGGCCCCACAGCGGCATCCGCATGCTGCCTGCGTAGAGGATGTCGTTCTGCGCGTCGACCGCCGCACTGCCCCAGTTGAAGCCGCCGTAGTTGCCCGGGTACTGCAGGTTCACCGCGTCTTCGCTCGCCAGCGTGAATTCGCCGTCGTAGCGCATGCGCCGGAACTCGATGCGGCACCAGAGCTGGTCGAGGAACGTCGCGCCCCACATGTCCGCTTCGGTGAGGGGCTCATTGCCGACCTGCGGCATGCCGATCGAATACGGTTGCGTCGGCGACACGCGATCGCTCTTCACCACGTTGGTCGGCACCGGTTTCTCGACTACATCGGTGATCGGCTTTCCGGTCGCGCGGTCGAGCGCGAAGATCTGCCCGCGCTTGGTCAGCTGCACGACGGCCGCGACCGTCTTGCCGCTGCCGTCGGGCATGTCGACCAGCGCCGGCTGCGAGGGCACGTCGTAGTCCCACAGGTCGTGGTGCGTGGTCTGGAAATGCCACTGCACCTTGCCCGTCTTCATGTCGATCGCGACGACGCTCGAGCCGAACGCGTCGCTCGACGGCCGTCGATGGCCGCCCCAGAAGTCCGGCGTCTGCCCGCCCATCGGCAGGAACGCCCAATCGAGCTTCTCGTCGTACGACGGTGTCGACCACATGTTCGGCGTCGTGCGCGAGTACGACTCGCCCGCCGGCGGCAGCAGCGTCGTGTCCGGATTGCCCGGATCCCACGCCCACAGCAGCTCGCCGGTGTCGGCGCTGAACGCGCGGATCACGCCCGAAGGTTCGTCGACCGACGCGCCGTCCTGCACCCAGCCGCCGACGAGGATGCGGTTGCCGATGACGGTGTTCTCCGACGTCGTCATGTAATAGAACGGTTGCACCAGCCCCATGCCGACCTTGAGGTCGACCGTGCCGCCGTCGCCGAACCCCGCGCACGGCTGTCCGGTCGCGCTGTCGAGCGCGATCAGGCGCGCGTCGGTGGTGCCGAGGAACAGGCGCTGCGCGCACGACGTCGCGCCCGCGGCCGCCTGCGCGGTCGCGTCGTCGGGATGCGCCTTGGCGAACGCGGCGGCGTCGTAGTACGCCACGCCGCGGCAGCGGTTCCACACCTTGCTGTCGGGCGACTTCGGATCGAAGCGCCAACGCTCCTTGCCTGTGTCGACGTCGAGCGCGAACACCTTCTGGTACGGTGTGCACACGTACAGGCCGTCGCCGATCTGCGTCGGTGTCGTCTGGTCCTCCGCGCCCTTGCCGGGGATGTCGCCGGTGCGGAACGTCCACGCGACCTGCAACGAGCCGACGTTGTGCGGATCGATCTGGTCGAACGGCGCGAAGCGATGGCCGTCGAGCGTGCGCCCGTAGTACTGCCAGCGCTCGTCGCGCTGCGCCTGCGCGTCGGGAACGGCGACCTGCGCGAGCGGACGCGTCGCTTCGATCCTGCCGTGCTCGTCGAACATCGCGAAGAACCCCGCGACGCCGACCGCGAGCAGCGCGATCGCGACGCCCCAGCTCGCCGCGCGCGTGCGCCGGCGCAGCGACGGCGCGATGAGCGCAGCGACGATGCCGAGCACGATCCACGGCGACAGCCGCGGCACGAGCGGCCAGAACTGCGTGCCGACTTCCGCGTAGGCCCACGCCAACGTGCCGATGAAGCCGAGCGCGAACAGGCCGATGCCCGCGAACACGCGACGACGGATCAGTTCGCCCGCCACCACGAGCAGCACGCCCGCCACGACGTAGTACCACGAGCCGCCCAGGTGCACGAGCACCACGCCGCCGGCGAGCAGCGCGAGGCCGACGAGGATCAGCACGATCGCATACAGCGTCACGAACCAGCCGCCGGCACGGCGCTCAGGGACACGGTTCAACGGCATGGGCGGGAGTCTCCGCGGGAAGAGAGTGCAGTATGGCCCAGCTACCTTGCAGGAACTTATCGCGCCGCCGGCCGGCCAGAACCCCTCGCTCCCGTAGGAGCGGCTTCAGCCGCGATGCTTCTGGTTTCACCCAGCGAAGGCATCGCGGCTGAAGCCGCTCCTATCAGGCGCATCGGTGCGACGGTTGCCTGCCTGTGGCCCACGCAGTGCCTGCTTTCAACCGCAGTGCCGACTGGATAGTCTGGTACCTGGCTTCATCGAAGTCGCGGCTCCTTCGTGGCTGGCCTGATTCGGACCACGGGTCGACATGCAGACATTCCTCGCCATTCTTTCCGTATTGCTCCTCGTGCTCGGTGCGATGGTCGCCGCGCTCAATTGGGGCTGCATCGCAGCCAGCCATCGTTTCCATCGCCGAGGCGTGAAGCGACACGTTTCCACGATCCCGCTCGTGCCGCAGCTATGCGTTCTCACGGCCGCGATCATCTCGTCCCACCTCGTACATCCCTTGCTTCCGGCCTGGTCGTTGTGGGCTGTTGCCGTAGTGGAGCCCTCGCTGTTCCAGATCGCGTACTACCCGCTGTTCCTCCTTCGCAGGAGATCGCATGCGAGAACCTGACGGGCTGGCCGCGCAGCGGAACGAGCTGGGAGACGGCATGAATCACTCCTTGTTGCAAAGGGAGACCTGCGAGCAATTCGGCTCGAGCTTCGATCCTCCCGGTAAGGACGAGCGCTTGGGTATCGCGCTCTCGACCCTCTCGCGGACCCCGCTCAATGCGGCGCGCCACCTCGCCGAGAACGGAACCTGCGGCTGGTACGTGTGGGGCGGGGAGTTGGCCGATAGCCCGGACTTCTTCCAACCCCTTCATGTCCATCACCTCGCGGGGCTCGTTCCCGCGATGGTTCCGTATCTGGCGTTGGCGCCGGGTTGGCGCGTGCTTTGGGCGCCGGGATATGTGGACGTCTGGCATGACATGGCACTCCTGGCCGGATGATTTGCCGGGCGAGCAGGACGCGAGCAGGAATTTGCCGATGCGGAGCAGCGCCGCTGCCACCCGGAATACCGCGGACCTGCTCGATGAGCTCGTCGAGCCGGGACAAAGCACGTTTCCGCCGACACGAAATGCGCGGGACCTGATCGCGGTCAGGAATTTCCTGACACGAAGCAGGTCCGACCGTCATCCGGAATTCCCGCGACCTGCTCGGGAAAGCCGCAGAGCTGATCCAAAGCAGGTTTTCGCCGATGCGAAACACCCAATACCGATTCGCAGTCAGGAAAAACCTGCTCGCGGTCAGGTCAGCGGCATTGCGTTGATGCTTTTTTGATCAACGGAATGGCGTTGCCGTGCTGTCCTGTCCGTGGGAGCGCCTCGCGACCGCGGCGCGGATCGGTCGGTGGGCATGCGCTGTCGACGTGAAGCGCGTTAGCATCGTCGCTTCCGAATTCGCAGGAGCTTCCATGGAAGGCCGCCCCGACCTCGTCGCGATCGACCACGACGACTACCACGCCGAACACGTCGGCCGCACGCCCGACGGTCGCCAGTTCATCCTCACCAACCCGTTCGATCCCGCGCTCGGCGACAACCCGGGTTGCGAGTTCGTCGCGCTGTACGTCTTCGACGCGGCCGGGCAGCTCATCCAGGCGAAGATCGACAGCTTCGGTCCGCGCGGGAGCAACGACGACGCACGACGCCGCAAGTACGCCGAGCGGCTCGCGAGCCTCGGCGACGCATCGTTCGAGCGCGTGGAAGTCGCGCCGTTCGGCATCGAACGGTTCGGCCTCGAGTTCGGCCTGATCGCGCGCGCGCCGGAAGACGAGGACGACGAGTGGGCGGTCGAGATGCAGCCGGGCAACTACATGGCGTTCTTCGAGCCGTGGGACAGTGGCGAGTACGACACGTGAGGGAGCCACTGAAAGCGTCGCGGCTGAAGCCGCCCCTACCACGATAGCTGCAACTGATCGGTCGAGCGTGCGACCGGACTTGTCGTGATTGGGTCAAGGGTCCAGCCCGACGAGAAACACCTGTGGGAGCGGCGGAAGCCGCGATGCTTCCGTTGCAAGCGCATCGCGGCTTCCGCCGCTCCCACAGCTCATCGTTGGGGGCGATCGCTCCTCGTCGAGGCGATCGCGACCTCAGGGCGACTTGCGCTCCCACACCTGCGAGCGGCCGAGCAGGGCGAAGCCGATGTAGCCATGCACGTCGAGCTTCTGCCCGCCGTCCATCATCGTGAGCTTCACCTTGTAGGTCTTGCCGTTCTTCGGGTCGAGGATGCGGCCGCCGTCCCAAACGTCGCCGTCCTTCTCGACGTCCCACAGGATGACCATGCCTTCGACCGGCTTGTCCTTGCGTTCGCCGTCGCAGGCCTTGCACACCGGGTGCGGGCCCTGTTCGGACTGCAGCACCTCGAGCACCTTGCCTTCGAGCTTGCCGTTGGCTTCGGTGATCTGCACGATCGACTTCGGCTTGCCGGTCGCGTCGTCGATCGTGGTCCAGGTGCCGACCGGCGTGTTCTCCGCGGCGAAGGCCGGCGCGCCGGCGAGCAGGGCGAGGGCGAGCAGGGCGGGCGTGCGGTACGACATGGCGCGGTCTCCGGGCTTGGACGTGTCCACCGCACGGTGCCGTGTGGTCGGGTGGCCGTCAAGGCGCGGCGCAGCGGACGCGCGGCCATCGCTGGCATAATGTGCGTTTCCCCGGTGCCTCTCCCCGCATGAGCGAATCCCTCGAAGCACGCGCCCGGCAGATCCTCGCCGGCATCGTCGACCCGCATACCGGCAAGGACCTCGTCGCGGGCGGCGCGGTGCGTGGCGTCGGCGTGTCCGGCAGCGACGTCTCGGTCGACATCGTGCTCGGGTATCCGGCGCTGTCCGCGCAGGCCGCGCTCGCCGACACGGTGAAGCGCGCGCTCGAGGCGGACGCGGCGATCGCGCACGCGGCGGTCGGCGTCGCCTGCCGCGTCGTCGCACACGAGGTGCAGCAGGGGCTGACGCCGCTGCCGGGCGTGAAGAACGTGATCGCGGTGGCCTCGGGCAAGGGCGGCGTCGGCAAGTCGACGGTCGCGGCCAACCTCGCCCTCGCGCTGAAGGCCGAAGGCGCGAGCGTCGGCGTGCTCGACGCGGACATCTACGGCCCGAGCCAGGTGCGCATGCTCGGCCTCGAAGGCAAGCCGGACACGAAGGACGGCAAGCGCATCGAGCCCAAACTCGCGCACGGCGTGCAGGCGATGTCGATCGGCCTGATGATCGAGGAAGACACCGCGATGATCTGGCGCGGGCCGATGGCGACGCAGGCGCTGCAGCAGATGCTCGGCGAGACGAACTGGTCCGATCTCGATTACCTCGTCGTCGACCTGCCGCCGGGCACGGGCGACATCCAGCTCACGCTGTGCCAGCGCATCCCGGTGTCCGGCGCGATCATCGTGACGACGCCGCAGGACATCGCGCTGCTCGACGCGAAGAAGGCGCTCAAGATGTTCGAGAAGGTCAACGTGCCCGTGCTCGGCATCGTCGAGAACATGGCGACGCACATCTGCACGAACTGCGGCCACGAAGAGCACGTGTTCGGCGAGGGCGGTGGCGCGCGCATGGCCGCGCAGTACGACGTGCCGCTGCTCGGTGACCTGCCGCTCGACATCCGCATCCGCGAACAGGCCGACGGCGGCACGCCGACGGTCGCCGCGATGCCCGATTCCGACCTCGCGGCGCGCTACCGCGAGATCGCGCGCAACGCGGCGGGACGCCTCGCCCTGCGCGCGCGCAACAAGGCGATCGCGTTCCCGAAGATCGTCGTGCAGAACACCTGAGCCGTCCGGATACCGAACGCCGTGCCCGCGCAAGCGGGCATCCATTGCACTGAACGGGAAAGACCGAGTCCATGTCCATCAAATCCGACCGTTGGATCCGCCGCATGGCGGAACAGCACGGCATGATCGAGCCGTTCGCGGCGCAGCAGGTGAAGCAGCGCGAGGGCCAGCGACTGGTGTCGTACGGCACCTCGAGCTACGGCTACGACGTGCGCTGCGCGGACGAGTTCAAGGTGTTCACGAACATCAACTCGACCATCGTCGACCCCAAGCATTTCGACGAGCGCAGCTTCGTCGACGTGAAATCCGACGTCTGCATCATCCCGCCGAACTCGTTCGCGCTCGCGCGCACGGTCGAGTACTTCCGCATCCCGCGCAAGGTGCTGACGATCTGTCTCGGCAAGAGCACGTATGCGCGCTGCGGCATCATCGTCAACGTGACGCCGCTCGAGCCGGAATGGGAAGGGCACGTCACGCTCGAGTTCTCCAACACGACGCCGCTGCCGGCGCGCATCTACGCCAACGAGGGCGTCGCGCAGATGCTGTTCCTCGAATCCGACGAGGAATGCGAGACGAGCTACAAGGACCGCGGCGGCAAGTACATGGGCCAGACCGGCGTCACCCTGCCGACCGCCTGACGCGCGCATCGATCCGTAGGGTGGGGCGCAGCGGCGCGACCCGCACGTGCGTGCGAGGCACTCAATCCGCGAGTCCCACCGGGCGCCACGAAACGCGATCGCGTAGGGTGGGACGCAGCGGCGCGACCCACACGTACGTGCGAGGCGTTCAATCCGCGAGTCCCACCGGGCGCCACGAAACGCGATCGCGTAGGGCAGGACGCAGCCGCGCAGCGGCGAGTCCCACCGCGGTTGTCGGCGGCGATCGAGCGCCGCCATGCGATCACCGTACGGTGGGACTCGCGGGCCATCCACCTCGCGAGCACAGGCGCGCTCGCGCCGCTGCGTCCCACCCTACGATGGCGGTGGCGGGCCCGAGCGTGAACCGCCGCCAACGCCCGCCCTGCCGCGCGCGCGGCGGTGGTGATAGGCTTGATGTTCTCGAAATAACGGAGTCCCTGGAGCCATGCGGAGTTTCCCGATCGGATCGATCCTGCGCGGCGGCGCCCTCGCGCTGCTGGCCAGCCTGCTCGTCGCCTGCGGCGGTGATCGCGCCCGTCCGGACACGGTGCCGGCACCGAACGTGCCGTCGAGCTTCGACGTCACGATCGTCGCGGACAAGGACAACCAGTTCGATTTCGACGGCGCGCCGCTCAATTCGGAAGACCTCAAGAGCGCATTCCGCTACCGCCAGGAAGAAAAGCTGCCGATGGGCAGCGTGCTGCTCAAGCGAGGCGAGAAGGAGAAGGTGAAGAACGAGCACATCATTGCGCTCGCACGCATCGCCTACGAGATGAAGTTCAGCGCGTTCCTTCAGGAGAAGGACGGTTCGATCTCCGAGCTGCGCGCGCAGACCAAGGAAGAAGCCGAGAAGAAGTGAGGCACGCCGTGCCCTGATGTCGGACGTCGCGTGCGGCTCGCGCCGGATGCGACCGACGAGAACGAACCATTGGACTCGTCCTAACCCCGGCGCATCCCGCCGCACGTTTCGCACGACGGTCCGCATTGATTCCATGGAGACAGCACACGTGAAGACCCAGATGATGCGCGCACTCGCGCTCGCCCTTTCCCTCGCCGCCGCCGGCTCCGCGTTCGCGCGTTCGGACATCCGCGACGGCAACGCGATGGTACAGCCGGTCAAGGGCGACAAGTATTCGATCGACGGCTCGATCATGGGCAAGGCCGAGTTGTACGGCTACATGGGCGGCCTGCGCGACGACGACCACATCACCGGCATCGTCCTCAAGCGCGGCGGCAGCGACGAGCAGCGTCGCGTGATCGGCTCGATCGCGAAGACGCTCGGCCTGAAGTCGTTCGAGCAGGACGGCGGCGATCTCAAGGAGATCCCGCAGCCGGATCGCCCG
Source organism: Dokdonella fugitiva (assembly GCF_014138265.1). Taxonomy (GTDB): domain Bacteria; phylum Pseudomonadota; class Gammaproteobacteria; order Xanthomonadales; family Rhodanobacteraceae; genus Dokdonella_A; species Dokdonella_A fugitiva_A. Next base: position 123,822 of record NZ_JACGXL010000001.1, read on the forward strand.
GCCGCCGCGCCGGCGATCGAGAACCCGTCCGCGACCGACGGCCAGCCGGCCGCGGCCGCACCGGCGCCGACCGAGAAGCCCGCGGGCAACTGAATCCAGGCGCGCGCCGCGTCTCGCGGCGCGCGCAGGTTCGCGACGCACGGGCCCCGCGAGGGGTTGGTGGAGGCGTGCGTCGCGACGTGTTGCAAGCGACCCGACCGTTCGAACGAATCGACCTCCCGAGACGATGCCCCGCCAGACACCGCTGTTCGCCATCCTCCTTCTCGCCGCCTGTGCCAGCGCGCACGCGGCCAATCCGCTCCGCTTCGTCAGCGAGACTTTCGGTGACTGGAAGGATCGCCTGTTCGGTACGCCGAAACAGCCGGTGCCCGAGGTCAAGGCGTCCGCGAAGGGGCCGATCGCCCTGCCGCCCGGCACGCGCGTGAGCTTCGACATCGACGACGAGGCGCCCGAGAACGACTTCAGCAAGGGCAAGAGCCGCTATCGCGTGATCGAGCTGCCGGAGGAACTCGAGCACGCGGCGGTGCGCGTGCAGGTGATCGCGCGGAAGAATCCGGCCGGTCACGGCAACGTCGTATTCAAGCCGCTGCTGTACGTGATCGAGGGCGACGATTTCCGAGCACCGGTCGAGGTCAAGCCGCTGCACCTGGACATCCGCCCGTTCCGCAAGTCGCGCCTGCTCGGCTGCGTGACGCTCGACAAGGTGCGGCGCATCGCGGTCGCGACCGCGCCCGACGCGGTCGGCAAGTCGTACGAGTCGGAAGTGCGCGAAGCGGTGAAGGCCCCGACGCAGGGCGGCTTCTACTACACGACCGATGCGGTCAAGACGAAGCTGCCGTTCGCGGCGACCGGCGATCTCGTGCTCGAAGTCACGCGCGAGGCGAAGGCGGGCGAGGGCTGCTGAAGCGGCGCATGGCTGCGACCATGCGATGACGTCATTCCCGCGTCGCGGGAATCCATCTTCACATTCCTCGAAAGCACGATGGATGCCCGCTTGCACGGGCATGACGCCGGCATGGTGGCTGCCGGTCCCGCCGCGGACGCGGCACCGCGTGGTTGTCGACGCGCGCCACCGTCCGCTAGGCTGCGGCGATCCTCACGACGCCTCGACCGATGCCGACCGACGCTCCCTTCATCGTCGCGATCCCCGCCCGCTACGGCTCGACGCGCCTGCCGGGCAAGCCGCTGCTGCCGATCGCGGGCGAGCCGATGGTCGTGCACGTCGCGCGTCGCGCGCGCGCGGCCGGCGCGGCCGAGGTGGTCGTCGCGACCGACGACGCGCGCATCGAAGCCGCGCTCGCGCACAGCGGCGTGCGCGTCGCGATGACGCGCGCGGACCATGCCTCGGGCAGCGATCGGCTCGCCGAAGTCGCGACCATGCTCGGCTGGCCCGACGACGCGATCGTCGTGAACCTGCAGGGCGACGAGCCGCTCGCGCCCGCGAGCGGGATACGCGCGGTCGCGCAGGCGCTGGTCGAGGACGATGCGCCGATGGCGACGCTCGCGACGCCGCTCGCCGGCAGCGAAGAACTGTTCGATCCGAACTGCGTCAAGCTCGTGCGCCGCGCCGACGGCCGCGCGCTGTATTTCAGCCGCGCGCCACTGCCGTGGCCGCGCGACGCGTTCGCGCAGCGTCGCGATGCATTGCCGGCCGGCGTGCCGTTCCTGCGCCACATCGGCATCTACGCCTATCGCGCCGGCTTCCTGCGCCGCTTCTCCACGCTTGCGCCGACGCCGCTCGAACGGTGCGAATCGCTCGAACAACTGCGCGCGCTCGAACACGGCCACGCGATCGCGGTGCGCATCGCGCCGGAGCCGTTCCCGGCCGGCGTCGACACGCCCGAGGACCTCGCGCGCGTCGAGCGCCTGCTTGCTCGCGGCTGATGCGCCCGCACGGCGGCCTTTTTCGACCGGCGACCGGCCTGCGCGCGCTCTGCATCACTCGCCCGAGCGATTGATTATGTGGTCGCGTAGTGGCATGTTTCCGGACGCTTCGCTGAGAGGGACTTCTGGCGCAAGTCGATGGATACCAACGCGAGACAGCGGATTCTCTTCATCTGCATGGGCAACATCTGCCGTTCGCCGACGGCGGAGGGGATCGCGCGTGCCGAATTCGCGCGTGCCGGCCTCGACGTCGACGTCGATTCGGCCGGCACCGAGGACTACCACGTCGGTGAACCGCCGGACGAGCGCGCGATCCGCGCCGCGGCCGCGTACGGCTACGACATCGCCGAACTGCGTGCGCGCCAGGTCACGAGCGCGGATTTCGAGCGCTTCGACCTCGTGTTCGCGATGGACCGCATGAACCTGCGCGCGTTGCAGCGGTTCCATCGCGGCCTCGGTGTCGCGCCGACGCTGTTCCTCGGCGACACCGAACTGCCCGACCCGTACTACGGCAGCGCGCGCGACTTCGACCGTGTCGTCGAGCTGTCGCGCAAGGGTGTCGAAGGGTTGATCCGCCGGCTGCGATCACCGAAGGCGCGGCACGGCTGACATGAGCGAGCGCCGACCCGCAACGCCGCTGCCGGTCGATCTCGAGTGGGTCAACACCGCGACGCCGCCGCGCCTGGACACCTTGCGCGGGCGCGTCGTGCTGCTCTGGTTCTGGAGCTACGACAACGTCAACAGCTGGAACCTCGCGTCCGACCTGCGCCGGCTCGAGGAGCTGCATCACGACGGCCTCGTCGTGATCGGCGTGCACTGCCCGAAGTACCCGCACCAGCACGACGGCGACACGCTGCTGCGCGCGGTGAATCGCCATCGCCTGCGCCACCCGGTCGCGAACGACCATGGCTTCCGCGTCTGGCAGGACTATGCGATCGAAGCGTGGCCGAGCGTCGCGATCGTCGATGCGACGGGCCGGCTCGCCGCGGTGTACGCGGGCGAGGGCCGCCGCGCGGAGATCGAGGCGCATGTCGGCGCGCTGCTCGACGAAGCGGCCGCGCACGACCAGCGCGTGTACGAGCCGAGCGAAGCGGTCGCGCGCCCGGAAGCGAGCGGCGTGCTCGCGTTCCCGAGCGGTCTGCTCGTCGACGAACAACGCCTGTTCGTCGCCGATACCGGCCACGATCGCGTGCTCGAATGCAGCCACGACGGCCGCGTGCTGCGCGTGTTCGGCAGCGGCAACGCGGGCCATGCCGACGGTGTCCCTGCGCTCGCGTGCTTTCGCCAGCCGCACGGGCTCGCGCGCAAGGGCAACGCGTTGTACGTCGCCGACAGCGGCAACCACTGCGTGCGACGCGTCGATCTCGTCAGCGGCGAGGTCGACACCGCGCTCGGCACCGCGCGCGCGGGGCGCTCGCGCCCGCTCGCGGCGGAGGCGGCTTCGACCGCGCTGAACACGCCGCTCGGCCTCGCGGTGGTCGGCGACGACCTCTTCGTCGCCGTCGCCGGGCAGCACCAGGTCTGGCGCTTCGACCTCGCCACCGGGCTCGTTTCGGTGCTCGCCGGCACCGGCGACATGGGCCTCGCCGACGGCAGCGGCAACGAGGCCGCGTTCGCGCAGCCGAGCGGGCTCGCGGTGATCGGCCGCGAACTCGTCGTCGCCGACGCGGCATCGTCGGCGATCCGCGCGGTCGACGTCGACAGCGGCCGCGTCGACACCGTGCTCGGCCACGGCCTGTACGCGTTCGGCGACGCGACCGGCGCGCGTGCGGAGGCGCGCCTGCAGAATCCGCTCGCGCTCGCGGCCGACCCGCGCGGCCTGCTCTACGTCGCCGACAGCTACAACGACGCGATCAGGCTGGTCAGCCGGCGCAGCGGCGAGACGCGGCCGTTGCGCATGGCGCATCCGCTGCGCGAGCCGCACGCGCTCGGCGTCGCGCGCAACACGCTGTGGATCGCCAATACGAACCAGCACGAGATCCTCGCGATCGACCTCGCCAACGGCGCGCTGCGCCGCGTGCCGGTCGGCGAGACCTGAGTCGGTCGTCGCCGATCGCGCGCGTGACGCCGACATTCGCGCGCGGGCGCAATACACTCAGCGCATGTCATCCGTTTCCGCTCCGCCGTTCGACGGCAAGGTCTTCGTCCGGACCCTGACCGGCGCGCCCGGCGTCTATCGCATGTTCGACGCCGACGACGAGCTGCTCTACGTCGGCAAGGCCGGCAACCTCAAGAAGCGCGTCGGCAGCTACTTCCTCAAGCCGAAGATGGACCCGCGCATCGCCGCGATGGTCGGCCAGATCGCGCGCATGGAAACCACGGTCACGCGCACCGAGGCCGAGGCGCTGCTGCTCGAGGCGCAGCTGATCAAGAGCCTCAAGCCGCGCTACAACATCGTGCTGCGCGACGACAAGAGCTACCCGTACATCCACTTGACCGCGGATCCGTCGCGCGCCGCGCTCGATCCGTCGGCGCCGCCGTCGGAGCGCTTCCCGCGGCTCGCGTTCCATCGCGGCGCACGCAGCGGCAAGGGCCGCTACTTCGGGCCGTTCCCGAGCGCGGGCGCGGTGCGCGAGAGCCTCGACCTCATCCAGAAGCTGTTCCGCATCCGCAACTGCGAGGACAGCTATTTCCGCAACCGCTCGCGGCCGTGCCTGCAGCACCAGATCGGCCGCTGCACGGCGCCGTGCGTCGGCCTCGTCGCGCCGGAGGACTACGCCGCCGACGTGCGCCACGCCGAGATGTTCCTCGACGGGCGCGCCGGCGCGGTCATGGACGAACTCGTCGCGACGATGGAGCGCTTGAGCGCCGACCTCGCGTTCGAGCGCGCCGCGGTCGTGCGCGACCAGATCGCCGCGGTCAAGCGCGTGCAGGCGCGCCACTACGTGCAGGGCGCGAGCGCGGACATGGACGTGATCGCCTGCGCGATCCGCGGCGGCATCGCCTGCGTGAGCGTGCTGTTCTTCCGCAACGGCGTCAGCCTCGGCTCGCGCGACTTCTTCCCGCGCCTCGCCGGCGCCGCCGACGACGCGGCGATCCTCGGCTCGTTCATCGCGCAGTACTACCTCGAACGCCCGGTGCCGGCCGAACTGATCGTGAGCCACGCGCCCGAGGACGCCGGGCCACTCGCCGAGGCGCTCGCCGGCCACGCGGGCCACGCGGTCGAGATCAAGGCGAGCGTGCGCAGCGAACGCGCGCGCTTCCTCGACCTCGCGCGGCGCAACGCCGAAGCGGCGCTCGCGTCGCGCCTGGCGAGCCGGCAGACCTTGCTCAACCGCTTCGAGGCGCTGCGCGACCTGCTCGAGCTCGACGAGACGCCGCAGCGCATCGAGTGCTTCGACATCAGCCACACGATGGGCGAGGCGACCGTCGCCTCGTGCGTCGTGTTCGGGCCGGAAGGGCCGGAAAAGTCGCAGTACCGCCGCTTCAACATCACCGGTATCACCCCGGGCGACGACTACGCCGCTATGCGTCAGGCACTGCAACGGCGCTTCCGGCGCGAATCGATCGCCGCGTCGGCCGCGCTCGCGCAGGAACCCGCCGCCGAGGGCGGGCAGGGCGCGCCGATCGCCACGGCGACGCCGGCGAAGCCGCCGCTGATGGCGCGCCTGCCCGACCTGCTGCTCATCGATGGCGGCAAGGGCCAGCTGCAGCAGGCGCTCGACGTGCTGAACGAACTCGGCCTCGAAGGCGTGCCGGTGGTCGGCGTCGCCAAGGGCGAGGCGCGCCGTTCGGGCGACGAAACCTTGATCGTCGGCCGTTCCGGCCGCACGCTGTTCCCAGGGCCGGAGTCGCCCGCCTCGCACCTCGTGCAGGCGGTGCGTGACGAGGCGCACCGGTTCGCGATCACGGGTCACCGCGGCCGGCGCGAGAAGGCGCGCGAAGCGAGTACGCTGGAGGAAATCGCCGGCGTCGGCGCGCGCCGGCGCGCGGCGCTGCTCAAGCACTTCGGTGGCCTCGGCGGCCTGTCGAAGGCCGGCGTCGAGGAACTCATGCAGGTCAGTGGGATCAGTAGACAGCTGGCCGAACGCATCTACGCGACCTTCCACGGATAAGCGAACCGAACGACCGATGTACATCACGATCCCGACCGCGCTGACCCTGTTCCGCATCCTGCTGCTGCCGGTGATGGTGATCGCGTTCTACGCGCCGTTCCGTGGCGCCAACGTCGCCGCCGCGCTGATCTTCATCGCCGCGGCGATCACCGACTGGCTCGACGGCTGGGTCGCGCGGCGCTGGAACATGGGCTCGGCGTTCGGAGCCTTCCTCGACCCGGTCGCCGACAAGCTGATGGTCGCGATCACGCTGTTCCTGCTCGTGCAGGAGAACCCGACGCCGCTGATGGCGGTCACGAGCGCGGTGATCGTCGGGCGCGAGATCAGCATCTCGGCGCTGCGCGAGTGGATGGCCGAGATCGGCGAGCGCGCGACCGTGCGCGTCGCCGCCGTCGGCAAGATCAAGACGCTCATGCAGATCGTCGCGATCGTCGTGCTTCTCTACCAGCACGACCTCGAAGGGCTGCGCCTGTTCCACGTCGGCGAAGCGCTGCTCGTGCTGGCGGCGGGGCTCACGATCTGGTCGGGCTTGCAGTACGTGCGCGCGGCGTGGCCGATCCTGCGTCAGCAGCGCTGATTTGCGGGCTGTTCACGAGAAGTGCGGCCAGGATGGCCGCTCTCGCACGCGCGATCACGGATGATCGCAAATCGAAGCTTGACACCCGCGCGCCAAACCGTATTATGCGCGTCCCACGCGGGAATAGCTCAGTTGGTAGAGCACGACCTTGCCAAGGTCGGGGTCGCGAGTTCGAGTCTCGTTTCCCGCTCCAGATTCAGATGAAACCCCGGCACGCCGGGGTTTCGTTTTTCTGCCGGACGTCGCAAGATGCACGGCGCGAGTGATGCGTACCATCACGGCTTGGTGGCAGAGTGGTCATGCAGCGGACTGCAAATCCGCGTACGCCGGTTCGATTCCGACCCAAGCCTCCACTCGCATCGCGCCACGCGATGCCGGTGACGAAGAACCCGCAGCGATGCGGGTTTTTTTGTGCCCTGCGATCCGCGCAAGGAGCATCGGAGGTTGCCCGCGATGGCGTGGCGCGCCATCGTGCCGATGGCGCGCGCTCCGCGCGCACAGACGCTACCATCGCGTCGTACGCCGCCCGGATGGCGAAATCGGTAGCCGCAAGGGACTTAAAATCCCTCGACCGCAAGGTCATCCCGGTTCGAGTCCGGGTCCGGGCACCACTCGGTGCGCTCGCAACGCGAGCCGCCATTCGATTCGGCGGCGACGACGCTGCGCCGGACGGCCGGGTCGACGAAGTCCCGAGTCGTCATCCCGCACGAGCGGGATCCAAGGTTGACCTGATGCGATCGCTACCGATGCGGCGGGTTCCCGCTCGCAGTCGCGGGCGTGACGGCTGGGTGTGCGTGCCCGTGCGGCTCAGCGCTTGCGCGAACCTTTCGCCGGCGCCTGCGCTTCTTCGAGGCGGCGCATCGCTTCCTTCTTGCCGATCGTGCGCAGCGCGGCGATCGCCGCGACCTGGTTCGCGCGCGGCACGGTCTTGCCGTGTTCCCAGTTGTAGACCGATTGCATGCTCGCGCCGAGCAGGGTTGCCAGCTGGTCGGCGGACAGGCCCAGTCGCGCGCGCAGCGACTTGAATCCCTTCGCCGAGAAGCGGTTCCTGACCTCGCCGTCGCCCTCGTCGGCAGCCGCTTCGGAAGTGCTCGAGGCGCGCCGGGAGAGCTGCTTGTTCTGTCGCTGCAGGTTCGCGATTTCGCGTTTGAGCGCGGCGATGTCGCGCCGATGCGCGGCGCTCGATTTGCGCAGCGTACCGATTTCACCGCGGATTTCCTTGCGCGCGAGTCGGGTGATTTCCGCTTTGAGGAACGTGGCGATATTGGGCATTTTGGAATCTCAGGGGAGGGAGCGTTGCGGCGGCTAGCATATCCGCAACGGGCTAAATCGCGAAAACGCGCGGGCGAGGCGGGGAAATCGCCGCCGGCCGCGGGCCGCGGAATCGGTGGTGGTCGGGCGGCGACCAGCGGACCGGCGCCCGGTCAACCCCCAGTACGGGCGGACACGACCGCATATCCGCTGAAAACGACCTGTGAGCGGGTCGACGTTCGCTTTGTGGCCTGACGCACCGTTCAGTTACGTGACTGTGGCTACAGTCGCGTCGGCCATCCGCGTCGGCGCTCGCGTGGAGCTGGGGAAGGGAGACAACAGATGACGGTATCAAGGAACGTCCGCAGGCTCCTGTGCCTCGCGGTGATGCTCGTGTGCGCCGCATCCGGCGCGTCGGCGCTCGCGCAATCGCACAGACCCGACGCGATGCTCCACGACGGCTTCGACGGCGCCGCCGCCGGGCCGGCGAACGATGCCGACGCGTCGCGCTTCCTCGCGCAGGCGACATTCGGACCGACCGACGCCGACATCGCGCACCTGCGCGCGGTCGGCTACCAGGCCTGGCTGAACGAGCAGTTCGCCGCGCCGCAGAGCCTCGAGATGACCTACCTCGACTGGGTCGGCGACACGCTGCACGAGCAGGTCGGGCATCAGAACCGGCGCGAGGCGTGGTTCCTCGGCGCGCTTGGCGGACCGGATCCCGCCAACAACGCGCTGATCCACAGCGACCAGCTGCGCCAGCGCATCGCGTTCGCGCTGAGCGAGATCCTCGTCGTCTCGGACCAGAACGCGCAGCTCGCCGAGTTCCCGACGAGCATCGCGTACTACTACGACATCCTCGTGGCGAATGCGTTCGGCAACTACCGCACCCTGCTCGAGAAGGTGACGTTGAGCCCGGCGATGGGCACCTACCTCAACATGCGCGGCAACCAGCGTGCCGATCCTTCGCGCAACATCCATCCCGACGAGAACTACGCCCGCGAGATCAACCAGCTGTTCAGCGTCGGCCTGGTCATGCTGAAGGCCGACGGTACGCCGCAGCTCGACGGTGGTGGCCATCCGATCCCGACCTATTCGCAGGCGACGATCTCCGCGTTCGCGCACGTGTTCACCGGCTGGAACTGGTACGACTGCGACGACAACGGCTTCGACAACTTCACCGATTGCGGCCCCGACTACACCACCGGCGAGAACTGGCTGCACCCGATGGTGCCGTACGACCAGCCGAACCAGCCGAACAACGGCGATCCGAGCTACCACGACAACGGCACCGGTCCGAACGACCTGCATTCCAAGCAATTGCTCGCCTATCCCGGCGCGCAGGCCGGCGGCGTGCTCGCCGACGGCGGCAGCGCCGCGAGCGACCTGCAGTTCGCGCTCGACAACATCTACGGCCATCCGAACGTCGGCCCGTTCATCGCGAAGCAGCTGATCCAGCGCCTCGTCACGAGCAATCCGAGCCCGGCCTACGTCAAGCGCGTCGCCGACGTGTTCAACGCGAACCGCGCGAGCCCGAACCAGTTGCGTGCAGTCGCGCAGGCGATCCTGCTCGATCCGGAAGCGCGCTACGGCCAGGCCTACAGCGACAAGTACGGCAAGCTGCGCGAACCACTGCTCGCGCTGACGCATTTCTGGCGCGCGATGGACGCGCGCCACACCTGCGGCCGCGACTTCACCCAGGGCGGCCTGCAGAACCACTACGCGAACCAGCCGTACCGCTACGCGGGCTACGTGACCGGCTGGGGCACCGACGACGACCAGTACGGTTCGGGCATCGCGCAGGCGCCGATGAACGCGTTCTCGGTGTTCAACTTCTTCAAGCCGAGCTACCTGCCGCCGGGCGAGATGACCACGAACGGCCTGGTCGGGCCGGAATTCCAGCTGCAGACCGAGAGCGTCATCGCCAACACCGTGAACAGCGTCGAAGGACGCGCGTTCTACTTCGACGTCGCGCAGGTGTGCGACGCCGGCGACGACTTCGGCGAAGTCAAGGTCAACCACGCGAAGGATCTCGCGCTCGCGGGCAGCGGCAACGGCGGCGCGGCCGACCCGGCCGATCGCCTCGTCGACGCGTACAGCAAGCGCTTCATGTCCGGCCAGATGTCGCCGTTCATGCGCCAGACGCTGCTGGCGTACCTCAACCGCATCGATTCGAGCTGGACCGAAGGCGTGACCGACTGGCGGCTGTGGCGCATCCACACGGCGCTCTATCTCGTCTTCAATTCCCCTGAATACATGGTCCAGAAGTAGGAGCCGCCATGCGTCCCGATCGTCGCAAGTTCATCCGGGAAACGATCTGCGCCGCACTCGGCGGTGCCAGCGTGTACTCCGCGTTCGGCGGCATGAAGCTGCTGCAGGCCGCAGCACGCCACGACTACGGTTTCACCAACTACAAGGCGCTCGTCTGCGTCTTCCTCTACGGCGGCAACGACAGTTTCAATACGATCGTGCCGATCTCCGGCGCCGCGCGCACGAACTACCAGCTCGTGCGGCCGAACCTCGCCTTGCCGACGGCCGGACTGCACGCGCTGAACGCGCCCGCGAGCGGCGCGGGCAGTCCTGGTGACGGCAGCAGCTATGGCTTGCATGCCTCGATGCCCGAGCTCGCCGCGCTGTTCAACGCGAACCATGCGGCGATCGTCGCCAATGTCGGCTCGCTCGTGCGTCCGACCACCAAGACGGAATACCAGGGCGGTTCGGCGGTATTGCCGCCGCAGTTGTTCTCGCACTCGGACCAGGCGGCTTACTGGCAGTCGTCGCCGCCGTCGAACGCACCGGTGACGGGGTGGGGCGGGCGCATCGCCGATCTCGTCGCGAGCGCGAATCCGCCCGACATCCCGATCCTCACCTCGCTCGGCGGCCAGGACGCGTTCGTGCGCGGCGAATCCGTCGCCGGTTACGTGATGAATTCGTATGGGCCCAACGTGATCGACTTCCCGTACGAGCTCAGCGGCGACGACGCACTGCGCAGCGCGTTCGACGCGTTGCACGCGCAGGGGCAGGCGAACGCGCTCGAGCGCACGTTCGGCAACGCGATGCGCCATTCGGTCGCGACCGCGACCTTGCTGCAGGCCACGCTGGGTGCCGCCGGCATGCCCAATTTCGACGGCTACTTCGCCGGCGCGGGCGAGATCGGCGAGCAGCTCGAGACCGTCGTCAAGCTGATCTGGGCGGCGAACAACAACGTGCCCGGCTACAGCGGCCTTTCGCGGCAGGTGTTCTTCGTCACCGGCGGCGGCTACGACACGCACAGCGACCAGCTCGCGACGCAAGGCGGCCTGCTGGTCGAGTTGTCGAAGGCGCTGTCGGGTTTCCACGCGGCGCTGACCTCGGTGAGCCTCGCCGATCGCGCGACCGCGTTCACTGCATCGGACTTCGGCCGCTCGCTGTCGAACAACGAGGACGGCAGCGACCATGGCTGGGCTTCGCACCAGTTCGTCGTCGGCGGCGCGGTGGCCGGCAAGAAGTTCTACGGCGACAACCTCGCGGGTACCGGATCGGCGCAGATGCCGAGCCTCGCGCCGTCGGACCAGAATCCGAACGACGGCGGCTACGGCCAGATGATCCCGACGACGTCGGTCGAACAGTATTCGGCGACGCTCGCGAAATGGTTCGAACTGAGCGACAGCGACATCGACCTGATCCTGCCCAACCTCGGCAACTTCAACACGCGCTACCTCGGTTTCGTCTGAGTGGCGTGGCGGTCGAGCAGCCTGCAGGGAGCCACCCTGCAGGCGACCTGCGCCGCGACGGCGCCGGGCGCGTCGCGGTCGCGCACAGGGTGCGCTCCTGCAAGGTCGTGATCGCGGCGTGCGTTCGCCTAGAACGCGAGCAGCCACAGCAGCGCGACATTGACGACGAACAACACCAACGCGGTCGGCAGTTGCGCACGGATCACCGCGTACTGGTCCGGCAGCTCGAGCAGCACGACCGGCACGATGTTGAAGTTCGCCGCCATCGGCGTCAGCAGGGTGCCGCAGTAGCCGGTGAGCATGCCGATCGAACCGAGCACGGCCGGATGCGCGCCGTGCCGCTGCACGAGCAACGGCAGGCCGATGCCGGCCATGAGCACGGGGAACGCGGCGAACGCGTTGCCCATGATCGCGGTGAACAGCACGATGCCGAATGCGAAGGCAAGCAGGCACGCGATGCGGCTGTCGATCGGGATCACCACCGCGACCAGCGCGGCGATCGCATCGCCGACGCCGGTCGCCGCGAACACGCTGCCGAGCGTCGCGAGCAGCATCGGCAGCAGCGCGGCCCAGCCGAGCGTATCGAGCAGGCGATGGCCCTCGTGCAGGCCCGAGTCGATGCGTGCGCCGGTCACGCGCAGGGCGACCGCCAGGGCGACGACGCTGGCAATGCCGAGGGCGATCAACGTCGATTGCTTCGTGTCGACGAGCGCGCGCAGTGGCGCGGGTCCGTACTGGGTCGCGAGCGCGACGAGCAGCGTGACCAGCGGAATGAGCAGCGCGGGGCCGAACAGTCGGTTGCCGAGCCGGATTGCTTCGGCCTCGCGCGTGTTCGCGAGCGCGGCCTCGTCGCCGGACGGGCGTCGATCGCCGACGGCTGCCATCACGCCGAGCGCGATCACGCCGATGCCCATCGCTTGCGCGGGCCAGTGCGTGCCGTGCCTGGCGGCGGCGAGGATCGCCTCGCCCGCGAGGAACGGCAGCGAGAGGATCGCCCAGAACGCGGACATCGCACGGCGGCGCGAGCGCAAGTCCAGGGCGGCGGCGAACAGCAGGAACGCGCCGATCAACAGGTAGACCGGCTCAAGCGTCAGCATCGCGCCTCCGTTCGGCGACGCGCCGCAGGCGGCGCTGGAACCAGGCGATGCGCATCGCATGGATGACGAACGCGGCGATCGCGGTGGGCAGTGCCCACAGTCCGATCGCCAACGGTTCGAGCGCGATCCCGTGCCCCGCGTAGAAACCCTGGATGAGCAGCACGCCGGCGAACGCGAGGAACACGTCTTCACCGAAGAAGCGGCCGATGTTGTCGGTCGCTGCGGCGAGCGCGCGCACGCGATCGCGCGTGGGCTCGTCGAGCGGCTCGTCCTGCGCGGCCGCGGCCTCGCTCATCGGCGCGAGCAGGGGCCGCACCGTCTGCGCGTGCCCGGCGAGATCGTAGAGCCCGAGCATCGACAGCAACTGGCGCAGGCCGAGATAGGCGACGAGCAGGCGCGCCAGCGTCAACGAGCGGAACCCGGCGATCCAGCCGCGCGCGCGCTCGCGCAGACCATGGCGTTCGAGCAGGCCGATGACCGGCAGCGTCAGCACGAACAACAGCAGGTTCCGGTTGTTCACGAACGCGGTGCCGAGCAGTTCGAGCAATTCGCCGGGCGGCTTGCCCGCGGCGATCCCGCTGACGACGCCGGCGACGACGACGACGAGCGCCGGATTGCGGCGCAGCGCGAAGCCGAGCACGACGACGGCGACGCCGAGCAACGGCCAGTAGTTCACGAGGCGCGTCCGTTCATGCGATGCGCCCGCTCGCGGGGTTCGCGATCGCGATGCCGGCGCCGAGCAGGGCGGCGTGCAGGCGATGGGCGAACGTGCCGGCATCGGCGCGGTCGCCGTGCACGCAGATCGTGTCGGCGCGCACGCACAAGGGAACGCCGCTGCGCGCGGTGATCGCTTCGCCGCGTGCGAGCGCGAGTGCCTGCGCGACGGCCGCGTCGACGTCATGGATGACCGCGTCCGCTTCGCGACGCGACACCAGCGAGCCGCCCGCCTCGTAGCGGCGATCGGCGAACGCCTCGTGCGCGACCGCGAGGCCGGCTCGCTCGCCCGCGCTCGGCAGCTCGCTGCCGGCCAGCCCGACGAGCCGCAGGGCTGGGTCGAACGCGTGCACGGCGCGCGCGATGGCGTCGGCGAGCGCGGCGTCGCGCGCGGCCATGTTGTAGAGCGCGCCGTGCGGCTTCACGTGAGCGAGTCGAGTGCCGGCCGCGCGCGCGAAAGCGGCGAGCGCGCCGACCTGGTACAGCGTCATCGCGTGCGCCTCGTCGGCCGACACGCGCATCTCGCGTCGGCCGAAGCCGGCGAGATCGGGCAGCGACACGTGCGCGCCGATCGCGACCTTCGCGCGCAACGCGAGCGCGACGGTGCGGCGCATCGTGTCGGGATCGCCCGCGTGGTAACCGCAGGCGATGTTGGCCGAGCTGATGTACGGCATCACGGCGTCGTCGTCGCCCATGCGCCAGGCGCCGAACGATTCGCCGAGGTCGCAGTTGAGGTCGATCGTGCGCTTCATCGTGCGATTCCGTCGAGCCGCGCGGCGATGTCCGCGCACAACCGGTCGAGTTGGTTCTCGCATGCAAGATAGCGCGTTTGCGCATCGTCGATGTCGATCGCCGCGAAGCGCACGGTGTCGCCGGGGCGTCGTTGCGCGAGGCGCGCGAGGTCGATCGCGGCGACCTGGCCGATGCGCGGATAGCCGCCGGTGGTCGGATGTTCGGCCATCAGCGCGATCGGCTGGCCGCCGGGCGGCAGCTGCAGGGTGCCTGCCGCGACTGGCTCGCTGACGAGCTCGAGCGCCTCGGCGAGCGCGAGGCGCGGCCCGTCGAGGCGCAGGCCGACGCGATTCGAATCCGCAGCCACGCGGAACGGCTGCGCGTGCAGCGCGTCGCGCGAAGCGGCATCGAGCGCGACCGCGTGCCGCCCGGGCGCGAGCCGGATCGGTCGCGAGGGATCGGGATCGAACCACGGCCGCGGGTCGAGCGAGAACGTGCCGATCGCGTGGAGCGCAGCGCCGTCGCGCGGGTGGCCGCCGCTCGCGACTGGATCGGCGCGCGCGACGCCCAGCACGTCGCCGTCTCGCAGCGGCGCGCGACCGAGGCGCGCGTTGACGTCGGTCGACGCGCTGCCGAGCACGCGGGCTGCGTCGATGCCGCCCGCGATCGCGATGTAGGCCCATGCGCCGCGACGCGCGCGGCCGAAATCGAGCACCGTGCCTGCTGCGACGTGCACGGGCCGCCAGGCGGGCAGCGGCGCGGTGGCGGCGCGTGCATCGAACTCCGCGCCCGTCAGCGCGATCGTCGCGGTCTCGATGAAGCGCAGGCGCGGGCCGATCAGGCCGATCTCGAGCACCGCATCGCCGGGCACGTTGCCGACGAGCGCGTTGGCGAGGCGCAGCGCAGGCGCATCCATCGGCCCCGCGCTGCCGACCCCGAGCGCGGCATGGCCGTGGCGACCGTGATCCTGCACGGTCGCCAGCAAACCCGCGCGCATCACTTCGACGCTCATCGCGCAGCCTCGCGCTCGATCGCCTCGAAGGCCGCGGGCGTGATCGCGCGGAAGCGCACGACGTCGCCGGGCGCGAGCAGGCAGGCGGGCTCGCGCAGCGGGTCGAACAGCACGAGTGGCGTGCGACCGATCAGCTGCCAGCCGCCCGGCAGCTCGGACGGATAGATGCCGGTCTGCGCGCCGCCGATCGCGACCGAGCCGCGCGGCACGCGCGTGCGCGGACGCGCGTGCCGTGGTGCGTGCAGCGCGGCGTCGAGGCCGAGCAGGTACGGGAAGCCCGGCGCGAAGCCGAGCATCGCGACGCGGTAGTCGCCGCATGCGTGGCGCGCGGCGACGCTGGCGGCGTCGAGTCCGAGCGTGGTCGCGAGCGCGTCGAGATCGGGACCGTGCTCGCCGCCGTAGCAGACCGGGACATCGACCGTGCGCGTCGAGGGCATTGGCGCATCCACGGCCGTCGCGAGCGCGCCGCGCACTGCGTCGGCTAAGCGACGCCACGGCGCCGTGCCGCCTTCGTTCCAGGCGGCCGGCTCGTAGTGCAGCGCGAGGCTCGCGTAGGCGGGCACGATGTCGACGAGACCGGGCAGTGCGGCCGCGCGCAATGCGCCCACAGCGGCATGCACGCGCGCGTTCGAGGCGGCATCGATGCGTTCGCCGAATCGCAGCAGCAGCGCGGACTCGCCGAGGGGTTCGACGTCGAACGCGGGCGGCTGCGCGCGCGGCGGCGTCAAGCGAGCAGCGCGCCCAGCGCTTCGCGCCATGCGCCGACGCGTTCGGCCAGCGCGGCGGGTTCGTGGCGCTCGGCGGCGCCGCGTCCCCACACCGGTTGCGGCCACGCGGCGTCGGTCGTGTAGCGCGCGATCACGTGCACGTGCAGTTGCGGCACGACGTTGCCGAGCGCGGCGATGTTCGTCTTGTCTGGGCGCAGCAGCGACTCGAACGCGCGGCCGACGGCGTCGAGCTCGCCGAGCAGGGTCGCGCGGTCCGCCGCGTCGAGGTCGAACAGTTCGCGTGCGCCGGCGATGCGCGGTACGAGGATCAGCCAGGGGAAGCGCGCGTCGTCCATGAGCAGCACGCGCGACAGCGGCGCGTCGCCGATCGGATGGGTGTCGGCGGCGAGGCGTGGATCGAGCGTGAAACTCATGCGCGCCCCGCGAGCTGGCGATCGAAGAACGCGAGCGTTCGCTCGAGCGCGAGCGTGGCGCTCGGCGCGTCGTATGCGCGCGGGTCGACCGTGCGGTCGAACGCGTGGCCGGTCGGGTAGGTGTATACCTCGGCGTCCGGCCAGGCGACGCGATGGCGTTCGATCGTCTCGGCCGTGATCGACGCGTCGCGTTCACCGAAATGGAACATCACGGGCGCACGGAGCGTCGAGTCGAAATAGTTCACGTTGCGCGCGCCGTAGTAGCTGACCGCAGGCATCGCGAGGCGCTGCGCCGCGAGCAGCGCGACCGTGCCGCCCCAGCAGTAGCCGACGCAGCCGATGCGGCCGGCCGACGCGATCGCCTCGGCCGCGCTCGCGACGTCTTCGACGGCGAGGTCGAGGCCGACTTCGCCGACGAGCTCGCGGCCGCGCCGGTAGCCTTCCTCGTCGTAACCGAGTTCGACGCCGGCCTCGACGTGGTCGAAGAACGCGGGCGCGATCGCGACGTAGCCGTGCGCGGCGAAGCGGTCGACCACTGCGCGCACGTAGGCATTGACGCCGAAGATCTCCTGCGCGACGACGAGGCCGCCCTTCGGCGTGCCCTCGGGTCGGGCCAGGTAGGCGCCGATGCATTGCATGCGCGAGGTGTTGAGCTGGATCGATTGGCCCATGCGATGGCTCCGCGTGCGGAAAGACGCTACGTTATTTCGATCCGCGGTGCGTGTACAACCGGCGGCGTGCGCGTGTTCAGGCCGCGTAACGGTGCACGCGGTTGCGGCCGTCGTGCTTGGCGGCGTAGAGCGCGCGATCGGCCGCTTCGAGCAGGGCGGCGACGTCGCTGTCGTTGCCGGTGTCGCAGAGGAACGCGATGCCGATGCTCACGGTCGCGATCCCGCGCAGTTCCGGCATGAGCCAGGCGAGCTGGCCGGCGACGTGGGTGCGCATGCGTTCGGCCGCGGCCATGACGTCCGCCGGCGTGCGCGCGCGGATCGCGGCGATGAATTCCTCGCCGCCGAAGCGGCCGAGCAGGTCGCCTTCGTCGAGGCAGTCGCGCATCGCGTGCGCGCCGATCGTCAGCGCGCGATCGCCGAGCAGGTGCCCGCGCAGGTCGTTGATCTGCTTGAAGTGGTCGAAGTCGACCAGCAGCACGGCGAACTCGTCGCCGGCGGCGCGCGACTCGCGCAGCGCGCGTTCGATCCGCTCGAGCACGTCGCGGCGGTTCGACACGCCGGTGAGCCAGTCGGTGGTCGCCGCCTGGTAAAGCTCGGCGGCCTGCTGCTCGAGCCGCGTGTTCGCCTCGCCGAGCGCGGCGCGCTGCCGCTCGATCTCGACGCTGCGCAGCTCGAGCGCGCGGTTGAGCCGGCGCACGCCGCGATAGCGCCAGATCAGCGCGAGCAGGGCGAGCGCGAGGCCGGCGAGTGCGATCGCGCCGAAGCGGCGCTGTACCGCCTGCGCCTGCAGGCGAGCGGATTGCAGTTCGTTGTCCTTGGCGAGCATGGCGAGGCGTTGGTCGGCGTCCGAGCGCGCGTGGCGCACCTCGAGCGCCGAGAGTTGCCGGCTTGCGCGGATGCCGATCAGTTCCTCGCGCGCGGCCGCCGATTTGTGCGCGTAGCGCAGCGCTTCGGCGTCGTCGTGCTCGGCACGCGCGAGCTGCTCGCGCAGCGTGTACGCCTGCGCGAGCTGCGGTCGCAAGCGGGTCGCCTCAAGGCCGGCGATCGCCTCGTCGATGAGGCCGCGCGCGCGCAGGTATTCGCGCTGGGAGAGCGCGATCTCGGTCTGGTGCAGCAGCGAACGCGCGACCAGTTCACGCTGGCCGAGTTCGCGGCCGATCGAGAGCGCGCGATCGAAGTGCTCGACCGCGGCGACGGTCTGCTTCGCGCCGAGCAGCGCGCGCCCGAGTTCGAGGTGCTCGAAGCCCTGGTGCGGCCGGTCGCCGAGCGCGGTATCGATCGCGAGCGCTTCCTCGGCCGCCTTGCGCGCGCCGGCGTAGTCCTCGATGTCGTTGAGCAGGCTCGAATACGCGCCGGTCACCGAGGAATACATCGACGGCACGCCGCTGCGGATCGCCGCCTCGGTCGCGCGTTCGAAATATGCGCGCGATGCCGCGGTGTCCTCGATTTCGCGGTAGAGCAGGGCCAGGTTGCGATAGACGTTGGACAGGCGATCGCCCGAGCGCTCGCGTTCGGCGACGGACTCGAGCTGCGCGTCGAGTGCCTGCGCGAAATCGCCGCGGTCGCGCCAGATCGTGCCGAGGTCGGACAGCGCGCGCATCGCGCCGATGCCGTTGCCTGCGGACTTGAACAGGTCGAGCGAACGCTGCTGGTGCGCGACCGCTTCGTCGAGGCGGCCGCTGCGGCGCTCGAGCACGCCGAGCGCGTTCTCCGCCTGCGCCTCGGCGCTGACGTCGCCGTGGCGGTGCGCGAGTACGCGCAGGCGATCGGCGAGTTCGCGCGAGCGTTCGTAGTCGCCGAGCGCGAGCGAGCTCTGCGCGACGAGCGTGGTCAGCATGATCGTCGCCGCGATGTCGCCGCGTTGCTGCGCGGCCGGCAGCGCGCGCGTCCAGAGGCGGTTGGCGACGTCGGGAAGATCGAGCGCCGAACAGATGTCGCCGGCGGTCGCGAGCAGCTGTTGGCGCGCCCACGGGCCGCCGATCGCATCGGCGAGTCGCACGGTGGTGTCGTCGGCGAGCGTGGCGTCGACGGCCGCGGCGATCTGCCGGCTGCCGGTGACGACGCGCGCGAGTGGATATTCCTCCGCCACGCTGGTCGCCGTCGCGACGGCAGACAGGGCGATGAGCAGTGCGCGGACGGGCGAGCGCGCCCGCCGCCATGGGCGGTCGGGAGGCAACGGGTTCCCCGGGTGCATCGCGCAACTCTCTCCGGTCGTCCAAACCGGGCCGGCGCAGGTTCCCCCTTCGCGGCCGCGGCGTCATCTTACAGAGCGCCCACGGGAAAAGTCCGGTGTGCGGCTGCAAAAGCAGCAAAACTTGTGTTTCGCGGTCGCCCCTGGCTGTCGCGGCCGCTCCATGCGAGGCGATCCGCCGCGGCCCGCGGCGCGGCTGGTAGACTATCCGGCTGCCATCCGCCGGGTTTTCCATGTCACGCCGCAATCCCAAGGTCGGCTTCGTCAGCCTCGGCTGCCCGAAAGCCCTCGTCGACTCCGAGCGCATCCTCACCCAGCTGCGCGTCGAGGGTTACGACATCGTGCCGAGCTACGATGCGGCCGACGTCGTCGTGGTCAACACCTGCGGTTTCATCGACGCGGCCGTGACCGAATCGCTCGATGCGATCGGCGAGGCGCTCGAGGAGAACGGCAAGGTCATCGTCACCGGGTGCCTCGGCAAGCGCGCCGAGGTGATCCGCGAGGCGCACCCAGGCGTGCTGTCGATCTCCGGTCCGCAGGACTACGCGAGCGTGATGAGCGCGGTGCACGCGGCGCTGCCGCCGAAGCACGATCCGTTCCTCGATCTCGTGCCGCCGCAAGGCGTGAAGCTCACACCCAAACACTACGCGTACCTCAAGATTTCCGAAGGCTGCAACCACCGCTGCACGTTCTGCATCATCCCGTCGATGCGCGGCGACCTCGTGTCGCGGCCGGTCGACGAAGTGCTCGTCGAAGCGGAGAAGCTCGTCAAGGGCGGCGTCAAGGAACTGCTCGTCGTGTCGCAGGACACGAGCGCCTACGGCGTCGACCTGCAGTACGCCGAGCGCGAGTGGCGCGGCAAGGCGCATGCGACGCGCATGACCGGTCTGTGCGAGGGGCTCGCCGAGCTAGGCGCGTGGACGCGCCTGCACTACGTTTATCCGTATCCGCACGTCGACGACGTGATCCCGCTGATGGCGGACGGTCGCATCCTGCCGTACCTCGACATCCCGTTTCAGCACGCGAGCCCGCGCATCCTCAAGCTCATGAAGCGGCCGGGCGCGGTCGACAAGGTGCTCGCGCGCGTGCAGGCGTGGCGCAAGGCATGCCCGGATCTCACGTTGCGCAGCACCTTCATCGTCGGCTTCCCCGGCGAGACGGAAGCGGAATTCGAGGAACTGCTCGACTTCCTGCGCGAAGCGCAGCTCGATCGCGTCGGCGCGTTCGCCTATTCGCCGGTCGACGGCGCCAAGGCGAACGAGCTGCCCGATCCCGTGCCCGAGGAGATCAAGGAGGAACGCCTCGAGCGCTTCATGGAAGTGCAGGCGGAGATTTCCGCCGCACGCCTCGCACGCAAGATCGGCACGCGCCAGCAGGTGATCGTCGACGAAGTGGACGAGGACGGCGCGATCGCGCGCTCGAAGGCGGACGCACCGGAGATCGACGGCATCGTGCGCATCGACGACGGCCAGGCGCTCAAGCCCGGCCAGTTCGTCGAGGTGGAGATCATCCACACGGACGAGCACGACCTGATCGGCCGCCTCGCGGCCTGATCGCGTGGCCGGCTGGCAGTCGGTCGCGCGCCCTGCCGCGCACCCTGCGTATCCGGATCGGTGACCGGCAGCCTGCTGCTCGGAGTCCGCCATGCACGCGCCTCGTGCACGCGTATCGTCGCGTGAGCACGTGCCTTCGTCGTGGCTCCGGCCACGGCCAGTGATTCCGCGCGCGGCGGCGTACGGCGGATCGGGCGAGGTGACTCGCGAGGTCGCCGGGTGGATGCGGGCGCCGGCGGCAATCATGCCGAGCGGATGGCGCCGGCACGCTACGATGCGCGTTGCGAAGGAGGGCAGGGCATGCAGCGCAGGATCGGATCGATGTTCGCCGCGGCTGGCCTGCTCGCGGTCGCGACGACGCTCGTGCACGCGGACGACGACGTGCCCGCATTCGACCGGCCCGGCCTCGCATTCGCGACGGCGACGCTGCCGCACGCGTCGTGCGCGTGGGAGCAAGGCCTGTTCGACGCCGACACCGACCGCGTCGCGCGCGTGCGCACGACCGACGTCGTCGCCGACAGCCTGCTCCATTGCGGCGTCGCCGACGGCGTCGAACTGCAGCTCGGCGCCGACAGCTGGGGACGCGTCGACGTGCGCGGCCCGGGCGTGTCGACGAGTGCGAGCGGCGGCGGCGATGCACGGATCGGTGTGAAGGTCGCGCCGTGGAATTCGGAGGCATTCTCGCTCGCCGTGCTCGCGACGGCCGGTGTCCCGACCGGTCGCGCGCCGATCGGTGGCGGTGGCCATGCGCGCGATCTCGGCGTTTCGATGGCGTGGCCCGCAGGCGACGACCGCAGCATGACGCTCTACGCGGACCGGCACTGGGGACGCGACGGCAACGGCGCGCTCGTCGCGCTCGCCTACGGATTCCCGCTGCGCGATCGCCTCGCCGGCTACGTCGAGGGCGGTGTCGGCTCGGGTGCGTCGCATGCGCGCGAGGCCGGCGGTGGCCTCAGCTGGATGGCGACGCCTCGCGTGCAGTTCGACGCGTCGTTCCTGCGCGCGCTCGATCGCGCGACGACCGACTGGCAGGCCGGCATCGGCGTTTCGATCCTGTTCGCGCCGGCCCCCTCGTGAACGCGGCGATCGGCCTCGCGCCTTCGTTCGCCTGCGCGAGCGCCCCGCGCGCGCATCCGCTGCTGAGCGCATGGCTCGACCCGGCGTCGCCGTTGCCGGGGCTCGACGAGCTCGAGGCGCGTCGCTTGCGTGCGCAGCACGACGACGGCATCGCGCGCCCCGCATTCCGCGCGCAGACGCGCGCGCTGCTCGACGACGGGCTGCACTACGAGACGCGCATCGCCGCGCACCACGTGCTCGCGACGCGCGAACACGACGCGCACGATGCGTTCAATGCATTGGTCTGGCTGCGCCATCCGCAGCTCAAGTGGGCGCTCAATGCGCGTCAGGCGGCCGACGTCGCGCGCATCGGCGCGAAGCAGCGTACGCGCGGGCAATGCGCGCTGACCCACTTCGACGAGGCCGGCGCGATCGCCTGGCTCGCGGCGCCGCGGTTGCTCGCGGCGTGGGACGCGCACGACTGGGCGAGCCTCTTCGTCGCGGAGCGCGATGCGTGGGGCCCGGCGATCGCGGTCACCGTGTTCGGCCATGCGCTGCTCGAGCATGTCTGGAACGGCCACGACCTGCCGGTCGCGAAGTGCCTCGTCGTCGAGGTGGCCGCCGACGCGCTCGGCGACGTCGGCGAAGCCGCCATCCTCGCGCGTCGACCGCGCGCGGAAGCCGGAATATCCGCGGCGATCCGCGCCGGTACCGTGCTCGCGGATCCGCAGGAGCTCCGCCCGCTGCCGCTCGCCGGCATCCGCGGCTGGCACGCGGGCGCGACGGCCGGATTCGTCGCGCAGGCATCGTGTTTCCGGCCTTTGCGCGAGGGTCGGCGCTACCCGCCGCCGTGGCGGCTCGCGTGACGCGCGGGAACTTTCGTCGGCCTTTGCGGTATCTTTCCGCGCGCCCCGCGTCCAGGGTCGCTGCGATGCCGGCGGGCACGGCCCGCTCGCGACGTCGTCGGCCGACGCGGTGCGCCACATCCATCTGGGGTAGTCGCCCGCGCGGCTTTCGCGTGCGCGGGCTGCCATGTCCGTTAACAGGTGCAGCGAAGACGATGATCGAAACCCGACAACTCACCAAACGCTACGGCGACTTCACCGCCGTCGACGCGATCAGTTTCAAGGTCGAGCCCGGCCAGGTGCTCGGCTTCCTCGGGCCCAACGGCGCCGGCAAGTCGACCACGATGAAGATGGTCGCCGGTTTCCTCGCCCCGACCTCGGGCGGCGCCACGGTCGCCGGCTTCGACATCGAGCGGCAGCCGCTCGAAGCCAAGCGCGTGCTCGGCTACCTGCCGGAAGGCGCGCCGAGTTACGGCGAGATGACCGTGCGCGAGTTCATCGAGTTCATCGCCGACGTACGCGGCCTCTCCGGCGAGCGGCGCTTCCAGCGCATCGACGACTCGGTCGCACGCCTGCACCTCGAGCGCGTGCTCGAGCAGCCGATCGACACGCTGTCGAAAGGCTTCAAGCGCCGCGTCGGCCTCGCCGGCGCGATCCTGCACGACCCGAAGGTGCTCATCCTCGACGAGCCGACCGACGGCCTCGACCCGAACCAGAAGCAGGAAGTGCGCACGCTCATCAATTCGATGGCGCGCGACAAGACGATCATCATCTCGACCCACCTGCTCGAGGAAGTGCACGCGGTGTGCACGCGCGCGATCATCATCGCGGGCGGGCGCGTGCTCGCCGACGCGACGCCGTCGGAACTGGAGGCGCGCTCGCGCTACCACCAGGCGGTGTCGCTCACCGCGAACGACCTGCAGCAGGCGAAGGAGGCGCTCGCGAAAGTGGCGGACATCGCCGCGATCGAGATCGATCCGCAGGACAACCGCATCACCGCGTTCCCGAAGCCGGGCCGCTCGATCTTCGTCGCCGTCGGCGACGCGCTGAAGGCGCAGAACGTGGCCGTACGCGAGCTCGAGCTCGAAGCGGGTCGCCTCGACGAGGTGTTCCGCACGATCACCCAGGGCGCGGCGGGCAAGGAGGCGCGCACATGAGCGGCACCATGACGATCTTCCGACGCGAACTGCGCAGCTACTTCTCGACCCCGGTCGCCTACGTCTTCATCGTGATCTTCCTGCTGCTGTCGGGCGCGTTCACGTTCTACCTCGGCAACTTCTACGAACGCGGCCAGGCCGACCTGCAGGCGTTCTTCACGTTCCATCCTTGGCTATACCTGTTCCTTGTTCCCGCGGTATCGATGCGCCTGTGGGCCGAGGAGCGCAAGACCGGCACGATCGAGCTGCTGCTGACGCTGCCGATCACCATGTGGCAGGCGGTGTTCGGCAAGTTCCTCGCCGCCTGGGCGTTCATCGCGATCGCGCTCGCGCTGACGTTCCCGATCTGGCTCACCGTGAACTACCTCGGCAGCCCCGACAACGGCGTGATCTTCGCGAGCTACCTCGGTTCGCTGCTCATGGCGGGCGCGTTCCTCGCGATCGGCTCGTGCCTCTCGGCGTCGACGCGCAACCAGGTCGTCGCGTTCATCCTGACCGTGGTCATCTGCTTCCTGCTGCTGCTCGCCGGCTACCCGCTCGTGCTCGACGCGATCCGCGCGATCGCCGGGCAGGGCGTCGCCGACGCGATTTCGGGCCTGAGCTTCCTGACCCACTTCGCGTCGATCAGCAAGGGCGTGATCGACCTGCGCGACCTCGTCTATTTCGTCCTGATGATCGGCGTCTGGCTGTACGCGACGGCAGTCGTCATCGACATGAAGAAAGCGGCCTGAGGAGGGATCCGAGCATGCAACTCAATCGCAAGGCCCTTTCGGGTACCGCACTGGCCGTGCTCGCCGCGCTGTTCGTCGCGGTCATGCTGCTGGTCAACGTCGTGTTCCGCGGCGCGCGCGCCGACCTCACGCAGAACCACCTGTACACGCTTTCCGACGGCACCAGGAACATCCTGAAGTCGATCGACGAGCCGATCGACCTCTACCTGTTCTTCTCCGACAAGGCGAGCGAGGGCATCCCGCAGTTGCGCAGCTACTTCACGACCGTGCGCGAAATGCTGCAGGAGATGGCCGCGCGTTCCGGCGGCAAGCTGCGACTGCAGGTGATCGACCCGCTGCCGTTCTCCGAGGACGAGGATCGCGCGGCGAGCCTCGGCCTCCAGGCCGTGCCGGTGTCGGCTTCGGGCGACAAGGTGTTCCTCGGCATCGCCGGCACCAACTCGACCAACGGCCACGCCTCGATCCCGTTCCTGCAGCCGGACAAGGAAGCGTTCCTCGAGTACGACGTCGCCAAGCTCATCCACGACCTCGAGACGCCGAAGAAGCCGGTCGTCGGCCTGCTGTCGGGGCTGCCGATCGCGGCCGGCTTCGATCCGCAGACGCAGCAGATGCGCCAGCCGTGGGCGATCTACCAGCAGTGGACGCAACTGTTCGACGTCAAGCCGGTCGACGCGGCGAGCCTCAAGGCGATCGACAAGGACATGGACGTGCTCATCGTCGTGCAGCCGAAGAACCTGTCCGACGACGCGCAGTACGCGATCGACCAGTTCGTGCTGCGCGGCGGCCACCTGCTCGTGTTCGTCGACCCGAGCGCCGAGCTCGACGACAGCGGCGCCGATCCGTCCAACCCGATGGCCGGCATGATGGCCGACAAGTCGTCCGACCTGCCGAAGCTGTTCAAGGCGTGGGGCGTCGAATACGACGCGCACAAGGTCGTGCTCGATCGGGCGCGCGGCCTGCCGATCCAGACCGGCGAAGGCACGGCGCCGGTGCGCCATCCGGGCATCCTCGGCCTGACCCAGGCCGACCTCAACCACGACGACGTGCTGACCGCGAACCTCGACAGCATCAACGTGTCGACCGCCGGTTCGTTCGACCTCGCCAAGGACGCCAAGGACGAGAAGCTCGTGCCGTTGCTGCAGACGACCTCCGACGCGATGAGCGTGCCGTCGGACCGCCTGCGCATGCTCGGCGATCCGTCTTCGCTGTTGCAGGGTTACAAGGCCGCCGGCACACCGTTCGTGATCGCGGCGCGCCTGTCCGGCACGTTCAAGACCGCGTTCCCCGAGCGCAACGACGCCGGCGCGCTCAAGCAGTCGAAGGACGCGAACGGGCAGATCGTGCTCGTCGCCGACACCGACCTGCTCAGCGACCGCATGTGGGTGCAGGTGCGTCCGTTCCTGGGCCAGCAGATCATGAATCCGTTCGCCAACAACGGCGACTTCGCGGTCAATGCGCTCGACAACATGGCCGGCTCGAGCGACCTCATCTCGATTCGCGGTCGCGCGACCTCGCAGCGCCCATTCACGACGGTCGAGGCGATCAAGCGCAACGCCGACGAGCGATTCCGCGCCAAGGAGCAGGACCTGCAGCGCGAGCTGTCGGAGACCGAGCGCAAGCTCACCGAGCTGCAGAGCGCGAAGAGCCAGGACCAGGCGCAGATCCTCTCGACCGAGCAGAAGGCCGAGCTCGAGAAGTTCCTCGACCGCAAGCTCGAGATCCGCAAGGAGCTGCGCCAGGTGCGGCGCCAGCTCGACGCCGAAATCGAGTCGCTCGGCACGCGGCTGAAGCTCGTCAACATCGTGCTGATGCCGTTGCTCGTCACGCTCGCCGCACTCGCGTTCGCGTGGTGGCGCATGCAGCGTCGTCGCGCCGCCCAGGGAGCCCACGCATGAACCAGAAGACCCTGATCGGCCTCGGCGTGGCCGCGCTCGTCGCGATCGGCGCCGCGGTCGCGTTGAACCATTCGAACCGGCCGCAGAGCGGGCAGGCGGAGGCTTCGGCCTACCTCGTGCCGGAACTGCGCGACCACGTCAACGACGTCGCCAAGGTCGTCGTCACCGGCGCCGACAGCAAGGTCGTCGCGACGCTCGAGCGTGGCGCGAACGGCTGGACGCTCGCGGAGAAGGGCGGCTACCCGGCCGACACCGGCAAGCTGCGCGCGTTCCTGCTCAAGCTCGCCGACGCCAGGCGCGTCGAGCAGAAGACCTCGAACAAGGACAAGTACGCGCTGCTCGGCGTCGAGGACGTCGCCGCGAAGGACGCGAAGGGCCTGCAGGTCGAACTCGACGGCCTCGCCAAGCCGCTCGTACTCGTCGTCGGCAACGCCGATCCGCGCGGCGGCACCTACGTGCGCGTCGCCGGGCAGCCCGAGAGCTGGCTCGTGTCGACGTCGCTCGCGGTCGACAAGAACGGCGCGGACTGGTTGCGCAAGGACCTCGCCGACATCGCGGCGACGCGCATCGCCGCGGTCGCGATCACGCATGCGGACGGCAGCAAGGTCGCGATCGCGAAGAATGCCGAGGGCGATGCGAACTACGTGCTCGCCGACGTGCCGAAGGGCCGCGAGGCGGGCTCGGAGTTCGCGATCAACGGCCTCGCTGCCGCGCTCGCGGGCCTGCGCTTCGACGACGTCGTCGCGGCGAAGGACGCGATGCCGCCGGAGCAGGCGTTGAAGGCGCGCTACGCGACGTTCGACGGCATCGTCGTCGACGTCACGGCGTGGGAGAAGGACGGCAAGAGCTACGCGCAGTTTGCCGCCTCGCTCGACGCCGCGCAGGCGGACAAGGGCATCGCGGCGGAGCAGGCGAAGGCCAAGGCCGACTACGACGCCGAGAGCGCGGCGGCCGACGCGACGAAGAAGGAAGGCAAGGCCGACGCGGCGGTCACGCCCGTCAAGCCGGCGTCGATCGACGACGCGGCGAAGGACCGCGAGACGCGCCTGGCCGCGTTGAACAAGGACGTCGCCGACCTCGGCACGCGCTTCTCCGGCTGGACCTACGTGCTGCCCGCGTACAAGTACGCGAACATCAACAAGTCGATGTCCGACCTGCTCAAGCCGCTCGACGACAAGAAGGCGGCACCGGCGGCGAAGCCGCCCGCGAAACCGGCGAAAGTCGGCGCGGCGCACTGAGCGCACGGCTCCGGCCTCGGCCGGAGCCAGCCGCCGCGATGACGAACAACCTCGCACGCCTCTCGGTCGGCGCCGGCGCGATCGCCGGCGCCGTGGCCGTCGCGCTCGGCGCATTCGGTGCGCATGCGCTGCGCAGCGTGCTCGATGCTGCGGCGCTCTCGACCTGGCACACCGCCGTCGAATACCAGTTCTGGCACGCGCTCGCGCTGCTCGCGACGGGCGTACTCGCGCGCGATCGCGAGGATCGCCCGCTGCGCTTCGCGGCGTTCGCGTTCGCCGCGGGCATCGTCGTGTTCTGCGCGAGCCTCTACGCGCTCGCGCTCGGCGCGCCGCGCTGGATAGGCGCGATCACGCCGATCGGCGGCGTCGCCTTCATCGCCGGTTGGCTCGCGCTCGCCGTGCACGCACGGCGCCCGTAGGCTCGGCCGGCGCCGCTCGCGATCGCGATGCTGCGCCGGCCAGCGCAGTGCGCGTCCGACCTACCTGTTACTCGTAGATGCGTCCGGCCCAAAGGAAAACCGCGAATTGCCGCCATGGGTTTTCGCGCTGGAGGCTTTGCTGCTCGCCGAAAGCGGAGTCATTCGCCCACGCGCAGGCCGCTTCGAGGAAATCCGCGATGCTTTGATTCGCCCACTCTCCCGCGAAGCCATCGACGGTGGGCGCGAGCGAATCAGCTAGTCGACGGTCCGCCACCAACGCTTCCACGAAACGCACGAACGAGGACGCGTCCGAAACCGAATCGAGGTTCGCGCTATTCGATACCTTGCCAATGGTCGAGGCGTGGCGATGTCTCGTCGCGACATGCTCGCCGGGTTCATGCCGGCGGTCTCCACCGCGCAAGTACCCGATATGTGCGAGTCCAGACAATCGATCGGGGCAGGGTGTGGACTCATGTTGCTCGTCGAGGGTCCAGTCGTCTGGGAAATCTCCGAGCACCATGCCGGCGACACACGAACAACTTTCGCGGCTCGTTGCCGAAGGCATTCCGTCAAATTCGAAACGGACCCGTACCACGCGCAGGGTCGCATCGGCTTCGATGGATGCCTGGCGAAGGTCGGCGCAAATTTCTCCCAACAGCGCGCGCTGAAGGGAGAGCAGCAAGCTCGAACGATCCGGTGGGATGCGCATTGGAGAATCAGACCATGCCCGATTCGGCGCCGCGGTGGCGATGCCAGCACCAGTGCCACGGCTCGTACGCGATGCGGTGCGGGTTGTCGCGCGGGTAGGACAGCGCGAAACCGAAGCGCGCCGCGTTCGCGACGAGCCAGGCGAACGCGGACGAATGCTCGAATTCCTCCTCGAGCGCGGCGAAGCCGGGCGTGGTGAGATCGACCGCGCGCCCGCTGTGGTGCTCGCTGTAGCCGGGTGCAGCGCTCACGCGCAGGATCTCCTCCATCGACTGGCCGCGTTCGAGTTTGCGCTTGAGGATGCCGAGCTGGTACTCGGCCGAACGGAATGCCGACACGAGCTGCAGTTCGATCGCATCGGCCGCGGCCGCGGCGTGCAGGCGCGCGTAGGCGCGCGCGGCGCGCGGTGCGAGCCACTGCCGGCGCTGGTGGATGTCTTCGCCGATGCACGCGAGTTCGCGTGGTTCGCGCACGGGGACGAGACGTCGCACGCGGCCGTAGTCGCGTGGCACGCCGAGCGCATGGGCCTCGGCGACGAGTACACGCCGCTGCGCGTCGTCGCAGCGCGCGGGAGCCGTGCCGGCGTCGGCGTGCGTCGTCATGAGCGTGCGCTCAGAGCGGTTTCAGGTAGAACCCGGCGATGCGACCATCGCTGCCGCAGGCGATCTGCGCGTAGAGATTGGCCTTGTCGAAGATCAATGGGACCGTGATCGCGATGTAGCCGTCGCCCTTCATCGGGTGCGCCTGTCCGCGCGCCTGCAGGCGGCCGAACTGGCCGAGTGATTCCCACGCCTGCTGGAACTTCGGCGCCGGCAACGCGGTGCGCATCTTGGCGTCGAAGTCGCGTGTCGCGGTCGCGTAGTCGGCCTTCTGCGCGGCGTCGAGCAGGGACGTCGCGCGCGCCTCGCAAGCCGCGGCGATGCTCTTGTCGGTCGCGCTCGGCGGTGGCTCGGGTGCGAGCGGCGACGGCCGTTCGGCCATCGGCGCATCCGTCGCCGCAGGGGCGGGTGCCGCTTGCGGCGCCGCGTTCGCGGCCGGCTCGGCGCCCTTCTCGGCGGGGGCGGGCGTTGGCGCAGCCGCCGCGGTGGCGGCATCCGCGGGTGTCGCCTCGGAGGCCTGCCCCGCAGGCGGAGTTTCCGCCGCCGGCGCCGCCACGCCGGGATCGGCCAGCGGTTCGGTCGGCTTGCCGTCCTTCGCGCGCGCCATCGCATCGACGTCGATCTCCTGCGAAGCCGCCGCCGGCGTCGTCGCGTCCTGCGTGGCAGGCGGCGCATGTTTCTTCTTTGGCGCCGCCTGCGCGGACAGGCAGGCGAGCAGGGCGAAGGCGAGCGGTGCGAGCGATCGTTTCGACATGAACGGGTCTCCAGCGGATGGCGCACGCTACCATGCGGGCCTGTATCGCGGCTGAGCCGCGCCGCGGTCCGCGGCCGCGGCGAGGCGCGTCACGACGCGTCGTCGGCGATCGCGCGCGGTTTGGTCGCGGGCTTCAGGCGCCCCGCTTCGCGCAAGGCTTCGCGCAGCACGTATTCGATCTGCGCGTTGAGCGAACGCAGGTCGTCGTTGGCCCAGCGCTGCATCGCGTCGAGCACGGGCGACGCGATGCGCAGCGGATATGCCTTCTTCTCGCTCATGCGCCACCTCCGCACGCGTGCGACGAGCCGATGCGCGGGGTGGAGGACATGCTCCTGTCGGCGGCGGCGACGGACGGCATCGTCAGCCCGTGTAGAGCGTTCCGGTGTTGACGACCGGCTGCGTGCCGCGTTCGCCGCACAGCACGACGAGCAGGTTGCTGACCATCGCCGCGCGGCGTTCGTTGTCGAGTTCGACGACGCCGCGCTTGCCGAGTTCGGCGAGTGCCATCTCGACCATGCTCACCGCGCCTTCGACGATGCGTCCGCGCGCGGCGACGATCGCCCCGGCCTGCTGGCGCTGCAGCATCGCCTGGGCGATCTCCTGCGCGTAGGCGAGGTGGCTGATACGCGCCTCGACGACGTCGACGCCGGCCTTGCCGAGGCGCTGGTGGATCTCGCGGCGCAGGTGCGTGTTGACCTCGTCGCCGTGGCTGCGCAGCGACGGCGCATCGCCGTCGTGCGCGTCGTAGGGGTAGCTCTGCGCCATCTGGCGCAGGGCGGATTCGCTCTGGATCTGCACGAAGTTCTCGTAGTCGTCGACGCAAAACACGGCTTCGGCGGTGTCGACGACCTGCCAGACGACGACCGCAGCGATCTCGATCGGATTGCCGTCCGCATCGTTGACCTTGAGCCGGCCCGACTCGAAGTTGCGCACGCGCAGGCTCACCGCGCGTTTGGAATAGAACGGGTTGGTCCAGCGCAGGCCTTCGTCGCGCACGGTGCCGGCGTAGTGACCGAACAGCTGCAGCACCTGGCCCTGGTTCGGCTGCACCTGGAAGAAGCCCGCGGTCGCGAACAGCAGCGCGGCCATCGCGAGCGCCGCCGGCACGATGATCGACAGCAAGGCGGACGGATGCGCGTCGATGCCGAGGACCGTCGACGCGACCGTCGACGGTATGGCGACGACGAGGAACAGCACGACCGGAATGCCGGCGAGCGAGAAAGCATTGCGTTCGTTCATGACTCGATCTCCCGATGCCTGGTCGTATGATATCAATTTAATATCACTTTGCAATATGGCCTGGAACGCCCGCTGTGCTAGGCTGTTTTTTGCGCACTTCGGGAGGGAGACGCCATGGAACGCAACGCCGGCCGCCTCGGCCTGCTGCTCGCTTTCGCCGCGGGGGCCGCGCATGCCGCGCCCGCGCATTACGTCGTGTTCACGCGCGACGCTGCCGGCGTGGTCGAGCCGGTCTTCTACGCGCAGGTCGAACTCGCCGGCAGCGGCGACGAGGCCCGCACGTTCGATGCCGCCCATGGCGAACGCGTGGCCTGGCATGCCGTGAAGGGCGGCGCGGACCTGGGCGAGCGCAGCGTCGCGATCCCGGACCTGCGCGGCGAGTTCGCGCGCGATCCGAACCGCGGCGACGGCACGATCGTTTCGACGCGCCCGCGCGCGGCCACGCGCAGTTTCGTGTTGCGCGTCCCGTTAGGGTCGGCCGACGCGGTCGAATTCGCCGGCGCGGCAGCCGTGCAGCGCTTCGACCTCGCCGCGCTCGCCGCGCGTTCGGGCGAGCTGCGGCTCGCCGCGCGCGTGCCGCAAGTACAGATCGACCGCTTGCAGGGCGGCGGCAGCCCGGCCAACCGCGTCGACATGCTCGTCGTCGGCGACGGCTACACCAACGCGCAGCATTCGCTGTTCGATGCTGACGCGGCGATCCTGCACGACGCGTTCTTCGGTCTCACGCCGTACAAGGAATACCAGAGCTTCGTGAACTGGACGACCGCGTTCATCGCCTCGAACCAGTCCGGCGCGGACCACCCTGCGTACCAGGCCGGCTGCACGCAGGCGACCTGCTGCTCCGATCCGGACGCGATCGGCGACGTGCATGCTGGCCAGTTCGTCGATACCGCGTTCGACGCGACGTTCTGCGCCTACAACATCCAGCGCCTGCTCGTCGTCGACGACGCTTCCGTGCTCGCCGCGGCCGCCGCGTATCCGGACTGGGACAAGATCGTCGTCGTCGTCAACGACGACACCTACGGCGGTTCCGGCGGCTCGCTCTCGGTCACCTCGACGCATGCGCAGGCGCCGCAGATCGTGCTGCACGAATACGGCCACAGCTTCACCGGGCTTGCCGACGAGTACAGTTCGCCGTACCCGGGTTTCCCTCCGTGCAGCGATACCGGCGGCACGCCGTGCGAACCCAACGTGACGAACCAGACCATCGCCGCGCAGGTGAAGTGGAACAGTTGGTTCACGCCCGGCAATCCGATCCCGACGCCGTCGGGAACATCGGGCGTCGGCCTGTTCCAG
Organism: Dokdonella fugitiva; assembly: GCF_014138265.1. GTDB lineage: Bacteria > Pseudomonadota > Gammaproteobacteria > Xanthomonadales > Rhodanobacteraceae > Dokdonella_A > Dokdonella_A fugitiva_A. The sequence continues at coordinate 156,350 of NZ_JACGXL010000001.1, forward strand.
GGCGCGCGCTATCTCACGACGGGGATGTACCGGCCGGTCGACACGCAGTGCCTCATGCAGTTCCTCGGCGTGCCGTTCTGCCCGGTCTGCCGGCAGGAATACGTGCGCACGCTCTACCGCGGCGGCTGGGGCGCACCGGCAGCGGGCATCGACCTCGTCGAGCCCGGCAGCGAATCGCCCGCGACTGCCGTGCCCGTGCAGTACGTGCCCGGCTCGAACCAGGCGTTCGGCGTGTCGCTGCTGCTGCCGACGATCGGCGCGCTCGACGTGCACTGGTACCTCGACGGCAATCCGATCGGCGGCGCGACCTCGGCGACCTACGTGTTCAACCAGGCGGCGTCGACGCCGTCGTCGCACACGCTGCAGGTGCGCGTGAAGGACACGACCAACCTCGTCGCCGCGGCGATGGCGGGCAGCCTGCTCGATCACCAGCGCAGCTGGACGATCCAGGTCGGCGGCGACGTTATCTTCCGCAACGGCTTCGACGGCCCGTAACGATCCGCTGCCGCGCGCCGACCATCGGCGAGGCGTCGGGGCACTATCGGAAGGCGTGGATCACGCCGGCCATGTCGAGATCGCCGAAGCCGTCGTCGTGCGCGCGCCGGTACAGCGTCGCGCAGGCGCGGATCAGCGGCGCATCCGCGCCGGCGCCGTCCGCCTGCGCGAGGACGAGGTCGGCGATCGTCGCGACGTCGCGCACGGCCGCCTGCGGCGCGAACTCCGCACGTACGAGCTTGTCGAGCTTGATGCGCGAGACCTCGCTCGCCATCGGACCGGCGTCGAGGACGTCGCGCAAGAGCGCGATGTCGACGCCGCCGGAACGCGCGGCATGCACGGTTTCGGCGAGCGCGGTGACCATCGCGATGAGGTAGTGGTTGACCGCGAGCTTCATGCGCAGCGCGCCCGGCACCGCGCCGCAGCGGAACGTGCGCCGGCACAGCGGCGCGAGCAGCGGCAGCACCGCGTCGACCGCGTCGTCGCTGCCGGAAACCATGCCGATGAGTTCGCCGCGTTCGGCCTGCACGCGCGAGCCGGACACGGGCGCTTCGACGTAGCGTGCGCCGCACGCCTCGAGATCGCGCGCGAGTGCCGCCGAGTACGCCGGCGACGTGGTGCCCAGGTGCACGAGCGTGCGTCCGGCGACGCGCGCACCGAACGCGTGCGTGCGACGGCCGAGCACGGCGTCGAGGGCGGCTTCGTCGAACAGCATGAGCAAGACGGTCTGCGCATCGCGGCACAATGCATCGATCGATTCCGCGCGGTGCGCGCCGAGTCCGAGCAGCGGCGCGCAGCGCTCCGCGGTGCGGTTCCACAACCAAAGAGGACAGCCCGCGCGCAGCAGGTTCGTGGCCATCGGCAGGCCCATCGTGCCGAGGCCGACGAAGCCGACGTTCATATGACCGTCTCCGCCGCGAACGGCGCGGGCGCCCACAGACGTTCGCGCAGGAATGCGATCACGTCGGCGAATGCGCGCCGCGTCGGCGAACCGTCGACGTCGACGAGGTGCGCGGTGAACACGCTGTGCGGACCGCCGACGACCTCGGCGAAGAACGGCGGCGGGTCGCCTCGTGCGGCCGCGTCGGGCAGCACGCGCGCGACGAAGCGCGGGCCGAGCGCGGATGCGTAGGCGGCGAACCGCTCGGCGCGGCAACGCCGATCGCCTTCGAAGCGGTAGGCGAGGACCTCGAGGTTCTCGCGCTCGAGCCGTGCACGGACGTCGCGCAGTTCCTCGGCGTCGCTCTCGATCGCCGCGGGGTCGTCGAGCGGCAGCGAAGGCTGTGCCAACACCGGCGCGAGCACCGCCGGTTCGATCATCATCGCGAGCGCGAAGTTGCCGGTGAAGCACATGCCCACCGCGCCGACGCCGGCGCCACCGCATTCGCGGTGGGCGAAGCGTGCGAGTGCACGCAGCCATCGCGTGACCGGGCTCGAACCGCGCCCGGCGAGCGCGTGGAACTCGGCGCTGATGCACGCGCGACGCAACACGGCCAGACCGTCTTCGGCGCGCGGATAGGCGCCGTCGCGGCCGAACAGCGACGGCATGTAGACGGTGAAGCCGGCCTGGCGCACCCAGCGCGCGAAACGCGCGACGTCGGGACTGATGCCGGGCATCTCCGCCATCACGATCACGCCTGGCCCCTGGCCGGATGCGTACACACGGCGTGCGACGCCGTCGAGTTCGATCGACCGCGCGTCGAAATCGTCGAGCGGGTCGTCTTCGCGGTCGGCTGTGCTCATCGCGGGCTCCGGGACGTGAGAGGTCCATTTGAGCCGCGCGCGGCACTGCGTGGTAGTGTCGGAAAAGACATCTTCCGGGCTGATTCCGACATGAAGGATTTCGAGCTGCTGCTGCTCGACGGCACCAATCCGAGCGGCGTCTCGATGACGCGCGACATCCTCGCCGCCGCGGCGCTGCTCGCCGCGCGCAATGGCGAGGCGGCGCCGAGCTGGGGCCTGCACTCGGTCGCGGGCGGCCGCGTGGAACTGCAGGGCGGGATCGCCGCGGCGACGACGCGGCTGCCGGCGCGGCGCAAGCCCGCGCGCTCGGTGCTGCTCGTGCCGGGCATCTGGGTCGCGGACGCGCGCGAGCTGCGTACACGCCTCGACGCCGACGACTGCCGCCAGGCGGTCCGCCACATCGCCGCGCACGTCGCCGGCGGCGGGCAGGTGGCCGCGTCGTGTTCGGCCGTGTTCCTGTTGCAGGCGGCCGGCGTACTCGCGGGCCGCCACGCGACGACGACGTGGTGGCTCGCGCCCGAGCTCGCGCGGATCGCCGCGGACGTGCGCGTGGAGGCGAATCGCATCCTCTGCATCGACGGCCCCGTGCTCACGGCCGGCGCCGCGTTCGCGCAGTCGGATCTCGTGCTGCACCTGTTGCGCGCGCGCTTCGGCGCACGCATCGCCGACGGCGTGTCGCGCGTGCTGTTGCTGCACGAACGCGGGCAGCAGGCGCAGTTCGTCGTGCCGGCGATGCTCGCGAGCGGCGACGCACTGGTCGCGCGGCTGACCCGGCGCGTCGAGACCGCGTTGCCGGACGTGCCGTCGGTGGCCGAACTCGCGGGCGAGCTGTGCGTGTCCGAGCGCACGCTCGGGCGGCGCGTGCGCCATGCGACGGGCATGGGCACGATCGCGCTGATCCGCAGCATCCGCCTGCACCGCGCGCGCAGCCTGCTGCAGAACAGCCGTCTCAGCATCGAGCGCGTCGCTGCGGCGGTCGGCTACCAGGACGCGACCGCGCTGCGTCGCCTCATGCGCAAGGCCGCGGGCACGACGCCGGCGGGAATGCGCGCGACGGTCGCGGTCGCGGCGCCGCGGCGGCGCGAGCGCGGGCGTGCGTAGCTACGGTGTCGTCGACTGCGCCTCGCGCAGTTCGATGCGGCCGAGAAGGTCGAGGCCGGCGTAGAAGCGCCACGGGTCGCCGTCGCCGATGCCGAGCGCGATGTGGCCCGCGTCGAAGCCGGGCAGCGCCGCGTCGAAGCTCTGCCAGCGACCGTCGACCCACGCCTGCGCCCAGGCGTGCGGCACGAAGACCTGGTCCTTGCCGGCGAAGCCGGGTGCGTAGGCGAGGCCGTCGACGACGCGCGTCGCGATGCCGAGCGCGCGGCCGAGCGCGGCGACGAGCAGCGCATGCTCGGTGCAATCGCCCTCGGGCTTGCGCGCGACCTCGAGTGCGGACGCGTAGCCGACGTCGAGCGTCTTGCTGCGGATGTAGCCGCGCACGAACGTTTCGACGCGGCGCATGCGCTCGAGCGGCGTCGCGGCGTCGCCGGCGGCCTGTTTGGCGAGGCGGACGATCTCCGGCGCCTCGCTCTGCAGCCAGTCGTTCGGCTTGTAGTCGGATGGATCGGGCTTCTCGCCCTTGCGCACGCGCGCATCGCGATGGATCGTGACGACGCGCTCGCCGCCACGCGCGACGACGCTCTGTTCGTCCGTGTCGGGCAGCGCGAGCGCCGATTCGTTGCGTGGCGACGCCAGCGTGTAGCGCATCGTGCCGGCGAGCTCTTCGATGCGCAGCGCGCGCGGCGACGGCATCAGCGTGCGCGAGAACACGTCGCTGCCCTGGTTCGGCGCGGTCGCGCAGGCGCGGTCGCAGGCGAGCAGGACGAGGTCGACGCCCATCATCGGCAGGGTGAGCTTGTGCACGGTCTGGTCGGCGTCGATCCATGCGCGCGTCTTCATCGGCGCTCCCGGGAACGCGAGTACCTGGTCGACCGGATGCAGGTCGAGTGCGCCGCCGGGCAGGTCGACGCGCTCGGGTGCGGCGACGGTGCTGGTGATCTCGGCTGCATCGAGGCTCGACGGCTGGAACGCGAGCGCACGGTAGCGCGTGCCCACGGCGAGCCCGGCACGCACGCCGGCGAGGCGCAGGCCCTCCGGCAGCAGCGCGTGTGCGGGCCAAGGCATCTTGCGGTGCTGCGTCGCGCCGCCGGTGGTCGTGTCGAGGTCGATCGAACCGTCGCGCACGCGCCCGTCGATGCGCGTTTCGCTGCCGGACAGGCGCGACGTGCTCGCGAACGCGAGCGGCGCGCCGTCGACCGTCTCGGTCGCGCTCTCGCTGCTGCCGAGCGCGACCTTGACACCGGCGCGCTCGAGTTCGATCTCGAGCGTCTGCGTCGTGTGCACCTCGCGCCCGCGCACCTCGCGTTTCGCTTCGAACGAACCGATCTTGCGGCCGTCGAGCAGCACGGTGAACCACTGGTCCTCGGGTGGTGCGGCGCTCGCGGCGAGCGGCAGCGCGGCGATGAACAGGGCGAGCAAGGGCGGCAGCGAGCGACGCATCGGCGAATCCGGCAGGGGCAGGCGCCTAGTGTGCCCGAACCGGGCGCGCCGCATCGGGCGCACGGCGACGGATCCGCGCACGCGCGACGCCGGGATGGACTTGTGCGGCCCTTTCCCTAGAATCTGCGCGCCCGCCGTCGCGAACCTCCGCATGAAGCCCTTCGGTACACCGTACACCGACACTGCCATCCGCGTTCTCCTGCTCGGCTCGGGCGAACTCGGCAAGGAAGTCGCGATCGAACTGCAGCGTTTCGCGGTCGAGGTGATCGCGGTCGACCGCTACGCGAACGCACCCGCGATGCAGGTCGCGCACCGCTCGCACGTGATCGACATGCTCGACGGCGCCGAGCTGCGCCGCGTGATCGAACTCGAACGGCCCGACCTCGTCGTGCCCGAGATCGAGGCGATCCACACGCCGACCCTGGTCGAACTGGAACAGGCTGGGCTGCGCGTGATCCCGACCGCGCGCGCGGCATGGCTGACCATGGACCGCGAAGGCATCCGCCGCCTCGCCGCCGAGGAACTCGGCCTGCCGACGTCGCGCTACCGCTTCGTCGACACGCTCGAGGAATATCGAGCCGCAGTCGCGGCGATCGGCCTGCCGTTCGTGATCAAGCCGGTCATGAGCAGTTCGGGCAAGGGACAGAGCACGGTACGCGGCGAGGCCGAGGTCGACGCCGCGTGGGACTACGCGCAGTCGGGCGGTCGCGCCGGCAAGGGACGCTGCATCGTCGAAGGCTTCGTCGATTTCGACTACGAGATCACCCAGCTCACCGTGCGCCATGCGGGCGGAACGAGTTTCTGCGCGCCGATCGGCCATCGCCAGGAGCACGGCGACTATCGCGAGTCGTGGCAACCGCAGCCGATGAGCACGAAGGCGCTCGTCGAGGCGCAGCGGCAGGCTGCCGCGATCACGGGCGCGCTCGGCGGTTACGGCGTGTTCGGCGTCGAGTTCTTCGTCAAGGGCGACGACGTGATCTTCTCCGAGGTCAGTCCACGGCCGCACGACACCGGGCTCGTCACCCTCATTTCACAGGACCTGTCCGAATTCGCGCTGCACGCGCGCGCGATCCTCGGCCTGCCGGTGCCTGCGATCCGCCAACTCGGGCCGTCGGCCTCGTGCGCGGTGCTGTGCAGCGGCGACGGCGACCGGCCGCGCTACCACGGCGTCGCCGAGGCGCTCGCCGAGTCCGACACGATGCTGCGCCTGTTCGGCAAGCCACAGGTGCGCGGCCAGCGACGCATGGCGGTCACGCTCGCGCGCGACGTCGACGTCGATGCCGCCGTCGCCAAGGCCGTGCGTGCCGCTTCGCACCTGCATGTCGAACCCTGAATCTGACTCCCGCCCGCGGGCAGAGCCGCGCGGCGGCGAGTCCCGCCATCATCCGGACCGCCCATGACCGACCCGAAGAACTACGCGGTATTCCTCTACCCGCAGGCGATCGAAGCGCTCGGCGAGCCGATCAAGCCGTACTTGCGCGATGCCCCCGGTGGCGCGCACATCGTCTGCAGCGAGATCGACGCCTCGGGCGCGCTGTTCGAGATGACGCTCGCCGGCAAGGGGCCGAACGGCGAATCGCTCGAACTCGAGATCATGGTGCCGTCGTCGATGGTCAAGCTCGTCATGTCGATGCACGGCGAGCACGAGATCGGCTTCGTCTGAAGCGGGTGGCGGCTGCGCCTCAGAGATCGGTCCAGATTCCTTCGCGCAGCACTTCGAGCGGGCGGTAACGCGCCTTGTAGTGCATCTTCGGATGGTCTTCGATCCAGAAGCCGAGGTAGACGTGCGGCAACCCTTGTTCGCGCGCCATCTCGAGCTGGGTGAGGATCGCGAACGTACCGAGGCTGCGTGACTCGCACTCCGGATCGAAGAACGTGTAGACCGCGGAAAGGCCGGCAGCGCAGAAGTCGGTGACCGCGATGCCGACGAGACGTTCACGTTCGCGCAGTTCGATGAAGCGGGTAGGGCTCCAAGCGGTGTAGAGGAAGCGCGCGAAGTCCTCCGGGCGCGCGTCGTCCATCCCGCCGTCGGGATGGCGCGCGCGCAGGTAGCGCCGATACAGCGTGAAGTATTCGTCGGTGTAGTTGGCCGGCATCACGCGCACGGCGAGGTCCGCATTGCGTGCGAGGCAACGCCGCTGCGACCGGTCCGCGCGGAAGCGCTCGACCGGCACGCGGCAGGCGACGCAGGCGCGGCAGCCGTTGCACTGCGGGTGGTAGACGTGCCCCCCCGCGCGGCGATAGCCGCGCTGCACCGCGATGTCGTAGATCTGCGGCAGCTGCGGCGCGCTCGGGTCGATGACGATGTTCTGCGCGGTGCGCGAGGCGAAATAGCCGCACGGGTGCGGCAGGGTCTGGAACAGGCGGACGACGTCCGAACGCATGGGCTCATTCTAGCCCGTTCGGGGCGGCGTGCCTGTTGCGGCGCGAGCGCGCCGGCCGGTCGCCCCGCCGTTGGGGAATGGCGGGGCGCACCGCCCGCCGCCGGGCCCGGCAGCGATCAGTGGCGCAGCACGCTCAGCGCGATCAGCACCGACACGCCGGCGATCAGCGCGAGCACGACGAGCTTGATGCGCAGCGAGGCGCGATTGTGCTGGGTCGGGCTGCCGACACCGCGGGCCGCGGCGAGTTCGTCGGCGAAGCGCGTCGCCGGTTCGAGCCCGGCGTCGCGCAGCACCTTGCGCGCGAGCGTCTGGTCTTCCGAACGCACGACCGACACCTGCGGCCAGTTGTCGCGGTCGGCCTTGGCGGTGTAGCTGAAGCGCTTCCAGTCCGCGCCCTGGTAGGCGCGACGGTTCGCGATCGTCGTCTTGATGCCGTGCTCGGCCATCAGCGCGACGACGCGCTCGATGTTTTCCATCCGCGGTGACGTGTAGATCTGGCGCATGGTCCGATTCTAGTGGGTTCGGGAAAGCCGGCGTGAATGGCGGGGCCGGTCAACCCTCGCTGCGCATGCGCACGAGGCCTTCCTGCGCGGTCGAGGCGACGAGCCGGCCGTCCTCGCTGTAGATCATGCCGCGCGCGAGGCCGCGCCCGCCCTGAGCGGTCGGGCTGTCGCACGAGTAGAGCAGCCATTCGTCGGCGCGGAACGGGCGGTGGAACCACATCGCGTGGTCGAGGCTCGCGACCTGCACGTTGCGCTGCAGGAACGAGATGCCGTGCGGGAACATCGTCGTGCCGATCAGGTGGAAGTCCGACGAATACGCGAGCAGCGCGCGATGCAGCGGCGGGCTCGCCTCGGGCACGCGCCCGGTCAGGCGGAACCAGACCTGCTGGAACGGCGGGCGCTTCGGCGGGTTGAGCTCGTCGCGCGGATAGACGTGGCGGAATTCGTACGGGCCGGAGCGGCCGAACCAGCGCTGCAGCTTCGGCGGCAGCTTGGCGAGTTCCTCCGGTGGCAGCGGTTCGACCGGTTCGAGGTCGTCCGGCTTGGGCACGGCCGGCATCGGCAGCTGGTGCTCGACGCCGTATTCCTCGGTCTGGAACGAAGCCGAGAAGTTGAAGATCGGCTGGCCGTGCTGGATCGCGGTCACGCGGCGCACCGAGAAGCTGCCGCCGTCGCGCGTGCGCTCGACGTTGTAGACGATCGGGTGCTCGATGTCCCCCGCGCGCAGGAAGTACGCGTGCAGCGAATGCGCGTTGCGGTCGGCGTCGACGGTCTGCTGCGCGGCGGAGAGCGCCTGCCCGAGCACCTGGCCGCCGAACACGTAGCGCGTGCCGATGTCGCGGCTTTCGCCGCGGAACAGGTTGTCCTCGAGGCGCTCGAGCTGGAGCAGGGAGAGCAGTTCTTCGACGGCGGACGTCATACGTTCCGGAGCGACGGCAGGGCGGCGAAGTATAGGTCAGGGTACGGTGGGGGTGGCGTTCAACCGTTCGAGGCCGCTCGACGGCACGATCTCGTTCCACGGGAACAGCGGCCCCGGGTCCTGGCGCCGGCGCAGCAGGACCGAGGGGTCGTCCTTGGCAGGTTCCAGGCGGCGGTCGAGATCCTCGTGGCCGGCGATCCAGCGCAGGTTCGCGTGGTCGTTGCGCAGCTGCGCGAGCAGGGTGCGCAGCGAGGCGATCTGTTCGGCCGTGTACGGCACCGTGAACGCCTGGTGGCGGCTGTCGCCCCAGTCGGGATAGCGGCCGATGTTGACGAGCTCGATGCCGATCGAGCGCGGGTTGTAGCCGTAGGTGTGGTTGGCGACGCGCGTGTCGGCGACGAAGCGGTACACCTTGCCGGCGAGGTCGATGTAGTAGTGGCCGCTGTTGCCGGTCTGCGTGCCGGCGTAGTGGATGCGCTCGCCGAACTCGCGCGCCATCGCCATGTCGGGCAGTTCGGTGCAGTGGATCACCACGAGGTCGATCGCCGACGACGGCCGTGCGGCGAGGCGCTCCTCGTACGGCAGCGGCCAGTCTTCGATCGCGAGCGGCGGCGTGGACAGGACAGGAGGCATCGCGCTGGAACCGGCGGCGGGAAGGGCGCAATGCTAGCATCGCGCCCCCCGCCGTTCCGGCGTATCGCGGCGAACGTCCATGCCAGGCACGGTCATCCTCTCGCACGGCCTCGAAAGCGGCCCCCAGGCGACCAAGGTCAGCGCGCTCGCGACCGTGTGCGACGCGCTCGGCTGGGCGAGCGTGCGGCCCGACTATCGCGACCTCGACGCGAGCCGCGATCCGCGCGCGATCGACGCGCGCATCGCGCGTGGCCTCGAGCAGGCGCCGGGCGAGGGTCGTGTCGTGTTCGCGGGTTCGAGCATGGGTGCGTTCACCTCGGGCCTGGCGTCGCTGCGGCGCGCGAGCGCCGGGCTGTTCCTGCTCGCGCTGCCGACCGCGATCCCCGGTTACGAGCACGCGTTCGACGCGGCCGACGTGCCGACCGCGCTCGTGCACGGCTGGCACGACGAGATCTGCCCGGTCGGCGCGGTGATCGACTTCGCCCGCGCGCGCAGCGCGACGCTGCACCTCGTGCGCGACGACCATCGCCTCGGCGCGCACGTCGACTGGTGTGCCGCGGTGTTCCGCGATTTCCTGGTCGGCCTCGGCTGATGGCGACGCTGTTCGCGACCTGCCCGAAGGGGCTCGAATACCTGCTGCGCGACGAACTGCGCGCACTCGGCGCGGACGACGCGCGCGAGGCGCTCGCGGGCGTGCATTTTTCCGGCCCGCTCGAGCTCGCCTACCGCGCCTGCCTGTGGTCGCGCCTCGCCAGTCGCGTGCTGCTGCAACTCGCGGAATTCGACGCACCGGACGCCGACGCGTTGTACGCCGGCGCGCAGGCGATCGACTGGTCGCGGCATCTCGCACCGGGCGGTACGTTCGCGATCGACGCGGTCGGCGGCGGCGGCGCGCTGCGCCATACGCAGTTCATCGCGCTGCGCACAAAGGATGCGATCGTCGACCAGTTCCGCGAACGCAGCGGCGAGCGCCCCGACGTCGACGTCGAGCGCCCGTCGATCCGCATCAACGTGCGCGTGCACAAGGGCCGCGCGAGCGTCGCGCTCGATCTCGCCGGCCAGCCGCTGCACCGGCGCGGCTGGCGCCAGGGTACGGGCGAGGCGCCGCTCAAGGAAAACCTCGCCTGCGCGATGCTCATGCGCGCAGGCTGGCCGGCGATCGCCGCCGACGGCGGCGCGCTCGTCGACCCGATGTGCGGCGCGGGCACCTTGCTCGTCGAAGGCGCGCTGATGGCCGCCGACGTCGCGCCGGGCCTGCGTCGCGACTACTGGGGATTCCTCGGCTGGCGTGGCCACGACGCGCCGGCGTGGCAGGCGTTGCTCGACGAGGCGCAGGTGCGCGCGACCACCGGCCTGCGCGCGCTGCAGCCGGTGTATTTCGGCTACGACCACGACGCCGACGTGCTGCAGGAAGCCAAGCGCAATGCGCAGGCGGCCGGCGTCGCCGGTTTCATCCATCTCGCGCGGCAGTCGGCCGAGCACCTGCGTCGCCCTGCCGGCGTCGAGCGCCCGGGCCTGGTGATCTCCAATCCGCCGTACGGCGAACGCCTCGGCGAGCGGGCCGCCCTCGGCACCGTGTATCGCGCCTTCGGCGCGCGCCTGCGCGAGGAGTTCATCGGCTGGCGCGCTGCGGTGATCGTCGCCGACGACGAGCTCGGCCATGCGCTCGGCCTGCGTGCGGACAAGCGCTACGTGCTCTACAACGGCGCACTCGAGTGCCGCCTGCTCACGTTCGATCTTGCCGAAGCGGCGCCGCGCGAACGCGTGGAGCGGCCGCTGTCGGAGGGCGCGCAGGCGGTCGCGAACCGCATCGGCAAGAACGTGCGCCACCTGCGCAAGCGGCTCGAGCGCGAAGGCGTTTCGTGCTGGCGCGCGTACGACGCCGACATCCCCGAGTACGCGGCCGCGATCGACGTCTACCGCGCGATCGGAGCCGACGACGAACGCACGCGCGGCGAGCCGTTCCCGCAGACGTGGTTGCACGTGCAGGAATACGCACCGCCGCGCGACATTCCCGAGCACGTCGCGCGCGATCGACTGCGCGACCTCGTGCACGCGGCGGGACATGCGCTCGAGGTGCCGCGCGAACGCATCGCGCTGAAGACGCGCTACAAGGCGAAGGGCGGCTCCAAGTACGGCCGCTTCGACCAGCGCGGCGAGTTCCTCGTGGTGGAGGAGGGGGGCCTGAAGTTCCGCGTGAACCTGTTCGACTACCTCGACACCGGGCTGTTCCTCGACCACCGGCCGATGCGCCTGCGCCTGCGCGAACTCGCGCGCGGGCGGCATGTGCTCAACCTGTTCTGCTACACGGCGACGGCGAGCGTGCACGCGGCCGCCGGCGGCGCGGCGTCGACGACGAGCGTCGACCTGTCGGCGACGTACCTCGAATGGGCCGCGCGCAATTTCACGCTGAACGGGCACACGGGATCGCGCCACCAGCTCGTGCAGGCGGACGTGCTCGCCTGGCTGCGCCACGACCGCGGCCGCTACGACCTCGTGTTCGTCGATCCGCCGACGTTCTCCAATTCCAAGCGCGCCGACGATTTCGACGTGCAGCGCGACCACGCCGAACTGCTGCGCCTCGTCGGCGAGCGGCTCGCGCCGGACGGGCTTATCGTGTTCTCGAACAACCTGCGCCGCTTCACCCTCGATGCGTCGCTCGCGGAGCGGTTCGAGGTGCGCGACATCACGCCGTCGACGATCCCGTTCGACTTCACCCGCAACGCGCGGATCCACGTTTGTTACGAACTGCGACAGCGCTCCGCGCGGCCAGCGAATTCTTAACGCGGGGTGGAGTAATTTCAGGACCGATTCAGGGGGTGGGCCGCAGCATGCGTCCCATACCTGAGGAGGGTGTGGAGATGCGCAAGTCCATTCGTTCGTTCGTCATGGGTGTCCTGGTCGCCGTGGGTGTGGCGCTGGCGCCGTCGGCGTTCGCTCGCAGCCACTGGAACGTCGGCATCGGCATCGGCCTGCCGGGTATCAGCATCGGCTACTCCGACTGCCGCCACTGCGGTCGCGGCTGGGGCGGCAACTACTATTACGGCGGCGGCTACTACGGCGGCTACAGCTCGTACTACGCACCGGCGTACTACGGCCCGGCCTATTACAGCCCTTCGTACTATGACGCCGGTTACTACGGTCCGTCGTACTACTACCCGAGCTACGGCGTGCGCTACTACGACCGTCCGTCGCACCGTTACTACGGCAATGGCTATCGCGACCACGGCTATCGTGACGGTGGCTACCGCCACCACGACCACGGCGACTACGGTCACCGTGCTTCCTACTACGATCGAGACGGCTATCGTCATTGACGCCTAGTCACGATCACCAGTCAGCGTCGGCGGCCACCCCTCCCCCTTCCTGCCGCCGGCGTCTCCGCCCCGCGACGATTTCCCCTGATCGTCGCGGGGTTTCTTCTTTTTTGATCCCGAAAACGCGGCCGTCCCGGCCTTGTTTCGTGTCGCCGAGTCCGGAGTGAATCCGGACTCGGCTCCGTCGTCCGAGCTCGCGCTCGAACGACGGGCGGCACATCCCTGTGCCGCAGCAGCCGCTGCGGCCGATGCGCTCCTGAGTGCTCGCGAAAACGCGGCCGGGCGGCACATCCCTGTGCCGTAGCAGCCGCTGCGGCCGATGCGCTCCTGAGTTCGCCGCCGGTCGGACTTCCGGTTTGCCGTGCAGCGGGTTCGTCGCGCGACTTTCGGCCTGTCCGTCCGGCGCGGTCGGCAGGTTATGATTGGCCGACATATGGCCGACGAAGCGTGCATGAGCGAGCAGAGCAGACGAACCGGAATGCCGGCGCAACGGCAGGTTCCGGGCGCATGGACGTTCTTTCGCCAGTGGCTGCGCAATCCGCGCGCGATGGCCGCGCTGTCGCCGTCGGGTCGCCAGTTGACCCAGGCGATGATCGCCCAGCTGCCGGCGGGTACGCAGCGCGTGGTCGAACTCGGCGCAGGCACGGGCGTGTTCACGCGAGCGCTGCTCGCGCAGGGCATCCGTGCGCGCGACCTCCTCGTGGTCGAACTCAACGAAGAGCTCCACGGCCTGCTGCAGGCGGAGTTCCCCGAGGCACGTGTCGTGCACGGCAACGCCTGCGACCTCGCGGCGATCGCCGCGCGCACGGGGTTCGAAGGCGCCGACGCGGCAATCAGCGGGCTCGGTTTCCTGGCGATGCCGCGCGAGGTGCAGAAGGGCATCCTGTCCGCGGTGTTCTCGGTGCTCGGGCCGGGGCGGCCGCTGATCCAGTTCACCTACGGCCCCGCGGGCCCGATTCCGCGCGACCTGCTCGACGAGCTCGGCCTGTCGGTCCGCCGCGGCGGCATCGCGCCGATCAACCTGCCGCCTGCATTCGTGTTCGTCTACACGCGCGACTGAGGTGGCACGACGACGGCGCGCGCGTCGTGCGCCGCCATTTCGCAACGACGCTCGCGGTATCATGGTTGCCCCAGACTTGCGAGGCCGCGCCGTGGGCGAATCGTCGATTCCCGATTGGATGAAGCAATGGCAGGCGCTGTCGCAGCAGTCCGTCAATGCCTGGACCGAGGTCGCGCGTGACGCGATGAACCAGGCCGGCAAGGGGCGCGTCGACGGCTTCGAGCAGTGGTCGCGTTCGTTCGCGGCGGGACCGGGCACGGGCGGGCAGGCACAGACGATCGAGCGGCTCGTCGACGGTGCGAAGAACTACGTCGCGTTCATGCAGTCGCTGATCGCCGCCGCTGGCGCGAACGCACCGAACGGCGTGCCGTCGTGGGGCGACGCGTTGCGCCAGGCCTTCACGATGCCGGGCGGTCCCGCGCTGTTCGAGCATCCGCTCACGCGGCTCTGGAAGGAGCACGCGACGGCCGGCAATGCGCAGGCCGCGTTCGGCAAGCTGTTCGGCGCGATGCCGGGCGCCGGCAATCCGGTCGACGAGGTGAAGGCGTGGCTGCAGCTGCCCGCGTTCGGCTACCTGCGCGAGCACCAGGAACACCAGCAGAAGAGCGCGGTCGCCTGGGTCGAATACCAGGAACAGCTCGTGCGCTACAACGCGAAGATGCTCGAGGCCGCGCGCCGCGGGTTCGAATTGTTCGAAGGCAAGCTGACCGAGCGCGAACAGCCGGGGCGGCAGATCGAGTCGCTGCGCGCGCTGTACGACCTCTGGGTCGACGCGGCCGAGGAAGGTTACGCCGAGATCGCGCTGTCGCAGGAATTCCGCGAAATCTACGGCGAGCTCACCAACGCGCAGATGCGCCTGCGTTCGCAGATCCACCAGGAGATCGAGCGCCTCAGCGTCGACCTCGGCATGCCGACGCGCAGCGAACTCAACAACATCGGTGAACGCCTGCAGGCGCTGCGGCGCGAGGTGCGCGCGCAGCGCGGCGGCGACGCGCTCATCGACGAGATCGCGGCGTTGCGCGGCGAACTCGACGAACTGAAGGCGGCCGTCGGCGGTGCCCGCAGGGCCAGCCGCGAAGCGCCGGCGAAGGCGGTCGTCGCCGAGGCGGCCGTGGCGCCGCCCGCGCGCAAGGCTGCTCGCAAGCCGGAAGGCAAGAGCGAGGCGGTCGCGCCGACGCCGGTGAAGGCGAAGGCACCCAAGCGTCACGCGCGCAAGGCGCGCGCAGAGCGCGCGGTGGCCGCGGTTGCACCGGGCAACTTCGCATCGCGCATCGCGAAGTTCGCCGATGCTTCGCTCGGTTCGCGCGGCACGCGCAAGGCGGACGCATCCGGCAAGGCTGAAAAGCCCGGCAAGGCCGACAAGAAGAAGCGCTGAAACGAGGAAGCGACATGGGCCCGATCAAGATCGAACCGACCAAGGCGCTCGACGAGGCGCTGACCACCCAACGCAAGCTCGCCGCGGCGATCGACACGCTGCGCAAGGTCGACGACGTCGACTTCGGCGTGACCAGCAAGGAAGCGATCTACCGCGAGGACAAACTCGTCGTCTATCGCTTCCGCGGCGACCGTCCGCCGACCGCGAAGGTGCCTATCCTCATCGTCTACGCGCTGGTCAACCGGCCTTACATGGTCGACCTGCAGGACGACCGCTCGCTCGTGAAGAACCTGCTCGCGAAGGGCGAGGACGTGTACCTCATCGACTGGGGTTACCCCGACCTCGCCGATCGCTGGCTCACGCTCGACGACTACATCAACGGCTACATCGCACGCTCCGTCGACGCGGTCGCGCGCCACGCGCGCGTGCGCAAGGTGAACCTGCTCGGCATCTGCCAGGGCGGCGCGTTCTCGCTGTGCTTCGCCGCGATGCACCCCCACAAGGTGCAGAACCTCATCACGATGGTCACGCCGGTCGACTTCCAGACGCCGGAGAACATGTTGTCGAACTGGGTGCAGAACCTCGATGTCGACCTCTTCGTCGACACGCTCGGCAACGTGCCCGCCGACCTCATGAACCTCTGCTACCTCATGCTCAAGCCGGTGCGGCTGAACCAGCAGAAGTACATCGGCCTCGTCGACATCCTCGACGACAAGGCCGAGATGGAGAACTTCCTGCGCATGGAGAAGTGGATCTTCGACTCGCCCGACCAGGCCGGCGAGGCGTTCCGCCAGTTCATCAAGGATTTCTACCAGGGCAACAAGCTGGTCAAGGGCGGCCTGAAGATCGGCGAACGCGAAGTGAGCCTCGGCAACGTGACGATGCCCGTGCTCAACGTGTTCGCCGAACAGGACCACCTCGTGCCGCCGTCCGCCTCGCGCGTGCTCGGCGAGCACGTCGGCACCGACGACTACACGCAGATCGCGTTCCGCGGCGGCCACATCGGCATCTACGTGTCGGGCCGCGCGCAGCGCGAGGTGCCGTCGGCGATCCACGACTGGCTCGCCGCGCGCAGTCGCTGAGGAGGCGCCCCGGGGAAGCAGGCTTTTCGGCGTGAAACCACGCCGAAAGCCCGTTTGCGGCATGCTGTCGGCCCTTTCGAGCCGCCGCGCGAGTCCGCCATGAGCGACGTCCTGTTCAACCTGTACGGTCTCACGATCACGCCGTGGAAACTGGTCGGCCTGCTCGGCACGTTCCTGTTCACCGCACGCTGGTTCGTGCAGTTCTACGCGACGAAGAAGTCCAGGCGCGTGGTCATGCCGATGTCGTTCTGGTACCTGTCGATCGTCGGCAGCGTGATGACGCTCGCGTACTTCATCTGGGGCAAGAACGATTCGGTCGGCATCCTGCAGAACGCGTTCCCGATGTTCGTGTCGGTCTACAACGTCTACGTGCACGTGCGCCACCACGAACCGGAAGTCGTGAGCCCCGGCGGATCCGAAGAGACCTGATCGGCGCGGCACTGCCGATGTGGGAGCGGCGGAAGCCGCGATGCTCTTCGCCATGGATAGATAAAGCGTCGCGGCTTCCGCCGCTCCCACAGGGGGGGCTTCTCTCGCCATCCGTACCGGTGCGCGGTAGGGCGGTACGCGCGAAGCGCGTGCCGCCGCTGCCACGCGACGTGGCGCGTGCAACTACTCCGGATCGTAGTCGAGGTTCGGCGCGAGCCAGCGCTCGGCTTCCGCGAGCGACCAGCCCTTGCGCCTGGCGTAGTCCTCGACCTGTTCCTTGGTGAGGCGGCCGACGACGAAGTACTGGCTCTGCGGATGCGCGAAATACCAGCCCGACACCGCTGCGGTCGGGAACATCGCGTAGCCGTCGGTGAGTTCAATGCCGGCGTTCTTCGTCGCGTCGAGCAGGCGGAACAGCGTCGCCTTCTCGGTGTGGTCGGGGCAGGCGGGGTAGCCGGGTGCGGGGCGGATGCCGCGGTACTTCTCGGCGATGAGTTGGTCGTTGCCGAGCGCTTCGTCCGGCGCGTAGCCCCAGAACTCGCGCCGCACGCGTTCGTGCAGGCGTTCGGCGAACGCTTCGGCGAGGCGGTCGGCGAGCGCCTTCAGCATGATCGACGAGTAGTCGTCGTGGTCGCGCTCGAAGCGCTCGATGTGCGCCTCGATGCCGATGCCCGCGGTGACTGCGAATCCGCCGACCCAGTCGGGCCGCCCGGACGCCTTCGGCGCGACGAAATCGGCGAGGCAGAAATCCGGGCGTTCCACCGGCTTGTCCGCCTGCTGGCGCAGGTGATGCAGCGTCGCGATGCGCCGGCCGGCGTCGTCGCGGAGCTCGACGTCGTCGCCGACCGCCTGCGCCGGCCAGAAGCCGATCACGCCGCGCGCAGTGAGCCATTTCCCGGCGACGATACGCTCGAGCATCGCGAGCGCGTCGCGATGGAGTTCCTTCGCCTGCGCGCCGACCACCGCGTCGTCGAGGATCGCCGGGTAGCGTCCCGCGAGTTCCCATGCGTTGAAGAACGGCGACCAGTCGATGCACTCGACCAGTTCGGCGAGCGGGTAGTCGTCGAACACGGTGACGCCGGGCTGCTTCGGCACCGGTGGATCGTAGTCGGCCCAGCCGCCGTCGAAACGCTGCGCACGCGCCTTGTCGAGCGGCACGAGCCGCTTGGCGCCGCTGCGATCCTTGTGCCGCTCGCGGATCTCCGCGTAGTCGGCGCGCACCTTGTCCATGAACGCGTCGACGAGTTCCTTCGAGACGAGCGACTGCGCCACGCCGACCGCGCGCGAGGCGTCCTTCACCCACACGGTCGGCGACTTGTAGTGCGGTTCGATCTTCAGCGCCGTGTGCGCGCGCGAGGTCGTCGCACCGCCGATCAGCAGCGGGATGCGCAGGTCCTGGCGCTGCATTTCCTTCGCGACATGGCTCATCTCCTCGAGCGAGGGGGTGATCAGGCCCGACAGGCCGATCATGTCGGCCTGCTCGGCGACCGCGATGTCGAGGATCTTCTGCGCCGGCACCATCACGCCGAGGTCGATGACGTCGAAGTTGTTGCAGCGGAGCACGACGCCGACGATGTTCTTGCCGATGTCGTGCACGTCGCCCTTGACCGTCGCCATGACGATCTTGCCGTTCGACTTGCCGGTGTCGCCGGTGCGCGCCTTCTCCGCCTCGATGTACGGCAGCAGGTAGGCGACCGCCTTCTTCATCACGCGTGCCGACTTCACCACCTGCGGCAGGAACATCTTGCCGGCGCCGAACAGGTCGCCGACGACGTTCATGCCGTCCATCAGCGGCCCTTCGATGACGTCGAGCGGGCGCGTGCTCTGCGCGCGCACCTCCTCGGTGTCGCCTTCGACGAACGCGTCGATGCCGTGCACGAGCGCGTGCGCGAGCCGTTCGCGCACCGGCAGCGTGCGCCAGGCGAGGTTCTCGACGACGACTTCGCCCTTCTTCGCCTTGTAGCGTTCGGCGATCTCGAGCAGGCGCTCGGTCGCGTCCTTGCGCCGGTTGAGCACGACGTCCTCGACGCGCTCGCGCAGTTCCGGGTCGAGGTCGTCGACGATCGGCAGCGCGCCCGCATTGACGATGCCCATGTCCATGCCGGCGGCGATCGCGTGGAACAGGAACACCGCGTGGATCGCCTGGCGCACGGTCTCGTTGCCGCGGAACGAGAACGACACGTTCGACACGCCGCCCGAGACGTGGCAGCCGGGCAGGGTCGCGCG
The DNA here is from genome assembly GCF_014138265.1 of Dokdonella fugitiva. Classification (GTDB taxonomy): domain Bacteria; phylum Pseudomonadota; class Gammaproteobacteria; order Xanthomonadales; family Rhodanobacteraceae; genus Dokdonella_A; species Dokdonella_A fugitiva_A. The sequence goes on from NZ_JACGXL010000001.1 coordinate 175,057, forward strand.
GATGAGGCGCGTCGCCTCGATGAAGTCGACTGCGTAGTTGTCGTGCTCCTCGATGCCCGTGGCGATCGCGAAGATGTTCGGATCGAAGATGATGTCCTCGGGCGGGAAGCCGACCTGCTCGGTGAGGATGCGGTAGGCGCGCGTGCAGATTTCGACCTTGCGCGCGCAGGTGTCGGCCTGGCCCTGCTCGTCGAACGCCATCACGACCGCGGCGGCGCCGTAGCGCAGCACCTTGCGCGCGTGTTCGACGAACAGCGCCTCGCCTTCCTTGAGCGAGATCGAGTTGACCACGCCCTTGCCCTGCAGGCAGCGCAGGCCGGCCTCGATCACGCTCCACTTCGACGAGTCGACCATCACCGGCACGCGCGCGATGTCCGGCTCGGACGCGATGAGGTTGAGGAAGCGCACCATCGCCGCTTCCGAATCGATGAGACCCTCGTCCATGTTGACGTCGATGATCTGCGCGCCGCTCTCGACCTGCTGGCGCGCGACCTCGACCGCCTCGCCGTAGCGCTCTTCCTTGACCAGCTTGCGGAACTGCGCGCTGCCGGTGACGTTGGTGCGCTCGCCGATGTTGACGAACAACAGCTCGGGCGTGAGGACGAGCGGCTCGAGGCCGGAGAGGCGGGTGTAGCGGGGCGTAGCCGTCATCGTGATCGCAGTCTTTCCGTGTGGCCGTCGTGGCATGCGGGCGACGCGCGCCCGTCGGCTCAGGCGGCGGCGTCGAGGGTGGAACGCAGCGCGCGCGGCGCGACGCCGGCGACCGCGTGCGCGATCGCCTCGATGTGCGCCGGCGTCGTGCCGCAGCAGCCGCCGACGAGGTTGAGCAGGCCGCTGCGCGCGAACTCGCCGATCAGCGTGGCCATGTCCGCGGGCGTCTCGTCGTACTCGCCGAACGCGTTCGGCAGGCCCGCGTTGGGGTGCGCGCTCACCTGGCAGTCGGCGACCTGCGACAGCACGTCGACGTACTGGCGCAGTTCCTTCGCACCGAGCGCGCAGTTGAGGCCGACCGACAGCGGCCGCGCGTGCGCGACCGATGCGTAGAACGCTTCAGCGGTCTGTCCCGACAGCGTGCGACCGGACAGGTCGGTGATCGTGCCCGAGATCATCACCGGCAGGCGCCCGCCGCGTGCGTCGAATTCCTCCTCGATCGCGAACAGCGCGGCCTTCGCATTGAGCGTGTCGAAGATCGTCTCGACCATGAGCGTGTCAGCGCCACCGTCGATGAGGCCGCGCGTCGCTTCGCGATAGGCGAGGCGCAGTTCCTCGAAGCTCGTGTTGCGGAAGCCGGGATCGTTGACGTCCGGGCTGATCGAAGCGGTGCGGCTGGTCGGGCCGAGCACGCCGATGACGAAGCGCGGGCGCGACCGATCCTTCGCCTCGACCGCGTCGCAGCACGTGCGTGCGAGGCGCGCGCCTTCGCGGTTGAGTTCGTACACGATGTGTTCGAGGTGATAGTCGGCCTGGCTGACCGAGGTCGCGTTGAACGTGTTCGTCTCGACCAGGTCCGCGCCGGCGTCAAGGTAGGCCGTGTGGATCGCGCCGATCACGTCCGGACGCGTGAGCACGAGCAGGTCGTTGTTGCCCTTGAGGTCGTGGCCCGGCTGGAGCGCGGGATCGCGTCCTGGTTCGTGCTGCGAATCGAAGCCGTGCACGAAGCGCGTGCCGCGATAGTCGGCCTCGTCGAGCCGGTAGCCTTGCACCATCGTGCCCATCGCGCCGTCGATGACGAGGATGCGCCGCGCGAGCGCGTCTTCGAGCGCGCGCACGCGCGCGGGATTGAGATAGGGAAGATGGCTCATGGCTTCCTCGCGAGCAGGCTCATGACTTCGAAATGCGGCGGTCGGCGTTCGCGCGTGAGGCGTTCGCAGGCGAGCACCTCGAGGCCGGCCGTGCGCGCGAAGCCGGCCAGGTCGTCGGTCGCGAAACCGAGGTTGCGGTGCTCGAACGGCTCGACCGCGGTGCGGTGCGCGTGGCGACCGAGCGTCGCGGCGAGCAGGCGGCCACCCTTGCGCAGCACGCGTGCGGCTTCGGCGACGACCTGCGCCGGGCGCTCGCTGTAGGTGAGCGCATGCATGAGCAGCACGAGGTCGAAGCGTTCGGCCGGGAAGTCGAGCGCGTGCATGTCGCCGATGCGGACATCGACGTTCGCGCAGCCCTTCAGGCGCTGGCGCGCTGCCTCGACCACGCGCGGGCCGGCGTCGACGCAGACGATCGAGCGTGCGCGCGGCGCGAGCAGTTCGGCGAGCACGCCGTCGCCGGACGCGACGTCGAGCACGTCGCCGGTCTCGACGAGCTGGGTCATGCCGCGCGCGAGCGTCTCCCAGGTGCGACCCGGGGAATAGTGGCGCTCCATGTCGCCGGCGACGCTGTCGGCCCAGCCTTCGGCGCGCGCGCGCTTGGCGAGCACGCCGGGCAGGCGGCGTTCGTCGTCGCGCAGCAGCGCGTCGTCGACGTTGTCCTTGAGCGCACGCAGCAGCGCGCCCTCGCGCACGTCGAGCTCGCCGTTGTAGCGGTAGTACGACGACACGCCTGCACGGCGGTCGCGCACGAGATCGGCTTCCTTGAGCTTGGCGAGGTGGGTCGAAACGCGTGGCTGCGCCAGCCGCAGCACGGCGGACAGTTCGGCCACGGTGAGTTCCTCGCGTTCGAGCAGGGCGAGCAGGCGGACCCGGGTCGGGTCGGACAGCAGCCGCAGCAACGCCGAGGTGGCGGCCAGATCCACGATTTATCCTTTCATCTTGATTGAAAGATGGAAGCGGCTAGCGTAGCGGTTGGGGCACGCAGCGTCAATGGAGAGCGGCGCGCCGGGCGGCCGCGCGGTTATGCTTCGCGGATGCCTTTCCGTGATCGTGCGAGGCGTTTCGCCCTCGCGTTGCATGCCTGCTGCGGCGTCGCCTTCGCCGTCCACGCCCCCCGAGCGGTTGCGCTCGAAGATGCCGAGCTCGGCAAGTACTGGAGCGCGGACGCCTCGCGCGTGCCGTACCGCGCCGTGGTCACGGACGGTCGCCGCGACGGCGAGAAGCTGCCGCTGGTCGTGTTCCTGCACGGCGACTGGCAGGACGGCACCGACAACGAATCGCAGCTCGCCGGCGATGGCAACGGTTCGTTCGAGCTCGTCGACGCGGCGCGCGAAGGCGGCATCCCGCTCGTCTACGTCGCGCCGCAGACGACCGGAGCGTACTGGCCGCCCGCGCGCGTCGCTGCGGTCGTGCGCGACGCGTTGCAGCGCTGGCCGATCGATCCGCGCCGGGTCTACCTCACCGGCATTTCCGACGGCGGCACCGGCGTCTGGGACGCGCTCAAGACCTGGCCGCGCTGCTTCGCCGCCGGCGTACCGATGTCGGGCATGACCGAACTCGCCGGGCTCGGCCCGATCCGCGACGTGCCGCAGTGGGTGTTCCACGGCAGCGACGACGACGACACCGACGTCGAGAAGGGATACGACGGCGCGATGGTCGGTTCGCGCGCGGTCGTGCGCGCGCTGCGCGCGATGGGTGGCCGGCCGCGCTACACCGAATACGCGGGCGAGAAGCACGTGATCTGGGCGCGCGCCTACGCCGAGGACGCGCTGCTGCCGTGGATCCTCGACCAGAAGCTGCCCGGCAAACCCTGCGATTTCGCGGCCCCCGCCCGTTGACGCGGTGGACCCGCTAAAATCCCGTCCCTGACCTTTCGCGTCGTCATTCCCGTGCAGGCGGGAATCCATTCGCTCGGACCGGCCAGCGTCGATCCTTGCGAAAGCCGGCCCCGTGGATTCCCGCGTGCGCGGGACTGACGTCCCGATGCCTCATTCGATCGTTTTCCGAGGAGTTTCCATGGACTTCCGCTACACCGACGACCAGTTGTCGATCCAGGCCATCGCGCGCGACTTCGCGCAGAAGCGCATTGCGCCGGTCGCGGCCGAGCTCGACAAGTCCGGCGAGTTCCCGCTCGACAACATCCGCGAGATGGGCCAGCTCGGCCTCATGGGCATCGAGGTGCCGCACGAATACGGCGGCGCCGGCATGGACACGATCGCCTACGCGCTCGCGATGATCGAGATCGCCGCGGCCGACTGCGCGCATTCGACCATCATGTCGGTCAACAACTCGCTCTACTGCAACGGCATCCTCAAGTACGGCACCGAGGAGCAGAAGCAGAAGTACGTGCGCGCGATCGCCACCGGCGAGGCGATCGGCGCGTACGCGCTGACCGAGCCGCAGTCGGGTTCCGACGCGTCGGCGATGCACACGCGCGCGGCGAAGAACGCGAGCGGCGACTGGGTCATCAACGGCAAGAAGAGCTGGATCACCTCCGGTCCGGTCGCCAGGTACATCGTGCTGTTCGCGATCACCACGCCGGGCATCGGTGCGAAAGGCGTGTCGGCGTTCATCGTCGACACGACGCGCCCGGGCTTCCTCGCGGGCAAGACCGAGCCGAAGCTCGGCATCCGCGCGTCGGCGACCTGCGAGATCGAGTTCAGCGACTACGTCTGCCCGGCCGCCGACATGCTCGGCCCGGAAGGCAAGGGCTTCGCGATCGCGATGGGCGTGCTCGACGCGGGCCGCATCGGCATCGCCTCGCAGGCGGTCGGCCTGTCGCGCGCGGCGTACGAGGCGAGCCTCGCCTGGGCGCGCGAGCGCAAGGCGTTCGGCAGCCCGATCGGCTCGTTCCAGATGATCCAGGCGAAGATCGCCGACATGAAGTGCCGCCTCGACGCGGCGACCCTGCTCGTGCTGCGCGCCGCGTTCGCGAAGACGCAGACCGAAGCGAACGGCGGCCGCTTCAGCACGGAAGCGTCGGTCGCCAAGCTGTTCGCGTCGGAAGCGGCGATGTTCATCACGCACCAGGCGGTGCAGATCCACGGCGGCATGGGCTACTCGAAGGAAATGCCGCTCGAGCGCTACTTCCGCGACGCCAAGATCACCGAGATCTACGAAGGCACGAGCGAAATCCAGCGCCTGGTGATCGCGCGCAACGAAACCGGCGTGCGCTGAGCCGCGGACGGATGGCCGCGCCGACGTCCGTGGCGACGCCCGGTCCGCGGCCGTTGCCGCTCGCCGGCGTCGTCATCACGCGCAACGAGGCCGACCGCATCGCGCGGTGCGTGCGCTCGCTCGCCGAGGTGTGCGCCGAAGTGTGGGTGCTCGATTCCGGTTCGACCGATGCGACAGCGGAGCTCGCGCGCGCCGCGGGTGCGCAGGTGCGCGAGCAGGCCTGGCTCGGCTTCGCCGCGCAGAAGAACGCGGCGATCGCACTCGCGACGCAGCCGTGGGTGATCCTGCTCGACGCCGACGAATGGCTCGCTGATGGTGCCGCGGAACGCCTGCGCGCGCTGTTCGCGGGCGAGGTCGAGCGCGCCGACGTGTGGGAATTGCGCCGGCGCACGCACTACCTCGGTGCCGTGCTGCATTTCGGCGGCTGGGGCAACGAGAAGGTGAAGCGCCTGTTCCGCAACGACCTGCGCTTCAAGCCGGGCCACGTGCACGAGAAGATGGACGTCGGCGGCCGCCGCGTGCGCACCAGCGGCGTGCGCATGGAGCACGACACCGCGCGCAGCGGCGCGGAATACCGCGCCAAGCTCGATCGCTACGCGCGCCTGTTCGCCGAACAGGCGCACGCGCAAGGACGCCGCGCGTCGCCGCTCGCGCCGGGCCTGCACGCAGCCGCCTATCTCCTGAAGACCGTGCTGCTGCGCGGCGGGTTCCTCGACGGTCCGGGTGCGTGGCGCTATCACGCAGAACACGTGCGCTACGTGCGGGCCAAGTACCGCTACCTACGCGCACTCGGAAGCGCAGCGGCGCGCTGAAGCCGCCAGCGCGCGGATATCGGGCATCGAGCGCGCGACTCGATGCGCGAGTCGCCGCGATTCAAGCGCCACTGCCGTCGCATGACGCGCGAGTGCGGTCGTTCGCGCCGCGAGTACCAACGCATCGGACGCCAGTAGCCGCGCCTCGGGTGCGAATGCGGCCGACTCGCGCGCCAGCGCCCGGGTGTCGCGCGCGAGTGGTCTTCACTGGCGCTCGAGTGCGGCCGCGTGGCGTGCCGATGCGCCGTGCTGGCGGTCGACAGCGGCGGATTCGCGGCCCGGTCGGCGCGATCGACCGCTCGGGCGGCACGGGCGATCGCCGACGGAGGCGCGCCGGCAGTCCATCAGCGCCCGGTCGCCCGACGGGGAAAATACCGGTTCGCCGAGGCTTCGACGCCTCGCGTTCGAGCGGCAAGCATTGGGCAGCGAGTCCGCGGGCGACACGGGCGGGCTCGCAAGGCTCATGTGGGACGCCTGTCGCCTCGCGACTCCGGCGGCTCGCGCGTCAGTCGGCCCGATTGGTTTCCTGCAGGTGCGTGTCGATGCCGTACGGCGTCCACGCGGCGCGGTCGCGGCGCGTTTCGGCACGGATGCGGTCGTTCTTCTCGCGCATCTCCGGTTTCATGTAGCCGCGCTTGTGTTCGAGGTGCACGCAGATCGCCGAATAGCGGATCGTCTTGCCGCGGATGCCGAGGTGGTTGAGGCGCTCGCCGAGCTCGAGGTCCTGGCCGCCGTACTGCATGCGCTCGTCCCAGCCGTTCACGCGCACGACGTCGTCCTTCCACGCCGACGCGTTGTGGCCGTGCAGGCGCGGCTTCACCGGCGTGATCGCGTCGAACAGGCGGCGCTGCCATTCGCGCTTCACGCGCAGCTTGAGCGTATGGCGTTCGAGGCCGTTGGCGGCGAGCCAGGCGTAGTCGGTCGCGCGGCCTTCGAGGATGTCCTCGCGCGTGATCCGCTGCGACAGTTCCAGCGGAAGCTTGCAGTAGCCGCCCGTGAGGTAACGACCGCGTTCGCGCAGGGCGAGGTGGCGCGCGACGAAGTCCGCGCGCGGGATGCAGTCGCCGTCGGTGAAGATGAGGTAGTCGGATTCGGCGAGCAGGATGCCGCGGTTCATGCCCTTGCACTTCTGGTAGCCCTCGTCGGGCTGCCAGAAATGGCGCAGGCGGTAGGGCATCTGCGGGCGCAGCGCGTCGATGCGCGCGCGCGTGTCTTCGCGCGAGCCGTCGTCGACGACGATGACCTCGAACGCGCGATGCGTCTGCGTCGCGTAGCCCCACAGCACCCACTCGAGCCATTGCGGCTCGTTGTAGGTCGCGAACATCACGGTCACGTCGGGCGCCGCCATCGCATTTCCGTCTCGGGATCCGGGGCGGAATTTTACGGCATGCGGCGCCGGAGCGCGTCAATCGAAGCCGTTGGCGAAGATCGTGTCGGTCGTGCTCAGCTCGACCATGTAACCGGTGGTGCCACCGTGCACGTCGAGGCGCCAGCCCGAGTTGAAGGTCTCGTTCTCGTCGCTCTGCGTGGTCCAGTCGAGCGTGCTGAGGGTCGCGTTCGCGGGCGAGATCACGCGGATCTTCAGCGGCCCCGCCGTCGCGACGAGGCCGTTGACGACCGGCTGCACGGGCGTGTTGACCTGGAACGTCGCGGTCGTGCCGGCGCCGAGCGTGAACGCGTCGGTGACGGTGAGCGTGCGCGCGGCGAAGTCGATCGTGCGATGCCACGCGCCGACGGCGGCGTCGCCGTCGTAGGCGGGCGTGAGGTCGGCGACCGCGTGCACCGCGCCGCCGGCGCCGGGCGTGACGGTCATCGTCGAGGTCGTGCCTTCGCGTTGCGGCACGGTCGCGCCGTCGTGGTCGAAGCGCACGACGTTGTTGGTGTCCGTGCCTTGCTGGATGCCGCTGTGCGTCCACATGTTCTCGGTCGCGGCGAGCCAGTCGCCTTCGAACAAGGTGAACGCGCCCTGGTCCTGGTGCGCGTGGCTCTGCACGTACGGCCCGGCCGAGAACGCGAGCCACATCGCGCCGGTGTCCCAGCCGGTGCGCGCGAACAGCTGGCCGGTGCCGGTCGCGTGGTAGACGAGTTGCGCGGGCGGCGTGCCGGCGGGGCCTGCGGGCAGCAGGTTGTGCCGGTAATTGAAGCCGCTTTCCATGTCCTGGTCGGAAATGGTGTGCAGCCACCACGAGGCGTTCGCCTGCGCGGTCGCGTCGTTCGACACGCGGCGCGCTTCGAGCACGAGGTGGCGGTGGTAGTCGTAGATCACCGGTTCCGACACGCGTGCCTGGTCGCCGATCGGCGCGACGCGGTCGCGCGTCGGCACGGTCGAGTGCAGCCACCACGCGATGCTGTCGGTCACGTGCGCGTTGGCGTTGCCGATGTCGCTGCCGGTCGAGTCGTGCCAGACGCGGTAGAGCATGAACAAGGTGCCGTGCGAGAGGCCGTAGGCGGTGCCTTCCTCGCTGCCGCCGCCGGGAATCGTCGCGGTGTAGGCGAGCTGTTCCGGCCAGCGCACGTTCTGCAGCAGGTCCTTCCAGGTCGTGCTGTTCGAGGCGAGTCCCCAGTACATCGTCGCGCGCAGGAAGCTGTAGTGGTAGTTGTTGGCCGGATCGTCGACACCCCAGCCCGGCCACGCGTGCGGATGGCCGCCCCATTGCGCCTGGTCGTGGTGCCAGACGTTCCAGACGGCCTGTTCGGCGTAGTTGCCCCAGCGCGTGCGCTGCGCGGGCGTCACGTGGCCCGCGCACCAGTCGTAGGTGAGCGCGAGGTCCTCGATCATCGGCCCGACTTCGAGGTACTGGTCGCCCGCGATGTCGGGCGCGTCGCCGCCCGCGATCGCGGCTTCCGCCGCGGCGACCTGCGCCTCGACCGTCTGCACCGCGAGCGTCGCGTACTGCGCCTGCGCGGTGAGCTTGTACATGTAGGCGGCATCGGCTGCGGAGAAGCCGTAGCCGGGATTGCCCGCGACGGCATCGTCGACGAAGCCCTTGAAGCGCTGGTATTCGACCGACTGCAGATCAACGAACGAGAGGTCGACGACGATCGCCGCGTGCGCGTTGCCCGCGAGCAAAGCCGTAGCGAGCGCGACGCCGCGCCAGCGATGGAATCCTTTCATCATGCACGCCTCCCCGTTGCGATGCGGGCGCATCCTACGCCGAGGAACGACGGAGTGTTGCGAATTGCGACACGCAGGGATTCAGAGCGATCGCCCGTCGAAGTGATGTACGGGAATCTTCGACAGATCCAGGCCCTCGATGCAGCGCAGGTTGATCGCGGCCATCGGCTGGCCCTCGCGATTCGTCGCCTCGGCATAGGGGTGGATGCCGCACTCGGGGCAGAAGCGGTGCCGGATCGCGTGCTTGTTGAACACGTACGTCTTCGCGGCGTCTTCGGGCGTCCTGAGTTTCAGGTTCGCGCGCGGAACGAACCAGAGCAGCGACGCCTTGCGCGCGCAGATGGAACAGTTGCAGGCGAGCCCGCCGTCGATTTCGCCTTCGACATCGAAGGACACGTTTCCGCAGTGGCAGCTTCCGGTGTAGATGGTCATGGTCCCAGTCCGTTCGTCGGCGGCGCGAATGCGTTGCCCGTGGAGTCAATCTACCCCGCGCGCATCCGCAGGGGGAGTAACAAGCTCGTCGCGATGCGATTCGATCTTGGCAGGGAGCCCGGGAGCCGGATCAGGCGACCTGCTCGCGATGGAGTTCGTGTTGCCCGCGCGTCGAGTGCGCGGCCTTAGGCAGCTGCGACGCCCTGCGGAACTGGAGATAGGAACGGCTCATACCCTGCACGACGTGACGGGTGATCGACAACCAGCCGAGCGGGGCGAGGAAGGCGCGATATACGACGAACTGCTAGTCGCGTGTCGACAAATGCGGTCCGCGGTCGATCTCCGCATACCGCTGCAATGCGATTTCGAGCGCCTTGGCCGCGATGCCCCGCGCAGTATCCACCGGCAACGAGAACACGGCGAGATAGCCCATCCGCATGAACGAGCACAACTGATGGCCGCGATCGCATTCGGCGACGCAGTTCTCCATCATGATCGGCAAGCGCTCGTGGTAGTCGTGAACCGAAAAGGCCAGCGACTGCACCTGCTGCAGGATCGACGGGAAGGAGTCGGGAAACTCCCGACCCGCGGCGGGCTTTGACAGGCGGTCGTCAAGCAGCGCCATGGGAAGGGATCCGATGTGCCGCTCGAGGCGGCGCCGTCGTCGTCAGTCGACGTAACCCGCCACCATCACGCGCTTGCCGTGGCGCAGCTGCTCGTACGCGTCTTCCGGCGGCGGCACGAGTTCGACGCGGCTGAAGCCGACCTTGCGCATGATCCAGAACAGCGCTTCGAGGCTCGGCACGAGGCAGATGCCGGTCGTGCTCGCTTCGGGGCCGTGCGTGTCGTCGGTTTCGTCGATGATGCCGAACGAGCCCTTGAGCGGGCGCACGAAGCGGTAGCTGCCGTAGTCGACCATGCCGCTCATGCCCGGCACGACCTGCGTCTCGACCACGCACATGTGGCGCGTCAGCGCGCGCGCCTGGCGCAACGCGCCGATCGGGTTCTCGAGGTGGTAGATGAGGCCGAGCATGAGCACGAGGTCGAACTGGCCGAGGCCGCGCTGGTCGAGCACGTGCACGTCCGACTGCAGCACCGACAGCTTCGACAGGCCGAGCGCGTCGCGGATCGTATTCGTGTCGGCGACGTGTTCGGCGCGTGCATCGACCGCGACGACGCGGTCGGCGCCCCATTCGAGCAGCTTGGTCGAGAACCAGCCCTGGTGGCAGGCGATGTCGACCGCATCGTGACCCGCGAGCGAGGCGCCGAAGCGCTCGCCGACGACCCGTCGCAGCATCTCCAGGCGGCTCTCGTGGATCTGGTCGAGCGCGCCGTCGTCGTAGGTGTCGGTGACGCGCCCGCTCGGCAGCGTGAAGCGGTAGAACCAGGTCTTGTCGAGGATGCGTTGTTCGTCGGCGCTCATGGCGGCAGGGTCGCGGAAAAGAACGCGATTCTAGCAGGCCGGGGGCAACGGTCCGTCGCGGCGGTCGCCGCGCGCGACGGCCGCGTCACTGCGCCGGTTGCAGTTGCGCCGGCCGGGGCTTCAGGCCCATCGCCTTGCGATAGCGCGCGTAGAGCGCTTGCACCTTGGCGACGTACTCCCGCGTTTCGACGTACGGCGGCACGCCGGCGTACTGCGTGACTGCGCCGATGCCCGCGTTGTACGCGGCCGCGACGAGGGTCAGGTCGCCTTCGTAGCGGTTCTGCAGCGCGCGCAGGTGGCGTGCACCGGCGAGGATCGACTCGCTCGCCGACAGGGGGTCCTTCACGCCGTAGTCGCCGATCACGTCGGGCATCAGCTGCATCACGCCGCGTGCGCCCTTGTCCGACACCGCCTGCGGATCGTAGTAGCTCTCCGCGTGCGCGATCGCGCGCAACCAGGCTTCCTCGACCCCGGTCTTCTTCGCCGCGCTGCGGAACTCGCGCGGGAATGCATCCATGCGCGGCGCGCCGACCTCGCCGAGGCCCGCGTGCGCAGGCGAACCCGCCGGCGTCGCGACGGTGAACGCGAGCACCGGCGTCGAGCCGGGCAAGTTGCGCGTGCTGTAGACGGTGCGACCGTCCTGCTCGCGCTGGTAGAGCGTGCCGTGGAATACGCCCATCTGCCCCCACAGGTTCGGCAGCGCGGCTGCGTCGTCGTCGAGCTCCTTCGCGAAGCATTGCGAACCCGGCTCGGGTGCGGTCGCGAGGCTCACGGTGCCGTCGCGGATGCAGCGGTAGACGGTGCGTGCGCTCGCGTGTGCGATCGGGAGCAGGGCGATGGCGAGCGCGATGAGGGGGCGCGAGGGGCTCATTCGGGGCGATTGTAGGGGGAAGGGGTGAATGATCGCGGTATCGGGGGCTTTTTCGCTTGCGGGAGAAGGTAGGGTGAGGGCGCTTGTGCGGTGCGCTTATCGTTGATGTTGTTCTTTAGAACGGCAACGCAGAGCTTCCTTCGCGAAAACCGACCCGCGTCCCTGCGTGTTCGTCCCGCATCCCTGCGGGCCGGTCACTTTCTCTTGCTTGCCCAAGAGAAAGTAACCAAAGAGAAGGGCACCCCTGCAGCGGCGCCCTCCGGGCATCCTGCCCTACGGGTGCGTGAACGGCAGCCGGGGTTCGCCGACGGCGCTTCCTGCGCCGACGGCGAACGCGCGCACATCCCTGTGCGCGCCCCCGCGGGCTGATCGGACCGCCGTTCACCGCCGCTGAAGGGGCCCGAAGAGCGGCGCGCTCCTGCGCGCAGAAGCCGAAGCGAGAGCACAGCGATGCGGGCGCATCGTCTCGGTGCTGGCGCTCGAAGAGCATCGCGACTTCCGTCGCTCCCACACCAGCGCGCACGCGCGTCGTCATCGCTTTCTTGTGGGGGCGGCGGAAACCGCGACGCATCTCCTTGATGCTGCGATGTCCTGCCGCTCTTGCTTCTGCGCGCAGGAGCGCGCTGCTTTTTATCCGGGTCCCCGTGCGGCCCGGCGAGCGGGCGGAGGAAAAGCCCGCAGGGGCGCGCGCAGGAAGCGCGCGCGTTCGTTGCCGGTACATGGATGTACCGTCAACGAACCCCGCAGCCCGCTCGCGCAGTCAGCGGGCAAGGAAGCCCGCTGACCGGGCCGCCCGGGGTGCCCTTCTCTTTGGTTACTTTCTCTTGGGCAAGCAAGAGAAAGTAACCCGCTCGCAGGGATGCGAGCGGAAAACGCAGGGATGCGGGTCGGTTATCGCGAAAGAAGAGAAGCGTCGCGCGCCGTCGTTCAAGAAGAACGACGGACACCACGCGCCAGAAGGGCTCCCGCAAGCGGGAGAGGGGAAATGAGCGCGAAGCGCCAATCGCGCTCAAAGGGTCAACGACAGAAAAAACGTCACATCCTGCGCATGTTTCGCGATCGCGTCCTCCACGAGGCCCGCGCGCAGCGTCCACCCGGCCTTCGCGTGCCACGCGGACGAGAGCGCGAGCGTCGCGGCATCGTCGAGCAGCGGGATCGCGCTGTCGTAGAGCGCGCCGTGCCATTGCAGCTGTGCGGCGACGTCCCAGCCGGGACGCAGCACGTAGCCGAACGTCGCGTCGGCGAACGGGACGACGTCGTTCGCGCGGTTGGGCAGCAGCTCGGTGTCGCCGCGGCGCATCGCGCCGGCGCGTACGCCCCACGGCAGGCGCGTCGTCGCGTCGGTCGACTGCGCGGCGAGCCAGAGGCTCGCGTCGACGGCGCGGTCGTCGACGAGCGGGCTCGCGTGCGTGGTCGGCAGCTTCAGGGTCGCGCCGACCTGCCACTCGTGCGTGCCCGTGGGCAGGCGCCAGGCGACGTCGACGAGCAGCGGCGTCGCGGCGTGCAACGTGCGGTCGAGCGTGATGCGGTCGCCCGCACCGTCGTCGTAGGCGATGACGTGGCCGCTGCTCGCGATTTGGCCGCGGTCGCCGTTGTCGAGGCCGAAGGCACGGTGCCAGTCCTCGATGAAGTCGTCGAGGAAGCCGTCGTCGAAGGCGATCGCGCCGATCGTCGCGCGCGCGATCCAGCGGTCGCCGAACGCATGCGTGACCGCGATGCGCGCTTCATGGAACTCGCCGTCGTAGAGCAGGTGCTCGCTGCCGCGGTCGAACGCGAGCTCGGTGTTGCTCGCGCTCGCGACGACGTCGACGCGCCACGCGTCGGCCGCCGCCGACGCCGGCGCGAACGGCAGGCCGCTCGCGGCGGCGAACGGGTTCGCGTCGCGATACAACAGCCAGGGCGCGCCCTCGTCGGCCGCCGCGATCGCGGGCGCGAACGCAGCGAGCAGCGCGAACCGGGCCGCCGTGCGGCGGTCCGGTCGCAACGTCGCGTCAACCATGCGGGTGCGGCGACGAGGTCGCGGCGAGCGTCTCCTCGGGCGGCTCCATCTTGTCGCCGAGCAGGCGACGCACGATCACGTAGAAGATCGGGATGAACAGCACGCCGAGGAAGGTCGCGAAGATCATGCCGCCGATCACGCCGGTGCCGATCGCGTGGCGCGCGTTGGCGCCGGCGCCGGTCGAGATCGCCAGCGGCAGCACGCCGAGGATGAAGCAGAACGAGGTCATCAGGATCGGGCGCAGTCGCAGGCGCGCGGCGTCGACCACCGCGGTCGCGAGCTTGCGCCCGGCGCGTTGCTCCTCGACCGCGAATTCGACGATCAGGATCGCGTTCTTCGCGGCGAGGCCGATGATCGTGATGAGGCCGATCTTGAAGAAGATGTCGTTGTTGAGGTTCGCGTCGAAGGTGTGGCGCATGAGCGTGGCGATCAGCGCGCCCGTGATGCCGACCGGCACCACCAGCATCACCGCGAACGGGATCGACCAGCTCTCGTACAGCGCGGCGAGGCAGAGGAACACGACGAGGATCGACAGCGCGAACAGCAGCGGCGCCTGGTTGCCGGAGATGATCTCCTGCAGCGACTGGCCCGACCACTGGTAGCTGAAGCCGCTCGGGAAGTCCTTGCCGCCGATGATGTCCTGCATCGCCTGCATCGCTTCGCCGGAGCTGTGGCCCGGCGACGGACCACCGTTCATCTGGATCGCGGAATAGCCGTTGTAGCGCGTGAGGCTCGGCGAACCCATGCTCCATTCGGTGCGCACGACGTTCGACAGCGGCACCATCGGGCGCGTGCCGTCGGACGACGCGCCGGCGGCGGCCGCGCTGCTCGGCACGTAGAAGTGGCCGACCGCGTCGGGCGACATGCGGTACGGCGCGTCGGCCTGCATGATCACGCGCTGTACGCGGCCCTGGTGGAAGAAGTCGTCGACGTAGACGGGCGCGAGCATGAGCTGGATCGCCGAGTAGACGTCGGTGAGCGAGATGCCCATCGACTGCGCCTGCACGCGATCGACCGTCATCTTGACCTGGGTGCTGTCCTCGAGGCCGTTCGGGCGCACGCCGGCGAGCTGCGGCGACTTGCCCGCCGCGCCGAGCAGCGCGTTGCGCGCGGCGATCAGCGCGTCGTGGCCGGCACCGCTGCGGTCCTGCAGGTACATCTCGAAGCCACCGAACTGCGACAGGCCCGGGATCGTCGGCAGGTTCAGCACGAACACCTGCGCGTCCTTGATCTGCATGAAGTTCGCGCCGTTGAGCTGCTGCGCGAGCGCGCTCGACACGTGCGGGCGCTCCTTCCATGGCTTGAGCCGGTAGAACGCCATGCCGACGTTCTCGCCCTGGCCGACGAAGCTGAAGCCGGACACGGTGACCACGCCTTCGACGTCGGGGTTCTTGCGGCCGATCGAGCGCACCTGCTCCATGACCTTGTTGGTGCGGTCGATGGTCGCGCCCGGCGGCAGCTGCACGATCGCGAGCAGGTAGCCCTGGTCTTCCTCCGGCACGAAGCTGCCCGGCAGGCGGGTGAACAGGAAGCCGCACAGCACCGCGATCGCGAGGAACACGACGAACCACGACGGCGAATGGCGCACCGCGCTGCGCACGTGGCCGGTGTAGACGTTCTGGGTCCAGTTGAAGCTGTCGTTGAACCAGCGGAACACAACGTTCTTCTTGGTGTCGTGCATCGGCTTGAGCATGCTCGCGCACAGCGCGGGCGTGAAGGCGAGGGCGAGGAACGCCGAGAAGCCCATCGACACCGCGATGGTCAGCGCGAACTGGCGATAGATCGCGCCCGCGCTGCCGCTCTGCATCGCGCTCGGGATGAACACCGCGGCGAGCACGACCGCGATCGCGATGACCGCGCCGGTGATCTGGCTCATCGCCTTGCGCGTCGCCTCCTTCGGCGACAGGCCTTCCTCGGCCATGATGCGTTCGACGTTCTCGATCACCACGATCGCGTCGTCGACGACGATGCCGATCGCGAGCACCATGCCGAACAGGCTCAGCTGGTTGATCGAGAAGCCGAGCATCCACATGCCGAGGAAGCCGCCCATCAGCGCGACCGGGATGACCAGGGTCGGGATCAGCGTGATGCGGAAGTTCTGCAGGAAGATCAGCATGACGAGGAAGACCAGCACGATCGCCTCGAACAGCGTCTTGACCACTTCCTCGATCGAGATCTGGATGAAGTCGGAGGTGTCGTACGGGATGAACCACGACACGCCCTTCGGGAAGCCGGGCTGCAGCTCGGCGAGCTTGGCCTTGACCGCCTTGGCGACGCCGAGCGCGTTCGCGCCGGTGAGCAGCTGCACGCCGAAGCCGGCGGTCGAGGTGTCGTTGTACTTCAGCGCGAAGCCGTAGCTGCCCGGGCCGATCTCGATGCGCGCGACGTCCTTGAGGCGCACGGTGGTGCCGTCGCTGTTCGTGCGCAGCAGGATGTTCTCGAACTGCTCGGGTTCGCTGAAGCGGCCCTCGGCGCGCACGGTCGCGGTGAAGCTCGCGCCGCCCGCGGACGGCTCGGCACCGACAGAACCCGCGGCCACCTGCACGTTCTGGCCGCGCACCGCGGCGAGTACTTCGGTCGCCGACAGGTTGAAGCCGTGCAGCTTGTCCGGGTCGAGCCAGATGCGCATCGCGAACTCGGAGCCGAACTGGAACGCGCTGCCGACGCCGGGGATGCGCTGGATCTGGTCGAGCACCTGGGTCGCGACGACGTTGTTGAGCGCGTAGGTGTCCATCGAGCCGTCGTCGGACTTGAGCATGCCGACCATGAGGAAGCCCGGGTTCACCTTCGACACGGTGATGCCCTGCTGGATCACCTCGGTCGGCAGGCGCGGCTGCGCGAGCGAGACGCGGTTCTGCGTCTGCACCGCGGCGATGTCGGCGTCGGTGCCCGGCTCGAACGTGAGCGTGATCGACGCCGAGCCGCTCGAGCTCGAGCTCGAGCTGAAGTAGAGCAGGTGGTCGACGCCGGTGAGCTGCTGCTCGATGACCTGGGTCACGGTCTTCTCGACCGTGCTCGCGTCCGCACCCGGATAGACCGCATTGACGGCCACCTGCGGCGGCGCGATCGTCGGATACGCCTCGACGCCGAGCTGGCTGATCGCGATCACGCCGCCCAGCGTGATGAGGATCGCGATGACCCAGGCGAAGATCGGACGCTCGATGAAGAAACTGGGCATGGTGATGGTCCCGGAATTGGCTGGAATCGCGAACGCCGGCCACGCGGGCCGCCGTTCGTGTGCCGCATCCCGCCCACGGACCGCGAGGTCCCGAGCGGGAGGCGTGCGTGCCTAGTGCTTCTCGCCCGCGGCGGCGGCCGGCGCGCCGTTCGGCGCCTGGCCGTTCGCCTCCGGCTGCCACGGCACGGCCTTCGCCGGCGCATCCGGATGCACCATCTGCACGCCGGAGACGACGATCTGGTCGCCGTCGGCGATACCGCCGGTGACGATCCAGCTGTCGCCCTTGAGCGTTTCGGTTTCGATGCGCTTCTGCGCGACCTTGCCGTCCTGGCCGACCACGAACACGTACGCGCCCTGGCCGTCGCGCTGCACCGCGCGCTGCGAGACGAGCCATGCGTGCTTGAGTTCGCCGAGGCTGAGGCGAACGTTGACGTACATCCCCGGCAGCAGGCGGTGCTGCGGATTGGGCACGGTGCCGCGCAGGGTGACCGCACCGGTCGCCGCGTCGACCGCGGTGTCGGAGAAATCGAGCGTGCCGGCCTGATCGTAGGCGCTGCCGTCGGACATCGTCAGCTCGATCTTCGCCTTGCCCTGTTCGTACAGTTGCACGTCGCCCTTCGCGGCGGCGCGGCGCATCTCGTCGAGCGAGCCGACCGCCTGGCTGAAGTTGACGTAGACCGGATCGATCTGCTCGACCGTGGTCAGCA
Organism: Dokdonella fugitiva; assembly: GCF_014138265.1. Taxonomy (GTDB): domain Bacteria; phylum Pseudomonadota; class Gammaproteobacteria; order Xanthomonadales; family Rhodanobacteraceae; genus Dokdonella_A; species Dokdonella_A fugitiva_A. The sequence goes on from NZ_JACGXL010000001.1 coordinate 192,573, forward strand.
GGGTCGCGTCGCCCTGGCCGACGAGCGCGCCTTCGGTCACCTGCTGCTTGCCCGCGCGTCCGGCGATCGGTGCGGTCACGTTGGCGTAGCCGAGGTTGATCTTCGCCGCCTCGACGTTGGCCTGCGCCTGCTTGACCGCGGCGGCGGCGGTGCGTTCGGCCGCGTTGGCGGCGTCGACGTCGGCCTTCGACAGCAAGCCCTTCTGCGCGACCGAGCGCGCGCGTTCGGCGGCGACGTGGTTGTTCTGGTAGGTCGCCTGCGCCGCGGCGAGGTTGGCGAGCTGTGCATTCAAGGTCGCACGCAGCGGAGCCGGGTCGATCTCGAACAGCAATTGGCCTTCCTTGACGTCGGTGCCTTCGGTGTAGACACGCTTCTGCAGCACGCCGGCGACGCGCGCACGCACGTCCGCCGTGCGTACCGCGGTGAGGCGCCCGACGAGTTCCTGCACCAGCGGCACCACGCCCGCCTTGGCGGTGATCACGCCGACTTCGGGCGGTGGCATCTGCTGTTGCTGCTGCGCCGACTTGCCGCAACCGGCGGCCAGGGCGGCGAGGGTTGCGACGGCGACAGGGGTCAATGCGCGATGCAACTTCATCGTGGAGCTTCCTGTTCTCGGATGCGTAGGGGCGGCGGCCGATCGAAGACAACGGCGTGCGCGAGCGTCGCGCGAGCCGCGTCGGCAGCGACCGGACTATACCGCCGGGTACAGGAACATGCATCCTCACCGCGGCGGTTTTCGCCCAGGTCGAATGGCACTGTCGCGATCGCGAGCCTCGTGGGCACATCGCAGCCAGCCGGCTCCGCCACGACATGTCCGCCGTCGCACGGCGCGCGATCGCTGCCGCGCTTCAGCTCGCGTATAGGAAGCTCGGATGCGCCCGGACATTCGCGTTGCGCATGGACGGCGCGGAAACACGCGTGAAAAGGCGAGTCATCGACGTGGCCGCGAAGCCACGCGCAGCGGACCACGACGCATTCGTCGCGAGCCTTCGCCCACGCCCGCGCGTATGGATTCGCCGCGCCCTGCGGCGTATCCTTGCGGACCCGCATTTTTCCCCACTTTCGGACCTTTTCATGACCGCACAAGGCGCCGTGTCCACGCACGTCGATCCGATCCTCGTCCATCTTTCGACCCAGCTCAGCGGCACGGCTCTGGCGGACGCGCAGTCCTTCGCGCGCGAGTTCCTGCGTCGCATCGCCGCGGACGAGATCGCGGAGCGACCCGCGGCGGAATGGTCGGCGCTGGCCCAGGGCTCGTTCGATTTCATGCGCGAACGGCAGCCCGGCGTGGCCAAGGTGCGCGTCTCCAATCCGGTCGTCGGCACCGGCCGTGCCCGCACGGTCGTCGACGTCGTCACCGACGACATGCCGTTCCTCGTCGATTCGGTCGGCATGGCGTTGACTGCGTCGGGGCACGCGATTCATTCCGTGGTGCATCCCGTCTACCGCGTCGAACGCGATGCGAGCGGTCGCCTCGTCGCGCTGGCCGCGGCCGACTCGGACAAGGGCGCCGGCAAGGCCGAATCGATCATGCATTTCGAGATCGATCGCGTCGCCGATGCCGCCGAGCTCGACCGCCTGCAGCAGCAGGTCGCCGACGCGCTCGACGACGTGCGCGCGAGCGTCTCCGACTGGCAGGACATGCGCAAGCGCATGCTCGACCTCGCCGACTCGCTGGCCGCCAAGCCGATGCCGGTCGACGCGGCCGGCGTGGCCGAGGCGCAGGATTTCCTGCGCTGGGCCGCGAACGACAACTTCACGTTCCTCGGCTGCCGCGAATATGCGGTGGTTGATACCGGCAACGACGAGGTGCTGCAGGCGGTCGACGGTTCCGGCCTCGGGATCCTGCACGGCTCCGAGCGCTCGCTCGCGCCGCGCTCGCTGCGCACGCTCGTCGCGAAGGAGCTGCCGCAGTCGGGTTCGATGGACGCGATCATCCTGACCAAGACCAATGCGCGCTCGCACGTGCACCGGCCCGGCTACATGGACTACATCGGCGTGCTCGGCTTCGACAAGAACGGCGTGCCGGTGATCGAGCAGCGCTTCCTCGGCCTGTTCACCACCAACGCGTACATGGCGCGCCCGCAGGACGTGCCGCTGGTCCGGCGCAAGGTCGAGACGGTCATGCAGCGGTCCGGCCTGCGCCGCGACTCCCATTCGGGCAAGGCGCTGCGCCACGTCCTCGAACTGCTGCCGCGCGACGAGCTGTTCCAGGCCAGCGAGGACGAACTGTTCGCGACGGCGACCGGCATCCTCGCGCTCGGCCAGCGGCCGCGCACGCGCGTGTTCATCCGCCGCGACAAGTACGGCCGCTTCTACTCCTGCCTCGTGTTCCTGCCGCGCGACCGCTTCGACACCGAAGTGCGCGAGCGCATCGAGGGCACGTTGAAGGCCGCGCTGCGCGGCGAACGCGTCGATTCGTCGATCCAGCTCGGCGAGTCGCCGCTCGCGCAGCTGCATCTGGTGGTGCGACCGAAGCCGGGCGACCTCGTCGCCTACGACGTCGCCGCGCTCGAGGCGCAGATCGGCCAGATCGTGCGCAACTGGCACGACGAGCTGCGCGACGCGCTGGTCGCGCAGCACGGCGAAGCCGACGGCCTGCGCCTCGCCGCGCGCTACGCGCGCGCGCTACCGGCGTCCTACATCGAGGAGGCGACGCCGCGCGTCGCCGCCGAGGATCTCGCGCTCGCGACGGCGCTGCGCGACGGCAGCGACATCAAGCTGAGCCTCGCGCCGTCGATCCGGCGGCCCGAGACGCTGCAGTTCAAGGTGTTCCGCCAGGGCGGCGCGATCGCGCTGTCGGAAGTGATCCCGCTGCTCGAGAACATGGGCCTCAAGGTGCTCACCGAGCAGCTCAGCGAAATCAAGCTGCCCGAAGCGACCGTCTACGTGCAGGACATCGCGGTGCAGGCGGCGACGCGCTGCGCGTTCGACATCGAACAGGTCGGCGACGCGTTCGAGGACGCATTCGCGAGCATCTGGCGCGGCGACGCCGAGAACGACGCCTTCAACAAGCTCATCCTCGGTGCGCGGCTCGATTGGCGCCAGGTGAGCGTGCTGCGCGGCTACTGCAAGTACCTGCTGCAGACCGGCGTGACCTTCTCGCAGAGCTACATGGAAGAGACGCTCAACCGCTATCCGGCGCTCGCCGGTCTGCTGGTGGAGCTGTTCGAAGCGGGCTTCGATCCGGCACGCGAGAGTGGCGGTGCCGCCGCGGCCAAGGCCGCCGGCGAACGCCTCGGCGGCGAACTCCAGGCGCTGGTGCCGGCCGACGTGCTGAAGAAGCTGACGCCGAAGTTCGTCGACGACCTCGCCGCGATACGCACGAAGGCGCGCATGGACCAGGTCGGCGCGGTCATCGGCGCGATCAAGGCGCTGCTCGAGCACGTCGCGAGCCTCGACGAGGATCGCATCCTGCGCGCCTACCTCGGCGTGATCGGCGCGACCCTGCGCACGAGCTATTTCCAGCGTCGCGACGGCGCGCCGCGCCACACGATCAGCTTCAAGTTCGATTCGGCCAAGGTGCCCGACCTGCCCAAGCCGCGGCCGTACCGCGAGATCTTCGTCTACGGCCCGCGCATCGAAGGCGTGCACCTGCGCTTCGGCCCGGTCGCGCGCGGCGGCCTGCGCTGGTCCGATCGCCGCGAGGACTTCCGTACCGAAGTGCTCGGCCTGGTCAAGGCGCAGATGGTGAAGAACACGGTGATCGTGCCGGTCGGCTCGAAAGGCGGCTTCTTCGTCAAGCATCCGCCTGCGGGCGGCGATCGCGACGCCGTGCTCGCCGAGGGCATCGCCTGCTACAAGATGTTCATCAACGGCCTGCTCGACATCACCGACAACCTCGTCGAAGGCGAGGTCGTGCATCCGCAGGACGTCGTGCGCCACGACGGCGACGATCCCTACCTCGTCGTCGCCGCCGACAAGGGCACGGCGACGTTCTCCGACATCGCCAACGGCGTCAGCGCCGAACACGGCTTCTGGCTCGGCGACGCGTTCGCCTCCGGCGGCTCGGTCGGCTACGACCACAAGAAGATGGGCATCACGGCGAAGGGCGGCTGGGAGTCGGTCAAGCGCCACTTCCGCGCGATGAATCGCGACAGCCAGAACGCCGACTTCACCTGCGTCGGCATCGGCGACATGTCGGGCGACGTGTTCGGCAACGGCATGCTGCTGTCGAAGCACATCCGCCTCGTCGCCGCGTTCGACCATCGCCACATCTTCCTCGACCCGAACCCCGACGCCGCAATTTCGTTCAAGGAACGCGAGCGCATGTTCGCGCTGCCGCGCTCGTCGTGGGACGACTACGACAAGTCGCTGATCTCCGCCGGCGGCGGCGTGTTCGCGCGCGGCGCCAAGACGATCCCGCTGTCGCCGGAAGCCTGTCGCGCGATCGGCATCGCCGAGGGCACGACGCAGCTCACGCCGACCGAACTCATGAGCGCGATCCTCAAGGCGCCGGTCGACCTGCTCTGGAACGGCGGCATCGGCACCTACGTCAAGGCCGAGGCCGAGACCAACGCCGACGTCGGCGACCGCGCCAACAACGCGCTGCGCATCAACGGCCGCGACCTGCGCTGCAAGGTGATCGGCGAGGGCGGCAACCTCGGCTTCACGCAGAAGGGCCGCATCGAGGCGGCTCAGCACGGCGTGCTGCTCAACACCGACTTCATCGACAACTCGGCCGGCGTCGACACCTCCGACCACGAAGTCAACATCAAGATCCTGCTCAACGACGCCGTGCAGCGCGGCGAGCTGTCGCTCGACCAGCGCAACACGCAGCTCGCGGCGATGACCGACGAAGTCGAGCGCCTCGTGCTGTCGGACAACTACCGGCAGAACCAGGCGATCACCGTGATGGAGCACATGTCGGTGCACCGCCTCGGCTCGAACGCGCACTTTATCCGCACGCTCGAAGCGGAAGGCCTGCTCGACCGGCAGATCGAATTTCTGCCGTCGGACGCCGAACTCGCCGAGCGCAAGGCGCGCCGCCAAGGCCTGACGCGTCCGGAACTGTCGGTGCTGCTGTCGTATTCGAAGATCAAGCTGTACCAGCAGCTGCTCGATTCCGACGTGCCGGAAGACCCGTTCCTGTCGAAGGAGCTCGTGCGCTACTTCCCCGAGCCGCTGCGCGACCACTACGCGGCGCACATGCAGCGCCACCGCCTCAAGCGCGAGATCATCGCGACGGTGGTGACCAATTCGATGGTCAACCGCATGGACGCGACCTTCGTGCTGCGCATGCAGGAAGACACCGGCCAGTCGCCGGCGTCGATCGCGAAGGCGTATTCGGCGGTGCGCGAAATCGTCGACGCGCGCGGCATCTGGGCCGAGATCGAGGCGCTCGACGGCAAGGTCGGCGAGACGGTGCAGATCGACGCGCTGCTCAAGCTGTGGGACCTGTTGCGCAACCTCACGCGCTGGCTGCTCAACCAGCGCGGTGCGGGACTCGACATCGCGGGCCTGGTCGAGCGTTACGCGCCGGGCGTCGCGCAGCTGTCGGCGGCGCTGCCGCGCGTGCTGACCGCGAACAGTCGCGCCGACTACGACGTCGACGTCGAGAAATGGCAGGGGCTCGACATTCCCGAGGCGCTCGCGCAGCGCCTCGCCAAGGTCGCCGAGCTCAATGCCGCGTTCGACATCGTCGAGATCGCGCTCGAGACGGGGCAGAAGGTCGAACGCGTCGCCTTGGTGTTCTTCGAACTCGGCCAGGCGCTCGACATCGACGGCCTGCGCCGGCAGATCGAGAACCTGGCGGTCGAGAGCCGCTGGCATGCGCAGGCACGCGGCTCGCTGCGCGACGAACTCGCGGCGCAGCACCGCGCGCTCACGCGCCAGGTGCTCGCGGGTGCGGCCACCGGCGACGCGCACCCGGTCGCGCGCTGGCTCGAACGCGACGATCCGACCCTGAAGTTCACGCTCGGCCTGCTCGAGGAGATCCGCACGCAGTCGGTCGACTACCCGATCGCGTCGGTCGCGCTGCGCCGCTTCGCGCAGCTCGTGCAGGCGGCCGCGAAGGCCTCGTAGGCCCACGCTTCGCCTGCCAGCGCCACGCAGGGTGGGCCTCGGCCCACCGCTTCCTCGTGCCGGTCTCGTACGGTGGGCCTTGGCCCACCGTCCCAATGGCGGGCCAGGCGTGCGCGACGCGGAACGGCGGGCCAGGGCACACCCTGCGATGATGCGATGCGGTGCGGGCGAGGGCGTCGTGTCCGTCGTTCCGGTCACGACCGTGGTTGCGCAGGTCTCGCCGCGCAGCCGAGAATCGCGCTGACGCCCCTTTCCGGCCTGCCCGCATGTCACGACGCATCGCTTTCGTCGCCGCCCAGACCGAAGAAGCGACCAGCGCGCGCGCCGCGCTCGTCGCGCGCTACGGCGACGTGCCGATCGACCAGGCCGACGTCATCGTCGCGCTCGGCGGCGACGGCTTCATGCTGCGTTCGCTGCATCGCCACATGGCGCGCGCGCTGCCCGTGTACGGCATGAAGCTCGGCACGGTCGGTTTCCTCATGAACCAGTACAGCCTCGACGAGCTCGACGCGCGCATCGAGCATGCGCAGCCGACGGTGCTGCGGCCGCTGCTGATGGAAGTGGTGACCGAAGCGGGCAACAGCACGACGTCGCTCGCGTTCAACGAAGTATCGCTGCTGCGCCAGACCAAGCAGGCCGCGCACGTGCGCGTCCTGCTCAACGGCGTGACAAAGATCGACGAGCTCGTCTGCGACGGCGTGCTCGTCTCGACGACGGCCGGCTCGACCGCGTACAACCTGTCGGCGCACGGGCCGATCCTGCCGCTCGGTTCGCAACTGCTCGCGCTCACGCCGATCAGCCCGTTCCGGCCGCGTCGCTGGCGTGGTGCGATCCTGCCGGCGATCACCGAAGTGAAGTTCGAGATCCTCGATCCGTACAAGCGGCCGGTCAGCGCCACCGCGGACTCGCACGAGGTGCGCGACGTCACCGAAGTGCACATCCGCGAATCGCGCGAGCAGACCGTGACGCTGCTGTTCGATCCCGAGCACAACCTCGAGGAGCGCATCCTCAACGAGCAGTTCGAGCTGTAGATGGCGCGGCCGCCGACGGCTGCGCGTCGCTTCGCTGCGCGCGTCGCGCCGGGCCTGGCGCGGCTGCTGCTGCTGTTCGTGGTCGCCGCCGCGGGTGGCTGCGCCTCGCTGCGTTACTACGCGCACGTCGCGCACGGGCAGGTCGCGCTGCTCGCCGGGCGCGAACCGATCGAGCGCGCGATCGGCGACGCGCGCCTCGACGGCACCGTGCGCGAACGCCTGCGCGGTGCGCTCGCGGCGCGCCGTTTCGCGAGCGACCGCCTCGCGCTGCCGCGCAATCGCAGCTACACGAGCTACGTGCAGCTGGATCGGCCGTTCGTGACGTGGAGCGTGTTCGCGGCGGCGGAGTTCTCGGTCGAGCCGCTCACCCACTGCTTTCCGTTCGCGGGCTGCGTCGCCTACCGCGGATATTTCGATCGCGCGCACGCGGACCGCGCGGCGAAGGAACTCGGACGGCAAGGCTACGAAACCGCCGTGCGCGGCGTCGCGGCGTACTCCACGCTCGGCTGGTTCGCCGACCCGATCGTCTCGAGCATGTTGCGCGGCGGCGACGACGAACTGGATCGCGTGGTCTTCCACGAGCTCGCGCACCAGTTGCTCTACGTGCCGGGCGACACCGCGTTCAACGAGTCGTACGCGAGTTTCGTCGCCGACGAGGGCCTGCGCGAATGGCGGCTCGCGAACGGCCGCTCCGCCGCGGACGACGAAGCCGCCCACGACGACGCGTTCACGCGGCTCGTGCTCGGCCTGCGCGAGCAATTGCGGACGCTCTATGCGTCGTCGCAAGACGATGTCGCGAAGCGCCAGGGCAAGGCCGCGGCGATCGACGCATTCCGGCGGCACTACGCCGAGCTGCGTGATCGCGAATGGAACGGCGACCACAGTTACGACGCCTGGGTCGCTGCGCCGATCAACAACGCGAACCTCGTCCCGTTCGGCCTCTACGATCGCTGGCTCGGCGCGTTCGCCGCGCTGTTCGCCGACAGCGGCAATGACTGGACGGCGTTCCATGCGCGCGTGCGCGACCTCGCGCGCGTGCCGCAGAACGAGCGCGATCGGCGGCTCACGGCGTTGCAGGTGCGGCCCGACGAGCGCGTGCACTGAATCCGCTGGACGATCCCTGAATTCACGTGCCGTCCGCGTCAACCGCCGGCGTGCGCCATCGTTCCTCCGCGATGACGGGCAATGTCGCCCGGATCGACGGGAGGAATGCATCATGGGTATCCGCAGACTCGCCGGTGCCTGCTTCGCGGCCGCGCTCGCGTGCGTGGCGGTGTCCGCCACGCCGGCGCGGGCGCGTGCGGTCGTCGGTGTCTCGATCGGTGTCGCGCCGCCGCCCCTGCGCGTCGAACGCTTCGGCGTGCGCGCGGGCTACGTGTGGGCGCCGGGCTATTGGCGCTGGAATGGCGCGCGGCACGTCTGGGTCGGCGGCACGTGGGTCGTCGCACGGCCGGGCCATCGTTACGTCGGGGCAGGCTGGGTCCGGGTCGGACCGGACTGGCGTTTCCATCGCGCTCGCTGGGTGCGCCTGTAAGCGACGCTCGCCGCACGCATCAGGCGACGAGGCCGCGCGAGCGCGGCCTCGTCGCGGCAGGTGTCATTGGTGCGCAGCCCAGCGTTCGTACTCGGCGCGGCTGATGCGGCCGTCGCGATTGAGGTCGGCATGGATGAAGTCGTTCGCGAGCGGCGGGTACGCGGCCGCTTCCGCTTCGCCGAGGACGCCGCGACCGTTGCGGTCCAGGTCGGCGAATGCCGGAGGCGCGCCGTACTGGCGCGCCTGCGGCTGGCCCGACGTCACCGTGACTTCGCCTTGCCGCGTCTGGTAGGTCGTGCTGCTCGTGTCCTGGGCCTGGACGCTGCCGGCCAACCCGAGCAGGCCGAGAGCGAGGATGTAGGGGCGCATGGTTTCCTCCGGCTGATGGTGGTGCGATCGGTGGGCGCAAGGCGCCGACCGTGCCGCCGATCGTCGAACAGCGTGGATTAACCGCGGCGAACTGCAACGCGCACGGGCACAACGCGGCATGAACCGCAGACACGCGCGTGCCGATGCGGAACAATGCGCCATGCCCGCGTATCGAACGTCCTTCCTGCTGCGCCTCCCGATCGCCTGGGCCGCCGCTTTCGTCGCCGCCTGCTCGCAGGGTGACGAACCGGCCACCACGCGCGCCGCGCGCGCGATCCCGACGGCGGCCGCGCCTGCGCCGGTGGCGCCCGCGATCGCCGCGGCGGGGCCGGAAACCGTGCCGCCGGTCGCCGCGGCGCCCGCGCGCGGACTCGCGGACCTGCTGCCTGCGATCGAACTGCCGCAACCGCTGCAGTCGGCTGCTTGCCTCGCGCACACGCAGGCCGCCGCGAAGGCGCGCGCGCCGGTCGCGGTGCATCGCTGGGTCGACGCGGCGGGCATCACGCACTATTCCGACCAGGCGCCTCCCGCGAACGCGCAGGGGCACCGCGTGATCGCGGTCGGCGGCGCGCCTGCGGTCGACGTGCAGGCGAGCGGCTACGACGTGAACCTGCCGGACCAGTTGCAGCAGCGTGCGGTCGCGGACGCGCTCGGCGTGCAGCGCGTGATGCACGACACGCTCGGCGTGCCGGTACCGGAAGGGATGAGCCTGAAGATCGTCTTCATCCGTTCCGACTCCGCCTATGCGCAGCAGGTCGGCGAGCCGTCGCTGGCGAAATCGAGCGGCACCTATTCGACGCTCGACCGCACGATCCGCGTGCGCATGCAGGACCAGGACGAGGTGAACTTCGCCGTGCTCCGCCACGAGATCACCCACGCGCTCGTGCACGAGTCGATCGGCAACCTGCCGGTGTCGCTCAACGAAGGACTCGCCGAATACTTCGGCCGCTACCGCAGCGGCGGCATGGGCGGGCAGGTCGACGTCGGCGAGCAGCGGCAGGGCATGGTCGCCGCGGCACCGGGTGGCGACGGCAGCGAGGCGCTGGTCGACCTGCTCTCGCGTGAAGGAGGGGATTTCTACACGGAGACGGTCGCCGCCGGCGAACGCGAGCGGCGCTACCTGCGGGCGTATTCACTGGTCGCGCTGCTCATGCGCGATCGCGAGGGCCGGCTCGCGTTGCAGGGCGTGCTGTCCGCGCAGGCGCAGGCGCCGTGCACACCGATCGCCGCCGAGCGCGTGCTCGACGCCGGGTATCCAGGCGGCCTCGGCCGCCTCGCGGCCGAATGGACGGCCTTCATGCGCAACCCGCCGAGCGATGTGCGGGCGTACTGAGCGCCCGGCGAACCTCCGCCTCGGGGTCTGTGGCAATTTGCAACAAGTCGGGTAGACTCGCGCCGCTGTGTCTGCACGGTTCACCCGCGTTTGGCGACCCGATGCTGCGCCGATCGTTGATCCGCTTCATCGCTTCACCTGCACACCTGCATACCCAGTGGTCGACATGCCCCTGAAGGGGATGGTTCATTTCAACCTAGTCAAAGAGTGGAGAGTTTCATGTCGGATCGTCAGGTGGGCACCGTCAAGTGGTTCAACGAGAGCAAGGGTTTCGGCTTCATCAGCCGTGAGAACGGCCCGGACGTGTTCGTGCATTTCCGCGCGATCAGCGGCACGGGTTTCAAGACGCTGCAGGAAGGCCAAAAGGTTTCCTTCCGCGTCGTGCAGGGCCAGAAGGGCCTGCAGGCGGAAGAAGTGACGCCGGCCTGAGGCCGCTCGCGTCGCATGAAGGAGGCCGCGGCTCGCACCGCGGCCTTTTTTTTGCGCGGTGCGCGCACGACCGCGCGCATGGCTGGCATGATCGTCGTCCCGCTTTCCGGAGACGGCCGCATGAGCGACACGACCCCCTTGCTGATCGAGCCGCGCCTGCACGATCTCGGTGACGGCTTCACCGTGCGTCGCGTGCTGCCGTTCCGCCTGCGCCGCCATGTCGGGCCGTTCGTGTTCTTCGACCACATCGGGCCGGCCGAACTGCCGCCCGGCCGCGGCCTCGACGTGCGTCCGCACCCGCACATCGGCCTCGCCACGGTCACCTACCTGTTCGAGGGTGCGCTCGGCCATCGCGACAGCCTCGGTTCGGTGCAGGTGATCCGGCCCGGCGACGTCAACTGGATGACGGCCGGCCGCGGTATCGTGCATTCCGAACGCACGCCGCCGGAAGAGCGCGCCGCCGGCCATCGCATGCACGGCATCCAGACCTGGGTGGCACTGCCGCAGGCGCACGAGGAAACCACTCCGGAATTCCTCCACTATGCGGCATCGACCTTGCCGGAAAGCGTGCAGGACGGCGTGCGCGTGCGCGTCATCGCGGGGCGCTCGTTCGGGATGGAATCGCCCGTGCGCGTGTTCGCGCCGACGCTCTATGCCGACGTGCGCTTCGAGCAGGGTGCAGGCCTGCGCGTGCCGACCGAGCACGAGGAGCGCGCGATCTACGTGCTCGACGGCGACGTCCGCGTCGACGGCGAAGCGCTCGCGGCCGAGCGCATGCTCGTGCTCGTGCCGGGCGCCGACGTCGAGGTGACGGCGGTTTCGGCGGCGCACGTGCTCCTCTGCGGCGGTGCTCCGCTCGACGGCGAGCGTACGATCTGGTGGAACTTCGTGTCGTCCGACCGCGCGCGCATCGAGCGCGCCAAGGCCGACTGGCTCGCGCAGCGCATCGGTAGCGTGCCCGGCGAGACGGAATTCATCCCGCTGCCGGAACACTAGTCGCCGGGGCAGGGCGATCCGCAGCGCCTGGCTTTGCGGGATCGCGCGTGCGCGTGTCGTCGCGACGATGACGGAGCACCCGGGGCAGGGCTGCCCGCCGCTCGGGCTGCTATCCTGCACGGCCGAGGCGCCCGTCATGTCCCGATACACGAGTTTCCGTGAGTTCTATCCGTTCTACCTGTCCGAGCATGCGGACCGCAATTGCCGTCGCATGCATTTCGCCGGCAGCAGCCTCGTCCTGCTCGTCGTTGCCGTCGCTTTCGTCGCGCGCGACGCGCGCTGGCTCTGGCTCTCGCCGCTGTTCGGCTACGGCTTCGCCTGGATCGGCCATTTCGCGTTCGAGAAGAACCGCCCGGCGACGTTCCGCCATCCGCTCTACAGCCTCGCCGGCGACTGGGTCATGTACGCCGACATCCTGCGCGGGCGCGTGACGTTGTGACGTTCCGCGCATGAGGGACGAAGCCCTGCCGCGGCCCGCGCAGGCCGACGCGCGCCTGCGCCACATCGACGCGCTGCGCGCTGTCGCGGCACTGCTCGTGCTCTGGCGCCACGTCGCCGACGCCTACGTCGGTCTCGGCGCCGGCGTCGGCGGGCACTGGCTTGCGAGCCTTGCGGGATCGATCGACGTCGGCCGCATCGGCGTCGTCGCGTTCTTCCTCATCAGCGGCTACGTGATTCCGTTCAGCATCCATCCGGAGCGGCCGGCGCCGATCGGCACGTTCCTCATCAAGCGCTTCTTCCGCATCTTTCCCGCCTACTGGCTCTCGATCCCGCTCGGTGCGCTCGCCACCTGCTGGCTATGGGGGCGCCCGTTCGGCCTGTACGAGTTCCTCGTCAACCTCACGCTGCTGCAGGACTTCTTCGGCGTGACACCGGCGGAAGGCCTGTACTGGACGTTGCTGGTCGAGTGGGCGTTCTACCTGCTGTGCGTGCTGCTGCTTCTGGGCGGCAGCCTCGGCCGGCCGCGCCGGCTGCTCGCGTTGTCGATCGTGCTCACACTCGTCTATTCGACCGAGATGCTCGTGCGCTGGTGGAGCGGCGCGACCCTGATCGGCTCGAAGGCCGCCTTCATGCTGCTCAACCTGTCGCTGATGCTCGTCGGCACGCTCTACCGAACCCTCGTCGACGAAGCACGCAGCGACGATCGCGTCGTGCGCGCGGGGCTGTACGGCCTGCTGCTCTGGCACCTGCTCGCACTGCCGGTCGGTGCCGTCTGCGCGATCGGTTTCGAGCAGAACGCCACGATCCCATATGCGCTGGGCCTGCTGCTCTTCATCGTCGGCGCGAGCCTCGTACGCATCCGCTCGCCGCTCACCGACTGGCTCGGTCGCGTCAGTTATTCGATCTACCTGTTCCATCCGGTGGTGTTCATGGTGCTGCTCTGGGGCCTCATGCGCCTGCCGGCGGATTCGCCCTTGCGCGCGCAGCACCTCGGTGTCTACATCCTCGTCAACGCGCTGATCACGATCGCCCTCGCGACGCTCGTGTACCGCTGGGTCGAGCGGCCCGGCATGGAACTCGGGCGCCGCTGCGCGCGGGCGTGGGTGCGACGGCACCCACGTGCGCCCGCGACCGCGGTCGGCGCGACCGTCGTCGGACTCCGAGGTGGCGATCCTCGGCCCTGAGCATGACTTTCGGCCCCGTCGAAGGGCTGAATCTCTCGGCTAGTCTTGTGACGTTTCCCATCTGCGCCTGCGATCGGGGCGATGCAGGCGCGCGTCCAGCCAGGAGAGTCGCATGATCGTCCGATGGAAGTACGGTCTCGCCGCGTTCGCGCTCGCCAGCGCGAGCGTGCAGGCGATGACCGCCGATGAACTCGTTGCGAAGAACCTCGAAGCCCGCGGTGGCGTCGCCAAGCTGCAGGCGATCAAGAGCCTGAAGTCCGAAGGCAAGCTGCTCGTCGGCGGCCAGTTCGAGCTTGCGGTCGTGCAGTACCAGAAGGCGCCCGAGTCGACGCGCTCGGAAGCCAGCATCCAGGGCCTCACCGCCGTGCAGGCGTGGGACGGCAAGGAAGCGTGGCAGATCTCGCCGTTCCAGGGTCGCAAGGACCCCGAGAAGATGAGCGCCGACGACGCCAAAGGCCTCGCCGACGACGCACCGATCGGCGGTCCGCTCGCGGGTTGGAAGGAGCGCGGCAGCAAGCTCGACTACCTCGGCACCGAGGACGTCGACGGCACCGAGGCGCACAAGCTCAAGGTGACCCTGAAGAACGGCGACGTCGAGTACGTCTACCTCGATCCGGACCACTTCCTCGAGATCCGCGTCGCGACCCAGCGCAGCGTGCGTGGCACGCTTGTCGAGAGCGTCAGCGACTACGGCGACTACGAGCAGGTCGACGGCGTCTACTTCCCGTTCTCGGTCGCGACCGAAAGCAGGCCGGACGGCAACCGCCAGCAGCTCACGATCGAGCACGCCGAGGCGAATACCGCGATGGACGACGCGCTGTTCGCGTTTCCGACGACCAAGGGAGCCGGCCGATGAACCGCCTGTTCGTGCAATTCACCCTCGGCGCGCTCGCATCGGCGTGCGCGGCATCCGCCGGCGCCGCCGCGCCGGACGCGAAGGCGCCGCGCTTCGATGCCGGCGTCGTGTCCGGCCTCGGCGCACGCAACATCGGCTCGGCCGCGATGAGCGGTCGCATCGCCGCGCTGGACGCGGTGCCGGGCAAGGACGGCAAGACCACGCTGTTCGTCGGCGCGGCCTCGGGCGGCGTGTGGAAGTCGACCGACGGCGGCACCACGTTCAAGCCGGTGTTCGACAAGCAGCCGGTGCAGTCGATCGGTGCGATCGCGATCGATCCGTCGCACCACGACACGATCTGGGTCGGCAGCGGCGAATCGTGGACGCGCAATTCGGTCTCGATCGGCAACGGCATCTACAAGTCGACCGACGGCGGCGAAACCTGGACGCACATGGGCCTCGACACGTCCGAGCGCATCGCCAAGGTGATCGTCGATCCGCGCAACGGTGACGTCGTCTACGCCTGCGTGCCGGGCAAGCTGTGGAGCGACTCCGCCGACCGCGGCCTGTACCGGACGAGCGACGGCGGCAAGAGCTGGCAGCTCGTGCTGAAGGGGCGCAACCTTTCGACCGGCTGCTCGTCGATCAGCCTCGATCCGAAGAATCCCGACGTCGTGTTCGCGGGCCTGTGGGACTTCCGCCGCAAGGGCTGGACGTTCCGCTCGGGCGGCGAATCGGCGAGCGCGGAATCGGGCAGTGGCCTGTTCCGTTCCGCCGACGGTGGACGCTCCTGGACGGAGGTCACCGACGCCGCGAACAAGGGCTTCCCGAAGAAGCCGTACGGGCGCATCGCGGTCGCGGTGGCGCCGTCGGATGCGAACGTCGTCTACGCGATGGTCGAGTCGACCGACTCGGCGCTGTTCCGCTCCGACGACGGCGGCAAGACCTGGGACAAGCGCGACAAGAGCCAGCTCATGGTCTGGCGCCCGTTCTATTTCGCCAATCTCGTGATCGATCCGAAGAACCCGGATCGCCTGTTCAAGCCCGACTTCGCGCTCATCCAGAGTTTCGATGGCGGCAAGAGCTTCGCCAACACCGGCGGCGGCACGCACGGCGACCACCACGTGATCTGGATCGACCCGACCGACACCGCGCACGTGATCACCGGCGACGACGGCGGCCTGTGGCAGTCGTACGACGGCGGCAACAAATGGTGGAAGCAGAACAACCTGCCGGTGTCGCAGTTCTATCACGTGAGCCTCGACGAGGCTGATCCGTTCCGCGTCTACGGCGGCCTGCAGGACAACAGCTCCTGGGTCGGCGACAGCGCCTACCCCGGCGGCGTGACCAACCAGCGCTGGGAGAACATGTACGGCGGCGACGGCTTCTGGATGTTCGAGGATCCGGCCGATCCCGACTACATCTACGCCGAGTACCAGGGCGGCGCGATCGGTCGCGTCAACCGCAAGACGCACGAACTGCGCACGATCCAGCCGCTCGCCGGCTACCAGGAGAAGCTGCGCTGGAACTGGAACACGCCGATCGCGCTGAGCCCGAACGAGAAGGGCACGATCTACATCGGCTCGCAGTTCCTGTTCCGTTCGCGCGACCACGGCCAGAGCTGGGACCGCATCTCGCCGGACCTCACGACCAACGACCCCGCCAAGCAGAAGCAGGAGGAGTCGGGCGGCATCACGGTCGACAACTCCGCGGCCGAGATGCACACGACGATCTACTCGATCAGCGAGTCGCCGAAGGCGGCCGGCACGATCTGGGTCGGCACCGACGACGGCAACGTGCAGCTCACGCGCGACGGCGGCAAGAACTGGACGAACCTGGTCGGCAACATCAAGGGCGTGCCCGCGCACGCGTGGGTGTCGTGGGTGCAGGCGAGCAACTTCGACGCCGGCAGCGCGCTCGTCGCGTTCGACCGCCATACGTTCGGCGACATGGCGCCGTACGTCTACGAGACGCGCGACTACGGCCGCAGCTGGAACGCGCTGCTGTCGCCGAAGGACGACAAGGGCGTGCGCGGCTACGTGCACGTGATCAAGGAGGATCCGCAGCGCGCGGGCCTGCTGTACGCGGGCAGCGAGTTCGGCCTGTGGATCTCGCCCGACGGCGGCAAGGCCTGGGCGCCGTTCCGCGGCAGCGACTTCCCCGCGGTCGCGGTGCGCGATCTCGCGTTCCAGCAGCGCGACGCCTCGCTCGTGCTGGCGACGCACGGCCGCGGCATCTGGGTCATCGACGACCTCACGCCGCTGCGCGCGCTCGACGCGAAGGCGCTCGCGAGCGAAGCGGCGTTCCTCGGCTCGCGCCCGGTGCAGCAGCGCATCAACGCGTTCGGCGGCTGGTCCGAGGGCGATGCGGCGTTCAGCGGTGCGAATCCGCCCTCGGGCGCCGAGATCGCCTACTACCAGAAGAGCCGTCACCTGTTCGGCAAGCTCAAGATCGAGGTGCTCGACGACAAGGGCACGGTCATCGACACGATCCCGGCGAGCGTGCGGCGCGGCATCAACCGCGTGACCTGGCAGATGCGTGTCAAGCCGCCGCGCGTGCCGCCGGCTGCGCAGGTCGCGTTCAACGCCACGCAGGGTCCGCGCGTGCCGCCCGGCACGTACACGGTGCGCATGACCAAAGGCAAGGACGTCTACGAGACGAAGGTCGATGTCGGCCTCGATCGCCGCTCGAGCTTCGGCGTGGCCGACCGTCGCGCGCAGTACGAAGCGGCGATGCGCGTGCGCGCGTTGTTCGGCGAGATGAGCGACCTCGTGTTCAAGATCAACGCGGTGCGCGCGCAGGCCGACGCCGCGGCGGCGAAGCTTCCCGAAGGCGATGCGAAGCGCAAGCAGCTCGCGAGCCTGTCGGGCCATGCCGATGCCATCCGCAAGCAGATCGTCGCGACCAAGGAAGGCGGCGCGATCACCGGCGAGGAGCGCCTGCGCGAGCACATGGACACGCTGTACGGCGCGATCATGTCCTACGACGGCAAGCCGTCCGACTACCAGCTCGCGCGCGTCGAGGTGCTGCAGCGCGAGCTCGGTGACGTCGCCGACGCATTCTCGAAGCTGCAGGGCGGCGAACTCGCGCAGGTCAACGGCGTGCTGCGCGGCGCGAGCCTGCCCGAGATCGCGGTGCCCGCAGGCGCGCCGCAGGAAGAATCGGGCGGCGGATCGCATGGCGGCGAGCACGAGGACGTGCATGCGCCGTGGGAGCGGGACTGACGAAGGCCGCGCTGCGCCCGTCCGCGCGATGGCGTGGATGGGCGGAGCGTGAAGGAAACCGGCTGCGCGGCATCGACGCCGCGCGGCTTCCCGCTCAGTGGCCTGCGCCCGCGGCGACGTTGCCAAACGGCGGCTTGGCGAACCAGACCACCGGGATCATCGCGAGGAACAGCGCGGTGCAAAGCAGGAAGACGTCGTTCACCGCGAGCGTGAACGCCTGCCGCGTGACGATCGAATCGATGATGCTCCACGCGCGTTCGGCCGGTCCGCCGAGCGCGGACAATCCGTCGACGAAGCCGGTGGCGGCGGCGCTCGCGCCGTTGACGTGCTCGGCGAGCACCGCATGGTGGTACTCGCCGCGGTGCTGCCACAGCGTGACCGACACCGCGGTCGAGATGCTCGCGGCGATCGTGCGGCAGAAATTCGCCAGTCCCGACGCCGAGCCGATCTGGTGCGGCTCGAGTCCCGACAGGAACACCTGATTCAGCGGGATGAAGAAGCACGGGATGCCGATGCCCATGATGAAGCGCGGCCAGATCAGCTGGTCGAACGATGCGTTGTCGGGGAACGAGGCGAACCAGTACGACGTCACCGCGAACACGATGAACGCGAACGTCACGACCGAGCGCAGCTCGAGCTTCTGGATGTTGCGGCCGATGATCGGCGAGACGAGGAAGGCGAGGATGCCGACCGGTGCGGTCGCCAGGCCGGCCCATGACGCGGTGTAGCCGAGCACGGTCTGCAGCCAGAGCGGATAGACGACGTTGATGCCGAAGAAGCCGAACATGCCGAACGACATCGCGGCGACGCCGACGAGGAAGTTGCGCTTGCGGAACAGCGACAGGTCGACGATCGGGTGCTCCTCCATGAGTTCCCAGGCGATGAAGAACGTGAGGCAGACGACCGCGATGATCGCCAGCACGACGATCAACTGCGAGGAGAACCAGTCCTTGTCGTTGCCGTTGTCGAGCATGAACTGCAGGCAGCCGACGCCGAGCACGAGGAGCACGAGACCGACCGTGTCGACCGGCGTCTTGACGATGACCGATTCGCGCTTGTGCAGCAGGCTCCAGGTGATCACGATCGCGAGCAGGCCGACCGGCACGTTGATGTAGAAGATCCACGGCCACGAATAGTTGTCGGTGAGGTAGCCGCCGAGGATCGGGCCGAAGATCGGCGCGACGACGACGGTCATCGCCCACAGCGCGAGCGCGAGTCCCTTCTTGTCGATCGGGTAGTTGTTGAGCAGCAGGCTCAAGGAAAGCGCGACCATCGGGCCGGAACCCGCGCCCTGCAGCAGGCGGCCGACCACCAGCATCGGCATGCTCGTCGCCATGCCGCACAGGGTCGAGCAGAGCACGAACAGCAGCGCGGACACGCAGAACGCGCGCACCTCGCCGAACTGGCGGCCGATCCAGCCGCTGATCGGCTGCATGATCGCGCTGGCGAGCGAGTAGGAACTGATCGCCCAGGTGCCTTCCTGCGGGCTTACGCCGAGGCTGCCGGCGATGTGCGGCACCGAGACGTTGACGATCGTGATGTCGAGCACTTCCATGAACGTCGCGAACGCGATCGCGACGGTCAGCAGCGCGAGCGGCGCGCCGTGCAACGGCGGCAACGGCGGGCGCTGCTCCGGTGAGGCAGCCATCGGGAGTCCTCAGTGCGAGCCGGGCAGGTTGGCGCTGACGACCGCGTCGGCTTCCGCATCCGCCTTGGCGATGTCGCGCGCGTAGACGTCGGTCTGCGCGACCGCGGTATTGGCGCCGGCTTCCGCGAGCATGCGGCCCGAGCGCTCGTGCGTGTCGACCGTCACCGCGGTCGACAGGCCGACGCGCAGCGGGTACTTCTCGAGCTGCCTGCCGTCGAGCGCGATGCGCACGGCCACGCGTTGCACGACCTTGATCCAGTTGCCCGAGGCGTTCTGCGGCGGCAGCAGTGCGAACGACGAGCCGGTGCCGGCGCCGAGGCCGACCACCTTGCCCTCGAACTCGACGTTGCCGCCGTACAGGTCGACCTCGACCTTCGCCGGCTGGCCGATGCGGATGTGGCCGAGCTGGCTTTCCTTGAAGTTCGCGTCGACCCACAGGTCGTGCAGCGGAATGATCGTCAGCAGCGCCTGGCCCGGTTGCACGCGGCTGCCGACCTGTACGCTGCGCTGCGCGACGTAGCCGCCGATCGGCGCGACGATCGCGTTGCGCTCGGCGTTGATCCACGCTTCGCGGAACGCCGCCTTCGCCTGCATCACCGACGCGTTGCGCGCGACGTCGGTGCCGTCGACGAGCGCATGCGACGCGGCGGCCTGGCGCGTGGCGAGGTCGAGCGCGGCCTTCGCGGTGTCGACCGCCTCGCGCGCGTGCGCGACTTCCTCCGGCGCGATCGCCTTGTCGGCGAGCAGCGGCTGGCGGCGCACGAGGTCGGCCTCGGCGCGCGACAGGTCGAGCTTGCGTGCGACGATCGCCGCGTCGTACTGCGACGCCATCTCGGTCTGCTGGCGCACCTGGCGCACCGCGTTGGCCAGCGCGCTCTTCGCCTTCGCGAGCGCGACGTCGGCGTCGGTCGGGTCGAGCTTGACCAGCACCTGGCCGGCCTCGACGCGCTGGGTGTCGTCCGCGAGCACGGCGACGACGGTGCCGGACACCTGCGCCGACAACATCACCTGGTTGCCGGCGACGTAGGCGTCGTCGGTGACCTCGCGCTGCGACCAGACGAACAGCCACAGCAGGTACCAGGCGATGCCGACCGCCACGAACACGAGCGCGATGATCACGAGGACCGTCCGACGCTTGCCGTTGCTGCCGTTCTTCGGGGCGCCGCCGGCTGTGCCGGCGGCGGGGGTCTGCGAATCGCTCATCGTCGAGACTCGTGGTTATTTGATGGGGGAAGCGGCATCGCTCGCCGCGAGCGGATCGCCGTCGAGGCGGTAGCCGCCGCCGAGTGCCTTGGTCAAAGCGATCTGCGCCGACACCGCCTGTGCGTCGAGCGTGAGCAGGGCGTCGCGCTGTTCGAGCACCTGCGCCTGCGCGCCGAGCAGGCTGCGGTCGTCGACGAGGCCCTGGCGCACGCGCGCGGTGGCCGTGCTTTCGAGCGCACGCGTCGCCGCGAGCTGGCCGTTGCGTTCGTTGCGGCGCGCGTCGACCTGGGCGAGCGTGAGCGCCTGCGTGGCGACGTCGCGGGCGGCGTCGACGACGGTCGCGTCGTATTGCGCCGCGGCCGCATCGAGCTGCGCCTGCGACGCGCCGTAGCCGGCCTTGAGCTGGCCGCGGCCGAAGATCGGCAGGTGCAGCGCGGGACCGATCGCGGCGGTGCGGCTGCCTGCGTTGAGCAGCTTGTCGAGGTCGAGCGACTGCAGCCCGACCATCGCGCCGAGGCTGATGTCCGGGTAGAACTCCGCGCGCGCTTCGTCGACGCGGCGCAAGGCCGCTTCGACGCGCCAGCGACTCGCGGCGATGTCGGGGCGGCGCGCGATGAGGTCGAGCCCGACGCTGCCCGGCAGCGCCGCGTCGACGCTCGGCAACGCGCGTGCCTCGAGCTTGGGCAGGTCCGCCGGTGCGACGCCGAGCAGGCCGGCCAGTGCGGCGAGGCGGATCTTCGCGCTGCCGGCGTACGCGGCCTGCATCTCGCGCACCGAAGCGAGCTGCGCGTCGGCCTGATGCACGAGGTCGGGCGAATCGATGCCCCGCGCGACGCGCTTGTCGGCGAGCGTGCGCAGGCGCTGCAGCACGCCGATCGAATCGTCCGCGAGGGCGAGGTGCGCCTGGTCCGCCTGCCACGCGAAATAGGTGTCGGCGACCGCAGCCGTGAGCACGAGGCTCGCCGCGCTGCGCTCGGCCTCGGCCGCGCGTGCGTCGTCGACGGCCGCCGCGACCGCGGCGCGCGTCTTGCCCCAGAAGTCGAAGTCGTACTGGAACTGCAGGCTCAGGTCGCCCTGGTTGTACCAGGTGAAGCCGAGGAACTGCGGCGGGATCAGTCCGTTCTCGCTCAGGCGCAGGCGCTGCACCTGCGCGTTCGCCTGCGAGGAAAGGCCGCCCTGTGCGCGCGCGACCTCGACCGCGGCGAGCGCGGTGCCGAGCCGCTTGTGCGCCTCGTCGAGCGTCGGCGCACCGGCGAGCGCCTGTTCGATCAGGCGATCGAGCTGGGCGTCGGCGTAGTGCTTCCACCACTGCGGGTCGGGCCACTCGGTCGAGCCCGCGCCGATCGCGACGGCGACGCCGGCGAGCGGTGCCTCGTCACGCAGTGCAGGGTGATCGGGTTTGGGCGGGATCGAACAGGCAGCGAGCGCGAGTGCGCAGGCGGCGATCATCGGTCGTATGAGGAGGCGGCTGGCGGATGCGGTCATCGGATCCACGTCGAAGAAACGGATGAGGGGATCGTGCTGGACTGGCGGGTTCCGCTCGCGGCACCGCAGGCTGCTTCGGTCTGCGAATCGCCGGTCCATGGCGCCACGAGCGACCGCAGGTGGCGGTCGGCCATAACAATACTAGCCAGTTCTATATTTGACCGCAACCGGTCTGGCCACGCCCGTTCAGCGATAGTCGCGGTGGCACGCCTCGCATGCATTGGCGAGTGCCGTGAGCGCCTCGGACTGCAGCGGGCACGCCGCGCCCGCGTCCCAGGCGGCGACCGTCTTGCGGAAATCGGCGACGTACTGGCTCAGCACGCGATCCTGCGTGCCGGCAGCGAGCAGCGCGGGCTCGAGGTCGCCGGCGACGAGGCGCAAGTGGTCGGCCGCCAGCCGTTGCGTCGGTTGCGCGCAGCTGCCGTCCTTCGCCGCGGAGCGCGCCGCGCCGAGTTCGTGCTGCATCACGTTCATGAGCGCGCGTGGCCATGCGTTGCGGCGCTGCATCGCGCTCGAGAACATGCCGGCGACGATCGCGCCGGCGAACATGCCGACGACGAGGCAGATCAGATAGCGCATGGGTGTCAGCGGTCTCCGTTCGCGCGTTGCTTGAGGTTGGCGAGCAGCAGCGTGCCGAGGCCGAGCAGGATCTCGTCGACGAACGGGATGAAGTCGGGGATCAGCAGATCGGCGACGAACAGGCCGGCGGTGAACAGCGCGAGGCGCGGGAAACGCAGTCCTTCGGCCCAGCGCAGCAGCGGTCGCGTGATCGGGTTCGGCATGGACGTCTCCTCGGAAGTGTCGCACGCGGTCGGCGGTGGCGGGTCACGTTGCGACGTCGTGCCGCGGCGTCCCGGCGCGCGCCGCGGTCGAGCCGGTCGCGTGGCGATGATACGCTGCGCGCCCCATGGAACATTCCAACCTCGCGGAACGCTTCCGCGGCATCGATCGCCTGTACGGCGTCGGCAGCGTCGAACGCCTCGCGCGCACGCACGTCTGCGTGATCGGCATCGGCGGCGTCGGCTCGTGGGCGGTCGAAGCGCTCGCGCGCAGCGGCGTCGGCCGCCTCACGCTCATCGACGCCGACGAAGTCTGCATCAGCAACACCAACCGCCAGCTGCATGCGCTCGACGGCGAGTTCGGCAAGGCCAAGGTCGCGGTGATGGCCGAGCGCGCGCGCGCGATCCACCCGGGCATCGTGATCGACGCGATCGAGCAGTTCCTCACGCCGTCGAACCTGGTCGAACTGCTCGACCGCGACTACGACCTCGTCATCGATGCCTGCGATGCGTTCCGCGTCAAGGTCGAGACGATCGCGTGGTGCCGGCGGCGCAAGCTGCCGCTGATCACGATCGGCTCCGCCGGCGGCCGCACCGATCCCACGCTCGTGAGCGTGCGCGACCTGTCGAAGACCGAACACGATGCGATGCTCGCGCTCGTGCGCAAGAAGCTGCGCGAGGAGTTCAACTTCCCGCGTGGGCCGAAGCGCTATTTCGGCGTGCAGGCGATCTACTCGCGCGAGAACGTGCGCTACCCGCAGGCGGACGGCAGCGTCTGCGGCACGCGTCCTGCCGGCGGCGACACGCTCAAGCTGGACTGCGGCGGCGGCCTCGGCGCGGCGACGCACGTGACCGCGACGTTCGCGTTCGCGGCCGTGTCGCGCGCGCTCGCGCGGCTGCTCGCGCAGTCGGGCGCCGGATGATTCAGGTGGGCGGGAGTGCGAACAAGCGGCGAGCGTTCGCGGCCGTCGCACGGGCGATGTCGGCGACGTCGCCGCCCCGCAGCGCAGCGACCGTCGCGACGATCTCGCGAAGGTGTGCCGGTTCGTTGCGCTCGCCGCGATGCGTCGCGAGCGGCTGGTCCGGTGCGTCGGTTTCGAGCAGCAGGAATTCGATCGGCATCGTCGCGACGATGCCGCGCAGCTTGTTCGCGCGTTCATAGGTGACCGGTCCGCCGAGTCCGATCATGAAATCGAGGTTCCACAACTGGCGCGCCTGCTCGGCGCTGCCGGAAAAGCTGTGCACGACGCCGCGCAATCCGCCGATGCGGCGGATCGCCGCCACGACTTCGTCGACCGCGCGCCGCGCATGCACGATCACCGGCAGTTCGAACTCGCGCGCGAGCCCGAGCTGACCCGAGAAATAGCGGCGCTGTTCGTCCGCGTCGAGGCCTTCGACGAAGAAGTCGAGGCCACACTCACCGACCGCGACGGGGCGTTCGCGCTCGAGCCAGTCACGCAGCGCGCCGAGGTGGTCGGGCCGATGCTCGGCGAGGTACATTGGGTGCAGCCCGTAGGCCGCGTGCAGGTCCGCATGACCGGCACACAGTTCGCGCAGCTTGCCGAAGCCGGCCAGGGCGATCGCCGGGATCACCTGTGCGGCGACGCCGGCGGCGCGCGCGCGCGCGATGACCGCGTCGCGGTCGGCGTCGAATTCGGGAGCATCGAGATGACAGTGCGAATCGACGAGCACGATCAGCGCTGTGCCCCGGTCGCGCGCGGGCGCTGCAGCAGCTCGGACGGCCAGGCGTGGGTCGAGTGGCCGTCGCCGGTCTGCACGACGTCGTTCTGGTCGATGCCGTCCGCGCTCGTCGCTCCGGTGTGGCCGGGATCGAGCCAGTCGCGCAGGCGCGACGAGGCCGACGCGCCGTTCCATGCGACCGACAGCTTGCCGTAGCAGTCGAAGCCGTCGTTGGGTTGGCCCGGTGCGGCGTCGCTGCACGCCGCCGTTCCGCCGGAGAGCGTGCCGATCAGGTGGTGCGCGATCCCGCCGCTGCCGGCGACGGCGAACAGGCCGGAACCGGACGAGCCGCCTTCGGTCGTGCCCTGCGTGTACGGCCCGGTCATCCAGTGGGTGTTGGCCGTGGTCGTGGTCGCGATGCAGCTGTCCATCGTCGTCGGCGCGGGGCCCGCGGTGATCTTCTTCACGTCACCACTCGGATGGTGGATGCCGACCGTGCCGCCCGGTGCGGTGCCGGACGCGTCCCAGCCGGCGTAGTAGAGGTTCCAGGCCGTATCGGGCGTGCCGCCGAGCTCGACGAGCGTGAAGTCCACGTCCGCACGCGTCGCGCGCAGCGTCGCGCCGTGCTGGTCGTCGGCGAGGAAACCGCCCGCGGGTGCGGCGAGCACGCTGCACTGGGTCGACTGGTAGTTCCAGTAGACCACCATCGACTGCGCTTCCGAGGCGACCGACATGCAATGCGCCGCGGTGAGGAACAGATTGCGTCGAGCGTGCGGTACGTCGGTGACGAGCGTGCCGCTGCAGATGTAGTACTCGCCGTCGTCGGCGGCGACGTATTCGTAGTAGCCGACCGCGCGGATCTCGTCCGGATACGGTGCGCCGAGCGGGCAGGCGACGTTGACGTTGCACGCGCCCGACGCGCCGGGGCCGGTGTCCAGTGCCTGCTTGCGGCCGTACAGGTCGCGGAAGCCGGCCCCGACCGTGCCGAGTTCGAGCGCGGCTCCGTCGAGCGCCGCCCCGGCGGGCACGCGCACCTCGACCGTCGCGATGTCGCCGGGCACGACGGGTGCGTGGAACGTGCCGTTGCTCGCATCGGCGGCCGTGTACGGCCCTTGGTATTCGTCACCCGCACCGATCACGTACAGGGTCGCGCCGCGCGGCAGCGCGAAATGCGCGAAGGCGAGGCGAAGGTCGGTCGCGCCCGCGGCACGCACGCGTACGCGCCAGAGGCGCGAGCCGTCGTCGAGCGTGTCCCAGCGGCCATCGCGCTCGGGCGTGATCGACACCGGCTGCGCGTCCGCACTGCGCAGGCGTTTGCTGCCGGCCGCGCGCGTCGCGCGGTCGCTGTCGACGCGGCGGCGCATCGCGTCGATGCCGGGTACGTCGATGATCGCGACATCGACACCGGCCTTGGCCGGATGCGCGAGGCTGTAGGGCGGTTCGCCCTTGCGCGCCTCGCTCGTGGCGGCGCCGAGCAGCAACGCGACGCCGAGCACCCGGCGCATGAGCGGAAGCAAGCGATGAAGGTGGCGCATGGACTGCTCCCGCTGTTGCGATGGGCCAAGCATAAGCAGGTGAACGCTCCGCGGCGAGCGTCGAGGTGCGCGCGTCATCATTCGTTCAGCCGTTCGTGCGCGCGTTGCCTCGAACGGCGTCGCGGGTCAGAGGTGCAGCAGGCCGAAGAATGCGACGATCGCCACGAGCACGCCCGGTACCCAGGCGAGTGCGAGCAACGCACCCTTGCCGAAGCGCCGGTGACCGCTCCTGTACGCGACCGCGCTCGCCAACGCGAGCACGGCGACGGGCGTCGGCAGCACGATCGCCAGCAGCGTGTAGAACACGTGGTTGTCCGCACTCATGTGCGTCTGCATGATCGCGCTCATGAGCATGCCGAGCACGATCCAGCCGCCGAAGAGGATCGCCAGGCCGCAGCCGACGCCGGCACCGACCCGGCTCGTGTCGGGTGAGGGCGTCGAAGGAGCCGATGCATCGGGAATGGTCGTCGTCATGGAACCTCCTGTTCCTGATGCAGTACGCAGGATCGGCCGCGTCAGTGCCAACCGCCCGACGAGAGCAGCCCGAAACATGCCGCGACCAGCAGCAGCGCGACGGCGACGATCGTGCCGATGCCGAGCAGCACGCCGAGCGCGCTGCGCGGTCGGCCGTTCGCCGCGAACCAGACCATGAGGCCTATCATCCCCAGCCACGGCAGTGCGAGCAGCAGCGTGCCCGTGCCGGAATCGATGCCGTCGAAGGCGCTGAACGCACCGACGACGATCGCGTAACCGAAGATCAGTAGCGCCCAGGCGCAGGCGACGCCCGCCAGCAATGATCCACGCCCGGCGCGGACGTCGGCCGGTCGGTCCGGTATCCGCGGTGACGGATCGCTCATCGCGTTCCTCCTTCGCTCAGGGGTAGGTACCGCGTGCGCGTGCGCGCAGTCGCTCGAGCTGCTGCACGCGATCGTCGCGGTAGAACAGGTTGAACGTGTCGAACGGGATGAGCCGGCCGTCGGGTTGCGCGATGTGCACGCACGACTTCTTCACCGCGCGCAGGTCGAACGAATGCGCGTCGATGAACTGCATGATCAGCACGCGGAACACGTTGCGGTAGTTCCACTCCTGCGGCGCCTGCACCTGAGGCAGGCAGCACAGCAGGTCCGACAGCGAACACGCCTGCGATTCGGGCGAGTGGTTCGTCGCGAACAGCTCGAACACGTGCGCGCGCAGCGCCTCGTCGCGTTCGACCACGATCGTGTTGCGCCCCTTCGCGACGAGCGTCTCGGGTGACACGAAACGCGTGAGCGGCACGGTCGCGTCGCCGAGCTTGAGCGCGTACGCCATCGCGAGGCAGTCGGGATTGCACGGTACCGGGATGAGGTCGTCCGGCTCGAACACGCGCGTCTGCTCGAGGATGCACCGGCGCACTTCGGTGAGCGTGAGGCGATCGCGCGCGGGGTCGTAGTTCTCGAGTCGCCCGGCCGCCTGGATCGGTTGGAAGGTCACGCCGCGCACGCACGGCTGTCCCAGCGCGAACTCGACGATCGCGCCGAGTTCGTGGTCGTTGAGGCCCTTCTTCACGGTCACGACGAGCGTGGTCGAGATGTCGTGGTCGTTGAGTCGTTCGAGCGCGCGGCGGCGCACGTCGGCGAGCTTGGCGCCGCGCAGTTCCTGGTGCACCTCGTCGCGCAGCGAGTCGAACTGCAGGTAGAGCTCGAAGCCGGGCTCGTACTGCTTGAGGCGCGCGGCGAAATCGGCGTCGCGCGCGATGCGCAGGCCGTTGGTGTTGACCATCAGGTGGCGGATCGGGCGCCGGCGCGCGGCGTCGAGGATCGCGAAGAAATCCGGGTGCAGGGTCGGCTCGCCGCCGGAAATCTGCACGACGTCCGGCTCGCCCTCGTTCGCGACGACCGCGTCGAGCATGCGCTCGACCGTCGCGAGGTCGCGGTAGCCCGGTCGATGCGGTCCGGAGTCGGCGTAGCAGATCGGGCAGCGCAGGTTGCAGTGGTCGGTGATCTCGACCAGCGACAGGCAACTGTGCTGCATGTGCTCGGGGCAGAGCCCGCAGTCGTACGGGCAGCCCCAGTGCTGGGCGGTGTTGAAGCGGCGCGGCATCTCCGGTGCCTTGATGAACACCTCGCGCGCCTTGCGGTAGTACGCCGCGTCGTCGGCGATGAGCACGCGTTCGCGGCCGTGCTCCGGGCACCACTTCTCGAGGAAGACCTGCTCGTCCTTGATCAGCACCTTCGCTTCGATGCGCGCGAGGCAAGTCGAGCAGATCGACACCGCGCTGTCGTAGAACAGGTACGGTCTCAGCTTCGCGCCCACAGGCCCCTTCCCAGTCGCGGCAGGTCGCGACAGTAGTAGCACAGGCCGGCGACGCAGAGCAGCTGGATGCCCGACAACCCGCCCGGATACGCGTACGGCACCGGCTTGATCGCGTCGACGAACAGGCGGAACGCGAGGTAGGCGACCATGAACGCGCGGAAGCGGTCGCCCGCGCGCACGAAGGCGTTGCGCCGCGCGTGCAGCACGAGGCCGAGGGCGAGCAGGAACGCGAGCTCGTAGAGCTGGGTCGGATGACGCGGAATGCCGTCGCCGAAGTCGACCGCCCACGGCAGCGTGCTCGGGTTGCCGTAGGTATGGTCAGCGAGGCCGGACAGGTAGCAGCCGATGCGGCCGATCGCGATGCCGACGAGCAACGGCAGTGCGAATGCGTCGCCGCTCGAGCCCTGTGCGCCGACGATGCGCTTGACGAGTTCGACGCCGACGAGTCCTCCGAGCAGCGCGCCGACGATGGTCTTGCCTTCGAGCAGGCGGCGCGCGTCGGGGAAGCCCGCGAACGCGGCGAGCGGGTCCTCGATCCAGTAGCCGAGCTTGGCGCCGATCGCCGCGCCGGCGATCGCCGCAAACGCGATCCAGACGCTGCGGTCGGTGTCGGCGAGCACGGGCAGCGCGAGTCGTCGGCGCTCGCGCACGAACAGGCGGAAGCCGACGAAGTAGGCGGACGCTTCGACGACCGTGTGCAGGCCGGCCGCTTCCATGCGCGGCGCGTCAGTCGCGATGCGCGGCGTTGCGGTCGCGGCCAGCACCGAGGCGCCGGTCGATGCCGCCGAACAGCTTCTTGAACAGGCGCGACAGCTTGCCGCGCTGCGTCTTGCGCAGCTTTTCTTCTTCGCTCGTGAGCCAAGCGACCTGGATCACGCGACGCTCGCCCTCGTGCGGCAGGTGGCCGTGGAAGGAATTGTCGGCACGACGGAACGCGACGAGGTGGCCGTACAGCGGGCGCACCTCGGGTACGACGAGGTCGTCGATGTCGTCGATGCGGTTGAGGAAGCGGAAGCAGCCCTCGCTGATGTCCGGCCAGCTTTCGTTCAGGTAGACGAGGGCGGTCACGACCTTCGAGCGGCTGTCGGTATGGATCGTGCCGTGGCGCTTGTTCAGCGAGCGGCAGATCGTCACGAGGTGCGGCTTGTCGCCGAGGTCGGGGATGCCGAGGCGCGCGCCGATCGCATTCGCGAACGCGGGCGCGGTGAGGTCGTCGACCAGGCGGTTCACGCTCGGCCCGCAATCGCGGGCTTCGTGCGGGAAGAATCCTGCGTTCGGATAGCGCGGGAAGTCGCGCGCGAGTTCCGCCGCCGCCGCTGCCGGCAGCTGTCCACGCGCGATCAGGAACGGGAACGGCTGGTCGCGGACGAGGGTGTCGGCGTGGTCGAGGCGCCGCGGCTCGAGCAGGCTGTCGGCCGCGGGGTCGTTCAGGGTTTCGGCGGCTGCGTTCATGCGGTCAGGGAAGTCGGAACGGCGCCACGGATTGTAGTGCCGCGGCCGTCGCGCAGGTGGACAGGGGAGCGCGCGACCCCTAGAATTTGTGCTCGCCTTGATTCCTCACCACGCCCCACGGACCGGCACGTGCCAGCCCGCGGGTGCTGTCGCACCCGGTGTCGACGCGGTGACGACACCTTTCCCTCATCCTTGGGCGAACGCATGACGATTCCAGCTCTCCTCGCACTCGCCGACGGCAACATCTTCCGCGGCATTTCCATCGGCGCGGAGGGGCGGACCAGTGGCGAAGTCGTGTTCAACACGGCGATGACCGGCTACCAGGAGATCCTCACCGATCCCTCGTACGCGCAGCAGATCGTCACGCTGACCTATCCGCACATCGGCAACACCGGCTGCAACGCCGAGGACGGCGAATCGCCGCGCGTGCACGCGGCCGGCCTGGTCATCCGCGACCTGCCGCTCGCGGCGAGCAACTGGCGCTCGCAGGAACCGCTCGACGCGTACCTCGAGCGCAACGGCATCGTCGCGATCGCGGAGATCGACACGCGCCGCCTGACCCGCATCCTGCGCGACAGCGGTGCACAGAACGGCTGCATTCTCGCCGGCGCGCACGCGTCCGACGAGGATGCGCTCGCCGCGGCACGCGCGTTCCCCGGACTCAAGGGCGCCGATCTCGCCAAGGTCGTGTCCGTGCGCGAGCGCCACGCGTGGCGCGCCGGCAGCTACGATCTCGACAAGGCTGCTTTCACGCAACCGGGCACGCGCTTCCGCGTCGTCGCGTACGACTTCGGCGTCAAGCAGAACATCCTGCGCATGCTCGCCGACCGCGGCTGCGAGATCACCGTGGTGCCGGCGCAGACGCCGGCGAGCGAAGTCTTCGCGCTGCGCCCGGACGGCGTGTTCCTGTCCAACGGCCCGGGCGACCCGGAGCCGTGCGACTACGCGATCGCCGCGATCCGCGAATTCATCCGCGCGAAGGTGCCGACCTTCGGCATCTGCCTCGGCCACCAGCTGCTCGGCCTCGCGGTCGGCGCGCGCACGTTGAAGATGAAGTTCGGTCACCACGGCGCGAACCATCCGGTGATCGACCTCGATACCGGTCGCGTGATGATCTCGAGCCAGAACCACGGCTTCGCGGTCGACGAGGCAACGCTGCCGGCGAACGCGCGGGCGACGCATCGCTCGCTGTTCGACGGTTCGCTGCAAGGCATTGCGCTGGCCGATGCGCCGGCGTTCGGCTTCCAGGGGCACCCGGAAGCAAGTCCCGGCCCGCACGACGTGGCCGGTTTGTTCGATCGGTTCATCCACCTCATGGAGGCGCGCGCGGCTGCCGCGGCGTAGACGACATGCTCAAGCATCGTTCCCTGACCTGTGCTCTCGTGGCTGCCGTGACCCTGTTCGGCGCCGACGTCGCGCTCGCGCGCAAGCCGCACCACGCCACCGCGCAGAAGGACCCGGCGCCCGTCGCCGAGGCGGCCAAGCCTCAGCCGACCGGCAAGCTCGTCGAGTACGCCGAACTCGAACAGCACGTCGGCAGCGACATCATCGTCGAGACCACGCTACACACGGTCCGCCGCGGCAAGCTGATCAAGTACACGAACCCGGGCCTGACCATCCAGCTCGGTCCGGAACACGGCGGCGTCGAACTGTCGGTTCCGCGCGAAACGGTGCGCAACGTGAGCCTCGTCATCGAGCCGGCGCCGGACGCGGAGAAGCCCGCCGAGGCCGCCAAGCCCGCGGATGCGGGCAAGCCGGCGCAGCCGCAGAACACGGGTGCGGGCAGTGCCAAGAAGAACTGACCTCCGTTCGATCCTCATCATCGGCGCGGGCCCGATCGTCATCGGTCAGGCCTGCGAGTTCGACTATTCCGGCGCGCAGGCGTGCAAGGCGCTCAAGGAAGAGGGCTATCGCGTCGTCCTCGTCAACTCGAACCCGGCGACGATCATGACGGACCCCGGCACGGCCGACGCGGTCTACATCGAGCCGATCAACTGGAAGACGGTCGAGAAGATCATCGCCAAGGAGCGCCCGGACGCGCTGCTGCCGACGATGGGCGGACAGACCGCGCTCAACTGCGCGCTCGACCTCGCCGACCACGGCGTGCTCGAGAAGTACGGGGTCAAGCTCATCGGCGCATCGCGCGAGGCGATCCGCATGGCCGAGGATCGCGAGCTGTTCCGCGTCGCGATGGCCCAGATCGGCCTCGAGTGCCCGAAGGCCGAGGTCGCGCGCACGTTCGAACAGGCGGTCGAGATCCAGGCCAAGGTCGGCTATCCGACGATCATCCGCCCGAGCTTCACGCTCGGCGGCAGCGGCGGCGGCATCGCCTACAACCGCGAGGAATTCGAAGAGATCGTCAAGCGTGGCCTCGACCTTTCGCCCGTGCACGAAGTGCTCGTCGAGGAGTCCGTGCTCGGCTGGAAGGAGTTCGAGATGGAAGTGGTCCGCGACACCGCGGACAACTGCATCATCGTCTGCTCGATCGAGAACCTCGATCCGATGGGCGTGCACACCGGCGACTCGATCACCGTCGCGCCGGCGCAGACGCTCACCGACAAGGAATACCAGCGCCTGCGCGACGCCTCGATCGCGGTGCTGCGCAAGATCGGCGTCGACACCGGTGGTTCGAACGTGCAGTTCGGCATCAACGCGCAGGACGGCCGCGTCGTCGTCATCGAGATGAATCCGCGCGTGTCGCGCTCGTCCGCGCTCGCCTCGAAGGCGACCGGTTTCCCGATCGCCAAGGTCGCGGCGAAGCTCGCGGTCGGCTACACGCTCGACGAACTCAGGAACGACATCACCGGCGGCAAGACGCCGGCGTCGTTCGAACCCGCGATCGACTACGTCGTCACGAAGATCCCGCGCTTCGCCTTCGAGAAGTTCCCGGCCGCCGACGCGCGCCTGACCACGCAGATGAAGTCGGTCGGCGAGGTCATGGCGATCGGCCGCACATTCCAGGAATCGCTGCAGAAGGCGCTGCGCGGCCTCGAAACCGGCAAGAACGGCCTCAATCCGAGCAAGCTCGAACTGGGCACGCCGGACGGGCTCTCCGCGCTCAAGCGCGAGCTGAAGGAACCTGGCCCGGACCGCGTGTTCTACGTCGCCGACGCGTTCCGCGCCGGCCTGTCGCAGGCGGACGTGTTCGCGCTCACCCACATCGATCCGTGGTTCCTCGTGCAGATCGAGGATCTCGTGAAGCTCGAAGGCGAGATCAAGGTCGGCGGCCTCGCGGCGCTCGACGCCGCGCGCATGCGCCGGCTCAAGCGCAAGGGCTTTTCCGATGCGCGCCTCGCCGAACTCGTCGGTACCGACGAGAACGCGGTGCGCGCGCTGCGCCGCGCGTTCAACGTGCGCCCGGTATACAAGCGCGTCGACTCCTGCGCGGCGGAATTCGCCACGACCACCGCCTACATGTACTCGACCTACGAGGAAGAGTGCGAGGCCGAACCGAGCGCACGCGACAAGATCGTCGTGCTCGGCGGTGGCCCGAACCGCATCGGCCAGGGCATCGAGTTCGACTACTGCTGCGTGCACGCCGCGCTCGCCCTGCGCGAGGACGGCTACGAAACGATCATGGTCAACTGCAACCCGGAGACGGTATCGACCGACTACGACACGTCCGACCGGTTGTACTTCGAGCCGCTCACGCTCGAGGACGTGCTCGAGATCATCGACAAGGAAAAGCCGAAGGGCGTGATCGTGCAGTACGGCGGGCAGACCCCGCTCAAGCTCGCGCGCGCGCTCGAGGCGGCCGGCGCGCCGATCATCGGGACGAGTCCGGACAGCATCGACCTCGCCGAAGACCGCGAGCGTTTCCAGAAGCTCATCGAGAAGCTCGGCCTGCGCCAGCCGCCGAACCGGACCGCACGCAGCGCCGACGAAGCGCTCGCGCTCGCGCGCGAGATCGGCTACCCGCTGGTCGTGCGCCCGAGCTACGTGCTCGGCGGCCGCGCGATGGAGATCGTGCACGACGACGCCGACCTTGAGCGCTACATCCGCGAAGCAGTGCGCGTGTCCGACGCCTCGCCGGTGCTGCTCGACCGCTTCCTCGACCACGCCGGCGAAGTCGACGTCGACGTCGTCGTCGATGCCGGCGGCCAGGTGTTGATCGGCGGCGTGATGGAGCACATCGAGGAAGCCGGCGTGCATTCGGGCGATTCGTCGTGCTCGCTGCCGCCGTACTCACTGTCGGCCGCGACGCAGGACGAGTTGCGTCGCCAGGTCGGCCTGCTCGCGCGTGAGTTGAAGGTGGTCGGCCTCATGAACACGCAGTTCGCGATCCAGTCGGACGGCAACGGCGGCGACACGATCTACATCCTGGAGGTGAACCCGCGCGCATCGCGCACGGTGCCGTTCGTCGCAAAGGCGACCGGCGTCGCGCTCGCGAAGATCGCTGCGCGCTGCATGGTCGGCCAGACGCTCGCGGCGCAAGGCGCCACGCGCGAAGTCGTGCCCGACTACTACTCGGTCAAGGAAGCGATCTTCCCGTTCCTCAAGTTCCAGAACGTCGACCCGATCCTCGGCCCCGAGATGCGCTCGACCGGCGAGGTCATGGGCGTGGGCCGCAGCTTCGGCGCCGCGTTCGCGCGCGCACACGAGGCGGCCGGCATCGCCGCGCCGGCGGCGGGCAAGGCGTTCCTGTCGGTGCGCGACGCCGACAAGCGGCGCCTGCTCGAGGTCGCGCGCGACCTGATCCGGCGCGGCTTCGGCCTCGTCGCGACGGGCGGCACGCACGCTTACCTCAGCGAACAGGGCATCGCCTGCGAGCGCATCAACAAGGTGCTCGAGGGACGCCCGCACGTCGTCGACCTGATCAAGAACGGCGAGATCGCGTTCATCGTGAACACCACCGAGGGCAAGCAGGCGATCGCCGACTCGTTCTCGATCCGCCGCGAAGCGCTGCAGCAGCGCGTGACCTATTCGACCACCGTCAGCGGTGCGAAGGCACTGCTGCACTCGCTCGATTTCCGCGACAGCACCGACGTGAACAGCCTGCAGGAATTGCACAAGGAACTCGCATGAAGCGACCGCCGATGACGAAGAAGGGCGCCGACCGCCTGCGCACCGAACTGGACCGCCTGAAGTCGGAAGAGCGACCGCGCATCATCGCAGCGATCGCCGAGGCGCGCGCGCACGGCGACCTCAAGGAGAACGCCGAGTACCACGCCGCGCGCGAGATGCAGGGCTTCATCGAAGGACGCATCCAGGAACTCGAAGGCACGCTGTCGCACGCCGAAGTCATCGACGTGACTCGCCTCAACGCCGGCACGCGCATCGTGTTCGGTGCGACCGTCGACCTCTCCGACGAGGATTCCGGCGAGGAGATCAGTTACCAGATCGTCGGCGACCTCGAAGCCGACATCAAGCAGCGCCTGATCTCGGTATCGTCGCCGTTCGCGCGCGCGCTGATCGGCAAGAGCGAAGGCGACAGCTTCGAATTCCAGGCGCCGAACGGCACGCGCAACTACGAAATCACCGGCGTACGCTACGAGGACTGAACGCGCGCCGCCGCGATGAAGCCGATCGTGATCCGCCGCCGCTCGGCGGCGACGCGCGACGACTGGCCGGTCGACCTGCACCCGCTCGTCGCGCGCGTGTACGCCGCGCGCGGCGTCGCCGCCGCGGAGGCCGGTCCCCAACGCCTCTCCGACCTGCTCGCACCCGCTGCGCTCGGTGGCGTCGCGCAAGCGTGCGACCTGCTCGCCGACGCGATCGCGCACGACTGGCGCATCTGCATCGTCGGCGACTTCGATGCCGACGGCGCCACCGGCACCGCGGTCGCCGTGCGCGGTCTGCGCCTGCTCGGCGCGCGCGACGTCTGCTACCGCGTGCCGAATCGCATGGTCGACGGCTACGGCCTCGGTGTCGGCCTCGTCGATGCGCTCGCCGACATCGGGCCCGATCTCGTCGTCACGGTCGACAACGGCATCGCGAGTCATGCCGGCGTCGCCGCCGCGCGCGCACGCGGCATGCGCGTGATCGTGACCGATCATCATCTTCCCGGCCCGACGCTGCCGCCGGCCGACGCGATCGTCAATCCCAACGCGATCGCGCTCGCCGCGTGCCCGCATGCGAGCCCGCCGTGCGCGGACTGTGCCAGCGCCGGCGCGCGTGCGAGCGGCCTCGCCGGCGTTGGCGTGATGTTCTACCTGCTGCTCGCGCTGCGTGCGCGGCTTTTTCCAGGTGATGCGGCCGCGCGTCCCGATCTCGCCTCGCTGCTCGACCTCGTCGCGCTCGGCACGGTTGCCGATCTCGTGCCGCTCGATGCGAACAACCGCATCCTCGTCGCGGCGGGGCTGCACCGGATCCGCAGCGGGCGCGCCTCCGCGGGTGTCGCGGCGCTCTATCGCGCCGCCGGCCGCGATCCGCAGCGCGCGGTCGCGGCCGACCTCGGCTACGCGCTCGGACCACGCATCAACGCGGCGGGGCGCCTCGAGGATATGAGCCTCGGCATCGAATGCCTGCTCAGCGACGACGCCGACGTCGCGTACGGGCTCGCCGAGCGGTTGTCGGCGATTAACGCGGAACGGCGCGAACTGCAGGCGGCGATGGTCGAGCAGGGCGAAGCGATGCTCGCGCGCTTCGTCGAGCGCTACCGCGACGACGCGCTGCCGTGCGGCATCGTGCTGCACGAGGCCGACTGGCATCCGGGCGTGGTCGGCCTGGTCGCGTCCAAACTCAAGGAACGGTTGAACCGTCCGGTCGTCGCGTTCGCGTGCGCGGATGGAAGCGGTGCCGAACTGCGCGGTTCCGCGCGCTCGATCGCCGGCTTCCACCTGCGCGACGCGCTCGCCGAGGTCGACGCCGCGCATCCGGGCCTGATCGGTCGGTTCGGCGGCCATGCGATGGCTGCGGGACTGAGCCTGCCCGCGGCGAACCTCGCGACGTTCGCGGCCGAGTTCGATGCGGTTGCGCGCCGCCGCCTCGACGCGGCCCAGCTCGAACGCTGCCTGTGGAGCGACGGCGAACTCGCCGCGCACGAGTTCACCGCCGACAACGCGCGTGCATTGCGCTACGCGGCACCTTGGGGGCAGGCGTTCCCGGAACCCGCGTTCGACAACGTGTTCGCGGTCGAATCCTGGCGCGCGGTCGGCGAGAAGCACCTGCGCATGCAGCTGCGACCGGAGCAGGGCGGCGACACGATCGAGGCGATCCTGTTCGACGCCGCCGACGCTATGCCGCCGCCGTCGCGCGTGCATGCGCTGTTCCAGCTCGATCTCAACGACTGGAACGGGCGAGAGCGTCTGCAGCTGCTCGTGCGGCATCTCGAACCCGCGTAGGACGGGTCGAGCGGGCAGCGCGAGTCCCGTCGCAGGCCCGGGCGACGCGCCGGTTCGTCATCGGCGTCGGCGGCACGCGCTTTGCGCGTAGGGTCCTGAGATTCCAGGCTCCGAGCCCTTTTGCTACGATGCGCGATTCCGCTTTCCGGACCACACACATGATCGAAACCAATCCGATCCATGCGCGCATCGCCGATCTCAAGGATCGCGTGGCGTCGCTCAGGGGGTATCTTTGACTTCGATGCCAAGGCCGAACGGCTCGAAGAAGTAACGCGCGAACTCGAAAGCCCCGACGTCTGGGACAACCCGCAGCGCGCGCAGGACCTCGGCAAGGAACGCGCGAGCCTAGAGCGCATCGTCGGCGGCATCCGCAGCCTCACCGACAGCCTCGGCGAAGCCGGCGACCTGCTCGACCTCGCGATCGCCGAGAGCGACGAAGGCACGGCGATCGCGGTGTCCGACGACGTCGAAGCGTTGACCACCAAGGTCGAGAAGCTCGAGTTCCAGCGCATGTTCTCCGGAGAGATGGACGGCGCCAACGCGTTCGTCGACATCCAGGCCGGCGCGGGCGGCACCGAGGCGCAGGACTGGGCCGAGATGCTGCTGCGCATGTACCTGCGCTGGGCCGAAGCGAAGGGCTGGAAGACCGAGCTGCTCGAAGCGAGCGCGGGCGAAGTCGCCGGCATCAAGAGCGCGACGTTCCGCGTCGAGGGCGACTACGCCTACGGCTGGCTGAAGACCGAGATCGGCGTGCACCGCCTCGTGCGCAAGTCGCCGTTCGACTCCGACAACCGCCGCCACACGAGCTTCACCTCGGTGTTCGTTTCGCCCGAAGTCGACGACGACATCGACATCGAGATCAACCCGGCGGACCTCAAGACCGACGTCTACCGTTCGTCCGGCGCCGGTGGCCAGCACGTCAACAAGACCGAGTCGGCGGTGCGCATCACGCACGTGCCGAGCGGCGTCGTCGTCGCCTGCCAGACCGAGCGCAGCCAGCATGCGAACCGCGACCGCGCGATGAAGATGCTGAAGGCGAAGCTGTACGAGATCGAGTTGCAGAAGCGCAATGCCGAGAAGGACGCGCTCGAGGCGACCAAGTCCGACATCGGCTGGGGCAGCCAGATCCGCAACTACGTGCTCGACCAGAGCCGCATCAAGGACCTGCGCACCGGCATCGAACGCAGCGACACGCAGAAGGTGCTCGACGGCGACCTCGACGAGTTCATCGAGGGCAGCCTCAAGGCCGGCCTCGAGGCGGGCGCGAAACGCATCGACGCCTGAGGCTAATTGCGCCCCTCCCGTGCAGGAGGGGCGCGGTCCCCATGCTCGTGCGCGATTACTGCGCCGCGAGGTCCGGTCGATACGCGAACACCGTGTACTGCGTGTCTTCGAGCGCGCCGCCGAACTGCTTGAGCGTCGCGCCCGCGGCGTCCTCGGAGCCGAGCGATTTCGCGAGCAACGCGCGCACCGAGGGGTCCGGATCGGCCATCTCGGCGAAGCTCTTCATCGGCATCACCACGCGCAGGCGATCGTCGCCGCCGATGAGCCATGCGAGGCGGTACGGGTACGGCCATTTCGCGTCGGTGATCGCCTTCTGGATCTTCTCGAGCGCGGCCATCAGGTCGCCGCGCGCGCCGGGCTTGAGGCGCCACGACGTCACGCCCACGTACTTGTAATCCGTGCTGTCGATCCAGTGGCTGTGCGCGATATCGGTTTCCTCGTAGTAGTGCTCCTCGCGCGCGACGTGCATGCCGAGCTGCTGCTGGTAAGCCTCTTCGGCCTTGGCCTTGGTCGACCACGCCTCCTCGGCGTCGAAGTCCTTCCAGGCGTGGTTGTCGGAGCGGATCACGTAGTAGGTGAGATCGCTGCCTGCGATCGGCTGGTACATCACCCAGGTGAACGGTTCGCCCGCCTTCTTGCGCCAGGCGGCGTGTTCCCTGACGCCCGCCTCGAACGCCTTGGCCTCGCCCGGCTTGGGCCACAGCACCCATCGGTCGGCGATGTTCCCGGCAGCGGCCTCGGGTGCGGCCTTGTCCGCCGCGATGGCGGCGACCCCCGGTAGCAGCACGAACACCAGCGCCAGCAGTGCAACGAGCGCCGAACGGCAACGTCGAGCTTTCATGGCTTCCCTCCTGGGTGGTTGCGGACCCCGTGGAGCGGCGAACCGCCGATCCGGCGGGGCGTGGAGTATGCGCTTCGTAAACTGGGATCGCGTCGTGGGCGCGCGCCGGCCTGCCTGGATTACACTATCGAGCTTTGCCGTCGCGGCATCGAAAGCGATTTTTCGAGCCGCCCGATACGCGACTTCACCGAGATCGAACCAAGGCCGCCATGAGCGATAGCGACGACATCCTGCCGCCCGACGAGAACAAGCTGATCGCCGAGCGTCGCGAGAAATTGCGCGCATTGCGCACGCAGGGTGTGGCGTTCCCCAATGATTTCCGCGTCGATGCATTCGCGGGCGACCTGCAGGCGGAATTCGCCGACACCGAGCGCTGGAGCGCGGAGGCGATCGACGGCGCGGCGCGTCGTGTCGCCGTCGCCGGTCGCATCGTGCTGAAACGCGTGCAGGGCAAGGTCAGCTTCGTGCAGATCCAGGACCTGTCCGGTCGCATCCAGCTGTTCATCCACCAGGGAACCGTCGGCGACACCTACGACGCGTTCAAGGGCTGGGACGTCGGCGACATCGTCGGCGCCGAAGGCGCGCTCATGCGCACGAAGACCGGCGAGCTGTCGGTCAAGGTCGACGCGCTGCGCCTGCTGACCAAGTCGCTGCGCCCGTTGCCGGACAAGTTCCACGGACTCGCCGACGTCGAGCAGCGCTATCGCCAGCGCTACGTCGACCTCATCGTCACGCCCGAATCGCGCCGCGTGTTCGAGCTGCGCTCGGCGATGATCCGCTTCATGCGCCAGTGGCTCGAAGCGTCGCCGCGCCGCTTCATGGAAGTCGAGACGCCGATGATGCACCCGATCCCCGGCGGCGCGACGGCGAAGCCGTTCGTCACGCACCACAACGCGCTGGACCTGCAGATGTACCTGCGCGTCGCGCCGGAGCTCTACCTCAAGCGCCTCGTCGTCGGTGGTTTCGAACGCGTCTACGAGATCAACCGCAATTTCCGCAACGAGGGCGTGTCGACGCGGCACAACCCCGAATTCACCATGCTCGAGCTGTACCAGGCCTACGCGACCTACACCGAGGTGATGGACCTCACCGAGGCGATGATCCGCGAGACCGCGCAGGCGACGCTCGGCCGCACCGGCCTCGCGTGGGAGGGGCAGGCGATCGACCTCGGGCCGCCGTTCCGCCGCTGGGCGATGGCGGAGGCGGTGCGCCACCACAACCCGGAGATCGGCGAACACGAGCTGCGCGACCGCGAAGCACTCGCGCGCCACTGCGCTCGCCTCGGCATCCACGTCAAGCCGGGCCACGGCTGGGGCAAGCTGCTGCTCGAACTGTTCGAGGCGACCGTCGAAGGCACGCTCGTCCAGCCGACCTTCATCACCGACTACCCGACCGAAGTGTCGCCGCTCGCGCGCGCGAGCGACCATGACCCGGAAGTCACCGACCGCTTCGAGCTGTTCATCGGCGCGAAGGAAATGGCGAACGGCTTCTCCGAGCTCAACGACCCCGAGGACCAGGCCGCGCGCTTCCGCGCCCAGGTCGCCGCCAAGGACGCCGGCGACGACGAGGCGATGCATTTCGACGCCGACTACATCCGCGCGCTCGAGGTCGGCATGCCGCCGACCGGCGGCCTCGGCGTCGGCATCGACCGCCTCGTGATGTTCTTCGCCGACGTGCCGTCGATCCGCGACGTTCTGCTGTTTCCCTACATGCGCCCGGAAGCTTGATCCGCGAGGCTGCCCGTGCCCAAGGGATACTTGTGGACGGGCGGGCGCGCCAGCGTGCTAACCTAGGGAAGAAATCGCCTGCGCCTGAACCGCGCAGCGACGAGTGTTTTTCCCCTGAGCGTCCCGCAACGCGTTCGCGGAGAGTTGCGTGAATGTATTGATCGTCGATGACCAGTCTTCGGCTCGCACCATGCTCCGGCATGTGGTCGAGGCGATCGGCCCGGGCGTCCACACCGCCGATTTCGGCAACCCGGTCGAGGCGCTGCGCTGGTCCGAGGCGCACGCGACCGACCTCGTCCTGCTCGACTACCGCATGCCGGACATGGACGGGCTCGAGTTCGCGCGCCGCTTCCGTCGCTCGCTGTCGCGTCGCGACGTGCCGATCGTGCTGATCAGCGTCGTCGGCGACGAACCGGTGCGGCAGGCCGCGCTCGAGGCGGGCGTCATCGATTTCCTGGTCAAGCCGGTGCGCCCGCGCGAGCTGCGCACGCGCTGCAAGAACCTGCTGCAGCTGCGCCAGCAGGGCGAGTCGGTCAAGGAGCGGGCCCGTTCGCTCGAGGAGCGCGTGCTCGAAGGGGTGCGCGAGGTCGAGCAGCGCGAGCGCGAAACCCTGTACCGCCTCGCCCGCGCGATCGAATACCGCGATTGCGGCACCGGTCTGCACCTGCTGCGCATGTCGCACTACGCCGAGGTGCTCGCCGAGGCACTGGGCATGAGCGAGGACGAGGTCGCGATCCTGACCTCGGCCGCGCCGCTGCACGACATCGGCAAGATCGGCATCCCCGACGCAGTCCTGCTCAAGCACGCGAGCTTGACCGACGAGGAAATGGCGGTCATGCGCCGACACCCGTTGATCGGATACGACATCCTGCGCGACAGCAAGAGCAAGTTCGTGCAGATGGGGGCCCTGATCGCGTTGCGCCACCACGAGCGCTGGGACGGCAGTGGCTATCCGGATGGGCTGAAAGGCGAGGAAATCCCGCTGCCGGCCCGCATCGTGGCCACCGCGGACGTGTTCGACGCGCTCACGTCGGAACGCCCGTACAAGCGTGCCTGGACGTCCGAGGAGGCGTTCGACTACATGAAGGCCCATCGTGGCACGCTTTTTGATCCTTCCTGTGTGGACGCATTGATGGCGAACGAGGTCCGCATCCTCGACATCCTCAGTGCGAAACTCGAACCACCGGGAGAAGGCTGAACGCCGCGACCCGGTCGCCGCCGAGGTAGGGCATGTCCCCTTTGCTGGCCAAGCTCAAGTCGCGCTTCCAGAAGCGCCCCGACAGCGAGCACGAACAAGCGATCGTCCGCATGGCGATCGTCATGGTGTTCCTGGTCTATCTGGCCGGGCTCGTCACCGTATCGGGCTCGCATACGGCGACCGTGCAGATCGCGTTGCGCTACGTCATGCTCGACGCCGTCGTCGGCGCGGCGATCCTCGGCTGGTTGATCCGGCAACCGGGCGTATCGCATCCGCGGCGCGTACTCGGCATGCTCACCGACTACGGCTCGATCGGCGCGATCATGGCGCTGTCCGGACAGGAAGTCGCGCCGCTGTACGTGATCCTCATGTGGGTCACGATCGGCAACGGCCTGCGCTACGGGCCGACCTACCTGCGCGCGGCGATCGCCCTCGCGAGCCTGTCGTTCTTCTCGGTGATCATGACCACGCCGTTCTGGCAGCAGAACAAGGCGCTGTCGTGGGGCTTGCTGTGCGGCCTCATCGCGATCCCGATGTACCTGTCCTCGCTGCTGCGCGCATTGACGCGCGCGACCGAGGAGGCGCGACGGGCGAACGCGGCGAAGAGCACCTTCCTCGCCAACATGAGCCACGAGTTCCGCACGCCGCTGAACGGCATCGTCGGCATGTCCGAGCTGTTGACCACGACGCGCCTGAGCACCGAGCAGCGTGAATGCGCGACGGTGATCCAGACGTCGGCGAAGACGCTGCTCGGGCTGATCGAGGACGTGCTCGACATCTCCGCGATCGAAGTCGGCAAACTACGTCGCGTCGACGTCGATTTCCGCCTCGACGACCTGCTCGACGCCCTGCGCGTGATGCTGCAGCCGCTCGCCAACGGCAAG
Source organism: Dokdonella fugitiva (assembly GCF_014138265.1). Lineage (GTDB taxonomy): Bacteria > Pseudomonadota > Gammaproteobacteria > Xanthomonadales > Rhodanobacteraceae > Dokdonella_A > Dokdonella_A fugitiva_A. The sequence goes on from NZ_JACGXL010000001.1 coordinate 235,264, forward strand.
GGCGTGCTGTTCGAGATCCGCGTCGCGCCGGGCACGCCGACCTCGCTGCACGGCGATGCCAACCACCTGCGCCAGATCCTCATCAACCTCGTTTCCAACGCGATCAAGTTCACCGAGGAAGGCAGCGTCTTCATCGAGGTGTCGCAGCGCAGGCGGAGCGAGTCCGCGGGTACGTCCACGTCGACCCTGCTGTTCTCGGTGCGCGATACCGGCGTCGGCATCCCGGCCGAGGCGCAGGCGCGCATCTTCAACGCGTTCGAGCAGGCCGACAGCGGGCACGGGCGTCGTTTCGGCGGCAGCGGTCTCGGCACGACGATCGCGAAGTCGCTGACCGAACTGCTCGGCGGCCGCATCGGCTTCGAAAGCACGGAAGGCGAGGGTTCGCATTTCTGGGCCGAGCTCCCATTCGCGCTCGTCGCGGCCGAAGCGACCGAGGCGGTCGACCCGCCGAACGTCATCGCGTTCGGCGACCCGTTCGTGCGTCACCGTGCTCGCACGCGCTCGCTGCAACTGCTGATCGCCGACGACCAGCCGACCAACATCACGGTGCTGCAGCGCCTGCTGGAGAAGGCCGGGCACAAGGCGATCGCGGTCAACAGCGGCGAGGAAGTGCTCGACGCGATCGAGCAGGGCGATTTCGACGCGGTCATCATCGACCTGCACATGCCCGGCGTGAGCGGCCTGGACGTGCTCAAGCAGGCGCGCGTGATGCAGGCCGGGCGCACGCCGACGCCGTTCGTGATGCTCAGCGCCGATGCGACGACCAGCACCGTACGTCAGTGCGAGCAGGCCGGCGCGCGCGCGTTCCTGACCAAGCCGGTACAGGTGGCGCGACTGCTCGACACCTTGAGCGACATCGCCAGTGCGCCGGCAGCGACGGAACGACCGGCCGCGGAGCTCGCCGCGGTCGGGCGCGAGAAGCCGCGCGCATCCACGTCGCCGATCGAGCCGGAAGTGCTGCGCGAACTCGAGGAACTGCAGCTCGGCACCGACTTCGTCTCGTTGTTCGTCGACGAATGCCTGCGCGATGCGCTGACCAACATCGGCGAACTCGAGCGCACGGGAGCGGCGGCGCGATGGGACGCCTTCCGCGACGGTTGCCACGCACTCAAGGGCGTGGCGGGCAACATGGGTGCGATACACCTTGCCGAAGCTGCGGCGACGGCGATGAAGCTCGGCAACTGGCAACTGCCGCGCGAGTGGCGCCAGTCGGTACGCGGGCTGCGCGAGCAGCTGGAAGTCGCGCGCGTGGCGCTGAAGGGAAGCCCGGAACACGCCGAGGCCGAGCGGCCGTCCTGACACGGACGCTCGGCCAACGAAAGGGAAAGAATCAACCCATCGCGGACTGCACCACCTCCAATTGCGGCGCCGACAGTTCCTGCGGCCGCTTGCGTTGCGCACGCACGAGGCGCTCCATCGTGCGCAGCGACTTCTCGCCGAGCTGCATCGCGGTATCGACCCAGATCTCGGTGATCTGCATCAGTTCGACGAGGCTCACCGGCGAGCGCATCTGCCGCACGCGGTTCATCGCCGTGCGCGCGTGCGAGATGCGCTGGTTGCGGCGGATGAGTTCATGCACGGCCTGCACGCCTTCGCCCTTCGGTACGAGCACGTCGACGACACCGAGTCGGTGCAGTTCGTCGCTCGAGTAGATCGTGCCGTTGAGCATCATCTCCTCGGCGAAGCGCGGACTGACGCGCTGGCACAGGAACGAGTACGCGCCCATGCCCGGGAACAGGTCGAACAGCACCTCCGGGAAGCCCATGCCGACGCCGCTCTCGGCGACGATCGAATGGCAGGACAGGGCGGCTTCGAATCCGCCGCCGAGCGCGTCGCCTTGGACCAGCGCGACGCTGTGCATGTGGCGATTCAGCTGCTCGTGGAAGCCGTACACGCCTTCGACGCACTGGCGCGCGTAGGCGAGCAGGTGCTCGCGATTGCGCGTCTTGATCAGCCGGCAGAACAGCTCGAGATCCCCACCGAGGTTGAACACGTCTGCGTCGGACGCGAGCACGACGTGCGCGATGCGCTCGTCACCGTTGGTGGACTGCAGGGTCAGGCGGTCCGATACGCGTTTCTGGAACTCGCGTACTTCCTTGATGAGCAGCGTGCTGAAGCACGCGCGGTAACCCGCGTCGCGCGGAAAGCGCGTCGCGTGCATGAAACACCAACTCGTGTTGGCGACGGGATCTTCTTGCGTACGCAGCAGGCGGAAATCGTTGTCACGATGCAGCGATTCGACGGCACTCATGTTGCACCCCTGGAGAGTAAGAGGCCGGTCGTGACCGCCGCCGAACGGCCGACGAATGTTCTGCACATCCTGGTGCCTGATCCGTGCGATCGCGAGCGAGTCTAACGTAAACGCCATGAAGCATTGACAAATCCGATCGGATGTGACATGTCAATATCAATTCTGTCGACTGGTTCACAGAATTGCGTGCGGCAGGGTGCATATCCATACTCCCGCGCGGCGGAATCGGGGATTCACCGGGCTGGTATCTCACGGACGGACGCGCTCGCGCGGCTGACCGGCAGGTACTACCATTTCCGTAATGGTGCGGTTCTTGCAGGACCGTATCGGAAAGTCTGGGGCTGCAAGCGACACGCGAGGAAGCATGACCAACGAAGGGGAAAAGAAGAATCTGCGGCCGGCTCGCATGTCGATCCGTTCCGCGGTGCTGATCAGCAGCGGGCTGAATGCCTGGAGCAGCGAGATCGAAGACATCTCGGCCACGGGCGTTCTCGTCGCGAAGCCGGACAACTGGCGCGGCCGCATCGACGACGTATTCGTGCTCGACATGCTGATCGGCGAAGCGCTCGACATCCACGTCGATGCACGGCTCGCGCGCGTGACCGACACGCAGCTCGGCTTCGCCTACGAGCGCATCCCCGAGAACAAGGAAGCTCCGCTGTGGAACCTGCTCGGCGGCTACGCCGACCGGCTGGAGCCGTATTCCGCCTGAGTCAGCCTGCTTCCGCGATGCGCGGAATGGACGGCCACGACCCGGCCGGCTGCTCCCTGCGGCAAGGGCGAGCCACGCATTGCGGATCGCTCGCCGGCCCCGAAAACCCACCGTTGCCGCGATCGGGCGGCCCCGTCAATGGGCTGCAGCCGCCTCGCGCAGCTCGCGCCGCAGGATCTTGCCGACGTTCGTCTTGGGCAAGGATTCGCGGAATTCGACGTATTTGGGCAGCTTGTAACCCGTCAGGTTGGCCTTGCAGTGCGCGCGCACCGCTTCCTCGGTCAGCGCCGGGTCCTTCTTCACGATCACCAGCTTGACCGCCTCGCCCGATTTCTCGTCCGGCACCCCGACCGCGGCGACTTCGAGCACGCCGGGCATCTGCGCGACGACGTCCTCGACCTCATTCGGGTACACGTTGAAGCCGGACACGAGGATCATGTCCTTCTTGCGGTCGACGATGTAGACGTAGCCGCTCGGATCGATGCGCGCGATGTCGCCGGTGCGCAGCCAGCCGTCCGGCGAGAGCACCTTCGTGGTCTCCTCGGGTCGGTTCCAGTACCCCTTCATGACCTGTGGGCCGCGGATGCACAGCTCGCCGGTTTCGCCGAGCGGCAGCACGCGGCCGTCGTCGTCCTGGATATTGACGTCGGTCGACGGGATCGGCAGGCCGATCGAACCGTTGTATTCCTTGATGTCGAGCGGGTTGATGCACGCGGCGGGGCTGGTCTCGGTGAGGCCATAGGCCTCCGCGAGCGCGCAGCCGGTCACCTTCTTCCAGCGCTCGGCGACCGCACGCTGCACGGCCATGCCGCCGCCGAGGGTAAGGCGCAGCTTCGAGAAATCGACCTGGTCGAAGCCGGGCGTGTTGAGCAGGCCGGCGAACAGCGTGTTGACGCCGGTGAGCGCGGTGAAGCCGATCGAGCGGATCGTCTTGACGAAGCCGGGCATGTCGCGCGGATTCGTGATGAGGTGGTTGAAGCCGCCGACGCGCGCGAACACGAGGAAGTTCGCCGTGAGCGCGAAGATGTGGTACAGCGGCAGCGCGGTGATGACGACTTCTTCGCCTTCGCGCATGTTCGGCCCGATCCACGCGTAGGCCTGCAGCATGTTCGAAACCATGTTGCGATGGGTGAGCATCGCGCCCTTGGCGACGCCGGTGGTGCCGCCCGTGTACTGCAGGAAGGCGAGGTCGTCCGGCCCGATCTCGACCTTCGTGAACCTGGAACGCGTGCCGCGGCCGAGCGCTTCGTTGAAGCGGATCGCATTCGGCAGCGAATACGCCGGCACCATCTTCTTGACGTGGCGCACCACGAAATTGGTGATCGCCGATTTCGGGAAACCGAGCAGGTCGCCGATGGCGGTGCAGATCACGTGCTTGCACGGCGTGCCGCCGATCACCTCGGCGACCGTGTGCGCGAAGTTGTCGAGCACGATGATCGCGCTCGCGCCGGAGTCGTCGAGCTGGTGCTTGAGCTCGCGCGGCGTGTACATCGGATTGACGTTGACCACCGTCAGGCCCGCGCGCAGCACCGCCATGATCGCGATCGGATACTGCAGCAGGTTGGGCATCATGATCGCGACGCGATCGCCCTTGGCCAGCTTGAGGTCGTTGACGAGGAACGCGGCGAAGGTCGCGCTGAGCCGGTCGAGGTCGCCGTAGGTGATGCTGCGGCCCATGTTGGTGAAGGCGGGCCGGTGGCGGAAGCGGTCGCAGCACTCCTCGAGCAGTGCCGCGACGGAGCGGTACTGGTTCGGGTCGATCTCGGCCGGTGTCCCCGGCGGATAGCTGGCCAGCCAGGGACGGTTCGTGTTCGCCATGCGGTTCCCCTGTGGGCGGCGTCGATCGCGCCGACGCTTCGCTTTCGTTTACCCTTGCGACGATTCGCACGGGTACGGTCGATTGCAGCACAAGGCCGGAACGAGCGGCAAGCCGCATTGCAACGTGGCGCGAGCGAGGTCTTCGTGCGTCCGATCCTGATCATCCTGTGGTGCCTGCTGTCCGTCGCTTGCTCGCGCCAGCCCGACGACGAGGCGATCCGCGCAGCGATCGCCGCGGGCGCCGCGTCCGTCGAGGCACATCGCGGCAAGGAAGTGCTCGATCTCGTCGCCGACGATTTCGTCGGCAACGACGACATCGATCGGGCCGGGCTCGCAAGCCTGTTGCGCGCACAGATGCTCGGCGCGAACGCGATCGGCGTGCGCATCGGCTCGGTCGCGGTGGACCTGCACGGCGATCGCGCGGTGGCGCGCTTCGACGCCGACATCACCGACTCGAGCGGCCGCTGGATCGCCGATCGCGCGGTGACGGTGCATTTCGAGACGGGTTGGCGCCGCGAAGGGCGCCAGTGGCGTTGCTACAACGCGAAATGGTCGAGCGACGCGCGCTGACGCGATGCCGCCGGGCATCGCGCGCGCCCAGCCACAACGGCGGCGCGTAGGCTGGACGTCAGCAGTTCGTCCCGTTGCTCGCCGGCCGCGCTGTGCGCGACCGGCCCACGACGCTGTTCGGAATGCACTTCCCCGATGCGATGCCCGTCGGCGTCGCGAACGCCGGGCGGCGGCCGAGTGGGTGGATCGAGGCAAAGAAAACGGCGCGGTTTCCCGCGCCGTTCTCCTTACGCCTTCGAGCGCACGACGCGCCTTACGCGGCCTTTCTCGCCGCGAGCTGGCGCAGCACGTACTGCAGGATGCCGCCGTGGCGGAAGAACTCGCGCTCTTTCGGCGTGAGCAGCAGCACTCGGACCTTGAACGCCTTGCGACTACCATCGGGCCCGGTCGCGACGACATCGGCGACCTTCGCTTCGCCGTCGTGCAGGCCGGTGACGTCGAAGGTTTCCCTGCCGGTCAGGCCGAGCGTCTGCGCGTTTTCACCGTCCATGAACTGGCACGGCAGCACGCCCATGCCGACGAGGTTCGAGCGATGGATGCGCTCGAAGCTCTCGGCGATGACCGCCTTCACGCCGAGCAGCAACGTGCCCTTCGCGGCCCAGTCACGCGACGAGCCGGTGCCGTATTCCTTGCCCGCGAGCACGACCAAGGGCGTGCCGTCCGCCTTGTACTTCATCGCCGCGTCGTAGATCGCCATCTGCTCGCCGCTCGGCACGTGCAGCGTGTAGCCGCCTTCGACGCCGGACAGCATGAGGTTCTTGATGCGGATGTTGGCGAACGTGCCGCGCACCATCACGTCGTCGTTGCCGCGGCGCGAACCGTAGGAGTTGAAGTCCTTCGGATCGACGCCCTTGGAAATCAGGAAGCGGCCCGCCGGACTGTCCTTCTTGATCGAGCCGGCGGGCGAGATGTGGTCGGTCGTGATCGAGTCGCCGAACACGCCGAGCGCGCGCGCGCGGTGGATGTCCTCGATGCGGCCGGCTTCCTTGCCCATGCCTTCGAAGTACGGCGGGTTCTTGATGTAGGTCGAATCGTCCCAGCGGTAGACCGAACCGTCGGGCGAGGCGATCTGGTTCCAGCGGCTGTCGCCCTTGAACACGTCGGCATAGTTCTTGGTGAACATCGCCGGATTGATCGCGCCGGCGATCGTGTCGGAGATTTCCTTGTTGCTCGGCCAGATGTCCTTGAGGTAGACCGGCTGGCCGTCGCTGCCGGTGCCGATCGGATCCTTCGTGAGGTCGATGTCGAGCGTGCCCGCGAGTGCGTAGGCGACCACGAGCGGCGGCGAGGCGAGGTAGTTCATCTTCACTTCGGGGTGCACGCGACCCTCGAAGTTGCGGTTGCCGGACAGCACCGAGGCGACCGCCAGGTCGCCCTCGGCGATGCCCTTGCTGATCTCGATCGGCAGCGGACCCGAGTTGCCGATGCACGTCGTGCAGCCGTAGCCGACGACGTAGAAGCCGACCTTCTCGAGTTCCTTGAGCAGGCCGGTCTTCTCGAGGTAGTCGGTCACGACGAGGGAGCCTGGGCCGAGCGACGGCTTCACCCAGGGCTTCGACGTGAGGCCCTTCGCAGCAGCTTTCTTGGCGAGCAGGCCCGCGCCGAGCATGACCGCCGGGTTCGACGTGTTCGTGCACGAGGTGATCGCGGCGATCACGACCGCGCCGTCGGCCAGCTTGAACGTCTTGCCGTCCTTCTCGACCACGACGCCACCGTTGAGGATCGCGTTGGCCGGGTTGCCGATCGCCGCACTGCCGCCTTCAGCGATGAAGTCGGCCGTCGCTTGCGTGCGCGGCTTGCGGTTCGCAGTGAGCGGCCCGACTGCGTCGAGGAAGCTCTTCCGCACGCCTTCGAGCAGCACGCGATCCTGCGGGCGCTTCGGACCGGCCAGCGACGGCTTGACGTCGGCGAGCTCGAGTTCGAGCGTCGCGCTGAACTCCGCGGCCGGCGTCGATTCGTCGTGCCACAGGCCCTGCGCCTTCGCGTACGCCTCGACGAGGCGGATCTGCGCTTCGTCGCGACCGGACAGGCGCATGTAGTTGAGCGCTTCGGCGTCGACCGGGAAGATGCCGCAGGTCGCGCCGTATTCGGGCGCCATGTTGGCGATCGTCGCGCGGTCGGCGAGCGCGAGGTTGGCGAGGCCGGGGCCGAAGAACTCGACGAACTTGCCGACCACGCCGAGCTTGCGCAGCATCTGCGTCACGGTCAGCACGAGGTCGGTCGCGGTCACGCCTTCGGCGAGCTTGCCGGTCAGCTTGAAGCCGACCACCTGCGGGATGAGCATCGACGACGGTTGGCCGAGCATCGCGGCTTCGGCTTCGATGCCGCCGACGCCCCAGCCGAGCACGCCGATGCCGTTGATCATCGTCGTGTGCGAGTCGGTGCCGAACACGGTGTCCGGATAGGCCCAGCTCTCGCCGTCCTTGTCCGCGGTGAACACCACGCGCGCAAGGTGCTCGAGGTTCACCTGGTGCACGATGCCGGTGCGCGGCGGCACCACCTTGAAGTTGTTGAACGCCTTCTGGCCCCAGCGCAGGAACGAATAGCGCTCCTGGTTTCGTTCGAACTCGATCTCGACGTTCGTCTCGAGCGCCTTCGGTGAGCCGAAGGCGTCGACCTGCACGGAATGGTCGATCACGAGTTCGGCCGGCGCGAGCGGATTGATCTGCGTCGCGTCGCCGCCGAGCTTGACCACGGCGTCGCGCATCGCGGCGAGGTCGACCACGCACGGCACGCCGGTGAAGTCCTGCAGCACGACGCGCGCCGGCATGAAGGAGATCTCGGTGTCCGGTTCCTTCTTCGCGTCCCAGTTCGCGACCGCCTCGATTTCCTTCGAAGTGACGTTCAGACCGTCCTCGTGACGCAGCAGGTTTTCGAGGAGGATCTTCATCGAGTAGGGCAGGCGCTTGAGGTCGAAGCGCTGGCCGAGCTTGACCAGGCTGGAATAGTGGTAGCGCTTGCCGTTGACCTCGAGCACGTCCCGGGTCGAGAACGAATCTGTCATCTGCATCTCCTGCTGGCTGGCGTTTCGCTTGGCGCAAGGCCGCGGCGGGCGCCGCGGGCGCGGTCCCGGGGACGGACCGGCGAATGGGCCCGCCATTATCGCGCAAACCTTGGTCTTCGCCAAAGCGGCGCTCGACGGCAACACCTGAAATACGAAGGACGCGAAGAACACGAAGGAAAGAAGGGCATCCCGGACGAACGCGCCTCCGGTTCGTCGGTGACGTCCCACGCATCCCTCTTGCCTTCGCGTTCGGGTTCTTCCTGATCAGCCGCGGTCGAGGGTGCTGCGGGCGAGCAGTCCGCGCGCGAGCATCGCGTATTCGCGCCGGCGCAGCAGCAGGCGCAGCTGGCCGCCGCCGACCTGGCGCCAGAGCACGGCCGCGCGTACCGCGGCGAGCAGCAGCGCGCGGATCTGCGCGACGACCTGCGGATTGGACAGTTGCACGGGGTTGCCGTGCACGACCACGCGCGGGCGCAGTTGCGACAGGGTAGCGACGTAGAGGTCGGCCAGGCGCGCCTGCACGGTCGGATGGGCGAGGCCGAAATGGTCGGCCTGGCGCTGGATCCCCTCGATGCCGTCGCGCAGAGCGCGCTGCATGCGCGGGTTGCGCGCGAGGCGCTTCTGCAGGCGCAAGGTGCCGAGCACGAGGCGGGTCAGGGCGAGGTTGCGTTCGCGGCTCTCGAACTGGTGCAGCAGCGTCTCGAGGCCGAGGCGCACGCCGCCGAGGCCGCCGAACACCGCGGCGGCGCTGTCGGCGTCGATGCGGAACACGCTGGCGAGGCTTGCCTCGACACTGGCGGCGTCGGCGCGTCCGCGCGTCGCGACCTCGTGCACGAGACGGCAGGCCTGCAGCACGCCAGCGAGTGCGATCACGCGGGCCTCACGCATCGCGCGCCTCCCAGCCGCCGTACGCTGCATCGCTGCATTCGATCACGGCGCCGCCGAGGCAGGCGTCGCCGTCGTAGAAGACCACCGACTGTCCGGGAGTGACCGCGCGCTGCGCCTCGTCGAACGTGACCGTACAACCGCTTCCGTCGAGTTCGACCGTGCATGCCTGAGGCACCTGCCGGTAGCGCGTCATCGCCGTGCAGCGGAACGACGCCGCCGGCGCGGTGCCCGCGACCCACGTCGTCGCGCTCGCCGCGAGGCGACGCGACTGCAGCCAGTGGTTGGCATTGCCTTGCGCGACGTAGAGCACGTTGTCCGCCACGTTCTTGCCGATCACGTACCAGGGTTCGCCTTCGGCGCCGCGACGTCCGCCGATGCCGAGACCGCTGCGCTGGCCGAGCGTGTAGTAGAACACGCCCGCGTGCTCGCCGACCGTGACGTCGTCCGGCGTGCGCATCGGGCCCGGTTGCGCGGGGATGTAGTCGGACAGGAACGCCCTGAAGTCGCGCTCGCCGATGAAGCAGATGCCGGTCGAGTCCTTCTTGTCGTGCGTGGCGAGGCCGGCGTCGCGCGCGATGCCGCGCACGTCCGCCTTCTCGACCCCGCCGAGCGGGAACAGCGTCGAGGCGAGCGCGTGCTGGCCGAGCGCGTGCAGGAAATAGGTCTGGTCCTTGCCGGTGTCGCGCGCGCGCAGCAGACGCCAGCGGCCGTCCACGCAGTCGACGCGCGCGTAGTGGCCGGTGGCGATCCGCTCCGCGCCGAGCGCGTGCGCATGATCGAGGAAGGTCTTGAATTTGATCTCGCGGTTGCACAGCACGTCGGGGTTCGGCGTGCGCCCGCGGCGGTACTCGGCGAGGAAGTGCTCGAACACCTGGTCCCAGTACGCGTCGGCGAAGTTGCGCAGGTAGAGCGGGATGCCGAGCTTCGCGCACACCGCGACGGCATCCTTGCGGTCCTCGTCGGCGCGGCACGGCCCGCGGCGTTCGTCCTCTTCCCAGTTCTGCATGAACAGGCCGGCGATGGATTCGCCTGCGCGCTGCAGCAGCAGTGCAGCGACCGACGAATCGACGCCGCCGGACATGCCGACGATGACGCGTGCCGTCACTGTGAGGGGCGTCCGTGCAGGCGTCCGGTGCCCGCGCGCGGTCCGCGGGAGTGCGCGCTCATGGCCGGACGCTGAACGAACGCACGCTGTCGAGGGGCAGGCGGCGGCCGCCGAGCCAGTCGTCGATGCTCGCGAGCACCATCGGGCTGCGCAGGCGCGCCGCGTCGGCCGCGATCTCCTCGCGCGAGAGCCACAGCGCGCGCAGGATGCCCGCGTCGAGCGGGCGCCCGGCCTCGTGGCGCAGCGCGTCGGCGCCGAACGTGAAGCGGACGAACTGGCTGCCGGACGGCGACCGCCACTGCTGCACGCCGAGCAGGCAGGTCAAGGCGACGTCCCAGCCGGTCTCTTCGAGCGTTTCGCGCACGGCGGCATCGAGCAGGGATTCGTCCGGCTCGAGGTGTCCGGCCGGCTGGTTGAGGACGGTGCGGCCACGCACGTCTTCTTCGACGAGGAGAAAACGTCCCTCGCGCGGGACGACGGTGGCCACCGTCACATGTGGACGCCAGACGTCCTCTTCAAGCTCGGTCACGACGGTTGAAATCCGGGTCATCCCGCCAGTGTAACAGTCCGCGCCGAGCCGGCCTTGTGCATGAAGCCGACGTCACCATCTGCGCAGGCGAGCCGACATGGTGCGGCGCTATACTCGAGGCCGACGAAATCGAACCGTTGCCGATGGCGAACCAACCCGACCAACATCCCGAACGTGGCCCCGGCCTGGCCGTCGAGGAGGCGCGCCCCGAGGTGGTGCGTCCCCCGCTGTACCAGGTGGTCCTGCTCAACGACGACTTCACCCCGATGGACTTCGTGGTCGTCGTCCTCGAAACCTTCTTCAGCATGGATCGCGAACGCGCGACCCAGGTCATGCTGCACGTCCACACGCGCGGCAAGGGCGTTTGCGGCGTCTTTACACGCGAGGTGGCCGAGACCAAGGTGACCCAGGTCAACGAGTTTTCGCGCAGCCACCAGCACCCGCTGCTGTGTACGATGGAGAAGGCGTGACCCTCGCCTTGGCCAAGTCGAGGAGATTCCGGAGCGACGTGCACGATTGAAGCCGCATCATCGGTCCATATATTGCAAGCCATTCACCCAGGCAGGCAGTCCGGAGCACCCTGAATGTTCAGCAAGGATCTCGAGGTCACCATCGGCCAGTGCTACAAGGAGGCACGCGAACAACGTCATGAGTTCATGACGGTGGAGCACCTCCTGCTCGCGCTGCTCGACAACGCGTCGGCGATCGCCGTGTTGCGCGCCTGCGGCGTCGACACCGCCAAGCTAGCCCGCGACCTCCGTTCGATCATCACCGAAACCGTCCCCGTGTTGCCGCCGAACGACGAGCGCGACACGCAGCCGACGCTCGGCTTCCAGCGCGTGCTGCAGCGCGCGGTCTACCACGTGCAGTCGTCGGGCCGGAAGGAAGTCACGGGCGCGAACGTGCTCGTCGCGATCTTCGGCGAAAAGGATTCGCACGCGGTGTACTTCCTCGGCCAGCAGGAAGTGTCGCGCCTCGACGTCGTCAATTACATCTCGCACGGCATCGCCAAGATCGGCCACGAGCCGAACGGCACGCAGCCCGCAGGCGGCGAAGCCGGGCGCGACACCGAAGGCGGCGACGAGCCGCGCGGCAACCCGCTCGCCGAGTTCGCCAACAACCTCAACGAGCTCGCGCGCCAGGGCAAGATCGATCCGCTGATCGGGCGCAACGAGGAGATCGAGCGCACGATCCAGGTGCTGTGCCGCCGTCGCAAGAACAACCCGCTCTATGTCGGTGAAGCCGGCGTCGGCAAGACCGCGCTCGCCGAAGGCCTCGCCAAGCGCATCGTCGAAGGCGAAGTGCCCGAAGTGCTCGCGCACTGCACGATCTGGGCGCTCGACCTCGGCGCGCTCGTTGCCGGCACCAAGTACCGCGGCGACTTCGAGAAGCGCCTCAAGGGCGTGATCGGCCAGCTCAAGAAGGAGCCGGGCGCGATCCTGTTCATCGACGAGATCCACACGATCATCGGCGCCGGTTCCGCCTCGGGCGGCACGATGGACGCGTCCAACCTGATCAAGCCCGTGCTCGCCAGCGGCGAGCTGCGCTGCATCGGCTCGACCACGTTCCAGGAATACCGCGGCGTGTTCGAGAAGGATCGCGCGCTCGCGCGCCGTTTCCAGAAGATCGACGTGGTCGAACCCTCGATCGCCGACAGCATCGAGATCCTCAAGGGCCTGAAGACGCGCTTCGAGGAGCATCACAAGGTCGAATACACCAACGACGCGCTGAAGGCCGCGGTCGACCTGTCGGTCAAGCACATCGCCGACCGGCTGCTGCCGGACAAGGCGATCGACGTGATCGACGAGGCCGGCGCGCGCCAGCACCTGCTGCCCGAGAAGGATCGCAGCGGGCTCGTCGACGTGCCCGACATCGAGTTCATCGTCGCGCGCATGGCGCGCATCCCGCCCAAGCAGGTGTCGGCGTCGGACCGCGACGTGCTGCGCAACCTCGACCGCAACCTCAAGATGGTCGTGTTCGGCCAGGACGAGGCGATCGACAAGCTCGCCGCCTCCATCAAGATGGCGCGCTCGGGCCTCGGCAACCCGGCCAAGCCGATCGGCTGCTTCCTGCTGACCGGCCCGACCGGCGTCGGCAAGACCGAGGTCACGCGTCAGCTGGCGATGCAGCTGGGCATCGAACTCGTCCGCTTCGACATGTCCGAGTACATGGAGGCGCATTCGGTGTCGCGCCTGATCGGCGCGCCCCCGGGCTACGTCGGCTTCGACCAGGGCGGCCTCTTGACCGAGCAGATCGTCAAGCATCCGCACTGCGTGCTGCTGCTCGACGAGATCGAGAAGGCGCACCCGGACGTCTACAACGTGCTGCTGCAGATCATGGACCGCGGTGCACTGACCGACACCAACGGCCGCGAGGCGAACTTCAAGAACGTGATCGTCGTGATGACCACGAACATCGGCGCGCAGCAGGCATCGCGGCGCACGATCGGCTTCGTCGAACAGAACCACACGACCGACGCGATGGAAGCGCTCAAGCGCGCGTTCACGCCGGAGTTCCGCAATCGCCTCGACGCGATCGTGCAGTTCAACTCGCTCGACTTCGAGCACATCCTGCGCGTCGTCGACAAGTTCCTGATCGAACTCGAGACGCAGCTGCAGGAAAAGCACGTCGTGCTGCACGTCGACGCCGACGCGCGGCGCTGGCTCGCCGAGCACGGTTTCGACCCGCAGATGGGCGCGCGGCCGATGTCGCGCGTGATCCAGGAGAGCGTCAAGCGCCTGCTCGCCGACGAACTGCTGTTCGGCAAGCTCGCCGAGGGCGGCAAGGTGCTGCTGTCGGTCAAGGAAGGCAAGCTCGCTGTCGACTGCGAGGCGGCGGAAAAGCTGCCGGCCGTGGTCGAGTGACGCGATCGAGTCGCCGGAATGGAAAAGGCCGCGCACTGCGCGGCCTTTTTTTTGTGCTCGAAGGTTCCGTCACCTACTTCATGCGGTAGGTGATGCGACCCTTGGTCAGGTCGTACGGTGTCATCTCGACCTTGACCTTGTCGCCGGTGAGGATGCGGATGTAGTTCTTGCGCATGCGGCCGGAGATGTGCGCGGTCACCACGTGGCCGTTCTCGAGCTTCACGCGGAACATCGTGTTCGGAAGGGTCTCGAGGATCGAGCCTTCCATTTCGATGACGTCGTCTTTGGACATTGGTTCCCGATATGGCCGGGCGTCAGGCCCGGAAAGGCGCGCGATTCTGCCACGATCGGGCGGCTGCGGGAAGCGAAAATGTCGACAAACCGCAAGAACGGCCCGGATCAGCAGCCCAGATCCGCCGGATCCAGCCGTGGAAACCGCTCGCGCCACGAGCCGTCATGGGCAGGCAGGCGGACCAGCGCATCGACCTTGGCGCAGAAGCCGGCGCGCGGCATTTCGCGTGCGCCGAGCGTGAACAGGTGGTCGGAGGCGACCTGCGCGTCGAGCAACGGCCAGCCCCAATCGCGCATCGCGCGACACAGCGCGAGCAAGGCGACCTTCGAGCCGTTCGTCGCGCCGCTGAACATCGACTCGCCGTAGAACATGCGGCCGATCGCCACACCGTAGATGCCGCCGACGAGCTGATCGCCGTCCCACGCCTCGACCGAGTGCGCGTGGCCGAGCGCATGCAAGGTGGCGTAGGCGGCGAGCATGTCGTCGGTGATCCAGGTGCCGTGTTCGTGCCGACGCGGTGCGGCGCAGGCGCGCATGACATCGACGAACGCGGTGTCCGCGTGGATGCGCCAATCGCACGAACGCAACCAGCGCGCGAGCCGGCGCGGAATATGCATCGCTTCCGTGTCGAACACCGTGCGCGACGAGGGTGACCACCAGAGGATCGGCTGGCCGTCGGAGTACCACGGGAAGATGCCGCGGCGATAGGCCGACAGCAGGCGGGCAGGCGCGAGATCGCCGCCGGCAGCGAGCAGGCCGTCAGGTTCGGCGAGTGCGCGCTCGACGGCGGGGAACGTCGTGTCGCCGGCGTGCAGCCAGTGGATTCTCATGCGGGCTCGCCGCCGACCGGCGTCAAAATGTGACGTGGTTCACAAATTACGGACACGTGTGTTAGCTTTCCGGCCGCTCAAACAGGGGGTTCTCCAATGTACAACCATGCATCGTCGTACCGGGTCCGGTGCGCTGCGTTCCCGCGTGCCCGAACAATGGCTGCCGGCCTCATGCTCGCATTGGCCCCGCTCGTGGCCGCCGCGAATCCGCCGGGCTGGAGCACGGCGATTCCGGTCACGATCACCGAAGGCAGCGGCACCGCCCTGACCGACTACCAGGTGCGGTTCGTCGTCGACACCGCGAGCATCATCGCGGCCGGCAACATGAACGCGGACGCGAGCGACCTGCGCTTCGCCACGGATTTCGAAGGCACCGACGCGATCAGCTACTGGATCGAGAGCGGTGTCGATACGGCCTCGACCGTCGTCTGGCTCAAGGTGCCGTCGCTGCCGGCATCGAGCGATACCGGCATCTGGCTGTTCAGCGGCAATGCGGCCGCGGCCAGCGAGAGCACGCTCGACGTGTTCGATTTCACCGGCGTGCCCGAGAACTCGGCGACCAACCAGGTTTTCGGCGGCGGCGCCGGCGGCGTCGGCAACAGCCAGCGCGGTTTTCGCTTCAGTCCCAACGAGGACATCCTCGTGACCCAGTTCGGCAAGGCCGAACCGACGGGCACGACGCGATACATCACCTTGTTCGACTACGCGACGCAGGCGTTGCTCGCGCAGACCCAGGTCGGCGGCCCGGCCGCACAGTACTCGTACGTCGACCTGCCGCAGCCGATGTGGCTCAACCCGGGTCAGCAGTACGTGCTCGAGATGTACCAGGAAGCCAGCGACGGCTACTACTTCGGGAATTCGTCGCAGATCAATCCGCGCCTGACGTACTACGACATGCGCTACTGCAACAGTTGCACGAAGGATTCCTTCCCGCCGAATGTGCTGACCAACTACCACTACGGCTATCCGGATTTCGAATTCCGCACGCGCCAGCACGCGGGCGTCGAGCCGGTCGCGACGCCGGGCCCGGGACCGACGCAGACGTCCCTGCAGAGCGACAGCGCAACCCCCGTGCTCGGCACGACGGTGACGTTCACCGCGTCCGTCGACGGCATCTTCGCGCCCGGCGGCGTCGTCGACTTCACTTCGGATGGTTCGCCGATCGCGGGCTGCACCGCCGTCGCGCTCAGCACCGACGTTCCGCCGATCGCCAGTTGCGCGACCAGCGCATTGTCGGCGGGCGACCACGCGATCGTCGCGGCCTATGCCGGCGACGCCAACAACGCCGGTTCCAGCTCGGATACGTTGACGCAGACGATCCTGCGCCTGACCAGCGCGACCACGCTCGCCACCGCATGCCAGACGACGTTCGTCGAGGGCCAGCCGATCACGTTCCAGTCGAATACGACGAGCAGCCAGGCGCCGACGGGCGCGGTCACGTTCGACAAGGGCGGCGCGGCGATGTGCACGGACGTGCCGCTCGCCGCCGGTGCGGCCACGTGCACCGTGACCGATCTCGCGGTGGTGGGCGGCGGTCCACTCAGCAGCTACGACATCACGGCGATCTACGGCGGCGACGCGGACAACCTGCCGAGCACGTCGGCGATCCTTCCGGTTACCGTGCTGAGCGCGACCGAAGTATTGCTGCGCGACGGCTTCGATCTCGGCGGCGTGATCTGCCCGACGCAATGATCGGTCGTTCGGTGGCACCCGCAGCGACGGGTGCCGCCGGCGGATCAGCCGGACGTGCGCGCGGCAACGTACGGCGAATGTGCGAGCAGGTCGGCGCGATAGTCGTCGAGCGCGGTCGCCTCGCGCCGTAGTGCGGAGGCGATCGCGCTGCGGAAGCGCGGATCGGCGATCCAGTGGAACGAACGCGTGCGCGTCGGCAGGAAGCCTCGCGCGAGCTTGTGTTCGCCCTGCGCGCCGGGCTCGAACGTGTGCAGTCCCTCGCGCAGGCAGTAGTCGATGCCCTGGTAGTAGCAGGCTTCGAAATGCAGGCCGGCAACCTGTTCGCGGCATCCCCAGTAGCGTCCGTACAGCGTGTCTGTGCTGCGCAGCATGAAGCTGCCGGCGACGAGCCGGCTTGCACGGCGACACAGCACCGCGACGACGTTGCGTGGCATCGTCGTCCCGAGGTGGCGGAAGAACGCGAGCGTCAGGGCAGGGTAGTTGCCCTTGTCCTCGAACGTCGCGAGATAGAAATCGTGCAATGCCTGCCAGTCCGCGTCGTCGAGTTCGTCGCCGTGGCGGATCTCGCAGGAGACGCCCGCGCGCACGACCTGCGCGCGCTCCTGGCGGATGTTCTTGCGCTTCTTGTGGCTGAGTGCGGCGAGGAAGTCGTCGAAGTCGCGCCAACCGCCGTCACCGTCGGTACTCGGGTTGCGCCAGTGGAATTGCCAGTCGAAGCGCGGCAGCCACGCATTGCCGCTGAAGGCGCCTGCGTCCGCGTCCGAGGCGAAGTTGAGGTGTGCGGACGACAGCGCGAGCCGTTCGGCTTCGCTGCGCATCGTGTCGACGAGCGCGCGACGCAGCATGTCCGCGTCGCCGCCGGTGCCGACCAGCAGGCGTGCGCCGCCGACCGGCGAATACGGCACCGCGCAGAGGAGCTTGGGGTAGTACTCGAGGCCGTGGGTCGCGTACGCGTGCGCCCAGCTCCAGTCGAACACGAACTCGCCGTGCGAATCGTGCTTGAGGTAGAGCGGTGCCGACGCGACGAGGCGTTCGCCATCGTACAGGCCCAGATGATGCGGCTGCCAGCCGTTGCGCAGGTTCGCGCAACCGTGCTCCTCGAGGCCGGAAAGGAACGCATGTGCGAGGAACGGATTGTCGTCGTCGCGCAGCGCGTCCCACTGCGCGGCCGGGATGTCCCGCAGCCGGGCATGGAAACGCGCTTTCATGTCCGTGAGTTCAGGCAAAAGGCAAAAGCCGAAGATCGAAACACGAAGGACACGAAGAAAGATATGGAAATGCTCTTCCTTCGTGCCCTTCGTGGTTCATTCTTTTCCTTCACGCGCAGACGATCAGCCCTTGTCGAGGTACTTCTCGGCATCGAGCGCGGCCATGCAGCCGAACCCAGCCGAGGTGACGGCCTGGCGATATACCTGGTCGGCGACGTCGCCCGCGGCGAACACGCCCGGCACGCTGGTCGCGGTGGCTGCACCGTCGAGGCCGGTACGGATCACGATGTAGCCGTTCTTCATCTCGAGCTGGCCGTCGAAGATCGACGTGTTCGGCGTGTGGCCGATCGCGATGAACGCGCCGCTGACCGCGATCTCGCGCGTGCTGTCGTCGAGCGTGCTGCGCAGGCGCACGCCGGTGACGCCGGCGTCGTCGCCGAGCACCTCGGCGACCGCGTGGTTCCAGACGATCTCGACCTTGCCTGCGCGTTCCTTCTCGAACAGCTTGTCCTGCATGATCTTCTCGGCGCGCAGCTTGTCGCGGCGATGCACGAGGGTGACCTTGCGGCAGATGTTGGACAGGTACAGCGCTTCCTCCACGGCGGTGTTGCCGCCGCCGATCACCGCGACGTCCTGTTCGCGGAAGAAGAAGCCGTCGCAGGTCGCGCAGGCGGACACGCCCTTGCCCTTGTAGTGTTCCTCCGAGCGGATGCCGAGGTACTTCGCGGTCGCGCCGGTCGCGATGACGAGCGCGTCGCAGGTGTATTCGCCGCCATCGCCCTTGAGGCGGAACGGCCGCTGCGTGAGATCGGTGCTGTGGATGTGGTCGAACACCATCTCGGTGTTGAAGCGTTCGGCGTGTTCGGCCATGCGACGCATGAGATCGGGGCCTTGCAGGCCCTCGACGTCGCCGGGCCAGTTGTCGACGTCGGTCGTCGTCATGAGCTGGCCGCCCTGGGCGAGGCCGGTGATGAGGGTCGGCTTGAGGTTCGCGCGCGCGGCGTACACCGCCGCGGTGTAACCGGCGGGGCCGGAGCCGAGAATGATCAGTCGCGAGTGCTTGGCAGTGCTCATGTATAATCCGGGCCGCTTTCGAGGCGACCGACTCGTGGCGTTTTTCCGTACACCGGCGCATAGATCCGACGCCGCCGGCGAATCCGATTCCCTTGCTGTCCGACGCGCCGCCATGCGGCGACGGTCGCGCGGGAGACCGGAGAATGGAGGGAACGCGTGCACGATTCAAGGCGCCCGGCGTCCCGCAACGATCCTGGCAACACTTCTTTCGAGGAACCTGCAATGCGTATCGGTGTGCCTTCGGAAACCAAGACCCTGGAAGGGCGCGTCGCGCTCGTGCCGGCTGCCTGCGCCGATCTCGTGCGCCGTGGCCACGAGGTGTACGTGCAGGCCGGGGCCGGCCTGAAGAGCGGCTTCAAGGACGAGGACTACACGCGCGTCGGCGTGAAGATCGCCGCGACAGCGAAGAAGCTGTACGAAGTGGGTGAGCTCATCGTAAAGGTGAAGGAGCCGATCGCCGGCGATCTCAAGCTGCTGCGCAAGGACCACCTGCTGTTCTGCTACCTGCACCTCGCGCCGGAGCCGAAGCTGACCAAGGCGCTGCTCGACATCGGCCTCACCGGCATCGCGTTCGAGAGCGTGCAGGAAGACGACGGTTCGCTGCCGCTGCTCGCGCCGATGTCGATCATCGCAGGCCGCATCGCCACGCAGATCGGTACGCACCTGCTGCACCAGCCGGCCGGCGGCAAGGGCAAGCTGCTCGGCGGCCTGCCGTCGACCGAACGCGGCAAGGTCGTCGTGCTGGGTGCCGGCGCCGCGGGTGGCAACTCCGCCGCGCTCGCCGCCGCGATGGGCGCGAACGTGGTCGTGTTCGACAAACGCCAGGATCGCCTCGCGCAGATGATGGCGCTCGGCAGCAACGTCACCGCGCTGTACCCGTACGAGGAATACGTCGCGCGCGAAGTGCGCGACGCCGACCTCGTCATCGGTGCCGTGCTGATCCCGAGCGCGAAGGCGCCGCACGTCGTCACGCGCAAGATGGTGAAGTCGATGGAGCCGGGCTCGGTGCTCGTCGACATCTCGATCGACCAGGGCGGCTGCTTCGAAACCTCTAAGCCGACGACGTACGCCGAGCCGACCTACCAGGTCGACGGCGTCACCCATTTCTGCGTGACCAACATGCCGGGCGCGGTGCCGCAGACGTCGTCGCAGGCGATCTGCGCGGCGATCCTGCCGTACGTGCAGCGCCTCGCCTCGGACAAGAACTGGAAGAAGTTCGAGCCGCTCAAGCGCGGCATCAACGTCGAGGGCGGCAAGATCGTCCATCCGGCGCTGAAGGGCTGAGCAGGCCTGCTATCCTGCGCGGGCGGTGAGCCCGCGCAGGGTGCGCCGTCACTGAATTTTCCAGTTAAAACAGTGGCCTGTTATAGCAACTTCAGGTAAATTATCCTGGTGGCGCGCACAACCAAACCCGCAAAACCGACCCCGCGACTCGACGAGCACTGGCACAAGCGCCTGCGCGAAGCCGGCTTCCTGCTGTTGCTGCCGGTCGCGATCTACCTGTTCGCGTGCCTGGCGTCCTACGACAAGGACGATCGAGCGTGGTCGCATGCAGGCGACCCGAACCGCGCGATCCACAATTTCGGCGGCGCGTTCGGCGCGTGGATCGCCGACCTCGTGTTCTATCTGATCGGACTCGTCGCGTACGCGTTCCCGCTGCTGCTGCTCGTGGTCGGCTGGATCGTGCTGCGCGGCGCGGCGCGCGAAGAGCGCTCGCCGCTCGAGCCGACCTTGCGCCTGATCGGCTTCGTGACGTTCTTCATCGCCGCGCCCGGCCTCGCGTTCCTGCAGGGCAGCGGCCCGACCATGCTGCCCGCCGGACGCGGCGGGATCCTCGGCCATCTCGTCGGCGGCAGCCTCGTCGGCAGCTTCGGTCCGCTCGGTGCCGGGCTGTTCCTGCTCGCGCTGCTGCTCATCGCGATCACGCTCGCGACCGGACTGTCGTGGTTCAAGCTCATGGACGCGATCGGCCGCTTCCTGCTCGGCGCGGGCGCCGGCGTGGCCGACCGCATGAAGCGCGCCGAGGACTGGAACGCCGCGCGCGAGGCGCGCGCCGAACGCGAGGTCGTGCGCAAGATCGAAACGGTCAAGCAGGCCAAGCGCGATCCGATCCGCATCGAACCCGTCGTCGCGCCGATCGAGAAGAGCGAGCGCGCGCAGCGCGAGACGCAGATCCCGCTGTTCTCGGGCGCGTCCGATTCGGGCCAGTTGCCGCCGCTGTCGCTGCTCGACGAGCCGCGCCAGCAGGTCAAGGGCTATTCGGAGGAGACGCTCGAAGCGTTGTCGCGCCAGGTCGAGCTCAAGCTCAAGGATTTCCGCATCGAAGCACAAGTCGTCGGCGTGTTCCCAGGCCCGGTCATCACGCGCTTCGAGATGCAGCCCGCCCCCGGCATCAAGGGCAGCCAGATCTCGACGCTCGACAAGGACATCGCGCGTGGCCTGTCGGTGACGAGCGTGCGCGTGGTCGACGTGATCCCGGGCAAGTCGGTGATCGGCCTGGAGATCCCGAACGCGAACCGCGAGATCGTCTATCTCTCGGAGATCCTGCGCTCGGACAAGTACGACACGCTGAAGTCGCCGCTGGCGCTCGCGCTCGGCAAGGACATCGGCGGCAAGCCGGTCGTCGTCGACCTCGCGAAGATGCCGCACCTGCTCGTCGCCGGCACGACCGGTTCGGGCAAGTCGGTCGCGGTCAACGCGATGGTGCTGAGCCTCTTGTACAAGTCGAGCGCGCAGGACGTGCGCCTGATCATGATCGATCCGAAGATGCTCGAGCTGTCGGTCTACCAGGGCATTCCGCACCTGCTCGCGCCGGTCGTGACCGACATGAAGGAGGCCGCCAACGCGCTGCGCTGGTGCGTCGCCGAGATGGAGCGGCGCTACAAGGTGATGTCCGCGGTCGGCGTGCGCAACCTCGCCGGCTTCAACAAGAAGGTGAAGGACGCCGAGGACGCCGGCCACCCGCTGCTCGACCCGCTGTTCCGCCCGGACGCGTCGCAGCCGTCGCGCGTCGCCGAGCCGTTGCAGCCGTTGCCGTACATCGTCGTCATCATCGATGAATTCGCCGACATGATGATGATCGTCGGCAAGAAGGTCGAAGAACTCATCGCGCGGCTAGCGCAGAAGGCGCGCGCCGCGGGCGTGCACCTGATCCTCGCCACGCAGCGCCCGTCGGTCGACGTGATCACCGGCCTGATCAAGGCGAACATCCCGACGCGCATCGCGTTCCAGGTGTCGAGCAAGATCGACTCGCGCACGATTCTCGACCAGTCCGGCGCCGAGACGCTGCTCGGCCACGGCGACATGCTCTACCTGCCGCCGGGCACGGCGATGCCCGAGCGCGTGCACGGCGCGTTCGTCGACGACCA
Source organism: Dokdonella fugitiva (assembly GCF_014138265.1). Lineage (GTDB taxonomy): Bacteria > Pseudomonadota > Gammaproteobacteria > Xanthomonadales > Rhodanobacteraceae > Dokdonella_A > Dokdonella_A fugitiva_A. Next base: position 257,469 of record NZ_JACGXL010000001.1, read on the forward strand.
CGAAGTGCACAAGGTGGTCGACTGGCTGCGCCAGCAGGGCGCGCCGGACTACATCGAGGGCGTGCTCGAGGAAGTGCAGTCGCTCGGCAACGGCCAGGTGATCAGCGAAACGGGCTTGCCGCAGGACGCGGGAGACGGCGAGGGCGGCGAGGACGCGCAGCTCTACGACAAGGCGGTCGCGATCGTCACGAAGACGCGGCGCGCATCGATCTCCGGCGTGCAGCGCCACCTGCGCATCGGCTACAACCGCGCGGCCCGCCTGATCGAGCAGATGGAGCGAGACGGCGTCGTCAGCGGTCCCGAGCACAATGGCAACCGCACCGTGCTCGCGCCGCCGCCGCCGGAAGACTGAGCCGGCCGCGATTCATCCGCAGCGCGCATAATCGCGCGCCGTATCCTTTACGACGACGACACCCATGCGCCTGATCGCCGCCCTCGTTGCCCTCGCTTTCGCCACCCACGCGGTCGCTGCCGACAGCGCGCGCGCGCGCATGGAGGCGTTCTCGAAAGGCCTGCATGCGGTCAGCGGCAGCTTCAGCCAGTCGGTCACCGACGCCAACGGCCATCGCGGCGACGCGTCGCGTGGCACGCTCGCGCTCGAGGCGCCGCGCCAGTTCCGCTGGGAGACGACGGCGCCGTACCAGCAGACGATCGTCGCCGACGGCAGCAAGGTGTGGGTCTACGAACCCGACCTCGAGCAGGTGTCCGTGCGCGGCCAGAGCGCAGCCGAGGCGCACAGTCCGCTGACCGTGCTGACCAACCTGTCTCAGCTCGACAGCCAGTTCAAGGCCAGCGAAGGCGGCGAGCACGACGGCTTCGCCTGGCTGCGCCTGACTTCGAAGGCGAAGGAGCCCGAGTTCGAATACGCCGAACTCGGCTTCGACGCGGCGTCGTTGCAGCGCATGCGCTTCAAGGACCAGCTCGGCAATCTCACCGAGATCCGTTTCGCCGACTGGAAGCGCAACCCGTCGCTGCCGGCGGGCACGTTCACGTTCACGCCGCCCAAAGGCGTCGACGTCGTCGGTGACGTCAAACCGGACGCCGAGGTGTTCCCGGTCCGCGACTGACGTGACAGGCGTCACTCGCGATCCTTGACGACTGCGCCTGCCGCGGCGCGGCGCGCATCGCGATGATCTCCTCGCACCGACGCGGTGCGGAGGAGATCGCCATGAACAACGTTCCGCTTTCGAATCTGTCGCAGGCGCAGCGCGAGACGCTGGAGAAGCTGCTGCCGATCGTGCTCGTCTTCGGCCTCGCCTGGCTTGCCGCGCGTGGCGTGAAGAAGCTCGCCTGGTCGCTGTTCGGCCTCTACTGGGCGTTCCATTGGGCGCATCCGTGGCGCCTGTTCCACTGACGCCGCCGATGGCCGACCCGTGGGAGCGTCGGAGCGCGCGACGCTCCTGCCACGCACGTTCGCCGGGTGATCGCCGCTGCTACGATAACCGGCCCTGACCGCGCCCGATCCGGCACGGCGATCACACGGAACACGCCATGACGCAAGACACCGCGCGCGCATTGATCGAAACCTACTACGCGGCGTTCAACCGCGCCGACTGGAACGCGATGCTCGAATGCCTCGCCGGCGACGTCGTGCACGATCTCAACCAGGGCGGGCGCGAACACGGGCGCGATGCGTTCCGCGCATTCCTCGCGCGCATGGATCGCTGCTACGAGGAACAACTGCGCGACATCGCCGTGTTCGCTGCCGCGGACGGCACGCGCGCGGCGGCCGAGTACGTCGTCCATGGCCGCTACAAGGCGACCGACGAGGGCCTTCCTCCTGCGCGGGATCAGCGCTACGCATTGCCGGGTGGCGCCTTCTTCGACCTGCGTGACGGGCGCATCGCGCGCGTGACGAACTACTACAACCTGCAGGACTGGCTGCACCAGGTCGGCGCTTGACTCGGGTACACATCATAGGGGGAGGGCCTGCAGGATTGATGGCCGCCGAAGCCGCGCGCGCCACCGGCGCCGAGGTCGACGTCTACGATCGCATGGGGTCGGTCGGCCGCAAGTTCCTCGTCGCCGGCAAGGGCGGACTCAATCTCACCCATTCCGATCCGTTCGAGCGCTTCGCGTCGCGCTATCGCGGGCGCGCCGACGAAATCCGCGCGTGGCTGCGCGAGTTCGACGCCGATGCGCTGCGCGCGTGGGCGCGCGGGCTCGGCGTGGACACCTTCGTCGGTACCTCGGGGCGCGTGTTTCCGCTCGACCTCAAGGCCGCGCCGCTGCTGCGCGGCTGGGTGCGGCGCCTGCGCGCGAGCGACGTGCGCTTCCACGTCGGCCACGATTGGATCGGCTGGGACGAACACGGTGCGCTGCGCTTCGCGAGCGGCGACGGCGAACGCAAGGTCAAGGCCGACGCGGTCGTGCTCGCCTGCGGCGGCGGCAGCTGGCCGGTGCTCGGATCCGACGGGCGCTGGGTCGCGCCGCTCGCCGCGCGCGGCGTCGCGATCGCGCCGCTGCAACCGTCGAACTGCGGCTTCGACGTCGCCTGGAGCGCGCACTTCGCCGGACGCCACGCCGGCGAGCCGGTCAAGCCGGTCGTGCTCGAATGCCACGACGCCGACGGCACGGCGCACCGGCGCCAAGGCGAATTCGTCGTCGGCGCGCACGGCATCGAAGGCAGCCTCGTCTACGCCTACAGCGGCATCCTGCGCGATGCGATCGCCGCGCGCGGCAGCGCGACGATCCGCCTCGACCTCGTGCCCGGTCGCGACGTCGAGCGCCTCGCGCGCGAACTCGCCCGCCCGCGTGGGCGCCGTTCCTTCGGCGAGCACCTGCGCCGCGCCGCCGGCATCGACAGCGTGAAGGCGGGGCTCCTCTACGAAGTGCTCGGCAAGGACGGCCTCGCCGACGCAGGGAAGGTCGCCGCGACCTTGAAAGCGCTGCCGTTGAAGCTGTTGCGTGCGCGTCCGATCGACGAAGCGATCAGCAGCGCAGGTGGCGTCCGCTTCGACGCGCTCGATGCACACCTCATGTTGCGCGATCTTCCTGGCGTGTTCTGCGCGGGCGAGATGATCGACTGGGAAGCGCCGACCGGCGGCTATCTGCTGACCGCCTGCTTCGCGAGCGGACGCATCGCGGGCGCCGCGGCCGCGGGCTGGCATGCGCGCGCGGCCGGCGCTACCGTTCCGGCATGATCGAAGTCCATCCGTTGAGCGGCCCGGAAGCCGCCCGTCACGTCGATGCGGTCGCCGCGTTGCGCATCGCCGTGTTTCGCGACTGGCCGTACCTCTACGAGGGGGACTTCGACTACGAGGCGAAGTACCTCGCCACCTACGCAGCGTCGGCCGAGAGCCTGTTCGTGCTCGCGTTCGACGGCGCGCGCATCGTCGGCGCGTCGACGGGCATTCCGCTCGCCCACGAGACCGCCGCGTTCGTCGAACCGTTCTCCGCGCGCGGGATCCCGAGTGCGGACGTGTTCTACTTCGGCGAATCCGTGCTGCTGCCCGAGTACCGCGGGCGAGGCCTCGGCCACCGCTTCTTCGACGAGCGCGAGCGCTACGCGCGGCGCCTCGGCCGCTTCCGCATGACCGCGTTCTGCGCGGTCGAGCGCGACGCCGACGACCCGCGCCGTCCGCCCGGGCATCGGCCCAACGACGCGTTCTGGAGCAGGCGCGGCTACCGCCGCCAGGACGACATGTTCTGCCGCATCGACTGGCCCGAGGTCGGCGACGGCGTGCCGCTGTCGCACCGGCTGCGCTTCTGGCTGCGCCCGCTGGATCCCGCATGAGCGTGCGCGTCGCGGTCGCCCGTTACGCGATCGGCGAACCGGCCGATTTCGCCGCGTTCGCCGATCGCGTCGCCGCGCGCGTCGATGCCGCCGCGCGAGCGGGCGCGCAGTGCGTCGTGTTGCCCGAGTACCTCGCGCTCGAAGCCGCGGCCGCGCAGGAGCACGCGGTGCGCGCCGATTTCGTGCGCTCGCTCGATGCGCTGCAGGACCAGCGTGGCGACTACGAGGCATTCGCACGCGAACTCGCGCGCCGGCATTCGATCTACCTCGTCGCGGGTACCTTCCTCGCCGCGCACGGCGACGGCCGCTATCGCAATCGCGCCTGGCTCGCGACGCCCGAGGGCGCGCTCGCGTTCCAGGACAAGCTCACCCTGACCGGCTTCGAGCGCGCGAGCGGCGTGATCGAGCCCGGCGATGCGATCAAGGTGTTCGACACAGCGATCGGCCGTATCGCGATCGATGTCTGCTACGACATCGAATTCCCGCTGTACGCGCGTGCGCAGGCCGAGGCCGGCGCGAACCTGCTGCTCGTGCCCAGTTGCACCGACACCGAAGCCGGAGCGAGCCGCGTGCGCATCGGCTGCCAGGCGCGCGCGCTGGAGAACCAGGCGTTCGTCGCATGCGCGGTGACCGCGGGCGTCGCCGACTGGAGTCCGGCGCTCGATCGCAATACCGGATCGGCCGCGATCTATACGCCGGTCGATCGCGGCTTCCCGGCCGACGGCATCGCCGCGGCGACGGGCGAACGCGACGACTGGGCCTGGGCCGACGTCGACCTCGACGCGCTCGCGGCCGCGCGCCGCGAGGGCCAGGTCGCGAACGCCGCCGACTGGCCCGCGCAGCAGCGGCCCGCGCTCGCGCGTGCGCGCGTCGAACGCGCCTGAATCAGCCGATCAGCCAGAGCGACGAGCCGGCCAGCGCGCACGCGATGACCGTCGCCGCGAGCACGTCGCTCGGATAGTGCAGGCCGAGCACGACGCGCGACATCGCGACGAGCAGGGTGAACGGCAGCAGCAACGGCGCGAGCCACGGGAAGTACGCGAGTGCGATGAGTGTGAAGCTCACCGCGTGCAGCGTGTGGCCCGACGGAAAGCTGAACTCGTCGAGCGGCGCGATGTACGGGGTGATGTCCGCGTGCGTGCGGAACGGGCGCGGACGCCGCGTCCAGCGCTTGAGCGTGCGATAGAGCAGGGCGGCGACGATGCCGACGCAGGCCATGTGCAGCGCGGCCTGCAGGCCGCGCCGTCCGGCGAACAGCGCGAGCACGAGCATGAGCGCGTACCAGAACGCGCCGTCGCCGAGCCGGCTGACCAGGCGGAACAGGCGTATGAGCGCGCGCCTTGCGCCCCAGCGGTTCATCGCCAGGCACAGGCGGCGTTCGCCGCTGCCGATTTCGATGCGTTGCCAGGTGGTCATGCCGCGTTCCTCCTGCCGAGGGCGCCGAGCAGGTCGGCGAAGTGTTCGGCGACGCTGGACGGACTCAGCATCGCCACGGTCGAACGCGCCGCGTCGCGCGGATGCGGTGCGCCGGCCTGCGCGGTGGCCACGCGCGCGGCGAGGGAGACGGCCGCGTCGACGAACGCGTCGTCGTCGCCGAGCGCGACGCGCGCGCCGGCCTGCGTGTCGCGCACGTGCTCGCGCGCGGCGCCGTAGTCGAATGCGACGACGGGCACGCCGCTCGCGAGCGCTTCGAGAGTCACGTTGCCGAAGGTCTCGGTGCGGCTCGGGAACAGGAACAGGTCGCCGCACGCGTAGTGCCGCGCGAGTTCGTCGCCGCGGCGCACGCCGGCGAACAGCACGTGCGGATGCTGCGCCGCGAGTGCTTCCCGCGCGGGTCCGTCGCCGACGACGACGAAGCGCGCGCGCGGGTGCGCGGCGCGGATCGCCTCGAATGCGCGCACCGCGAGGCCGAGGTTCTTTTCCGGCGCGATGCGGCCGACGTGCACGACCGCGAGGTCATCGGGCGCGAGGCCCCATTCGGCGCGCAGCGCGGGATCGCGGCGTCGCGGGTGGAACAGGTGGGTGTCGACCGCGCGACGCAGCAGGCGCACGTTGCGGAAACCGGTCGAGCCGAGGAATTCGACCAGTTCGGCGGTCGGCACGAGGGTCGCCGCGGCGCGATTGTGGAAGCGGCGCAGGTAGGCGAACACGATCGGCGTGAGCAGGCCGAGGCCGTAGTGGTTCACGAAATCGTCGAAGCGCGTGTGGAATCCCGTGCACGCGGGGATGTCGAGCCGGCGCGCGGTGCCGAGGGCGGACCAGCCGAGCGGGCCTTCGGTCGCGATGTAGAGCGCGTCGGGGCGACGCTCGGACCAGTGGCGATGCAGGTGCCGGTGTGCGGGCAGGCCGAAGCGCAGGCCCGGGTAGCGCGGCAGCGCCGCGCCGGGCAGCAGCAACTGTTCGAACTCGGCGCCGTCGCCGACGTCGGCGTCCTGGCGCGGGCGCACGAGTTCGACGTCGTGGCCGAGCGCGACCAGCCCGCGCGCGAGCGACTGCACCGTCAACGCGACGCCGTTGATTTCGGGTGGCCAGGTTTCGGTGACGATCGCAACGCGCATGCAGGGATCCGCATCGGGCATGCGGCAAGGCTCGCGCGTGGCCTTGAAGTGCGTGTTGCATCGCGGTGGCGGATCGATGACAGTGCGGCCATGCCTGTAACAAGGCTGTCACATCGACCGCCTAGCGTGCGTGAATGCCCGTGAATCCAGTGACTTGCGACCCGTTGTCGAGTTCCGGTCTCGTGCGCGCCTCGGCGCGCCGGCGGTACTGGCGCGGGCGCGTGCAACGCGTGCTCGTCGCCGCGGGGGCGTCGTTCGTCCTGCTCGGGCTGTTCGCGATCCCGGTCTACCTGGCCGCCGCGGTCGCCGCGTCGCGCGCGCCGGTCGGTGTCGACTGGGCGCATCTCGGCCTGCTGTTCGCGGGCAGCCTGCGCGCGACCGCGTGCGCGATCGCGGTCGCATTGCCGCTCGGCTTCGCGACCGCGATGTTCAGCGCGCATTTCTGCGCGCCACGCCTGCGCGCGTGGCTCAAGCCCGCGCTGGAGATGCTCGAGGCGGTGCCGACGGTGATCCTCGGCCTCGTCGCCGCGACGTCGTTCGCGCCCTGGCTCAAGTCGCATGCCGCGACGCTGCTCGCGCTGCTCGTCGCGTTGCCGGCGCTGCTGCTCGCGGCCGGCTTCGCGTTCGGCCGCCCGTCGCGCCACGACGGTTGGCTGCCGCTGAGCGTGCTGCCGCTGCTGTGCGCGATCGTCGCGTTCGGCCTGTGGCTGTCGTCGCGCGCGCAGGCGCCGTGGATCGTTCCGGCGAGTCCGTGGAATGCGACCCTCGTCGGCCTCGCGCTCGGCGTCGCGGCGCTGCCGCTCGTGTTCTCGGTCGCCGAGGATGCGCTGTTCCTCGTTCCACGCGAGCAGACCCAGGCTGCGTTCGCGCTGGGCGCGACGCGCTGGCAGGCGCTCACGACCGTCGTGCTGCCGGCTGCGGGCGCCGGCCTGTTCGCTGCGGCGCTGCTCGGCATCGCCCGCTGTTTCGGCGAGACGATGATCGTGCTGATGGCGAGCGGCAATACCGCGATCGGCGGTTTCGATCCGTTGATCGGCCTGCGTTCGCTCGGTGCCGACATCGCGCTCGGCATGCCCGATGCGGCGCCCGCGAGCGCGGTCTGGCGCGACCTGCTCGTCGCCACGCTCGCGCTGCTCGCTTCGACGGTGCTGCTGAGCCTCGCCGCCGGTTTCGTTCGCGCGCGCCTGCGGCGCCGGCTGCACGCAGGCGCAGCGGCATGAACGGCACGCGTGCCGCGACCGCGGCGACCTGGATGCTCGGCGGCCTCGTCGGCCTGTGCATCGCGGCGATGCTCGGCCTGCTGTTCTTCACGCTCGGCAGCGGGCTCGCTTCGCTGCGACCCGGCACGATCGAGCGCATCACCCTCGCCGACGGATCGTCGCGTCTCGCCGAGGTCGTCGCCGACGACGGCCACGCGCTGCTGCTGCGCACGAGCGAGACGCGTCGCCTCGGCGAAGGCTACGAACGCGTGCGCCGTGGCGACGTCGTCGCTCGCAGCGAACCCGTCGACGCCTTCATGATCGGTCTGGGCGACGGCCGGCGCGTGCTCGGCGTCGGCGACGATGCCGCGCTCGCCGCGGCCGTGGGAAGCATCGGCGCGCTCGCGCGCGTGGTCGAGGTGCTGCGGCCGAACGCGCTCGGCGCGTTCGAAGGCGCCGGCATCTTCCTGCGCCGGCTCGCGCGTTTCGTCGCGACGCCGCCCGACGCATCCAACCTCGCCGGCGGGGTGCTGCCGGCGCTGGTCGGTACGGTCACCCTCGTGCTGCTCATGAGCGTGCTCGTGATGCCGTTCGGCGTCGCGGCCGCGGTCTACCTGCACGAGCGCCGCGGCGTCGGCGCACGCATCGTGCGCACCGCGATCGACACGCTCGCCGGCGTGCCCGCGATCGTCTACGGCGTGCTCGGCCTCGGCCTGTTCGTGCACGGTATCGGCGCCGGCATCGACCGCTGGTTCTACGCCGATCGCCTGCCGGTGCCGACCTTCGGCGGCGGCGGCCTGCTGTGGGCAGCGCTCACGCTCGCGCTGCTGACCTTGCCGGTCGTCGTGGTCAGCGTCGAGCAGGGACTCGCGCGCATTCCGTCGAGCCTGCGCGACGGTTCCCTCGCGCTCGGCGCGACGCGCGAAGAGACCCTTCGGCGCCTGCTGCTGCCGGCCGCGCGTCCCGCGGTACTGACCGGGTTCGTGCTGGCGATCGCGCGCGCGGCCGGGTCGGTGGCGCCGCTCATGCTCGTCGGCATGGTCAAGCTCGCACCGGCGTCGCCGCTCGACGGTGCATTCCCGTACCTGCACCCGTCGCGCCAGTTCATGCATCTCGGTTTCGCCGTCTACGACGCGGCGCTCGCGAGCCCCGACGCGATCCGCGGCGTGCCGCGCGCCTACGCCTGTGCGATGCTGCTCGTGTGCGTGGTGATCGTGCTGAACCTGTCGGCGATCCTGTTGCGCAATCGCCTGCGCGACCGTTATCGCGCCCTGGAATCCTGAGTACATGTCGAACAGCGTGACTCCTGCCATCGATGGCGGCGCGAGCGTGTCGCGCGAGCAAGCCGCCGGTGCCGCGCCGGCACTGCGCACGCGTGCGCTGAGCCTATGGTACGGCGCGCGCCGCGCGCTCGATGCGGTCGACCTCGACGTGCCGGCGCGACGCATCACCGCGCTGATCGGCCCGAGCGGGTGCGGCAAGTCGAGCCTGCTGCGCTGCCTCAACCGCCTCACCGACGAGATCGAAGGCACGCGCGTCGAGGGCGAGGTGCGCCTCGGCGAAGCCGACGTCTATGCGCCGGACGCGTTCGTGCACGAACTGCGCCGGCGCGTCGGCATCGTGTTCCAGCGGCCGAATCCGTTCCCGTTGTCGATCCACGACAACGTCGCCTACGGCCTGCGCCTGCTCGGCATCCGCAGCCGGCGCGAACTCGACGAGCGCGTCGAGGCGGCGCTGAAGGCAGCCGCGTTGTGGGATGAAGTCGCGAGCCGGCTCGACGACGGCGCGCTCGGCCTTTCGCTCGGCCAGCAGCAACGCCTCGTCATCGCGCGCGCGATCGCGGTCGAGCCCGAGGTGCTCATGCTCGACGAGCCTGCGTCCGCGCTCGATCCCGCCGCGACGCTGCGCTTCGAGGAACTGCTGCACGAGCTCGCCGGGCGCTACACGCTGCTGCTCGTCACGCACAACATGCAGCAGGCGGCGCGGGTGTCCGATTTCACCGCGTTCATGCACGCGGGCCGCCTGATCGAATTCGGCGACACCGACGCGCTGTTCACCAATCCGCGCGAACGGCAGACCGAGGATTTCATCACCGGCCGCTACGGCTGAGCCGCCGCCGCCCGCGCCCACCGGACGCAATCGCGTCACGACGCGTCCGCTATAGTGCCTTCCCGTCCACGCACCACGACCATCCGCCCGGTTCCATCATGGATCGCCTGCATCTCACCCAGCACATTTCCCGCCAGTTCAACAGCGAAATCGAGGACGTGCGGCGGCAGGTGCTCGCGATGGGCGGCATCGTCGAGGAGCAGATCGCCGCGGCGGTCCGCGTGCTGGTCGCGCGCGAGGCGGGCGCGCTCGGCGAGATCCGCGAGCGCGAGCAGCGCATCAACGCGGCCGAGCTCGCGATCGACGAGCAGTGCGCGTTCATCCTCGCCCGGCGCCAGCCGGCCGCGTCGGACCTGCGCCTCGTGCTCTCGGTCATGAAGATGCTCGCGGACCTCGAGCGCATCGGCGACGAGGCCAAGCGCATTGCGCGGCTCGGCGAACACCTGCTCAACGAGGAAAGCGGAGCCGACGTCACCGCGGCACTGGCCGAACTCGGCCACGTCGCGCGCGACATGCTGCGCGGCGCGCTCGACGCGTTCGCGCGCCTCGACGAACAGCTCGCGCTCGACGTCATGCACCGCGACCGCCGCCTCGACGGCAGCTTCCGCTCGGTGTCGGCGACGCTCGTCGCGCGCATGCAGCAGGTGCCCGAGCAGATCCCCGTCGAACTCGACCGCCTCTGGTGCGCGCGCTCGTTCGAGCGGATCGGCGACCGCTGCAAGAACCTGTGCGAGTTCGTGCTCTACCTCGTGCGCGGCAAGGACGTGCGCCACTCGGGTCTCGCCAAGGGCGACGCGCCACGCGGCTGACCGCGCCGACCCTTGCGGAACGCGCGCCGCGCCACCATCACGCGGACGTGGACAGCGCCATCGACATCGGTCTCGCACGACCCGACGAAGCGCCGGTGATCGCCGCGCAATCGCGCGAACTCATCGAGCACGGACTCGACTGGCGCTGGACGCCGGGTCGGTTGCGGCGCGCGATCGCCTCGAACGACACGAACGTCGCGGCCGCGCGCTTCGACGGCCAGCTCGTCGGCTTCGGCGTCATGCAGTACCTCGACGAGGAGGCGCACCTGTGCCTGCTCGCAGTGCTGCCGGGCTGGCAGCGCCGCGGCGTCGGCGCGCGCCTCGTGCGCTGGCTCGAGGCGGCGGCGCTCGAAGCAGGTATCGGCGTGATCCGTCTCGAGGCGCGTCGGCGCAATGCCGTGGCGCGCGCGTTCTACCGCCGGCTCGGTTACGAGGAGATCATGCTCTCGACCGGCTACTACGCACCGCACGAGGATGCGGTGCGCTTCGCCAAGGACCTCTGGCTCGCGCCGCCGGCGTTGCCGCCGGCCTAGCGGACGCCGGGCGTCAACTGCGCAGCGCGGGCGAGTCCCAGCCCGGGCGCGGTGCGAAGCGCGCGCCGTACGTCTTCGCGAGCGCGTCGAGGCGCGCCCTCAGTGCGTCGGCGCCGGTGTCGCGCACGTGCTTGATCGGGCCGCCGCGGAACGGCGCGAAGCCGGTGCCGAAGATGACGCCCGCGTCGAGCAGGTCGGCGTCGTCGACGACCGAGTCGTGCAGGCAGGCGACGGCCTCGTTGAGCAGGGGCAGGACCAGGCGATCCTCGAGGTCGTCCGGGGCGACGTAGTTCGGATCGACTTCGGGCTTCTGCGGCCTGCCGTCCTGCCAGGTGTAGAAGCCCTGGCCGTCCTTCTTGCCGCGCTTGCCGCCCTTGACGAGTTCGTCGAGGCCGGGCGGGATGTCGAGGCCGAGGAACGGCCCGAGTTCGGCGCCGACCGATGCGGCGACGTCGAGGCCGACCGTGTCGATGAGCTCGATCGGTCCCATCGGCATGCCGAACTTCTTCGCCGCGCGATCGATCACCGGCCCCGGCACGCCCTCGCTGTACGCGCGTGCGGCTTCGAGCATGTACGGCATGAGGATGCGGTTGACGAGGAAGCCCGGCGTGCCGGCGACCGGCACCGGCAGCTTGTCGAGCGCCTTGCAGAATGCGAGCGCGCGCTTCTCCACCGCGGCATCGAGCTGGTCGTGGCGCACGATCTCGACCAGCGGCATCAACGCGACCGGATTGAAATAGTGCAGGCCGAGGAAGCGCGCGGGCTTCTGCACGGTCGTGCGCAGTTCGGCGAGCGGAATGCTCGAGGTGTTGGTCGCGAGCAGCGCGTCGGACTTCATCTTCGGCTCGGTCGCGCGGTAGAGCGTTTCCTTCGCCTCGGCATTCTCGTAGATCGCCTCGATCGCGAGATCGGCGTCGGGGATGCCGGTGCCGTCGACGTCGGCCTTGAGGCGCGCGAGCACGGGTGCGACGCGCTCGGCGGTCTTCAGCTTCTTCGTGAACAGCTCCTTCGCGCGGTCGAGCGCGGGCTGCACGTATTTCATCTCGCGATCCTGCAGGGTCACGTCGAAGCCGCGCAGCGCGCACCACGCGGCGATGTCGCCGCCCATGACGCCGGCGCCGACGACGTGCACGTGCTTGATGCCGTGTTCGGCGCCGCCGCCGAGTCCCTTCAGGCGCTCCTGCAGGAAGAACACGCGGATCAGGTTGTGCGCAGTCGGCGTCGCGGCGAGCTTCGCGACCGCGCGCGCCTCGAGCTTGAGGCGCTGCACGAGGCTCGAGCCGCCGCGGCGCCAGGTTTCGATCAGCGCGAACGGTGCCGGGTAGTGTTCCTTGCGCACCTTCGCCGCGGTCTGCTTGACGAGGATCGGCGCGAGCACCTGCCGCACCGGCCAGAGGTTGGTCGCCCACGCGGTCGCGCGCTGCGCGAGCGGGCGGCTGCGCGGATGGCGGATGAGTTCCTTCGCCGCTTCGACGAGCAGCTCGGGCGAGGTCAGCGCATCGACGAGGCCGAGCGCCTTGGCGTTCTCGGCCGAGGCGTTGCGGCCGGTGAGCATGAGTTCGAGCGCGGCCGGTGCGCCGATCAGGCGCGGCAGGCGCGCCGACCCGCCCCAGCCGGGGAAGATGCCGAGCTTGACTTCCGGCAGCGCGATGCGCGTCGAGGCGTCGCGCGAGGCGACGCGGTAGCGGCAGGCGAGGGAGAGTTCGGTGCCGCCACCCATGCAGACGCCGTGGATCGCCGCGACGGTCGGGCAGGGCAGCCGGCCCAGGCGCAGGAAGATGCGCTGGCCGTTCTCGAGCGCGTCCTGCACCGTGCCGTTCTTCTCGAAGCTCTCGAATTCCTTGATATCGGCGCCGACGATGAAGCCGTTCGCCTTGCCCGAGCGGACGATCACGCCCTTCGGCGGCTCGATCGCGAGGCGTTGGATGATCTCGGACAGCTCGTCGAGCACCGCGCGCGAGAGCGCGTTGACCGAGCTGCCGGCACGGTCCAGCGTCAGCACCACGATGCCGTCGGCGTCACTGGTCGTCTGCCAATGCTGGAAACGCAGGCCTTCGAACATGACCGGCTCCGGGAGCGTGCTGGGGGACGGCTATAATCCGGGCAAGCCGTGCGTCGGGTCAATGCAGTACCGGCAAGGAGTTGCGGAACACACTTGCGGTACGATCGCAGCAGGGAGCGCCGCGGACACCGCATCGGCCGGATCGCCTCGTGCGCAGCCGGGGCGGCGTGCGCCGGACGCGTCTTCAGGGGAGCGTGTGATCGACAACAAAGCTGAATTGCCGGTCATCCAGAAGCTGCTCGACCGCATCGTGCAGTCGGCGCAGCACATCGTGGCCCTGCAGACGTCGAGCGTCGCGGACACGGTGGCGCAGATGCGCGTGCTGGCGATGCGCGGCGGCACGTCGATCTACGCCTGGGATCCGGACGGCGGCCTCGCCTCGCTGCGCGAGAGCGGCATGCACGTGCCCGGTTCCAAGCGCATGTCCGACGCACTGCGCTACGTGCTGCAGAGCATGCACTTCGGCATCTACCTCTTCGTCGACTACGAGGCGCACCTCAAGCCCGCGGACGTGCTGCTGCTGCGACGCATTTCGCGCACGCCGACCAGCAACGAGCGCAAACTCGTGTTCGTCAGCGGCCGCGGCGAGTTGCCGGAGGAACTGGACGGGATGTACGACCGCCTCGCGGTGGAGAGCGAGTTGCACCGCCAGCTGCGCTTGCGCGACGGGCGCTGGGTCACATGAGCAATCCGGCCCCCGAAGCGCGTGGTGGGGCACTGATCGTCGCGGCCGATCGCGAAGACCGGCGCGTGCTGTTCGACGCGCTCGACGCGCAGGCGTTCGAGGAAATCTATTCGGCCAGGGACATCGAACAGGCGCGCGGCTTCCTCGTGCCCGACCTCGACATCGATCTCGTACTGCTCGAGTTCGGCGAGGACCCGGCCGAAGCGCTCACCTTCTGCGACGAACTGCGCAAGCACGCGCGACACGACCTGCCGGTCATCGGCATCCTCGGCAGCCGCGGCGGCAGTTGGCGCGACGGTCGCCTGCCGGCCGGGCTCATCGAGTGGATCGCACGGCCGGTCAAGCCCGACGACGCGCTCGCGCGGATCAAGGTCGCGCTCGCCGCGCGCAGCGCCGGCACCGTGCGCAGCCAGCACGCGACCGGCGGCGAGCGCTACCAGTTCGCGTTCGACGGCAGCCTCGACGAACTGGCGATCGTCGACCCGGCGAGCGGACGCATCCTCGAGGTCAATGCGACCTTCGTGCAGCGTTCCGGCTATCCACGCGCGCAGATCCTCGCCGGCCGCATCGACGGCTTCGATCTGGTGCTGACCGCCGAGCGGCGCGAGGAGATCGCGCGCAAGCTCGAGCGTGACGGCAGCGTGCACGTGCGAGCGCGCAAGCCGCGCGCCGACGGCGGCAGCTATCCGGTCGACCTGCACGTGCGCCTCGCGGTGCAGGAGGGACGCGTCGTCCACTTCTACCTGTTCCGCGAGATCGAGGAACTGAGCCGCCACCAGGAGGCGCTCGTCGCGCTGCTGCGCATGGCGCAGGGCGGGTCTCACGACCCGGCGGAAACCACGCTGCGCTGCCTGGTCGACTGGCTCGCACTCGACTACGCGGTGTTCGTCGAGGCGCCGGCGGAACAGGCGCCGGAGCCGCAGGCGCTCGCCGTTTTCCGCCGCATGGAGGACAGCGAGGGTCCCGACCCGCTGCGCGAGGTGAACCTGCGCCACGTGCTCGACGGCAACGAGATCCTGCAGGCGTCCGGCGCGTGGCGCAGTCCCGGCGCGGATGCGTCCGTGCGCGAACATCGCTACGAATGCGTGATCGGCCTGCCGCTGTACGGCGAACGCCAGACCTGCCTCGGTGCACTGATGATGGCGCGCCACGACCCGCTCGTGCTCGACGCCGCGGTGATCGCCGGCGTGCGCGTGGTCGCCCATTCGCTCGCGAGCGAACTCGACCTGCGCCACGCGCGTGCGCAGGGACGCGCGATCGGCCTGCGCGACCCGCTGACCGGGCTGCCGAACCGCCTGCTGTTCAACGACCGCCTGAACTCCGCGATCAGCGAGGCGCACCGCACGAGCGAGATGTTCGCGGTCGTATTCGTCGACCTCGACCGCTTCAAGAACATCAACGATTCACTCGGCCACGCGGTCGGCGACCAGGTGCTCGCCGCGGTCGCCAAGCGCCTGCGTGCGAGCGTGCGCAGTTCCGACACGGTCGCGCGCTACGCCGGCGACGAGTTCACGTTGATCCTGCGCCACATCGTGCAGCGCGAGGACGTCGTGCGCATCGCCGAGAAGATCGTCCGCGCGATGGAGGCGCCGCTGCAGCTGACCGGCGGGCTCGAGCTGAGCATGACCGCGTCGCTCGGCCTCAGCTTCTACCCGGACGACGCGACCGACGCCGAGCGCCTGCTCAAGCACGCCGACGTCGCGATGTATTCGGCCAAGGGCATGGGGCGCAACAACTTCCAGGCCTACGTGGCGGTGCCCGAGGAGTCGCACCAGCAGCGCCTCGCGCTCGAGGCGAAGCTGCGCCAGGCCGAGCGCAACGGCGAGCTGCGCGTGTTCTACCAGCCGCAGCTCGACGGGCAGACCGAAGACATCGTCGGCATGGAGGCGCTGATCCGCTGGGAGCACCCCGAACTCGGCATGATCAGTCCCGGCTTCTTCATCCCGTTGGCCGAGGAGTCGGGACTGATCATCCCGATCGGCGAGTGGATCCTGCGCGCAGCCTGCCGTGACACGCACCGCTGGCAGGTGCAGCACGGCCTGCCGTTACGCATCGGCGTGAACCTGTCGCCGTTGCAGCTGCGCCAGCCGAACCTCGTCCAGGTCGTCGCCGACGTGCTCAAGGAAACCGGGCTCGATCCGCGCCTGCTCGACCTCGAGGTGACCGAGAGCATCAACGTCAAGTCGATCCCGAACCTGCTCGAGACGCTGCACGGACTGCGTGGCCTCGGCTGCGGCATCTCGATCGACGATTTCGGCACCGGGCAGTCTTCCCTCGACTACATCAAGCGCTTCCCGGCCGACCGCATCAAGATCGACCAGGCCTTCGTGCGCAACATCGGCGTCGACCCCGACGACGAGGCGATCGTGCGCGCGACGATCTCGATGGCGCACAATCTCAACCGCGAGGTCGTTGCCGAAGGCGTCGAGATCGAGCAGCATCTGGATTTCCTCCGCGCCGAGGGGTGCGAGGTGCTGCAAGGGTTCCTGTTCTGCCGCCCGCTGCCCGCGGCCAGCTTCGAGGCCCTGCTGCAGGAACGTGCCCGGCTCCTCGGCCGGGTTGCCGTGCCGACCGCGCGCGCCTGAGGTCGCGGCGGCGGAACTATTCGCGCCGGACGTGGTCGAGGTGGTATGCCCGAACGCGCCGGCAAACAGGGAGTAAGGCCCGGATGGGCGAAAGCGACTCGGATCAGGCGCTCGTCGAACGCGTCCAGAATGGCGACAAGCGCGCGTTCGACCTTCTGGTCAGGAAGTACCAGCACAAGCTGGTCAGCGTCATTTCCCGCTATGTCAACGACTGGAGCGAATGCCAGGACGTGGCGCAGGAGGCGTTCGTGCGCGCGTATCGAGCGATCGGCTCGTTCCGCGGCGACGCCCAGTTCTACACGTGGATCTATCGCATCGCGATCAATACCGCCAAGAACTGGCTCGTCTCGCAGGGACGGCGTCCGCCGACCGAGGACGTGGCGGTCGAGGACGCGGTCCAGTACGACGGCGCGGCGCGCCTGCACGAATCGGCCACGCCCGAACGTGAACTCATGCGCCAGGAAATTGAACGAACCGTGTTCGCCACGGTCGAACAGTTGCCGGAAGAGCTGCGCACGGCGATCACGCTGCGCGAGGTCGACGGTTTGAGTTACGAGGAAATCGCGGAAGCGATGAATTGCCCGATCGGTACGGTCAGGTCGCGCATCTTCCGAGCCCGCGAAGCGATCGACGAGCAATTGCGTCCGTTGTTGTCGGAGGAAAACAGAGCCTCATGAACGAGCACATCGACGAACAAGTGTCGGCCCTCATGGACGGCGAGCTCGAACGCGACCAGACGCGCTTCGTGCTGCGTCGGATTTCGGCCGACAGTGCGCTGCCACTGCGCTGGGAGCGCTACCACATCGCGCGCCAGACCCTGCGCCGGCAGGACATCGTCGTGCTGCGCCACGGCTTCGCCGATGGCGTGATGGCGCGGCTGGAGGCCGAGACGGCGGTGCGCGCCCATGCCGGCGGCCAATGGCTGCGCTGGGGTGCGGGCGGTGCGATCGCTGCCTCGGTCGCGGTCGCGGCGCTCGTCATGACGCGCCCGGCCTCGACGCCGGGCGAGACGTCGACCGTCGCGAGCACGCGTTCGGCGACGCTGTCGGGGCCGACGATCGCCGCCGCTCCGGCCGCGGCGAGCACGGCTCCCGCGGTCACCGGCTTGCCCGACGTGCGTCCGCCGCTGCTGTTGCCGAACGCCCCCGCGGACGCGTCGCCCGTGAGCTTCGGCGGCGAAGGCGGCCAGGTCGTCGTGCTGGATCCGCGCCTGCAGTCCTACCTCGTGCGCCATTACCAGTCCGTCGGCCCGGGCGGGCAGTCCGGCTTCGTGCCGTACGTGCTGCTCGCGACCCCGCAGAATCCCGGCGATGCCGCGCAGCCGGGCACGGCAGGCGCGCAGAACCGTTGAGTCGAAGCCTCGGGACGGAGCACGGTCCGGCGCCATGGTCGACCAAGGCCAGCGCGTGACGACCGCCCGTTCGTTGCCGATGGCCTTCCTCGTCGCGCTCGTTCTCGCCGCCGGCGTGGCGCGCGCGGAAGCGCCGGTGCCGCCGCAGGCGCTCGTGCGGATGTACGACGCGATCCGCCGCCTCGACTACCAGGGTTCGTTCGTCTACGCGCGCGGCGCCCAGGTCGATGCGCTGCGCATCTTCCATGCCGGCGGCATCGCCGAGCGCGAGCGGCTGGTCGGGTTGAACGGTGCGCGCAGCGAAGTCGTGCGCGACGGTGCGACCGTCACCTGCATGCAGGGCGCGGCGCCGACGATGCTGTTCCGCAGCTCGGGCACGCACCTGCTGCCGCTGCTGCCGGACGTGGGCGCGGCGGCGACCGGACGCTACTACGCGGTGGTCGCAGCGGGGACCGATCGTGTCGCGGGTTACCAGGCGCATCGCGTCGACGTCGTCCCGCGCGACGGCTACCGCTACGGCTACCGGCTCTGGCTCGAGGACGACAGCGGCTTTCCGCTGCGCTCGGCGGTGATCGACGCGAACCATCGGTCGCTCGAGGAATACATGTTCGTGACCCTCGACATCGGCGCCAGGCCGCGCGACAGCGATCTCGCGGCGAGCGCGGGGACGACGGTCGCGGCGCCCGCGGACGAACCAACGCTCGGCGCGCCCCGCTGGCGCGTCGGCGACCCGCCGCCCGGATTCGTGTTGAGCCGCACGCACGCGCCGGTCGGCGGTGCCGAGCACCAGCTGTACACCGACGGCGTCGCCAACGTGTCGATCTACATCGAGCCTGCCGGTGGCGGCGCGCGCGCCGACCAGCGCCTCAGCCGTGGCATGCTCGGCATCTATTCGCACGAGGCCGGCAACGTGCGTTTCACCGCGATCGGCGACGTGCCGCGCATCACGCTCGAGCGCATGGTGCGGTCGTTGCAGCCGGTCGCGCCGGCGCGCTGAAGCGATGCTGAAAACGCGGCCGGTCGCACCGGAACTTTGGCGCGCCGCACGCGTCAATAGCGGAAATCGGCTGCCCCTCCAGGGGCACCGGAATCGAATTCCCAGGAGGCAATTGACACCATGACGATGATTTCAAGGAGTGAACGACGCTCCCTGTCGCGCTGGGCCGTGGCGCCGCTGCTCGTGTTCGCGTTCGCCGCGAACGTGCCGGCGGTCGAGCTGCCCGATTTCTCGGGCCTGGTCGAACGCTACGGCCCGGCCGTGGTCAACGTGCAGGCGAGCGGCAACCCGGACGCGCAGGCGCAGGACCCGTCGAACGACCAGCAGGACGTGCCGGAGATCTTCAAGCGCTTCTTCGGGCCGATGCCGCAGCCGCGCGAGCGCGGCATGCGCGTGTCGATGGGCTCGGGTTTCATCATCTCGCAGGACGGCTACGTGCTGACCAACAACCACGTCGTCGACGGCGCCGACGAAGTGACCGTGCGCCTGTCCGACCGGCGCGAGCTCGACGCGAAGGTGGTCGGCACCGACGCGCAGTACGACATCGCGCTGCTCAAGCTCAACGCGACCGACCTCCCGGTGGTCAGCCTCGGCGATTCCAAGGTCGTCAAGGCCGGCCAGTGGGTCGTCGCGATCGGCTCGCCGTTCGGCTTCGACCACTCGGTCACCGCCGGCATCATCAGCGCAGTCGGTCGCCAGTTCGGCGGTGCCGACCAGCAGTACGTGCCGTTCATCCAGACCGACGTGCCGATCAACCGCGGCAATTCCGGCGGGCCGTTGTTCAACCTGAGCGGCCAGGTGGTCGGCATCAACTCGCAGATCTTCTCGAACACCGGCGGCTTCATGGGCGTGTCGTTCGCCATTCCGATCGACATCGCGATGAACGCGGTCGAGCAGATCAAGGCGACCGGTCGCGTGAGCCGCGGCATGATCGGCGTGCAGATCCAGAACGTCGATCGCGAGCAGGCGAAGGCTCTCGGCCTGCCGCGCAGCGGCGGCGCGCTCGTCAACAAGGTCACGCCGGGCAGTTCGGCCGACAAGGCGGGCGTGCAGGTCGGTGACGTCATCCTCGGTTTCGCCGGCCACGAGATCGCGATGTCGGCGGACCTGCCGCCACTGGTCGGATCGAGCAAGCCGGGCAGCAAGGCGGACCTGTCGGTCTGGCGCGAAGGCAAGACCCTGACGATCCCCGTCACGGTCGGCGAACTGCCGGCGGACAAGGAGGCGCTCGCGGGCGCGCGCAGCACCGCCCCCGCGGCGGCGGCCGGCAATCCGCTCGGCATCGTCGTCGAGGACCTCACGGCCGACCAGCGCAAGCAGCTCGGCATCACCGACGGCCAGGGCGTCGTCGTCACGCGCATCACCGGCAACGCCGCGCGGCGCGCGGCGCTCGAGCCGGGCGACGTGATCCTCATGGTCGGCCGCAAGCCGGTGAAATCGGTCGGCGACTTCAATGCGAGCCTGAAGGACGCCAAGCCCGGTGAATCGGTGATGCTCCTCGTGCGTCGCGACGAGCAGACGCAGTTCCTCGCGCTGACGGTACCGACGCCCGGCAAGGGCTGAGCGCGTTCGACCGCTCCACCACGGACGGGGCCGCACGGCCCCGTCCGCACGTCCGGACCTGGGATCCGGATCGCGGCGGGACGCGGGGGGAGACTTTCTGCGATAATCCGGCTCTTGTGCCGATCGCTCGCCCGCAGCCGCAATCCGAATGCAACACATCCGCAATTTCTCGATCATCGCCCATGTCGACCACGGCAAGTCCACGCTCGCGGACCGCATCATCCAGCTCTGCGGAGGACTGACCGAGCGCGAGATGGAAGCGCAGGTGCTCGACAACAATCCGATCGAGCGTGAGCGCGGCATCACGATCAAGGCACAGTCCGTCTCTCTGCCGTACAAGGCGAAGGACGGCAACACCTACCAGCTCAACTTCATCGACACGCCGGGCCACGTCGACTTCAGCTACGAGGTCAGCCGCTCGCTCGCCGCGTGCGAAGGCGCGCTGCTCGTCGTCGACGCGGCCCAGGGCGTCGAGGCGCAGTCGGTCGCGAACTGCTACACCGCGGTGGAGATGGGGCTCGAGGTCGTGCCGGTGCTCAACAAGATCGACCTGCCGACCGCCGACATCGACAAGGTGAAGGAGGAGATCGAAGCGGTCATCGGCATCGACGCGACCGACGCGATCGCGATCAGCGCGAAGACCGGCCTCAACGTCGGCGACGTGCTCGAGGCGATCGTCGCGCGCATCCCCGCGCCGAAACCGCTCGACACCGACCGCCTGCAGGCGCTCATCATCGATTCGTGGTTCGACAACTACCTCGGCGTCGTCTCGCTCGTGCGCGTGATGCAGGGCGAGATCCTGCCGGGCGACAAGCTGCTCGTGATGTCGACCGGGCGCAGCCACGAGGTCGACCAGGTCGGCGTGTTCACGCCCAAGCGGCTGGTCAAGGACGCGCTGCGCGCTGGCGAGGTCGGTTGGGTCACCGCGTCGATCAAGGACGTGCACGGCGCACCGGTCGGCGACACGCTGACCCAGGCCGGAAAGCCGGCCGCGAAGCCGCTGCCGGGGTTTCGCGAAATGCAGCCGCGCGTGTTCGCCGGCCTGTTCCCGACCGCCGCGGACGACTATCCGAAGCTGCGCGAGGCGCTCGAGAAGCTCAAGCTCAACGACGCCGCGCTGCGCTTCGAGCCGGAGAATTCCGAAGCGATGGGCTTCGGCTTCCGTTGCGGCTTCCTCGGCCTGCTGCACATGGAGATCATCCAGGAACGCCTTGAGCGCGAGTACGACCTCGATCTCGTGACGACCGCGCCGACCGTGATCTACGAGGTGCTGAAGACCGACGGCTCGATCCTGTCGCTGGACAATCCGGCGAAGCTGCCTCCGACGCAGTACGTGGAAGAGGTCCGCGAGCCGATCATCGTCGCCAACATCCTCACGCCACCCGACCACATCGGCAACGTGATCAAGCTGTGCGAGGAAAAGCGCGGCATCCAGCGCGCGATCCACTACATGGCGAGCCAGGTGCAGATCAGCTACGAGCTGCCGCTGGCCGAGGTCGTGCTGGACTTCTTCGACAAGCTGAAATCGGTCTCGCGCGGCTACGCCTCGATGGAATACCACTTCGAGCGCTTCCAGGCCGGTCCGCTCGTGCGCGTCGACGTCCTCATCAACGGCGACCGCGTCGATGCCCTGAGCCTGATCCTGCACCGTTCCAGCGCGGATCGGCGCGGGCGCGAGCTGGTCGAGAAGATGAAGGAGCTGATCCCGCGCCAGCAGTTCGACGTGGCGATCCAGGCGGCGATCGGCGCGCAGATCATCGCGCGTTCGACCGTGAAGGCACTGCGCAAGAACGTGCTCGCCAAGTGCTACGGCGGCGACGTCACGCGCAAGCGCAAGCTGCTGGAGAAGCAGAAGGAAGGCAAGAAGCGCATGAAGCAGGTGGGCAGCGTGGAGATCCCGCAGGAAGCCTTCCTCGCCGTGCTGCAGATGGACAAATAGAATCGCCAGGATTGGAGATTCGGGATTCGGGATTCGGCGGGCTCGCCTCGTCGAATTACGAATCCCGAATCTCGCGTCCCGGCTCCGAAGGAGCCCCAGATGGATTTCGATTTCGCATTGCTGCTCGTCGTGTTGACCACCGTGACCGGTGTGGTCTGGCTGTTCGACTGGCTGCTGCTCGCGCGGCGCCGCGCCCACCGCGCCGAGGCGATCAAGGCGATGACCGCGCTGACCGAAGAGGAGCGCGAAGCACGTGCGCGCACTGCGATGCAGGAGTCGGTACCGGTCGAGTACGCGCGCTCGTTCTTCCCGGTGCTGCTGGTGATCCTGCTGTTCCGCTCGTTCATCGCCGAGCCGTTCAAGATCCCCTCGGGGTCGATGATGCCGACCCTGCTGGTCGGCGATTTCATCCTCGTGAACAAGTTCGCATACGGCTTGCGCCTGCCGGTGTTGAATACGAAGATCCTGGATGTCGGCGAACCCAAGCGTGGCGACGTCTTCGTGTTCCGCTACCCGCAGAACCCGAAAGAGGACTACATCAAGCGCGTGATCGGCCTTCCGGGTGACGAAATCACCTATCGCAACAAGGTGTTGTCGGTCAACGGCAAGCCGGTCGAGGAGACCGACCTCGGTGCCTACACCGGCCCGACCGAGCCGGGGCGCCGCAAGGACGATGCGCAGGTGAAGCGCGAGAACCTCGAGGGCGTCGAGCACCGTATCCTCGAGATCCCGCAAGCCTGGAGCGCGAAGGAAGGAACCTGGGTCGTACCGGCCGGGCACTATTTCGCGATGGGCGACAATCGCGACAATAGTGCCGACAGCCGCTTCTGGGGTTTCGTGCCGGAGGCGAACCTGGTCGGCAAGGCGTTCGTGATCTGGATGAACTTCGACGGCCTCAGCCGCATCGGGACGATGATCAAGTAGAGTCGGCTTCCGCAACACTGGGCGCGATCGCGCGAGGGGAGGGCAGATGAGCATGCAGCATCGAAAGAGCAGGGGCATCACGTTGATCGGATTCGCGATCATGCTTTGCGTCGTGGGCTTCTTCGCCTATCTGGCGATGCGCCTGGTCCCCGCGTACACGGAGTACTACGGGGTCGTGAAGTCGATGGAGCTGGAACGCAAGGAGGCGGGCGCGGTGAACAAGACGCTCGAGGACGTCCGGCGCGAACTCGCCTTCAAGTTCACGACGCAATACGTCGACGAGAGGAACGTACCGCCGCAGTCGATTACCCTCAAGCGCGAAGGCGGTGGGTCGACGTTGCGTGTCAACTACGAGCGCCGGATTCCCTTCATGTACAACATCGACCTGCTGGTGACGTTCGACAAGTCGGTGAGCATGACCGGGGCCGGTGAATAGACACCTGCTGCTGGGACACGAATTCGTCGATACGACGCTGCTCGAGCGTGCGCTCACGCACCGCAGCGCGGGTCACGAGAACAACGAACGCCTCGAGTTCCTCGGCGACGCGCTGCTCAACCTGCTCGTCGCCGAACTCGTGTACGAGTTGCATCCGCGTGCGACCGAGGGCGAGATGACGCGCTTGCGCGCGGCACTCGTCAACGGCTCGGCGCTGGCCGAGATGGCGCGGGCCGAGGAACTCGGTGATCGCCTCCGCCTCGGCGCGGGCGAGCTCAAGAGCGGCGGTTTCCGCCGCGACTCCATTCTCGCGGACGCAATCGAGGCGGTGATCGCCGCGATCTACCTGGATGCGGGATGGGCCAGCTGTCGCGACTGCGTGCGCCGCCTGTTCGCCGCGCGCGTCGAGGCGGGGGCGCACACGCCGAAGGACGCCAAGACACGCCTGCAGGAATTCCTGCAGGCACACAACCTGCCGTTGCCGGCCTACGAACTCGTCGCCGCGCAAGGCGAGGACCATGCGCGCGTGTTCGAAGTGAGCTGCACGATCGACGCGCTGTCGATCCGCACCGGCGGGACCGGTTCGAGTCGCCGCGCGGCCGAGCAGGTCGCCGCGGAGCAGGCGTTCGAGGCGGCCATCGCGAGAACCGGAACATGAATACCGCAACGATCCCCCACCGCTTCGGGCGCGTCGCGCTCGTCGGCCGGCCCAACGTCGGCAAGTCCACGCTGCTCAATGCGATCCTCGGCACCAAGCTCAGCATCGTCACGCCCAAGCCGCAGACGACGCGACACCGCATCCTCGGCGTCGAAACGCGCGACGACGCGCAGATCGTGTTCATCGACACGCCCGGCCTGCATCACGGCGGCAAGCGCGCGCTGAACCGCCAGCTCAATCGCGTCGCGCGCCAGGTGCCCGAGGAGGCCGACCTGCTCGTGCACGTGATCGACGGCGTTCGTTGGCGCGACGAGGACGAGGCGGTCTGGCAGCTCGTCTCGAAGCAGTCGGCGCCGTGCCTGCTCGTCGTCAACAAGGTCGACAAGCTCGCCGACAAGAAGGCGCTGCTGCCGTTCGCGGCCGAGGTCACGCGCGAGCGTCGCTACGCGGCGGTGCATTTCCTGGCAGCCCGACGCGGCGACGGCGTGCCGGCCCTGCTCGACGAGATCGTCGCCCTGCTGCCGGAAGGGCCGGCCGAGTTTCCCGCCGACGAATTCACCGATCGCAGCGAACGCTTCCTCGCCGCCGAACTCGTGCGCGAGCAGCTCATGCTGCAGCTCGCCGCCGAACTGCCCTACGCGGCGGCGGTCGAGATCGAACGGTTCGAGGACACGCCCGAGCTGACCCGCATCGGCGCGGTGATCTGGGTCGAGCGCGAAGGACAGAAGGGCATCGTCATCGGTGCCGGCGGCGCCCAGCTCAAGAAGATCGGCAGCGCGGCGCGACGCACGATGGAGCGCGTGTTCGACCGCAAGGTGTTCCTCGAAGTCTGGGTGCGCGTGCGCGAGTCGTGGAGCGACGATGCCGCGGCGCTCAAGCAGTTCGGCTACAGCGAGTAGCCGCCGCACACGCGGATGCGCGTAGACCAGCAGCCGGGCTACATCCTGCACGCGCGGCCGTACCGCGAGACGTCGCTGCTGCTCGAGGTATTCAGCCGCGACCACGGCCGCGTCGGCCTCGTCGCGCGCGGCGTGCGGCGCGAACGCAGCCGCCTGCCGCGCGGCGTCCTGCAGCCGTTGCAGCCGCTGTTGTTCGACTGGATCGCACGGGGTGAACTCGGTGCGCTGGTCGCGGCGGAAATCGCCAGCGCGCCGTTCGCGCTGGCTGGCGACCTGCTGTTCTCGGCGATGTACGTCAACGAACTCGTGTCGCGCCTGTGCGCGCGCAACGATGCGCATCCGCTCGCCTTCGCCGCGTACGCACAGTGCCTCGACCGCCTGGCGGCCGACGAGCCGGCCGGCTGGACGCTGCGTCGTTTCGAACGTGAACTGCTCGCCGACCTCGGCTACGCGTTGCTGCTCGATCGCGACGCGGCCGACGCTGCGCTGCTGCCGGAGCAGGACTATGCCTACGACCCGGAATCCGGTGCGCGTACGTGGACAGCGGGCGACGGTCGCATGCCCCGCGTATCCGGCGCCGCGTTGCTCGCCCTCGGCGCCGACCGGACGCCGGATGCCGCGCAGCTGGCGCAGTTGCGGCGGCTCATGCGCAGCGTGATCCGCCACCATCTCGACGGTGAGCTCAACGCCTGGACGTGGGCGCGACCTGCGGCGCCGCCGACGTCAGGCTGACAGGCGCCGGCGCGCGCGCTCGCCGGCGGCGAGGAAATCCGCCACGCCCTGCGCCGGCCATGCCGCGCCGTCGAGCAGGTTGCGCAGGCGCGCCGACGCGGCGACGAGCGCCGGAACACCGCAGAAACCCGCCGACGCGTCGAGGCGATGCAGGCGATCGCGCAGCGCCTCGCGGTCGTCACGCGCGGCGAACGCTTCCACTTCCGCGGGCAATGCTTCGAGCTCGCCGACGAACAATCCGCGCAGCGCGGCGACGATAGCCTCGTCGCCGCCGGCCGCGCGACGGGCCTGCTCGTCGTCGAGCGCGGCGTCGTCGTGCGGGTCGACGTCGCGAACCGCGTGAACGGACCCACCGCGTCGCGACGGCGTCGCGGCGAAGGCGGTGCCGGCCGGCAGGTGGCGCGCGACCGCTTCACGCAGCGTGTCGATGCGCAGCGGCTTGGGCAGTACCGCGGCGAAGCCGCACTCGCGCAGGGCGGCGGCAGTCGCGGCACCGTCGTCCGCGGTCGTCGCGAGCGCGATCGCGTGCCGCGACGGACCCTCGTCTGCGCGGATGCGCGCGAGTGCCGCCGCACCGTCGAGGCCGGGCATGCGCGCATCCAGCAGCAACAGGTCGAAGGCTGACGCGTTCGCGCATCGCACCGCCGCGAGCCCGTCGACCGCTTCGCCGATGTCGGCACCCGCGTCGGCGAGGGCGTCGGCGAGGAAACGCAGGCTCAGCGGGTTGTCGTCGGCGACGAGGATGCGTGGTGCATTCACGGGACTGTTGTATCTGCGGCGATGAGGCAGAATGGACGGCGATGCGCCGCCCGTCAACGCAGACGCTGCTGATCCCACTGCTCGCCGCCTCGTTCGCGCCGGCGGCGACCGCGCGCAGCCTGTCGGTCGACGTGGCGCGCGCGGCCAATGCGCACGTCGACGCGCGCGGCGTGCACCTGCGCCTCGCGCCGGGCGCCGCGGGAGACGCGCTGATGGTGGTCGTCGACGAGTTGCACAGCGCCCCGCTCGGGCTCGACGGTCGCCTCGCATGGTCGTGCACCTTGCAGCGCGGCGGCGACGACGGATCTGCCTGTGCAGGCCCCGTGACGCTGCATTCCACGCGCGACGAGGCGCGCGCCGACCTGCACGTGCGCGTCACGCGCGCGCAGGTCGAGCTCGCGCTCGTACAGGGCGAACGCAGCGCCGCGCTCGACCTCCCGCTCGGTGGTGACGTCGCCGCAGTTGCGCGCCTGCAGCGCGTGCCGGCGGCGTGGCTGCAGGCGCCGCTCGCGACGGTTTGGAAAGGCGGCGAACTGCGCGCAGGCACGTTCGACGCACAGGCCCGCTGGCGCAATGACGGTGGGCTCGAAGCGACGTACGCGGCCGACGGCGTCCAGTTCAACACGTTCGACGGCAGCTTTGCCGGCGACGGGCTTGCGCTGCGCGGCACGCTCGCGAGCGCGGCGAGCGCGGCGAGCGCGCAGGCGCGTCGCGTCACGGCCGACCTGCAGGCCAGCGGCGGCAACCTGCAGGCGGGCACGATGCGCTTCGCGTTCCCGCCGACGCCGGTTGGCGTGGCGCTCGACGCGCGCGTCGGGAACGACGGCCGCTGGGCGGTCGACCGCTTCGCCTGGCACGATCCGGAGGCCCTCGAATTCGAAGCACGCGGCGAGTTCGAGCCGGCCGCGACCGTGCCGCTGCGTGCGCTCTCGGTGACCGCCGCGCGGCTGGTGTTCCCTGCGGCCAAGCAACGTTATGCTGCAGGCTTCTTGGCCGCTCACGGTCTCGGCGACCTCGTGCTCGACGGCAGCGTGACCGGCAGCGTCGACGTCGATGCGGATGGATTGCAGCGCATCACGCTCGCGACCGAGGCACTGGACCTGCGCGACCCCGCGCACGCGCTCGTACTCGACGGCCTCGCCGGCGGCATCGACTGGAGCGCGCGCGGGGCAGGTGAGCCGACCCCGCTCGCATGGCGCAAGGCGCGCATCGGCGGCGTCGCGATCGGCCCGGCGCGATCGCGCTGGCAGTCGCGCGACGGCTCACTCGTGCTGCTCGGCGCGCTGCGCACGAAACTGTTCGGCGGTACGCTCGAGCTCGGGCAGACCGTACTGCATCCGTTCGCCGACGCCGGCGAGCGCGTGCGCACGCGTTTCGGCCTCGACGGCCTCGGCTACGACGGTGCCGACGGCACCCTTGCGGCCGCGCACGTCAGCGCCGACGGCGAACTGCGCCTCGATGTCGATGCGGGCGAGCCGCGCATCCGGCTCGACGCTCGCCTGCGCGGTGGCGAGGCGCTCGTCGGCGCGTTCTACGTGAAGCTGCCGGAACAACCGGTTTCCGTCGTGGCCGACGTCGCGGCGGGCACGGATCGCTGGCGCCTCGAACGGCTCGAATGGAACGACCCGGATGTGCTCGCCTTCAGCGCGAGCGGCGAGTACGTGCCGCTGGGCACGCCGTCCGTGCAGGCCTTGCGCTTCGACCTGCGCGAAGCGCACCTCGCGCCCGCGCTGCATCGTTATGCGCAGAGCTGGCTCGCGACGCGCGGCTACGCCGAAATCGCGGCGAGCGGCCGCATCGAAGGCCAGCTCGAACTCGACCAGGGCAAGCCGCGGCGATTCGCGGTCGCCGCGCACGACGTGTCGGTGCGCGACGGCGGCGGCCGCTTCGCGGTGGACGGCCTCGACGGCGCGATCGATTGGGATCTCGCGGAGGATCGGCCGGCGACAACGTTCGGCTGGCGCTCGCTCGAGCTGTTCCGCCTGCCGTTCGGCGTCGCGCGCGCACGGCTCGCATCGCGCGATGGCACGATCACGCTCGCCGAACCGCTCGCGCTCGACGTGCTCGGCGGCCAGCTGCGGCTCGAACGCTTCACCGCGCAACCGCGGTCGCCGCGCGGCGACCGCTACGCCGGTTCGTTCGCGCTCGGCGGCATCGAGATGGCGAGCCTGTCCGACGTGCTCGGCTGGCCGCGATTCCCGGGCAAGCTTTCAGGCGGCATTCCCGAGATCGAATTCGTCGGCGAGCGCATCGAGTTCCGCGGCGGCCTCGACCTGTACGCGTTCGACGGCCATCTCGGCCTCAGTGGGCTCGCGCTCGAACGTCCGTTCGGCGTCGCGCCGTCGCTGTCGGCCGACGCGCACTTCGAGAACCTCGACCTCGAACAGGTCACCCGTGCGTTCTCGTTCGGCGGCATGAGCGGGCGCCTGTTCGGCACGATCGGCGGCGTGCGCCTGGTCGACTGGAGCCCGGTCGCGTTCGATGCATGGCTGCGCACGGACGGCGGCGGTCGCATGAGCTACAAGGCGGTCGACGATCTCACCGCGATCGGCGGCGGTGGCGGGCTGTCGTCCAACCTGCAGACGATGGCGCTGAAGATCTTCGATACGTTCGGCTATCGCCGGCTCGGCATCCGCTGCATCCTGCGCGACGACGTCTGCGCGATGGGTGGCATCGATCCGATCCCGCCGGCGCCCGCCGCCGGCGGCGTCGATTCATCGACCGCCGGCTACACTATCGTCGAAGGATCGGGCCTGCCGCGCATCACGATCGTCGGCCACCGTCGCCGGGTGGACTGGCCGACGCTCGTACGGCGCCTCGTCGAAGCCACGCGCGGCAGCGGTCCGGTCATCGAGTGATCGAGCGTCCGCCACTGGAGAAGCACCGATGCGCCACGTCCTCAGCTGGTCCGTCCTCGCCGCCGCGCTCGCGCTGCTGGCCGCCTGCGTCACGATCAACGTCTATTTCCCGGAAGCCGCCGCGCAGAAGGCGGCCGAGCAGTTCGTCGACAAGGTGATCGGGCCCGCCGCGGAACAGGTGCAGCCGCCGGCCGAGCCACCGCCGGGTCATTCGCCCGGCGCGATGCTGCTCGATCTCGTCGTGCCGAGCGCGCACGCGCAAGGCGCGGACATCACGATCCAGACGCCGCAGATCCAGGCGATCCAGGCGCGCATGCGCCAGCGCTTCGCTTCGACGCTCGCGAAGTACTGCGCGAGCGGCGCGGTCGGCTTCACGCGCGACGGCTTCGTCGCGCTGCGCGACGCCGCGAGCGTGCCGCTGCCCGAGCGCGCCGCGGCCACGGCTGCGGTCGCCGACGAGAACCGCGACCGCCAGGCGGTGTACCGCGAGATCGCGCTCGCCAACGGCCATGCCGAGTGGGAAGGGCAGATCCGCGACACGTTCGCCAAGCAGTGGATCCAGCAGGCGAGGCCGGGCTGGTATTATCAGGACCCTTCCGGCGCCTGGAAGCAGAAATAGCCGGCGTCGCCACCCGCATCAGTCACGCGCCCGCCTCGACGGCGGGCGCTTCGTTTGGACCCCATGCAGAACCACGACGTCGAGATCACCGACCTTTCCCACGACGGCCGCGGCGTCGCCCGCATCGACGGCAAGACCGTGTTCGTCGCGGGAGCGCTGCCGGGCGAGCGCGTGCGGCTTGGCCGCGTGCAGCGCCACCGCAACTACGACGAGGCCAAGGTCGAGGAGATCCTCGTGCGGTCGCCGCAGCGGATCGAACCGCGCTGTGCTCACTTCGGTACCTGCAGCGGCTGCAGCCTGCAGCACCTTTCGCCCGAGGCGCAGATCGCCGCGAAGCAACACGTGCTGGTCGAGAACTTCGAGCGCATCGGCAAGGTATCGCCCGAGCGCTGGATCGAGCCGCTGACCGGCGAACCGTGGGGCTATCGCCGCAAGGGCCGCCTTTCGGTCAAGTGGGTTGCGAAGAAGGACAAGGCGCTGGTCGGTTTCCGCGAGGACAATCCGCGCTTCGTCGCCGACCTCGCGCACTGCCACACGCTGCTGCCCGAAGTCGGCGAACGCCTCGCCGACCTCGGCGCGCTGGTCGGCGCACTCGATGCGCGCGCGGAGATCGCGCAGATCGAAATCGCCGCGGGCGACGACGCGGTCGCGCTGACGTTCCGCAACCTGCGTCCACTGTCGGACGGGGACCGTGACGCGCTGGTCGCGTTCGGCCAGCATCACGGCCTCGCGATCCTGCTGCAGCCGGGTGGACCGGACAGCGTGACACCGCTGTGGCCCGAGCGCGTGTCGCTGTCGTTCCGCATCCCGGCGTCCGACATCGACATCGCATTCCGCCCGCTCGACTTCATCCAGGTCAACGCGGGCATGAACCAGCGCATGATCGCGCGGACGCTCGAACTGCTCGACTTGCGCGCGGGCGACCGCGTGCTCGACCTGTTCTGCGGCCTCGGCAACTTCACCTTGCCGATCGCCCGCATCGCCGCCGAGGTCGTCGGCGTCGAAGGCGAGGCGGCGCTCGTCGCGCGTTCGCGCGAGAACGCCGTGCGCAACGGCATCGCCAACGCCGAGTTCCATGCCGCCGACCTCGCCGCGGACCAGCGCGGCACGGGCTGGGCGCAGGCGCGCTACGACAAGCTGCTGCTCGACCCGCCGCGCTCGGGCGCGGCCGCCGTGCTCGACTACCTGCCGCGCAAGGGCACCGATCGCGTCGTCTACGTGTCGTGCCACCCGGGGTCGCTCGCGCGCGACGCCGGCACGCTCGTCACGCAGCACGGTTTCAAGCTCGTCGCCGCGGGCGTGATGGACATGTTCCCGCACACCGCCCACGTCGAGTCGATCGCACTGTTCGAACGCTGAGCGAGCAGAAGCTTTCGACACGAAGGACACGAAGAAGAGCAGCGAGGAAAATCTTTTGCTTCACTTCGCGTCCTTCGTGTTTCAATCTTTCGCTTTGGCCCTGACAGATGGCAATCGAAATCGAACGGAAATTCCTCGTCGACGGCGCCGCGTGGCGCGAAGGCGTCTCGCGCAGCGAGCCGATGCGGCAGGGCTACCTCGCGGGGCCGCCGGCGGCTCGCTGCTCGGTGCGCGCGCGCATCGAAGGCGAACACGCATTCCTCAACATCAAGTCGGCGACGGCGGGCGTGCAGCGTGACGAATACGAGTACGCAGTTCCCGTCGACGACGCGCGGCGCATGCTTGCGACGCTCGCCGGCGATCTCGTCGAGAAGGTGCGCCACCACGTCGTCGTCGACGGCCACCTGTTCGAGATCGACGAGTTCGGCGGCGCCAACACGGGCCTGGTCGTCGCGGAAATCGAACTCGACGCCGTCGATGCGCCGTTCCCGCGACCGCCCTGGCTCGGGCGCGAAGTGAGCCACCTCGCACGCTACTACAACCTCCATCTCGCGACGCATCCGTATGCGCGCTGGAGCGAGGCCGAGCGCAACGCCGACGACGCGGCCTGATACGATCCACGCCATGCTCATCATCGGACTTCCCGGCAAGACCCTCACCGACGCCGACCGGCGCCAGCTCGCTGCACCGCAGGTCAGCGGCGTGATCCTGTTCTCGCGCAACTTCGCCAGCCGCGACCAGGTCGTCGACCTCATCGACGACATCCGCGTCGAGCGCCCCGAGCCGTTCCTCGTCTGCGTCGACCAGGAAGGCGGACCGGTGCAGCGTTTCCGCGACGGCTTCACGCGCCTGCCGGCGCTCGCGCGCATCGGCGAACTGTACGGGCGCGATGCCGCGGCGGCGATCCGCGCGGCCGAAGAACACGCCTGGCTCATGGCAAGCGAGATGCGCGCGATCGGCATCGACCTCAGCTTCGCGCCGGTGGTCGATCTCGCACGCGGCAATCGCGCGGTCGGTGAACGCGCGTTCCATGCCGATCCGCAGATCACCTCCGAGCTTTCGCAGGCGTACCTGCGCGGCATGCGCCTCGCCGGCATGGCGGCGACGATCAAGCATTTCCCCGGGCACGGCACGGTGGCCGAGGACACGCATTTCGACGCGGCGGTCGATCCACGCCCGCTCGACGAACTGCTCGCGACCGACCTCGTGCCGTTCGCCGATGCGATCGCGAGCGGCGCCGAGGCGGTCATGATGGCGCACGTCACGTATCCCGCGGTCGATGCGCGCGCGGCCGGCTATTCGCGCGCGTGGATCGAGGACGTGCTGCGCGGCGAGCTCGGCTTTCGTGGCAGCGTGATCGGCGACGACATCGGTATGGCTGCGGCTGAGCAGGTCGGCAGCATCGCCGCGCGCATCGAAGCCCACCTGCTCGCGGGATGCGACCTGCTGCTCGCCTGCAGCCCGGCGATCGTCGACGAGTCGATCGCCGCGAGCGCGCACGCGCCGCCGTGCGACGCCGGTCGCGTCGCCGCGTTGCAGGGTGCGGTCGCGCAGACCTGGGACGCGCTCGTGAGCAACCCGCAGCGCGACGCTTTCATCGCGCGCCTCGCCGAACTCGACGGCGCCGCACGGACCACGACATGAGCACAGCCAACCTCGCCGACGCGCTCGCGCGCGCCGACCTCGTCCACGAGCACGCCACGCTCGCCGCCGCGATCGAACGCGTCGGCCGGGAGATCGACGCCACGCTCGACGGCACGCCCGCGGTCTTCCTCACCGTCATGCAGGGCGCGCTCGCGTTCGCGGGCCAGCTCGCGACGACGATCCGGGCGCCGCTCGCGTTCGACTACGTGCATGCGACGCGCTACCGCGGCGCGACCAGCGGCGGCGCGCTGCTGTGGATCAAGCAGCCGGCGATCTCGCTCGCCGGCGCTACCGTGCTGCTCGTCGACGACATCCTCGACGAAGGCCACACGCTGAAGGCGATCCGCGATTTCTGCCTCGAGCAGGGCGCCGCGCGGGTGCTGCTCGTCGTGCTCTGCGAGAAGCGCCACGGTCGCGGTGCCGGCCTGCGCGCCGACTTCGTCGGCGTCGAGGTGCCGGACCGCTACGTGTTCGGCTACGGCATGGACTATCACGAACAGGGCCGCAACCTCGCGGCGATCTACGCGGTGGACGCATGAGCCGGCACATCGACCTCGCCCTGATCGGCGGCACCGGCCTGTACCGCTTCCCCGGTCTCGAAGCGGCCGAACGCCATGCGGTCGACACGCCGTACGGGCATCCATCCGACAGCGTCGTCGTCGGCCGGCTCGGTGGCAAGCGCGTCGCGTTCCTCGCGCGCCACGGCGAATCGCACACGATCCCGCCGCATCGCGTGAACTACCGCGCGAACGTCTGGGCGCTGCACCACCTCGGCGCGCGCCGGGTGATCGGCGTGAACGCGGTCGGCGGCATCCGCGCCGACATGGGGCCGCGCGTCGTCGCGCTGCCCGACCAGATCATCGACTACACGAGCGAGCGCCTGACCAGTTTCTGCGACGTCGCCGGTGCCGAGGTCAAGCACATCGATTTCAGCGAGCCGTACACGGCCGCGCTCCGCAAGGACCTGCTCGCCGCGGCGACGCGGGTCGGCGTCGCCGTCGTCGACGGCGGTTGCTACGGCGCGACGCAGGGGCCTCGCCTCGAGACGCGCGCCGAGATCGCGCGCATGCGCCGCGACGGCTGCGATCTCGTCGGCATGACGGGGATGCCCGAGGCTGCGCTCGCGCGCGAACTCGAACTCGAGTACGCGTGCATCGCGCTGGTCGCGAACTGGGCGGCGGGCTGCGGCGACGAAGCCGAGATCAGTCTGCCCGAGATCTTCGCCAACCTCGAAGCCGCGACCGCGGCGGTACCGCGTATCGTGACCGCGATGCTCGACTGACGGTCGAAGCAAGAACTTTCGACACGAAGCACACGGAGCACACGGAGAAGGCAGAAGAGGAATCTGCTGGACGCCCTTCGTGTGCTCCGCGTGCTTCGTGTTTCAGGCCTTCTGCGCCGCATCGATCGTAGGGTGACCCTAGCGCCCACGGCGTCCGGGACTTGCGCACTGCAACTTGATTCGATCCGTTAAGCAATTGTTATACTCGGTACGCACCTGTTCGTTGCGCCGAGGGGAGGGCAGCGCTGCATGGGGTGCGATCCAATCAGCGAGAGGCATCGATGCTTACCGGTACAGTGAAGTGGTTCAACGACGCGAAGGGCTTCGGCTTCATCGCGCCCGAGGACGGCGGGGAGGACGTGTTCGTTCACTACTCGGCCATCAATTCGCAGGGCTTTCGCACGCTGCAACAGGGGCAGCGCGTCAATTTCGAAATCGTGCAGGGGCCGAAGGGTTCCCAGGCATCGGGCGTGCAACCGGTCAAGTAGCGCTCCCGACGGCACCCGCAAACGAAGCCCCGCAACCGCGGGGCTTTTTTTTGCCGCGTGATCGCCCTCGATCGCCTCTCGCGGCTGCGCCGGCGCGATCCACGCGTAAACGGCGATCGAGAGCAGCGCGCCCTGTCATGCGGCACGTTCCAGGACAACGCTTACGCCGGATGGTGGGCACGCCAGCGCGCCTGGATCATTCTCGCGAACTCGTCGGCGTGATGGCGTGCATCGCAGAGTGCGACCAGCGTGCGCTCGCGCAACGTGGCGCGAGCAGCGCGCAACGCGTCGACTCCGCCCGCCAGGTGGAGCGCACGGGCGACGTAATCGTCCGCGCCGGTCGCGATCCAGTCCGTCGCGCCGAGCCGGTGCAGCAGGCTCGCGCTCTGCCGGCCGACGTAGGTGCGGCCTTCCAGTGTGACGACCGGGCAGCCCATCCAGAGCGCGTCGCAAGTCGTCGTGCAGCCGGAGAACGGGAACGGATCGAGCGCGACGTCGACGCGACGATAGGCCTCGAGCAGGTCGCGGTACGACAGCGCTCCGCCGAGCTCGAGCCGGCGTTCGTCGATGCCACGCGTGGCGAAGCGTGCGGCGACGTGCGCGCGTGTCGCGGCTTCGCCGAAATGCCGCGCACGCAGCACGAGGCGTGCGTCGTCGCACTGGAGCAGGATACGTGCCCAGGCATCGAGCACGCCGTCGTTGAGCTTGGCGAGCCGGTTGAACGAGGCGAACACCACGGGGCCGTCGCCGGCGCGCGACACCTCGACGGCGTCGCGCGGCGGCGTGTAGCAGAAGCGCCCGGACGGCAGCATGGCGATCGTCTCGCTGAAATCGGCGGCCGAGCCGGGCGGCGTGAGCCAGGGGTCGCCGACGAAGGCATCGATCGCCGCGACGCCGGTCGTGTCGAACCAGTCGAGCCAGGTCAGTTGCAGCGGCGCCGCGCGGCGCGCGAGCACGCGCAGTCGGTTCGTGGTCGAGTGGCCCGCGAGGTCGACGAGCACGTCGAGCTGCAGCGCGCGCAGGCGCTGCAGCAGGGCGCCGTCGTCGAGGTGGCTCGCGTCGACCCAGGTGTCGCCCTGGGAAAGCATCGAGCGCGCGACGCGCGTGTGCGTGCCGGCGAGATCGATGAGCACGTGCTCGTGCCGTTCACGATCGAACGCGCGCAGCAGGCCGGCAAGGAACGTCGGCACCGGGCCGTCGCCGAGGCGCGGCGACACCCAGCCGATGCGCAAGCGCTGCCCCGGCGCGCGCGAGCGCGGCTCGATCCGTTCCGGCGGCGGCAGGAAGCGCCGTGCATAGGCACGGATCGCTGCCGACATCGCTGCTGCGTCGAGCGCCGGGTCGTAGTGCATGAGTACGAGCTGGCGCGCGGCGTGCTCGGCGTCGCCCTCCTGCATCGGCAGGGCGCGATAGTCGGCGAGCCCCGCTTCGACGTCGCCGCGGTCGACCAGCGCGGTTGCAGCGATCGCGCGCGGCATCGGTTCGGACGGCCGCAACGCGCTCGCATGCCGGGCCCAGTGCAGCGCGGCACTCGGGCAGCCGAGCGCATGCAGCGCCGCGGCGAGTGCGAGCACGGCCTCGTAGTCGGCCGGGTCGTGGCGCGCGACGGCCTCGAGCAGCGCCGCGTGCTCCTGCCAGGCGCCGGCGCCCGCGAAATCGGCGACCACCGCATACAGCGTCGCGCGGTCCGCGATCAGCGACGGATGCGTGACGACCGCGAGCGCCGCGTCGCGGTCGCCCGCGCGCAGGTGGCAGCGCGCGAGCAACTGGCGTAGCGCCGTGACTTGCGGGCGGTCGAGCAGCAGCGCGTGCAGGTGTTCGATCGCCGCAGGCAGCGCGCCGCGATCGGCGAGCGCGACCGCCTCGTGCAGGCGCCGCTCGAACGCGTCGTCGGCCGCGTTCATCACGCAGCGAATTGCAGGCGCGCGAGTTCGGCGTAGAGGCCGCCCGCGCGCACGAGTTCGGCGTGCGTGCCCTGCGCGACGATGCGCCCGCCGTCCAGGACGACGATGCGGTCGGCGCGCTGCACCGTGGCGAGGCGGTGCGCGATCACGAGCGTCGTGCGCCCGGCTTCGAGGCGCTCGAGCGCCTGCTGGATCAGGTGCTCCGATTGCGCATCGAGGCTCGAGGTCGCTTCGTCGAGCAGCAGCACGGGCGCGTCGCGCAGCAACGCGCGCGCGATCGCGACGCGTTGCTGTTGGCCGCCGGACAGGCGCACGCCGCGTTCGCCGAGGTAGGTCTCGTACGCTTCGGGCAGGGTTTCGACGAAGTCGTGCGCCTCGGCCGAGCGCGCGGCGGCGACGACGTCGTCGCGGCTCGCGCCGGTGCGGCCGAAGCCGATGTTGTCGGCGGCGCTCGCACCGAACAGGACCGGATCCTGTGGCACCAGTGCGTAGCTGCCGCGCAGCTCGGGCAACGCGAGCGCACGAAGGTCGACGCCGTCGAGCAGGATGCGGCCGCTGCCCGGATCGTAGAAGCGCAGCAGCAGCTGGAACACGGTGGTCTTGCCCGCGCCCGACGGGCCGACCAGGGCGATCGTCTGGCCCGGTTGCACATCGAGCGTGAAATCGTGCAGCGCGGCGCGATCGGGGCGCGACGGATAGTGGAACTCGACGTGTTCGAAGCGGATCGCGCCACGCACCGGCTGCGCGAGCGGCACGGCGGGCATGGGCGAGACGATGCCCGCGCGCGTGTCGAGCAGGTCGCCGATGCGGCCGAGCGCGCCGACGGCGCGCAGCACCTGGCCCCACACTTCGCTGAGCGCGCCGACCGAGCCCGCGGCGAACACCGCGTACAGCACGAACTGGCTGAGCACACCCGGCGCCATCGTGCCGGCCATGACCGCCTTCGCGCCGGCCCACAGCACGAGCGTGATCGCACCGAATACGAGCAGGATCACCATCGCGGTCAGGCTGCCGGTCATCGCGATGCGCCGGCGCGCGACGTCGAGCGCGCGGCGGATCGCGTCGGCGTAGCGGCGCGACTCTTCCGGCTCGCGCGTGTACGCCTGCACCGTGTGCACCGCGTTGAGCGCCTCGCTCGCCGTCGCCGACGCGTCGGCGATGCGGTCCTGGCTCTCGCGCGAGAGCTTCGACACGCGCCGGCCGAACACGACGATCGGCAGCACCACCGCCGGGATTACCAGCACGGTGAAGCCGGCAAGGCGCGGACTCGTCCAGATCATCGCGGCGGCGCCGCCGATCAGGGTCACGACGCTGCGCAGCGCGACCGACAGGGTCGAGCCGACGACCGTCTGCACGAGTTCGGTGTCGGCGGCGAGGCGCGACACGAGTTCGCCCGTGCGCGTGCTCTCGTAGAACGCCTGGTCGAGCGTGAGCAGGTGGTCGTACAGGCGCCGGCGCAGGTCCGCCGCGACACGCTCGCCGAGCAGGGTCACGAAGAAGAAGCGAGCCGCGGTCGCGATCGCGAGCACCGCGGCCACCGCGAACAGGCCGAGGAAGCTCGCGTTGATCGCCGCCGCGTTCGACTGCGTGAAGCCGTGGTCGATCATCACCCGCACGGCTTGCGGCAGGGTCAGTGTCGCCGCGGACGATACGGCGAGGAAGCCGAGCCAGCCCGTGAGCAGGCCGCGGTACGGCCTGAGGTAAGGCAGCAAGCGGGTCAGCGAGCGGAGCTTGCGCGGCGGGTCGGTGGCAGGCTGGTCGGGCATCGGCGCGTCGGAAGCGGGAAGGTCGGGACGAGGTGCGGGCGGCGTTCGCGGGTTCAAGCGCGTTCGAGCGCGCCGCGGCCGCGCGTGAGGTCGCGCACGTAGGCGGCGAGGGCGTCGACGCGTTCGGCCGGCAGCTCGATGTCGAGCTCGATGCCGTCGGCATCGGCGCGTTCCGCGCGCTTGGCCGCGCCGAACTCGCGCAGCCGCGCGTGCAGCACCGGCAAGGTCGCGTAATCGCAGCGGATGCGTGCACGGCGCAGGTCGACGATCGGTTCGCGCTCGGCGCGCCGCAGGCATTCGGCGGCGCAGCCGCCGTACGCGCGCGCGAGTCCGCCGACGCCGAGCTTGATGCCGCCGTACCAGCGCGTGACGACGACCGCCACCCGATCGACCGACTGCCCATCGATCGCCATGAGGATCGGCTTGCCCGCGCTGCCACCGGGTTCGCCGTCGTCGCTGAAGCGGTAGCTCGCGCCGATGCGCCAGGCCCAGCAGTTGTGGGTGGCCGCGGCGTCGCCGACGCGCGCGACGAACGCGGCGGCCGCCTCGGGCGTGTCGGCCGGCACGGCGCGCGCGAGAAAGCGGCTCTTCCTGACGTCCAGCTGCAGGCTCGCTTCGCCGCGCAAGGTGCATGCTTCGCTCATCGATGCGAGTGTATCGCCTGCACCGGGCGACCGCGTGCCCGGTTCCGCCGTCGTTCGGCGTGTAACAGGGAAATCGCGGCGATCCGCGAGCGGAGGCTCCCATGAACCGATCGAAGGCATCGTCCATCGCGACGACCCTGAGCATCGCGGCGGCGCTGGTGCCGGCCTGTGCCGCGGCGGCGACGTGGTGCGTGAGTACGGCCGGCGACCTGCGCGCGAAGCTGCAGGTCGCGGCGAGCAACGGCGAGGACGACGTCATCCGCCTCGTCCGCGGCAACTATCTCACCGGCGGCAACGGCTTCTCGTTCAACTCGACCCAGGTCTTCGCATTGACGATCAACGGCGGCTTCGACGCGTCCTGCACGAGTGGATCGCAGGACCCGCGCGACACCGTGCTCGACGGCGGCGGCGTGTCGCAGGTGCTCGCGATCAACGGGCCGGGCAGCGTCGCGATACGCCACCTGACGATACGCAACGGGCTGCGCAGCGGATCCTCGGGCGGCGGGCTGCAGATGAGCGGCAGCCTTTCGACGAGCCAGGTCGTGCTCGCCGCGTGCATCCTGCGCGACAACAGCTCCGACTACGCGGTCGGCGGCGCGATCATCGACGGCGATGGCGAGATCCACGTCGACGGCAACCTCGTCACCGGCAACAGCGCGCCGAACAACGGCGCGCTCTACCTGTACGGCGGCACCACGACGAACGTGTACATGACCAACAACACGATCACCGGCAACAGCGCGAGCGGCGCCGCGCCGACGATGGTGTTCATCAATTACCGCAACGGCGCCGTGCCGAGCTCGTACCTCGCGAACAACGTGTTCTGGGGCAACACGGGCGGCACCGACCTGCAGTTCTACGATGGTCGCACGCTGCTCGACCACAACGACTACGCGGCGATCACCGGCTCGCCGGCTGCCGGTAGCAACGGCAACCTCGGCGTCGATCCGCAGTTCGCCGCCGCGGGCAACTTCCACCTGTCGGCCGCGTCGCCGCTGCTCGGCGCAGGGACGCCGGCACCTGCCGGCGGCCTGCCGACCATGGACCTCGAAGGCAATCCGCGCACCTATGCGGGCACCGTCGACCTCGGCGCGTACGAGCGCGGCGACGTGATCTTCGCCGACGACTTCGAAACCTAGGGCATCGGCACACGACGTTCGCACACCCCGCGCGACGCTGGCCCTTGTGATGGCTCGGCGGCTTTCAGTCGAGCAGCGCGCGCAGCTCGTCCGGCAGCGGATGGCGCGGATGCGCTTTGCGGAACAGGCGCAAGCTCTCGATCGCCTGCT
The DNA here is from genome assembly GCF_014138265.1 of Dokdonella fugitiva. Taxonomy (GTDB): domain Bacteria; phylum Pseudomonadota; class Gammaproteobacteria; order Xanthomonadales; family Rhodanobacteraceae; genus Dokdonella_A; species Dokdonella_A fugitiva_A. Next base: position 297,856 of record NZ_JACGXL010000001.1, read on the forward strand.
GACGCCGACCCTGGTGCAGCAACTGGCGGACGTGCGCGAGCCAGTCCTCCGGCGCGAGCTGCATGTCGCGGCGCAGTTCGACCGAACTGCTCGGCGGCGCCGGTGCGGCGCGCGTGCGCAAGGCCTTGTCGTCGAGGCGCTCCTTCGCCATCAGGTCGGATTCGGCGGCGGCGCCGGCGCGCGCCGCACCCGTGGCCGCCTCGGCTTCCTGGCGCTGCGTCTGGGCGGGGAACGCTTCCGCTGCGGGCGCTGCCGCAGCCGCCGCGGGCGGCGGGGCGACGGGCGGTGTGGCCGGTTGGGCGAGCGGAGGCGCGACGTCCTTCGCGCGCGCCCCGGCCTTGCGCGGCACGGGCTTGGCCGCTGCAGGTGGCGGCGCCGCAGCAGGCGCGGCCGCGCCGACCGCGTCCTGCGCCATCGGCGGCGCGTGTTTGGCGGCAGGCTCGCTGAGCGGCTGCACCGGTACGTAGTTCTGGTTGCGCGAGGGTGCCGCCGGCGCGCTCTGCACGGGCATTTCGCCTTGGGCCTCGTGCCGCACCGCATCCTGGCCGACGTGCCAGGCGATGCCCGCTGCGAGCACGATGCCCGCAGCGGAGCCGACGCCGAGCAGCCAGCGCTGCCGGCGCGGCGTGTAGCCGCGCACCGCGCGCGCGGCTTCGCCGAGCACGCTGCGGTCGAGCCGGCGCGGCGGCTCGGCCTTCGGCAGGCGCCGATACAGCGCAGTCAGTTCGCCGCCGTCGTCGGCGAGCAGGCGGTCGAGATCGTGGTCGGGGTCGCGCGGCAGGCTCATGTCTGGAACCTTGCGCGGATGCGCGCGAGCGCGTAGCGCAGGCGCGACTTCACGGTCTCGCGGCCGGCGCCGGTGATCTCGCCGATCTCCTCGAGGCCGAGGCCGCCTTCGACGCGCAGCAGGAACGCGACGCGCTGCTCCTCGGGCAGGTCCTCGAGCGCCAGCTGCAGGCGTCGGCGCTGCTCGAACTCGCTCAGCGCGCGTTCGGGCTGCTCGCTGTCGGGCGCGTCGAGGTTGCGCAGCACGGTCTCCGTCTCTTCGGGCGATGCCTGCGGTCGTTGGCGGCGGAAGCGGTCGATGACGAGGTTGTGCGCGATCTGCAGCAGCCACGTCGTGAACTTCGCATCCGGCCGGTAGCGCTCCCGTGCCGCGACGAGCCGGCTCCAGCACTCCTGGAACAGCTCGTCGGCGTCGGCGCGATGGCGCAGGCTGCGCAGCAGGAAGCGGTACAGCGTGCCGCGGTGGCGCCGATAGAGCGTCTCGAAGGCGAGCAGGTCGCCTCCGGCGTATGCGAGCATCAATTCCTCGTCGGTTCTTTCGTCCCCCATTGGCCGAGGGTACGGCATAGGGACCGGAAACGTCACGATCCGGGTCGGACCGCCTCATGCAACGCGGCCGACCCGGCCGCGGGGTTGCCGCTGCGGCGCTGCCGTTCAGGCAAGCGCCCGGACCTTGCTAACCACCGCCACCGATCGCGCATCCTATGCAGCATGACCGACGACGAAGCGCGCTGGATCGCCAGCGCAGGCGCAGGGGATGCCGTCGCGTTTCGACGCCTCGTCGATGCGCACGCGGGCGCGTTGTACCGCGTCTGCGCGCGCATCACCGGCGACAAGGCCATCGCCGAAGATGCGGTGCAGGAGGCGTTCTTCAATGCCTGGAGGCATTTGCGTGATTTCGACGGGCGCGCCGCGTTCTCGACCTGGCTGCACCGCATCGGGGTGAACGCGGCGCTCGAGCAGATGCGTCGACGCGGGCGCGTCGAGTCCGCACTGCCCGAGGGCGAGGAGGGCGAAGACCTGCTCGCGCGCGCGCTCGAGGCGCGTCCCGGCCCCGAGCGGCTCGCGCGCAGTGCGGAGCTGCGCCGCGGCATCGAGGCCGAACTCGCGCGCATGAGCGTGCTCGAGCGCAGCGCGTTCGTGCTGCGCCATCACGAGGGCCAGTCGCTCGAGGACATCTCGGCGGCGCTGTCGCTCAACGTCGGCGCCTGCAAGCAGGCGATCTTCCGCGCGGTGCGCAAGCTGCGCAGCGTGCTCGAACCCAGCGGGTGAAGCCATGAACACGATCAGCGACGAAGACCTCGTCCTGCACCACTACCGCGACGGCCTCGAGCCCGGCGAACTCGCGCGCATCGACGCGGCGCTCGCCGCATCGGCGGAGCTGCGCGCGCGGCGCGACGCGCTGTTGCGCGTGCTCGCCGAGGTCGACGCGCTGCCCGCGCCGGTCGCCGACGCCGGCTTCGAGCGGCGCCTGTGGCGCGGGCTCGAGCCGCGCCTCGCCGTCCGCGCGCCGCGCGCGGCGTGGCTCGACCGCGTGCGCGACTGGCTCGATCCGCCGCGCCTCGCCTGGGCCGGCGCGTTCGCGCTCGCGCTCGTCGTCGGCGCGGCGTTCTACGCGGGCCGGCAAAGCGCGCCAGGACCCGACGAGGTCGCGCAGGCGCGCGCGGACGCGACCGCGATGCGCGTGCTGGACGCCTACGTCGCGGCGCACCTGCGCGCGACCGAAGGCGTGCTGCTCACCGCGAGCAACAGCGACAGCCGCGAGCTGCTCGACGGCAACCGCGAACTCGCCGCCTCCCTCGTCGACGCGAATCGACTGTACGCACGCGCGGCCGCGCGCGCCGGCAACGGCCAGCTCGCCGATTTCCTGCGCCAGCTCGAACCCGTGCTGATCTCCCTCGCTAACCAGCCCGCGTCGACGCCCGTCAAAGGCAATGAAGGCCTGCGCGACTACCTTCGCTCGACCGACCTGTTGTTCCAGGTGCGCGCGACGCAGGCCCGCCTCGACCGTAACGGCGAACGCCGCACGTAAGACGACCACGGAGCATGCCCCGAATGAAAACGATCACCGTCCGCCTCCTCGCCGCCGCCGTCGCGCTCGCCGCGAACGTCGCGTTCGCCGCGAGCGAAGGCGACATGGCGCCGAACGACAAGGCGTCGAACCAGCTGTATTGGCAGGGCCAGGCGGCATTGAAGAAATCGGACTGGAGCACGGCGCTGAAGCGCTTCACCGAGCTCGAGGCGCAGCTGCGCGAGAAGGAACCGCAGAGCGCCGACGCTGCGCTGTACTGGGAAGCGTACGCGCTCGTGCAGGCCAAGCGCACGAACGAGGCGAAGAACGTGCTCGACAAGCTCCGGCGCGAATTCCCGCAGAGCCGCTGGAGCAAGGACGCCGATGCGCTCGTGCAAAAGGCCTCGCCGGCGACGGCGAAGCCCGCCGCGACGGACATCGGCAACGAGGAACTCGCCGAAGTCGCGCTCGAGGGCCTCATGAGCGCGCCGGCCGAGCGCGCGATGCCGCTGCTCAAGAAGGTGCTGAAAGGGCCGTATTCGGTCAAGTTGAAGAAGCGCGCGCTGTTCGTGATGAGCCAGCTCGACGACAGCCACGGCCTCGACGACGTGGTGGAGGCGGCGAAGGGTGCGAGCGATCCGGAGTTGCGCGAGGAAGCCGTGCGCATCCTCGGCGTGAGCGGCGAGGACCGCGCGATCGAGCGCCTGCGCGAGCTCTACGCGGGCAGCAAGGACGCGCGCGAAAAGCGGCAGATCCTCGACGCCTACCTCGTCGCCGACCGCAAGGACCTCGTGCTCGCCGCCGCGCGCGGCGAGACGGACCCGGCCGTGCGCGCGCACGCGATCCAGACGCTCGGCGCGCTCGACGCCTCGGCCGAACTCAAGCAGCTTTACGACGTCACGCAGGACCTGCCGAACCGGCACGCGATCGTCGACGCGCTCGGCGTCGCCGGCAACAGCGACGCCCTCGCGGTGATCGCCGCGGACGCGACGCAGCCCGAGGAAATCCGCATCGCCGCGCTGCACGCTCTCGGCGTCGCCGGCGACCGCGGCGGTGCCGCGGAGCTGCGCAGGTTGTACGCGAGCGCGAACACGCCGGCGTTGCGCGATGCGGTGCTGCAGGGCCTGCTCGTCGCCGACGACAGCGACGCCGTGCTCGAGCTGTACCGCAATGCGAAGACGGTCGACGAGAAGAAGACACTGCTGCGCACGCTGACGACGATGGGCGACGACGCCGCGATCGACGCCATCGAATCCGAACTCGACAAGGCGGGCAAGCCATGACCAGGACCTTGCTGTTGTGCATGCTGGCTGCGCTCGGCGCGCACGCGACGCCGGCGAAGGCGGCCGATTTCGCCGCCGACGTCGCGCGCAGCGACGGTTGGGTCGGCTGGCGCGTCCCGCTCGTCGACGGCGCCCGCGCACCGTGCTGCTACAGCACCCGTCGCGGCGTGCCGCTCGAGGTCGGCTGCGATCTCGATGCGCGCGTCGGGATCTTCGGCACCAGCGACGGCGACCCGCGCCACGACACCGAGCTCGCCGTCTACGCGCGCGTCGTGAAAGGTCGCATCGGCGATGTGCGCGCGGTGGGTGCGTCGTGTCCGGTGCGCGGCGCGAAACCAATCCGCGAGATCGACGCGGTCGTGCCCGCGCGCAGCGTCGAGCTGCTCGCGGCGTGGGCAACCGAACCACGCTCGGCCAAGGCGGACATCGATTCCGCGCTCTCGGCGATCGCGTACCACGCGGAACCCGCCGCGACGCGCGCGCTCGCGACGCTCGCCGAGCCGAAGCATGCGCAGGAGACGCGCGAGCAGGCGCTGTTCTGGCTCGGCCAGGCGCGCGGCGCCGACGGCGCCGGGATCGTCGAGCACTACGCGACGACCGACGCCGATCCGGACCTGCGCGAACACGCGATCTTCGCGCTGTCGCAGGCCTCGGGCGTCGACGCCTATGCGCGCATCCTCGCGATCTCGCGTAGCGATCGCAGCGACCATGTACGCAGCCAGGCATTGTTCTGGATGGCGCAGATGGGCGATCCACGCGCGGCGGCCGACATCACCGCGGCGGTCGCCGGCGACACCTCCGCCGATGTGCGTGAGCAAGCCGTGTTCGCGCTGTCGCAGCTCGGCGACGACAAGGCCGAGGACGCGCTCATCGCGATCCTGCGCGGCACATATCCGCGAGACGCGAAGAAGCAGGCGCTGTTCTGGCTCGGCCAGTCCGGTTCGCCGCGTGCGCTGCAGGCGCTCGACGACGTGCTCGCGAAGGCGGGCGCGGCGTCGCCATCGCGCTGAAGCGCCTCAGGAACCCGTGACCGCGGCGCGGCGTGCGAGCCAGCCGCGGTCGCGATAACCGTCGGCGACGATCCATGCACCGCAGGCGATCGCGCTCGAGATGAAGAAACCGGTCCAGTTCGTCCGATCGAGCACGAGCAGTTTCGGTCCCCAGACGAGCAGGGTGATGACCCCGAGCATGGCCGCCTCGAGCGTCGCGGCGAGGCGCGGCCAGACGCCGAGCAGCAGGGCGAGGCTCGCGGCGAGGCTGCCGGTGCCGGTCAGGTAGGCCCAGAACAGCGGATACGGCAGCCATGCGGGCACGAAGGCGGCGGTCTGCTCCGCGTAGAAGAAGTGCGACAGGCCGATCATCGGCAACGTGGCGACGAACAACGCACGCGCACCGCGCAGGCCACGCTCGCCGACCGCGAACGGAACGTGCGCGCGCTCCCAATCGCCGGGCCGCTGCGCGAGCAGGGTCCACGTACCGGCGAACATGACCGCGATCTCGCCGAAGCCGAGCCAGGTCGCTTCCATCTGCGGCACGACCACGACCGCCGGCAGCTTCAACAGCACGAGCCAGAGCAGCAGGAACACGGCGAGCACGCGGGTTGCGCCGCGCGTCGTCGCCGCAGGCAGCAGGGCGAGGCCGCCGCCGAGTTCGACCAGCGCGCACGCATAGGCGATCGCAGTGCGGCCGGGCAGATGCTCGATCGGGATGCGTTGCCAGACGAGCGCAAAGTCGCCGTGGACGAGGCCGAGCACGCCGAGGGCGATCATCGTCACCGCGAAGGCGATCCGCGAGGCGGCCGGGCGGTCCGCTTCGGCGGGAGTGGAGGCGGCGGCCGGTGCGCCGGATGCGGCTGCGAGCGAAGAGGCCATCGTCGGGTCCTGCGTTGCAGTGGCCCGTTTTACCACGCGTGACCGCGGTCGGTGCCGCGGATGGGCATGCGCGCACCGCTCGTCCGCGATGCACGGATTGCGCGCGACGGCCGCCATCCCGCGTCGCCGCGCGCCCGCACGCAGCGCTGGCGGGTGGACGAAGGCGATAAGCTATCGCCATGTCGTTGCCCATCTATCGCTTCCGCAATTTCCGTCTCGACCCGCAGGCACGCGAGCTGTACAAGGACGACGAACTGGTCGCGCTACCGGTCAGCACGATCGATTGCCTCGTCTACCTGATCCGCAACCGCGAGCGCTCGGTCGGCCGCGACGAACTCGTCGCCGCCGTATGGGGGCGCGCGGACAGCAGCGACGTCTCGCTCAGCCACGCGATCATGCGGCTGCGCCGGCTGCTCGGCGACACCGGTAACGAACAGAACAGCATCCGCACCTTGCCCAGGCTCGGCTATCGATGGATCGTCGAGCCGACCGTCGAAGCATCCGAGGGACGATCGGCGGAGCCAATGGCCGCGGCGCCAGGGCCGGTCGACGCACCGATGCCGGCACCCACGCCGGCGAGCGCGACGCGCGCGCCTGGCGGACGCCCGCGGATTCGCGCGCTGCTCGCGTTCGCTGGCGCGCTGGTCGCGCTGGTCGCGATCGGATTCTTCCTCGTCGAACGTCGACCCGCCCCGCGCGCGACCGTGCCGATGGTCGCGGAGCGGCGCGCGCCGGCGATGGTGTTGCCGGCGCAGGTCGAAGCGAGCGGCGAATGGGCATGGCTGCGCCTCGGCTTCATGGATCTCGTCGCCAACCGGTTGCGCAAGGGCAACTTGGTCACCACGCCGAGCGAGAGCGTGCTCGGACTCGTCAACGCGCACCAGCTCGATGCGGGCATCGCCAGCCACACCGGCTCGAAGGCCCTGCTGATCCAGCCGCGCGTCGTGCTCGCGAACGCGACCTGGAGCGTGAGCCTCGAAGCGCGCGGCGACGGTCGCACCGTGCTCGCCGAAGGCCAGGCCACCGACGTGCTCGCGGCCGGCCGTGCGGCCGCGGACCAGCTTCTCGTGAAGCTCGGCCTGTCGCCGCCGCCGAGCGAGGAGACCGATCAGTCGCGCGCCGCCGAAGAGCTCGATCGCCGGGTCAGTGCCGCGGTGTTGTCGGGGCAGCTCGACTTGGCGCGCGCACTGATCAAGGACGCGCCTGCCACGGTGCAGGCGAGTCCCGAGATCGCGTTGAGCACGTCCGTGATCGAGTTCTTCGCGGGCGAGTACGAAGCGAGCCGGAAGCTCGCCGAGTCGGTGCTGGATCGCGTGCCGGCCGACCGCAACCCGCGCTTGCGCGCGCGCGCGTTGAACCGGCTCGGCGTCGCTCTGGTCCGGCTCGACCGCGATACCGAGGCCGACGCCGCGTTCGTCGAGGTCATTCAGTTGTTGCGCCTGCAGAATGATCCCGACCTGCTCGCGGCCGCCTACACCGGTCGCGGCGTCGTCGCCGGGCAGGCGCAGCGCCTCGACGAGGCCGCCGCGTTCTTCGGCCAGGCGCGCATGCTGCACGAAATGAGCAACGATGCATTCGGCGTCGCGCGCGTGGATCTCAACCTCGGCGCCGTCGCGATGGATCGGGGACAGCCGGCGATCGCGGCGCCGATCTTCAGCGATGCAGCCGACCGCTTCCGCGTCCTAGCCACGCCCGAGGCGCTGAATTCGGCGTTGCGTTCGCTCGCCGACGCGCAGTCGATGCTGCTCGAGCACGACAAGGCGCTCGCGACGACCGACCGCTTCTGGCCGGTGGACACCCATAGCCGCAACCCGCGCGAGGGCTGGTGGCTCACGCTCAGCCGCGCGGTCGCGCTCGCCGGCGCGGGCCGGCTGCGCGACGCGGATGACCTCGTCGCGCGCATCCGCGCGTCGAGCGATCCGACCACCGACGCGGTCGTGCGCATCGAAGCCGACGCGCTCGCCGCCGACCTCGCCCTCCTGCGTGGCGACCATGCGCACGCCGTGGCGTTGGCAGGGAAGGCGTTGACGCCCGAACTCGAAAGCACGAACTGGCTCGACTACGAGGGCGCCTGGACCACGCGCATCCGCGCGCTCCAGCGCGCCGGCGACGTGACCTCCGCCGCGGCCGAGATCAAGCGGCTGCGGGCGTGGGCAGACGCCGCATCCGGAGATCGGCGCTCGCTCTACGTCGAACTGCTCGAAGCGGACCAGGCGCGCCTCGAAGGCAGCGTGGAGCCCGCGCTGCAGGGGTACGCGGCGGCGATGACGCGAGCGGAGCGCCTCGGCATCCCCGAAGACATCGTCGTCGTCGGCCAGTCGTACGTCGAAGCGCTGCTCGCTGCGGGACGCGTCGAGCAGGCCAGCGCGATCGGCGGTCGCCTCGCACCGTGGTCGAACCAGGACATGCGGGCGAGCTGGGTGCAGGCCCAGGTCTACCAGGCCTTGCGCAAGGACGATGCTGCGCGCGCGGCGCTCGAGCGGGCGCGCCAGCTCGCGGGCGAGCGCGTCCTTCCCGCAACGACGGCAAGCCACTGATTCCCGCGCCGGCAACGCGTTCTACAAGCGCCGCTCAAGCCTCCTACAAGACTTCTACAAGCGCACCGCGCCGGCTGCGTCCACCCTGCATCGACCGCCGACATGCGGCGGACATGCGCAGGCCCGACCGGAGCGTCGAGCCCGAAAGAAGGTCAGGCGTCGCGGTCCTGGGCGGGCCGTGGACGACATCTGCAGTGGGGTACGTTGATGAAAGTCCTGCCATATCTCGGCCGCGTGCTGCCGGCTGCCGCGCTCACGCTGCTCGCTGCAGGCGTGACGGCGCAGCCGCTGCCGCGCACGAGCATGAACAAGGCGAGCGCCGGGCACGCGTTCACGCTCGGCACCGCACCCGTGAAGCAACCCGGCGGCGTCGCCGGCGGCAGCTGCGCGCCGGACGGACTCTGCCTCGCCGTCACGCTTGCCCTGGCCGATCCGGGCGATCCGAACCTGTGCGGAACAGCGACCGATCTCGCGGTCGACGTCGGCGACGAGGTCGACGTCTGTTACACCGTGACCAACCAGTCCGCGACGACGCTCAACTACCACACCCTCGTCGACGATCATGTCGGGCAGCTGCTGACCAATTCGAACGTCGTGCTCGCGCCGGGCGCGACCTACCGCTACCACCGCGTGATCGTCGCGAGCGCGAGTCCGGGCCACGACAACGGCACGTTCACGTCGACCTGGACCGCGAGCGACGCCCTCGCCGGCTACAGCGCGAACGCATCGGCGCCGTACGCTTTCGTCGACGTCAGCGCGAGCGGCACCGCGCTCAACCTCAGCGACGACGGCGCCGCGGCGGTCACGATGCCGTTCGCCTTTCCGTTCTACGGAACCGCGTCGAGCGACCTGTGCATCGGCAACAACGGCGGCCTCTACTTCGGGCTGTCGTCCTGCTCCGCGTTCCCGTACAACAACACCGCGCTGCCGTCGTCCGGACTGAACAACCCGGCGATCCTGCCGTACTGGGACGACATGCTGCCGAACGGCACGATCTACTACGCCACGCTCGGCAGCGCGCCGAACCGGCAGTTCGTGGTCGAGTACAAGAACAAGTTCAGCTACGGCGACAACGGCGACCCGACCGGTCAGACCGGCGCGACGTTCGAGGTCATCCTCGACGAGGCCGACGGCTCGATCGATTTCGAATACCAGACGACGAGCTTCGGCGGCGCCGGCGCGGGGTACGACAACGGCGTCTCGGCCACGGTCGGCCTGCAGTCGAACGGCTCGTTCGCGAACCAGTACTCCTACGACAGCGCGAGCCTGCACGACGGCCTCGCGATCGCGTGGACACCGGCCAATCCGACCAGCTACAGCGCGACGGCGGCGGCGACGCTCGACGTCGGCACGCCGACGATGATCACGACGCCCAATGCTGCCACCGGCTTCACGCCGAGCGTGCCCGCGGGCAGCAGCACGAGCGCGCCCCTGTCGATCGACAACATCGGCAACCGCGACCTCGTCTGGAGCATGACGCCGCCGGCCGCGAACGCGCACTTCCCGAAGACGCCGCGCACGAGCGTGCCGTTCCACGGCCCGTGGGACGGTGTCGGCGTGTCGCCGGACAGCGCCCGCCGCGCGTCGAAGTCGAAGGTGCACGCGCCCGCGGGCACGATGCAGGTGCCGGTCTACGCGACGCAGGTCACCGTGAACGGGGCCGACTACGTGAGCTTCGACGCGGCGGCACCGTCGACGTCGAACGTCATCCTCGCCGACAGCCCCCCGCTGTTCGGCATCACTTTCGTCGACAACGACTTCAGCAAGCAATACGGCGTCGACTACTTCGAAGGCAAGCTCTACACGATCAGCACGCTCGACGGCAGCACGACGGTCGTCGGCAGCACAGGGCTCGTGAGCTGCTGCATCGTCGAGCCGGGCGGCATGCGCTGGGATCCGACCAGCGGAACGACCTATCTCGTCATCGACGACTTCCGCAGCGCGTCGCGCTCGAGCACCCTCTACACGATCGACCTCGCGACGGCCGCCACCACGCTGGTCGGCACGCTCGGCGGCATGATCCGCGACATCACGTTCGACCGCAGTGGCCTCATGTACGGCATCGATTCGGACGGCGACGCGCTCGTCGCGATCGACAAGACCAACGCCGCGACCCAGGTGATCGGCTCGCTCGGCTTCGACGCGGTGTTCGGCCAGGGGCTCGATTTCGACGCCGAAACCGGAGTGCTCTATCTCGCCAGCGCGGACGAGACGAGCCGCGTCATGTACACGGTCGATCCGCTGACCGGCGCGGCGACCGCGATCAGCGACATGGCGAGCGAAGTCGACAGCATGGCGATCGCGAAGTCGGGTGCGGTGTGCGCGACGCCGGCGGACACGCCGTGGCTCGGCTACGACATCGCCGGCGGCACGGTCACGCCGGACCCGGAACAGGCGCATCCCACGACGGTCAACGTCACGTTCGATGCGGCAGCGCTCGCCCCGGGTGACTACGACGCGAACCTCTGCGTCTACAGCAACGACCTCTCGCACAGCCGCGTCGCGATCCCGGTGCACCTGACCGTCGGGCCGGCGCAACCGGTCGACACGATCTTCGCGGACGGCTTCGACGGGGCCGGTGGCGGCGGGGCGACGACGCTCGCGCAGACCGCAGCCAGCACGCCGATCGCGCAGAACTCCGCCGCCTGCGGCGACAGCGCGAGCGGCACGACCGCGGACAACCAGTACTGGCGCCGCTATTACTTCAGCGAGTATGCGCTGACCTCGCCGGTGCACGTGTCGAGCGTCGACGTTTCGGTCGAACAGACGAACGGAGCGCCCGGCGTCACCGTCACGCTGTACACGATCCCGCACGGCGTCGCGGTCGACACCATCGACACCGCGCAGTTGACCCAGGTCGGCCAGGCGGCGACGACCGCGCCGGCCGGCTCGGCGCTGACCAGCATCAACGTGCCGGTCTCGGGCACGGTGGCCGACACGGTCGCGAACGACCTCGTCGTCGAAGTCTCGACCGAGGATGGCAGCGGTGACGGCACGGCGTTCTACATCGGCTCGACGACGGCGGCGGAAACGCACCCGAGCTTCCTGAGCTCGACCGCGTGCGGCCTCGCCGCGCCGGCGACGACGGCATCGATCGGCTTCCCGGGGATGCACGTCATCCAGGGCGTCAACATCGACGGCTGATCCCGCGGTCGATCCGTTCAACCTCCTGCGCCGCGCCCGTTCTCTTTCCTCCCTTGAGGGAGCGGGCGCAGGCGCAGGAGTCACGACGAGCTCGCGCGCCGTGCGCGCGACCACGCTTCGAGGACCATGACCATGCGCAACTCCCTCGCGACGGCGATCGCCGTCGTGCTGTGCGCCGCGAGCGACGCGTCCGTTTTCGCTCCTGCGTCGGCGACCACGCCGACGCCGGCGACCCGCAAGCTGCTGGTGCCTGCCGATGCGCCGATGTCCGGCGCTGGCGTGCGCCTGCTGCAGGATTACGGCAGCTTCGCGCTGTACGACGTCGCGGGCACGCAGGCGACCGTGGACGGCGCGGTCGTCGCCTCGGACGTGCTGCGGTTCACCGCGCACCCGTTCGACACGCGCGACGGAACGCCCGCGGCACCGGCGCCGTTCTCGCTGCAGGCGCCGGCCGGAGCGTCGCTGCAGGTCGTGCAGTTCGTCGGCCCCGTGCGCAAGGCCTGGCTCGACGCGCTCGCTGCACGCGGCATCGTGCCGGTGCAGTACGTCGCCGATCACGGCTACCTCGTCTGGGCCGACGCGCAGGCGCAGGCGCGGCTCGCGCGGCTGCGCGACACGACGAGCTGGCTGCAGTACGCGGCGCCGTACTACGGTTTCCTCAAAGTCGATCCGCGACTGCAGCAGCGCCTCGACGCGAACGCGGCGTCGAACGACGAAGTCGACGTGACGGTGCAGGTGTATCGCCACGCCGGCGTCGACGCCACCCGTCGCTTCGTGCAGGAGCGGGCGCTGCTGCCGCCGGCGCGGCAGGCGCCGCTCGGTGCGGGCATGTCCGACGTCCGCTGGACGCCGATCCTCGCGTTCGAGAACGCATCGCTGCGCGTGCGCGTCGCCGACGTCGCGGCGATCGCCGAACGGTCCGACGTGACCTTCGTCGGCGAGACGCCGGCGTTCAAGCTCATGGACGAGAAGCAGGACGTGATCCTCGCCGGCGATCTCGCGCCGACGCCGGCATCGGTCGGCTACCTGCAGTTCCTGCTCGATCGCGGCTTCAGCCGGGACCCGGGCGCGTATCCTGTCGTCGATCTCACCGACAGCACGATCGACGAAGGCGGCAGCGGCGTGACGGTGCTGAACACCGCGGACGTCAAGCTGCACGTCGATGGCGACGCCGCACAGCCGTCGCGCGTCGCGTACTTCCACAATTGCTCGTCGACGCCGGACGCGCAGGTCGGCGCGATCGACGGGCACGGTTCGCTCAACGCCGGCATCGTCGTCGGCTACGACCAGCGCGGCGGATCGCCGTACCAGGACGCGTCGGGCTTCCAGCTCGGACTGGGCGTGAATCCGTTCGGTCGCATCGGCTCGACCGCGATCTTCGTGCCGGGCTTCGACACGAGCGCGTGCGGCGACAGCGCGCAAGGCCTCATTGCCGCGAACGCGCAGAACGGCGCGAAGATCAGCAGCAACTCGTGGGGTGCCAACCCGCCGCCGCTCACCTACGACGCGGTCGACCAGGCCTACGACGCGGGCGTGCGCGATGCCGACGCCACCCGCGCGGGCAACCAGGAAATGATCTACGTCGTCGCCGCGGCGAACTCCGGCCCGAATGCGGCGACGATCTCGTCGCCGGCCGCAGGCAAGAACGTCATCACCGTAGGCGCGTCGGAGAACGTGCGTCCCGACTGGACCGACGGCTGCGGCGCCGGGCCGTCCGACGCGAACGACGCGAACGATGTCGCGCGCTTTTCGAGCCGTGGTCCGGCGCCCGGCAACCGCGTGAAGCCCGAGCTCATCGCGCCGGGCTCGCACGTCCAGTCCGGCGCGAGCAACTATGCGGGTTACACCGGCGAAGGCGTGTGCGACCCGTACCATCCCGCGGGGCAGACCGAGTTCGCCGCGTCGTCGGGTACGAGCCATTCGACGCCGGCGGTGTCGGGTATCGCGTCGCTCGCGTACTGGTGGATCGAGCAGGGCGGTGCCGGTGCAGGCGCCGGCAGCGTCGTCGAGGTCGGCGACGCACGCGCACCGAGTCCGGCGCTGATGAAAGCGTGGCTGATGGCGCACCCGAGCTACCTCACCGGTGTCGACGCGAACGACGACCTGCCGAGCAACGCGCAGGGTTTCGGTATGCCGAACCTGCGCGACATGTTCGACGCGACGCCGAAGATCGTGCTCGACCAGAGCGACCTCGTCACCGCCAGCGGCGAGACGCGCAGCTACATCTGGGGCGTCGCCGATCCCGCGCGGCCGCTGCGCGTCGCACTCGCCTACACCGACGCGCCGGGCGCGCTCGGTACAAGCCCGCAGGTCAACGATCTCGACCTCGCGGTCGCGGTGGGCGGGCAGGCGTATCTCGGCAACCATTTCGACCACCAGTGGAGCACGACCGGCGGCGTTCCCGACGCGCTGGACAACTACGAAGCCGTGTTCCTGCCGCCGGGACGTTCCGGCGAAGTCGCGGTGACCGTGCTCGCGCGCAACATCGCCGGCGACGCGACCAACAGCGGCACGGGTCCGAACCAGGACTACGCGCTCGTCTGCAGCAATTGCCGCACCGTGTCGACGTTCACGCTGGCCGCGGCGCAGCCTTCGCTGCAGGTGTGCGCGGGCAGCGCGACCGGCACGACGGTCCACGTCGGCCAGGTCGGCGGCTTCAGCGATCCGGTCGCGTTCGCCGCGAGCGGCAATCCTGCGGCAACGACGGTCACGTTCGATCCGAACCCGGTCGTCGCGCCGGACGACGCCGCGATGCACGTGGTCGCGCAGGCGTCCGCGGCGGCGGGCACGTATGCGATGACGGCGACCGGCTCCGCAGCGTCCATCACGAAATCGATCGGTTTCGAGTTCAGTGTCTACGACAGCACTCCGGCCGTGCCGTCGCTCGACGGCCCTGCCGACGGCGGTACCGATGTTCCGCTGCAGCCGACGCTCGCGTGGCAGGCCACGGCGCAGGGATATCGCTACCTCGTGCAGGTCGCGACCGATGCGGCGTTCACCCATGTCGTCGCGTCGACCGAGACGCTGCAGACCGCGTGGACGATCGAAGAGCCGCAGATGCTCGCCTCCAGCACGCGTTACTGGTGGCGCGTGATCGCGCGCAATGCGTGCGGCGACAGCGCCCCGGTCGTCGCCGCGGACGCGATCTTCGTCGACGGCTTCGATCCTGCCGCGGTCGTCGTCGGTGCGCGGCAATTCGTCACCGTCGCGCGCGCCGGTGATTGCGCGGTGGACGTCGCGCCGACGATCGTGTTCGACGACGGCATGGAGCAGGGTGACGGTGCGTGGACGCATGGCGCGGCCGCGGGCAGCGTCGACGGATGGGTCCTCGGCGACGTCGCGCACCGCGGAGCGAACGCCTGGCAAGCCGCGGCGCCGCCGGCGGGAGCCGTCAACGACCAGTGGTTGATCTCGCCGACGATCGTGCTGCCGACCGGGCTGTCACCGCTGAACCTGTCGTTCTGGAACCAGCAGTCGTTGAAGACCGGAGCCGGCGGTGGCTGCCAGGACGGCGCATTGCTGGAGATCTCGAGCAACGGCGGCTCCGGCTGGACGCAGATGCCGTCGAGCGTGCTGTTGACGACGCCGTACGACGGAGCGATCAGCGGCAGTTTCGGCAACCCGCTCGGCAACCGGCAAGGTTGGTGCGGCGACCCGCGACCGTACACGGATTCGGTCGTCGATCTGTCGGCCTACGCGGGCCAGTCGGTGAAGTTCCGCTTCCGCCTCGGGCACGACCGCTTCGCGCATCGCGGCGGCGCGAACTGGGCGATCGACGACGTCGTCGTGAAGGGCTGTGCCCCATGAGTGGCGCGCCGGCCGCCGTGGCACCGGCGTGCAATCCGCGACGCGAGTGCTCGATACCGATGGAACCCACGAAATCCTCGGCGTGCTGCGCGAGGCGGGCAGCGCTACATCTACGCGCGACGCGTCGCCGCCATCACGCCGGCTTAACGGGGGCAGGGCTATCGTCGGGTTCCCGAAGCTCTGGAGACTCGCCCATGAGCGTCGTCATGAACCCGGCTGTCGGGTGGCAGCAGGTCTCCTCGTGTTCGAGGCGGACGGTGAAGCCGCCGGCGCAGTCGATGCGTTCATCGCCGGCTTCCGGCCGAACCACGACCCGGGTGCGTGCCGCATCGAACCGTCGTCGAAGTCGCCGACCGGCTACCGGTGGTACGACGGTTACGTCGACTTCGGCATCGGCGAACGGCGTGCGATCCATCTCGCGTCGAGCCTCGTCGACGCGCTCGAACGCGCGGAACTGCCATGCTACCGGCTCGTGGCGGGCAAGGAATGGCTCGATCTCGCCGCTTCCCAGCGCTCGCTCGAAACCTGAAACCGCGCACCGGCGCCGAGTGGACGGCACCGGTCATCGGGTGAACGCATGCAGGTAGCCGTGCTTGCCTTGCTCGCGCGCGTCCTCGTCTTCCTGCGTCCGTTCACGTGATCCACGCTCCCCGCCATCCGTGCGTTCGCGCGGTTCGCCACGCGTGCGGGCCTTGTCCTCGTCGGTACGCGGCAGCACGGGCTCGCGCGGCGGATGTCGTTCGCGGCTCATCGGGATTCTCCTTCGTTCGTGCCGGCCCGCGCGCCATGCGTGCGCGCGCGTTCGTGCCGTCGCGGTTCGCGGTCGCCGTCGTCGTCATGTCGACGCACGATGCCGTCGATGCGCTCCTGCACGCGCTGCCATTCGTCATCGACCGGTCGCGGCAGGCCGAGCGAATCGCGGCGCGCCGGCGAAGGCGGTCCGGCGCGGCGTTCGCGCGCTACGGCGAGGCGGAAGCCGGGCGCGGCGATGTTCGTCCTGGACTCACTTCTCGTGCGCATCGCCATGTCCCCAGGCCTTCCATTCCGCCGGCGAGATCTTCATGTCGTGATCGGCGTCGATCCGCTCGAAGTGGGTCAGCAGGGCCGGATCGCCCTTGAGCTCTTCCTTCGTGATGTAGCCGTCCTTGTTCGTGTCCTTCGCGTCCCACGATGCGTCCGACGTCATCGCGCGGCCCTGCGTCGGCTGGTCCTTGCCGTCCGCCGCGGGCGGGTTACTCGGTGACACCTGCGCGGCGCACGTGCCGGCAGCGAGCACGAGCGACAGCATCGACAGGCTCGTGTTGATGGTCTTCATCGCTTCCTCTCCTCGTTCGCGCCGTGGCTGGCGGCTTCCGAGAACCAGCCTGCGCGCGCGCGCCGAAGCCGGAGGTGAACCGCCTCCGTCGCGGTTCAGCTGCGGATGCGCACGGGTGGGGATGCATTGATCGCCCGCATGCGGCAATGCGCCGACCATGAAGCCGCCGCGACGCATGCCGTTCACCTGGCCGCGTGGCCGCCTCGTCTACGTCGCGGACACGCAGCCGGGCCTGCGTCGCCGGCGTAGCGGTGGCGGCTTCGCCTACGTCGATGCGCGTGGGCGCCCGGTCACCGACGAGCGCGTGCTCGCGCGCATCCGCGCACTGGCGATACCGCCCGCGTACCGCGACGTCTGGATCTGTCGCGACGCGCACGGCCACCTGCAGGCGACCGCGCGCGATGCGCGCGGCAGGAAACAATACCGATATCACCCGGCCTGGCGAGCGCGGCGCGACGAGGTGAAGTTCCGACGCACGATCGAATTCGCGGCGCGCCTGCCCGCGCTGCGCCGCCGCGTCGCGCGCGACCTGCGCGCCGACGGCCTCGTGCGCGAACGCGTACTCGCCGCGATCGTGCGCCTGCTCGATCGGACCCGCATGCGCATCGGCAACGAGGAGTACGCGAAGGCGAACGGCTCGTTCGGCGTGAGCACCTTGCGCAACCACCATGTGCGCGTGCACGGCGATCACGTGCGCATCGCGTTCCGCGGCAAGTCCGGTCAGCGCCACGAGCGCCTGCTCGAGGATCCGCGTCTCGCGCGCACGGTCAGGCGCTGCCAGGACCTGCCGGGGCAATGCCTGTTCCAGTACGTCGAGGACGGTCGCCGTCATCGCGTCACGTCGGGCGACGTCAATGCCTACCTGCGTTCGATCATGGGCGACGACTACACGGCGAAGGACTTCCGCACCTGGGCGGCGAGCGTGATCGTCGCCGATGCATTGTTCGGTCCGGACGGCGCATCGGCGTCGACGGTGCAGGCGGCGATCACCGCAGCGGCCGAGGACCTCGGCAACACGCCCACGGTGTGCCGCAAGACCTACGTCCATCCCGCGGTGCTCGCCGCCGCGGACGATGCTGCCAGGCATGCGCGCGCACGCGCGGCGTTCCAGCGCATCCGGCGCGCGGAACGCGGCCTCGGCCGTGCGGAACGCGCGCTGCTGCGCTACCTGCGCGGCGAGCAGCGCAGCGCTAGCCCGCGGGCGATTCGCGGGTGACGCGGATGCTCCATGCGTCCCACTCGAAGGCTTGCAGCTCGGGCGCGTCGGCGGCGAGCGACGCGCTGGCTGCCGATGCGGCCGCGTCGCCTGCGTCACCGGCGTGCCGGCTCACGACGATCGCGTAGCGTCGTTCTTCGAACGCGTACCATGCGCGGAACCCCGGCCACGCGGCAGGGACGCGAGGTCGCACGACGAGGCGCATGCCTTCGCGGCGGAGGCCGAGCATCGACTCGACGACGAGCCGGTACATCCAACCGGCCGACCCGGTGTACCAGCTCCAGCCGCCGCGCCCGGTGTGCGGCGCGATCGACAGCACGTCGGCGGCGACGACGTAGGGCTCGGTCTTCCAGCGCGCGATCGCCTCGGCGTCGCCGCCGCGGCGCAACGGGTTGACCAGATCGAACAGCGCCCAGGCTCGCTCGACGCGACCGGCTTGGAGGAATGCCATGATCGTCCACACCGCCGCGTGCGTGTACTGGCCACCGTTCTCGCGCACGCCGGGCAGGTAGCCGCGGATGTAGCCGGGATCGGGTTCGCTGACGTCGAACGGCGGATCGAGCAGGCGGACGAGCCCGGCGGATTCGTCGACGAGTTCGGCATCGACCGCGTCGAGCGCCTGTTCGACGCGGTCGCGCGAACCGAGCCCGGACAGCACGGCCCAGCTCTGCGACAGCCCGTCGATGCGGCATTCGCGGTTGTTGGCCGAGCCGAGCGGCGTGCCGTCGTCGAAGTACGCGCGCAGGTACCAGGCACCGTCCCACGCGTGCCGCTCGACCGCGTCCGCGAGGCGTGCCCTCTCGTCCGCACAGCGCCGCGCGAACGCCTCGTCGCCGCGCGCGCGCGCGAGCGGTTCGAACCGGCGCAGCACGTCGTGCAGGAAGAACGCGAGCCAGACGCTCTCGCCGCGACCGTCGCGGCCGACGTTGTTCATGCCGTCGTTCCAGTCGCCGCTGCCGATCAGCGGCAGGCCGTGCACGCCGTAGCGCATGCCGCGCACGAGCGCGCGCCGGCAGTGCTCGTAGACGTCGGCCGACTGCGGCGAACGCATCGGCATGTCGTAGTACGACTCTTCGCCTTCGGCGAGCGCGCGACCTTCGAGAAAACTCGCCTGCCGCGCGAGGATCGCCTCGTCGCCGGTCGTCTCCACGTAACGCGCGACGGCCAGCGGCAGCCACAGGTAGTCGTCGGAACAGCGCGTGCGCACGCCGCGCCCGGCCGGCGGATGCCACCAGTGCTGCACGTCGCCTTCGACGAACTGGTGTTCGGCACATTGCAGGATCTGCGCATGCAGCAGCGAAGGGTCCGCGTGCACGGCGGCCATCGCGTCCTGCAGCTGGTCGCGGAAGCCGAACGCGCCACCGGACTGGTAGAAGCCGCTGCGCGCCCACAGGCGGCAAGCGACGACCTGGTACAGCAGCCAGCCGTTGGCGAGCAGGTCGAGCGCAGGATCGGGGGTCTCGACGCGTACTGCGCCGAGCAGCGACCGCCATTGCGCGTGCACCGCGTCGATCGACGCGCGCGCGCTGCCGTTGCGGCGGAAGCGCTGCACGAGCGCGACGGCCTCGGCGCGATCGCGACCGACGCCGAGACGGAAGATGAGGTCGCGCGATTCACCCGGTGCGAGTTCGAGCGGCGCCTGGATCGCGCCGCACGGGTCCATGCCGGCGCCGAGCCGGCCGCTGAGTGTCTGCCGGCGCATCGCCGCGGGCTCGCGCAGCGAGCCGTTGCGGCCGATGAATTCCGCGCGGTCGCCGCTCAGCGTGCGCTGCGCGTGCTCGATGTCGAAGAACGCGACGAAGGCGGGGAACTCGAGGCTGTAGGCGTTGCGGGCGAGCAGGGCGCCGCTGTCGTCGAGTTCGGTGACGACGTGCATCGCGGTCTTCTGGCGCAGGTCGCCGAGCACCCATTCGACGTAGCCGGTCGCGGAAACGCGGCGTGGCCGCTCGCTGTCGTTGCGCAGGCGCAGCATGTAGAACTTGACCGGCGCTTCGGCGTCGACGTGGACGCGCAACGCGCTCGTGATTCCGTGCGCCTGGTGCTCGACGATCGTGTAGCCGAAGCCGTGGCGAACCACGTACTCGCCATCGTCGGGCACGGGCAGCGGCGTCGGCGACCAGAACGCGCCGGTGTCCTCGTCGCGCAGGTAGATCGCTTCGCCGTTCGCATCCGACACCGGATCGTTGCTCCAGGTCGAGAGCCGGTACTCGTGCGCGTTCTCGGCCCAGGTGTAGCCGGCGCCGGCGGTCGAGACGATGCAACCGAAGCGCGGATTCGCGATCACGTTGATCCACGGCAGCGGTGGCGCGCGCCCGGCGCCGACGCGGACCACGTACTCGCGCCCGTCCGCGCCGAAGCCGCCGAAGCCGTTGTCGAATGCGAGCGCCGGCGGCGCGCGTGGCGCGGTCGGACGTACCGCGGCGGGCGTTTCCCCGATGCCGGCGGGCGCGAAGCGCGGCACGACGCTGTCGACGCCGACGTTGCGATCGCGCGCGAGCTGCTCGGCGAGCGAACCGTCGGCGTCGTTGAACACCGCGCGCGCGACCGCGAGCATGAGCACGCGGTCCTCGTGGTCGAGCTGGTCGACGTTGCGCACGTAGACGCCGCCCGGGCGTTCGAGCATCGTCGCGTCGGCGCTGGTCGACACCACGGCGAGGATCTCGTCGCCGAGCGCGGTGCGATAGCCGATGCGTTCCTCGTTCCAGATGACGAGGTCGAACACGAGGCCTTTCATGCGGCAGTAAGCGTGCGCGCTCACGAGCTGGCGCACGAGGTCCACGTGACGCCCGCTCGCGATCTGCAGCAGCACGATCGGGTGGTCGCCTGAGATCGCGAACGGCCACAGTCCGCGCTGCGCGAGGCGGTTCGCCGCTATCGTCGACGGTGGCGCGCGGCGCGACGGGTCGGCGAACAGGATCGCGCCGGCGAGGCGGTTGCAGGTCTGGCCGTCGACTTCGCTGATCGCGAGCTGGCCGAGCGCGAGGCGGCTGTGCGTCCAGGCGATCTCGATCGCGCGGTCGGCGAGGTGGCGGTCGCGGTACTTGTCGACGAGCAGCAGGGCGTCTTCGCGGTTCTGCGCGATGCCGATGATGAGGTCGATCGTCGCGCCCTGATCGGGCGCGAGGCGCACGCGCTGGCGACCCGCGGCGATCGGGTCGAGCACGGCACCGGCGTGGCCTTCGAGCGGCGCGTCGCGCGTGACCGCGAGCGGCGTCCGCGGCGAGCGCTCGCGGCCGACGAACGCCATGCGGTCGGTCTCGAACGAATGCGCGACGCTCTCGCCGTCGTGCACCGCGAGCGCGTGCAGCAGCCAGTGTTGCGCCTGCTCGCCCGACGAGCGCCGGCGCGTCGCGAGGATCGCCTCGCGCTCCGGCACCAGTTCGGTCTGTACGAACAGGTTGCTGAAGGCCGGATGCAGCGCGTCGGCGATCGCCGGCGCGAGCACGACCTCGGCGTAGCTGGTGACGTCGATCGTGCGCATCGTGCGCGAGCGGTTGGAGATGCGCAGGCGGCGCAGCTCGATGTCGTCCTCCGGCGAGACGACGACCTGCAGGTGCGTCTCGATGCCGTCGAGGCTTCGCTTGAACTCCGCGGTCGCCTCGGTGAACACGATCTCCGATTCGTCGACCGGCGTCGCGCACGGTTGCGGCGTCGCCGACCAGACCTTGCCGCTGTCGGCGTCGCGCAGGTAGACGTGCACGCCCTGGTCGTCGCGCGTGGCGTCCTCGTGCCAGCGCGTCAGCGCGAGATCCTGCCACCGGCTGTAGCCGCCGCCACCGGTCGTGACCATGAGGTGGTAGCGGCCGTTGCCGAGCAGCTGCACCGCGGGTCGCGGCGGAGTGGCTTCACCGAATACGCGCATCGCCGACTGCGGCGTGTCGCTCGACATGCGCACGTCGACCATCGCCGGATCGCGCGCCCAGTCGATCGCGCCGTGCGGCACGCGCTCCTGCAGCAGCAGCAAGGTCGCCTGCAGCTCGACGTCGGCCTCGAAGCGCCGTTGCATCGGCCGCGAGCCGAGCACCGACAGCAGCGCGAGCAGGCTCATGCCTTGGTGGTGCGCCATGTAGGAGCGCACGATCACGCGGTTCGCGCCGTGCGGCATGCGCGCGGGCGTGTAGTCGACCGCCTCGTAGAAGCCGTAATCGGTGAGCCAGCCGAGGGCTTCCATCGCGACGAGATTGTCGAACGCCTCGCGCGGTGCCGTGGGCGCGGCGAGCACGCTCGCGTAGGGCGCCACCACGAGTTCCTGCGACAGTCCGCGCTCGAGCCCGAGCCCGGGAACGCCGAAGGCGCGGTACTGATAGTTCTGCGCGGCGTCCGTGAGGTTGTAACCCGACTCCGAGACGCCCCACGGCACGCCGCGGGAGCGCCCGTAGGCGATCTGCTGGCGCACGGCCGCGTGGTTGGATTCCTCCAGCAGCGTGCCGCGGTAGGTAGGCATGACGAGCTGCGGCATGAGGTACTCGAACATCGAGCCGCTCCACGACAGCAGCACGCGGCGACCCGAGGCGGATGTGAGCAGGCGGCCGAGCGCGAACCACGCGTCCTGCGGCACGGTGCCCTGCGCGATCGCGACGAACACGGCGAGGCGGGCCTCAGATGCGAGCAGGTCGTAGTAGCCCGAGTCCATGCGCCGCTCGCTCGCGTTGTAGCCGATCGAGAACAGCGAACGCGCCGGGTCGTAGAGGAAGGCGAAGTCGGGGCGCGCGAAGTCCATGCAGCGCTCGGCGAGCGCGTGCAGGCGCGCGATCGTCGCCTTCGCCGCGCTCGCGCTGTGGCCGTCGTCGTCGGCGACGTCGCGCAGCGTCGGCACGTCGCCGGTCGCGCCGTCGACGAAGGCAACGACATCGGCGACGTGCGCGGCAACCTGGCGTCGCGCGGCGGCGATCCACGCATTGGCGGGTTCGTCGGCACCAACGGCCTCGAGCGTCGCTGCAGCGTCGGCGAACATCGTGCGCAGAGGCAGGCTGGCGCCGGCAGCCGATGGGACGAGGCGTTCGGCGAGCGCACCGAGCGCGATCTTCGTCTCGGTGCGTGCGCCGGCCGCGGCGAGCGCGAGCGTGTCGCGCAGGCCTTCGATCGCGGCGGCACCGATGACGGGCGTATCGAGCGCCTCGAGCAGGCCGATGCGCAAGGTCAGCAGGTGCGCCGTGAAGTTGCCGCTGTCGACGGTCGACACGTACGCCGGCGCAAGCGGTTGCAGGGTCGAGGTGTCGTACCAGTTGTAGAAATGACCACGATGGCGCGCGAGGCGATCGAGCGTGCGCAGCGTGTGTTCGGTCCGATCGATCCAGTCGCCGAGGGCGAGGTAGCCGAGGTCGCGAGCGGCGAGGCAACTCAGCAGGTACAGGCCGATGTTGGTCGGCGAAGTGCGATGCGCGGTGCGCTCGATCGGCTGCTCCTGGTGATTGTCCGGCGGCAGCCAGTGGTCTTCCGCGGTGACGTAGCGCTCGAAGAAGTGCCAGGTGCGTCGCGCGATGCCGCGCAGGTACGCCTGCTGGCGCGCGTCGAGGCGGCATTCTTCGCGACGCGGCGCGCGGCTGAGGCGCCAGGCGAACAGCGGTGCGAATGCCCACAGGCCCTGCCACGGCAGGCTGCCGGCGTCGAGCGCGATCGCCAGCGAGGACACGGCCGCGACGATGCACGGCCACATCGCGGTCGCGCTCGCGGCGAGCGAGTCGCGGTTGGCGCTTTCGACTGCGCTCGAGGTCGTCCATTCGAGCAGGTGGCGATGCGACACGTGCAGGCGCCAGAGCGTGCGCACGATCGCGTCGGCCGACAGCCATGCCTCGAACGGCAGGCAGGCGATGCCGAACAGCACGCGCGCGGCGCGGCGCCCGGCCTGTGCGCCGCTGCGACGCAGGTGTTGCGGCCCGATTGCGCCGGCCGGTGGCGCCAGCAGTTCCTGCACGACGTCGAGCGACGCGGGCAGCACGAACACCGCGGTCACGAACGCGACGAGTGCCGCGCGCCACGGTGGCGTGCTCCAGGCCACGAACAGCAGCGCCACCAGGGCGATCGGCAGCAGGCTGCGGCGCAGGTTGTCGAGGACCTTCCAGCGCGACAATGCATCGAGCGGATTGCGGCGCACCGTGCCGTGGGCGTCGCGCGTGCGCGGCAGCAGCCAGGCGGCGAGCTGCCAGTCGCCGCGGATCCAGCGATGGCGCCGGCGCGCATCGACGAGATAGCTTTGCGGATAGTGCTCGAACAGCTCGACGTCGCTCGCGAGCCCGGCGCGCGCGTAGCAGCCTTCGAGCAGGTCGTGGCTGAGGATGCGGTTGTCGGGCAGGCGGTCGGCGAGTGCGCGTTCGAACGCAGCGACGTCGTAGATGCCCTTGCCGATGAACGAGCCCTCGCCGAACAGGTCCTGGTAGGTGTCGGAGACGAGGCGCGTGTACGGATCGATGCCACCTTCGCCGCCGAACAGGTGCGCATAGGGCGAAGGCCCGTTCACGGGCATCGAGTGGCCGACACGCGGCTGCAGAATCGCGTAGCCCGCGCGTTTCGCGCCGGCGTCGCCGATGGGCCGGTTCAGCGGGTGCGCCATCGTCGCGACGAGTTCGCTCGCGGCGCCGCGCGGCAGCTGCGTGTCCACGTCGAGCGTGATCACGTAGCGCACGCCGCCGAGCCAGGCCACGTCGCCTTCGATCGTCGCGAACGGCGAGCGGTCGCCGTCGATGATGAGTCGGTTCAGCGCGACGAGCTTTCCGCGCTTGCGTTCGTGTCCCATCCACGCGTGCTGGGTCGCGTTCCATCGCCGTGGCCGGTGCAGCAACAGGAACGGCGCGGACGCATGGCGCCGGTTGAGTTCGTGGATGGCGAGGCGGGCGGCGTCGAGGATCGCGACGTCGCGCGCCTCGTGCGCGGCGTGCGCGTCGGGGAAGTCGGTGAGCAGGGCGAAATGCAGTTCGGCATCGCGGTTGCCCATGTAGCGGACTTCGAGGTCGGCCGCGAGCTCGGCGACTGCATCGACGGAGGACAGCAGCGACGGGACGACGACGAGCGTGCGCGAGGCGACGGGGATGCCCGCGGAAAAGTCGAGGCGCGGCAGTTGCGTCGGCTGCGCGAGGCGTGCCGCCGCGTGGTTGACGACGGTCACCGCGAGCTCGCTCGCCGCGATTGCGGCTGCGCACAGTGCGGCGACGCGCGGCCACCACGGCGCCGGCGTCGCGGAGGCTAGGGCCGGCGCGACGGTCGCGAGGAACGCGAGCGTGAGCACCACCAGTGCAGCGAGGTAGAGCGTCACGCGCGCGCGCTGCGACGCCGGCACGCCGCCTGGCCACGAGCGCAGGCCGATGCGCGCCTCGAGTTGCGCGCGGCCCGCGTCGACGAGGTAGTAGCCTACGTGCGAGCGGCGTGCGTCGGTTTCGTCGCGGTGCGCGCCCGCGAGCGCGACGGCGGTCGCGGCGAGCCCGTGCTCGTCGTGCCCGCTGCGGCGGGCGAGGTGCTCGACCACGCGGCGGTAGTGGTTGCGCGTGGCGAAGTCCATGTGCGCATAGACGGCGGCCGGATCGCCGCGCAATACATGCTCGACCTGGCTCACGGCCTCGACGAACGCTTTCCAGTCGAGTGCGTCGAGCAGGCGCAGGCTGCCGATGCAGTTGCTCGCCGAGACCTGGTCGATGACCTGTTCGTGCTGCGCGCCCTGCACGAGCTGCGCGCTGGTGAGGCCGGATTCGGCGAGGCGCTGTTCGATCCATGTCATCGGCAGCGACATCGCGTCGCCGAGCGGCTTGAGGCGCTGGGTCAGCTCGGAGACGAATGCCTGCGACATCGGCGGCTCCTCGCGCGCCATGTCCGCGGCGACGAGGATGAGGCGCGTCGGATCCGCCCGCGTGGCGCCGACCATCGCGTCGGCCCAGCGTGCCGCGAGGTCACGGTCGATGCGGCCCTGGCGCACGCGCACGGCGACGCGACGCAGGTTTTCGACCAGCGCGAGGCGCAGCATGATCGGCACCGCCCACAGTTCGCCGAGCGTCAGCGGCGTGCGCTCCTGGTACGCCATAAGGAAGCGCCGCAGCGATGCCTCGTCGAAGCGGCCGTCGCCGTGCGAGATCGCCTTCAGCATGAGGTCGTAGATGCGCGGCAGCCCCGCGCTCGGTCCTTCCGCGAGTGCCGGCAACTGTTCGCTGTAGCGACGCGGCAGGTGCGTGCGCGCGAGGCGAATCTGCTCGTCGATGAGATAGAGGTTGTCGAGCAGCCATTCGCCCGCGGGCGTGACGCGGTGGCCGGCCTTGACTGCGTCGGCGAGGACGAGGCATGCCTCGCGTATGAGCGTTTCGTTCGCGCGGAGGCGATCGAGCAGGTGGCTCGTGCGCAACTGGGCGACACCGGTGTCGGCGTGCTCCCCGCTGAGTTCGCGACCGCGTTCCTCGAGTTGTTCGGCGTTGAGCAGTTCGGCCGAGAGCGGCGACTCGCCGAACACGGGCGGGACCATCGATCTGCGCGTCCGGGGGAAGGAAAACATCATTCCGCTGCGCCGTCGACGCCGGCGAGCGCCGACCGCACGAGTGTGCGCGAAGGCGATGAATGCGCGCTGACACCGGAGGTCTTCCGCTGCAGCCTGGAGCGCGTCACGACGAGCGTCGCCGCGTTTCGGCGCGCGCGATGTCGCGCTTGTGCCGCTCGACCTTGCGCGCAGCCGCGCTCGCGCGCGCACCTGCGATCATTTCGGTGAGCCAGTTGATCAACGCGCCAGTGTACTCGCTTTGCATCGTCTTGCTCGAGAATGCGTGGTTCGCGTCGGCGACGACGCGTGCAGTGAGCGAACGCGCGTGGGTGAATGCGGCGACGTAGTTCTCGATGACCGCGTGCGGGATGATCTCGTCACGCGCGGCCTCGACCAGCAACACGTCGCCGCGATACGCCTCGCACGCGCGCAGCGCGCGGTTGTCGCTCGCCGCGATGCGCCGGCGTCGCCATGCGGGCAGGTCCGGGTCGGCGTGCAGCGAGAGCTTGGGCTGGTCCCAGTCGGCATCCTTGTACAAGGCGGGCGAGCGCAGCGCGAGCCAGCGCACCGCGCGTTCCGCGCTGAGCAGCGCGGCGAGGTATCCGCCGTAGCTGATGCCGACGACGGCGATGGCATCGCGGTCGACCGTCGGGCGCGACGCGATCCAGTCGTACGCGGCAACGAGGTCGGCCAAGTTCTGCGCGCGACTGACCGTGGTCGAGATGTCGCGCGTACCGTGGCCGCGCAGATCGAAGGTGACGCAGACGCAGCCGAGCCCGGCGACGTCGCGCGCACGTGAAAGGTCCTGGATCTGGCTGCCGCCCCATCCGTGCACGAACAGCACCCCGGGCAGCTCGCGCGCGGGCATGAGCATAGCCCCCGGCATCGATTCGCCGGCGACGCCGATGTGGACGCGGTCAAGCCGGATATCCATCGGTCCTCATCGTCGCGTACTTGACGAGGCCGCCGAAGCGCCCGCTGTCGTCCGCGAAGTAGACGATCGCGTCGGTGGGCGGCACCGGGCGTCCGTACGCCTCGTGCGTCGCGACGCGGATGCAGGCGAGATGCGGGTCCGCGGCGAACGCGCGCAACGCGAGCAGCTCCGCCGCGCTCGCGCCGCCGATGCGCCACGACTGCTCGAGCACGCCGATCCGCGGCAGGCCGTCGGCGTCATGGCCGTGCACGACGTCGTAGTTGCGACGCGAGGCGTAGAACGCCGGATAGGCCGCGGCGACCGCGGCGTCGTAATGGAGTGCCTTGGCGAGCGCCGCCGCGGCGACCACGGGCATGCCGACCGACGCGAGCGCATCGAAGTCGCCGCGCACCGCGACGAGATCGCTGCCGCCGTAGACCTCGTGGCCGTGGTGATTGACGACGCCGCGCTGCCGCCCGAAGTAGCTGATGCGCGACGCACCGACGCGCGTCGTGCCGATGCTGTACGTGCGCGCATCGGTGAGGTCGCGTTCGACGACGACGCCGAGGCGCCCGACCTCGTCGTCGTCGATCGTCGCGAGCGCGGCGTCGAAGCGCTCGAGCGTCGCGCACACGGCCTGGCCTTGCCCGCCGCACGCGGCGGCGGCCTTCAAGCGCAGCGGCCCGCGTGCGAGCAGGCACGTGGCCGCGATGCGCGCGTCGTCGCGCGAGAACGCGGCGTAGCCGTCGAGCACGGCGTCGCCGAGGTCGCGCGCGAGCGGGAAGGACCATCCTTCCGGTGCGGTCGCCTCGCGCGAAACGAGGCCATGGCTGATCGCCTTGCCGGCGACGAACGCATGCGGCACGACGCCGCCGAGCAGGTCGGCTTCGGAACGGATGCCGAGTGCGACGGCTTCGTCATGGAGCAGCGTGCGCTGCGGCACCGCATAGCTCGGCCATTCGAGCGGCCCGCCCGCGTGATCGCCGGCGTATGCATAGCCGAGCAGCGCCGCGGTTTCGCGCGCCACGTGGCGTTGCGTCGCCGTCTCGTGATGGTCGACGTCGCGACCGGGCTCGGCCAGCAGCACGACGCGGCCGCGCAGCGCGGAACGTCGCGGGATGGCTTCGACGATCGTGTCGGTTGTGGTGGTACGCATGGGCGATCGCGGCGGTCACGCGGCCGGTGCCGCGGCGCTCGAATGCAGGCACGTCGCGTGCCCGCAGTGGCAGGTGGCGTGCGCATGGCCGTAGCCCTGCTGCTGGTCGCGGCATGCGTCGGAACACCAGACGTCGGGTGTCGATACCGTGCACGTGCAAGCCGGATGCGCGCAGCGGTGGCGGTGGTCGGGCGCCGGCTCGCTGCTCGAGCGCACCGCAGG
Organism: Dokdonella fugitiva; assembly: GCF_014138265.1. Classification (GTDB taxonomy): domain Bacteria; phylum Pseudomonadota; class Gammaproteobacteria; order Xanthomonadales; family Rhodanobacteraceae; genus Dokdonella_A; species Dokdonella_A fugitiva_A. The sequence continues at coordinate 326,569 of NZ_JACGXL010000001.1, forward strand.
CACGAACGGCGACACCGGGTCGCTGGTCGGGAAGGTCTCCTGCAGCGCTTCGTCGAGCGCGTGGCTCTCGTGCGCCTTGCGCGCTTCGCGCTCGTGCTCGGTTTCCGCCGCGGGCGACGCGGGCTTCTCGTTCGCATGCGGGAGGTCCTTTCGGTCTCGGCTGGTCATGGGCGGGTCCTCCGTTTCGATCAGGGATTGCCTTCGCCACCGGACGCGCCGTAGACCTGGCCGGTCACGTACGACGCGTCGTTGGCGGCGAGGGCGACGTAGACCGCGGCGATCTCCGCGGGTTGGCCCGGGCGTCCGAGTGGCGTGTCGGCACCGAATTCCCGCAGGCGCTCGCGCGTCTGTCCACCGGTGACTTGCAGTGCGGTCCAGAACGGTCCTGGCGCGACCGCATTGACGCGGATGCCGTGCTTCGCGAGTTGCTTGGCGAGTCCTTTCGTGAAGTTCGCGATCGCAGCCTTGGTCATCGCGTAGTCGAGCAGGTGCGCGGACGGGTCGTACGAGTTCACCGATGCGGTGTTGATGATCCCGGCGCCGGGCGGCATGCAGGCGATCGCGGCCTTGGTGATCCAGAACATCGCGTAGACGTTGGTCTTGAACGTCCAGTCGAACGCATCCGTCGAAATGTCGAGGATCGATTCCGCACTCTGCTGGCGTCCTGCGTTGTTGACGAGGAGGTCGAGGCCGCCGAGCGCCTGCGCGGCGCGGCCGACGAGCATCTGGCAGAAGCCTTCGTCGCGGATGTCGCCCGGCAGGCAGATGACGCGTCGCCCCGCGTCGCGGATCAATGCGGCGACTTCCTGCGCGTCGGGCTCTTCCGCCTCGAGGTAGGACAGCGCGACGTCCGCACCTTCACGCGCGAACGCGATCGCGACTGCGCGGCCGATGCCCGAATCGCCGCCCGTGATGAGCGCCTTGCGCCCGGTCAGGCGCGCACGGCCGACGTAGCTGGTCTCACCGTGATCGGGGCGAGGCTCCATCTTCGATGCAAGCCCGGGCCAGGGTTGCGCCTGCATCGGGAACGGCGGTCGCGTGTGCAGCGACACCGGGTCTTTCAGTGACGTCGATGGATCGCTGCCGGGGAGATGCTGCTGCATGTCCACGTCGAAGTCCTCGTCGCGGCGGATGCAGGCACCCTAGGCGTGCGCGACGTGCTCCAGCATGAACGGTGCGGCTGCGCGCTTTAGGAACAATTCATGCGCTGGCCTCGCGATGCGCGGTCATCCGCGCATCGCGTTCGCGCTTCGATCCAGTGGAGGACGTTCAGTGGGCGGGGAGCAGCGCCGGCTTGCCCGCATCCTTGATGCAGGAACACGAGGAACTTCGCCGGCTTCTCGCGGCTCGCGTTGCGTCCGATCGTGTGCACGTCGCCTGGCCCTTCGGATGATCGTCTCGGCATCGGCCCGCACGCGCGCGGGGGTGCGCTTGGCGAGCGTCAGGATTCGCCGGTGCCCTCGCCAGCAGGTGCACCCAACGTCCTGCCCAGCTTCTTCAGCAGTACCGCAAGGCGCGCACCGTCCGCCGCGGACAGGCCTGAAAGCGCGTCCGCGGCTTCCGCGAAGCGGACCGCGATCGCCTTGTCGATCAACGCGCGTCCTTCGCGGGTGAGTGCGGCGGCACTGGAGCGGCGATCCTTCGGATCGGCGATGCGCGTGATCAGGCCGTTGCGTTCGAGGCGGTCGAGGCAGGCGGTCATCGCGCCCGACGTGATCAGCACCGAATCGCGCAGCTCGGTCGGCGTGCGTCGGTAGGGTCGTCCGCCGCGACGCAGCGTCGCCAGCACGTCGAGATCCGTGTAGTGCAGGCCGAGCGGCCGCAGTGCGGCGTTGGCGCGCGCTTCGAGCTGGCGCCCGATGCTGAGCAGCCGGCCGACGACGGCCATCGCGGCCGCGTCGAGTTCCGGTCGCTCGGCCCGCCACTCGGCGAGCAGCCGGTCGATCCTGTCGTCGTTTTCCGTCCTGCGGGCCATCGGGCCTCCGGGGCGATCTTCCGCGCTTAGCTTGACATCGAGTATCTTGATGTCAAGATGAATCGGAATGCCCGACGCCCGGCCCGACCCTCCCACTTCGCAGGGGTACCCTTGAACAAGATCCTTTTCGGTTCCGACGGACGCCTGCGCAACGGCTGGTGGATCCTCGCTTTCATCGCGCTGCTGCTCGCGAGCCGGCTCGTGTACACGCCGGTGAGCCACGCCCTGCAACAACTGGGCGTGTCCAAGGACGGCCTCGAGCCGTTGCGCCTGGGCTTCCTGCTGCTGGTCACCTGGATCTGCGTGCGCCTGCGCAGGGAACCGTTGTCGAGCATCGGCTTCGCGCTCGATCGCCGCTGGGCGCGCGAGCTCGGCGTCGGCACGTTCTTCGGCCTCGCGACGGCATTGCTCGCGGTGGTGATGATCTGGGGCGTCGGTGGCGTACGCCTGGAACTGGATCCCGCGCGCAGCCTGGCGACGCTGGCGCACGGTGCCTACGTGTTCGCGTTCGTCGCGCTGTTCGAGGAAACGCTGTTCCGCGGCTTCGTGTTCCAGCGCCTCGTCGCAGGCGCGGGCCCATGGTTCGCATCGATCGCGATGGGCTTGCTGTTCGCGACGGGCCATTGGGACAACCCCGGCATGCAAGGCGCGACGCTGGCCTGGGCTACCATCGAACTCTTCCTCGGCGCGGTGCTGCTCGGCCTGGCTTATCTGCGCACGCGCAGCCTCGCGATGCCGATCGGCATCCACCTCGGCTGGAACTGGACGCTCGGCCAGCTGTTCGGCTTCGACGTGAGCGGTTTCGGCCAGGCGGGCTGGTTCCATCCGCTGCTGCAGGACAGGCCCGAATGGGTCACCGGCGGGCCGTTCGGGCCCGAAGCGAGCATCTTCGCAGTGGTCGTCGACGTGCTGTTGATCGTCGTGTTGTGGAAATGGAAAGGTGCGTCTGCGCAGCCGGATGCGCGTGGCGCTCCAATGCCGGCGACGGATGTCGCGCGGAACTAGGGATTGCTACGTCCGCGACGTTCCGGGACAGAAGCGGCATCGAAGCACTGAAAGTGGCGGAGAGAGTGTCCGGTCGGACCCTGTCTCAACTTGTGCGATGCCGTCGCGCGACCCTTTGTTTTTAGGCTACTGGCTCGGTGAGGCTGTCTCAGCTGGTCCCACCGAATGCCAGTCAATCCCGCCTCGGATTGCGGGTAGGGACATGGGTATGCGCCAACTTCAACGACTCAGCGCACGAACCGTCGCCACCGCGACGCAACCTGGCTACCTGTCCGACGGCGGCGGCCTGTACTTGCAGGTTACCGCAACCGGCTCGCGAAGTTGGGTTCTGCGCTTCACGCTGCGAGGCCGCGCACGCGAAATGGGTCTCGGCTCCGCGACCATGGTCGGGCTCGCTGAGGCCCGCGCGCGCGCCGCCGAGTGCAGACGGCAGCTGGCGGAAGGCATCGACCCGATCGATGCCCGGGTGCGCGTGCGCGCGCAGAATGCCCACACCTTCGAGACCGTCGCAACGGAGTTCATCGAAGCGAACGCGGGCGGCTGGCGCAGCGCAAAGCATGCCGAGCAATGGCGGCAGTCGCTCGGGACGTACGCCTTCCCCGTGCTCGGCCGCATGCCGGTCGAGGCGATCGATCTCGCGCACGTGCTGCGCGTGCTGGAGCCCATCTGGACGACCAAGACCGAAACGGCAACGCGCGTGCGCCAGCGCATCGAAGCCGTGCTCGACTATGCCGGTGTGAAGCGCTACATCGCGCCAGGCAACGAGAACCCGGCGCGCTGGCGAGGACACCTGCAGAGGATCCTGCCGAAGCCGTCGCGCGTGTCACGCGTGCAGCACATGGCCGCGCTGCATTACACGGCGCTGCCGGCGTTCATGGCCGCGTTGCGCGCGATCTCCGGCCCGGCCGCGCTCGCGCTGCGCTTCACGATCCTCACGTGCGCGCGTACCGGTGAGGCGCGGCGGGCGACGATGGGCGAGCTCGACCTGGCCGATGCGCGATGGACTGTGCCGGCGGCGCGGATGAAGGCGGGAAGGGAGCACGTCGTGCCGCTGTCGGCGGCCGCGATCGACGTCGTGCGTGAGACGGGCGTCACCGAAGGGCCGTTGTTCAGCTATCGGCGGGCGGCGATCTCGAACAACGCGATGCTCATGCTGCTGCGTCGCATGGGCCGAGACGACGTCACCGTGCACGGCTTCCGCTCGACCTTCAAGGACTGGGCGACCGAGCAGACCGACTTCCCAGCCGATGCGATCGAGATCGCGCTGGCGCATACCGTCGGCGACAAGACCGAGCAGGCGTACCGCCGCGGCAACCTGCTCGCGAAGCGGCGGGCGCTCGCGGAAGCGTGGGCCGCGCACTGCTGCAGCGTTACGCCGCTCGAGCTTCCAGTCGCGTCTTCCACGCCGCCACCTCGTGCGCCGGCCAGCGGGACATATAGCCGATCTTCACGGGGGCGGGGAACGCGTCCCGTTCGATCAGGCGGTAAAGCGTCGACCGGCTGATGCTCAGGTCGGCCATGACCTCGCGCGCGCTCATCCACGCGGTCGCGGGCTTCGTCGTCGTGTTCAAAACGGAACTCCTTCGCGCCATTCGGCGCATCCTGCCGCGCGCGCGTCGGCGGGCACGATCTGCCCCCATTGCGCGCACTTGCCGCTGATCTGATCGAAGTGGTCGCACTCGGCGCATGTGGTGCGCACGGGTGCGTCGCGCATCACGCGGATGGTCAACTCGAGGTGATGGATTGCGCGGTCACGCTGCGCGGGCGTCATCGTCGAATGCATGATCGAGGATCTCCGGGAACTTGGCGTGCTCGCGCACGAGGATGTCGGTGGGCTTGCGGAGCGTCTCGACGAGGGTCAGCGCATGGTCGACGGTGCGCGGCACCATCATTTGCCCGGTGCGCAGGAACCACCAGGCGCACGCGCGGGCGCGCGCCTCGCCGCCGTGCTCCAGGCAAACCCACTCGCTGAAAAATCGAATGCCGCAGGTGTACGTCACCTTGAGGCTCGGCGGCTTGCCGGGCTTCTCGTGCTTGCTGTAGCGCACGGCGTCCACGGCGAACGCTTTCGGCTTGACGACCTCGGTCGACAGAATCGGCGAGTCGCCGGCCGTCGCGCTGTGCCGCGGTCCGGTCTCCAGCAACGAGAACTGGTGCCCGCATTCGCAGGTGCGCGTCTGCACGGGCACGAACGCATGGCACTTCGAGCATTCCTTGACCGGCGCTGCGCTCGTCGCTTTCTGGCCCGGCTTCTTCGGCGGGCGTATCGCATCCACCGGGCCGTGTTCTTCGACGTTACCGGCGAAGTCGAGCACGAGGAAATCGTCCTTGCTGGGGAACAGGCGGAACCCGCGGCCGACCTGCTGGTAGTAGAGCGGGGCGGACATGGTCGATCGCATGAGCACGACGAGATCGACCATCGGCGCGTCGAACCCTTCGGATAGGATGTTCACGTTCACCAGGCAGCGCAGCGTGCCGCGCTGGAAAGCGTCGATGCTGGCCTCGCGTTCGCCCGCAGGGGTCTTATCCGTGATGCACGCGCAGGCGATGCCGCGGCGACGGAGCGCGTCGGTGACGAGTGCGGCATGCTTGGAGCCGGCCGCGAACACGATCCATGCACGCCGGTTCGCGCCGTACGCGACGATCTCGTCGCACGCGGCCTCGACGAGTTCATGCTTGCTGCTCGCGGCATCCAGTTCGCTCTCGATGTAGTCGCCGTTGCGCTTGTGCATCTGCGACAGATCGATGCGCGACATGCCGGCCTTGCTGACCGGGCGGCAGAGGAACCCTTCGCGGATCAGGTCGCCGACGCGCGCCTCGTAGGCGACTTCGTTGAGCACGTAGTCGGGACCGCACACCGGGCCGCCGCCGAGTCGGTAGGGCGTCGCAGTGAGACCTGCGATGCGCACGTGCGGATTCGCGCGGCGCGCGCCCTCGATGAACGTGCGATAGCGACCTTCACCGCGGAGCGGGATGCGATGCGCCTCGTCCACGAGTATCAGGTCGAACGAGCCGAGCTGCATCGCCTTGTCGGCGACGGACTGGATGCCGGCGAAGATCACCGGCTCGAAGCGATCGCGACGCTTGAGCGCGGCCGAGTAGATCCCGGTCGGCGCATCGGGCCAGTGCCGGCGCAACTTGTCCTCGTTCTGCGCGACAAGCTCCTGCGTGTGCGCGAGAACGGCGACACGCAGCGCCGGCCACTGCTCCATGCCGCCGCGGATCAGCTCGGCCATGACGAGCGTTTTGCCTGCCCCGGTCGGGAGCACGATGCACGGGCTCTCGGCGCGCGCGGCGAGGAAGTTCCAGGTCGTGTCGACGGCCGCGCGTTGGTAGTGACGTAGCTGCATCATCTGTCAGCGATCCGCAGCTCATTGATAGCGGCGCGGTCCGGATACCGATAGTTCGAGATCCATCCCGGACCCTTGACAAACTTACCGGCGCACTTAAACGAGACGTGCGGAACTACATCCGGTTGATTCGGCCATGCATCGCTCCACTCGTTCAACAGCTCCGCCATGCGCCGCTGCCAGTCGTCCGGCATTTCGTGCAGTAGCACGCGCGGCATCGTCAGCCATCCAGCGCGGCTCAGGCCGAACCACAGCCAGAGCGCGGCGTATCCGCTGTTGTCGTCGATGTCTTTCACAACCCCTCCTTCCAATCCGGGCTACCCATAGCAGCCCTTACGTTGTTGAGTGCGGTGCGGCCGGCAGGAAATATGCAGACGATTTGCAAGTAATCTCCGTCTACTTCGTAACCTATATAACCTGCGTCACGTAACGCTTTCCACGACTTTAGACTTCCCGCCCTCTGGAGAATTAAATCGACGTGTTTGTCAATGCACAACTCCAACACTTTGTACTCCGCCTGCGTCATCCTCGGCGCAGCGAGGGCGGCGTGGCCGCGGGGTGTGAGCTGACCGCCACCGGGCGTGCACAACCCTCTATCGTGAAGTCGGCCGAAGGTAGCCGCGGTTGGCATGCACTCGTGATCGCCGCGAATGTACTGCAATCCGCTCATTTCCGCCTTCGTCAGCCCTACCGTGCTCATCGCGGCTTCTCCTGTGCAGCGCACTCTCTGCATTTGGTGACACCGATACCGAAATCGTACGCGAGCGACGCATCGAACAGCGCGCAGCGGAATGCGTGAATTCTTCCGCCGCTTAAACCAAGCCCCGCTGACTGCGCAACACTAGCGCTAATGTCCATCGATTCGTCGCGAAGCTCAGAACACCTGAAATTCTGCTCGATCGGCATGCCGAATCGGTAAGCCCAATTCACGCACAGAGGGCCTTGCGGAACGTCCGCTGTTCGTTCGCAAATCACACGGATCGAAAGGCCGCTCATCCTTCCCCCTTCGCCGCTGCGCTGCGGGCGAGTTCGCGAGCGCGCCGCTCCAGGTCGTTGAAGTCCGTCGTGCAGTCAGCATCGCCGATCCGGTCGTATTGTTCGGCGAACGCCATCATCCAGTGGCCGGACGTAGGCTCTCCGTTGGAAACGGCTGGCGGCGTGGGGGCAGCGGCGAGCATTTGCGACCACAGCAGTTTGGCATCGACCATGTACGGCGCAGCGCCCTCGTTGCCGGCATCGCACATCGCCTCGGTAGCCTCGCGCGGCACCAGCACGAACCCATCCGGCACGCTCCCTCGGCTCTCGCTTGCGCCGGGAGCGGTGGATTCGATGAGCACGAAACGGCCATCTTCCATTTCGGCGGCGGGTCGAATCCACGTACGGCCGTCCGATCCTCGGTACATGTAGCAATCGGCCAGCGTCGCCTCGATGATGCAGCGGCCGAGCACGCGATAGGTGTGCTGCGTTTTCTTGTGCAACACGATGTCATCACGCGCGAACGATAGCGCGGCGGGGGATTCGTTGTTCGTGCTCTTGCTGTTCATGGCAGCACCCGGTGGGGATGGACGGCGGGGGAGAATGGATGCTGCTCGAAGTCCGAAACGATCACGAACAGTTCCGGATTCACATACGTGCGTCTCGTTGTGAGTCCGACATAGCTAACTCTTCCGGTAACGCGCTCGCCGTCGATCATCGCTTCAACCCGAGTCCCGTTCGGATAGCACGCCTGAATGCGCCTGCTCGCCTCCAACAGGATGCGCTGCGGTTCGTCGTTGGTGCGGAGTTCGTTGGTCATGGCTTGCCTCGCTGGAATAGCAGTTCGTCGAACCGGCGGCGCCATTCGGCCGCTTCCTGCTCGGCCTTCGTCGCGCGAGCACGGTACGCGCCGGATGCGCGCAACGATTCGGCCAAGCGCTTCTCGATATCGCTCGCGTGGCGTTTCAGGTTGCGCAGTTGGGTCTCTGCGCTCGGAGTGCGGCTCACGGTGCACCACCCTGCCGCTGTTGGGCGGCGATGGCTGCGTCGATGGCTGCGTCGAGTTCTTCGCCATGCTTGAGCTGACGCGTTGGCGGGTGGCAGTCGTCGCTAACCGTGTGGTGGAAGCGGTCGCAGTGGACGTCGTTTCGGCGGATATGCCGATACCTCGCCGCATCCCGCGCATCCTGCCCGCAGGACGGCTGTTCTGCGGTGGCGGTACGGCGCTCTGCGACGGCGCGGTCGTATCCGCGTTGCTCGGCGGCTTCGATGATGGCTCGCTGCGTGTCCGCCAGCTTCGCATCGCTCCCGGCAGGCAGGCCGCGCGGCCGCCGCTCCGGCTGCATCGAATCGTACAAGCGGCGCAGACGCGCGACGTTCGGATTGTCGACGTCGTTGCGCCACAGCGGCCAATCGCGATCCATCCACGCCTCGAACGAAGCGCGCTCCACCACCTCATCCGCTATCGGCCGCCGCTCCGATCCTTCGCAGCTACGCTGCTCGCGTTCGCCCTGCGCGAATTGACTGCGCCAGAGGGCACCGATTTCGTCGGCTGTCACGAACGTTGTGCATCGCCGACCTTCAGTATCACGCCACTTTGCGCAGACATGCTGCTGACCTTCAACGACAGTACCGCAAAACCTTTCCGGTTCGCCCTGCGCGGGCTGCGGGCGGGCGTAGAGAGGCATGAGCGGATAGCTCGGCAACCGCTCCGCGTTCGGCTCGGGCGTCGTATTCGCCCACAGCGGCCCATTGCGCGGATGCACCGGCACGTACGCAACCGCCTCCGCCCCTTCGCTGCTCGCGCTTCCTTCGGCGAGGAGGGCGTCATAGGCGGCGAGGGCAGGGCCGATATCGCAACTGCACGACTCGCATTCCGCCGCCTGCATGTATGTCTCGGCAGGGCATTTGCTGGTTCGCAACGCCGCCGCCAGCGCATCCATCACTTCCCGCTCCCGCGTGTTCATGCCTTGGACTCCCGTGGCGATAGGTAGATGGCGAGCGCAACGAAGAATGTCGCCTTGTCAAAGTGGTCGGCGTAGGCGATAACCATGCCGATCCAGAACAACGCGGCTGTGAGCAGCGTTTCCAGCGTTCGCCACCATCGCGTGTTCATGCCTCGATCCTCTTGAACGAAACGACCCATACCCACGGGTTCGCGTCCCAAGAGCAGGCGCCGTTGATGGATTCCCAAAGGGCGACGAACGAGGGACGAGCATCCTCGAACGTCGTGCCGAGGCGCCGCGCCGCGGCATAGATCGCCTGATCCGGCAGATGGTCGACTCCATGCTCGACACCTTCCGCCCAAGCATCCGCCTCGCTGATCGCCTGCAGCCGCTCGACGCGCACGTCGGTGACTTCGAGCGTGATGCGCGAGGCCCAGCGGGGCATGTGGATGCCGGGGATCTTCCGCTTCCACCAACGATCCAGGCGATCCATGTAGGTGTTATCGCCGGTGTAGACGAAGTCGGCCGGCGCATCGCGAAGGGAGTACACCTCGCCGTCGCGGCGCGGCGGTTGCTTCGGAACGGGAAGCACGCGACCTCCCGTCTCGATCGTGCGCTTGGCGCCGTCGGCTGCATAGCGCACGGAGAGTTCGTCGTACGCTCCCGCAGGAAGCGGCGCGTCGTGCGGATGGTTGAGCGAGCCGCCTGTCCACGTCCACGTCTCGCGCACCCATAGGCTGTCGCCAGGCACGCCATAGGGGCAACCGAATGTCTCCCCTGTGCGGGTATGCCAGATCGCGGCCTGTTCGTCGTGCTCGATGCCGCGCGCATCGGTGCCGCCGAACGTTGTCGGTTCCCACTCGCCGAGCGGGTGCGCATGCGGCAGCTTCACCGCGCGCCGCGTCTGCGACTTCGTGCCAGCGAGGATCGCTCGCACCATCGGAGCCGACATCAAGATCGGACGCTCACGCATCGCCGCGCTCCTTCGCGCGCTCGTGCTCCGCCATCAGCGCAGCGTGCGTCTCCGGCGACATGCTCAGCGGCGACTTCCCGCAGTCCGGGCAATCGCCCCAGTGCGGTCCCGCGTCGTCGATCGTCACGGTCAGCTTCCCGGTGCCGCAGCAGGTGCAGATGGCGTGGTGGGTGGTCGTGGTCATGCGTCGCAGCCTCGTCCGATTGTTGAACCGCCGTCGGCGGGATTCATGAACTGCTCCCAGTGCACCCACCCTCGGTCCGGGCAATGGAAGCCCCAGTCGCGGATCACTGCGCCGGTGAGGAAAAGGGTGATCGGCGGGGGATCGCCGTCGATTAGTTCGATGCGATGCGCATCTGTCGGTCCGCGGAACACAACATCGCCGGCGGCACGCATGACCTGGTGGCGGACGCCGCCAGCAGCGATCGTGTGCTCGATGTAGCGGCCGCGCAGGAAGATGCTGCAGCTTTCCCACGGGTGATCGTGCAGCGCGCGGTCGTCATCTGATCGGCGAAACTCGTGCGCGTACGCGTTCCCCTGACGGTTCCGCTCGGTGAGGTGCCACCGGAGCAAGTAGGGATCGTCGTCGCCACCGATGATCCGGTCAGGCGCGCGCGATGCCATCATGGCGAGCACGTTCTGGCGCAGCGGATCCAGCAGGAACGGCGGCAACGCGATCATTCGGGCTTCCCCTGCAGCTGGATCGCGTACGCGTTGAAGACCCGATAGCTGTTCGACACGAGCACGACCGCATGGCCCAGGCGGCGCGCGGTATGGATGGCCGCGAAGCGGTCGTCGGCCTGCGCCGTCTCGAAGCTCGCGACGTGCGTTCCGCCGACCCATTCGCGCACCCATGCGTTGCGCTGGCCTTCCAGCACGTCTTCCAACTCGCGGACGCGCTTCCGCAGAGCATGCGCCTCGCGCTGTGTGATCGCCTTGCGTTTCATCGATTCGTCCTCTTGGTGATCCGCGGTCAGGCCGCGACCGATAGGGTTTCGAGCGCGCTGGCCGTGCACTCGTCGAGGTACCGTCGCCGCGCCGCCTGGACTCGCGGATCGCGCAGCGCGGCATCGCGACCGCGCAGGTAGGCGATCGCCTCGAAGGCGCCGACGAACTCGGTGGCGGCGAGCTGGCGCGGGGTCATGCGGCGGCCCTCGACTCGGCAGCGTTATCGAGGTTCGCTCGCGCGAGCGCAGCGAGTGGATGCGGGCTCACGCTGTTGCCGACCATCTTCACGGCGCGCGTGCCGTTGATCGCGCGACCGTCGGCGGTGCGGTCGATGATGTAGTCGGCCGGAAAGCCCTGCGCCGCGTACAGCTCGTGCGGCTTGAGCATGCGCAGGCCGATGTCGACGATCACGTACGGGACGCCGCGGACGTGCACGGTGACGAGTGCGAGGCGGTCGCGCGTGGTGATCGTGTCGGCGGGCTCGGCGAGGTCGAGCGCCTGGCCGTTTCCGTAGTAGTTCACGAGGAACGCGGCGACCCGGAGCGCGCCGGCCTCGGCTTCCGGCGACAGCTCGCACTCGATGATGGCGTTGTGCTCGCCGCCGGCGAGGATCGTGCGGAGCGGCAGATCCGGTCGACCACGCCCGCCGTTCACGTTCGACGTCGATGCGTGCATGAGGTGCGCCATCGCGAGGCGCTGCGTGCAGCCCTTGCCGACGATCGTGCTCAGCGGCTCATCCGCGGCGCGCGGCGGTGACGTGTTGCTGTTCGGTCCGCCGGCGGCCTGCTCGATGAAGGCGGTCACGATGCCGAGCGCATGCGCATGACCAGCCGGGCGCGCTGCTCCGGCGCCAGACGTGATCGTCGGCACTGGTTCTGTCGCGGCGCTGCCGGCGCTATCGCCGCGGAACTTCGCAAGATGTGCGGCGACGACCGCATGCTTCACCCCGTCGACGGCGGTTCCGAGCGGCTTGTCGAGGCCCGGGACGCGCGGCGCCTGCCCCTCGCGCTCGCCGTAGCCGGTCTGCACCAGCGTCGCGGCGGCGACGCCTATGCTGTTTCCGGTGCGGTCGATGGTCGGCAGCGGCGCCTGCGTGTCGTGGTGACCACCGCCGCGGCGCTTCGTCGTGCCGTCGCCGTCGCCGTGCGCCGTCTGCACGAGCGTCGCTGTCGCGACTGCGAAGTGTCCGCCCTTCACGTTCGCGCACTGCGTTCGCAGCGGCTCGTCGGCGCGCCAGCTCGCGGCGCGCGACGCGTTCGCGTGCTCGGTGAGCACCGGCGCGCAGTACTCGACGATGAAGGGCTGCGCCGCGTCGAGCACGAACTTGCGGATGCCCCGCGCGATGCGGCGCATCGTCGCCTCCGCGAGCGGCTTCGGCCGATCGAAGATCGATCGCGTCGGCAGCGACCAGTCGATGCAGTCGGCTGCGGTCACGAACGGCACGAGCCCGGGTCCGTGCGTCGGCTCCGGCCACCGAATCGGCTCGCCGTCGAGGCGTGCGATCAGGAACAGGCGCGTACGGCTGGTCCCGGCACCGTAGTCGCATGCGCGGAGCTTGCGCCACTCGACGACGTAGCCGAGATGGCAGAGCGACGCAATGAACGCGCACCAGGTGCGGCCCTCGTGTCGCTTATCGGGGACCAGGAACTGCTCGCCGATTGGCACGCGCTCGCCGCGCGCCGCGACGGTGCCGTCGAGCCTGACGACGCGACCGGTCGCGCGATCGCGCTTCGCCCTCAGCGGCCCCCACTTCCGGATCTGCTCGACGTTCTCGAGGCTGATGATCCGCGGGCGCACCGCGCCGGCCCATTTCGTCACGACCCACGAGAGCGAGCGCGTCGCGCGCGATCGCGGCTGCCCGCCCTTCGCCTGCGAGAAGTGCGTGCAGTCGGGCGACGCGTGCAGCCAGCCGACCGGCCGGCCTCCGCACTCGACGCGCGCATCCGCTTCCCAGACGTCCTCGCACATGTGCCGTGTGAACGGATGGTTCGCCGCGTGCATGCCGATCGCCCATTCGTCATGGTTGATCGCGATGTCGGGATCGCGGCCGAGCGCCTGGCGCAGCGCCTCGCTCGCCCCGCCGCCGCCGGCGAATAGGTCGACCACGATCTCGCCAGGGCGCAACGCTGATGCGAGTACGCGGCGAGGGAAGTGGAAACCACGCTGCTCGCGCATCACGGCGCATCCTTCATCGCAGCGGCCGGCGTCGTACCGCCATCGACCGGCCTGCGCCGGCGACAGCGCCGCGGGCGCTCGATCAAGGAGGCCGGCGCGCCCAGGTAGGCAACGCCCGCCCGGCGTTCCGTGCGGCGCGAAGCGCGCGCGCGGCGATGCGGTATTGCGTGCCGATGCATGGTCATGATGTCCAACTCCGTTCGTGCTGCGTAGCCGTAAGTGGCAGAATCCAATCTACTGTGCGCAGTAGTTTGTGTCAAGCCGTCCCAAGGGGCGAAATCGCTGCCTTAGACGTGGCGGCCGTCGAATGCCGTGCGCAGGAGGTCGGCGCCGGCGTCACCGATCATCGCGGGGTCGATCACGCGCAACTCGTCCGAGGTGTAGCAGTTCGCCGCGGGATCGCCGTTGCGGAACGTGCGGCCGTCCGGCATGCGGTACTCGACCCAGTTCGCTACCGGGTCAGCATCGACCGCCTCGGCGAACGGGATCAGCTTCGGGATGTAGCGATGGCCGGCGCAGCCCTTGAGCTGTTCGGCCTTCGTGATGTCGCGCTTGCGCCGCGCGCACGACCATCGCCCGTCGCCGTCCATCTCGGGCGTCGCGTGCGCGCAGGTGCGGCAGTTGACCGCGGGCATCGCGCGACCGTGGCAGAGCGAGTAGAGCTGGCACATCTTGCACTGGTACCAGCCGGGATTGTCCGACAGCTTCGGCGGCGGCTCGGCCGCGGTGATGATCCGCTCCGCGCGATCGCGCAGCGTGCGCGCGAGGTCAAGATTCGCGTCGGTGCGCACGCCGACCATCGCTCGCGCGCCGGGGCTCGAGCACGTGAGGTAGTGCCGCGGCGCCTCCGCGTACGCCATGTACATCACAGCCTGGGCATAGTACGTGTAGTCCCATTCGTGCAGCGCGTTCTTCTCGCCGACCTTCTGCTTGAGCTTGATGAGGTCGGCGTGCTTCTTCTCGTTCGTCGCCTTGCCTTCCCACACGTGCAGCGCCTTCGGCGCCTGCAGGAGGCCCGTGACCATGCCGTCGCAGTGGCCGCGAAAATGGCCGCCGAGGTCGGCGAAGCCGAACTGCTGCCCGGTCCGCGGATCCACGGTGCGAAGGTGCACGCCGGGCACGAGTCGCAGGCGCGCGGCCATGACTTCCTCGCTGCGGTGGCCGTCCTCGAAGCGCCAGAGCGCGTCGACGGAGTAGGGCGACGGCATGGCCCATCGGAACGTCAGCCACAACTCGCGATCGCACGGTCGCCCGATCGACGACATGCCCAGGTACGTGCGCGGTTCCTCGGCCGCTGCGCGCGCCTCGACGGCGGCGCGCAGGGCATCGATGGTCGGATCGGCGATGGCGGGGATCGCGACCATGGGCGTCTACTCGCTCTTGCCGAACGAGTGCTCGTAGCCAGCCGGCGGCGCCGCGTTCGCCGCATCCTGCAGCGCGCGCGCCACCGCGGCATCCTCGACCTTCATGCCGCGACCGACGAGGTCGACGAGTTCGTTCTGGCTCGCGACATCGGCCACGAGCAGGTCGTCGGCGACATGGCGAATCGCCTGCGCCTGCTGCAGGCGCGGACGAGTCGCGGCGTGCCGCTGTCCGTCCAGCGCGCGCCCGTTCCCTTCACGATGTAGATGCGGTCGCTCATGCCGGCTCGCTCCCGTCACCCTTCGACTTCGCGGCCTTGCCGATCTTGTCGATCTTGTCGAGCACGAGCGCGCCCTGGTCCGGCTCCGGCTTCACGTCGCTGCCGCCGCCGGAGAACGCCTCGACGTCCGCGACGACGATGTAGACGCGGGAGCCCTGCGCATCCATGAGTTCGTGCCGCTTCGGATCGAACTGCGGCAACGACAGCACGGCCTTGATGCCGTCCTTGACCGTGATGCTCTCCAGCGTGCCGCGGATGCGCGCGTAGCCCTGCGTCGCGATGATCCGCACCGATTCCTCGACGGCGTTGCGGACGCGCTCGCGCACGCGGTCGATGACGTTCTGCTGTTCGGCCTCGCCGAGCTTCTGCCACACGTCGGGCGCGGCCTTCATCTCGTCGATGCACAGCTTCATGAGGTCGCCGAGCATTGTTTCGGCGGCGACCTCGGTCGCGACGGTTGCCGTCGCGTTCGCTTCGTTGTCCATGGGTACTCCGGGGTGATCGCGAAAAAGCCCGGCGCCCGTGCGGGCGCGCCGGGGCGGAGTGAATCAGGCCGCGGCGTCGCCGGCCGGGCGCGGCTGAGCCCACGACGGCTTGCCGGCCGGCGCGGCGGGTGCGGCGTTGCCGACGACGCCGCGCGTAGCCGGTGCCGGAGGAAGGCCAGCGGCAGCCGTCGCCGCGCCATCGATGCGCTTCCAGCCGCGGACCTCGTTGCCGTCTTTCTGCTGCACGCGGCCGCGCCGGTCGGTCGTGCCGGCCGGGATGAACTCGACGCGGATGATGTGCGGGATGTTGTGCAGCATTGCGGAGTCCGGCGACTCACGCAGCCCGCAGGCGGCGCGGATCGACGCCAGGTGCTCGTTCGCGATACGCACGGTGTCGGCGTTCAGATTGTCGAGGTTCAGGCGAGCCCACACCTGACGACCGGTCATCGGCCCTTCGACGATGCGATAGGTGAGTTCGAGATACTGACCGTCGTTCGTGCGCGTCGGCTTGAGATCCGAGTCGATGATCTGTGCGACGTACTCGCCGGACGGGACGGGCGAGAAATCGGTGGCCGGCTGAGCGTTGGGATCGACGTACTGACCGATGAAAGCCATGATGGTGTCCTCTTGCGGGTTGGTGTTGGGGTTGCGGGGGATCAGGCGGCGGCCGGTTCGGCCGGCGCCGGCGGGGTGATGGCCTGCACCAGCGCAGACCAGTCGAGCGGCAGCGGATCGGGAAGGCCGAAGCGGTTCTTCGCGATGTACGCCGGCGATTCGTTGACGCGCAGCACGCGGCGACCGGTGGCGATGCCGCGCGTGCGGTTCTGGAAGCCCTGCGCTTCCTTCTTGATGGCGGTTTCGACCTGGGCGAGCCCGACGATGTCGGCCCATTCGACGACGAGCGCCGCGGCGCCGCGGTGCAGCTTGAGCACGTAGCGATCGAACGCATCCATGTCGGGCGCGTCGAACCGCTTCACTTCGGTGTGCGCGATCAGGATGGTGGCCATGCCGCGCGCGCGGACCGCGTTGAGCTTTTCGAGCACAACGCGCCAGTACGACGTCGCCTCGATGTACCCCTTGCCGTACGGGATCGCCTCGATCGAGTCCTTGCCGGCGTCGCGTGCGACGCGATTCCAGATCAGCGGTTCCAGCCAGTCGACCGAGTCGAGCACGGCCGTGCCGAACTCGTGCGGCTCGTTGGCGAGACTGTCGAGCGCCTGCACGGCCTGCTCGAACGTGGTCAGGAGCGGGAACGCGTCCGTCTCGATGCCGGTCAGTCCATCCTCGAACGGCAGGAAGATCGGCTTGTACGCGTTCGCGGCGAACGTGCTCTTGCCGACACCTTGGACGCCGTGCACGACGATCCGAGGCGGCGCGCTGGCGCGCGTCGTGCGAGCGATGCTGGAAAGGGAAATGGCCATGTTCGGGTTACTCCGTGATGGGATTCATGTTGGGAGGAGCGGGCCGGCGCTGATCTCCGGCTTCGCGGGCACTATTCCTCTCCCGCCGACTCCCTTTCGGGCTGCGCATCAGCCTGCGCATTCCGCTCCGTGATCTGTCAGGCGTCGAGCATCACGTGGACGTTGTCCGCATGCGATTCGCACTGGACGCGTTCGGCGCAGCCAGCGAGGGCCTCGTCGCCCTGACGCCGGATATGCCATCCGTCGGCGGTGCCGCACGGGTTCTCCTGCTCGGCGAACGCGAGAACTTGGTCATCGGTCCAGTCGCGCGGCACGCAAACCTGCATGTCGAGGAATCCGCGGCGGGTAACTTCGGCGTTCATGTCTCACTCCGTCAGGTTGATGGGTTCGATCGACACGGCCGCCTTCGCCGGCGTGACCGTGATCGCGGCGGCGATGCGGTGGTGCAACTCGGGGTCGTTGCGCTCGACGTAGCGCAGCTCGGACAGGCACACGGCCGGCTTGAACTGGAACACGCGGTCGCGGATCGCGTCCGGCAGGTGCTGCCAGATCGTTTTCAGCACGGCCTCGTCCACGCTGCGATTGAGCTTGCCGGTCGTCGTGACCTTGAAGCGGTCGCTGCGAAACGTGGTCGCGCCTTCGTCCTTCACGCCGACGAGCGCGATCAGCTCGCCTTCCGCCGCGATGCGCGCGTCACGCGCTGCATTCTCGGCGGCCTTGCACTGCTGCAGCCGGTCGGCGGCCGCGTTGATGTTCTCGAAAGCCATGGCTCCTCACTCGCCGCGTCGCGCGGCAAACGTCAGTGGTTCGGGCGCGCCGTCCAGGCACTCAGCGAGTGCGTATGCGTCGGCCTCGGAAAGGTCGCGGCGTTGCTCCAGCGCGCCGCGCGCTCCTGCTGTAGTGGCGGGGGAACTCGCCACGGAAACCAGGCGCCGGACTGGGGTCGGGCGGGATGCGCTGCCTCGCGGCAGTGCGGATGTCGTGGTCCGCTTCATGCGGGCCACCGCAGGGAAAGGCCGAACGTGAGCCCGAGCATCACGACTACGAGAGTCGCGATCGTGAGTTCCCACAAGAACGCGAGTGCGCGGCGCGCGGTCATGGCTTGCGCTCCGTCGTCGGCGCGTAGCCGTCCAGCGCCGCACGGATCTCGTCCGTGGTCCACATGCCAGCGAAGCGCCCGTCGACCGTCTCGCAGTCGTGCATCCCCGCAGCGACTCGGCGCGAGTGCTTCCATTCACGGCCCTTGCGATCGCGCCAGCGCGTGTCGCGCGTGATCGCTGACTTGCGGCGGCGAGCGGCGAGGGCGGTCACAGCGCACCGACCTGCACGAGCGCGGCGCGCAGACGCTTCGCCGCTTCGTGCTGTTCCGCGCTGCATCCGGTGATGCGGCCGCGACGCTTGCCGTCTGGATCGGTCACGAGTTCGTCGCGCGACTCGTCAACGCAGAAGTCGCGGAAGTAGGCCGCGCTCACCGCGATAACGCTTTCGACGCGAGCCCGCGCAACTCGAAGTTCGCGCGCAGCCCCGCGGTGATCGATGCTGCTGACCTCGTTTGTGGCGTGGTCCGCAGCGATGTCGAGCCGCGTCGCGCAGTGGCGCATGACGGACAGGATGGGAAGCACGCTCACGGCTGCGATCCTTGGATGGCGGCGAGGGCGGCGACGATGCGGTTGTAATGCGCTTGCGTTGGTTTGTCGCGCAGGCCGAAATGGCGTTCGTCCCTCACGCGATCGGAGTGCGTCAGCGCCTTCTTGACCGCCTCCACCAGCTCTGCCACAGCGGCATCACGCGCCCGGCGCTCGATGACCTCGGCGAGGATAGAAGCGATTGAATCGCGCGCTCTGCGAACCTCTCCGACCCATCGCACGACGGTCGGGTCAGGTTCGTATCCCCTGCGTGCCGGAGCGTCGCACCATTCCGCATAGTGAACGGACGCGCAATTCACGATGTCCGGCATGCGGTCAATCGCGGCAAGCAACGCTTCCACGTCGATGCGTTCGGTGCTCATGCGGCACCTGCCTTGATGCGACGAGCGCGTCGCAGATAGAAGTCACGATGCCAGCGCGAATGGCAGGCCGTGCGCTCATTCATCCCGGCGAACACGCGCATTAGCTCGCGGTGGTGCTCGATCGCCGAACAAACCGCACGCTTGATACTCTCCGCGGCGCCGTAGTCCTCTTGGTTTTCCGGGTGCGTCCAGTCGCGTGCGTTCATGCCGCACCTGCCTTCGCCAGCGCGGCGCTTCCGGCACCCGTCAGCCTCACACACGCATGCGGGCCGTCTGTGCGGTCGCCGACACGGCAATATTCCGCCCATCCGCGCGCCACAAGTTTCGAGTACATATGCGCGAGTCGGCCGCGCGTCATTCGTGGAATTGGCTCTCGCGTCTTGATGCAATGCATCGCATGCGCCTGCGCGGGCGTCGGCGTGTGCTGCGCGCTCATGCGACCGCCTTGAGCGCCGGGCGCTCGTGCAGCATTTCCATGAGTTCCATCGGCAGGCACACGTCGATGTTGTAGTCGCGTTCGATTCGGTCGAGCGCGTCGCGGTAGCGCAGCGGACTGGCGAGGTCGAAGCGAAGCGATGCGGTGTCGAGCGAGTAGTTGCGGCGCAAGATGCGCAGCTCGTACTCGACGGCGATGATGGCAGCGTCGATGAGAGCTTCGCGATTCATCACGGCGCGTGCTCCATGTAGTTGCCGGTCACGATCGCGGCGGCCGCCTTCGCAAGCGCCTCGTCCGTGGTCGCGTACTGGAGTTCGCCGGCATACGCCTCGACGCGCGGGTCGTGCACGAACAGGACGATGCGGCCGTGGCGACCGAACCCGATGTGGCGCATGCGCACCGTCACGGTATGCGCGTCGAACTGGAACGCGCGCCATGCCTTCGGTCCGGAGTTCTCGACGCCGCTGCGCAGGTCGCGCAGTTCGTCGAGGATCGAGGCTTGATCGTGGGCGGCGGCGGTCATGGCGCACCTGCCTTCGCCAGCGCGGCGCGGGCGTCAGCGAGGAACGTCGCGTTCGGCATCCGAGCCTCAGCCGCCTCCACGGCGCGGCGCAGTGCCGCGACCAGCTCGTCATGCGCATTGCAGGCGCGGACGATGAAGGCGGCGTTGTTCGCCGGCGATTCCACGTGACGGCCGTGAAATACGGCCGCGTCCGCCACTGCGAAACCGTCGTCGGCGTAAATGATCCGCTCGGCTTTTCCCTCGCCGGTATGCCACGGCGTCGGCGTGTGCTGCGCGCTCATGCCTCGGCCTGCTGCGCGTCAGCCGCGTCGAGTTCGTCGGAAACCTGATTGAGGAGCGCGGCGAGTTCGCGGGCGCGGGTCGTGTTGAGCCCGACCATCGCCAAGCCGCTGAGCATCGCGAGCATCACCAGCGGGGGATTCGGGCGGCGCAGGCCGGGGACCGGGTGCGCGGGCATGGCGATGACTTCGATCGCGCGAGCGCCCCAATGGTCGGGGATCGCGGCGCAGTGCGTTGCCTTCGGGTTCGCGTTCGGGTTCGCGTTCGGGTTCGTGCTCATGGGTTCCGTTCTCCGCCGGTCTATCGCCGGCAGTAGAAAGGTATCACCCAAGAGCAGGCATGTCTACCGTGTGCAGTAGATGTGCGTCATGAAAATTACCTATCGGAACTGGTATTCCGATAGGTGCTGTCAATGGTAGGCGATGGCGCCCGCTATTTCAGGGTCTTTCGGGTCAGCTGCGCCAGCGATTCGGCATGCTGCAGGATGACATCGCGCACCGACTCCGGGGCGGTGCGGAAAATCGCGATCAGCCGCGACTCGCGGTCATCGCCCGACGAGATTTCCGAGAGGGAGACCGGCGCCTTCGATGCACGCTGGCCGCGCCCTGTTTCGAGCCACAGCGAATTCACCCCGTACACGGCCGCCAGTTTCGGCAACTGCATCGAACGCGCGACCGTGCCCTTTTCGAGGTTCACGAGCGTGTTGTAGGGGATGCCGGCCAGGTTCGCGGCCTGCGGGCGCGTGAGCTGCGCCGCCTCACGGGCAGCGCGAATACGGGCGGCCATGGCCGTCGCGGGCTTGACGATCGGTTTGTTAGGCATGGCGGGATGATGCCGGCTCTCAGCTACTACGGCGCATGGATCGTCACTACCGCCGGCGGGGACCGCACACGGTTGCGCACGACCTACCGCCGGCGGTAGACTGGAATCCATGAGGCATGAAAAGGACGAAAACGACTGGTCGGCCCGAGTAATCGAACTCGAGCGTTTCGGCCTGTCGCTGACGCTCATCGGTGAATCGGTCGGACTCAGCATCCAAGGTATCTCCGATCTCAAGCACGGTCGCCGACGCGAACCGCGCGGGATGGTCGCCGTGCGCCTCTGGAATCTCCACCGGCGCACGCTCTGCCGCCGTCGCCACGGATCAGCCGCGGCCGACGACACGACGCAGGCTGCCGCATGAGCCGCGCAAACGCTCGCAAGATCGCCGCCGCCGCCATGCGGAGCGCCCGATGAGCGAGCCCGGCGCGCAGGCGATCCAAACCGCGATCCTTCGTGCGCTTGCCGAGCGCGGGCAGTCCGCCGTCGCCGCTGAAACCGGGATCTCCGATACGCGGGTCTCCCGCTGGAAGTCCTGCGCGCCCGACGGCGGCGGACTCGACATCCTCGAAACCGCGCGCGTGCTCTCGGCCCTCGGGCTCACCGTCGTTCCGCTCGATCCCGACGGCATGGTCGTCGTCCCTGTGAGCACGCATTCCGCGCTGCATGTCCTGCTCCGCGACTACGCGGACACGATGCTGAGCGGCAAGGGCCGCCCGGAATGCAAATGATCGACGCATCGGGGGATGGGCGCAGCCGAGCCGACTATGCCTTGGCGTACGCCGCGCGCGGATGGGCAGTCGTTCCGCTCTACTGGGTCGACGAGCGTGGCGAATGCGGTTGCGGCCTCGCCCATGATGGCCAGACCGCGCATCGCCGCGCCGACGGCACCGAGTTCGTGCTGTCGCCGAACTCGCGCGGCAAGCATCCGCACTCGCTGTTCGCGCCGCACGGCGCGCTGTCCGCGTCGAAGGACGCCGCCACGCTGCGCCGCTGGTTCGCCACCGAGCCGCGCCTGAACATCGGCGTCGCGACCGGCGAGATCAGCGGCATCGTCGTCGTCGACATCGACCCGCGCGACGGCGGCGACACGACCTGGGCCGACTTCGTCGACCGCAATGGCGGGCAAATGCCCGATACCATCATTGCGGGTACCGGTGGCGGCGGCCAGCACGTCGTGTTCCAGTACGTCGCCGATCAGGTCATCCGCTCGCCCGGCAAGGGCGTGCAGGTCAAGGGCAACGGCGGCTACATCGTCGCCGAGCCGTCTCGCCATCACAGCGGCGGCACCTACGTCTGGCTCGCCGACGCCGACCCGCTCGAGGGCGCGACGCCTGCGCCCGCGCCGGAATGGCTCGTCACGCCGAAGTCCGCCGACACGCTCGTGCTCCGCGGCGCGGGCGTGCGCGCGGCCGGCTACCTCTCGCCGCAACGCGTGGTCGACCTGCAGGCTGCGATGCAGCACCTCGACCCGGACCCGTACGAGACGTGGTTCCAGGTCGGCATGGCGCTGCACTCCACCGACGCGCCCGAGGCGTTCGAGCTGTGGGACGCGTGGTCGCAGCGGAGCCTCAAGTACAACGTCAACGCGACGCGGCGGAAGTGGGCCAGCTTCGGCCAGCGCGAAGGCCTGCACGTCGAGTCGATCTTCGCGTGGGCGGCGCAGGCCGGCTGGACCGGCGAATCGCCGCGCGTCGCGGTGCCGGCGGAATCGGTGCGCGTCGCGCGCCCGGTCGCCGACGTCCAGAGCGCCGGCGACATGGGTTTGCACGAGCTGCCCGGCGCGCTCGGCGAAGTCATCCGCTACACCCTGGCCACCGCAGCGAAGCCGCAACCCGATTTCGCGGTCGCGTCCGCGCTCGCGCTCGGATCGGTCATCGCGGGCAGGCGCTACGTCGCGCAGCCGTTCGGCAACTTCACGTCGCTGTACTTCGTGCTCGTCGGCAAGTCCGGCTGCGGCAAGGAGCACGGACGCACCGCGATCGAAACGATCCTCGCCGAGGCCGAATGGCCCGAGCTGCTCGGCCAATCCGGCTACGCCAGCGACAGCGCCGTGTTCTCGTCGCTGCTGCTGCAGCCGACGCACATCGCCTTCATCGACGAACTCGGCGCGCTGCTCGGCAACGCGCAGTCCGAGGGCATGCACTACGCGCGCGCGGCGATGACCGCGCTCGTCGAGTCCTGGGGCAACTGCCACGGCATCATGCGCCCGAAGGCCTACAGCACCGCCAACCTCGCGCCGCAGATCGCCGAGGCGATGCTGAAGCGCGTCGTCTACAACCCGGCCATCACGTTGCTCGGCATGACCACGCCGGCGACGTTCTATGGCTCGCTCACCGGATCCGCAATCGAGGGCGGCTTCCTGCCGCGCCTCCTCTGCGTGCAGACCGACATCGGCCGTCAGCCGATGGGCGAGAAGTTCGCGACGCCCGTCCCGCCCTCGGTGGTCGACTGGATCAACGCGTCGCGCAACCACGCTTCCGACCGCGGCAACCTCGCGGCGCGCGGCCATGGCGCCGGCGAGCGCCCGACCACGACGAACGTGCCCATGGACCTCGCCTCGATGCGCGCGATCCGCGCCTACGAGGCTGACGTGCTCCAGTCCATGGACGCGCTCGACGACGAGGGCATCGCCGAACTCGAGGGCCGCAGCGTCGAGAAGGTGCTGCGGCTCGCCTGCATCCTGGCCGTGTCGGTCGATCCGGCCACTCCGCGCATCACCGCCGACCTCGTCGACCATGCCGTGCGCTACGTGCGCCACTGGACCGGCCGGACCGTGCAGGCCGTGCGTGAGCACATGCACGGGTCGCGCTTCGCCCAGTGGCAGGCCGATGTCCTGCGCTCGATCGCGAAGGGCGGCGAGAAGGGACGCACCGAGCGCGAGCTCGCCCGCGCCAATGCGCTCTACAACGGCCTCGACTTGCGCCAGCGCCGCACCGTGCTCGACGCGCTCGTCGCGAAGGGCGACATCGCATTCGTGGAGTCCGCGGGCCTCTCCGGCCGTGGCCGGAAGCGGCAGGCATGGGTCGCGGTCGAGGCCGGCGACGAGGAATAAACGTCTAAACCGTCTGAAACCGTCGAAACCTGATCGACGGTTATAGGCGGCACCACAACTCGCTGAGAGCTAAATCGTCGAAATCGCGGCGGGGGCTATTTCTATGTGAAGTCCAGAGAGACATAGAAAAGTATCGACGATTTTAATTTTTACCTTCTAACCCTTGATACAGCTTGCTCATAACCGTCGATCGCGTTTCGACACAAATCGACGAAATAGACGGAAATCACGATGCCCGACCTCACCCTCCATCTGCCGTTCCCGCCATCGGTGAACCACTACTGGCGGACCGCCGTACGGCAGGGCAAGGCGTCGCCGTACGTGTCCGCCCAGGGCAAGGCGTATCGGAAGGCGGTCAAGCGCGCGCTCGGCAAGGAGCGCATGGCAGGGCGCCTGGCTGAACCGCTGCGTAGTCGGCTCGCGGTCACCGTCGGGCTGTTCGCGCCGACAGGTGCGCGTTACGACATCGACAACCGCATGAAGGGCCTGCTCGACGCGCTCACCGACGCTGAGGTCTGGGAGGACGACTCGCAGGTCGACCGGCTCGTCATCGAGCGCGGCGAGGTCATCGAAGGCGGCGGGTGCGTCGTGGTGATCCGCACGAGGGCAGGGGAGACGACACCGTGAGCAGCGACCGCGCGAAGCTGATCCACACGATCCACAACGCGGGTCTGCGCCTCGACGACGCCGGCGTCGCCGCCGACATCGCGATTCGGTGCCAGCGCGAGGCGCGCGACCGGCTCATGGTCGCTGCCCGCGAGGCCCAGCTGTCCATGCGGGCGATCGCGAAGATCTTCGACGTGGACGTCGCGCTCGTGCACCGCGTGTTGACCCGCGTTCGTGGCAAGTCAACGAACAGCGCGCCGAAAGTCGACTCCGGACCAGCAGGGGGTGTCCACGCCGTAGGTACGAAACAACCCTCAGCAGGACGTGCCGGGCCTGGCGCGTCGCGCACCGCATTCGGGGGCTCGTGAGTGGGTTGATCGAGCCAACGCTTGCGGACTCCGCAGGCCCGGCAGTCCACCCATTCCCTGACCCTGACCACGACTCGCAAACGAGGTCACGCATGAACGAGAACACCGACATGCTCCAGCAGAAAAAGGAACGAAGCGTCGCGCGCGAGCGACGGTTCCAATCGATCGTTCTCGGCGCCGTGATCCCTGCGCTCCTGTGGTGGGTCGGGTCAACGCTGCTCCGCGTCGACAAGAGCAACGCGCTCATCGATGCCCGCCTGCAGAACATCGAGATCCAAGCCGCCGGCACGTATTCCAAGGCCGACGCGAAGGTCGCCAACGACATGCTCAAGGAGCGCATCAGCAGCACCGAGCGCGCCATCGGCGCCATCGACGACCGCGTGCGCGCGATCGAGATCGACCACGCGCTCGAGAAGCGCACCCGCATGCCCACCATGCAGGCCACCCCGAAGGGGCGCCCGTGAAGCAGAAGCTCACCGCCGGCGTGATGAGCGCGGTCCTCGCGGTCGCGAGTCCGTGCGTCATGTGGTTCGAGGGCATGGTCCCTCACACGTACCGCGACCCGGTCGGCATCCCGACTGCGTGCTACGGCCACACCGGCCCGGACGTGACGCTCGGACGATCGTACTCGGCTGACGAGTGCCGCCGCCTGCTCGATGGCGACCTCGCCGAGGCGTACGCCGCGGTCGCGCAGTGCGTGCGCGTGCCGGTCGAGCCGTACGAGGCCGCGGCGATGGTGTCGTTCGCGTTCAATGCGGGCGGCCACGCGTTCTGCGGCTCCACGATGCTGCGGCTCGTCAATGCCGGCGCGGACGGTGCGGTGTTCTGCCAGCAGCTCATGCGCTGGACGAAGGCGACCGTGCCCGTGATCGGCGTCAAGGTCGAACTGCCCGGGCTCGTGAAGCGGCGCACCGCGGAGCGCGAAATGTGTCTCGGCCACGACTGGAAGCCGACCGCGTGAAGGACACGACCGCGCGCGCGAAAGCGATGACCGATGCGCAGTTGCGCGACGGCATCCGCCAGCTCGCGCACGAGGTCAAGGCGAAGCACGCCGCGCTCGACGCGATGCGCAAGGAATGGAACCGCCGCGCGCGGACGACCAACGCGATCAACCTGGTGGAGAAGCCGCAATGAAACGCAACCTGCTATGGGAATCCATCCGCGCCGCGATCCTGTTCCCGCGCCAGCCGATGCTCGCGTGCACATGGCGCTTCGACGAGCGCGGCCGTATGTGGGCGACGCCGCTATGAACGACACCGACCGCAGCAAGCTGGGGCTCGCGATCCTCGTGATCGTGCTGGCCACGCTCCTGCGTTGGCAGGGCGGACTTATCGACGGCGCGCAATGGGTCGCCGTCGTATCGGCGACGACGTGGGCATTCATGGTCGGTCAGGTCGGCGCGATCGTCGCCCAGGGCTACGCGGTGCAGACGGCAGCGAAGGCTGTAGCGATCGCGAAGGGCGTCGCGGCAGCGGGTCTGCTGCTGATCTCCGCGACCGCGTTCGCGCAGCAGCTGGAGCCAAACGGGCTGTTCTCCGACGGGTTCGACGTCAACGCATGGGCGTGCAGCGATCCGATCGCCCCCGATGGCGTGCCGCGTACGCGCCTCGTGCTCTCCGACGTCGACTACAGCGCGCAGCATTGGCCCGTGCGCTACCGCGTCGCCATGACCGAGTGGGACAACGTCTGGGGGCACAACAGCGCGACCGATGCCGTTACGCCGTGGCCCGGCGTCGCCGGCTCCGCGCCTACGCTGCGATGGTTCCGGCGCACCAGCTACGTCGCGCTGCACTTCCGCACGCCCGTCGATCCGTTCCCCGGGCTCGCGAGCCGGTTTGTCGCACCGAGCGCGAACGCGGGTCCAAACCTCACGATGGCGATCAGCCGCGGGTGCGGTGACTTCAGGCTCTACCTGCCGACGCCTGGCTGCCTCGCCGAGAACGTCCCGACCGCGGATGTGCCGATGGTGTACTGGCAGTTCGCCGATACGAGTCCCGCGACCGCCTGCAACCTGCAGCCCGACACGGACTACTTCGTCAACATCATGCAGACCGATCCGACATCGACGCTCGAGTGCACGACCGTGCTGTGTCCCGCGGCCGCATGGAGGAACTGACCATGTTCCTGCTCGGCTACGTGCTCGGCTCCATCGCCACTGCCGCGGTCGCGCTCGTGATCCTGTGGTGCGCACTGCGCAAAGGAGGTTCCACGTGAAGCTCGGACTGACGCAGTACCTCGCGATCGCGCTTGCGCTGTCGCTGATCGGCAACGCCTGGCAACTGCACCATTCCGGCGTGAAGTCGGGCGAGCGCGCCGGCGACATCGCTGTCGTCGAGAACGCGAACGCGGGCGGGCAGGCCGCGGTGAAGGCGCTACAGGACGCGGTCGCCGAGTCGTACGTCGGCCGCATCTTCGACCGCGCCGAGGCCGCGAAGGCGACGGCCGTGCGTGATGCGGAGCGCACGACGCTGCAGCGGCAACATGACCGCGACGTCGCCAGCCTCGCAGCGCGCCTCGCTGGCGAGTGCCGCGACTGGGCAGCGCAGCCAGCGTGCGGCGTGCGCGTGCGATGAGCGCGACCGTCACGGCGCTGCGCACGTCAACGTGCCATTCGCCCGGCAACGCGGCGATCGCGGAACGCTTGCGCGCGCTCGCCGATGCAATCGACCGGCCGGACGCCGAGCCGATTGGCAACGTCATCTCCGTGGTCATCACCGAGCCCGGCGAGATCACGCTGCACGTCGCCGGGCGGTCGATGAACTACGCGCAGCTCGTCGGCTCGCTCGCCTTCGCGCAGCAGAAAGCGATGCTGCCGAAATGAGCGCGCCAGCCATATCCCGCCAGCCCGAGGTCGGCCCGACGCACGACGGCCGCATCGGGATCTATGTGGGCGGTGCGTACCGCCTGCTGCCGCCGGACGAGGCGCGTGCGTTCGCGCAGCGCGTGCTCGCGACGGCTGATGAAGTCGAACAACGGATAGGAGCCGCACGATGAAGCGCAACACCATCCTCGCCGCCGCGCTCGTCGCCGGTTGCGCGCACCAGCCGCCCATCGTGAAGCACGAGGTGGTGCGCGTGCCCGTCGAGGTCCGCGTGCCGCTCGACCCCGTGCTCACGGCCGACACACTGGCCGATCCGCCACCGGCGCCCGCGTGCACGCGGAAGGGGCAGCCCGCGTACTGCAATGGCCAGGTCGCGGCCATGCTTGACGACGCGCGGCTCGCGCTCGGTCTCTGCAACGCGGACAAGCGGGCGCTGCGCAGCAAACCCTGACGCGTTGGAACTGCCGTATGTAGTAGGATATGCTCTACCGAGCACAGTAGAGCACCGATCCATGCCGCTTTCCGGCGCCGAAACCATCGCCCGAGTTCGACAGCACCAGCGGGAAACCCTGCTGGCGTTCTCGTGCGGGAAGGATGCCATCGCCGCGTGGATCGCGATCCGCCCGCACTTCGACCGCGTGATCCCGTTCTACCTGTACTCGGTGCCCGGACTCGAGTTCGTCGAGGAATCGCTGGACTACTACGAGCGGTTCTTCGGCACGAAGATCATCCGCCTGCCGCATCCGGCGCTGCACACCTGGCTCAACGGCTTCATGTTCCAGCCGCCGGAGCACTGCGCGGTGATCGAGCAGGCCGAACTCGGCGAGCACAGCTACAACGACATCCACGACGCGATCGTCGAGGACCATGGGTTGCAGGAGGACATCCTGTATGCGACTGGGGTGCGCGCCGCCGATTCGCCGCTGCGCCGCGTCGCGATCAACAAGCACGGGCCCATCACCTGGTCGCAGCACAAGTACCACCCGGTGTGGGACTGGAACAAGCAGGCACTCGTCGACTGCTTCCGCCGCGAGGGCGTGAAGCTGCCGGTCGACTACGCGATGTTCGGGCGCACGTTCGACGGACTCGATCTGCGGTTCCTGCTGCCGCTCAAGCGGCACCGCCCGCGCGACTACCGGCGCGTTCTCGAGTTCTTTCCGCTGTGCGAACTCGAAATCAAACGATGGGAGTACGCACGTGCCAGTTGATCGGAGCGCCATGCGTGCGCAAGCCGATGCGAAGCGCAGCGAGGCGCGGCAGAAGGCCGCGGCCGCTCTCATCGAGGCAGCTGCTGCGAAGGAGCGCAGGCGCAATCCGCCGCCGAAGCTCGTCGCGATGCCTGAGCCGACCGGCAACACCGAGGCCGATGCGAAAGCGGACCTCGATGCGCTTGTCGGCGGTTTCCGCGAGCGCGCCAAGGCCGAGTCGCGTCGCTTCGAACTCGCCACCGACTCCGAGTATTGGTGCTGCCTGTGCTTCCAGACGCGTGAGCAGAAGGAAGCCTTCCTCGGCGCACTGAACCTGCTGCTGCACGGCGACAAGTACATCGACGGCCGTGTCGTGGCGAAACAGCTTGGCATCTCGTTGCCAGCGGCCGACGTGCCCTACAACACGAGCGCCAAGGTTGACCCGACGTGGGTCGAATTCATCGACAAGAAGAGGTAATACGACATGGCAACGCGAATCGGCAAGAAGAAGGGCGCGGCGAAGGGCAAGCCGAAGCGGAAGGCGGCGAAGATCACGGCACAGCGCCGTGGCGGCGCGCGTCGCGCCGGTTCCGCTGCGGCGTCCCGCACGTCCGGCAGCTGAGGGCTACGGACGGCAGCGACCACTATGGCGCTGTCGTCCCTTCCGCCATGACCAAGCGCAAGAGCACGCCGGGCAAGAAGCGCCGTCTGAGCAACGGCGCGTCGACCGCGCCCGAGACGATCGCATGCCGCGAGCGCAACGCGAAGGCGCTGCAGCTCCGCAAGGAGGGCATGAACTTCGAGGACATCGCGCGCGAGTGCGGCTTCACGTCGCGCCAGCGCGCGCACGAGGCCGTCACCGCGGAGATAAAGCGCATCACGCGCGAGCCTGCCGAGGACGTGCTGGTGCTCGAGCTGGAGCGCCTGGACGCGATGTTCACGACGCCCTATCTCAACGCGCAGGCCGGCGATCTGAACGCGATCAACGCGTGCCTGCGCATCATGGATCGCCGCGCCGCGCTCCTCGGCATCGACGCGCCGAAGAAGGTCGAGGCGAAGGTCGAACAGCGCGGCGGCGTGCTCATGGTCCCCGCGGCGGTCACGCCGGAGGAATGGGCGAAGGCGGCCGAGGCGCAGCAGCGTGCTCTCGCGGAGAGCGAGAAGGATTCGGAGTTGCCGGACGCATGACCTCGCTCGCCGCCCAGTCGTTGACGCAGGCGGTGCGCGGCGAGATCGTGTGGGCGCCGCACCCGGGCTCGCAGGTTATCTTCCTGTCGTGCCCGATCTACGAATGCCTGCTGCAGGGGACGCGTGGCGGCGGGAAAACCGATGCTCTGCTCATGGACTACGCGCAGCACGTCGGCCGCGGGTTCGGCGCGGCGTGGCGCGGCATCCTGTTCCGCCAGACCTACCCGCAGCTCGCCGACGTCGTCGCGAAGTCGAAGAAGCTGTTCTATCGCATCTTCCCCGGCGCGAAGTTCAACGCCAGCGACTACACCTGGACGTTCCCAGGCGGCGAACAGCTCTTGCTTCGGCACATGAAAACGCCGGACGACTACTGGAACTACCACGGCCACGAGTATCCGTGGATCGGGTTCGAGGAGCTGACGAACTGGCCGACTGCCGAGTGCTACGAGAGCATGTTCGCGTGCTCGCGCTCGTCGCATCCCGGCATGCCGCGCAAGTACCGCGCGACGTGCAACCCGTACGGCCGCGGGCACTGCGTTCCCTATGGCGATGTGCTCACTCCGAACGGCTGGCGTGACATCAAGGACATCAAGATCGGGGACACGGTGTATTCGGTCGATTCTGCTGGCGCGATCGTCGAGAAAACGGTCGAGCAGCTATACCGCGGAAAATACATCGGCGACATGGTGTACCGCGAGGGTCGCGGGATATTCATGGCGATGACGCCGAATCATTCGCTTCCGAAAATTGGAGGAAAGAATGGCCAAGCGTACACGCTCGTTCCGTTCGAGGAATTGCCTGGTCAGGCTGACATTCTTCGCACGGCCGAGTTCGATGGGGAGCCGATCAGGATTTTTGAGTGCCCTGTGTATCCGACGCGTTCGCGTCGCGTGAAGCAGCCAGCGCGAATCAGCGGAATGCAGTTCGCCGAGCTGATGGGTTGGTTCCTGTCGGAGGGGAGTACGATCGATCGCGACAAGGCTTTCAATATCGCACAGATGAAGCCCAAGAATCGCGAACGCATCGCCGCGCTACTGGACGAATGCGGCTTCAAGCAGAGCTGGAATGCGAACGACGTGACGGTGTACGCGCCCGATTGGTGGGCGTACCTGCGGCAGTTCGGGAAGTGTCGCGACAAGTACGTCCCGGCAGAGATAAAGAACGCTTCGCGCGAGCAGATCACCGCGTTCTGCACAGCGGCAATGAATGGCGACGGGCATTGGTCAGGAACGGGGGGCTGCTACTACACGACGTCGCAGCGGCTAGCTGACGACATGGCAGAGCTGTTCGTGAAGCTCGGATACGCGGTCAACGTCAGCAGCCGAGCGCGAAAGAATCGCGACGGGTTGTCGTACACCGTTCACTTCAAGCGCGGTCGAACCATTCAGCTCGTTACCGGACAGCATCGGTACAACGTCAAGTCGAGCTGCGCGTCAGTTAACGTTCGTCGCGAGTCGTTCGACGGCGAGGTGTATTGCATCGGTGTCGCTGACACGCATTCGTTCTTCATCCGTCAGAACGGCAGCGTTTGGCTTTCTGGCAACACGTGGGTCAAGCAACGCTTCATCGACCCGGCCCCGTCTGGAACGGTAATCCGAGAGCCGGGGAAGCCCGAGCGCGTCAATATCCACAGTTCGCTGCTCGAGAACACGCACCTGCTCGCCGCGGATCCCGAGTACCTGACCAAGCTGCGCGCGATCAGCGACCCGAACAAGCGCAAGGCATGGCTGTTCGGCTCGTGGGAGATTACGAGCGGCGGTATGTTCGACGACCTGTGGAAGCCCGAGGCGCACATCGTGCCGGTGTTCGACATCCCGGCCGGCTGGCGCATCGACCGCTCGCTCGACTGGGGCAGCTCGCGGCCGTTCTCCGTCGGCTGGTGGGCGGAGTCCGACGGGTCGCCGGCGATCATCGCCGGCCGCCAGCGCACGCTTCCGCGCGGCACGCTCGTTCGGCTCGCCGAGTGGTACGGCAGCACGGGCAAGGCGAACGAAGGCCTGCGCCTGACCGCGGGCAAGGTCGCCGAGGGCATCAAGCAGCGCCAGGTCGATCTCGCGATCGCGCAGCGCGTGAAGCCGGGCCCGGCCGACTCGTCGATCTTCGACGTCACGGACGAGGCCAGCATCGCCGACAACATGGCCAAGATCGGCATTCGGTGGGAGCCGGCCGACAAGCGCGCGGGCAGCCGCAAGAACGGGTGGGAGCTGATGCGCGAGCGCATGGAGGCATCGCTGCACGACAACGGCAAGCCCGGGTTCCTCGTCATGGACCGCTGCCGCGACTTCATCCGCCTCGTGCCGTCGACCTCGAGGGACGAGGACGACCCGGACGACATCGACACCGAGTCCGAGGACCACATCCACGACGAGACGCGCTACCGCGTGCTCGCCACCGCGCGCTCCGTGCGCACGCAAGCCCTTCCGTTCTGAGGCACACAACAATGACCGACGTCAGCACCCCGCATTACAGCATCGCAACGATGCAGGACGACTGGGATCTCATCGACGCGCTCCGCGGCGGCACGCAGGGCATGCGCCAGGCAGGCAAGCGATACCTGCCGCAGCGCAAGCTCGAGGTCGACCAGGACTACAAGTGCCGCCTTGCGGTCGCCACGCTGTTCCCGGCCTTCACCGAGACCGTGCAGTCCATGGTCGGGCGCGTGTTCGCGAAGCAAACAGTGGTCGACGAGGGCAAGACGCCGGAGTGGATTCGCAACGAAGTCCTGCCGAACATCGACCTACAGGGGCGCAACCTGCACGTGTTCTGCTACGACTGGTTCCGCGAGGCGTTCGAGTACGGCTTGTCGCACGTGCTCATCGACTCGCCGCCGGCCGAAGGCGTGCGCACGGTCGCCGATCAGAAGGCGAAGGGCGTGCGCCCGTACGCGGTCAAGATTTCGCCGCGCAACATCATCGGCTGGCGCACGAACAGCAAGGGCGAGCTCGTGCAGCTGCGCGTGCGGTTCTGCGTCGAGCGCGAGGAAGGCGAGTTCGGCGTCGGCACGGTGGAACAGGTGCGCGTCTACACGATGGCCGGCAACGGCACGGTCGTCGTGACGTACGAGAAGTCCGGCGAGAAGTGGGTCGAGCTGACGGACAGCCGCGCGACGCTTCCGCTCAAGCGCATTCCGCTCGTCACTTACTACACCGGCCGCGTCGGCTACATGCTAGCGCGTCCGCCGCTGCGCGAGCTGGCGTACCTCAACGCGAAGCACTGGGCGATGCAGTCGAGCAACGACGGGCTCGTCGACACGGCGTCGGTGCCGATCCTGTGCGTGATCGGCGTGCAGGATGGCGACGATATCGTCATCGGCGCGAAGCATGCGGTGAAGCTGCCTGTAGGCGGCGATATGAAGTACGTCGAGCATTCGGGCGCCGCGATCGGAGCCGGCCGCGAGGCGCTGCGCGAGCTGAAGGCCGAAATGCGCGAGGCCGGTGCGAAGCTCCTGCGCACGAACGACGTCGCGAAGAACGAGCTGCAGGCGGGCGAGGAAGCCGCGCGCGAGAACTCGGACCTTGGCCAGATGACGCGGGCATTCGAGGACGCGGTCGCGGACATGCTCGACCTCATCGCGGAATGGCGCGGCGAGACCGAGGGCGGCGCGGTGAAGCTGCAACCGAACCTCGACGCCGATCTCGCGCCGGTCGACAGCATGGGCATCGTCACGAACCTGCGCGATGCGGCGATCCTTTCCGACGAGACCGCGTTTAACGAGGCCAAGCGCCGCGGGCTGATCGACGAGTCTCTGACCTGGGCGGAAGAACAGGAGCGCATCGCCGCGCAGCCGCCGCCGGCCGTGGCGCCCGCGCCGGTCGTGAAGAAGCCGCCCGCGGCGGCCGCGTAAGCCATGGCCGCCGACAGCGCCGACGCCGATCGCTACACGCGCCGCGCGCTCGCGCTGCTGCGCGCCGTCAACGGCATGGAGGCCGAGAACGCGCGCGAGCTGCGATCGCTCGCCGCGGAGATCCGCGCCATCCTCGGCACGGCTGCGCTCGATGCGCTCAACCGACGCGCGCTGGCGGCGCTCGTGCGCGAGATCGCGGCCGCCGTGACCGAGTCCTACGTCGCGATGTACGAGACGCAGGCGGCGTCGCTGGTCGAGCTCGCCGAGATCGAGGCGAAGTGGGCGAGCGGGGCAGGGGCGGCGCCACGCGTTGCGAGCGCGACCGCGATCGACGAGGCGATGTCCGGCCTGCTCGTGCAGGGCGCGCCGCTGCGCGACCAGTGGGTGCGGCAGGGCGAGGAACTGGCCTGGCGCATGGCGAGCGCGGTGCGGACGGCCGCGACCACGCCGCAGCCCGCGCAGGCGGCCGCGAAGGCCATCGTGGGCAACCCGCGCACGCTGCGCGGGGGGCTGATCGAGAAGGCGCGCAACGACGCCGCAGCGCTGATCGACACGGCCGCGCACACGGCCGCCTACGCGGGCCGGCTCGCCACGTTCGCGGCGTCCGGCGTCAACGCGCTCGAGTGGTTCTCGATCCTCGACAGCCGGACGACCATCGGCTGCGCGGTGCGCGCTGGCAAGCTCTACACGCTCGATTTCGAGCCGATGGGGCACACGATCCCGATCGAGCGCCCGCCGCCGCGGCACTGGCGCTGCCGGTCGATCCTGCTGCCGCACAAGTACCCGGACGGCCCGCCGCCCGATGGCGGCCCGCAGCGCGACAGCTTCGCGACGTGGCTCGCGAAGCAGCCGAAGGCGACGCAGGACGAGCTGCTCGGGCGCGGTCGCGCGGATCTCTGGCGCGGCGGCAAGATCACGCTGTCGGACCTCATCGGCCAGCGCGGGCAGACGCTCACGCTGGCGGAGTTGCGCGAGCGCGGCTAGCGGTAGTTCGTATTGCGCCAGACTGCAAGCCACATCGCCAGCAGGTCGCGATCGACATAGTGCTTTTCCGGGAATGCAGCCAAGAGCGAATCTGCAAGACCTTCGATCTCGGCGTCGTCTCCGCTGCGCATGATCGTATCGACTTGCTTCGCGGGAATTTTCACCACGCTCTGTCCTTGCCACTGTGCGTCGACGTCTTGCCCTTCGCGCAAGTAGAAGCTCGCCTCGCCGGCACTGTAGTTGCTGTTCTTCAACGGGAACATGTGACCTCCGCAGCATTCGGCGCAATTGCCGAGCCGAAGGATAGTCCCGCGCGTTGACTACGCGCAGTAGCTTGTCAACACCCATGGGAGACACAGTGCCGCTCACAAAGCCGCGGCAGTGCAGACGCGCGCGCGGGTTCCGGCCGGAATGGCCACGCAAACGGCGGATGCCGAGAGGGTTTCCATGAAGCTCAAGCTGGACGACAAGGGTAATGCGGTGCTGCAGGACGGGAAGCCGGTGTACGTCCACGAGGACGGCTCCGAACATCCGTTCGACGCGGCCGCAACGGTCGAGACGATCAAGGCGCGCAACGCGGAAGCCAAGGCGAACCGGCAACGGTACGAGGCGGCGGAAGCGAAGCTCAAGGCGTTCGAGGGCATCGAGCCCGAGGCCGCCCGCACTGCGATCGAGACCGTCAAGAACTACGACTCGTCGAAGTCGAAGGACGCCGCCGAGTTCGAGCGTCGCCTCAGCGAGAGCAACAAGACCTGGCAGGAAAAGCTGGACGCGGCGAACAAGGCTGCGACCGAGGCGAGCCGCAAGCTCGACGAGAAGATCGTCGGCGACGCGTTCCTCCGGTCGAAGTTCATCGCGGACAAGCTCGCCGTGCCGGCGGACATGGTGCAGGCCACGTTCGGACGCAACTTCAAGGTCGAGAACGGCCAGCTCGTCGCGATCGATGCCAATGGCAATCCGATCATGTCGAAGGCCAACCCCGGCACGAATGCAACGTTCGACGAAGCCTGCGAAATCCTCGTGAACGGCTATGCGCACAAGGACTCGATCCTCAAGGCCACCAACGGCGGCGGCAGCGGGACTCCCGCGGGCGGCGGCAGCGGTGGCGGCGGGGGCGGCAAGACCCTGACGCGCGCGCAGTTCGATGCACTCGATCCGAAGGCGAGGGCGGATCACTTCGCCGGCGGCGGAAAGATCACCGATTGATCCAAGGCAGCCGGCACCAGTCGGCGTCAACGTCCATCTGAAACTGAGGTCCACGAGTCATGGCAAACACGCTGACTGGCATCATCCCGACCCTGTACGAGGCGATGAACGTCGTCTCGCGCGAAATGGTCGGCTTCATTCCCGCCGTGCGTTCGGACAGCAACGCCGAGCGCGCAGCGGTCAACCAGGCCGTGCGCGTTCCGCTCGGTGTCGCCGGCGCGCTCGAGGACATCACGCCCGGCGTCAACCCGGCCGATTCTGGCGACACGACCGTCGGCTACGTCGACGTCACCATCACGAAGTCCAAGGCGGCGCCGGTTCGCTGGAACGGCGAAGAAGAGCGCGGCGTCGGCGCGACGGGAACCTACAACCGCGTGCTCGCCGACCAGTTCGCCGACGCGATGCGCAAGCTCGTGAACGCGGTGGAAGTCGACCTCGCCGCGTGTGCCAAGGTGGGCGCTTCGCGCGCGTACGGCACCGCGGGCACCGCGCCGTTCGGGACCGCCGGCGACCTGTCCGACTTCGCCGGCGTGCTCAAGATCCTCGAGGACAACGGCGCGCCGAAGTCCGACCTGCAGCTCGCGCTCGGCTCGGCCGCGATGATGAACCTGCGCGGCAAACAGTCCGTGCTGTTCAAGGTCAACGAGGCCGGGTCCAATGACATGCTGCGCAACGGCATGACCGACCGCGTGCAGGGCTTCGCGCTGCGCAACTCGGCCGGCATCACTCTGCACACCAAGGGTACCGGCGCCAGCTACGTGACCTCGGGCTCGACCGCCGCGGGCGTGACGGACATCGCGCTCGTCACCGGCACGGGCACCGTACTTGCCGGCGACGTCGTGACCTTCGCCGCGGATTCGGCGAACAAGTACGTCGTGGGCACCGGTGTCGCGGCTCCTGGCACGATCTCGCTGAACAAGCCCGGCGCGCTCGTGACGATTCCGACGGGCAACGCGCTGACGATCGGCAACAGCTACACGCCGAACGTCGGATTCGCGCGTTCCGCGATCATCCTCGCCGCGCGTGCTCCGGCCGTTCCGACCGGCGGTGACTCGGCCGACGATGCCACCACGATCACGGACCCGATCACGGGCCTGACGTTCGAGGTGCGCGTGTACCGCCAGTACCGCCAGGTGAAGTACGAAGTCTGCCTCGCCTGGGGCTGCAAGGCCATCAAGCCCGAGCACATCGCGCTGCTCATCGGCTGACGCATCACCTGCGCGCCTGCGGGAGACCCGGGCGCGCAGTTTCCAAAGGGCAACGGAGCACGATCATGGCGAAGAACACCAAGGCGCACGACGACAAGATCGAGGACGGGAACGCGCAGCCGGAGCAGGCCGTGCACGACGACGTCGATCTCGTCGCGATGTTCAAGGACGGCACGACGCTGCACGTCCATCCGACGACCGTCGAGGCGCACGAGCGCGTCGGCTGGAAGCGCGTGGGCTAACCCCATGACACTCATCGTCGAAGATGGTACCGGGCTCCCGAACGCCGAGACGTACGTCTCGGTGGCGGACGCCGACGCGTACCACCTGGCGATGAGCAACGCCGCGTGGGCCGCTGCGCCCACGCCCGCAAAGGAAGGCGCCCTTCGCCGCGCCGCGCAGTACATCGACTCGTTCTACCGCTTCCGCGGCAATCGCCTGTCCGAGATCGCCGTGCCCGCGCCGGCAGAGCAGCAGGCGCTGCAGTGGCCGCGCGACATCGTCGACGCATGGCCGATCCGCGAACTTGTCGCCGCGACCTGCGAGCTGGCGTTGCGCGCGCTCTCGGGCGCGCTGTTCGCCGACCAGTCCGGCGGCGATGTCGTGAGCGAGACGGTCGGCCCGATCAGCGTGACGTACAGCAGCAGCGGCCTTGGCGGCCAGACGCGCTACGCGGTGGCCGATGCGCTGCTCGCGCCGTTCACCGCCGGCGGCGCGCGCAGTAGCCTGCGCATCGAGCGTGCGTCGTGACGGCCTTCTACGACCGCGCCGCCGCGACGGCCCTGCGCATGCTGACGAAGTACGGCAAGGGCGTGCGCGTCACGAGCACGAACATGGCCGGCGCCGTCACCGCGCGCGAGGGCAAGGCGGTGCTCGTGTCCGTCGTGAAGCACGACCTCGGCAACTCCGGTATCTCGATCGGTGACCACAAGCTGCTCGTGGAAGCATCGCTCGCCCCGAAGCCGGGCGACCGCATCCTCGACCTGGCCGACGGCGCCTCGCGCGTGATCGTCGATCCCGTCAACCCGATCAAGCCGGCCGACACGCTCATCGCGTTCGAGTGCTACGCGAGGCTCGGATGAGCGTGCGCATCGACATCGATTCGGCTGCCGCGCAGCGCCAGTACGACGCGCTGCGTCAGCTCGCCGAGAATCCTCAGCGGCCGCTCGAGCTCGCGCGCGACGTGCTGGAACAGCGCGTCCGGCAGACCTTCCGCGACGAAGCCGACCCGTGGGGCAGCCCGTGGGCGCCGCATTCGCCGGTCACGACGGGCCTGCGCGCGCGCCGCGGCAACACGCGCGTGTCCCTGCTGATCGACACCGGCAAGATGTTCTCGACCATTCGCAGCGGCGTCGAGGGCAACGAAGCGTTCGTCGCGATCGGTGGCGAGGGCACGTTCCCCGAGGTGCACCAGCGCGGAAATCCCGACAACAAGGCGTGGGGCCGCGGGCGCGCGCCGATCCCGGCCCGGCCGATGTTCCCGCTGCGCGGCGACGAGGTCGAGCTGCCCGACGCATGGGCGAACGACCTGTTCGCGCCGTTCGACGAAGCGATCGCGGAGGCTCTGGCATGAACCAGCGCATCCCGCTCAAGACGATCGCCGATCACATCCGTCCGCTCGTGCCGCTCGCTGCTCGCGTGGGCACCGCGTACGACCGCGACTACATCCAGGCCGTGCAGGGCGCCCCGGCCGCTGTCGTGTGGGTAATCGGTCAGCGGCACACGCCGCGCGATGACGGCGGCGGCGGCGCGGGCTGCTACTTCCAGCGGATGAAGGTCGAAATCGCGATGCGGCTCGTGGTGCCGCGCTACCTCGACGGCGAGATCGACGCCGAGGCGCGCATGAACGCGCTGCACGACCAGGTGACGGCCGCGATGCGCAAGTACCAGCCCGGCGAAGCATGGACGCAGTTCGTGCTCGGGACGTCGCAGGACGGCCCTGCCAACGAATCCGTGTGCACGGTCGACGTGTTCTTCACGGCCGACGTGCTCTACACCGAACGACCCTGACGAGGAACAGCGCCATGGAGCCGAAGATTTTCACCGAACACCCGCGCGACGGTGGCAGCTACATCGCCAACCCCGACGGCACCTTCACGCAGCGCGAGCCGACGACCGGCGAGCGTCCGTGTCGCTGCCGGCCGGAATCGATGCAGCCCGCCGTGGCGAAAGAACCCGAGGCGATCGCGGATGCGGCGCCGGAGGCCGAGGCAGCGCCGACGCAGCGCAAGGCACGCACCCGGGTCGAGTGACCTGGGGCGCACGTAACGAACCACACGCAAGAGGGCACACACCATGGCACTGCGCTCCACCAAGGACCGCGTTGCGCTCCTCAAGATCGAATCGACGTACGGAACCGATGCGAGTCCGGGCGCAGCGCAGGCGATCCTGCTGATGAACAGCACGATCAATCCGCTCGCCGACAAGCTCGAACGTCAGACCGACCGCCCGTTCTTCGGCGGCGATCCGTTCGTACTCATCAACAAGCGCATCGAGCTCGAGGCCGAGTGCGACCTGATCGGCAACGCCACGGCTGGCACGGCCGCGCCGCTCGGCGCGCTCTACCGCGCGTGCTGCCACAGTGAAACGCTGGTGGCAGCAGAGCTGTCGGCGCCGGGCACGCTCACGCCGACGACGAACACGACCGGCGGCACGCTCGCCGCGGCGACGTACTACTACAAGCTGACCGCCATCAACGCGATCGGCGAAACCATCGCGAGCGCGGAGGCGTCGCAGGCGACGACTGGCGCGACCTCGACCGTCGGGCTGTCGTGGTCGGCGGTGGTCGGTGCGACCGGCTACAAGCTCTACCGCTCGACCTCGAGTGGCGCGGAAACGTACCTGACCACGCTCGGCGCGGTGACGTCGTACACCGACACCGGCGCGATCTCGCCGGGCACGCAGCCGCCGCCGTCCGTGAACACGACCGTGGGCGCAATCTACCGCCCGATCTCGACGAGCTTCGCCTCGGCCACGGTGTACTTCTACCAGGCCGGCGTGCTCTACAAGATGACGGGCGTCCGCGGCTACATCGACTTCGACCAGTCGATCAACAACTACTCGAAGGGCAAGGTGAAGCTCACGGGCCTGCTCACCGCGCCGACCGACGGCGAGGCACCCGGCGGCATCGATTTCTCGGCGTTCCAGACGCCGGCGGCGATCCAGACCGAGACCTGGGAGGTCATCTGCGGCGGCGTGAACGTGTGCGCCAAGGCGCTGACGCTGAACCAGAACGCGACCATCGGCCTGCAGGAATGCAGCGAGAGTCGCGAAGTGGCTGTGTCGGACCGTAAGCCGACCGGCACCCTGCGCGTGCTCAAGGATTCCGCGCTCGCAACGTGGGACCCGTTCGCGCTGGCCGACCAGCAGCAGGTCGTGACGCTGATCTCGCGCGTGACGAAGGCGTCGGGCCTGAACGTGGAGATCCCGATCCGCGCGCAGCTCGAGTACCCGAAGCCGGCCGACGTCGACGGGTTCGCGGGCTACGAGATCAATTTCACCGCCGTCCCGAGCGGAAGCGGTGGGGACGAGTACGCGCTGATCGTCCGCTGATCCTCTGGAGCCGAACGGGCTCCCTTCCTCAAGCCCCGGCAGGTCGTCGCCGGGGCTTTTCTTTGGCATACCTCGCACGGTATTTTCTGCCATACTACGCATGGCAGATCGCCGTCAACCGAGGACAGGGGTACCCCAATGCTCACGCTCAAGCGCGACATGACCTTCAAGCAGACCGTGCACGTGCAGCTTCCGACCGAGAAGCCGGACGTGTTCCGCACCGGCAGCTTCACGGCCGAGTACAAGCTGATCTCGAACGATGAGGTTCGCGCGATGGCCGACGAGAAGCTGACGGTGCAGCAGCAGCTCGACCGCGTGCTCGTCTCCGTCGACGGTGTCGGCCCGATCGAAGGCGACGAGAAGTATTCGCCGGCCGAACAGCTGCAGCTCGTGAAGGAAAACACGATCACGTCGCTGGCCGCGCTGCACGCGTTCAACAAGGCGTGCGCGAAGGACATCGTGGGAAAAACCTCGAAGGCGCCGTAACCCGCTTTCTCGGGATACGACGCGGGCCAGACCGCGAGGACGTTGCAGACCAGCTCCGGCAGTTTGGCGCACCGGCTGGCGTGTTGAAGGGGTGGGAGGCGGATGCCGACGACGACCGGGACGGCGACACGATTAGTGTGCTCGAGCCGAACTGGAACGCATTCGAGGTATGGCGAAGGTGCCGGCCCGTGATGGTATCGACGATGACCGCGGTACTCACCTCAGGAATCGAGGCAACGGAGATCGAGGCGGTATGCCGCGCTGTCGGCGTGCCGTTCGACACCGACCTGCTCGACAAGGTCCATCACGCGTCCGCCGTCGCTGACCGCCTGCGCAACACGAAGTAGGACGCCGCATGGCCGATCAATCCATCACCC
This sequence comes from Dokdonella fugitiva, assembly GCF_014138265.1. Taxonomy (GTDB): domain Bacteria; phylum Pseudomonadota; class Gammaproteobacteria; order Xanthomonadales; family Rhodanobacteraceae; genus Dokdonella_A; species Dokdonella_A fugitiva_A. The sequence goes on from NZ_JACGXL010000001.1 coordinate 368,411, forward strand.
TGCGACTGCGCGCCGACGGCTCCGAGCTGTCGGCCGCAGCGTCCAAGGCATCGAGCGACATCAAGTCCATCGGAGCGGCGGCGGAGAGCGCGTCGCGGCAGGCGGACCAGCTCGGCGAATCCGAGGAACAGGCGGCGGCCCGCATCCGCGACGTCGTGCGCGCATCGGGCGAAGCCAAGTCCGCGCTCGGAGGCGTGGCCGAGTCGCAGCGGTCGGTTGCAGAGCGCGGGCGAGAGGCTGCGCAGGCCGCGACGCAGCAGGCGAGCGCCTACGACAGCATCGCGACGACGCAGGCGCAGATGCGCGCGCAAGTGGACGCGCTGAACGCTGCCGAGGAACGCCAGGCGCGCGCCGCGAAGGCCGCCGGCGCCGCGGCGAAGGGCGAGGCGGGCGACCTGACCGACCTGCTCGGGCGCATCGACCCGGTCGTGAAGAAGCTCGGCGAGCTGGACGTGCTCGAGTCGCGACTGCGTGCCGCGCGCAAGGCCGGCAAGATCGGCGGCGAGGACTACGACACCTATCTCGCGAAGCTCGAACGCACGCGCAAGTCGCTTTCTGACGTCGAGGGTGGCGTTCACAAGTTCTCGCTCGCCAACGCGGGCGCGGTGCGCGAACTCGGGGTGCTCGCCGGCGAAATGTCGCGCGGCGACTTCGATCGCTTCGGCTCGTCGCTGCTCGTGCTCGCGAACCGCACGAACTCGTTGCCGGCGCTGTTCACGGGCGTCGGCGCAGCGATCGGCGGCGTGCTCGTCGTGGTCGGTCTGCTCGGCGCGGCCTACCTCAAGGGCGCCGAGGAGAGCGCGGCGCTGAATCGCGCGCTGACCTCGACCGGGAACATCGCCGGCACGACCGCCGGGCAGGTCGAGGTGATGGCGCAGCGGATCGGCGCAATCGACGGCCGCGCAGGCGAAGCGCGCGCCGCGCTGACGCAACTCATCGCGACCGGCAAGATCACCGGCGACTCGCTGGAGAACGCGGCGCGCGCCGCGAAGGCGTTCGCTGACGTGACCGGCGGCGAACTCGCCGAGGGCGTGAAGGAGATCGCGAAGCTCGCCGATGACCCGTCGAAGGGCGTGCTTGAGCTGAACGAGAAGTTCCATTTCCTGACCGCGACGGTGTTCGAGCACATCCACGCTCTGCAGCAGCAGGGCGACCAGGAGGGCGCGACCGCAGCGGCGATGAAGGCGGCAGCCGACGCGCTGGAGGATCGCCGCGCGACGATCGTCGAGAACGCGGGCTACATCGAACGCGCATGGACGTCGGCGAAGAACGCGGTGTCGGGGTTCGTCGACTCGCTGGCGTCCATCGGCCGCGACTCGACCGTCGACGAGCAGATCGCCGGGATCAAGAACGAACTGCAGGGTATCGACGAGCTGCGGGCGAAGTACGCGAAGGGCGGTTTCCTCGCGTCCATCGGCTCCGCGCTCGGTGCTACCGATCGCCTCGACACGCGGTCGGAGGGCTTGATCGCGCAGCTAAAGGCACTGGAGGACACGAAGTCGGCGACGGACGCGCTCGCGAAGTCGCAGGCCGATCAGCAGAAGGTGCAGGACGCCGGTGCGCGTGCGTATGCCGACCAGGCGAAGGCGCTGACCGACAACGCATCGAAGCAGGAGAAGCTCGCCGCGGCCGTCGCGCAGGTGCACGCGCAGTTCGAGAAGATCCGCGCGTCGGGCGTGACCGAGATCAACGGCCTTAGTCTCGTCGACGCGGAGCAAAAGCGAATTGAGCAACTGAATCAGCAGTATCGCGAGCACACGGTGGCGGCTACTACTCGCGCCAGCCTTATGCAGCGGATTTCGGAGCTGCAGGAAAAGCTCGCTACGATCGACGACAGCGCATCGAATTCGCTCGACGCGCTCACGAAGGAGACGAATCGTTATAACGCTGAACTGCGCTCAATCGGATCTACCGAAGCGCAGCTTGTGTTGGATATGCAAAAGGCAAAGCTCGGCCTCGAAGCCGAGGCTTCTGCGCACGCCGACGCAAACGCCGCGCGCGAGCGCGCCGCGCAGACGCACCAGGCGAACGCCGATGCGATCAAGCGCGAGCAGGCGGCCATCGTCTCCAAACTAGCGAGCGATGCGCGATACGAGCAGTCGTTGCTGCGCATGACCGATCGCGAGCGCGCGGTCGCCGAGGCGCAGCGCCACGCAACGGAGTATTACAAGCAGAATGAGGCGGCCTTCAAGGCGCAGGGCGTCACGCTCGAACAGCTCACGGCCCAACAGGCGAAGGCCGCCGGGGTTACGTTCGACCTTGCCGAGCAGGCGGCGAACCTCAATCAGGTGCTTTCGCAGTTCGGAGAAGTGGACCCGTTTACAAAACTGGTCGAATCCATCAAGCAGGTCGGCGAAGAGCTGACGACCGCGACAGACCCGAAGCGCGTCGAGGCCTTGCAGCGCGCGCTCGGCAACATGCGGCAGTCGATGGTTGTCGGCGTCGTGCAGACCTCGCAGGAGGCGTTGCGCGGCATCCAGTCGTTGACGGAAGAGGGCTCGCGCTCGTTCCAAGCGCTGCAGATCGCGATCGACGCGCTCACCGTCGTGCAGGGCATCGCCGCCATCGTAAACCAGGGCATGGGCGACCCGTACACGGCAATCCCGCGCATGATCGCGATGGCCGCGATGATCGCCAAGCTCGGCGTCAACATCAAAGGATTCACGGGCGGCGGCAGTAATCCGGCGCACTCCGCGGAATACCGGCAGGCTTTGCAGGGCACCGGCTCCGTGCTCGGGGATGAGAAGGCGAAGTCGGAATCGATCGCGAAGGCGACCGAGATCACGGCGAACGCGACCGAGCAGCTCGTGGGCATCAACCGCGGCATGCTCGATGCGCTGCGCTCGCTGCAGCGCGCACTCGGCGCGGCCGGCAACCAGCTCGCGCGTGGCGCGGCGAACGCCGAGTTCCCGGGTCTGCAGGACAGCACGCGCGGCCTGCTTGGCCTTGACCCGCTCGGCAGCGCGCTCACCAGCGATCCGATCGGCGGCGCCATCGGCAGCTTCCTCTGGGGCGGCTCGCAGAAGGTCATCGATCAGGGCATTCAGATCGCAGGCGGGCGCCTGACCGACATGCTGAACAGCATCGTCGTCGGCGCCTACCAGACGGTCAAGACCGACGGCGGCCTGTTCGGAAGCGACAGCACGAAGGATCAGTTCGGCGCGGTGTCCGCCGACTTCTCACGCCAGTTCCAGCTCGTGATCGGCAGCATCGTCGACACGGTGCGCGAGGGCGCCAAGGCGCTGGGCGTGCTGCCGGCGGACGTCGAGGCGGCCATCGCGGCGTACAACGTGGAGGCCACGAAGATCAGCCTCGAAGGGCTCTCTGCCGAGGATCAGCAGAAAGCGCTGGAGGCCGTGTTCTCGAAGATCTTCGACGGCCTCGCCGGCGCGGTCGTGCCGTTCATCGATCAGTTCCAGAAGGTCGGCGAGGGCTTGGGCGAAACGCTCGTGCGCGTCGCGACCGAAGTGCAGGTGACGCAGGAGGCGTTCAAGCAGCTCGGCATCGCAGTTGCCGAGACGGACCCGGAGAAGTTCGCGCAGATCGCCGACGGGCTCGTCGAGGCGACGGGCGGCATCGACGCGTTCATCAGTGGCCTCAACAGCTTTGTGTCGAAGTTCTCGTCCGACGCGCACCAGTTGGACGTCAACTCGCAGGCGCTGGTGTCGGCGTTCGGACAAGCCAACCTCACGCTGCCGCAGACGCGCGAAGGCATGCTGGCGCTCATGCAGTCGCTCGACGCGACGACCGAGCAGGGCCGCGAGCAAATCGCGACTCTGTTGCGTCTGTCCGACGTGGCCGACCAGTATTACAGCCAGCTCGATGCGTTCTCCAAGCAGCTCGGGCTATCGCAAAGCGGCGAACTCAAGCGGCAGTTGACGTCAATCCATGATTCCGCGGTGGCGCTCTCGCAGGCGCTGCAGCGCGCTGGCGCGTCCTCGGACCAGTTGCAGCGCATCGCGACCGCTGCGTTCGATCGCATGCGGGAGGCGATCGAGGCCGTGCGCTCGGCGGCTCAGGAGAGCGCGTTCGAGTTGGGCCTGACCAATGCCGGCTCGCTGGATCAGGTCAATGCAGAGGTCGACCGGCTCAAGGGCATCGCCGACGCGGCGAAGGGCTCGATGCATGGCTTCGGCTCGGCGATCGAGGACGCGGCCAATCGCGCGCGCGACGCGATCAATCTATTGCTCGGCGACAAGAGCCCGCTGAACGACCAGCGCAAGCTCGAGGTCGCGCGGCAGGGACTCGTCGCCGGCACGGTGACGCAGGACCAGTTCTTGGAGATCGCGCGCCGGCTGTACGCGACGACTTCGCAGTTCACGCGCGAGTTCGAGTTTGCGCAGCGCTACCCAGGCGCAGGACAGGCGCGATCGCCTGGCGGCGGTGGCGGCGGCTCGCCGGGCCTGACGGGCGAGCAGCAGGCGCGTCTCACGGACCTGTTGAAGCAGCAGCAGGAACTGCAGGCGCAGTCCGACCTGGTGCGCTACCGCGAACTCGCGCAGCAGTATGCGCAGCTCGCTGACGTGGACAAAAAGTCCTTCATCGACGAGTTGAAGGGCGCCGGCATCGACCTCACGAAGTTCGCGCAGGGCCTCGGGCTGCAGGGCGAGGAAGCGCTCAAGGCCTATGGCGACAACCTCAAGGCGCAGATCGAGGCGCAGGGCAATGGCGCGGCATCCATCGTGGACGCCATCCGCGAACTCGGCGATCGCATCACCGGCGTCGACACGACTCCGGTAAACGCAGGGTCGCCGATCGACAATCCCGGAACGCACGCTGGCGGGCACGACCTGCCGATCGCGCAAGATCCGCGCGGGCATGGCGGTCGCGGATTGCCGACCGTGGACGAGGGGAGCTCGCCGGCCGCCGCCAACGGCGCAGCCCTCGCGACCAAGGCTGCGAAGGCATCGCAGGACAGCGCGGACGAACTCAAGGCGATGCGCGCGCTCCTGCAGGCGTTGGTCGAGGAAGCGCGCAAGGGATCGCCTGACGTCGTCGCGGCCGTCGCCGGAACGACGGACGAGGTTCGGCAGCTCGGCAGCGCTGCCGGCGGCCGTGCGCTCGAACAGCGCATCAAGGAGCGCCGCTGATGGGCCGCGCCGTTCTCATCGCGACGATCACGACGAACCCGCAGAGCGCGGACGCGCTCACCCTGCGACCGTCGTTCCCGACGCAGCCGGTCGCAGGCGTCGCGGCGACGAACTGTGCGATCGTCGCGTCGGGCGGCACTGGCGGCTACGTCTATGCGCTCGTCAATCACCCGCCGGCGTGGATCACTGTCGACTCGACCACGGGCGCGCTGACGTTCACGGCGCCGGACACGGGCAAGTACACGATCGATGCCGAAGTTCAGGACTCGTCGTCGACGGTGGCGTACCTGCAGTTCTCGATCGAGGCGACGTCGCCGGTCGTGTTCACGGGTGGCACGCCGCCTATTGGCGAGATCGGCATCGCGTACGAGTTCGCGCTGACCGCCAGTGGCGCGACGGGGACGATGTCCTGGGCGCACAGCGCGGGCACGCTGCCGGCTGGCCTCAGCATCGCTGGCTCGGACGTCACCGGCACGCCGACGGCGCCGTACGGCATCAGCTACGCGACGATCACTGGCACCGATTCTGGAACGGGTGCGACGTGCGTCGTGCAGCTCGCGTTCGACATCCGCGACGTGCTCGACGACACGCCGCCTTCTGACCCGGTCGAGATATTCGTCAACACGCCAGTTTCAATCGACCTGTCGACGTACTGGTCCGCCGGCGTTCCTCCGTATCGGGTTGTGCCAGCAGGCACGTTTCCGACCGGGCTGCAGTTGGTGCGGAATAGGCTCGGATTCGGATGGTTGATCACGGGAACGACGCCGGCGAGCTTTTCCGGCGACGACACCGACTGGTCGATGGGCGTGGAGGTCTACGACTCGCTCGGCGCGCACGTCACGGTCGCCTGGCTGTTGATCGCTCGCGAGAATCGCAATATCGGGTTCGCACAGCTCAACGGCGTCGACGTCGGTGCGTCAGGCGCCGTGCCGCGGTACGACTTCTCTGGGCTATGCGTCGGCTCAGTGACGCGCGCTTTCGACGGATCGAAGTTCACGATCGACTTCACGCCGCAGCTCGCCGCATGCACCGTCATGGGCAACGCGACGGGATCGACCGCGGCAGCGACCGCGATCCAAGCGACGACGAACAATCGCGTGCTCGCCAGAACGAGTGGCGGCGTGCTGGCATGGACGCAGATCACGATGCCGATGATCTCGGCTTCCGGCACCGCGGGCTCAACGAACTTCCTGCGCGGCGATGGCTCGTGGGCGAGCGTCACCATGGGCACGATCTCCGCAACTGGCACGCCAAGCAGCGCGACATTTCTTCGTGGCGATGGATCGTGGAGCACGCCGACAATAAGCCTCAACGGAAACGCAGGCTCCTCCTTCACGCTCAACGGATCGTCGCAGATAACCGTTGCATTCTTCTCAGGGACATTCACGTTTTCGCACGCCACGTCAGGCGTGTCGGCAGCAACGTACGACAACCTGACATTCAACGGCACCGGCCATTGCACTGCGGCTGCGGTCCAATATTCGACGGAGATCAGCATTGCAGTTACGAACGGCAGCAGTCTAACTAACACAGCATTTTCATCGGCCGCCGCAGGTACGGACGTCGTGCGCCTTACTGGATCCGGCGGCGGAACCGCCAACATCCATGGGTTCATCAATGGCGCATCGAACGCGCGCAAAGTGATGCTTTTGAATCAGAGCAACACGACTGTGACTATCGTCAACAACTCCGGCACCGAGACTACCGCCGCGAATCGATTTGCGCTCGACGCTAACTTTGTTGTCCCGGCGGAGCGATTTGCGTTGCTATGGAAAGACGGAACCATCGGACGATGGCGCGTGCAGGTGGGATGACGTGACCTCCCGCATCTACAGCTACCTCGATCGCAACCGCGTCGGCGAGTTCCTGCTGCTCGACGATGAGGATCTGAGTTTCACCACGTCGGCGGACTGCGACTTCAACCGCAAGATCGTCGGCACGCTGCCTGCCATGTCGGGCGACTTCGCATACGAGGGCTACTTCTGGTCGACATCCCGCGATCCGCTCGTCGACCTTACCTCGTTCGGGATCACGACCGACGACAGCGCGAACCTCGCGACCTACACCGGCGGCGACCTGCGCAGCTATGGGTTGGTGTGCGCAAATGGCGAAATCCACAACAACGGAGGCGCGATCGCCGCGTTGAGCGCGACGATCGACGAACGCATTCCGGTTGGACTGCATCTGCACCTCGAGCCGTCGCTGGCGTACGTCGAATGGCTGCGCAGCGGCAGCGTCATCGCGACAACGTCGTTGCCGGTCGGAAAGGCGTGGTACCCGAGTTTCAGCATCGGCAGCTCGGCGCCCGGCGATGTGTCAGGCAAGTTCAACTTCGGGCAGTGGCGCATGGACCGCGCGCGCCAATGGCGTAACGGATGGTCGCAGCAGACCGCTGGCTTCAACGTAATCCGCATCGCCATGGTGCAGGAGGCGTTTCACACGCTTCCGACCGATACGCCTGCGAGCACGCCGTACGGACCGTTCATGGTTGGCGCCGATAAGGTGCTCGTGAAAAAGGGGCCGCGGCCGTGGCACCTTCGCGACAGCGACGGCGATGGCTCGACGTCCCTGTCCGTGCTCGTGCTCGACAACTCGACCGGCGAATTCAACTCGCTTCTTTCGGCCGACGTGCGCGACTCGACGCTCGTGCTGCAGCGCGTGCGCTCGCCCGGCGGCGTCGCCGGCTCGCTCGCGGCCGCTGTGACGATCCTGACGGGCGTGGTCGAGTCGATATCGCTCGCGCGCGGACTGATTCAGGTCGTGCTTCGCGGCACGCTCGCGCGACTCGACCGTCCGATGAAGATGCGGCGCATCCCGCCGTTCTACGATGCCGCGTCGGCAGGCTCGGTCGTCCCGTTCGGGCGCGGCGCGCAGCGCAACGTCCGACCCAAGCTGCTCAGCGAGCCCGACCGCCTGTTCCTGCTCGCTGACGCGCCGCAGACCAACATCACGCTCGCGAGCGACAGCGGCGCGCCGCTCGACCCGAATGCGCTTCCGCCTCAGTACACGCCCGCGCTCGACCATGAGGGGATCCAGTTCGAGGTCATGCCGGAAGGTCGCATTGGCGTCGACTGCTCGAGCGTGGGCGAGCAATACGACATTCCCGGAGCGTCCGACGTGCTCGCCAGCATTGGCGACTTCGCGACCTGGGCCGTCACCGCGAACACGCAGACTTCGACCCCGCCGAGCGGGTGGACGTTCTCGAACAACGCGAGCGCATGGATCATGCGCATTGCCGCCGGCGGCGGGAAGAACGTCTTGCGACTCAAGACGATCGTGCCGTGGTACCCGGAGCACCCGACCACGCCGAAGTACGGCGACTGGATCAAGGTCACGACGCCGCCGCTGCTCGCTGGCCGATCCTACCGCCTGAAAATTGGGATTCTCACGGCGCAGTCCGATCCTCCACTCGTCGGCAGCTCTCATCGCACCGGCGGCCTGATGTTGCGCACCGACCTGTCGAACGATCCGCTCGACGCGGTCAGCGCGCACGGCGTCGCCATTTCGACGAACGGGCAGGGGTCGAACGGATTCGGTTACTTCCAGACGTTCGACTTCACCGTACCAACCGGCGGCGGCTCCAAGTCGCTCTACATCATCGGCACTGCCAGCAGCGGCAGCACGGCCGGATCGGCGACTGGTATTGGCCTGATCGAGGTGCACGAAGTCAGCATCGAATTGCTCGGGCAGTTCCAGAGCCTGCCGCTCGCCGACATCCTGCCGAAGGACGCTGTGCACGACATCCTTGTCGAGATCGAGGGCGAGGATCCCGGCATCTACAGCGCGACCGACCTCGATGCACTCGCCACCGAGACGGGGCAGGCCACGCACGGCGTGAGCTTGCGCTACGAGGACACGCCCAACGTGCGCGACGTGCTGCAGGACATTGTCGACCAGTACGGCGCCATCATGTTCGAGGACGAGTTCGGGGTGATCCGCTTCAAACGGTGGCGCATGCCGGACTCGCCGCTGGCTCCGCCCCCGGTTGCGCGTTTCACGTATGCGAATGTCAATGTCGACACGCTCGCAATTGATCCTGTCGCTGCAGATGGCTTCACGACTCAGTTCTGGAGCCGTCCGAACTGCGAGCCGTTCGCCGACGGCGATTTCGTCAGCGACACAACACTCGTAACCGCGGCGATTCGCAATGCTTACACGGGCGAGGGGCAGTATCAGTTCTCGTCGACGCTCGCGCCCGCGCAGGAATACTTGAAGCGCAGCGGCAACGGCCGCCGCATGATCCGCGTCGACAACCTCGCCGCCGCTCGGCATGAGACCGACAACGTGTGCGGCCAAATGCAGGTCAAGCGCATGGCCGTGACCTTCGATGCGCTATATGACGGCGGCGGCGATTCCATCGGCGACGGCATCGCGGTCGCGCCACAGCAGCTCTACCCGGGCGACGTGGTGATCCTGCACCTGCCCGATCATGGGTTCGACGAGAAGGCCGTAACCGTCGGCGACACCGCGCTCTACGACGCCGACGGCAAGCTGCAGATCAAGGGGGTGTACTGATGTTGCTCGGATACGGCAGGCCGCAGGGCGGCACCTGGAGCGTGAACACGGCGAACGGCGCTGCGATCGTGTCGGACACCGCGCAGCTCGGCGATGGCCGCCCCGACACGCTGACCTCGTTCACATGGATCACCGGCACGCAAAACACGTCGTCGATCTTCCGCCTGCGCTACGACTGGTCGACTGCGATTGTGCCGGGGCTCGTCGGACTCATGGGCATGTCGCTTCCCGCGGGGACGAAGGTCAGCGTAGCCTTTCGCCGGCCGTCCGATACGGCGGGCACCTACCCGTATTCGCCGAGCATGGCAGCGGCGTCGCAGCGTGCGATTGCCGGCATCCACGGCGGACGCAACGCCTGGCTGCGCGTGAATACAGGCGCGTCGGCGGTGTCGGGTTGCGAGATTCAGATCTGGAACGACGTGAACGGCGTTGCGGCGATCGCGGCGGCCGCGCCCTTCACGACCGGCGAGGCCGTCATCGCGCAGGCGGCGGAAGTGCAGGTCGCGGCCGGATGGACGCTGACCTGGGGCGACCCTCCGCAGCCGAACATGAGCAGCAGCGGGCAGGGCTATTCGGCCTATGTGCCGCCGCCGCGGCGCACGTTCTCGTTTCGCTTCCCGGTCGACGATCAGAACGCCTACTTCGGCAACACGTCGGCGAGCGCGCTCGACTACGAGCAGGTGATCGCGCTGATGGATCGCGCGCAGCCGTGCGTCTACGTGCCGCGCTACCTCGACGACAGCGGCGCATTCAGCGCGCAGCTCATGCACCGCACGGCGATCATTGGTGTCGCGACGAAGGTGCCGCAGCTCGGGCAGAAGTCGGGGCCATACTTCGACGGTGGCGGCGGAGTGGTGCTCGAGTATCCGGTACCGGCGCCGGCGGTTTAGGGCTTCGTCGGGCAGAAGGTGCTGTACATATGAACGATCATGTCGTCGCCTGGCGTGCCGTCGCCTTTGACGAGTGTGACGTCATCATCGACGACGAAAAATGGCATGAAGCCAGTATATGCGCCGAACGAGTTTTTGGAGTTCGCCTCGCCGCATACAACCTTGTCGGTAGTGCCGAAGCGAATCTTGCGGAACTGCACCGAGCTTGGGTCTTTCATCAGGTCCGCGACGGCCTTCTTGGCCGCCGCGATCCGCGGCTTGTCGGTCGCGTGTGCCGCAATCGGCGCGGCCAGTAGCAGGGCGAGGGCGAGGTAACGCATGCGCGGCTCCGTTCGTCGAGGACGCCGCGGATTGTGCGACAGCGGGGCGCGCGTGCGCTATGGGCGATTTCCTACGTGGGCCTACGCGTTCCGCTCGCTCGAGCGCCAGCCCGAGCTGCGCCCGCGCGCGTAGACATAGGACTCTGGGTACTGAGGCCAGCGCGGCGCCGGCCTCGCTTTGCGTTTGCCGCCCGGCGTCGCCGGGGCCTTCTTCGTGGTCGCCTTCGTCGTGTCCATGGGCCGCATTCTCTGCGGCCCATGTCGCACCGATCGAGACTCAGACCTTGCCTTCCATCGTCGCCTCGATCTCGGTGAAGAACCCGACGATCTGGCCGCGCAGGAGCGGCGTGCGCTCGGCCGCGAACATTTCGAGCGCGATGCGTTGCAGCCATCCGCCGCAGTCGTCGATCGGGCTGCTCCGGCGCATGGCAGTGAGGTACTCGTGCGCCGCGGCCGCGCCCTGCTGGCAGCCGATGTTGTAGAGCGCGTCGTCGCGCTCGAGCTTGTCGCCGTCGGGGCAGATGCGCTGCGCCTCGATGTAGCTCTCGGACGGCGCTGGAATGTTCCAGGTGCTCGCCGGTCGCTTGCCGCGCTTGACGCGGGTGATGAACGAAAGGCTCAGGAAGGCGGGAAGTGCGGAAACGGCAGCGGCTGCGGACATGGCTGGATCCTCATGGGTCGAGAGAGTCCGCCACATCGCGACCAAGCGGGGTGACGGACGACGCAAGGTTGGTCGACCGGCATGAGGACCGGCAGGGCTTGCGCCCTCCCTGCGCCGCCCGCCGCAAAGCAGGTGCGCTGTGCGCATGACCCGCCGCAGCGATGGCGGCAGGCATGAAAAAAGCGCCGTCATCGGAGCGATGGGCGCTTGCGCGCCTCATGGTTCGGGCGACCAAGCCCGACTCCCCCTTTTGTCGGGGAGCGGAATCAGCCTGCCACAAGGCGCTATAGAAATCAAGTGGATGCGGGAAGGGCCTCCCGCGGCGCCCCGTTGGGGCGCAGGACCACACCGTGCCAGTTGCAGGCGGAGCAGCACGCACCGCGCCCGCTGCATGCTCGGCACCACTGCCAGCGATCGGCGGGCAACCGCGCAACCACGCCGACGCCGCAACCACCGCACACGCGCCCAAGCTGGTGGCGCCCATGCACCGCGCCGCAGTGCGCGCATGCCGCGTCCGGCACGCGCGACTCACGCACCGGCTCGTCGACGCTGGCCGGTGGCGTATAGCGATCGATGATGCGCTGGCGCGCTCGTTCGCTCGGGTAGAGACTCACTTCACCCTCCGCAGCGGCACCACGCTTGCCGGCTCCGTGCGGCCGGCCTCGACCGCGGCATCGATCGCGAGCACCGCCGCGCCGTACTCGGCGGCGAGCCCGATCTCGGCGAGGTAGCTGTCGAACGCGGATTGCAGATCGCGCTTGCCGACGTTGCGCTCGCGCAGCCACCGATGGAAGTTCGGGCCGTCGATCTTGCACACGATCGCGTCGAGGGCTCGCATCAGGGTCGATTCTGCGAGGGCCGGCGCGTCCATCTTCTTTTGCATGGGGCATCCCCTTTCGTTGCGGGCGAGGGTCACAACGCCGCCATCGCCGACGGCACTTCCTGAATGTGCGGGACGGCCATGTGCTGCATGCCGGCGCGCGATCTCAGGCGGCAGCTCGCAAGGCGGCGCGCATGCCCGAGTTCCCGGCCCACGATCGCCCGACAGCAGTTCGACCCACTGCGGCAGGGCGGCTCGATGGCCGGGGAGGGGAGCGTGCGGGGATGGTTTCGCATAGATTGAGACGAGCCGGCCGAGGCGGCCGACTCGCGCACTCAGGTGCAGTCGAGCGTGAACGTCACGATCGCGCCGCCGGACGAGCCGGAGCCGGCCACGCCCTGCACGAGGCAGCTGGTGAGCGCGATGGACGAGCCGTCGTTCATGGCGAACATGGCGTTGACCTGCGCGCCGCCGGTGCCCGCCTGGCTCGTAATCGGGCCGGTCGTCGTGCACTTCGACCCCGAGAAGTTGCCCATCTGGTGGAAGTCGAACGTCTCGGACCACGTCTCGCACGTGACCGTTTCGACCCGCAGGTACTCGAGCACGGTGAACTCGATGATGCGCGCCGCCGGCGGCGACTTCTCGAAGCCGGAAGCGAAGATCGTGTCGCACGAGCCCGCCGCGGCGAACGTGCCGAACAGGAGCGACAGCATGAAGGGAAGGCGACTCTTGTTCATTCGATGATTCCTCAATTGGGAAAATGGAAAATCGATGAGTTCGAGTTCGTGCTCTGGGTTCGTGTTCGAGTTGGAGTTCGTGTTCTACTTCGGCTTCGCGATCAAGCGCGAATGCTCGATCGCTCGCAATGCGTCGACGCGCTGCGCGATGCGCACCTGTGCGTCGGTGTTCTCTTTCTGCTGCGCCGGCGTGAGTCGGTCATACGCGACGTTGGAAATTCGATCGCGGTGCGCGCGCAGCGACCGCGTGAGTTCCTTGCGCAGTGTCCGCTCGGCAGCGCCGGTCTGCTCGGACGGAAGCAGGATGCGAATGCCGACGCCATTCTCGGTTTCGAGCATCATCGCGTGCTGTTTCAGCATGTGCTCGACGAGCGAAGCGCGCTCTTGCAGAACGGACAGCCGCCACGACTCCATTGCGTCGGCGCGATCGCTCAATTCCGGCTTGGGCATGCCGAGCATCGCAAAAAGTTCGCCGTACGGGATGAGATCGCCGTACGTGTACGTGCCGCTAAGGATTGCGTCCTCGACGTTTCGCCATGCGGGAAGGCGCTGGATGCTCATTGGCGCGTCTCGACGATGTCGAAGCGACCGAAGCGCGGCCGGTAGTCGCCGATCCCGCAGAAGCGACCAGCGTCGGCGATGAATCCGATCAGCGTGTCGGCATCCTTGATGACAGCGGTGTCGAAGCTCACCGTGAATGTGGCTGCCCACTGCAGGAAGATCGGTCGGCAACGGATCACGCGCGATGCCTGGTTGCGAACGCCACGCGCATCGATGAAGCGGGAATCGCCGCCGTTGTAGAGCGCCTTGATGTCGCGCGGACCGTCGTAGTCCAGGCGCACGCGATCCTCGAGCACGGACACGCCGCGCTTCACGTCGCGCCCGCCCTTCGAGAGCTTGGCGCCTTCGACAATGGCAGCCTCGATGTTCTCGGCGGGGAGGTAGGGGCCGAGCTCGTCGTCGTGGTAGAGCGCGCCGAGCCAGTCGATACGCTGGATTTCGACTTCGTCGGCATCGGTCTTTTTCTTGATTGACGTGTAGCGCGAACGCTCTTTCGTGAGCGGGTCCATCTTGTTCAAGAGCCGCAGCGAATGCATCAGCATCGGTCGCGTTCCCTTGATCATTACGGTCATCGTTGCCATTGGAATTTCTCCTGTTTGAAGTGCCGTTGTCGGCCCATGCCTTGCCTCGCCATGCCTTGCCGGGCCGCGCCTAGCCCCGCCTCGCCTAGCCTCGCTGGCGCTCTCGCACCCCACAACGCGCCGTCACCGATGCGCTGTAGGCTGTTTTCAGCCCATGCCGTGCCTCGCCTGGCCATGCCATGCCCGGCCTTGCCACGCCCTGCCGCAAAATCGAAATCAGCCGCAAGCGACTCGATCGAACTCGATCATCGCCGCGTTGAAGTGGTCCGCGTCGCCGTCATCGAACGCCCACGCGCCGACGATGTCCGCGCCGTTGCCGGGGACGATGAAGATGCCGTGCGGGTTGCCGTGCTCGGCCTGCACCATGAGCGTGGATTGCTCGGCGGCCAAGAGCAGATCGATCGCGCGCGCGTTCGTCGTGAAGGGGACGACGTCGACGCCGTTGAAGATCGACAGCGGCGCGAAGCCGCGCGCGCTCAGATGTGCGAGCAGCGCGGTGAGTGCGATGTGCTCGATGTCGACAGGCGTCGGTGCGTTGTTCGGTTTGACGATCGTGAGCTTCGCGCGCACCGTGCGCGGCCGCTGCTTCGTCGCCGGTTGCTTGCTGTCGAGTTCGCGAACTACCGCATGCATGACTTGCTCTCCGTGCACCGCCTATCGGTGCGTGGAAAGCAATCTACTGTGCAAGGTAGATGTATGTCAACTACTCATGATAGGTAGTCAAGCGTACAGTGCGTCGCGGGTACAGGGCGGGGTAGGCGGCATCTATTCGGGCTCTTTCGCCTGCGAAATCAACAGGTTGCGCCTAGGTAATGGCGGAGAGAGTGGGATTCGAACCCACGGTGGTATCGCTACCACGCCGGTTTTCAAGACCGGTGCCTTAAACCGCTCGGCCATCTCTCCGCTGTTCGAAACGTCGTTCGCTTCGTTGCTGCCGGCGACGCCGGTTTTACTCGGGACATCCTGTCCCGCGCCCTGCGGGCCAGCGGCTGCGCCGCTGTTGGCTCCGGCATCCTGCCTTCGCGCTCAAGACCGGTGCCTTAAACCGCTCGGCCATCTCTCCGCTGTTCGAAACGTCGTTCGCTTCGTTGCTGCCGGCGACGCCGGTTTTACTCGGGACATCCTGTCCCTCGCCCTGCGGGCCAGCGGCTGAGCCGCTGTTGGCTACGGCATCCTGCCTTCGCGCTCAAGACCGGTGCCTTAAACCGCTCGGCCATCTCTCCGCTGCTCGAAACGTCGTTCGCTTCGTTGCTGCCGGCGACGCCGGTTTTACTCGGGACATCCTGTCCCTCGCCCTGCGGGCCAGCGGCTGAGCCGCTGTTGGCTCCGGCATCCTGCCTTCGCGCTCAAGACCGGTGCCTTAAACCGCTCGGCCATCTCTCCGCTGTTCGAAACGTCGTTCGCTTCGTTGCTGCCGGCGACGCCGGTTTTACTCGGGACATCCTGTCCCTCGCCCTGCGGGCCAGGCGCTGCGCCGCTGTTGGCTCGGCACCCTGCCGGCCTTCGTTCCCGGATGTAATCGTTTCCCTATCGCAACGCTGCAGGTATCGCAAATCTACTACAGCGCGCGTCGTGAAATTCGGCGCATTATATGCGGACGCGATGGCTCATCTCGGGTATCGTCGGAGCACGTCAGGGAGAGGCGATGGGGGTTGCATGATCCGAGTGGTTCTGGTCGACGATCACGAGCTGGTGCGTACAGGCTTCCGCATGATCCTCGCGCAGCAGGCAGGCATCGAGGTGATCGGTGAGGCGGCCGACGGCGAGCACGGGCTCGCGTTGATTCGCAGCGAAATGCCGGACGTCGCGCTCGTCGACGTCCACATGCCGCGCCTGAGTGGCATCGAACTCACCGATCGCGTGCGCAAGCACAAGCTGTCGACGCGCATCGTCATCCTCAGCGTCGTGAGCGAAGCGCCGTTCCCGCGTCGCCTCATCGAGGCGGGCGCGAGCGGTTACCTGACCAAGGGTTGCGCCGCGGACGAGCTCGTGCGCGCAGTGCGCCAGGTCGCCGACGGTCGTCGTTATCTGTCGCCGGACATCGCCGAGGTGCTCGCGCTCGGTGCGCTCGACGGCGGGGAATCGCCGTTCGAGGTGCTGTCGGCGCGCGAACTCGATGTCGCGATGATGCTCGCGCGCGGACAGGACATGCAGCTCATCGCCGACAAGCTGAAGCTCAGTGCGAAGACGGTAGCGACCTACAAGTACCGCCTGTTCGACAAGCTCGGCGTCGACAATCCGGTCGCGCTCGCGCATCTCGCACACACTCACGGCCTGCTCGACGACCGCACGCGCGCGCTCAGCGACTGAGGCTTCGCGCGCGCCACGTCGCACGCCCCGTTCGTTCTTCGATCGCTGAATTCCAAGCCGCGCGGCACGGGCATGGTGCCCGTGCCGCGAACGGACTCAGTCGGTCTTCGCGTCGTCGTTCGTGCGAGCCGGTTCGGTGCGTACGGGCTCGTCGGCCTGCGACGACGGCTTGCGCTCGTCGGCGGCCGGCGTCGACAAGGGCAGGTCGAGCGTCTGTCCGCGATCCGTCGACGCCGGCGCGGGACTGCTCGACGGAGCAACGCTCGCCGGAATCTCACGCGGCGGCGGCGCCGTCGAAGGAGCGCTCATCGTCGGAGCCGCCGTTGCTGACGGTCCCGCTGCCGGCGTGGATGCCGGCACCGGCGCAGGCTTCGGCGGCTCCGTCGGAGCGCGCAGGTCGACTGGCGTCGGACGCGGCATCGGCGGCGTCGCGGCTTCGACCGGCGCGAGCGTGTGCGTCGTGCCGAGCGCAGCGGCGACTTCGCGTTGCAGCGAACGTTCGTGCAGGCCGTGCGGCCCCGCCGGCACCACGGGCTTCGGCGCCACAGGTGTCGGCAGCGGCTGCGTCGCCGCAGCGGGCACGGGCGCAGCCGGCGCATCGGCGCGCGGTGCAGGTGCCGGTGTCGACGGGGCGGGCGTCGCGACCGGCGTTACCGCCGGTGTCACCGGTGCGGGTTCAACGGCCTGGGGCTTCGGCGAGCGGTCCTCGACCGGCGTCGGAGCGGGCGTGTGCGGTTGTACCGTCACGGCGGGCGACGTGTTCGGCATGGCCGAAGACGCTTCGGGCTTCGCGGCAACCGGTGCAGCGACGGGTGGCGTCGCCTTGCGCTGCTCGTCGCCACCGTCCTCGTCGTCGAAATCATGGTCGAGTTCCGCGTCCGCGTGCATCGCCGATCCGGTGTCGGTCGCGCCTTCCTTGCGACGGCGACGGCCACCGCGACGACCGCGGCGACGCGAGCGCATTTCGTCGCGCGACGCCTCGCCTTCGGCCTTCGGAGCATCGGCCGGCGCGCCGGGGGTGACGACGCGCTCGATGTTCTCGGCGGGCGCGGGGCCACCGATCAGCGGGGGTTGGATCGAGGGGTCGGCGGGTTTCGGCGTGGGCTGCTGCGGAGCGGGGCGCGCTTCATTCGCCGGCTTCACTTCGTTCGGCGCGCGCTGTTCGCGCTGCTGCGGACGTCCATCGCCGCCCGCGACCGGCTGCTCGCCGCTGCGGTTGCCGGGGCGTTCGTCGCGGCGATTGCCGCGCTGCTGTTGTTGTTGCTGCTTCTGGTTCGAGCTCTGACCGCGCTGCTCGTTGCCCGGCCGGCCGTCGCGACGGCCGTCACGTTGCTGCTGGCCCTGCTGCTGCTGCGCGCCACCCTGGCGCGGCTGTTGCTGCTGCGGCCGGTTGCCTTGCTGCGGCTGTGCAGCGGGACGCTGCTGCGCACGCGCGGACTGAGGACGCGCGCCGTTCTGCGCCGGGCGTGGCGTGCTCGTCGCCGGCGCCGCCGGCTCGCTGCCGCCACGGAACCAGCCGATGAAGCGTGCGATGAGGCCACCGCTCGGCATCGCCGGCGCTGGAGCCGGCGCGGGCACGGCGACGGGTGCAGCGGCGACCGGTGCGGCCGGTTCGGGGCGCTCCGGGGCCGGGGTCGCGCGTACGACGCCCGCGACGGCCGGCTGTTCCGGCTCTTCGCTCGGGCGAAGCATCTGGGGCAGCGGCGTCGTCGCGACCGGCGTGGTGCGCTGGTAGCTCGGCTTGATGTCCTCGCCGATGTCGGCGGCACGCAGGCGCTGGATCTCCAGGTGCGGCGTCTCGAGCTTTTCGTCGGCGACGACGATGACGTTGACGTCGTGGCGCGCCTCGATCTCGGTGAGCTGGCGGCGCTTTTCGTTGAGCAGGAAGTTCGCCACGCTCGGCGGCGCCTGCACGAGCACCTGGCCCGTGCTGTCCTTCATCGCATGCTCCTCGACCAGGCGCAGCGCGGACAGCGACAGCGATTCGACGCCGCGGATGCGACCGTGGCCTTCGCAGCGCGGACAGACGATCTGCGTCGCCTCGCCGAGGCTCGGACGCAGGCGCTGGCGCGACATCTCGAGCAGGCCGAAGCGCGAGATGCGGCCGACCTGCACGCGCGCGCGGTCGAGCTTGAGCGCGTCCTTGAGCTTCTCCTCGACGTCGCGCTGGTGGCGCGGCGAATCCATGTCGATGAAGTCGATGACGATGAGGCCACCGGCGTCGCGGATGCGCAGCTGGCGCGCGATCTCGACCGCGGCCTCGCAGTTCGTGTTGAACGCGGTCTCCTCGATGTCGCCGCCCTTGGTCGCCTTCGCCGAGTTGATGTCGATCGCGGTGAGCGCTTCGGTCTGGTCGATCACGATCGAGCCGCCGGAAGGCAGACGCACGCTGCGCTCGAACGCGTTCTCGATCTGCGTCTCGATCTGGAAGCGCGAGAACAGCGGCGTGGTGTCCTGGTACAGCTTGAGCTTGCGCAGGTTGTTCGGCATCACCTGCTGCACGAACTCGCGCGCGTCGGCGTAGAGTTCCTCGTTGTCGATGAGGATCTCGCCGATGTCGTTGCGCAGGTAGTCGCGCAGCGCGCGGATGATGAGCTTGGATTCCTGGTAGATCAGGAACGGCGCCGCGCGCGACTGGGCGGCATCGGAGATCGCCTTCCACAGCTGCAGCAGGTAGTCGAGGTCCCACTGCAGTTCTTCGGCGTCGCGGCCGAGGCCCGCGGTGCGCACGATCAGGCCCATCTCGTCCGGGACCTGCAGGCTGTCGAGGGCCTCCTTGATGTTCTGCCGGTCCTCGCCCTCGATCCGGCGGGACACGCCGCCGGCCTTCGGGTTGTTCGGCATCAGCACCATGTAGCGGCCGGCGAGGCTGATGAACGTGGTCAGCGCCGCGCCCTTGTTGCCGCGCTCTTCCTTCTCGACCTGGACGACGATCTCCTGGCCTTCCTTGAGGAGTTCGCGGATGCCCGCCTTGTTCGGGTTGAGGCCCGGCGTGAAGTACAGGCTGGAGATTTCCTTGAGCGGCAGGAAACCGTGGCGGTCCGCGCCGTAGTCGACGAAGCAGGCTTCGAGGGACGGTTCGACGCGGGTGATGCGCGCCTTGTAGATGTTGGCCTTCTTCTGTTCCTTGGACGGGATCTCGATGTCGAGGTCGTAAAGGTTCTGGCCGTCCACGATCGCCACGCGCAACTCTTCCCGCTGAGTCGCGTTGATCAACATGCGTTTCATTGTCGTATTTCCTTCTCGGCGCTCGACTGCCGTCGGCGCTGCGCGATGTCGCGCTGCGCGATGCCCGCGTTTCACGGGCCGACGGCGGCAGGTGCGCCTCGTGTTTCCAACCAGCGCTTCCGCGCGCCGGCATCATTAGGGTTGCTGCGCATCCGCGAATCCCCGCCCTCGTTGCGACGGCGAGCAATCCGCGACCCGAGCCATTACGATGGCCTCCCGCTCCTGCGCAGCGCTCCGATGGAGTGATCGAATGCGCAGGGCGCGAAAGGACGCGATGGACGGGGGCGTCATAGCTGTCCCGGACTCCCGCGGATGGGGCCCGGCACGGCGCGACACGCCGGTTCAGCATAGCAGTTTCCGGAAGATTTTTTCAATGAAGACACGCACTTCGGCGACAAATCGCGACGCCGACTCCAACCGTCGACGCGGCGCCGCAGAGCGCCCGCCGCGGCCTGCCGCCGCGCTGCCGGCGGCTCCCGTGGACGCCACGCCGCGGGTGCAGACCGTCCCCGTACCGGAGGACCGTGAAGGCCAGCGCCTCGACAATTTCCTCGCTGGCCGGCTCAAGGGCGCGCCCAAGAGCCTGATCTACCGCATCTGCCGCACCGGCGAGGTCCGCGTGAACGGCCGCCGCGCCAAGCCCGACCATCGGCTCGCGGCGGGCGACGAGGTGCGCATCCCGCCGGTCCGCCTCGCCGAGAAGGGCGACGCTGGGCCCCCGCCGAGTGCCCAGCTGAACAGGATCGAGGCGGCGATCGTCTACGAGGACCGCGATTTCCTCGTCATCGACAAGCCGGCCGGCGTCGCCAGCCACGGCGGCAGCGGGGTCAGCTTCGGTGCGATCGAGCTGCTGCGCGCAGCGCGCCCGCGCGACACGCTCGAGCTCGCCCACCGGCTCGACCGCGACACCAGCGGCGTCCTCGTCCTCACGCGCAAGCGCTCGGCGCTCACCGCGCTGCAGGCGGCGATCCGCGAAGGCCACGTCGAGAAGCGCTATCTCGCGCTCGTCGAAGGCGCATTGCCGAAGACGCGCCTCACCGTCGACGCGCCGCTGCGCAAGTCGGTGCTGCAGGGCGGCGAGCGCATGGTGCGCGTCGATCCCGAAGGCAAGCCGTCTCGCTCGCACTTCAGCGAGGTCGAGCGTTACGCCGGCGCGAGTCTCGTCGAAGTCGCGCTCGAGACCGGCCGCACGCACCAGATCCGCGTGCACGCGCAGCACCTCGGCCACCCGCTCGCGGGCGACGAGAAGTACGGCGACCGGGAATTCAACAAGACGATGCGCGAACAGGGCCTCAAGCGCCTGTTCCTGCACGCGGCGCGCTTCGAGTTCTCGCTCGGCGAGCGCAGCTACAGTTTCAGCGCGCCGCTCGCGCCCGAACTCGCCGCGACGCTCGACGTGCTGCAGGGACGGCGCGCGGTGCGCTCAACCCCGCGCTGAGACCGGCTGCGACCAGCGCCACTTGAGGTTCACGCCGAGCGTACCCAGCACGATCAGCGCGATGCCGGCGAGTTGCACCGGCTGCAGCGTGCGACCGTACAGCACGTAGTCGAGCAGCAGGGTGACGACGGGGTAGATGAATGCCATCACCGCGATCATCGTCACCGGCAGCCGCGGATAGGCGGAATAGAACAGCACGTAGCAGATGCCGCTGTGGACCAGCCCGAGCCCGGCCAGCCACAGCCAGTGCGGGCCCACGTGTGCGACCGCGCCGACGTCGGCGAACGGGGCGAGCATCGCGGCGCCGGTGAGGCACTGCACGAGCACGACGAGGAACGGTCGCTCGCGGCTGATGCGTCGCGACAGCAGCAGCGAGGCGCCGCAGAGGATCGCCGCGACGAACGTGAGGGCGATGCCGAGCATGTAGGCAGGCCCGGCGCCGGCGAACAGTTTGAGCGGATCGGCCGCGAACGCGACACCGACGAACGCGAGCGCGGTCCAGGCGAGGTCGGCCGCATGCGCCCGCTCGCCGAAGAACACGGCCGCGATCACGATCATCGCGAACGGGAAGAAGTGATAGACCAGCGTCGCCACGCCGATCGACGAACGCGCCATTCCGGCGAACAGCGCGACCCAGTTGAGCACGAGCAGCACGCCGCTGAGCACCGCGGCGCGCAGCAGCGCGCGATCGCCCAGGACGTCGCGAAGGTGGCCCCGCGCGACGCCCCACAGGACGAGGAACACGCTGCCGAACACGCAGCGGAAGAACACGGTCGTGATCGGATCCTGGCCGCCCTCGTGGGCGAACACGCCGACCGAGCCGATCAGGATCTCGGCGACGAACAGTTGCAGCATCGCGCCGCGCGCGTCGTGCGGATTCGGGGAAGGCATGCGGACGTCACCGGTCGGGAGAGGCGAACGCAGCGTAGGCGCGGCGGAGCGACCGGTACAGAATCAGATATCATCGAAATGGACCGGTACAGATCGCATGGCCTCGACCTTGCTCTACGAAGACCTCGCAGGACGCCTCGGCGCGCAGATCCGCCGTGGCCTGCTGCGCCCCGGCGAGCGCCTGCCGTCGCTGCGGCGGCTCGGCCGGCAGGAGCGGGTGAGCATCGCGACAGCGGTCGAGGCGTACCTGCGGCTCGAGCGCGAAGGACTCGTCGAGGCGCGCGAGCGCTCCGGCTACTTCGTGCGCGCGCAACGCGTGGCGGTGCCGGCGGCGCGCTTGCCACGCGTGCAGGCGCGTGCGCCGCAGGCCTTGCGCAACCCGGCGCTGCTCGGCGTGCTCGACGTGCTGTCGCGCGAAGACCTGTTGCCGCTGCACGTGACCACGCCCGCGCCGGAGCTGCTGCCGGGCAGGGCGATCGCCGCGGCGACCACGCACGTGCTGCGACGCGACCCCGGCGTCGCGCTCGCCTACGGCGCGCCGCAGGGGCTGCCTGCGTTGCGCGAGCAGATCGCGCGGCGCTACCTGCGTTGCGGCGTCGAGGTCGATCCCGGCGAAATCGTCGTCACCGCGGGCGCGATGGAAGCGATCACGCTCGCCCTGCGCAGCGTCACGCGCGCGGGCGACGTCGTCCTGCTCGAAACACCGACCTACTACGGCATCCTGCAGGCGATCTCCGCGCTCGGCCTGCGCGCGATCGAGGTGCCCAACCGCGTCGGCAGCGGCATCGATGCGGCGGCCTTGCGCGCGCTGCTCGCGCGCCACGCGGTGCGCGCGGCGGTGCTCGTGCCGAACTTCAACAACCCGACCGGCAGCCTCACCGGCGACGACGACAAGCGCGAGATCGTCGCCGCGTGCGGTGAGCACGGCGTGACGGTGATCGAAGACGATCTCTACGGGGAGCTCGCGTACTCGGGTGAACGGCCGGCGCCGCTGCGCCGCTACGCAGGCCGGACGAGCGTGATTACCTGCAGCTCCTATTCGAAGACCCTCGCGCCCGGCCTGCGCATCGGCTGGGCGCTCGCCGGCACGCACGTCGACGACCTCGTGCGCGCGAAGTGCTTTTCGTCGGTCGCGACGGCGGGCCTGCCGCAGCGCGCGATCACCGAATACCTCGTGCGCCACGACTTCGATCGCGCGTTGCGCCGCCTGCGCCGCGAACTCGCGACGAACGCGCAGCGCTGGCGCGACGCGATCCGCCGCGGCTGGCCCGAGGGCACGCGCGTGTCGGACCCGGCCGGCGGCACGACGCTGTGGCTCGAACTCGCCGGCGGCGTCGACGCGCAGGCCTTGTTCGAGGCTGCGGTCGCACGCGGCATCGGTTGCCTGCCGGGGCACCTGTTTTCGCTCCGCGGCGACTACCGCACGCACCTGCGCCTCGGCCTCGGGCTCGCGTGGAGTCCGCCGGTCGAAGCGGCATTGCGCGAACTCGGTCGCCTCGCTGGCAGGTTCGCGCGGCGACGCACCCCGAAGGAAGGACACGAATGATCGAACTGGTCGGTTTCGACGGCGACGACACGCTCTGGCACAGCGAAGGCTACTACCAGCATGCGGGCGCCGAATTCGAGCGCATCGTCGGTGCCTACATCGACGTCGCCGACGCATCCGTGCGCGGCCGGCTGCACGCGGTCGAACGGCGCAACCTCGCCTTGTTCGGCTACGGCGCGAAAGGCATGGCGCTGTCGATGGTCGAGGCCGCGATCGAACTCACCGACGACGCGATCAGCGCGCGCGACATCCATCGCATCGTCGAACTCGGTCGCGCGATCCTCGATCATCCAGTCGAACTGCTCGACGGCATCCGCGCCGCGGTAGAGGACGTCGCGTCGCGCCACCGCATCGTGCTGATCACCAAGGGCGACCTGTTCCACCAGGAGCGCAAGGTCGAGCAGAGCGGCCTCGCCGGGCTGTTCCACCGCATCGAGATCGTCTCCGAGAAGAACGAGCGCAGCTATGCGCGCGTGCTGGCCGAATGCGCGGTGGCCGCGCCGGCGTTCGCGATGGTCGGCAATTCGCTGCGTTCCGACATCGAGCCGGTCATCGGCCTCGGCGGCTGGGGCATCCACATGCCGTACCACGTGACCTGGGAACACGAACTGCAGCACGGCGTCGAAAGCGGCCATCCGCGCGTCGCGACCGTCGACGGTCCCGCGGGCATCGCCTTGGCGCTCGCGCAGTTCGCGGAGGCGGGGCGTCGGTAGCCGTGGCGTATCGTCCGGTCCCGGTCGTGCTCCGCTCCCACGCGCGAGGAGCGTGCACGCGTCGTGGCTACAAGCCGACCAGCGGCTGCAGCATGCGAGCGAACCAGCCGGGGAAGCGCAACGGTGCGTCCAGCGCCGCCACGCACACGCAAGGACCGCCTGCCGAAGTGACCGGTCGATGCAGTGTTTCGGGACCGAGATCGGCAGCGTCCCCCACACCGAAATGGCCAAGTTCGTCGTCATACGATCCCGCGAGCACCTGCGTGAGTTCGATCCCGCCATGGCTGTGGAGGGGCATGCTCATTCCTGGATCGATCCGCAACAGGATCAACGCATGGCCACTCGTTCGCAGCGCCCGAATCATGCGCACGCCCGGAGCGAGCCAGCGCCAGCGCAACGATCGCCACGACGTGCCGAAGTAGGGATGCAGTGCGCGCGGCAGGTTGTCGGGCCCGGCCGTCGCTTCCTCGCGGCGCGGCGGAACACGTCGGTTCGGATGGGCGTCCAGCGCGGCGAGCATATGCTCCCGGAGGTGCGGCATCCTCATCGCGTCGTCGGTGGATGGCTGCTGTTGTTCCAGCAGGGTTCCACCGATACCTTCCGCGGTGGCGAGGCGCGAACGACAATGGCGACATACGTCGAGATGGGTGGCGGCGACCGCGGCCATTTCCGGCGACAGTGCGCCGGACGCCCAGCCGAGCACGGTGGTCTCGTCGAGGTGGTGGCGCGGGCTCATGGGAATTCCTTCAGGCCTGACTGCAGTTTGAGGAACGCGCGCCGCAAGTGCGATTTCACGGTACCCAACGGCATGACCAGTTCATCGGCGATTTCCTGGTGCGATTTGGCCTCGAAGTACGACATGCGCAGCAATCGCGCCTGTACCGCCGGCAGCGTGTCGATGCGCGCGGCCAGATCCGTTTGTTCGACGTGTCGTTCCGTCGTGTTCGCCGGCGGAATGTCTTCATCGATCCATTCCTCGCCGATCGATTGCCACAACGGCTCGCGCCGAACACGATCGATGTGGAGATTGCGGGCGATGCGGAACAGCCAGGTCGACACGCTGCCGCGCATCGCGTCGAATCGATCGGCGCGTTGCCAAAGGCGCAACAGCGCCTCCTGCGCCAGTTCCTCGGCTTGCGACTCGGTCGAACCCAGGCCCCGGAGGTAAAGGCGCACGCGCGGTGCGAAGTGGTCGTAGATCCGCATGAAACTGTCACGGTCGCGCCGCTCGGACACGGCCGCCATCTGCCACGACCAGTAGCCAGCATCTTCCGTTGGATGGGCGCCGCTGCTGGACATCGCTCTGGTCTGGTCGAACGGCGATACGCCGATGGGCAAGGTTCGTATGTTCATGCGGGACCGACATGGGTTACAAGGTCCAATCCACGCCTCCGCGTACGGACGACGGCGCGACACGGATGCACGCCCGCGAAGCCTGCGTGGCGTGGCGCGCTCGATCGCTCGGCCGGACATGGACGGCGCGCCGGTTCAGCGAGCGGTGGACGACCGCTGGTCGTCGCGCGGTTCCGGCCACTGTTGCGGCACGCGGCGGACGCGCGACGGTGCGTAGCCGAGTCCCTCGAGGCGCGCCAGCAGGCGAGCGTAGTCCGCTTCCGGAATGGTCGGCGTGCGCGCCATGATCCACGCGTAATCACGCGCGCTGCGCGCGACGATCGTCTGCTGATAGTCGGGGTCGACATAAGCGATCACGTACTCGGCGCGGATCGGCCAGATGAACTGCATGCCCCATACCGCGTTGCCGCTGCCGGCGCGCACGAACCCGCGCGGCCGCATCGTCTTCACGGGCGCATCTACCGAGCCCTCCCGATAGCGGAACGTGGTCTCGATCGTCCCGTCTTCGGCCAGCCGATAGCCCTCGATCGCATTGACCGCGCTTCGTTCCGGACGAGAAGGCACGTGGGCGATCACGTACCAGTCGCCCATGAATCGTTGCAGGTCGACGTGGTCGACCGGCGCGAGTTGCGCGTGACCACGGCAGCCTGCGGCGGCCAGGGCCAGCGACGCCACGAGGGATCGGGCCAGGCGACGCGCGCTCATGCCGGCTTGCCGAAGCGGTAGTGCGCGACCATCCATTCGCTGCCACCGGCGTATCCGAACAGCTCCGCACACGCCATCCAGAACATGCGCCAGCGTTGCGTCCAGAGTGTCGCGGCGTCGCCGTACGCGGCGCGCATCACTGGAGCGAGCGCAGCGCGCGCGCGGTCCTGGTTGCGCAACCAGTGTTCGGCGGTGCGCTGGTAGTGGCGGCCGTCGACGAGCCAGCGGCGTTCGACGTTCAGGGAGCGCTGGAACCAGAGCAGGGTGTCCGCCGATGGCATGAGGCCGCCCGTGAAGAAATGCCGCCCCATCCAGTCGTGCTCGCCTTCGGTCTCGAACGGATACATCAATGTGCGATGACAGAAGATGTGCACGAACAGCTTGCCGCCCGAGCGCAGCCAGCCCGCGATCCGCGCGAGCAGCGCATCGTAGTTGCGCATGTGCTCGAACATTTCCACGGAGACGCACCGGTCGTAGCTCGACTCCGCGAGTTGCAGTCGATTGACGTCGCAGGTGACGACCTCGACGTTCATGAACCCGCGCTCTCGGCAGCACGCCTCGATGAACGTGCGTTGCGAACGCGAGTTCGACACCGCTGTGATGCGCGCATCCGGATAGCGCTCGGCCATCCACAACGTCAGCGAACCCCATCCGCAGCCGAGCTCGAGGATGTCCTGGCCGTCGGCGAGTTCGGCGCGCTCGGCGTAGCGTTCCAGCATCGAAGTTTCCGCCTGCGCGAGCGTTTCGTCGCCGTGCTCGAACCAGCAGGCCGAGTACTTCAGGCGCGGTCCCAGACAGTGGCGGAAGAACTCCGGCGGCAGTTCGTAGTGCTGCCGGTTCGCCGCATCGACGTCGATGGCGAGCGGGCTCTCCCGCAAGGAAGCGACCACCTGCTGGAACGCGAGCTCGGCAACCTCGATGCCGTTGGCGCGTCCTTCGCGCAGCCGCGACGCACACAACCGCCGGATGCCGACGCGGACGAGCGCGTCGGGTAGAAGGCGACGTTCCGCCAGGCCGAGCAGCCCGGAGGCTGGCCGCTCCGCCGGCAGCGGGACACGACCATCGTCGATCGCGGGCGTACTCATCATTCGCTCCTCGGGAACCATGGAATCAGCATCGGGGTACTGCGCTGGTAGGCGCGATAGTCGTCACCGCGTGAACGCAACGCTTGCGCCTCGGTGAAGGGAATGCCGCTGATCCAGCGCAGGAACACGTACATCACCAGCGGGCCCGACCAGGCCATCCACGCGAGCGGCGAGCCGAGTGCCAGGAAGACGTAGGCGAACCAGTGCAACCATTCGAAGAAGTAGTTCGGATGACGCGAATAGCGCCACAGGCCAGCGCGGCATGTCCTGCCCCTGTTCGCCGGATCAGCGCGGAAGTTCGCGAGTTGCGCGTCGGCGGCGGATTCACCGGCGACCGCGAGCAGCCAGATCGCTGCCGCTGTCGCCAGCGCGGCGGCACGGACGTCGGGATTCGCCGCGACGGCGACGAACGGGACGGCGAACATGGCGACGAGCAGTGCCTGGAACTGGAAGAACGCGAACCAGCGGTACGGATCGTTGCCCCAGCGACTGCGCAGGTGCGCGTAGCGACCGTCCTCGCCTTCAGCGCGCACGCGTCGCCATAGGTGCAGCGCGAGACGCAAGCCCCAGCTGCCACCGAGCATCGCGAGCGCCGCGCGTGGCCAACGCGCGCCGTCACCGATGGCGGCCAGCACGATGGCCGAACCGCCCACGCCGGCGGCCCAGACGACGTCGACGATGCCGGCGTTGCGGTGGTGGCGTTGCCACGCCCAGGCGCAGCCCTGCGCCACCGCCGCGATGGACCAGACCAGGAGCAGGGAGCCGGCCGCATTCACGCCGTCACCTCCACCGCATCGGCAGTGCGCGACCGCTCCGAGAGCAGAGGGAGAGCCACGGCCCACGTCATTCCCACCGCGAGCAGCCCCGCGCCGTCCACGCGTATCGCGTCGACGCGCGCCGCGGCGAGATAGGCGAGGGGCGCGCCTGCCGCGCCGAGCGATGCGGCGAGCCAGGGGCGTCGCTGCAGGAATGCGAGCGAATGACCGAGGGTCAGGCCGAATGCAGACCAGATCGCGAGGATCCACAAGGGTGCGACGAGCGCGGGCAGCGGCGTCGCGTAGACGACGAGCCCGGTGTGCGCGAGCGCGCCGTCGACGACGATGCCGGCTGCGATCGATGCCGCCGCGGTCCGCAGGTCCGCGCGGCGTCGTCGCGAGAGCGACAGCTGCAGCGTGCCGAATCCGACCAGCGCCACCACTGCGGGCCACGACGATGCGCGCGCTGCACCGAACACGGCGATGAACCAGACGCATTGATAACCGACGATGTTCGCCAGCGCGCTCATTCAGGCCTCCACGCGCGAAAGACCGGCGAAGTAGCCGACTTCGCGTCGTTTCGGCTTGGCGAGCACGAGTTGCGCGACACCGATCGCGCGCTCGCGGAAGCCGCCTTCGCAGTAGGCCAGGTAGAATTCCCACATGCGGATGAAGTGCTCGTCGTAGCCGAGGTCGCGCACCTGCGGCAGGTGCGCAAGAAAGCGCTGTCGCCACGCCAGCAGCGTCGTCGCGTACGATTCGCCGAAGTCTTCCAGGTGCGTCAGCGCGAGATCGCAGCTGCGCGCCTTGGCCGCGACGAGTGCGGCGATCGACGGGATGAAGGAACCCGGGAACACGTGACGCTTGATGAAGTCGACCGAGCGCAGCGCCCGCTGGTAGCGATGGTCCTCGATGGTGATCGCTTGCAGCACGGCGAGTCCGTCCGGCGCGAGCAGATTGCCGAGCGCGCGGAAATAGGTATCGAGCCAGCGCGCGCCGATCGCCTCGACCATCTCGATCGAGACGAGCCTGTCGTAACGCCCGCGCAGGTCGCGGTAGTCCTCGAACAGTACGTCGACACGATCCCGCAGCCCGGCACGGGCCACGCGCTCGCGCGTCAGGTCGTATTGCTCGCGCGATATGGTCGTCGTGGTGACGTGGCAGCCGTGGCGTGCGGCGGCGTGCAGCGCGAAGCCGCCCCAGCCCGCCCCGATCTCGAGCACGCGATCACCGGGGCGCAGGCGCAGCTTGTCGCAGATTCGTTCGAGCTTGCGCGTCGACGCATGCTCGAGCGGCTCGGAGTCGTCGGCGAACAGGGCCGACGAGTACATGAGATCGTTCGACAGGAACAGGCGGAAGAACGGATTGCCGAGGTCGTAGTGCGCCGCGATGTTGCGCCTCGCGCCTCGGCGCGTGTTCCCGCGCATGCGATGCAATGCGCGCATCGCCCATCCGCCGATGCGCGCAGCGCCGCCCTCCATGCGGTCCAGTAGTTCGCGGTTTCGCAGCAGGAGGCGCACGAGGCCGACCAGGTCGTCGCAGCGCCAATGACCTTGCATGTACGCCTCGCCCGCACCGACGGTACCGTTGGCGGCGACCATGCGGTAGAACGCGGGATCGTCGACCGCCACGTCGACGCAGGGATGGCTCGGGTCGGCTGTGCCGAGCCGGATCTCACCGCCCGCGTCCCGCACGACCAGCGCGCCGTCCTGCAAGCCGCCGAGACGCTCGAGCAGGAACCGGCGCAGGCGGCGGTCGAACCAGCCCAGGCGAGCGGGCGCGTCGTCGATCAAAGCGTTCATGGGGTTCCCCGGAAATGGCGCGGATGGTCGTAGACGGGATTGCGCTTGAGCCACAGTCGCAGCGCCTGCCAGTGGATCGCCGCCAGCACCTGCAGGGTCATGGCCGGATAGCGACCCAACACGTGGGCGAGCGAGCGACCGTCGATCGCTCGTCGCTGCATCACGAGGTCGGCGTCGAACTCGCGGTCACCTGCGCGAAGCACGTTCATGCGCACGCGCAAGTCATCGGCGGGCGTCGTGAAAGACCAGCGGTAGCGACGCTCGATCGGCATGAAAGGTGATACATGGAAGCGCTTGTCGAAATCCCAGTGAAGGGCGCGCCCCCTGCGTTCGGCGGCACCGATGGGCAGGACGTAGGCGTGCCGTTCGCGCCATGGCGTGTTGGTGATCTCTGCAAGCACGCACTGCAGCTCGCCGCCGGCATCGTGGCAGTAGTAGAAGCTGACCGGATTGAAGACGTGGCCGAAGTAGCGAAGATGCGTGAGCAGGCGGATCGGCCCCTCGGGCGGCTCGAAGCCCTGCGACGCAATGCGTCGCCTCACGGCTTCCGCGAGGGATACCTCCACCGGTCCGAGGTAGTCCGCGCGGCGAAACTCCGCGAGGTTCGGGCCGTGGGCCGACCACAGCCAGCGCTGAGCGAAGATCCGGTCGATTTCCTCGAGGTCGAGGTACAGCTGCGCCATGCGGTACCGGAATGCGTGCGGTGCCGGCACGTGCCGCCGGTGCCGCACGACACCCTCGTAGATGCAACTGGCGAGCGGGGCGTCGTTCACGTGGGCGCCCACGCGACGTCCCGGTTGCTGGCGTCGACATGCGCCGCGGCGGACGCGGGGCTCCAGTGTACCCCGAGCGCATCCGCGATCTCGACGGCACTGCGCATGCCGTCCTCGTGGAAGCCCCAGCCCCAGTAGGCACCGGCGAACCAGGTCCGCCGCTGCCCCTGGATTTCGGACTTGCGTCGCTGCGCCGCGACGGCCGCGTGCGTGAACACCGGATGGTGGTAGCGCATGCGACGCAGCACGCGTGCGGGATCGATGTCGGCCGTGCGGTTGAGGCTCACGACGAAGGGCACCGGTGCATCGAGCCCTTGCAGGAGATTCATGCAGTAGCTGACCGTGCACGAGCCCTCGCCTTCGCGCGGCACATGAGCGTTCCAGGCCGCCCAGGCCTTGCGGTGGCGCGGCAACAGACGCGCGTCGGTGTGCAGTACGGCATCATTCGCCTGGTACCCGATCGCGCCCAGGACGTCCTGCTCGCGCTCGCTCGGGTCGCCGAGCAGCCCGATGGCCTGGTCGCTGTGGCAGGCGAGGACGACCTGGTCGTAGCGTTCGGTCGCGCCGTGCGCCTCCACGTCGACGCCGGCAGCGGTGCGAAGGACGCGATGCACGCGCGCGCCGATGCGCGCCTCCACGCGCCAACGCGATGCCATCGCGTCGACGTAGCTGCGCGAGCCGCCGCGAACGACGCGCCACTGCGGGCGGCGCGTGATCCGCAGCATCGCGTGGTTGGCCATGAATTCCGCCAGGTGCCGTGCGGGGAATTGGAGTGCCTGCGAGGAAGGCGCGGACCAGAGCGCCGAGGTCATCGGTACGAGGTGATCGTCGCGGAATGCGTCACCGAAACGATGCCGCAGCAGGAATTCCCCGAGCGTGGGGCCGTCCCCGGATTCGACGAGCAGCGAGGGCGCCAGGCGATAGAAGCGCGCGAGGTCGCGCAGCATGCCCAGGAACCTCGGCGACGCGAGGTTCCTGCGTTGGCAGAACAGGGTGTCGAGCGTCGCCGCGCTGTATTCGAGGCCGGTGCGCTCGTTGCGCACCGAGAAGCTCATCGTCGTCGGCTGCGTGGCCACGCGGAGTTCGTCGAGCAGTCGCGTCAGCAACGGGTAGTTGGCGTGGTTGTGCACGATGAAGCCGCTGTCGATGCGATAGTCGCGACCTTCCCAATGGATGTCGTGCGTGTGCGTGTGCCCGCCCAGGCGCGTGTCCGCTTCGTACAGCACGACGTCGTTCTCGCGCGAGAGCAGCCAGGCCGAGGCGAGGCCCGAGATGCCGGAACCGACGACGGCGATGCGCACGTCAGGGCCTCGCCTTTGCAAGCACCCATCCGGGCACGGGTTTCAGACGGCGAACGAGACCCAGCGCCGCGAGCAGCCGCAGTCCGTACCAGGTCACGTCGACTTCCCACCAGCGGAAGCCCTGGCGTGCCGAGCCCGGGAAGAAGTGATGGTTGTTGTGCCAGCCTTCGCCGAACGTGAGCAGCGCGAGCCAGCCGTTGTTGCGGCTGTCGTCGCGCGTGGCATAGCGCCGCGTACCGAACCGGTGCGCGAGCGAGTTGATCGTCACGGTCGCGTGGAACAGCGCGGTGGTCGAGACGAAGAAGCCCCAGACGAGCATCTGTGCCCCCGTCGTGCCGAGCGCCGGGGCGAACGCGTCCAGGAGTACGCCGGCCAGGTAGAGCAGGAGCGCGAGCACGACAGGAGCGGCGACGTCGTAACGGTCGAGCCAGCGCAGTTCCGGGTAGCAGGCGAAGTCGTTCACGCGCTGCCAGTCCGTGCGGAAGGCGGACGGGGTGAGGAACCAGCCCATGTGGCTCCACAGGAAACCGCGCAAACCGGGAGAGTGGGGGTCGAGGGCAGTGTCCGCGTGTCGATGATGGTTCCGATGGTGAGCGGCCCACCACAGCGGCCCCCGTTGCGCGGCCGTGGCACCGATCAGTGCGAACACGAACTGCACCATGCGCGACGCTTCGAACGTCCGATGCGAAAAGTAGCGGTGGTAGAAGGCCGTGATCGCGAACATGCGCGCCACGTACAGCCCGACGGCGGTCCAGACGGCGACGGCGGAGACGCCGACGAAGAAGACGCACGCGCATGCGAGGTGCATCGCCACGAACGGCGCGACGCGCAGCCAATCGATGCGCTGTGCCGCGTCACCGACTGGCTCGTGGCGAGCACTTGCATCGAACCAGGCGCGCAACGACCGCAAGCGGGCAGCAGCGGCGCTCCACCGACTTGCGTGCCCTGCCGTCATCGTCGGCTCCTCTTCCCGTTTCGACATAGGTCATACGGGCGAGGACGCGCGGCGGATGCAGCGCCGAGCCGGGATGATTTCCGGACATGCCGGCGGCACGCCCGGGTCGATCACGGCGCGCAGCGCCCAACCAGTTCCGTGCGCGCCGCGGCGACCCACGCGGTGTCGTCCGCTTCGGCGACGCGTTGGTCCCGCGGGAAGCGGATGACGACCTCCCGGTTGCGTCCATGATCGTCGCGGATCGTGCCGATGCCGCGGAATTCACGCAGGCGGCGGTCTTCGTCGTACACGAGCCACATCGTCGGCAAGGCGAAGGCATACCAGGCATCGAGCCGCACCTTCATGCGGCGTAGACGTGCCGCGCGATCGGCTGCGGTGGTGCCGTCCTCGATGCGCACGTCCACCGTGGCGAATCGGCTCGGCAGCAGCAGGTGCGCGTTCAGCGGGACGCCGGCCCAGAGCGAATCCCCGTGCGAGCGGATGAAGGCATCGAAACCGGCATCGATGACCACATCCAGTCCCGGGTGGAGCAGCTGCGTCCTCAGCGGCGTGCCGCTGCGCTCCTGCCAGTAGACTTCGCGCCCACGCGGAGTGGGGCGCACGCCTTCGCGATGTCCGTCGCGACCATCGGTGAATTCGAAGTCGGGTCGACTGGCGCCATCGACTTCGCGCAGGGTCTTGCGCGCGAATGCGCGACCGTCCGGGCAGCGATAGAGGACGAGCCGCGCCGGTACGCCGTCGTCACGATGGAGCCAATGCGTCTCGCGATACAGCAGGTTCGTGCCGTCGGCGCCATAGGCGTAACCTTCGTAGCGCAGGACGTCGCCGTTCGACCGTTCGGCCGGACGAACCTCGAAAGACGCAACGATGAGCACCGCGAGGGCAACGCAAACGCTCGCGCGGCGCGTCGATGGCGCGATTCCCGAGTGGCCGGCAGGTGACGTCATGGCCCTTCGATACGCAACGCAGAGCAATGCGGATGCGTCGGCGACGTTCAGTCGTCGCCATTCTTGTGCCGCACGGCATCGTAACCCGCGAGCGCAGCGCCGCGACTGGCGGCGAGGTCGATCATCGGCATCGGATAGCCGCAGCGTCGCAGCGTCGCAGGGTCGGTCCAGGGCCGGTGGATCGAGCGAGCGTCGATCGCCGAAAGTTCCGGCACCCAGCGGCGCACGTAGGCGCCGTCGGGATCGAAGCGCTCGCTTTGCGTGACCGGGTTGAAGATGCGGAAGTACGGCGCGGCGTCGGCGCCGGTGCCTGCCGTCCACTGCCAGCCCTGCGTGTTGTTGGCGAGGTCGGCGTCGACGAGCGTGTCCCAGAACCAGCGCGCACCCACGAGCCAGTGCTGGCGCAGGTTCTTGGTCAGGAACGAAGCGACGAGCATGCGCACGCGATTGTGCATCCAGCCCGTCGCCCAGAGTTCGCGCATGCCGGCGTCGACGATAGGGATGCCGGTGCGTCCCCGTTGCCAGCGCCGGACCTGCCGTGGTGCCGCGGGTGCCCACGGATAGGCGTCGAACGCGGGGTTGAGATTCCGTTCGGCGCTGTGCGGGAAATGGAACAGCAGGTGGTGCGAGAACTCACGCCAGCCGAGCTCGCGCAGGAAACTTTCCTTGCCGCCGCAGCGCGCCTGCTCCAGCTCCCACGCGATGCGCATCGGCGCGATCTCGCCGAAATGCAGATGTGGCGAGAGACGCGACGTGCCAGCCAGCGACGGCACGTCGCGCGCGGACGCGTAGTCGCCGATCGCTTCGTCGAGAAAGCGCTGCAACGCCGCTTCTGCGCCCGCTTCGCCGGGTTGCCAGGCGGCGTCAAATCCTGCGTCCCAACGGATGCGCGGCAGCAAGCCGAGCGCATCGATCGTCGACGTCGCCGCGCTCGCGGTCGGGATGCGCTTCGGTGCGGGCAGCGGCGGGTGCGGCTGCAGGCGCGCGCGCAGGTTGCGCCAGTACGGCGTGAAGACGCGATACGGGCCGTTCGATGCGGTCGCGATTTCCCAGGGTTCGCACAGCAGCGCGGCGTTGAAGCTCTTCGCGTCGATGCCAACGTCGCGCAATGCCTGCTTGATGTCGACGTCGCGGGCGATCGCCGCAGGCTCGTACACGCGGTTCCAGTAGACCGCGCGCGCGCCGGTCGCGACGACGAGGTCGCGCAGTTTCGCGAGGCTGTCGCCGTCCTGCACGTGCAGCGCCGAGCCGCGTGCACGCAGGTCGCGGTCGAGTGAGTTGAGCGAGTGATGCAGCCACCAGCGGCTTGCCCCGCCCGGCGACCAGGGGGCTTCCTCGTGCGGCGCATGCACGTAGACCGGCACGATGCACTCGTGCGCGGCGAGCGCCGCCGACAGCGCGGGGTTGTCGGCGAGGCGCAGGTCGCGGCGGAACCAGACCAGCGCGGTATTCATCCGGCAGACGGTCGGTTCGTGCAGACAGGTTCGGCGCGCATCGGCAGGAATCGCAGGAGATGTACGAACCTACGCAGCGGCGTGCGTTCCGGATGCAGGTCAGGACGCCTGCAGATCCTCCACGCGCGCGGCGCAGATGAGGTCGTTGAGCGAGAGTCCGCCGACGTCGTGCGTCGAGTAGTGCACGGCGCAACGGTTGTAGTGCACTTCGAGGTCGGGATGATGGTCTTCGCGATGCGCGATCGAGGCGACCGCGTTGACGAACGCCATCGTCCGGAAGTAGTCGGGGAAGCGGAACTCCTTGCGGATGCCGCTGCCGTCCGGCGTACGTTGCCAGCCGGGCAGGGCGGCGAGACCGGCAGCGACGTCGGTGGCGGCGAGGGCGGCATCCTTGCCCTTGCGCGGCACGCAGTGCTGCGCGCGCAGTGATTCGATCGAAT
Source organism: Dokdonella fugitiva (assembly GCF_014138265.1). Lineage (GTDB taxonomy): Bacteria > Pseudomonadota > Gammaproteobacteria > Xanthomonadales > Rhodanobacteraceae > Dokdonella_A > Dokdonella_A fugitiva_A. The sequence continues at coordinate 404,282 of NZ_JACGXL010000001.1, forward strand.
ACGGCATGTCGGAATCCCGTTGCGGAGGCGATGCGCGAGTATAGGCGGATGACGCGCGCCCAATTCAGGACTAAACTGGTGCTGTTTCTTTGCGGACGTCGTGTCCGCGAAGGAAAAGCGGCCATCCTTGGCCGCACTCTTCATCAAAAGCACAAGATCAAGGGCGTGGGCATCATGATTTCGTTGTCGGCTTCCGCGCAGGAGCACTTCCGCAGACTCGTCGAGCAGCAGGCGTCACCCGGGCTCGGCATCCGTGTCGTCGCGGTCGACGCCGGTACGCCGAAGGGTGACTGCCAGCTCGAATTCAGCGAGCCGTCCGATCGCGACGGCAGCGAGTGGGAAGTCGAGTGCGACGGCTTTTCGCTGTTCGTCGACGCGCACAGCGTGCCGTTCCTCGACGGTGCGACGATCGACTTCGCGCGCACCGCGACCGGCGGCGAACTCACGATCCGCGCGCCCGCCCTGCGCGGCAGCGTGCCGGGCGAGGACGCGAGCGTGGTCGAGCGCGTGCGCTACGTGATCGAGAGCGAGATCAATCCGCAGCTGGCCTCGCACGGCGGCCGCGTGAGCCTGCGCGAAGTGACCGCCGACGGCGTCGTCGTGCTGCAGTTCGGCGGTGGTTGCCACGGTTGCGGCATGGTCGACAAGACCTTGCGCGGCGGCGTCGAGCAGACGCTCAAGACGCGCGTGCCCGAAGTGACGGGCGTCGCCGATGCGACCGATCATGCGAGTGGAAGCACGCCTTACTACAAGCGCCAAGCCAACGCCTGAGCGGATCGAAGCGAGGGATCGGCGGGGTAGAGATCATCACGCCGCGCGGGGTTACCCGCGACGGCGCGAGGGGCGCGGCGTCGCGCCGCGCCTCGACGAATCAGTCGCCCTGCACCTTGTCGTGCAGGTCGGTGAGCTTGGTGCCCGGCAGGCTGGCGAAGTATGCCGACACGTTGACGATGTCCTCTTCGGACAGCGTCGTCGCGAACCCGGCCATGATCGGGTTCTTGCGCTCGCCGGTCTTGTACTCGCGCAGCGCGCGCTCGAGGTAGTCGTGGTATTGCCCGGCGAGGCGCGGGTACTGCGGGTCGGCGGCGTTGCCGTCGGCACCATGGCAGGCCTGGCACGGCACGGACTTGGCCTTGCCGGCTTCGATGTCGCCCTTGGCGAAGGCGGGCGTCGCGCAGGCGGCGAGCGTCGTGATCAACAGCGATGCGTGGAAACGCTTCATCTCGTGAAGTCCTGGCTCAGGGCGTGAGGCTGGAAAGGTAGGTGGCGATGTCGCGGATGTCCTGCTCGGACAGGCTCTCGCCCTGCGCGCGCATCGTCGGGTGGGAGCGCTCGCCCTTCTTGTATTCGTTCAGTGCGGTGACGAGGTAGTCGTAGTTCTGGCCACCGATCCGCGGCACGTGATAGTTCGGGTACGGGTTCTTCCAGCCCGGGATGCCGTGGCAGCCGGCACAGGTATAGACCTTGGTTTTGCCCGCGGCGGCGTCGCCTTTGTCGGCGGCGAAACAGGGCAGGGAAGTGATCAGCAGGGCAGCGGCAAAGAGAGGCGCTCGGGTCATTTTCGTTCCGGTGCGACGTTGGTTGAACTTCTCGGGCGTCAAGCCTGTGGAGTATAGCGGCCAACCGCCGTCGCCGGCCACCGCTCGCATGCATGAAGCGCGCCTCGCGCAGGCAACGTACGCGACCGTGCGAGGCGTCGGCTCGCGCAACTCTTTTGCCTCCTCGTGCATCCAAGGCCGCACGCACGTCGCGGCGTGACTACCGGCTCACGACTTCGCGCCGTTTACGGCGCAGCATCGCTGCCAGGAATCGTTACCCCCGCTGCAACGGCGGGGCAGCAAGGAAGCACGACCCAGGGGTCGAACTGCCGGGCTGCCCAGGCTATTGCACTAAGATAGTGATGTAGTCTACTATAACACCAAGTCAACCCCTCCCCAGGCCGACTCCGATGCTCCCGAACTTCGCCGTCACCCCGAATTACCGCGGTTTCCGTTTCCTGCGCACCTCCACCCTCGCGGCCGCGATCGCCCTGCTCGCCGCCTGCGGCGGCGGTGGCGACGGCATGGGCAAGGACGCCAATACCCAAGCCTCGATCCCCGTCGAAGTCGCGCCGGCGGCGCACCAGACGATCACAGCGAACTACTCCGGCACCGCCACGCTCGAGGCGGTCGGCGACGCGCAGGTCGTCGCCAAGACCACCGGCATCGTGCTGAAGCTGTTCGTCGAGGAAGGCACGCACGTGCAGAAGGGTCAACTGCTCGCCGAACTCGACAGCGACACGGCGCGCAACAAGCTCGCGCAGGCGTCGGCGACCTTGAAGAAGGCGCAGGCTGCCTACGACAAGGCCGACAAGGGCTTCGCGTTGAAGATCACGCCGAAGGCCGACTACGACAGCACCAAATACGACCTCGAGGCGCAGAAGGCGATCGTCGACGGCGCGCAGCTCGACCTGTCCTACACGCGCATCGTCGCGCCCATCTCCGGCGTGATCGCGAAGCGCTCGGTCAAGCTCGGCAACCTCGTGCAGCTCAACCAGGCGCTGTTCCAGATCGTCGACCTCGATCCGCTCGAGGCGGTGCTGAACGTGCCGGAGCGCGATCTCGACACGCTCAAGGCGGGCCAGCCCGTGCGCATGCGCGTCGACGCGCTCGGCGGCAAGCCGTTCGACGGCTCGATCGCGCGCATCGCGCCGGTCGTCGACGCGGCAAGCGGCACGTTCCGCGTCACCTGCACGTTTCGCGACACCACGTCGACGCTCAAGCCCGGCATGTTCGGCCGCGTCGAGGTCACCTACGACCAGCGCCACGACGCGCTCGTCGTGCCGCGCAATGCGATCGTCGAGGAAGACGGCGTGAGTTCGGTGTTCGTGATCGAACCGGCGCCGCCGAAGAAGGACGACAAGAACGACGGCAAGGATGCGAAGGGCGCGGTGAAGGGCAAGGCGGGCGAAGCGGTCGCGGCCGAATCGGCGAAACCGGCGCTGCCCGCGTTCGTCGCCAAGCGTCGCGTGGTCAAGACCGGCTACGCCGAAGGCGACCGCATCGAGATCCGTGACGGCCTCGCCGACGGCGAGCGCGTGATCACGATCGGCCGCAACGCCGTGCGCGAAGGCACCGAAGTGCAGGTGCTCGAGAACGCCACCAAGAGTCCCGACGCGATGGCGTCGGTCGCGTCGACGGAGAAGCATTCGTGAACCTGCCCGAGCTGGCGACCCGCCGGCGCGTCACGATCGGCATGCTGACCGTGACGCTGGTCCTGTTCGGCCTGATCGGCCTGACGGGCCTCAAGGTCAACCTGCTGCCGGACCTGTCGTATCCGACCCTCACGGTGCGCACCGACTACGAAGGCGCGGCGCCGCTCGAGATCGAGAACCTCATCAGCCAGCCGATCGAGGAAGCGGTCGGCGTGGTGAAGAACGTGCGCAAGGTGCATTCGGTCTCGCGCACGAGCCAGTCCGACGTCGTGCTCGAGTTCGCCTGGGGCACCGACATGGACATGGCGAGCCTCGAGGTGCGCGACAAGCTCGACACGGTGCAGTTGCCGCTCGAAGCGAAGAAGCCGCTGCTGCTGCGCTTCAACCCGTCGACCGACCCGATCATCCGGCTCGGCCTCACGGCGAAGGGCGAGACCGACGAGGCACGCCTCAAGCAGCTGCGCCGCTTCGCGGACGACGACCTCAAGAAGCACCTCGAGCCGGTCGCCGGCGTCGCCGCGGTCAAGGTCGGCGGCGGCCTCGAGGACGAGATCGAGGTGCTGATCGACCAGCAGAAGCTCGCACGCCTCGGCATCGACATCAACGACGTCAACACGCGCCTCAAGAACGAGAACGTGAACGCGTCGGGCGGCCGCATCGACGAGGGAAGCCAGCGCTTCCTCGTGCGCACGATCAACCAGTTCAAGACACTCGACGAGATGCGCGAGCTGCTCGTCAAGATCGACGGCAACGTGCCGATCCGCCTCAAGGACATCGCCGAGGTGCGCCAGGGCTTCAAGGAGCGCGAAGGCATCGTGCGCATCGACGGCCACGAGGCGATCGAACTCGCGATCTACAAGGAAGGCGACGCCAACACGGTCAGTGTCGCCAACTCGGTCAAGGCCGAGATCGGGCGCCTGAAGAAGACGCTGCCGTCCGACGCGAACCTCGCCATGATCGAAGACCAGTCGGTCTTCATCGAAGGCGCGCTCAGCGACGTCAAGAAGGACGCGCTGATCGGCGGCGTGCTCGCGATCCTCATCATCTTCTTCTTCCTGCGCGACTCGTGGAGCACGTTCATCATCTCCCTGTCGCTGCCGGTCTCGCTGATCGCGACGTTCTTCTTCATGGACCAGTTGCACCTGTCGCTCAACGTGATGTCGCTCGGTGGCCTCGCGCTGGCGACCGGCATGGTCGTCGACGACTCGATCGTCGTGCTCGAGAACATCGCTCGGCTGCGCGAGAAGGGCGCATCGATCCTCGAGGCGGCCGTGCGCGGCACCGCCGAAGTCGGCATGGCGGTGACGGCGTCGACCCTGACGACGGTCGCGGTGTTCTTCCCGCTCGTGTTCGTGCAGGGCGTCGCCGGCCAGCTGTTCCGTGACCAGGCGCTCACGATCACGTTCGCGATGCTGACCTCGCTCGTCGTCGCGATGACGCTGATCCCGATGCTCGCTTCGCTCAAGGGGCGCTCGCCGCTCGCTTACAAGGACGAGTCCGTCGATCCGGAATCGCTGTGGAACAAGGCGCGTCGCGGCGCGTGGGCGATCATCACGTGGCCGTGGCGGCGCGACTGGCCGCGTGCGCTGCGCATAGCTGCGCTGGTGGTTTCGTTGCCCATCAGCGTGGCCGTGGCGGCGATCTTCTTCATCGTGCTCGGCGTGATGATCGCCATTTCCGCGCTCATGCGCTACGCCACGCTGCTGGTGTTCTTCGCGTCCGGGCTGGCGCTGGGCAAGCTTCCGCTCTCGTTCGACTACGCGCGTTCGACGCTCGCCTGGGGCGCACGCAGGGCGGTCTGGCCGCTCGACGACGATTCGCCGAGGTTCCAACGGCTGCTGTGGTTCGTCGTCGCGTTGCCGGTGAAATTCGCGCTGCTCTTGCCGTATCTGGTTGCGCTCGTGCTGTCGGTCGTTTTGTTGGTACTCGTTCCGCTGGGCTGGCTGTTCCGCTTCGTCATCAAATGGGTGGGCTGGCTCGTGCTGTGGCCATACGAGCGCGCGGCGAAGGCCTACCATGGCTTCCTGCCGAACGCGCTCGCGCGTCCGTGGCCGGTGCTCGGCTTCGCCGTCATCGCGCTTGGCGCGACGCTCGCACTCGTGCCGACGCTCGGCCTCGACCTCATCCCGCAGCTCGCGCAGGGTCGCTTCAACATGACGGTCACCCTGCCGCCGGGCACGCCGCTCGCGGAGACGGACAAGGTCGTCGACGAGATCTCGACGCGCCACGCGAAGGATGCGGGCGTCGAATCGATCTACGGCGTCGCCGGTACCGGCACGCGCCTCGATGCGAACCCGACCGAATCCGGCGAGAACATCGCGCGCCTGTCGATCGCACTCAAGGACGGCGGCAGCAAGAAGATCGAGGCGGCCGAGATCGAGCGCCTGCGCGACGGCATGATGCGCGCCGACGCGAGCGTGAAGTTCGCGCGCCCCGAGCTATTCAGCTTCTCGGCACCGCTCGAGATCGAGATCCGCGGCTACGACCTCGACGCGCTCGCCAAGGGCGGCCAGCGCCTCGCCGAACTCATGAAGGGCTCGCCGCGCTTCGCCGACGTCAAGTCGACGGTCGAGGGCGGCTATCCGGAAATCCAGGTGCATTTCGACCAGGATCGCGCGGCGGCGCTCGGCCTGACCACGCGCGAGATCGCCGACCGTGTCGTGCGCAAGGTCAAGGGCGAAGTCGCCACGCGCTACGACTTCCGCGATCGCAAGATCGACGTGCTCGTGCGCGCTCGCGCCGCCGACCGCACCGGCGTCGACGACGTGCGCAACCTCGTCGTCGGCTACATCTCCGCGAAGGGTGCGAACGGTTCGAGCAATGGCTCGACCAGCAGCGCCGCGGGCGCGATGGGTGCCAGCGGCGGCAATGCGAACGGCGGCAGCGGCAACGGCAGCGGCAGCACGCTCGCCGACGCGGCGCAGTCGAGCGCCGACACGCCCGTGCGCCTGTCCGCGGTCGCCGACGTGATCGCGACCGAAGGCCCGAGCGAGATCCATCGCGTGAGCCAGGAACGGGTCGCGATCGTGTCGGCGAACCTGCGCAACGGCGACCTCGCGAGCGCGGTCAAGGAAGTCGAAGGCCTCGTCGCGAACAACCCGCTCGCCGCGGGCGTGAAGGTGCGCATCGGCGGCCAGAGCGAGGAACTCGATTCGTCGGTGCAGTCGCTGGTGTTCGCGCTCGGCCTGGCGATCTTCCTCGTCTATCTCGTGATGGCGTCGCAGTTCGAGTCGCTGCTGCACCCGTTCGTGATCATGTTCTCGATCCCGCTCGCCGCGGTCGGCGCGATCCTCGCGCTCAAGCTGTCCGGTTCGGCGATCTCGGTGGTCGTGTTCATCGGTCTCATCATGCTGGTCGGCATCGTCGTGAAGAACGCGATCGTGCTGATCGATCGCGTGAACCAACTGCGCGAAGCGGGCGTGCCCAAGCGCGCGGCGCTCGCGCAGGGCGCCGAATCGCGCCTGCGTCCGATCGTGATGACGACGTTGTGCACCCTGATCGGCTTCGCGCCGCTCGCGCTCGGCTGGGGCGAGGGCGCCGAGGTGCGCGCGCCGATGGCGCTCACCGTGATCGGCGGCCTCGCCGTGTCGACCCTGCTCACGCTGGTCGTGATCCCGATCGTGTACGACCTGCTCGACCGTCGCGGCGACGAATGGTACGTCGCGCGCGGTGAACGCCATCGCGCCAAGGTCGAGAGCACGGGCGCCGACGAAGATCTGGCGATAGAAGGCCACGGACCGCAAGGACAACACGCATGACACTCGCCGAGCTCAGCCTGAAGCGGCCCGTCACGGCGATCATGTTCTTCGTGACGATGGTGGTGATCGGACTGATCGCCGCCTTCAGGCTGCCGCTCGAACAGTTCCCGAGCATCGATGCGCCGTTCCTGTTCGTGCAGATCCCGTACCCGGGTTCGACGCCGGCGGAGATCGAGCGCACGATTACCCGCCCGGTCGAGGAAGCGCTCGCGACCTTGCCCGGCATCAAGCGCATGAACTCCACCTCGGACGCCGAGTCCGCGCAGATCTTCATGGAGTTCAAGTGGGGCGAGAGCGTCGCGATCAAGGCGGTGCAGGCGCGCGAGAAGATCGACGCGATCCGCTCCGAGCTGCCGTCGGACATGCAGCGCTACTTCGTGCAGAAATTCTCGACCTCGGACGAGCCGGTGCTGCAGCTGCGCATCGCTTCCAACGGCGCCGACCTGTCGAACGCGTACGAGCTGATCGAGCGCGAGATCAAGCGCCCCCTCGAGCGCATCCCGGGCGTCGCCAACGTGGACATCTCCGGCATCGGCAAACCCGAGGTGCAGATCGAGCTGGCCTCGGACCGCCTCAGCGCGCACAACATCAACCTCAACGACCTCTACACGAAGCTGTCGAACGCGAACTTCGCGATCTCGGCCGGGCAGGTCGATGCCGCTGGCACGCGTTTCCGCGTGCAGCCGCAGGGCCAGTGGCGCACGCTCGACGACATTCGCGCGGTGCCGCTCGACGCCAAGGGCCTCAAGCTCGGCGACATCGCGACCGTGACGTTGCGCCCCGCGCGCGTCGACTTCGCGCGCCGCCTCGACGGCAAGCCCGCGATCGGCGTCGACATCCGCCGCGAGCGCAACGCGAACCTCGTCGACGTCGGCACCGCGGTGATGGCCGAGGTCAAGAAGATCCAGGCCTCGCCCGAACTCAAGGGCATGCAGGTCTACGCGATGGAGAGCCAGGCCGAGAGCGTGACCGGCTCGCTGTCTCAGCTCGGCAAGGCGGGCCTCGAGGGCACGCTGCTGTCCGTGCTCGTGCTGTTCTTCTTCCTGCGCGACTGGCCCTCTACGCTGATGGTGTCGCTGTCGATCCCGATCTGCTTCGTGATGACGCTCGGCTGCATGTACTTCTTCGGCATCAGCCTCAACGTGCTGTCGATGATGGGTCTGCTGCTCGCCGTCGGCATGCTCGTCGACAATGCGGTCGTCGTCGTCGAGAGCATCTACCAGTACCGCGAGAAGTACCCCGACAAGCCGTGGTACTGCGCGGTGCAGGGCACCCAGGTCGTCGGCGTGGCGATCGCCGCGGGTACGCTGTCGAGCGTCGTGGTGTTCCTGCCGAACATCTTCGGCGAGGCGAACAACATCTCGATCTTCCTCGCCCAGGTCGCGATCGCGATGTCGATCGCGCATCTCGCGTCGTGGCTCGTCGCCGTCAGCATCGTGCCGATGTTCGCTGCGCGCATGCCACCGCCGAAGTTCCTCGGCCACGAGAACGTGATCACGCGCCTGCGCGACCGTTACGGCCGCTTCGTCGCCTGGACGCTCGCGCACCGGCGCTGGACCATGCTCGGCGTGCTCGCGCTCGTGATCGCCAGCTTCGTGCCGATGACGCAGACGAAGATGGACTTCTTCGGCGGCGGCGAGGCGCGCAACCTGCGCATGTTTTACCAGCTCAACGCGAACTACCGCCTGCAGGACCTCAAGCCCGAGGTCATGAAGGTCGAGAAGTACCTCAACGAGAACCGCGAGAAATTCGAGATCACCTCGGTCTACACCTGGTACTCGGAGCAGGGCCAGGCGATGACGCGCGTGCTGCTGCAGGACAAGAAGCCGGGCGTGGTCGAATGGGTGAAGGACCTGTTCGGCTACGGCAGCAACCGCGCGTCGTCGGCGATCAAGGAAGACATCCGCAAGGGCCTGCCGAAGCTCGCGACCGGCAAGGTCGGCTTCGACGGCAACGGCGACGGCGGGCTCGGCGGCGGCGTCGACATCTCGCTGATCGGCGACTCGATGGAGGAACTGCGCGACATCGCGCCGAACGTCATCAACGTGCTCTCGCACCTGCCGAGCCTGCGCGACGTGCGCGCCGAGAAGGGCAACGGCGACCGCGAGGTCGCGACCCAGGTCGACCGCATCCGTGCCAAGCAGTACGGCTTCGACGCGCAGACCGTCGCGAACTACATCCAGATCGCGCTGCGCGGCATGCCGCTCAAGGACTTCCACGCCGACGACCGCCAGTTGCCGGTATGGCTGCGCTTCCAGGGTGCCGACACGCAGAGCCTGTCCGGCCTGTCCGACTTCAAGCTGCGCGCGCCCGACGGCACGCAGGTGCCGCTGCTGACAATGCTGCGCACCGACTCGCACGAGATCGCCTCGGCGATCCAGCGTGTCGATCGCCTGACCGCGCTGAAGATCACCGCGAACCTCGGCGAGAAGAAGACGATGCAGGACGCGCGCAAGGAGATCACCGAAGCGCTCGACACGTTCGCGTTCCCGCCCGGCTACCGCTGGAGCTTCGGCCAGGGCTTCGATCGCGAGGACCAGGCCGGCCAGCAGATGCTGTTCAACACCCTCATCGCGCTCGTGCTCGTCTACATCGTCATGTGCGCGATGTTCGAGTCGCTGATCTACCCGCTGGCGATCCTCACGACCTTCGTGTTCTCGGTGTTCGGCGTGTTCTGGTTGTTCTGGCTCAGCGGCACGACGTTCTCGATCATGGCCGCGATCGGCATCCTGATCCTGATGGGCGTCGTGGTGAACAACGGCATCGTGATGATCGTGCACATCAACCAGCTGCGCCACCACGGCCATCTGCGCACGGAGGCGCTCGTGCTCGGCGCGATGGAACGCCTGCGCCCGGTGCTCATGACGATGGCGACGGCGATCCTCGGCATGCTGCCGCTCGCGCTCGGCGGTGCCGAGGCGTGGAGCGACGGCCCGCCGTACTTCCCGATGGCGCGCGCGATCACCGGCGGCCTCACGTTCTCGACGATCGTGACCCTGCTCGCGTTGCCGTGCATCTACTCGCTGCTCGACGACTCGAGCCTGTGGATGCGGCGCGTGATCGCCGACGCGAAGGGTCGCATGCGCGGGGCACCGGTCGCCGCCGCGGCCTGACGCGGCGGCTGGCGCAAGCGATTTTCCTGTGGAGCGGCGGAAGCCGCGATGCTCTCCGGGCATATCGAAGAAGAAGCATCGCCGCTTCCGCCGCTCCCACAAGAGGTGCTCCGCGACGCCGCTAGCCGCCGAGCAGCATGCGCAGCATGCGGCGAAACGTCGTCCGGTAGGGCGGGTTGAGCAGGCCGACGAGGTTCCAGCGCGCCTGGCGGAACACCGGCTTCATGCGCGAGAACGTACGGAAACCGTCCTCGCCGTGGTACGCGCCCATGCCGGACGCACCGACGCCGCCGAACGGCAGGTGATGCTGGGCGATGTGCAGGATCGTATCGTTGACGCTGACACCGCCCGCGAGCGTCGCGTCGAGCACGCGCTCGACTACCGCGCGACGATCGTCGAATACGTACAGCGCGAGCGGATGCGGATGCGCGTTGACGTAGGCGATCGCGTCGTCGATCGAGTCGTACGGGACGAGCGGCAGCAGCGGCCCGAAGATCTCCTGTTGCATGACACCCATGCGATCGTCGACGCCGGTGAGCAGCGTCGGCGCGATGACGCGGGCATTCGCCGGCACCTCGGCGAGCTCGTGCACGACCGCGCCCTGTTCGACCGCGGCGTCGCGCAGTTCGCACAACCGCGCGTGATGGCGTTCGCTCGCGATGCTGGTGTACTGCGCATTCGCGGCGAGCTGCGGATAGAGGCGCCCGACCGCCGCACGCGCGCCGTCGATGAACTCCTGCACGCGCGCGCGCGGCAGCAGCACGTAGTCGGGCGCGATGCAGGTCTGGCCGGCGTTGAGCAGCTTGCCGAGTACGATGCGTTCGATCGCGTGCGGCATGCGCGCGTTCGGGCCGACGATCGCGGGTGACTTGCCGCCGAGTTCGAGCGTGACCGGCACGAGGTTCGCCGCCGCCGCGCGCATGACCTCGTGGCCGACCGCGGTCGAGCCGGTGAAGAGCAGGTGGTCGAACGGCAGCGCCGAGAACGCGCGCGCGACGTCGACATCGCCGTTGACGACGACGACCTCGTCCGGCAGGAAATGGCGCGCGACGAGTTCCGAGAGCAACGTCGCGAACGCGGGCGTGAGCTCGCTCGTCTTGAGCATGACGCGGTTGCCTGCGGCGAGCGCGTCGGTGAGCGGCCCGGCGGCGAGATAGAGCGGATAGTTCCACGGCACGATGATGCCGACCACGCCGAGCGGCTGCGGGCGCAGTTCCGTGCGCGCCGGCAGGAACCAGAAACCCGCCCAGCGCCGCCGCGGGCGCATCCAGCGGCGCAGGTGCGAGAGCGCATGGCGGATGCCGGACAGGCTCGGGAACACCTCGAGCAGGTCGGTTTCCTCGACCGGGCGGCGGCCGAAATCGGCCGCGATCGCTTCGGCGATCTGTGCGCGATGATCGCGGATCAGCGCCTCGAGCGCGCGCAGGCGGCGCTTGCGCGTGGCGAGGTCGGGCGCGCCGCTGCGCGCCTGCGCGTCGCGCAGGCGGGTGTACTGGTCGCGCAGGAAGGGTCCGCCGTCCGTCATCGGCTCAGAATCTCACGAGTGCTTCGATGCCCCACATGCGCGGCGGCGTGATCAACGCGTACGGCGTACCGAAGACGGTCGCCGAAATGTTGCTGACGCCGGTCACGTAGCGCTTGTCGAACAGGTTGTTGACGAAGAATGCCACACCGAAGCGCGAATTGTCGGAGGTCCAGCCGATGCGCGCATCGGTGCGCTGCTGCGCGCTGCCGACGCTGAAGTTCGGGCTGATCTGGCAGGTACCCTGCAGCACGGAATCGGCGTTGCAGCGCGACTTGCCGCGCCAGGCGTGTGCGAGGTCGAACTCGACGTTGCCGCCGAGGATCGCATGCCAGGTGTAGGCGAAACCGGCCGACATCGACCAGCGCGGTTCGCCGGTCGGCTCGCCGCCAAGATCGACGCCGGAAGGCGCGATCGCGTGGCCGTAGGTCGAATTGATGTACGCGCTCGTGAAGTTGAGGCGCAGGTCGTCGGTCGGCGCCCACTGCGCCTCGACCTCGAGGCCGTCGGCCTTCTGGTTGCTGCTGCTCACGAGGTAGCGGGGCACGCCGGAACCGGCGGTGTTCGGGTCGAGCGTGAGCGACTGGCGGTTGTCGTAGTCGTAGTGGTAGATCGACGCGTTGAGCAGCAGGCCGTATTCGGGGAACGTGCTCTTCACGCCCGCCTCGTAGTTCCAGACCTTCTCGGGCTCGAAGCGCGAGGCGACCTGCACGCTGTTGTAGCCGCCCGCCTTGTAGCCCTTCGTCGCCGAAACGTACGCCATCACGTCGGGCGTGAAGCGGTAGTCGAGCACGACGCGCGGACTGGTGTCGTTCCAGCTGTCCTTGAACGAGACCGGTACGCCGACCGCGTCGGTGAACACGAGGTTCTGCTGGAACGTCTCGATCGGGATGCCGATGAGGTCGAGGATGCCCGCCGCCTGCAGCTGGGCGAGCGTCGCGTCGAGCCCGGGCGCCTGGCGCGGCGCGTTGAACCACGAGAACGTCTTCTCGTCGCGCGTGAAGCGCACGCCCGTCGTGAGGTTCCAGTTCGAGCCGAGGTGCCAGATCACGTCGCCGTAGGCGGCGAACGCCTTGAAGCGGCCGTTGTTGGAGATCTGCTCGCGCCACGGTTCGCCGAGCAGCGTGTTCGGAAAGCCGTTCAGCGCGAGCACCTGGCTCAGGTAGTTGTAGAGGGTGCCGTCCGGCGTCGGCGCGGGCGAGAGGTTCAGCGCGAGCGTGTCGATGCCGTCGGTGAAGATGTCGGTCTGGCTCGTCTGGCGCGCGTGCTCGTTGTAGTAGCTCGCGCCCGCGACCCAGTCCATCAGCGCGGTGTTGCCGGCGAACTTGAACTCTTGGTACCAGCTGCTGTTCGACTCGATGTTCGCGGTCGAGAGATAGCTCACGATGTGGTTGGTGCCGTCGTAGTCGCCGCGGTTGAGCGTGTCGAAATCACGCCACGCGGTCGTCGAGGTGAAGCTCGCCCAGCCCAACTGGTGGTCGATCGACAAGGTCACGCCGTCGAAGCGGCGCGATTCGCGCGGATCGACGGTGTCGTTGTAGAGCGGCGCGTGCAGCGGATCGAGGAACGTCGACGGGTCGGGCGGGAACGGCGGGCGCTGGTACGTGTCGTTGGCGAGCGGGACCAGGCCGATCGCGGCCTTCGGCAGCTGGTTCAACTTCTCGTGGTCCCACGACAGCAGCACGCGCGTGTCGTCGGTCGCGCTCCAGCGCCAGGCCGCGCGCGTGCCCCAGTCGTCGTCGCCGCCGTAGCGCGTCGCGTTCGCGGCGTCGCGGATCCAGCCTTCGCTCTGGTTGTCGACGACGCTGAAGCGGAACGCCATGTCGTCGCGCACGGGCAGGTTGAGCAGGCCGTCGACGTACTTGCGCCCGTAGTTGCCGACGCGCACGCGTGCGCGGTCCTCGAACGTGTTCGACGGTTCGTTCGTGATGATCGAGATCGCGCCGGCGGCGGCGTTGCGGCCGAACAGGGTGCCTTGCGGGCCCTTGAGTACCTCGATGCGCTTGACGTCGTTGAACGCGAGCAGCGCGCCGCCCGAGCGTGCCGCGTAGACGCCGTCGATGTAGACGCCGACCGCCGATTCGGTGCCGACGCCGAAGTCGTCGGTCGAGATCCCGCGGATCTGGTAGTTCGGCTGGGTCGGCTGCTCACCGCTGACGACCAGACCGGGCACGAACAGGCTCATGCGGCTGAGGTCGGTCGCCGCGAGCGTGTCGATCTGCTTCGCGGTGACGATCTGCAGCGGGATCGGCACCTCCTGCATTTCCTGCGCGCGGCTCTGCGCGGTGACCGTGATCACGTCGAGGCGCGAGGTCTCGTCGGACGGCTTCGCTTCCGCGGCGGGGTCCTGCGCATCGTCGGCAGCAAGGACGGCGTTGCTCGCGGCGAGCGTGGCGACGCCCGACAGCGCACGGCCGAGGCATAGCGCGAGTGCGCGTTTGCGGATGATCATCTCGTTCCCCTTTCTGTATGCGGGCTCTCGCCCGTCGAGTTCTTCGGTCAACCCGTGCCGCTGCAACTCCCCTGTTGCGCAGCGATCCAGGCGCGGATCAGTTCGAGTCCTTCGCGGTGCACCGTGCTCCGGCCGAGCTCGGGCATCATCACGCCCGGCTCGGCCGACTCCATGCGGAACGGCAGGATCGAGTCGCCCGGCTTGCCGGGCACGATGTCGAAGAAATGGTCACCGGTGCCGCGGCCAGCCGCGACCGGCGGCTTGCAGATGCCGAGATGGCGATCTTCCGGCGTCGCGATGTCGAGCGTCAGGGCGGTCGTGTTCGCCGCGCCCTTCGCGTTGTGGCAGTGGCCGCAATTGATGTCGAGATAGGCGCGCGCGCGCGCGTCGAGCGGTTCCCTCGCGTCGTTCCACACGGCGTTGCGCGGCGCGTCCGCGGCAGCGGGGGTGCCGGCGAGGTAGCCGATGCGCGCGAGTTCGGCGAGCTGATTGCGCTCGCCGTCGGCGTAGCGGAAGTCGCGATTGAGATGACGCGCCTTCGGCCCGATCGGCGCGATCGCGCGCGTGACCCAGTCGCGCGCGTGGCAGCTCGCGCACTGACTCTCGTCGGGCACGACGTAGTTGAACGCGTCGCGCGCGCCGTCGGCGGCGACGAGCTGGAGCGGGATCACGTCGCCGGTGCGCGCGAGCACGGCGTCGGTTTGCGCCGCGTTCCACACGTAGGGGAACGCGGCCCAGCCGTCCGCACGGCGCACGAGCAGGCGCGTCTCGACGAGGCGCACGTGGTCGAGGTCGATGCCGGACGGGCCGTAATCGTGCGCGACGTCGTAAGTGCGCGCGACCGCCGCCGGCGAGCGCGAGGCATGCTCGGGCAGCGGGTAATAGAAGGTCTTGCTGATGATCGTGCCGACCGGGAAGTCGAACGTGTCGGTCGCCGAATAGCTGGCCGACACACCCTTCGGCATCCAGATCGTACGAAGCTTGTGCGCGTAGTCGGTGAACAGCGGCGTGTTGAGGTCGTAGGGCACGACGCCGTCGTTCGGAACGAGGCGCTTGCCGGCGACGTCGAGCACGTGCCAGTCGCTGAGCAGCGGCGGACGCCCGTCGGCGTGGAAGGTGACCGGCGGCGGCGCGTGACGGCACGCGCCGAGCGCGAGCAAGGCGGCCGCGACCGACAGCGCACGCACGATCGACGACGTCGGCATCACGCCTTGCCCGCGAGCACGACCGGCGGCAGCTTGTCGAGCGTGCACTGGTACGGCTTGGTGTCGGTGCTCGGGTTCTTGTAGCTGCCCGGACCGTCCGCGTTGAGCACGCCGACGTCGCCGTTCTGCACGCAGATGCGGTCCGTCGCCGGCGGCAGGCCGTCGACGAGCGACTTGGTGTCGACATAGCCGTCCCAGACGATGTCGGGGAAATGGCCGGTCACGCCGTAGACCGCGCTCTTGAGGATCTTCAGGTCCATGCCGTCCGGCGAATCGCCGCCGCCCTTGAAGCGGTTGTCGTAGATGAAGATGCCCTTCGGGTACGGGTTGTAGTTCGGGTCGACGCCGGTCTTGTTGTAGTAGTTGGTCGAGAAGTAGCTCGACACGATCACGTTCGCGGTGCGGTGGTCGGCGATGTCGTTGTCGAAGATCTCGACGCGGTCGTTCGAATTGACGATGACGCCCGAACCGGCCGGCACGCTCGCGACCGCCGCTCCCTTCGCGGCGAAGTTGCCCGTGTTGTTGTCGTGCACCTTGTTCTTGAACACGCGCGCGTTGCGCCCGGCCTGCGACAGGTTCGGCATGTTGAACACGAGGATGCCGCCCGTGTTCTCCGTCGCCGTGTTCTCGTAGACGTCGGCGTCGACCGAGTTCTCGATCTCGATGCCGGCGACGTTGCGCTCGGCGCGGTTGCGCCGCACGACGATCGTCTTCGACTGGCCGACGTAGATGCCGGCGTCGGACGCGCCGATCACCACCGAATCCTCGATCAGCACGTTGCTCGTCTTGACCGGATAGAGGCCGTAGGCGCCGTTGGTCGTCTTCGGGCCGCCGGTCCATTCGACGCGCACGCCGCGGATCGTGATGTTCGAGCCTTCGTTGATCTTGAGCGCGTCGCCCTTGGTGTCCTCGAGCGCGAGGTTCTCGATCGTGAAGTCGCTCGCGTTGACGAGCAGTCCCTCGGGACCGACCACCTGGCCCTTGAACGACAGCACGGTCTTGTCCATGCCGGCACCGCGGATCGTCACGCCGTTGCTGCGCAGGGTGAGGCCGCGGTTGAGCGTGTAGTGCCCGGCCGGGATCTCGATCACGCTGCCGGATTTCGCATCGAGCAGCTGTTGCTGCAGGTTGCTCTGGAACGAAGCGTCGGCGCTGCTCTGCGCCGGCGGCGGGGCGGATTCACCGCAACCGGCGAGGGCGGCGGCGAGCACGATCGTGAGACAGGACAGGCGCATGGCATCGGTTCCCATTGGATCCCCCGGAGGTGCCGCGGCGACTCGACCGTGCCGTGGCGTATTGCCGCACTCTCGATGAACTCGCCGCGATCGGGGAGGGGGGGAATTTCCGCCAATGGGGGGCGGATCGGCCAACCGGGCTCCGCGCCTACGCGACCGCGTGGCGGGCGGCCTGCGGCGGCATCCCGGTCCAGCGCTTGAACGCACGACGGAATTCGCGCGGATCACTGAAACCGAGCTCGCTGCCGATCTCGGCGACACTGAGCGGACCCCGCTGCAGCAGGTCGAGCGCACGCTCGGCGCGCACGCGGTCGTGGATCTCGCGGAACACGCAGCCGCGGTCGGCGAGGCGGCGGCGCAGCGAGCGTTCGCTGAGGTTGAGCGTGCGCGCGACGTCGGGCAGGCGCGGATGTTCGCGCAGCCGGTTGCGCAGCAGGTGTTCGACCGACGTCACGAGCTCGTCGCCGTGCGCACCCGCGTTCGCGAGCTGCTGCCGGCACAGGAGCAGCGCCTGCGTCGCGGTCAGCGGGTTGTGGCTCGCGAGCGGATGCGACAGCCAGCGCGTGTCGATGACCGCGCGGTTGTGGTCGGCGCCGAAGCGCAGCTCGCAACCGAAGAACGCCACGTAGTCGTCGTGGTAGGTCGGCGCGGCATAGGTGAGTTCGAGCCGCTGCACCGCGAACGACGGGCCGACCAGTCCGCGCGCGACCGCGAACGAACTCGCGAACAGTTCCTCGCACAGGAACGGCAGCAGATCCGGTTCGCGGAAGCGCGGCCAGGCGGCCAGCGCGACTTCGCGCTCGTCGATCGCCTCGAACGTGACGTCGAGCAGGCTTCCACACACGCGGTGGTGCTCGATGCCGACGCGCATCGCGTCGCCGAACGTGCGCGAGGTCATCATCGCGAGGCCGAGCAGGCCGAAGCTGCCGACCGATTCGTTGCAGCCGACGTGAAGCCCGAGCGCGGGCTCGTCGAGTGCCTTGAGCGCGCGCCGGATCACCGTGCTCGCCTGGCGGTACGACACGCGCAACGCGGGATCGGTCAGTTGCGCGACGCCGAGACCGAGTCCGGCGAACCAGCGCTCGCTGGCGATGCCACGCGCTTTCGCGAGCTCGGTGAGATGGACGAGCACGTTCGGCGGAATATCCGCGAGCGTGTAGCGCGCGTCGGCGCTGCGTGCCGCATCCGCATTCGCGTCCGCTTCGGTCGGGTGGATCATCGAAAGGAATCCGCGCGCTGTTCCAGCCCGCTATCTAGCACGCGCGGGGCCGTCGTTGTTCACGCAGCGCAGCATGCGTGGAGGCCTCAAGGCAACGTGTCCACCGCGGCCGCGAGCGCTCGCTCTAGGCGCGCATCGAGACCGGCATCGCACGGCGCGCCGAGCTCGCTCCAGCGCTGCAGCAGCGCGGCGAGTTCTTCAGCCGGGCCGATCGCCGCGCCGCCGCTCATGCGCGCGGACAGGCGTCCGATCTGCAGGCTGCGGCGCCGTTCGCGGTCGTCGGCCGGCGAGTCGATGCCGGCGAGCAGTTCGAGCTCGACGAGGACATCGCGCTGCGCATCGCCGAGGTCAGCCGCGGCCTGCGCCGGCGTACCCGCCTGCGCTGCGTCGAAGCGCGCCTGGAGTCCGGCAGCAGCGGCGTCGTCCGACGGCATCGCCAGCCAGCGCTCGCGCGCGGCGTCGACCGTCGTCGTTGCCGTTTCGAGTGCGCGGCACACGCGATAGCGCTCGAGCCAGGCGTGGTAGCGCGCATGTCGCCGCGCGCGATCCTGTCGCCGCGCGATGTCGCGCAGGCGCTCCTGCGCGTCGGCGTAGCGACGCGCGAGCGCGTCGTCGCGCAACCGCAGCGCGTCCCAGGCCGTCTGCAGGCGGCCGACCGCACCGCGCTCGGGCGGGGCGTCGCCGGCGGCGAGCGCCTCGAGCTCGGCGCAGATCGCTTCGGCCTGTTGCCGCGACTCGACGTCGCGCGCGCTGCGTTCGGCACGCTCCGCATCGAGCTTGCCGAACACGCGGTCGATCGCCGCGCGGAAGGTGGTCCACTGTGCCTGGTCGCGCGTGCGACGGCCGTTGCCGGCGCGCTGCCAACGTTGCTGCAGTTCGCGCGCGGCAGCGACGGCGCCACGCGGTAGCGCCTCGGCGAGCGCTTCCGCTTCGGCGATCAGCGCGGCTTTCGCGCGTTCGACGTCGGCGTCGCGGCGCTCGATGCGAGCATCGAGCGCCGTCAATCCGGTCTTCAGCGATTGCGCGAGCGCCTTGCGCTCGCGCGGCTCGACGCGGTCGAGCCCACGCAGCGCTTCGACGGTCTCCCGGCGCAGGTTCGCGATCGCGGTCCAGTCCTCGCTGTCCGCGGCGAGCGCGGCATGGCGGCCGAGCAGGTCGCGGATCCCTGCCGCCTGCGACTGGCGCAGTTCGTGGCGCTTCTTGAAATACCCTTGCGCGGGCGCGAGCGCGGCGCGGCAACCCGCGTGGAAGCGCCGGTTGAGATCGCCGGCGCGCGCACTGCCGCCTTCGAGTGCATCGAGCCGACTCCATGCGAGCTGCGCTTCGCGCACCTTGTTGGCGACCGCGTCCGGATGCAGGCCGCTGCCGGGCAGGGCTTCGATGTCCTCGCACAACTGCTGGCGGTGCTGGTTGTCGGCCCAGCGCTGCCAGCGGCTGAGTTCGGCGTAGCGCGCGTCGACGTCGGCGAGTAGCGCCGTCAGCGCCTTCGGCAGTGGCGCGTCGATGCGACGGCGCAATTCCTCGCTGCGCGCCTTGGCCGCATGCCCAGCCGCACTGTGGCCCGACTCGAGCGCCGCCGCGCATTCGCGCAGCGTCGCCTCGAGTTCGCCGAGCAGCGCGCGCTGGTGTTCGGCTTGCTGGCGACGCGCTGCCTGCGCTTCGTCGAGCGAAGCGGCGAAACGCGCCTGTGCGATCAGCGGCGCGACCACCGCATCGGCATCGGCGTCGGTCGCGGCAAGCGTGTTTTCCGATTCAGGCGTCCGTACATCCGTCGTCGACGGCGTGACCGCGGCGGCGGCTTCCTCCGCGACCGCGACGACGGCCATGCGTGGCGCGACCGGTTCGCGGCTCGTCGCGAGCAGCGTGCGCGCGGTCTGGAAACGCTGGCGCAGCATCGGCGTCGCGGCCGAGTCGACCGCGGCCCACTGCTCGACCAGCTCGCGCTCGGTATCGGCGTGGTCGGGCACGCGCAACAGCTGCTCCATGCGCTCGCACAGCTGGCGTGCGCGCTGTTCGAGCGTGGCGTCGTCGCCGCGACCCATGCGCAGCGCTTCGATGCGCTCGCGCGCGCGGCGGCTGACCTGCTTGTCGGACTTGCGCGCGCGTTCGGCGAGGCGGTCGAGCATCGCTTCGTCGGCGAGGCGGTCGACGAGGGCGAGGCGGATCGCGGCATCGCGGTCGGCGAGCGCGCGCTCGAACAGCAGCGCCGGACGCACGACCTGCTCGAGCGCGGCACGCCGGAGTTCGGGCTCCGGCGCGTGGCAGGCGATGCGCTCGGCGAGTTCCGCGTCCTCCTGCGCCTTCAGCAGGCGCAGGCGTTCCGCCAGGGGCGGCGCCGAGGCGTGCGTGCCGGAGAGCAGGTCGAGCCAAAGCGCACGCGCCTGTTCGCGCACGCCGGCATCGGCGTCGTGGCGCGACAGCGTCTGCGCGATGCCGGGATCGGCGAGCCGCTTCGCGGCGGCGATGCGCACGCCGGGATCGGCGTCCTCGCGCGCGAGGCGGCCGAGGTTGGCGACGAGTTCGGCGTCGTTGTCGTGCGCGATCGCGCTGCGCCGCTGCGCGGCGTCCTTCGACTGCCAGCGCGGCTTGCTGAGGAAAGCGGGCAATTTCATCGAGCGAGGGTCACAGGAGGTTCTTGATGATATGGAAACCGGCGACGTACTCGCCGACGATGGTGCCGAGCGTGACGAACATGAAGTTGAGCAGCGTGCGCGCGATGCGGTTCTTCCACCAGCCGGTCCAGTGAGCGACGTCGTCGCGCAGGCTGTCGAAGTCGGCGACGCGCGGCTTGCGCAGCCACGCCTCGACGCCGGCGCTGAACGCCGACGCGGGCACGCCGGGCCGGAACGGCTTCAGCGGCGCGGCGATGAACGCCGCGATCACGCTGAGCGGATGCGCCGCGGCGATGATCGCGCCGAGCGCGGCGCCACCGCCGGTGAACAGCGTCCACGCGAGCAGCGCGTCGGCGCCGGCGCGCGTGCCGCGCGTGAACGCGAAGCCGATCGCACCGGCGATGACGAGGAACACGCCGAACGCGAGCCACTTCGGCCAGCGCGACGCCGGCGGCACCTGCGACAGCTTCTCGACCAGCGGGCGCGGCATCTCGTTCTGGTTCGACAGCTCGCGCTGGATGCCGGCGAGGTGGCCTGCGCCGATGACGACGAGCACGCGGCGCGCTTCGCCCGCTGCGGCCTGTTCGCGCAGGCGCGCGGTCATGTAGCGGTCGCGCTCGCCGATCAGCGCGTCGTAGAGCGGCGGCGATTCGCGCGCGAACTCGCTGAACATGCTGCCGAGCAGGTCGCCGCGCTTGAGTTTCTCGATCTCGTCCTCGCTGACGTCCTCGCGCGTCAGCACGCTCGCACCGAGTCCGCCGACGATCGACAGGCGATCGAGGAAGCCGACGCTGTGGTAGGCGCGCTTGAGCGTGACGCCGATCTCGCGATCGACCAGCCAGACCGGCAGCCCGCGCTCGTCGGCGCCGTCGATCGCCGCCTTCATCTCCGCCCCCGGCTCGATGCCGAACTGTTCGGCGAGGCGGCGCTGGAACGCCGACAGCGCGAGGTTCGCGGCGACGAGGCCGACCTTGCCCTGGCGGATCACCTGGAACAGGTCGAGGCGACGGAACGCCTCCGCGTCGCGGATCGACTGGTAGCGCGGTTCGCACAGCTCCACCGCGACCGCGTCGAACGCCTCGCGCTGCAGGATCGCGCGGACCGCGTCGGCGCTCACGCGCGACACGTGCGCGGTGCCGAGCAGCACGTATTCGACCTCGCCGCGCCGCACGCGGGCGATCGGTTGTCCGGCGAGCGCATCGGTCGGCGCGGGAGGCGTGTTCATCGGTTCGTGCGGCGCGGCGTCGGCGTTCAATCGCGGTACCGCCGTGTCAGGTCGGCGTAGGCGTCGATGCGCCGGTCGCGCAGGAACGGCCAGATGCGCCGTACGTCCTCGCTTCGGCCGAGGTCGACGTCGGCGAACAGCAGCTCGCGGCCGTCGGTCTTCGCGCGCGCGAGGAATTCGCCCTGCGGCCCGGCGACGAAACTCGAACCCCAGAACTGGATGCCGCGCGCGCCGTCCGGCGCAGGCTCGAAACCGGTGCGATTGCAGGCGAGCAGGGGCAGACCGTTGGCGACCGCGTGGCCGCGCTGCACGGTGATCCACGCGTCGCGCTGGCGGTCCTTCTCGTCCTGTGCGTCGCCCGGATCCCAGCCGATCGCGGTCGGGTAGAGCAGGAGGTCGGCGCCGGCGAGCGCCATCAGGCGCGCGCCTTCGGGATACCACTGGTCCCAGCAGACGAGCACGCCGAGCCGGCCGACCGAAGTCGATACCGGTTCGAACCCGAGATCGCCCGGCGTGAAGTAGAACTTCTCGTAGAATGCAGGGTCGTCCGGGACGTGCATCTTGCGGTACTTGCCGGCGATCGCGCGCGAACGGTCGAACACGACCGCCGTGTTGTGGTAGAGGCCGGCGGCACGGCGCTCGAACAGCGAGGCGACGACGACGAGGCCGAGTTCCTCGGCCAGCCGGCCGATGCGCTCGGTGCTCGGGCCGGGGATGGATTCGGCGCGGTCGAACTCGCCGACGTGTTCGTGCTGGCAGAAGTACGGCCCGTTGTGCAGCTCCTGCAGCAGCACGAGCCGGGCGCCCGCCGCGGCGGCTTCGCGCAGGCCGGCCTCGATCGCGTCGAGGTTCGCCTCGCTGCTGCCGCGGTCGGTCTCCTGCAGCAGGGCGACTTTCAGGGTTTTCGTGGGCATGGTGTCGGAGCGGGAATCCAAACCGGGGATGTTAGCGCGGATCGTGGACGGGGGAACGACCATGGGGGCGGGGCGCCAGTTGTGGAAGAGGCCGCGTCAGTGTAGGAAGGCGGCATGACCGGAACAGGCAAGGCGAATGCCGCACTCGAGGTCCTCGTCGTCGTCGGCAGCGCCGACGAGGCGGGCCTGCGCGCGCTGCTCGCCGACGCCGCGGTCGTGATCACGAGTTGCCCGGGAACGCACGAGGCGGTCGCGCGCCTCGTGCACAAGGCGTTCGACGCGGTCATGCTCTACGTCGCCGGCGGACGCCAGCTCGAATCGGTCGCGAAGCTGCGCGCGCGCGCCACGGACGTCGCGTTGCTCGCCCTGGTCGGGCGGCAGGACCGGACGCTGTGCGAACTCGCGGTCGCCCGTGGCGCCAACGACGCCCTCGCGCTGCCGGGGCTGCAGCCGCTCGTGCTGCAGTACGCGCTGCGCCTCGCCGTGCAGGGCCTGCAGCGCGAACGCGAGCAACGCACGCAGAGCCTCGGCCTGCGCACCGTATTCGACCTCGACGCTCATCCGGTGTGGGTGTGCGATCCGAACACGCTGCGTTTCCTCAGCGCGAACCGCGCGGCGCTGGAGACCTACGGCTACACCGAAGCCGAGTTCGCCGAGTTGAGCGTGCCGGACCTGCGACCACGTGGCGCCGCGGTCGGTCCCGACCTTCCTCCGCCAGGGCGCACCACGGTCGGCCGCCACCGCACCAAGGACGGGCGCGAAATCGAAGTGGAATCGTTCGCCGAGCGCACCGTGCTGTCGGGACGCGAGGTGTTGCTGCTGCGCGCGCGCGACGTCACCGCGGAGCGGCGTGCGATGCGCGCACTCGAAGCGAGCGAGCGGCGCTTCCGCGACTTCTTCGAACACAGTACGGGTTTCATCTGGATCCACGAGCTCGACGGCACCTTGCTCTCGATCAACCCGGCCGCGGCGAGCGCGCTCGGTCGCAGCGTCGCCGAGTTGCTCGGCACGTCGCTGCGCGACCTCGCGCCTCCGCATCTGCGCTTCCTCATCGACCAGTACCAGCAGCGCATCGCGCGGGCGGGCGAGGACGCCGGCCTCCTGCGCGTGCAGAACCGCGACGGCGCCGAGCTCGTCTGGCAGTACCGCAACCGGCTCTATACCGACGCCGACGGTTCGGCCTACGTGATGGGCTATGCGCAGGACATCACGGCGATGCGTGCGGTCGAGCAGGCGCTGCAGCTCAGCGAACAGCGCCTGCGCACGGTCGCCGACACCTTGCCGGTGAAGATCGCCTACGTCGACGCGCAGCTGCGCTTCGTGTTCGCCAACCAGGCGTTCCGCCGCGCCTACGCGGCGAACGCCGAGACGATCGTCGGCGAGGACGTGCGCAGCGTGCTCGGCGAAGCACGCTACGCGCGGCGCGAACCGTACCTCGGGCGCGCGCTCGCCGGCGAGCGCGTGACGTTCGAGGACGAGGAAGGCGACGGCGACGAGTACCAGTGCGTCGAGATCACGTTCATCCCGGAAACGGCGGAGAAGGACGGCAGCGTGATCGGCGTGCACGCGATGGTGCAGGACATCACCTCGAAGAAGCGCGAGGAGCGGCGCCTGATCCACCTCGCGCGCATCGATCCGCTCACCGGCCTGATGAATCGCGCCGCGTTCTACGAGCGCCTCGACGCGGCGATCGCGCGCTCGCGCGAGAAGGAATGGCTGCTGTCGGTGTTCTACCTCGACGTCGACCGCTTCAAGCAGGTCAACGACACGCACGGCCATGCGGTCGGCGACGCGCTGATCCGCGCGTTCGCGACGCGGCTCGGCGAGAACGTGCGCGCCTCCGACGCGGTCGCCCGCCTCGGTGGCGACGAGTTCATCGTCGTCATGGAGGGCATTCCGGACGTCAAGCGCGTGCGCACGATCGCGACCAAGCTCGTGATGGCGATGTCGCGCCCGTTCGACCTGCGCAGCGAGGGCCTGACCCTCGCGATCGGCGCGAGCATCGGCGTCGCTGCATGCCAGGCATGCCCGCTCGCCCCGGCGCAGCTCGTCGCGCGCGCCGACGCGATGCTCTACGAAGCGAAGCAGGCCGGGCGCGGCACCTACCGGCTCGAGCTCGTCGCGCCGATTTCGCCGGACCAGGCCAACGCCTGAAGGCTCAGGCGGCGAGCGCGCCGGCCGGCAGCTGCATCGTGAGGCAGTGCACGCTGCCGTTCTGCCAGATCAGTTCACGCGCATCGACCGCGACAACGTCACGCCCCGGGTGCGCCGCCGCGATCACGCGCGCGGCGGCCGCATCGGACGGATCGCCGTAGGCGGGCATGACGACGCCGCCGTCGACGACCAGGTAGTTCGCGTAGGAGGCCGCGAGGCGGCGGCCGCCGTCGACGATCGCGCGCGCCCACGGCAGTTCGTGCAGGCGATAGGGGCGACCGTCCAGGGTGCGCAGCGCGGCGATTTCCTCGCGCATGCGCGCGAGTTCGGCATGGTGCGGATCGGCCGGGTCGTCGCAGGTCTGCAGCACGATCGCGTCGCCGGGCGCATAGCGCGCGAGCGTGTCGATGTGCGCGTCGGTGTCGTCGCCCTCGAGATAACCGTGTTCGAGCCAGAGCACGCGCTCGACCGCGAACGCGTCGCGCAGCAGCGCGTCCATCTCGGCGCGATCCATGTGCGGATGGCGCTGGTGCAGGCAACGCCAGGTCGTCAGCAGGCTACCCTTGCCGTCGACTTCGATCGCGCCGCCTTCGAGCGCCCAGTCGATGCGCCGGTGCGACGCGTCGCCGAACAAGCCGCGCGCGTGCAGCGTCTCGACGAGGCGATCGTCGCGACCGCCTTCGTACTTGCCGCCCCAGCCGGTGAAACGGAAGTCGAGCAGTTGGAAGCGCCCCGCGGCAGCGAGGGTGAGTGGTCCGGAATCACGCAGCCAGGTGTCGTCGTAGGCGATTTCGACGAAGCGCAGGCGCTCGTTCGCGACGCCCGCCTCGGCGAGCAGCGCGGTCGCGCGCGAGCGCACCGCCGTGTCGGCGACGCAGACCACCAGCGGTTCGAAGCGCGCGATCGCCGCGGCGAGGCCGACATAGGCACGCTCGATGCGCGCGAGGCGCGGGCCCCAGTCGGTGTCCGCATGCGGCCAGGCGATGATCACCCCTGCCTGCGGTTCCCACTCGGCAGGCAGGCGCAAGCTCGACGCCATCGATCAGGACTTCGGCGCCGGCGGCGCCTCGTCGACGACGTTGTGCAGCACGCGATTGCGTTCGAAATAGACCGTGTAGCCGTTGTAGCGCCAGCGGTTGATCGTCGGGTGGCGCGCCGTGTCGCCGCCCGCGGGCGCGAGCTTCTCCGCCGGTGCGCCGAAGCGCTGTTCGACCTGGGCCATCGTCATCCCGCGCGCGGGCAGGTTGGCGCCTTCGCTGGACGTGCCCCGGTGGTGGTGGCGTTTCGTGGCCTTCGTGTCGAGCGTGTCGGCATGTGCGGCCGGGGCGATCAGGACTGCCGCCGCGAGGCTGGTCGCCGTTGCGAGAACAAGCTTTACAAACATGGCTCAAATCCTTGTCGGGAAAGGAGGAACTGCCACTGATCCATACCAGCAGCCGCCTTTTTAGCAGAAGCCTGCTGGCGGTTCCATGACTGCGCCGACAGATGTGCGAGCGGGGCACGCGGCGCGCCAAAGAAAAAGGGCCGCAGAGCGGCCCTTTTCACGAATCCGGGAGCTGTGCCCCGCTCAGCGCTGACGCGCCTTGAAACGCGGGTTGCTCTTGCAGATCACGAACACTTTGCCACGACGACGCACGACCTTGCAGTCGCGATGGCGCGTCTTGGCGGACTTGAGGGACGACAGCACTTTCATGGAAACGCCTCGCAACGGTTTCTGAACGCGGAAAGCGTGGAATTCTAAAGGAATTTCCGCGGCATTGGAAGCGGGGGGCGAAACGGGGGTGAGGAACACGGCCACGCCGGGGGCCAGCGGCCCCGGCCGAGGCGACCGGACCACCTGGATCGCCGCCGGATGGGGCGATCCGGGGGAAACCAGGGCCTCAGTCGATCGAGAACGACTGCAGGTCGACCGGGTTGGTCACGCTGATCGAACCGACCATGCCGGAGGCCTGGTGTGCTTCGCAGTGGAAGCCGATCGAGCCGTGCGCCGCGGCCTGGCTGATCGTGATCGTCGCGCTCCACGCGGCGTTGCTGATGTCGCCGTTGCCGCCATTGCCGTCGCACCCGTTGGCGCAGCGGAACGCGAGCGGCGCGCCCGCATCGGACGCGACGTTGTGGAAACCGCCGTCGTTGACGAAGGTGACGGTGTCGCCGACGAGCGCCTCGATGTTCGACGGCGTGAACACGAGGCCGGCGCCGCCGACGTGGATCGTGTGGTCGATCGCGCAGGCGGGGCCGGCGGCGGCGAGGAGGATCGCGGTGAGCAGGGAGGTGGACTTGCGCATGGTTTCGTACTCCTTCGGGTTGCGAGCGTGCCCTGTTCCGGGGCTCGTATCAGCGCGTCCCGTCCCGGGATCGCGTCGTTCGCCGCCGGCGCCCGCCGGCGGCTCGGGTTCGTTCGGCTACGGCGCGCCTGCCTCGAGCCAATGCGCGATGGCATCGACGCTCGCGGCATCGAGCGTGCGCGCGATCGGCGCCATCACATGGCTCGTGCTCGTGAACGGCGAGGCGTCGGCCGCCAGATCCTTGATCCGCTGCGCGATATAGGCCGCATGCTGGCCGCGCAGCATCGGATAGACGCGCAAGCGCGGATCACCATCGGCACCGGCGCGGCCGCGCGCGTCCGCACCATGGCAGCCCTGGCACGGCGGTACGCCGGCCGCAGGATCGCCGTCGCGGTAGATCGCCGCGCCGGGCATCGTGCCGGTGCCCGCGGTGCCTGCCGCCGGCGGCAGGCTCGCGAAATAGGCGGCGAGGTCGCGCATCGAGGCGTCGTCGAGGTTCGCCGCCTGCGCCGTCATCGGCGATTCGGGCTTGCCGGCCCGCTTGAACATGACGAGGCGCCAGTAGAGGTATTCGGCCTTCTGGCCTGCGAGGTTCGGGAACGTCGGCACGATCGCGATACCGAGCGGCCCGTGGCACGCGCTGCAGACGCTGGCCTTCGCCTTGCCCGCGGCGGCGTCACCGTGCACGGCGTCGATCGCGCGCAGGTCGACGGGGCCGTTGCCCGCGTGCGCGAGCGGGATGCCGGCGAGGGCGGTCGCGAAGAGGAAACGGCGCAGGCGTTCGATCGCGGTCATGGCGGTTCCCGTCACAGGCGCACGTCGAGCAGCAGGCCGACGAGATTGGCGTCGTAGCTCTGCGGCCCGCCGTCGGTGTACACGCGGTGGTCGAACGCATGCGTCGCGTCGAAGCCGAGGTAGTGCCAATCGCTGATGCGGCCGCGTTCATAGACGTCGAACACGCGCAGCGCGACGCGCTCGTGCAGCGGGATGCGCACGCCGATGCTGAGCGAGTCGATGCGGTAGGTCATCGGCGCGAACGTGCCGCCGCCGGGGCCGTCGCCGATCACGGTGTCGGCCCAGGCGAGCGCGAGCGGCGAGGCGAAGCGGTAGTCGGTCGTGCCGCGCGCATACAAGTAGTTCCAGCTCGCGTCGACGCGCACGCGGCCGAACGCGTGCGCGAAGACGACGCCCGCGTTGTGGTTGCGCTGCGTGTCGTCGGCCCACCAGCGGCCGATGTCGACGTAGGTGTTGCCGCCGATGCTCGGATTCGATCCGCTGTCGTTGATCTCGTTGATGTTGGCCATGCGCAGCTTCGAGCGGTCGTACGCGTAGTAGACGCTCGCGTTGCTGCCGGGCGCGGGCTGCCATTCCCACTGCACGGTCGCGCCGAGCGTGTCGTAGCCCTGGCGTCCGAGCTCGGCGTCGTAGTCGCTCCAGTCGCCGCGCAGCGAGGCGCTGACCGTCATGTCCTCGCGCGGCATGAACGTCGCCATGAAGTCGAGCTTGCGTTCGTTGCGGCTCGAGACGTCGTACTTGCGCAACGCGTCGACCGTGTGCGCGGGCACGCCGGTCGGTGGCGCGACGAAGCCGGGCAGGTCGATCGAATAGGTGAAGTCGTACGGATCGTAGTCGTAGCGGTCGCCGTCCTGGTGCAGGAACGTGACGTTCGCGCGCAGCGTCAGCCAGTCGAGCGCGCGGTTCGTCCAGCTCAGCTTGAGGCTGCCGTCGTCGACCGTGCTGCGCTCGCGATGGGTCGGCTCGTAGCGGCTGAACGCGAGTGTCGCGCCGAGCGTGTCGCGCGCGCCGAGTTTCCAGTCGGCACCGATGTTCGCTTCGGTCGTCTGCATGTCGAGCGGCAGGCTGCGCACGCGCGTGATCGCCGAAGGATCGCTCGGATCCCAGATGCCCGACTCGCCCGGCACGACGCTGCCTTGCGAGCCGTTCTCGCTGACGTAGCCGTACTGCCCGGTGAGCGGGTTGTAGGCGAGGTAGACGTTGCGATAGTCCTCGCGCTCGTAGCGCAGGCCGCCGCGCACGGTGAGGTCCGTGGCCGGCTGCAGCACGATGCGCGCGTCGAGCAGGCTGGTGTCGATGCGCATGTCGGCGGACTTGCGCGACAGCGCGGCCGGCGTGTTCCAGTTCGCGCAGTCGTACAGGTACGGATTCTGCGGCCCCGTCTGCAGGCTGCCGTCGAGGCCGATGCCGAAAACGCCTTGGCATGCGACCGGCGGGATCAGCGTGTCGTCCTGGCTCATGCGGCCACCCGACGCGGTGATCGACAGCTCGCCGTTCATCGGCAGCTTGCGCGTGAACGCGGCCTTGAGGTTGTGGTAGTCGTTGTCGGGCTCGGTCGCGAACTGGCCGGTCGTCAGCGGCGCCGACACCGCATTGGGAACGAGCGGACTCAGCGCGAACGGCGTCTCGTAGGTGTAGCGCGTGTAACGGTCGCGGTAGAACGACCCGCTGTAGCCGAAGTCCATGCGCCAGACGCGGCCCGCGTAGCGGAAGCCACCCTCGAGGTTCACGGTCGAGTCGTCGATCGGCTTGACCGTCTCGAGCACGCCGCCGTTGTCGGGGAACGGGAAATTGAAGAAGAACGGGCCGCCGAAGGGCCGCGCGCCATGGCGCTGCTCGTCGGTCGCGTTCGCATACGCGGTCCATTGCGGCGTGAGGTAGACGCTGAAGCCGAGTCCCTGCTTCTCGCGCGTGACGCCGAGCGTGCGCTCGGGCGTAGCCGCCGACAGCGCGGCGATCGCGGCGGGCGAACTCGCGCCGGCCGCGTATCCCGCGGGCAGGGTCAGATGGTCGGTACCGACGCCGTTCCAGATCGGCTTCGCCGTGTTCGTGACGAGGTTCGGCATGTCGCGCAGGAACGCCTGCACCTTGTAGCTGCCGGCGCGACCGAACACCGCCTGATAGTACTCGTCGTCGTCGCTGACCCGGCTCGCGCGCACGCTCGCGTAGGTGCCGTCCGCGGCGCGTTCGGCGTCGAACGCGAGCAGGGCGAGCACGATGCCGCCGTCCCAGTCGACGTAGCGGTTCCACAAGGCGTTGCCGTCGTCGCCACCGGTCGCGACGGCGCCGATGCTGAGCACGCCGGACGTGCGCCATTCGCCGTGCCCGGCCGTCACCGGCGGCGGCGGCGGACATGCGTACAGGTTGCCGGTCGGGCTCCGGTGCACGCCGGCTTCGAGCCAGCTCGTGCCGCGTTCGTCGCAGCCGTCGATCGTCGCGCCGCCGGTCGGGTCGAGCTTGTTCGCGCGCCAGGTGTCGACGCCGACGCCGCTGTCGGCGTGCGCGCGGGCGACGACCGTCGCGATCGCGACGGCGAGCGGCAGCGGGCGGAGCAGGCGAGGTGTGCGCATCGATCCTCCCGCGGTGTCATTCGTGGAACTTCGGACCCGACGGCGCGTTCGAGCCGTGGATGTTCGCGTGGCAGGTCACGCAGGCGCGTCCCATGGCGCGCTCGTCCGGGTGCTGACCGTTGCCGAGCGAACCGGGCGTGTGCAGGTCGTTCGGATGGCGCAGGCCCGAATGACATTGCTGGCAGAGGAATGGCAACGGCGTCACGAGCAGCGTCTGCTGGTTGGAGCCGTGCGGCGTGTGGCAGTTGAGGCAACTCTCGCGTACCGGCGCGTGTTCGAACAGGAACGGCCCGCGCTTCTCCGCATGGCACTGGTAGCAGGTCTCGTTGACCGTGTTCGTCTTCAGCAGCGGGCTGGTGATCGAGCCGTGCGGGTTGTGGCAGTCGTCGCAGCTCATCTGGCCTTCCGGCAGCGGCATGTGCGAGCGCCGGTTGAACTGCAGGCGTACGTCGCGATGACACTGCGCGCAGGTGTCGTTGATCGAGGCCTTCGCCATCAGGCCTTCGGCCGAGAACTTCGCCATCGGGTTGTGGCAGTCGCTGCAGGAAAGGCCGTTGCGCTGGTGCACGGAGCCGAGCCAGTGGTCGCGCGGGCCGCCTTCATGGCAGGTGAGGCAGGTCTTCGTCTGCGTCTCGATCGGCGTACCGGAATCCTTCGTGTAACCGATGATGAGACCCTTCGCACCCGGGTCCTTCGCATGCGCCGATCCGGGGCCGTGGCAGGTCTCGCACACGGGGATCGACGCATCGGCCTTGTTCGCCGCGTGCAGTCCGAGTGCATGGAACGTGTGGGTGAAGTGTTCGCTCTCGAGCTGGTGGCAGGCGATACAGGTGCGCTCGCCGACCGCCGTCGCGTCCGGCGCGCCAGGGTTGTCGGCGACCTTCGCCTTGGCGAAACCCGGCGCCGGCGCGGCGTTCATCATCGACGCGCCGGCCTGCACGTCGCCGCCGGTCAGGTTCGTCGACGGCAACGACCGCGCGAGGTCGTCGCGGCTCTGCTGCGCCAGCGCCGGCACCAGCGTCGCGCATCCCAGCACGAGCGCCAGCAGGCGCCGGATCGCATCAGTGCTTCGCATGGGCCAGTCCCGTTCCCGTGGTCGACGAATCACAGCCTTCGCTCTTGCGCGTGAGCGTGCGCACCGCCGCGCACGCGTCGATCGATGCATCCACGCTGCGACTGGAGCCGTCGAGCAGAGCGAACAGCGCCTTCGCATCGAGGCGCGGATCGAGTTCGAGCAGCAGCGCGACCGCTCCGGTCACGTGCGCGGTCGCAAGCGAACTGCCGGACGCGTAATCGTAGTGGCCGCCGGGTTCGAGCGTGAGGATGTCGCGGCCGGGCGCAGCGAGGGCGGGGCGCGCCGCGGCCGGCGAGTCGCTGCTGCGCACGGCGATGACGCCGTCGACGTCGACCGGGAAACCGTCCATGCGCGCGTCGGGCGGCACCGCGCCGACGACGATGATGCCGCGTTCGACTGCCTTCGCGACGAGCTGCTCGAGCAACGGATCGGACGGACCGCCCAGGCTGAGGTTGATCACGCGCGCACCCGACGAGATCGCCGCGCCGAGCGCCTGCGCGAGCGTGAACGTGTCGCAGCGCGCGGCGCTGGCGTTCGCCTGCACGGGCCAGCACGCGCGCAACGCGCGGATGTGCGTGCCGGGCGCGACACCGACGATGCCGACGCCGTTGTTCGCGACGGCGGCGATGACGCCCGCGACTTCGGTGCCGTGGCGGTCCTGGTCCGCGGGTGCGGAGACCGCCGTCGTGAAATCGCGTTGCGCAACGACGCGGCCGGCGAGATCGGGATGCGAAGCATCGACGCCGGTGTCGACGACCGCGACTTCGATCCGCGCGCCACTCGCCCAGCGCTGCGCGGCCGCGGCACCGATGCGCGAGAAACCTTGCTGCAGGCCAACGTAGGGATCGTTGTAGCCGGCGGCTTCGTGGCCGCTCGCGGCAGCCGGAGAAGCCTCCGGCGTCGTCGAATAGGTGTGGAATTCCTGCAGCGGTTCGGCGAGGCTCACGCGCCGGTCGCTGCGCATGCGCGCGAGCGCGGCACCGCGGTCGCTGCCCGCGGGAAGTTCATAGAGCATGCAGCGCAGGCGCAGTGCGTCGATCGTCCACGCCGACACTTCGCGCAGGGCGTAGTCGTCCGCGATGCCGCGCGCGGTCGCGCGCGTGCGTTCGCCACCACCGACGTAGTCGGGCAGTCCCGAGTAACCGCGTGGCGTCGCTCCCGCGGACGGTGCGGGATCGGGCTTGTCGGCGATCGCGACGACGATCAGGCGTGCAGCAGCGTCCCCGGCCGGTCCTTCGACCGCGCGCACGTGCGGCGCCACGAACGCGAAACCAGCGAAGGCGAGGGCGGCGACGCCGCGCACGAGTCGGATCGTCCAGTGGGAGCGCGGCTGCATCGTCCGGTCACCTCGTGTTCGAGATCGGTTCCACCAGCAGCACGCCCGCTGCAGCGCGCAGGCGCGCGACGACGTCGGGATCGGAATGTCCCGGCACGACCGGGGCAAGCGTGTAGATCGTACCGCTGTCGTTGGTGCCGACGACATGCAGGCCGTTTTCGCCGAGCAGGCGCTGCAGCTGGCCGACGTTGAGTTCGGGCGAGGGCACGAAGCGCAGGCTCGCATTCGCAGGCATCGCTTCGGGCGTGCTCAACGTGCGGTAGGCCGGCGCTTCGTCGACGCGATGCCGCTCGATCGACCAGGTCGCGAGTGCCGCGAGGCCGATCGCCTGGACCACGACCGCCGCGGCGAGCCCGCGCAACAGGCGCCGCTGCCGCGCGGCCGGCAGGGTGCCGGTCTCCGCCGCCTGTTCGGCGTCGATGCGCTCGAGCAGGCGATCGAACGCGGGCTGGACCTCGCCGGCGACACCCGCCTCGACGCCGAGTCCCGCATGCACGCGGAACTGGAACGCGTATTCGTCGCGGCAGTCCATGCACGCGGCCAGGTGCGTCTCGGCGAGCGCGCGGTCGCTCGCCGACGCGGTTCCGTTGACGAGCCAGGGAATCAGATCCCAGGTCTGGCGATGTTGCGGAGACTGCATGGTCAAGCCTGTGCCGAATGGGTGGGGGGGGAATCTTCGCCGCCGAGCTCGGGCAGCGTGTTGCGCAAGCGTACGCGTGCGTGGAACATGCGCGCCTTCACCGTGCCGACCGCGCAGTTCATGATCGCCGCGATCTCCTCGCAGGACTGGCCGAGGTAGTACGCGAGCTCGATCGTCATGCGCTGTTCGTCCGGCAGCAGCGCCATGCCGTGTCGCAGCCAGTCGCGCAGTTCCGCCTGGCGCGCCTCGGATTCGTCCGGCGCTGCTTCGTGCAGCGCTTCCTGGTCGCGGTCGCCGGCGCCGTAGGTCGGCTCGGCCGGGTGGTCGCGCAATTGCTTCATGAGGCAGCGGTAGGCGATGCCGATGATCCAGGTGCGGACCTTCGACTCGCCGCGGAAGCTGCCCGCCGTGCGCCAGACCACCCACAGCGTTTCGTTGACCATTTCCTCGATCACGTCGCGGCGCGAGGTGAAGCGTGCGAGGAAACGCGAAAGCAGGCCGTGGTACTGTCGATACAGGTGCTCGAAAGCGACGCGGTCCTGGCGCGCGATCGCCCGTAGCCATTCGAGCTCCGTCGCGGAACCCGTGGCATGGTCTTGGTCTGTCCTTCTCTGGCTCACGCGATCCAGGCTCCGCCGATGGCCGTCCTCGAGCATGGGTACCCGCTGCACGCCAAAAGGTTGCGCCGTGAGCCGCCCGGGTGCAATGGTGGCGGCTGCCGACGGATCACGGTCGCGATTCGAGCCAGGGATCGCACGCCGCCACTGCCTGGGGATGACAGCGTTTGCGGCACGTTCTCGGAAAATCGAAAGTCTTCGTCGTACTTTCGTGGCCGCCCGTGGTCGGTGCGGTCCTGCTCGCCCTGGCGCCGGCGGCACACGCGGTGGGGCCGTGCGGCGGGGCGGTCGGCCTGTCGTCCGACAACGTGTATCGCGGCATCAGCCTGACCGGCGGACGACCCGCCGCGCTCGCCGACACGCATTGCGAGTTCGGTGACGGTTGGGTCTTCGGCGCCGGCGCCACGTCGGTGCACCTGCCCGGGCGCTCGCGCAACGCCCAACTCGCCCTCTACCTCGACCATCGCTGGCAGATCGACGACGACTGGAGCGCGAAGGTCGGCGCGGTCCATTACGACGCATTCCGCCACGGACGCGAGGACGGCCTGCGCTACGACGAAGTCAACGTCGCGCTCGGCTATCGTGGCTTCTGGCGTGCTTCGATCGCGTGGTCGCCGAACGCGACCGACATGTACTTCGGCGGCTCGGGCAAGACGCACCGGACCACGTGGGTGGAAACGACCTTCCATCGCCCGCTCGTCGGCCGTCTCTCGGCCGACCTCGGCCTCGGCATCGCGATGCCGGGCGGGCGCGGCGAACACAGCTATCGCTACGGCAGCATCGGCGCGAGTTACGGCATCGGCGACGTCTACCTCTATGCGAGCCGCATCTGGACCGACTCGCTGACCTGGTCCTACGACTACTTCGGCCAGACGTACACCGCGACGTTGCCGTCGGAAGCGACGTGGGTCGGCTCCGTGATCTGGAGTTTCTGATCGCGTCACGTTCGCCGATCCGTCGTCGCCGCTTCCGCGCGACCCACCCGGCTCCTCATCCACGCGAATCTCCATCCGGCGACCGAAGCACGATCGGCCGTGCAGCGCATGCGTCGATTCCATCCCCGCGCGATGCGGCAATGCATGATTCATTTCCACTATTTGTTTAGCGATGCTTTGCAGCTTCTAACCAATAGTATTGCGTTGTCCATCACACAACTAATTCACAAATATTCCGAAGCGCGGTAGTAGCATCGGTCGGACAAGAATCGGCGACGACGCGTGACGCTTCGCTCGTGAACGGTACGGAAATCGCCGGATTCACCCGACGTGGCGCACGCGAACGATCAGGGACGGCAGCAGCGCATGGGCAACAGAACCGTTGCGTTCGGCTTCGAAGACGACCCGCTCGCGTTCCTCGACGGCGAGTCCGGCTCGTCGGCGGCCACCGTCGAGGTGCGCCCGAACGAATACTTCCTGCGCGACGCGATCGAAGCGCGCTCGGTGCTGCGCAACGACGACGGACGCTATCGCGAGCACTCGGATTTCTTCCACACCCGGCACGGTCTGTTCGAACCGGAAGCGGCGCGGCTGAAGATCCGCCGGGAATCGCGCGAACTCGTGCGCGCGCGCATCGAGCAAGGCAGGGCGCAGCTCGCCGATTTCATCGCCGCGCGCCTGCCGACGACGAGCGAGTGGCCTGATTGCGGCAATCGCCTCGTCTACGCCTTCCTGTCGTCGGTGCTGCTGTCCCCGGATTCACCGCCCAAGCTGCGGCGGCTGCTCGACGAGATCGTCGAGCGTGCGGTGCTCGCCAATGCACGCGCGAACCAGTCGCGCTGGCGCCGCATGCTGCTGCAGTTCCGCACGACGCTGCAGTTGTCGCGCGCGATCGAAGCGCGCCAGGCCGCGCCGCGGGACCCGCCGGTCGACCTGCTCGACGTCGTCGCCGCATCGATCGAGCCAGGCCGCCGGTTCGACGAACTGGCCGAGGTATATCTCTCGTTCGTGTTCGCGATCGCCGGTTCGGTCGGGTTCCTGCTCGGCTGGTCGCTCTACCTGCTCGGCATGCACACCGTGCAGGGCGTGCCTTCCGGATGGATCGTGCAGGAGGCGCTGCGACTGTGGCCGGTGGCCTGGCAACTCGGACGCGAACCGTCGCAGGAGCACGTGCTCGGCGACGTGAAGGTGCGACCCGGCGACGACGTCGTCGTGTGTCCGTACCTCGTGCATCGCAACGAGAACTACTGGCCGCAGCCGCACGCGTACGAGCCGAACCGCTGGTCCGATCCGGAGAGCTGGCGCAATCCCGCATTCATCCCGTTCGGACACGGGCGCCACCGCTGCGTCGCCGCGGACCTGAGTCCCCGGCTCGTCGCGGACATGCTCGACGCGATCACCGGATCGAACACGCTGTCGATCGAAGCGATCGGCGGAAAGCCGACGGTCGCAGCGGCGCTCGCGCCGCCGCGCTTCCGCCTCGAGCTGCAGGCACGAACGCCGTGAAACCACGGCACGGAACCATCGCGGACCGCCGTGCGGCCGCGCAAGGAGCACCGGTGGCGTGCCGGATCGTCCGGCGCGGCACGGCGCAAACGCAGTGAAATCATCCACACGGAGAGGTATTTCGTCATGAGCAAGGCAATCTGCGCGTTGAAAGCGGCTCTCGGCGTTCGCGGCAATTTCTGTCAGCTCGGCCAGTGGCGCTGGTACGTCTACCACAACATCTGAGAGGCCGACGGCGGGCCGCGATGCGGCCCGCCGTCCTTCGGCATGGATCGCCGACCGATACGCAATCGCTTCGTCCGCACGCCACGCGGCGGACGACAAGGAGCACCGGTGGCGAGCCGTGCATGCCGGCCCGCCGAGGCGCGATGCGTGGCCATCAAACCATCAAGAGGAAATAGTCATGAGCAAGGCAATCTGCGCGTTGAAAGCGGCCCTGGGTGTTCGCGGCAACGTCTGCCACCTCGGCACCTGGCGCTGGTACCTGTACCACAACATCTGAGTCGTCGATGGAGGGCCGCATCGCGGCCCTCCGTCTTTGCGCAAGGATGCGTTCGCGCCGGGCGGCGTGGAAGGCGAGGCGTGCTTCTTCGCCGCTCGGAAACTGGTCACGACCGTCGAGAGGCATCGTCATGAGCAAGGCAATCTGTGCATTGAAGGCCGCCCTGGGCGTACGCGGCAACTTCTGCCACATCGGTTCCTGGCGCTGGGTGCTGTACCACAACATCTGATTCGCCAAGGGAGGGCCGCTGCGCGGCCCTCCTTCCTTCTTCGCGATGGACCGAACGATGAGCGATCCGACGATCGTCGAAACCGAACACCTGCGCGCGTTGCGCGCACGTCGACAGGAAGAAGGCCCGATCTTCCGCGTCGGCGAGAAATTCTGCGCCGTGCTCGATGCCGACGCGGTGCAGCGCATCGAAGCGGCGAATTACGCCGACCTCACGATGCAAGACGGCTTCGTCGATACCGTGCGCGGGCGGACCAGCGAGGATTTCTCATGGGCACGGCTGCGTTCGGCCTGGTCGAAGCAGATGCGCCACCTGACCGCGACGGCGAGCCTGCGCGACCTCGCGCGGCGCATGGCAGACCTGCTCGATGCGGAAGTCGGTCGGCCGCAGGATCTCGTATGGCTTGCCGAGCGCGCCGTCGTCGATCCGTTGATCCCGATGATCGTCGGTGGACTCGCCCCACGCGCGCAACGGCGCGTCGTGCGCGAGGTGCACAGCAAGGTGAGCTGGGTGTTGTCGGACGTCGACACGCACCGCGCGCCTCGCGGACACCGCGTGCGCATGATGCTCCACCAGCTCGTCGCCGGCCTCGAGGTGCGACGCGAACTCAGCGGTCGCGCGCACGGCACGCGCGAGCGCCGGCAGGATCTCGCCGACCCGGTCGTGGACATGCTCGGCACGCTCGGCATCGGTCGCGCCGTCGACGCGGTGACCGCATTGCTCACCGCGATCACCGGCTCGCCCGGCGCGGCCGGCGCCTGCCTCCTGCTCGAACTGAGCCGCCGGCCGGAATGGCAGGCACGCCTCGACGCGGAACTCGGCGCGATCCCGCTCGACGCATTGTGCGAGGCGCCGACGCGCCTTGCGCCGTCGGCGACCGCGTTCGTGAAGGAGATCCTGCGCATCTGGAGCTCGCCGCCGTTCGTGACGCGCACCGTGCGCACCGACATCCGCGACGAGCGCGTGTCGATGGAGCAGGGTGAGGTCTATCTGCTCAGCTCGTACCTCATCCACCACGACGCCGACACCTGGACCGACGCCGACGTGTTCCGCCCGGAACGCTGGATGGGCAGCGAGAACGGCGCGCGCTGCCCGCACGGGCCGTACGTCCCGTTCGGCTGGGCACCGAAGTCGTGCATCGGCGCCAACCTCGGCATGGCGCAGCTCGTGCTCTTCATGCACCTGTTCTGCACGCGCTACCGCCTGCAGGTCGCGAACCCCGAACGCGCCCAGATCGCGGTCGCATCGGTCGTCCGGCCGAAGGATTTCCACGGCACGCTGGTTCGGCGCGAGGGCACTGCATGAAGGATCTCACCCAGGGGTCGATCACCGCGCACCTGCTGCGGATGGCGGGCGCGTTCCAGCTGAACATGGCGGCGACGACGCTGCTGTCGCTCGCGAACATCTATTGGCTCGGGCGCCTCGGCGCGACCGCGCAGGCGACCGTGACGCTCGCGGGCATCCCGATGATGTTGCTGCTTTCGCTGATGCCGATCATCAGTGTCGGTTCGGGCATCCTCATCGCGCAGGCCGTCGGTGCACGCGATCGCGAACGGGCGAACGGCATCTTCAACGAGGCGTTCGGTTGTTCGCTGATCGTCGTCGCCGTGATCGGCGCGATCGTCTGGATCGGGCGCGGCACGTTCGGCGCATGGCTGTCGTCGGACCCGGACGTCGCCGCGTCGATCGCCCGCTACGTACGCTGGCTCGTCCCGTCGCTGGTCGTGCAGGTACCGATCATCGTGCTGTCGGGCGCACTCGACTTCACCGGCAACGTGCGCGTCGGCGTGTTCGCGCAGACCTGCATGGTCGTCCTCAACGCGGTGTTCACGCCGATCTTCGTGTTCGGCTGGCTCGGCGCGCCACGCCTCGACGTCGAAGGCGCCGCGTTCGCGACATTCGCGGCCGGGACGCTGGTGATGACCGGGCTCGTCGTGTATTCGATGCGCGGCGCTTCGTACCTGACGCTCGCGCCACGCACGTGGCTCGCGCGGCCTGTGCTGCTCAA
The DNA here is from genome assembly GCF_014138265.1 of Dokdonella fugitiva. Taxonomy (GTDB): domain Bacteria; phylum Pseudomonadota; class Gammaproteobacteria; order Xanthomonadales; family Rhodanobacteraceae; genus Dokdonella_A; species Dokdonella_A fugitiva_A. The sequence goes on from NZ_JACGXL010000001.1 coordinate 443,382, forward strand.
GGACGCCTTGAAGATCGGCTTGCCGGTCGGCATCGAAGGCGCCGTCGCGGCGACGTACCTGCTCGTGATCGCGATGCTGCTCCGTTCGTTCGGCCAGGACCAGCAGGCCGCGTTCGGCATCGGCCAACGCGTGTTCCAGGCCGTGCTGATTCCGCTGCTCGCGTTGAGCAACGCGACGAGCGTGCTCGCGGGGCAGAACCACGGCGCGGAGCGCGAGGACCGCGTGCGCGAGACGCTGCGCACGAGCCTCAAGCTCGGCCTGCTCGCCGCACCGCTGCTGGTCGTCGCGATCGAAGTGTTCGCACCGGCGATCGGCGGCCTGTTCTCGAACGATGCGGCGGTGACGGCGATGGCGGCGACGTTCCTGCGCATCGTCGCCGCGGGCCTCGTGCCGCTGGCATGTGCGTACGCGGTGTTCGCGGTGCTGTCGGGGATGGGCAATACGCGTTCGAGCCTTTACACGCAGATCGCCTGCGCGGCGCTGATCGTCACCGCCGCGGCGCTCGCGTCGCGGCTGCCCGGGTTCGAGCCGAGCCGGCTCTGGTGGATCCTCGTTGCAGGCAATGCGCTGCAGGCCTTGCTCGCCTGGCAATTCGCCCGTCGGCAGTTCGGGCACCGTCCGCGACAGCCGCTCGGCGCGCCCGCAAGCGACGCTGCGCGGTGACCATCGTGCACGGCGACAGCGCGATCGTCGATTTACCAGCCGAACCGACCTTGGCGGCGGCGTCGCCGCTGCAGCCCGTTCGTCGCGTCGGCGGCATCGATGAATACCGCTCCGCGGGCAATGGCTTGCGCGTGCTGCACGCACCGTGGCACGCCGCCCCGGTCGCCGTGCTCATGCTCACCTACGATGTCGGCAGTCGCCACGATCCCGTCGGCCGGAAAGGCATGAGCCACCTGCTCGAGCACATGATGTTCAAGGGCAGCCGCGCGTTCGACCGGCGCAAGCGCGCCTCGATCCTCGACCTGCTGCCTGCGGTCGGCGCGAAGGTGAATGCGACGACGTGGCTGGACCGCACCAACTACTTCGATCTCGTGCCGATCGCCGAGCTCGACCTCGCTGCAGCGATCGAAGCGGACCGCATGTGCGACCCGCTGCTCGACGCGGACGACCTCGAGGTCGAGCGTGCGATCGTGCTCGACGAGTTCGACCTGCGCGACGGCGACCCGAACGAGCGGCTGGCGCAGGCGGTATGGAGCGCCGCATTCGCCGATCATCCATACGCTGTCCCGGTGATCGGCGTGCGCGAAGACATCTTGGCGATTTCGCGCGAGGACCTGCGCGAGCACCATCGGCGCTACTGCCATCCGGGCAACGCGACACTCACGATCGTCGGCGATCTCGACACCGCGCGCGTTTCGGCGATCGTCGCCGCGCATTTCGCGGGCATTCCGGCGCGCGGGAACGCGGACGCACACGTTCCCGCTCCGCCGACGCATCCGGCCAGGCGCCGCGTCGACGTCGCTTCGTCGGACGCGATGCCGATGGTTGCGCTCGCATACCCGATCCCGCACGGCCTGCATCGCGACACGGACGCGCTGGAACTGCTCGCGCTCGTGCTCGCGGGAGGCATGCTGTCGCGCCTGCACGCTGATCTCGTCGCACTCGGCCTCGCCGTCGCCGTATCGGCGCGCGTGTCGCGCCTGCGTGGCCCGGGCCTGTTCGAAGTGCAGGCGGCGTTCGACGACGCGGCCGCATTCGACCGCGTCGAACGCGCGTTGCTCGCTGCCGTCGCGCGGATCCGCGCGCAGGGCGTCGATGCCGACGAACTTGCGCGCGTGAAAGGCCAGGCACGCGGACAGTTGCTCACCTCGCGCGACGGCCCGATCGCGATCGCGATGCAGCTCAACGAGGCGATCGCCGCGGGTGACTGGACGTCCTATGCGACCGCTTCCGAACGCCTCGCCGCCGTATCGACGCAGGACGTGCAGCGCGTCGCGGCGCTCCATCTGCGCGACGATGCGCACGTGCTCGCCCGATTCGTCGCAGGCAGCGGGGACGCGGCGTGAACGCGAAGCCATCGTTCGATCGCGCACCGCCGCGGCGCGCGGCCCGGGATCTCGCGCTCGACTGCGGCCGTTTCGTCGGCATGCGCTTCGACGAGTCGCCACTCGCCGCACTCACCGGCTCGTTCCGCACGCCGCGCGGCGACGGCCGGATGGCGTTGCTGCAGCAGCTGACGACGCGGTTGCTCGGCTGCGGCACGGTGCGGCGTGATCGACGCAGCATCGCCGACGCGCTCGAGCGCCGCGGTGCATCGTTGTCCTTCGAAGCAGGCACGGCGAGGATCGCATTCTCGGCGCTCGCGTGCGCCGACGACCTGCCGATGCTCGCGCCCCTGCTCGCACAGTGCCTGCGCGAGCCGCGTTTCGACCCGGAGGACGTCGTTCGCGAACGCGCGCAGCTCGCCGCCGAACTGCGCTACGCCGCGCAGGATCCGCACATGCTGGCCTCCGCCGTGTTGTCACGGCGCCTGTTCGAGGCGGGGCATCCGCACCACGAGCCGTCGCTCGAGCAACGAATCGACTGGCTCGAAGCGCTCGGCGTCGACGACGTGCGCGCGTGCCACGAGGCACTGTTCGGCGCCAACGAGCTGCTCGTCGTCGCACTCGGTGGATTCGATCCATCTTCGTGCGCGGTCGAATTCGAGCAACACCTGCGTACCTGGCGACCGCCGCGCAGGCCAATCACAGGCACCGATGCGGGCGCGATCCCGCCGCGCGGCGAAACGACGCGCATCCCTCATTCCGGCAGCACGAGTTCGAGCGTGCTGATCGGTACGCGACTCACGTTCGATGTGGCCGACGGCGTGACTGCGTGGCTCGCGAACCGGATCCTCGGCGGCAGCTATGCCTCACGCCTCGTCGCGAGCCTGCGGGAACGGCAGGCGCTCACGTACTCGGTGCGCTCGGAGCTGATCGACCCGCAATCCGACCTCGACGGCCTGTGGCGGGTCGCCATTGCGCTCGGCGAGGACAAGCTCGAGCGCGGCATCGCCGCGACGCGAGCGGAACTCGAACGCTTCGCCGACGGCGACATCGCGACGGACGAGCTCGATCGACAGCGACGAGCGGCGATCGGCGCGCTGCTCGTCGATGCGGCGAGCCTGCAGGGCATGGGCGCCTTCCTGCTGCGCAATCTCGAGCGCGGCGCCGGCGTCGTGCACGTCGACGCCTTCGTCGAGGCGCTGGCCGCGGTTTCGACGCCGCAGCTGCAACGTGTCGCGGCCGCGCTGCAGCCGGCCAGGCTCGAAACCGTGATCGTCGGGCCGGAACCGGAAGCCTGAACGGCCGCGGTCTTGCTCGCCGTCTCGGCCGCCGGCGGCATCACGATGGCGCTGATCCGCTTCGGCGGCAAACCGCATCCGCCGATCGCGCTCGCGATGCTCCACGGTTTCCTCTCGGCCGCGGCGGTGACGCTGCTGCTCTACGCGGCGCTGACGACGGGATTGCCCTCGCTCGCGAACGGCGCATTCCTGCTATTCCTCGTCGCCGGGGTCGGTGGTGTCACGCTGAACCTCAACTTCCACTGGAAGGCGATTCCGCTGCCGAAATGGCTCGTGCTCGTCCATGGCGGGATCGCCGTGTGCGGATTCCTGTGACTGCTCGCAGCGATATTCCGTTCGCCTGCCGCGTAGATCGACGCGCACCCCCGTCGCGCGACTTCAGCGGGCGCGAACCGGCGTGGGTCCGTTCCGACGCCACGCGATCACCGCGACGGCGATGAACAGCAGCAGGACGACGCCCTGGGCGATCGCGAACGGAGGTTCCGCGCCCTTCGGTGCGAGTTCGTGCAACGCCGGCACTTTAAGGAACGATTGCGCGACGAGCACGAACACGTTGAACCACTGGCTCACCGTCGCCCCGAGGACGAACGTGCGCCTCCAGCCATTGGCCAGACGATACGGCTGCCATGCCAGCCAGGTCGGCACCATCACGAGCAGCGCGATCGCGCCGACGATGTGCGAAGGCAGGACGTGGTCGCGCTGGAACAGGTAGCCGGTCGCGCTCGTCAGTGCCGTCGTCACCAGGAACACCCACACGGGACCCGGACGGAATCGCGCCTGCAGGAAATCGCGCATCACGACGAATCCGCTGATGATGCCGACCAGGCTGAGCGCAACGTGCGGATAGAGGAGGGCGATCGGGTCCATGGCGAGCTCCGTGGGTGGGGTCAGGCGGGAGGAGAAGCGTGACGTCATCTCGGTTCGTTACCGCGGATCGGTCGTCGCGCGAACGGCCCCGACACGGCAGGGATCGTTCGCGCGAACCATCGCGTGCGATCGGCGGTGCTGCGCCGATCGCACTCACCATCGCCGACTCAGCCCTTGATGAACGCGAGCAGGTCCGGATTCACGACCTGCGGATGCGTCGTGCACATGCCGTGCGGGAGGCCTTTATACGTCTTCAGCGTACCGTTTTTCAGCAGCTTCGCCGACAGCAGTGCCGAGTCGGCGATGGGCACGATCTGGTCGTCCTCGCCGTGCATGACCAGTGTCGGCACGGCGATCTTCTTCAGGTCCTCGGTGAAGTCGGTCTCGCTGAATGCCTTGATGCAGTCGTAGTGCGCCTTCGCGCCGCCCATCATGCCCTGGCGCCACCAGTTCCAGATCACGCCCTGATCGACCTTCGCTCCGGCGCGGTTGTAGCCGTAGAACGGCCCGCTCGGCACGTCGAGGTAGAACTGCGCGCGATTGGCGGCGAGCGCGTTGCGGAAGCCGTCGAACACTTCGAGCGGCAGGCCGCCCGGGTTCGCGGGCGTCTTCAGCATGATCGGCGGCACGGCGCCGATCAGCACGGCCTTGGCGACGCGACCCGCCTTCGCGCGCGCGACGTAGTGCGCGACTTCGCCACCACCGGTCGAATGTCCGACGTGGATCGCGCCCTTGAGATCGAGATGGTCGGTGAGCTCCTGCACGTCGGCGGCGTACGTATCCATCTCGTTGCCGCTGTCGGTCTGCGTCGACCGACCGTGCCCGCGACGATCGTGCGCGATCACGCGGAAACCCTTCGACAGGAAGAACAGCATCTGGTTGTCCCAGTCGTCGGCGCTGAGCGGCCAGCCGTGATGGAACACGATCGGCGTGGCGTCCTTCGGACCCCAGTCCTTGTAGAAGATCTCCACGCCGCCCTTGGTCGTGATGGTCGAGCTCATCGGGGATACTCCTGCGCTATGGGTAGGGGAAGGGGAGTGTGCCCGTGCTGGCGCGGTGCCCAGCAGCGGCGACAGCACGATGCCCGCGCCGATCGCAGCGCCGGCAGCGAGCACCTGGCGTCGCGCAGCGTCGGGTGAAGCGGAGTCACGGATGGAACGCGTCATGGCTTGTTCCTCTCGACCAGGTTGACGGAAACTCAGGACGCCGGCTGCGGATGACAGGACGATCCGGATCGCATCCGCGGTCCAAAACGAGCATGCGTTGCGTATCGAGGTAGACGCAGGGGGCGATGCGCGCCGGCATGCTCCGCCCCTTTTTGGGGCGCGGCAACGACCGCACGACGCGGGCGCGCAACATCGGGGTAGTCGCACACCTCCCCAGCGGGTCGTGGACCGCGAGCATCCTATTCGCCGATCGCCGGTTTGACGATCAGACCATCGTCGAGTATCCGCCACCGCCATTCGCCGCGAGACCCGCGTGCCACCGTTGCAATACGGCACACGAGGCGCATCATGCCCACGGATGGTGCGAACGCGGGACTCGTACCATGCGTCGCCGATCCCTCTTGGTGGACTCACGCCCGCGGCGCTCGACGAGAACCTGTGGGCGCAGCGCTGAAGCATACAAACGTCATCATGACCGGCAGGAGACACCCTATGCGCGCCATCTTCGCAAGCGGCGGAACTTCGTCCACGCATTCGCCGGACATCGGCCGTCGCACATTCGGTCTCTCGCTCGCCGTGGGAGCCGCGTTGTCGCTGGTTCCAGGACTCGTTCGCTCCGCTGCCGGTCACGGCGCGAAGAACGTCGTCCTCGTTCACGGCCTCTTCGCCGATGGTTCCTGCTGGAGCGAAGTGATTCCCCGGCTGCAAGGCGAGGGCCTGAACGTGACGTCGGTGCAGAACCCGCTCACGACGCTCGATGATGCAGTGGCGGCGGCGCAGCGCGTGCTCGCGCGCCAGGAGGGACCGACCGTCCTCGTCGGGCATTCGTTCTCCGGCATGATCGTGACCGAAGTCGGCGCCGATCCGAAGGTGTCCGCGGTGGTGTACGTAGCCGCACGCGCGCCCGATGTCGGCGAAGATTACGCCGCACTCGCGAAACGATTCCCGACGCCGCCGGCCTCCGCCGGCATCGTCTTTGACGGCGACGAAGGTCGACTGTCGGAGGCCGCGTTCCTGCGCGACTTCGCAGGCGACCTGCCGGCTGCCCGTGCGAAGGTCCTCTACGCAGCGCAGGCACCGTTTCAGAAGACGTTGCTGACCGGCATGACCCGGCACGCCGCATGGCGCTCGAAGCCGAGCTTCTACGCGGTTTCCAAGCGGGACAGGACGATCGATCCCGACCTGCAGCGCTTCATGGCGAAGCGCATGGGTGCCACGACGATCGAGGTCGACGCGAGCCATCTGTCGCTGATATCGCATCCGCAGGAGATTGCGGGGCTGATCATTCGCGCCGCGGCTGTCTGACGCCTGCGATCACGACGGAGTAGCGGGTTTTCTTGGGTAGGCGCCGGCGTGGCGGTCAGGTCCATTGCTGGTGCGCTTATTATTTTACATAATAGGCATTGCGAACTATTCAAAGCACGGGCGACCTCGATGGCAGCGGTCGGTCGGCCTCAACGGCGCGAGCGGAAGAAGCGCGTCAGCAATCCCGCCGCTTCCTCGGCGAGTACGCCGCCGACGACCGCGGTGCGGTGGTTATGGCGATCGCTGACGAGCGTATCGAACACGCTGCCGGCCGCGCCGGTCTTCGGGTCGGTCGCGCCGTAGACGACGCGCGCGACGCGCGCGTGGATGATCGCGCCGGCACACATCACGCAGGGCTCGAGCGTCACGTACAGCGTGGAGCCCGGAAAACGGTAGTTGCCGAGCCGGCGGCCGGCATCGCGCAGCGCTTGCACTTCGGCATGCGCGGTCGGGTCGTCGAGCGTGATGTTGCGGTTCCAGCCTTCGCCGACGATCGCGCCGTCGAGCACGAGCACGGCGCCGACCGGCACTTCGCCATCGTGTTCCTCGGCGTGGCGCGCGAGTTCGAGCGCGCGCCGCATCCACGCGGCATCGGCGTCCGCTCCCGCATTCATGCCGGGATCGCGCCCGGACGCCATGGTTTGGTCCATTTCCCCTTTCACGAAAAACCGTCACGCATGTTCGACATTTCGATAATATTGTCTGGGACGCGGAAGCGGCACACGTCGGCTGCATCCGGCACGCGTATACCCGTCGTTCGGCGCGCGCCAGCCACTGGGCATGATTTGAATCCTCAGGTGCGGAATTATGCCGCACAAATGCCCCTCGCTCGCCAAGGCACCACGTAGCCACGGCTGGCCCCCATGGATCGAACTCGCATGTCGAGGCTTGATCGGCGATTCGATTCGCGCTGACTTATCCTTTTCCTGCAACGAGGCTCGCGATGGCGTCGTCGATCCCGATGCGGCCCTTGCGTGCATGTGCACCCTGGTCGCGGAAGTCGATCCAGCCTTCGTTGAAACCGTCGAGCATCTGCATGCGCGGCACGGGGTTGTTCATGCCTTGGGCCCGGAAGATCGCCTCCCAGGTCTCGCGCGCGACGATCTCGGCCTTCACATCGCGTCCGAGCGCCTTGCCGAATGCGGCGGCGATCCGGTTCGGCGACACGCGTTCCCCGGCTTGCAGTTCGACCACGCGCTTGCCGTTCCATTTCTCCAGCAGCAGTTCGGCCGCAGTGCGGCCGACGTCAGCGATTGCAATCATCGGCACGGGTCGCTCCAGCGGCTGCAGACAGGATCGGATGACGCCCTCGTCGCGCGCCGAGGCGATGTCCCACTCGGCGTTCTCCATGAACCAGGCCGCGCGCAGGAACGTGAGCGGCATCTCCAGGCTTGCCAGCGCTTCCTCAAGGAAGCGAAGGCCACTGAGCAAATTCGGCTGCATCGCATCGGCGCCGATCGTCGAAAGGACGACTGCCTTCGGCGGAGCGGCCTGCTCCAGGGCTTCGCGAATGATCGCGATCATCGCGCGTGTTTCGGGGAAGCCGGGGCTCGGATCGAACAGCGGCGGCAACAGGATGAAAGCACCCTCGACTCCTGCCAATGCCTGTGTGAGCGGCCCCGCATCGTTCATGTCCGCGATGGCGATATCGCAGCCTCGGGCAGCCCAGGGCTCGCCCTTGTTCCTGTCGCGGACCACGGCGCGGACGCTCTGCCCCTTCGACAGCAGTGTTTCGGCGAGTGCGTCGCCGACGCGGCCAGTGATTGCGGTGATCGCGAACATGTTTCGTCCTTCTGGTTGGAAGCGGTGGAGGCAGGCGTGCTGCCGATCCAATCCATCTTTCCAGAGACCATTTAGCGACTCCAGCGCCGTTATGTCACTATTGAATGGATTTCAAGTAAGGAATATCCATGGCATACGACGGGCGGCTGCTCTCGGGCGTGACGGTGCTGATGGCCGTGGTCGAAGCAGGGTCGATGACGCGCGCGGCCGACGGGCTCGGGCTGACGCCCTCCGGCGTCGGCCGGGCGATCCAGCGCCTCGAATCCCGCATCGGCGTGCGAATGCTCGACCGGACGACGCGAACGATGCACCTCACCGACGAGGGCCGCCGCTTCTACGAACGACTGGGCCCGCTGCTTGACGGCATCGAGGAGGCGGCGCAGGAAGCGAGCGGCTCGGCGACGGTCGTGCGCGGCCGGCTACGCGTCAATGTCGATCCGTTCTTCTCGCAGGTGGTGCTCGCCGAGAATGCCGCGCATTTCCTCGAACGCCATCCACACGTGCGGCTCGAGCTCATCATGCGCGACTCGGTCGGCGATCTCGTGGCGGATGGCTTCGACCTCGCGCTGCGCTTTGGCGAACCACCGAACGGCTCGTTCGTCGCGCGCAAGCTGTTCGAAACGCGCGTGCTCACGGTCGCGTCGCCGGACTATCTCGATGCTCATGGACATCCCACGCACCCGGGCGAACTCGCCGACCATGCAACGATCGACTTCTGGGACGCCGCGCATGCGCGCGCCTATGACTGGGTGTTCCAGCGCAACGGCGAAACCCTGCCCGTGCGTGTCGACGCGCGACTCATGACCTCGGATGCGCCGACCTTGCTCGGCGCCTGCCTCGCCGGCTGCGGCATCGCCCAGGTGCTCGAATTCGCCACTCGTGCCCCGATCCACGATGGACGGCTCGTCGAGATTTTCCCGGACTGGCCGGACGAGCGCTTCCCGCTCTACGTGCTGTATCCGTCCCGCCATCATCGCGCGGCGAAGGTGCGGGCGTTCATCGACTTCGTGGCTGGTTTGCTTCCCACGAACGAGAACTGAGGGTAGCGAAGCGCTTGGACGCTCGCGCCGCGCGAGTCGCCCGTGGCCCGCGATTCTCCATCGCGTCGGTTACATGAGCCCTTGCTCGAGGGCCTGGTACACCGTCCGTACGTGGGGACGAAAACCCAGGCTGCGCGCGCGCGTGCCATCCACGTGCAGATGCCAGGGGTTCTCCAGCGGCGCAGCCGAAGACTCCAGCGTCACGCCAACCAGCGCGGCGAGCTCATGGATCGAACTCGGTGCCTCGTCGGTAACATTGGCGATGCGGCCATCGAACATGCCGTCCATGGCCAGATTGATCGCCGTGGCGATGTCGCGATGATGGATCGTGCTGATCCGCTTGGCCGGATGCCACTTGCCTGCAATGGCGTGCTTGGGCAGTTCTTCCAGATGGCCATCGCAGTCGCCGTAAACGAACGGAAACCTCAGCACCGCCCAGGTCAGACCGCTTTGCCGCAACGCGTCCTCGGCCGCGACCTTGCTGGCGGGATAGGCGTGTCTTGGATGGACCGCATCGTCCTCGCGTCCAGGATGAGCGCTGTCGGCGTCGTACACGTTGCTGGTGCTCGCAAGGATGAAACGCGCAGCCGGCGCGCGCTCCTTCACCGCCGTGATGAGATTTCGCGTCCCTTCGAGATTGCTCTTCCAGATGAGGTCGGTGTCGGGTGTGCGGAAAACCGCCGCGAGATGGATGACGTCCGAGATACCTTCGACCGCCTGCCCCAGGATCGAACGATCGAAAAGATCGCCCTCGACGCCCGTCACGCCCTCAGGAAGCTCGCTGCGCCCGCGCACGAGGGCGCGGCACTCCACGCCCGCCGCGACGAGGCGAGGCAGCAGGCGGCTCCCAACCAGTCCAGTCGCGCCGGTTACAAGGACGGCCATGCGTCACTTCCCTTCCGAAAACTTCTCGAGCCGCTCGGTCGCCGTCTTGAGAATGTCGATCGCTGCGGCAACGGCGGCTTTGTCCATGCCGGCGAATGCGACCCGATGAATGGCCGCCAGATCGGGCAACGCGTTCCAGAGTTTGAGGCCCGCCTTGCTCATCCGCAGACGCTTTTGCCGCTGGTCGATGCCGTCGGGCACCTGCTCGACCAGCCCCTTGCGGACGAGCACGGCAACAACCGCGCTCAACGTCGCCCGCTCGACCTCGAGGACTCTCACCAGGTCGCGCTGCGGAATGGGTCCATCCTGCGCCAGATGGTGGAGCACGTACCACTGCGTGGCGCCCAGATCGTAGGGGCGAAGCATCGCCTCCATCGCGGCGCGACCCGCGAGGTAGCACCGCTTTGCCCAAGTGGCGACGGACCCGTGGTGAATGTCGCTGGTATTGTTAGCCACCTGACAATAATGTCAGGTCCCATACAAAAGTCAAGGCGAGCGCCAGCGACATGGATCGCGGTGCATTCCGCCCTTGAAGACGGGTAGAACGCTCGAAGAAGCTCCCCGAGCCCCCTTCACTCCCACTCGATCGTCGCCGGCGGCTTGCCGCTGATGTCGTAGACGACGCGCGAGACGTGCGGGATCTCGTTGATGATGCGGTTGGACACCGTGCCGAGGAAGTCGTACGGCAGGTGCGCCCAGTGCGCGGTCATGAAGTCGATCGTCTCGACCGCGCGCAGCGCGACCACCCACTCGTACGCGCGCGCGTCGCCGACCACGCCGACGGATTTCACCGGCAGGAACACCGCGAACGCCTGGCTCGTGCGGTCGTACAGGTCGGCCTTGCGCAGTTCCTCGATGAAGATCGCATCGGCGCGCGCGAGGATGTCCGCGTACTCGCGCTTCACTTCGCCGAGGATGCGCACGCCGAGGCCGGGACCCGGGAACGGGTGGCGATAGACCATCTCGCGCGGCAGGCCGAGCTCGACGCCGATGCGCCGCACCTCGTCCTTGAACAGCTCGCGCAGCGGCTCGACCAGCTTGAGCTTCATCTGCTCGGGCAGCCCGCCGACATTGTGATGCGACTTGATCACGTGCGCCTTGCCGGTCTTGCTGCCGGCCGACTCGATCACGTCGGGATAGATCGTGCCCTGCGCGAGCCACTTCACGCCTTCGAGCTTGTGCGACTCCTCGTCGAACACCTCGACGAACAGGCGGCCGATGATCTTGCGCTTCGCTTCGGGGTCGGCGACGCCGTCGAGCGCGGCGTAGAAGCGATCCGCCGCGTTGACGCGGATCACGTGCACGCCCATGTGCTCCGCCATCGTCGCCATCACCTGGTCGCCTTCCTTCCAGCGCAGCAGGCCGGTGTCGACGAACACGCAGGTGAGGCGGTCGCCGATCGCCCGATGCAGCAGCGCGGCGACGACCGACGAATCGACGCCGCCGGAGAGGCCGAGCAGCACGCGATCGTCGCCGACCTGCGTGCGCACGCGCGCGATCTGGTCCTCGATGATGTTGGCCGCGGTCCACAGGGTCGCGCAACCGCAGATCTCGGTGACGAAACGCTGCAACAGCGCACTGCCCTGCTTCGTGTGCGTGACTTCCGGATGGAACTGCACGCCGTACCAGCGCTTCGCTTCGTTCGCCATCGCGGCGACCGGAATGCGGTCGGTCTTCGCGGTCACGACGAAGCCGGGCGGCGCTGCAGCGACGTGGTCGCCATGGCTCATCCAGACGTCGAGCGCCGCGGTCGGCGCGTGATCGGTGAGCCCGGCGAGCAAGGCGTCCTTCGCGACGATCTCCACGCGCGCATGGCCGAACTCGCGCGCGTCGGCCGCTTCGGTCGCCCCGCCGAGCTGCGCGGCCATCGTCTGCATGCCGTAGCAGATGCCGAGGATCGGCAGGCCGCTGTCGAACGCGGCCTGCGGCGCCTTCGGTGCACCGGCGAGCGTGGTCGACTCGGGGCCGCCGGAGAAGATGATGCCCTTCGCACCCCACGCGGCGATCTCGGCAGGGTCGTGGTCCCATGCCCAGATCTCGCAGTAGACGCCGAGCTCGCGCACGCGGCGCGCGATCAGCTGCGTGTACTGCGCGCCGAAGTCGAGGATGAGGATGCGGTCCTGGTGGATGCGGTCCAAGGATCAGAACTCCAGGGTTGCGGAGAGGCGCTTGCGCATCTCGATGTATTCGGAACTGTGGTCGCCCTGCTCGTCGAGCGCGTCCTGCAGCACGAGCAGCCAGGCATGGTCGCCCTTGCCGAGCGCGAACACTTCGTGGCTGATCGTGCTCGTCGCCAGCCGCACCGTCGAGGCGACGCCGGTGAGCGTACCGGCGTGTTCGGTGCGCAGCACGGCCTTCGCATGCTCGGCGGGCGCCTTCGCGCCGAGCGTCTTCTCGAAGCCCGCGGCGACGTCTTCCGGATCGCGCGCCTGCGTGGCCGGCTGCTCGAACACCATGATCACGGCGTCGTTGCCGTCGAGCGTCCAGCTGCGTGGCGGCGACGGATCGCTCTCCCACGGGAAATGCCGCGGATAGTCGAATTGCAGCGAGCCCTGCACGAAATGCCGCCACGGCATCTCGTCGACGCGCAGCCTCGCCTTCCTGCCACCGACGTCGACCTCGATCGGCGCGCCGGCGCTCGTCACGTACTCCCGGCCGTCGAATTGGATGCGCAGTTGCGTCGGTGGTTCGTCGCTGGCCGCGCTGCACGGGATGGCGAACAGCGCGGCGAGGAGCATCGGCGTGGTGCGCACGTTCAATCCAGGCGGTAGTTGGGGGCTTCCTTCGTGATCGTCACGTCGTGCACGTGCGACTCGCGCACGCCGGCACTGGTGATGCGCACGAACTGCGGCCGCGTGCGCATGTCCTCGATCGTCGCGCAGCCGACGTAACCCATCGACGCGCGCAGGCCGCCCGACAGCTGGTGCACGATGTTGCGCAGCGGACCGCGATACGGCACGCGTCCCTCGATGCCTTCGGGCACGAGCTTGTCGGCGTCCGCCTCGTCCTGGAAGTAGCGGTCCTTCGAGCCTTTCTCCATCGCGCCGAGTGACCCCATGCCGCGATAGCTCTTGTACGAACGGCCCTGGTACAGCTCGACCTCGCCCGGCGCCTCCTCGGTGCCGGCGAACATGCCGCCGATCATCACGCAGTCCGCGCCCGCCGCGATCGCCTTGGCGATGTCGCCCGAGTAGCGGATGCCGCCGTCGGCGATGAGGCCGACGTCGCTGTCCTTGAGGGCCTCGGCGACCATGCCGACCGCGGAGACCTGCGGCACGCCGACGCCCGCGACGATGCGCGTCGTGCAGATCGAGCCGGGACCGACGCCGACCTTGACCGCGTCGACGCCCGCATCGACGAGCGCGCGCGCGGCGTCGCCGGTCACGATGTTGCCGGCGACCAGCGAGATGTCCGGGAACGTCTTGCGCACCCAGCGCACGCGCTCGATCACGCCCTGCGAGTGGCCGTGCGCGGTGTCGACGATGATCGCGTCGACGCCGGCCTCGACCAGCGCGGCGATGCGCTGTTCGGTGTCGCCGGCGACGCCGACCGCGGCGCCGACGCGCAGGCGTTCGTGCGCGTCCTTGCACGCGTTCGGATTGTCGCGCGCCTTCTGGATATCCTTGACGGTGATCAGGCCGCGCAGGCGGAACGCGTCGTCGACGACGAGCACCTTCTCGATACGGTGCCGGTGCAGCAGCGCGAGCACTTCGTCCTCGGCCGCGCCTTCCTTGACCGTGACCAGGCGTTCCTTGCGCGTCATGATGTTCTTGACCGGATCCTCGGGCTTCTTCTCGAAGCGCAGATCGCGGTTGGTGACGATGCCGACGAGCTGTTCGCCCTCGACGACCGGCACGCCGGAGATGTTGTGGCGCCGGGTCAGCTGCATGACGTCGCGGATCGAGGTGAGTGGTTCGACCGTGATCGGGTCGCGGATCACTCCGGCCTCGAACTTCTTGACCAGTCGCACTTCGGCGACCTGGCGTTCGATCGTCATGTTCTTGTGGATGATGCCCATGCCGCCGCACTGGGCCATCGTGATCGCGAGGCGTGCCTCGGTCACGGTATCCATCGCCGCCGAAATGATCGGCAGGTTCAGGCGGATCCTGCGGGTGAGCCGGGTGGAGAGGTCGACGTCGCGCGGAAGGACGGCCGAATGGGCCGGTACGAGCAGGACGTCGTCGAACGTGAGGGCGTCGGTGAGTATGCGCATGCCCTATTTTACAGGGGTATCGACCTCATCGCCACCCGCCCATTCCCGCTGCGAGGCTCCTGCGCGGTTTGGCCGCATGCGCCGGCCGACTTCCGTCGTCCGGCCTACGCGTGGATCGCATGCCCGACCAGCGCGCCTTCCCAGCCGAACGCGCCGAGCAGCCGCTCCCAGGCCGGATCGAGCGGTGCCTCGAGCAACAGGGGCTCGCCCGTCGTCGGATGGCGCACCTCTAGCCGCCAGGCGTGCAGCAGCAAGCGGTGCACGCCGTAGTGCTGGCGGATCAGCCGGTTGTGGTCGCCGCGGCCATGGCTCGTGTCGCCGAGCAGGTGGTGCGAGATGTGATGGAAATGGCGCCGGATCTGCCGGTAGCGGCCGGTTTCGGGCGACACCTCGAGCAGCGAATAGCGCTGCTGCGGATAGCGGCCCTGGGCGATCGGCACCTCGACCGTCGCGAGCCTGCGCCAGCGCGTGAGCGCCGGCTTGGCCTCGCCGCTGAGGCTGGACCCCGACAGCGGGTAGTCGATCTCGCCGGTTTCCGCAGGCCAGCCGCGCACGACCGCGAGATAGGTCTTCTCCACCGAGCGCGCCATCAGCTGGCGACCGAGGTCGGCAGCCGCCGCCGCGTTGCGCGCGACGAGCAGCACGCCGCTGGTCGCGCGATCGAGGCGATGCACCGCATGCAGCGGCCCTTCGACCTGCAGGCGCAGGCGATCCATGAGGTAGTCGTCGTCGGCGCCGACGAGACGGCTGCGATGGACCGCGAGCCCTGCGGGCTTGTCGATCGCGAGCACGTCGTCGTCGGCATGCAGCAGGGGCAGTGTTGTCATCACGCCATTCTAGCCGTGGATGATCCCTGCCCCGTCCGCATTGCGTACGTGAGGACGACGGCGATCACCGCCGAATGTCCGCCGGAGCCCGCCATGCGCACGTCCTCGTTGTTCGTCCTTCCCCTCGCCATCGCCGCCGCGACGCAGGCACGCGCGCAGGCCGTCGATGGGGTCCTCGACACCTCGTTCGGCGGCGGCAGCGGCCAGAACGTCGTCGCGTTCGACCGTGGCGCCACCAACAAGGACTACGCCCGCGCGATCGTCGTCGATGGCGCGGGACGCAGCTACCTCGTCGGCGACGTCGACACCTCGACCGGACGGAAGATCGGTATCGTGCGCCTCCTCGCCAGCGGCGCGGCCGACGAGTCGTACGGCACCGACATGAACGCGCGTGTCGTCGCCCCGACCGGGCAGACCTCCATCACCGTGACGAGCGCGGCGTTCGATGCACAGGGCTACCTGCTCGTCGCCGGATCGAAACTGATCTCCGGCACGGACACGAGCTTCCTCGTCTGCCGCTTCGCTCCCGACGGCACCCTCGCCAACTTCGCGGGCGGCCAGACTGCGTGCAGCCAGCCCGACTTCAACGTCGGCGGTTTCCACACCGACACCGCCAACTCGATCCTCGTGCAGCCCGACGGCAAGATCGTCCTCGCCGGCTATGCCTCGAGCGACACCGGCACGACGCTCGCGATCACGCGACTGCAGCCGAACGGCGCACTCGACACCGGCTTCGGCAATGCGGGCAAGACGACCTATACGGGCGCACCGTTCGTGTCGTTCGACGCGACGCGGATCCGCCTCAACCCGGATGGCTCATTCATCACCGCCGGCTCGGCCTACGACGCCAACGCCGTGCACTTCGGCGTGCTCGTGCATGTCGGCGCCGACGGCGTCGTCGACACGGCATTCTCGGGAAATCACGGCTACGCACGTTCGCCCAGTTCGAAAATGGACTTCACGGACGTGATCTGGGACCCCCAATGGACGAACTACGTCGCCATCGGCAACCACTACGAAACGTCGGGCACCTATGGCGAAACCCATTGCTACCTGAAGAGCGGCGGCGGCGTCTCCTGCCCACACAACGGCGGCGGCGACTACCACATCGGCCATGACGTCCACTTCACGACATTGTTGCGCCAGGCCGACGGTCGCTGGCTCGTCGCCGGCGCCCACCGGGCGATCGAGGACGGACCGACGGACCTCTTCCTCGCGCGCCTCGATCCCGCGCTTGCGCTGGATACCGCGGAGTTCACCGCTCCTTCGGGCTACGCGGTCCACGACCTCGGCCTGCCCGGCCACCAGGAAGTCGGCACCGCGATGGCGCTGCAGCAGGGCCGGATCCTCGTCGCGGGCGCCGCGCTGCGCACGATGAACACGAACAACTACGACTTCGGCATCGCGGCCTTCACCCTCGACCGCATCTTCCAGACCGGTCTCGAGAAGCCGTGAGCCGCTCAGGCCGCCTCGAGTTCCTTCTGCAGGAACGCCTTCGCCGCGCGCGTGTCGCGCTTGATCGTCGGTTCGGACACGCCGAGCAGTTCGGCGATCTGCTTGACCTCGAGCCCGGCGAAGAAGCGCATCTCGACGACCTGCACGAGGCGCGGGTCGAGCAGCGCGAGCTTCTCCATCGCGCGGTCCATGCCGACGAGCTGGGCGGCCTGCTCGTCGACCGGCAACGGCGCGCCTTCGAGCACGTCGAGCGAAACATGCTCGGCACCGCCACCGCGACGCTCGGCGAGGCGCGCGCGTGCGTAGTCGATCACGACCTGGCGCATCGCACGCGCCGCGGTCGCGAAGAAATGCACGCGGTTCTCGAACACGCCGGCATGGCCCTCGAACAGCTTGAGGTAGGCCTCGTTGACGAGCACGCGCGTGTTCAGCGTCTCGCCGCGCCGATGGCGACCCAGTTCGGCGCGGGCGATGCGCAGCAGGTCGTCGTAGACGAGTCGCAGTGCTTCCTCGCGCGCGGCCGAGTCCCGTGCACTGGCGGCGATGACGCGGGTCAGTTCCGGATTGTCGCTGCTCATGGGACCCTCCTGTGGCGATGGTAATGCGGCCCCCGCCCGGCGTCAGCATCGCGGCGACGGGCGTGGCGATCCGGCCGCCGGACGCGACGGCGTAGAATCGACGAGGGGATGCGGAGGGGACGGATGGACGCGCAACGCTGGCGCCGTGCACGCGAATTGTTCGATGCGCTCGTGGACACGCCGCAGTCCGAATGGCGCGCGCGCGTCGCCGAGGCGTGCGCCGACGATCCGCTCGTGCACGACGAGGTGCTCGCGATGCTGCGCGCGGACCAGGCCACCGGTTCGCGCGCCGATTTCGACACCTGCCTGCCGGCCGCGGTCGCCGAACTCGCCGGACGCATCGCCGATGCGGCGGAGGACGAGGCGTCGCCGGCATGCGAAGGCCGCGCGGTCGGGCCGTTCCGCCTCGTGCGCGAGATCGGTCGCGGCGGCATGGGCGCGGTGTGGCTCGCCGAGCGCGCCGACGGTGCGTTCCGCCAGCGCGTCGCCGTCAAGCTCATCCGCAGCGGTTGGGACGTCGACGAGGTGCTCGCGCGATTCCGCGCCGAACGGCAGATCCTCGCCGGCCTGCAGCACCCGAACATCGCCCACCTCGTCGACGGCGGCGTGACCGCCGACGGCAAACCGTGGCTCGCGCTCGAGTACATCGACGGCGAGGACCTGCGCGCCTGGTGCGACGGCCGCCGGCTCGACCTCGGCGCGCGGTTGCAGTTGTTCCTCACCGTCTGCGACGCGGTCGCGCACGCGCACCAGCGCCTCGTCGTGCACCGCGACCTCAAGCCGTCGAACATTCTCGTCGGCCGCGACGGCGTCGTGAAGCTGCTCGATTTCGGCATCGCCAAGCTGCTCGACGCGGCCGACGGCGGCATCAGCGCGACGCGCGTGTTCACGCCCGAGTACGCCGCGCCCGAGCAGGTGCGCGGCGAGTTGCTGACGACGGCGGTCGACATCCACGCACTCGGCCTGCTGCTGTACGAGCTGCTGTGCGGGCGGCGCCCGTTCGAGGCGGAGCATGCCACTCCGGCGGCGTACGAGCGCGCCGTGCTCGACCAGGAACCGACGCGGCCGAGCCTCGCCGTGACGCGCGACGGCGACGACGGCGCGACGATCGCGGCGAGCCGCGACCTCGCGCCCGCGCGCCTGCGCCGCGAACTGCGCGGCGACCTCGACGCGATCGTGCTGAAGGCGCTGCGCAAGGAGCCGAACCAGCGCTACGCGAGCGTGCAGGCGTTCGCCGACGACGTGCGCCGCCACCTCGCGCGGCAACCCGTGCTCGCCCGTCGTGGCAGCTGGCGCTACCGCAGCGCACGCTTCCTGCACCGGCACGCGCTCGCGGCGGCGCTCGCGGGCATCGCGGCGCTCGCGCTGTGCGGGGGCCTCGGCGCCGCGTTGTGGCAGGCGCACGCGGCGGGCGTGCAGCGCGACAGCGCGCGCGCGGCGCTCGCGTTCATGCGTTCGCTGTTCGACAACGCCGACCCGGCGCACCGCAAGGGCGACCAGCTCAGCGCGCGCGACCTGCTCGATGCCGGCACGCGCACGATGCGCACCGCCCTGCCCGGCGAGGACGCCGCACGCGGCGACCTGCTGCTGACGATGGCGTCGGCCTATCTCGGGCTCGAGCAGCTCGAGGCGGCGGCACCGCTCATCGACGAGGTGCGTACCACCGCCGAGGCACGCGGCGACCGCGCCCAGCTCGCGGCCGCGCTCGTCCAGCAATGCCGCCTGCGCGACCTCGGCAATCATTCGGACGAGTGCCCGTCCCTGCTCGACCGCGCGGAGAGCCTGCTCGATACGCGCGATCCCGCGCAGGCGCGCCTCGTCGCCTATTCGCTCGCCTTGCGCGTGTACGGCCTGCAGCTCGCGAACCGCTACGACACGATCGTCGATTCGATGCGGCGTGGACTCACCCTGCTCGGCGACGGCCGCGAAGACCGTTACCTGCGCGTCGAACTCGCCTCGCACCTCGCATTCGCATTGAATCGGCTGGAGCGCCCCGCCGAGGCCGAACGCGTGCTCGCGCCGTGGCTCGCCGAACTGCGCCACGACGACGACACCGAGCGCGTGCTGCTCGTCGATACGCTCGGCACGCTGTCGAGTTCGCTCGGCGCGCTCGGCCGGCACGACGAAGCGATCGCGATGCAGCGCGAGGCGGTCGACGTCGCCGAGAAGCTGTACGGACGCGACGACCCGACCGTCGCGGAGTCGTACAACACGCTCGCGCGCACGTTGAGCGGTGCCGGCAGGCTCGACGAAGCAGTCGCCGCGATGCTGCGCGCGGTCGAGCTCGATCGCGGCAACGAAGCCGGCGGCAAGAACCCCGAACTCGCGAGCGCGCTCTGCAACCTCGCGGTGTTGCTGGTCAAGCAGGAACGCTACGACGAAGCGCGTGCCCGTCTCGACGAGGCGATCGCGGTGGCGCAGACCGCCGAGTTCGACGCGGACCTCGGTCGAAGCCTCTGGTGGCGCGCCGTCGTCCACCTCGTCGCCGGCCATGCTCCTGCCGCGCGCGCCGACGAGAAGCGCATGGTCGACGTGCTCGCGCCGACCCACGCCGCCGACGACGAAGCGATGCTGCGCGGTCGTGCACTCGCATTCGCGGCCGACCTGGTCGAGCGCGGGCCTGCAGCGGCGAACGACTCCGCGTGCGCCGATGCCGCCGCGGTCGCGGACGCGTTCTCGCGCACGCCTCAGCCCGCCGGCGCCGATGCGCGCTTCGCGGCGCACCTCGCCGCGTTGTGTGCGCAGCGATCGCCGCCGGCAACGCCGGTGCCGCCGCTCGCCGCCCACTACGCGCGCATCGCCGAACGCATCGGCGAGCCGTGGGCGCAGGTGCGATGAGTACGAAGGCATGTGAGGGTCGACGGACGCACGACGCTGGAGCGCAGGCGGATCGATGCAGACGTAGCCGTCCATCGCGCGTCCGCGCATGACCAGGGGGCGCGTGTCGCGCCCTTTGCGAAACAGGAGTCCCCGCTTGGACGTGGCGCCTACGAGGTTGCCATGCAACATGAAGCCATTGCCGCCGGACATCCGCACTTCGCGCACGTCACCAACATCGCGCAACGCGTCTCGAACGTGATTCGTGGATACCGGTTCCGGCGTCATCCAATGCCGCCCGACCAAGTGCAGTGGACGCGCGCGATATATGCTTGAGCGGACCGCTCGTTTCCAAGAGGCACGACATGCGCCCAAGCTTCGAATTGATGATGTTGGCAGCCGCGGGTCTGTGGGGCTTTGTGCAGCTGGTCGCGGCGGCGCAAGCCGCGAACGTTCAATATGGCCTGAGATGGGCGGCGAGCCCACGCGATGTCGAGATGCCCCCCCTCGAACGCATCCCCGGACGCATCAACCGTAACTTCCGCAACTACATGGAGACGTTTCCGTTCTTCGTCGTCGCCATTTTCACCGCCGAGCTGACCGGTGTTCACGACGCGCTGACGCACTGGGGTGCGGTGGCCTATCTCGGCGGGCGCATCGTCTACACCGTTCTTTACATATCGGGAATACCGCTCGTCCGATCGCTGTTCTGGAACGTCGCCGCCTTTGGCATGCTGGCAGCCTTGGCCGCGCCTTTCCTGCCTCGCTGACGGGCCGCTCACCGCCTGTCCGCGAGACGAAAACAATCTCTCGGCACGCGCAGTGCGCCCTGGCCGCCTGCTGGATCGAGTTCGGGCAGCGATCGCCGGCGCGAAGATCGTCGCGCTGTCGGCCGGCCTAGTCTGGTGCCGGTCGAGGCGGACACGGTCGAGGACGCATTGCGGCGCCGGCGCGCGCCCGCCGCGGTTCACCGCACGAGCGCGAGCGAAAGCTCCGGCCAGTAGGTGATCGCGAGCACCGCGCCGAACAGGATCAGGAAGAACGGCAGGCTCGCGCGCACGAGCATGATCACCGGCTTGTCGAAGCGCATGCTCGCGATGAACAGGTTCATGCCGACCGGCGGCAGGAAGATGCCGAGCTGCAGGTTGGCGAGGAACACGATGCCGAGGTGGACCGGGTCGACGCCGTAGTGCAGCGCGACCGGCAGCACGAGCGGCACGAGGATGATGATCGCCGGGAAGCCCTCGAGCAGCATGCCGAACACGAGCAGGAACACGTTGAGGATGAGCAGGAACGTGCCCCGGCTCGTGATGTGCGCCTGGATCGCCTGGAACAGCTTTTCCGGCACTTCGGCGTCGATGAGCCAGTTGGTCAGCGCGAGCGAGAAACCGAGGATGACGAGGATCGCGCCGACCAGCAGCATCGCCTCGCGTGCGATCGCGGGCAGCTTGCGCAGCGGGATCTCGCGGCGGACCAGCACCGTCACGACCAGCACGTACAACGCGGTCGCGGCCGCCGCTTCCGATGCGGCGAGCTTGCCCGAATAGATGCCGCCGAGGATCACGAACGGCAGCGGGATTTCCCAGGCCGCGCCCCGCAGTGCGGCGAGCAGTTCCTTCGCACTGACCTTCGCATGGGTCACGCCGACGCGTCGCGCGTGCCAGACGCTGTAGATGCCGAGCAGCAGCACCATCAGCGCGCACGGCAGCACGCCGGCCTTGAACAACGCGTCGATCGTGACGGGCGGCGTCGTGTGGAACTGCTGCGCGACGACGCCGTAGAGGATCAGCGGCATCGAAGGCACGAGGATGAGGCCGAGGCTGCCCGACGCGGTGAGCAGGCCGAGCGAGAACTTTTCGCCGTACTTCTGCTGCAACAGGGCCGGATACAGCACGGCACCGAGCGCGACGATGGTGACGCCGGTCGCGCCGGTGAACGCGGTGAACATCGCACAGGCGATCACCGCGACGATCGCGAGGCCGCCCGGCAGCCAACCGAGCAACGCGTTGGTCACGCGCACCATGCGTTGCGGCGCCTGGCTCTCGGCGAGCAGGTAGCCGGCGAGCGTGAACAACGGGATCGCGATCAGCGCCGGCATGTCGGCGAGGCGGTAGAACTCGACCGCGACGGCGACACCCTCCTGCCCCGCCGCATGGAAGCCGAGCAGCGCGACCGCGGCGATCAGCGCGAACAGCGGCGCGCCGAGCGCGGCGAGGAGGAGCAGTACACCCGCGATGAGCCAGGTCACGGCAGCTCCGGCGCGAGCGCGGGCGCATCGCTGCGCGGCGGCATGAACGCGCGCAGCGCGAGGCGCAGCGCGAGCAGGCCGAAGCCGACCGGAACGATCGCCTCGATCGCCCAGTTCGGGATGCCTGCGGTGGACGCACCGGAGTCGACGTCGAGCTGCACGAGGCCGACGCCGTGCCACGCCATCGTCGCGGACACGGCCGCGGCGAACAGCAGCGTGACCACGCGCAGCACGCGTCTCGTGCGGCCGTGCACGAAGTGCGTGACGAGGTCGAGGCCGATGTGCTTGTCGTCGCGCGCGGCGGCGAGCGCGCCGAGCATCGCCGCCCACAGCACCATCGCGCGCAGCAGCGGGTCGGCCCACGACAGGCCGCTTTCGAACACGTTGCGCAGCACGATCTGCGCGCCGGCGAGCACGACCATCGCGAGCACGAGCGCGGCGACGAGGCCAGTCTCGATGCGCTCGATCCAGCGCACGAGGGTCGCGCCCGGCGTCGTCATTTGGCCGGACCGCCGCGCGCTTCGGCGAGCGCCGCAGTCAGTGCCTTGAGCATCTCCGGCGACAGCGCGCCTTCGCCCTGCAGTTGCTTGAACACGTCGTCGCCGACCGCCTGCCAGTTCTTGCGCTCGGCGTCGGACGGCGCATCGAAGCTGATGCCCTGCTGCTTGAGCGCGTCGCGCGCCGAGGTGTTGTCGTTGCGGTTGCTCGTCTCGAGGCGCGCGAAGCCGGCGCCGAACTCCGCCTCGACGACCTTCCGGTCGTCGGCACCGAGCGCGTCGAATGCCTTCTTGTCGACGACGACTTCGCCGACGACGTAGCTGAGCGGCAGGTCGACGACGTGCTTGATCTTCGTGTGCCACTGGAACGCGAGCGCACCGGAGGTGGTGTTCGCGGCGGAATCGATGAGGCCGGTCTGCAGGCTCGTGTAGACGTCGGACAGCGGCAGCGGGATCGGCGTGACGCCGGCCGCCTTGAACGCGAGTTCGGCCACCTTGTCGCCCTGCGGCACCCACACCTTGGCCGCCTTGAGGTCGTCGCGCGTCTTGATCTCGCGCGTGCTCATGAGATACGCGAAGCCACCGCCGCTGACGCCGAGCAGTTCGTAACCGTCCTTGGCGAATTGCTGCTTCAGGAGCGGATCGAGCTTGGCGCGCACCTTGTCGACCTCGTCCTGGCTGCGGAACATGAACGGCAGGCTGTAGATCTGCGCGTCCCGGGTCATGATCGACGCTTCGCCGCCGGTGAACGCGCCGCCCTGCAACTGGCCGATCTTCATCTTGCGCAGCACGGTCGCGTCGTCGCCCATGACGCCGCCGGGATAGAACTTCATCTCGACGCGGCCTTCGGTCTTGGTCTTGATCGCGTCGCCGGCGGCGCGCATCTCGCGCATCCACGCGGTCCCGTCCGGAGCGATCGTGGCGATCTTCAAGGTCGCGGCGTCGGCTGCGCCCGCGGCGAGCGCGAGGGCGGCGGCGATCAGGGTCTTGTTCGAGAGATTCATGGTCGTTTCCATCGGTTCGTATGCGGGCGCGGGCGCCCTCAGAAGAAATCCTTGCCCGATTCGAGCAGCTTGCGCGCGCGCTGCTGCGCGAGCGTGTTGATCAGCGTGAGCCCCGGTGCGTGCGGATCGGTCGCGAGCACTTCGTTCAGCAGCTTGTCGTGCAGCTCCTGGTCGAACACGAGCCGCGCATAGTGCTGCGCATACAGCACGCGCACCATCTGGTTGCGCCCGCCCGACAAAGCAAGCGCCTTCTCGAAATCCGCCTTGCCCTCTTCCGGCTTGCCGCCGAGGCTGGCCGGGCGCAGGGTCGCGAGCACGCCGAGGTACATGTAGGGCTCGCCCTGCGCGTGTTCGGGCGCGATCGCGACGACGCGCTCGAGCAAGGCCTGCACCTTCGGGATGTCGGCGATCGCCTTCCAGTCGTCGCTGTTGGCCTGGATGCGGCCAGCCCACGCCGCCGCGAGCGCGTACAGCGTCGCGGCGTCCTTGCTTCGTGCGACCTCGGCCTGGAACGGCTCGAACGGCGCGTCGATCTGCTGGCACAACGATGCGCTCGTGATGCAGGTCGCCCGCCGGGCGTAGTCGAAACTGCGCGCGGACAGGCGTTTGGCGCGCGCCGGATCGTCGACGAAACCGCCGGCGTAGGCGCCGTACAGGCGTGAACCGGCCAGCAACGCGCCGGTGTTCTCCGGATCACCGTGGATCACGCCGTCGACCAGCAGCAACCACGACGGAATGCCGTCGCGGGCGAGTTCGACGTCGTCCTGGTCGAGGACGCCGGCCGTCAGGCTGTCGGCAAGCCGCTGGCTCGCGCGGTTGACCACGCCGGCGCAGCCACCCAGCACGAACAGCGTGGCGAGGAAGAGGATTCGAATGGGCTTCATGCGCATCTCGGCGTTCCGGCGCGGGCGAGGCCCGCGCGCTGCTTCAGTCGAAAAAGGTCCCCGCGGCTTCCAGCGTATTCTCCATAAGCGTCGCGACGGTCATCGGTCCGACCCCGCCGGGTACCGGCGTGATCCACGACGCACGCGCGGCCGCGGCTTCGAACTCCACGTCGCCGACCAGCCGGCCGTCGTCGAGGCGGTTGATGCCGACGTCGATGACGACCGCGCCGGGCTTGATCCATTCACCCTTGACCAGGCCCGGCTTGCCGGCCGCGACGACGACGATGTCGCCTTCGGCGACCTCATGGCGCAGGTCTTGCGTGAACTTGTGGCAACCGGTCGTGGTGCAGCCGGCGAGCAGCAGCTCGAGGATCAGCGGCCGACCGACGTGGTTCGACACACCGACCACGACCGCCTTGCGGCCGCGCACCGGACGATCGGTGTGCGCGAGCAGGGTCATCACGCCCTTCGGCGTGCACGGTCGCAGGCCGCGCTGGCGCAGCGCGAGGCGACCGACGTTCTCGGCCTGGAACCCGTCGACGTCCTTGCGCGCGTCGATGCGGTCGATCAGCAGCGTCGGATTGATGCCCGCCGGCAGCGGCAGCTGCAGCAGGATGCCGTGCACGCCGGGATCCGCGTTGAGGCGGTCGATCAGCTCGACGAGTTCGTCCTCGCGCGTGCCGGCCGGCAGGTCGTAATCGAACGAGCGGAAGCCGACGTGCTTGCAGGCGCGGCGCTTGTTGCGCACGTAGACCGCCGACGCAGGGTCCGCACCGACGAGGATCACCGCGAGCCCCGGCGCCTGCTTGCCCGCAGCGACGCGCGCGCGGACGCGGGCGGCGACGCTGTCGAGCAGGTCATCGGCGATGCGGCGGCCGTCGAGGAGTCGCGCGGTCATTTCGATTCCATGCGAAAGCGGGCATTATCCCACGCCCGTGCGGCGCGGCTCAAACCGCGCCGCGCACAGGAGGCGCCATGTCCGATCTCGAAACCGAACTCGAAGCAGCCGCGTTCCGCCACCTGCTCGACCACCTGCGCCGGCGCACCGACGTGCAGAACATCGACCTCATGATCACCGGCGGCTTCTGCCGCAACTGCCTCGCGGACTGGTATCGCGAAGCCGCCGAGGAACGCGGCGTGGAACTCGACAAGGACGCCGCGCGCGAGCGCATCTACGGCGAACCGTTCGCCCAATGGAAGGCGAAGCACCAGCCCGAGGCGACGCCGGAGCAGCTCGCTGCGTTCGCAGCGGCGCGGCGTGACCACGCGTAGGCGTCGCGGCGACGATGCCGGCTGCGCCGCGCGCCCGGCCTACGCAGCGCAGATCCGCGCGACGTCTTCGTAGCCGCTGAACGTCGCGGCCGTGCCGCAACCGGGACAGTAGGGATCGCGCGGCAACCGCAGCTCGCGGAACGTGCCGGCGAGCGCGTCGTGGCACAGCAGGCGACCGACCAGCGGCTCGCCGACGCCGAGCACGAGCTTGAGCACCTCGTTCGCCTGCAACAGGCCGACGATGCCCGGCATCACGCCGAGCACGCCCGCCTCGCTGCAATTCGGCGCGTCCGCCGCGGACGGCGGTTGCGGGAACAGGCAGCGGTAGCACGGCGAATCCGCGCGACGCGGATCGAACACGCTCACCTGGCCGCTGAAGCGGTGCACCGCGCCGTACACCAGCGGCAAACCGAGACGCACGCTCGCGGCGCTGAGGAGATAGCGCGTCGGGAAATTGTCGGCGCCGTCGACGACGAGGTCGTGCCCGCGCACGATCGCCTCGACGTTCGCCGCACGCAGGCGCTCGCGCACGGTTTCCACGTGCACGCCGGGATTGAGTGCATTGAGCGCCGTGCGTGCGGAGTCGACCTTCGGCTCGCCGATGCGCGCGTCGGCGTGGATGACCTGGCGTTGCAGGTTCGAACGCTCGACGACGTCGTCGTCGACGAGCGTGAGCGTGCCGACACCCGCGGCGGCGAGGTAGAGCGCGATCGGCGCGCCGAGTCCCCCTGCGCCGACCAGCACGACGCGCGCGCGCGCGAGTTTCTGCTGGCCCGCGACGCCGACTTCCGGAAGCACGAGATGCCGGGCGTAGCGCTCGGTCGCGTCGGCGTCGAGCGCGCCGTGTTCCATCGGCAGCCCGAGCTGGCGCCAGCGCGCGTGGCCGCCGCGCACGGAGCGCGCGTTCGCGTAGCCGAGTCCGCGCAGGGTCTTCGCCGCAAGCAGCGAGCGCGCGCCGCTCGCGCAGATCGCGAGAATCTCGCGGTCGCGCGACGGCGCGAGGTCGGCGATGCGCCGCTCGATCTCGCCGCGTGGCAGGCCGAACGAACCGCTCGCATAGCCGCCCGCGCGCTCGTCGTCCTCGCGCACGTCGAGCAGCAGCGCGCCGCCGTGCTGGCGTTCGAGCGCGGCGGCCGCGTCGATTTCCAGTGTGTCGGCAGGGTCGGGATTCGGATTCATCGCGTTCAGCCCAGGCCCGGCAGCGGCAGGATATCGACGACGGCGCCCGCTTCGAACTCGCGCGCGCCTTCCGGCAAAGCAACGAGGACATCGGCGTCGGCGATGCCGCGCAGCATGCCCGAGCCCTGCTTCTCGAGCGGGGTCGCCCAGCTGCCGCCGTCGTCGCGCCATTCGAGGTGCGCGCGCAGGTATTCGGCGCGTTCGTGGCGTTTCGCAAGCGGCACGGCCAGGCGCGCCTTGCGCGGCGCTGCGTCCGCTTCGTTCGATCCCTGCAACGCGAGCAGCGCCGGGCGTACGAACAGCTGGAACGTCGCGAGCGTCGACACCGGATTGCCGGGCAAGGCGAACACGAGCGCACCGTCGATGCCGCCGCAGAGGATCGGCATGCCCGGTTTCATGCGCACCTTCCAGAAATGCACGTGGCCGAGTTCGGCGACGAGGCGCGGCATGTAGTCGGCCTCGCCGGCGGAGACGCCGCCGCTGCTGATGACGACGTCGCAGCGCCGGGCCGCATCGAGCAGGGCCGCGCGCAACGCATCGGGATCGTCGCGCAGGTGGCCGACCGGCTCGGGTTCGATGCCGAGTGTGCGCAGCATGCCGCCGAGGCTGTAGCGGTTGCTGTCGTGGATCTGGCCGTAACCGAGCGCCTGCTCCGGCGGCACGAGCTCGTCGCCGGTCACGAACAGCGCGACGCGTGGGCGCCGGGCGACGCGCGCGTGCGCGTGGCCGCAGGCGGCGAGCACGCCGAGGCGCGCGGGCGTGAGCGTGTCGCCGCTGCGCAGCGCCTGTTCCCCCGCGCGGATGTCCTCGCCAGCGGGCCGCACATTCGCACCCGCGTGCTCGCCGGCCGCGACGACGACCACGTCGCCGTCGACGCGCACGTTCTCCTTGATCACGACCGTGTCCGCCCCGCGCGGCAACGGTGCGCCGGTCGTGATGCGCACGCATTCGCCGCGACCGAAGGCGACGTCGGCCGGCGCGCCCGCGAACATCTGCGCGGCGACGCGGAAGCGCCGCTCGCCTTCGCGCGGCAGTTCCTCGCCGCGCAGGGCGTAGCCGTCCATCGCCGCGTTGGCGAACGGCGGCTGGTCGCACGCGGCGACGAGGTCGGCCGCGAGCACGCGGCCGAGCGCGTTCTCGAGCGCGACCCGCTCGCTCGCGTGCCGCCGCTCGGCGCACAACGCGAGCACGCGCGTGCGCGCGTCGGCGACCGACAGCCGGGTCGGGAACTCAGCCGATGGAGCGTGGCCTGGCGGCATGGGCGATGAAGTCTTCCGGCGTGTTGAGGTTGTGGAACTGCTGGCCGCGGTCGGCGAAATCAAGCTCGCGCACGCCGATCGCATCCTGCCACGCCCACACGCCCTGCGCCGACGCCGCGGCCGACGCGGCGGAACCGGCGAGTTCGCGCCGGTACAGCGCGAACAGTGGCTGGCGCATCGCGCCGTCGTGGGCGACGACCGCGGACGCGGCGTGCGCGAGCGCTTCGCGCAACAGGCGTTCGGCGAGGTCGGAGGGAGGATCGGGGCAGTCCACCGGCACGGTGAGCAGCCAGGGCGTGTCGCACGCGACGCACGCGGCGGCGATGCCCGCGAGCGGCCCGTGGCGTTCGCCGTCCGCGTCCGCGACCGTGCGCGCGTAGCGCGCATAAGCGTCGTGGTTGCGGTTCGCGACGATGAGCATCGCGTCGACGCCGCGCAACGCAGCGACGACGTGTTCGACCAGCGGGATGCCGGCGAGCGGCTCGAGTCCCTTGTCGCGTCCGCCGAGTCGCGTGCCGGCGCCGCCGGCGAGGATGGCTGCGGTGATCGCCGGCGCCATCGCGGCGTTCTAGCGCTTGCCGCGCTTCGCGTTGCGGATCATGCGCGTGCGCCGGCGCTGCTGGCCCTCGGTGAGTTCATTGCGCTTGCCGGCGTACGGGTTCTCGCCGTCGCGGAACTCGATGCGGATCGGCGTGCCCTCGAGGCGATAGCGCTTGCGGAAGAAATTCTCGAGGTAGCGTCGGTAGCCTTCGGCGATGTGCTTGGTGCGCGCGCCATGGATGATGATCGTCGGCGGATTCGAACCGGCCGGGTGCGCGTACTTGAGCTTGGGCGTGTGGCCGCGTACGAGCGGTGGCTGGTAGGCCTGGTACGCCTGCTCCACCGCGCGCGTGAGTTCGGACGAGGTGAACTTGTGGTTGGCCGACGCGTAGGCGCGGTTGACCGCCTTCATGAGCTCGGCGATGCCGCTGCCGTGCAGCGCCGAGATGTACACCTGGCGCGCCCACGCGGCGAAGTCGAGCTTGCGCGCGAGCGAGGTCACGCACTGCTCGCGCTGGTACTTGTCGAGGCCGTCCCACTTGTTGACCGCGACGACGAGCGCGCGGCCGGATTCGAGCACGTGGCCGATCAGCGTCGCGTCCTGCTCCGATACGCCTTCGCGTGCGTCGAGCATGAGCACCGTCACGTGCGCGGCTTCGACCGACTGCAACGACTTGATCACGCTGAACTTCTCGAGCGCGTCCTCGATGCGCGCACGGCGCCGGATGCCCGCGGTGTCGATCAGCGTGTAACGCTTGCCGTCGCGTTCGAGCGCGATGCGGATCGAGTCGCGCGTCGTGCCGGGCACGTCGGACGCGATCACGCGCTCCTCGCCGAGCAGGCGGTTGACGAGGGTCGACTTGCCGGCATTCGGCCGGCCGACGATCGCGACGCGGATGCCGTCGTCGGCGGTCTCCGCGAGCGCATCGACGTCCACCTTCGGCAGCAGCGACTGCACCGTCGCGAGCAACGGCGTCACGCCGCGCGAGTGCGCGGCCGAGGTGAGGAACAGGTCGGCGACGCCGAGCGCTGAGAATTCGGCGATGACCCCGTTCTCGTCGAGCCCATCGACCTTGTTGACCACGAGCAGCATCGGCTTGCCCGAGCGGCGCAGGCGATCGAGGATCGCGCGGTCGGTCGGCAGCACGCCGTCGCGCGCGTCGACCGTGAGCAGCACGAGATCCGCTTCGTCGATCGCGAACTGCGCCTGCCGCGCGGTATGGCTGTCGAGGCCTTCGGCATTCTCGATGAAGCCGCCGGTGTCGACGACGACGAACGGCGCGGCGCCGAGGCGGCACACGCCGTAATGGCGATCGCGCGTCACGCCCGGCAGGTCGTGGACGAGCGCGTCGCGCGTACGCGTGAGCACGTTGAACAGGGTCGACTTGCCGACGTTCGGGCGCCCGACCAGGGCTACTACGGGCAGCATCACTCGCTCCGCGGAAAAAAACGAACCCCGCGCCGGCTACGGCGCGGGGGTATCAGGATAGCGGCACGGCGCAATCGCCGCGCGGGGCCGACGGGCCCGGCGTGGCGCCGGACCCGATGTGCGGTCACTGCCGGGCGCGATAGGCGCCGATATGGCCCTTCACGTCCTCGACGTAGACGAGGTCGCCGACGACCAGCGGCGCGCCTTCGATCGGCTTGCGGCTCAGGCGCTCGCGCGCGGCGAACTTGCCTTCGTCGAGGCTGAGCCAGTGCACGTAGCCCTCGATGTCACCGACGACGACGTACTTGCCCTGGATCGCCGGCGCGGTCAGCCAGCGATACTTGAGCTGGTCCTGCTTCCACAGGTTGACGCCGGTCTCCCGATCGAACGCCCACACGTTGCCGTCCGCGTCGATCGCGACGAGCGTGTTGCCGCTGACCGCCGTGCCCGTGTAGCTGGAGAGGTCGCGCTGCCACACCGGGCGACCGCTGTCGAGCGCGATCGCCGCGAGCTGGCCGCGATAACCGGCCGCGTACAGTGCCTGGCCGTCGGAGACGATGTTGCCATCGACGTCGGCGAGGCGCTCGACCTCGGTGCGACCTTCACCGCCCGAGAGCGTCTGCGACCACAGCTCGTTGCCGTCGTCGAGGCGCACCGCGACGACGCGGCCATTGTCGTAGCCGTCGTAGACGACGCCATTGGCGATCAGCGGCGCCGAATTGCTGCGCAGGCTCAGCGCGGGCACCGACTGGTCGAAGATCCACTTGCGGCTGCCGTCGGCGGCGTCGAGGCCGACGAGGCGGCCATCGTTGCTGCGCACGACGACGATGCCGTTGGCGATCGCGGGCGCGGCGACGATTTCCGAACTCATCTGTGCCTTCCAGCGCTCCGAACCGTCGGCTGCCGACAACGCGTAGACCTGGCCGTCGAGGCCACCGACGACGACGAGGTCGCCCTCGGCGGTCGGGCCGCCGGACCAGCGCAGCGAATTGTCGCGACGCGACCAGAAGCGCCAGCCATGGCGCTCGCCGAGGCGCGTGTGCCAGAGCGTGCGGCCGGTCGTCGCGTCGATCGCTTCGATGCTGCCGTCGACGCCTGCGGCATACAGGCGACCATCGGCGACGCCCGGCGCGAGGCGTGCACCGGAGGCACCGGCGCCGGAACCGACGCCTTCGCTCCAGACGCGATCGACCTGCGTGGTCGGCGCGAATTCGACGAGTTCGGTCGGCGGCTGGACGTTGTCCTTCTTGCCGAGGCTCTTCAGCCAGGTGCAACCGGACAGCGAAACGGCGACGGCTGCAGCGAGCAGGAGGGTGCGCTTCATGGGGCCGGCTTCTCCATGGCCGGAACGACGACCGCTGCGGCCGCGGGCGCGTTGCCGCCGAGATCGTCGAGCTTCATCTTGAGCGCGCTGTCCTGCCCCATCATCATGTCGGCGGTGTTGGCGAGCGCTTCGGCGTACGCCTTGCGCGCGTCGTCCGTGCGACCGAGCTTGAGGTAGGCGTCGCCGCGGAGTTCCGCGGCCGACGATGCGTAGCTGTCCGCGGGCAGTGCTTCGACGAGCTTGAGCGCGCCGTCGGCGTCGCCCTGCGCGAGCTTCACGCGCGCGCTGCGCAGCGCGATCAGCGCGGCGAGGCTGTCGTCCTGCGCATGCTCGCGTGCCCAGTCGAGCGCGCTCGCGGCACCGGCGAGGTCGTTCTTGCCGACCGCGATCTCGGCCTGTTGCAGGGCGGCGAGCACCGCGTACGCGGACTTCGGGAAATCGCTGCGAAGGGTGTCGGCGACCTTGGCGGCATCGTCCGGCTTCTTCGCCTCGACCGCCTCGGCGAGCGCCTGGTAGCGGCTCGCGGCGGCTTCGTTCTGGCTCGCCTGGTGGCTGTTCCACTGGCGCCAGCCGAAGATCAGGACCAGCCCCAGCGCGATGCCTGCCGCGATCGCCGCGGCGTTCTCGCGCAACCACTTCTGGACCAGTTCCCCTTGCTCGTGTTCGTCAAGAACGTCGAAAGACATGCATTCACCCGGAAGGACATCGATGCGGAAAGCCGGTCGCGCGGCGCGCCGGCCCAAAGGCGGTCAAGGTTAGCAGGAAACCGCGGCGGCGCGCCCGGCGCTGCGGGCGGCACGATTCAGCGGGCGCTCACCCGCGCGCGGTGGCAGGCCGGCGGCTTCCGCGATCGCGGAAGCCAACCGGTTGTCATTGCTCGACGCGACTGGGCCGCGCGGCGCTGCCGTCGGCGAGCAGCCTGAAATGTGCGACGTTGCCGCGCTGGAACTGCGCAAGGTCGAAGGCGCTGCCGTCGACGCTCACTTCGGCGCCCTGGGCGTTGCCGATGCGTACGGATACCTGCGCGTCGCTGCGGTAGGCGTGTTCGCTGCCGGCCGAAAGCATGCCGTACTCGAGGCGACGGCCGTCGACGGTAACGATCTCGACCCAGCTCTGCTGCGCGAGCTTGAGGTGGATCAGGTGTGCGCCCTCACCGGTGACCGTCGCCGGTGCGGGCGCTGCTTCCGCCTTCGGTTCCGCCGGCGCGACCGATGGGAACGGCGTCATCGACGCGACCACGGGCGCCTGTTCCTGGCCGGTCGCATCCGCCTGCGCCGCTGCCGCGGACTCGGCCGGCACGGCGTGCGCGTCCGGCGAGGACGCCATCGCGTCCGTCGATCCCGCCGCGTTCGACGCGGCGCCTGCCGGGATCTCCGCGAGCGCGACGTGCGCGGGTGGATCGAGCGGCGTGGTGCGCACGAGGTTCTGTTCGATCCCGCCGTGCGTGGCCAGCCATACGGCCGGCACGACGATGATCGCGGTGAGCGCGAGGTACGTCGCACTGCCGGAGTAGCGCTCGACCAGGTAGCGCGTATGCGAGATCGTGCCGGTCGCGACGAGCGGGGCGGTCTGTGCATGCGCCGCCGCGACGCGCGTCGCCTGCTCCTCGGGCACGCCGACCAGGCGCGCGTACGCGGACAGGTAACCACGCAGGAATACGCCGTCACTGATCCCCGCGTAATCGTCGCGCTCGAGGCGCTCGACCAGCTTGAGCGGAAGTTTGAGGCGCGCAGCGACATCGGCGCTGCTCAGGCCGCGCCTCTCGCGCTCGGTCGCAAGGCGCTGTCCAAGCGGAGCTTCGACACGGTCGCGCAGGTCCATCGGCGCCGTTTCATGGACGTCCTGCGATGCGGAATGCTCGTTCACTTCGGTGGCCTCTTCGGCTCTCATCGGGTGGATTCCTCTGGACAGGGGCAGCGCCAGCTGGCTGCACTCCGCGTCCGCCTCGTCAGGCCCGCACGTCCGCTGCGGGCTCCCCTTCGCTGCATGCGCCGCGGTCGCGTCGACCGCGATCCCGGAATACCGTTCAGTACCACTCACCGCTTCCCTACCCCTGCGAATTCAGCGACCGCGCTTCGGAAGAATCCGGGAAGTTGCGCAACAACTTGCGTGAATACTCGCTCGCACCACTCGCATTGCCCAGGCGCAGCTCGATGTTGCGACCGAGCATGAGCGCGTCGGCACGCGGCTGGGCGAGCGACTCGAACCGCTGCACGAACGCGCGCGCCTTCATGTAGTCGCCCTTGCCGTACAGGATCGAGCCGAGCGCGAGCAGCGCTTCGG
Organism: Dokdonella fugitiva; assembly: GCF_014138265.1. Classification (GTDB taxonomy): domain Bacteria; phylum Pseudomonadota; class Gammaproteobacteria; order Xanthomonadales; family Rhodanobacteraceae; genus Dokdonella_A; species Dokdonella_A fugitiva_A. The sequence goes on from NZ_JACGXL010000001.1 coordinate 477,523, forward strand.
CGTCGTTCGGATTGAGTGCCAATGCCTGGCGCAGCACCTTCTCGGCTTCCTCAGTCTTGCCCGCCTTGGTCAGGCAAGCACCCGAGTTGCCCAACGCGAGCGCCGGGGTCTGGTAGAACGGATCGGACAACGCGCGCGTGAAGTACTGCTGCGCTTCGTCATAGTGCCCCTGCGTGCAGAGGAAGCGGCCGTAGTTGTTGTTCTCGGCGCCGCCCTTCGGCTTCAGCTGCGCGGCGCGGCGATAGTGTTCCTCGGCCTTCGGCAGGTCGTTGATGCTCTCGTAGAGCACCGCGATCACCGTGTGTGCGTCGACGTAATCCGGGTTGAATTCGAGCGCCTTGTTGAGCTTTTCGAGCGCGAGTTCGAGCTTGCCCTGCTGCAGGTACTTCTGGCCGAGTTCGGTGTGCACGCGCGCGGCATCGTCGCGCTGGGTCGCGGGGTCGTCCTTCTTCACCACGCTCTCGGGGCCGCTCTGGCAGCCACCGAGCAGGCCGATGGACGCCGCGAGCAGCGCCGCGCGGATGACATGCTCACGCGGCATCGGCGACGCCCCCTTCGAGCTTGCGGCGGAATTCCGCCTGGCGCCGCGTGCGGTCCATCACCTGGCCCTTGAGCTGGCCGCAGGCTGCGTCGATGTCGTCGCCGCGCGTGCGGCGCACCATCGTCAGCACGTCGGCGTCGAGCAGGATCTTCTGGAACGCGCGGATGTCCGCTTCCTCGGAGCGCTCGAAACGCGTGCCGTGGAACGGGTTGAACGGGATCAGGTTGACCTTCGCGGGCAGCCGGCGCATGAGCTTGATCAGCTGGCGCGCGTGCTCGGGCTTGTCGTTGACGCCCTTCAGCATCGTGTATTCGAACGTGATCGTCGTGCGCGGGCGGCGCGAGGCGTAGCGCGCGCACGCCGCGAGCAGTTCGGCGATCGGGTACTTCTTGTTGAGCGGCACGAGTTCGGTGCGCAACTCGTCGTTCGGCGCGTGCAGCGAAACCGCGAGCGAGACGTCGCTCGATTCGGACAGCTTGTCGATCATCGGCACGAGGCCGGCGGTCGACAACGTCACGCGCTTGTTGGCGAGCCCGAAGCCGAGGTCGTCGCGCATGACGTCCATCGCGGTGACGACGTTGTCGAAGTTCAGCAGCGGTTCGCCCATGCCCATCATCACGACATTGGTGAGCTTGCGCTGGTGGTGCGGCACGTTGCCGAGATGCTTCGCCGCGACCCACACCTGGCCGATGATCTCGGCAGCGGAGAGATTGCGGTTGAAACCCTGCGTCGCGGTCGAGCAGAACTGGCAGTTCAGGCCGCAGCCGACCTGCGAGGACACGCACAGCGTGCCGCGCGAGGTTTCCGGGATGAACACCGCCTCGATGGCGTTGCCGCCGTCCATACCGAGCAGCCACTTGTGCGTGCCGTCGCTCGCCTGCTTCTCGAACAGCGTGTTCGGCGGCGTGATCTCGATCGCATCGGTGAGCTTGTCGCGCAAGGCCTTGCCGACGTCGGTCATCTGCGCGAAGTCGGTGACGTGGCGGTGGTAGACCCACTTCATGACTTGGTCGGCGCGATACGGCTTCTCGCCGAGCTGCGCGAACAGGTCGCGCAGCCCCTTGCGGTCGTAGTCGAACAGGTTGGCCTTCGCCGTCGTCACGATCGCTTTCCTCAGCGCGCGCTGATCTCAGTGTCCGCGAAGAAATACGCGATTTCCACCTTTGCGGTTTCCGGCGCGTCGGAGCCGTGCACCGCGTTGGCATCGATGGAGCTCGCGAAATCCGCGCGGATCGTGCCCGGCGCAGCATCCTTCGGGTTGGTCGCGCCCATGAGTTCGCGGTTCTTCAGCACCGCGCCTTCGCCTTCGAGCGCCTGGATCATCACCGGGCCGGAGATCATGAATTCGACGAGCGCGTTGAAGAACGGGCGCTCGCGGTGGACCGCGTAGAAACCTTCGGCTTCCTTGCGCGACAGATGCTTCATCTTCGCCGCGATGATCTTGAGACCCGCCTTCTCGAAACGGGTGTAGATCTCACCGATGACGTTCTTCGCCACTGCATCGGGCTTGATGATCGAAAGGGTGCGCTCCAGCGCCATGTGCCGGTTTCTCCAGTCAGGTCGGTTTTCTCGGGGACGGCCGGGCCGCGTTCTGGCGCCCGGATGCCGTTATATCGCCAAATCCGCGCCAATCCGCGGGCTTAGCTCACATTATCGTGCAAGATTCTAGCTAATTAATGGCGCGTTGGACACAACTTCTGTTCAGCCATTTGACCCGCCGGCACCGACTCGCCTAGCATTCAAACGATCGTTTGACCCCGTTCGCGAAGGCCGTGCGCAACGCAACCCCCAGCTTTTCGACCAAGGAACGCATCCTCGGCGTCGCCGAAACCCTGTTCGCGCGGCACGGATTCGCCGGCGCCTCGTTGCGCCAGGTGACCGCGGCGGCGAAGGTGAACCTCGCCGCGGTGAACTACCACTTCGGTTCGAAGGAGAGCCTCATCGAGGAGGTGTTCCGCCGCCGCCTCGACGAGCTCAACCGCCATCGTCTCGCCGCGCTCGCGGCCGTGCAGGCGTGCGCGGACCACACGCTCGAGGACGTGCTCGACGCCTTCATCCGACCCGCGCTCGAGCAGTCGATGGACAGCGCCGGCGGCGCAGCCTTCGTGCGCGTGCTCGCGCGCGCCTACGCCGAACACGACGAACGCCTGCGCAAGTTCCTGTCCGACAACTACGGCCACGTGCTGCGCGACTTCGCCGCCGCGTTCGCCCGGCTGCTTCCGCAGCTGGACAAGGAGGAACTCTACTGGCGGCTGGACATCGTCGCCGGCGCGCTCACCTACGCGATGGCCGATTTCGGCATGATCAAGCGCAAGAGCGACGTCAGCGAGCGCAGCCATCGCGAGCAGGCCGCGCAGCATCTCGTGCGCTTCGCGGCGGCTGGGCTCAGAGCTTGATGCCATCATCCTCGATTGCGGCTCCGACGTGGCACATCGCCTTGCGCGGCACTTCGGGCTCGTATCGTTCAAAACTGCCATCCATGGCCTTCATCGACGGCAACGCATCGCCGGCAACACCGGCATCCATTCTTCAATCCGGAGTCTTTCCATGAGTCACCCGCCCCTCCGTATCCGCAAGGCGGCCGTGCTCGGCGCCGGCGTCATGGGCGCGCAGATCGCCGCGCACCTCGCCAACGCCGACGTCCAGACGCTGCTGTTCGACCTGCCGGCGAAGGACGGCGACAAGAACGGCATCGCGCTCAAGGCGATCGCCAACCTCGCCAAGCTCTCGCCGGCCCCGCTCGCCGAGAAGGCGAAGGTCGGCGGCATCACGCCGGCCAACTACGACGAGCACCTCGAAGCCCTGCGCGGTTGCGACCTCATCATCGAAGCGATCGCGGAACGGCTGGATTGGAAGCTCGACCTTTACAAGAAGATTGCTCCGTATGTATCTGATTCTGCTGTAATCGCGAGCAATACATCCGGCCTCTCGATCAACGCTCTCGCGGAGGCGCTGCCGGCCGCGCTGCAGCCGCGATTCAGCGGCATCCACTTCTTCAACCCGCCGCGCTACATGCACCTGGTCGAGCTGATCCCCGACAGCCGCACCGACCGCGGCGTCCTCGCCGGCCTCGAGGCGTTCCTGACCACGACGCTCGGCAAGGGCGTCGTGCACGCGAAGGACACGCCGAACTTCATCGGCAACCGCATCGGCGTGTTCTCGATCCTCGCGACGATGCACCACACCGCGCAGTCCGGCCTCGGCTTCGACCTCGTCGACGCGCTGACCGGCCCGGTGATAGGCCGGCCGAAGAGTGCGACCTATCGCACGGCCGACGTGGTCGGCCTCGACACGATGGCGCACGTGATCAAGACGATGGCGGACACGCTGCCGGACGACCCGTGGCACGCGCATTTCCAGTCGCCCGCATGGCTGTCGGCGCTCATCGCCAAGGGCGCGCTCGGCCAGAAGACGGGCGCCGGCATCTACACCAAGCGCGGCAAGGACATCGTGGTGCTCGACCTCGCCCAGCAGGACTACGTGCCCGCGGCGGCGAAGCCGTCGGACGAGGTCGCCGCGATCCTGGCGATCAGGAACCCGGCCGAGAAGTTCGGCAAACTGCGCGCGGCGTCCGATCCGCAGGCGCAGTTCCTGTGGGCGGTGTTCCGCGACCTCTTCCACTACTCCGCCTACCACCTCGCCGACATCGCCGACACCGCGCGCGACGTCGACCTCGCGATCCGCTGGGGCTACGGCTGGAAGCTCGGACCGTTCGAGACCTGGCAGACCGCGGGCTGGGCCGACGTCGCGAAATGGATCGCCGAAGACATCGCGGCCGGCAAGGCGATGAGCACGGCACCGTTGCCCGCGTGGGTCGGCAAGGTCGACGGCGTGCATCACGCCGGCGGTTCGTATTCGCCGCGCACCGGCAAGGACGAGCCGCGCTCGTCGCACCCGGTGTACGCGCGCCAGCTGTTCCCGGACGCGCTCGTCGGCGAGACGTTCGATACCGGCACCACGCTGTGGGAAAACGACGGCGTGCGCCTGTGGCGACACGGCGGCGAGCGCGTCGGCATCCTCTCGTTCAAGACCAAGATGAACACGGTCAACGACGCGGTGCTCGACGGCATCCAGCTGGCGATCGGCTACGCCGAGAAGAACCTCGACGCGATCGTGATCTGGCAGGACAGCGACAAGGCGTTCTCCGCTGGCGCGGACCTCAAGGGCATGCTCGGCTTCGTGCAGGCCGGGCAGATCGATCGCCTCGAGACGATGATCGCGAACTTCCAGAAGACGAGCATGCGCATCAAGTATTCGCTCGTGCCGGTCGTCGCCGCGGTGCGTGGCCTCGCGCTCGGCGGGGGTTGCGAGTTCCAGATGCACTGCGCGCGCACGGTCGCCGCGCTGGAAAGCTACATCGGCCTCGTCGAAGCCGGCGTCGGCCTGCTGCCGGCGGGCGGCGGACTCAAGGAAATCGCGGTGCGTGCGTCTCAGCGCACCGCCGACGGCGACGCGTTCCCCGAGATCAAGCGCATGTTCGAGGCGGTCGCGCAGGCGAAGACGTCCGGCAGTGCGTTCGAAGCGAAGCAGCTCGGCTTGCTGCGTCCGGACGATGTCGTCGTGTTCAATGGTTTCGAGTTGCTCTACGTGGCGAAGCAGGTCGCGGCCGCGATGGCCGAGTCGGGCTATCGCCCGCCGTTGCCGGCGAACGCGGTGACGGTCGCCGGCGATGTCGGCCTCGCGACGCTGCGGATGGCGCTGGTCAACATGCTCGAGGGTCGCTTCATCTCGGCGCACGACGACGTCATCGCGACGCGCATCGGCGACGTGCTCTGCGGCGGCGCGATCGAACGCGGCTCGCAGGTCGACGAGCAGTGGCTGCTCGACCTCGAGCGCAGGCACTTCTTCGAACTCGCGCAGATGCCCAAGACGCAGGAACGCATCGCGCACACGCTGGCCACGGGCAAACCCTTGCGCAACTAGTCGACGTCGTCCCGCCGAACGCCGGGATCCATTCGGCCTTCCCGACGCAACGACGATTGGATGCCGGCTTACGCCGGAGTGACGAAAACCGATGACGAGCGCAGCACCGCGCGTGCTGCGCGGGAGAACACAATGAGCAAGCAGATCCAGGACGCCTACATCGTCTCCGCCGTGCGCACGCCGGTCGGCAAGGCGCCGCGCGGCGTATTCCGCAACACCCGTCCCGACGACCTGCTCGCGCACGTGATCCGTGCCGCGGTCGCGAAGGCGCCGGGCATCGACCTTTCGCAGATCGGCGACGCCGTGATCGGCTGCGCGATGCCCGAGGCCGAGCAAGGCATGAACGTCGCACGCATCGGCGTGCTGCTCGCCGGCCTGCCGGACAGCGTGCCCGGCGTGACGATCAACCGCTTCTGCTCCTCCGGCGTACAGGCGATCGCGATGGCCGCCGATCGCATCCGTCTCGGCGAAGCCGACCTCATGCTCGCGGGCGGCACCGAAAGCATGAGCATGGTGCCGATGATGGGCCACAAGATCGCGATGAACCCGGCCGCATTCAGCGACGAGAACGTCGCGATCGCCTACGGCATGGGCATCACCGCGGAAAAGGTCGCCGAACAGTGGAAGGTCAGCCGCGAGGACCAGGATGCGTTCGCGCTCGCCTCGCACCAGAAGGCACTCGCGGCGATCGCCACCGGCGAATTCGCCGACGAGATCGCACCGTTCACGCTCGCCGACCACTATCCCGACGTCGCGACGCACACGATCCGCGACGACGCGCGCGTGATCGCGGTCGACGAAGGCCCGCGCAAGGACACGAGCCTCGAGGGCCTCGCCAAGCTCAAGCCGGTGTTCCGCATGGGCGGCAGCGTGACCGCCGGCAATGCCTCGCAGATGTCCGACGGCGCGGGCGCACTGCTGATCGCGAGCGAGAAGGCGATCAGGCAGTACGGCCTCACGCCGATCGCGCGCTTCGTCGGATTCTCGGTCGCCGGCGTCAAGCCCGAGATCATGGGCATCGGCCCGATCGCGGCGATCCCCAAGGCGCTCGCGCAGGCGGGGCTGAAGCAGGATCAGCTCGACTGGATCGAGCTCAACGAAGCGTTCGCCGCGCAGGCGCTCGCGGTGATACGCGACGTCGGCCTCGACCCGGTGAAAGTGAACCCGCTCGGCGGCGCGATCGCGCTCGGCCATCCGCTCGGTGCGACCGGCGCGATCCGCGCCGCGACCCTGCTGCACGGCCTGCGCCGCCGCAAGCAGAAGTACGGCATGGTCACGATGTGCATCGGCACGGGCATGGGCGCGGCGGGCATCTTCGAAGCCCTCTGACGATGATCGTCGGACCCGTCGCCGTCGCGCTCGCCGGCACTGCGGCAGGCGTCGCCTGCTGCAGTGCGTGGATGATCGCGACAGCGCATGGCGAAGGTCTCCAGGCACCTGCATTGCGAGGGGCCGCGGCGATCCTCGCGTTCCTCGCCCTCGTCCTCCCCTGGGTACAGCTCGGCCTCGGCAGCCTGTTCGGCGGTTCGCTCGAACGGATACTGTCGTTCGACACGAACGCCTATGGAAGCCGCCGCCACATCGTCCCGCTGCTCGGGATGTGGGCCTGCTTCGCGGCCGCGCTGGAAGCGATCGCCGTCGCTGCCGTGCTCGCGCTGCGCCGGCGCTCGTAGCGTCAGGCGAGCCGCGTTCCGTTCGGCACCGGTCGTTCGATCGCGCCGACGACGACGCCCTGCTCTGTCGGGAAACCCGTGAGCAGGAACTCCGAAACGAACGGACCGACCTGCTTCGGCGGGAAGTTGATCACGCCGACGACCTGCCGGCCGACGAGATCGTCCGGTGCGTACAAGGCCGTTACCTGTGCGCTCGTCTTCTTCTCGCCGTACGGGCCGAAATCGACCCAGATCTTGTAGGCGGGCTTGCGCGCCTCGGGAAACCGTTCGACGCGCGTGACCGTGCCGGCAACGAGCAGCACCTTCTCGAAGTCGCTCCAGGCGATATGTTCCATGAGGTTCCTGCCGTGCACGAACATGCGGCCACGGTCGGCCGCGGGTAGACGATTGAAGCGCGATCGCCGTCGATCCGCGGCTCGTCGGCGACTAGGGCGACGCCGGACCGATCGCAGCGGATTCCAATCCGACCTGCACCCAGCCGAGGTTGATGCCGATACGCGTCGCTTCCGGATTCGTCCACGCATAGGCGAGCGTGCGTCCGCTCGCATCGTCGACGACCGACAGCTTGAGCACCGGGACGTTGCCGTCGCGATAGGTCAGGCGCTCGAGCGCGAGCGAGTAGCCCGACGGACGACCGTCGCGGTACGCGAGCGCGTAGCGTCCGCCTTCGTTGCCGAGGCCGACCTTGCGATCGGTGTGCCAGTCGTTGCTGTCCGCGGCCGCGGTCGGACCGCCGCCGTTGAGGGCAGCCCAGCCCTGGAAGCGCCGCACGAGCCGAAGATCCTCGCGTGCTTCGGCGCCGCGCGCCTGGTCGACGTAGAGCCGCACGCGCAACCATTCGCCGTCGCGCTCGACCGCGAGTGGAAGCAACGCGGCGCTGGCGCCGACGCCCGGCGCGATCACTGCGCACGCGTTCACGTCCGCGGCGAGCTGCAGGCCGTGCGCGCCGGCGCGGCCACGCAGCGCGCACGCGTCCAGCGCGATCCATTGCGCGACATCGAAGTCCTTGCCGCGGCCGGGCTCGGCGATCGTCGGGCGATGCGGCAACCAGACGATGCTGCCGTCCGCGGCCGTCGTCCGGCGCAGCGCCCACGCGGCTTCGATCGGCGTCGAGGCGTCGAGGCGCACGTGCCAGATCGTCCAGTCCTCGCGCGGCGTGCCTTCGATCGCGACGAGCACGTGCGGCGGCGCGATCATCGCCGTGTTCTCGCGCGCGCTCCAGACCTGCTCGTGGTTGTCGTATTCGCCCTGCACGGACGTCGTCGCCGGCGACGCGGCACCCGCCGGCGGCCGACCGAGCGTCTGGCACGCGGCCAGGGTGAGCGCGCACAGCGCGGCGAGCATGAATCGGAGGTCCATCGCGCAAGCATAGCAGCCGCGACCAGCGCGGCGATTCGGCGACGGACGGCGCTTCGCTCGCGACCGGCCCTCGCTATAGTGCGCGCACTTCCCCGGGGGTGGCATGACGACCGATATCCAGCGCGCCGATACCCGCCTGCGCCGAACGACCGCGCTCGTGCTCGCGCTCGCCGTACCCGCGGCGGCCGCGCTCGTGTACTTCGCGCAGCGCTGGTTGATCGAACGCGCGATCGCATCCTCGATCGAGGATCTCGTCGTGCAGATGCGCCACTGGATCGGCATCGCCGTCGCCGCGAGCGCCGCGTGCCTGTTCGTGCTGGCTATCCACGCGCTGCGCCGGGCCCGTGCAGCGGCCGCGCAGCAGCGCTGGCCGGTGGCGGGCGCGCGCGTCTTGCGCGACACGCCCGTGCGCCACGGCGAAGCCGCATTGCGCGCCGCGCGCCTGCTCAAGCTGGTTTCGCTGCTGCTGTTCGTGTTCGCGGCGGCGACGTTCGCCCTGAGCTGGCGCCTGTTCGGGGTCTGACCGGCTCGGCTACAGCCTCTGCAGCGCCGCCTCGAGATCGCCGACGAGCACGTCGGGCTCTTCCAGGCCGATCGACAGCCGGACGAAATTGAGCGGCACGCCCTGCGCGGGACGCATCGCCGCGTCGCGCGGGAACACCGCGCAGACCGGGAACGCGAGCGACTCGTAGCCGCCCCACGACACCGTCATGAGGAAACGCGTGAGGCCGTCGCAGAATCGCTCGACGGCGGCGACCTCGTCGGTCGCGAGCTCGATCGTGAGCAGCCCGCTCGCCCCTTTCAGCTGCCGCTCGGTCAGGCCGAGCTGCGCGTTGTCCGATGCCCGCGGCGAATGCACGCGGCGCACGCGCGGATGCGCCTCGAGGTAGGCGAGCACGACCGCGGTCGTCGCGGCGATGCGCTGCATGCGGATCGGCAAGGTGCGCAGGCCGCGGATCATGAGCCAGGCGTCGTGCGGCGCGAGGATCGCGCCGAGCGTCATGTACGGCCCACGGAAGACCTCGCGGACGAGTTCGGTGCGGCCGCACAGCACGCCCGCGACGACGTCGCTGTGGCCGTTGAGATACTTCGTCGCCGAGTGCGCGACGAGATCGATGCCGAGCGCGATCGGCGACTGGTTCAGCGGCGTCGCGTAGCTGTTGTCGCAGAGCGTGCGGATGCCGCGCGCGCGCGCGAGCGCGGCGACCGCGGCGAGGTCCTGCTGCTCGAACGTCATCGAGTTCGGGCTTTCGAGCACGATCAGGCTGGTGCGTTCAGTGAGCGCCGCCTCGAAGTTCGCCATGTCGGTGCCGTCGACGAACGTGGTGGCGACGCCGAATCGCCCGAGCAGGTCCTTCAGCACCGCGCGCGTCCAGCTGTACGGCCGGGCGACGCAGACGACGTGATCGCCGCCGGCGACGCAGGCGATCACGCCCGCCGAGATCGCCGCGGCGCCGCTGCCGAACATGAGGCAGTCCTCGGCGCCTTCGAGCGCGGCGACCTTGCGGCGCAGGATCTCGACGGTCGGATTGTTGCCACGCGTGTAGACGTGCCGGCCGAACTCGTCGCGGAAACCCGCGCGCATTGCTTCCACGCTCGGGAACGCGAAGATCGACGATTGCACGATCGGTGGCGCGACCGCGCCGAAATAGCGTTCGCGCTCCTCGCCGAGCTGGTTCAGGATGTAGCTGAGATCCATGCCGGAACGGTCACGCGGCCGCGATCACGCTCACGAACCGTCGCCGTACGGCGTGTCGAAACCTTCACGGAAGATCACGAGCGCATCGCTGTCGGTCGCGCTGGCCGTGGTCGAGTTCCACGTGGCGCTGACCGTGTTGTCGATCGAGTCGCCGCTCGCGTCGACGCGCACGGGCGCGTGCACGAGCCAGGTCAGGCTGTTGCCGGCGGGAATCGCCATGTTCGCGTCGACGAGCGGGCCGGAGCCACTGTCGGTGCAGGTCGCGCCGACGCCGCTCGGCAGGCAGATCCAGGTCGTGAAGGCGGCATCGAGCTGCGGCGGGAATGCGTTCGCGAGGGTCACGCCGGTCGCATCGGCGCCGCCGGTATTGGCGACCGTGACGGTGTAGTCGAGGTAGCCGCCGAGCCGGGCGAAATCATGCGAGTCGTCGATCGTGACCGTCAGCGCAGCCGGGCTGCCGGCGACGGCGAGGCGACTCGCGATGATCGATGCGAGCACCAGCGAAGCCGCGACGCCGCGGCGAAACCGGTCGATCCCTTCCATCGTTAGAGTCCCCTGTGCCGGGCTGCGACGGCCCCGGTGGAATTCTAGGCAAATGCTACGGCATGCGCCAGCGATCGCTGCCTGTACTGCACAACACCTGCGCCCGCCCGTCGCGACGTCTCAGCGCACGTCCGCGATGAATTCGCGCGTCGCCGGCGCGAGTGCCGGATCGGCGAGTGCCATCGCGAGCGTCGCCTTGACCAGGCCGAGCTTGTTGCCGCAGTCGAAGCGCGTGCCCTCGAAGCGGTACGCGAGCACGCTCTGCTCGCCGAGCAGCGCCTCGATCGCGTCGGTCAGCTGGATTTCGCCGCCGGCACCCGGCGTCGTCTTCTCGAGCAGTTCGAAGATGCGCCCGGGCAGCACGTAGCGGCCGACGATCGCGAGGTTCGAGGGCGCGACCTCCGGCTTCGGCTTCTCGACCACGAGCTTGACCTTCGCGGCACGTTCGGACACGGGCGACGCGTCGACGATGCCGTACTTGTTGGTCTGGTCGCGCGGCACTTCCTCGACCGCGATCACGCCCGCGTGCTGCGCGTCAGCAAGTTCGGCCATCTGGCGCAACGCGCCGGGCCCCTTGCCGTTCCAGATGAGGTCGTCGGGCAGCACCACGCCGAACGGCTCGTCGCCGACCACGGGTTTCGCGCACAGCACGGCATGGCCGAGGCCGAGCGCCTCCGGCTGCGTCACGAACACGCAGCGCACGTGCTTGGGCAGGGTGCCCTGCACCATCGCGAGCAGGTCGTTCTTGCCGGATTGGGCGAGCTTGCTCTCGAGTTCGTAGGCCTTGTCGAAATAGTCGGCGATCGCGTGCTTGTAGCGATTCGTCACGAACACGAGCGTGTCGGCGCCGGCGTCGACCGCCTCGTCGACCGCGTACTGGATCAGCGGACGGTCCAGCACCGGCAGCATCTCCTTCGCGACCACCTTGGTCGCCGGCAGGAAACGCGTGCCGAGTCCGGCGACGGGGAAGACCACCTTGCGCAAACGCTTGCTCATGCGATTGTCCTTGTTCGATGTCCTTGGGTTGTCCGGTTCAGCGCGTGCCGAACGTGACGACGTTGTCCTGCGCCGCCTCGATCGAAGCGAACTCGGGCAGCAACTGGTCGAGGATGCGACGCAATGCCTCCTGGTCGAATTCGCGCACTGCCGCTTCGGCCTTGCCGAGCTGTGCGGTCAGCAGCGGCCACGCCATGCTGCGCGGCTGGGCGAGGAAGATCTTCGCATGCGCGGTATCGGTATAGCGCTCCTGCGGGTGGAACAGTTCCTCGAACAGCTTCTCGCCGGGCCGCAGGCCGGTGTACACGATCGCGACGTCGCTGCCTTCGTGCTTGCCGGCGAGGCGGATCATCTGCTCGGCGAGGTCGCGGATCTTCACCGGCTCGCCCATGTCGAGTGCGAAGATCTCACCGCCCTGCCCGAGCACCGCGGCCTGCAGGATGAGCTGGCACGCCTCGGGGATGGTCATGAAATAGCGCGTGATCTCCGGGTGCGTCACGGTCACCGGGCCGCCCGCGCGGATCTGTTCGCGGAAGCGCGGCACGACCGAACCGGCGGAATCGAGCACGTTGCCGAACCGCACCGTGATGAAGTGCGTGCGCGAGTGCTGCGCGAAGTTCTGGCAGAACAGTTCGGCGACGCGCTTGCACGCGCCCATCACGCTGGTCGGGTTGACCGCCTTGTCCGTCGAGATCAGCACGAAACTGTCGGTGCCGTGGCGGTCGGCCGCCTCGGCGACGACACGCGTGCCGAGCACGTTGTTGCGGAACGCCTCGCGCACCTGCCCCTGCAGCAACGGCACGTGCTTGTAGGCGGCGGCGTGGAACACGACTTCCGGTCGCGCCTCGGCGAACACGCGCTCGCAGGCCATCGCGTCGCCGCAGTCGCCGAGCCAGGCGTTGAGCAGCAGGTCGGGATAGTCGCGACGCAGTTCCTGCTCGATCGTGTAGAGGTTGTACTCGGACTGGTCGAGCACGCTCAGCGATTCGACGCCGAGGCGCGCGACCTGGCGGCACAGCTCGGAGCCGATCGAACCGCCGCCACCGGTGACGAGCACGCGCCGCCCGGCGAGCCGCGTGCGAATCGCGGTCCAGTCCAGGCGCACGGGTTCGCGCCCGAGCAGGTCCTCGATCGCCACTTCCTTGAGTTCGTTGAAGCTCGAGCGGCCGGCGACGACATCCTCGAGCCGCGGCACGGTGCGAAACGGCAGGTCGGTCGCTTCGCACAGGTCCACCGCGCGGCGCATCTGCACCTTGTTCGCGGCCGGCATCGCGATCACGAGCATTTCCGCGGCCGTCTCGCGCGCGAGCTGCGGCAATTGGTCGATCGAACCGAGCACGGGCACGCCGTGCACGCGCGCGCCGCGCAGCCCAGGATCGTCGTCGAGGAAACCGACGGCGGCGTAACGGTTCTCGCGACGCAGGTCGCGCACGAGTGCCTCGCCGGCCTTGCCCGCGCCGAGCACGAGCACCCGCTGGCTCGGCGCACGCGACACGAAGTCGAGCCGGCTGTCCTTCCAGTAGCGGTACAGCAGGCGCGGCGCGCCGAGCAGCAACGCGAGCACGAGCGGATAGACGACGAGCACCGTGCGCGGCACGGTCTCGAGGCGGTTGTAGATCGCGAGCGCCATCGCGATCGCGAACGCGCCGAGCACGGCCGCCTTGGCGATGTTCCAGAGGTCGGGCAGGCTCGCGAAGCGCCACAGGCCCTTGTACAGCCCGGTCCACCAGAAGATCGCGCCCTGCGCGGCGATCACGATCCACACCTCCGGCCCGAACAGCGAGACCGGCGAAGGATTCGGTGCGAGCGACCAGCGCATCATGCTCACCGCGCTCCAGGCGAGCCACACCATGAACGTGTCGTGCACGACGACCGCGAGGCGCGGGTGGATCGCGGCGACGGCCCTACGCGGCAGCATGGGCGCTCCGTTGGCGCACGCGACGCACGCACCAGCGCTTGCCGACCCACCAGGCGGCGACGGCGAGGGTGTAGACGGCGACGGAGGGCGTGAGTCCTGCGGGCATCGGGATCTGCGGCGTGCGATTCATGTAGAGAGCGACAGGCAGCGCGACCAGCACGTTCCAGCCCATGTAGAACGCGACGACCCGGGCGTGCGAGAAGCCGCTGCGCACGAGCCACTGGTACAGGTGCTCGCGGTGCGCACTATACCAACGCCGCCCGCCGAGCATGCGCGACAGCAGCGTGCAGGTCGCATCGGTCGCGAAGGCGGAACAGAGGACGAGGCCGCTCGCCGCCGCGATCGTGTCATTGGCGACTTGCCAGATCACGGCCACCGCGAGGGCGAAACCGAGCGCGCCGCTGCCGACATCACCCATGAAGATCAGCGCGCGCGGAAAGTTGAACGGCAGGAAGCCGATGCAGGCGGCCGCACACGCCATGCACAGGGTGGCGCCATCGCCCTCGCGCCAGGCGAACAGCACGGCGAGCGCGGCGAACACGAAGATCGCCTGCCACGCCAGCAGGCCGTTGATGCCGTCCATGAAGTTGTGCAGGTTGATCGACCAGACGACGGCGAACATCGCGATCGATGCGGCGATCACCGCCCATACGTCGACATGCGTGTCGGGAATCGGGATCCCCCAGGACAGCAGCAAGGGCCCGGCGCACACCCACGCTGCCGCGACCGCGTGCATGGCCAGGCGCTTGAGTGCCGACAGCCCGCCGTGATCGTCGAGCCAGCCGACCCACGCGACGCCGAGGAACGGCGGCAACAGCAACGGCAGGTAGTCCGATCGGCCTTCCCGGATCGCCAGTGCGACGCCACCGGCGATCATCGCGGCGACGATCGCGATGCCTCCACCGCGAGGCGTCGCCACGTCGTGCGAACGACGCTGCCCGGGCAGGTCGTACAGGTGCCGGCGATGCGCGTAGCGGATCGCCAGCGCCGTGGCGATCGCCGCGACCGCGGCGGAGGCGACGATCGTCGCGAAACTCGACAGGGACACGCCGTATCCACCGGCCATGCGCGAGGCCGCCGCCCTACTCGCCGACCACGCCGTGGATCGGCCGCACCGAACCCCAGCTCTTGCAGCTCGGGCATTGCCAGTGGTGCGCCTTCGCGCCGAACCCGCAGCGGTTGCAGCGGTACATCGCCTTGCCCTCGACGAGCTGGCGCGTGAGGTCGCGCAGGGTGAGGAAATTCTCGCGCGCCTCGCCGCTCGCGGTGTGCAGGTTGACGTCGATGAGCGCCATCAGCGCGCGCACCGACGGCCGCTGGCGCAGCATGCGGTTGAGGAAATCGACCGCGGCGTCCTCGCCGCGCGTGGTCGCGTACAGCTTCGCCAGCGCGAGCACGGGCGACACGCCCTGGTAGCGCTCGGTGATGTCGAGCAGGAATTCCTCGGCGCGCTGCATCCGCTGCGCGCGCGCGTAGCTGTCGAGCAACGGCGAGAGGATTTCCGGCACGTAGTCGATGTCGAGGTCGGCGACGCGCTCGAACGCGCGGATCGCCGCGTCGAGGTCGCCGTTGGCCGCCTCGATGTGGCCGAGGATCATGCTCGCGCGCACGCACTCGGGCTCGACCGCGAAGGCGTCGTCGACGTGGCGCCGCGCGTCGTCGCGCGCGCCCTGCGCGCGCGCCTGGTCGGCGAGCTCGCAATGGAACTGCGCGATCATCGCACTCTGCGGCTCGCCGGTCGCGCGCTCGAGGCGCTGTGCGTGCTCGATCGCCTTGTCCCAGTCGCGTTCGTGCTGGTAGATCGCGATGAGGTGGCGCAGCGCCGACGGCGCCAGCGCGTCCATCGCGACGAGGTCGGCGAACAGGGTCTCGGCCCGATCGAGCAGGCCGGCGCGCATGTAGTCCTCGCCGAGTTCGAGCAGCGCGACGGTCTTCTCTTCCTGGCTCAGGTTCGGCCGCGCGATGAGGTTCTGGTGCACGCGGATCGCGCGGTCGACCTCGCCGCGGCGACGGAACAGGTTGCCGAGCGCGAGGTGCGTCTCGACCGTGTCGCGATTGATCTCGGCGAGCTTGAGGAACACCTCGATCGCCTTGTCCTGCTGCTCGTTGAGCAGGTAGTTGAGGCCGCGGAAGTAGCTCGTCGACAGTTCGCTCACGCGCGCGCCCGAGGTGCGCTCGCTGCGCCGCCGGCCGAGCACCCAACCGGAGAACGCGGCGACCGGCAGCAGCAGGAACAGCAGGGCGATCACGTTGTTCATGCGTCGTCACGGCCTTCGGCGCGGTGGCGATCGCGCGCGTGGAGGTCACGGATCGTGCGTTGCTGCCGGCTCAGCCGCGGCAGGTGGCCGAGCCAGGCGACGAGGCCACCGAGCAGCCAGCCGAGCACGAGCGCACCGAGCAGCGCACCGCCGAGCGGCAGTTCGCAACGGAAGAAGTAGAAGTCGACCCCGACCGGCGCGCCGTTGAGTGCGCCGAACAGCGCACCGGCCACGACGACGGACAGGAGCAGGACGATCAGGATCAGGCGCATGGAAGATCGCGGCGTTCGGACTCGCGGATGATAGCGGGTCCGGTGCCGTCGCCGCGCACCAGCAGGGTCAGGAAGCGTCGGACGACGCGTCGCCGTTGCCGTTCACGCGCTCGCGCAATTCCTTGCCCGGCTTGAAGTGCGGCACATGCTTGCCAGGCAGCGCGACCGAGTCGCCGGTCTTCGGATTGCGGCCCATGCGCGGCGGGCGGTAGTGCAGCGAGAAGCTGCCGAAACCGCGGATCTCTATGCGTTCGCCGGTCGACAGCGAATGGCTCATCTGCTCCAGCACGCTCTTGACGGCGAGTTCGACGTCATTGGCGGCGAGATGCTTCTGACGCTGTGCAAGGGCCTCGATCAGCTCGGACTTGGTCATCGCGGTTTTCGAAAATGGAGATTGCCGGTCCAAAAAAACGCGCACCGTCGCCGGTGCGCGCATGCAGCGGAGCGGCGCGCGGTGGACCCGCGCGCCGCGTGAAGCATCAACGGTTCAGCTGTTCCTTGAGCAGCGCGCCGAGCTTGGTCGTGCCGCCGGTCGCACTCTGGTATTCCTCCAGCGTGCTGGCGAGCTCGTCCTCGTCCTTCGCGCGGATCGACAGCTGCAGGCTGCGGCCCTTGCGGTCCATGCCCACGAACTTCGCTTCGACCTTGTCGCCGACCTTGAGGTACTGCGTGGCGTCGTCGACGCGTTCCTTGGCGATGTCGTTCGCGCGCAGGTAGCCCTCGATGCCTTCGCCGATGTCGATCGTCGCACCCTTGGCGTCCACTTCGCGCACGGTGCCGGTGAGGATGCTGCCGCGCGGATGCGACGCCATGAACTGGCCGAACGGATCCTGCTCGAGCTGCTTGATGCCGAGCGAGATGCGCTCGCGCTCCGGATCGACCGCGAGCACGACCGCCTCGATCTCGTCGCCCTTCTTGAAGTTGCGGACGAGGTCTTCGCCGGTGGTCTGCCACGAGATGTCGGACAGGTGCACGAGGCCGTCGATGCCGCCGTCCAGGCCGACGAAGATGCCGAAGTCGGTGATCGACTTGATCGTGCCGGTGACCTTGTCGTTCTTCTTGTGGATCGCGGCGAACGCTTCCCACGGGTTGGCGCGGGTCTGCTTCATGCCGAGCGAGATGCGGCGACGTTCTTCATCCACGTCGAGAACCATGACCTCGACTTCGTCGCCGACCTGGACGACCTTGGCCGGGTTGACGTTCTTGTTGGTCCAGTCCATCTCGGACACGTGAACGAGGCCTTCCACGCCCGGCTCCAGCTCGACGAAGCAGCCGTAGTCGGTGACATTGGAGACCTTGCCGAACAGGCGCGTGCCGGTCGGATAGCGACGCGAGATCGCGACCCACGGATCCTCGCCGAGCTGCTTGAGGCCGAGCGAGACGCGGTTGCGCTCGCGATCGAACTTGAGCACGCGCACTTCGAGCTCGTCGCCGACATTGACGACTTCGCTCGGATGGCGAACGCGCTTCCACGCCATGTCGGTGATGTGCAGCAGGCCGTCGATGCCGCCGAGGTCGACGAACGCACCGTAATCGGTGAGGTTCTTGACCACGCCCTTGACGACGGCGCCTTCGGTCAGCTTGTCGAGCAGCTGCTCGCGCTCGGCGCTGAACTCGCTCTCGACGACGGCGCGGCGCGAAACGACCACGTTGTTGCGCTTGCGGTCGAGCTTGATGATCTTGAACTCGAGTTCCTTGCCCTCGAGGTACGACGGGTCGCGCACCGGGCGCACGTCGACCAGCGAGCCCGGCAGGAATGCGCGGACGTCCTTGATGTCGACGGTGAAGCCCCCCTTGACCTTGCCGGAGATGCGGCCGGTGATGGCGGCATTGGCGGTCTGTGCTTCCTCGAGCTCGTCCCACACCAGCGAACGCTTGGCCTTCTCGCGCGAGAGCATCGTCTCGCCGAAGCCGTTCTCGATCGCGTCGAGGGCGACCTTGACGTCGTCGCCGACATGGATTTCGAGCTCACCCCGCTCGTTCTTGAACTGTTCGATCGGGATGATGCCCTCGGACTTGAGGCCGGCGTTCACGACGACGACGTCGGAACGGATCTCGACCACGGTACCGGTGACGATCGCGCCGGAGCGCAGCTTGGCGAGCGATTGGCTCTGCTCGAACAGTTCAGCGAAACTTTCAGTCATGTTGATTCCAGTGGGAACAGGCCGCCGCCCGGACCGGGTCGACAACCCACCTTCAGAAGGTGCGTTAGACGCCGCACCGTTGCGTTTGCCGGCACACGCCGGCGTTTTCCCCTCGCGCGATGGCTCAGCCGGGTCGCACCACCGCGAGCACGCGCGCGATCACCTGATCGATCGGAATCGCCGTGCTGTCGATGACCACTGCCCCTGCCGCCGGCTTCAGCGGCGCCACCTTGCGGGTCGCGTCGCGTTCGTCGCGGGCTTCGATCTCGCGCAAAAGGGACGAGAGTGTAACAGTCAACCCCTTTTCCTTCAACTGCTTATAGCGCCTCCTTGCGCGCTCCTCCGCACTCGCGGTGAGGAAGATCTTGTGCTCGGCGTCGCTGAAGACCACGGTGCCCATGTCCCGCCCGTCGGCGACCAGCCCGGGCGACCGGCGGAACGCGCGCTGCTTGTCGAACAAGGCGGCCCGCACGGCGGGAATCGCGGCGATCGCCGAGGCGGCCGCCCCGCAGGTTTCCGTGCGCAGTTCGTCGGTCGCGTCGTGGCCGTTGACGACGACCCGGGTTTCGCCGCCGTCCTTCGGGTCGCGGAACACGATTTTCGTGGTTTCCGCGCAACGGGTGACCGCGGCAGCGTCGGACAGGTCGATCCCGGCCATGCCCGCCGCGTAGCCGACCGCGCGGTAGATCGCGCCCGAATCGAGCAGGTGCCAGCCGAGCGCGTCGGCGACCGCGCGGCTGATCGTGCCCTTGCCGGAGCCGGAAGGCCCGTCGATCGTGAGCACGGGGACGGGCTTGTCGGGCTTGGTCATGGCGGCTCGGCTAGGCGAAAGGCGGCAATTCTATGTTGAGAACCGCCCGAACCGTGATCCCCATCGCAGACCGGACGGACCGGCGCGGCGCCGCCGCGCGTTCAGGTTTCGGCGAGGGCGAGGCCGATGCCGCGGGCGAGCGCCGGAAACCCGGGGAACGAGGTCGCCACGTTGGCGCAGTCGTCGATGCGCACGGGCGCCCGCGCGACCGCGCCGGCGACCGCGAAGCTCATCGCGATACGGTGGTCGCCCGCGCTGTCGACCTCGCCGCCATCGAGGCGTCCCCCGGCGATCGTGGCGCCGTCCGGCGTCTCGTCGATGGTGATGCCGAGGCGCCGCAGGCCTTCGGCCATGACCGCGATGCGATCGGACTCCTTGACCCGCAGTTCGGCCGCGCCGCGCACGCGCGTCGTGCCGTCGGCGACCGCCGCGGCGGCGAACAGCGCGGGGAACTCGTCGATCATGTCCGGCACGAGGTCGAGCGGCACGTCGATGCCGCGCAGGCGGGCGTGGCGCACCTCGAGATCGGCGACGGTTTCGCCGCCCTGCTCGCGCGCGGCGTGCTCGCGGATGTCCGCCCCCATCAGCCGCAAGGCCTGCAGCAGGCCGGTGCGCCGCGGGTTGAGGCCGACCGCGCGCAGCAGAACGCGCGAACCCGGCACGATGCTCGCCGCGACGAGGAAGAACGCGGCAGAGGAAAAGTCCGCCGGCACGACCACGTCGGTCGCGCGCAGGCGATGCCCGCCGGCGAGGCGCGCCCTGCCCGGCTCGAACGCGATCGGCCAGCCGAACGCGGCGAGCATGCGCTCGGTGTAGTCGCGCGTCGGGTGCGCTTCGCGCACTTCGGTTTCGCCCTCGGCATAGAGGCCGGCGAGCAGCACCGCCGATTTCACCTGCGCACTCGCGACGGGCGTCGCGTACGCGATGCCACGCAGCCGGCTGCCACCGGTGATGCGCAGCGGCGGCAGCCCGCCGTCGCGTGTGTCGATGCGCGCACCCATCGCGGCCAGCGGCTCGGTCACGCGGCCCATCGGCCGGCGCGACAGCGATTCGTCGCCGACGAGGGTCGACGCGAACGCCTGTCCGGCGAGTACGCCGCAGAGCAGGCGCATGCCAGTGCCTGAATTGCCGCAGTCGAGCGGCCGCGCTGCTTCGCGCAGGCCGTCCAGGCCGACGCCGTGCACGACGCGGCGCGACGCGTTCGGCGTCTCGATGCGCACGCCGAGGTCGGCGAAGATGCGCGCGGTCGCGCGCGTGTCCTCGCCTTCGAGGAACCCTTCCACCTGCGAAGTCCCGTCGGCGAGCGCGGCGAGCATGATCGCGCGGTGCGAGATCGACTTGTCGCCGGGGACGACGATTTCGCCGGCGAGCGCCGACGCCGGCCCGGTGGTCCAGGTGTGTCCGCTCACGGCAGCGCGTCCAGCAGGCGCTGGTTCTCCGCGCGGCTGCCGATGCTGATGCGCACGGTATGGCCGAGGCCGTAGCCGCCCATCGGACGCACGATCACGCCGCACTCGAACAGGTGGCGCTCGAACGAGGCCGCGTCGCACGCGAGATCGACGAGCAGGAAGTTCGTCTGCGACGGCAGTACCGCATAGCCGCGCGCCGCGAGGCCGTCGCGCAGCCAGGCCCGCTCGTCGCGGTTGAACGCGCGCACGGACGCGAGATGCGTGCCGTCGGCGAGCGCGGCGGCGGCGCCGGCGAGCGCGACGTGGTTGACGTTGAACGATTCGCGCAGGCGTTCGAGCACGGCGACGACGCTCGCGTGCGCGACGAGGTAGCCGACGCGCAGGCCGGCGAGCGCGTACGCCTTCGAGAACGTGCGCGTGACGACGAGGTTCGGATGGCGCTCGGCGAAGCGCAGCGCGGTGCCGAGGCCGGGTGCATCGACGTACTCATGGTAGGCCTCGTCGACGACGACGAGTACGTCGCCTGGCACGCGCGCGAGGAAGCGCGCGAGCGCATCGTCGTCGAACCACGTGCCGGTCGGATTGTTCGGATTGGCGAGATAGACGATGCGCGTGTCGCCCTGCACCGCCGCGGCGAGCGCGTCGAGATCGTGGCCGAACGGCGCCGAGGCATGGTCGCGCGGCAACGCGGGCACGCGGATCGGCTGAGCACCGGCAGCCGCGGTCGCGATCGGGAACACGGCGAAGCCGTACTGCGAGAACACGATCGAATGGGCCGGGTCGGCGAAGCATTGCGCGAGCAACATGAGCAGTTCGTGCGAGCCGTTGCCGAGCGCGATGCGGTCGGCGCCGACGCCGAGCCGCCGTGCGAGCGCGTTCTTCAGTGCCGCACCGCGCGGATCCGGATAGCGCCAGCTCTCGGCGAGCGCGGCGCGCATCGCCTCGAGTGCGAGCGGGCTCGGCCCGAGCGGATTCTCGTTCGAGCCGAGTTCGGCGATGGCCGCGCCGAAGCGCTGCCGCAGCGCCGGCAGGTCGTGACCGGGGTCGTACGCACGCAACGCCGCCGTGGCCGGATTGGCGAGCCGGCTGGCGTCGAACGACGCGCCGTCGCGCCGGGGTTCGGCGCTCACGGCACCGCCACCGGGTAGGATCCGAGCACCTTCACCTGCGCGGCGTGCTCTTCGAGTTCGTGCAACGCGGCCTTCATCGCATCGTCCTCGACGTGGCCGGCGAGGTCGATGAAGAAGCCGTATTCCCACTTCGCCTGGTGCGACGGCCGCGACTCGATGCGGTTCATGCTGATGCCGTGCCGCGCGAACGGACTCAGCACGTTGAACAGCGCGCCGGGCTGGTCCTTGATGAAGACGAGCACGGACGTGCGGTCGTGGCCCGAGCTCGGGAAGACCTGCCGGCCGAGCACGAGGAAGCGCGTCGTGTTGTCCGCGTGGTCCTCGATCGACTTCATGATGACCTTCTTGAGGCCGTAGACGTGGCCGGCCGATTCGCCGCCGATCGCCGCGGCGTCGTCCGCGTTGCGTGCGCGGCGCGCGCCTTCGGCATTGCTCGACACCGGGATCTTCTCGACCTTGGGCAGGTTCGAGCGCAGCCAGCCGGCCGTCTGCGCGAACGACTGCGGGTGCGCGTAGATGCGCTCGATGTCCTCGATGCGACCCGAGCGCGACAGCAGGAACTGGTGCACGCGCAGTTCCACTTCGCCGCAGATCTTGAGGTTCGAGGTGAGGAACATGTCGAGCGTGACCTGGATCGTGCCCTGCCCGGAATTCTCGACCGGAACGACGCCGAAGTCGGCGTTGCCCGCTTCGACTTCCTGGAACACCTCCTCGATGCTCGCCATCGGCAGGCCGTGCGCGGAACGGCCGAAATGCTTGTGCACCGCCTGTTGGCTGAACGTGCCCTCGGGACCGAGGTAGCCGACCTTCAGCGGCTCCTGCTGGGCGAGGCAGGCCGACATGATCTCGCGGAACAGGTGCACGAGCACTTCGTCGCTGAGCGGCCCCTCGTTGCGGTCGACCACCATGCGCAGCACCTGCGCTTCGCGCTCCGGCCGGTAATAGTCGACCGCCGCCGCGAGCTTGCCCTTCGCCTTGCCGACCTGGTGCGCGAAATTCGCGCGCTCGGCGATCAGCGCCTGGATCTGGCGGTCGATGCCGTCGATGCGCGCGCGCACCTCGGCGAGATTGGGTGCGGGGGGCGTCGCGGCGTCGTCGCTCATGGCTTCAGTTTCCGATCACGCGTACGGACAGGATGCCGTCGATCGAGGCGATCGCGGCGACCAGCGACTCCGGTACCGGCGAGTCGACGTCGATGAGGCTGTAGGCGAGCTCGCCGCGCGACGCGTTGTGCATCTGCGCGATGTTCACGCCGGCTTCGCCGAGCACGTGCGACAGCTGGCCGATCATGTTCGGGCGGTTGCTGTTGGCGATGCAGATGCGCGCGCTGCCCGTGCGCGCCATGCGCGTCTCCGGGAAGTTGACCGAGTTGCGCACGTTGCCGTGCTCGAGGAAGTCGCGCAGCTGGTCGACCACCATGAGCGCGCAGTTCTCCTCCGCCTCTCCGGTCGAGGCGCCGAGGTGCGGCAACGCGATCACGCGCGGATCGCCGAGCAGGTCCGCCTCGGGGAAATCCGACACATAGCGGCCGATGCGGCCGTCGGCGAGGCCCTTGCGCAACGCGGCGGCGTCGACGATGCCTTCACGCGCGAAGTTGAGCAGAACGATGCCCGGGCGCACGCTCTCGAGCGCCTGCGCGCCGAACGCACCGCGCGTCTTGTCGTTGAGCGGCACGTGGAACGTGAGGTAATCCGACGCCGCGAACAACTCGGCGAGCGAACCGGCTTTCGCGACTTCGGCCGACAGCTGCCATGCGCCGTCGACGGTCATGTGCGGATCGAAACCGATCACGCGCATGCCGAGCGCGTACGCCGCGTTGGCGACCTTCACGCCGATCGCGCCGAGGCCGACCACGCCGAGCGTCTTGCCGGCGAGCTCGGTACCGACGAAACGCTTCTTCTCCGCCTCGACCTTGTGGTGGAGGTCACCCGACGCGTCGAGGTCACGCACGAAGCCGAGCGCGTCGGCGATGTTGCGCGCCGCGAGCAGCATGCCGGCGACGACCAGTTCCTTCACCGCATTCGCATTCGCGCCCGGCGCGTTGAACACCGGCACGCCGCGCGCGGACAGATCCGTGACCGGGATGTTGTTGGTGCCTGCACCCGCGCGCGCGATCGCCTTCACGCTCGCCGCGATCGGCGCCTTGTGCATGTCGGCCGAGCGCACGAGCACCGCGTCGGGCGCCGCGACTTCGTTGGCGACGCTGTAGAGGTTCGCCGGCAGACGATCGAGGCCGTTGCGCGAAATGTTGTTGAGCGTCTGGATCTTGAACACGTTCGATCAGGCCTCTGGGCGAATGTACGGTGAAGGAAAAGATTGAAACACGAAGGAAACGAAGGACACGAAGGAAGCAGGCTGGCGAACGAGAAGCGAAAGATTGAAACACGGAGCACGCGGAGCACACGGAGAAAGCAAGAGCATGGGCATTCACCGGGACAGCGTCCCTGCGTGGGCTCCGTGTGCTCCGTGTCTCAGGCTTTTCTGAACTCCTCTTCCTTCGTGTCCTTCGTGTTTCAGGCTTGGCTTCGTGGCGTGACGTCACCCGTTGCGCGCAGCGAAGTCCTTCATGAAGTCGACGAGTGCCTGCACACCTTCGAGCGGCATCGCGTTGTAGATCGACGCGCGCATGCCACCGACCGCGCGATGGCCCTTGAGCGCGAGCAGGCCGGCCGCTTCCGACTGCTTGAGGAACGCGGCGTCGAGTTCCTCGCGCGGCAGCGTGAACGGGACGTTCATCCACGAGCGCGCCGACTTCTCGACCGGATTGCGGTAGTAACCCGAGCGGTCGATGTAGCCGTACAGGAGCTCGGCCTTGGCGCGATTGCGCGCGGCCATCGCGGCGACGCCGCCCTGCGCCTTCACCCACTTGAACACGAGGCCGGCGAGGTACCAGCCCCAGGTGTTCGGCGTGTTGAGCATCGAGCCCTGCGCGGCGTGCTCGGCGTAGTTGAAGATCTTCGGGATGTCCTTCGGGCAGCGCTCGAGCAGGTCGTCGCGCACGACCATGACGACGAGCCCTGACGGCCCGATGTTCTTCTGCGCACCGGCATAGAGCAGCGCGTACTTGGACACGTCGAACGGCCGCGACAGGATCGTCGAGGAGACGTCGCCGATCAGCGGAGCGCCGCCGACGTCGGGGATGTCGTGGAATTCGACGCCGCGGATCGTCTCGTTGGGCGTCACGTGCACGTACGCAGCCGAGGCGTCGAGGTTCCATTCCGCGCGCGCGGGGATGCGGTCGTAGTTGCTGTCGGCGGAACTCGCGGCGATGCGCACCTGCGCGAGCGGCTTGGCTTCCTTCGCCGCCTTCTCGCTCCAGTCGCCAGTGAGCACGTAATCGACCGCCTGATCGCGGCGCGCGAAGTTGAGCGGGATCTGCGCGAAATGCTGCGTCGCACCGCCCTGCAGGAACAGGACCTTGTAGTTCGACGGCACCGCGAGCAGGTCGCGCAGGTCCTGTTCGGCCTGCTCGGCGAGCGCGATGAAGTCCTTGCCGCGGTGGCTGATCTCCATGACCGACGCGCGCGCACCGCTCCACTCGAGCAGTTCCGCCTGAGCTTGGCGCAACACGTCTTCGGGCAGCACGGCGGGGCCCGCGCTGAAGTTGTATCCGCGACTCACGTAACTCTCCTGACGCCGAACCGGGAGAGCATTCCTACCGCATTATGCGGCGCCGCAGCAAGCCCCTCGCAGGCCTTATGCGAATTGATCAGATGCCGCGGTGGATGAGCAGCACGAGCAGGACGGCAATCAGCGCGGCGGCACCGATCAACCACCAGATGCCGCCGTGGGCGGAAACCACCTCGCCGTCGGCCGCGGGCGTCCCGGCGTCGCCGGCCGCGGCGTCGACGTCGCCGAACGGATCGGTCGCGCCGCCGCGTGCCGGCAGGCCCGGCGCCTCGACGACGAAATGGCTGTGCTCGAACGCGAGCTGGTCGCCGGCGTGGATCGCGGCGTTGTGCACGCGGATGCCGTTGACGAGCGTTCCGTCGCCGGAATCGAGATTGCGCAGCCAGAGGCGATCGCCCTCGAGTTCGACCACCGCATGGCGCGACGCGACGCGCGACTCGTCGAGGACGAGGTCGCAACCCGCACCCGTGCCGACGACGAGACGCTGGTTGACCGCGATCGCCTTGCCGAAATGGCGCCCGGAAACACCGCGCAGGACGACCCGCGCGGGTTGCGTCGGTGCCGCGGCCGCGGCGCGCACGGGCGGCAGCGTCGCGGCGCCGATCGCATCGGGCTCGGCGCGCAGCACGATCACGGTGCTGCCGAGGCAGACCGTGTCGCCGCAGCGGAGCAGCGCCTTCTCACGCACGGGCCGACCGTTGACGTGCGTGCGTGCGGTCGGGTCCATCACCTCGAGCACGATGCCGCGCGCGTCGAGGGCGAGCCGCGCATGCCAGGGCGCGACGTCCTTGCCCGCGAGCACGACCCCGTTGCCTCCCGCGCTGCCGAGGTTGACGACACCGCCATCCATGCTGAAGTCGGCGCGCTCGCCGCTCGCAAAACTGAGTCGCATCGCATTGATTCACTGGCCTATTCGGAACTCTAGCACAAGGCCCGCTGGACCTCGTCCACGGCGGCCGTCCCCATCCGCGCAGCGCATCGGGCATCATGTGCGCCCCGCCCCACCGGAGCACGAGGCACGCATGGCCGTCATCGACATCAGGCGCTCGCACACGAAGCCGCTCAAGACCGCGAAGGCCGCCGTCGAACGCGTCGCCAAGTCGATCGCGAAGGAATACGGCATCGAGCATCACTGGGACGGCGACAAGCTGCTGTTCGATCGCAGCGGCGTGAAGGGACACATCGCGGTCGGCAAGGCCGACCTGCACGTGCGCGTCGAACTCGGTTTCCTCATGAGCGCGATGAAGCCGATGATCGAGCGCGAGATCGAACGCAAGCTCGACGAGCAACTCGCTTGAGGCCGCCGTTCGTGCCGCAAGGCGCGAGTCATTCGACGACACTCGGCGGACGGGCACGCCTAGTGTGTCTGCTCTAGGCGAAGCCGAAAAGATCGCGCCACTCGCGGCGGACGCCGCATCCAGTGGAGACGCGACGATGGCCAAGCCCAAACTGAAAGCCCGCAGCAAGTCAGCTCCAGAAGCCGTGAAGGACGCGCGCGGCATCAGCAAGACCGTGATGGATTCGGCCCAGCAGATCTGGCTCGCCGGCCTCGGCGCATTCGCCAAGGCGCAGGAGGAAGGCAGCAAGCTGTTCGAGGCGCTGGTCAAGGAAGGCACCGCGCTCGACGCGAAGACGCGCAAGTTCACCGAAGCCAGGATGAACGAGGCGCGCGGCAACGTCGAGACGACGCTCGGCCAGGTGCGCGAGCGCAGCCAGGAAACCTGGGACAAGCTCGAGAAGGTGTTCGAGGACCGCGTCTCGAAGGCGCTCGGCCGCCTCGGCATTCCGGGCCAGACCGAACTCAAGGCGCTCAACGCGCGCGTCGACGACCTCTCGCGCGAGGTGAAGAAGCTCGGCGGCAAGCCGGCGGCGACGAAGCGTCCGGCGGCGAAACGCGCGGCGAAGTGACGCCACGCGGATTCCAGCGGTGATTCACGGGAGCGGGCTTCGGCCCGCTCCTTCGTTGAGGGCCGGCGAATACGACACCGCGCGCGGAGGATCGGCCGTCGTCATTCCGCCCAAGCGGGAATCGATGTCCACCGGCACGTCGAAACGTCACGAATGCCTGCTTCGCGGGCATGACGATGCGGCAGCAGTGAATCCGGGCGCAGTCGTTGCGACGCTTGCCGCTCACGTCGCTGGCTCGCCGGAACGGTGCAAGCGATGCCGGGGTTACGCGAGCCTTCGCCAGCAGCCGTGCATGGCCCACTGCCGCTCGCCATCCATGGCTCGCCGGAAACTCCTGCGCACGTTGCCTCAGAGCCGCGTGCAAGCGCATGAATTCTACCAATGCACCCCGCGCATGAGCGCGGCGAACGCGATCTGTTCGCTGGTCGGCTCGGATTCCGAGCGTCCCTTCATGCCCTTCGACGCCTGCGAGTCGGGGAACAGGCGGAACGCGGTGTTCATGACGATCTCGTAGACGCGCGGCGCGAGCGCGTAGAACACCTGCGCGAACGTGCCGAGGCGCGTCGCGATGCGCACCGGACGCTCGACGATCGCTTCGATGACGATGTCCGCGGCTTCGTCGGGCGTCAGCGTCGGCACCGACTCGTACATCTTCGTCGGCGCGATCATCGGCGTCTTCACCAACGGCATGTTGATCGTCGTGAAGCTGACGCCGTTGTCTGAATACTCCGCCTGCGCGCAGCGCGAGAACGCGTCGAGCGCGGCTTTCGAGGCGACGTAGGCCGAGAAGCGCGGCGAGTTGGTCAGCACGCCGATCGACGAGATGTTGATGATGTGCCCGCGGTGGCGTTCGGCCATGCCGGGCAGGAAGCCCATGATCAGGCGCAGCGCGCCGAAGTAGTTGAGCTGCATCGTGCGCTCGAAATCGTGGAAGCGGTCGTAGCTCGCGCTGATCGCGCGGCGGATCGAGCGGCCCGCGTTGTTGACGAGGACGTCGACCGCGCCGTGGTCCTTGAGCACCTGGGCGACGAACGCGTCGCACGAAGCCATGTCCGACAGGTCGACCTGGTAGGTGTGGCAGGCTCCACCCGCCGCTTCGACCTCCTGCTTCGTCTCGGCGAGCTCGTCCGCGCCGCGTGCGCAGATGACGAGCTTGGCGCCGGCGGCGGCGACCTTGAGCGCGGCGGCCTTGCCGATGCCCGACGAGCCTCCCGTGACGACGACCACGCGCCCCTTGACCTTGCCACCGAGCGAATGGTCGACGAAGAGATCGGGGTCGAGGTGGCGTTCCCAGTAGTCCCACAGGCGCCAGGCGTAGTCGTCGAGCTTCGGCAAGCGGATCTTCGTGCCCTTCAGCGCGCGCTCGGTTTCGCGGCAGTCGAAGCGCGTCGGGTAGTTGATGAACTTCATCACCGACGCGGGGATGCCGAGATCGCGCAGTAGCACGTTCACGACGCGGCGCACGGGCGGCAGGCTGCCGATCGCCGCTCGCACGCTGCCGGGGATGAAGCCGAACATGCGCGCGTCGAGGCGCATCGTCATCTGTGGCGCATGGCCTGCGCGCGCGAACAGGTTGAGCACCTCGCCGATGCGCCGCGGCGCGGGATCGGTCAGGTGGAACGTGTGGCCGTCGAGCGCGGGCTTGTGCGCGATGTGGTCCATCGCCGCGGCGACCCAGTCGACCGGCACGAGATTGAGGCGCCCACCCTCGAGGCCGATCGTCGGCATCCACGGCGGCAACGTCTGACGCATCTTCTTGATGAGCCGAAAGAAGTAGTACGGGCCGTCGATCTTGTCGATCACGCCGGTGCGCGAATCGCCGATCACGATGCCGGGGCGGTAGATGCGGTACGGCCGTGCGTAGTACTTGCGCACGAGCCCCTCGGAATCGTGCTTGGTGCGGAAGTACGGGTGGTCCAGTTCCTCCGCCTCGTCGAACATGTCCTCGCGGAACACGCCCGGGTAGAGGCCCGCGGCGGCGATCGAACTCACGTGGTGGAAGCAGCCGGCCTTGACCGCCTCGGCGAACTCGAGCGCATGGCGCGTGCCTTCGACGTTCGCGACCACCTGGCTCTGCTCGTCGGCGGCAAGGTCGTACAACGCGGCGAGGTGGAAGAAGTGCTTGATCTTGCCGCCGAGCTCCTTCTGCGCGGTCGGCGCGACGCCGAGCTTCGGCTTGGCGAGATCGCCGACCACGGCCACGAGGCGCTTTTCGTCGGCGCCGAGTTCCTCGCGCAGCGCCTTGAACTTCGCCAGTGACTCCTTGCGCACGAGGCAATGGATCGTGCCCTGGCGCTCGAGCAGGCGCTCGAGCAGGTGTCGCCCGATGAATCCGGTTGCACCGGTCACGAAATAGGTCATCGCCGCCGCTCCCCTGCCAGATCGATCGTCGCTCAAGCATAGCCTCGCACGATCGCCGATGGCTACGCGGGCGTGCACGGCATGACGCTCGCGCCGGCATGTTGCGATGCAATCGCCGCCGATCTTCGCGTCGCGCGATTGACCGCGCGCGGGGGCGCTGATGTAAGCTCGTGCTCCAGCCGACGCCCAGCGACCGGAACAGCCATGGCAGACATCAAAGCTCGCTTCGAAAAAGCCGCCGAAGACGTCAAGAAACTGTCCGAGCGGCCCGACAACGACACGCTGCTGAAGCTCTACGCGCTGTACAAGCAGGGCTCGGACGGCGACGTGTCCGGTCCGAAGCCGGGCTTCTTCGATTTCGTCGGCACCGCCAAGTACGAGGCCTGGGCGAAGCTCAAGGGCACCAAGCCCGAAGAGGCGCAGCAGAAGTACATCGACCTCGTGAAGAAGCTCGGCGGCTGACGCGAGCACCGCTTCGCCGCCGATGGCGGCTCCCTTCCGTTCCCGCGCGATGCGCCATCGATCACCGGCGCCTGCGCCGCGCGCAACCGCGACCCCCATGGCACGCCAGACCCGCGAGCGCATCCTCGAAACCAGCCTCGCGATGTTCAACGCGCAGGGCGAACCGAACGTCACGACGAACCACATCGCGGACGAGATCGGCATCAGCCCCGGCAACCTCTACTACCACTTCCGCAGCAAGGACGACATCGTCGAGCACCTGTTCGCGCGCTACGAGGCGCGCGTCGGCGAGGCGCTCGCCCTGCCCGACGGCCGCGCGCCGAACCTCGAGGACATCTGGCTGCAGTTGCACCTCGTGTTCGAGTCGCTGTGGAACTACCGCTTCCTCTACCGCGACCTCGTCGACATCCTCGCCCGCAACCGCAAGCTCAAGCTGCGCTTCGCGCGCATCATGAACCGCGCCGCCTCGAGCGCGACGGACCTGCTGCGCGGCCTCGTGCGCGCCGGCGTCATGCGCGCGAGCGCGGACGAGATTCACGCGCTCGCCGAGAACATCCTGCTCGTGGCGACGTTCTGGATGAGCTTCGATGCCGTGCGCGGCGGCAAGCACGAGGCGGGTGAAGTCGACCTCAGCCGCGGCATCCATCGCGT
The DNA here is from genome assembly GCF_014138265.1 of Dokdonella fugitiva. Classification (GTDB taxonomy): domain Bacteria; phylum Pseudomonadota; class Gammaproteobacteria; order Xanthomonadales; family Rhodanobacteraceae; genus Dokdonella_A; species Dokdonella_A fugitiva_A. Next base: position 508,211 of record NZ_JACGXL010000001.1, read on the forward strand.
GATGATGCTGATCGCGCCGTTCCTGCGCGATGCCGAGCGTTACCACCTCAACACGCTCGCCGCGACCTACGTGCGCTGAACACCGGGCCGTGAAGCTCACGATCGGCTACCGCCTGTTCCTCGCGATCGCGGCGTCGATGGCCGTGCTCGCCGGCATCGGGCTCGGCGTAGTGCGCTGGCGCCTGTTCGCGGGGCCCGCGGCGGGTCCCCAAGCGATCGAGTCGACGGACGCCCTCGCAGCGTCCCTCGCCGCGCAGCATGCGTTGCATCGCGACTGGTCGTTCCTGCCGGCGGAACCCGGCGCGCGAACGGGCTGGTTGCGCGACGAATGGAAACGCGTCGCCGACCCCGCCGCCACGGCGGTACCGCTTCAGGATCGACGAATCGGCCTGCTCGACCAGGATGGCCACTACCTCGCCGGCGTCGTCGCGAGCCGGTTCCTGGTCGCATTCGCCTCGATCGACACCGTGCGCCGCGCCATCGAGCACGATGGCCGCACGGTCGGCTACCTCGTGCTCGCCACGCCGCAGGGAGCGGACGATGCGCTGGCGGTCGCGTTCCTGCTCGACCAGCAGGCGAACCTCGCGCTCACCGCGTTCGCGGCGATCGGGCTCGGCATGCTGGTCGCGGCCCTGCTCGCGGCGCACGTGCGCCGGCCGATACGCCGCCTCCTCGAGGCCACGCGCGCGATCGAAGGCGGACAGCTCGACCGCCGCGTGTCGCTGCGCCGAAGCGACGAACTCGGCGAACTGGCAGCCGCGTTCGACCACCTCGCGGCGAAGCTCGCCGACGCCGAAGCGTCGCGCCGGCAATGGGTGGCCGACACCTCGCACGAACTGCGCACGCCGCTGGCCGTCCTGCAAGGCCAGCTCGAGGCGCTTCAGGACGGCGTGCGCGTCCCGACCGCGGACAACGTCGCGCTCATGCTGCGCCACGTTCGCACGCTCGACGGGCTGGTCGACACGCTGTACCAGCTCGCGCGCGCCGACGTCGGGCGCATGGAGTTCGACCTGCGCGCCTGCGACGCCTGGCAGATCGCGTGCGAATCGATGCAGGCATGCGCCGACCGGTTCGTCGCAGCCGGCCTCGAGGCGCGTTCGGCCGCAGCGCCGGTGCGGGCGATCGTCGAAGGCGATGCGGAACGCCTGCGCGGCGTCTTCGCGAACCTGTTCGAGAACGCGCTGCGCTACACCGATCGCGGCGGCCGCGTGGAATTGTCCGGAACGGTCGTCGACGGCCATCTGCAGGTAAGCATCGACGATTCGCCCCCCACGGTTCCCGCCGCGCTGCTCGCGCGCCTCGGCGAACGCTTCTTCCGCGTCGATCCGTCGCGCAGCCGTCGATCGGGCGGCAGCGGCCTCGGCCTTGCGCTGGCTCGCGCGATCGTCGAGGCACACCGCGGCCACCTCGCGTTCGCCGCCTCGCCGCTCGGTGGCTTGCGCGCGACGATCGTGCTTCCGCTGGCGTCGCCATGAGCGCCGCGATCCTCATCGTCGAGGACGAGCAGGACCTCGCGTCGATCATCGCGGACTACGTCACCGCCGCCGGATATCGCGCCGACGTCGTCGCCGACGGCCACGCCGCGCTCGCCCGCATCCGTCGCGACTCACCCGACCTCGTCGTGCTCGACCTCATGCTGCCCGGCACGGACGGACTCGCCGTCTGCCGCGAAGTCCGCACGTTCTCCGACATCCCGGTGATCATGGTCACCGCGAAGGTCGAGGAGATCGATCGGCTGCTCGGCCTCGAAACCGGCGCGGACGACTACCTGTGCAAGCCGTTCAGCCCGCGCGAGCTGGTCGCGCGCATCAAGGCGATCCTTCGCCGCAGCGGGAAACCCGTGGAGGCGCCGCCGCTGGTGCGCATCGACGATGCATCGCGCACGGTCTTCGTGCGCGCGCGCGCGCTCGCCCTGACCGCGACCGAGTACGCGCTGTTCGTCGCGATGGCGCGACGCCCCGGCGTGATCTTCTCGCGCGCGCAACTGCTCGATCTCGCGCGACGCGACAGCTACGACGTGACCGACCGCGCGATCGACACGCACATCAAGAACCTGCGCCGCAAGGTCGCGGCCGTCGCGCCCGTCGATCTCATCCATTCCGTCTACGGCGTCGGCTACCGCGTCGAGCCGTAGCACCTCGTAGGCGAGCCGCGCGGCCCGCCCCCACAATGTCCTCACAGTGTTGTCGCAGCCTGCTCGGGTCGGATGCCGACATTGCAGACATGAGGACTCCATGCAACGCAAGCACATCATCGCCGCGACGCTCGCGCTCGCGGTCACCGCGGCGCTCGGCGTCGTGGCCTTCGTCGGCGCCGGCATGGGCCGGCACGGGCCGCCGCAGAAGGACCGCGCGATCGACGCGGGCGAGCGCGCGGCGCTCGTCGAGAACGCGATCGCCTTGCTCGACCGCTCTTACGTATACCCGGAAAAAGCCGCTGCGCTCGCCGTTTCGCTGCGCGCGCAACTGCACGAAGGCGCCTTCGATTCGATCGACAGCGCCGAGGCGTTCGCCGACGCGTTGACCGACGCGCTCCAGCACGACACGCAGGACCGCCACCTCGAGGTGCGATACTTCGAACAGAGCGTGCCCGACCGCCCCGCCGGCGAGGACGAATCGGCGGAGGACCAGGCGGCCGAGTTCCTGCAGCAGCAGCGCCTCAATTTCGGCTTCGCGGAAGTGCGTCGCCTGCACGGCAACATCGGCTATCTCGACATCCACCAGTTCGGCCGGCCGCAGGGCAGCGCCGAGCGGATCGCCGCGGCGATGACCCTGCTCGCCGACACGAGCGCGTTGATCATCGACCTGCGCAAATGCGGCGGCGGCGATCCGGACAGCGTGAAGCTCGTCGCGAGCTACCTCGTCGACCATCGCACGCACCTCAACGACATCTATTGGCGCGAGGAGAACCGCACCGAGGAACGCTGGACCCAGGATGACGTACCGGGCCGGAAATACGGCTCCGCGCGTCCGCTCTACGTGCTGACCAGCGGCGACACGTTCTCCGGCGGCGAGGATTTCGCCTACGCGCTGAAGAACGCGGGCCGCGCGATCCTCGTCGGCGAAACCACCGGCGGCGGCGCGCACCCGGGCAACCCGCGACGGCTCGCCGAGCACTTCATGATGTTCGTGCCGTCGGGTCGGCCGATCAGCCCGGTCACGCACACCGACTGGGAAGGCGTCGGCGTCACGCCGGACATCGCGGTCCGCGCGGGCAAGGCACTCGACATCGCGCAGATCGCGGTGCTGAAGCAGCTGATCGCGACGGAAGCGGATGAGGAATGGAAGGGGCGCCTGCAGGAGACGCTCGCAGAGCTCGAGTGAGCGCGCACAGCCGGCGCGACGAATCGGCCGCTCGATCTTCACATCGGCCGGCGTCAACGCAAGGCACGCGAGTGCGTTCCGCTTTCGAACGTCCATTGCCGCGAACGAGGCCGAACGATGCGAACCCTGCCGTCGACGACGATGACCGTCATCCTCGCACTCTGCCTCGCCGGCACCGACGCAGGCGCCCAGGGTTTTCCCGGCGGTGGCCGTGCAGGCGGTCGCGGCATGGGCGGCGCCCACGGCACGCACGCGCCCGCGGGCACGCCGCCTTCGGCGGCCCGGCAGGCCGCGGACCCGCTCGTCGTGTTCCTGCAAGGCCTCGGCGCGCTGCGCATCGACCTGCTCGTGCGTGCCGAGCAGGTCGATGCCTGGAGCGCGATGCACGATGCGCTGATCGTCGTCGCCGACGTCGAGCGCGACGCAGCCGCGTCGCGACCGGTCGCAAACGACGCTTCGCTGCAGCTGGATGCGTTCGTCGACGGCCTGCGCCGCCGCGCGGACGCGGCGAAGGCGGCCGGCGAGCGGATCAAGGCGGTGATCGGCCTGCTCGACGAGCGGCAGAAACCCGCGTTCCTTGCCCGTCTCGCCGACGCGATCGGCGCCAGCGAATCGCCTCCGACACCGTGAGCATCGGGCGACCGCGCCGTCGCCGGCACGGTCGCCACCGATGCCCGATGGTGCCTATTGCGGCGACGCGGCCGCGTGGATCGGCTCGCCGACGTCGATGCGATTGCCATCGGGATCGGCGAACACGAAACAGCGCAGGCCGAAGTCGGCGTCGCGGATCGCCTTGACGATGCGCACGTTGAGCGCTTCGAGATGCGCGTACAGCGCGGCGGCGTCGTCGACGAGGAGATGGGCGACGTTGAGTGTGCTGCCCTCGTGGCCGCGCTTGAGCGTGAGGTGCAGTTCCGCGCGGTCCTTCTCCAGGATAACGAAGCCGGCAGGACTGCCGTTCTCGAACGTCTTGGTGAACCCGAACACGCTGCAGTAGAAGTCGACGGCCTTGCCGATGTCGCTGACCGGGACCGTGGGCGCCATCCGCCCGAAGCGGACGGTCGAAGCATCACTCGTCATCGGCGCTCTCCGGAACGAAGCGCGTGGGGACGATCGAGGCGGTGCCCGAGGCGTCGACGCGCTTCAGTGGCGGAGCGGTGTCCGCAACGGGTGGAGTGTAGCAGCGGGCAGCGTCTGCCCGTCGTCGTCGCTCCGTCGCGGATTCGCGCCGGCTCGTCGCATCCTCGGCCGCGGACGCGATGGCAAATCCCGCGCGGCGCCGATGGCGTCCGTGAAGCGGGCCGCCGGCCCGCGACTTCCGGAGACGCCATGACCTGTTCCGCCACGCTTCGTCGACGCGCGACGCGATTCGCCCTGCTCCTCACGCTCGCGTTCGATGCGAGCCAGGCCACCACGCTCACCGTGACCAACACGAACGACTCGTGCACGTCGTGGCTGCTCGGCGGGCGCTGCCTGCGTTCCGCGATCGCCTACGCCAACCTGTTCGACGACACCGACCGGATCGAGTTCGCGATCCCGGGCAACCCCGAGCATTTCCAGCGCATCCTGCTGCAGTCGGGCCTGTCGATCACCGAGCCGCTCGAGATCGATGGTTACACGCAGCCGGGCGCATCGCCGAACACCGCGACGGACGGCATGAACGCGAAGGTCCGCATCGTCGTCGACGCGCTCGCGACGAGTGGCGCGGCCTTCGAGATCGCCGACACGACGGACCTGCGCGGCCTCGCGATCATCAACAGCGGCGGCCCGGGCGTGTACATCCGCGCGTGGGCGCCGGAGACGCGCGTGCGCGGCAACTACATCGGCACCGAAGCCACCGGCTTCGCCGCGGGCAACCGCGGCGGCGGCGTCATCGCCGACGGCGACTTCTGCGTGATCGGTGGTTCCGACGCCGGCGACCGCAACCTCATCTCGGCCAACCGGTCGTTCGGCATCCGCTCGACCGGACCGCGCAACGTCGTCATCGGCAACCTCATCGGCACCGATCCGTTCGGCAGTCCCGTGCTCGGCAACGACGTCGGCGTGGTCGTCACCGCGGGTCCGACGCGCGTCGGCGACTTCGGCGTGCCGCTGCCGAACGTGATCGCCGGCAACCGCTGCGACGGCGTGCGCGTCGCCGGTACCGACGTCGAAGACGTCTGGGTCGGCTCGCTGCTGTACGCGAACGCCGCGGACGGCGCGGACTGCCGCAGCATCGCGCTCGGCGGCAGCACCTACGTCAACGATGTGGACGATCTCGACGACGGCGCGAACGGCGCGCTCAACCATCCGGAGATCTCGTCGGTGCGCGAATCCGGCGGCGACCTCGTCGTCGAGGGGCGCATCAACTCCGCTGCGAGCACCGAGTACCACGTCCAGCTGTTCGCCGATTTCAGCGCGGGCGCCTGCGCGGATGCCGGCGCCCCGGGCGAAGGCGAGGCGGCGATGGCCGAGTTCACGGTCGCCACGCCGGCCGGCAGTGGCGTGCGCACCTTCACCTGGCGCGCTCCGTTCGCCGGCCTCGGCATCCGCGCGGTGGCCGCGACGGCGAGCGTCGGCGCGGCTGAAGTCGCGGCGTTCTCGACTTCGCCGTTCAGTCCGTGCGTGCTCGTCGCAACGGATGACGGCATCTTCCTCGACGGCTTCGAGCCAGCGACGAAGCTCGCTGCAGGGACGGTCGTCCTGCACTGACCGGAGGCACCGGCGGCGTATCGGGTGATCCGCCGCCGGTGGGAACGCATGAGCGTGCGCCTAGCGGCCGGGGCGTATCTGCTGCCGTTCCTGCTGGCGGTCCCACGCGCGCAGTTCGTCGCGGATGTGCGCGATGCGCTGGCGACCGAGCGCGTTGCGGCCTTCGTCGAGCACTTGCGCGTCGAGCAGTTCGGCGAGCCGCTGCGCGGTCGGCAGCAGCATTTCCCATGCGTCGAGCGCGGGCAGAGGGCCCGGCAAGGTCATGAACAGCGTGACGCCGGGCGTCTGCACGTCGTCGAGCTGGGCCATGTCGAAATGACCGGGCTTGACCATGTTCGCCATGCTGAACACCGGGCCGTCCGCCTTCTTGCCGAGCACGAGGCGGTGGAAGATCCCCATGTCGCCGAATTCGAGGCCGGCCTTTTCGGCGGCGACGACGATGTCGGGGCCGGCGAGCGGTTCACCCGCGCGCGATGCGACGAACAGGGTGACGATGCGTTCGATCGCCCGGTCGGGGCGCGCGCCGACGCTCGGGCGCGGCGATGCGGGACGCGCGGCCTCCGCCTCGCGGCCGGCCACGCTGGCACCGAGCCGCTCGAGTTCGCCGGCGAGCGAGACGTCGAGTTCACCCTGCGCCGGCGTCGCGTCCGGATCGCCGAACGTCGGCTCGACGCGCTCGTTGTCCAAACCCGAACGCCGCGGGGGCCGCCGCTCGCCCTGCTCGGGCTTCTTCGGCCTGCCGAACAGGTAGATCAGCAACAGCACGATCGCGCCGAGGACGATCAGCGGTATGCCGACGCTCGCGTTCCATTCCATGATGCTCGCCTCCGCCGTGGAACCGGGCGGCCCGCTCAGGCCGCGCCCGCGAGTTTAGCCGCTTCGGCGAGGTCGACCTGCACCAGGCGCGACACGCCCGGTTCGCGCATCGTCACGCCGCAGAGCTGCTTCGCCGCTTCCATCGTCGCCTTGTTGTGGGTGACGAAGATGAACTGCACCTGTTCGCTCATCTCCGAGACGAGCGACGAGAAGCGTCCGACGTTCGCCTCGTCGAGTGGCGCGTCGACCTCGTCGAGCAGGCAGAACGGCGCGGGGTTGAGGCGGAAGATCGCGAACACGAGCGCGACCGCGGTCATCGCCTTCTCGCCGCCGGAGAGCAGCGAGATCGAACTCACTCGCTTGCCCGGCGGGCGCGCCATGATCGCGACGCCGGTCGACAGCAGGTCCTCGCCGGTGAGCTCGAGGTAGGCGTGGCCGCCGCCGAACAGGCGCGGGAACAGCTCCTGCACACCCGTGTTGACGCGGTCGAAGGTTTCCTTGAAGCGCGCGCGCGTCTCCTTGTCGATCTTGCGGATCGCGCCTTCGAGCGTCTCGAGCGCGGTGCCGAGGTCGGTGAGCTGCGCGTCGAGGTAAGTCTTTCGCTGCGACTGCTCCTCGTACTCCTGGATCGCGGCAAGGTTGACCGGCTCGAGGCGGCGGATCTTCTGGTCGAGTTCGCCGAGGTCGGCCTGCCACTGCCCCGCGTCCGCCTCGCCCGGCAAGGTCGCGATCAGCGCCTCGTAGTCGAAGCCCGCTTCCGCGATCGCGCCGGCGAGCGCCTGCGCACGCAGGCGGTGCTCCTGTTCGCGCAGGCGCAGCTGCGCGACTTCCTCGCGCTGCTCGGCGAGCCCGGCCTCGAAGCGGTGCCGCTCCTGCTCGAGGCGACGCAACTCGGCTTCCTGCTCCTGCTGCGCCTGGCGCGCCTCGACCATCTGGCGGTCGACGAGCAGGCGCTGGTTGAGGCAGGTCTGGCGTTCGTCTTCGAGGCCCGCGAGCGGATCGTTGCTCGAGGCGAGCTGCGCGGCGATCTCGCCGCGGCGCGCGTCGAGTTGCGCGAGCTGGCCGTGCATGCGCTGCAGCGACTGCTCGAGCGCACCCGCGGCGGTGCGCCGCGACTCGGTCGACAGCGCCGCCTGGTGCGCGGCGTCGCGCGCCTCGCGCGCGTTCATGCGCGCCTCTTCGCGCGCCTCGAGCAGCTTGCGCCGCTCGCCATCGAGCGCCTGGCGGCGCTGCTCGAGGTCGCCCATGTGGCCGACCGCGGTCTCCAGGCGGCCGCGCGCCTCGCGCGCCTGCTCGCGATCGGCGTCGAGCTTGGCGACGACGTCCTCGAGTTCGCGCGCGACGCGGTTGAGGCGCTCCTGCGCGCTGTCGATGCGGCCGCGTTGGCTCTGCAGCTGGCCGCCGACTTCGGCGAGGCGGCGGTGCGAGGTGTACAGCTCGCGCTGCGCGTCCTCGCGCGCGCGCTCGGCGTCGATGCGCTCGAGCTTGCCGCGCTCGAGCGCATCGGCGTGCGCGTCGATCTCGGATTCGAGCGCGGCGATGCGTTCGCCGAGTTCGCGGATCTCGCGCTCGCGCGCGAGCACGCCGACCTGCGCGCCGGAGCCGCGCTGCACGCGCACCGTGCCGTGGCCGAACCACTCGCCTTCGGCGGTGACGATCGACTCGCCCGCGGCGAGCGTGGGCGCGTGCGTGCGCGCTTCGCCGAGCGAAGCCGCCGTGCGCACGCGCGCGAGCACCGCGCACGCGGCGGCCGGGCCGCGCACGTGCGCCGCGAGCGTTCCGGCCGCACCGCTCGCGCCGTCCTCGCGTGCGCCGATCAGCGCGACGTCGGCGTCGCGCAGCGCGGCGAGTTCATCGGCGAACGCGGCCGGCTCGTCCACGAGCACGGCTTCGAGCCAGCCGTCGAGCACGGTCTCGACCGCGCGCTCCCAGCCGGCGTCGACCTGCAGCGCCTCGCCGAGTCGACGTGCCTGGCCGAGGCCGAGGCCGTCGAGCCAGGTCTTCGCGGCGCCGCCCTCGCCGAGCGCGGCGTGCTGCAGCGTTTCGAGCGAACCGAGGCGGCCGCGCAGCTTCTCGAGCTCACCGCGCTTGCCGCTGAGCATCGCCTGCGTCGTGCGTTCGAGTTCGAGCGCGGCCTCGGCGGCGTGGCGGCGCTCGTCGAGGGCGGCCGTGTGCGCTTCGACGTGCTCGCGCAGCGCCGCGTGCTCGGTGTCGAGCGCTTCGAGCGCCTGGCCGAGTTCGTCGATGTTCGCCGCGGCCCGCTCGGCTTCGAGCGCACCGCGGCGCTGGTCGGCGGCGAGGCACTGCTTGTCGAGGTAGTCGAGGCGCGTGCGCTCGACTTCGGCCGCCTGCCCCGCCTGCGAGGTCGCGAGCGTGTGCTGGTCCCACTGCGTCTGCCATTCGGACAGCTGCAGCTCGCTCGTGCGCAGCGCCTCGGCCGCGGCCTCGTCGGCCTCGCGCAGGGTTTCGAGCTGCGGCGCGGCGTCGGCGAGCAACGCGCCGAGTTCCTCGAAGCGCTGGCGGTCGGTCTCGATGTGTTCGGCGAGTTCGGCGTGCGCGCGTTCGGTCTCGTGGCGCGCGCGGTCGAGCTGTTCGGCGAGCTGCTTGCTGTGCTGGATCTGCTGCTCGACGCGCGCGATCTCCGCGCCGACCTTGTACACCTCGCCCTGCACCGCGTTCATGTGCTCGACCGCGGCGGCATGCTTCTCGCGCCCGGTCTCGAGCGCGGCTTCGGTGTGGCGCTGCTCGGCGAGCTGCTGTTCGATCGCGAGCTCGGCCTTGCGCAGCGCGCCCGACTGGCCGTCGACTTCGGCCTGCGCCGAGCGCAGCGAAAGCGCCTTGACCTCGGCTTCCTTCTTCTTCTGCTCTTCCTTGAGCTGCTGCCAGCGCTCGGCGGTCTTGGCCTGGCGCTTGAGGTGCTCGAGCTGCTTGTCGACCTCGTCGCGCACGTCGCGCACGCGGTCGAGGTTCTCGCGCGTCGCCTTGATGCGGTTCTCGGTTTCCTTGCGGCGCTCCTTGTACTTGGAGATGCCCGCCGCTTCCTCGAGGTGGTTGCGCAACTGCTCGGGATCGGACTCGACGATGTCCGAGATCATGCCCTGCTCGATGATCGAATAGCTGCGCGGACCGAGCCCGGTGCCGAGGAACAGGTCGGTGATGTCGCGCCGGCGGCAGCGCACGCCGTTGAGGAAATACTGCGACTGGCCGTCGCGGCTGACCAGGCGCTTGACCGAGATCTCGTTGTAGCTCGCGTACTCGCCGACGATGAGGCCGTCGGAGTTGTCGAACAGCAGCTCGACCATCGCGCTGCCGACCGGCTTGCGCCCGTTCGAGCCGGAGAAGATCACGTCGGTGAGCGCGTCGCCGCGCAGGCGGCTCGCCGCGCTCTCGCCCATGACCCAGCGGATCGCGTCGATGATGTTGGACTTGCCGCAGCCGTTCGGACCGACGACACCGGTCATGTTGGTCGGCAGGTGCAAGGTGGTCGGGTCGACGAACGACTTGAATCCGGCCAGTTTGATCGTAGTCAGACGCATCTAGCGGTTACCTCGGGAATCCATGACGCGAGCTCCCCGCTCGCGGACGTGCAGGCGGCGATCGACTCAGCCCTCTTCCGGCGCTCGCGCGTCGATCGCGAGCGCGTGGATGTCGGTCTGCATGAGCTCGCCGAGCGCGGCGTACACGGCGCGGTGGCGCGCGAGCGGCAGCTGGCCGCGGAATGCGGCGCTGACGACGCGCACGCGGAAATGACCGCGGCCATCGCGCGCACCGGCATGCCCCGCGTGGCGATGGCTCTCGTCCTCGATCGCGAGTTCGAGCGGCGCGAGCGCGACGGTCAGGCGCTCGCGGATGCTGTCCACGCGCGCACTCAAGGCGCCACCTTGCGGAACGGCCGCACGCTGACCTCGGCGTAGACGCCGGCGGCAACGTACGGGTCGGCGTCGGCCCATGCCTTCGCCGCGGCGAGGTCGGCGAACTCGGCGACGATCAGGCTGCCGCTGAAACCCGCCGGGCCGGGATCCTCGGCGTCGATCGCCGGGAACGGACCGGCGAGCAGCAGCCGCCCCTCCTCGCGCAGGCGGTTCAGGCGCTCCAGGTGGGCCGGGCGCACCGAAAGCCGGCGCGCGAGGGAGTCGGGCACGTCGCTGCCGACGATCGCATACCACATGAACGGGGCATCCTGCGGACAAAGACATATGTTAGCCGAAGCGTCGCGCAACTCGGCGGCGACATGCGGCTGTCACGGCATTTGCGCATCGACGCGTTTCCCCGTAGTCTAGGGGTGAATCGAGAGGGCGGAGTCCCGCGCGCGCCGACGCGGAGCGTTTCCAGCCCACCTCCCGACCTTTTTAGGATTGCCGACCTCCGGATTCCCCAGGAACCGGGCGTCCTCGTTGCAGGCCTTGCGCGCCGACGGCGGTTGTTGCCGCGTGCGTCCGGCCGCACGCCGTGATCGTTGCACGACCCGCCGCGCCGTGAGGCGCCGGATGGCGTGGAATCGGGATCATCGATCGAGCATGAACCAGACCGCCGAACAGCCCAGCACAGACACACCGGCCAATACGTTCCCGCAGGTGCCGCAGCAGCAGGAGATCCCGCTCGCGGTCGTGCGCGGGCAGCCGGTGCTCGAGATCCCGCAGGACCTGTACATCCCGCCGGATGCGCTCGAGGTCATCCTCGAGGCGTTCGAGGGGCCGCTCGACCTCCTGCTGTACCTGATCCGGCGGCAGAACCTCGACATCCTCGACATCCCTATCGCCGAGATCACGCGTCAGTACGTCGACTACATCGAGATGATGCACGAGATGAAACTCGAGCTCGCGGCCGAGTACCTGGTCATGGCCGCGATCCTCGCCGAGATCAAGTCGCGCCTGCTGCTGCCGCGGCCGCCGGCCGAGGAAGGCCTCGAGGAGGACCCGCGCGCCGAACTCGTGCGTCGCCTGCAGGAGTACGAGCGGTTCAAGAAAGCGGCGGAGGACATCGACGCGATGCCGCGCCAGGACCGCGACTTCGCGCCGGCGCACGTCGTCGTCGACGACCGCAACGTGATCCGCCTGCCGCCGCCGGTGGAACTGCGCGAACTGCTGCTCGCGCTCAAGGACGTCATGAAGCGGGCCGAACTGTACGGCCATCATGCGATCCAGCGCGAGGCGCTCAACGTGCGCAGCCGCATGAGCGACGTGCTGAACGCGCTCGGCGACGGCGAATTCCATCGCTTCGAGCAGTTGTTCGACGCGACCGAAGGTCGGCGCGGCGTCGTCGTGACCTTCCTCGCGATGCTCGAACTCGCCAAGGAACAGCTCATCGAGATCGTGCAGGAAGCATCGCTCGCGCCGATCTACGTGAAGTCGCTCGCGACCGCCGACGGCAAGGCCGCGTCGTCCGGCGAGGCCGCGAACGACGCGCCCGAAGCCAGCGACGAACCGGCGAGCCAGGCGTCCTGAACGCTACACGGATTCCACCGCGGTCGACGCGACCGCACCGACAGGCCAACGAAATCCACCACTGATGGAACCGCAGCTACTCAAACGCATCATCGAGGCCGCCCTGCTCGCCTCCGCGCAGCCGTTGTCGCTGCCGCAGCTGTCGGGCCTGTTCGACGAGTTCGAGATGCCTTCGCACGAGGACCTCGCGAAGGCGGTCGAGGAACTCAAGGCCGACGCCGAGGGGCGCGGCATCGAACTCGTCGAGGTCGCCTCCGGCTTCCGCTACCAGGTGTGCAACGACGTGCACGCGCACGTCTGCCGCCTGTGGAGCGAGCGCCAGACGCGCTATTCGCGCGCACTGCTCGAGACGCTGTCGCTGATCGCCTATCGCCAGCCGATCACGCGCGCGGAAATCGAGCAGATCCGCGGCGTCGCCGTTTCGACCAACATCGTGCGCACGCTCGAGGAACGCGAATGGGTGCGCGTGGTCGGTTACCGCGACCTGCCCGGCAAGCCTGCGTTGTTCGGCACGACCAAGCAGTTCCTCGACTATTTCAACCTCAAGTCGCTCGACGAACTGCCGCCGCTCGGCGAGCTGCGCGACATCGAGGAACTCGACCCGCAGCTCGCGCTCGACGAGCCGCGCGGGCCGATCCACGCCCAGGTGGCGCCCGACGTCGCGGGCGACACCGCGGCCGCCGGCAGCGAACACGCTGGCGAAGACCCCATCGACGAGACCGCCATCGCCGCCGTCGCCGAGCACGGCGACGAACCGGCTCCCACCGACGACCGCGAAGCGCCGACCGACGGCGACGCACACGAAGACACCCCGGAATCCATCGCATGAGCACCTCCGCCCGTTCCATCCTCAAGCTCAAACGCCCGGCCGAAGCCGCCGATGCGCCCGCCGTCGAGGAGCGCCTGCACAAGGTGCTCGCGAACGCCGGGCTCGGCTCGCGCCGCATGCTCGAGGCGCGCATCGAAGCCGGCGAGGTACTGCTCAACGGCGGCGTCGCCACGCTCGGCCAGAGCGTGCGCAGCGGCGACCGCGTCGAAATGGATGGCAAGCGCTTCGTCGTCGTCGCCGACAACGCCGAGCACGCACAGGTCCTGCTCTACAACAAGCCCGACGGCGTGGTCGCCACGCGCGACGATCCCGAAGGCCGCCCGACCGTGTTCGAGCAGTTGCCGCAGCTCAAGGGCGCGCGCTGGATCGCGGTCGGCCGCCTCGACATCAACACGACCGGCCTGCTGCTGCTGACGACCGACGGCGATCTCGCCAACACGCTCATGCATCCGCGTTCGGAGATCGAGCGCGAATACATCTGCCGTGTGCACGGCGAGGTGCCCGACGAGGTGCTCGAGCGCCTGCGCACGGGCATCGAGCTCGAGGACGGTCCCGCGCACTTCGACGAAATCGGCGTGATCAGCCGCGGTGCGAGTCATTCCTGGTTCCGCGTCGTGTTGCGCGAGGGACGCAACCGCGAAGTGCGCCGCATGTGGGAATCGCAGGGACTCATGGTCAGCCGCCTCAAGCGCATCCGCTACGGCAGCATCGAGCTGCCGCGCGGACTGCTGCGCGGCCATTCGACCGAACTCGACGTCGCACAGGTCGCCGCGCTGCGCGAACGCTGCGGCGTCGGCACGCCGGACCCGCGCCTCACGCTCGCCCCGGTGATCGGCCAGCGCCGCGCCGCGCCGACCGAATTCCGGCCGATGCCGAAGACGCAGCAGGCCTGGACCGGCGCGCGCGCCGACGAAGCGCGCGAGTTCGCCGCGTTCGACCGCATTCGCGACGACGGCTGGCGCGGCGCCACGGCGAAGCCGCGCAAGGCGCGCGGCGGCGGCCCCGGTCGCAAGGGACGCCCCGGTGCGCAGGATGCGCAGACTCAGGGACAACGCCCCGCGCGCGGTCCGCGACAGGGACAGCGCCCGGGCCAGGGTCCGCGCCAGGGCCAGGGACAAGGACAGCGCCAGGGTCAGGGACCACGCCAGGGCCAGGGCCGTCGCGGCCAGGGCCAGGGACAAGGCCAGAACCAGGGCCACGACGCGCCGCGCGCCGCATGGGCGGCCGAACCAGGCCTCAGCCCGGCGGTGCTGCGCAGCTGGTTCCCGGAATCCGCACCGGGCCAGAAGCGTCGCGGCGCGCGCCCAGGCATGGAGCAGCCGTACCATTCCGGCCAGTTCCATCCGCAGGGGCGCGACGATCGCCACGGCAATCGCGCGGCACCGCAAAATCCGGGACGTGGCCCGCGCCCGCAGCGCAGTGGTTCACCCGGCAACTCCGTGCACGAGCTCCCGTACGGCCATCCCGATTCGCGTCCGCAGCACGGCGGCCCGCGTCGCGGCAGCGGCGCGCCCGGCAACTCGACGCATGACGCGGGCAACCGCGCACCCGGCGGCAACCGCGCGCCGGGCGGCAATCGCCCGCCTGGCGGCAATCGCCCACCCGGCGGCAATCGCGGGCGTGGTGGCGGCGGTGGCCGTGGCGGTCCGCGCTCGCGCTGACGCGGCCGACGACGAGCCCACCGCGCGCGCAGTGGGCAAAAAAAAGGCGGGCCGAAGCCCGCCTTTTTCATTCCTTCGAAACCGTCCTCAGTCGAGCTTGAGCGACTTGCGGTTGCTGTCGCGGCGCTTCTGTTCCTTCGCGTCGAACTCCGACTCGCAGCTGCCACGCTTGACCATCACGCAGTCGAGGTAATCGCTGATCTCGACGAGCGCGGCACCGATCGCCTTGCCCGCCGGCGTGTTCGACTCGTGCGCGAGGTCGCCGCCGAAACCGCCGCGGAACACGCCCACGCTCACGCCGCCGCCCGAGCTGCGACCTTCGATCGCGCGCGAGAAGTCGACTTCACCCGTGGTCGCGTTGACCACGCGCACGTCGATGCGGATGTACGCCTCGGACTTCTTGCCGCCGAGCGAAATGCCCTTGAAGCTGATGCCGCCGCCGGTGCTCGCGGTGTTCTCTTCGTACGCGGTCACCGTGCCGAACACGAGGTAGTCGGCGCCCGTGACCTGGCCCATCTTCGCGCCGGTGCCCGAACGCACGCGACCGGACGCGGCGAGGTTCTGCTCCTCGAGCACCTTCTCGAGCTTGGAGCGCTCGACCATGCGGAAGTCGCCCGTGCTCGACAGCTCGTTCGACAGCATGCCCGACAGCTCCCAGCCCACACCGCCGCGCCACCAGCCGGCCGCGGATTCGTTCTTGAACTCGGCGACGCCGATCGCCGGCTTGTTGGCCGCGAACGCGGCGCCGCAGGCGAATACGCCGGCCAGGGAAAGCATGACCGCACAAAACGACTTGCTCATCTCTCTCACTCCCATGGATGGAACCCCGATGCCCCCGTTCAGCAGGCCGCCCCAGAGACAGGCATGGGCCACCAGCCCTTCCGCGCCGGTCGCCCGCGTCGCCGTAACGATTGGAGACATTCTAGCAAACGGTTTTTGATGCCACCTCGGACACGTTCGGCGGACCGGGGCGGAACTGGTTCACGTCACGGGCGTGACGCGAGCGGCGTCGCGTGGAAAAAAAGAGGCCATCCCGGGAACTGCGCGGCGGGGAGAACGCGCAGGCGGGATGGCCGGGAAACCGGTCCGGCCGGAAATCAGAAGCCCGGCGGCGCGTCGAAGCCGTTGGCGAAGATCCGGTCCGGATCGCCGAACAGGCGCAGCAGGGCGAAATCGTGCGGCGCTACGTTCGGACGCGAGGTGTAGCCGCCGGCGAGGATGTCGCCGGAGACCTCGACCGCGACCGCGTAGGCGCCGTCCTCGACGGTCGACACCTGCGCGACCTTGAGTCCCT
This sequence comes from Dokdonella fugitiva, assembly GCF_014138265.1. Classification (GTDB taxonomy): domain Bacteria; phylum Pseudomonadota; class Gammaproteobacteria; order Xanthomonadales; family Rhodanobacteraceae; genus Dokdonella_A; species Dokdonella_A fugitiva_A. The sequence continues at coordinate 524,269 of NZ_JACGXL010000001.1, forward strand.
GCTCGCCGTAGGTCGTGTCGATGCTGCCGTCGGCGTTCCAGCGGCCGACGAAGAAGTCCTGGTGCGCCGCACCGGTCGCGCGGTTCGTCGCCGAACCCGCGGCGACGATCCTGCCGTTGCCCTGCAGCGCGAGCGCCGCCACGACATCCTCGTCCGCACCGCCGCTGAACTTGATCAGCGAGCGTCCCTGCTGGCCGAAGGTCGTGTCGAGCGAACCATTCGCGTTGAACCGCATCACCGCCATGCCGCGATCGTTGCCTTCGCCGGCGACGACGATGTGGCCGTCCCTGGTCAGGCGCGCCGACGCGAGCATGTACAGACCGCTGTAGACGCCACCGCTGTTGGCGGCCTGGAACGTCACGCGACCGGTGCCGTTGAACGTCGTGTCGACCGCGCCGTCCGCGGTGAGCCGGGCGAGGAACGAGGTGTTGCGGCCGAAGGTGTAGCCGCCGACGACGATGCGGTCGTCGGCAGCGAGGTTGCCGGCCTGGTCGAGCGCGATCGTGCTCAGCGTGTCGCCGGCCGCGCCGAAGAACGGCGCGAGCACGACGTAGCCCTGCCCGCCCGCGAACGTCGTGTCGAGCACACCGTCGGCGGTGAACCGTGCGACCGCGACCTGGCCGTACCAGAAGCCGTCGTGGAACACGCGCGTGATGCCCGCGAGCACGATCTTGCCGTTGCGCTGCAGCGCCATCGCGTACGGGTTGTCGTGCACGTCGGGACCACCGATGTCGAGGCGCACGTAGCCTTTGCGCGCGGCGCCTGCGTCGGCTTCGCCGAACGTCGTGTCGAGCGAACCGTCGGCGCGCAGCTTGACCACGCCGTAGTCGGAGTGCGAAGCGGTCGAGAGGGTGCCGCCGACGAGCACGCTGTTGTCCGACAGCACGCGCAGCGCGCGGCCCTCGTCGGACGCGCCGTCGACGTCGAGGTGGATCATTCCGCCGCTGCCGAAGCTCGCGTCGAGCGTGCCGTTCGGCAGGTAGCGCGCGACCGCGAGGTTCTCGCTGCCGCCGCTGCCGTTCGCGTTCGCGCCGGTGACCTTGCCGGTGACGACGAAGCGGCCGTCGCGCATCGGCGCGATCGCGTAGATCTGCTCGTCGGTGCCGAAGAAGTCGTTGGTGACGAAGCCGCCCTGGCCGAAGCCGCCGTCGATGTCGCCCGGGTGCGCGGCGAACGCGGCGCCGGTCGTGCATGCGAGTGCGATCAGGGTTGCGCCGAAGCGACGCACCAGCGCGCCGGGACGAACGCCCGTCGCGAGGTCATGGCAGGAACCGCGGCTCGCGGGCGGGTCGTTCGTGATTCGGTTGCGAGTACACTTCATCTTTCATCTCCCGTTCGGATTCGGTGGCCGCTTCGTCCGGCGGTTCGCCGGCATGCATCGGCATCCACCGGATCAGTACGGGAGGGCGGAAGATTTCCTATCATCGGCCGCAGGCGACGTGCGGACAGGCGCATGAACGAACCCTACGCAGCGAACGACGGACAGGACCAGCAGGCGGTGACGCGCCTGCTGCACGCATGGAACGACGGCGATGCCGCCGCGGCCGAACGCCTCACCGAACTCGTCTACGCGCAGGTGCGCGCGATCGCCGGCAAGCACCTGCGCCAGTTCGGCGGGCGCATGACCCTGCAGCCGACCGAACTCGCGCACGAACTGTTCCTGCGCCTCATGAACGCGGACGTCGCGTGGCAGGACCGGCGCCACTTCTACGGCGTGGTCAGCGTCGCGATGCGCCGCATCCTCGTCGATGCCGCGCGCGCGCGCGGCGCCGAGCGGCGCGGCGGCGGCGAGGTGCACGTGACGCTGTCGGCCGCCGACGAGGCCCCGGACACGGACGCGCAGGGCGAAGCATTCGCGCTCGAGGAGGCGCTCGCGGCGCTGCGCGAACTCGATGCGCGCAAGTGCGAGGTGATCGAACTCAACTACCTGCTCGGCCTCAAGCGCGAGGAGATCGCCGAAGTGATCGGCGTGTCGGTGCCGACCGTCGACCGCGAGCTGCGCTTCGCGCGCGCGTGGCTGAAGCAGAAGCTCGCCGCATGAGCGACCCGCGCTGGGAACGCCTGCAGATCCTGTTCGAAGGCCTGCTCGCGCGACCCGCGGGCACGCGGGAAGCCTGGCTTGCCGACGTCGAACCCGATCCGGACCTGCGCGCGGAAGCACTCGCGCTCGTCGCCGCCGAGGACGTCGGCGAAGACGGCATCACGCGCCAGCTGCGCGAAGCGGCCGCGCGCGTCATGTCGACGCCGACCAGCGGCCGCCAGCTCGGGCCGTACCGCCTCACCGGCGAGATCGGCAGCGGCGGCATGGGCACGGTGTTCCTCGCCGAGCGCGTCGACCAGCATTTCGACCAGCGCGTCGCGATCAAGCTGTTGCGCGGCTTGCCGACGCGAGAGTCGACCGAACGCATGCGCCGCGAACGGCAGATCCTCGCCGACCTCAGCCATCCGCACATCGCGCGCCTGCTCGACGGCGGCACTACCGCCGACGGCCAGCCCTATCTCGTGATGGAGTACGTCGACGGCGTACCGCTCAACGAGTTCTGCCGTTCGCACGACCTGCCGCTGCGCGAGCGCCTGCAGCTACTGGCGAAGATCTGCGGCGCGGTGCAGTACGCGCACCAGCGCCTGGTCATCCATCGCGACCTCAAGCCCGCCAACGTGCTCGTGCGCGGCGACGGCGAACCGGTGCTGCTCGACTTCGGCATCGCCAAGCTGCTCGGCGAAACCGGCGGCACCGCGCAGCAGACCGGCCTGCCCTGGTTCACGCCCGCCTACGCCAGCCCGGAACAGCGCAAAGGCCACCCGGTGAGCACGGCGACGGACGTGCACGGACTCGGGCTGCTGCTCTACGAGACGATCAGCGACAGCGTGCCGGGTCGCGACGACACCGGCCGGCTGCCGCCGCCGAGCCGCGTCGCCAAGCGTCGCCTGCCACCCGAACTCGACCTCATTGTCGCCAAGGCGACGCACGTCGAACCGGAGCGGCGATACGTGTCCGCGTCCGCGCTCGCCGACGACGTCACGCGCTTCCTGCGTGGCCGCCCCGTGCACGCGGCGCCGGACCGCCTGCACTATCGCCTCGCCAAGTTCGTGAGCCGGCACCGCCTCGCGACCGCCGCCGGCATCGCCGCGATCGCGCTCGCCGCATGGTTCACCTGGCGCCTCGCCAACGAGCGCGACCGCGCGCTGCGCGCGGAGGCGCTCGCGCAACAGCAGTCGGCGACCGCGAACAGCGTGGTCGACTACCTCGTCGCGCTGTTCCGCTCGGCTTCGCCCGAGGAAACCGGCACGCGCCCGATCGCACCGCGCGACCTCGTCGACCGCGGCCGCCGCGAGATCGACGCACGCCTCGCCGACGCGCCGCAGCAACGCGCGCGCCTGCTCGGCGCGCTCGGCAAGATCTACCTCGAACTCGGCCTGCCCGACGACGCGGCCGATAGCCTGTCGCGCGCGGCCGAACTCGAACGCACGCACGGCACGCCGCGCCAGCGCGCCGCGTACCTGTCCGACCAGGGCTACGCGATGAACCTCGCCGAACGCCCGGCTTCGGCGGAGCCGGTCTTGCGCGAGGCGATCGCCACGCTCGGAACGGTCGCGCCGGAAGACCGCAGGCTCGCCGCCGACATCCTTTCCACGCTCGGCCTTTCGCAGGCGCGCAACGGCGACGCGCAGGGCGGTATCGCCAGCGCGCGACGCGCGATCGACTACGCGGCCGCCGCGGAGGGCTCCGACAGCGTCAGCTACGCGCAGTGCCTGTACGCGCTCGCCGAAGCCGAGATGCGCAGCGGCCGTTTCGACGACGCCGAGCGCGACGCGCTGCGCAGCATCGAGACGATGCGCAAGCGCCTGCCCGACGACGCCGACGAAGTGATCCAGGCGAAGGGTTTTCTCACCGAGGTGTACGAACAGCAGGGACGTTACGCCGACGGCGAGCGCCTGCTGCACGAGATGCTCGAGACGCGCCTGCGCACACTCGATCCGGGCAGCGCCTGGGCGGTGACCGCGCGCAACAACCTGGCACAGGCGATCCAACTGCAGGGTCGTATCGTCGAGGCGACCGCGCTGCTGCAGCAAAACGTCGACCTCATGCGCGCGAACCACCAGGAGCAGACGCCGTCGTACGCGATCGGCCTCAACAACCTCGCGAGCCTGCTCGAACAGGCGGGCGACACCACGACATCGCTCGCGATGTTCCGCGAAGTGCTCGACAACGCGCTCAAGCAGTCGGTCGAAGCGGACGATCCGCGCCTGCCGATCTACCGGCAGAACCTCGGCCGCAGCCTCATGCTCAACGGCAAGCTCGACGCCGCGCGCGTGATGCTCGACATGCCGGTGGAAGGCAACGCGGACTCGATGGACCTGCGCATCGAACGCGCGCGCCGGCTCGCCCATCTGGGCGACTGGATGCGCCGCAGCCACCACTACGACGAGGCGATGAGCTACCTCGACCAGTCATCCGCCGCGTTCGCCGAACTGTATCCGCCGACGCACGCGCGCCATGGCGCGATCGCCCGCCTGCGCGGCCTCGTCCAACGCGATCGCGGTCGCCTCGGCGAAGCGGAGTCGGAATTGCGCCGCGCCGTCGAAATCCTGTCAGGTAGCGCCGGACCGCAGGCCAACTCGACCATCGACGCGAAACTGCAGCTCGCCGACGTGCTCGTCGCGCGCGGCAACCGCGAGGAAGCTCGCGCGCTGTATGACGCGATCACGCCGTTGCTCGCTACGCGTTTCGTCGAAGGGTCGTCCACGCGCCGACAGCAGATCGAACTCGGGCGCAAGCTCGGTGCGACCGTCGCTACCCGCGGTTGACGAGGTCGGCGTAGTCGGGATGGCGCTGGATCCACGCGGCGGCGTAGGAGCATGCCGGCACCACGCGCCAGCCTTCCCTACGCGCGGTGTCGAACGCGGCCGACACGAGCGCGCCCGCGATGCCGCGGCCGCCGACCTGCGCCGGTACGCCGGTATGGGTGATCGTCATCACGCCATCGTGCAGACCGTATTCGAGTACGCACGAAACGCCGTCGACGACGGCCTCGAAGCGGCGCTGCGCCGCGTTGTGCACGACATTCACTGCCATGGTTCCTCGTAGCGATCCACCGCGGCGGCTGCCGCGAAATCGCACGATACGTGTTTTCGCCACGGCGTGCGCGGTGTAGGCTCGGCGCTGCATCGAGGAGCCGCCGCATGGCCTTCGTCACCTTCGTACCGCCGCCGCCGTTGCATCCGTCGATCGAGCGGATCTGGGACTGGCGCGTCGAACCGGGCGAGCTGCGTTTCGAGCGCATCCTGCCGCAACCCGGTTCGGCGCTGATCCTCAACCTGCTCGAGGACGAAACGCGCGTCTACGACGACGACGGCGGCCACCATTGCGAACGGCTCGCGGGATCGGCCTACAGCGGCCAGTTCACGCGCAGCTTCGTCATCGACACGCGCGAACAGGTCGCGGTCATGGGTGTCGCGTTCCGCCCTGGCGGTGCGCGCGTGCTGCTGCGCGAGCGCATGGACGTGCTCGGCAACCGCCACCTCGCGCTCGAGGATCTGCTCGGGTCGACCACCCGTGCGCTGCGCGATCGCCTGTTGCACGCGGTGGACGCGCGCGAACGATTGGGCGTGCTCGCGCGCTGGCTGCTGCGCGGCTGCATCGGAGCGACGCTGCACCCCGCGGTGTCGCAAGCGCTCGCGACGATCGAGCGCGCACCGAGCCTGCCGCTCGTCGCGCGCCTCGCCGCCGACTGCGGCGTCTCGGCGCGCCGCCTCGGCACGTTGTTCCGCGAGCAGGTCGGCGTCGGCACGAAGGAATACCTGCGCCTGCAGCGCTTCCGTCGCGTCGTCACCGAAGCGCAGCGCTGCGGTGGCGTCGACTGGGCACGCGTCGCCGCGGACTGCGGTTTCCACGACCAGCCCCACCTTGCTCACGAGTTCCGCGCATTCTCCGGCATGACGCCCGCGGCCTACGTCGCGCGGCGCGGTGCGTACGTCAACCACGTCGAACTCGCCTGACGCGTTCCGAAATCTACAAGACGCACGCGAACCGCGACGCTACGCTGCCGACCCAGCCATCGACCGGAGCCGCCATGACGACGCTCGCCGCGAATACGACCTCGACGATCATCCCGAGCCTGCGCTACCGCGACGCGCCCGCCGCGATCGAATGGCTGTGCCGCGCGTTCGGCTTCGAGAAGCATGCCGTGCACGCCGACGGCGATGTCATCCACCACGCCCAGCTCGTGTTCGGCAACGGCATGGTCATGCTCGGCTCGGTCGCGAACCGCAGCGCCTGGGGCGAACGTATCGCGCAACCGGACGAGATCGGCGGACGCGAGACGCAATGCCCGTGCGTGATCGTCTCCGACTGCGCGGCGCACTACGCCCGCGCGAAGGCGGCCGGCGCGATCATCGTCGACGAACTCGAACACAAGGACTACGGTGGCGCCGGCTATTCCTGCCGCGACCCCGAAGGCCACCTCTGGTGGTTCGGCGAATACGATCCTTGGGGCGCGGAAGCCTAGAGGCTGGAAGATCCGAAACCAGAAGCCTGGAAGATTGAAACACGAAGGACACGAAAGACACGAAGGAAACGCAAAATCAGGAGGAAAACTTGAAACACGGAGCACACAGAGCACGCGGAGGAAGAGCTATCAGACAGGAAGCTCTTCCATCGTGGCCTTCGTGCTTCAAATCTCTTGCCCTTCGCTTGTTCACGACTCGTCGCGGCGACCGATGATGATCCGCGCGTGGCGCTGGTAGGTGACGTACGACCAGATCCACTCCGCCATGACGACGAGACGGTTGCGGAAGCCGATCAGGAAGAACACGTGCGCCCACAGCCAGAAGAACCAGGCAAGCGCGCCCGAGAAACGCAGTCGACCGAGGTCGACGACCGCCGCCATGCGCCCGATCGTGGCGAGGTTGCCGTAGTCGCGGTAGTGGAACGCGCGCGTCGCACCGCCCGCGATCCGCTCGCGGATCATCGCCGCCGCATGCGCGCCCATCTGCTTCGCCGCCGGCGCGACGCCGGGCACCGGCTTGCCGTCCTGCGCCACGGCGGCGAGGTCGCCGACCACGAAGACTTCCGGATGCGCGGGCAGCGAAAGGTCCTCCGCGACGCGCACGCGGCCGGCGCGATCGCGGTCGCCGCCGAGTTGCGCGCCGAGCGGCGACGCGGCGACACCCGCTGCCCACAGCACGGTGCGCGCGTCGATACGTTCGTCGCCGAGGTCCACGCCGCGTTCGTCGATCGCGGTCACCGGCTTGCCGAGGTGCACGCTCACGCCGAGCCGTTCGAGCTGCCGCCGTGCGCGGTCCGACAGCGACGGCGGCATCGACGCGAGCACGCGCGGGCCGGCTTCGACGAGATGGATCTTCGAACGGCGCGGGTCGCTGTGGCGGAATTCGCGCGGCAACGTATGGCGCGCGATCTCCGCGAGCGTGCCCGCGAGCTCGACGCCGGTCGGGCCGCCGCCGATGATGACGAAGTCGAGCCACTCGGCCTGCGCGCGCGGATCGACGGCGCGCTCGGCCGCCTCGAACGCCTCCAGCATGTGGCGGCGGATGTGCAAGGCGTCGTCGAGCGTCTTCAATCCCGGCGCATGGCGCGCCCATTCGTCGTGGCCGAAATACGCATGGCGCGCGCCGCTCGCGACGACGAGATAGTCGTAGTCGAGCGAGCCGCCGTCGAAGCGGACGCGACGATGCTCGACGTCGATCCCGCGTGCGACGTCCATGCGCACGACCACGTTGTGCTGGCGGCGCAGGATGTGACGCAACGGTGCGGCGATGTCGGGCGACGACAGGCCGGCCATCGCGACCTGGTAGAGCAGCGGCTGGAACAGGTGGTGGTTCGTGCGATCGACGAGCGTCACGCGCACGGGCGCCGAAGCGAGCGCGCGCGTCGCCCACAATCCGCCGAAACCGCCGCCGATGACGAGTACGTGGGGTAGCGCGTTGTCTGCCATCGCCTGGTCGCGTCGTGCCGCAGGCAGCTATTCTGCCCGAACGCGCGACGACTCCGCAGCCGCGCGCGGCGCGAGGCGATCGAAAGCGACGACGAGCAGTCCCGCGGCGACGAACAGCACAGCGATCGCAGCGGCGTTGCGCAACACGACCGCGATGCCGAGTGCATCGACGTCGATGAACGGATACGGATACTCGTGCAACCATGCGCCGCGCAGCAGGCTCCAGCCGAAGAACACGGCCGGGAACAGCAGCACGAGCAACGGGTCCATCCATTGCAGCCGTCGATGCGGCACGCAGGCGACCCACCAGCCGACGTAGAGCACCGGCACGACGTAGTGCAATGCAATGTCCGCGACGAGTTGCAGGCCGTGCGGCGACCAGGTCGAGGCGAGCAGGAAATGGTAGATCGCGCAGACGATCGCGATGCAGAGCGCGGTGCCGCCCTGCACGCGCGCGCTGCCGAAGAACCGCTGCCAGGCGGCGGCTCCGCCGCGCCAGGCCGCGCTCGTCGTCAAGGCGACGGCGAAGTTGCTCAGGATCGTGAAGAAGCTGACGTAGCGCAGCGTGCCGAGCCAAGGCCCGATGTCGCTCCAGGTCGCGACGATCAGCAGCACGTACTGGAGCACCAGCGTCGACCATGCGATCGTCGCGACGACGAGCGCGAACCTGCGTCCCGCGGATGGCATCTGCATGTTCCTCCGCCGCCGTGGCATCGGCTTGCCTGCGCTGCCATCATAGCGTGCCGCCGCCGACGATCACGATGCGATGAACGCACCCTCTTCCGACCTGTTCGCGAACCCCGCCGCGAACGCACCCGTCCGTGTCGGCATCGGTGGCTGGACCTACGCGCCGTGGCGCAACAACTTCTACCCGGCCGGACTCGTGCAACGACGCGAGCTCGAGTACGCGAGCCGGCAGGTCAACGCGATCGAGATCAACGGCACCTACTACGGCGCGCAGAAGCCGGCGACCTACGCGAAGTGGCGCAGCGAGACGCCCGACGGCTTCGTGTTCTCGCTGAAGGCGCCACGCTTCAGCACCGACCGCCGCGTGCTCGCCGACGGGGGCAAGACCGTCGATGCGTTCGTCCATGGCGGCCTGGCCGAACTCGGCGATCGGCTCGGCCCGATCAACTGGCAGTTCACCCCGGACAAGGCGTTCGAGCGCGACGATTTCGCCGCGTTCCTCGACCTGCTGCCGCGCGAGCTCGACGGCCGTCCGCTGCGCCACGTGCTCGAGGTGCGCCACGCCTCGTTCCTGTGCGACGACTACCTCGCGCTCGCACGCGCGCACGGCGTCGCCAGCGTGTTCACCGACTCGCCGAAGTACCCGTCGTTCGCCGATGTCACCGGCGACTTCGTGTACGCGCGGCTCATGCGCAGCGAAAGCGCGAACGCGACGGGCTATGCACCTGCCGCGCTCGATGCGTGGGCCGAGCGGGCGCGTGCGTGGGCCGCGGGCGGCGATCCGGCGGACCTGCCGCGCGTCGCGGCGCCATTGCCGTCCGCGGTCTCGCGCGACGTGTTCGTCTATTTCATCAGCGCGGCCAAGGAACGCAACCCTGCCGCGGCGATGGCGCTGCTGTCACGGTTCTGATCGTTTCGAAGGCGGTTTCGCCGCGAACCACGGTTGCAGCGATACCGACCAGATGTTGTAGTTTCCGTCGTCCCAGGCGAGCATGCGCGCGGTGTCGGCGTCCGCCTGCGCGCGCGTTCGCGGGAACGCGACCGGGACGACGCGCTCACTGCTGAAATACAGCGTCGCGTGATCGGCCCCCAGACGCGGCTCCGCGTCCGAACCGCTGCTGTTGACCCTGTCGCCGAGCCAGACCGGTTCGCCCCAGCCGTCGCCGTCGCGGAACGCGATGAACAGGTCGATGCCGACCTTCGGCCTGCGACCGGAACCGAAAACGACGAACGACTCGTCGGGCGCCACCGCAGGGTCGACGTCGGTCACGCTGCCGTCGCTGAACGGCAACGGCTTGGCCGCCTCGTAGCGGCCATCGCGGAACTGCGAGCGATACAGGCGGAACTTGCCGCTCGTCGCGTCGGGCGTCATGAACCAGAGGCTGCCGTCGCCAGCGACGCTCGGCGCGAACGTCGACGGATTCGGATTCACCGCATCGGGCAATCGCACCGGCTCGCTCCAGCCGCTGCCCTTGCGTTCGACGCGCCAGAGATTGCCACCCTTCTGCGTACCGCCGTTGTAGCTCGCCTCGATCGGCACTCCGCCGGGCTTCGCCGGCCGGTTCGACACGAACACGATCCAGGAACCGTCCGGCGCGAACGCGGGCTCCATGTCGTTCCACTCGCCCGAGAACGACGCAACGCCAGGTTCCGACCAGCGCTCGCCCTGCTTGCGCGAGACGTAGATCGTCGATTGCGCGGCGTTACTGCGCGTGAAGTAGACGGTCGCGCCATCGGGCGTGAACGCAGGCGCCGAATCGTGCGCGGGTCCGGAGATCGTACCGGGCGCGAACACGGCCGGCGGGTAGTGGATCGCGTCCACGATGCCGGCCGGTTCGAGCGCTACCGCGAGCGTCGTGCGTGCAACCCCTGCGGCCGCCGCCGCCATCATCATCCTTCGCATCGCCATGGACCCCGCCGATCGACCAGCCTCCTCGACCGCATCCGGCGACGAGGGTTCCCGTGGTCAGATCGGCTGCCACGGGTGCACGGCCATGCAAGCATCGAGCAGCGCGCGGGGTTCGGCACCGGTCGCGAACGGGGTGCCGTCGATGCTGGCGATCGGCATGACCGTGCACGAGGTGTTGGTGAAGAACGCTGCGCGGAATGCGCGCAGCCCGTCGAGGTCGATCCTGCGCACCTCCGTCGGCACGCCGCGCTTGCGCAACCCGTCCTGCAGCAGTTGCATCGAGATGCCCTGCAAGGCGGGCGCGTCCGGCCAGACGACGCGCTCGTCGTCGAGGAAGCCGACGTTCCAGATCGAGCCTTCCGCGACCGCCCCGCTGGCGTCGACGAACAACGCATCGTCGTAGCCGGCCGCCTGCGCGAGCCGCTTCTGGTGGTACAGGCCGAACGTTCCGACGTGCTTGATGTGCGGCGCTTCGCGCTGGTAGCGCACGCTGCGCACGTGCAGCGGCGTGGGAGCGAGCGTGCGCGCGGGCGCGGTCGCGACGAGCACGTCGGGCGCGGCCGGCTCTAGCAGGTGATCTCGATCGAGCGCGCGCGAGAACACGGTCACGCGCAGCGACAGCGCGCCACGCGCGCCGGCGACGGCCTGGCGCATCCATGCGCGCGTCGCATCGACGTCGAGTGCGGTCGAGAACAGCTCGTGCGTCGCGCGCCGCAGGCGCTCCAGGTGCAGGTCGAGGCCACGCACACCACCATCCTGCACCTGCATCGAGCTGAAGTGGCCGTAGTTGACCAGCGCGAGCACACGCAGGCCGTCGACGTCGACCGGACGGCCATTGAGTTCGATGCGCATGTCCATGCGACCCCCGTGGTGGAAAATTCGATTGACGCGCCCGGGCGACGCCCTAAGATGCGACTCCCCTCCGCATTCTCCCAAGACGTGACCACGCTGTCTCCCACGACGAAGGCGCAGCTGCAGATCCATTTCTGCGTGCTGCTCTGGGGTTTCACCGCGATCCTCGGCAAGCTCATAACGCTCGACGCACTTGCGCTGGTCTGGTGGCGCATGCTGGTCGTCGTCGCGGCGCTCGCGCTGCTGCCGCGCGTCTGGCGCGGCCTGCGCGCACTGACGCCGCGCCTGCTCGCCGCCTACGCCGGCGTCGGCGTGCTCGTCGCGCTGCACTGGCTTACGTTCTACGGGTCGATCAAGCTCGCCAACGCGTCGGTCGGCGCGACCTGCATCGCGCTCGCGACGCCGTTCACCGCGCTGGTCGAACCGAAGCTCGCGGGCCGCAAGTTCTCGCTGCGCGAACTGCTGCTCGGCGTCGCGGTGCTGCCCGGCGTCGCGCTCGTCGTCGGCGGCGTACCAGGCTCGATGCGCGTCGGCATCGCGGTCGGCGCGCTGTCGGCGCTGTTCGTCGCCCTGTTCGGTTCGCTCAACAAGCGCCTGGTCGAACACGCCGACGCGCTCGCCGTGACCGGCCTCGAACTCGGTGCCGGCGTCGCCGCGCTCACGCTGCTGACGCCGGTATTGCCCCACGTGTTCCCGGTGCTCGCCGGCAACCCGTTCGCGCTGCCCGGCCTGCGCGACACCGGCCTGCTGCTCGTGCTCGCGCTCGCCTGCACCCTGCTGCCGTTCACGCTCGCCCTGGTCGCGTTGCGCCACATGAGCGCGTTCGCCGCGCAACTGGCGACGAACCTCGAGCCGGTCTACGCGATCGTGTTCGCGGCGATCCTGCTCGGCGAGCAGCACGAGCTCACACCGACGTTCTACTGCGGTGCCGCGATCATCCTCGGCGCGGTGTTCGTCCACCCGTTGCTGCAGCGCCCGCAACGGATCTCCCATCCCGAAGTGCTCGGTACTTCCGAGGCGCACCGCGCCGACTGACGAACGTCCGCGCTCAGAACAGCGCGGACACGACCATGACCAGGCCGACCAGCGCGACCGCCCATACCGCGGTGCGCAGGAACGGAATGCCGATCGCATAGGCCGGAAGGTAGGCGACGCGCGCCCAGAACCAGATCTGCGCGCCGAGCATGGTGTGCTCGTTGCCCTTCTGCAGGAACGCGAGCATGAGCACGGCCGCGGCGAAGAACACGAACGTCTCGAGGAAATTGCGCGAGGCACGATCGAGGCGTCCGGCCAGTCCGGTCAGTGGGGCGGGCACGCCGTCGCGCGGCCCAATGTTCCACAGCAATCCGCGCTGCGCGGTCGACAGGCTCGCCGCGACCAGGACGTGCACGAGGCCGAGCACGATGGACCACGCCAGGATTTTCATTTCGATCGACATCGTCGCGTCTCCGATGGACTGGGTTGCAGTCGGGCGCGCCGGCGCGGGCGCGTCGGCGGGATCGTCGGATCGGCGTCCTCCCCGCGGCGAATCTTAACGGACGCCGACGCTCGTCCGGTCGCTTGTCGATCGGCGGGCTCCTGCTTCGTCGGGAAAGTGCGGCCATCGTCGCCGCCCACCCCAGAGGAGTCCGTCATGTCCTACGTCGATGGTTTCGTCGTCCCCGTGCCGAAGAACAAGCTCACCGCCTATCGCCGCCTCGCGCGCAAGGCCGGCAAGGTCTGGCGCGAGCACGGCGCCCTGCACTACGTCGAATGCGTCGCCGACGACGTCAAGGCGGGCAAGGTCACGTCGTTCCCGCAAGCGGTCAAACTCAAGCCGGACGAGGTCGTCGTGTTTTCGTGGATCGTCTACGCCTCGCGACGCGAACGCGATCGCGTGAACAAGAAGGTGATGTCCGACCCGCGGCTCAAGATGGACCCGAAGGACATGCCGTTCGACGGCATGCGCATGTTCTGGGGTGGATTCAAGCCGATGCTCGACCTTTGACCGCTGCGGCACGGTCGCGGCGATCACTTCTGCAGGCGGCTCGCATGACTCGCGGCGAGCTTCCAGCGGCCGTCGCGCCGCACCCAGGTGTCGGTGAACTGGAAGTCGGCCGCGAATGCGTCCGTGCCGGAGATGCCCTTGACCTCGGTGATGCCGGTCACGATTGCCGCGTCGCCGTACAGGCGCACCTTCTGCTCGCGGTTGCGGAACACCTCGTAGCGCGGCTCGCGCCGCGCGATCTCGTCGAGGTTCTGCGTCCGGTCGGTCACGCCACCGTGCGAATCGGTGAGCGTGAACGTTTCGTCGAGATCCTTGCGCGCGGTCGCTGCGTCGCCGCTCTCGAAGGCTCGGCAGAGTTCGGCTTCGACGCGCAGCAGGTCGCGCGTGTCCGCGGCGGCGTCGCGCGCGGACGCAGCGCTCGCGGCACACAGGGCGAACGTGGGGATCCACAGCCAGCGCATCGGCGTCATCGTGTCCTCGGCTTTCGGGGGCAGGTACCCCAGTGTAGGCTCGATCGGTGCGACGCAAGTGACCACGCTTGCGCGCTCGCGCTAAACCCTGCCCGCGCCGCGGGCATCGAACGGGACGTCATCCACCACTGCCCGGGCCTTTCCCTTGAACGATTTGCTGCAGCGCCTGACTGTCCTTCTCCTCGCCGCATCGATGTCGCACGCGTTCGCCGCCGAGCCGGCGGCACCTGCGCCTTCGCGGAGCATCGCGTTCGTGCACGTCAACGTCGTGCCGATGGACCGCGAACGCGTGCTGCGCGACCAGACCGTGGTCGTCGACGGCAACCGGATCGTGGCCGTCGGCTCGGCAATCGAGCTGCCTGCGCAAGCCGTAGTCATCGACGGCGGCGGCACCGCCTATCTTTCGCCGGGCCTCGCCGACATGCACACGCATGCCGACAGCGCGCGCGACATGGCGCTGTATCTCGCCAACGGCGTGACGACCGTGCTGAACATGGGCGAGGCATCGAACGAATTCCTCGCGCAGGTGCGCCCCGCGATCGATCGCGGCGACAAGCCGGGGCCGCACATCCATGCCGCGTTCCTCGTCGACGGCTCGCCGCGCTACGGCCACTTCACGGTGACGACCGCCGACGAGGCGCGCGCGATCGTGCGCCTCGCCAAGACCAACGGTTACGAATTCATCAAGGTGTACAACAACCTCTCGCCGACGACGTTTCGTGCCCTCGTCGACGAGGGGCGCCGGCGAGGCCTGCCGATCGTCGGCCACGGCGTCACCGCGGTCGGCATCGAACGCCAGCTCGACGCGGGCCAGCTGATGGTCGCGCACGCCGAAGAATTCCTCTACACCTACCTGCTGCAGCCGCGCGCGGGCCATCCCGATCCGCTGCCGGACGAAGCACGCATACCCGGCGCGATCGCCGCCGTCCTGCGCAACAAGGCGTTCGTGACTGCGGACCTCGATACCTACGAGACGATCGCGCGGCAATGGGGCAAGCCCGCGGTGGTCGAGCAGTTCCTGCGCATGGACGAAGTACGCTACCTCTCGCCCGACCGGCGCCTTTCCTGGCGGCACGCAGGCTACGCCGACCGCAACGGCAACCTCGACGACAACGTGGCATTCCTGCGCCGCTTCACCAAGGCGATGAGCGACGCCGGCGTCGCCCTCGTCGCCGGTACCGACGCGCCGACGATCCCCGGCCTCGTGCCGGGCTGGTCGCTGCACGACGATCTCGCCGCGCTCGAACAGGCCGGCCTGTCGCGCTACCAGGTGCTCGCGACCGCGACGCGCACGCCTGGCCTATTGCTGCACCGCGCGGCGCCGACTGCGATCGAATCGGGAACCGTGGAAACGGGCCGCCGCGCGGACCTGCTGCTGTCCGGAAGCAATCCGCTCGAGGACCTCGCGACCTTGCGCCGGCCGCTAGGCGTCATGGTCGACGGGCGCTGGCATGACGCGACCACGCTGCGCCGCATGCTCGAGGGCATAGCGGCCGACTACGCGGCAGCGGCGAGCCCGCGTTGAGCACCGGCGCTAGGCGGCGTCGCTGTCGACCGGCGCGGTCAGCGCGTAGAAGCGGTAGAGTCGCGATTCCTTCTCTTCGAGGTAGCGTTGCAGCACGCCGCGCGCCTCGTCGACGAGCGATGCCGGCGGCATGCCGGGGCGCGCACGCGAGAACAGGCCTTCGACGAGCCGCATGAAATGCCGCGCGAGCGCATTCGACTCGCGCCGCAGCGACGCGACCGCGGCGGCGCCGTCGGGATCGTCGACCATGCGGCGCGCGATCGTCGGGTAGAGCCGCAGCGCTTCGATGCGTTGTACATCGTGCAACTGGCGCGCACACCGCCTGATCGCCAGCGCCGCCGCCTCGAAAGACCCGCGCCGCCCCGCGTGCAGCGCGACCGAGTAGCTCATCGCGAGTTCGCGATTCGCGCGCCGCAGCTCGTCGATCAGGTCCGGATCGTGCCGCAGCGGCGTGCTCCAGGTGAACGGAGCGCCCGCATCCGCCTTGCCTACCATGGTCCACGCTCCCTAGCAGACATGAGGCACGCGCGGGTCGCGGCGGCACCCGGCCCGGTGCCGGGCGGGGACGGATGCCGCCGGCCCTCCTGCACGCCGACGGTTGCCTTCCCGCCGTCGATGCAACGCACTCGCCGTGGACGGACGCTCGTCCACCGCGAACGGTGCGTGCAGGTTCCTCCCCAACGCCGAATCTGCGTGCGGTACGGACGCTAGCAATCCGGGTCACCACGGTTCAAGACAGCTGCGGCGTTAGCACTGCTAACAGCAGCGACGCGATAGCGCAGGAGTCATGGCCGGCCGCGCACACGACGCAACACGCGCCGCGTGCATGCGCGCGCGATTCAGCGCCGGCCGGGGCGCACTTCCTCGAGCAGGTTCACGAGCATCTGCTTCGCGCGTGGCGACAGCAGGCGGAAGCGCTCCAGCAACACTTCCTCGGTCCAGTCCTGCGCGTAGACGTCGAGCTTGAGCGCGGGAATCGAGTCCGGATGCGGCCGCTTCTGGCGCCGTTCGCCGCGGCCGGTGGCGAGCCATTCGAAGCTGACGCCGGTCGCGGCCGCGATCTCCTGCAGGCGCGGCGTGCCGGGACTGGTGCCGTTCGGATGCTCCCATTGGGCCGCCGCACTCGGCGTGACGCCGACGCGCTCGGCGAGCGCGGTCTGGGTGAGTTTCGCGTCGCGTCGCGCCACGCGGATGCGCCCCGCGAGCTTGACCCGGTCATCCGAAGCCGTTCTTGAAATTTTCATGCAGCACCGATGTATTCGAAGAGGAACTATATACAGCGCGATGCGGAACTCTAGGGCACCCGAGCCCAGGTTGCCATCGTTTTTCGTCGGCACGGGCGCCCTGGCGACCCGCCTCAGCGTCCGATCGAGAAGACCGGCGGGTCCTGCAGCCACGCCCGCAACGCCACCCGGGCGAGTGGCGGGCTCACGTGATAGCCCTGCGCGAAGTCGCAGTGGTAGCGGCGCAACTGCTCCATCACCTCGCGCGTCTCGACGCCCTCGGCGACGATGCTGCGGTCGAGTTCGTGGCCGAGGTCGATGGTCGAGCGGACGATCGCCGCGTCCCGCTCGTTCGCGAGCATCTCGCCGGTGAACGAGCGGTCGATCTTCAGCTCGGTGAACGGCAAATGGCGCAGGTGCATGAGCGACGAGTAACCCGTGCCGAAATCGTCGATCGAAAGGCCGACGCCGATCGTGCGCAGGCGCTGGAAGATGTCGGTGGCGAGGACCGCCTGTTCGAGCAGGCTGCTCTCCGTGATCTCGATCGTCAACCGCTGCGCCGGCAAGCCGCCGCCGGCGAGCTCGCGCGCGATGAAGTCGGGCAGGTCGGCGTCGCGCAGGTTGTGCGCCGCAAGGTTGACCGAGACGCCGACATCGATGCCCGACTCGACCCAGTCACTGCAGTCACGGATCGCCGTGTGCAGGACCCAGCGCGCGATGCGGTCGATCAGTTCGCTCGACGCGACGAGCGGCAGGAACTCGTCCGGCAGCAGCAGGCCGCGCTCCGCATGATTCCAGCGCAGCAGCGCCTCGACGCGCGCGACCTTGCCGCTGCGCAGGTCGACCTGCGGCTGGTAGTGCAGTTCGAATGCGTCGCCGCCGATGCTGCCGCGCAATTCGTTGACGAGGCGTATGCGCGCCGGCGAGTGTGCGTCCTGCTGCGGGTCGTAGATCGTCGCGCCGGCGCGCGCGTTCTTCGCTGCATACATCGCGATATCGGCGCGCCGCATCAACGTGGTCGGATCGGTGCCGTGCTCGGGGCAGTGCACGATGCCGATGCTGGCGCCGACGACGAGCTTGTGACCCTCGACCTCGAACGGCTGCTCCAGCGTCGCGAGCAGCTCCGCGGCGGTGCGCCTCGACGCCTCCACGTCGTCGGCGTGGTCGAGCAGCACGGCGAACTCGTCGCCGCCGAGGCGCGCGATCACGTCCGCCTCGCGCAGGCGCGCGCGCAGGCGGTTGCCGACCTTCGCCAGCAGCGCGTCGCCGGCGAGGTGGCCGAACGTGTCGTTGATCTCCTTGAAACCGTCGAGATCGAGGAACAGCAACGCGAAGCGCCGGCCGTGACGGCGCATGCCGAGGATGCCCTGCTCGATGCGATCGTGCAGCAGCACGCGATTCGGCAAGCCGGTGAGCGCGTCGTGCAGCGCCTGGTGCTTGAGTGCGTCCAGGTGCGCCTTGCGGTCGCTGACGTCGCGCAGGATCGCGATCCAATGCGGCGGCTGGCGCACTTCGCTCGGCACGGGCATCGCGTGGAATTCGAGCGCGTAGACCGACGCGTCCGGCCGCACCGCGACGGCTTCCGCCTGGAACGGCTCGCCGCGGCGCACGCTGTCGGCGAGCGCGGCGAAGATGGCGCCCTCGCCCGCCGCGAGTCGAAGATGCGTCAGCGAACGGCCGACGACGTCGCTCGCGGGATAGCCCGTGATGCGCGAGAAGCCGTGGTTGACGAACACGATGCGCAACGGATCGTCGCCGTCGTGCTGTTCGAGGATCACGAAGCCTTCGGTCGCGTTCTCGACCGCCGATCCGAGCAGACGCAACTGTTCGGTCGCGCGTTCGAGCTCGCGCGCGCGCTTGTGCACGCGCGCCTCGAGCTGTTCGTTCGCTTCGCGCAGCTCTTCCTCGAGTCGCTTGCGCTGGAAGAACTCGGGCACGATACCGAGGCGCCCGCCGGCCGCCCTGGCGACGTGCGTGCCGCCGCGGCGTGCGTACGCTTGCAGGTGCCGTTCGATACTCGTGGGCGGCGCCATGATGAAGCGACAGTGTTCGCCACCCGCGGCGAGGCATTCGACCTCCACCGAGACGAGCGGCATCCCGAAACTCTCTTCGCACCATCCGGACGAATAGCCGGCGTTCATGATGCAGACGGGCGTCTCGCTGCGCTTGTGCTTGGCTAGCCACGAATGCGATTCGAACGAGAACGGGTGGTCGTACAGCAGGAAGTAGTTCTCGTCCGGCGACGGTCTCGACTCCGGCGAAATGTCGACGAACGCCCAGCCGGAGAAGGCGAAATGGATCGGCCCCGCGGAAAGGTTCGCGATCGGGTCGTGCAGCGACATCTTTTCGCGGAACGCACGCGCGTCGGCCCGCCCGAGCGCGTGCGCGAGGTCGAACAGCAGGTTGTTCGCGACCGCGCGCGCTTCGTCGACACCCTTGTCCTGGTACAACTTCATGACGAGTTCGACGAACTCGACCGACAGCGACGCCGCGCGCAGCAGCACATAACGCTCGCCGGCGATCGATATCGTCGCGGTGTCCGGGTGTTCGACCCGGTCGGCGAAGTAGCGCGCGACGTGGGCCTGCGCGTGCAGGAACGGCTGTTCGAACTCGGGCGGCACCTTGACCGTGGTGAGGCGGTCGATCGATGCACCAGCGCCATCCGTGCGCCGGCGGCGATCGAGTTCGGCTTCGAGTTCGGCGATGCGCGCGAACAATTGCTCGCGCGTCGGTTCCGGAGTGGAAGACGCGGACGCAGCCGACGGCGGCGGATTCACACGCTTCGTTCCCATGCCCCCCGGCCCGAAACAAGCGATGGCCGCAGTGTAGTGCATGGCGGGTCGCGCGGCGCGCGCTGTTTCGCGCGGCGGCCGTCCTTGGTCGCCGCGCCCCCGGGGAACGTGCCTCAGTGCAGCGACAGGCTCCCGTGCGGTTCTCCGTTGGACCGGCCCTTGGAATTCGCCGGTCGCCAAGCGAGGATCTTGTCGAACGACAGCGGCAAGCCGTAGACGTCGATGAAATCGTCGTTGCGATAGACCGCGTCCTGCCACTCGCCGTCACGCAGCTTGACCTCGATCTTCTGGCCTTCGATCGGCAACTGACTGTTCATGCGTTCTCCTCGCAGTGAGTGCGGATCGAACGTAAGCGAAAGCACCTAAGCGCCGCCTGAAGCGTGGCGCCCGGCTGTTCAGGGTGCAGTCGGAAAGTCAGGGCTCGAAACCGCTGCGGAAGATCAGATCGGGCTGGCGTTCGTACGCGCCGACGTCGACCGCGCCGCCGCGCGGCGCGCCGCGCTGGTCGGTCGCCGGTGCACCTGCAGTCGATCCACCGTCGATCGCCGGGCTGCCGGGCGGCAGCGCCATCGTCTCGGTCGGACCGCCGTTCGCCGCGGGGTCGGCGAGATTGGCGTTCGCGAACACGGTCCCCGGAGCGACGGCCGGTTCGCCCTGCCCCGCTGCGGGACGCGCCTGCGGCCATTGCAGGTTGCCGGCACCGTTCGCGGCGGGATGCAACATCGCCCATGGGTTGTAGGCGTTGCCGCCGACGTTGTCTTCGAACAGCACGTTGCGCAACGTCAGCGACGCTCCGCTGTCATTGGCGATGCCGGCGGCGAAGCATCCCGCGCACGGTGCGGCGTTGTGGGCGATCGTGAGGTTCTGCAAGGTCAGCGCGCTCGCCGCCTGGATCGCCATCGCACCCCCGAGGCCGCCGCGTGCGAGGTTGCCGACGAACGTCGAGTTGCTGATGCTGCCCTCGAGCACCCCGCCGTAGCCGAACAGCGCGAGGCCGGCGTAGCCGTTCGCGTCGTTGTCGCGGAACGTGCTGCCGCTGATCGCGATCGGGCTGCCCTGGATATACGCGCCGCCGGCGAGCTTGTCCGCCGCGCTGCTCGTGTTGCCCTGCACGGTGGAGTCCTGCAGTCGCGTGTGCGACGCATTGCTGTAGGTGACGGTGAACAGGCCGCCGCCGAACGCATTCGCCTCGTTGTCGATGAGCCGGACGCGACAGAGGTTGACGAAGCGGGCGTCGCCGTCGACGCCGATCGCGCCACCGTTGCCGCCGTTGCCTGGATTGCCGCCGCTGCCGGTCGCATGGTTGCCGGTGAACACGCTGTCGTAGAGGTTCACGCGCTTGGAGCCGAGCGAATAGAAGGCACCGCCGTTCGAACCGCTGTTGCCGTCGAACTGCCCGCGTACGACCGCGACTTCGGCCGCACCGACGACGTAGAGCGCGCCACCGCCGTCGTCCTGCGCGGAAGCGATCGCGTGGTTGCCGCTGAAGCGCACGTCGAAGAATCGCAGCGTCACCGCCTGCCACGGCCCGCCCGTCGCCTTGTAGAGGCCCGCTCCGCTCGCCGTGGGCGTGCTGCCGTCGGCGATGCTCCCGTGCGACAGCGTGAACGCGTAGGTCTGGTTCGCTGGATTCTGCACCTCGATCACGCGGCGCACGTGGTCCCCCGAGAGCGTCGCGCCGCCGAGATCGAACGTGGTCGCGCGCGTGACGCGCAAGGTCGCGCCGAGCGCGAGCGTCGACGCGCCGATGTCGAGGCGGATCGGCCCGCCTGCATCGAGCGCCTGCTGCACCTGCGCGGTGGTCACGCTGCCGGCGCCGCCGTTGCCGAGCACCACGGGCGCGACCAGAGACGGTGTTGCAGGCGCGACGCAGTCGAACGAGACCTGCGCGATACCCTCATCGGGGACCAGCGCTGCCGCGCATGTCAGGGCGACCGCGAAAGCGCGCGCGACGGCCGCCGCCATGGGATTCATCGTCCTTCCTCCGATCATGCGGCCATCGTAGGCCGATGCGCCCGGCGGTGGCGTGACGGTATCGTCATCGGGCGCGTCCCGCTGGTGCGCCGCCGTCGTGGTGCGAGCGCTACCTGCGGTACCGTCGATGCGACGAAACGCACCGCGGACGCGCCCGTCTGCAGTGGCTCCGGCTCGCGTCGCTGCAAGTGGTCCTGTTGCTGCGGGAGGTCGGACGCAAGACTCGGATGGATCGGACGGTGGCCGCGCCGCACGATGTCGCCCGCCGCCACCCGTCGAGGTCCGCATGAAAGCGAAGTTGCCGCCGTGCATCGTGTTCCCGCTCGCCCTCGCCATCGCCGGCTCGCCGGCGCGCGCGGAGGAAGCGCCGCAACTCGTGTACGGCTACGTGCAGCTCATGAACAACTACATCGGCCGCGGCCTTTCGCAGAGCGTGGGCGAGCCTTCGGTGCAGGCGGAGGTCGACGTCAACCCCGGCGAAGGCGTTTACGGCAATGCGAGCGCGGTGCGCATCGGCTGGATCGACAAGATCACGCCCGGCAATCGCGTGCACTACGAGATCGATGCCGTGCTCGGCTATCGCTGGCTGTTCGGCCACAGTGGCGAGGTCCGCGCCGGGGTGCTGCAACTGCAGTTTCCCGGTCACTACGTCGCGCACGCGCGACGACCGGACACGACCGAAGTCTTCGCCTTCGTCGGCTGGCACGGCCTCAATGCGCGCATCAACTACGACGTCACCGATTCGTTCGGCACGCCCGATTCACGCGGTTCGTGGTACCTCGACACCAACGCCAACTGGCCGGTCGCGCCGCGCTGGAACCTCGCCGCGCACGTCGGCCGGCGCCATTCGCGCGGCACCGACCCGCAGACCGGTGCGAGCAACGAGAAGCGCTTCTCGTACACCGACTACAAGCTGTCGGTCGCGCGCTCGTTCGTCCACGCGACGAGCCTCACGCTCGCGTACTCGTGGACGACGGCCGATCCGGCGATCTACACGCTCGACGGCTACGACGTCGGCGGCCGCCATGTTTCGGTCGTGCTCGAGAAGGATTTCTAGTCGCCGTTGCCCGCGGCGATCGCCGCGGGCACGGCGCTGTCGTCACAGCTGCAGCGTCTGCTCGACGTCCTGGGCACCGCGACGGGCCAGCGCGAGGTTCGACTTCGACTTGTCGAGCACGAGGTAAATGAACAAGCCGACCTTGGCCGCGACCGGGCGGATGATGTGGTACTGCTTGCCGAGCGTGATCAGGATGTCCTCGATCGCGTCGTTGAGGCCGAGCGACTTCATCGTCTTCATCTTCGCACGCACGACCTCGGTGTTGCCGGCCGCCGCTAGATCGAGGTCGAGGCCCGTCCCGATCTTTCCGAGCAACATGCCGCTGTTGGCGTCGACCACGGCGGCGCAGAGCGCGCCGTCGACTTCGAGCAGCTTCGCAAGACTATCGTTGATGTTGGCCATTGCCTTGTCTCCGAGACATCGGGTTGTATCGCCGCGAGCGGTGCCTCATCCGGCCGCGACTCATGGATCCAGCAATTTCGCCAGCGCCTGGCAGCAGCGTTGGGTCGCCCACAACAATTGCCCGAGCACCGCATCCTTGCCGGCGACGACGGCGAGCGACATCGAGCGGCTGCTGCCGACGCGCATGATCGTCACGGCGCCGCCGTTGCTCTCGATCGTGGTGCGCTCGAAGTCGCCCAGGCCCGCCTCGCCTGCCAGGGCGGTGCCGAGCGCGGCGAGCGAGCTGCCGATCGCCGCGAGGCGCGCCGACGCGGCGGCATCGGCCGCGTGCGACGCGATCTCGAAACCGTCCGAAGAGAACAGCACGGCGCACTGCACGCCGGCGACTTCGCCGTAACCCTCGAGCACCTTTCGCGCGAGTTCGCGCGACAGCTTGGCGGGTCGCACCTTGCTCATGCGGGCACCCCGTGGGCCGTGTGCGAACCGAGGATGCAGACGAGCGTGCGCACCAGCATCATGACGTCACCCTGCCTGCGCACGTCGACCGACAGCACGGGCGCGACGATGCCGCGCGCATCGAGGCGCGCCGCGAACGCGTCGGTGCTCGGCGCGTTCGGCACGTCGGTGCGACCGACGCCGACCACCAGCGCACCGTGCGCGACGTGCGGAATGAACGCGTCGACGAACACGTCGAGCTGGACGAGCGCGCCGGGCGCGCTCGCGTCGAGCAGGACGATCACGCCGGCCGCGCCGCGTCCGAGGATGTCCCACATGAAGCGATAACGCACCTGCCCGGGCGTGCCGTACAGGCGCACGACGCTGCCGTCGGCGAGCGTGATGCGGCCGAAGTCGAAGCCGACCGTGGTCGATTCCTTCGCGTGCGCGACGCGATCGGTGTTCTCGACCTCGGTGCGCACCGGTTCGCCTTCGCTGATCGCGGCGATCGCCGTGGTCTTGCCCGCGCCCATCGGCCCGGTGAACACGATCTTGAACTCGCCCGCTTCCACTCCGCTCATGCGGCGAGCCCCAGGTGGCGCCGCAGTCCGCCGAGGAAACGATCCCAGCCGCTCTGTACGCGACCGCGCGCGAGCAACGCCGGCGCCTGCTCGCTGCCATTCGCGACGAGCAAGCCGGCGAGCGAAGCCGCCGCGAGGAAGCGGTGCACGTCGGCCGCGGGCTGACCGCTCGCCTCGACCAGCGCAGCCGGCGTCCATGCGCGCACCGTGCTCATCGCGCACAGCTCGAGCATTCCGGTATTCACGCCGAGCCGACCGAAGTCGGGCCATCGCCGCAGCCGGTAGGCGACGTCGGCGAAAAGCCAGGGCGCGAGCCGCGCAGGCCCGCTCAATCCGACGTACCAGGCGAAATCGCAGGCGGCAATCGCCGGCGCATCGGCAGGCGGGCTCGTTCCCGTGGGATGGAACGCAGCGAGTTCGAGTTCGCCGGCGCGCAACCTCGCGATCGTTCGCGCCGCCGCCCTCACGAGGCCGTGGCCGAGCCACACCTCCTCGCCGAGCGGCGTGCGTGTGACGTGCCAGGCCGCATTGCCGGACTGCGGCATCAACGCGCGCAGCGATTCCGCCGCGCTCCAGCGGCTCGGGTCGCCGCGCTCGCGCCCGGGCGATGCGGCCAGCAGGTCGGCGACGTCGTCGAGCACGGAGAGCAGTTGCATCACGCGGAACGGGTGGCGCAACACGAACGGCGCGGGCGGCCAACTGCTGCGGTCGTCGATCACGAGCACGACCGGCTTGCCGGTGGCGCCCCATGCGGCGAACGTGCTGCCGTCTCCTTCGGAGGACGCGAACAGCACGTCGGCATGTTCGATCCCGGCGACCTGCCAGGCCGCCTTCGAGCGGCCAGCGACGATCTTCAACATGGAATGGAATGCGTGCGACGTGTCGGGTTGCAGACCCACGTCACATATCTTCAGCGTCTGCATCGGCGGCCTCCGTTCTCGCTCGCGGCTCGCCGCGCGGTTCGCCGCGCGACGCCGGGACACTTGTTGGCAGAATTTGTCCACATGTGACGTCGACCCCCTCCTCCTGAGTGCATCGAACCATCGCTGCGCCGCTACCCCGACGGCGCCTGCATCCGCCTTCGTCCGCTGGTGCCCGACACCTCCCCTTCCGTCGTCGTGCGACGCATCCGCCGCAGCGCTGATCACGACGATGCAATGCGTGAGCCAATGTATACGTCCACACATGTAGACTGCGGAAGAGGGTTGGAACCACCTCGGGCGCAGCGTGGACCCGATCGACAGCGACGCTGCGATCACAGCCGTATCCGCGCACTTCGATCAGTGCGGCTGATTGCGTCGGCGTAACGGCATGCTTGCCTTTCCTTAACCCGATGCATCGCATCCTTCGCGCGGCCGCATCATCGCGGCGATGTCGACGAGGGAGTCGCGGATGTGGACGGCGACGATGCGGAAGGCGACGTGGTGAGGCGTGCGTGGATGTGGGTCGCGGCACCGATCGGAGCTGCATTGGCGAGCAAGGTCGGCTCGACGGAAGCGGGAGCGAACCCGGGCGGTTGTCCCGGGCTCGTCGCGCACGTGACGCTCAGCGACTACGACGGCACGCACAGCCTGCCGCTGTGCGTGGCTCCCGGCGGCTTCAACGTCAGCGGCGGCGTCGTGACCTTGAAAGTCTACGACCCGGCATCCGACGGAATATTCCACAATGACTTCGATGCTTCCTAGTCAACACGGAATCTTAGTCGACACGTTTTGCCGCCCTTCCTTGCGTGGGGCGACGTCGGACGCGTTTCGAGGGATTCTCCGCGCCGAACCGCGCGGTTTTCCCGGCTGTGCCGGCCGATCGTTTGGTCTAGCCTGTGATCCACCCGAAGGAGAGCCGCCCGGTCGGCCGCCGCCAGCGAGGTAGCGGACGCCGGATGTTCGGGCCGCCGCAGCACCAGTGATCGAAGGCCAAGGGAGGGCTACTTCGAACTGGTGCTGCGGACCTTCCCCCTTCAACCCGCCCGGGTCACGATGCGCACGGCACCCTGCAGGGTCCGGTGCACGGGGCAGCGCTCGGCGATCTGCAGCAGGCGTTCGCGTGCGGGTTCCGGCACGACGCCGTCGATCCATATCGTGCGTTCCAGCCGGTCGATCTTCGCGCCGGCGTCCGTCTCGCAATGTTCGCAATCGACTTCGTGCACTTTCTCGTGCCGCACGAGGACGCGGATGCCCGAGACAGGCAAGGCCTTGAGCTTCGCGTAGGAGTGCATCGTCATCGCCGTGCACGCGGCAAGTGCTGCCGACAGCATGCCGTACGGCGAAGGCCCCTGGTCGGTGCCGCCGAGCGCGACCGGTTCGTCGGCGATCGCGGCGTGCCCCGCGATGTCGAGCGTCGTACGGAAGCCCGTGTTGTCGGATACCGCGTACGCCTCCCCTTCGCCGAGCGGCGTGCGCCCGGCGTCGAACCCTGTTCCGCCCATGATCGTCTCCTGCCGATGCGGGCGACCATGCTACCTTCGAAGGGCGCGGCGCGCCTCGCGCCGCGCGAACAGCATGCGCGACCCGCGTATCCGCCGGATGGTCACGCGCGACTCCAGGCGCATCCATCGATGCCGCACGATCGAATCGTCGAGCGGTTGCCGCGCGGAACGCCATCCGCAGCGCACACGATGCAGACTCGCCGATCGTGGTCCGCATTGCGCACGACGCGCCGCGTTGCAACGTCGCAGGTTCAAATTCCGTTTGTTGCGACGCGTTCAGCAACGCGATGCGAAACTGATCCTGCAACGATTGGTGAAACTCCCTCCCCTGAGTCAATCCCACGTTTGCGCCGCGCGTGAGCGCCGCATCAGGACAAGTCGCAATAATCGATCGCCATGGACGCGGCGAGGAGACGGCGGATCCGGCGCGAGTCGGGCCCGCCGTTTCCATTTGGTGAACCGAGATCGCGCATCGCGATCTCCGCCCGCTCGCACATGCGACGTTCAGCCAGGGTCGCCTAGCGTTGCCGGCGGGAAGACGGGTACGGAGAACTCTCCATGACGAAGATCGACATTCCCGATCTCACCGGCGGCAACGGCATGCTGCTGCAGTGCCCGCACTGCAATGCCTACAACCTCGATACGCCGCTGCTGCCGCGTGGAGACGACTACGTCGAATGCCTCACGTGCGGTGAGCTGTTCACCTATTCGTTCGTGGAGTCGTGCGCGCTCGCGAGCACGCGCGAGATGCTCGCCCGCGAGTTTCCGAACCTTCCGCTCGATCCGCTTTGACGGATTGCGCCGCCGCGGCACCGGCCGCGGCGTGAACGACGCCCGCTTCCGGCGTCGAACGGCGTGTTCCCTGGGTATGCCCACGGAGCCACGCCATGACCACGCCGTTCCGAGCCGCGTACCTGTCCATCGCGCTGTTCGCCGCAGCGACCACGCGAGCGGCGGCGCACGAAGCGTGCGTCTCGACCGCTGCAGAACTCCAGCAGGCGCTGGCCGACGCCTCCGACGGCGGGCCGTATGTGGCGGAGGACAACCTCGTCAAGCTCGCCACAGGCACCTATCGGACGGGAGCGGCAACGTCGAACGGCCCGTTCTTCTTCTACTCGAGTCATTCGACCACGAGCCTCACGCTCTACGGCGGATACGGACCCGGCTGCAGCGGCGGCCGCCATGCGGCCGCCGACACGATCCTCGACGGACGCGGCTCCACCGCCGTGCTCGTCCTGCGCAGCAAGCAGGGCCCGCTCGCCGTGACGCACCTGACCTTGCAGAACGGCGACAGCGACGCGCCCGGCGCAGGCCTGCAGATCAACTACCTCGTCACCGTCGAAAGTTCGGTGCAGGTCGACCACGTGATCATCCGCGGCAACCACAGCAGCGTCGATGCCGGAGGCCTCTACGCATCGGGCGCCGCATCGGCCGGATCGGCCGTGACGCTCACCGACGCCCTGATCGTCGACAACGCGTCGGACGCGAACTACGGCGGCGCCTACGTCACGCCGTACGGCGACACGGCGCTGGTCGATCACGCGACCATCGCGCGCAACGCCGCCGCAGCCACCAGCGATCGCGTCGGTGGCCTCTATTGCGGCGGAACCGCGTTGTGCAACGTCTTCGATACGATCGCCTGGAACAACAGCAACGTCGGCCTCTACTTCGATTCGCCGGCCGCGCTCGTCTGCGACGACTACGGCGCGATCGGCGGTGCGGTACCCGACTATGTCGCGAACGTGCATTCGGTCTCGCCGGCGTTCGTCGATGCAGAGAACGGCGACTACCACCTGGGAGCGGGGTCGCCGCTGTTCGGGCTCTGCGCGGCCGGCAACGGTACGACCGACCTCGACGATCATCCATTCCCGGGCCGCGGCAGCGCCGACGTCGGCGCCTACGAGGACACGATCTTCGTCGACGGCATCGACGGCTGAGAGCGTCGACGCGCACCAGCGCCGCGTACATGACCGACGGCGGTTCCCGCGCGAGAGGAACTGTTCTACGCTCGCCCGATGAACCCCGAACAGAAACGCACCGCCGGCGCGCTCGTGCGAGCGGTCGTCCTGCTGCAGCTGAAGCTGCTCCTGAACGCCGCGCGCGACCTCGTTCTGATCCCGCTCGCACTCATCGCCGCCGGCGCTGACCTCGTCCTGCTGAAGACGGACGAGCCGCGCTTCTTCCGCGCCGTGCTGCGCCTGGGCGAGCGGTCCGACCGCTGGATCGACGTCTGGTCGGGTGGGCGCGAAGCCCACGAGGATCCGCGCGAGAACGTCGACGCCCTGCTCGCCCGGGTCGAGGACGTCGTGCGTGATCCGCAAGCCGGTGCGCGACGCGCACGCGTGCTCAAGCGCTGGGCAGAACGCCAGGTGTCGCGCGCCCGGCAACGTGCCGCGCGACCGACGCTGGCTGACCCTGCCTCGGGCCGGCCACCACGGTCGGACATGACGCTGTAGGAATTTTCCTACACGAAGGCGCGGCGATCAGCCATCGCGCGCGCTTTCGGTGACGCGCAATCTGGCTTCGCCCGGGACCACCTCGCGCCAGGATTGGGCGCCCCGATGTGGGCACGGAAGCCTCCCCGGGCATTGCGCGACCGCTGCCACATTCTCCCGCGCCGTCGTGCCCCTCCCTGCTTCGGTTAAGCTCCCGTGGGCATCCACGGAGTCCCGCATGCGCGAGCTGTATCCGGACATCGAGCCCTATCGCACCGATCGCCTCGCGGTGGACGACCTGCACACCTTGCACATCGAGGAGTGCGGCAATCCGCACGGGCTGCCCGTCGTGTTCCTGCACGGCGGCCCCGGTGCCGGTGTTTCGACCTACCATCGTCGCTTCTTCGACCCCGCGCGCTACCGCATCGTGCTGTTCGACCAGCGCGGCGCTGGCAAGTCGACGCCGCACGCGGAGCTGCGCGACAACACCACGCAGCACCTCGTCGCCGACATCGAGAAGATCCGCGTCCATTGCGGCATCGAGCGCTGGGTCGTGTTCGGCGGTTCGTGGGGTTCGACGCTCGCGCTCGCCTATGCGCAGGTCCATCCGGAGCGCGTGCTCGGGCTCGTGCTGCGTGGCATCTTCCTCGGCCGCCCCGGCGAGCTGCGCTGGTTCAACGAGCTCGACGGCGGCGCGCGCTGGATCTTCCCGGAACGCTGGCAGCGCTATCTCGACTACATCCCCGAAGCCGAACACGGCGAGCTCGTCGAAGCCTACTGGCGCCGCCTCGACGATCCCGATCCCGACGTGCGGCTCGCCGCCGCGCTCGCCTGGGGCTGGTGGGAAGGCGGCAGCACGACGCTCGTGCACGACCCGCGGGAGAGCGGCAATTTCGAGGAACCCGCCATCGCGATCAGCGTCGCCCGCGCCGAGGCGCACTATTTCCGCCATCGCGTCTTCCTCGAGCCCGACCAGCTGCTGCGCGGCGTCGATCGGATCCGCCACATCCCGGCGACGATCGTGCACGGCCGCTACGACATCATCTGCCCGGTGAAGAGCGCGATCGACCTCGCCGCGGCATGGCCGGAGGCCTCGTTGCACATCGTGCTCGCCGGGCACAGCGCCGCCGATCCCGCTATCGTCGACGTGCTCGTCGGCGCGACCGACGCACTCGCGAATCGTTTCGCGGTTCGCTGACGCGGGAAGGACCCTCAGCCGCCCGCGCGCTTGAGGCAGCGCTGGTAGCGCTCGTCGACGCGACTCGCGAACCATGCGGTGGTGAGCTGGCGCGTGATCTTCGGGCTGTGCAGCGCGATGCCGGGCACGAGCGCGCGCGGCAGCGGCTCGTGTCCGCCGCGCTCGGCGAGTTCGAACACGCGCTCGTACAGGGACGAGCGCTCGAACGCTTCGCTTTCGCCGCGTTCGAGGGCGCGGCGGATGTCGCGCTCGTCGAGGTCGATGCGCCGCGCGAGGGTGCGCAGCGCCCGTTCGGTCTGGCCCGGATCATCGAACGACGCATCGGGTCGCAGCACGTCGCCGTCGAGCGCGAGCGGCACCCCGGAGGCGACGCTCGCCGCGTTCTGGAAGGCCGCGTTCCGGCTCGCATACCAGCCGGCGTTGAAATCGGCGAAGCGGTAGATCGCCTTCGGATAAGGCGCGCGATAGCCGAGCAGGTGCGCGGCGCCGAACCAGAGGCCGCCACGCCGGCTGAAGACCTCGTGGCGGATCGAACCGTCGATCGGGTACGGATAGCCCTTCGCGTGCGCCTCGGCGAATGCGATGCTCACCTGCATCGGCCCCGCCGTGTGCACCGGATTGAGCCTCCCGAACAGGCGCTGGCCGAGCGGCACCATGCCGATGAAGTCCTCGAACATCGCGCTCATGTCCTTCTCGGTGCGCACCGACGCGAGGCGTTCGCGATAGCTGCGTCCATCCGGCGAGTCGATGCGCAGGGCTGCGTCGACGAGGAAGTCGGGAACGTGCAGCGAGGCCGCACGTCGATCGATTTCCGCACGCGCGATCTTCGGCAGGCCGGGCACCGGCGGGTCGGCGCGGAACGTCGATTCCTGCTCGGCGACCGCGAGCACCGCGCAGAGGTTCGCGGCGGTCGTCTCTATCTCCTGCGTGCGCAAGGCCGCGTCGATGTCGGCCGCCCAGCCTTCGCGATCGGCGACCTGCGCGGGCATCAGCCGCACGATCTGGGCGCGCACGTCGGCGGGACGTCGCGGCGGCGCCTGCGTGCGTGGCGCGACGCAGCCAGCGAGCGCCGCGACCAGTGCGAACGGCGCGAGCCGCAACGCGATGATGCGATCCATCGATCCCTCTCCTGCCCTCGCACCCTGGTCGCGTGGCCAGGCTGTGCATCGATTCCATCATGCCTGCGCAGGAACTGCACAATCGCGGCCTAGCTTACGTTCTGCCGGAGGACGGCGCGACCCACGTCGAGGAGAACGACCATGGCGAAAATCCTGCCCATCCTGCGCAGCCCGCACGCGACGCTCGCCGAAACCCTGGACGTGCTCGAACGACGGCGCCGCGTGCTCGGCCTGCTCGGCGGCGTCGGCGCGCTCGCACTGCTGCCCGGCGCGCTGCGTGCCTGCACGTTGATCCCGCAGGAAACGGGAGGCCCGTATCCGGGCGACGGCACCAACGGGCCGAACGTGTTGACGCAGAGCGGCATCCTGCGCTCGGACATCCGTTCGAGTTTCGGCTCGTCGGGCACGAACGTCGCGCCCGGCACCCTGCTCGAACTCACGCTGCAGTTCCTCAGCACTACGACCGACTGCGGCCCGATCGAAGGGCTCGCGATCTATCTCTGGCACTGCAACGCGACCGGCGGCTATTCGCTCTACTCGCAGGGCGTCACCGGTGAAAACTACCTGCGCGGCGTGCAGGTCACCGACGCGCAGGGCCGCGTGACGTTCACCACGATCTACCCGGGCTGCTACTCCGGCCGTTGGCCGCACATCCATTTCGAAGTCTTCGCCTCGCTCGCCGACGCCACCAGCGGCAACAACGCCGGCCGCACGTCGCAACTCGCGATGCCCGAGGCACCGTCGCGCGTCGTGTACGGCCAGGCAGCGCTGTACCCGAACAGCACGAGCAACCTCGACCCGCTCTCGCTGCAGTCGGACAACGTGTTCGGCGACGACGGCGGCGTGCACCAGCTCGCGACCGTCGCCGGCGACAACGCGAGCGGCTACACGGCGTTCCTCGAAGTCGGCATCGCAGTCGACGCGACGTCGTCGGACATCATCTTCACGGATGGCCTCGACGGCTGACCGGCGCGTCGCGGACCGCTCGCGGCTCGCGACCTACGCCGGGGTCAATCCGCCGATCACGTGGTCGGCGAACGCACGCGCGGCCGGCTTCGCCGCGCGACCCGCGGGAAACACCGCGTGCACTTCGACCGAGCCGGTATCCCACTCGGGCAGCACGCGTTCGAGCGTGCCGGCCGCGAGCTCCTCCCGGCATCCCCACAGTGCGGTCGACACGATGCCGAGCCCGGCCACCGCCGCGACGATCGCGGCTTCGTGCGTGGTGATCTTCAGCCGGCTTTCGACGCGCACCGAATGCGAGCGACCGTCGCGCTCGAACGTCCACGCGGGCTGCCCGGGCCGCGACGGCCCGACGATCATCGCGTGTCCCGCGAGCTGCTCGGGCGAACGCGGCGTGCCGGCGCGCCGCAGGTAGGACGGTGCCGCGATGACGACGCGCGGCGACATACCGATCAGGCGCGCGGTCGCGCTCGAATCGGTGAGCGCACCGAAACGCAGCGCGACGTCGATGCTCTCGCCGACGAGATCCTGGCGCTGGTCGTTCATGAGCAGCTCGATGCGCAGCACCGGATGCCTCGCCATGAAGTCCGGGAGTCGCGGGATCACCTCGCGCGCGGCGAAACCCGACGATACGGCCACGCGCAGCACGCCACGCAACTCGCCCGTGCCGCGTGCGGCGTGATCCGCCTCCTCGAGCGCGTCGAGGATCGGCTCGATCCGAGCAAGGTAGTCCGAACCGGCGTCGGTGAGGCGCAACCCGCGCGTCGTGCGCGTCATGAGTGCGACGCCGACGTCCGCTTCCAGCCCGGCGACGATGCGCGACACCGACGGTTGCGACAACGCGAGTTCGCGCGCGGCCTTCGAAAAGCTGCCGGTGCGGGCGACCTGGGCGAACACGCGCAGCGCGAAGAGCCGGTCGGTCATGCACGAATCGAATATGTGCTAGTCGAATCGGCAGCCTATCCTCGCGGCGCCGAATGAACAAGAGTGTCGTCCGGCGCCAATCGGGCGCAAAAAATGAAGGACGGAACCCATGAACGCATTGAACGGCAAGGTCGCGGTCGTCACGGGCGCATCGAAGGGCATCGGCGCCGAGATCGCGCGCCAGTTCGCCGCGGCGGGCGCTGCGGTCGTCGTCAACTACGCGTCGAGCCGGCAGGATGCCGAGCGCGTGGTCGGCGATATCATCCGCGCCGGCGGCAAGGCGATCGCGGTGCAGGCGGACGTCGCGCGCGCCGACGACGTACGCCGCCTGTTCGCCGAAGCAAAGGACGCGTACGGCGCGCTCGACGTGCTCGTCAACAACGCGGGCGTGTACCGTTTCGAACCGCTCGAGGCGGTGACCGAAGCCGAATACCGTCGCCAGTTCGACCTCAACGTGCTCGGCACGATCCTCGCCGCGCAGGAAGCCGCGCGCCATTTCGGACCGCTCGGTGGCAGCATCGTCAACGTGAGTTCGATCGCGAGCGTGAACCAGATGCCGAACTCGGTCGTCTATTCGGCGACCAAGGCCGCAGTCGACTCGATCACGCGCGTGCTCGCGATCGAACTCGCGCCGCGCAACATCCGCGTCAATGCGATCGCACCGGGCGCGACCGCGACCGAAGGACTCGCCGCGATGGGCGGCGTCGGCACCGAGTTCGAGAAGACGCTCGTCGCCGGGATTCCGATGGGTCGCCTCGGCCAGCCCGCGGAGATCGCGAAGGTGGCGCTGTTCCTCGCCTCGAACGACGCGTCGTGGCTCACCGGCGAGCGCATCACCGCCTCGGGCGGCCAGCGCTGATCGACGTGACCCCGGGCTCCGGTGACGGAGTCCGGGGCTACGCAAGCAGGGATCGGCGGCGATGGCAGGCGTCTGCGTTCTGCTAAAGTCGGGCGCCTTCCAAGGGGAGCACCGATGGCACGTCCGCTTCCGCGCAGCGCATGCGCACTGCTACTCGTCGCGTCCGCGACATCCGTCGTCGCCGCGCCGATCGACGTCGTCACCGAACGCTACGACGCCGCGCGCCTCGGCGCGAACCTCGACGAAACCGTGCTCACCACCGCGAACGTCAACGCCGCGACGTTCGGCAAGCTGTGGGCGTATCCGGTCAGTGGATCGGTGTATGCGCAACCGCTGTACGTGCGCAACGTCGCGATCCCGGGCCAGGGCGTGCACGACGTCGTCTACGTCGTCACGATGAACGACCGCGTCTACGCGTTCGACGCGAACTCGTCGTCCGGCACGCCGCTGCTCTCGCTCGACATCACGAGCCAGGTGGCGGGTTCGACCGCGATCCCGATCCTCGACATCCTCGGCTACAACGACAACATCATCGGCAACGTCGGCATCGAGAGCACACCGCAGATCGACCTCGCGACGAACACGATGTACCTCGTCGCGCGCACGCGCGAGGCGGGCGCGAACTGCGGCCCGGTCAATCCGACCTTCTGCCAGCGCCTGCACGCACTCGACATCACCACCCTGGCCGAGCGCCCGGGCAGCCCGGTCGTGCTCGGCGGCAGCGTCCCCGGCAACGGCAACGGCAGCTCGGGCGGCATGCTCGCATTCAACCCGAAGATCCAGGACCAGCGCGCGAGCCTCGCGCTCGCGAACGGACGCGTGTTCATCGCCTGGGGCGCGCACAGCGACCAGTTCGCCTATCACGGCTGGGTCATGGTGCACGATGCGGCGACCTTGCAGCGCACCGCGATCTGGACGTCGACGCCGGACGGCACCGCGTTCAATGGCGGGGGCATCTGGATGGCCGGTCGCGCGCCCGCGGTCGACGCCGACGAGAACGTCTACTTCATGACCGGCAACGGCACCTACGACGGCGTGCGGAACTTCGGCGAATCGTTCGTGAAGTTCGGCCCGACGCCGGACACGCCGATGCTCGACTGGTTCACGCCCTCGGTCTACGACGAACTCAACCAGGCCGACGCCGATCTCGGCGGATCCGGCCCGATCCTGCTGCCGGGCACCGATCTCGTCGTCGGCGCCGGAAAGAGCGGCGTGTTCTACGTCATGCATGCGTCCTCGCTCGGCCACGAATCCGCGGGCGACGCGAACATCGTGCAGGTGTTCAGCAACGGTGGCCAGCAGATCAAGGGCGGCCCCGTGTACTGGAACCGCGAGAGTGGCGTCGGTCCGTGGATGTACGTCTGGTCGGACGGCCACAGCCCGATGAAGGCGTATCGCTTCAATGCCGCCGCGGGCACGTTCGACACGACACCGGCCTCGCAGTCGACGCTGTTCTCCAACAACGGCTCCGCCGGCGGCGTGCTCGCGCTGTCCGCCAACGGCAGCACGCCGGGCACGGGCGTGCTGTGGTCATCGATGGCCTTCAGCGGCTCCGATCCGAACAGCGGCGTGCACCCGGGCGTGCTGCGCGCGGTCGACGCCGACGACCTCACCCACGAGCTGTGGAACTCCGAGCAGAACAGCACGCGCGATCGCGTGGGCAACTGGCCGAAGTTCAGCCCACCGACGGTCGTCGGTGGACGCGTCTACATGGCGTCGTTCCCGAGCGACGGCGTCGGCGCGGCTGCCGTGAGCACGTACGGACTGCTGCCGACCGCGGACTTCACGCTCGCCGCCTCACCCCCGAATCCGGGCGTGCATCCGGGCGACAGCGTCGTCTACGCGATCACGACGAGCGCGCAGCAGGGTTACACCGGCACGCTCCACCTCGACGTCGACGGCCTGCCGCCGGGCGCGACCGCATCGTTCGCATCGAACGACTTCGCCGCGGGCGGCAGCACGACGCTCACCGTGCAGACCGGCGCGCCCATGCCGCCGGGTACGAGCGACCTCGTGATCACCGCGACGGACGGCACGCTCGTGCACACGGGGACGGTCGGCCTGCACGCGAGCGACGTCGTCGCGGGTGCAGGCACGATCAGCGTCGACTTCGTCGGTACGGGCACACCGATGGGTGCGCGCGAGAGCGCGGGCGCGGTCGCCGCAGTGAACTGGAACACGCTCGCCGGATCGAGCGGCAGCGGCGTCGCGCTCGTCGACGAAACGGGCAACCCGAGCGGTGCGACGATCGACTGGTCCGCGGCTGGCGTGTGGAAGCCGGTGATCGGCGATGCGCCCGGTGACTTCCGCATGATGGACGGCTACCTCAGCGCGACCGATACGCCGGTCGCAGTCGAGGTCAGCGGCCTTCCCGACGACGACGCCGGCTACTACGTGCACGTGTATGCCGATTCCGACAACGCACGCGCGATGTCGACCGCGTCCTGCACGGTCGCGACGAACGGCGATGCACCGCACACGATCGACATCGTCGACGCGACCGGCACCGACTTCGATGGCAACTACGTGCAAGCCGACGGCAGCCCCGGCAACCACGCCGTGTTCTTCGTCCCCGGCAACGCATTCACGCTCACCGTCGCCGCGACGGCACCCGGCTCGCCGCCGCGCGCCGCCTTGAACGGACTGCAGATCGTGCACGGCGACCGCATCTTCGGCGACGGATTCGAGGAATCCGCGGCGCGTCGATAGGCGCGCTTCGCCGGCACCGGCGCCTCACTAAAGATTTCGACAGCGGCCGCTGCCCTGCGCGGTGTCTAGTGCGAACCTCCTTCCAGCGAGGTTCGCACGATGCACTCCGCCACCCCTCCGCGCGCCGTCGTCGGCGCCTTCCTGCTCGCCGCGACGGCCGCCTTCGCGGCGCCGGCACATGCTTCCGACCACCTCGACACACCGACGGTGATCGCCGACCCGCGCGCGGACATCGGCGATCTCTACGCGTGGACGTCGGCCGACGGACGCCGGCTCGAACTCGTCATGACGATCGTCGGCCATACGTTCTCGGACCGCCTCGACTACGTATTCCACGTCGACAGCGGCTCGAAGTTCGGACACACGACCGCGACGACGACGATCACTTGTCACCTTGCGACCCCGGACGAAATGGAATGCCGCGCGGGCCATGGCGACTGGGCACGCGGCGGCAACACGATGCCGGACGGGCTCGAAGGACGCGATGCGCGCTTTCGCGTCTTCGCCGGCCCGCGCGACGATCCGTTCTTCAACAACGTGAAGGGCACGCGCGCGGCGTACCAGGCCGCGGTCGCCGCGATCCACGCCGGTGCAGCGATCGATGTCGCCGGTTGTCCCGCGTTCGACGCGACGACCGCGCACGAGATCCACGAGCAATGGCGCCACACCGAAGGCGGACCGGCGAAGAACCTGCTCGCCGGATGGACGCCGGCGTCGCTCGTCGTCTCGATCGACATCGCGAGCGTGGCAAAGGGCGGGCGCTCGCTCGCGATCTGGGCAAGCACGTCCGAAGGCGATCGCCGCATCGATCGCGCCGGGCGACCACTCACCGGCAATGCGCTGCTCGGCACCAGCGCGAGCGACGAGGTCGCCGACCGCCTCAAGGAGGCGTACAACGCGGCGACGCCGTCGACGTCGGGCCGCTTCGTCGCGGAGATCGAGAAGAATCTCGCGTTGTACGACGGCTTCGACGGCCGGTGCGGCAACGCGTTCCTCGCCGATGCGAAGGTGCGCGCACACCGCTACCGCCCGCTCGCGCGCCTGCTCGCCGACGATCGCCTGTGGGTCAATGCCGCGTCGGCGACGTGCACGCAGCCGTTCGCGGTCGAGCTCGCCGCACTCGGCGGCCATGCCGAATGGGCGAACGATTGCGGCGGACGCACGCCGCTGTACGACGCGGTCGACGTCTACCGCTCGCTGCTCGCGAACGGCACGACGCGCGGCATCGACGACGGCGTCGATCGCGACGAGCATGACCATTCGGCCACGGTGTTTCCGTTCCTCGCTGCGCCGGATGCCGCGGGGTACACGCGATGAAGTGCCGGCACGCCATCGCCGCCTGGGCGCTCGCGGTCGGCATGGCCACGGCAATCCCGGCGTCGGCGCACACCGGAACGGGATTGCGCGGCGGCCTCGTCGCCGGCGCCCTGCATCCGCTCACGGGCTTCGACCACCTGCTCGCGATGGTCGCGGTCGGTCTGTGGGGTGCGTTCCTCGGCCGCACGCTCGTCGTCGCGCTGCCGATCGCGTTTCCGCTGCTGATGGTCGTCGGCGCCGTGCTCGGCATGCACGCGGTGCCGCTGCCGCCGGTCGAACTCGGCATCGCCTGTTCGGTGCTCGTGCTCGGCGCGTGCATTGCCTGCGCCTGGCGCGCGCCGGCATGGCTCGCGCTGACGATCGTCGCCGTGTTCGCCATGTTCCACGGCTACGCGCACGGTCGCGAACTGCCCTCGGCCGCCGATCCGGTCGGCTACAGCGTCGGCTTCGTGCTCGCGACCGGGTTACTGCACGTGTCCGGCATCGCGTTCGCGGTCGTCGCCGATCGCGTGCGCCGCGTCCCCCTCACGCGCATCAGCGGCGCCGCGATCGCGGTCGCCGGCCTCGCCTTCCTCCATGGAGTCCTCGCATGAACAGCATCGCCCTGCCCCTCGTGCTGCTCGGTCTCGCGACCGGTATCGCGATCGCGCACGCAGCGCCGCGCCCGCGCGTGATCGCATTCGTGGCGTTCGCCGTGGCCAGCAGCTTAGCCGCAAGCCTGCGCTTGCCCGCCGCGGCCTTCGACGATGCGGCGTTCGCCTGCTGGATCTTCGTCGCCGCCTGCGCCGCGGCGGTCCTCTGGCCGCGCATGCCAGGCCGCCTCGTGCTCCTGCTCGCGGGCATGGGCGGCTGCTGTGCAGGCGCACTCGCAGCCTCGTCCGGCGGCCGTCCCGAGGGCTACGTGCTCGCACCGACGATCGCGACGCTCGTGCTCGCGTCGTGGTGCCTGCGCCACGGCGCACGCGTCGCGGTGCACGTCGTCGCCAGTTGGCTCATCGCGGTCGTCCTGCTCGTCGCAAGCGTGCATGCGTTGCCGGTCACGCCGGGTGACCGGCCCGATCATCTCGAATAGGTGACGACATGAATCCTCGCACGAACCCGCGCGGGCGGCGCGCATTCGCCCTCCTGCTCGCACTCGCGACCGGCGACGCCGTCGCCCACGACTTCTGGCTGCAGCCGCGCGAATACCGCGTCGAACCCGGCATCGACTGGCCGATGACCCTGCAGGTCGGGCACGGCGCCGCGCGCCAGCGCTCGCCGATACCGTTGCAACGGATCGAGCGCTTCGACGCGATCGCGCCGGACGGCCGCACGCTCGGGCTGCACGGTCGCCTGCATCCGGGCCGCGACGACGCGGACGCCGACCTGCGCCTCGATGCGGCGGGCATCTGGTTGCTCGTACTCGAAACCGACGACCGCGCGCACAGCCACTTGCCGGCGCTGCGCTTCAACGATTACCTCGAAAGCGAAGGGCTGGTTCCGGCGCTCGAGCAACGCCGGCGCATGCGGCGCATGGACGTCGATGGTTCGGAGATCTACCGTCGCGAGGCGAAGGCGCTCGTGCAGGCCGGTGCCGCCGCTGCGAGGGAAGGCGATCCGGCGACCGTCCCGGTCGGCCTCGACCTCGAGATCGTGCCGGAGCGCAATCCGTACCTGGAACCGCACTCGCCGACGTTGCCGGTGCGCGTGCTCTACCACGGAGCCGCGCTCGCCGGTGCACGCGTCAAGCTGACCCTGCTCGAAGACGACGCCGAACCCGTCGCGATGCACACCACCGACGCCACCGGTCGCGCGACGTTCGACGTACCGCCACGCGGAAGCTGGCTGCTCAACGTCGTCTGGACGCGGCCGTTGCCGGAAGGCAGCGAAGCCGATTTCGAGACGACGTTCTCGAGCCTGAGCTTCGGTTACATGGACGCAGCGAGGCGCTAGCGGCCGCCGCGCCGGCGACCGAACCGGTCGCTGCGCATGGATCGTCGCCGCGACAGCGAATACCCCGGGATCAGGCGGGCGACCGAGCGCGCGACAGGTCGGCACGGATGTCTTAGCATCCGGCGCGGACGCGAATCGGGGACACCATGAAGCGACCAGCCCCTGCACCGGCATTCCGGCACATTGCCGTGTACTCGGCCTGCCTGGCCGCCGGCACGTTCCTGCTGCAGTGGCTCGATTACGGCCGCCTCGCGCGCACGCATTCGACCGACATCTACGTCGCGCTCATCGCCGTCGGCTTCCTCGCGCTCGGCATCTACATCGGGATGCGCGTGGTCGGAGCGGCGCGCACGCCGGACTTCGACGGCAACCCGCGCGCGCAGGTGGCCCTCGGCATCAGTCCGCGCGAACTCACCGTGCTGCAGGAGATCGCCGCCGGCCGCTCGAACAAGGAGATCGCGGCGCGCCTGCACCTGTCTCCGGCGACCGTGAAGACGCATGCCGCACGCCTGTACGACAAGCTCGGCGCGAGGCGACGGACCGACGCGACGCGCAAGGCGCGCGAGCTCGGGCTGTTGCCCTGAGCAGCCTCATTTCGGCCGAATAGGGCTGAATCATCCTTTCAGCCGATGGTCTTCGCGGCCGCATGCCGGCCCAATGGGTTCCCGACCCGCTACAGGAGTACGTCCGATGTTGCGCAAGATCCTCGCTTACGGCATCGCCGCCGGTCTGGTCGTAGCGGTCCCGCTGTTCGGCCTCGCGGTCGCGATGAACGGGCGCGAGCCGGTCCCGTACGGCATGGCGATCGGCTACCTGACGATGCTCGTCGCGCTGAGCGCGGTGTTCATCGCGATCAAACGGCATCGCGACACCGATCTCGGTGGCATGATCGGTTTCTGGCGCGCGCTCGGCCTCGGTCTGGGCATCAGTGCCGTCGCCGGACTGTTCTACGTCGCTGCCTGGGAGGCGGCGCTCGCCCTCACTCACATGGATTTCGCAGGCAGCTACGCGAACCTGCTCAGCGGCAAAAGGCGAAGGGCGTCAGCGGTGACGCGCTCGCCAAGTTCGCCGCGGACATGGAGGCCTTCAAGGCCGATTACGCGAATCCGTTCTACCGCCTGCCGATGACGTTCGCCGAGATCTTCCCGGTCGGCGTGCTGGTGTCGCTCGTGTCCGCCGCGCTGCTGCGCAATCCGCGCTTCCTCGCGCAGCGTCGCGTCGCGCCTCGGATTGGCTCGGCCGACGCGCCCACGAGTGGTTCTTGAGCGCGGCGCCGCCACGCCGCCTACTGCGTGCATCGCGGCACGACGGAGATCGCCATGCGCATGCGCCCCCCTTCCTTCCTGCTCGCGCTCGGGTTCGCGGCGCCGCTCGCGGCCGCCGCGACGGAGCCCGCGCCGAAGGACGCGTCGCACGATTTCGACTTCGAGTTCGGCACCTGGAAGACGCACGTCTCGCGGCGCGTCCACCCGCTGAGCGGATCGGAGACCTGGGTCGAACTCGACGGCACCAGCATCGTGCGCAAGCTGCTCGATGGGCGCGCGAACACGGTCGAGCTCGATATCGCCGGGCCGTCGGGCCGCATCGCGGGAGTCGCCTTGCGCCTCTACGACGCGTCGGCGCGGCAATGGAGCATCCACTACGCTCCGCTCGACGACGGCGAACTCACGTCGCCGCTGTTCGGTCGTTTCAAGGACGGCCGCGGCGAGTTCCACGGCCTGGACACGCTCGGCGGCCGCAGCATCCTCGTGCGCTTCGTGATCGCGTGCGCGACGCCGGACAGCTGCCGGTTCGAGCAGTCCTACTCCGACGACGGCGGGCGCACCTGGGAGATGAACTGGATCGCCACCGACACGCGCATCGCAGCCGCTAAACAGGACTGATCGCGCCGGTCAGCCCCCGCGGCGCGTTCCTCGCCATCATGCCCGCGACTTCCTTGGCGAGCTTCGCGGCGACGCCGACGGTGAGGTCGGCGACGTCGCAGCGCGGGTTGTACTCGACGATGTCGGCGGCGACGATCGGGTAGTCGATCGACTGGATGATCTCGACGACGCGGCGCACGCTCAACCCGCCCGGCTCGCGGTGCGATACGCCGGGCGCGTACGCGGGATCGAGCGCATCGATATCGATCGAGACGTAGACGGGCATGTCGAACGCGAGCCGCAGCGGCGCAGCGCAGCGCGAAGCCTCGACGACCTCGACGCCGAAGCGCGCGAACTGCGCGCGATGCTCGTCGTTGATCGTGCGCAGGCCGACCTGCACGAGGCGATCGGCGAGGCGCTCCTCCATGATCCGCGCGAATGGCGACGCGTGCGACCGCGGGTTTCCCTGGTAGCTCTCGTAGATGTCGGCATGCGCGTCGATGTGCAATATCGACAGCCGCGGGTGGAAGCGGCGCACGCCACGCAGGATCGGATGCGTGATCGCATGATCACCGCCGAGGCAGAGCAGCGGGTCGCCCACCTCGATCGCCCGAACGACGGCGTGCTCGACGGCTTCCCATGGATCGGTCGCCGCGTCGAAACGCAGGTCGCCGTGATCGACGACGGCGCCGGGCGCACCGAGGTCGAAGCCGGTCTCGCTCCACGTGCTGTAGGCGTCGCAGAACAGGTGCGTGCGGATGCGCGCCGGCGCTTCCGCGGCGCCGCGCAGGTACGAGGAGTTGTCGTCGTTGGGAATGCCGAGCAAGGCGATGCGCGTCATCGATGCGACTCCGGGGGATCGTCGTGGAGGATCTCGTACGCGAGCGGACGCGCGGGCGCGCCGCCGTTGCAGGTCGATGCGGGACAGGACGACAGCGCGACGACGAGATCCATTTCCGCGCGCAGCACGATCGCGTCGCCGGCGCGCGACGAAGGCGGCCCGAACACGAGCCTCCCGCCGTCGGCTACGTCGACGCGCATGAACAGGTTCAGCGGCGTCGGCAACGGATCGGGCTGCAGGCCGAGCTCGCGCACGGCCGCGGCAAGGTTGTCCGTGCAGTTCGCGTGGTATCCCGCGTGGCGGTACTGGAGGCGATACATCTCGGCGCTGCAGGCGGCGAGCAGGAAGTCGTGGCGCCCCGCGTCGTCGGCGACGATCGCCAGCATCGGCTCGCTGCGGTCGGACCAGAGCAGGTCGCCGGTCGACACGTGGATGCGACCGGCGTAGTCGAACGTGCGGCCGTTGCTGAGGCGCTGCAGGCCGTCGACCGAGTACGCGACGAGGTCACCGGTCTGCCCGCCGCCCTCGTCGATGACGCGCAGTCGCTCGCCGCGACGCAGGACCAGCCCCGCACCGCCCGCGGCGGCGACCTGCCTTCGTTCATGTCGTGTCGTTTCCATGGCGCGTCCCGGCAGTGTGGGATCACGAAGGTAGCGCCGACCCAATCATCAGGTCTACTTCACAAACGTGATGATCATCGTAAGATATTCTTCATGCTCGATCTCACCCGCCTGCGCCTGCTCCGCGAACTCGCGCGCCGTGGAACGATGACCGCGGTCGCCGACGCGCTCGGGCTCACCTCCTCGGCGGTG
This sequence comes from Dokdonella fugitiva, assembly GCF_014138265.1. Taxonomy (GTDB): domain Bacteria; phylum Pseudomonadota; class Gammaproteobacteria; order Xanthomonadales; family Rhodanobacteraceae; genus Dokdonella_A; species Dokdonella_A fugitiva_A. Next base: position 567,513 of record NZ_JACGXL010000001.1, read on the forward strand.
TCCCAGCAGTTCGCCACGCTCGAGCGCGAGACCGGCGTCGCGCTGCTCGAACAGATCGGCCGGCGCGTGCGCCTCACCGCGGAAGGCGCGCAGCTCGTCGCGCACGCGGAAACGATCCTGCAGGCCGTCGACGCCGCCGAACGTGACCTGCGCAGCGCTCACGAGGCGCCGGGCGGCGAACTCGACGTCGCCTGCTTCGCGAGCTACGCGAAGGCGCACCTGCTTCCCGCGATCGTGCGCGTGCGGGCGCGCCATCCGGCCATGAACGTGGTCGTGCGTGAACTCGAAACGCCCGACGCACTCGACGCCGTGCGCGACGGCCGTTGCCACCTCGCGGTCTGCTTCGCCTACAACCTCGTGCCGCGCGCGGAGGTCGCCGGGCTCGTCACGCACGTGCTGCTGGAGGAGCCGATGCGCGTCGCGCTGCCGGCGTCGATGGCGACGTCGGCGACGACGATCGCCCTGCGACGCCTCGAGCACGAGGACTGGATCGTCGGCTCGCGCCAGTCCGACGATCATCGACTCGCCGAGCGTGCGTGCGCGGCCGCAGGCTTCGCGCCGCGGATCACCCACACGATCGACGACTACGACCTGCTGCTGCGCATGGTTGCGGCCGGCTTCGGCGTCGGCCTCGTGCCGGAACTCGGCGCGCGCTCCGCGGCCACGAAGGGCGTCGCGATCCGTGCCCCGCGCGGCACGCCGCTCACGCGACGCGTGCATGCAGTGACGCGCCGTGCGCTCTCCGCGTCGCCGCTGGTCGCGGCACTGCTCGTCGAACTCACGCGCCCGCGCGGCTGAGCCTCCGCCACCCGCGACGCTACGAGCCGAGCACGCGCAACGCCGACTTGTCCGGTTTCGACGGTGGCGGGTCGGCGCGCATCTGCCGCAGCTCTTCCGCGGTTGCGCGTGGCGCGAGGCCCCAGCCGCATCCGCCGAGGAACATCAGCGTCATCGAGGCGCTGCACGTGATCTGGCTGCCCCACGGCGTGCGCCAGGTGTGCTTGACCGTCGTGCGCCGGATCAGTTCGTGACCGAGGTCTTCGTCGCGCGGCGCGAACGCCTGCTCGAAGCGCGTCTGCGCGTACGGCACGGGCGAATCGTGGCGGAACATCGCCGCACCGTCCTTCGGTGCGACGAGTACACGACCGTCGGGCAGCAATGCACGCCCGTCGCGATCGACCAGCAGCGGCGGTGTTTCCACCGGCACGGGCGGCGCGACGTCCAACGCATCGCGCGGGCGGCGCGGTCGCTCTTCGGTGCGCTCGCGCCGTGCAGGCGCTCGCGCACCGGCGACGGCGGAGTCGCGCGCGCGACGCACAGGCTCCGGTTCCGGTGGCGGCGCGGGCAGCAGGTCCTCGAAGTGAACCACGAACGGCGTCGATGCGACCGCCTCGTGCGTGCGATCGAAGCGCTCGCGCATGAGCGCGTCGAATCCCGACAACTCGAGCACCGTCGCCACGATCGCGACGAGCGTGGTGACGACGAGGCGCCGTGGCCCGGGCCGATACCGCTCCCAACGCAGGCTGCGCTGCCACGGTCGTCGATCCGCGGCAAACGCGACGCGCGCGAACGCCTGGCCCGGTTCGAGTCCGCTCCCAGCCACCACCGATCGCGTACCGCCGCGCATGCCCCTTCTCCTTCATGCAGGCCCATTCTGGTTGCGATGTCGTAATGCGCACGTAAAAGTCCGGTTGTGGATTCGTCGAGGCAGTCCCGCCGCTCGCGGCCGGGTCTATACTCGTCACGCGATGATGCAATGCGAGGGAACCGGGACAATGCTTCGACAGCTCCCCGCTCCGATGCGTGCGTGCCTGCTGGCCGGCGCAGGCGTTGCGTGCGTGCACGTCGCAGCGATGCGCGACGCGGACGCGGCGCTCGCCATCGTCGATCTCGGCCGCCTGCCCGGCGCCACCCAGGACTGGGCTGGCGTCGTGGGCATCAGCGGCGACGGCCGCATCATCGTCGGCGTCGACGAAGGACGCGCGTTTCGATGGGACGGCAGCCTGCACGAAATCGTCGGTGCGAAGATCGCATCTGCCGCGAATGTCGACGGCTCGGTCATCGTCGGCACGCTGGGCTCGCCCAGTCATGCGTTCCGCTGGACGGAAGCCGGCGGCCTGCAAGACCTCGGTGCGCTGCCCGGCACCAGCGCAAGCGACGCACTGGGTGTGAGCGCAGACGGCGCCGTCGTGGTCGGCCGCGCGACGACCCCGCAGGGTTCCGTGCCGTGGATCTGGGATGCGACCAACGGCATGCGCAGCCTCGGCGCCTTCGACGGCGCGGCGAGCGGAAGCGCCAATGCCGTCAGCCGCGATGGGACGACCGTCGTCGGATCATCGGGCAATCATGCGTTCCGCTGGACCGCACAGGGCGGCCTGCAGGACCTCTCTCCCGCGCCGTCGTCGCCGGCCTGGGCGGAAGCGAATGCGGTGAGTGCGGACGGAGCCGTCGTCGTCGGCAGATACAACGCCAATCCGGGTGTCGGCATGCGCCCGCTGCAGTTCCGCTGGTCCGGGACGGGAGGCTTCTCCGACCTGGCTTCCGCCGATTGGGGCGCGATCAGCCCGGGTAACGCGCATGCCGTCAACGGCGATGCGACGCGCATCTACGGCCAGCTCTTCATGTTCCTGTCCGACGCGAGCATCTGGTCGCGCGCCACTGGCACGGTGAAGCTGGCCGACCAGTTGCAGGCGGAAGGTCTCGACCTCACGGACTGGACTCTCGAGACTGCCCTCGTGGCGAGCGACGACGGCGACGTCGTCGCCGGTTTCGGCACCCGCCGCATCGGTGCGGACGTCGTCTATCTGAGCTGGCGCGTCTCGGGGCTCGACAGTGTCGGTCCCGTGTTCATCGACGGGTTCGACACGGCCGATTGATTTCGGCTTCGCGCCGGACACGACCGTCGTCCGCGCGAACGCAGCGGCCCCACGCGTTCACGGCAGCTCGAATCCATCCGCGAAGATGAGGTCGGGCATGCGTTCGATCGCACCCATGTCGTACGGTCCGGTCGCATCGGGCTTGGCCAGATCCTGCGGGCGCACGGTGCCGATGAGGTCGGCGATGTTGCCGGGGCCGGCGCCGCAGGCGTCCACTGCGGGCGAGTCCGCCCCAGGCACGTACATGCCCGCGGGATAGGCGCCGCTCATGTCCCATTGCGGGTCGGCAACGACGAGACCGGTGACGCCGGGCTGGCCGGCCAGCGCGCTGTCCTCATGCACGAGCACGCAGTTGACATTGAACGTCGATCCGGCCGGCGCCGCGAGCACGACGCCGGTGGCGACGCCGTCGTCGTCCCACAGGATGCTGTTGCCAGCGCTGAAGCCACCCGGCGCATCGAAGCGGATCAGTGCGTCGTCGTCGCCGCCGTTGTCGGCGATCGTCACGTAGCGCAGGTCGATGTAGCCGCCGGACGAACGCAGCAGCTCGGGGGCACCGTGGTTGCCGGCGACGTGGGTGTCGATCAGGGTCGCGCCCGAACCCGACGCGCCGATCTGCAGCACGCTCGCGTGCGCGGCGTCGTTGCCGGCGAACACGAGGTTCCAGGCGAGCAGGCTCGCATCGCCGGCGAGCACGAGCGCTCCGCCGGTTCCGGTCGCGTGGTTGCCGCTGAAGCGCGGGCAGCCGTCGAAGGCGCCGCCGCAGCCGAGCGTGAACGTCGCATCGATCATGAGCAGGCTCGTGTCGGCGTACAGCGCACCGGCATCGGCGCCGGCACTGTTGCCGTCGAAGTGCACGCCGCGGAATGTCAGCGACGAACCCGCACCGACGCCCGTAAGATAGACGCCGCCGCCGCTGCCACCCGCGCTGTTGCCGGCGACCGGCACCGGCTTGAGCGGCGTGTTCGCGCCGAGATTGAAATAGCCGCCCGAGGCCCAGGCGCCACCGCCGTCACCGGCCGCGGAGTTCGCGCGAATGCCGACGTCGGGATCGGTCACGATCGACGGCGACGGATACAGCGACGTATCGCACGCCTGCTGCGCGATGCCGCCGCCCTTGCCGCCCGCGGTGTTGCCGGCGACGCGGCAGTAGCGGTCGCAGTAGACGGTCGCGTTCGCGCAGTACAAGCCGCCGCCGTCCTGCGTCGCGTCGTTGTCGCGCATCGCCGCAGGTGCCTGGTTGCCGACGAGCACGAGCTGCGGCTCGCCGGCCGCGCTCGCCTCGATGCTGACGCCGCCGCCGTTGGTCGCCGTGTTGTCGTGCACGTCCGCTTCGAACAGGGTGAGCACGACATTGCCGCGCACGCGCACACCGCCGCCATTTCCGACCACGTTGCCACCGGTGATCTCGAGCGGACCGAGCGTGACCTGGAAGCGCCGCGCGTCACCGGCGACCGTACCGTTCACGTCGACCACCGGCAGGCCGCCGTTGCCCATGCCGTCAAGCACGACATGGCCGGTTGCCGCCTGCAGGTGGCACGACGGCATGCCGCCGGTGAGCGCGATGCCGCTGCTCGCGGCCGGCGTCGGGATCGTCACCGCGGTCGCCGCGTACGCCTGCTCGCTCGTGACGTAGACCGTGAGGAAGTCGGTGCTCGGCGACGCGGCCCAGGCGTCCACCGCGTCCTGGATCGCGTGGTAGTCGCAGTCGGGATCGCTCGCCGGCCCGACGAACACGTACTGCGCCGATACCGCGGAGGCGGCGAGCAAGGCGACGGAACCGAACAGCAGGGACAGCGGAAGCGAAGCACGCGACATGAACGGATCTCCCATTTTTCGCGAGGAACGATCAAGCGCATGCGAATGAGACATCGCCTGCCGCGAAAAATCGAAGGCGTACCGCCGCCGGACACGCCGCGGTCGCGCCTACCTCGTGCGCTCGAACGTTTCGTCTTCGCCCTGGTCCCGCGCGGGATCATAGTGGCTTCCGTTGCGGATGTAGGTCTCGTTGCGCGTGATCGCGCCCGGGACATCGAGCCGCAAGCGGAAGGCGTGCTCGTGCGAGCCTTCCGGATCCTGCAGGTTGGCGCCGTCGAGGAAGTCGAAACGGTACGCGCCCGATGCGTCGGGGGAAGTGAACTGCAGGCGCGGCGCGTTGCCCTGCGGGCAGTAGTGGGTCGCCAGCAGGCGATCACCGTCCATCGTGTACACGGTCATCGACTGCCGCGTCGGCGACATCGTCCAGCTCTCGACGACCGTCGTGCCGTTGGCGATCGTGCGGTAGTTCACCACCGTCGCACTGCCCTTCTTCGTGCTGTGCCAGTCTCCGGCAAGCGACTTCAGCTGTTCGAACACCGCCTTCGACGCAGGCGCGGCGGTTGCCGCGACGGACCACGACAGCGCGAGTGCCGTAGCGAGGGCGAATCGAGGAATCGACATGCAGGACTCCGCGGTGGCGAGCGCACGATCGCGCGAGGCTAGCGCGTCGGGGCAACGCTGCGCCATCGGGCATGCGGCGAACGGTTCGCCACGGCCGCCTGAACGAATGCCTCGCGCGCCGGGAGCCATTCCGCGTTCATATAGGCGGCCACCCGCACGCTGCCGATGCGGATACCGCTTCGCGCACGACAACCAAGGGAGGTCCCATGCTGCGTACGATCCTGCTCGTCCTGCTGATCCTGCTCGTCCTCGGCGCACTGCCGGTGTGGCCGTACAGCACCGCCTGGGGCTACTACCCGAGCGGTGGCGGCCTGCTCCTGCTCATCATCCTGCTCGTGCTGCTGTTCCGTTAGGCCAGGCTCCGGGCCAGGCGAGCGCATCGCCATTCCGAGCGAAGCGACAATCCATTTCTGCGCGTTCATCGTGCAGCGAGTTCGCGGATCCTCGTTCGCGCGGGCTGAAGACTCGTCGGGCCTTCCGGCAATCCGGAGTGCAGCGGCGACGGAAGCGACGCAGGGACGCGTCGCGCATTCGAACGTCACGGCTTCGATGCACCTGCCGCGGTCGTATCGCAGGCGATGCTTTTCGCGGTCACGATATAGCCCGCGCCACTCTTGCCGGTGTCGTCGACCCAGTTAGACGACCCGACGAACGTACCCTCGTTCGCCTTGAGTTCGGCCGTCCAGCCGGTGCGGCCGTTGCTCACGCCGAGGCGGATCGAAGTCGCGCTGACCGGGCGCCACACGCTTGCGAGATCGGCGTCGGACGCCGGCACGGACTCGACCGCGTAGCTGCCCGGACTCGCTGGCACCGCCGTGTCGGTCAGGCGCACGACGCGCGTCTTGGAAGCATCGTCGCCGAACGTGAGTTCGTAGCAACCGAGCCAGAATCCGGTGCCCGACGACGATTCGGCCGCGCAAACGGCACCGCTGCCGATGCACGCGTTCGCGGCGAGGAGGACCACGGCGCACGAGGCGCGCAGGGAGCGACGAGGCAGGTTCATGGGCGCGCACTATATCGCCCCCGCCGCATCGGTGTTCATCCGCGGCACCGATCGTTCAGCGCGGAGCATGCCGCGATGTGTACGGTAGTCGCATGCAGCTCTCACGCGCCCAGCTCGACGGCAACCTCGACCAGCTTGCGGCGGACCTGCCCGGCCTCGTCGAAAGCCTGGGGCGTTCGCGCGCATTCGATGCATTCCGCAACCGCGCGGACGACATCCTGCGGTCGATCGCGCCGGGCGACGATCGCATCCACGCGCAGCGGCGCATCGAAACCCTGCTGCGCGAACACGGCCTCGCGGACGCGGCGCCGACCCGACGCTGAATCGATCCGCGGGTCAGCCCGCCGGGACGAGCGGCGCATAGTCGGTGACGCCGCCGTCCGCGCGCACGAGCCGGTTCAATGCAAGCGAGCCTGGGACGGGTCCCTGCGGCTGTCCCGGATGGTTGATCGCATACCAGTAGCAGTCGGCCATGCTGTGGTTGCCGTCGGTCGTCAGGTACTCGGCGGTGAAGTCGACCGGCGTGCCGACGTGCTGATAGACGGTCGAACCGAGCAGCGGCGGCGGCACGTCGGGCACGATGTCTTCGGTGTTGACCACGCGGAACGTCGGCGCCTGCACGCTCCAGTTCATGCCGGCGGCGAAGCCGGTGTCCCCGACACGCGGGCTGGCGAAGTTGTAGTGCACGTAGCTGCGACCCGCGGCAGGCTTGATCGTCGAGTTGGTCGCGACGTCGGGCACGGCGAGCGTCGACAAGGCCGAGCCCATGCTGTGTCCGGTGAAGTACAGCCGGCTCACCGCACCGGCCTGCGCGAGCTGGCCGAGCAATGACGGGCTCAACGTCGCGTACACGTCGTTCCAGCCGACCTGCACGTTGCCGAAGCCAGCAGCGAGCGTGTAGGCGGCCTGGTCGACTTCGGCGTCGATGACCGCGTCGGCCTTGGTCATCGTGCCGCGGAACACGATGAACGCGTTGCCGCTGCCGTCCCAGGCGACGAACCCGAACGGCTCGGGCCAGCCGATGTCGAGCACGGTCACGGTCGCCCAGAGCGGCGCCCCATACTGCAGGCCGAGCCCGTTCGGCGTCCACTTGAAGCCGGACTGAGGCGGATATCCCTGCTTGACCCACTGGTTGAACTGGTCGTAGGCGGTCAGCACGAGCGACGCGCACACCGCGGCTTCTCCGAGCTTGAAGGTCGGCGGGAAATACATCGACGGACTCTTCGACGGCTTCGTGCTCATGGCGCGGCTCCTCGCTGGCGGTGATTCTTTGTGCGCAATGTACACTCTTTGCCAACGGGCAGCGACGCATCCGCACCCGCCGCCATTGCCGATCCCGGTCGTGCCGCGACCACTCCAATCGCCCCCTGAGGCCTGGCCGCAGCGCCTCGCTCGCGGCGCCTCGACGGGCGACGCCTGGAGCGTCCGGCCCGCTGGCCAGGCGTCCGTGCCGCTTCTCCGGCGATCCGGCCCGTGCGACGATCAACGCTTCGTTCCCGCATCGAAGGCGATCCCTTGAGCTACGTCGTCATCTCCAGCTTCGAAAACGTCGCCACCGGGGATCTGCAGGCACAAGGCGAAGCGATCGCGGTATTCGACGCCGAGGCGCCCGCGCGAGCCCATCTCGCGAACCGGTCCGGGGCATTGGCGAAAGCCGTGCTTGCCGCGCGCGCGGGTGATGCCGGTGCGACCTTCGTCACCTGGACCCTGATGCTCCGCATGCCGCTCGATGTGGCCGGTGTCGAAGAGGCGCTGGAGGATCTGGAACTGGTCATCGAGGAGACCGAATCGGTCGATGACCCGTTCGGAGAACTGGTGGTCGCCTACGAAGGCCGGCGGCACGAACCCGCCGGCGACTCGGAACTCCCGCAGGCGCAGGCGCTGCGCGAACTGGAAGCGTGGCTCACCTGAGCGGATCGTCCGGGCGCTCGCGGCAACGCGGGCATCAGTTCAGGTCGCGCGCTCCGGACACCTTGTCCAGGCGCCATTCGGTGCGCGGTCGCACGCCGTCGGCCGTCAGCCATTCGACGCCGCTGACGAGGCGGAAACCCGGCATCAGCCCGGCCGTCGCCCACCGCTGGACGGCTTGCAACTGCGCCTGCGCGAGCCGGATCGCCAGCACTTCGCCGATGCCGAAATCGACGTAGACCTCGTACCAGCGCAAACCCGGCGGCGACTCGCGCGCGGGGATGATCAGGTGGCGGGAATCGGGCGCATTGCCGCGCAGGTCGTCGACGATCGGCGCGTCGGCGTCGATCTCGAAAACGGCGATGCGCTGCCAGGTTCCGGACGTCTTCGCGATGCTCATGGCGGATCTCCTCGATGCCGCGGCGACGCGTCGCGGCGGCATCGAGGTTCCACTTTTGCATCCTATTTCAAATGTGATGAACCTCGCATCCACGCGTACTGAGGGAATCTCCCCTCATCGATCGCGCAGGATCTTCTCCACGTCGACGACGTCGACGCCCTGCATCCGGCCGAGCAGGTCGTCGAACCACGGCTTGTGCGAACTGCCGACGATCGACAGCACGCGAGCGCCGGGATGCTCGCGGAATGCGGCACGGATGTTCGCGACCATGCGCAGGTTGCGCGTCTCCCAGCCCGCGACGTAGAGCTGGCCGTAGTGCTGCGACGACGGGTCGCGCATCGCGGCGCCGAAGTCGGCGTCGATCGCGATGCGCATCACCTCGGGGCTGTTGACGTAGCGATACAGCGCGAGCATGTCGCCGCCCTTCTTCAGCTCGTCCTCGCGGTCGCGCATCGGCTTCGCCTTCGCCCGGGCCGCCTCCCACGCCTTCTGCACCGCGTCGCCGTAGGCTTCCTCGTCCGCGACCGTGACGTTGTCGCCGGTGTGGTCGTCGATCGGGTAGACGCGCTGCAGGCCGAGGCGGGCGGCCAGGCGCGCGGCGATCTGGTCGCTCTCGTTGTTGCGGGCACCGCGCTTGGCCAGCAGCGCGACGAGTGCCTCGTCGAGGCCGTCACCCGCATGCTGCTCCGCCTGCGGCAGCTGCCACCACTGCACCACCGCCGACGAAGAATCGTTCGCGGCGAGGAACAGCGAGGCAAGGTGCCGGCGCTGGGCCGGTGTCGGTTGCGCTGGCCATTGCGCCAACGTCTTGTTCGCTTCCGCGATCGCCGCGGGTACATCCAGCCCGGTCGCCTTCTTCGCCGCATCGGTGTTGTTGCAGTACGGCGCGACGTTGTCGGGCGGATACACCGCCGGATGGCGTGCGAGCAGATCGCAGCCCTCGCCCGGGATGTTCTCGATCGTGATCACGTCGGGCTTGAACGCGGCGAGCCGCTCGAGCACGGGCTCGAGCGAGGCCGGCTTGAAGTCCTTCGACATGCCCGACAGGTGCACGCTGCCGAGCACGAGCACCTGCGCGCGCGGCCCGGCCATCGACGCGTCGAGCACGGACAAGTCGACGCCGGCACGCGCGCTGCCGCCGGCTGCCACCGCCATCACCGCTCCGAGTGCCACCCACTGGTTCTTCATGCATCACTCCGATTGGGTTCGCGAATGCACGACGTGCATTCGTGAAGGGATGCGATGGTCGCGACACGCGACGACCCGCCACGCGTGCGGAAAGTCACGACCCTGGCACCGTCGCCGGTGCGCTCGCTTCCCGTCGGCGCTTCGATGCCTCGAAGCGATCGAGGGTTTAGATGCCAGGCCGATCGGCAACCACCGCGCAGCGAGCCGTCACTTCAGTCACATGCGCCGGGTCGCGATGCTCGTGTACGGTCAACGTCCCTTGCAGCGAGCGAGCCCTGATGATCCGTTGTCTTGCCGCGACGACCTTCGGCCTTGCCCTCGCGGCGCCGGCGCTGGCGAAGGACGTGCCCACCGCCGCTCCCGTGATCCACACCGACGACGTCGATCGCTTCTACCGCATCTACGACGCCGCCAGCGGCCATCCGGGCGCGGAGCAACTGCAGCACGACTATCTCGATGCGGGTTCCGAAGGGCTGCACGAACTCGCCCGCCGTCGCAACGTCACCGGCGCACGCATCGCCGAGACGATCGAAAAGCGCCCCGCGGTCTACGCCGACGCGAAACGTTGCATGGTCGTGCTTCCGCGCGTGCGCGTGCGCCTCGCGAAAGCGATCGCGAAGCTCGCGCAGCTGTATCCCGAGTCCCATTTGCCGCCCGTGACGATCGCGGTCGGTCGCGGCAAGCCGGTCGGCATCGGCAGCCCGGTCGCCGGCGTGCAGATCGGCCTCGAGGCGCTGTGCGCGACCGACTGGCTCAACCCCGACGTCGAGGAACGCTTCGTCACCGTGATCGCGCACGAGTACGCGCACACGCAGCAGGCAGCCTCGCTCGTCGACAACGAACATCCGAGCGTGCTCGAAGGTTCACTCGCCGAAGGCACCGCGGAGTTCGTCGCCGAACTCATCGCCGGCCATGTCTCCTCCGGCTACTTCCCGGCGCTCACGCGCGGTCGCGAGAAGGCGATCGAGACCGCGTTCGCTGCCGACGTCGACAAGACCGACCTGTCCGACTGGCTCTACAACAGCAAGCCGGACAAGCCTGCCGACCTCGGCTACTGGGTCGGCTACCGCATCGTGAAGGCGTACTACCGTCACGCGCGCGACAAGCGCGTCGCGCTGCGCGAGATCCTCACGATGACCGACGCCCACGCGTTCCTCGCGAAGAGCGGCTGGTATCCGGGCATCGACCTGGATTGAGTTCGATGCGGACCACCCCAAGGCAGTCCTGCGTCGGCGCGAACGCGCTTCATCGGGAGGCACCGCCGTGAAAGCCATCATTCGTTCCGAGTACGGCGGTCCGGAAATGCTGCGCATGGCCGAGCTCCCCAGGCCGATGCCGGGCGATGACGAAATCCTCGTACGCGTGCGCGCGGCATCGGTCAACGCGATGGACTGGCGGCTGCTGCGCGGGACGCCGTTTCCCGCACGCCTCGCCGCCGGCGGTCTGCGGCGGCCGGCGCGCACGAAGCTCGGGCACGACTTTGCCGGCGACGTTGAAGCCGTCGGCAGCAACGTCACGGCGTTCGAAGCCGGCGACGCGGTGTTCGGCAGCGGTGCCGGCGCATTCGCCGAATACGTCTGCGCGCGCGCCACGCAGGTCGCACCGAAGCCGGGCAACGCGACGTACGCGCAAGCCGCGAGCGTTCCCGTCGCGGCGATCACCGCGCTGCAGGCCCTGCGCGACGCGGGCCATGCGAAATCCGGCCAGCGCGTGCTGCTCGACGGGGCCGCCGGCGGCGTCGGCACGTTCGCGATCCAGATCGCACGCACGCTGGGCACGACGGTCACCGCCGTCTGCAGCGGCACGAACGCCGCGCAGGCTGCCGCGCTCGGCGCCGATCGGGTGATCGACTACACGCGCGAGGACTTCCTTCACGACGACGTGCGTTATGACCTCGTCGTCGGTGTCAACGCGCATCGCTCCATCTTCGATTACCGTTGCGTGCTGGGCCCGGCAGGCATTTACGTCCTCGTGGGCGGCGGCGGGCCGCAGTTGTTGCAGGCGTTCCTGCTCGCGAAGCCGCTCTCGCTCGGACGCCAGCGATTTCGCCTGCACATGGCGCGCTCGAACCACGACGACCTCGCCCTGCTCGGCCGGTTCCTCGCCGACCGGACGATCGTGCCGGCGATCGAATGCCACTACGGGTTCGACGATGTCGCGCGCGCGATCGCCCACGTCGAGCGCGGCCACGCGCGCGGCAAGGTGGTCATCGACATCGCCTGATACTTTTGCACGAGCGGCACGCGCGCGCGGCCGCCTTCAACCGGGAAGCGATTCGAACACGGCGATACGATCCGCAGTCTCCGCGGTTCGCGCCTTCAGCCAGGCCTCGCGTTCGACCGTTGCCGTACACGGCCCGTAACTGCAGATGCGTATCGCGCGCCGCTCCGCTTGCGCGCGCAGCGCATCGAGCACCGTGCGCAGGATCGAGCCGCCGAACGGAGTGTAGAGATAGAACACGGTGCCTTCGGAGAAATCCGCGGCACGTGCATCCTGTTCGACGAAGGTGACGCGATCGAGGCACAACGCGGTCGCGGCGGCTCGCGCGCGTTCGACGTAGGCCGCCTGCAGCTCGACGCCGAGTGCGCGTGCCGCGGAGCACGCGCCGACGAGCAAGGGTACGTGGCCGAGCCCGGAGCCGAGGTCGACGAACACGTCATCGGCACCGAGCGGTGTCCGTGCAATGAGCTCGAAGACGTGGCGCGCGGGTGTCGGCTGGTAGAACACCATGTCGGGCCCGGGATCGGGCACGTCGCCGGGCGCTTCGAGCTGCAGCACGCCGGCGACGAGATCGTCGAGGTAATCGTAGTGGTCGCCGCTCGCGGCGCTGCCGTTCGCGAACCGCAGCAGGCGTTCGCCGCCGCAGCCGTTGCACAGGTCCACGCGTAGGTCCGCGCAGAGCCGCCGGTCGACTGCCTCGAGGCGATCACGCAGCGCGCTCGCGCGACGGTGCAGGTCCGGTTCGCCCGATGCGGATTCGGGCGATCCATGGAAATGCAGGTCGAGCTGATCGAGCACTTCCGCACGTTCGCGCAGGCGCTCGGGCACCTCGAGCACGGCATCGCGCTCGAGGTGTTCGATCCACGCGCGTCGCGCGCCAGCCTTCGCTCGTCCATCGATCGGCTGCATGCGTCGAGCTTGCCGCATCGCCCGCCCGATGCCTATCGGTGCGCGCAGCGTCGGTTCGGCCGAAGCGTCAGGCCGCCGCCTTCACGCGATCGCGCCCGAACGGATCGCCCTTCACCGACTCGGTGTGCAACGCGCATTTCCAGTCGCCGTCGACGCGCGTCCACACCGATGCATCGTATGCGGTCAACTCGAGCGGTTTGCCGTCGACGGTGAGCTTCTCGGTCACCTCGTAGCCGATGATCGCGGTATCGTCGTTGGTGAACTGCACCTGCAGCTTGTCGAGCTTGAACGAGCGCAGGCTCCAGCTGCCTTCCTTCATCATCTTCGCGAACGTCTTGGTGTCGATCGACGCGGCACCCTGCGCGCCCGTGACGATCGCCGTGTCGGCCATCATCGCGGTCGCCGTGTCGACGTCGCGATCGACCATCGTCTGCCAGAACTTCTTCTCGAGTTCGATGATGTCTTGCCTGGATGCCATGGTTTCCCCTCCGGTGGAGCGACGCACATGCGCCTGTCGGGACGTTACGGCGGTCTCGATGAACGTCGTGCATCGGCAAGGGCGAATTCGCGGTGCCGTTCACACCCCGTTCGCACGCCCCAAGCGGGATAATCGAGCGGGATTTCCCAGGGAGAAGAGTGCGATGACCGACGAGCAACCCGCCGCCGCGGCGACCGATCGACGTGCGCGCCTCGCCGAATACAGCAGCCTGTGCGCGCTCCTCGTGAGCGTGCTCGCGCTGTCGCTCGGCGCGTACCAGGCGCAGCAGATGAACGTGCAGACGCGACTCATGCAGAACCAGTCACGCGCGAGCGTTTGGCCCTATCTGTCGATCGGCTACAGCATCAGCGACGAAGGCGACCATGTCGGCTACACATGGCAGGTCGACAACGACGGCGTCGGCCCCGCGCGCATCGAGTCGGTCACGATGACGCTCGACGGCAAGCCGGTCGAGCACTGGAAGGACGTGTTCCGCGTGCTCTACGGCGATGCCCGCGTACCGGCTTCGTACGCACAGGTCTACGGCAAGGTGCTGCCGCCGAACACGAATCGCGAAACCACGATCGAGGCACTGCGCATCCCCGACCTGCAACAGGCGAAGATCTTCTACGCCGCGCAGGACCGCTTCGACATGACGATCTGCTACTGCTCGGTCTACGACGATTGCTGGATCGCGCATCGCGAAGACCCGGTCGTGCAGCCGGTCCCTCGTTGCGACACGCGCGGCACGCTGCAGTTCGAACCGCGGATGTAGATGCGGGGACGCGGCTCGACTGCCGCTAGGGGTCGTGGGAACGGGCCGCGCGCCGCCGGCGTGCGACGGGAGTAGAGTGCGCCGGTGCCGGCGCAAGCCGGCAACAACGCCGCGAAGGCATCGCTGCGCGCACGCGCGGTCGGCCGGTTCGGCCCGTGACGCCTTGCGGAACCTCCTTTCATCCATCGGTTCGAGGAGTTCGTCATGCACGTCGCTCTCAAATGCCTGGGCATCCTCGGTTGTTTCGCCGCGTTCACGCTTCCCGTCGCGGCGGCGGACCCGCCTGCTTCGGCCGCGAAGGACAAGTACGCCGTGAAGGTTCCTGGCGGCCTCGCCTTCTCCGAATTCAAGGGATACGAAGGCTGGCAGCTCGTTTCGCTGAGCCACGGCGAGAAGCTGCTTGCGGCGATCGTCGCCAATCCCGTGATGATCGACGCGTTCAAGGCCGGCATTCCCGGCAACGGCCAGCCGTTCCCCGACGGCGCGAAGATGGCGAAGATCCACTGGGAGCCGAAGATGAGCGAGAAGGCGCCCGGCCCGACGACCGTGCCCGGTACGCTGCACGACGTCGATTTCATGGCGAAGGACAGCAAGCGCTTCGCCGACAGCGGCGGCTGGGGTTACGGCGCATTCAAGTACGACGCCGCCGCCGGCACCTTCGCGCCCGCGACCACCGCCGACCAGCCACCGCAGGCGAACGACGCGAAATGCGGCTTCGGTTGCCACACGATCGTGAAGGCGCGCGACTACGTGTTCACGGAATACGGCCAGCGCTGAAGCGCACGGCCCGGCGCCGTGCGGAAAGGCGATGGGACGAAAGGTCCCGTCCCGCCTCACGGCGACCGGCCGCGCCCCGAGCGGAACGGAATCGGCGCGGCGGGTGCGCCGGGCAGCGGCGCGCGGCTGCCGACGCGATACGTGTGGCGGCCCGCCTGCTTGGCGTCGTACAGCCCGACGTCGGCCTCGCGCAGCAGTGCTTCGGCGTCGACGCCGCCACGCGACAGCGCGATGCCGATGCTCGCACCGACCGTGTGCGCGAGCGGATCGACGACGACGTCGCGGTCGAACGCCTGCAGCAGCTTCACCGCGATCGCCTCGAGCACTTCGACCGAATCGACGTTCTCGACGAGGATCGCGAACTCGTCGCCGCCCATGCGCGCGGCGAGATCGCCCGCGCGCAGGTCTTCCTGCAGGCGTCGCGCGAACTCGCGCAGCACCGCGTCGCCTACCGCGTGGCCGTAGGTGTCGTTGATCGACTTGAAGTGGTCCACGTCGATGTACAGCACGCCGACCGCCGCACCCGCCGAGCGCCCGGCGCGCGCGAGCGCGGACGTGAGCGCCTCGCCGAACTTCTTGCGGTTGGCGAGCCCGGTCAGCGGATCGGATTCGGCCAGTTGCGCGAGCTGCTGCTTGGCGCGCTGCAGCCGCGACACCTCGAAGATGAGCACGAAGAAGCCGCGCACGGTACGTGCCGCGTCGAAATCCGGCACGCACGAGGCTTCGAAATAGCGGTGCTCGCCGCGGAAATCGCATTCCGTCTCGAACGTGACCGGCTGGCCTTGTCGCGCCGCGGCCATGTGGAACTTGAGCGCGTCGCAGAATGCGCGCCCGACCACGTCCGACAGGCGGCGCCCGGTGATCCAGTGCGGATCGACGTCGAGCAGGCGCGCGAAGTACGAGTTCGCGAACGTGAAGCGCTCCTCCGTGTCGAGATAGGCGACGACCGCCGGCAGGTTGTCGGCGATCGCGCGCAGGTGTTCTTCCTTCTGTACGAGCGAGCGCATCAAGCGGTCGTTGCACATGAGCAGGAAACCGAGCGTCGCCGCCATCGGGAATGCCGCACCGAGCCCGAACGCGACGCTCTGCATCACCCCTGGCGCGAACGGTCCCTGCGGATCGATGCCGCCAGGCAGCAGCCCTGCGCCACGCACGAGCAGCGCGATCGACAGCGATGCGAACGCGACGACCGTGAGCCAGCGGCTGCGGTGCAAGCGTTCTCCGTGCACGACGAGCGCCCACACGCCGCCGGCGAGTTGCATGCCTATGATCGCCGACACGCTCGCTCCGCGCAGGCGCAGGCTCGGTTCGACGAAGGTGAACAGGGCCTCGCAGGCGACGATCGCGACGACGGGTGCGTACGCCAGCAGGCGACGACGCGGCAGGCCGACGAAACTGCGCGTGGCCTCGACCAGTCGCCCGAAGGCGAGGCCGAGCACGCCGTTCGCGACGACGATCGACAGCAGGTCGGGAATCGCGTCGCGCAACGCGTACAGCACCCAGCCCGTCGGCAACAGCAGGATGCCGGACATCCACAGGCGCAGGCTCGGCAGCAACGGCGCGGGGTAGTCGCGGACGACGAAACGCAGGCTGACGCCGATGATCAGCGCGAGAATCGCCGCGATCACGATCGTGGATCGGATGTCCAACGCCATGGCTGGCCCCCTGCACCGCCAGTCTATGCCGTATGGTGGGACCGGTCCACCGCCGGGCCCCCTGCGACGTCTCCGGGTCCGGACGGCCCCAAGGGTGCATTCCTTGCGGTTTTCGCGAGGCCGTCACCATGCTGAAACCTTGCCGAAAGCCGGGGCGATCGACACTGCAGGATCGACCTGCAGTCCGATGGCCCGACCGGCCTCCGGGCGGACGTGCTTCGATGTGCGCGGGGTTTTCCAGCCGGCCTCGTGGGACCCACCGCGTGCTGCCCCCGAGCCCGGAGCCGAGCTTTGGATACCCCTATCGCAGCGCCCGCAGCGCTGCGCGCCCGATACGCGCCGCTGGCGTGGTTCGCGGGCGCGTTCCTCACCATCGAATTCCTCACCCGCCTCGCCCTGCTCGTGAAGACCGGGTCCGGCGTGCCACTCGATCCGCGCTACTGGCTCTACGCCTTCGGCGTCGGCCTCGGCTACGACCTCGTCGCATTCATCTACGTCGCGTGGCCGCTCGTGTTGTTCCTCTGGCTGGTACCGCGGCGCGTGTTCGCGACGCGCCCGCTGCGCGCCGCGCTCGCGCTGCTGCTGCTCGCGATGCTGTACGGCCTGCTGTTCGTCACCGCCGCGGAATGGCTGTTCTGGGACGAGTTCGCCAGCCGCTTCAACTTCATCGCGGTGGACTATCTCGTCTATTCGCGCGAGGTGATCGGCAACATCCGCGCCTCGTATCCGGTCGGCAAGGTGCTCGCCGCACTCGCCCTCCTCGCCGGCCTCGTGCTCTACCTCACGCGCCGCCAATGGCGCCCGCGCGAGGACGCGTCACGCCTGCGCCAGCGCAGCGGGGTGACGCTCGCGTGGCTGCTGCTGACGATCGTCGTCAGCTACGCGGTCGACGGCGAGTACAAGAACGCGACCGCCAACGAGTACGTGAATGAACTCTCCGGCAACGGCGTCTACGAATTCTTCTCGGCCTATCGCAACAACGAACTGGACTGGCGGCGCTTCTACCGCACCCTGCCCGACGGAGCCGCGTTCCAGCGCACGCGCGAGCTGCTGAAGACGCCCGAAGCCGAGTTCGTCGGCGACGATCCGCGCAGCATCACGCGCGAGATCCGCAATCCGGGCCCGGAAAAGCGCCTCAACGTGATCCTCGTCAGCGTCGAGAGCCTCTCCGCGGACTACCTCACCGCGTTCGGCGGCACCAAGAACGTGACGCCGAACCTCGATGCGCTCGCGTCGAAGAGCCTGTTCTTCACCAACCTCTACGCGAGCGGCACGCGCACGGTGCGCGGCCTGGAGGCGCTGTCGCTGTCGGTGCCGCCGACGCCGGGGCAATCGATCGTCAAGCGCCCGGACAACGAGAACCTGTTCTCGCTCGGTTCGGTGTTCGGCGGCAAGGGTTACGACTCGATGTTCGTCTACGGTGGCTACGGCTACTTCGACAACATGAACTACTTCTTCTCGCACAACGGCTACCGCACCGTCGACCGTTCCGACATCCCGCGCGACCAGGTCCATCACGGCAACATCTGGGGCGTCGCCGACGAGGACCTGTTCACGCTCGCGCTGCGCGAGGCGGACCGCGCGGCCGCCGCGGGCCAGCCGTTCTTCGAGCACGTCATGACGACGTCGAATCATCCGCCGTTCACCTATCCCGCGGATCGCATCGACCTGCCCTCGGGCAAGGCCGGGCGCGCGGGTGCGGTGAAGTACACCGACTGGGCACTCGGTGATTTCCTCGCGCGCGCCGCCAGCAAGCCGTGGTTCGACGACACCGTGTTCGTGATCACCGCCGACCACTGCTCGTCGAGCTGGGGCCGCAGCGCGATCCCGATGAACCGTTACCACATCCCGTTGCTGATCTATTCGCCCAAGCACGTCGAACCGGGCCGCGTCGATCGCCTGATGGCGCAGATCGACATTCCGCCGACCCTGCTCGGCCTGCTCGACTTCAGCTACACGTCGCAGTTCTACGGCTACGACCTGTTCAAGCTCGAGCCCGGGCGCGAACGCGTGCTGCTCGGCAACTACCAGAAGGCGGGTTACCTGCGCGGCGACGTGCTCACCGTGCTCGCGCCGAAGAAACACGCGACGCAGACGCTGCCGAAGTTCGACAACAGCGGCGACGCGACGCCGCTCGACGCGCCGCAACCGGAACTCGTCGACGACGCGATCGCCTACTACGAGACCGCGAGCGAACGCTTCAGCGAAGGCCTCATGCGCATCCCGGCGCAGGTCACGCCGCCGGCGAAGGCCGCTCCGAACTGAGGCATCGTATCGGCCGGTGCGCGTCGTCCTCGACGCGCACGCCGCCTCGCTTCACGTCCGGCTGCCTTGCCACCGATGGCCTACGCGCAGGCCGGAAGACCGCAGGTCGGCCGGCATGCCATCGGACACACCGATGGCGCGCGCGCTGCTCCGCCACGACGATCGAACACATCATCCGTGGGCGGCGCCCGCCGAATTCCCCTTGCGGCCACCGTCACGGCCGTTCGCCTTGCGCATCGCTCGTCCACCGGCGTCGTTCATGCGAGCACGCGTGGTAGTCGCCTTGCGACTTGCATCCGCCGTCGCCGCAAGGCTCGCGCGGCGGCTCGCACTGCGCAGCCAGAAACCGATCGCGACGCCGACGACCGCGACACCGACGAGCACGACCGCCGGCCGCGAACGCGCCTGCGCGAGTGCGACGGAGCCCCACTCGCCCGCCTGGCGACGCGCATCGCGCCACGCGCGCGTGCCGGCGTCCCAACCGCTTTCCATCATTTCGGCCGCCGCGTCGCTGCCGTAGGCCGCCGCACGACGCGCGTGCCTGCGCATCGACGACGCACCGGCACGCGCATCGGCAGCCATGTGCGCCGCCGTGGTGAGCAGGTCGTTGCGCGCCGCCGACGCTTCGGCGAGGACATGCGACGCCGCAGCCTTCATCGCGCGCGGAACGTCGTGGACGTGGGCGTGTTCGCCATTCAGGATCTGTCTCGACACGGCCGTTCTCCGGATAGGGTCACCGGCCGACCATGGCAGCGCCAGGCTGTATGGCGTGTGACGCCCGCGTCGCTCCGCTCAGCCAAGGTCAGGCGTACGAAGATTTCCGCCCTGTGTCAGGCAGGAAGCGCACGGATGTCGGCGGCGACGAAGGCGAGATCGTCGTCGAACTGGTGACCGCCACGATTGATCGCTCGCGTATGCGCCACCGGAATGCGCGCGCCATGCAAGGCGAGATGACTGAACGGCACGATGTCGTCGTCGCGGCAGTGGTAGAACACGATCGTCGGGATCGCGGCGACGCGCGCGTGCAGGTCGCGTGGCAGGCGCAGGTCGTCGAAGGCCCAGCGATCACCGTCCCACGTCGGCGCCGCGAGCACGAACAACCCCGCAATTGGCTGCTCGATCGCTCGCTCGGCCAGGGCGCGCAACAGCAACGATCCGCCGATCGAGTGGCCGACGAGGATCACGCGTCCAGGCGCCTTCGCCCGTTCCGCCACGATCGCCGGTATCCACGTCGCGACATCGGGATCGGCCTCGTCGGGCATCTCGGGAAAACGCACCTCGTAGGCTCCGCCGAGCGCGCACTGCAGCGACGCAGCGAGCCGTTCGTCGACCACGTGGGCGCCTTCGCCGCCGCCCTGGATGAACAGAACACACGTCGTCATGCCGAAGATGCCCGATGACCGATCGCGCTCATAGTCGAGTCGACGATGCATGCATGCAAGCCCTGCGTGCGATGCAGTCACCGGCGTTGCGCTACCATCGCGGCGACGACTGCGGATCGGACATCCCGCACCATGCACGCTTCCGAAGGTCGAACCCTGCGCGCATTCAGGGCGTTCGAGTTGCAAGCGATCCATCTCATGGCCGACGGCGCGCTCTCCGACGAGCAGCTGACGGCGCTGGGCGAGATCGAGTGCGCGACGGGCTACGAATACACGGGGTGCGGCTACTTCCTCCAGGTGCATCTGCCATCGTTGCCGATCGCGCGCAGGACCCTGAGCACACCCGGCGTGGTCGGCCGCGCCGGCGACGTCCAGGCGGGCTTCCTCGTGTTCCTGGGCGAGCAGGCACTGACGCTCGAGTGCCATACCTGGGGGCCGGTCGATGTCCCGCCCGACTTCCGCGATCGCGATGTCTCGATAGCCGCGCTGCCCGACACGACCGACCACCGTGCGACGCCACGCTCCGTCACCGACCCGGCCGGGAGCGAACGCACGTGACAGGCAGCACGTGGCTCATCGCGCTTCTCGCCTGGGCGACCTCCGTGGGCGCCGCAGCGGCGCAGGACGTCACGCTCGCGGTCACGCATGCCGGGTGCGGTTCCGCCACCCCGCCGCTCGTCGCGCCGCCTCGCAGCAAGGAAGAACGCGAGCGCGTCACCGCCACCTGGATCGCCGCGGATCGACTGCAGGTCGACGTGTGGGACGACGAGACGGCGGAGGACGTCGTCGACGGCGACAGCGCCACCGTCGCCCTGGCCGGCGACACGCTCACCCTGTCGTACGCGCATCGGCGCGCACCGACGCATGCGCAGGAACGCATGCCGGCCTGCCTCTTCGCCGCGAAGCTCTCCTTCGTCGTTTCGGGGATCGCGCGAGCGAGCTATCGCGTGCACGTCGACGGGCACGAGGTCGCCGTCGTCGACGGCTGACGCTTGCTCGGCCGCTTCAAACAACTTTACACAGGCGACAAACGCCACTTACACGGCGCTCCCAGACTTCCTCACGGGCACCCCGCCCGCTCCGAGGAATCCATCCATGAACCCGTTGTTCGCCAGCATCGCCACCCGTCGATCCGCGGCGCTCGTCTTCGCCGTCGCGCTCACCGGCCTCTCCGGCGTCGCCGTCTGGGCGCACGAAGCCAGCGCCAGCGATCCGGCGCTCACGCTCGAATCGAACCCGGCCGAGGTCGCCGATCACATCGCGCGGATGTCCGAGCACCTCTACGTCGAGGTCCAGGCGACGGCCGAGCAGAAGGAACGCCTCGATCCGATCCTCAAGCAGGCAGGCAGCGATCTCGCCGCGCTGCATGCCCAGCTGAGTGGCGGCCACGACCAGGTGATGGCGCTGCTCGCCCAGCCGACCGTCGACCGCGCCGCCCTCGAAGATCTGCGCGCCGGACACATGCGTACCGCCGACGAAATGTCCCGCCGCGTCGTGCGCCTCGTCGCCGACGTCGCCGACGTGCTCACGCCGGAGCAGCGTCGCGTCCTGCTCGATCGCATCGCGCAGCATCACGGCGGTGGCCACGGCCCGTTCGGCTGGCATCACGGCTGAGCACGTCCGCGCATGAACGTCCGGCCGGATCGTGTGTCGGTGCCTGCTAGAGTGCCGCCCATGAGCCCGCGCCTGCTGCTGATCGAGGACGACGCGCGCCTCGCCGGGATGCTCTGCGAATATCTCGGCGAGGCGGGCTTCCGCGTCGTCGTCGCCGCGCTCGGGCATGCGGGGCTCGCGCAGCGCGCCGACGAATTCGACGCGGTCGTGCTCGACCTCACGCTGCCCGACATGGACGGACTCGACGTCTGCCGCGCGCTGCGCGCGAAGACCGATACGCCGATCCTCATGCTGACTGCGCGCGGCGAAGCGACCGATCGCATCATCGGCCTCGAACTCGGCGCCGACGACTACCTGCCCAAGCCGTTCGCGCCGCGCGAACTGCTCGCGCGGCTCCGCGCGATCCTGCGTCGTCGCACGGCGCCGTCCGCCGACCAGCCGCTGCGCTTCGGCCGGCTCGAGATCGACCGCGCCGCGCGCACGCTGCGCGTCGCCGGCGAAGAGCGCAGCGTGACCGGTTACCAGTTCGCCCTGCTCGTCGCGCTCGCGCAGAACGCGGGGCGCGTGCTGTCGCGCGACGTCCTCATGGACGCGCTCAAGGGCGAGGCGCTCGAGGCCTTCGATCGTTCGATCGACGTGCACGTCTCGCGCCTGCGTGCGGCCATCGAAGACGATCCGCGCCATCCGCGCCGCATCATCACCGTGCGCGGCAGCGGCTACGTGTTCGCCAAGGCGCAGGACTGAACCGTGTCGCGGCTCTACTGGCGCATCCATCTCGCGCTGCTCGGCAGCCTGGTCGTGTTCGCCTTGGTCGCCGCCGTGCTGTGGCACACGCGCGGCGGCCCGGCCGAGCACGGCCATTCGCTCGGCGCGATGCTCGGCGTGCTGCTGCTGCTCGCGGCGACGCTCGGCGTGCTCGCGTTCCCGCTCGTGCGCTACCTCGTGCGCCGGCTCGAGCGCCTGCAGCGCGGCGCGGAAGCGCTCGCCGCCGGCGACCTCGCGGCGCGCGTCGAGGTCGAAGGCGACGACGAGGTCGCCCGGCTCGCCGTCAGCTTCAACCGCGCGGCCGCGCGCATCGAGCAGCTGGTCGGCGCGCACAAGCTCCTGCTCGCGCAAGCCTCCCACGAACTGCGCACGCCGCTCACGCGCATCCGCCTCGCGCTCGACCTCGTCAAGGAGATCGACCCCGCGCGACGCCGCGGCCTCGAGGCCGACATCGCCGAACTCGACCACCTCATCGAGGAAATCCTGCTCGCGAGCCGCCTGGACACGCTCGCCGAACCCGCGCGCGAGGAGATCGACCTGCTCGCGCTCGTCGCCGAAGAGGCAGCGCGCTACGGCATCGACGTCGACGGCGAACCCGTGCACGTCCGCGGCGATGCACGCCTGCTGCGCCGGCTCGTGCGCAACCTCATCGACAATGCGCTGCGCCACGGCAGCGCGCCGGTCCGCGTGCGATTGCGCGTGCGCGCGACGTCGGCGGAGTTGACCGTCGCCGATGCCGGCCCCGCCATCGCCGACACGGAGCGCGAGCGCTTGTTCGAACCGTTCTACCGGCGCGGCAACACCGAAGGACACGGCCTCGGCCTGTCGCTCGTCCGGCAGATCGCGCGACGCCATGGCGGCGAAGCGCGCTACGCGAACCTCGAAGGTGGCGGCGCGGGGTTCATGGTCACCGTGCCGACGGCGGCACGCAGCGTCGGCTGACGACATCGCGCAGCGCAGAGCACGGATCCGGGCGCTGAACGATGAATCGGCGATGTCGATTCAAGCCCCCGTCACTCGTCGGGGTAGGCACAGGGCATCCTCCCCGCCCTGGATGGAGCAACCCGATGACCGCCAAGAACACGATCTGCCTCTGGTACGACGGTACCGCCCTCGACGCCGCGACGTTCTACGCCAAGACCTTCCCCGACACGACGGTGGACGCGGTCCACCACGCCCCCGGCGACTACCCCGACGGCAAGCAAGGCGACGTGTTGACGGTCGAGTTCACCGTGATGGGCATTCCGTGCATCGGCCTCAACGGCGGCCCCGCGTTCACGCACGACGAGGCGTTCTCGTTCCAGGTCGCGACCGACGACCAGGCCGAAACCGACCGGCTCTGGGACGCGATCATCGGCAACGGCGGCCAGCCGAGCGCCTGCGGCTGGTGCAAGGATCGCTGGGGCGTGTCGTGGCAGATCACGCCGCGAGCCCTCACCGCCGCAGTCACCGATCCCGATCGCAAGGCGGCCAAGCGCGCGTTCGACGCGATGATGACGATGTCGAAGATCGACATCGCCACGATCGAGGCGGCGCGGCGCGGCTGACACGCACGCGCCGTCGACTTCCCACGTCCCCACCCACCGACGACACCGGTGCGGCGCGCGATCGCGTCGCGCCGCCCCACGGAGCATCCTGGATGAAACCGATCATCACCGCGTTCGAACACTCGCCCGATCGCGGCCGTGGCCTCGCACGCGACATGCGCGTGCGCTGGGCGCTCGAAGAGGCGGGCGTTGCCTACGACGTCCGCCTCGTGTCGTTCGCTGCGATGAAGGAACCCGCGCATCGCGCGCTGCATCCGTTCGCACAGATCCCGACCTACGAGGAAGGCGATCTCGTGTTGTTCGAATCGGGTGCGATCATCCTGCACATCGCGCAGCATCACGCGGGGCTGCTGCCCGGTGACGCGAACGCGCGGGCGCGCGCGATCGCCTGGATGTTCGCTGCGGTCAACACGGTCGAACCGCCCGTCCTCGACCTGCAGGTCGCGAAATTCGCCGAAGGCGACAAGCCGTGGGCCGCGGAGCGCATGCCGCTCGTGCGCGAGCGCATCCGCGAGCGCCTGCGCGACCTGTCCGCGCGACTCGGCGACGCCGACTGGCTCGACGGCGCGTTCAGCGCAGGCGACCTGCTCATGATCGGCATGCTCATGCGCGTGAAGCCGTCGGGCCTGCTCGACGAATTCCCGAACCTCGCCGCCTACCTCGCACGCGGCGAGTCGCGGCCTGCGTTCCAGCGCGCGTTCGCGGCGCAGCTCGCGGTGTTCACCGCCCACGCGTAGGGAGGGCCCTGGCCCACCGACACCGGAACGGCGGAATCGGCCAAGCGTCCGCCTCGACCCGTTCCGCTCCCATTTCGCGTGCGTCTACTGCGACATCAGGACGGCATGTCCGTGAACTGCGGCACATCCATCGGCTTGGCCCAACCGAGGCGTCGCTTCGTGAACATTTCCAGCGCCGGCGTGAATGCACCCGGCATATCGAGACTGCCGATCGTGACGAACACCAGGCCAGGAAAGCTTTCCAGGTTGCGCGTATACAGTCGTGCGCCGCAATCGGAGCAGAACATGCGCTCGAGGCGCTTTCCGGACGCCGCGACGTAGGAAAACGCCTTCGGCGTGCCGCTCAGCAACGAGAAATCCTTCTCCGGCACGCCGAAGAACGTGGCGGCCTCGCCTCCGGATGCCTTCTTGCAGTCGAGGCAGTGACAGGTCGCGATGAAGGCCGGCTCGGCATCGAATTCGAACGTGACCGCGTTGCATGCGCAACGCCCTGCATATTTCTTCGCCATGGCATGTTCCTCATCGACAGCACGGCGTGGAAGGAAACGGGGGCGGAGGTCTTCGAGGCGTAGTCATCCGCCTCGACACCTCCGTCCCAGTCGGCCGACGAGACTATCGCACCGGCGGCGCCTCGAAGCCGTCCTCGAAGATGACGTCCACCACCTGCACGATCGCGGTGGCCTGGCTGTTGGTGCCGGGATCGGTCAGGCCCGAGCCTTGCGGCAACGAGATCGTCGCGGTGTTGGAGAACTCGGTGTAGTCGTCCGCGGGATTCGCGGCAGGAATCACCGTGCCCGTGAGTTCGAAGCGCATGGCGGCGCCGATCGGGAACGAGCCCATCGTGACGTCGAGCGCGCCGCTGCCGGAAGGCACGGGGCAAGCCGTGCCGATCGCCTCGATGCACGTCCATGCCACGCTCGTGCCGTCCAGGCGCACCGGTGGCTGGTCGAGCACGCGCACATTGATCGCATCGGCCGGGCCGTCGTTGCCGACGAGGATCGTGTAGGTCACCGTGTCGCCGAGGCGCGCCGTGGTGCGGTCGGCGGTCTTCTGCGTCCACAGGTCGGCGACCGTCGGCGGTCCGATCGTCAGCGACTGCGACACCTGCGGCGCGGGGTTCCATGCGCCGTTGCCCGGTTGGTCCGCGGTGATCGTGCAGGTACCCTGCGCGACCATCGTCACGGTGGTTCCAATCACCGTGCACACACCGCTCGTCGACGAGCCGTATGTCACGTCGAGACCGGAGCTCGCGCTCGCGAGCGGCGCGATCGGGAACGTCGCGTTCGGGAAGTAGTCGTGTCCTGCCTGCGCGCCGAACGTGATCGTCTGCTCGCCCATCGGCGTGACGCTGTTGCTGGTGCCGGCCGGGCCCGTGCCTGCGCTGTTCGTCGCCGTGACGGCGCACGTATATGCGCTGCCGTTGACGAGACCACCCAACGTGATCGGCGGTGCGTTCGTCGTGTCGCTGACGACGTTGCCGCCCGTGCAGGTGACGCCGTAGCTGATCGAGGCGTCGCCGCCGTCGCTCGCGGGCGTCGTCCAGTTCACGTCCACCTGCGCGTCGCCTGCGTTGGCGACGACGTCTTGCGGCGCGCTCGGTGCGACGGGCGCCACGACGATGGAGTACGCGCGCGAACCACTGCAGCCGCTCGCGTCGAAGGCCGTGACGGTGAAATTGGAGGTACCGGTGGCCGTCGGCGTGCCGGCGATGGTGCCTGCCGCGGAAAGCGTCAGTCCCGGAGGCAACGCGCCCGCCGTCACCGCATAGCCGGGGGATCCCAGTGCGCCGGTCTGGCTCAGGGACTGGCTGTACGCCTGCCCCCAGCTTGCGCCGGGCAGCGTGCTCGGATTCACGGTGACGACCGGGCAGACGTACGGTGTGTACACCGCATTGTCGATACCGATGTAGTCGGAATTGTTACCCGTCGGTCCCGCCCCGGTCACGAAATAGCGGAACGCGAGGCGGCCCGACGTCGGCGCGGGCAGCCCGGAAATCGTGATCGTGTATTGCGTCCACACCGCCGGATAGACATTCGTCACGAGCGACGGATTGATCGACAGCATCAACGTCGAGAAGTCGCCGAAGGCGGCGGCTCCCGTGCCGACGTTCGTGCTCGCGCCGTTCGTGCTCAGGCGGACTTCGAGGCGATCGGGGTATTCGGTTCCGCCAGCCGGCGTGGTCGGCCTGCGGGTGTAGAACTGGAACACGTCGCCATTGCGCAACGTCCGGTTCGGCGCGACGAGCCAGTTGCTGATCGTGCCAGTGCCACCGGTCGTGCTGTTGAAGTTGGCGGCGATATAGGCGTTCGGCGCACCGTTCCAGGCGTCGAACGGGCCGGGCGTCGGCGTCGCATTGGTCGCCGTACCCTGGAACCAGCTGAGGACTCCCAATGGGGCGCTGTTGTTCTGCAGGAACCAGCCGTTGGCCGTCAGCAGAGTGATGTCGTCGAAGTTCTCGGTGAACGACTGGGCGCTGGCCGATACGGACGATGCCGCGAGAAGAGCGCCTGTGGCGAGGCGAAGGAAAGTCTTGCTCATGCCTCACCTTCCACTACGGAAAGCGAAGCGACGTGTTTCGGAACGACGGAAATGGACAACATGGACGGCGATCCCCCTGTAGGATGTCGACCGCGACAGTATGCTCGAAAATACTTTTTTTGTGAACGCGATCACGGACACGATCGGGAAACATGTATCCGCGTTCGCTCGGCGACGCTGCCGAGATGCTCGACGCCATCGAGCATCGACCGGAAGAAAACGATGCGGCGTCAATGGGACCGGGCTCACCGCCCTTGCGCACGACGACACGGTCGACGATGGCGGGCTGAAATCTTTGGCTTGAAACTGGCCCACCCGTGCGCCGGACTACGTGGATGACGGCAAGCGCTTCCTGCGCCGGGAGAATGCCTTGCCCTCGCTTCGAACCGTCCTGATCGCCGGCTTCGTGCTGCTCGCGCCGTCGTTCGCTTTCGCAGCCACGTACGTCGTCACGCGCACCGACGATCCGGCACCGGGTGCGTGCGCGGTCGGTGATTGTTCGCTGCGCGAAGCCGTGCTGGCAGCGAATGCGGCCGCGGGCCCCGACACGATCCAGCTGCCCGCCGGCGCGTTGACGATCACGATCGGCGAGATCGTCGTCGACCAGGATCTCGTGATCGACGGCGCCGGCATCGGCACGACGATCGTGCACCACGCCCTGCCGACCTTGCTGCACGTCGAAGGCGCGGCGCTCGCCCTTTCGAATCTCGCGATCGACGGCCCACCGCTCGCGGACGATCCGCCACAGGCGATCCTCGCCGAAGCCGGCGCCTCGCTCGTGCTGAACGCCGTGCGCGTGCCGGTCGAGGGCGGCGGCGTGACGATACAAGGCGGCTCGGGGCCGACGCTCGACATGCGGGCCTGCGACG
This sequence comes from Dokdonella fugitiva, assembly GCF_014138265.1. Taxonomy (GTDB): domain Bacteria; phylum Pseudomonadota; class Gammaproteobacteria; order Xanthomonadales; family Rhodanobacteraceae; genus Dokdonella_A; species Dokdonella_A fugitiva_A. Next base: position 595,858 of record NZ_JACGXL010000001.1, read on the forward strand.
TCGACTACGCGATCGTGTCGTCGACGGACGGCACGATCGACGTCGCCGACAGCCGCCTGGGCCTGCTCGTGCTCAACCAGGGCGAGATCGACCTGCACATGCAGCGCACGTTGATCGACGCCCCGGCGCCGTCGATCGTACCTGCGGGCATCGCGATCATGACGACCGGCGACGTGCTCGTCGAAGACACCGAGGTCGCCCACGCGCGCCAGGGCATCCTCGTGCAAGGCCTGCCGCTGTCGTCGCTCGTATTCCGGCGCCTGCACTATCACGATGGTTCGGCACCGCTGCAGGTGATCACGCCGACCGCCTTCACGATCGAGGACAGCGAGTTCGACGACAATACGGCCATCGCCGACTTCCCCGGTGCGATCTTCGCGGGCAACGGCGCGCAGGCGAACGTGTTCGGCACGACGTTCGCGCGCAACGCGGGCAATGGCGACACCGGCGGCGCCGTGCATCTCGAAAGCGGCGCGCACGCGCTGATCGTCAACAGCACGTTCTCCGCCAACACGTTCACGAGCGCAGCGGCCGGCGCGGGCGCGCGCGGTGCCGCGATCGGCCTGCTCGGCTCGTCGTCGAATCCGCCGCAGCTCACGCTCAACCACGTGACGATCGTCGCGCCCACGTTCGCACCGGTCGGCATGGAAGGCTCCGCGATCGGCGTGCGCGGCGCGCCGGCCAACTCCGCCACGATCGTGTTCAACAGCATCCTGCGCGGCAGCTGCCGTTTCGAGAGTCCGCTCGGCGGCTCGCTCGGCAATGCGCACGGCAACATCGAAGCGCCCGGGCACGGCTGCGGGCTCGACGACGCGACGAACATCGAAGACGCATCCATCGCATCGCTCGCGCTCGGCGCGCTCGACGACCACGGCGGCCCCACGCCCACTTACCAGCCCGCGGCCAACAGCATCGCGATCGGCGCCGCGATCGCCAACTTCTGCCTGCCGTCCGACCAGCGCGGCTACCTGCGACCACTCGCCGACGGCTGCGACGTGGGCGCCGTCGAGGTGGACGCGATCGATCGCATCTTCGCGGACGGTTTCCAGTGATGTCGCAGGTGGGTCCTGGCCCACCGCGCCTCTTCCCAATGGCGCGTCCGGGTAAGGTGGGCTCCCTACGGCCCAGCCCGATCGGGCCAATGGATGCTGTTCGCTTCGACGCGATTGCGCCCCTGGTTTTTAGCGCGATAGAGGGCTTCGTCCGCGGATTCGAACAAGGCAGGGTCGACGTCGCCCGCAGGAATCGTCGTGGCGACGCCGATGCTGACCGTCACCCTGCCGTATGGGCTTTTAGCGAGCGGCAGCCCCGCGGATTCGATCGCCGAACGAATCCGTTCCGCGACGAGCAGGGCTTCCGCCGAGGTCGTCTCCGGCAACAGCACGGCGAACTCCTCGCCACCAAGGCGCGCACAGAGTTCGCCACTGCGGGTGCTCGCGCGGAGCGCATCGGCGATTTGCACGAGGCAGCGGTCGCCGCCGGCATGGCCGTAGCTGTCGTTGTAGGACTTGAACAGGTCCACGTCGACGAGCAGCAATGACAGCGGCAGGCGACGCGCATCGCCCGTCGCCCATTGCGCGCGCAGGTACTCATCGAACTGGCGACGATTGGGCAGATCCGTCAATGCATCGCGCATGGCCGCCACGCGGTAGCGATGCACGATGTCCGTGCCCGCAGCCGCCAGCAAGATCATTCCGAACGAAATGCCGATCACGTTGCCGGCGATCTGCGACACCGCATTCAGGTCGGGCGGCGTCGGTGCGCCACCGGACGTCCACATGGCATGGATGATCAGCGCGGCCAGTCCGCCGATGCACAACGTCATGAGCGCGACGAAGGCGAGCACGATCGTGTCGATCAGCTGTTCCAGATGGCGCGCCATCACGTACAGCGCGAACCCCGTCAAGGCCACGCGCATCGACAAGCGGATGGAATAGAGCAACCACTTCGTCTCCGGTGGAACGAGGAGCCAGCAGATCGCGACCACGCTGACGACCCAGATCGCAAGCCGCATGCGTAACGCGAAGCGCGCCTCCCCTGCCCGGTCCTGCAGCCCGTGCATCTGCAGGAAGATGGAACTCAGGAACAGCGACTGCGACAGCATCGCCGGCACGAGCCCGCGGCCGGCGATCGCAAACGGCTGGAACAGGTAACACGCGGCCCAGCAGGCGAATCCCAATCCCCAGAACAAGGCCGGACGCATGTTCCGCCAGCGCCAGAGAACGAGGAATGCCACGGCGAACAGCGACAGCGTCGTGGTCAGCAAGGCGTTCGATGCGTTCATGGCGCGCTTGCCGGCCGGTGGGACACCGTGATCACCGGGACGCGTCGGCGGACATGCGCACGCATGTCCATGGCACGAGACGCGATGTCGGATCCACAGGAAAGGCGACGCGCACGCACCGCTCGATCCGAGATGCATCGTTCTGCCGATATCGCGAAACGCCACGTGCACTCGATGTGGTCGGGATCTTCCGGCTTGAAATCCGATGCCATGCCGCCCCCTGTGGCATCACTATATCGGCGAAAGCGCCGGAAACCACCGCCGCGACACGCATTCAACGTTTCCCTCCTGCTGGCGCGCCGAGCATCGGCCACCATTCCCGCAGCAAGCAGGTCGGGGAGGGTATGACGACGGAGCCGCCACGGATGCGTGCGTCACCATTTGTCGCAATCGCAGGCACGGTGAAGCCAGCCGGCGTGGGATGCTGGAGATGACGCGTGCCGGGTGCTGCCGGCCAACCCCTCGGCCCGATCCTCGATCAATCCGATCCTCGATCAAAATGGTCGTGTCGCCACGCCGGCAAATGGCACTTCCGAACGGCCGCCTCGCGGCGTGGAATTCGAGCGCCTTCCACCGGTGCAGACGGCGTGGGACACCGGCGCGGTGATCGGCGGCGTCGTCCATCTCGGCTGGACGCAGGACGGCAAGCACCAGCAGCGATGGATACGCATCGCCCACGTCTGGGCGAAACGCGATGGCACGTGGCGGATGACCTACACGCAGGTCACGCGCCTGCCGTAAGGGCGCCCCTGGCAAGCGCTTGCGTCAGCGCAGCACGACCGGACGCTCGTGGGCTACGGAGACGACAGGCGCGCAGCGCGATCCCGGCGTCAGGCGCGTTTCCGTGCCGACGTTCGACGTCGTGCCGGTGGCGCCGCCTTCAACACGATCCAGGTCGGTGCGTGATCGCTCGCCCCCTTTTCGCCGCGAACCCAGCGATCGACGCCGGCATCCACCAGCCGCGAAGCGATCGCCTTGTTCAACAGCAGATGGTCGATCCGCAAACCGGAGTTCGTTTCCCAGTGTCGACGAAAATAATCCCAGAACGTGTAGATGCGTTCGTTCGGGTGCATCGCGCGCAACGCATCGACCCATCCCTGCTCCAGCAACCGCGCATAGCACTCGCGCGATTCCGGCTGCAGCAGCGCGTCCTTGAGCCATGAACGCGTGTTGTAGATGTCGAAGTCCGTCGGCACGACGTTGAAATCGCCCGCGAGCACGAACGGGTGTCGGCTCGCGCAGAGCGCGGAGGCATGCGCGATCAGGCGTTCGAACCATGCGAGCTTGTAGTCGAACTTCGGACCGGGCTGCGGATTGCCGTTGGGCAGGTACAGGCAACCGATCATGACGCCGTCGACCGCCGCCTCGAGGTAGCGGCTGTGCACATCCGAAGGGTCGCCCGGCAATCCGCGCACCGTCGTGACGGGCCGAACGCCTCTGGCCAGGATCGCCACTCCGTTCCACGCGCTTTGCCCGATCCATGCCGATTCGTAGCCGGCCTCGGCGAGCGCCTTCTGCGGGAACATGGCATTGGGCGCCTTCAGCTCCTGCAGGCAGACGACATCGGGCTCCTCCCGCTCGAGCCATTGCAGCAGGTTGCCGAGTCGCGAGCGGATGCCGTTGATATTGAACGTGGCGATCTTCATGCCTTCGTCCGGCTCCAGTGCGAGCGATGGTCCAAGTATGACCGGACGCCGTCGCGTGCGGGCGATGGCTGCGCGTGTCGGAGACGCGTCGCACCCTGCGCACGTTCGCGCGATCGTTCGTCCGTCGTGCGCGCCTCCGTCTCGACGAGCCGACGCATCGCGCGCCGGAAGATGCAGGCGCCCCCGCGCGGGGGCGCCTGCCGTGCTGCATCAAGCCGCCTTCGGGGCCTGGATCTGCGCGTGCGCCTTCGCGGCACCTGCGCCCTGGCCCTGGATCTCGATGCGGCGAGGCTTCAGGGCTTCGGGAATCTCGCGCTGCAAGTCGATCGTGAGCAGTCCCTTCTCCAGCGACGCATTCGCCACCTTCACATGGTCGGCCAGCTCGAAGCGGCGCTCGAACGTGCGCTCGGCGATGCCCTTGTGGAGGTAGAGGCAGTCCGGATCCGGCTCGGATTCGCGCTTCGCGCCCGACACGACGAGCAGGTTCGGGCGATCGGTCAACGTGAGTTCGTCGCGATCGAAACCGGCGACGGCCATCACGATGCGGTAGGCGTCTTCGCCGACGCGGATGATGTCGTACGGCGGCCAGTTGTCCATGGGCTGGACGCGGCTGGCGGTCTCGAGCACGTCGAACACGCGGTCGAAGCCGATGCCGCTGCGGAACAGCGGGGAAAAATCGAGGGTGGTCCTCATAGCCATATCCTCTTCGGTTGCAAGCAACATGGGCATGAAGGGGCGCCTCTCATGGCGCCCTCACGGCGGGCCGCGATGGCGCCCGCAAGCCGCATCTAGGGATCGCCGATCGCGTTTCAAGAGGGCTCGTTCAGGCGTCGTTGAAGCTGCGACGACGGCATCCCGCGCGGGAACAAAACACGGGGAACGACGGTCCGTACGAAAGCCCATGAGGGCTGATTTCAGCGAACCCGCAGAGGTGCTCTTCCATGATCTCTCCCGTCCGCCGTGACCCTTCGCAGTGGTGTCTCATGGCCACGCTCCAGGTGGCCGAAGACGCGCCGGACCTGCAGGCCATCCTGGCCGATCTCGACTTCGACTTCCGACTCGAACGGATTCCTTCGCCACCGGGCGTGTCGTGGTTCAACCTGCTCGTGAACGCGCGACGAGGCCAGCGACGATGCGCGCTCATCGCGCATCGGCTCCTCAACGCACTGCACAGCATTTCCAGGAGCGGCGATCTTCCGTCCTTCAGGATCATTGCCGGCGAGCGCTGGCTGCAGTCCCCGGAGCCGGGCGACGACACGCACCGGATCGAAAGCCGCGAAGAGGAGTGGCGCTTCGAAGGGCCGTAGGTGCGGGCACGACGCACCGGTCGGAGAACGGGACGAAGGTCGTCGAGCGGACGCTCGACGGCGAGCGGCGAGAGGACAACCCGCGCTCGAGCGAAGGCTCGAACGCTACGCCCTCGACGGCCTCCGTCCCCTCCTAGGCGATGTCAGAACGGAATCGCGAAGTCGTCCCACGCCGGCGTATGGCTCGCATCGCCCGGGGCCTGGTTCCACGGATACAGCGCGGGATACGTCGTGAGCGTGCCGCCGGTGTCGACGACCGGCGCGACGTAGATCTGCGTCGGCCCACCCGCGCGCGTCGACGAGAACGTGAGCCAGTAGAAGCGACGCCCCCCGTCGTCGCTCGCGGCGGGAGCCCATCTCGGCCAGCTGTTGGTGACGCCGGGGCTGGTCTGGCCGGTGCACGACGACGGATCGTTGGCGGCGATGCGCACGGGCTGGCCGCCGGTCGCTGGACTCACGTACACCTCGGCCTGCGCGTTGTTGTAGCTGCTGCCCGCGCCGGGCACGCGGTTGTAGACGATGTAGTGGTCGTCGGGCGAATACGCAGGGTAGTACTCGTTGTCCTGCGTCGCCACGACCGTGCTCGGCACGCCGCCCGCGCGGTTGTTGTACGGCACGACATGGATGTCGCCGTTGGTGACCGTCACGCCGAGCGATATCGGATCCGGCGTCGACACGTACACCACGTTGTCGCTCGTGTGCGCGAACGACGCGGAGGCCGCGTTCGTCGTCTCGCCCGTCCGCGCGAGGACGCCCCAGCCGGCGCCCTGCGCCGCCGACGCAGCCTCGAGGTCCGTCCAGATGATGTTCGACTGGTACATCGTGAGCGCGATGCGATCGCCGCTCGTCCAATGCTGCGCGGAAAACGCCGGCGCATCCTGGTCGGGGCGCGCCATCAGGGTCTGCGCACTCGCGCTGATGAACGAAGGCGTGAGGTGCTGTCCGTCCGCGGAGAGCAACGCGAGACCCGCGCCGCCGCCCTCGCCCGCCGAGAACCCGACATACGTGCCGTCGGGCGTCGCCGTGTGGCACCCGAAGCAGCCGGCACCGGCGTCGGCAGGACTCGCGATGTCCTTCAGGGTTTCGTCGCCGATGCGGAAGCCGCGCATCAGCATGCCGCCCGGCGCGTTCGTCCAGTAGACGATCGCACCCGGTGCCGACACGGGCGCGATGCGCACGGCGCCGCTCGATCCGGTTTCCGGTCCGCTCGTGAGGCTGCCGCCGGCGACCGTGGCGCCGCGCACCGTCACCGTGATCGCGCGGTCGACCGTGTGCTGCGCCAGCGCGGTCCAGAGGTTCGCCGGCATCGTCCACGACGACGCCGTGGTGTAGACGAGCAACGCGTGGCCCTGGTTCTGCGCGGTAATGCGCAGCTCGAACAGGTTCTCGCCGCCGCTCGGCACCCATGTGAAGCGCGGGCGCAACCAGTTGTCCGGGAACAGCGTGCCGATCTGCGGATCCGCGAGGCACGGCCCGCCGCTCGGCGCGCCGGCCGCGCCGAACAGCGCCGGCGCATTCGCGGGCGCACCCGAATCGATGATCGGATCGACGGGGAAGTCATGGAACTCGAATCCGTCAGCGAAGACCAGGTCGAGCGCGTGCGTGTCCAGCGCGAACGCAAATGCCGCCGTCACGGACAGGACCACGAAGGATCGATGCATGGCGTGCCTCCTTGCGGATCAATACGTGGTGGCGCATCGAAATGCGTCAGGGCGCCGGCATGTCCGGATCGAAGCCGGCGAAGAAGATGGGGTCGACGTCGCCGATCACGAGCCGCAAGGTCGCATCACTGTTCTGCGTGGCGGCGCCCGATGCGCAGGTGCGGTCGGAGAACTCGCCGCATGGCGCATCGAAGTCGGTGAACGCCTTCACGCCGCAGCCGTCGGTGAAGGCCATGAGGTCGGGGCAGTAGTGCTCGTTGTCGAGGCCATAGAGATGACCGAGCTGGTTCGCGGCCGTCCAACACAGCCCGTCGGGGTCGTCGCCGACCGTGTTCGCGAAGGTGTAGGCAATCGCGTTGTCGATCGGCTGCCCGGTGAACGGCGAGACCCCGCCGGTGCCGCCAGGCATCCCGATGTCCTGCGGCGAGCCCGCGATCATCATCTCGCGCCGCGGCAACTGTCCCGGATCGACGGTCGTGATGCTCACGTCGTAGCGCGCGAACGCCGCGCGCAAGCAACCCACCGTACGCCCGAACGTGTCGTCGCTGAATGCGAACGCGGTCACCGTCGACTGCTGGTTCGGAATCGACGACGTATGCGTCACCGCGTCGTCGTTGCCCGGATGCACCACGCAGCCATTCGGCTTGCAGTTGTTGAGATAGATGAGGTGGCTGTCCACCGCCTGCGCGAGCATGGGCCACGACGCAAGGACCAGAAGAGCGCGGAAGATGCGGAGCATGCAGGCGTCCTCGCGACAGGCCGCAGCATCCTAGCGCAGTCATCCGCGGACGGCGAGTCGCCGCACGTGCACGACCGCCTCTCCATCGCCTGCGCCCGTACCGGACTCGAAGCCGCGCCGGCTGGGCAGTGTGCGGGTCGCCCGGATTCCGCATCGATCGACGTTTCGCTCCGGGAACCCGGCCATCCGGCCGCCACCCCCGATCGGAGTCGACCATGACCTTGCACGTCCCTACCTCGCTGCTTTGCCCGCTCCTGCTGCTCGCCCCGGCGTTCGCCGGCGCGGCGTGCACGGCGATCACCTCGGTGCCGGCGACGCTGTCGTCGAACGGTCGCTATTGCCTCACCCAGGACGTGTCGATGGGCGGCACCAGCGGCGCCGCGATCACCATCGATGCCGACGCGGTCACGCTCGACCTGCAGGGCCACACGGTGCGCGGCAGCGGCGCGGTGAACGTCTCGACCGTCGGCATCAACGTCGCCGGACACAAGTACTTCGACATCGGCAACGGCGCCATCGCGGGCTTCTCGCGCGGCGTCGCCGTCGTCGCGGACGGTGCCACGCGTTCGCGCGCCGGCGCCGTGCACGACCTCGACGTGCATCGCAGCTTCCTCTACGGCCTGCTGATCGACTGCGACGGTTGCAGCGTGCGCGACAACACAGTCACCGACACCAGCCTGCCCGCGGGCTTCCCTGGCTACACCGTCGACGGCATCGCCGTCGAAGGCACCGGCGACCAGGTCACCGGCAATCGCGTGTATTCGACGCGCAACGCGAGCGGCGAAACGATCGCGTTCGCCGTCGGCGCCGCCCACTCGACGATCGCGCGCAACGGCGCCTTCGACACCCACGGCGCCAGCGACAATGCCTACGGCTACCTGATCTCCGGCGTCTCGTCGCTGCTCGTCGACAACACCGCGCAGGGTTTCTCGACCTGCTACTGGGTGCAAGGAGCCGCGATGAAGTACCGCGGCAACCTCGCCAACGCGTGTGCGACGAGCTACGGCGGCGGCGCGAGCGGGAGCGGTGATCTCGGCGGGAACCAGTAACACGCCGGACCGTCGCCGGCGCGCGGGGTCGCGCGTCGGCAACGCGCGCCACTCATGGATCTGAAGCGCCCTCGAGAAGGTACGGTCGGCCCTGGCCCACCATCGCGCATTCCACGGCGTTCGCGCAGTGGCCTGCGACGCTGCGACAGTTCCCTTTCGTCGGCGTCCTTTGCGCGGCTCAGTAGTCGTGCGCAGGCAGCTCGTTGAGCTTCGTCCAGAACTCGCCCACGGTACGCACGGTGTCGGCGAACCCTCGCGCATCACTCGGCTTCACGACGTAGGCGTTCGCCCCCAGCGTCCGACACTCGGCAATGTCCTGGTCTTCGCTGGACGAGGTCAGGATCACCACCGGAACCTGTCGCGTGGAGTCGCTTTCGCGAATCACGCGCAGCACTTCGAAACCATCCATGCGCGGCATCTTGATGTCGAGCAGGACCAGGATCGGCAGATCGTCGGAGCGACCGGCATAGCGATTGCGGCGGAACAGGAAGTCGACCGCTTCCGCGCCGTCTTCCACGCGCTCGACCGGGCGCTCGGCGCCCACCTCGAGCAGCGCCTCCTCGATCATTTCCGCATCGAGCGTGTCGTCTTCGACGACGAGAATGGGTCGGCTTCCCGGCGTCATGTTCGATCGCCCTTGTGCGGTTGGAACGGCATCGTCATTCGGCGGCTTCACGATCGTCAGCGGCTCGTGGCCACCATAGCCGTTGCGGCATCGCTCGTCACCTGCGGTTGTTCAGCGGCGGAGCGTGGGAACGACGTCGGATCGGGCAGCGGAACATGTTCGGACCGGCGGCCCCTCGCCGCCCTGTCGGATTTTCCTGCTTTCCCCGTTTCCGAAGAGGAGCCCTCCACGAAGTCCACCACGATGAACCGAGCCGCCTGCGTCGTGCTGTGCCTGTTCGCCACCTCGGCCGCTGCCGCGGGCTGGACCCATGTCGGTCGGATCGAAGCACCGTGCTGCTTCTCCGGATCGCCCGATGGCATGAAGTTCGGCACCGCCATCGCCGCCGACCTCGACACGTCGTCGCCGCCGAAGATCCGCGCGCTCTACGTCGGTGCGCCCGGCTTTTCCATCAACGATGGCGCGACGGTGTATCCGGAAGCCGGCATCGTGTTCGTGTTCGTTCCCGTCGATGGCAACTGGCAGGTGACGACCTACCTGCAGCCCGCCTTCCCGCAGGCCTACGGTCACTTCGGCGCCGCCGTCGCCGTGGACAGCGGCGTGGTCGCGATCGGCGAACCCGGCTACGACAATGGCGCGCACGCGGACGCAGGACGCATCACCCTCCTCAACGATCGCAACCGCAATCTCCCCACGTACACGCCGCCCCAGTTCGACGGCTTGTACTTCTGGGACAGCACGGTCGACAACGGTCGTTTCGGCAGCAGCGTCGCCGTCGCCGGCGACGGCATCGGCACCAACGGCACCGGCAACTGGATCGCCGGTGGCGCACCCGGATCGAGCACGGGCTGCAGCGCGCTGATCTACTTCGGCGACGACCAGTCCTGGGACGACAAGGGCAGCGTGTGCGGCGCCACCGCGGGCGACACGTTCGGCGCATCGGTCGGCGTGTATTCGTTCGGTGCCAACGACATGCTCATGGCGGTCGGCGCGCCCGGCGAAGGCATCACGACCGGTGGCGCGCACGTCTATCACCTGTCGGGCGGCGCGCTCGCGAACCTGAGCAACCTGCAAGCCGAACACCCGGGACAGTTCGGCTTCTTCGGCACCAGCATCGCCATCGACGGCCAGCGCCTCTACGTCGGTGCGACGGGCGGCGACAAGCCGGGCACGGGCCGCACGGGATCGGTCACCCTGTTCAACCCGGGCGGCCCGAACCACTACACGCTCGACGGCGAAGTCTTCCCCGGCAGCGACGCCCAGGCGGGCGACCTCTGCGGTGCTTCGATTCATGTGAACCCGATCGGCACCGACTTCGCGATGGGATGCCCCGGCAGTGACGCGCAGAGCAACGGCGAAGGCTTCGCACGCGTCGTCACGCCGATCCCGTTCCTCGGCGGCACGCTCTGGATCGACCAGGCATTGCAGATGGGCAGCCTGCCCCATGGCGCCGACGACATGGGACGCGGTGTCGCGGTGGTCGGCGACCACGTCTTCGCCGGCGCGCCGCTCGCCGACGATGCACTCGGCAGCGACAACGGCATCGTGCAGATCTTCGGGCCCGACGAACTGTTCGCGAATGGCTTCGATTGACGCGCCGCTCGATTGACGCGCGGTTCGATCGACGCGCGCGGAATGTTCGCATCGCCGCGATCGCGCGCGCCTACACGCGCGCGAGCTTCCACCGCCCGCGCGAGAACAGCCACAAGGTGAACAGGCCGACCGAGGTTTCCGAAACGAACACGGCCCAGAACACGCCCGTCTCCTTCCAGCCGAGGTGCAGTGCGAGCCACCACGCGAGCGGGATCTGGATCAGCCAGAAGAACGCGACGTTGATCCAGGTCGGCGTGACGGTGTCGCCGGCGCCGTTGAACGCCTGCACGCTGACCATCCACCAGCCGTACACGAACAGCGCATAGGACAGGATGCGCAGCCATTCCGCGCCGACGAGCACCACGGTCGGGTCATCGGTGAACACGCCGACGATCTGCCGCGGCAGGAAGAAATAGGCGAACGAGACGAGCAGCAGGTACGCCATGTTGTAGCGGCCGATCTGCCACACCGCCGCCTCCGCGCGATCGGCCTGCTGCGCGCCGAGGTTCTGCCCCACGAGCGTCGCGGCCGCGTTGGACATGCCCCACGCCGGCATCATCGTGAACATCATGAAGCGGATCGCGATGGTCGCGCCCGCGACCGCCTCGCTGCCGACACTGGCGAGGATGCGCATGAGGAAGATCCACGACGTCATCGCGACGATCATCTGGCCGACGCCGCCGAGCGACGTGCGCACGATGTTCCACAGCACCGCGCCGTTCCAGCGCAGGTGCGCAGCGAGCACGCGGATGTGCTGGCCGCCGCGCAGCAGCACCCACAGCTGCACGAGCACGCCGGTGCCGCGACCGATGTTGGTCGCGATCGCCGCGCCTTCGATGCCCCACTGCGGGAACGGCCCGACGCCGAAGATGAGCAGCGGGCACAGCACGATGTTGAGGCTGTTCGACAGCCACAGCACGCGCATCGCGATCGCCGCGTCGCCCGCGCCGCGGAAGATCGCGTTGATCACGAACAACAGCATGATCACCGCGTTGCCGCCAAGCATCCACTGCGCATAGCGGTACCCGTGCTGAATCGTCCACTCATTGCCACCCATCAGGCGCAGCAGATCCGGCGCATAGAGAATGCCGAGGATCGCCGGCAGCACCGAAGCGAGCACCGCGACGATGATCGCCTGCACCGCGGTCACCGCGGCCTCGTCCGGCTTGCCCTCGCCTATGCGGCGCGCAACGACGGCCGTGACCGCCATCGCGAGCCCCATCGCGATCGAATACAGCAGGAACAGATAGCTCTCGGTCAGCCCGACCGTCGCGACCGCCGACGGCCCGAGCCGCGCGACGAAGAAGATGTCGACCACCGCGAACGTCGATTCCAGCACCAGCTCGAGCACCATCGGCACGGCGAGCAGGAACACCGCGCGGCGCAGCGGGATCTTCGTGTAGTCCGCCTGCGTGCCGCGGATCGCTTCGCGCAGTTGGCCGAACAGGGTGCGCGGCAGGGGTGGCTCGGACGATGCGGGGCTAGCGACGGGTTGCATGCAGGATCTCGCGAGCGACAAGGGATGCGATGGTAAGCGCAGGCCGCCCGGCGCGCACCGCGGTGGTGCACCGCGAGGGTGTGCCATTGCCGCCTTCTTCATGACGACGACGTAGGCGCGGACCGCAAATCGACATCGCGCAGCGCGCCGGACGCGCCCGCGATCTCACGAGTCAGCGCATTCATTTTGTGGGAGCAACGGTCTTCAACGGCCGGGGCACTGCAACGTTCCGTTCGCGTTGAGCGCAGCCCGTGAAGCGGCGGAGTCGAAGCGCCCTCCGGACCACGGCACCACGGGGGCGACGGCCCTTCGACTCCGGCCTGCGGCCTGCGCTCAGGGAGAACGGATGAGACCCCGTCGCGCGTGAGCGCCGCTCCTGTGGGAGCGGCGGAAGCCGCGATGCTCTCACGCAGCGGTGGGCCAAACCCGATGCACTCCATTGACGCAGGAGCGGCTTCAGCCGCGATGCTCCTCCGCTGCCAGCCACGACATCCCCTGCACGAGCGCATCATGCGCGCAACCACAGGGCCAACCCTCATCGCGGCCTGTGTCGCCCAGAGAACGGGCTCCCGCGATGGCACCCACGTCGCGCGAGGAGGTCTCCCGTCGAACGGGACGCCAGTCTCCCTATGCCCGCGAAGAGAACTGCGCCACCAGAAGCCCCGCGACGAAACACGCGAGCGCGAGGCTCACACCTGCGAACGGGACACTGAACCAATACAGCCTCGCCAACACCACGAAGCCGATGAGCACGGCGACGCCGAGCAGCTGCAGGAAGGCGGACCCGAACAGCAGCCCGGAGTGAGCAAGAGCGAGGAATCCGAACAACAGCCCAAAGAACAGCGCGCACAGGCTGTGGCTCGCATTGAAGCCGATCCAGGCGCGCCACACGGTGGTCTGGGACGTGAGCGCCAAGGTAGTGGCGTTCATCGCCTCGCGCACGGCGGGATCCCGCGGAACGATCTTGTCGTCCATGAACGTGTAGAGAAGATGGATGCCACCAAGCAGCAGCATGATCAACGAGCTTGCCGATACAAGCAGCCGTGCCAGCATGGGAAACCTCCGAAGCTCGAGACCGGTCAAGCCGTGCGCGGAGCGCCATCGGCGTCGGCGATTGTAGTCAACGCCGCGCCGACACGTCCTTGCACGGACTCGAGCGAGCGACGTCAATGAGCGGCGATCGGTGAATCTGCTTGGCCCTCATCGGACGCATCTGTCCGCCGAGCCGTGCGAAACCGACCCGAAGCCTCGTTCCGCAAAAGCCGGAATCCATTGGGCTGTTCGGCAGGCGCCAGGAGCAGCCCGCCGCGGCAGACTGCTCGACCGATAACCGATGGGCTCGTGCGACAGCCCGATTCGCCGCCAGCGTCGTCATTCCCACGAAAGCGGGAATCCATTTTGCTTTTTGCGCACACATCAAGACGCTCCCGCAGGTGACGCTTCGTTATGGCAGCCATGGCGCACGGGCCCATGCGCCAGCCCGCAACCCGCTATGCTTTGGCAGGACGGCGCACCGGCACGTCTCGCCTGCACCGCTCCGCGCTCGCCCATAGGAGATGCAGATGAACGCAGCAAGGATTCGGCTCGTATTCCTTCGTCCGGCGCGCCGCGCGCCGCGTGTCCTCGTCGCCGCCGTCGCCGCTACGCTCTCGACCTCCGCTCTTGCCAATACGTACACCGTGTCGACCACCGCGGACTCCGGCACCGGCAGCCTGCGCCAGGCGATCCTCGATGCCAATGCACAGCAATCCACCGGTGGCACGCAGTGCGCCGGGCACACCATCACGTTCGCGATCCCCGGCAGTGGACCGCACACGATCAGGCCGCTGTCGCCGTTGCCGAAGATCAATATCCCGATCGCCTTCGAGGGCTACTCGCAACCGGGTTCGAGCGAGAACACCGCCATGACCGGCAGCAATGCGGTGATCGCGATCGAGCTCGACGGCAGCCTCGCGGGCCCCACAGATGCCTTCGTCGTCGGCGCGGGCATTCCCGGCTCGGGGCTCTGCTCGGGCAATACGAGCACATTCCGCGGGCTCGTCATCAACCGTTTTGCCGGCGCCGCGATCTCGATGGGCGAGGAAACCTGTCCGGTCGGCCAGGCCTGCCTCAGCGGCGGCGTGCTGATCCAGGGCAACTACATCGGCACCGATGTGACCGGCACGCAAGCGCTCGGCAACGGCGTCGCGCTGGCGCGTCCAGCGCTCGTGTTCGGCACCAGCAGCCGCGTGAACATCGTCGGCGACCAGATCGTGGCGAACGGCGGTCCGATGGATCCGCGTCCGCAATCGCGCAACGTGATCGCCGGCAACGGCGCGGATGCGATCCGCATTTTCTCGACCTCGGCCGACCCGAACACCGGCCTGTCGCAAGGCCACGTGGTGCGCAACAACTACATCGGCCTCGACGCGACCGGTGCCGCCGCGTTGCCGAACGCGGGGCGCGGCGTCACGGTGGATGCGAACAGCAGCAACGTGCAGATCGTCGACAACCTCATCAGCGCCAATACCGGCGACGGCGTCGCCGTGCTCGACAGCCCGTTCCCCGGCACGTCGCTCGTCGGCAACGGCATCGGCATCGGCATCGCCGGCCAGCCGTTCGGCAACGGCGGCCACGGCGTGCTCGTCGCGAACCTCGCCACCGGCGTCACCGTCGGCGCCCGGTTCCTGTACGCGCCGACCGCGGCGGCGATCGCCAACAATGCCGGCGCGGGCGTCTTCGTCGACGGCTTCGCGATCGTCGACGCCGGCAACCTGTCCAGCGCACACAACGGCGGCCTCGCGCTCGACCTCGCGCCCGCGGGCGTGAACACGAACGATGACGGCGACCCCGACACCGGCCCGAACGAGCTGCTGAACCGGCCGACGATCATCGCCGCCGCGCCGGACGTCGGCAGCACCACCGGCCACATCGACGGCTTGCTCGAAGCCGTGCCGAATAGCACCTACGAGATCCGCTTCTTCCTCGACGACACCTGCGACGCCGGCGGCTCCGGCGGCGGCCAGACCCCGATGCCGACGACCTTCGTCAACGTCACCACTGACGCGCTCGGCCACGGCAGCTTCGTCAAGATCACACCGTTCCTGCCCGCAGGCCGCTACATCACCGCCGTCGCGCGCGGCTTCTCGACGACCGCCCCGGTGCCTGCGCTGATCACGTCGGAGTTCTCCAACTGCCGGCTGATCGGCGACGATCTGATCTTTGCGAATGGGTTCGACTAGGTACGCGGCCAACACGCAACGACGGTCGGCAAGCAGACACCTGGAGTGCGAAACCGGTGCCCTTGGTCGCGGGCCCGTTATCGTGACTGCGACCGGATCTTCGGAAGCGGGTCCGACAAGCAAAGCCAGGCGATGGGACATGGATGCCCAGCGCGTGAGATAGATCGATGCTCGCGCGTGTCTGCGGATAGCGTCCTGAGCATGAGGCTTTCGCGACACCCAACGGTTCGGATGTCACGCGCATCGTTTGGGTGCGACGGTGCATCGATTCGATGCGCCGTCGCAAGGCCGATTTGCGACCTCGCACGGTTTGGATGAATTGCCTAACCTCTGATCTGCGACGACGCATCCGTTCGATGCGCCGCTTCATTCCGAGCGTGCGACGTCGCATCCAATCTTTGCGCGCCCGCACGTCGAATTTGCTCGGTCGCATCTCGGATTTGCTCGGGCGCACCTTTCATTTGATCTTCCGCACGATAGGTCCGCAACATCGCACTAAGGAATTTCGGCGTTGCATCGGTGATTTGCGAGGGCGCACCGAATATGCCGGAGACCGACGCCACTTCGTGCTCGTCTCCCATGCGGCCGACCTCCCCCCAACGAAGCGGGGCCGAATCCCTCCCGCGGATAGCCTGCGCTTGAAACTGACGAAAGGCGGCTTGTGGCCCAACGCTAAGGACAAGTCGCTCTAACCTCCCGAAAGGATTCAAACGGAAAATTCCTCCGTCCCATGTCGCCGTCTCCAGCACGTGGCGATCACGTCATGGCTGACGGCCACGCCGTAAAGATCTATCCGCGCGCTCTCGCTGTCGCGCGTGCTCATCCCGCGCGCGTACAGCGCCAGAATCTTGCCCTCGAAGTCGCCAAGGCGCGTCCGTTCGTGCTGATGCTCCAGCACCATCCGAACCGCACGCTCTCGCACCTCGGGGGAATACTTCGTTGGCTTGGTCACGGCTCCATCCTCTCAAGAGTGGGAGCCTTCGGGGAAGCCGGGGCGGCTCACCGGCGCGGCGGCGGATGATTTCGGCGATATCGGTTACTCCAATTCGGGCTATCGAACCGTCGCCAACTCAGCAAGCCATGCTTGCATTCGGGCGGGCTCGATCATGGCTTGCCCAAGTGTCGAGTGAACCTCATGATGCGGCTCGCTAGGCGAGAGGCCTCCCACCCACTGCTGAACGTAAGTGCCAAGCTCTTGCAGTGTGTGCCTCGCCTGAGCCGCCCTAACTCGTCGGCGCTCGCTGCGCCGAAGAACATCCTGATGCTTGGCGTATTCCGCCTTAAATTCGCGCGTCCATCGGCTTGCCAAGTTGAGCAACCCGTCGAGATTTGTCGCTTTGGGCTGATCGGCGGGCGCAACGGCCGAGCAATGCACTGCCGCTACATGACGGTCATAGCCAAGCTGCAGGGCACTGTTGCCCGGACGCAAGTACGGGTGGAACCAGTCGGCAAAGCTGCCAGCACTGTGCACAGGCTTGTCACCCTTGTTCGGCGCTTCGTTGCAGGTGCTGCAGATAAGTGTCAGGTTGTCACCGCACATGCTGAGCAATGGGAACGAGCTCTTGATAACCCAGTGGTCAACGTGCGGCGTATCGCCCAGCGGCCCACCACAGAGCACGCAAACCTGGCGGGCGTGCGGGTCGGGGTTCAGGCGGTGCGCAACACGAAAGGCATCGACGAATAAGGCGTAGGTGACACCCCCTGCCGCCACCGGCGTTCCGTCTTCGGCGTATGGCAAGCCGGCGTGAAATCCCTTGTCGTAGAAGGCCTCCATCAGAGTTCTGAACGCCGCCCAGCTCGCTGGCTCTATCTGCGGAACTGTCACGGGCCATGGCGGCGGCGCGGCTTGAAATTGCGTCGCGAGTGTGGAGACAGCTTGCACCCAGGCCGCCAAAGCGACCTTCTGTGCTACTGGCATCGCCGCAACCAACTGCGCGCGCTCAAGTAGCGGCTGTTTGTCCTTCTTGCTCTGGAGAAATACCCACAGCCAGTCCGCTTCAATAGCGCTGAGGACTACCGGCGGTTGCAAGCCCGCGGAAGTCAGGTTCGCCGCCAGGGTGCCAGGGGCGCAAAGCCACAAAGCGAACCGTTGCATCAGGTGCTGGCACGCCACCAGCGCGGGGTAACACGTCACGCGATGGATCGGCTTAAGCATCGCCACCCCGCCAGGTGTTCAGCAAGGTGCGCAGCTCGCTGCGGTAGAAGCCCGATCCCATACGGGCAATCAGCCGTTCCAGGTCGGCTATTTCGGCCTCCGTACCTGTGGTCTGCGCCAACTTGCTTTCTATGAACTCCTGCGCCCTTTTTCCGATGCTGTCGTCGGCGCCAAACACCGTCATCATCAACGTACTCGGGTCGGTCCCGAACGTTGGTTCATCGACGCTGCGCGCATTGGAGCCATGCGCCGTCTTCTGCACCATCACGATCTCGTTGTTGAAAACATCCGACAAGACGATGGCCGAATGGGTGGAGATCAGCACGTCGTTGCTGGTGTGGCCGATAGCGTCGTCAATGATGTCGACGATCTCACGCTTCCACTTATCGTTGAAGTGGGTCTCGGGCTCGTCGAGCAGCAGCAAGGCGTCTTGCTGGCCTTGCAGCAGATGGAAGAGTGCCATGCGACCGAGCACCATCTGTTCGCCATCCGACAGCTCCTCGTAGCGAAGCACGCCGATGTCATCTGCCTCGGTCACGTCAGCATCGCTGGGCAACGGTGCACGACGCAGGCGGATCAGCACGTCGTCGAAAAGCCCAACCTGGCTCAGCTCCAGCAGGCGAGTGAACAGGTCGAAGGCACTGGCGTCCCGGGCGCCTCCCAACAATGCCCAAAGGGCCTCACCTTGAGTCGTGCATGTCTGAAGCTCGTCTCGGGCAGCAGAGGCAAAGCTCAGCGCCTGCACATCGAGCGGGCCCTTCAAATCAAACCACAGGGTGCGGCGGGCTTCCACCGGATGCGGTTCAGCAATCACTTCGCTGGCGCACAGCCACCAATCGTGGGCAGTTTCGCGGAGCTTCCGGTCCCACTGTGTTGCCTGTAGGCGCGAGCGGAAGGCCACTGACACCAGGTGATGCCATCCCCCGCGCTCCAGCAGTTCTTGCAGCGCGGTCTTGTTGTCGGAGCGACGGCGAAGCTGAGCCATTGCCGCATCGACTTCGGCGCGACCCGGGTAGTCAGTGGTCCCAATGAAGGCCTGCGGCAAAGCCACCGCCAGCAGGGCGCACTTGAGCAGAGTGGCATCTAGAAGCATGGGGCGCCGAAAGCTCTCAGCTTCCGTGGTCGAGCGGCTACTGTCGATATCTTGAGTTGCTTGAAAGACAGGTCGCGCCGCGAGTAAGGCTCGCTCTTGGACCGCGGTCCACCCCGCCGGGCGCTCTTCAACGTCGATGTCGTCGCCGATACGCTGCAGACCTTCCGCATTTTGGTTTCGGCTCCACACCGAACGCCACGGACGCAAATCGCCTGTGGTGTAGGCGAGCACCGCCGAAGGTAGCGCGATCTGAGGCGGCGTACTGTCGCGCTGCGGCCAGCGGCCAGGTTCTATCAACGCCGTGAAGCCAGGGACCATAGGCATGCCCTTGAGGGCCAAGTGCTCGATGGCAGCCTCAAAGACTTCCTGTCCGCTCTGGTCGTCGAACGCAAACCGCTCGTGCAGCCAGAGGCTGGCCAACCGCCGGTCGCCAGGGCAATGCAGCAACAGCGTGCGGTGGCTGGGTGAGCCACGCACCCCCAGTTCGTAGACCAGGCTTACCGGAAAGGCGGGCACACGCAGGTCGGCCAACGCCAAGAACACCTCGGCAACTGCCCGCAAGAGGTTGGACTTGCCGCTACCGTTTACGCCCACGACAAACCGAATGGCGCATTCGCGTGCCAACGGCGAACCACTGGCAAAGCACACCTTGATGTCCGAGATCGGCGGATAGTTCTGAAGGTGCAGGTAGCGCAGGCGCATCAGACCGCCTCCAAGTCCACTTGCGTCGCTGCCACATCGAGGGCACTGGCAAGGTCATTTTTCAGAGCATCGAGTGAAGCGTAGTGCCGGCCTTGGTCCACCAAGTGCGTGTAGTCCTTGCCTTCATCGTCTTCTATCGAGATGACCTGAAACATTCCGCCCGCTCCGGCCCGCTCGGACGTCTCGTAGTCCAGCTGAGCTTGAAGGTAGTAGTGATCCAGCTCAACATCTGCCGACAAGCCCTTGCGCAGGGCCTGCAAGTCCACAAGTCGTGTGAACTCGTCTTCTCTCAGCGGACGAAAGGCCTTGAGGTAGTCTCGCTCGCCGCTTTCCTGGTCGACCTTGGGTAAGGTGACTTTTGCGATGAAGCCCAGTGCGGCCAGTTGGCTAAGAGTGCGGCGGATGCGGTTGCCGTGCGAGGCACCAAAGACTTGCAGCCGCTCGGTCACCGCCATGTCGTCGCAGAAGCGTGCAAACACGTCTGGGTCTTCGACCAATAGGGGTTCGCCGCTTGTTTGGCAGTACGCGGTGAAGGCGGTCAACACTTGGCGTTGAAACTCACTCAGTTCACCCAGCAGCCAATGGCGGGCGGCCCGCACAGTCAGACTGGTCAGCACAGATGGCGTGGCAGTGATGGTTGTGCTGAAAGCCATCTTGGCGCCGCGCTCGCGCAGCAATTGATCGCGGCTGAGCGCCGCCTCGGCAAGCGCTTCAGCGTGATGCTCACGCCACTGCGCGGTGAGATCGCCAGATAGCGCGTGGATGCTGAGGGCGGAGCGCAGTGCAATCGCCGCATCCTCCGACTTGGTAATCAGGCGGCGAATCTCCCTGACTTGAAGCCAGAGTCGCCGGAATCGGTCCTGCTCTGCCAAATCGGGAACAGGTAGACGAACCTTGGCGAGGTTCTCGCCGCTCAAATTGCTTTGTCCGGCAGTCGTTCTGATGGCGTTTCTCATGGCTGCTCTACCGTAAGCGCTGTTGAGGAACGCACTCAGATACTCTGGCAACAAGCGGTCAGGATCAGTTCTCAGGCGAATCAAGTAGGAGGCGTACACGATGACCGACTGGCAAGCGTCTTCGGTGATCGGTGCTGACCGCCCGACATACTCTGGGTTGCCATTGGATCGAACAATCAATACATCAGATGTCGTCAAGCTCAACCGACCCAGTTCGGCCTGCTTGAGTTCGACGTACTTCATATCATCGACGTCAACTTCTCCGCCCATCACGTTGGGGATTCGCAGCACTGGCACACCGGTGTCCGCTGTGGCGTCCGCCGAAACGGAGGTACCGTAGCGCGTTTCAACCAACGAGCCGAGATGCTCCCATTTTCCTTCGTCGCACCCAAGCACCAGTCGATCGAGCGCCGCCTTGATCATCTGATCGAGATACCTGCGACGATCATTGGCTTGCCTAGACTCGTCGGCTTGCTGAAGCACATCCACGATGCGCTGTTGTTCAGGAAGGGTTGGTAGGGGTATCTTGAATGCGGCCAGCGTGTCGCTTTCAATACCGGCTTGGCTGACCCAGCGCTTCGCGCGAGTCTTCGAGTACCCAATTGACCACAGCAACTGCAGATAGGCTGCAAGATAGGCTGGACGAACCAAGTCCTCGCGAACCAGCAATCGCGTCATGTGATTCGAAAAAACGTAGTCGCCCTCTTGATCGAAGACCGCCGTCTTCCCAACCCACTCTTCACTGTTCGTGTTGTTGAATACAACGTCACCGACGGCCAGGGAGTAGCGTGCCAGCTCTCGTTCGCTTGCAGTGATGTGCTTGATCCCCTCTAGGCTTATCTTGCCGTTCGGTGTTACGTTGTGAGTGCGGATCTGCGGTGTCGTACCTTCGTCTTCTTCGCCAGGTTTTTGCGCAAAACCGGGCTGCAGGTCCGCGACGACACTACGGATTGTCGTCTGCGTCCAGGTTTCTGGTAGCGTCATTCCCGCCCCTCCACCATCGCGAGCAGCTTGTCCAGGCCCTTGATGATTTCCTGCTCTGTGGTCTTGAGCTCACCAATCAATTCGGCCACGCTCCTTTCACTCTTGAGCTGGGCGAAGTCGAAGGGCTTGTATTGCCCGGCGGACAGATTCCACTCGCGTGCCTCGATGCAGTCGGGGTCGAGCAAACCGTCCTTGAGCGTGCCCTTGTCATCGTAGAGACCCTCGGACAGCATGGCCTGCACATAGGCGTGACGCACCAGGCCGTCAGCATCGTGCGATCCGACGAGCGTGCCATCCTCGCCGCGCCAATCGTCGTTGCGGGCCCAGTCACGCACCGGCACCACCCAGTGTTTGGCCGTGCTGAGTTTCGTCGCCTG
Source organism: Dokdonella fugitiva (assembly GCF_014138265.1). Lineage (GTDB taxonomy): Bacteria > Pseudomonadota > Gammaproteobacteria > Xanthomonadales > Rhodanobacteraceae > Dokdonella_A > Dokdonella_A fugitiva_A. Next base: position 617,748 of record NZ_JACGXL010000001.1, read on the forward strand.
GTCAACGGCCAGGCTGCGCAGCGTAACGTCGAAGCCGTCCAACTTGGCAACGTCGCGGGCCACGTCGCTCAGCTTCTGGCCGATATCGTCTGCCGTCAACGCTTTAGGCGGTTGGTTGCTTTTCAGAATACCGAGCACGTGAGGATCGGCTTGTGCTTCTGAAAGCACCGTCTTCAGAAGATCCTTCCATATTGACAGTGCAGGAGAGTCCTCCTTTTCGAAGAATGATTCCCTCTCGCGAGCTAGCTTCTTGAACTCAGCTTCTGCGGGCTTGGCAGCCCTCTTCCAGGCAGCTAGCAATTCGGCATCGGTGATCTTGCCCACCACCCGCGCCTGTAGCGTTTCCTCCCAGACCTTTTGCGCAGGGGGCATTAGCGCCTGGATGGCCAGTTTGAGCAATGTGGCAGCCGCCGCTGAGCGCACGCCTTCTTCAGCAGTCTTGGGATCCGCAGGTAGACCGGGAAAAAGCTCGTGAATGCCCCAGACCTGCCCGTCCCACATGCTGGTGTCGGGCAAGCCCGCGAAAGCTTTCCCGGCTGGCGTCAGCTGGTCGGCCGTGTCGCGTAGCAGGGCTTGGCGCCAACGCTCCGCTCGGAAGCGGGGTTGCAGTAGCGTCTTTTCGTTGCGCTGCGCACCGGCGCGCCCATCCGCGATCCAGGCCCTGAACTTTTCCAGCGCATCCCACAGGTCGTTTTGCTGAGCAGGCCGGGCGTTACGCTTGGCATCTTTCGAATACCCGTCTTCCTCCACCTCGTAGAACCAGACGTGCTCGGTGCGCGGGGCCACACCGCCAGTGAAGGTCGGCCTGTCATCGCGCCGGGTCTCCTTGCGAAAGACGAGAACTGAGGTCTTGACGCCGGTGTAGGGCTGGAAAACGCCACCAGGCAGCGAGATGACACCCTCGACCACGTGCTCGGTCAGCAACTCGCGGCGTAGGCGGGCATGGGCATCGGTGTTGCCAAACAGCACCCCCTCGGGAATGATCACCGCGCAACGACCACCCACGCGCAGCAGGTCGAGCATCAGCCATAGGAAGAGCAGTTCGCTCTTGTTGGTGATGCTTTCATCCTTCTTCTTGCCACCACCGCCCACGCGTGGGAACAGCAAGGAATCGGGCTCGAGGTCCCCACTGTCCACCGTACCGGTGAAGGGTGGGTTGGCCAATACAAAGTCGTAGGTTTCAGATTCCAGCAGTTGCTTGAGTTGGCCCTTGCCTTCGCGCTTGCTGAGCGAATCGCCCTGCAACAGATGCGGGTCGGTCACGTCATGCAGCACCAGGTTCATCCATCCGATGCGCGCCATGGTGCGGTCGTTGTCCAGGCCGACGAAGTTGGCGCCGTTGTGAATAGCGGAGTACTGCTCGGGGGTGGCTGCGGCACCATCAGTACGGTGCGGCGTGCCGTCCCATTCAAGCACCACATTCTCTTGCGCCGAGTACTTGCGCATCAGGTACTGCTGCGTGCTGAACAGGAAGCCGCCTGTGCCGGCGGCGGGGTCGATGACACGCTGGCCAGGTTCCGGATCGAGCAGTTCGACCATAAAGCGAATCAGGTGACGCGGGGTACGGAACTGGCCGTTCTTGCCTGCGGTGGCCACCTCGCTGAGCAGATATTCGAATGTGTCGCCCATGATGTCTTGGGCGGAATTGCCTTCACCGGCACGGGCAAAGAGCTGGTCAATCGCGTCGATGGCATCACTCAGCACCTTGCCCTTGTTGGGGTCAAGCTGGAAGTAGGCATCAGCCATGCGGTTGTTGAGGCTGGCGAGTTCCGTACCGTCAGCGCTGGCGGTGCTGAAGTGTTTGTCGAGCTCGCGCAGCCATGGGAACACCACATCAATCAGGTGGCTGGGGTTGGTCTTTTCCTGGCGGATGTAGCTCCACTTGCATGACTCGGACCCTGCGTAGATCGACGGAAACCCGCGCTGCTGGCGCTTGAGGTCAATGTCCTCCAAGCGCTTGAGAAACAACAGGTAGGTAATCTGCTCCACCGCCACCAAAGGGTTGGTGAGGCCTGCGGCCCAGAAGCGATTCCAGAGTTCGTCAACTTTTTTCTTGATGTGCGGAGCGAGCATTAAGGTTTGTCCTTGAGGGATCAGGCGGCGTCATCCAGCAACTGGTTGGCCAAGGCAATGAGTTCGTTGATGTCTTGCGGCGGGAACAATGATTCCACGCGGCCCACTCGCGACAGCGGTGGCTCGTTGAGCGCTGTCATGGTGATGCGGCCGTGGCTTTGCACTGCAGCCTTGACCGCACGCAGGAAGTTGAGCTGGTTGGCACGCAGGTATCCGTGGCTGGCAATGAAGGCATCAAACGCGGCATTGATGCGCTCTTCGCGGTTGGGAAGACGAACACCCTCGCACAGCATGTAGCGCAGAAGGTCGGCCAATGATGCAGCCGGCGCTTCGAAGGCTTTGCGCAAAGTCTCTTCGGTAACGAAGAGGTCGGCCTGGTTCAGCGTGGCGCTGATGCGCTCCAGCTCTTCGTTGCTCAGGGTTTTGCCGTTCTTGAGCTTGGCCAATTCGGGCGATTGGTCAGCGAGGCGGCGAACAAGGGCTTCCACCTGCTGGCGGTAGCTTTCGGCAAAAGCGCCTTCGCCGGTGGGGCCGTAAATGATCCAACTGCGCTGGGTGATGCTGTCGGGCAGATTGATTTCCACCGTGCGACCTGGGGCACTGGTTCGATAACGCATCAGTGGCGCGAACGCCGCCTGCAGGGTGGCGAGGCGGACCATGTCCAGGTGTTGCCAGAACCCCACCGACTGAACCCAAGCGCGTTGCTCAGCCGCGCGTTGCACCTCGGGGATGTTGTCGGCAAGGCTGGCCACGGCGCCCTGGATGCGCTCGCGCACGGTGACTTGCTCGTCGGCATTGCCCTTGAGCCAGCCCAGAGTGAGCCGCTCGCACCAGATGCGGAACTGCAATTCGTCCAGGCCTGCTAAGGGCGCAAGGCGCATCAGTGGCGCAATGGTCTTTGAGAGGTGTTCGAGCGTGCTGGGGTCGGGCGCCGGCCACTGCCGGGCCAGTGCATCCAGCTCGTCCCAGTGTGGCCGTACGTTGACACTTTGGCGTGGCAAAGCCAGCAGCATGGCCTGCAGGGCTGCAATGGCGTCGCGCGTGCTTTGCGCACCTGGCTCCTGGCCGTAGAGCAACTGCCACACCTCCAGCCGCAATCGAAAAAGCCGCACGGGCAAGGGCTCGCTGGGGTGGTCGACCTCACCGTCAGGCTTGAGCTTGAAGTAGGCGAAGTTCTTCCAGTGGTCGATGATCAGAAAGTCCTTCTTGATCTCACCCGTTGACCTGTCGGTATGAAGCCGCGTGCCCCGACCAATCATCTGCCAGAACTTGACCTTGCTGAAGACAGGCTTGGCGAACACAAGGTTCTGAATGGCAGGCACGTCGACACCGGTATCCAGCATGTCCACCGAGATGGCCACGCGCGGCATGGTTCGAAACTTGAAGTCATCCAGCGTGGCATCGGCACGCTCCATGTGGCTGTCGATGATCTCGGCCATACCCTGGCGTTGCAGCTCCGGGTACAGGCGGTTGAAGCTCTCGTACAGCCGCTTGGCGTGAGCGTGGCTAACGGCAAAGATGATCGACTTGTGAGGTAACCCCCGAATGTCTTTGCGGCTCTTGTCCATGAACTCCCGCACCATGGCGTCGTTGGTTCCCTGGTTGATGACACCCTTCTCGATGTCGGTGCCATCGAAGTTGAGTTCATCGACCTCCACGCCCTGGTCGCGCGCCATTTGCTGTAGTGGCTGCGGAAGGGCATCCCCTTGAATGCCCTTCAATTGGAAATTGGTCTGGGCGTCCAGCACGCGGTAGTTCACCAGGTTCTGGTCGGCGATGGCTTGCTCGTAGCTGTAGTAGTAGCTGGGAGCGCCATCGCCGCAATCGAACAATTCAAAGGTGTTGTGGTCGATGTAGTCGGTTGGCGTGGCAGTCAGGCCAAGCTGAATCGCATCGAAGTGGTCAAAGACGGCCTTGTAGCGCTGGTAGATGGATCGGTGACTTTCGTCGGCAACGATCAGGTCGTAGTAGCCCACTGACAGGCGCGAGTACACCTGCATCATGCTGGGGTAGGTGGAGAACTGGATGCGAGCGCCCGAGGTTTCGCCAGCCTCGATGCGGGCCAGGCTTTCGTTGGGCAGGTGAGACTTGAACTCCGACATGGCCTGTCGCACCAGTTCGCGACGGTCGGCCAGGAACAGCACGCGCTGCACGCGTTTGGCGCGCAGCAAGGTGTCGACCAGGGCGATCGTCGTCCGCGTCTTGCCCGTGCCAGTCGCCATCACGAGAAGAAACTTGCGTTTGGCCGCGTCAACACCCTCGGTGACTCGCCGAATGGCCTCGTTTTGATAGTCGCGGCCAGCGATGTCCGCATTGATCTCGACGCCTTGCAGCGGTTGCGCGAACTGGCGCTGGTGATGCAGGCGCTCCAGGTCGTCTCGCGTGTAGAAGCCTGAAACCTTTCTAGGCGCGTAGCGCTCACGATCCCAGAACTGGATCTCGCTGCCATTCGTGAGGAAGATAAACGGGTCCTTGCCAAACTTCGCTTTAATAGCATCGGCGTATTCCGCAGCTTGGCGCTTGCCAGCCAGTTCGTCGCGAGAAGAACGTTTGGCCTCTACAACAGCGATCGGCGTGCCATCCGATCCGAGAAGAACGTAATCCGCATATTGATCGTTGCCATCATTTGTCCCGGGCTCGCCGACCTTCAGGACGTATTCTTCAACGAGGGTACGCCGGCTTTTGGACCACCCCGCAGAAGAAAGCTGCACATCGATGAGCTTCGCTCTCGTAAAGCTTTCATCATTCCGAGAGCTCATATAACATTCTTCCAGAAAGCAGTCGGCCACAATGAACTTTGCGTTGATCGCGGCAAGTCGCTGACGGCCTCTTTGCCATTCTCCGCAGTATCGGTTTCGCGCCACATTGCTGGAAACGCGCCGATATTCGCGCGAGCCAGCATGGACAATTTCTCCTTCTCGCTCAATGGTGGTTTCCTGCTTCGCACACAGAAACCTTAATCTGCATATTGAATCTTGACCGACATCGAGTCGACACCTATCGCCCATTCAGCCCATCGATCGAACGTAACCGTTCTCGAGAAGCGCGTCCTGCACCATCTCCCACGGCACAATCTGTCTGATGGCGCCTGCACGAGTCATTTCGGAGCCTCCCAAAGCTTCAACTTGCCTCGCTCGACGGACGAGCGCCAGCGACACGCCCGCCGCACCCACCAGGTAGGTGAGGAGACCAAATCATGCGACATGGTTGTACACAAACTTTGCCTTTCGCCCCGAGGTTATTTTGCGACCGTAAGCACCGGAACTGTTGTAGTGGTACCGCCAGCCGATCCGATGCTCTTTCTGACTCTCATACTGATCGACGCTTTCGCCGATCTTCGGGCAAGCGGCTCACAGCACGTAGAGCTCGACGATTTCAAGCGACTTTCCATTTCCGTAAACTCCTCCTTCGCCTCAAAACTGCCGAAGACGCCCCTTTGAGACCGCAAGGATGTGGGCCGACCACTGCATTTACCCCATCGGCAGCTTCAGCCCCCGCTCCTTCGCGCACTTCATCGCAATCTCATACCCCGCATCCGCATGCCGCATGACGCCGGTGCCGGGGTCGTTCCACAGCACGCGCGCAAGCCGGCGATCCGCGTCGTCGCTGCCGTCGCAGACGATGACGACGCCGGAGTGTTGCGAATAGCCCATGCCGACGCCGCCGCCGTGGTGGAGCGACACCCAGGTCGCGCCGCCGGCGACGTTGAGCATCGCGTTGAGGAGCGGCCAGTCGCTGACCGCGTCGCTGCCGTCCTTCATCGCTTCGGTTTCGCGGTTGGGCGAGGCGACGCTGCCGGAATCGAGGTGGTCGCGGCCGATCACGATCGGCGCCTTGAGTTCACCCCTGCGCACCATCTCGTTGAACGCGAGGCCGAGCTTGTGGCGCTGGCCGAGGCCGACCCAGCAGATGCGCGCGGGCAGGCCCTGGAAGCTGATGCGCTTCCCGGCCATGTCGAGCCAGTTGTGCAGGTGCGTGTCGTCGGGGATGAGTTCCTTGACCTTGGCGTCGGTCTTCGCGATGTCTTCCGGATCGCCGCTGAGCGCGACCCAGCGGAACGGGCCGACGCCGCGGCAGAACAGCGGGCGCACGTACGCGGGCACGAAGCCGGGGAAGTCGAACGCGTTCGTGCAGCCTTCGTCCTTCGCCATCTGGCGGATGTTGTTGCCGTAGTCGAACGTGGGGATGCCTTGCTTCTGGAACGCGAGCATCGCTTCGACGTGCACGCGCATCGATTTCTTCGCGGCGTCGCGCACGGCGTCGGGCTGGCTCTTGCGGCGTTCGAACCACTGCTCGACGGTCCAGCCGATCGGCAGGTAACCGTTGACCGGGTCGTGCGCGCTGGTCTGGTCGGTGACCGCATCGGGCTTCACGCCGCGCTTGACGAGTTCGGGCAGGATCTCGGCGGCATTGCCGAGCAGCGCGATCGACTTCGCTTCGCCCGCCTTCGTGTACTTGGCGATGCGCGCGAGCGCGTCGTCGAGGTCGGTCGCCTGTTCGTCGACGTACTTCGTGCGCAGGCGCATGTCGATGCTCGCCTGCTGGCATTCGATGTTGAGGCTGCACGCGCCGGCGAGGCTCGCGGCGAGCGGCTGCGCGCCGCCCATGCCGCCGAGGCCGGCGGTGAGGATCCACTTGCCCTTGAGGTTGCCGCCGTAGTGCTGGCGGCCCATCTCGACGAAGGTTTCGTAGGTGCCCTGCACGATGCCCTGGCTGCCGATGTAGATCCAGCTGCCGGCGGTCATCTGGCCGTACATCATGAGGCCCTTGCGATCGAGCTCGTTGAAGTACTCCCAGGTCGCCCAGTGCGGCACGAGGTTGGAGTTGGCGAGCAGCACGCGCGGCGCGTCCTTGTGCGAGGGGAATACGCCGACCGGCTTGCCGGACTGGATGAGCAAGGTCTCGTCGTCGTTCAATTCGCGCAGGGAACGCAGGATCGCGTCGAAGCATTCCCAGTTGCGCGCGGCGCGGCCGATGCCGCCGTAGACGACGAGCTCGCTCGGCTTCTCGGCGACGTCGGGGTCGAGGTTGTTCTGAAGCATGCGGAACGCGGCTTCGGTGAGCCAGCTCTTGCACGAGAGCGCCGTGCCGCGCGGCGCGCGGATCACGCGAGTGGTGTCGATGCGGGTCGGTGCGTTCATGCGCAAGGGTCTCCGGAAGGCAGGCGGCGATTATAGGCCGGGGCGGCGCGAGTCCGATGCGCAGGCATCCGGTGCGTGGCGTCGGGCGGGTTCGCTTCAACCGTAGGCTGGATCGAGCCGCGCAAGCGGCGGATCCGGCGCTGCGCGCCTTGATCCGCCCTACGAGATCTGCCTTCATCGGGACTCGCTCCGGTATCGGAAAAAGCGGCCGACTGTGGGAGCGGCGGAAGCCGCGATGCTGTTGAAGGCCGAGGCTGAAGAGCATCGCGGCTTCCGCCGCTCCCACAGAATGCGCGTGCCTCCGTGGGCGGCCACGGCGTCGAAGAAGCCGCGACGCTTTGAAGGCCGAGGCCGAAGAGCATCGCGGCTTCCGCCGCTCCCACAGGATGCGCATGGCTCCGTAGGAGGCAAGGCGTCGAAATGCCTCGCTGCTCCGTGGGCGACGCGGTGGCGGTCGATTGCTTGATGCTGCGTCGCGATCCGGTAGCATGAGCGATCCGCGCCGGAGTGCGCGGCCGGCAGGGGGCTGGGGCGTGGAGCGCAGGTTCGCTTCGAGTGGGGTCGCGTGTGTGTTCGTGCTGCTGCTCGCGCTGCTGCAGGCGTTCGCCGCGCGCGCGCAGGCGCCGCCGGCCACGCTGCCCGGCTGGACCGTCACGGAACTGCCGCCCGCGATCGGCGACGACGCTGCGGCGATCGCGAGCGGCGCGCACGATGCTTCGTTCCTCTCGCACGCGGGCAACACCTTGCGCGCGTCGCCGGATGCACCCTTGTGGTTCCGCCTGCGGCTCGATGCGGACTGGACCTCGACCGAACTGCCCGTGCTCGTCGTGCGCGACGTCGGCTACGTGCACGCGACGCTGTACGCACCGCCCGACTATCGCGCGCAATCGCTGTGGCTGACCAAGCCCGACGCGCAGGCGCGCTTCTCGCGCCACGCGATGGCGTTCGTGCTGCCCGCGGGCCTGCGCGCGGACCAGTCGCTGTACCTGCGCTTCGACCGCGTGCGCGTCGAGCGAAGACCGCAGGTGTCGGTGACCGACCTCGCGAGCTACCAGGCCGCGGACCTGCGCCACGTGCGCATCGTCACGCTGTTCGGCGCCGCGCAGCTGACGATGGTGCTGGTCGGGCTGTGCCTGTGGCTCGCGCTGCGCGACCGCATCTACGCGTTGTTCGTCGCCTACTCCGGCATCCAGCTCGTCTACCTGCTGCTCGTGTCGGGCGAGTTCTACGACCTGCCGCTCGGCCTGCTGCCCGGCCTGCTCGGCCAGCGCGCGTCGTGGATCTTCGCGGTGCTGAGCGCGCCGCTGTCGATCTCCTTCATCATCGAGTTCTGCCACTTGCGCCGCGAGACGCCGCGCCTGGCGACGGTGCTCGGCGCGACGCGCTGGCCGTACCTGCTCGCGCTCGCGGCGTTGCTCGCGCCGGTCGAGTGGCCCGGCCGCGACGTGATGCTGCCGCCAATGATCAACCTGATGTTCCTGATCGGCTCGCTGATCGCGATCGCGGTGGTCGGGTACGCGGCGCTGCACCGGAACCGCGCGGCGGTGTTCTTCCTGGTCGCCTGGATGCCGCAGGTCGCGTTCACCGCGATGCGCGTGACGCAGCTGATCCTGCACCTGCCGCAGCCGTCGTGGCTCGAGTACGGGTTTCCGTTCACGACCGCGTTCTCCAGCGTCGTGGTCGTGCTCGGCCTCGCCGACGCGACCTTGCGCGTGCGGCGCGAACGCGACGTCGCGACGCGCCTCGCCGAGCGCGACGGCCTCACCGGCGTGCTCAACCGGCGTGCGATCACGCGTTGCCTCGAGTCGGAGTTCGCCGCGGCGGTCGCGCACAAACTGCCGCTCGCCCTGCTGTTCGTCGACCTCGACCACTTCAAGGCGATCAACGACCGCCACGGCCACCTCGTCGGCGACCACTGCCTCAAGGCGATCGCCGACACGCTCGCCGACGAGCTGCAGGACGGCGAGCATTTCGGCCGCTACGGCGGCGAGGAATTCCTCGCGCTGCTGCCCGGCGCGACGCACGCGGAGGCGATCGCGACCGGCGAACGCCTGCGCAAGCGCATCGAGCGACTGGCGATCGACGCCGACGGCGTGAACCTGCACCTGACCGCGAGCATCGGCGTCGCCGGACTGCTGGCCGGCACCGACTCGCCCGACAAGCTCATCGAGCGCGCGGATGCCGCGCTCTACCGCGCCAAGGCGGAAGGACGCAACCGCGTCTGCACGCACGCGCCGCTCGCGGCCGCGAGCCGCACCTGACCGGAAAGGACGGACGCGATGGATACGATCAAGACGCTGCAGGTGACCGAACTCCTGCCCGGCGACGTGCTGCTGCACATGGGTCGCGGCGAACTGTCGAAACTGATCGCCTGGGTCGGCGACAGCGCCTACAGCCATGCGGCGATGGTGATCGGCCACGGCGAACTGATCGAAGCGGCGACCAAGGGCGTGCGCCACGCGAGCCTCGCCGAGCGCACGCGCATGGTCGCCGCGTTCGACTACGTCGACGTGTTCCGGCCGCTGCGACCGACGCCGCGCGACAGCGCGGACATCGCCGCGCTGCTCGCCGCGGCGGACGTCTATCTCGGCCGACCGTATCCGATGACCTCGCTGCTCACCCTCGGCATCGTCTGCGCGGTGCGCAACAAGATTCCCGGCGACGAGCGCCTGCACGAGGCGCTGCGCATGGCACTCGACCTCGTCGTGCAGGACGATCCGAGCCGCGTCGTCTGCAGCGAACTCGTCTACCGCGGCTACGCCGAGGCGGTGACGAAACCGCCGCAGGCGCTGCGCCTGCCGATCACGCACCGCGCCTTGCAGGCGACGCCGTTGCCGAAGATCGACCTCATCGCGCTCGCGATGGAATGCCTCGAGGACTACCAGCGCGCGAATCCCAAGGGCATGGTCCTGCGCGCGGGCTCGGCGCCGGAGGAATTGCCTGCGCTGCTCGCGCAGGCGCGCACCACCCTCGGCATCGGCGGCCTGCAGACCTCGGGGGCCGGCGACCACGTGCCGAACCCGAAGACGGTGCTGCCGGCCGATCTCGAGTTCAGCAGCGGCCTGCGCAAGCTCGGACGGTTGCCGCTCAAGGCGTGACGCGCGACTGCCCGCAGGAGCGAATCCCGTGCGCGACGGCGGCATCGAGTGTCGCCGCGACACCGGTCGCCCACAGGGTGGGCTCCTACACCAAAGCGCCTGCGGTAGGAGCGCACCCTGTGCGCGACCGCGGCATCGAGCCTTGCCGCGACACCGGTCGCCCACAGGGTGGGCTCCTACACCGAAGCGCGTGCGGTAGGAGCGCACCCTGTGCGCGACCGCGGCATCGAGCCTTGCCGCGACACCGGTCGCCCACAGGGTGGGCTCCTACACCAAAGCGCGTGCGGTAGGAGCGCACCCTGTGCGCGACCGCGGCATCGAGCCTTGCCGCGACACCGGTCGCCCACAGGGTGGGCTCCTACACCAAAGCGGG
>NZ_JACGXL010000001.1:628524-1208073 GCF_014138265.1 Dokdonella fugitiva
AAAGCGCCTGCGGTAGGAGCGCACCCTGTGCGCGACCGCGGCATCGAGTCTCGCCGCGACACCGGTCGCCCACAGGGTGGGCTCCTACACCGAAGCGCGTGCGGTAGAGCGCCGTGCGAGAACGCAACCCGGCGCGATACTCTGCGGAACGTAACCGGCGGCACACGTGCGCGCCGCGCGCGCGCCTTGGGAGGAGTCGCGATGACACGCTGGGTTGCCGCATGCGTATTCGCCCTGTCGATCACCACGAACGCACGCGCGCTCGACGGCGACGCCGACCCGACCTTCGGCGACGGCGGCCAGGTCGCGATCACGCGTCCGCTGGTCGGCGGCGGCAACGGCACCAAGCCGACCGGTGACCTGCTGCAGCGCGAAGACGGGCGCTACCTGTGGGCGGCGCCGCTCGACGACGGCAGCGTCTGGGTCGGCCGCTCGCTGCGCAACGGTACGCCGGACGCGACGTTCGGCGGCCTCGGCGGTGGTCGCGTCACCCTGCCCGCGTGCGGCGCCTCGCGCAACGTGCGGCTCGCCGATGACGGCGCGGGCGGCGTGGTGGTGTGGGCCGGGTCGTGCCTCGTGCGGCTCGACGGCGACGGTTCCGTCGTCGTCGGGTTCGGTGGCGGCGCCGACCTTCCGCCCGCGGGGTTCGACGCGATGGGTTTCGCGCGCGACGCGCAAGGGCGTTACGTGCTCGCCGGTGAAGCCGGTCCGCTGGAATTGCGCGTGCACCGTTTCACTGCCGACGGCGTCGCCGACGAAGCGTTCGGTACGCACGGCGGCACCGTCGTCGTCGTGCCGACGACGAACGGGTTCGCCGATCTCTACGCGCTCGCCGTGCGCGCCGACGGCCGCATCCTCGTCGGTGGCGATCGCGGCAACACGCACGGGCCGAACCTCGTCGTCGTGCAGCTGAACGAGGACGGCACGCCGGACCCGTCGTGGGACGGCGACGGCGTCGTCGATCTCGAGCCACCGCAGGGCTACGATCGCCTCATCGCGACCGCGCTCGCGCTCGACGAGGACGGCAGCCTCGTCGTCTCGGGCATGAGCAGCGACGGTGGCGTGAGCTGCTGCCTCATGCTCGCGCGTTTCGACGCGAGCGGGCAGATCGTGCCGTCGTTCGGCCTGCGCATCTTCCGGCTCAGCACGCAGCCGTCGCTGTTCGGCTTCTTCGAACAGCGCGACGGCGTCGTGCTGCTGCCGAACCGGCGCATCGTGATGGGCACGATCTCGTTCCCGTTCGGCGCGCCGTTCACGCACCGCACGCAGTACACCCTCGTGCGCACGTTCGCCGACGGCAGCATCGACGCGAGCTTCGGCCACGACGGCTGGAACAGCTACACGATCGCCGATCCGACGAACACGGGCCAGACCGGCGACTACGTGCAGATGCACGCGATCGCCTACGACCGCATCGACGACAGCCTGCTCATGCTCGGGCGCACGTTCTTCGAGGACGACTCGACCGGCGACGACTACGTCACCTTCGTGCGCGCGCGTTTCGATCTCGTGTTCGCCGACGCGTTCGACCGGTAGGCAAGGCCTCGAAGCCATCCCTCAGCGTCCCGGTGTTTCCTTCTCTCGCTTGCGGGAGAAGGTGCCGGAGGCGGATGAGGGAAAGCGGGCGTCAACGAGCATCGTGGCGTCGACACGCCCTACCCCTCACCCGCGCCTGCGGCGCGACCTCTCCCGCGAGCGGGAGAGGTATGTGCGCGAGCTCGACGCGCGAGGCCGGAGCGGCGACGGGGGTGTGCACCGCTCCGGCCTGCGCCCCCTGATCGTCAGGCGGTTGCCGTCAGCGCATCGCGGGCTCGAAGCCGTCGGCGAAGATGCGCTGCTGCGGCTGCTCGCCGTACGCGGGATCGCTCGTGCTCGGTGCGCCGGTCTCGACGTGGCCGGCGAGGCGGCGTTCGAACCACTTGTCGTGGTCGGACGTGAGCACGAAGTCGTACCAGTGCGCGCTCGCGCCGAGCGGCCACGGCACGTCGATGGTCTGGCCGCCGTCGAGGGCGATCGCCTGCGGCGCACCGTCGGCGTAACGCAGCGCGCGCAGGGTGAGCACGCACGAACTCGCCCCGTGGTTGGTGATGTGCAGGACGAGGCCGTCGGACGGTGCGTCGTAGGACAGTGCGATCTCCGGGCTTGCCGGGCCGCTGGCCACGGCCGCGTCGAAGTCGCCCGCGAACGCACGCAGGAAACCGTTCGGGCCGTACACCGACAGCGAGTAGATGCCGTCGGTGACCGCGTCGACGCTCCAGTAGTCCGACAGCGTCGTGCCCGCGGCGAGCGTGTACGTCCACGGACCGTCGGAACGATTGCCCGAGTAGACGTGGAACGACGCACCCGCGGCGCCGGTGTTGGCGAAGTCGAGCCAGTAGCGGCCGTCGCCGCTGCCGACGCGGCCGGCGACGTCGAACGCGTACGGCAGCGGTCGCGCCGGACGCACGCCGGGCTCCTGCACGGGCATGCGTGGATGCGCGGGCGGCGTCGGCACGTAGTCGGGATGGCGGATGTTGTCGGGCGGCTCGTAGCCGTCGGTCGACGGCAGCGCGGGCACGCTGTCGTTCGGCGTGGCGAAATTGAACGCGGACGTGAGGTCGCCGCAGACCGCGCGGCGCCACGGCGTGATGTTCGACTCGACCAGCGCCGGATTGCCGCCGGCGAAACGCTGCTCGATGAAGCGGATCAGCGAGGTGTGGTCGAACACTTCCGAACAGACCCAGCCGCCGCGCGTCCACGGCGAGACGATGATCATCGGCACGCGATTGCCGAGCCCGTACGGGTTGGCCGTGTAGTTGCCGGCGCCGGCGAAGAACTCGTCGCGCGTGTCGACCGTCGACGCGCCGACGCTGCTCGACCACGGCGCGTACGGCGGCGGCACGTGGTCGAAGAAGCCGTCGTTCTCGTCGTAGGTGATGAACAACGCGGTCTTGCTCCAGAGCTCCGGGTTGGAGGTGAGGATGTCGAGCACCTGCGCGACGTACCAGGCGCCGAAGTTGGCGGGCCAGTTGGAATGTTCGGAGAACGCTTCCGGCGCGGCGATCCACGACACCTGCGGCAAGGTGCCGTTGGCGACGTCGGCGCGCAGCACGTCGAAGTAGTCGCCGCCGTTCTTCACGTCGGTGCCGGTGCGCGCCTTGTCGTACAGCGCGCTGCCGGGCGACGCGTTGCGGTACTGGTCGAAGTACAGCAGCGAGTTGTCGCCGTAGTTGCCGATGTACGGATCGCTGGTCCAGCCCCAGCTGCCGGCGGCGTCGAGGCCGTCGCCGACGTCCTGGTAGATCTTCCAGGAGATGCCCGCGCTTTCGAGCCGCTCCGGATACGTCGTCCAGCCGTAGCCGAGTTCGGAATTGTCGACCACCGGGCCGCCGCCGTTGCCGTCGTTGCCGACCCAGCCGGTCCACAGGTGGTAGCGGTTCGGATCGGTCGCGCCCATCAGCGAGCAGTGGTACGCGTCGCACACGGTGAAGGCGTCGGCGAGCGCGTAGTGGAACGGGATGTCCTCGCGCGTGAAGTACGCCATCGTCGTCGTGCCCTTGTTCGGCACCCACGCGTCGAAGCGGCCGCGGTTCCACGCGCCGTGCGCGTCGGGCCAGTTGTGCGGCGTGCCTTCCATGTACTGCAGGCCGAGGTCGCCCGCGTGCGGGCGGAACGGCATCACGTGGCCGGTGCCGTTCGGCTGCATCCACACCGGGTTGCCGCCCGGCAGGCTGATCGGGCGCGGATCGCCGAAGCCGCGTACGCCGCGCAAGGTGCCGAAGTAGTGGTCGAACGACCGGTTCTCCTGCATGAGGATCACGATGTGTTCGATGTCCTGGATCGTGCCGGTGCGGTTGTTCGCGGGCAGCGCGAGCGCCTTGCGGATCGCGGGCGGCAGCAGGCTCGCGGCAGCGGCCGCGCCGAGTGATCCGGCGGCGAAGCGCAGGAAATCGCGACGATGGTTCGACGTCATGGTGCAGGGGTCCGTGTCGAGTCCCCGCAGCAGCACGCCACGGCGCGCGGGACGCGCGCCGGTCGGCGTACGAGCATGAAGGCTGCGCGCTGCGGGCCGCTGCGAGCCGCGCGCAGTGTCGCGAGGTTCGATGACGTCGCGATGGAGTGCGCGTTACGTTCCGCGCACCATCGCGTGACAGCGTGACGTGGCGCACGTCACGCGATGCGCGTCACGCCTCGTCGAGGCACGCCTGCAGCAACGCGCGGATCAGCGCCTGCGTCGGCGCCGCGCGTTCGGGCGCATAGTCGAACGTGTCTTCGTCCATGTAGTTGAGCTGGGCGAGTTCGAGCTGGATCGCCTCGACGCCCTCTTCCGGCCGCCCGTAGTGGCGCGTGATGTAGCCGCCCTTGAAACGGCCGTTGACGACGTGCGAGTAGCGCGACTGCGCGCCGAGGATCGTCGCCAGGCGCGCCTGCAGCGCCGGCGTGCAACTCGCGCCGGCCGAGGTGCCGAGGTTGAAATCCGGCAGGCGACCGTCGAACAGGAACGGCACGACGCTGCGGATCGAATGGCCTTCCCACAGCACGACGCGCCCGTGCGCATCGCGCACGCGCGCGATCTCCGCGGCGAGCGCGTCGTGGTACGGCTGCCAGTACGTCTCGACGCGGCGCGCGATCTCGCTGCGATGCGGCTCCTCGCCGGCCTGGTACACGGGCTCGCCGCTGAACTGCACGATCGGGCACAGGCCCGTGGTGTTCTGCCCCGGATAGAGCGAAGCATCGTCGGACGGGCGGTTGAGGTCGACGACGTAGCGCGAGTGGTTCGGCACGATCATCGACGCGCCCATCTCGAGCGCGAACGCGTACAGGCGCGAGACGTGCCAGTCGGTATCGGGCACGCGTCGCGCCGAAGGCATGAAGCGCTGCGCGAGGTCGGCCGGAACGAAGCTGCCGTCGTGCGGCAGGCTCACGATCAGCGGCGTGGTGCCGCGATGCAGGCTGTAGATGTCCATCCGCGCATTGTAGGCCAGCCAACCGCCGCCGCGACCACGCGACGGAAACGGGCCGCGGCGCGCGATCGTCGCCGTTCAGCGACGACCGCGCGCTTGCGCAAGGCGCGCTTCAGCGCTGCGGATTCGCGCTCACGCCCGACGACGACGCGCTGTCCTTGCGCATCTGCCACGCCTGGTCGCGCTTGGCCTCGTCCTCGTGCCACTTCTTCGTCTTCTCGCCCTGCTCGTGCTGGTGTTCGGCGAGCTGCTGGCTCATGCAATCGGAGAAACCCGCCGAACCGTCGGCATGCCCGAGGCGCCGGCACAGCGACTCGTCCTGCGCTTGCTGGTCGGCCTTCGCCGCGTCCCTCTTCTGCTCCATCGTGCTGCAACCGGCGAGCAGGCTGGCGATGACGACACCGGTGAACAGGATCCGCTTCATGGAACTCTCCCTGTGTGCATGGGGGCGTGGCGGGCGCGTGCTCGAATGCGCCGCGCCTAGGCCACGGCCCCATTCTGCACAGGGCACCTGTTGCAACGGTTGCTCATTGACGAAGACGTTCGTAGATCAGAAGCGGAAGCGCGCGAACAGCGAAGGGCCGTCCAGATCGACGTCGAGGGCGGCGTCGTAGGACGAGCCGTCGCGCTTGACGTGGATGCGCGACACGCCGTACTCGGCACCGATGCCGACCGCGTGCCAGGGGAACCACTCGAGGCCGACGCGCGCGTCGTAGATGTGCCCCGACAGCGTGCCGCCGTTCTTGCGTACGCCGGAGGCGTCGAGGTAGACGCGCAGGTTCTGCGAGAACGCGTGCTTGTAGCCGAGCGTGACGAGCGGCGCGACCGTATCCTCGTCCCAGCGCTGGGTGGCCTGCACCGTGACGTCGTCGACCGTGGCCGAACCGCTCACGCGCAGCTTCGCCTGATAGTAGGCCGCGCCGAGGCCGAGACCGAACACGTCGTCCTCGCCGCCGAACCACCAGCGCCACGCCGCGCTGCCGGCGGAGAGGTCGAATTTGCCGGTCAGCGTGGAATGCAGGTCGTACGCCGTGCCCTCGTACGAGAACGGCTGGTCGAGCACGTGGCTGCTCGAGCGGCCGAACGCGTAGTAGTCGAACGTGAGCCCTGCGATTCCCAGAACACGAGATCCAGGCGCGCGCGGCCGAGCGTCTCGTGGCCCGATGCGAGATCGACGCGTCCGGTATCGATGTTGCCGGCGTCCGCACTCGCGCGCAGCGTGAAGTCGGCGTTGGTGAAATATCCGCCGAGCCAGAGACTCGCGGGGTCGAGTGCGCGCGACTCGGCATGCGCAACGCAAGCCGCACAGGCTGCGAACGTCGCGGCGAACAGACGGGAGACAGGCGTATTCATCATCGTCCTCCAGGGTGCGGCGCCGTCGAACGCGTCGCGGACGACGGCGGCGTGGCATCGGGCACAGCGCAGGGTACGGACACGTGCGACTGCTGCGTGTCGGTGCGCGATTCTGCCGCAACGAACGACCGCGATGGCGTCCCGAGCGCCCGGTCGTTCGGGTGCGATTCAGTGCGTCTTGCGCGGTCGGAACGCGAGCGGCAGCGGCGCGTCGACCGGTCGCGCCTGCGCGGCGGAGCAGCCGCCGCAGCTCGAACAGCCGTCGCCGCAGCTCGCGCCGGTGGTCGCCTTCGGCTGCAGGCGCGCACCGAGCGTGCGCAGCCACGCCGGCATGCCGGCGCGATCGAGCGGTGCGAGCAGGCGCGCCTGCAGGCGCCGCGTCGTCACCGGCAACAGTCGATGCAGCGCGAACCACGCGCTCCACGCGACGATCGCCGCGATCACGACCGCCTGCAGCAGCGACGCGCTCATGCGAACGCCCTCCCGACCTGGTAGGTGACGAACGACGCGAGGTACGCGAGGCCGAACAGGTAGCCCGCGGCGATCCACACGTTGCGCCACGAATTCGTCTCGCGGCGGATCACCGCGAGCGTCGACATGCACTGCGGCGCGAACACGTACCAGGCGAGCAGCGACAACGCGGTCGCGAGCGACCATTGCGCGGCGATCGCCGTGCCGAGCGCGGCGTCCGCGCCGTCGGCGGCCGACAGCGCGTACACGGTCGCGAGCGAGGACACCGCGACCTCGCGCGCGGCGAGGCCCGGGATCAGCGCGACGCAGATCTGCCAGTTGAAGCCGATCGGCGCGAACACGACCGCCATCCACTTGCCGATGTGGCCGGCGAAGCTGTAGTCGATCGGCGGCTGCGTCGCACCGTCCGGCGGCGCCGGGAAGCTCGACAGGAACCACAGCAGCACGGTCAGCGCGAGCAGGATGCCGCCGACGCGGCGCAGGAAGATCTTCGCGCGCTCCCACAGCCCCCATAGCACGTCGCGCGGATTGGGCATGCGGTACGACGGCAGTTCCATGATCAGCGCATGGTCGCTCTTGTCGCTGCGCAGGCGCTTGATCACCCACGCCACCGCGAGCGCGCTCGCGATGCCGGCGAAGTACAGCGTGAACAGCACGACGCCCTGCAGGTTGAACACGCCGAGCACGTCGTGGCGCGGGATGAACGCGGCGATCAGCAGCGTGTACACCGGCAGGCGCGCCGAACACGTCATCAACGGCGCAACCAGGATCGTGGTGAGGCGGTCGCGCGGATCGGCGATGCTGCGCGTCGCCATGATGCCGGGAATCGCGCAGGCGAAGCTCGACAGCAGCGGGATGAACGAGCGGCCGGTAAGGCCCGCCTTGAACATGAGCTTGTCGAGCAGGAACGCCGCGCGCGGCAGGTAGCCCGACTCCTCGAGCACGAGGATGAACAGGAACAGCACGAGGATCTGCGGCAGGAATTCGAGCACGGTGCCCAGTCCCGCGAAGATGCCGTCGGTGACGAGGCTCTGCAGCAGCGGCATCGAGGCGAGCAGGCCACCGACCCACGCGCCGCTCGCGGCGACCGCGGCCGACACCGCGTCCTGCAGCGGCGCCGCCCAGGAGAACACGGCCTGGAAGATCAGGAACATCACCGTCGCGAGGATCGCGAGCCCGGCGACCGGGTGCAGCACGACCGCGTCGATCGCGTCGTCGGTCGCGGAGGTCGCGCGCGGCATCGTCACGGTCGCGGCGAGCAGCGCGCGTACCTGCGCGTGCAGGTCGTTTTCCCCGGCTTCTGTGGGAGCGCCGGGAGGCGCGATGCCCTTTGCTTCCGGCGGGAAAAGCATCGCGCCTCCCGGCGCTCCCACAGGGGCAGTCGACGCCGCGGGCATCGCGTCGAGTCGCGCGACGAGCGCGGCTGCCCCGCCCTGCTTCACCGCGATCGTCTCGACCACGGGCATGCCGAGTGCGGATTCGAGCGCAGCCGTGTCGATGCGGATGCCGCGCTTGTCGGCGGCGTCGATCATGTTGAGCGCGAGCACCATCGGCCGGCCGAGGCGCTTGAGTTCGAGCACGAAACGCAGGTGCAGGCGCAGGTTGGTCGCGTCGGCGACGCAGACGATGAGATCCGGCGCGGGTTCGCCGGGATGGCGGCCTTCGCAGATGTCGCGCGTGATCGCCTCGTCGGGGCTTGCCGCGTCGAGGCTGTACGCGCCGGGGAGGTCGAGCAGCTGCAGCACGCGCCCGGACGGCGCGACGAAGCGGCCTTCCTTGCGCTCCACCGTGACGCCCGCGTAGTTCGCGACCTTCTGGTGCGCACCGGTGAGGCGATTGAACAACGCCGTCTTGCCGCAGTTCGGATTGCCGACCAGGGCGATGCGCAACGAGGACGCGACGGCGTTCACGCGGCCGCCTCCACCGCGACGCTCACGCGCGCGGCCTCCGCCTTGCGCAACGCGAAGCGCGTGTAGCCGATCTGCACCAGCAACGGATCGCCGCCGAGCGGGCCGCGTGCGACCACGCGCACGGGTTCACCCTGTACGAAACCGAGCTCACGCAGGCGCCGCGCGATCGGGTCGGCCGAGTAGGTGTCCTCGACCGCGGTGACGACACCGGTAGCACCCTTCTTCATGTCCGATAGCCGCACGCCAGTACTGCACGCAAATAAGAATGGTTCGCATTATACTCGGCAATGGGCCGCAAGCGATAGCCATGCCGCGCCAAGCACTGCTTGGCGTGCCGGCCGACGCCGGCAGCGCTGCGTGGGCGTCCCGCGGGCAGCTCGCTATGATCGCGCTCCCCGGATGGAGTCCCCCATGAGCGAAGCCGTGCTCGTCACCGTCGTCGGCCACGTCGCGACGATCTCGCTGAACCGCGCCCAGGTGCACAACGCGTTCGACGACGCGCTCATCGCCGACCTCACGGCCGCCCTGCTCGGCGTCGAGCACAACCCGGCCGTGCGCGTGGTCGTGCTGACCGGCATCGGTGCATCGTTCTCGGCCGGCGCCGACCTCAACTGGATGCGCGGCATGGCGCAGGCGAGCGAAGCGGACAACCGCACCGATTCGCTGCGCCTGGCGACGCTCATGCGCACGCTGAACTTCCTCTCCAAGCCGACCATCGCGCGCGTGAACGGCTCGGCCTACGGCGGCGGCGTCGGCCTCGTCGCCTGCTGCGACGTCGCGATCGGCGTCGACGGCGCGAAGTTCTCGCTGAGCGAAGTGAAGCTCGGCCTCGTGCCCGCGGTGATCTCGCCCTACGTGATCGCCGCGATCGGCGTGCGCCAGGCGCGTCGCCTGTTCGTCAGCGGCGAGGTGTTCGACGCCGCGATCGCGGCGCGCATCGGCCTGCTGCACGAGACGGTCGCCGCCGACCAGCTCGACGAAGCGGTCGACCGCTGCGTGCACTTCCTCGGCAAGGGCGGCCCGCTCGCGCAGGACGAGGCGAAGCGCCTCGCGCTGCGCATCGGCGGCATGACGCGCGAATCAGCCGAGCGCATCGACGAGGAGAACGCGGCGCTGATCGCGCGCCTGCGCGTGTCGGCCGAAGGACAGCACGGATTGGGCGCGTTCCTCGACAAGCGCGCGCCGGATTGGGTGCGCTGAACGGAGCAACGCCGTGCTCGCCGATCTCATCGTCCGCGTTTCGATCGATCGCGCATCCGACGAAGCGGTCAAGCTGTGGGCGCTCGCGAGCGCGCAATATCCCGCCGACCACGGCCTCGTGCAGGATGCGGCGACGACGACGATCATCGAGGTCGCCAGCGCGTTCGCGCTGAACGCGCGGCGTGCCCTCGAAATCCTCCCGCCCGACCTGCGCTTCAAGCTGCGCCAGTCGCGCTGGGACGGCGACGCCGATGCCGTCGGCGAACGCGTGGCCGACTTCCGCGACGCGCTCAATCGCATCATCCACGCGCAGACGCTGCGCGTCGTGTTCTCCGCGGCCACGCCCGGACACTCGTCGCTGCGCGACGGTGCCCTCGTCGTACCGTGGATCCTCGCCGCGACCGATCGCCGCGAACTCGCCTCGATCGACCCGTTCGCGCTCGCGCACGCATTCCTGTACGAGGTGTTTCCGGTGTTGCTGAAAGGCTTGCGGCAGCGCGCGACCGCGCGCTCGACATCGGCGGCGAAAGCGAAGCGAAAACCCGCGTCACCCTCTTCCTAGGAGCCTGTGGGCCGGCGACGCGGCACGGTTCGATGCCGCGGTCGCGCACAGGGTGCGCGCGCGTCGATTAGTCGTCGGCGAAGCCGAGCAACTCGGGCAAGTAGTCCGCGTACGTGCGCCAGCGTCCGATCGAACGAGCATGCACGGGTTGGCGCGCCTGCCAGGCGCTCGCGGTACTGATCACGCGCTCCGCCGCCGACGTTCGCGAGAAATCGTGCGGGGGCAAGCCGATCCACGTCGCCAGCGCGTTCGTCGCCGCGAGCGGATCAGCGACGAAGTCCTCGTAGCTCACTTCGCGCACGCGCGCGCCGTGTCGTTGCAATGCGGCCGTGCGCAAGCGCTGCTCGCCTTGCGCGACCGCGGCGATGCGCTCGAAGTCGTAGGCGAACGCGTATTCGGGTCCCGCGAAGTGCTGCATCCAGATCGACAGCGCCGTGTCGCGCACGTGCCGCCGGCAATACACGATGCGCGCATGCGGTAACGCCGCGAGGATGAAATCGACGTGCAGGAAGTTCAGCGGCTGCTTGTCGATGAACCAGCGTGCCTGCGTGTCGTCTTCGCGCACCTGGATCCGATACATGCGCGCCGCGGCCTCGCGCGCGACGGCGGGGTTCGCCGCGCGCGCGACGTCGGCGGCGAGCCGCGCGACGAGCGGGAGCTCGCCGCGGTTGCAGACGGCCGGATGGCGCGCGAGCCAGTCGGCGACGAGCGTCGTGCCCGAGCGCGGCAGGCCGAGCACGAACACCGGCGCGAAGTCGTCGTCGCTGCCGACGCTCGTTGAGGAAGCGATGGCTTTCGCATCCAGTCGCGCGGCGACGAGGCGGCGCCAGTCCTTCGCCGACCACGGCAGCTGCGCCGCGACGAGGCGATTCGCTTCGCGCAGGTTCTCGGCCGCGAGCGCCGGTCGTCCCACGTCGTCGTGCATCTTGCCGAGGCCGAACAGCACCGATGCGCGCGCGGCATCGGCGAGTTGCGGACGCGCAACGAAATCCTGCATGAGCGCGAAATCGGCATCGTCGCCGTCGGCGTAGCGCTTCGACACGGCGTAGCCGTAGGCGGACTGCCATTCGAGCGCGCGCGGATCGTTTCGCAGCGCGAACGCGTAGCGCTCGCGCGCGAGCTCGAACTCGCCGAGCTGCATCGCGAGCATGCCCGCGTATGCGTGCAGGCGCGCATCGTCCGCATGCACGCCGATCGCCGCCTCGGCGAGATCGAGCGCGGCACGCTTGCGGCCGCAGTCGTCGAGCAGTTCGATCGCCTGGATGCGCTCGCCGACGCGCGCCGCGCGCCAGTCGACCGCGCGCAGCGTGCGCTCGACCGCGCCCATGCGCGCCTGCTCGCGTTGCAGGCGCGCGAGCAGGAACGCGGCGGCGAGTTGGCCCTGTTCGCGTTCGAGCAGGCCCTGCAGGCGCGCCTCGGCGTCGCTCGTGCGACCACGCTGCCATTCGAGGCCGGCGAGCGCGACGACGAGGTCGGCCGAGCCCGGATGCTCGGCGAGCGCGGCCGCGAACGTCGCCATCGCGCCGTCGACGTCGCCGCGCAGCACCTGCGCGCGACCGCGTTCGAGCCATGCGCCCGCGCCCTGTTGCATCATCGTCCTCGCATCCGTCGCGACCATCGATCGAGCGCGCATGCTACCGTAACCGTCCCGCGCAACAGGAGGATGCGATGATCGACCACCTGGGATTCTCGGTCAGCGATTTCGCGCGCAGCCGCGCGTTCTACGTGCAGGCGCTCGCGCCGCTCGGCTACGCGCCGGTCATGGACGTGACGAAGGAACAGAGCGGCGGCTACGAAGGCACCGGCTTCGGTCCGCCGGGGCGGCCGCACTTCTGGATCGGCACCGGCGAGGCACGCAGCGGCTCGACCCACGTCGCGTTCGCCGCGGGTTCGCGCGCCGCCGTCGATGCGTTCCATCGCGCCGCGCTCGCCGCGGGCGGGCGCGACAACGGCGCGCCGGGCCTGCGCCCGCATTATCATGAGCACTATTACGGCGCCTTCGTGCTCGACCCCGACGGGCACAACATCGAAGCCGTCTGCCACGCCCCGCAAGCCTGAAGCCACCCATGTTCAAGCGCATCCTGATCGCCAACCGCGGCGAAATCGCCTGCCGCGTGATCCGCACCTGCCGCCGCCTCGGCATCGAGACCGTCGCGGTGTTCTCCGAAGCCGACGCGACCGCGCAGCACGCGCGCCTCGCCGACGTCGCCTATCCCATCGGCGGACCGCGCCCCGCGGATTCGTACCTGCGCGGCGACGCGATCATCGAGGTCGCGCGCAGCAGCGGCGCGCAGGCGATCCATCCGGGCTACGGCTTCCTGTCGGAGAACGCGGACTTCGCCGAGGCGGTCGAGCGCGCGGGCATCGCCTTCATCGGCCCCGCCGCCGATTCGATGCGGCGCATGGGCTCGAAGGCCGGGGCGAAGGAACTCATGTCCGCGCGCGGCGTTCCGGTCGTGCCCGGCTATACCGGCGAGGTCCAGGACCCCGCGCTGCTCGCGCGCGAAGCGACGCGCATCGGCTTCCCGCTCATGATCAAGGCCGCCCACGGCGGCGGCGGCAAGGGCATGCGCATCGTGCGCTCGGCCGAGGAATTCGCACCGAACCTCGAGAGCTGCCAGCGCGAGGCGAAGAATGCGTTCGGCCGCGAGCGCGTGCTGCTCGAGCGCTACATCGAGCAGCCGCGCCACATCGAGTTCCAGGTGTTCGGCGACCGCCACGGCAACATAGTCCACCTCAACGAGCGCGAGTGCTCGGCGCAGCGCCGCTACCAGAAGGTGCTCGAGGAAACACCCTCGCCGTTCGTGACGCCGGAGCTGCGCGCGAAAATGGGCGAGGCCGCGGTCGCCGCCGCGCGCGCGCTCGACTACGTCAACGCGGGCACGGTCGAGTTCATCGTCGGCCCGGCAGGCGATTTCTACTTCATGGAGATCAACACGCGCCTGCAGGTCGAGCATCCGGTCACCGAGATGGTGCTCGGCCTCGATCTGGTCGAACTGCAGCTGCGCGTCGCCGCCGGCGAGGAACTGCCGGGCTCGCTCATCCGCAACAAGTCGGTGCCGGCGAACGGCCACGCGATCGAGCTGCGCCTGTACGCGGAGGACCCCGACCAGGGCTTCCTGCCCGGCTCGGGCAAACTCGAAAAGCTGCACTTGCCCGCGCCATCGGCGCACGTGCGCGTCGATTCCGGCGTCGTCGAAGGCGACACCGTGACGATCTTCTACGACCCGATGATCGCCAAGCTCATCGTCTGGGACGCGACGCGCGAGTCCGCGCTCGTGCGCATGCGCGAAGCGCTCGCCGCGTGCGCGGTGGTCGGGCCGAAATCGAACGTCGAATTCCTCGAGCGACTCGTGCGCCATCCGGCGGTGGTCGAAGGGCGCATCGACACGGGTTACCTCGACCGTCACCTCGAGGAGTTCCTCGCGCCGCGTGCCGACACGGACGCGGGTTCGCTCGAGCTGTTCGCCGCCACGGTCGCCTGGCTGCTGCACGAGGAAGCGGCCGCGCCGCGCCTCGCGCGCGCATCCGGCGACCCGTATTCGCCGTGGGCGCACGCGGACGGCTGGCGCCTCGGCCATCCGGGCAAGCGCATCGTCGCCCTGCTCGACCGCGGCACGCGCGTCGAAGTCGGCGCACACGGTGCGCACGGGCGCTATCGCCTCGATGCCGGCGGCGCGCATTGCGAGGTCGAACGCGCGTCGTTGCACGGCGGCATGCTGTCGGCGTCGTTCGACGGCGTCACGCGCCGCTGGCATACCGTGCTCGACGACGGGCGCGTGACCGTGCACGACGGCGAACGCCGCCGCAGCTGGACGCATGCGCCCGCGTTCGCGTACGCGGCCGCGGCGGCCGCGAGCGGCGATCGCGTCGTCGCGCCGATGCCCGGTCGCGTCGTCGTGGTCAAGGCCAAGCCCGGCGACGAGGTCGCCGAAGGCCAGGAACTGCTCGTGATGGAAGCGATGAAGATGGAGCTGAGCCTGAAGGCGCCGCGTGCGGGTCGCGTCGAAGGCGTGCAGGCGGCGGCCGGCGATTTCGTCGAGGCCGACGCGGTGCTCGTGCGCCTCGCCAAGGCCGGATGAGCGGCGATGATCGCGGCGATCTGGCGCTTCCGCGTGCAACCGGAGATGGCCGACGCGTTCGTGCGCGCGTACGGCCCGCGTGGCGACTGGGCGCACCTGTTCGAGCGCGCGCAAGGCTACGCCGGCACCGAGCTGCTCAAGCTGCACGGCGAGCCGGCGACGTGGCTCACGATCGACCGTTGGCGCGACGAAGCCGACTACGCGCGCGCGAAGGCGTCGCTCGCCGACGACTACGCCGAGCTTGATCGCCGTTGCGAAACCTATACCTACGACGAAACCTGGCTCGGCTTGCACACCGTCGTCGACTGAGCCCACCCGCCGTGCACGCGTGCGGATGACATCCCGAGGAGTACCGATCGATGCGCCCGATGATCCGCTTCCTGCTGCCCGCGCTCGCCTGCGCCGTGCTGGGCGCCTGCGTCGAGACGCGCTTCGAGTCACCGCTCGGCGACAACATCGAGACCTGCGACACCGCATGGAAGGGCCTGTGGTTCGAGGCCGACGACGACATGCGCCGCGCGGACGGCGAACGCCACCTGACCGGTTTCGCCGTCGACGAAGCGTGCGCGTTCACCCTGCTCGAACAACCCGAGGCAGGCGGGCCGCTCAAGCGCACGCGCGTGCCGATCAACTACGTGCACGCGCACGGCGACGACTACGTCGTCGTATCCGACGCTGCACTGCACGGCCTGGTCGACCTCAAGGCGCCGTACGACATCGATCCGCCGCCGCAGAAATCGTTCTTCTTCGCCAAGTACCGCGTGCGCGGCGACCGCCTCGAAGTGCGCAAGGTCGACGATGCGAAGGCGGCGAAGCTCGTCGTCGACGGTACGCTCGAGGGCACCGTGCAGAAGAGCCGCAACGAACTGCACGTGTACGTGCGCGGCGGTCGCCAGCAGATGCTCGACCTCGTGCGGCGCCATGACCTGTTCGAATCGAAGCCCTCGCTCGTGTTCACGCGCAGCCGCGAGGACCTGCAGGACTTCGAGCGCTCGCTGCAGCGCGGTGCCGCGCAGGAGCCGCGCCGATGAGCACGCCGAGCGCGGTCCGCATCGTCGAGGTCGGCGCACGCGACGGCCTGCAGAACGAGAAGACGATCATTCCCGCCGCGACCAAGATCGAACTGATCGACCGCCTTTCCGCGACGGGCCTGCGCACGATCGAAGCGACCAGTTTCGTCAGCCCGAAATGGGTGCCCCAGCTCGCCGACGCGGCCGAGGTGTTCGCCGGCATCGCCAAGCGCGAGGGCGTCGCCTACCCCGTGCTCGTGCCGAACCTCCAGGGCTACGAGCGCGCGCGAGAGGTCGGAGCGCGCGAGGTCGCGATCTTCACCGCGGCGAGCGAGGCGTTCAACCGCAAGAACATCAATGCGTCGATCGACGAATCGATCGAGCGCTTCCTGCCCGTGCTCGAACGCGCGGCCGCGGACGGCGTGCGCGTGCGCGGCTACGTCTCCACCGTGCTCGGTTGCCCGTACCAGGGCGACGTGCCGGTCGCCGATGTCGTGCGCGTCGCCAGGCGCCTGCACGACCTCGGCTGCTACGAAGTGTCGCTCGGCGACACGATCGGCATCGGCACGCCGCTGAAGGCGCGCGCGATGCTGCGCGCGGTCGCCGGCGAAGTGCCGGTCGACGCACTCGCCGTGCACTTCCACGACACGCGCGGCCAGGCGCTCGCGAACATCCTCGCCTGCCTCGAGGAAGGCGTGTCCGTCGTCGACAGCTCCGTCTCCGGCACCGGCGGCTGCCCCTACGCCAAGGGCGCGACCGGCAACGTCGCGAGCGAGGACGTCGTCTACATGCTCGAAGGCATGGGCATCGCGACCGGCATCGACCTGCCCGCGCTGATCGCGACCGGCCTCTGGATCAGCGAACAGCTCGGTCGCGCGACGTCGAGTCGCGTGGCGCGGGCGGCGGTTGGTTGAATTTTTTTCTCCATCGCATCCGCGTTTCGGCTTCACGTCTGTTGCTTGCGCGGTAAAGGCCAGCTCGCTCAGAGAGTGCGCAATTGCGCTCGTTCGTCGAAGCAGCACCGCTTCTTTCGCGATGACCGACCCGCGTCCGTGCGCATTCGTCCCGCATCCCTGCGGGCCGGTGACTTCTCTTTGGCTTGTCCAAAGAAAGTCACCAAGAAAAAGGACACCCAACAGCGGCGCCCTCCAGGCATCCTGCCTTCCGGGTGCGTGAACGTCGGCCGGGGTTCGCCGACGGCGCCTCCTGCGCCGACGGCGAACGCACGCACATCCCGTGCGCGCTCCTTAGGGCCGATCCGGCCGCCATTCACCGCCGCTGAAGGGGGCCCGGAAGCATCGGCATCCGTCGCTCCCACAGCAGCACGCACCTGCCGGACGTATTTGAATCGATCGCTGCCGCCTGCTTCTCCCGTGGGAGCCGCGGAAGCCGAGATGCTCTTGCTTCTGCGCGCAGGAGCGCGCTGCTCTTCCTCCGGGTGCCCTTCTTTTTAATGAAGCTGTGCTGCTCTCAAGAACAACGAAGCGCACCGCAAAAGCACCCTCACCCTACCTTCTCCCGCAAGCGGTAGAGGGGAACCAAGAAAGCCCAGCGCAGCGTCCCGCCGTTAATGCACCGGTGCCATCAAATGCTGGTACTTCGTACCCGCCCACATCACGTACGGCTGCGAGGTGTCGGGATCGGGTGATTTTGGATAGGCCTCGTAGAAGCTCGCATCGGCGCCGACGACCATCACGTGGGGCCCGGTCTGGATCCAGTGGTTGTTCGCGTCCGGCTTCGTCGCGTGCGGGTCGGTGTTGCTCGCGTCGGTGCCGCCCGCGAGCATGTACATGAAGCCGACCTTGCCGGCGGGTGGATCCTTGTGATCCATGAGCGCCTGCACCCACAGCATCGCATTCGCATCCATGCACATCGGGTCCGGACCCGGCGTCGCGGGATTGTCGGCCATGCAGGTGAAGCCGTTGCTGCCCTTGCGCACGGTGCGCATGCCCTTCGCATCCATGCCGATCACGGTCGCATTCTTCGCGACGCTGGCGGGCGCGGCCTTCATCGCGCTCGCGATGAGGTCGGCGTCGGAACGCGCCTTGCCTTCCATCTTGGTCTTGTCGTTGTGGATCGTGTCGCTGGCCTTGTCCTTCCCGCCGGCGACGGCGGTCGCGGCGCACAGCACGAGCAGCGGAAGCGCGAGAGAACGTTTCATCAACCAGGTTGCGAGCATGGCTGTCTCCCCGTTCGAAGCGTTGTGACCCGGCGCGCCCGCGCCGGGGAGGCGAATGTCCTCCCGCCGGAGCGCGTCGTCAATCGCCGGACAACGGCTTCATGTCGGTCAAACGGCGTGCCAGCCATCGCATTCATGGCCAGGCACGCCAGCCGCCATGTTCACGACCACCACGGTGCGCGGTCGCCCGGATCGGCGGATCGCGCATGCCCGGGAGCGCGCAGCGGCGATGGACCTACGGCGCCAGGCTCGACGCGCCGCGGCCGCGAGCACCGTGCACGCCTCGCGTGCCCGCGGATCCAACCATTGCGGCAGCCCGTCGCCGTGGCGACGGCGACATCGCCATCCTCGCTATACTCGCTGACGGACTCCCACTGCGAGACGCCGATGCCCGCCAAGCTTGCGCCCGACCGTCACCGTGGCCTGATCGTCGCCTGCGGCGAGCTCGATGCGGACGAGCGCGGAACGCGGTTGCTCACGCGCCTGTTCGCGATGCTCGGCACGCAGCCACGCGTGGTCATGCTCGTCGCGTCGGAAAACGCCGGCGCGGAATTCGACCTCGAAACCAGCATGTACTCCGCCGGCGCGGGCGACGTGCGACGCGCGGTGTTGCGCTCGCGGACCGACGGCGACCAGCGCGCCCTGCTCGACGCGGTCGACCATGCACAGCTCGTCATGCTGATGTCGGACCAGCCGTTGCGGTTGTCGACGCTCGTCGGCGGCACCGCGCTCGCGCGGGCGATCCGCCGTCGCAACGCCGAGGGCATGGCGGTCGCCGGCTGCGCCGGCGGTGCGGCGATCCTGTGCGAGCACATGCTCACGCACGGCGCCGAAGGCGCGACGCCGCGCAGCGGCGGCGCGAACTTCGCGCCCGGCCTCGGCCTCACCAACCGCGTGGTCATCGACCAGGGCGGACATGCGAGCGATCGACTCGGCCGGTTGCTCGCGGCGCTCGCATTGAATCCGTTCGCGCTCGGCCTCGGCCTCGATGCCGCGACCGCGGGCGTGGTGGGCCCGGACAACGTACTCGAAGTGCTCGGCGGTGGTGGCGTCACGATCATCGATCCTGCGGAGATGGCGGAGTCGAACGTCGCCGACCTCGCGCCGGGCGCGCCGATCCGCATCACGAACCTGCGCCTGCACGCATTGACGGGTGGTGCACGCTACGACCTCGACTTCCGCCGCACGGTCGATTGACGTGGCGACCGTCGAAGGCGCCCCGGCGATCCGTCCGATCGAAGCGCGCGACGACGCGGCGATCGCCGCGATCATCCGCACGGTCATGCCCGAGTTCGGCGCCGACGGTCCCGGCTTCGCGATCCATGATGCCGAAGTCGGCGCGATGAGCGGCGCCTACGCGCGTCCGCGCCGAGCGTACTTCGTCGTCGAACTCGACCGCGTCGTGCTCGGCGGCGGCGGCATCGCGCCGCTCGACGCCGGCGACGAGGACACCTGCGAACTGCGCAAGATGTACTTCCTGCCCGCGCTGCGCGGCCGCGGCGCCGGTCGCGCGCTGATCGCGCGTTGCCTCGATGCAGCGCGCGACCTCGGCTTCCGCCGCTGCTACCTCGAAACCCTGACCGGCATGGACGCGGCGCAGACGCTCTACCTCGCCAGCGGTTTCCGCCGCATCGATCACGCACTCGGCGCGACCGGCCACCACGGCTGCAACCGCTTCTACCTGCGCGAGCTGTGAGGCGGATCGGCGCTTCGCGCGCGGATCCGCCCACCTTGCATACCGCCGGCGTCAATCGCCGTCGAAACCGTCGGTGAAGATCGCGCTCGGCGTCACGCGCAGGTAGAACGTCGGCGTCGTGCCCTGCGTCTTGTTGTAGACGGCGAGGCCGAGGAAATCGGATCCGGAACCATCGAAACGGTAGTGGATCGCCTCCTGGCCACCGGCTCCGGCGGCATCGCCGGATGCGACGTACTGGCTTCGCCCCTGGGCCCACGTCGTCGAATCCGCACCGTTCGATCGGTAGAGCGCGAGACCCATGTCGGCCGAACCGGCCCCGCTGTCCGGCACCAGCGTGATGCGCCGCTCGCTGTTCGCCTCGAAGCCCATGTCGGCCACGAACAGCGAGGTATTCGCATCCATCGAGTACGGGCCGTACAGCCCGCCGCTGCCCGACGAGTAGTAGGCGCCGTCCGCAGCGACGATCGAATAGTCGCCGCTGCCCGAATACGTCTTGACGCGGAAGAACTCGCGCTGGGTCGACGGCCAATGGTTGCCGTCGACCAGTATGTAGTCGACGGCGCCGCCACCGCCATATTGCGACAGCGCGAGCCGCGGGCGATTGAACGAATCGGTCGTGTTGACCGGATCGAGGAACCACGACGCACCGTACAGTTCGAGGTCGTAGTCCGCGCTCGCCGCGGGCCGCAACGAGACGCCGCGCCAATACGGGATCCAGCCCGCGTATTCGCTGTCAGGGCGGATGTCGAAGAACGTGCCTTGTGCTTTCGGCGCGCCGTTGAGATGCCACCAGGTACCGCGCGACAGGAGGCTGCCGTCGAGGCGTGCGGCGGCGGCGAACGGAGTCGCGCTGCCGCTCCAGGTGTTGAACAGCGTGATCTTGAACTTGTAGGTATCGGACGCCGGAGCAGTGAAGTCGACCAGTTCGAAATTGTTGTAGGAGCTGTTCGAGTTGGTGACGAACGTCGTGCCGTCGCTGCGGTACACGGTGAGATCGAGGTCGGCCGGGATGTTGTCGTTGGAATAGGTCGAGCCGCTCAGCGTGACGTTGGACATCCAGTTGATCGCGAAGCGCACGCGCTGCCCTTCGTGCGCGTACACCTCGTAGGTCTTCGGGAAAGTCGACGCGTCGACGCCCTGGAACCACCACGGGCCGTTCTCGGTGGCGTAGATGGATGCAGTGCCATCGATCGTCGGCCGGTCGCCCGCCGCTCGCAACGCGCCGACCATCATCAACGCGCGCACCGCGACCGGCGAACCGGCGAGCTGGCTGTCCGCTTCCATGAGGTCGGCGGCGAGCCCGGAGGTCGCGGGTGCAGCGAAGCTCGTGCCCCACAGGCCGGGGCTGAGCGGCGAGGTGGAACTGGTCGTCTGCGCGAGCGAAACGATGTCGACTGCGCCGGCGTCGACCTCGGGCTTGACGTGCGTGCCGCCGGCGCCATCGCCGATCGGCCAGCCGTTGGCCGAACAATCGTAGCGATCGTCGTCG
This sequence comes from Dokdonella fugitiva, assembly GCF_014138265.1. GTDB lineage: Bacteria > Pseudomonadota > Gammaproteobacteria > Xanthomonadales > Rhodanobacteraceae > Dokdonella_A > Dokdonella_A fugitiva_A. The sequence continues at coordinate 649,420 of NZ_JACGXL010000001.1, forward strand.
CTCCAGCCGATCGTGTTGTGGTCGTTGTAGCCGCCGACGGTGAGCGTGTTGTAGCCGCGCCCCGGCGACTCGACGCCGTACACGGTCGTCGGCGGCGTCTGCCCGCAGTTGGGCGCGCCGTAGTTGCCGGCCGCGTGCACGTTGAGGCGGAACGAGTTGCGCGCGATGTAGTCGAGGCGGCGATCGAATGCGTTCAACGTGTTCGCCGCGACGTTCTTCGTGCCCCAGCTGTGGTTGAGCACCTGTGCGCGCGCCGCGCCCCAGTCGGTCGCCGCTTCGAGCGAGCCGCTCGTGTTGTAGTCGCCATTCGCGCTGATCAGCGTGCTGCTCGACGCCATGCCGTGGTGCGTGCCGTGCGTGCTCGCGATGATGCCGCCGACCCAGGTGGTGTGGTCCGCGGTGGGCAGGCCCGTGTCGCGGCTCTGCGACACGGTCATGTACGGGTTGCTCGGGTAGATGCGGCCGCCTTCGACCACCGCGACCGTCACGCCGCCGCCGTCGTAGCCGACGGCGTTGATCGGCGTGATGTTGTCGGTCGGGCGTGCGATGTCGAGGCTCGGGCCACGTTCGCCGCCCGTGTCGTCGAGGATCGCGACGCCCGACCAACGCGCGACCGACCACGCGGGACCCGGCGCGAGTTCGACGATGATCGACGGCACGATGTCGCTCGCGTAGATGACCTTCGCGCCACTCGCTTCGAGCCGTTGCAGCATGGCCGCGCGCGGCGCGGCGAGCGCGGCGCGCAGGTCGGCGATGCGGAACTGGTTGCCGGCCTCGACCGCAGCGACCGCGGCCGCGCGCTCCGCGCGTTCGGCCGCGAGACGCGCACCGTGCGCAGGATCATCGTCGGGCTTCGCCGGCTCGCGTTCCGGCACGATCGTGGGCACGATCGCCGGCGCCCCGGTCGCGCGCGGGATCGCGAACGCATCGTCGAGCGGCACCGCTTCGCGCTTGTCGCCATTCGCGACCGCCGCCGCCTCGCCGGCGGTGCCGCCGACCGCCGACGGCACCTCTACGCCGCCGCTCGGGCCGCCCCCGTCGTCGGGCAGGTCGACCGCGTACCACAGGTCGACGACGACGCGATCGGTCGCCGCCGCCCCCTGCATCCGCTCCAGCAACGCCGGGGTCATCGCACCGTAGGCCATGCGCCAGTTCGCACCGGCTTCGTCGCGCAGGCGGTTCGCATCGACCGGAGCGCCGTTGCTGAAGGTCTGCCCGACCGGCTCGCCGGTCGCGGCATCGATCGCCTTGACCGTGTGCAGCTCGCGTCCGTCGAGCAGCGTTTCGTCCGATGCGCTGACATGCAGCAGCCGCTCGGCCGCGACACCGAGTGCGCGCGCGAGCGTATCGGTGTCGCCGCCGGCGGTCGGCGTAACCGCGATCGACGGCGTGGAAAGGCCGAGCGTGACCGCGGTCGCGAGCAGGCTGAGTGGCAGGCGCTTCATGTGCAGGGTTCCTCCGGGTTCGCTGCGCCGGTGCGTTCGAGCGCCCGGCGCGGGCCGTGGCACGCCGGTCGACGTGCCATCCTTGCAAGGTTCTTACGGCGCGCCGCGCACGAATGCGCCACGGCATGCCGCATGCGCCCGGCGCGCGACGGTGGAACGCCCTTGCCGGCGGCCACGCACCGCCCAGGCGCGCGGACTGGTAGAATCCGCGCCCGTTTTCCCGCTGGAATCCCCATGCAACTCGATCAGGTCAAGGCCGTCGTGACCGGCGGCGCGTCCGGACTCGGCTTCGCCGTCGCCCGGCATCTCGTCGCGCACGGCGCGAAGGTCGCGCTGCTCGACGTCAACGACGAGAAGGGTCATGCCGCCGCGGCCGAACTCGGTTCCGGCGCGAGCTACTTCCGCACCGACGTGACCGACGAGGCCGGCGTCGCCGCGACCCTGAAGGATGCGCACGCGAAGCTCGGGGACCTCAACGCCGCGATCAGCTGCGCCGGCATCCTCGGCGCGGGCCGCGTGCTCGGCAAGGAAGGCCCGATGCCGCTGAAGACGTTCGCGACCACGGTGATGGTCAACCTCGTCGGCAGCTTCAACGTAGCCAAGGCCGCGGCCGACCTCATGCAGCACAACGCGCCGGGCGAGGACGGCGAGCGCGGCGTGATCGTCAACACCGCGTCGATCGCCGCGTTCGAAGGCCAGATCGGCCAGGCCGCGTATTCGGCGTCGAAGGGCGGCGTGGTCGGCATGACGCTGCCGATGGCGCGCGAGTTCGCGCGCATCGGCGTGCGCGTGATGACCGTCGCGCCGGGCGTGTTCCACACGCCGATGGTCGACGGCATGCCGGACCCGGTGTACCAGTCGCTGTGCGCGCAGGTGCCCTACCCGTCGCGCCTCGGCAAGCCCGAGGAATTCGCCGACACGGTCGCGTTCATCCTGCAGAACCGCTACCTCAACGGCGAAACCATTCGCATCGACGGCGCGATCCGGCTGGCGCCGAAGTAACGACGATCGGCGGCCGCCCTGGATCCACGAACCCGAATTTCCATACCTGGCATTCCCATGAGAGCTTCCGAAGTCAAGAAAGGCAACGTCGTCGAGCACGAAGGCAGGGTCTGGCAGATCCGTGACATCGAGCGCAGCTCGCCGCAGGGCCGCGGCGGCAACGTCACGTTCCGCTTCATCATGTACAGCGTGCCCGGCGGCACCAAGCTCGACGTGTCGATGCGCGCCGAGGACGACCTGCGCGAAACCGAACTCGTGCGCCGAGCGGTCACGTACTCGTACAAGGACGGCGACGCCTACGTGTTCATGGACAGCGAGGACTACACGCAGTACACGCTCGACGCGAGCGCGATCGGCGATGCGGCCGGCTATCTCGTCGACGGCATCGAAGGCTGCTACGTGCAACTGATCGAGGACGCGCCGGTCGCGCTGCAGCTGCCGCAATCGGTCGTGCTCGAAGTCGTCGAGACCGCGCCCGAACTCAAGGGCGCGACCGCGACGAAGCGCCCGAAGCCGGCCAAGCTGTCGACCGGCATCGAGATCCAGGTGCCCGAGTACATCACCACCGGCGAGAAGGTGAACGTCAATACGGTGACCGGCGAGTTCGCCGGCCGCGCCTGATCGCATCGCGCGCGTCGCCGGCCGGCGACGCGCGACTCATTTCGCCGCCGGGCACGCCGGCGGCCAGGCTTCGTCCGCACCGAGGTGCCAGACGAAGAATTCGCCCGACAACGGTCCTTTCGTATCGCGCGCGAACAGCACGGTGCGACCGCTCGGCGAGAACACCGCGCCGATCTCGCTGCCGTTGCGGTTGATCTCCGGCGGCAGCTTCTCGCGCGCAAGCCAATGATCGCCCTCGCGACGCACGCGATAGTAGCTGTCGTCGCCTTCGACGAGCATCCACGTGCCGTCCGGCGACGGCAGCGGTTCGTACTCGTCGCCGGGACCGTTGAACGCAGCGCCCGCGTTCTCGACGACCCAGCGGCCGCCCTGTTCGCGCGCGCGCCAGATGTCGGTCTTGCCGCGACCGCCGGGCCGGCCTGAACCGAAGTACAGCCAGCCGTCGGCGGCGAGACGCGGGAACCATTCCTGCGCGGTCGAATTGACCGGCTCGGGCAAGCGCTGCGGCATGCCCCAGCGCCCGTCCGCGTCGCGTTCGACGCGCCAGATGTCGAGGTCCTTGCGCTTCGTGCCGTCGCTCGAGCGCGTCGAGATGAAATAGAGCACGCGGCCATCGGGCGTGAACCACGGATCGGCTTCGACGCCGTCGCCGGCGAATGCGGGCGGCTGCGGTTCGCTCCAGCCAGAGGCGCTGCAGTGGCTCACGAGGATGCGCCAGCCTTCGAACTTCGGCGAGCTGCGCACGAACCAGAAGTCGCCGTTGCGCGGATCGAACGCCGCGTGCGATTCGAACTGCGGGCTCGATACGCCTTGCGGCGTCCAGGCTTCGACGCGTTCGACTGCGGCACACGACGTCGCGGCGGTGGCCGCGAGCGCGAGCGCCGCAGCCAGCGAACGGAGAGTTCTTCGACGAGCCGATGCCATCGGTTCGATGCCTTGCTGGTTGGACCCGTGCATGTTCCGCCCGGCGCGGTGTCGCATGCACGCACCGGAAGGGCCCGCCGCGACGAACGGAGCGTGCGTCGCGCCGAAGCGCAGGATCAGGCGCGGCGCGCGAGCCATTTGCGTGCCATGCGCCGCAGCGAAACGTCGGCGGCGTCATCGCGCGCAATTTCCGCGACGTCGCGCCAGGCGAGCGCATGCGACTCCTCGCCGACGACGAAGGCCTCGCTGCCGCGCGCGCGCACGACGAAGCGCACGTCGTAGTGCCAGTGTTCGGGTTCGTCGCCACGCGCGGGGATGCGATGGCGGTCGAGGTCGAACACGGCCGGCTCCACCTCGAGATCGAGCAGGCCCGACTCCTCCTCCGCCTCGCGCAACGCGACGCGCGCGAGATCGGCGTCGCCGTCGGCATGGCCGCCGAGCTGCAGCCAGCGGTCCAGCTTGCGGTGGTGAGTCAGCAGCACGCGCTCGCCGTCGGCGCTGACGAGCCAGGCCGAGCCGGTGAGGTGACCCGAGTGCCGTTCGCGCCGCGCAGCGCAGGGATCCGTACTCGCGAGTTCACGAAACACCCCGACCACGTCGATCTCGTCGGGAAAGGCCTGCGCGTAGGCGTCCAGCAGCGCGATCCAGTGCTGCTGAGCGGGTGTCGTGGATTGCGGCAGGGCAGCATCTGCGGTCATGACTTCGTTCGCTTGCCGCTCGTCGAGGGGTCGCGTATGTTACCGGACCGCTGCATTCGACCTTCGTCGAATGTGCGCACGGTGTACGACGGCGCTGGGGATTTCCGGGCGCACGCACGTTCATGACCCGGCCATCCAGACGCTCGTGAAGGGGACGCAATGATTTTCTGGCGTGTCAAACCGCTCAACCAGATCCTTGAAACGGCAGAAAAGAAGTCCCTCAAACGACAGCTCGGTGCGCTGCAGCTGACCCTGCTCGGCATCGGCGCCGTGATCGGCACCGGCATCTTCGTGCTGACCGCCGAAGCAGGCCAGAAGGCCGGCCCGGGCATGATGCTCGCGTTCGTGATCGCCGCGGTCGTCTGCGCACTCGCTGCGCTCGCCTACGCCGAACTCGCGGCGATGGTGCCCGTGTCCGGCTCGGCCTACACCTATACGTACGGCGTGCTCGGCGAACTCGTCGCGTGGATCGTCGGCTGGGCGCTCGGACTCGAGTACGGCATCGGCGCCGCGGTCGTCTGCGTCGGCTGGTCGGGTTACATGAACGGGCTGCTCAAGGCGAACGACATCGCGTTGCCCGAATTCCTGCGTACCGGATATTTCGCCGGCGGCGGATTCGACCTGCTCGCGTTCCTCATCGGTCTCGCCGTGACCGTGCTGCTCGTGATCGGCACGTCGAAGAGCGCGCGCGTGAACTCGGTACTCGTCGCGATCAAGATCGTCGCGCTCACGGTCTTCATCTTCCTCGCGATCCCGGCCGTCAAGAGCAGCAATTTCGAGCCGTTCCTGCCCGGCGGCTGGGGCAATCCGCTCGGCGGCGCCGGCGTGCTCGGAGCCGCGGCCTCGATCTTCTTCGCCTACGTCGGCTTCGACGCGGTATCGACCGCCGCCGAAGAAACCAAGAATCCGAACCGCAACATCCCGATCGGCCTGATCGGTTCGCTGACCGTCTGCACGATCTTCTACTTGCTCGTCGGCTACGGTGCCGCCGGCTCCGTCGGCGCGCAGCCGATGCTCGGCGCGAACGGCCTGCCGCTCGACCCCGGCACGCCCGCGATGGCGGCCGCCTGCGCCGGCTCCGAAGCGCTCGTCTGCAGCAAGGAACCGCTCGCGCACGTGATGCGCCTGCTCGGCCACAATCGCATCGGCGACTGGATCGGCATCGCTGCCATCCTCGCGCTGCCGTCGGTCATCCTCATGATGATGTTCGGCCAGACGCGCATCTTCTTCACGATGTCGCGCGACGGCCTGCTGCCGGACGCGCTGTCGAAGGTGCACCCGCGTTTCCACACGCCGCACGTGATCACGATCCTGACCGGCATCGTCGTTTCGGTGTGCGCGGCGCTGTTCCCGGTCGGCAAGCTCGCCGACACCTCGAATTCCGGCACCTTGCTCGCGTTCGCGATGGTGTCGATCGGCGTGCTGATCCTGCGCAAGCAGCAACCCGATCGCGCGCGTCCGTTCCGTACGCCGTTCGCGTGGATCGTCTGCCCGCTCGCGGTCGCCGGCTGCGCGCTGCTGTTCGTCAACCTCAGCATGACCGCGAAGGTCGTGTTCATCACGTGGGCGGCGATCGGTCTCGTCCTGTACCGCCTCTACGGGTACCGCCGCAGCCAGCTCGCCAACCAGAACGCCTGAGGCGCGCGCGCACCGCGACATTGAACCTGAGGAGGCCGGCTTCATGCCGGCCTCTTGCCGAACGCGCCCCGCGCGACTGATCCGGAATCCCCATGCTCGACCAACTGCTCGCGAAGAAGTCCGACTTCAGCAACGCCGCCGTCGACGACGACGGCCCGAGCCTGAAGCGCACGCTTGGGCCTTGGGGCCTCACCGCACTCGGTATCGGTGCGGTCATCGGTGGCGGCATCTTCGTGATCACGGGCCAGGCGGCCGCGGAACACGCAGGCCCCGCGATCATCCTGTCATTCGTGATCGCCGCGCTCTGCTGCAGCTTCACCGCGCTCTGCTACGCCGAGTTCGCCACGCTGATACCGATGTCGGGCAGCTCCTACTCGTACGCGTACGCGACGCTCGGCGAACTCGTCGCCTGGTTCATCGGCTGGAACATGGTGCTCGAGTACGGCGTCTCCGCGTCCGCGGTGGCGGTGAGCTGGACCGGCTACTTCACGAGCCTGCTCGACCACGTCGGCATCCACTTGCCCGACGTGCTCACGAACGCGCCACTCGCGTTCAAGGACAACCAGCTCGTCATGACCGGCGCCTATTTCAACCTGCCCGCGGTCGCGATCGTGCTCGCCCTGACCTGGCTCTGCTACATCGGCATCCGCGAGTCGAGCGGCGTCAACACCGCGATGGTGATCCTCAAGGTCGCACTGATCGTGATCGTGATCATCGCCGGCTGGAGCTACGTCAATCCTGCCCTCTGGCATCCGTTCATCCCCGAGCAGCAAGGCCCCGAGAAGTACGGCTGGGCCGGCATCATGCGCGGCGCGACGCTCGTGTTCTTCTCCTACATCGGCTTCGAGGCGACGTCGACCGCGGCGCAGGAAGCGAAGAACCCGCAGCGCGACCTGCCGTTCGGCACGATCGCTTCGCTCGCGGTCTGCACCGTGCTCTACATCGGCATGGCCGCGGTGCTGACCGGCCTGCTGCCGTACGACCAGCTCGGCACGAGCGAACCGGTGGTGACCGCGATCAAGGCGCATCCGCAACTCGGTGGCCTGCGCTGGCTGGTCGAGATCGGCGCGCTGATCGGCCTGTCGTCGGTGATCCTCGTCATGATCATCGCGCAGCCGCGCATCTTCATGATCATGGGCCGCGACGGCCTGCTGCCGCCGGTGTTCGCGAAGATCCACCCGCGCTACCGCACGCCGCACATCAACACGGTGATCACCGGCATCGGCATCGCCGCGCTCGCCGCGGTGTTCCCGCTCGACGTGCTCGGCGACCTCGTCTCGATGGGCACGCTGATCGCGTTCGTCGCGGTCTGCATCGGCGTGTTGATCCTGCGCAAGACGCAGCCCGACCTGCCGCGCACGTTCCGCGTGCCGTGGGCGCCGGTCACCTGCGTGCTCGGCGTGCTGAGCTGCCTCACGCTGCTGTACTGGGAGAATTGGTACAACTGGACGCTGATGGGCGTGTGGACGGTGATCGGCTTCGTGATCTATTTCGGTTACGGCTTCCGCCACAGCCGCTTGCGCGGCTGACCAAACCGGGGACGGTCGAGCCGCGGTCGAAGCGGTCGCGGGACGCGGTGCGCCATGTGCCGCTGCGTCCCACCCTACACGTCGTCGTCGCCCGGGTCGTCACCCGCGTCGGGATCCGCATCGGCTTGCGCTTCGTCGGGCAGCAGCGACAGCTGCTTGCGCGTGTCCGCGCCGAGCCGACGCAGCTGGTCGACGCGTCCGAGCAGATGCCCGCGCCCGCTGCCGATGCGCTTGAGTGCGCCTTCGTGCAACGTCTGCGCGCGTGTGAGCGCGTCGCCGACGCCCTGCAGCTCGTTCATGAGCATGACGAAGCTGTCGTGCAGCTTGCCGGCCTGCCGCGCGATCTGCATCGCGTTGACGTTGCGGTCCTCGAGCCGCCACAGGTGCGACACCGTGCGCAACGTCGCGAGCAGCGTGCTCGGGCAGACGAGCGAGATGTTCTTCGAGAGCGCGTAGGTATAGAGGCCGTCGTCGGCACGCACCGCCTCGATCAGCGCCGCTTCGATCGGCACGAACAACAGCACGAAGTCGAGCGTGTGCAGGCCGGGGATGCTGTCGTACTTCTTCTTCGACAGCGAATCGACGTGGCGCCGCAGCGAAGCGACGTGTTCGCGCAGCAGTGCGTCGCGTCCGGCGTCGTCGAGCGCAGCCTGCATGCGTTCGTAGGCGGTCAGCGAGACCTTGGCGTCGATGACGAGATCCTTGCGCTCGGGCAGGTGCACGATCACGTCCGGGCGCGGCCGCCCGCCGTCCTCGTCGGCCATGACGACCTGCAGCTCGAACTCGCGGCCTTCGGTGAGGCCTGATGCCTCCAGCACGCGCTCGAGCACGAGTTCGCCCCAGGCGCCCTGCGCGCGACTGTCTCCCTTGAGCGCGCGCGTGAGGTTCAGCGCGTCCTCGCTGATGCGCTGGTTGAGCTGGCGCAGGCTCTGGATCTCCTGCGCGAGCATGCCGCGCTCGCGCTGGTCGCTCGCGTGACGTGTTTCGACCGTCTCGCGGAATTCCTTGAGTTGCAGCTTGAACGGATCGAGCAGGCCGGAAAGCTGCTGGCCGCTCTGCTCGCGGAGCCGCTCGGCCTTGTCGTCGAGGATGCCCTGGGCGAGGTTCTTGAACGCCTCGCGCAGGCGCACTTCGGCCTGCTCGAGCAATTGCAGCTTTTCGGCGGCCGCGCGCGCCTGCGCCGCCGAGCCCGCCTCGAGCGCGGCATGGCGGCCGGTGAGGTCGACCAGTTGCCCCTGCGTCTCGTCGCGCAGGCGCCGCGCGTCGGCGAGCTCGCGACCGAGTCGCTCCGCCTGCGCCTGCTGCGCGGCGGCGTGCGCGGTGACCTTGCGCAGGTTCTGTTCGGCGAGCGTCCATTCGTGCTCGTAGCGCTGGATGCGCGCAGCGAATTCCTCGGCGCGGCGCGCCTCGGCGTCGCGCTGGCCACCGAGCGTGGCCACCTCGGCGTCGCGGCTCGCGCGGCCGTCCGCGTGGGCGTCGGCGACGCGCGCGCGCAGGGCGAGCCAGGCCAGCAGCAGGCCGGCGACGAGACCGGCGACGACGCCGGCGAGGATCAGGACGAGGGGTGGATAGGTCGGCACGCGCGGATCCGCTGGGGGTGACGGAGCGCGATTGTCGCAGCCGCGATCTCAGATGCCGAGATTCGCCCCGATCGAAGGGACGCGCTCCCGGCGACAGGCACCGGGAGCGACGGACCGTCGCGAAGCGAGGTCAGGCCTTCTGGGTCCAGCTCGCGCACCAGCCCTTGGCACTGACGACCTTGTTCGGGAACAGGTCGCACGGTGCGTAGGCCATTTCGCTGTGGCCCTTGAAGAAGTTGCAACCCTGGCAGCTCGATCCCGCCTTGTAGACTGGGTTGCCCTTCGCGGTGCTCGCATCTTCGGTGTAGCCGAGCGCCTTCGCGGTCGGATCGTTCGGATCGAGGTGCGCCATGTCATCCGCGCGGGCAATGCGTGGCAACAGCGCGGCGGCGACCGGCGCGACGGCGGCGCCGACGACGGCGATCTTAAGGAAACGGCGTCTGGCCTGGCTTTCGGCTGGGTCGGACATGATCCACTCCTCGTTGGTTTGCGTGGTGTGTGGGGACAGCTCGGGCGCGCCCGCACCCGACCCGTTCAGCTTAGCGCGATGCACGGCGACGAGCATGCGGCTGCGCCGCTTTGCCGCATTCGCGCCGCGCGAACGGTAGCGGACGGCCGATGACCCGGATGTGAAGGTCGGGCCGGCGCGCGGCTTCGGTATAGTAGGCGGAAGTGTCTTCGCCGGTTGCCTGGAGTCGCGCCATCAATTCCTCCCCCATCGACCGCGGCCGCCTCGAGCGCTGCGCGCAAGAGATCGCCGAAGCCGGGCGCGAGCTCGGTGCGCTCGGCTGGACGCCGGCGACTAGCAGCAATTTCTCGATGCGCCTGGACGCGTCGCACGCGGCGGTGACGATCTCCGGGCGCGACAAGGGCCGCCTCGGCATCGACGACATCATGGTGGTCGACTTCGACGGCCGCGCGGTCGGCACCGAGGCCCGGCCTTCGGCGGAAACCGCGCTGCACACGCAGGTCTACCGCCGCTTCCCGGCCGCCGGCGCGGTGCTGCACACGCATTCGCGCGCGCAGTCGGTCGCCTCGCGCCTGTACGCCGCGCGCGGCGTCGTGCGCTTCGAGGGCTGGGAGCTGCAGAAGGCGATCGCCGGCTACACCACGCACGAAAGCGTGCTCGACCTGCCGGTGTTCCCGAACACGCAGGACATGTCCGAACTCGTCGCGCGCGTCGATGCCTGGCTCGACGCGGGCAAGCCGCTGCACGGCTACTTGATCGACGGCCACGGCATCTACACATGGGGCAAGGACATGCCGGAAACGCGCCGCCACCTGGAGGCGTTCGAATTCCTGCTGAACTGCGAACTCGACCTGCTGCGACTGAAGGGAACTCCGACATGAGCCGTTTGCGCATCTACGAAGACACGCGCGCCGACGCCCCGCTCTCGACCCACACCGAGCACGCGTCGATCGCGCGCGAACTCGCCGCGGTCGGCGTTCGCTTCGAGCAATGGGAGGCGTCGCAGGCGGTCGTCCCCGGCGCGAGCCAGGACGAAGTCGTCGCCGCGTATCGCGGCGACATCGACCGCCTCATGCGCGAGGAAGGTTACCAGGCGGTCGACGTGATCAGCCTCAAGCCCGACCATCCCGATCGCGCCGCGCTGCGCCAGAAGTTCCTCAACGAACACACGCACAGCGAGGACGAAGTGCGCTTCTTCGTCGCCGGCGCAGGCCAGTTCACGCTGCACATCGGCGGCAGGGTGTACGAGGTGCTGTGCGAGAGCGGCGACCTCATCGGCGTCCCCGACCGCACGCGCCACTGGTTCGACATGAGCGAGTCACCGTATTTCGTCGCGATCCGCCTGTTCACGAACAAGGAAGGCTGGGTCGCCGAATTCACGGGCGACGACATCGCCGGCCGCTTCCCGCGCATGCCGCCGCACCGCTCGGCCGAGGCCGCCTGATGTCGTACCTGGACGAATCGCTCGCACCGGGGGAAGCGATCGTCGCGCGCTTCGACCTGCACTGGACCGCGAAGTGGCGGCTCATCGTGTTCCTCCTGCTCGCGATCCCGACGCTCGGCATCGCCCTGCTCGCCGCGTTGTACGAGTGGATCCGCCTGCGTTCGATCGAACAGGGCGTGACGAACCGCCGCGTCGTGCGCAAGACCGGCATCATGAGCCGCGAGACGACCGAGCTGCGCCTCGCCTCGATCGAGACGATCGACCTTCGCCAGAGCGCGTGGGGTCGCCTGTTCGGCTACGGCGACGTCGTGCTGACCGGCCGCGGCGAGACCGCGATGATCTTCACGCGGCTCGGCGCGCCGCTCGAAGCCAAGCGCGCGATCGAAGGTGCGTACGCGAGCAACGTCGAGGCGACGCGCGCACATCCGTCCGAGCATGCCTCGTAGGAGCGGCCTGGGCCGCGTCCGCCGTCTTGCAGTACCGGGAAACATCGCGGCTGAAGCCGCTCCACGGACACCACGAACCCAAACCGATGATCACGACCATCCTCACCGACATCGAGGGCACCACGAGCTCGATCAGCTTCGTCAAGGACGTGCTGTTCCCGTACGCGCGTGAACGCCTGCCTGCGTTCGTCGTCACGCACGGCGACGATCCGGACGTACAGCACTGGCTGCACGAAGCCGCGAAGGAAGCCAGGCTCGTCTCGGCGAGCCGGCAGGAGATCATCGACCTGCTCGTCGGCTGGATCGACGCCGATCGCAAGTCGACCGCGCTGAAGGCACTGCAGGGCATGATCTGGAAGGACGGCTACGCGAGCGGCGAGTACCGCGCGCACGTCTACCCCGAAGTCGCCGCGCGCCTGCGTGCGTGGCAGGCCGAAGGCAAGCGGCTGTACGTCTATTCGTCCGGCTCGGTGCCGGCGCAACGGCTGTTCTTCGCCCACTCCGAAGCGGGTGACCTCACGCCGTGTTTCTCCGGCTATTTCGACACCGAGACCGGCCCCAAACGCGACGCCGAGTCCTACCGGCGCATCGCGACGGCGATCGATGCACCGCCCGCCGAGATCCTGTTCCTTTCCGACATCGTCGAGGAACTCGACGCCGCCGCGGCCGCCGGGCTGCAGACGACCCTGCTCGCGCGCGCGCCGTCCACCTGCCCCGCCGGCGGCGCGCACCGCTGCGTCGCCGACTTCGACGCGATCGACGGCTGATCGCACGGGATGGTGCGCTGATGCGCGTGCCCCGATAATGGCGCGTGCCGCGCGAGCGGCGGCCCACCTACCCCTGTCCGGTCTGCCGTGCATCCACTTCCCGCGATCCTGATCGACGGCCTGCGCGCCACCCTGTTCCGCCATCCGCGCGTGTCGGCGACGACCGTCGGCGCCGGCATGTTCGTCGCCGTCGTCGTGGTCTACCTGTTCGCGTCGATCCTGCTCGAGATGGCCGGCACGTCGCCGCCGTGGATGCTGCTGCCCGGCGGCGTGCTCACCGTGCTCGGCGATTCGATGCTGACCCTGATCGCGGCGTGGCTGCTCGCCGTGCTCGCTGCGCGGCGCGAGGCGGTCTGGGGCATCGCGACCGTGCTGCTCGCGGCGACGGTCGCAGCCGCGGTCGTCGTGCACTGGCCGCTCGGTGAACTCGCCTCATACCTCGTGCTGCACGAGCACGCCGGGCTCGCGATCCTCGTCGAACTCGTCGCGCGCTGCTGGTGGTTCTTCGTGCTGCTCGTGTTCGCGCACTGGCTCGCGCCGCGCGGCCTCGGTCACGCGCTCGGCAGCGCCGTGCTCGCCTACGCGGTCAGTGCCGCGGCCTGGTGGTGGCTGCCGCAGTCCCCGCTGGTGCGCACGATGCCCGTCGTGCAGGCGACGGCGGAGCCGACGTCCGGCGACCAGGACGGCGATGCGAAGACGGCTACGGAGCAGGACGAAGCCGACGACGACGACGCGCCCGGTGCGAAGAGCGAATTCGACGCCGAAGCGGCGATGTACGCGCAACCGGCGCTGCTCGATGCCGCGCTCGCCAGGCTGAAGCCGCAGACGCCGGGCAAGGTCGACCTCTACGTCGTCGCGTTCGCCGGCGACGCGCAGCAGGACGTGTTCCGCAACGAAGCCGAATACGTCGAGACGCTGTTCGCGCAGCGCTTCGGCGCGGCCGGACGCACGGTCGTGCTCGAGAACAACGCGGCGACCGTGACGACGCGCCCGCTCGCGAGCTGGACCAACCTGCAGCGCACGCTCGCGACGATCGCGCGCACGATGGATCCGGCCGAGGACGTGCTCCTGCTCTACTTCACCACGCACGGCTCCGACGACCACCAGTTGCTGGTCGACCTCGACCCGCTGCCGCTCAACCAGATCGGCCCGGACGACATCGCCGACGCGCTGAAGACGACGCCGGCGATGCGCTGGAAGGTCATCGTCGTCAATGCCTGCTACTCGGGCGGCTTCGTCGACGCGCTGCGCGACGATTCGACCATGGTGATGACGTCCGCGCGCGCCGATCGCACCTCGTTCGGTTGCGGCGCGGATTCCGACATCACGTATTTCGGCAAGGCGTTCCTCGCCGAGGCGCTCAACCGGACGACCTCGTTGCGCGAGGCGTTCGACCTCGCGCGCACCTCGGTCGATGCGTGGGAAACCGCCGACCAGAAGGACGCGAAGCCCGACGCGAAGGGCGTTGCCGGCGTCGAACCGATCCAGCATTCCGAGCCGCAGATCGCGACGAGTGCGAGCATCGAGGCAAAGCTCGCGGCGTGGCGCCGCACGCTGCACGAGAGCGCGGCGGTACCGTTCGCTCCCGCAGGCGAGGCCATGTCGCGCGGAGCTTCACCGTCACCGGATGCTTCGACACGAAGCGGGAAAGGCTAGAGGTTGAACACGGAGCACACGGAGGAAAGCCTCATGCTTGTCCTTGCTTCCTCCTGCTGCGTGTTTCAATCGTCCGCCTTCGCTTCCCCTCCTACTTCCCGCGCGGCGTGCGGCAGCGCGAATACCACGATCGCGTCGTCGGTAAACACGGGAGCGCCGAGGCGCGCCTCGACCTTCGCCACGCACGCCGGCATGTCCGGCCAGGCGACCGGCCACGGGAAGCGTTCGCCCGGCGGCAGCGTCCACGGCTTCAGGCGCAGCACGAGGTAATCGGCGCCCCACGTCGCACCGTCGAGGAGGTCGGCGAGCCGCGCGACGCGCGTGAAGCGGTCGCCGGTCGCCGTGTACGGATATTCATCCCAGCCTTCGCCCGTGCCGCAGACCGGTGCGACGAGCGCGTGCTTCACGTTCTGCCGATGGATCTGCTGCAGCCAGGGATCGGGCATGAAGTTCGATTCCATGAGGCCGGGCGCCTCGATCAGCGTGACGCTGCCCGCGGGACGCCGTGCGAGTTCGCGGTAGAACGCGGGCACCGGCCCGAGTTCGAGCTCGGTGACGTAAGGATTGGCTTGCGCGGCGTAATCGAACTGGAACAGCGCGTGCCCCATGAACTGGTTCGGCACGTAGTACCAGTGCGGCAACGGCCCGCGCCAGGCGAGCACGGCGACGAGCGCGCACGCGGCGATCGCCGCGACTGCCGGCACGCGCAGCCGCTCGACCACGCCGGCGATGCCCTCGGCAAGGAACAGCAGCAGGAACGGCAGCACGGGTGCCGCATAGCGCACGAGCACTGGTGCGTGCTGGATCCATGCGGGCCTGGCCGCGCAGACGACGAGCGCGCCGACGACGCATCCCGACAGCACGAGCGCGACGAGCTCGCGCTCGCGCTGCCACAGGCGCCACGCGCCGAACGCGAACAGCGCAGCCACCGGCACGCTCGCCCACGCATCGGCGAGGCCGAACTGCATGAGGAACGTGCGAAAGACGCTGTCGACGCTGACCGCGTTCGTGCCCGCCTTGGCCGCCATCGACGCCCAATCGCCGAGCAGCGGCGGCACCAGCGCGAGCGCGAGCGGGATCGCCGTGACCACGCCGAACGCGACGAGCGAGGCGAGCCGCCGCGACGCCTCCGCGCGCGTCGAGCGGCCGATGCAGCCGCGCAGCGCGCCGAGGCCGTGCCAGGCGAACGGCCACAGCGTGAACACCAGCGACAGCAGGTGCGCCCAGCCCGCGACGAATGTCGCGGCGACGTAGACGACGGCCCACGCGCGCGGCGATCCACGCCGCTCGTACGCGTTGCGGAACGCGACCAGCGCGACGACGCCGCACAGCGCGAGCAGCGCGTACGGCCGCGCGGTGCGACTGAAGTAGATCAGCGGCGGCGACACCGCGAGCAACGCGACCCAGGTCGCGCGCGTCGCCGGTGCGAGCGACGCACGCAACAGCCAGGGGGCGACGACGAGCAAGGTGCAGCCCGCGAGCAGCAGCGGCAGATGCATCGCCCACTCGTCGAGCATCGCGTGCTCGTACAGCCAGCGGTAGTACAGCGTGAGCGGGATGCAGTAGTCGGCGAAGCCGAAGTGCGTGGCGATGCCGGCCATGTCGGAGCGGATCAGCATGCGTATCGCGTGCCATTCGTCGTCGAACAGCATCTGCGTGCGCAGCTGCGACGCGCGCAGCCAGACGCCGGCGAGGAGTGCGGCGCCGGCGAGCAACCACCACGGCCAGGTGGCTCGCGGACGGCCGCGCGTCGCCTCGGCCAAGGTCAGGGCGCCCTCGCCGGCGCGTCGACCGGTCGCAGGCGATCGTGCGCGTCACGCGAGAACAGCGACGAGCGGCGCAGCCCCCACTTCCACAGGCGATAGGCCAGTGCGGTACCGAGCACGCCGAAACCGTAGACGACCGAGCGCCGGAAATCGATCTCGCTCGCCTCGGGGAAGTACTTCGTCGGGCAGGAGATCTCGCCGATGCGATGGCCGAACGCATGCGCCTGCACGAGCATCTGGTTGTCGAACACGAAGTCGTCCGAATTGGCCGCGAGCGGCAGCGTCTCCAGCACGCCGCGCGAGAACGCGCGGTAGCCGGAATGGAACTCCGACAGCTTGGAGCCGATCACGAGGTTCTCGATCGCGGTCAACGCGCGGTTGAACACGTACTTGTACAACGGCATGCCGCCCGCGATCGCGGTGTTGCCGAGGATGCGCGAACCGACGACGACGTCGTACACGCCCGAGGCGATCATCGCGGCCATCGCGGTGATGAGCTTCGGCTCGTACTGGTAGTCCGGGTGCAGCATCACGACGATGTCGGCCCCCTCTTCCAGCGCGAGTGCATAGCAGGTCTTCTGGTTGCCGCCGTAGCCGCGGTTGGCCGGGTGACGGTGCGTGCGGATGCCGAGCGATTCGGCGACCGCGACCGTCGCGTCGTCGCTCGCGTCGTCGACGAGCAGCACGCGGTCGACGACGTCGTGTGGTATCGCGGCGTAACACGCCGCGAGCGTCTTCTCCGCGTGGTACGCGGGCATGACGACGACGATTCGGTTTCCGTGGAGCATGCGCGAGTGGTTCCGTTGCGGTGCCGCCGCGCGGACGGGGATCCTCGCGCGCATGGAATGGCGACCCCGGCCCGATTCGAACGGGCGACCTCGCCCTTAGGAGGGGCGCGCTCTATCCAGCTGAGCTACGGGGCCGTGTGGCCGGCGCATTGTAGCGGCTCGGTCCGATGCGGCCTACCGTGCGGCTTGCCTCGTGCGCGTCGCGCCTCCATATCGCCAACCATGCCCATGGAAACCACCGCGATGAACGCCTCCCCACGCCTGCCGACCGTCTACCTTCCGCACGGCGGTGGACCGTGCTTCTTCATGGATCCGCCGGCGCAGGCGCCGCACGCCTGGGACGGCATGGCGGCCTACCTGCGCGGCCTCGCGGCCGCGATCGGCGCGAAGCCGTCGGCGATCCTCGTCGTCTCCGCGCATTGGGAGACGGTGCGGCCGACCGTGAACAGCGGCGCGCACCCCGGCATGCTGTTCGACTACTACGGCTTTCCGCCGCACACCTATCGCCTCGCCTACCCGGCGCCCGGTTCGCCGGTGCTCGCGGCGCGCGTGCGCGCGCTGCTCGCCGATGCCGGCATCGCGTCCGACGAGGACGCGACGCGCGGATACGACCACGGCGTGTTCGTGCCGTTCCTCCTGGCCTGGCCGGACGCCGACGTCCCGGTCGTGCAACTGTCGCTGCAGGCCGGGCTCGATCCCGACGCCCACCTCGCGATCGGGCGCGCGCTCGCGCCGCTGCGTGACGAGGGCGTGCTCGTCGTCGGCAGCGGCATGAGCTACCACAATCTGCGCGAGTTCTTCGCCGGCGACGCGCGCGTCACGATCGGTGCGCAGCAGTTCGACGAGGCGCTCACGCACGCGGTCGAGGACGCCGATCCGCGCGGGCGCGATGCACGGCTCGTCGACTGGAAGGCGATGCCCGCGGCGCTCGCCTGCCATCCGCGCGCGGAACACCTGCTGCCGCTCATGGTGGTCGCGGGCGCGGCTGGCGACGACCGCGGTCGTCGCACGTTCAACGACCGCGTGTTCGGCAAGGCCGTGTCGGCGTTCCAGTTCGGCTGACCGCGCCGCCCTCAGTCGCCGTCGAAGCCGTTGCGGAAGATCACGAGCGTATCGACGTCGCTGGCGAGCGGGCCCGCATTGACGGTGAAGTCCAGGGTCGTCTCGCCGCGCCGAATACCGGAAAGTGTCCGACCATGGCGGTCGCGCATGTTCGCCGGTGCGAGCCGTGCGCGCCATGGCGGCGCGGCCCGCCTCCCCTCGCAACCTCGGCGAGCCTCGCCCGCCGCCGGCCGCGTGCCCGTCCTGCTATAATCGCCGGTTTCACGCGCCCCGCCGCGTCCCCGCTTTTCCTGGAGTCTCCATGTCCGCGCAGATCCTCAAGTCCCTCGGCCTCGAGCCGGTCAATTCGGGTACCTACCTCGGCCACGGCGAATGGTCGAAGACGACCGACGCCGGCCTGCTGCAGTCGATCAACCCGAGCACCAACGAGGTGATCGCCGAAGTCCACTCGGCCAGCGCGAGCGACTACGAGACGATCGTCAAGCGCGCACAGGCCGCGTTCACGACCTGGCGTTCCACGCCCGCGCCGCGCCGCGGCGAGGCGATCCGCCTGTGCAGCGAAGCGCTGCGCACGCACAAGGACGCGCTCGGCTCGCTGGTCGCGCTCGAGATGGGCAAGTCCAAGCCCGAGGGCGACGGTGAAGTGCAGGAGATGATCGACATCGGCGACTTCGCGGTCGGCCTGTCGCGCCAGTTGTACGGCCTCACGATGCATTCGGAGCGTCCGGGCCACCGCATGTACGAGCAGTGGCACCCGATCGGCCTGGTCGGCATCATCTCCGCGTTCAACTTCCCGGTCGCGGTGTGGGCCTGGAACAGCTTCATCGCGGCCGTGTGCGGCGACATCTCGATCTGGAAGCCGTCGCCGAAGACGCCGCTGTCGGCGATCGCGGCGATGAAGGTCTGCAACGACGCGCTCAAGGCGGCCGGCTTCCCCGACCTGTTCTTCCTGTTCAACGACGCCGGCACCGAGCTCGCCGCGACCTTCGTCGACGACAAGCGCGTGCCGCTGATCAGCTTCACCGGTTCGACGAAGATCGGCCGCATCGTCGGCGAGCGCGTCGCGCAGCGCATGGGCCGCTCGCTGCTCGAGCTCGGCGGCAACAACGCGATCATCGTCGACCAGACCGCCGACCTGAAGCTCGCGATCCCGGCGATCGTGTTCGGCGCGGTCGGCACGGCCGGCCAGCGCTGCACGACGACGCGCCGCCTGTTCGTGCACGAGTCGATCCACGACGACGTGCTCGCCAAGCTCGTCGCCGCGTACAAGCAGGTCGAGAAGAAGATCGGCGATCCGACCGACGCGAAGAACCTCATGGGCCCGCTCAACAGCCGCGACGCGGTGCAGGCCTACCTCGACGCGATCACGCAGGCGAAGGCGAGTGGCGGCAAGGTCGAGACCGGCGGCGCCGCGATCGAAGGCAGGGGCAACTTCGTGCTGCCGACGATCGTCACCGGCCTGTCGAACGACGCCGCGATCGTGCAGCACGAGACGTTCGCGCCGATCCTCTACGTGATGAAGTTCGGCTCGCTCGAGCAGGCGATCGACATGCAGAACGCGGTGCCGCAGGGCCTGTCGTCGGCGATCTTCACGCAGAATCTCAAGTCGGCCGAAGCGTTCCTCAGCGCGTCCGGCTCCGACTGCGGCATCGCCAACGTCAACATCGGCACCTCGGGCGCCGAGATCGGCGGTGCGTTCGGCGGCGAGAAGGAAACCGGCGGCGGCCGCGAATCGGGCTCCGACGCGTGGCGCGCGTACATGCGACGCCAGACCAATACGATCAACTACTCGGACGCGCTGCCGCTCGCGCAGGGCATCAAGTTCGAGTTCTGATCTCCGCGGGAATCCCCGGGGGCGCACCCGTGCGTCCCGGCAGGTGCTGCCGGCTTCCTGATAGGAACCCATGCCGGCAGCCGTATTGGACGTACGAAGGCGCGGCACTCGCCGCGTCGCCAGAGACGTCCGATGAACAAACTCGTCATTGCCCTCGCCGTGCTGCTCGGCGCGAGCGCCGCCGTCGCCACGCTCGCCGCCGCGTCGCGCAACGACCTCGTCCAGCGCGGCCGCTACGTCGTCATGATCGGCGGCTGCAACGACTGCCACACGCCCGGCTTCGCGCTGGCCGCCGGCAAGGTACCCGAATCGCAGTGGCTGACCGGCGACGAACTCGGCTGGTCGGGCGCATGGGGCACGACCTACGCGCCGAACCTGCGCCTGCGCTTCGCGACGATGGACCTCGCCGCATTCAAGGGCTACGCGCATGCATTCACCGCGCGCCCGCCGATGCCCTACTGGGCCGTCAACGCGATGAGCGACGCCGACCTCGAGGCACTGTATGCATTCGTGCAGTCGCTCGGCCCGGCCGGCAAGGAAGCACCCGCGGCGCTGCCGCCGGGCGTCGCGCCGCCCGGCCCGGTCGTGCAGTTCCCCGCTCCGCCGCCGGCACTCGCCGCGCACTGACGGAGCGACCGCGCGCGGCGCGTTGAACCGCCGCGCGCGAGTGACTACTCTTGCGCACCGGCGCCGCACGCGCGCCGCATTCCGGTTTCCCGCGCATGAACGCCACTCCTTCGCGTACGAGCACGACCGCGGTGCTCAGCCTCGTGTTCGGCATCGTCTGCTGGTTCGCGCTGCCGTTCATCGGCGCCGTCGCCGCGGTGATCTGCGGCCATCTCGCGCGCGGCGAGATCCGCCGCGCGCCGCCCGGCACGATCGAGGGCGACGGCATGGCGATCGCCGGGCTCGTGCTCGGCTGGGTCCATCTCGCGCTGTTCCTGCTCGCGTTCATGGCGATCATGCTGTTCTTCGGCGGCCTCGCGTTCTTCGCGCACTGGCATTGAACGGATCCGGCTTGTACGCACTCGCCCGCCCGTTCCTGTTCTGCCTCGACGCCGAACGCGCGCACGATCTCGGCCTCGCGGCGATCGAAGCCGCCTGGCGCACCGGCACGAATCCGCTGCTCGCGGCGAAGCCGCAGCCGCTGCCGGTCGATGCGTTCGGCCTGCGCTTCGACAACCCGGTCGGCCTCGCCGCCGGCCTCGACAAGAACGGCGCCCACGTCGATGCGCTCGCCGCGCTCGGGTTCGGCTACATCGAAGTCGGCACGACGACGCCGCGCGCGCAGGCCGGCAATCCGAAACCGCGCATGTTCCGGCTGCCCGAACACGAAGCGGTCATCAACCGCCTCGGCTTCAACAACGGCGGCGTAGACGCGCTCGTGCGCAACGTCGAGCGCGCACGCTACACGGGCGTGCTCGGCATCAACATCGGCAAGAACAAGGACACGCCGAACGAACGCGCGACCGACGACTACCTGCACTGCCTCGAACGCGTGTACGCGCGTGCGAGCTACGTCACCGTGAACATCTCCTCGCCGAACACGCAGGGCCTGCGCGACCTGCAGGAGGAGGAAACGCTCAAGCGCTTCATCGGCACCCTGCGCGACGCGCAGGAACGCCTCGGCGCGAAGCACGGCCGGCGCAAGCCGATGCTGCTGAAGATCGCGCCGGACCTCGCCGAGACGGAGCTCGACGCGATCGCCGACGTGCTGCGCGCGGCGCGCATCGACGGCGTCATCTGCACCAACACGACGATCGACCGCGCCGCGGTCGTCGGCCACCGCCATGCGGCCGAAGCAGGCGGCCTGTCCGGCGCGCCGCTGTTCGCACGCTCGACCGCGGTACTGCGCGGCATGCACGAGCGACTCGGCGACGCCGTGCCGCTGATCGGCGTCGGCGGCATCGTGCGCGGCGCGGACGCGGCCGCGAAGCTCGAAGCCGGCGCGACGCTCGTGCAGTTCTACAGCGGCATGGTCTACCGCGGGCCGGCGCTGATCGGCGAATGCGTCGAGGCGATCCGGCGCGGCCGGGGCGCCGGCGCATGAGCGGGCACCACGTCGGCGCGGCGATCGCCGAAGGCGACGGCTACACGATCGTCGAGAACGCCTCGCTGCTCGGCCGCAACACGTTCCGCGTCGCCGCGCGCGCAGGCATGCTCGTCGACGTGCGCAAGCCGGCCGCGCTCGGCGAACTGTTCGACTACGCCGCGCTGCGCACGCAGCCGCTGCTCGTGCTCGGCGAAGGCAGCAACATCCTGTTCACGCGCGACTGGCCCGGCGTGGTGCTGGCGATCGCGGCGCATGGCGTGCGCGTGCTCGACGACGGCGGCGACCACGCGCGCGTGCGCGTCGAGGCCGGCGAACCCTGGAACGACTTCGTGCACTGGTCGCTCGCGCACGGCTACGTCGGCCTCGAGAACCTCGTGCTGATCCCGGGCACGGTCGGCGCCGCGCCGATCCAGAACATCGGTGCCTACGGCACCGAGGTGCGCGAGTTCATCGTCGCGGTCGAGGCCTGGGACCGGCACGCGCGGCAGCTCGCGCGCCTCGACAACGTCGCGTGCGCATTCGGCTATCGCGACTCGGTGTTCAAGCGCGAACGCGACCGCTACGTCGTCACCGCGGTCGAATTCGAACTCGCGCGCGAGCGGCCGCTGCGCCTCGACTACGCCGGCGTGCGCGAGGAACTCGCCGCGATGGGCGTCGACGAACCCCGCGCGCCGGCGGTGGCGGAAGCGATCGCACGCATCCGCACGCGCAAGCTCCCCAATCCGGCGCTGATCGGCAACGCCGGCAGCTTCTTCAAGAACCCGCTCGTCGATCCCGCACTGGCCGACGCGCTTGGGCAGGCGCATCCCGCACTCCCCGCGTGGCCCGCCGGCGCGCAGAGCAAGCTGTCCGCCGCCTGGCTGATCGAAACCTGCGGCTTCAAGGGGCTGCGTGAAGGCGACGCGGGCGTGTCCGACCGGCACGCGCTCGTGCTCGTCAACCACGGCCATGCCACCGGTGCCGAACTGTGGGCACTCGCCGAACGCGTGCGCGCCGGCGTGCGCGAGCGCTTCGGCGTCGAACTCGAGGCGGAACCGCTGGTCGTCTGAGGCGTGCCGTCCGACGGCCGCCGCCTCGAACCGCGCGCGCGATCACAACCTGCGCCGCCGCTTCCGGCACAATCGCGCGACTTCCTTCGCGCTTCCGGAGCCGGTTCCATGGCCTCAGCCCCTGCGAGTGCCGCGTTCAATGCCGCCCGCCGTCGCCTGTTCGATGCGGTGTTCGCCGCGGTGGCACCACCGACCGATCCGCTGCTGTCGCGCCGCCGGCCGGGCCGCGACGGCCTCCTCGACGACCTCCCCGCGAGCCCCGAATCGCTCACCTCGCCGCCACCGGCGGTGCGCTGGCTCGTGCGCGCGACCTGTGGCTATTCGACCCTCGATCTCATCGCGTTCGACGCCCTCGGCAGCACCGACGACGCGCGCTGGCAGGCCTGGGTGGCGCGCCAGCTCGCGCCCGCCACGATCGACGACAGTGCCTGCAGCAGCCGCCTCGCGAGCGCCGGCTTCACCACGCTCGACAAGACGCCCGAGCAGCTGTGGGCGGCGCGCGAGGCGATCGGCAACAGCAACTACTACCAGCGCATGCTGCCGATCGCCGAAACCGAGTGCGCGACGCTGATCCGCCAGCTCCACAGCCAGCGCCAGCTGTTCGAGGTGATGGCGTCGTTCTGGCACGACCATTTCAGCGTGTTCGGCTGGGACTACGACGGCGGCCCGCTGTTCCCGCCGTTCGACCGCGACGCGATCCGCCCGAACGTGTTCGGCAATTTCCGCACGATGCTGCAGGCGACCTGCGAATCGGCGGCGATGATGTACATGCTCGATCTCTACACGAGCTACTCGGGACACCCGAACGAGAACTACGCGCGCGAACTGATGGAACTGCACACGCTCGGCGCGGAGAACTACGCGGGCATCGTCGACGATCCCGACGACGATCCTTCGCTGCCGACCTACATCGACTGGCAAGGCAAGATCCAGCGCCTGCAGTACGTCGACGACGACGTCTACGAAGCCGCGCGCGTGCTCACCGGCTGGACCATCTCGCACAGCACGTACGAAACCCGCAACGACCCGAACCCCGGCGCGTTCGAGTACGTGCAGGCGCTGCACGACGCCGGCGTCAAGCGCGTCCTGCACCGCAATTTCTCCGCCGGCGGCGGGCAGAACGACGGCACCTTGCTGTTCGACATGCTCGCGCAGCATCCGGGCACCGCGCATTTCATCGCCGGCAAGCTGTGCCGCCGCTTCATCGGCGACGTCGTTCCCGACTCGCTCGTGCAGGCCGCCGCCGACCTGTTCCACCAGCAGTGGCAGGCACCCGACCAGATCGCGCAGGTGGTCGCCTTCATCCTGCACTCGAACGAGTTCAAGACCGGGTGGGGCACGAAGATGAAGAGCCCCGCGCGCAGCGTCGTCAGCGCGCTGCGCGCGACGCTCGCGAACTTCACGCCGGTGCCGGACAACAGTTCCACCTACACGCCCACCGAAGAACTCATCGGCCGCCTGCAGGCGGCCGGCCAGCGCCTGTTCTACTGGCCGGCGCCGAACGGCTATCCCGACACGATCACCGCGTGGTCGAGCACGGGCGCTCTCGGCCTCACGCTGAAGCTGCTGCCGCGCCTGCTCGAGATGCACCAGACGGAAAGCTACAACAATGCCTACCCGTTCATCGTCGACGTGCAGGGACAGACGCTGGGCGCGTTCCCGAATGCGGCCGACCGCACCGCGTCGAACGTGATCGGATACTGGTGCGACCGCCTGCTCGGCTACCGGCCGCAACCGACCTTCGGCGTCGCGCTCGACTTCTTCCGCCAGGAGGCCGCCGCGAGCGATCCGCTCGACCTCGTCACGGATTCCACCGACAACGGCCAGCCGCAGCACGTCGGCGTCTGGCACCTGAACCCGCCGAACACGCTGTCCAAGCACTACACGATCGCGCGCCTGCGCGTCGCGATCGGCCTGCTGCTGTGCTCGCCCGAATTCCTGCGCCGCTGAGGGGACGATCGCCATGAATGCATTCAATCGCCGCGATTTCCTCAAGGGATGCTGCGTCACCGCGCTCGCCGCCGGCACCGGCAGCCGCGCACGCGCATACTTCGCGCCGCCGCCGCTGCTCCCCGCGACGGCGACGGACGACACGCTCGTGGTCGTGTTCCTACGCGGCGCGATGGACGGCCTGAGCCTGCTGCCGCCGGGCTCGGCGAGCCCGTACCGCGCCGACTACGAAGCCTCGCGCACGAACACGCGCGTGCCGCTGTCGGGCACCGGCGCCGCGCTCGCGCTCGCCAACACGACCTGGGCGCTGCATCCGCGCGCGACCGGCCTGCGCGCGCTCTACCAAGCCGGCCACGCCGCGTTCGTGGTCGCCGCCGGCCAGGTGCAGCCGAACCCCGTCGTGCGCAGCCATTTCGAGGCGCAGTCCAACCTCGAGTTCGGCATCGGTGGCGGTGGCGGCAACGGTATCGGCTGGCTGACCCGCCACCTCGTCAGCGGTGGCCTGCCCGCGAACGTGCCGCTGCCGGCCGCATCGATGGGCAGCATCACCGCGAACAGCCTGCTCGGCAGCAGCGACGCGATCACGATGAACAGCGGCTCGGACTTCCGCCTCGACACGTTCCACTGGTCGTGGCAGAACGACGACGCCGCACACGGCCTCGTCGGCGGGGTGAGCCGCATGAACGCGCTGTGGGGCAGCAACGCGACGCTGCTCGAGCGCGCCGGCATGGAGACGCTCGATTCACTCGCCCTGCTGCGGCCGATCGACTTCAATCCCTACGACGCGGCGAACAACCCCGACGGCTACCAGCCGACCGGCGGCGCGAACTACACGCTCGCCAACAACGGCGGCTTCGGCACGCAGCTGCGCAACGTCGCTCAGATGATCAAGCTCAACCTCGGCCTGCGCGCGGTCACGATCGACCTCGGCAACTGGGACACGCACGTCGGCCAGGGCAATCCGACGCAGAGCTACGACTGGTTCGGCAACCAGGTCGAGAGCCTTTCGCAGGGGTTGTCCGCGTTCTACACCGATCTTTCGACCGCGGCGTCCGGCAACCTCATGCAACGCGTCAGCGTGATCGTGGTCAGCGAGTTCGGCCGGCGCGTGCTCGAGAACTCGGACGGCGGTACCGACCATGGTTACGGCAACGTGATCACCGTGCTCGGCGGTGCCGTCAACGGTGGACACGTCTACGGCACCTACCCTGGCCTCGCGAGTGGCGACCTGTACGAAGGCAACGACGTCGCAGTGACGACCGACTACCGCCAGGTGATCTCGGAAGCACTGATCCGGCGGATGGGCAATCCGAACATCTACTACGCGTTCCCCGGCTACTCCGGCTACGCGCCGCTCGGCATCTTCCAGGGTGCCGACCTGCCACCGTCGGGATTCGACCAGATCTTCAAGAACGGATTCGAGGCTGCCTGAAGGAAGTCTCGTCATCCCCGCGAGCGCGGGCATCCATGCTGCTCGCACGCACTCCGGGCGAAGGAAAGATGGATTCCCGCTTTCGCGGGAATGACGACATTATCGGAAGCTTCCCCTGCGGCAGTTCACTCGCCGCCGCACTGGAACCAGATCAGGTCCGCGTCGTCGATCTGGTGCGCCTGGCCGAGGCTGATCGAGCCGCTGCGCCGCAGGTGCGTCTCGTCGCGGTGCACGAACAGCTCGTCGTCGTCGCCGATCTTCAGCCAGCTGCCGTTGGTCGAGCGGTCGGCGAGCATGAAGTAGCCGCGTTTCCATTCGATCAGCGCGTGGTTGCGCGACACCCATTCGGTTTCTACGACGAGGCTGCTGGCAGGGTCGCGGCCGATCGAGAACGGCGTGCCTTCGTCGAGCTCGAACACCTGGCTCTTGAAGCGCAGGGTCAGGCGCGGCCGATCGGGCGGCGCCGCGTCGACCGCGGACATCACGCGCTGCACCGTCGTCACGTGCGCGAGGTCTTCCTGCCAGAGGACGTCGACGATCTCGATCGGCGCCTGCTTGCCGAGCACCCAGGCGCTGCCGAGGGGGCGCACGCGCAGGCCGGTCGTGTTGGTCACGCCGTTGACGGTGCTCGCGGTCGCCACGATCTGGTCGCGGCGCGCGAGGCTCTTGTCCGCCATGCGTGCCGCGGTATTCACCGCGTCGCCGAACACGTCGTCGTTCTCGACCAGCGCGTCGCCGTGATGCAGGCCGATGCGGATCGCGAGGTTGTCGCGCTGGAACTCCGGATCGGTCTTGATGCGACGGTGCATGTCGGTCGCGGCGAGCAGGCCGTTCAGCGGACCGGGGAACGTGCACATGATCTCGTCGCCGATCGTCTTGACGACACGCCCGCCGTGGCGCGCCGAGACCTCGGCGAGCGCGAGCAGCACGTTCGCGACGATGCGCCGCGCCGCTTCGTCGCCGCGCGTTTCGAACAGCCGCGTGCTGCCGGAGACGTCGGCGAAGAGGATCGTGAGGGGGCGGCGCTCGGTCATTGCGGAAATCATAGCGAATCCACGCGGCCACGGCATTTCCGTGCTGGACTCCGCATTTTCTACTCGTGACCCATCGTGCGCCGCCGCTTCCCGCGGTGGAACGTGGATCGCTCGCCATGCGCGCCAATGTCACACCGGTGGCCGTGGTCGCGGAACGCGCCTTCCACAGGCGATCCGGCGAGGGGGATCGCCAACCGCGCGACGATGCTGCAGCTCGATCGCGGCGTCGACGTTACGAATCCCGCCGCTGCTCAGCCCGGAGGTCACGATCCTGGGCCGATCGGCGGCGGGAGCCTGCTTCGTCGCGAACTGCAACGGCACCATGAACACGCAGGCGTGTGTCCCCCATCGCGCTGGTCTGCGACGTGATATTCCCAGCGGATTCGAAACACCGTAACGTACGTTCGGAACCAAGGGGGCGCCGCATCGCGGCGCCCCTTCTTTACTTCGCGAGTTCGCGCGCCGCGGCGACGATGTCGGCATCGCCCGGCAGCACGAGGAACGCCGCGCCCGCAAGCGGGGTGTAGGTGTCGGCGCCGACCACGCGGCGCAGCGGCTTGGCGCCCTCGCCCGCTTCGACGATCGCGGTGATCACGCCTTCGCCGACGCCGGCGGAATGGCGTCCCTCGTCGACGACGAGGATGCGCTTCGCACGCTTGGCCTGCTCGCCGATGAACTTCTCGTTGAGCGGCACGAGCCAGCGCAGGTCGACCGTGCGCACCTTCCAGCCGAGCGCCTTGCCGATCTCGCGCGCGGCACGCAGGCTCATCGGCACGCCGTTGCCGTAGGTGAAGATCACGAGGTCCTCGGCATCCTCCTCGTACACGCGCGCCTCGCCGAGCGGCATCGCCTGGTCCGGCGCGGGATATGCGGTCAGCCACTGGCCGTCGCCCGCCTCGTACAGGTCCTTGGTCATGTA
Source organism: Dokdonella fugitiva (assembly GCF_014138265.1). Classification (GTDB taxonomy): domain Bacteria; phylum Pseudomonadota; class Gammaproteobacteria; order Xanthomonadales; family Rhodanobacteraceae; genus Dokdonella_A; species Dokdonella_A fugitiva_A. The sequence continues at coordinate 677,526 of NZ_JACGXL010000001.1, forward strand.
CAGCGCAATCGGCTCGAGGAACACCGTCACGCGCCCGTTGACCTTCGCCAGCGCCGCGAGCGTGCGCAGCATCGTCGCCGCGTCGTCGCCGCGACTCGCGCAGCCGACCACGAGGCCCGGGATGTCGCGCAGCGCGGCGATCGAATTGTCGTTGTGGAAATGCCCGCCGAAACCGCGCTGGTAACCGAGGCCGGCGATGCGCACGAGCATCGGGTTCTTGTACTGGTTGTTCGAGAAGAACTGCAGCGAGGCCGCCTCGCCGCGGATCTGGTCGCAGGCGTTGTGGAAGTAGGCGAGGTACTGGATCTCGGGCACCGGCAGCATGCCCATGTTCGCATAGCCCTGGGCGAGGCCAAGGATCATCGTCTCGTCGAGCAGCGTGTTGAACACGCGCGCGTTCTTGAACGCCTTGTGCAGGCCCTTGGTGACCGTGTAGACGCCGCCCTTCTGCGCCACGTCCTCGCCGAACAGCAGCGTCTCGGGGTACTTGCAGAACAGGTCGTGCAACGCGTTGTTGATCTGGATCGCGAGATGGCGCGGCGCGAGCTTCTCGGGCAGCTTCTCCGCGCCGCCGAACACGGCAACGCGCTTGTCGGCGTAGTCGACGCGCCCGGCTTCCGCGGCAACCTTGTCGGGCGTGTACGGCGCGAGCGGCGCCATCACGTCGTCGAGGCGGTCGAGCTTGGGCCGGCGATCGGCTTCCTCGGCCGCGGCGAAGCACTTCCTGCGGATGTCCTCGTACTTCGCGAGCAGCGATTCCTTGGTGTAAAGACCCGACTCGAGCGCGATCGACGCGCTGCGCAGCAGCGGATCGGTCGCTTCCACCGCGACCAGTTCCTCGACGCTGCGCCACTCGATCTCGAAGTCGGTTCCCGCGTGGCCCATGATGCGCGTCGTGCGCAGGTGCAGGAACGTCGGCCGGCGCGTCGTGCGGCAGTGGTAGACCGCTCGCGCGACCTGCTCGTAGCCTTCGGCGATGTCGAGGCCGTCGGCGTAGAAGTAGTCGAGGCCGTCGCGATGGCGGAACGCATTGCCGATCCAGCCGCCCGGCGTCTTCACAGAAATGCCGATGCCGTTGTCCTCGCACACGAACAGCACCGGCGCCGGCAGCTTCTGGTACGCGGTCCACTGCGCGGCATTGAATGCGGTCTGCGCGGTCGCGTGGTTCGACGACGCGTCGCCGAACGAGCAGATCGCGATCGAATCCTCGGGGATCGGCAGCGCGTGGCCGATGCGGCGCGCCTGTTCGATCGCGACCGCGGTACCGAGCGCCTTCGGCAGGTGCGAGGCGATCGTCGAGGTCTGCGGCAACACCCAGAGCGGCTTGCTGCCCCAGACCTTGTGGCGGCCGCCCGAGGCGGGATCGTCCTTGCTCGCCGCGAACGACAGCGCCGAATCCATGATCGGATCCATGCCCGGCAGCTTGCGGAAGCGCTCCGCCATGAGCGCACCGCTGCGGTAGTGCAGGAACGCCGGATCGGTATGGCGCGTCAGCCGCGCGACCATCGCGTTGCCTTCGTGGCCGGACGAACCGATCGTGTAGAACACCTTGTTCTTCACGCGCAGAACGCGCGCCATGAGGTCGAGGTGGCGCGACACGAGCTGCGACTCGAACAGCTCGATGAAGTCGTGCGCGGTGCACAGGCTGCCCGGCAGCACCGGCTCGTCGGCTCGCGGCGCGCGACGCGGCGAGCCGCTCCAGGCCTGCACGTACTCGGCGAAGTTCTGGTCGCAGACTTCGGCGCGATTGACGTTCTTGTGGCGGGCGGGAATGGGCGTCGGTATCGCGTTCATCGATTCAACCATGGGTCGAGGACAAGGCCGGCTTCGCGGCGAGGATTCTTGCAAGAACGGTACGCGCCTCGGCCACGTCGAGGCCAGCGCCGAACTTGATCGTGCGGGGACCGTAGTCGAACACGAACGGGCCGTAGCACCAGCCGTACGGATCGCGCATGCCGAACGGCACGCCGTCCGCAATCGCGTCCACGACGCGCAGGTTCTTCGCGCTGCGCAACTCGTAGCGGCGCGTCCAGCCGAGGCCGAGGGCTTCGCGTCGAACGGTGAACTCGTCGCCGGCGATCGTCACGCGCTCGCGGCCGGCGAGCAGCCACAGCAGTGTCAGAACGACGAACACGCCGCCGATCGTCCACCCGACGAACCAGACCGCGAGGAACACGATCGGCGTCTTCTCGGCCGGATGCAGCAGTTGTGCACCCGCATTGACTTCGCCGAACACCCAGCCGCACAGCCACACGGTGATGAAGGCGGCAATGAAGTAGTTGCGCGGAGCAGGAATACCCACCTCGATCCCGCCGGGGACCGAGGTCACGGTGGATCGCGCGGACGCGACGGGGACGAAACCGCTCACGCGGTCGCCGCCCGCAGGGACGCCTGGACCAGCGCGGCGTTCTCGGCCGCGATCGGCGGCATCGGCACGAAACCCGGCTGCGCCTCGATGCGTGCGAGCCATGCGCGCAACGCCGGGTAGGCGGCGAGCGGGATGCCCCCCTCCTCCGCGCAATGCGTGTACGCGTACAGCGCGATGTCGGCGATGCCGTAGCCGGTCGCGCTGAACCAGTCGTGCGACGACAGGTGCTTCTCCATCACCGCGAGCGCCTGGTGGCCGCGTTCGCGCAGCTTCGGCAGGTCGGCACGGCGCGGCGAATCGAGCGGCGTCCAGCCACAGATGAAGCGCGCGACGGCGACGTACGGTTCGTGGCTGTACTGCTCGAAGAACATCCATGCCAGCGTCTGCGCGCGCTGCCAGCCGTCGCCCGCGAAATACGCGCTGCCTTCGGCGAGCCAGTAGAGGATCGCGTTCGACTCGACCATGATGCGGCCGTCGTCGGTTTCGATCATCGGCACGCGGCCGTTCGGATTCTTCGCGAGGTATTCGGGCGTGCGCGTCGCGCCGTGCGCGCTGTCGGTCTCGATCCAGCGGTAGTCGCGTCCCTCGACGCGCCGGAGATGGCCGAGCAGCATGCGCAGCTTGTGGCAGTTGCCGGACGGCGAATAGCCGTGGATCGTGATCATGCGCGTGCTCCTTCGCGACGCGCGGACCACTGCTCGCGCGTCTGTCCCCAGATGTCGATCGCGACATCCTCGAACGGTGGCGGCAGGCGGCCGGCGCCGCGGTTGCTCGAACCGAGCCGCCGCGCGAGCGCCTGCGAGGCGACGTTGCCCGGATCGATCGAATGGATCACCTCGGTCCAGCCGAGGTTCGCGAACGCCCAGTCGATCGCCGCGGCCGCGGCTTCGGTCGCGTAGCCCTTGCCCCACGCGGACGGATGGAATGCCCAGCCGACTTCGGTGCCGGGCCAGCCTTCCGGCTGCCACGGCCCGGCCTGGCCGAGCCAGCGACCGCTCGCCTTCTCGACCACCGAGAACATCGCGTAGCCCTGCACCATCCATGCACCGGGCATCTGCAGGAACTTGCGCCACGCCGGCGCGCGCAGCAGCACGCCGCCGATGTGGCGCGAGGCGTCTTCGTCGGCGTGCATTTGCGCGTACGCGTCGAAATCCTCGATGCGCGGCAGTCGCAGGATCAGGCGATCGGTTTCGAGCTGGATGTCGTTCGGATTCACGCGGACGTCCCGGGTCGTGGCAACGATGGATGCGCGCGTCGCGGCGGATGGCACGAGGCGAAGCCGTCGCGACGCGACGCCGGGACGACGTCCCGGCGCGGCGACATGCTCAGAACGCGTTGATGCCCGTGACTTCGCGGCCGACCACGAGCTGGTGCACGGTTTCCGTGCCTTCGTACGTGATGACCGATTCGAGGTTCAGCGCATGGCGGATCGGGCAGTGCTCGGTCGTGATGCCGGCCCCGCCGAGGATGTCGCGGCATTCGCGCGCGATGTCGATCGCCATGCGGCAGTTGTTCCACTTCGCGAGCGACACCTGGGTCGGCTGCATCACGCCCTTGTCCTTGAGGCGACCGAGCTGCAGCGACAGGAGCTGCGCGAGCGTGATCCGGCGCGCCATTTCGGCGAGCTTGATCTGCACCGCCTGCGTGGCCGCGATCGGGCGCTGGAACAGCGTGCGGTTCTTCGCGTACTCGGTGGTCTCGCTGAAGCAGGCGATCGCCGCGCCGATCGGACCCCAGGTGATGCCGTAGCGCGCCTGCGTGAGGCAACCCAGCGGCCCCTTGAGGCCCTTCACGTTCGGCAGGCGGTTCGCGTCCGGCACGCGCACGTTGTCGAAGAACAGCGCGCTGGTCACCGACGCGCGCAGGCTCATCTTCTTGTGCACTTCCTGCGCGGTGAAACCGGGCATGCCCTTTTCGACGATGAAGCCCTGGATGCCTTCGTCCGTCTGCGCCCAGACGATCGCGATGTGCGCGAGGTTGCCGTTGGTGATCCACATCTTGGCGCCGTTGAGGATCCAGTCGGCGCCGTCCTTCTTCGCGTTCGTCTTCATGTTGGCCGGATCCGAACCGCCGTGCGGTTCGGTCAGGCCGAAGCAGCCGATCACCTTGCCGGCGGCCATCTCGGGCAGCCAGCGCTTGCGCTGCTCCTCGCTGCCGTAAGCGTAGATCGGATACATGCAGAGCGAGCTCTGCACGGACGCGAAGCTGCGGATGCCCGAATCGCCGCGCTCGAGTTCCTGGCAGACCAGGCCGTAGCTGACGCCGTTCATGCCGGCGCAACCGTACTCGACCGGCAGCGACGAACCGAGCAGGCCGAGTTCGGCCATCTCCGGGATCAGCTCGGTCGGGAAGCGTGCCTTGTCGAAGCAGTCGCCGATGATCGGCAGCACGCGCTCGTCGGTGAAGCGCGCGACGGTGTCCTGCACCATGCGCTCCTCGTCGGAGAGCATCGAGCGGATGTCGTAGAGGTCGGTCGGGTTCAGCGGGGTGGCGGGCATGGTCGGTCCGGGCGCGGGCAAAGCGCGATATTGTAGCGGGCCGCCGCCCGTGCGGCCACGAGTGCGCACGGCGCCATGCCGCATACTCGGCCCATCCGCCCGCCCGCTTCCGCCATGCGCGTACCCGTCCTCACCTACCACTCGAACAACGTCTCCGGAAACGATTACGCCAGCAACGACCACGTCGCCCTGGCGCAGGACCTGCGCCGGGTCGCGCGCCTCGGCCTGCGCATCGTGCCGCTCGCGACCGTCGTCGACGTCCTGCTCGGCGACGCACCTGCGAGCACGGTCGAGCGCGCGGTCGCGCTGAGCTTCGACGACGGCTCCTGGTTCGACTGGCACGACATCGACCACCCGACCTGGGGACCGCAACGCGGCTTCGCGGGCATCCTGCGCGACTTCGCTGCGGAAACCGGAGCCGCCGCGCACGCGACGAGCTTCGTCATCGTCTCGCCCGAGGCACGCGCGACGCTCGACCGGACTTGCCTTGCCGGACGCGGCTGGTGGGGCGACGAATGGTGGCGCGCGGCGCAGGCCGAAGGGCTGCTCGCGATCGAGAGCCACAGCTGGGACCACAACCACCCGACCTTGCCGAGGGCGGCGCAGGACCGCTCCGGGACGTTCCGCACGATCGATTCGTACGGCGAGGCCGACGCGCAGATCCGCCAGGCGGCCGACTGGCTAGACGCGTTCCTCGCGCCGCGGCGCAGCCGCCTGTTCGCGTTCCCTTACGGCGAAACGAACGACTACCTGCTGCGCGACTACCTGCCGCTGCGCGCGGGCGAGCATCGCCTGCGCGCAGCGTTCGGTACCGAGCCTGCACCGGTCACGCGCGGGTCGGATCGCTGGAACCTGCCGCGCTACATCGCGGGCGCGCACTGGAACGAGCCGGCGGGGCTCGAACGCCTGCTCGCCTCGATCGGCTGACGGACGCGCGTCAGCGCTCGAGCACGACGAGGTCGAGGTTGCCGGCGACCGCCTGCAGGTCGATGCGCCAGTGCACGCTTGCGCCGTCGGCGCACGCCGTGCACGCGTACACGCGCGAACTGCCGTCGTCGTCGGCGAGGCGCGCCGGCTGGCCGCCCGCGAGCACGGCATCGACCGTCATCGGCGCGGCCATCGGCAGGCGATTGGTCAATACGACCGCGTCGCCCGCTTCCGCGTCGAACACGAACACGGTCGGTCGCGGCGGACCGGCGGCGCTGTCCGGATCGATCTGCAGCCGGCGCGCGCGCGCCGCCCGCCCGCCCTGATCCGGCGCGATCGCGCGCACGCGCTCGTACAGCGCCATGCCGGCAACGACACGCGCGGGTGCGACGCCGCTCGCGCGCGCCGCATGCGCAGGCAGCCCGGCGAGATGGCGATCACCTTCGATGCCGCCGAAGCGCAGCTCCGGCCAGCGGCCGCACGCGTCGCGCACGGGGGTGGCGAAGGTCGCCTCGACGACCGCGGCGAGTCGGGCGTGCAGCGTCGCCGGCTCGCACAGAACGCGTGCGACGCGGTCGATGCGGCGCACGGGATAGAACGGTACCGGCGTCGTCACGAACGTGTCACTGTAGTCGCCGGCATTGAAATAGGGGTTCGTATTCGGCATCTGGCGCAACGCGCGGATGTCGTGCAGGAACAACAGGTACGGCGCGACCACGATCGCCGCGTAGATGCCCAGCACCAGGCCGCCGAGGCGACGCGTCGCACCGGGCCGGCCGATCCAGCCGTACCAGCCGACCGCAATCGCGAGCGCGAGCGGCAGCACGCACGAGGGCACCATCCAGACCGGCGTGATCGGCCGCAGCGACACGACGAACGCGACCTGCGCGAGGAAGGCGACGAAAGCGAGGCCGCCGGCGATCCGCAGTCGCGCGTCCGGCGACGCCGATGCGGCACGCGCCAGCCACGCGTAGCCGCCGGCGGCGAAGACGAGGCACGCGCAGTACGACCACCACGCCGCCTGCGCGACTGCGAGCGGAAGCGGCGTCATGAGCAGCAGCCCCCACCACGCCCCCACCGCGAGCACGCCGTAGGCGACGGTCGGGATGCGATGCAACAGGCCGACGCCGACGTCGCCGCCGAGGTAGCCGGACAATGGCTTGAGCGCGTGCTCGGTGACCATGTCGCGGTCGAGCCACGGCGGCAGCAGGCTCAGCGCGACGATCGCCGCCGCGAGCGCGAGCCGCGCGAAGGCGGCCCAGGAACGGTGTCGCCAGAGCAGGAACGCGCCGGACGCGACGACGAAGGTGATCGTGGTCGGATGCGCGTGGATGCACGCGGCGCACGCGAGGCCGTAGAGCACGACGTTGCGCGACGACAGCACCGACGAGCAGCGCCAGCTCGCCGCGGCGAGCAGCAGCAGGGTCGCTTCGATCAGCGCGATGTGCGACGGAAAGACCAGGCCCGCCGTGGACCAGCCTGCGACCGCGATGCTGACCGTGCAGGCGAACCCGAATCGGGCGTCCATCGCGCGCGTGCCGAGCCGCCATGCAAGCGGATACTTCGACGCTGCGAGCAGCTGAATGAAGACCATCGTGCCCGCACTGCCCGTGCCGAGGCGGATCGGCAACGCGAGCAGGTAGAACCACCACGGTCCGAGCTCGAGCAACTGGTAGATCTGCGGCCCGGCCAGCGGGAACGCCTCGCCATGCGCGATCGCGCTGGCCCAGTAGAAGTCGCGCCAGAAGTCCGGCACGCCTTGCGAGTTGAGCGCGGCGCAGGCATGGATCGCGAACATCACGGCGATGAAGGCGAAAGCGGCGACGCGCCACGGATCACGCAGGCGCGGGGGACGTCCGGGCAAGGGCATCAAGGGGGACACGGGCTCGCAGGCGGCAAGGGCGGGCGAGCCTAGCATGCACGAAGCGTGGTGCGCCCCGCCCCGTCGCGTTAAAGTCCGGGCGATCGACTGCCCGGAACCGCGATGGAACACGACGCCCTGCACACGATCCCGGAGCCGCTGCGGCCGTTCCTGAGCATCACCGAGATCGACGACGCGCAATTCATCGCCGGCGACCTTTTCCGGCGCAAGTTCGCTTCACCGCCGCCGCCGTTCGGGCGACATCTCGTCGCCCTCTACGGCGATGCACGCAGCGGCTTCCGCCTCGCCGGCTATTCGCACATGCGACCGTTCGGCGACGTCTACCTGTCGGGCGGATCGTGCAGCAACGGCGAGACGATCCGAGCGATGGATCCCGCGCATCGCGGCGCGATCGAGGCGGCCGGCGGCGTCTGGTACCTCGTGTTGAAATACGCGTTCGCGCGCTACGCCGACTGCTGCGATGCGTTCTTCGGCCATTGCGGCGACCGGCGCGCGCTCGAAGTCGCGACCGCCGCCGGCTTCGTCGGCGCCGGTCACGAGCACCTGATCGTGCACTGGCACAAGCCCCTGCACGAGAACATCCGGCGCGCCCTCGTCGCGAAGGCGCACGCGCTCGGTCCGTTCTAGGAAGGCACCGCTACGCGCCCGGCGTGCGCGGCACGTGCCCGGTCGCGACGTGGCGGCGCGCCGACTCGACGTTCGCGACCGAGTCGTCGAAGAAGATGTCCGCGCCGAACGCCTCGAGGAACGGACCTTTCGGCCGGCCGCCGAGGAACAGCGCCTCGTCGATGCGCACGTCCCACTCGCGCAAAGTCAGGATCACGCGCTTGTGCGCGGGCGCCGAGCGCGCGGTGACGAGCGCGGTGCGGATCGGCGAGTCCTCGCTCGGGAACGCCTGCTGCAGGCGATGCAACGCGTCGAGGAAACCGCGGAACGGCCCGCCCGACAGCGGCTCGCGCGCGCGCTCGGTCTCGTGGCGATGGAACGCATCGATGCCGGCGCTCTCGCTCACCTGCTCCGATTCGTCGCCGAACAGCACCGCATCGCCGTCGAACGCGATGCGCACCTGGTCCGACTGCCGCTGCGGCGCCTTCGACGGCAGGATCGTCGCCGCGGCGACGCCCGCACGCAGCGCCTGGGCGACGCTGTCGGGGTTCGCCGACAGGAACAGGTCCGCACCGAACGCGTGCACGTACGGCGACGTCGGCGCGCCGCGCGTGAACGCGGCGCGCGCGATGTCGAGGCCGTAATGCTCGATCGAATTGAAGATGCGCAGCCCGGTGTCGGCGGAGTTGCGCGACAGCAGGATCACTTCGACGCGCGGCGCCTCGGGCGCGGCGCGATTGAGGTGCAGCAGCTTCTGCACGAGCGGGAACGCGATCCCGGGCGCGAGCAGGTCGTCCTCGCGCGCGATCTGGTGGCGCGCGAACGCATCGACGCCCTCACGCTCGAACAGTTCGTGGCTGTCGCCGAGGTCGAACAGCGCGCGCGAGGAAATCGCGACGACGAGGCTGTCGCCCGCGGCGGCGTTCGCGCGCGCATCGGAACCGCTGCGGGTCGGAGGCATGTGCGTTCCGCTCAGAGGCTGCGACCGTCGAAGGCCTGAATCTCGAGCGCATGCGGGTCGACGCCCTCGAGGCAGCGCACGTTGATCGCGAAGGTCGCGTTGCCGGTCCGGTCGGTACCGCGGCCGAACGGCGCAATGCCGCAGACCGGGCAGAACTGGTGGCGGATGCGATGCGTGTTGAACGTGTACGTCGACAACGCCGACTCCGGCGTGTGCAAGGTCACGCTGGCGGCAGGCACGAACGCGAGCAGGTGGCCCTTCTTGCTGCAGATCGAGCAGTTGCACTCGACCACCTTGGCGATGTCGGCCTCGACCTCGAACGCGACACGCCCGCAGTGGCATCCACCCTTGTAGTTCATGCGTGGCTCCGGTGACGGCATGTGGCGATTGTCGGCATCCGGTGCGCGCTTGCAAGCGCGCCGGTCAACCCAGCACCGGACGCAACAGCTGCGCGAAGAATGCGCCGAGCAGGCGCGGCTCGACCAGGACCGTGACGACGACGCCGTACACCGCGCCCCACAGGTGCGCGCTATGGTTGACGTTGTCGGTGCGCTGGCGATCCATGTAGATCGTGTACGCGAGGTAGGCGACCGCGTAGAGGATCGCCGGCACCGGCAGCACGAGCACGTAGATCGTCGTCCACGGGTGCCACAGGATGAACGCGAACAGCACCGCCGATACCGCGCCGGATGCGCCAAGGCTGCGATAGTTGGGATCGTTGCGGTGCTGCTGCCAGCTCGGCAGCGACGACACGACGAGGCCGCCGACGTAGAACAGCAGGTAGCCGATCGCACCCGTCTGCTGCGTGTAGAAGCGCTCCATCGGCGCACCGAAGAAGTACAGCGTGATCATGTTGAAGAGCAGGTGCGGCGGATCGGCGTGGATCAACCCGCAGGTCGCGAGGCGCCAGTACTCCTTGCCGCGCGTGATCGCCGGCGGCCACAGGATGAGGCGGTTCAGCAGCTGCGGGTTGGAGAAGGCCATGAACGACACGATGCAGGTGACGGCGATGATCGCGACGTTCACGACGGCGTTGGCGATGGGCATTGCGACGGCGCTCGGCTGTGGACGGGAGTGAACGATATATGATGCGTGCGTCGCCGCGAACAAGCGCGCGAGTGGAAACGACCACATGCTGACCCGCCACTTTTCCGCCGCCGGACAAGCCAGCACCGCCGACGTCGACGGCACCTGGTTCGACCTCGTCGGCAGCGACCCCGCCGAGCGGGCGCGCGTCGAGGCCGCGACCGGGTTGCGGCTGCCCGATCGCGAACATCTCGGCGGCATCGAACTGTCGAACCGCGTCGGCATCGCCGACGACGTGCTGCGCCTCGGCATCCCCTACTTCAGCCACGACGACGACACGCCCCCGAGCCCGGTCGGCTTCGTGCTGACGCCGAAGCATCTGGTTTCGCTGCGCTACGCGGCCTCGCCCGCGTTCGACCTCGCCGCCGAACGCGTGCGCGCAGCCGCACCGGGAACGAGCACCGACGCGTTCGTCGTCCTCGTGCAGTCGATCATCGCGAGCACGGCCGACCGCATGGAGGCCGTGGCGGCCGAGGTCGGCACCTTGTCGACGCGCATCTTCGGCAGCGAACGCCGCAACACGGCGCTGCTGCGCGCGACGCTCGCCGAGATCGGCCGCGTCGAAACCCGCCTCGCGCGTCTGCGCCTGTCGGCGACCGGCCTCCTGCGCATCGTGCTCGCGCTGCGCGAGGCACCGCCCGCGTGGATCGCCAAGCCCGCGCTCGGCCGCCTGCACGCCGCGCAGAAGGACCTCGACGTGCTGTGCGAGTTCGACAGCCAGCTCACCGACAAGCTGCAATTCCTGCTCGACGCGGTCCTCGGCTTCATCAACATCGACCAGAACGACGTGATCAAGATCCTCACCGTCGCGTCGGTCGTGTCGATCCCGCCGGTGATCCTCGCCGGCATCTGGGGCATGAATTTCGACCACATGCCCGAGCTGCACATGCCGCACGCGTATCCGCTCGCGCTGCTGGCGATCGCCATGAGCATCGTCCTGCCCCTGCTCTGGTTCAAGCGACGCAACTGGATGTAGCGGTAGCGGTATCATCGCCGGCTCGCTCCGAACGCGCCGACGCATGCCCCTGACCTCGCGCTACCTGCAACTGGACGTGTTCCCGGCGACGCCGGGCGGCGGCAACCCGCTCGGCGTGGTGCTCGACGCCGACGGCTGGAGCGATGCGGACATGCAACGCTACGCCGCCTGGACCGATCTCGTCGAAACCACGTTCGTGCTGCCACCGACGAAAGCCGAAGCAAGCTATCGGCTGCGCATCTTCACGCCGTCGAAGGAGATCCCGTTCGCCGGCCACCCGACCATCGGCAGCGCGCATGCGGTGCTCGAGAGCGGCATCGCGCGTGCGGTCGACGGCCAGTTGATCCAGGAGTGCGGCGCGGGCCTGCTGCCTATCCGCGTCGAGGAACGCACGCCGCGTCGACTGTTCGTACGCGCGCCGGCGGCGAATGTCCTGCGTGAAGGCGACGCGGACGAGCCGCTGTTGCGCGCCCTGCTCGACGGCATGCACCTGGGCGCGTTGCCGCCCGCGTTCGTCGAAGGCGGGCGGCGCTGGTGGGTCGCCGAGTTCGCCGACGAAGCCGCCGTGCGTGCCTGGCAGCCCGATCATGCGGCGATCGCACGCCTCGCGCATGCGAGCGACAGCCTCGGCCTGTGCGTGTTCGCGCGCTGCGGTGCCGCCACCTACGACCTCGTCGTGCGCGCCTTCCCGGCCGGCGTCGGCATCGTCGAGGATCCGGCATCGGGCGCCGCGAACGGACTCGTCGCGGCATGGATCGCGCAACGCGAACCGTCCGGTCCACTCGCGCACGGTTACCGCGTGAGCCAGGGCCGCGAGATGGGCCGCGACGCGTCGCTGCTGATCCGCATCGAGGGCGGGTCCGTGTGGGTCGGCGGCACGACCGCGACCGTCGTCGGCGGCACGGTGAGCTGGCCATCGCGCTGATTCGGTCGCGCAAAGAAAAAGCCCCGGGCGTTTCCACCCGGGGCTTCGAAATCACGCTAGGTTGCCGGCGTGGATCAGATCACCTGGACCTGGTCGGCCTGCATGCCCTTCTGGCCCTGCACGGCGACGAAGCTCACGCGCTGGCCTTCCTGCAGCGACTTGAAACCGGTGCCCATGATCGCGCGGAAATGCACGAACAGGTCCGGGCCGCTCTCCGGGGTAATGAAACCGAAACCCTTGGCATCATTGAACCACTTCACGGTACCGGTCTGACGATTCGACATCTGAAACTCCTGAAAACACGTTGAACATCGCGATCGCGGAACATTCCGCGTCCGAGACTGGGTTGCCGGGAGCTAGCGAGGCGAAACGATGAGCGGATCGTCTGAGGATCAACTGCATCAAAGGCCACGATTCACAGTGACCCTAGCAAACACAGTGCGGCCGACTATACCCGCATTCGTGGACGAATGCTAATTCCGTGTAAAGACCTCGTTCGCTGGGGTCGCCGGCGCGTCAGACCGCCTTCTTGGCCACGGCCTTCTTCACCGGCGCGGCCTTCTTGACCGCCGGCTTCGCCGTCTTGGCGGCCGCAGGCTTGGCCGCGCCGCCGGCCTTCTTGGCCGAATGCGGACGCACGTTGCCGTAACTGCGGATGCCGATCTTGCCCTTGCGGGTCTTGCGGTCGCCCTTGCCCATGATGACTCCTGTAACGATTCGGTAAGCGGGCGCGCAGGATAGCAGCCCGCGACCGCGGCGCAAGCACGCCGCGGCTGCCGCTGGCGATCAGGAATGGGCGCCGCCGCAGGGTCCCGCGGCGCACCCGCCGGTTTCGACCTGCACGGTCACGTGGACGACCCCGAAGCGCTCGCGCAGCACGCGCTGCGCGCCGTCGATCGCGCGGTCCGGATCGGCGCCCTGTTCCACTCGCGCATGCAAGGTCGCCATCGCGCGACCACCGGACAGTTCCCACAGGTGGACGTGGTGGACATCGACGATGCCGATGTCCGCCGACTGCAGCACGCTCGCGACGCTCGCCGCGTCGAATCCGGACGGCGCGCCTTCGAGCAGGATGTGCCCCGAGCGGCGCAGCAGCTGCCACGCGTTGCCGAGAATGAGCACGGAGACGAGCACGGAAATCGCCGGGTCCGCCCAGTTCCAGCCGAACCTGCGGATCAGCAACGCGGCGGCGACCGCGCCGACCGAACCGAGCAGGTCGCCGAGCACGTGCAGACGCGCACTCGCGGTGTTGACGTCGTCGTGGTCGTGGTCGTGCAGCACGCGCAACACGAGTGCGTTGACGAGCAGGCCCCCGACCGCGACCACGAGCATCGGACCAGTGAGGATCATCGTCGGCTGCATCAGGCGACCGGCCGCTTCCGCGACGATCCACGCGACGAGCACGAACTGGGCGAGCGCGTTGGTGTAGCCGACCAGCACTTCCAGGCGCGCGTAGCCGAAACTGCGCCGCGCGTCGGCCGGCCGCTGCGCGAAGCGCGCCCCGAGCCAGGCGAACAGCAGCGCCAGCGCGTCGACGAGCATGTGCCCCGCGTCCGCGAGCAGCGCGAGTGAACCGGACCACCAGCCGCCCGCGGCCTCGCCGACGAGCGTGCAGGCGGTCAGCGCGAACGCGATCAGCAGTCGCCGCTCGCGCTCGCTGCCCGACCGGTGCGGATGGGCGTGCGCGTGATCGCCGGACGCGGGGTGCGCGTGGTCGTGCGAATGACTCATGGCGGCAGGCGCGGATCCATCGCCGGGATGCTAGGCGCCGCGTCGGCGGTTACACAATCACGGGCGCTCAATGACCGCATGCCGCGTCGTGCACGTGTCGATGGGCGAGGCGCAGGTTGGTCACGTGCGAGAGCGCCACGAGCATGCCGCCGAGGCTGACCAGCAGCGCGTGCACGAGCGGCCGTCCGTCGATGTCGATGACGATGCCCGCGATCAGCAGGACCACACCGGGAACGAGGAACCAGAACGCGCGCAAGCGCCGGTGGCGGCGGAAGCCGAACGCGAGCGACGCCAGCGCGAGCACGCTCGCGCACGCGATGAAGCCGCGCTCGAACGCGTGATCGGCGAGAAAGCCGAGACCGAGTGCAGGCAGCACGGCCAGCAGCAGCGGCAGCGCCGCACAGTGCAATGCGCACACGAACGACGCCGTCGCCCCGAAACGATCGGCGAGATGGGCGAAACGGATGGGATTGCGTCGTGCCAAGTCGGGGTCCCTCGCGGGGCTACATTGTAACGCTGCAAGGAACGTCGTGGTGGCGACGCGTCGGCCTTTCAACGGCGGGGGCTCGGCTTGCATGACCTTCGGCGCAGGTGGGATCGGTATTGTTACTATATAACATATCACTCAACCTTTCCCCAGCCATCCGAAGGAGTGCTGCCGATGCCGATCCATCGCCTCGCCCTGGCCGTCTGCGCCGGTCTCGCGTTGTCCACCCTGCAGGTCCGTGCCGCCCCTGCCGACGTCTCCGACGCCGCGACCGCCGACGGCGCGCCACCGCCGGAGGCCGAACGCAGCGGCGCCAAGCCGAAAGTCGACCGCGAAACGCTGCCGACCGTCGTCGTCAACGCAATGCCCGGCCAGCAGCAGGCCGACCAGGTCGTCGCGCCCGTGAGCGTCCTGTCCGGCGCCGAACTCGACGAGGCGCGTGCCGGCACGATCGGCCAGACCGTCTCGAACGTGCCCGGCGTGCAGACGACCTCGTTCGGCCAGGGCGTCGGTCGCCCGGTGATCCGCGGCTTCGACGGCCCGCGCGTATCGGTGCTCAGCGATGGTCTCGGCTCCGAAGACGTGTCGAACGTGAGCCAGGACCATGCTGTCACGGTCGAACCGTTCCTCGCCGACCAGATCGAGATCCTCAAGGGACCGTCCACGCTGCTCTACGGCTCCGGGGCGATCGGCGGCATCGTCAACGTCGTCGACGGGCGCATCCCCAGCGTCGTGCCCGCGGATGGCGTCAGCGGGCGCGTGCAGGTCGGCTACGACAGCGTGTCGGACGGCAACTCGGAAGCGTTCCGCGTCGATGCGGGCGGCAACGGCTTCGCGGTCCACGCGGATGGACTCAGTCGGCGCGATCACGACTACGACATCCCGGGCGAAACGCTGCCGAACAGCTACGTGCACACGAACGCCGGCGCGATCGGTGGTTCGGCGATCGGCGACTGGGGCTATCTCGGCCTGTCCGTCTCGCGCTACCTCGACACCTACGGCAACCCGGCCGAAGCAGGCGATGCGGTGACCGGCGAAGCCCCGGTGCACCTGCAGATGGCGCAGACGCGCTACGACCTCAAGGGCGCGATCAACGCGCCGTTCGCGGGCATCGACAAGCTCGAGCTGAGCGTCGGCCACACCGACTACCAGCACATCGAGTTCGACGGCGACGTGCCGGGCACGACCTTCACCAACGACGCCAACGAAGGGCGCCTGCTGCTCACCCACGCACCGCTCGCCGGCTGGCTCGGCGCGTTCGGCGTGCAGGCGTTCCATCGCGACTTCGCCGCGGTCGGCGACGAGACCTTCGTGCCGCCGACGTCGACGCGCGGGCTCGGCCTGTTCGTGACCGAGCGCCGCGACTTCGGTGCGCTCGACGTCGACCTCGGCGCGCGCGTCGATCGACAGAGCAGCACGCCCGACGGCGGCGACGAACGCGATTTCCATCCGTACAGCGTGTCCGCGGGCCTGGCATGGCGCATCGACGATGCCTGGCACGTCACGCTCAACCTCGACCGCGCGCAGCGCGCGCCGGCCGAGGAGGAACTGTTCGCGAACGGTCCGCACGACGCGTCCGCGACGTTCGAAGTCGGCGATCCTCAGCTGCGCGAGGAAACCGCGAACCAGGCCGAGCTCGGACTGCACTGGCACGGCGAGCGCGTCGACGCGAAGGTCGCCGTCTACGCGAACCACTACGACGACTTCATCTATCTCGCCGACACCGGCCGCGTCGAGGACGACCTGCCCGTGCGCGACTGGTCGCAGGCGAACGCACGCTTCCACGGCGGCGAAGCCGAGGCGACCGTGCATCTCGCGGCGAATGCGAGCGGCCACTACGACCTGCGCATCTGGGGCGACACCGTGCGCGCGACCCTCGAGGACGGCGGCAACCTGCCGCGCATCCCCGCCGCGCGCGCCGGCAGCGAGCTGTCCTGGCACGACGACCGCTGGCGCGCGAGCGTCGGCGCGACGCACTATTTCGCGCAGGACGACACCGCAGCGTTCGAAACATCGACTGCCGGCTTCACCCTCGTCAACGCGCACGTGGCCTGGAGCTTCTACGCGAACGACCGCAGCAGCTGGGAGGCGTTCCTCGACGGCAACAACCTCGCCGACCAGACGGCGCGCCTGTCGACCTCGCTGATCAAGGACGCCGCACCGCTGCCCGGACGCAACGTCTCGATCGGCATCCGCGGGATGTTCTGACGCGCGCGATCATCCGTCCCATTCCGCGACGAGTTCGCGGAATGGGCGGTCGAGGTGGATGCCGGCCGCGTCGTAGCCGGTCTCTTCCTCGCCGTCGACGCGCACGCGCGACGGGCGCTCACGCGAGGGCCAGGCGACGTGGAGCGCCGTGTCGCGACGCAGGCCGGGATCGATCGATACGCTGAGGCGAGACCCGTCGCGGCGTGCACGCAGGCCGAGCCGGCCGTACGCCGTCGGCACGTCGCCGAGCGCGAGGCCGTCGCCGTCGAGCCACGACGGCGGCGTCCCCGGCAGCACGTCGAGCACACCATCGCCTTCGTGGAACAGCATGCCGAACAACGCGCGCGCATACTCCGAACCGATCCAGGTGTGCGGCATGTCGCCGAGATAGATCGCGTGGCGCGGGTCGGAATAGACGACTTCCGCGAGCACATGCCATTCCGGCGGCCGCCGGTCGCGCAGCAGGCGCGAGAGCAGTTCCTCCGCCTCGCGCGGCCGACCGAGATGGACATAGCTGAGTACGTTGCGCATCTCGTACGGCGTGTAGGCGTACAACGCATCGGGGGCGCCGCGCTTGCGCACGTCGTCGAGGTAGCGCGCGAAGGTCCGCTGCAGCGCGTCGGCGGGCAGCAGGTCCTGCTGTCCAGCCGGATCGAGCCCGATCGACACGCCGGCCGGATCGCCGTCGCCGAGATCTGCCGAGGCCGGGATGACGTCGGCCCCTTTCCACCGCATCGTCGCGCGGATCGACGCCGCGACGGATTCGCGCAGCGCCGCGTATTGCGCGCGCGCCCACGTCGCCGTCGCCTCGTCGCCCCACGCCTGCGCGAGCCAGGCGCCGTTGTGCCAGCCCTTCAACGCCCAGTAGTCGTCCCAGTAGCTGTGCGTCGGGGTGGAATAGCCTTCATGGCTGATCGACGGCGCGATGATGCCGCGGAAGCGTTCGGGTGCGTCGTGGCCGGCCATGTAGCCGGGCACGAGCGTGCGCTCGCGCAGGCGCTGCAGGAATTCGAGCGCGGAGCGCACCTGCGGTCGATAATCGCGTACGGTCGCGGCGCCGCCGTCGAGGCGCGCGATCTCGGCGACCAGCCACACGAACTCGCCCTGGCTGTCGTACTCGAGGTCGGATCCGAAGCCGCGGTTGACCGACCCATCGTCGTTCAGGATCGGCGAGACGAGTCCGTCCTCGTGCACCGCATGGCGCGCGTACCAGCGCAAGTAGTCGCGCGCGCTCGACGCCATGCCCATGCGCAGCAGCACCGCGGCGGTGGCCGAACCATCTCGGATGAACGAACGGTTGTAGTTGCGCGGCCCGGGCTGCATCGCCGGGCCGGTCTGGTTGAGCAGCATGTATGCCGCCTGCGCGCGCAGCATGTCGACGAGCGATCGATCGGGCAGTTGCACGCGGATGCCGCCGAGGCGTTCCTGCCACTGTGCCGACACGCGCGTCGCGGCGTCGTCGAACGCATGCGCCGGATCCTTCGCGAACGCCGAATCGTCGAACGGCGGTGCGTCGGGAAGCCGCGCCGCGCTCGTGTCGAAGCGCTCGTGGCCGAGCGGGAACGCGAGCACGACATCGCGGCGCTCGCCCGGCGCGACGTGCACGCGGTACGAGAGCAGGCCGGCGCCGAGTCCATCGGGATCCTGCACACGCGATGCATTCGGCACCGTTCGCGCGACGACGTCGCGCGTGATCTCGCCTTCGCCGCGTGGGCCGAACGCAGCCACGCCCTGCGCGTCCGGCCTGTCGATCGACCGCAGCAGCACGCGGCCGTTCACGCGCACGGACGAGCCGGTGCCCGCGGGCTCGATCGCGATCTCGCGGATCGGCGACGGACCGCCGTTCTGCCACGGCGGGCTCACCTGCATCGGCCGCACGAGCAGCACGAGGTCGCCGTCGACGACCGCATCGCCATCGTTGGCGATGCGGTGGCGCACGAGCGTGACCGGATGACCGTCCTGCTCGATCGCGAACGCATCGCTGCGCAACGTCAGCCCGCGGCGCGGGTGCCACTGCACGTCCGGCATCGGCTTCCAACCGTCGCGCAGGCGATGCTCGAGTGCCGCGTCGTAGGCGGCCACCGCACCCTGCGCGTCGCGCCAGAGCGGTTGCACGAGCGGCGCGCCCTTGTACGCCTCGAGATCGCCGTATTCGTCGAACACGCTCTTCTGCACGCCGGCCGGCACGCCGACGACGGTCCAGTACACCTGCCGCGCACGCAACGTCGCGGGGAACAGCGCCGCATGCGCGCGCGACGCGGCGATCTCGTAACGCTTCATCGGCGTCATCGTCCGATCGGGACCGAGCAGGCGCAGGCGACGGATCGCCACCGCC
Organism: Dokdonella fugitiva; assembly: GCF_014138265.1. Taxonomy (GTDB): domain Bacteria; phylum Pseudomonadota; class Gammaproteobacteria; order Xanthomonadales; family Rhodanobacteraceae; genus Dokdonella_A; species Dokdonella_A fugitiva_A. The sequence continues at coordinate 696,516 of NZ_JACGXL010000001.1, forward strand.
TCGCCGTCGCCGGCGCCCGCACGCAGGCGCAACGCGCTCGCCGTACGCACCTGCGCGGCGGCAAGGTACGAGCCGTCGATCGGCGCACCGGGATCCTCCGCGAGCGGCGACCAACGGCCATCGGCGTCGCGTGCATCGAGCCTCGCCTCGCGCGGCGCGCGCTGCCACGTCACCTCGAGTCCCGCGAGCGGCAATGCACGCGGCAGCTCGACGACGAGTTCGCGCACCGAACCGCGCGGCGCCAGCGTGCGCGGCGCGGCGCCGCGCCACAACGCAGCGGGATCAGCGCGGCCCTCGACGCCGGTGATGTGCGGCGCCTCGCGAGCGGACAACGGTTCGAACTCGAGCACCGACACGCCCCAGTCGGCCGTGCGCGCGGGGCTGCACAACCGCACGTAGCGGGCGCGCGCGGCCGGGAAGAACACGTCGTCGACGCCGCCACGGGCATCGTCCGTTTCGAATGCGGTCGTCCACGCCGTGCCGTCGAGCGACAGCTGGATCGAATAGGCGTGCGCGAAACCCGAGTCCCAGCGGATGAGCACGCCGCCGAGTTCGGCGGTGCGGCCGAGATCGACCTGGAACCAGTGTCCCGGCGAGAACGCACCGCCCCAATAGGTCTTCGGATCACCGTCGATCGCCTTGTCCGGAGCGACTGCCGCGGTCTGCTCGGAGGAACTGCTCGCGCGCCATTGCTGGCGCCGCGGGAGATCGGATTCGCGACCGGTCGCTGCCGAAGCAGCCAGCAGGATGACGGTACCGATGACCGCACGACAGCAGGCAGGAAACCACGAGCGACTTCCATGCGGTCTCATCGGCGCTCCGATGTCTACAGGGACGACCGAAGAGTAGCCGTGAAAACGTTTACATGCGAGACACGGCAGCTGACCGGCACCCGGCGACTTTCGAGGCTGCTGTGACGCAGCATGACAATTCCGTTAAGTGCCCGCATCATGTAAACGTTTACATCACATGATGCGCACATGGCCGTAACCATCAAGGATGTTGCCAAAGCTGCGGGCGTGTCCGTCGCATCGGTGTCGCGTGCACTCAACGGTCGCGACAACGTCACCGACGAGACGCGGCACCGCATCCTCGACGTCGCGACGAAGCTGCGTTATCGACCGAACGACGCCGCGCGCAGCCTCATCACCAAGCGCACGCAGACGATCGGCGCGGTGCTGCCGGACCTGCACGGCGAGTTCTTCTCCGAACTCATCCGCGGCATCGACGTCGCCGCGCGCGCGCAGGGACTGCACCTGCTCGTGTCGAGTTCGCATGGCGACGTCGACGAGGCGACCGCGGCGATCCGCGCGATGCAGGGGCGCGTCGACGGCTTGCTCGTCATGTCGCCGCACGTCGACGCGTCGTTCCTGCACGAGAGCCTGCCGGAAGCCTTGCCGGCGGTGCTCATGAACGCGCCGCAGGATCACTCGCGCTTCCCGACCCTCAATCTCGACAACCACGGCGGCGCCGTCGCGATGACGCGCCACCTGCTCGGCCGCGGCCATCGGCGCATCGCGATGATCGGCGGGCCGGCCGGCAACCTCGACGCCGACGAACGCCGTCGCGGCTGGCTCGACGCACTCGGCGAAGCTTCGCTCGCACGCGACGCGCTGCTGCTCGACGGCGATTTCTCGGAGGAATCGGGCTACGCGGCCGGCAAGCGCATCGTCGCGCTCGCGCAGCGTCCGGACGCCGTGTTCGCGGCCAACGACATGATGGCGGTCGGCTGCCTGATCGCTCTCGTCGAAAGCGGAGTGCGCGTTCCCGACGACGTCGCTCTGGCCGGTTTCGACGACGTGCCGATCGCGCGCTACGTCACGCCGCAGCTCACGACCGTGCGCGTGCGCATCGCCGACCTCGGTCGCGCTGCGTTCAATCGCCTCATCGCCGAACTGGAGTCGCCGGGTTCGTTGCCGGCGCGGACCGAAATACTGCCGTGTGAAATCGTCGTGCGCGCTTCCAGCGGCGACGCCTGAATCCAACCATTCGATTGGCCGTTAGCGTGCCGGGGAGAGAGTCATGCCAACACCGATGCTGAAGAAGAATCTGCTCGCGACGATGATCGCGAGCGCCGTCGTCGCCGCGAGCGGCCTGCCCGCGATCGCCTGGGCACAGACGGCCGACGCCAACCTTCGCGGCAAGGCGCCGGCGAACAGCGAGATCACTGCGAAGAACGTCGCGACCGGCGCACTGCGCCGCACGAAGGCGAACGCCGAAGGCGCCTATTCGCTGGTCGGCCTGCCGCCCGGCACGTACCAAGTCGACGCCGGCTCCGGCACCGAGCGCACCGTCACGCTGACCGTCGCCTCGACCGCGACGCTCGATCTTGCCGCAGCGCCCGCGAGCACGGCGACGACGACCCTCGAAGGCGTCACGGTGACCGCGCAGGTACTCACCGAAGTGAAAACGTCGGAAGTCGGCAACACGGTCTCGCTGCACCAGATCCAGACGGTGCCGCAGATCACACGCAACTTCCTCGAGTTCGCCGACACCGTGCCGGGCATGGTGTTCAGCACCGATCCGAGCGGCCACACCAAGCTCACCGGCGGCGGCCAGAGCGCGAACAACACGAACGTGTTCATCGACGGCGTCGGCCAGAAGAACTACGTGAAGGAAGGCGGCGTCGCCGGCCAGTTCAATTCGCAGGGCAATCCGTTCCCGCAGCTCGCGATCGGCGAATACAAGGTCATCACGTCGAACTACAAGGCCGAATACGATCAGATCTCGAGCGCGGCGGTCACCGCCGAGACCAAGTCCGGCACGAACGAATTCCACGGCGAGGTGTTCCACACCTATACCGATCAGGACTGGCGCTCGAGCACGCCGGCCGAAGACAACGCGCACAAGAAGACGCCGTCGATGGAGAAGGAATACGGCATCGCGCTCGGCGGGCCGATCATCCAGGACGCCATGCACTTCTTCTTCACCTACGAGGCGAAGCGCTTCGACACGCCGATCACGGTCGTGCCCGGCGTCGAGGTCCCCGGCGGCGTCGCGAACCTGCTGCCGGCCGATGTCGCGTCGCAGTTCGGCCCGGCCGACCTGCCCTTCAGCGAAGACCTGTACTTCGGCAAGATCGACTGGGAATTCTCCGATCGCGACCGCTTCGAGATCAGCAGCAAGGTGCGCAAGGAGGATCAGGCCGACAACATAGGCACCTCGCAGGCACGTTCGGCGAGCGTGCTGGTCAAGAACAACGACACGCGCATCGACGCACGCTGGCAGCACAGCGCCGACAGCTGGTACAACGAACTGCTCGCGACGTGGGAGAAGACCTACAACGCGCCGACGCCGCTGAACATGGGCAACGGTTATTCCTATTCGTTCGAGCGCGCGAGCGACGACCCGACCATCGTCAACGTCAGCGCCGCCTCGCCGCTCGCGACGCAGAACAAGGGCCAGAAGGGTCCTAGCATCCAGGACAACCTGACCTTCAGCGATCTCAGCTGGATGGGCAACCACACGGTCAAGCTCGGCGCGAAGTACAAGAAGGTCGACCTCACGGCGCAGGACGCCGCCGACGTCAATCCGCAGTTCACTTACAGCGTCGACGAGAACGGGACCGCCGACACGCCGTACAAGGCGTTCTTCACGAGCCCCGTGCCCGGCCTCGATCCTGTCGCGAAGTCGACCGACAAGCAGTTCGGCGCGTACATCCAGGACGACTGGGAGGTCAACGAGCACCTGACCTTGAACCTCGGTGTGCGTTGGGACTACGAGGACAATTCGTCCTACCTCGACCACGTGACGCCGGCGAACGTGATCGCCGCGCTGAACAGCCCGAACCCCGACCCGAATGCGCCGGCCGGCCAGACCTACGCCGACGCGCTGCGCCTGGGCGGCGTCGACATCAACGACTACATCAGCAACGGCCACAACCGCAGTGCCTACAAGGGTGAGTGGCAGCCGCGCCTCGGCTTCTCCTACGACCTCGGCGCGGACGAGCAGCACGTGATCTTCGGCGGCGCCGGTCGCGCCTACGACCGCGACCTGTACGACTACCTGCAGCTGGAGCAGACCAAGTCCGCGCTGCCGCAATTCACCGTCTACTTCCGCGATCCGATCACGGGCGAATGCCATCGCGGCAACAACCCGTGCTTCGACTGGGACCCCAACTACCTCAACGGTCTCGGGAACCTGCAGGCGCTGGTCTCGGCGAGCAATGTCGGCCAGGAAGTCGACATGATCAACAACAACCTCAAGGTGCCCTACTCCGACCAGTTCAGCCTCGGCATGCGCAACGCCGTCGGCGACTGGAACACGAGCGCCGCGGTGTCGCGCATCCTGAGCAAGAACGGCTTCGTGTTCACGCTCGGCAACCGCTATCCGAACGGCGCGTTCTGGATGAACGGCGGCCAGCCGTGGGGCAACGGCGTCCCTGGCTTCGGCGCGCTGATCATCGGCAACAATGGCGTCGAGACGAAAACGACGCAAGTGCTGCTGTCGGCGGAAAAGCCGTACACGAAGGAATCGGGCTGGAGTGCGTCGATCGCTTACACCTACACCGACGCGAAGCAGAATCGCGACATCAACGAGCACTACGCGTTCGATGGCGAGACGATCGGCGACTACCCGTTCATCACCTCGAACGCGGCGGCCAAGCACCGCCTGGTCGCGACCGGCTCGATCGACGGACCGTGGGGTTTCCTGTTCTCCGGCAAGATCACGCTGGCGACGCCGATCCCGCACAACGACATCGGCTGCTTCGAGGATCCGGACCAGTTCTTCCCGTCGGGTGCGCATTGTGGGCCGGTCGCGTCGATACCGGGCGGACAGGACCTCGGCTTCGGTGGCCATTTCCTCGGCTATCGCACGCTCGACCTGCAGGCGACCAAGAACTTCGACCTGTCGGCGGGCTTGTCTGCGTACATCCGCATCGACTTCCTCAACGTGTTCAACTTCAAGAACTACAACGACGTGATCGTGGGTTCGAACGGCTATTTCGGCAACACCGTCGCGATCTACAACCCGACCGGCAACATCACCGGGGTGCCCCGCACGATGAAGGTCACCGCCGGATTCCGCTTCTGACGCGAGGCGACCGATCGCGGCGATCGTCGCCGCAGCATGGCGCCGGGGCCGCGTGCCCCGGCGCAGCACCGGACCAGGACCCATGACCGACCGCAGCATCCGCAGCATCGTCATCGTCGGCGGCGGTACCGCGGGCTGGATGACCGCGGCCGCGTGCTCGAAGATCCTCGGGCGCTCCGTGTCGATCCGCGTCATCGAATCGGAGGAGATACGCACCGTCGGCGTAGGCGAAGCGACCGTGCCGCACCTGAAGCGCTTCAACAACGTGCTCGAGTTCGACGAGGTCGACTTCGTCAAGCGCACGCAGGGCACGTTCAAGCTCGGCATCCAGTTCGAGAACTGGGCGCGCGTCGGCGATTCCTACGTGCACGGCTTCGGCACGATCGGCCACGACTACGGCCTGCTACCGTTCCACCAGTACTGGCTCAAGCTGTTCCTCGCCGGCGAGGCGGCGGAGATCGGCGAGTACTCGCTCAACACGCTCGCGTCGGTGCGCGGCAAGTTCATGGCGTCGGCGAGCGACATGCCGCCGACCTCGCCGCTGGCGAACATCGCCTACGCGTATCACTTCGATGCCGGCCTTTACGCGCTCTACCTGCGCAAGTACGCCGAGGCACGCGGCGTCGTGCGCACCGAGGGCAAGATCGTCCAGACGCTGCTGCGCGAACCCGACGGCTTCGTCGACGCGGTCGTGCTCGAAAGCGGCGAAAAGGTCCACGGCGAATTGTTCGTCGACTGTTCCGGCTTCCGCGGCCTGCTCATCGAGCAGGCGCTGCACACCGGCTACGAGGACTGGTCGCATTGGTTGCCGTGCGATCGTGCGATCGCGGTGTCCGGCGAGAAGGTGAAGCCGTCCACGCCCTACACGCGCGCGATCGCGCACCAGGCCGGTTGGCAGTGGTGCATCCCGCTGCAGCATCGCACCGGTGACGGCCACGTCTATTGCAGCCGCTACGTCAGTGACGACGAAGCGACCGCGACGTTGCTGCAGAACCTCGCCGGCAGGCCGATGAACGAGCCGCGCGTGCTGAAGTTCGTCACCGGCCGGCGCAAGAAGTTCTGGAACCGGAACGTCGTCGCGATCGGACTGTCGAGCGGCTTCCTCGAACCGCTCGAGTCGACCAGCATCTACTGGATCCAGTCGGCGATCGCGCGCCTCATGAACCTGTTCCCCGACCGCGATTTCAGCCCGGCCGTGATCGACCGCTTCAACGCGCAGGCCGGCTTCGAGTTCGAGCGCATCCGCGACTTCCTGATCCTGCACTACCACGCGACCGAGCGGAACGACACGCCGTTCTGGGACTACTGCCGCACGATGAGCATCCCCGAAGCCCTCGCCGAGAACATCCGCCTGTTCCGCGACAGCGGCCGCTTCTTCCGCGAAGGGGAAGAGATGTTCGCGATCACGAGCTGGGTGCAGGTGCTGCTCGGCCAGCGCATTCTCCCGAAGGGTCATCATCCGATCGTCGACACCGTGCCACTCGACGAGATACGCAAGCTCGTCGGCGCCGCGCGCCAGGTCGTCGACAACTGCGTCGGCGCGATGCCCCGGCACGAGGACTTCATCGATCGCTATTGCAAGGCCCCGCCGCCCTGAGCGACGGTGACTCGCCTCAGGCCAATGCCCGCCCCTGGAAGACCATGAATCCCATCCTTCGCCTCGGACGCGCCATCTGCGCGGCGGTCCTGCTGCTCGCCCTCTCCATCCCGTCCGGCCACGCGCTCGAGAAGGGCGCCGCCTGGTCCGCGCAGACGAAACAAGATCGCGCACTGCTCGACGAAATCGAACAGCGCACGTTCGCGTTCTTCAAGGACAGCGCCAACACCGCGAACGGCCAGATCCCCGACCACTGGCCCGACGACCACAGCGGCGACTACTTCTCGTCGATCGCATCGATCGGCTACGGCCTCACCGCCTACGGCATCGGCGTCGAGCGGGGCTGGATGAAGCGCGGCGAAGCGGTCAAACGCACGCTCGCGACCTTGCGTTTCTTCCACGACGCGCCGCAAGGTGAACAGGCGGACGCGACCGGCTACAACGGCTTCTACTACCACTTCCTCGACATGCAGAGCGGGCGCCGTTACCACTCGGCCAAGTGGGTCGAGCTGTCGACGATCGACACCACGTTGCTGCTCGGGGGCGTGCTGTTCGCGCAGTCCTACTACGACCGCGACACGCGCGACGAGCGCGAGATCCGCCGCCTCGCCGAGGCGATCTACGCACGCGTCGACTGGAACTGGGCCTCGCCGCGCGCGCCCGCGGTCGCGATGGGCTGGACGCCCGAAGCGGGTTTCATCCACGCCGACTGGCACGGCTACAACGAGGCGATGCTGCTCTACGTGCTTGCGCTCGGCTCGCCGACGCATGCGATCGACCCCATCGCGTGGAACGAATGGACGTCCACCTACGACCACACCTGGGGCACGTTCCAGGGCCAGCAGCACCTCGGCTTCGCGCCGCTGTTCGGACACCAGTACAGTCACGTCTGGATCGACTTCCGCGGCATCCAGGACGAGTACATGCGCGGGCGCGGCATCGACTATTTCGAGAACAGCAAGCGCGCGACGCTCGCGCAGCGCGAGTACGCGATCCACAACCCGCTGCAGTGGAAGGACTACGGCAAGGACATCTGGGGCCTGACCGCGTGCAACGGCCCGCGCAAGGACATCCGCATCGGCGAGATCGACCGCTACGCGAACGACCCGAAGACGTTCTACGGGTACATCGCGCGCGGCGCCGGCCTGTTCGGCACGATCGACGACGGCACGATCGCGCCGACCGCGGCGACGTCCTCGATCGCGTTCGCGCCCGAGATCGTCATCCCCGCGATCCGCGCGATGCGCGAACGCTACGACGGCGCGCTCTATACGCGCTACGGCTTCGTCGACGCGTTCAACCCGAGCTTCGACTACACCGACCGGCCGCTGCGCACGGGCCGCGTGCTGCCGGGTGTCGGCTGGGTGGACAATCTGTACATCGGCATCGACCAGGGCCCGATCGTCGCGATGATCGAGAACTACCGCAGCGGCTTCGTCTGGAACGTGATGCGCAAGAACCCGCACGTCCGGCGCGGCCTCGAACGTGCCGGCTTCAGCGGCGGCTGGCTTTCGCAGGAGGCGCCGCGCACCAGGGCCGCCGCCTCTAAATGAACGTCCTCGTCCGCCTCGCTGCGCTCGTCCTGCCGCTCGGGCTCGGCGCGTGCGGCGCAGCGCACGACGCGCGCGTGACCTTGAGCTTCTGGGCGATCGGCCGCGAGGCCGAAGTCGTGCCTGCGCTGCTCGCCGAGTTCGAGCGCCTGCATCCGAACGTGCACGTCGAGGTGCAGGCACTGCCGTTGACCGCCGCGCACGAGAAGCTGCTGACCGCGTTCGCCGGCGACGCGCTGCCCGACATCGGCCAGCTCGGCAATACCTGGCTGCCCGAACTCGCCACGCTCGGCGCGCTCGAACCTCTGCAGGCGCGCGTCGACGCGTCGCCGGTGATCCGCAGCGACGACTACTTCGAGGGCATCTGGGACACGAACGTGATGGACGGCACCCTCTACGGCGTGCCGTGGTACATCGACACGCGCCTCGTGTTCTACCGTACCGACCTGCTCGCCGCAGCCGGCTTCGACGCGCCACCGCGCGACTGGGCCGAGTGGTCGCGCCAGCTCGCCGCGGTGAAGCAACACGCGAAACCGGGTGACTATTCCATCCTGCTGCCGCTCAACGAGTTCGAGCTCCTCGTCAACCTCGGCGTGCAGCAAGCCGATCCCCTGCTGCGCGACGACGCCACGCGCGGCAACTTCGAAAGCGCGGGCTTCCGCCGCGCGTTCACCTTCTACGTCGACATGTACCGCAACGGCTGGGCGCCGCCGATGAGCGAGACGCAGATCTCGAACGTCTGGGACGAGTTCGCCAACGGCTTCTACGCGTTCTACGTCACCGGGCCGTGGAACGTCGGGGAATTCAAGCGTCGCCTGCCCGCGCGCGTCCAAGGCGACTGGGCGACCGCACCGCTGCCCGGGCCCGACGGTCCCGGCGCCGCGATCGGTGGCGGCAGCAGCCTCGTGATGTTCCGCGCCTCGCGTCACAAGGAAGAGGTCTGGCAGCTCATCGAATTCCTGTCGCAGCCCGAGCAACAGCAACGCCTGCACGACCTGTGCGGCGACCTGCCGCCGCGGCGCAGCGCGTGGCAAGGCACCGCGCTCGCGAGCGATCCGTACGCGAAGGCGTTCCACGACCAGCTCGAGCGCACGGTCGCCGCGCCGAAGATCCCCGAATGGGAACGCATCGCGCAGGAAGTGCGCTACGCGGCCGAACGCACCGTGCGCGGCGGCCAGCCGATCGACCGCAGCCTCGGCGACCTCGACGCGCGCGTCGACGCGATCCTCGGCAAGCGGCGCTGGATGCTCGAGCGGCGCAAGGCGGCGCCATGAACGAACGCCGCGCCGCCTGGCTGTTCACCGCGCCCGCCCTGCTCGTGATCGGGCTGTTCTTCTTCGTCCCGGTGCTCGCCGCGTTCGTGCTGAGCCTCACCGACTTCGACCTCTACGCGCTCGCCGACCTGCACAACCTGCGCTTCGTCGGCCTCGGCAACTACTTCGACGTGCTGCGCGCGCCGCTGTTCTGGAAATCGCTCGCCAACACGTTCTACTTCGTCGGCGTCGGCGTGCCGCTGTCGATCGCGGCCTCGCTCGGCGCCGCGTTACTGCTCGACTCGCGCCTCGCGCGTTGGAAGGGCGTGTTCCGCACCGCGTTGTTCGCGCCCGTCGTCACCACCGTCGTCGCGGTCGCGGTGATCTGGCGCTACCTCCTGCATACGCGCTACGGCCTCGTCAACTACCTGCTCGCGAAAATCGGCATCGCGCCGATCGACTGGCTCGGCGACCCGCACTGGTCGATGCCGGCGATCATCCTGTTCGCGGTGTGGAAGAACTTCGGCTACAACATGGTGATCCTGCTCGCCGCGCTGCAGACGGTGCCGGCCGAACTGCGCGAGGCGGCACGCATCGACGGTGCGAACGCGCTGCAGCAGTTCCGCCACATCACGTTGCCGCTGCTGCGGCCGGCGCTGCTGCTCGTCACGATCATCACGGTTGCAGGGTATTTCCAGCTGTTCGCCGAACCCTACGTGATGACGCGCGGCGATCCGCTGCAGAGCACGGTCAGCGTGCTCTACTACATGTACGAGGAAGGCTTCAAATGGTGGAGCCTCGGTCGCGCGACCGCGATCGCCTTCCTGCTGTTCGCACTGATCCTCGTCGTCACGCGAGTGCTCGTGCGCTTCGGCAAGCGCGGAGGCTACGCGTGAACCGGCGCTGGCAGGTGTTCGCCGTCAACGGCGCGCTCGTCGGCCTCGCGGTGGTCGCGCTGTTCCCGCTGCTGTGGATGCTCTCGGTGTCGTTCATGCAGCACGGCGAGGCGAGCACGTATCCGCCACCGCTGCTGCCTTCGAAGCCGACGCTCGCGAACTACCACGAACTGTTCGAGCGCGCGGGCATGGGGCGCTATCTTTTCAACAGCGCGATCGTCGCGACGTTCACGACCCTGTTCTCGCTCGCCCTCAACCTCGCCGCGGGCTACGCGTTCGCGAAGCTGCGCTTCGCCGGTCGCGAACGCGTGTTCCAGTCGCTGCTCGGCGCCCTGCTGATCCCGGCGCAGGTCGGCATGATCCCGCTGTTCCTGCTCATGAAGTGGCTCGGCCTCGTCAACAGCTACGGCGGCGTCGTCGTGCCTGCGCTCGCGAGCGTGTTCGGCATCTACCTCGTGCGGCAATACGCGCGCTCGATTCCCGACGATCTGATCGAGGCGGCGCGCATCGACGGCGCCGGCGAGTTGCGCATCTTCGCGGCAATCGTGCTGCCGCTGCTCAAGCCGATCGTCGTCACGCTCGCGATCTTCACCTTCCTCGCCAGTTGGAACGACTTCATGTGGCCGCTGATCGTGCTCAGCGACCAGGCCTGGCAGACCGCGCCGGTCGCGCTCGCCGGATTGTCGCGCGAGCACGTGCAGGACAACGAACTCATGATGGCGGGCTCGGTCGTCACGCTCGTGCCCGTACTCGCGCTGTTCTTCGTGCTGCAGCGCCACTACATCGAGGGGCTGCTGCTCGGCAGCGTCAAGGGATGAGGCGTACCGCCACGCTCCTCGCCGCCGTGCTCGGGACCGCAGCGGCGACAGCCGCAGCGAGCACCGGCTCGCTGCCGTTCGCGCAGGCATTCACCGATCCGGCTGCGTGGGCGGCGTCGGGCTCGGACCAGGTCGATGCGTCGCTGCGCCGCGACGGCGACGCGCTCTGCCTCGCGTTCGACTTCCACGGCGTTTCCGGTTTCGCTTCGATGCGCCGCCGCCTGCCGATCGATTACCCCGCGAACTACGCGTTCTCGTTCCACGTGCGAGGCAATGCGCCGGGCAACGCATTGCAGTTCAAGCTCGTCGACGCTGGCGGCGACAACGTCTGGTGGGTCAATCGTCCCGACTTCGCGTTCACGCGCGAGCCGCAAGCGCTGCGCTACAAGAAGCGCCAGATCGACTTCGCCTGGGGGCCGACCGCCGACAAGACGTTGCGCCACAGCGAGTTCGTCGAGTTCACGGTCTACGCAGGCACTGGCGGCAAGGGTGAAGCCTGCTTCGACCGGCCCGCGTTCGAGGCGCTCGCGGCCGTTCCGGACACGTGGCCGGTGCCGCTCGCGAGCGCATCGTCCTCGCGGGATCGCGCAATGCCGTCGCTCGCCCTCGACGAGGATCCGAACAGTGCGTGGCGCAGCGAGCAACGCGACCGCGAGCCGTCGTTCACGCTCGACCTCGGCACGCGGCGCGAATTCGGCGGCCTAGTCCTGCACTGGACCGGCGACGCGCCCGCGACGCGCTACGATGTCGCGCTGTCCGACGACGGGCGTCGCTGGCGCAACGTGCGACACGTCGAAGCCGGCGACGGCGGCATCGACCCGCTCGCGCTGCCCGAATCCGAAGCACGCTACGTGCGCATCGCGATGCACGACGGCCCGGGGACGGGTTACGGCCTCGCCACGATCGAGGTCGAACCGCTCTCGTTCGGTGCATCGACGAACGCATTCTTCGGCGCGCTGGCGCAACGCGCACGCCGCGGCCTGTATCCGCGCGGCATCCTCGGCGAGCAGACCTACTGGACCGTGCTCGGCACCGACGGCGGCCATGAAACCGGGCTGCTGTCGGAAGACGGCGCGCTCGAAGTCGCGCGTGGCGGCTTCTCGATCGAACCGTTCCTGCTCGACGAGCAGGGGCACCTGGCGACATGGGCCGATGCCCGCATCATGCACGCGCTGCAGGATCGCTACCTGCCGATGCCGAACGTGCGCTGGCAGATGCCGGGCATCGAGCTCGACACCGCGGTGTTCGTCGCAGGCGAGCCCGGCGACTCGCGCCTGCTCGCGACCTATACCGTACGCAACCCCGGCGCGCAGCCGCGGGCGCTGACCCTCGCGCTCGCGCTGCAACCGTTCCAGGTCAATCCGTCGGTGCAGTTCCTCAACACGCCCGGCGGCGTGAGCCCGATCCGTTCGCTCGCCTACGCCGGGCGCGCGGTCGTCGTCGACGGGCGTGCGCGGGTCTACCCGCGCGACGCACCCGAGCGTTTCGTCGCGAGCGCCTTCGATTCGGGCATGATCGCCGAACGCCTCGCCGCACCGACGCGACCCTCCGCGCCGCTCGCCGAAGCCGTCGACGACGCGAGCGGACTCGCATCGGGCGCCCTGCTCTACCGTCTCGAACTCGCAGCCGGCGCGAGCCGCACGATCGTGCTCGCGGTACCGCTCGACGGACGCGGCACGCCCCCGCTCGAGGGCATCGGCAACGACGAGGCGCTCGCCGCCTTGCGCGCGCGCGTCGCCGCGTACTGGCACGACGTGCTCGACCGCGTCGGCCTGCGCGTGCCCGCGACGGCGCAGCCGCTCGCCGACACCCTGCGCACCGCGCTCGCGCACATCCTCGTCAGTCGCGATGGCGCCGCGCTGCGGCCGGGCACGCGCTCGTACGCACGCTCGTGGATCCGCGACGGCGCGATGATGGCCGATGCGCTGCTGCGCCTCGGCCGCGACGACGCGGCGCGCGCCTACCTCGACTGGTACGCGCCGTACCAGTTCCGCAGCGGCAAGGTACCGTGCTGCGTCGATGCGCGCGGATCCGATCCCGTACCCGAAAACGACAGCCACGGCGAACTCGTGCACCTCGTCGCCGAGGTGTGGCGCTACACCGGCGACCGCCGCGTCGTCGAGGCGATGTGGCCGCACGTCGATGCGGCGGTGAAGTACATGGACGCGTTGCGCGCGAGCGAGCGCAGCGAGGCGAACCGTGCGCCGGAACGCGCGGCGAACTACGGCTTGATGCCGGCGTCGATCAGCCACGAAGGCTACTCGGCCAAGCCGATGCATTCGTACTGGGACGACTACTGGGCGCTCGCAGGCTACAAGGTCGCCGTCGGCCTCGCCGCCGCACTCGAGCGCGACGCCGACGCGGCGCGTATCGCCAGGGAGCGCGACGCGTTCCGCGCCGACCTGCACGCGTCGATCGCCCGGGCGGTCGCTGCGCACGCGATCGACTACCTGCCCGGCTGCGCCGAACTCGGCGACTTCGACGCGACGTCGACGACGATCGCGCTCGCGCCCGCCGGCGAGCAGGACGCGCTGCCGCAGGATCTCCTGCGCAATACGTTCGAACGCTACTGGCGCGAGTTCGAGCGTCGTCGCGACGGCGACGCCTGGAAGGACTACACGCCGTACGAGTGGCGCACGGTCGGCAGTTTCGTGCGCCTCGGTTGGCGCGAGCGCGCGCAGCAGGCGATCGCGTTCTTCATGCAGGGCCGCCGCCCGCCGGAGTGGAACCAGTGGGCCGAAGTCGTCGGCCGCGATGCGCGCGAATCGCGCTTCGTCGGCGACATGCCGCACGGTTGGGTCGCGTCCGACTTCATCCGCTCGGTGCTCGACCTGTTCGCCTACGAGCGCTACGGCGACGACGCGCTCGTGCTCGCCGCCGGCGTTCCGGAGGCGTGGCTCGACGGCGACGGCGTCGCGATCGACGGCTTGCACACGCCGTACGGACGCCTGTCGTACTCGCTGCTCCGCGACGGCACGCGCACGCGGCTGCGCGTCGAACGCGGCGACTTGCGGCTGCCGCCGGGCGGCCTCGTGTTCCCGCTGGCGGGAATCGACCCGCTGCGCATGCGCCTCGATGGCAAGGCGGTACGCGCCGACCACGGCGAACTGCGCATCCGATCGCTACCGGCCGAACTCGTGATCGAAACGCGCCGTCCGCGCTGACGGCGTCAGCCGAGCGTGCGCGCGATCGCCGCGAGCGAACGCGCCGTAGCTTCGCTCACGAGATCGTAGCGGCCGTCCGCGATCCAGTCCGCGCGCACCATCCACGAGCCGCCGACGCAGACGACGTTGCGTTCCGCGAGGTACTGCGCGGCGTCGCCTTCGCCGATGCCGCCGGTCGGGCACAACAGCACGTCCGCGAGCGGCGCCTGAAGCGCACGCACGAGCGGCAGGCCGCCGACCGCACTGGCGGGGAACAGCTTGCACACACGAAACCCGCGCGCGTGCAGGGCCAGCAGTTCGGTCGGCGTCGCCGCACCGGGCACGGCCGGCAGGCCGCAGGTGGTCAGCGCCTCGGCCATCGCCGGCGGCGTGCCCGGCGTGACGAGGAACTCTGCTCCGGCAGCGCGCGCGGCGTCGATCTGCTGCGGCGTGAGCACGGTGCCGGCGCCGACGGCGATGCCGGCGACATCGCGCTTCACCGCGGCGATCGCGTCGATCGCGGCCGGCGTGCGCAAGGTGATTTCGATCGCCTTGAGTCCGCCCGATTGCAAAGCGCGCGCTACGGCGACGCCCTGTTCCGCGGAGGTGACGGTGACGACCGGCAGGATGCGCGTCGCGCGCAGCAGTTCGATCGCAGCGTGTTGCGTGCTTTGCAGGCTCGCCGTGGGCATGTCAGGCATCCTTCGCTTCGAACGGCGCGTGCGCGGCGACCCGGCCGATGTCGTATTCGGTTTCGGTGCGCCGCTCGCCCGCGCGCGACGGCGGTAGCGGCGGGCCGCAGGAGATCGACAGCGCTCCCTCGTCGGCCGGACCGACGTTGGCGCGGCTCAACGCGAACAGCGCCCGGCCGATGTCGTGGCCGGCCGGCGCGCTGTCTGGCGCCGGGCGACGGGCGTTCCACGCTGCTTCGTCGACGCGCGCTTCGAGCACGCCGCCTTCGCAGTCGAGCAGCACGACATCGCCGTCACGCACGCAGGCGATGCCGCCGCCACGGTCGGCTTCCGGTGTCACGTGGATCGCCGACGGCACCTTGCCCGATGCGCCCGACAGTCGCCCGTCGGTGACGAGCGCGACGTGCCGCCCCTGGTTCTGCAGCATGCCGAGCAGCGGCATCAGGCTGTGCATCTCCGGCATGCCGTTCGCGCGCGGCCCCTGGTAACGCACGACCGCGACGAAATCGCGCGGTAGGCTGCCCTGCTTGTGCAACGCGCGCAGGCGGTCCGGATCGTCGACGACGACCGCAGGCGCCTCGACACGCCGGTGCTGCGGCTTGACCGCGGAGACCTTGACGAGCGCGCGGCCGAGGTTGCCCTGCAGCAGGCGCAGCCCGCCGGTCGCCTCGAACGGCGCATTCGCCGGGCGCACGACCGCATCGTCGCCGCTCGCCATGGCAGCGTCGACGTAGTGCACGGCGCCTGCGTCGAAGCGCGCCTCGCGCGTGTACGCGCGCAGGCCGCCCGGCACGATCGTCTCGACGTCGTGCAGGAGCCCGGCGTCGAGCAACTCGCGGAACACGAATGCAGTGCCGCCGGCAGCGTGGAAGCGGTTCACGTCGGCGTCGCCGTTCGGGTAGATGCGCGCGAGCAGCGGCACGGCCGCCGCGAGGTCGTCGAAGTCTTCCCAGGTCACGTGCAGTCCCGCTGCGCGCGCGACCGCGACGAAATGGATCGTGTGGTTGGTCGAGCCGCCCGTCGCGAGCAGCGCGACGATCGCGTTGACGAGCGCGCGCTCGTCGACGAGCCGTCCGATCGGCCGGTAGTCGTCGCCGAGCGCGGTGATCGCGGCGGCACGCATCGTCGCCGCGCGCGTGAACGCGTCGCGCAACGGCGTTCCCGGGTTCACGAACGACGTGCCCGGCGGTTGCAGGCCCATCGCCTCGAGCAGGATCTGGTTCGAGTTCGCGGTACCGTAGAACGTGCAGGTACCCGGCGCGTGGTACGACGCCGATTCGGCCGCGAGGAGTTCCTCGCGCGTCGCCTTGCCGGCGGCGTAGCGCTCGCGCACCTCGGCCTTTTCCTTGTTCGGCAACCCCGACGGCATCGGTCCGGCCGGCGCGAACACGACCGGCAGGTGGCCGAACGCGAGCGCGCCGATGAGCAGGCCGGGCACGATCTTGTCGCATACGCCGAGGCACAGCGCGGCATCGAATGCGTCGTGGCAGAGCGCGACGCCGGTCGCCTGCGCGATCACGTCGCGACTGAACAGCGACAGCTCCATGCCGACGCGCCCCTGGGTGACGCCGTCGCACATTGCAGGCACGCCGCCGGCGACCTGCGCCGTCGCGCCGGCCGCGTGCGCGGCTTCGCGGATCAGCGCGGGATACGCCTCGAACGGCTGGTGCGCCGACAGCATGTCGTTGTAGGCGGTGACGACGCCGATGTTCGGCTTCGCCGACCCCATGAGCGCGGCCTTGTCGGCCGCGCCGCAGGCGGCGGCGACGTGGGCGAGGTTGCCGCACGACAGGTGGTTGCGATTCGGGCCGCGCGAGCGCGCCCCCTCGACGAGCGCGAGGTACGCGGCGCGGGTGCCGGCGCTGCGCTCGCGGATGCGCTGCGTCACGGCCTCGATGCGCGGA
This sequence comes from Dokdonella fugitiva, assembly GCF_014138265.1. GTDB lineage: Bacteria > Pseudomonadota > Gammaproteobacteria > Xanthomonadales > Rhodanobacteraceae > Dokdonella_A > Dokdonella_A fugitiva_A. Next base: position 713,403 of record NZ_JACGXL010000001.1, read on the forward strand.
TTCATGGACATGATCGGACTCCGGATCGGCGCCGCCTCACGCGGCGCACCAGTGAACATGGAGAGGCACGCCCGGTACATCAAGCGCGGCGCGCACGGGCGCGTGCAACGCATCGGCGCCGGTCGCGCGCTCGAACACCGCGCGCTTGGCGTCGCCGCGCAGCAGCAGCATGCGCAGCGGCGCGGCGGCCCAGCCCGCGGGCGTGAGGCTGATGCGTCGCGGCCAGCGCCCCGCCCCGGCGCAGCCGCTCGCGTCGATCGCCACGTACGGCTCGCGTGTCGCCAGCGCGGCCGCGAGGCCGCGCGAACCCGGGAACAGCGACGCCGTGTGCGCGTCCTCGCCCATGCCGAGCACGACCGCGGCGAGCGCGAGCGCGCCGGCCGCGGCGTGCCAGCGCGCGTTCGCGGCAGCGACCGCGGCATCGAGCGCGGCGTGCGCAGGACGCAACGGCCAGAATTCCGCGGCCGCGGCGCGGCCACGCAACAGCGTGCCCTCGGCGAGGCGCGCATTGCTGCCGTCGGCACCAGGTTCGACGTCGCGTTCGTCGACGAGCGAGACGACGACGCGCGACCAGTCGAGGTCGGCCGTCGCGAGTGCATGGTGGACCGGTGCAGGCGTGCTGCCGCCGGACAGCAGGATCAGCGCGCGCGGCGCACGCGCGAGCGCATGTTCGAGTGCACCGCGCAGCGCCGCGGCCGCGTCGTGCGCCCAGGCTGCCTCGTCGGCGCTCGCATGCCACGCGTACGACGGCGCGTTCACGCGCGGCCTCCGGCGGGCGCCAGCATGCGGCCATCGTCGAGCACGGCGAGCGCAGCCGCACCGAGCAGGCCCGCATCTTCGTGCAGCACGGCGATCGTCGGCACGTGCGCGAGCACGCGTTCGTAGCGCCCTTTCGCCTCGAAGCGGCGGCGGAATCCACCCGCCTGCAGCCGGTCGAGCAGTTTCGGCGTGAGCCCACCGGCGATGTAGACGCCGTCCCAGGCACCGAACGCGAGCGCGAAATCACCGGCGATCGAACCGAGCATCGCGCAGAAACGCTCGATCGTCGCGCGACAGGCCGGATCGTGCGCGGCGCCCGCGGTGATCGCTTCCGGCGTCGCGATCGGCGGCGCGTGCGGATGCAGCGCCGCGTGCAGGTTCACCAGCCCCGAACCGCACAGCACGCGCTCGGCCGAGACGCGACCGAAGGTCGGCATGAGGCGGCGCAGCACGTCGAGCTCGATCTCGTCGCCGGGCGCGAAGCCGACGTGGCCGCCCTCGGTTTCGAGCGCGACGTAGCGTCCGTCGTCGACGATGAGGCCGCCGACGCCGAGGCCGGTGCCCGGGCCGACGATCGCGTACGTGCGCCGCCGCGCGTCGACGGGCCCGGCATGCAGCGCGCCGAGCGGTTGCATGTCGGTCGGACCGAGCAGCGGCACGCAATGACTCATCGCGGCGAAGTCGTTGACGATGCGCAACTGGTCGAGCGCGAGCTCGCCGAGCAGCGCACCGCGCGAAAGCACCCACGGATGGTTCGTCATCTGCACGCTGTCGCCGGTGACCGGCCCGGCGACCGCGAACACGCCGCGTCGCGGCCGTTGCGGCAGGGTCGCGAGGTAGTCTCGCGCGGCGTCGCCGAAGGCGGCGAAATCGGCGACGCGCCGGCGCCGCACGCTGTCGGCGAGCAGCGGCATCGCCGAGCCGGTGTCGGCGAGCGCGAAGCGCACGTTGGTGCCGCCGACGTCGGCGAGCAGCACCCACTCGCCGGCCGGCGCATCCATCACGCACCCCGTGCGCCGCGGGCGCGCTCGGCGGCGGTCGGCAAGTTTCGCAGGAAGTCCGCAGCCGCGCCCGGTCCCCAGCTGCCGGCCATGTACGGCAGGATCGGCGCGTCGGCTTCGCGCCAGGCCGATTCGATGCTGTCGATCCACGTCCACGCCGCTTCGACTTCGTCGCTGCGCACGAACAGGGTCGAGTTGCCGTTGAGCGCGTCGAGCAGCAGGCGCTCGTAGGCGATGCGTCGGCGCAGCGGCGGCTCCATCGACAGGTCGAGCGGCAGCGGCTGCAGCTGCAGCGCTCCCCATTCGGGACCGGCGAGGCTGCTCATGAGTTCGAGTTCGATGTTCTCGTTCGGCTGCAGGCGCAGCACGAGCCGGTTCGGGCTCGCGCGCTCGCGGCGCGGCTTCTCGAACAGCCAGTGCGAAGTCGGCCGGAAGTTCACCACGACCTGGGTCACGCGCTGCGCGAGGCGCTTGCCGGTGCACAGGCGGAACGGCACTCCGGCCCAGCGCCAATTGTCGATCGAAGCGCGCAGCGCGACGAACGTCTCGACCGGCTCGCGCCCCTGCACCGCCTGCAGCGAGAAACCACGCACCGGCTCGCCGTCGACGAGACCGGCGTCGTAGCGTCCGCGCACGGAATCATTCGCCACGCTGTCCGCGCGGAACGGGCGCAGCGCGCGCAACACCTTGACCTTCTCGTCGCGCAGTACGTCGGCGTCGAGCGACGCCGGCGGCTCCATCGCGACCAGGCAGAGCAGCTGCAGCACGTGGTTCTGCACCATGTCGCGCAACGCGCCGTAGTCGGCGTAGTAGCTTTCGCGACCGTCGACACCGGCGGTCTCGGCGACGAGGATGTCGACCGATTCGATCCAGCGGTGATGCCAGACCGCTTCGAGCAAGGTGTTGCCGAAGCGCAGCGCGAGCAGGTTCTGCACCGCCGCCTTGCCGAGGTAATGGTCGATGCGGAAGATGCGGTCCTCGGACAGGCAGGCGTCGAGCGCCGCGTTGATCGCACGCGCCGAGGCGAGGTCGCTGCCGATCGGCTTCTCCAGCACGAGCCGCGACGGCGCGTCGAGCAGCCCGGCCGCCTTGAGCCCCTGCGCAATCGTCACGAACAGGTACGGCGGCGTCGCGAGGTAGCTCACGCAGCGGCCGCGGATCGCCGCCAACGCGGGCGCGATCGCCGCCGCGTCGGCGAGGTCGACGTGCACGTACTCGGTGCGCGCGAGCAGCGCGGCGACCGCCTCGTTGCCGGCCGGTTCCTTCGCGAGCTTGTCGCCGAGCCAGGCGCGGAATTCCTCGGTCGACATCGGCTGGCGCGCGACGGCGACGATGCGGAACGTGTCGGGCAGCAGCCGGTCGACGTACAGATGCAGCAGCGACGGGAACAGCTGGCGCGCGGCGAGGTCGCCGGTGGCGCCGAACAGCAGCAGCGTGTCGTGCAAGTGTCGCCTCCTTCTCGCGCGCCGCGGCGCGGCGGCCTGACGTCCCTGCGCGGCGCGGCTACTCGGCGAGGGCGCGGCCGTTGCTTTCGACGATCCTCGAATACAGCCGCGCACTCCGTTTGGGCGTGCGCTTCTGCGTCCTGAAGTCGACGTGCACGATGCCGAACCGCTTCGAGAAACCGAGCGACCACTCGAGGTTGTCGAGCAGCGACCACGCCATGTAGCCGCGCACGTCGCAGCCCATGCCGATCGCGGCATGGATCGCCCGCAGGTGCTTGCGAAGGTAGTCGACGCGCAGCGGATCGTCCAGCGTGTCGCCTTCGGCGACCGGCGGATCGTAGAACGCCGAGCCGTTCTCGGTGATGTAGACCGGTGGGTTGCCGTAGCGGTCGCGCAGCCAGACGAGCGTGTCGGTCAGGCCCTGCGGGAACACTTCCCAGCCCGTCTCCGTGTAGGTCGCGTGCTGCCTCACCGGCGACGCCTTCAGTGGCCAGGACTGCTCGTCGTGGCGCGTGACGCTGCGCGTGTAGTAGTTGAAGCCGATGTAGTCGAGCGGCTGCCGGATGAGTTCGAAGTCCTCGGCCGGCCAATCCGGCCACGCCTCGCCGAAGACCTCCTTGAGTTCATCGGGATAGCGGCCGAAGAACACGGGGTCGAGGTATTGCCGGTTCATGTACGCATCGGCGCGGTGCACCGCGGCAAGATCCTCGGCGCTTTCGCTCGCCGCGTACTTCGGCTCGAGGTTCACGACGAGGCCGATCTCGTGCTTGCCTTCGGCGCGATACGCCTGCACCGCGGCGCCGTGCGAGCGCAGCAGATGGTGCGTCGCGATCGGCGCCTCGAAGCGGTTGCGATGGCCGGGCGCGAGCGCACCGTGCAGGTAGCCGCCATCGGTGACGACCCACGGTTCGTTGAGCGTCGCCCACTTCTTCACGCGGCCGTCGAACGTGCGATACATCACCGAGGCGTACTCGGCGAACCAGTGCGCGATGTCGGGATTGAGCCAGCCGCCGCGATCGTCGAGCGCGGCCGGCAGGTCCCAGTGGTAGAGCGTGAGCAACGGCTCGATGCCGTTCTCGAGCAGGGTGTCGACGAGGCGGTCGTAGAAGGCGAGCCCGCCCGGATTCACGCGGCCCTTGCCCTCCGGCAGGACACGTGCCCAGGCGACGCTGAAGCGGTACGCCTTGAGGCCGAGGTCGCGCATGAGCCGCACGTCGTCCTTGTAGCGACGGTAGTGGTCGCAGGCGATGTCGCCGGTGTCGCCGTCGCGGACCATGCCCGGCGTGCGCACGAAGCGGTGCCAGATGCTCTGCCCGGCGCCGTCGGCGAGCGGCGAACCTTCGATCTGGTAGGCCGAGGTCGCGCTGCCCCAGAGAAAGCCCTTCGGAAATTCGAACGCCTGGCTCATCGCCCCTTACCTGCCCTTGTCCGGACTGCTGGAATTCGCGGAGTGAAAACGATTACATTGCAGAATAGCGCAAGCCGTGCAGGATGTGCAGCCACCTGCGCGAATGGATCCGCCCGCGCGCGCCGGGCATCGACCGACAGGCAGCCGATGGCGAAGGTTCGATTCGAGCACGTCCGCAAGGTCTACGAGAACGGCTACGTCGGTGTCGCCGACGCGGATTTCGAGATCGCGCACGGGGAGATGCTCGTGCTGGTCGGGCCGTCCGGCTGCGGCAAGTCGACCCTGCTGCGCATGGTCGCCGGGCTCGAATCGATCACCTCGGGCGCGCTCGCGATCGGCGATCGCATCGTCAACGACGTCTCGCCGCGCGACCGCGATATCGCGATGGTGTTCCAGAACTACGCGCTCTACCCGCACATGAGCGTGGCCGAGAACCTCGCGTTCGGCCTCAGGCTGCGCGGCACGCCGAAGGCGGAGGTCGACCGGCGCGTCGCCGAAGCCGCGACCATGCTCGACCTCGGCCGCATGCTGCCGCTGAAGCCGGCGCAACTGTCCGGCGGCCAGCGCCAGCGCGTCGCGCTCGGGCGCGCGCTCGTGCGCCAGCCCGCCGTGTTCCTGCTCGACGAGCCGCTGTCCAACCTCGACGCGAAGCTGCGCCTGTCCACGCGCGTGGAGATCGCCAAGCTGCACCGCGCGGTCGGCGCGACGATGATCTACGTCACGCACGACCAGATCGAGGCGATGACCCTCGGCCAGCGCATCGTCGTCATGCGCGATGGTCGCGTGCAGCAGATCGACGCGCCCATGCGCCTGTACGAGCGCCCCGCGAACACGTTCGTCGCGACCTTCGTCGGCAGCCCGAAGATGAACCTGCTGTGGGGACCGCTGCTCGAACGCGACGGCGGCCTGCACGTGCGCATCGCCGACGGCATCGAACTCGCGCTCGCGCCACCGCCCGCGCTGCAGGCGAAGCTGCGCGGCTACGTCGATCGCGAAATCATCGTCGGCCTGCGCCCGGAACACCTGCACCTCGAACGCGACGACGACACGGCGACCCTGGCCGCGCGCGTCGAGGCGGTCGAGCCCGTGGGCAACGAAGCCTTCCTCAACCTCGGCTGCGGCGGCTGCGACCTCGTCGTGCGCTTGCCGCCGCACGACCTGCCGGTCGCGGGCGACGACGTCAGGCTCGGCTACGACGCCGCGCGCATGCACTTCTTCGAACGCGACAGCGAAGTGCGCATCGACGAGGACGCCGCGTGACGCGCGTGCTCGCGCGCTTCACCGCGCTGTTCCTGCTCCTCGCGTCGACCGCGGCGGTGTTCGCGCGGGACGCCTCGATCGACCCGTGGGAAACCGAGATCGCACGTTTCGAGGCGGCCGACCGCGCGGCGCCGCCGCCGCCGGGCGGCGTGGTCTTCGTCGGCAGTTCGTCGATCCGCCTGTGGTCGACGCTCGCCGACGACTTCGCCGGTACGCGCGTCCTCAACCGCGGCTTCGGCGGCTCGCGCATCGCCGATGCGACGCGCCTTGCCGCGCGCATCGTGCTGCCGTACCGGCCGCGGCTGGTCGTGCTCTACGCGGGGGACAACGATCTCGCCGAAGGCCGCACGCCGCCGCAGGTGCTCGCCGACGTCGAGGCGTTCATCGCCTCGGTGCACCACGACGCGCCGACGACGCCGGTCGTGTTCGTGTCGATCAAGCCGAGCCCGGCGCGCGCGGCGCTGCTGCCGGCGATGCGCGAAGCGAACGCGCTCGTGCGCGCCTACGCGGGCCGCACGCGCGGCGTGCGCTACGTCGACGTGTTCGAACCGATGCTCGGCGCCGATGGCGCACCGCGCGCGGAACTGTTCGGTCCGGACCGCCTGCACATGAACGCGCGCGGCTACGCGCTGTGGACGCGCATCATCGCGCCCGAACTGCGCCGCTGAAGGTCAGCCCTGCCCCTGCGCGACCGCCGCGCGGCAGCCCGCGCAGATGCCGTGCACTTCCAGCGTCTGCGCGCGCGGACGAAAACCGCGCTCCTTCGCCTGCTCGGTGAGCAGCTTCGAGACGCGTTCGTCGCAGACCTCGACCGCGGCCGAGCAGACGTCGCAGATCAGGAAAGGCACCTGGTGAGCCTCGTTCGGATGGTGGCAACCGACGTAGGCGTTGATCGACTCGAGCTTGTGGATGAAGCGGTTCTCGAGCAGGAAATCGAGGGCACGATAGACCGTCGGCGGAGCGGCGCTGCCGTGCTCGTCCTTGAGGCGATCGAGCAGGTCGTAGGCCTTGACCGGCTTTTCCTCCGCGGCGATGAGCTCGAGCACGCGCAAGCGCAGCGGCGTCAGGCGCAGGCCGCGCAGCTCGCACGCGCTCGACACGGCGCCGACGAAGGCGCTCGCGTCGTGTTCGTGTTCGTGATGGCTGTGGCGGCTGACGTGGCTCATGGCATGCGGGCTGGTCGCGACCCATCTTAACGCGAAGGTGGAATCGCGCGGAGGTCGAATCGTCTAGGTGAGATGCGGCCTGCGAGGCCGGAATAAAGGCCTGCCAGTCACCAGCCGCGATTGCGATCGACGCGCTTCAGCGTCGAACGCTCGGACCGCGCGGCCACTGCCGCGAGGTTCACGCCGCAATGCCGGCACGCCTTCGCGCGCGGCACGTTGCCCTTCCCGCACTCGGGGCATTCGACCAGGCCCGACTTCGACAGCAACACGACCGCCCAGCCGATCGGGCCGAGCGCGGCGCCCCAGAGCAGGCCTGCCAGCCAACGGCCGCGCGCCCAGCCGATCACGAGGCCGACCACGGCACAACCGAGCGTCACGCCGACCGCCCATTGCCACAGCACCGGATCGAGCAGCACGCGCATGCAGGTATCGAGCGCCGCCGGCGCCGAATCGGGGTCGTTCGCGTCGAGCGCGAGGAACGCGCTGATGCAGGTGTCGAGCGCCATACGCGATGCCTCAGCTCGTCTTCGGAAGCGCCGCCTCGATGCGCCGCAACGCCTCGTCGCGGCCGGCGAGGAACACGGTGTGGTCGATCGACGGCGACACCTGCGTGCCGGTCAGGGCGACGCGCAACGGCTGCGCGATCTTGCCCATGCCCTCGCCGATCGCCGCCGCCGCGGCTTCGATCGCGGCATGGATCGCCTCGACCTTCCATTCGGCGAGGCCGGCGAACTGCGCGTGCGCGGCTTCGAGCGCAGCGCGTGCGGTCGGCGTCTTCAGGTGCTTGGCGACGGCCTGCTCGTCGTAGCCTTCGAGCGGCGCGTACCAGACGCGCGCCTTCTCGGCCATTTCCTTGAGCGTGCGTGCGCGATCGCGCAGGGCGACGATCACGTCGACCGGGTCAGGCCCCTGCTGCGGATCGATGCCGGCGGCGCGCAGCTGCCATTCGAAATGCGGCGCGAGCTCGAGCGGGTCGTCGCTCTTGAGGTACTGCTGATTGAGCCACGACAGCTTCTCGAGGTCGAAGCGCGAGGCCGACTTGTTGACGTCGGCCGCGTCGAACAGCGCGATCATCTGCTCGCGCGTGAAGATCTCCTGGTCGCCGTGCGACCAGCCGAGGCGCACGAGGTAGTTGAGCAGCGCGTGCGGCAGGAAGCCGTCGTCGCGGTACTGCATCACGCTGACCGCACCGTGCCGCTTGGAGAGCTTCTGGCCGTCCGGGCCGAGGATCATGGGCAGGTGCGCGAAACTCGGCACGGCCGCGCCGAGCGCGTGGTAGATGTTGACCTGGCGCGGCGTGTTGTTGACGTGGTCGTCGCCGCGGATCACGTCGGTGATCTTCATGTCGATGTCGTCGACGACGACCGCGAAGTTGTAGGTCGGGTAACCGTCGGAGCGGATCAGCACGAGGTCGTCGAGTTCCTCGTTCGACCATTCGACGCGGCCCTTGACCTTGTCGTCGAACACGACGCTGCCGGTCGTCGGGTTCTTGAAGCGCAGCACGCGGTTCGGATCGTCGCGATAAGGCAGGTTCTGCTCGCGCGCACGGCCGTCGTAGCGCGGCTTGAGGCCCTTCGCCATTGCCTCGGCGCGCATCGCCTCGATCTCTTCCTTCGATTCGTAGGCGTAGTACGCCTTGCCGGCCTTGAGCAGGTCCTCGGCGACCGCGCGATAGCGGTCCATGCGCAACGTCTGGTAGTACGGCCCCTCGTCGTGCGACAGGCCGAGCCAGTTCATGCCGTCGAGGATCGCCTGCACCGCGGCCTCGGTCGAACGCTCGCGGTCGGTGTCCTCGATGCGCAGGATGAACTCGCCGCCGCGATGCTTCGCCTCCAGCCAGCAGTACAGCGCGGTGCGCGCGCCGCCGATGTGCAGGTAGCCGGTGGGACTGGGAGCGAATCGGGTACGGACGGTCATCGTGGATCGCTTCGGGAAACGGCGCGCAAGTTTACCGGAGCGCGGCGGCCTCGGTGTCGACCGCCATCGATTGGAGGCAGAATAATCTCTTACCTCGAGACACCTCCCATGCCGCTCGCCCTGCGCTCCCTACCCCTCACGCCCCCCGTCCTCGCCGCCGCCCTCCTGCTCGGCGCCTGCGCCACGCCGCCGGCCCGCCCGCCGGTCGTCGCCGACGGCACGCGCGCGCGACTCGCGCTGCTGGAGTCGACCGACATTCATTCCAACATCCTCGGCTACGACTACTACCGCCTCTCCGAAGACACGTCGCTCGGCTTCGAGCGCATGGCGACGCTGGTCGCGCAGGCGCGGGCGGAGTTCCCGAACACGCTGTTGTTCGACGCCGGCGACACGATCCAGGGCACCGCGCTCGCCGATTACCAGGCGCTCGTGCATCCGCTTCCCTGCGACGAGGAACTGGCGATGTACCGCGCGATGGACGCGCTCGGTTACGACGGCGGCACGATCGGCAACCACGAGTTCAACTACGGCCTGGCCTACCTCGCGCAGGTGACCGGCCACCCGATCGCCGCCGACGGTGCGGACGCGCACGCCTGCGCCGGGCCGCACTTTCCGCTCGTGCTGTCGAACGCGGTGTCCACGCGCGACGGCCGACCGCTTTATCCGCCGTATGCGGTGCTCGACCGCACGCTCAAGCTCGCCGATGGGCACGGTGGCGAGACGACCGCGCCGATCCGCATCGGCATCATCGGCTTCACGCCACCGCCGATCGTCGAGTGGGACCGCCGCAACCTCGACGGCAAGGTAACGACGATCGGCGTCGTCGAGGCGGCGCGCCGCTACGTCCCCGAACTACGCGCGAAGGGCGTCGATCTCGTCGTCGCGATCTCGCACGGCGGGCTCGACACCGCGCCGTACGGCTCGATGATGGAGAACGCGAACTGGTACCTCGCGCAGGAACCCGGCGTCGACGTGCTCCTGCTCGGCCATTCGCACGCCGCATTCCCCGACCCGGCCAACGCGCAGTCGCGCTTCGCCACGATGGCCGGGATCGACAACCAGCGCGGCTTCGTGCACGGCAAGCCCGCGGTGATGGCGAACTTCTTCGGCCGCAGCCTCGGCGTCGTCGACCTCGCACTCGTGCGCAAGGACGGCCACTGGACGATCGACGCGGCGCAGTCGCACAGCGAAGTGCGCGACGTGCGCCGCAAGGACGGCACGTCGGTCGCCGCCGACCCGCGCATCGCACCGCTCGTCGCGAGCGTGCATGCGGCGACGATCGACTACGTCTCGCAGCCGATCGGCGACACCGATTTCGCGATGACGAGCTACTTCGTCGAACTCGGCAACACGACCGCATTGCAGGTCATCAATGATGCGCAGCGCGACTACGTCGAACGCTACGTCGCGGCGAACCTGCCGCAGTACGCGGGCATACCCGTGCTGTCCGCCGCGGCGCCGTTCAAGACCGGCTTCAGCGCGACCGACGACTACACCGACATCGAACCGGGTCCGCTGGCGATCCGCAGCGCGGCGGACATCTACCTGTACCCGAACACGCTGACCGCGGTGAAGATCGACGGTGCCATGCTCGAGGGCTGGCTCGAGCACTCGGCCGGCCGCTTCAACCGCATCGACCCCTCGTCGGGCGCGCCGCAGGAACTCGTCAACCGCAAGTTCTCCGGCTACAACTTCGACGTGATCCAGGGCGGCCTCAGCTACGCGATCGACGTGACGAAACCAGCGGGCGAACGCATCCGCGACCTCGCCTACGACGGCAAGCCGGTCGCGCCCGGCCAGGCCTTCATCGTCGTCACGAACAACTACCGGGCGAGCGGCGGCGGCCATTTCCCCGGACTCGACGGCTCCAACATCGTCGTCTCCGCGCCCGATGCGAACCGCGACGTCGTCATCGCCTGGGTGCGTGCGCGCAAGCACCTCGAGCGCGCGCGCGACGGCGACGATCGCCCCTGGCACTTCGTGCCCGTGCGCACCGCCGGCCCGGTGCTCGTCACGAGCGCGAGCGGCAAGCTCGCCCAGGCGAAGGCGGCCGGTATCGAGGGTGTCTCGCTGTTCAAGGACAACGGCGACGGCTCGTCCGCCTACGCCCTGGACCTCTCCGCGGGCGCGCCTGCTGCTGCGCGTCACGCGCACCGCCGGCGCGTGCGCTAGAGTTGCCGATTGCCGCTGCGCGCACGCGGCCGAAGCCGATACGGAGTCCCCATGTCACGCACGCTGCTCGCACTCTCGGTCGCCCTCGCCCTCGTCGCCTGCACGCCGCAATCGGCACGCCACGACCGCGACGCGTCGAAGGCATCCACCGCCGCGGTCGTTTCCGCCGACCAGCAGTTCGCTTCGCTGTCGCAGCGCTGGCTCGACGGCACGATGGCGGCAAGTCCGGTCACCGCGACGACGGTCGGCGATCATCGCCACGACGCCGAACTCGACGACCTCAGCGCCGACGGGTTGCACCGCTCGCTCGAATTCTCGCGCGGCATGCTCGCCGACCTCGAGAAGATCGATCGCAGCGCGCTCTCGCGCGAGAACCAGGTCGACTACGGCATGCTGCACAACCAGCTGCGTTCGGACATCTGGGCGAACGAAACGCTGCGCAGCTGGGCCTGGGACCCGACGTTCTACAGCCAGCTCGCAGGCGGCGCGCTGTACGGCCTGATGGCGCGCGAATTCGCGCCGCTGCCCGACCGCCTGCGCGCGGCGACTTCTCGCATGGAGAAGCTGCCGGCGCTGTTCGCGCAGATGCGCGCGAACCTCGATCCGGCGCGCGTGCCCAGGGTGCACGCCGAGACCGTGTCGAAGCAGAACAAGGGCGTGCTCAGCCTCGTCGACGGCCTGATCCTGCCGCACGCGAAGGAACTGCCGGATGCCGACCGCCAGCGCCTCGAAGCCGCGGCGGCGAACCTGCGCAAGGCGGTCGACGAACAGCAGCACTGGCTCGACACGCAACTCGTGCCGAAGGCGAAAGGCGACTTCCGCATCGGCGCCGAGCGCTACGATGCCAAGCTCGCGTTCGCTCTGAACTCGCCGCTCACGCGCCAGGAGATCCGCACGCGCGCGGAAGCCGCGCTGAAGAGCACGCGCGAACAGATGTACGCGATTGCGCGCACGGTGCTGGCCGGCAAGCGCAAGGCGCCGGCACTGCCGGAGCATCCGACCGACGCGCAGCAGCAGAAGGCGATCCAGGCCGCGCTCGAGCTCGCCTACAAGGATCGTCCCGCGCGCGACAAGGTGCTGCAGACGGCCGAGGACGCGCTCGCCAGGGCGACCGCGTTCGTGCGCGAGAAGGGCCTCGTCTCGCTGCCCGACGCACCGGTCAAGATCATCACGATGCCGGAGTTCCAGCGCGGCGTCGCGCTCGCCTACTGCGATCCGCCGGGACCGCTCGACAAGGGACTCGACACGTTCTACGCGGTCTCGCCTATTCCCGACGATTGGTCGAAGAAGCAGGTCGATTCGTTCCTGCGCGAGTACAACACGCGCTCGATCCACGAGCTGACGATCCACGAGGCGATGCCGGGCCACTACCTGCAGCTGTGGCATTCGAACAAGTACCCGTCGACCCTGCGCGCGGTGCTGTATTCGGGCGCGTTCGTCGAGGGCTGGGCCGTCTACGCCGAGAAGGTGATGGCCGACGAAGGCTATCTCGACCGCGACCCGCTGTACCGCCTCGTGCACCTCAAGTGGGACCTGCGCGCGATCGCCAACGCGATCCTCGATCAGGCGATCCACGTCGAGGGCATGAGCCGTGCGGAAGCGATGAAGCTCATGACCGTCGGCACGTTCCAGGAGGAGCGTGAGGCCGCTGGCAAGTGGACGCGCGCGCAGCTGACGTCGGCCCAGCTGCCGACCTACTTCGTGGGCTGGCAGGAGCACCTCGACCTGCGCAAGGAGGCCGAGCAGAAGGCGGGCGCCGCGTTCGACCTGCGCGCGTACCACGACAAGCTGCTCTCGTTCGGCTCGCCGCCCGTGCGCTACGCGCGCGAACTCATGCTCGATCTGCCGATCGACTGAACCTGCACGACCAAAGCGGAAGAAAGAGAAGCTGAAACACGAGGAGCGCGCGGAACGGCGCCCTCTTTGCTTCAATCTTTGCCGCTTGCCGGCAAACTCATTTCACGTGGATCGTGATCTTCGGCGACACGATCGGCGGGTCGAACTGGACATGGCGCGCATCGGCGAAGTCGAGCTGCAACGTGTGCGTGCCCGGCTCGAGGTGGATCGTGTCCTCGGTCTGGCCCTTGCCGTAGTGCTTGTGGGTCGCGTCGTTCGGGATCGGCGCATCGAGCGGCGGCAGCTCCTTGCCGTCGACGAGCAGGTGGTGGTGGCCCGTGCCGGGCTTGCCCTCGGCCGCTGGGGCGATCGCGATGCCTTCGACGCCGAACTTGACCTGCACGTCCGGCGCGACCGTCGCACCATCCTTCGGCTCGACGAAGAACACGCGCGCAGCGTGCGGCGCCTTCTCGCGCGCGAGCGCCGCGGCAGGTGCCGCCGGGTCGGCCGCCTGGGCGAAACCGGCGACCAACGACAGGACTGCTCCACAAAAAAGGGCTGGGGTACGCATGATCGGCTCCTGCAATCCTCGGGACCAGGATGATAGCGCCGCTGCTACCCTGCATTGCCAATAGGCGACGGCGCCCCCATGTGCTGCCGTTCAGCGAACCCTCAGCGCGGATTTCATGACCGAACCCCGATCCACGAGCACGTTGTCGATCCTGCGGCGCCTCTGGCCCGAAGTCTGGCGCTATCGCGTGCGCGTCGGCGTCGCGCTGCTGTTCCTCGTCGTCGCCAAGCTCGCCAACGTCGGCGTGCCGCTGATCATGCAACGCCTGATCGACGCCCTCGACCTCACGCCGAAACCGCTGCTGATCCCACTGATGCTGCTGATGGTGTACGGCGCGCTGCGCATGTCGAGTTCGCTGTTCCAGGAACTGCGCCAGATCGTCTTCGCGCGCGTGCTCGCGCGCACCTCGCGCAACATCACCCTGCGCGTCTTCGAGCACCTGCACGCGCTATCGCTGCGCTTCCACCTCGACCGCCGCACCGGCGGGGTCTCGCGCGACGTCGAGCGCGGCATGACCGCGACCTCGGACCTGCTCGACTGGACCATCTACACGATCCTGCCGACGCTGCTCGAGGTCGTGCTCGTCTGCGGCATCCTCATCACGCGCTTCGACTGGAGCTTCGCCGCGATCACGCTCGGCACGCTGGTCGCCTACGTCGCCTTCACGTTCTCGATCACCGAATGGCGCATGCGCTACTACCGCGCCGCGAACGCGGCCGACACGGAAGCGAACGAGCGCGCGGTCGACTCGCTGCTCAACTACGAGACGGTCAAGTACTTCGGCAACGAGCGGCACGAGTTCGGCCGCTACGACGCGAGCCTCGTGAAGCTCGAGGACGCGACGGTGAAGAGCCTGAAGACGCTCGCCGTGCTCAACGTCGGCCAGTCCGGCATCGTCGCGGTCGGCCTCACCCTGCTGCTCTGGCGCGCCGCGAGCGGCGTCGTCGCCGGCACGATGACGCTCGGCGACTTCGTGCTCGTCAACGCGTTCCTGATCCAGCTGTCGATCCCGTTGAACTATCTCGGCATGGTCTACCGCGAGGTGAAGCAGGCGCTGACCAACATCGAGCGCATGTTCGTGCTGCTCGCCGAAGTGCGCGAGGTCGAGGACGCGCCGGGCGCGCCCGCGCTCGCCGTGGGCGGCGGCGAAGTGCGCTTCGAGCACGTCGATTTCCACTACTCGCCGGACCGCCCGATCCTCGCCGACGTCGACTTCCGCATCCCCGCCGGGCAGACCCTCGCGGTGGTCGGCACGACCGGTGCGGGCAAGTCGACGCTCGCGCGCCTGCTGTTCCGCTTCTACGACGTCAGCGGCGGGCGCATCACGATCGACGGCCAGGACATCCGCGCGGTGTCGCAACAATCGCTGCGCGCGGCGATCGGCATCGTCCCGCAGGACACCGTCCTCTTCAACGATTCGATCTACTACAACATCGCCTACGGCCGTCCCGACGCGACGCGCGAGGAAGTGGTCGCCGCGGCGAAGGCCGCGCACATCCACGGCTTCATCGAATCGCTGCCGCAGGGCTACGACACCGGCGTCGGCGAACGCGGCCTCAAGCTCTCCGGCGGCGAGAAGCAGCGCGTCGCGATCGCGCGCACCTTGCTCAAGAATCCGGCGATCCTCGTGTTCGACGAAGCGACCAGCGCGCTCGACACGCGCACCGAGAAGATCATCCAGGGCGAACTCGACGGCATCGCGCGCGGGCGCACCACGCTCGTGATCGCCCATCGCCTGTCGACGATCGTCGACGCCGACCAGATCCTCGTGCTCGAGCACGGTCGCGTGGTCGAACGCGGCAGCCACGACGAGTTGCTCGCACTCGGCGGGCGCTACGCCCAATTGTGGACGATGCAGCAGCGCGAACGGAGCCGCTCGACCGAGCCTGCCGCCGAGCCCGTCCAAGCCTGACACTGATCGTCAGATTCGCGCCAGCGGATGAGGAATGGCGCACACTTCCCGGACGAGGGCCTGCATATCCGGGCAGGCATGGTCCTTGCTACCACCGTCGTGCTCGCTCTACGGGAAACCACCCCTTGAACACTCCGAAACTCCACACCGTGTGCGTCGTCGGCGCCCCGGCCGACGTCAGCGCCCGCATCCATGCCCTGCTCGACGAACAACGCACGCGCCTCGACGCGCGCTGGCGCATCGGAGACTACATCGGCGCCGAAGTGCTGCTGATCGAAACCGATTCCGTCTACGGGCACATGGACTGGCTCAAGGCGCAAGGCAGCGGTCGCCTCGTCGCCGCGCTCACGGCGACACCCGAGTCCTACGATTTCGCCGTGCGTACCCCCGTCGACGCGGCCGGCCTCGTCGAGACGCTCAACCGCATCGGCGCGCACCTCGCCGGCGAGCCGGTCGCCGCGCCTGCGCGCGCGAAACCCGAACCGCCCGCAGCCGCCGAGCCGGTCTCGGCCGCTGCCGCGAAGCCGGTCGCACCTGCGATGGCCATCACGCCGCGGCCCGCCGCAGCCGCACCCGCGCAAGCACCGACCGCACCTGCATCGCGCGCGCCGCAGGCGCCTGCATCGCCGGCGTACGCGCACGTCGAGCACGGCCGCACGCTGCACTTGGGCGACCTGCTCGGCGCGAATTCACCGTTCCCGGGTCGGCTGCACCTGCAGTCGAACGGGCTGCCCGACCTCTTCATCGACACGCACGAGCAGACCTGGCGCTCGGCCGGCAACCTCAAGGCGATCACGCCGTGGTGCACGCGCACGATCGGCCACGGCGAGATCCAGGTGACCGGCGAGGCCGACTACGCGAAGCAGGCGGGCACTCTCGCCGCGCAGCCGGTTTCCCGCCTCAAGTGGCTCGTCCACCTCGTCGGCAACGATGGCCAGCTCGAAGCCGGACTCGATCCACGCGGCCACTACAAGCTTTCGCGCTGGCCGCAGAGCGAACGCGAATTCCCGAAGCATTTCCGCATCGCGACGGTGATGCTCAAGCAGGCCGCGACCGTCGACGACATCGCCGCTCAGAGCGGCGCGAGCGCCGCCGACGTCGCCAACTTCATCAACGCCTACAATGCGGTCGGCTACATCGAGGGCGAGGCGCCGGCCGACGCGCGTGGCGGCGGCCTGTTCGGTCGCGCCAAAAAAACTTCCGCGATGAGTTGACGAACGCGCGATCGCCCACTATTCTTTCGCGCTCTCTCGGGGCCATAGCTCAGCTGGGAGAGCGCTACAATGGCATTGTAGAGGTCGCCGGTTCGATCCCGGCTGGCTCCACCAGACAGGTTCGGTTTTCCTAAGCGTCCCCATCGTCTAGAGGCCTAGGACACCGCCCTTTCACGGCAGTAACAGGGGTTCGAATCCCCTTGGGGACGCCATAAGGTGAAGGGCGACAGGGAGTGAGATCGCACAGGACGTGCGCGAGTTGCAGAAAAACGCGGAGCGGTAGTTCAGCTGGTTAGAATGCTGGCCTGTCACGCCGGAGGTCGCGGGTTCGAGTCCCGTCCGCTCCGCCACTTCTTCTCGAAAAACCCCGCAGAAATGCGGGGTTTTTTCGTTGCGAAGCTCGCCGTACGACGGGAACCCGAGCAGTCGAGGTGTCGTCCGGCGACCGCCGGAACGGCTGATGCGCATTGCGCTATCCTTTCCTTCCTGCTCGATGCCGTGCGTGTCGTCGCGGCCACTCGGGCGTTGCAGCGAGGCTGTCATGCCGGACCTTGAGCTTCCCGATGTCGGGCAGGCTGCGCCCGACTTCTCGCTTCCCCGCTCGCCTCGCGAGGCGATGACGCTCGCCGAACTTCGCGGCAGACCGGTCGTCCTCGTGTTCTATCCCGCGGACTGGAGCCCGGTGTGCGGCGACCAGGTCACCCTCTACAACGAGATGCTGCCGACGTTCGACGAGTACGGCGCGCGGATCGTCGGAATCTCCGTCGACGGCCCATGGTGCCACGCGGCGTTCGCGAAGGATCGCAACCTCGAATTCCCGCTGCTCGCGGATTTCGAACCCAAGGGTGACGTCGCGCGTCGCTACGGCGTTTACGACGCGCGCCATGGCACGACCGAACGCGCGCTCTTCGTCATCGACGCGAACGGCATCGTGCGCTGGCGATACGTCTCGCCGATCGAGGTCAACCCGGGCGCGGACGGCATCCTCGATGCACTCGACGCGTTGGCCGCAAAAGGAGACACCGCATGAGCCTCAGGACGCCCGTCGGGCCCCATGATCATGTCCAGGGCGCGCTCGACGCGCCGATCGTGCTGCTCGAATACGGCGACTTCGAATGCCCCTATTGCGGCGAAGCCTACGCGGAGATCAAGGCCGTCCAGGGCGCGATGGGACCGTCCCTGTGCTTCGCCTTCCGCCACTTCCCGCTGTCGAACGCGCATCCACATGCCGAACGCGCGGCGGAATTCGCCGAGGCCGCGGCGACGATCGGCCGCTTCTGGGAGATGCACGACATCCTCTACGAGAACCAGCGGGCGCTCGACGACCGCAGCCTGTCGCGCTACGCCACGGAACTCGGCCTCGATGACGCGCTCGTCGCATCGGCCCTGGGCGGCAATTTTTCGGAGCGCATCCGCCGCGATTTCCAGGGTGGCGTGCGCAGCGGCGTCAACGGAACGCCCTGTCTCTTCTTGAACGGGGAGCGCTACGACGGCCCGCGCGAGCCCGAGTCGCTGATCACGATGATGCGCCGGATGCTCTGAAGCCGGGCCAGGCACAACTCCATATGCAGCCTCAATGAAGATCATCGGGAGAATCGATTTTACCTATTGACGGTCCTTCACCATGCTTGCGCCGGACATCCAGGCCCATCCCGCAGGAGAGAGAACCATGACAGCCGAATCCAAGTGCCCGTTCTCAGGCGCGCGCAAAGTGCAGACGAACGTGCAGTGGTGGCCGCAGCAGCTGGACCTCGCGCCGCTGCACCAGCATTCGTCGTTGTCCGATCCGATGGTCGAGGGCTTCGACTACGCGAAGGAGTTCGAGTCGCTCGATCTCGACGCGGTGGTGAAGGACCTGCACGCATTGATGACCGACTCGCAGGACTGGTGGCCGGCCGACTACGGCCACTACGGCCCGCTCTTCATCCGCATGGCGTGGCACAGCGCCGGCACCTACCGCATCTACGACGGCCGCGGCGGTGCGAGCGCGGGCGAACAGCGGTTCGCGCCGCTCAACAGCTGGCCCGACAACGGCAACCTCGACAAGGCGCGCCGCCTGCTCTGGCCGATCAAGCAGAAGTACGGGCGCAAGCTGTCGTGGGCCGACCTCATGATCCTCGCCGGCAACGTCGCGCTCGAATCGATGGGCTTCAAGACGTTCGGCTTCGGCGGCGGGCGCGAAGACGTGTGGGAGCCGTCGCACACCGATTGGGGCACGGAAGCGACCTGGCTCGGTGACGAGCGCTACAGCGGCGACCGTGAGCTCGCCAACCCGCTCGCGGCCGTGCAGATGGGCCTGATCTACGTGAACCCCGAAGGACCGAACGGCAAGCCGGATCCGGTCGGCTCGGCGCGCGACATCCGCGAGACGTTCGCGCGCATGGCGATGGACGACGAGGAAACCGTCGCGCTCGTCGCCGGCGGCCACACGTTCGGCAAGTGCCACGGCGCCGGCGACGCGAAGCACGTCGGCCGCGAACCCGAAGGCGCGAACATCGAGGAGCTCGGCCTCGGCTGGAAGAACAGCTACGAAAGCGGCATCGGTGCGCATGCGATCACGAGCGGCCTCGAGGGCGCGTGGACGCCGAACCCGACGAGATGGGACAACGGCTACTTCGAGACGCTGTTCGGCTACGACTGGGAACTCACGAAGAGCCCGGCCGGCGCGCACCAGTGGAAGCCGAAGGGCGACGCCGGCGCAGGCACCGTGCCCGACGCGCACGATCCGGGCAAGCGCCATGCGCCGATGATGACGACGGCCGACCTCGCGCTGCGCTTCGATCCCGCCTACGAGAAGATCTCGCGCCGCTTCATGGCGGATCCGGCCGGGTTCGCCGACGCGTTCGCGCGCGCCTGGTTCAAGCTCACCCATCGCGACATGGGTCCGACCACGCGCTACCTCGGCAAGCTCGTGCCGAAGGAAGCGCTGATCTGGCAGGACCCGGTGCCCGCGGTCGACCATCCGCTGATCGACGCGAAAGACATCGTCGCGCTGAAGGCGAAGCTGCTCGCGTCGGGCCTGTCGATCCCGCAGCTCGTCAACACCGCGTGGGCGTCCGCGTCGACGTTCCGCGGCAGCGACGCACGCGGCGGCGCCAACGGTGCGCGCATCCGCCTCGCGCCGCAGAAGGACTGGGACGTCAACCAGCCGGCCGAACTCGCGAAGATCCTCGCGACGATCGAAGGCGTGCAGAAGGCGTTCGACGCCGCGCAGTCGGGCGGCAAGAAGGTGTCGCTCGCCGATCTCATCGTGCTCGGTGGTTGCGCCGCGATCGAGGCGGCCGCGAAGAAGGCCGGCCACAGCGTGACCGTGCCGTTCTCGCCGGGTCGCACGGACGCGTCGCTCGAACAGACAGACGTCGACTCGTTCAAGGTACTCGAACCCGTCGCCGACGGCTTCCGCAACTACGCGCGCAAGGGTTTCGAAAACGCCGCGGCCGAACTGCTCGTCGACAAGGCGAACCTGCTGGCCCTCACGGCGCCGGAGATGACCGTGCTGGTCGGCGGCCTGCGAGCCCTCGATGCGAACGCCGGCCACAGCCCGCACGGCGTATTCACCCAGCGCCCGGGCACGCTGACGAACGACTTCTTCGTCAACCTGCTCGACATGCGCACGGCTTGGCAACCGAGCGGCAACGCAGACGGACTGTTCGAAGGCCGCGACCGCACGAGCGGCGAAGTCCGCTGGACGGCGACGATCGCCGACCTCGTGTTCGGATCGAACTCGCAGTTGCGCGCGCTCGCCGAGGTCTACGCCTCGAACGACGGCAATGAGCTGTTCGTCCCCGACTTCGTCGCCGCGTGGAACAAGGTCATGAACCTCGATCGCTTCGACCTGCGCAAGACGTGATTCGCAAGGCGATGCGCATGCTGGACCGGAACCGCATCCGCGGTTCCGGCCTCGCGACAACCAGGACAACCCCTCGCTTCGAAGCCCGCGATCAGGCGCGCGATGAGTCGACTCCGGCAACCGTAGCCTTCCTGTACGGTGCGCGCACGAAACGCGCGACGGGCGTCGCTCAGGCGTCGGCGACGAACGGTAGTGTCGCCGGCTCCAGCGTGCCGATCGAATGCCCCTGCTCGGCAAGGTATTCGAGCCAGCGGTTGAGGAAGGAGCTCATTCGCACGCGGCGCTGGAACACGCTGCGCGCGGGCTGCAGCGGACCGATCGCGCGGACCAGACGCCGGTCCGCACGGCAATCGAGCACCTCGGCCATGTGCGCGTCGTGGTACATGCGCAACTGCGCGGACGGCGCGTGCTCGCCCGTTTCGCGGTCGACGAAACAATAGGTCAGGTGCAGGTCGAGCGTGTAGCGATGGCGCTCGAGCACGTCCAGGCGCACGTCGAGGCCGTCGTCGAGCGACGAGCGGTAGCTGCCGATCGCGAGGTCCTGCGGTCCGAACAGGCGCGCGAGCCGATGGTAGTTCTCCGAATACAGCCCCATCAGCCACGAGAAGCGGCTCGGCAGCAGCGATTGCGGTCGTTCGAGTACGGCGGACATGGACCCATCATAGGCGGGGCAACGAGGCGCGCACAGACTTATGCGGCCGGCTGCGGGACGGGTAAGATGGGGTTCCCCGCCGAAAGTGCAACGAGGGCGCCAGGCGCCCTCGTTGCCTTGCCAGGGTTCGTTCAGTGCCGGCCGCGGCCGCGACCACCGCCACTACCGTGATCGTCGCCGGGCGGATCGTCGTTGCCGCCGCCACCGTGGTCGTCGCCCGGCGGATCGTCGTTGCCGCCACCACCGTGGTCGTCGCCCGGCGGATCGTCGTTGCCGCCACCACCGTGGTCGTCCCCGGGCGGATCGTCGTTGCCGCCGCCACCGTGATCGTCGCCCGGCGGATCGTCGTTGCCGCCCCCACCGTGGTCGTCCCCGGGCGGGTCGTCGTTGCCGTTGCCGTGGCCGATGCTGTTGGTCGGCACGCTCGGGAACGTGCCGGACAGGACGATCGAGGCGTCCGCCACGATCGCGATCGACTGCCCGCGCGGGTCGAAATCGAGATCGGCGTGTCCGGGTTCGGGGGGATCGCGGAATTCGATCTCGCCCTCGGTGCCGCCTTCCACGGCGACGACGTCGATTGCACCCTGCTCGGCACCATTCACGAGCAACGTGTAACGGCCCGGGGCGAAGTCTTCGAGTTCGACCGAGAATTCGCTGCGTCCGCGCCCATCGTCGAGCACCGCGCGCATCTGCGGACCGTCGTTCGCCGCTTCGAGTTCGAGCACGTACCGCTCGAGCGTACCGCCCGGATTCGCGTCGTCGTCGCGTGTGCCACCGGCGAACGTGCGGCTGAGGAATACCGTCGAGCCCTGCACGACTTCGACGAGCTGCGCGCGCGGATCGAAGTCGAGCAGCAGCTTGCCCGGTTCGACCGGACTGCGGAATTCCGCTTCGGCGAACGTGCCGATCGAGGCCGCGACGACATTCAGCGTCGCGCGCTCGGTGCCGGCCACGCGCAGCGAATATGCGCCTGCAGGAAGGTCTTCCACTTGCACCTTGAAATCGGAGCGGTCGCCACGGTCCTCGAAGCGCGCCTTGCCGCTCGCCGCGGGCACGACGCCGGTGTTGCCGAGGAACTGCACGATGCGCACGTCGTTCGAGGCGACGTGGTCGTCCGACAGGCCGCCCGTGCACGCGTCGGTAGACGACGCGGAAGCACGCACGATGCTCGAAGCCGCCGTGCGCTGCCGACTGTCGTCCGGCTGGAACGCGAGGGTGCCATGGCCACAATCGTCGAATGAAGCGGTGACCTTGCCCCAATGGACGGTCGGCGAAACCGACGCGACGCTGGCGTCGAGTACGGCGACATTGCCCTTGATCGGCCCTTGCGCCTTGATCCACAAGGGCTTGCCTGCCGCGTCCCGGGTGAACCAGTACGCGTGCAATTCGGGGCCGGTGGTGCCCGCGACGACCTCGGCACCGAGGCCGCGCGCAGGCTGCGCCGCGTCGACCCATAGACCGGAGAACGCGCGCGTGATCGTGAGCGCATCGACCGGAGCGGAGAACGCGACGGCGAGCGTGACCGCCGCGGCGAGTGTGGTGTATCGAGCGGACATGAGGGCCTCCATCGGTGGCCGTGCGCTGCCGTTTGCAGCATGGCCATCGTCGTCGCAGCCGGACGCGCCGCTCAATGAGCGGTTTCACCCACGCGACGCCGCGACGCACCCCCAATGCAACGCTACACGACGAGGCTCGTGGGTGGTTCCACCCAGCCCGCGCGGGTGTCTTCGCCCAAGCGCGGAGATTCGGCCTGCGTGGCTATCGACGCTGCCGGGCAACTGCATTAACGTGCGTCCATCGTGGACATCATCCGCACGCTCGCCGCCCGCTTTCCGCGCTTCGCGCGCACCGCTTGCGCGTGTGCGCTCGCCGTGGGCGCGACGTCCGCCCATGCGGGCAGCGTGGTCGTCACGATCATCGATGGCCGCAAGGCCCACGCCGACATCAGCCTGCCCGCCCCGGGCGGCGGCAGCTACACGGCCGAGTTCGAAATCGAATTCGAGAATCCGCAGAACCTCACCGTCGCCTGCCTCGGCCTCGACGCGGACGTGCTCGATGCGGGCGAAATCGCCGACGTCGAAAGCCGCATGCCCGCGGTCGGCAACCAGGTCGTCGACACCGCCTTCCCGGTACGCGTGACGGTCGAGCCGCCTTCGGGCTGTGGCCTGCAGTTCGACGACGAAGTGCACGTCGAGTACCACACCGTCGATCTCGCCTACGCGCCGTTCTCGCCGTATCGCCTCATGAAGGCACCGGTCGGGCTCGCGTTCCACGACGTCACCGGCGCCGTCGCTTCGGGCAGCGTACGCGCGCGCGGCAGCGGCGGCAGCTTCTCGGAGTTCGTGATCGTGAAGACGCTCGTGCAGGACTACGCGGGCGATGCCGGCGACGGCTACGACGCGCTCGAGGCGCGCCTCGACGATCCCGCGATCGGCCTGTCGGCACAGCTCACGCTGCAGGCCGACCTGGCCGTCAGCCGCGCCGCGTTCGACGCCGCGAACTACGCGCAGGCGATCGCCCATCTGGACGATCTCGACCTGCATTGCGCCGCGCTCGGCGGCCCTGCCTTGCCGAATGTCTGGCGCTCCGCGCGCGACCTCGCCAACGCCGAAGGCGAACTCGTCACGCTCAGCGGCAACGTCAAGTTCGCGCTCGGACGCCTCGACGGCGTTCCCTGAGGCGCGCGATGCCTGCGAAACTGAGCATCCACCTCCCTGGCCAGGCGGCCGCCGTGCGCGTCCTGGCCGACGACCGCGAATTCGTGCTCGGCCGCGACGCGGGCGTCGACGTGCACATCGAGCATGATTCGGTATCGCGCCGTCACGCGCGCCTGCGCAGCGGCGTGCGGGGCTGGCACATCGCCGACCTCGGTTCGAAGAACGGCACGCGCGTCGAAGGCGTGAAGGCGAGCGAGGCCATGCTGCCGGACAACGCGTGGTTCGCGCTCGGCGACGTCTTCTGCGAATTCGAGCGGATCGACGCCGCCGCCGAGGCGCGGCTGGAAGCGCGCGCCGCCGAGCGGCGCAGCTCGTCGCTCGCCTGGGCCGCGCGGCTGGAACGGCGCGCGCAGTCGACCGCGCGCCTGATCGGCGACCTCCTGCGAGGCATCGTCGACATCGCCGAGTGCGAACGCGGATTCCTGCTCGCCTACGACGCCGACCGCGCGCTCGTGCTGCGCGCGTGCTACGCGTTCCGCCCGGAGGAGATCGACGGTCGCACGTTCTCCGGCAGTCGCAGCGCCGTCGACCGCGCCCTGCTGTACCGCAAACCGGTGTTTTCGTCCGATCCGCACGTGCGCGCGTGGCTCGGCGAGCAGCCGAGCGTCGTCGCGCAGGGCCTGCGCGCGATCGCCTGCCTGCCGATGCAGTACCGCGGCGACGTGCTCGGCATCGCCTACGCGGACACGAACGACGAGGCGAAGGTGTTCACCGAACTCGATGCCGAGTTGCTCGGTGCGTACGTCGATCGCGCGGCGACCGCGCTCGCGCTCGCCGACCTCGACGTCGCGCTCGACGGGCTGTCCACGCTGCTGGCCGTCGACGGTACGACGGTGAGCGAGATCGGCGTGGCGCCGCACTGGTCGTCTTCGCCGCCGAGGGAGGCTCGCGCATGACGTCGCCGGGCCGCACGTTCGAAGCCGGCAACGTCGCGGCGAGCGCTACCGTGACCGGCTTGATCGCCTCGGCGGATTTCTCGCCCGGGCAACTCGTCGGCGGTCGCTTCCGCATCGTACGCCTGCTCGGCATGGGCGGAATGGGCGTGGTCTACCAGGCACGCGACGTCGAACTCGACGTCGATGTCGCGCTGAAACTCCTGCGACCGGAGTTCGCGAGCCGGCCGGATGCGTTCGAGCGCTTCCGCCAGGAGTTGCTGCTCGCGCGCCAGGTATCGAGCCCCCACGTCGTGCGCATCCACGACCTCGTCAAGCACGGCGAACTCTGGCTCATCAGCATGGATTACGTCGCGGGGCGTTCGCTCGAGAAACTGCTCGACGTGGAAGGTGCACTCGCGCCGGCCGACGCACTTCGCATCACGCGGCAGGTCGCGCTCGGCCTCGCCGCCGCGCATCACCGGCACGTCGTGCATCGCGACCTCAAGCCCGCGAACGTCCTCATCAACGAGAAGGGCGACGCCGCGATCACGGACTTCGGCGTCGCGCGTTCGGCCGGCAGCACCGGCATCACCGGCAGCGGCGTGATCATCGGCACGCCCGAGTACCTGTCGCCGGAGCAGGCCCGCGCCGAAGTGATCGACGGCCGCAGCGACCTGTATGCGCTCGGCCTGATCCTGTTCGAGATGTTGACGGGCACGTTGCCGTTCCGCGGCGGCACGCCCGCGGAGATGCTCGCGCAGCGCATCGTGCGCGATCCACCGTCGGTGTCGTCGCTCAAGCCGGGCTTGCCTGCGTTCGTCGTGCGCTTGTGCGCGAAGCTGCTCGAACTGCGGCCCGCGCGCCGTTTCCAGAGCGCGGACGAGGTCGTACGCGCGATCGATCACAAGCGCGTTCCGGGACTCGGGCGGGCGCGCCGCCGCATGCTCGCCGCGTGCACCGCCGCGCTGCTGCTCGGTGCGACGACGGTGGCGATCGTCCACTGGAACGCCCGGCCGGCATCCACATCGACCGCGCAACCCGCATCCGCGCCGCTCGATCTCGCCGTGCTGCCGCTCGTGGTCGAAGGCGGCGACGCGAACGACCGCGATCTCGCAGCGGGTGTTGCCCGCCACCTCGCGGACGCGCTCGTGGGCCTGCCCGGCCGGCACGACGCGGACTACGACCGCGTGCGCCGCGCACTCGTCGAGCTGCGCTTCGATGCCGCGACCGCCTCCCGACACGTGGCACGCGTGAGCGAAGCCCTCGGCGCACGCCGTCTTCTCGTCGGAGACCTCCGGCGCGACGCCTCGGGCATCACGGTCTCGCTCGCCGTCCGCGACACCACGTCGGAACAACCGCAATGGAGTCGCAGCGTGCACGCCACGGACGACGACGCCCTGCCGGCACGGCTGGCCGGGCTGCAGGCTGCCCTGCTCGCCCATCTCGGCGCCCCGCCCGCGGCTGCGGAATGGCCGGCCGCATCGACGCTGCTCGCACTCGGGCGCATGCAGGACGCCACGCCCGCACCGGAGGCGTTCGACGCTGCCTTGCGCACGGTCGCCGACGCCGACGACATATCGCTCTGGTGGTCGCTACTGCAACGACTCGATCGCGACGGCCGCGTCGCCGACGCGAACACGGTCGCGCGACGCATCGCCGACCTCGGCACCGCGAATGATTCGATCGCTGCGCGCCGTTTGCGCGCATACGCGCAGGTCGTGACCGGTGATCCGCAAAGCGCATCGACCACGCTCGCCCGTCTGCATTCGACTACCCCGGACGACGCGGTCGTCGCGCTCCTGCTGGCGCGCGCGAAGGCCGACCTCGGCGACTACGACGAGGCATTGAAATTGCTCGAACCCATCGTCGCGAGCGATCCGCGCGACATCGACGCCTGGTACGCGCTCGGCAAGTACGCGATCCAGGCCGGCGACGCCAAGCGCGCCGTCGACGACTACCTCGTGCGCGCGCAGGTGCTCGCCAATCGCCTCGACGATCGGCGCATGCGCGCCGACGTCAGCAACGCGCTCGGCATCGGCTATCGCCGCCTCGGCCAGCTGACGCTCGCCGCCGAGCAACTCGCGCACGCCGAACAGTTGCGCAGTGATCTGGGCGACCTGCGCGGCCAGGCCGCGACATTGCGCAACCTCGCGACCGTGCGTTCGATCCAGGGCGACTTCGCCGGCGCGCGCGCGGCGCTCGACAAGGCCGGCGCGATCATCCGCCCGCTCGGCGACAGCGGTGCGATGGCCGACCTCGCCAACGACTCGGGCCTGCTGTTCGAGGAGCAAGGCAACTACCGCGAGGCGCTCGAGGCTTACCGACGCGCGCTCAACCTGCGCCAGTCCGGCGGCGATCCGCAACGGATCGGAGAGAGTCAGGTCAATGTCGGCTTCATCTACTACCAGATCGGCGAGTTCGACAACGCTCAAACCTATTCGGAACAGGCGATGGCGACCTACGCGAAGGTCGACGACCGCACCGGCACCGTCCACGCGCAGCAGAACCTCGGCATGATCGAGGTCGCGCGCGGCGACTGGAAGGCCGCTCGCGCCGCGCAGGAAGCGAGCCTGCGCACGGCCGAAGAACTTCAGATGGCCGAGGAAGGAACGATCAGCCACGCCGCGCTCGCCGAGCTCGACCAGCTCGAGGGCGACGGCAAGGCCGCGCTCGAACACGCCGCGCGTGCGCTCGCCGACTTCGAGAAGCGCGGTGACGTGCGCGGCGCCACCGAGATGAAACTGTTGGGCGCCACGACCCACGCGGCGCTCGGCGACTGGGCGGGCGCGGCGCAATCGATCGACGGACTCGACCCGACGAAGGTCGAGAACGGCGAACAGGCGAGCGCGCTGTCGGCACGCCGCGGAGAGATCGCGCTCGCCGGCGGCGACGCGGTGGCTGCACTCGCCGGGGCGGATGCCGCGATCGCGCGCGCGCAGGAAACTCACGCGCTCGCCGCCGAACTCGGCGCGCGCCTGCTGCGCGCACGCGCGCTCGCGAAACTCGGTCGCGGTGCGGATGCGGTCCATGAACTGGCCGAGGCACGCGCCGGCGTCGCGCGCTACGCGAGCGTGCCGCTGCGCCTGCGGCTCGCAGAGGTGGAACTCGAACTCGGCGGCAACGACGACGCGACGACGTGGCGCGAGGCCCGCGCCCTGCTCGCGCGCCTGCCGGCCTACGGACGGGCCTTCGCGATCCACGCGTTCGCCGCACGGCGCCTGGGCGGCGCGACAGCCGACGAGGCGCGCCGCGAAGCGCGCACGACCTATGCACGCGTACTCGCCCACGCTCCCCTGGCCAACCACGAGACGCTCGCCGCACTCGCGCAAACACTGGCCATCGAACCCGGGGCTGCCCGATGAACGACCGTTCGCGCCGGGCGCCTCCCCTTTTCGACGCGCCGGCGGCCGACATGCGCGAATTGCTCTCGCGCATGCGCGAGCAACAGGAGCACCTGTTTTCCCAACTGCAGTCGAGCGAACAGCACTTCCGCCAGCTCGCGCGCTCGGTCTGGCGCGTGCAGGAGGACGAGCGCCGCCGCCTCGCGCGCGACCTCCACGACGGCATCGGCCAGCACCTGACCGCATTGCGCCATCGTCTGGACGCCCTCGCGCGCGAGCACGGTGGCGCGGACAGTGCGCCACTGCGCGAGGCGATCGCCCTGTGCGAGATCGCGGTGGAGGAAACCCGCGCGATGTCGCGCCTGCTGCGCCCGCAGATCCTCGACGACATCGGCCTCGACGCCGCGTTGCGCTGGCTTGCGCGACAGACCGCGAGCGATGCCTGCGCGATCGAGGTCGACGTCGGGCCGCTGCCGGAACTCGACGAGAGCCTGGCGACCCTCGTGTTCCGCGTCGCGCAGGAGGCGCTAACCAATGCGCACAAGCACGCGCGCGCGCGCAACGTCGTGCTGCGCCTCGCCGTGCGAGGCAATCGCCTGCAACTGCTCGTCGTCGACGACGGCATCGGATGCGACGTCGACGCCGCGCTCGACAAGTCGCGCAACGGCGACAGCACCGGCCTGGCCAGCATCGGCGAGCGCGTGCGCCTGTTCGGGGGCGACCTCGCGCTGTCGTCACGCGCCGGCGAAGGCTTCCAGTTGCGCGTGATGTTGCCGATCTCCGAAGCCGTGGTCGCCGAAGGTACGTCCACATGAAGACGATCCGCGTGCTCGTCGCCGACGACCACACGATCCTGCGCGAGGGCCTCGTCGCGCTCATCGACGCGAGCGGCGACTGCCAGGTCGTCGCGCAGGCATCGGACGGGATCGAAACCGTCGAGCTCGCGCTGCGTCTTCGCCCCGACGTGATCGTGCTCGACATCTCGATGCCGAGGCTCAACGGCATCGAGGTCGTGCGGCGGCTGTCGCGCGAACTCGAATCCGCGCGCATCCTCGTGTTGACGATGCATGCCGAGGAGGAGTACGTGCTCCACGTCGTGCGCGCCGGCGCATCGGGCTTCCTGCTCAAGGACAGCGCGACGGGCGAACTGCTCAAGGCGGTACGCTCGCTCGCCGCGGGACGCGGCTATTTCGGCACGCACGCATCCGCGGTGCTCGCGCGGCAGGTGCAAAGCCCAGGCAACGTGCTGGCCGATCCCTATCGCGACCTCACGACGCGCGAGCGCGAAGTGTTCCACCTGATCGCCGAAGGTCTCACCACGAAGGAGATCGCGCGCCAGCTCGGCACGTCGACGAAGACTGCGGAAAACCATCGCTTCCGCGTGCTCGACAAGCTCGAGGTACGCAACACCGCGGAGCTCATCCGCTACGCGGTGAGACACCGCCTGCTCGACTGAAGCTCGCGGCCTACTCGCAAGCGAGCGCGAGCGCCGACAGCTCGAATCCGTCGCTGAACAGGACGTCGGTCGAGTCGAAACGGTAGACGGCGCCGCTGTGGTCGTCGCCGGCGGCGTAGCCGGGGGCGGCCGTCGCGAGGCGGGCACCGTCGATCGCGACCGACCAGCCGGCCAGCGTCTCGGGCAATGGCGCAGCGAGGTCGGCGTCGGTCGTGGCGAACCATGATGCCGCGGAACCCGTGGTGCGATAGAGCACGGCACGCCCGCAGGCACCGAACGCGTACGGCGCACCGACGAGCAATCGGCTCGCGTTGATCGCGACCGACCAGCCGAAACGATCGCCGGAAACGCCGATCGGCGCGACGATGCGGGCGCGTTCGCTCCACGTGCTGCCGGAGCGTTCGAAGACGTGCGCGGCACCCGCGCGTGATTGCGCCATCGGCGCGCCGATGACCATCCGATCGCCCTTCATTGCGACCGCGAAGCCGAACGAATCGCCGTCCGCGAGGGAGGCAGGCACCAGCTTCGCCTGCTGCGACCAGGCCGCACCACCGCCGGTGAACACGTAGGCCGCCCCACGCGCGAAGCTCCCGGCCGTCGCACCCGGGGCGAGGGGCGCACCGGCCACGATGGTGCCGGCGTCGAGGGCGACTGAACGCCCGAAGGCGTCGCCCGCATGCGCATCGGCAGGCGTCAGGCGCGCGGTCTGGTTCCAGGCCGTTCCCGTCCGCGTGAATACGTAGACGGCACCCGCACGCGTGCCGGCGCGGTCGGCGCCGACGACGAGCGTGTCCGAGGCCAGTGCGAGCGCGATGCCGAAATGCTCGCCCACGGCCCCCGCAGGCGCGATGCGCGCCTGCTGCAGCCAGTTGCCCGCGACACGCACGTACACGTAGACCGCGCCCGGCGAAGCACCGGTCGCGGCGATCGCGAGCGTGTCGCCCGACATCGCCACCGCGGCACCGAAACGATCGCCGTCGGCAAGATCGCCCGGGGCGAGACGCTGCGGCGACGTACACGCAATGCCGGAGCAATCGAACACGTACGCCGCGCCACGCGCCGCCGCCTCGCCCGGCGCGCCGCTCGCGACCCGGCCGGCATCGATGGCGACGCCGATGCCTCCCTCGTCGCCGGCTTGCGCCGACGGATTGACGAGCACGTCACGCTCGCTCGCGAGCGCACCCTCGACCGCGGACGCGGCGGCGCCCGCTGCGAGCGCGCACGACAGGATCGCGGACGGGATTCTTCTCATGCCGCCGATTAGCGTCGGTCGGCGAAGCCGAGTCAAGTCGGGGCTGGGTGATTCACCTCAGCGCCGCGACGGAAGGTTCCGTCGCGGCGCCGGCCGCCTTCAGCGGTGGATCGCGATCGGCATGTGCAGCACGGGCTGCACCGCGTTGTCCGGCGTCAGCGTGACGTCGCCGTAGCTCCAGCCCGCCGGCAGCATGGATCCGTCGACCTGGATGCCGAACGAAGCCGTCGCGCCTGCGGCGATCGGCAGGCTCGGTGTCGCGGTCGTGACCGTTCCCGCGGGCAGGCCGGAGAAGGTGATCGTGTAAGTCTGGGCCGTCACGACCGGACTGCGCACCGAGCGCGTGAACGTGCACGTCGTGGCGCAGTTCGCGCTGGTGAATTCGGCGAGGTTCAAGGTCGCGAGCGTGCCGCCGCTGCCGGGATTGGCGGCGAGGAAGTTCGCCGCGGATTCGTCGAGCACGAGACCCGCGAGTGCGGCGTGCGTGAGGTCGACGCGACCGGAACCGAGGTCCCACACGTTCACGCCGCTGCCGTCGGCGCGGATCAGGCCGTCGAGTTTCGCGGTCATGTTGAGCGCTGAACGCACTTCGGTCGGCGTCCAGTCCGGGTGCACCGCGCGCAGCAACGCGGCCGAGCCCGTCGTGTGCGGACTGGACATCGAAGTGCCGTTCTCGAGCGCGGTCGAGTTCGCGCCGCCCGCGGCCGCCGCGTACGAGGCGAGGATGTCGACGCCCGGCGCGGTGATGTTGGGCTTGACGAGGTACTGGCCGTTGTTCGCGAGCGGACCGCGCGAACTGAAGTCGGCGACGACATCGCCGCGCTGCGGGAACGACGACGCCGGCAGCAGCAGCGACGCGGTCGCCTGCGCGGGGTCGGTCTGGATCTGCGTCCACGCCGCATCCCAGTCGGCGCGCAGCATCGACCACGAAGTGGCACTCGCGCCGAGGTTGATGAAGTCGCGGTCGACGAAGATCACGCCGATGGCACCGGCGGCGAGCGCATTCGTGCGCCGCGCGACGCTGCCGCAGTTGCTCGCGTTCTGGTCGAGCGCGAGTACCGCGATCGCGCCGAGTCGTGCCGGCGCGATCGGGCCGTCGAGGCCGTCGGCGAACACGAGGTCGGGGTCGGCCGGTGCTTCCACGGTGAAGGTATCCGCGGCGAACGCGGAGCAGCCGTCGTTGCTGCCGTCGGCGAACGTCGGGCTGCGCACGATCGGCGCCGCGACGATGTCTTCGGTCGGCAGTGGCGGCGCCGCCGGGCGCAGTGGCAGGCCCTGCGTCCCCGGCGGGGGCGTACCCGGGCCGACGAGATCGAAGCGGAATGCGACGACATTGTCCTTGGTCGACGCGGCGACCGTCTCGACCCACGGTTCGACGTGGTTCACCGAACCCGCGACCGGGCCGTCGTTGCCTGCCGAGGCGGCCACGAACACGCCCGCGCCGACCGCGTTGCGGAACGCGATCGACACCGAATCCGCCCACGGACTCACGCCGCCGCTGATCGAGAAGTTGAGCACGTCGGCACCGTCGGCGACGGCCTGGTTGGTCGCTTGCGACGACGCGCTCGAGCTGCAGCCCGTGGTGCAGACCTTGTACGCGATCACGTTCGCGTGCGGCGCGACGCCCGAAACGAGGAACGTGCCGCCGCCGAACGGCGCCTGCCAGTGGTTGCCGACGATCGTGCTCGCGGTGTGCGAGCCGTGGCCGTCGAGATCCTCGCCGCTGCGCGTCGCCGAGGTCGTGGTGAAGTTGTACATGCCGATCAGCTTGTCGTTGCAGCGGCCGGCATCGGCGTTCGGCGGGGTCGGCCCGCACAAGCCGAGGTAGTTGCCGGCACCGTTCGGGTTCACGTGCGCGTAGCCGTCGGTCGGTCCGGTCGCGGCGAACGCCGGGCTTTGCCAGTTGATGCCGGTGTCGAGGTCGGCGACGACGATGCCCTCGCCCTTGGTCGCGACACCGCCGCTCGCAGTGCCGTCCCAGATCGACGGTGCGCCGATGAACGCCGGACCGCGATCCGTGTCGAGCTCGAGCACGCGCTCGCGTTCGACCAGTTCGACGTCGGCTCGTTGCGCGATGCGCGCCGCTTCCGCATCGTCCAGGTCGACGATGATGCCATTGAGCGCATGCTGCATCTTCGCGACGACGTCGAGCGAACGACCGAGCGTGCGCTCGAGGTCGGCGACGAACGTACCCTGGCGCTGCTGCAGGTAGTCGACGTAGGCGAGCGCCGCAGGCGAGCGAAGGTCGGGCCGACCGGCCTTGCGGCCCAGGGCGACGTGCGGCGGCGCGGCGAAGCCGGGCGTGCCGCCGTGGTACGTCGCGACCGGCTCGCCCCGCAGCAGGATCGT
This sequence comes from Dokdonella fugitiva, assembly GCF_014138265.1. Lineage (GTDB taxonomy): Bacteria > Pseudomonadota > Gammaproteobacteria > Xanthomonadales > Rhodanobacteraceae > Dokdonella_A > Dokdonella_A fugitiva_A. Next base: position 746,556 of record NZ_JACGXL010000001.1, read on the forward strand.
GTACGGCACGCGATCGGTGGGCGTGCCATCGGCGCCATGGAGCGGCGCGCAGACAGCGGTCGCGAGCGCGAAGCCGACGGCAGCCGCGAGCGGCCGGAAGCGCGCCCGGTACGGGTGAGCGTCATGACGCATGATGATTCCCCAGGATCGTGGCGCGTTGCGCCGGAACGGCGAGCATAGCCGCCGCGCGCCGCGCGCGCGTGCGACCGTGGACTCAGAACATATGCTTCTCGATGCCGAGTTCGGCGAGGATCTTGCTCGCGATCTCCTCGATCGACGTGTGCGTGGTGTTCTGCACCGGGATCGCGTCGCGGCGGAACAGCTTGTCCGCCTGCTCGAGCTCCCAGCGGCACTGCTTGATCTCCGCGTACTGGCTGCCCGGGCGGCGCGCCTGCCGCACCTGGGCGAGGCGCTGCGGCTCGATCGTCAGGCCGTACAGGCGCGCGCGGTACGGCAGCAGCCGCCTGGGCAGCTCGAGGCGCTCGAGGTCTTCCTCGGTCAGCGGGTAGTTCGCCGCGCGCACGCCGTAGTGCAACGCCATGTACAGGCAGGTCGGCGTCTTGCCGACGCGCGACACGCCGACGAGGATGACGTCGGCGTCGCCATAGTTCACGTCGATGCCGTCGTCGTGGCTGAGCGCGTAGTTGGTCGCGTTGATGCGCGCCTCGTACTCGGTGAAGTCGGTGAGACCATGGGCCTTGCCGACGCGCGGCGAGCGCATCGTGCCGAGTTCCGCCTCGAGCGGCCCGAGGAACGGCGCGAACACGTCGAGCATGAGCGCCCCGCTCTCGGCGACGATGTCGCTGAGCTTCTTGTCCATGATCGTGTTGACGACGATCGGCCGCGCGCCGCTCTGCGCGTAGGCGGTGCGGATGCGCACCGTCGCCGCGCGTGCCTTGTCCTCGCCGTCGACGAACGGGATGCGGTAGGTGTCGAACTCGACCGAGTCGAACTGGGTGAGCACGCTGTGGCCGATCGTTTCGGCGGTGATGCCGGTACCGTCGGAGACGTAGAAGATCGTGCGGCGCATGGGGCTCCCGGGGCGTCCTTCGCGGGCGAGTCTACGGGAAGCGGCCGGCTTTTCCGCGCCAGGCACGCCCGCAGGCCACGGCAGCGGCCGCGTCCCCCCGTTCCGGCTTGCCGGAACCGCGGCAAAGCCCGAAAATTGCGCACTGCCGCAAACCGGCCTTCTCTATCCCACGGAGTAATCCCTTGAGCGACCTGGTCCTTTGGCTCGATGAGCTGCGCATGTCCGATCTCGGCAAGGTCGGCGGCAAGAACGCCTCGCTCGGCGAGATGATCGGCAACCTCGCCAAGCTCGGCGTATCGGTGCCGGGCGGCTTCGCGACGACCGCGCAGGCGTTCCAGTCCTACCTCGAGAAGAGCGGGCTCGCGCGCCGCATCCAGGATCGCCTCGCCACGCTCGACGTCGAGGACGTCGACGCGCTGGTCAAGGCCGGCACCGAGATCCGCGGCTGGATCGTCGACACCGCGCTACCGGCCGACCTCGACCAGGCGATCCGCGACGCCTACGCCAAGCTCTGCAAGGACGCGGGCGCCGCCGACGTGTCGGTCGCGGTGCGCTCGTCGGCGACCGCCGAGGACCTGCCCGACGCGTCGTTCGCGGGCCAGCAGGAAACCTTCCTCAACGTCTCGGGCGTCGAGGACGTGCTGCACAAGGTCAAGGAAGTGTTCGCCTCGCTCTACAACGACCGCGCGATCGCCTACCGCGTGCACCACGGCTTCAAGCACGAGGACGTGTTCCTCTCCGCAGGCGTGCAGCTCATGGTGCGTTCCGACGTCGGCGCGTCCGGCGTGCTGTTCACGCTCGACACCGAGTCGGGCTTCCGCGACGCGGTGTTCGTCACCGCGAGCTACGGCCTCGGCGAGATGGTCGTGCAGGGCGCGGTCAATCCGGACGAGTTCTACGTCTACAAGCCGACCCTCGCGCAGGGCAAGCCGGCGATCCTGCGCCGGCAGATCGGCTCCAAGCAGCAGCAGATGGTCTACTCGAAGAAGCCGGGCGAGCGCGTGACGATCGAGGAGACCTCGCAGGCGGACCGCGCGCGCTTCTGCATCAGCGACGAGGACGTGCACGAGCTCGCGCGCCAGGCGCTGATCATCGAGAAGCACTACGATCGCCCGATGGACATCGAGTGGGGCAAGGACGGCCACACCGGCAAGATCTACATCCTGCAGGCGCGCCCGGAGACGGTGAAGTCGCGCGCACGCGCTACGCAGATCGAACGCTTCCAGCTCAAGTCGCGCGGCAAGGTGCTCGCCGAAGGCCGCTCGATCGGCCAGAAGATCGGCGCCGGCAAGGCGCGCGTGATCCGCTCGATCAAGGACATGAACCGCGTCGAGCCCGGCGACGTGCTGGTCGCCGACATGACCGATCCCGATTGGGAACCGGTGATGAAGCGCGCCGCCGCCATCGTCACCAACCGCGGCGGACGCACCTGCCACGCGGCGATCATCGCGCGCGAACTAGGCGTGCCCGCGGTGGTCGGCACCGGCAACGCGCTCGACGCGATCACCGACGGCCAGGAAGTGACGATCTCGTGCGCCGAGGGCGACACCGGCTTCATCTACGAAGGCCGCCTCGAATTCGACCGCGTCACCGCCGACCTCGGCGCGATGCCGCCGGCGCCGCTGAAGATCATGATGAACGTCGCCAACCCGGAACGCGCGTTCGACTTCGCGATGCTGCCGAACGCGGGCGTCGGCCTCGCCCGTCTCGAGATGATCATCGCGAGCCACATCGCGGTGCATCCGAAGGCGCTGCTCGAATACGACAAGCAGGACGCGGAGACGAAGCGGCAGATCGACGAGCGCAGCGCGGGCTACGCGAGCCCGGTCGATTTCTACGTCGACCGCCTCGCCGAAGGCATCGCGACGATCACCGCGGCGTTCGCGCCGAACCCGGTGATCGTGCGCCTGTCCGACTTCAAGTCGAACGAGTACGCCAACCTCATCGGCGGCAAGCGCTACGAGCCGCACGAGGAAAACCCGATGATCGGCTTCCGCGGCGCGAGTCGCTACGTCGATCCGAGCTTCGCCGACGCGTTCGCGCTCGAGTGCCGCGCGATGAAGAAGGTGCGCGAGACGATGGGCCTCGCCAACGCGTGGGTGATGATCCCGTTCGTGCGCACGCTCGAGGAAGGCCGCAAGGTGATCGAGGTGCTGGAGAAGAACGGCCTCGAGCAGGGCAAGGACGGCCTCAAGATCATCATGATGTGCGAGGTTCCGTCCAACGCATTGCTCGCCGAGGAGTTCCTCGAGATCTTCGACGGCTACTCGATCGGCTCGAACGACCTCACCCAGCTCACGCTCGGCCTCGATCGCGATTCGGGCATCGTCGCCAACTTGTTCGACGAACGCGATCCGGCGGTCAAGAAGCTGCTGTCGATGGCGATCAGGGCCGCGCGCGCGAAGGGCAAGTACGTCGGCATCTGCGGCCAGGGCCCGAGCGACCATCCCGACCTCGCCGAATGGCTGATGGACGAGGGCATCGAATCGGTATCGCTCAATCCCGACACCGTCGTCGACACCTGGCTCAAGCTCGCCAGGCACAAGGCGGGCTGATCTTCGCCGACCGGGCCGGTATCGATACCGGCCCGCCCCGTGCAAGAATCGGCCCCGGTCACCAGGGGAGGGTCGATGCCGTGAAGCACGGATTCGTGAAAGCCGCATTCGCGGCAATGTTCGCCTTGTTCGCTACTTGCAGCACCGTCGGTGCGGCCGAACACGGCGCGCCCTACTTCTCGGTCAATGGCGGCGTCGACCGTCTTCCGCTGCTGCAGTCCACGGCAACGGTCGACATCGTCGGGCCGATCGCCGATGTCACCTTGAAGCAGACCTACGAGAATCGCGGCACGGCGACGATCGAGGCGACCTACGTATTCCCGGTGTCCGACCGCGGCGCGGTTTCCGCGCTGTCCATGCGCATCGGCGACCGCGTGGTGGAAGCGAAGCTGCAGGAACGCGACCAGGCGCGGCAGACGTACGAAACCGCGAAGGAATCGGGTCATACCGCGGCCCTGCTCGAACAACACGACCCGGGCACGTTCGTGATGAACCTCGCGAACATCCTGCCCGGCGATCGCATCGACGTCGAATTGCGCTACAACGAACTGCTGGTGCCGACGCGCGGCGTCTACGAGCTCGAATTGCCCAACACCTTCGGCGTCGAACGCTACGCGCGACCCGGCGATGCGACGGTCGCGACGCCACGCTCCTCCGCACCGGAAGTCACCGACTACGCGTTCGCGGCGAATGTGCGCATTCGCTCCGGCGTGCCGATCGCGTCGGTCGAGAGCCCGTCGCACCACGTCGTCGTCGACCGTCCCGGTGCCGCCGAAGCGACCGTCCGGCTCGCCGACGACGAGGTGAAGGCGTCGACGCGCGATTTCCACCTGCGCTTCTCGCTCGCCGGCAACGAAATCGCCAGCGGCCTTTTGCTCTATCCGGGGCCTGCGGAGAATTTCTTCCTGCTCATGACGCAGCCGCCGCGCTCGCCTGCGCCAGCGACGGTGACGCCGCGCGAGTACATCTTCGTCCTCGACGTGTCCGGCTCCATGTCGGGCGCGCCGATCGATACGGCGAAGGCGCTCATGCAGGAGCTGCTGGCGACGCTGCACCCGCATGACCGCTTCAACCTCGTGCTGTTCGCCGGAGGCTCCGAAGTGCTCGAGCCCAAGGGGTCGCTGCCGGTCGGCGAAGACACCCTCAGGCGCGCGCACGACCTCATCGACAAGACCGGCGCGGGCGGCGGCACCGAGCTGATCCCGGCGCTCGAGACCGCCTACGCGCTGCCGCACGCCGACGGCATGTCGCGCAGCATCGTCGTCCTCACCGATGGCGGGATCGCCGCCGGCGGCGAAGCGTCCCGCCTGATCCGCGCGCACCTCGACGAAGCCAACGTGTTCGCATTCGGCACCGGCGGTGGCGCGGACGTTCCGGTGATGCACATGCTCGCCCGCGCCGGGCTCGGTGAACCGTTCTTCGCTGCCGACGTGCAGCAGGGCGCCGACGAGATCCGGCGCTTCCGCGAATACATCGACCGCCCGCTGCTGACGCACGTGACGGTCGAGTTCCGCGGCTTCGACGCCTACGACGTGATTCCGCAGAAACTGCCCGACCTGTTCGCGGAGCGACCGATCGTGCTGATCGGCAAATACCGCGGCGCAGCGACCGGCGAGATCCATCTCGGTGGAACGAGCGGCACGGGCGCGTACTCGGCCACCGTCCAGGCATCTTCGGGCGAAGCCAGTGCGCGCAACGCACCGCTGCGCACGTTGTGGGCACGCGCCCGCATCGCCGACGAACTCGACGCGCGCGGTTATTACGGCGACGTCGAAGGCGGAGCGAAGCGCGACCTCGTGAAGCTCAGCCTCGACTACGGCATCGTCACGCCGTACACCTCCTTCGTCGCGGTCAGCGAGGAACGCCGCAGCGACGGAACGCCTCCGGTCAAGGTCGCCCAGCCTACGGCGCAACGCGCGACCATGGGCCACGGCGACGCGCTGGCCGACGGCTTGCGCCTCATGGCGGGCCTTCCTGCGGCCAACACTACGGCGCCGAAGGCGGCCGATCTGCGCGACGTCGCGGGCAAGCACTTCCGCCTCGTCGAAGGCGTCTGGACCGACGTCGAACAGGACGCGCAGTGCGTCGTGTTGCGGATCCGTCGCGACAGTCCCGCGTACGCGAAGCTGCTTTCGCTGCGCCCCGACCTCGCAACGTGGTTCGCCCTCGGCGAGCGCGTACTCGTGCGCCTCGGGCGCTACGCGGTGCTCGTCGGCGGCGACGGCTTCGGTGACTATCCGATGCAGACGCTCGTGCGTGCCGCGCGCGGTTGAACGCCTGCTCGGCCTGACGCTCGCGTGGATCCTCGTCCACGCGAGCGTCGCTTGCGCACGACCTTCGGTGACCTTCGTGCTCGGCAGCGATCGCGAAGGCGCGGGCTTCTTCGCGGCGGCCGCCACGTACTACCGCATGCAGGCGGGCGCCGACGACGAAACGATCACCGGCCTGCGCTCGCTCGCCGAGGTGCGCGAGTATCTCGCGCGCGAAGCGGCGCGCGGCGGGGCGCCCTGGGGCACGATCCGCGTCGTCGCCCATGGTTCGGAATGGTACGGCCTGCGCGTGTCGATCTACGCGGGCGACGGCAGCCCGGCGACGTTGACGGCAATGAACGTCGCACATTCGAGCGAAGCATTCCCACCCCTCGATCGCGCCGTCGCCGACGGCGCGACGCAGTTGTTGATCGAGAGTTGCGGCATCGGCAGGCGCCCGCCGCTCGTGCGCGCGATCGCGACACTGCTGTTCGGCGACGAGCCTGCGCCACGCGTCGTGGCGAGCCGCAATTTCGTCGGCTTCAGGGCATGGACCGACACGCAGGATGTCGTGCGCAGCGAACGTTACGAGTTGCCGTATGTCGCGCTCGTCACGCGCGCCACTACGGCCGACTCCGCACGCGTGCGCAGCGTGCTCGAAAGGCGCTGGTTGCGCGAAACCGGTCGCCCGGCGACCGATACGCTGGTCCTGCGCGACCTGCCGGTGGAGGTGCGCTATCGCGCGGAAGCAGGCATGCCGATTCCGTCGATCGCCGAAGCGACCCTGCGCGACATCGGCCTGCATGACGACGACCTGCACTGGACCTACGAGGGCGCAATGCGCGTCGGCCGCGCGCGCATCGCGACGCTGGCGGCCGCCGAGGTCGAACCGATCGCCGCATCGCCCTGAGCACGCCGCGCCGCCGTGGTTCGATGCATATCGACATGACGATCGATCATGTCGGCATGGACGAATGAAAACGTTTTACGTTGCCGCGCAGCATTACTTTCGCCACACGCACTGATAGGGTGCCGCCCGCGCTTGGGTTCAGAGAGGGGCCACAAGCGCGGTTCTGGGGAGAACCGTCGTGTATCGGCAACGCCAGGCGTGAGGGACGCCTGTTCGTGCGTGCGTGTGTTGCGCGTGTGCTCGTGCACGCGATCACCCCAGTGACCGTGGTATCCGCGGCCGCCAAGGCGGCACCAACCATCCGTCATCTGCTGGGGAGTCAATCCGTGATCAAGACGAAGCGCCGCCTGTCGGCGGCAGTTGCGCTGTCACCGTTGTTTCTTGCGATGTTCGCCGCTTCCGCTTCCGCCGCGACCGTGGTGGACGTGCACGGGCACGATACGAAGGTGTTGAATTCCACCTATGCCGGCGCCGTCGCCGGCATGGGCACGGCCGGCAAGGTCAACGAGCGCCACGCCGAGATGCTCGGCCTCGAGAGCCAGTCGGCGCTCGAGCAGATCGGCGTCGTCGCCGACGCCGACGGCACGCGCCACTTCCGCTACCAGCAGACCTTCCGCGGCATCCCGGTGTGGGGCGAGCACGTCGTCGTCACCGAGAACGGCAAGGGCGAAGTGCTGAACCTGTTCGGCCGCCAGATCAACGGCCTCGCCGCCGACCTCGGTTCCGCCACCGCGAAGCTGACCGCCACGAGCGCGCTCGCGGTCGCCAAGTCGAGCGAACGCATCTCGCGCAACGTGCGCACGGAGCGCGAGGAATCGCGCCAGATGATCTACGTCGACGACAACGGCTACGCCCAGCTCGTCTACGTCGTGTCGTTCTTCGCCGACAAGGTCGGCGGCGGCGAACCGCGCCGTCCGTTCGTGATCGTCGATGCGCAGACCGGCAACGTGCTCAAGCGCTGGGACGGCCTGACCACCGCGCAGGTCGGCACGGGCCCCGGCGGCAACGCCAAGACCGGACAGTACGAGTGGGGCTCGGGTGGCCGCTACGGCTACCTCGACGTCGCGCAGAGCGGCTCCACCTGCACGATGAACAACACCGACGTCAAGACGGTGAACCTCAACGGCGGCACGTCGAGCACGACCGCGTTCTCCTACACCTGCCCGCGCAACACGGTGAAGGCGATCAACGGCGCGTATTCGCCGCTGAACGACGCGCACTTCTTCGGCGGCGTGATCCAGAACATGTACAACTCGTACATGGGCGTGAAGGCGCTGACCTTCCAGCTGGTCATGCGCACGCACTACAGCTCGAGCTACGAGAACGCGTTCTGGGACGGCTCGACGATGAGCTTCGGTGACGGCGCCAGCACGTTCTACCCGCTGGTCAGCGTCGACGTCGCCGGCCACGAAGTCTCGCACGGCTTCACCGAGCAGCACTCGAACCTCACCTACTCCGGCCAGTCCGGCGGCATGAACGAGGCGTTCTCGGACATGGGTGGCGAAGCGACCGAGTACTACTGGAAGGGCACCAACGACTTCCTCGTCGGTCCTGAAGTGTTCAAGGCCTCGGGCGCGCTGCGCTACATGTGCAACCCGACCCAGGACGGCGGCTCGATCGACAACGCGGCCAACTACAACAGCGGGCTCGACGTGCACTACTCCTCGGGCGTCTACAACAAGGCGTTCTGCACGCTCGCCAAGACCGCCGGTTGGGACACGGTCAAGGCGTTCAAGTCGTTCGCGCGCGCGAACAGCCTGTACTGGACGCCGTCGAGTACGTTCAACAGCGGCGCCTGCGGCGTCGAAACCGCGGCGACCGACCTCGGCTTCGTCAAGGCCGACGTGACGGCGGCGTTCACGGCCGTCGGCGTGAGCTGCACGGGTGGCGGTGGCGGCGGCGGCACGCCGGTCGTGCTGACCAACGGCGTCGCGGTCACCGGCATCTCCGGCGCGAGCGGCAGCGACAAGCTGTACACGCTCGACGTGCCCGCGGGTGCGACCGGCCTCAAGTTCGTCACCTCGGGCGGCTCGGGCGACGCGGACCTGTACGTCAAGTTCGGCAGCGCGCCGACGACGTCGTCGTACACCTGCAAGTCGGAAGGCAGCACCACCGCCGAGACCTGCAGCATCGCGACGGCGCAGACGGGCAAGTACTACGTGCTCATCCACGGTTACAGCACCTACTCGGGCACGAGCCTGACCGGCAGCTACAGCACGGGCGGCGGCGGTGGCGGCGGCGGCACGGTCCTGACCAGCGGCGTGCCGGTCACGCTCGCCTCGCAGGCCTCGAGCACGACCTCGCCGAACTACACGCTCGTCGTTCCGGCCGGCCAGACCAAGGTCGTGTTCACGATCTCGGGCGGCACCGGTGACGCGGACATGTACGTCCGCCGCGGCAGCGCGCCGACGACGTCGACCTACGATTGCCGTCCGTACACCTCGGGCAACAGCGAGACCTGCACCTTCAACGCGCCGACCGCCGGCACGTACTACGTCAATGTACGCGCCTACGCGGCGTTCTCGGGTGTTTCGCTGAAGGGCACGATCACGCCGTAATCGACACTGCGCCACGGACGGCGCTTCCGCGACACTCCGACCCCGGCCTCGCGCCGGGGTCTTTTTTTCTCGCACCGGTTCGCGGCGGACCTACAGCAGCTTCGCCTGCGCGAGCCGCACCTGCCATTGCGCGACATCGCTGCCGAGGTCATGGATGTCGGTGATCTCGCGCAGTGCCTGGAACGCCCAGGCGACCGACTGGCGATCGGCCTGCGCGTCCGAAGCGATCGCGAACAGGCCCGGCACCGCTTCGTAGCGCTCCGCGACGTGGAACGTGCCCGACTGCGCGAGTGCGCAGAACGCACGCTCGCGCACGATCGCGGACTTTTCGTGCGCGGCCACGTCGAGCAACGGCGCGATGCTCTCGACGCCGCCGAATTTCGCCAGGGCGTCGACCGCCCAGCGGCGCAGCGATTCGTCGCCGGCGTGCACGGCCGACAGCAGTTCCGGGAAGATACGTTCACGCTCGATGCCGCGCGCGCCGAGCAGGCCGAGGTTCCACAACGCCCAGGCGGACCATCGCTGCGGGTCGCGCTGCATCTGCAGCAGCAGGCGCTGCACTTCCGCGGCGGACTTCTCCAGCCCGTACTCGGCCAGGTGCACCTCGAACGCGGCCATGCGTACTTCGATCAGCGGCGAGTCGCCGCCCATGTTGACGAGCGTGTGCAGCCGCTCGCTCGGCTTGAACGCGCCGCGCCAGCCCTGCGCGTGCTGGATCACGTACTCGGACGCACCCTCGCGGCGATTGATCGCGAGTTCCAGCGCGCGCTCGACCCTGTCCTGCGGCGGCAGGCCTTCGACCATGCCGGCGTAGAACGCGTCGAAATGCGGCTCCGTCGCCGTGCCCTTCTCGAACAGCGGTTCGGCGATCGAGCGCAATCCGGACATCGCGGCGACACGCAACTCCGGGCTGGCCGCGAACGCGCCCGCCGTGATCATGCCCAATGAAACGAGCAGCCAGCGCCTCATGCCCATCCTCCCTCGCCTCCCGTGCCGCCAGTATCCGGCAAACACGCGGCCGATCGCTGCGCGAAACAGGACCACGCGATGGCGAACGCACGGGTGCGGCGCGCGGGGTCGGGCTGCCGGCTGCGCACCGGGCGCGCTAAGCTGTTCCTTCATGCGGCGACGCCCGGCCATCACGACTCCACGACCGGCGACGCCCCCGCCGCCCGGCCCGCCCCTGCGCGACTACGCCGCCGGCGAACTCGCCCGCGCGATCACCTGCCTCGGCTGGCGTGGCGGGCGCCTGCACGAAGGCGTGCACCAGGCGCGCAAGTCGCTGCGCCGAGCGCGGGCGACGCTCGCACTCGGCGCATCCGCACTCGCACCGGCCGCACGACTGGTCGATCACGAGCTGCGCAAGCTCAATCGCGGCTTGTCGTCCTTGCGCGACGCGCACGCGCTGACGGGCGCGCTCGCCTTGCTCGCCGCACGGAACGAGGACACGAACCAGGCCGCCCTGCTCCTGCGCGCGCGCAACGCCGCCGCGCGCGAGCGCGCGGTGCGGGCGCGGTCGGAGCGCACCGGGGATCCCGGCATGCACGCACGACGCGTCCTGCTCGCGAGCCTGCTCGGCGCGTTGCGCGCATTGCCGTGGGAGGACATCGAGGTGTCCGAGATCCAAGCGGCCCTGGCGCGCAGTCGTGCGCGCGCCGAAGCCGCCGGCCTGCGCGCCCTCGACCGCGGCAAGCCTGACGACTGGCATCGTTGGCGCCGGCGCGCGCGTCGCCTTTCGCAGCAGCAACGCGCGCTCGGCGGGCATTCCGCCGACGAGCGGCGCGACAAGCGCCTCGCCGTGCTGCTCGGCGAAACGCAGGATCGCAGCCTCGTGCAGGAGCATTGCGGGCGCGACTCGCCGTTCGCGGCCATCGACCGCGTGCCGCTGCGGGCGCTCATGGACCACGAACTCGTGCACCTGCGCGGCCGCGCAAGACGGCTGCTCGCGGCGCGAGCGGAGGCCGCGGGACCACCGTCCGATTGAGCAGCCCCGTTCCCTCTTGCGAATACGTACGAATGTACGTACATTCGCGCCATGGACGATCTGCGCCTGACCACCAACCAGCGCCGCGTACTCGACTGCATCCAGCAGCACTTCGAGCGCCATGGCTGCGCACCGAGCCTGCGGGAAATCGCGGAGAATCTGGGGCTTGCAAGCCATAGCTCAGCGCAGGATTATGTAGAGGCGCTGGTCCGCAAGGGCGCGCTCGAACGATCGTCCCAGCATCGCGGCCTGCGCCTCCCGCTTCGCTCGCGGGCGCCGGCGGCAACCCGGCTTCCCCTCGTCGGCCGGGTTGCCGCCGGCAGCCCCATCCTCGCCGCGGAAAACATCGAAGCGGAACACGGCGTCGATCCGGACCTGTTCCGTCCGCGCGCGGACTATCTGCTTCGGGTCGTCGGCCTCAGCATGCGCGATGCCGGCATCCTCGACGGTGACCTCATCGCCGTGCACCGCACGCAAGCAGCAGCGCACGGCCGCATCGTCGTCGCGCGCATCGACGACGACGTCACCGTCAAGCAGCTCGAACAGCGCGGCAACCGCATCCGCCTGCTGCCTGCGAACGCGGATTTCGCACCGATCGACGTCGATCCCGGACGGCATGCGTTCGCGATCGAGGGTGTCTACGTCGGCCTGATCCGCCCCGCTCCCTCCGACCGACTCCGCCAGGGATGAACCGGCATGTTCACGACGAATCTTTCCGAGCCCGTATCGAACACCGGTGACTATCCGCTCTTCGCACCAACCGTCGTGGCGGCAGCGCCACGCGCCGCCACGATCGCACCGGCACGCCGCGACGAAACCGCACTCGCCGACGTGCTGCGCCATCCGGGCATCTGGCGCCGGGGTTCGACGAAGGTACCGCGCAGCGACACGCTGTCGACCGGCTTGGCCGACCTCGACGCACTGCTGCCGGGTGGTGGCTGGCCACGGGGTGCGCTCATCGAAATCCTCCTCGCGGAAGACGGCCTCGGCGAATGCAGCCTGCTGCTGCCCGCACTCGCGACACTGACCCAGGCACGCAAGCGCGTCGTGCTGGTGGCACCGCCGTACATTCCCTATGCACCGGCGCTCGCCGCGGCCGGCGTCGACCTCGCCCAGCTCGTGCACATCGACTCGACCGCTTCCGACACGCACTGGACCGCCGAGCAATGCCTGCGTGCCGGTTGCTGCGGCGCCGTGCTGAATTGGCTGCCGCGTTCCGACTATCGCCAGCTGCGTCGCCTGCAACTCGCCGCGGAAACCGGCGGCACCTTCGGCTTCGTGTTCCGCCCGCTGTCCGCCGCGCACGAAGCCAGTCCGGCGGCGTTGCGCCTCCGCCTCGAGCCTGGCGAAGCGCAACCCCGCCTCGAGATCCTCAAGTGCCGCGGCCGCTTCGGCGAGCCGTCGCACGCGCTCGGGCTGCGCGCCTGATGCATCGAGGCATGCGTGTTCTGGGTCTGCCTGCATTACCCGCGGCTGGCGCTGGAAGCGCTGCATTCCGACGTGCCCGCCGATCGACCGCACGCCGTCGTCGACGGCCCGCAGCAACGGCGCCATGTCGTGCTCGCGAATGCGATCGCGAACAAGGTCGGCGTCCGCGCACGGCAGCCGCTCGCGAGCGCGCAACTGCTCTGCCCCCGCCTTGCCGTCACGCCACGCGATGAAGCGGCCGAGCGGCAGGCGCTTGCGTCGCTCGCCGACCACGCCTACCGCTACAGCGCCGACGTCAGCATCGCCGGCGCCGATACGCTGTTCCTCGAGGTCGGCGCAAGCCTGAAGCTGTTCGGCGGCTGGCCTGCGCTCGAACGCCGGATGCGCGAGGACATCGACCGGCTCGGCTACGCCTGCACGCTCGCCGCCGCGCCGACCGCGACCGCTGCGCGCGTGTTCGCGACCTGCCGGTCCGCGATCGCATTGCCCGAGCTCGCGCAATTGCCGCTCGCGCTCGACGCGGCGCCGATCGTCGCGAGCAGCCTCGATCCGAAGATCGTCGCGGCGCTGCACGGCATGGGCATGCGCACGCTCGGCGACCTGTTCCGCCTGCCGCGCGCGGAACTCGCGCGCCGCATCGGCCAGCCTGCCCTCGATCACCTCGACCGCATGCGTGGCCTCGTCGCGGAAACACTGCCGCGCTGGCAACCGCCGCCGCGCTACGCGCGCCGCATCGAGTTCGGTTACGGCATCGAGTCGCACACCGCGCTCGCGTTCCCGTTGCAGCGCCTCGTGCGCGAGTTCGCGCAGTTCCTCGCCGCCCGCGACGGCGGCGTGCAACGCTTCGCCATCGAACTCGGCCACGAGCGCGACGCATGCACGCGCATCGACATCGGCCTGCTCGCGCCGCAACGCGATGCGGCCTCGCTGCTCGAACTCGCGCGCGCGCGGCTCGAGCGCGTCGAACTCGTCGCTCCCGTGCACGCACTCGCCCTGCGCGCGGACGACCTGCCGCCGTTGTGCCCGCTGCATCGCGACCTGTTCGAAACGAATCGCCGCGAACAGCTCGACTGGCCCGCGCTGGCCGAACGCCTGCGCGCGCGCCTCGGCGACGGCGCATTGCAGGGAATCGCCTGCGTCGCCGACCATCGCCCCGACCGCGCCTGGCGCTTCGTCGCGCTCTGTGCGAATCGCCCGGTTGTTCCTGCGACGTCGATGTCGCGCCCGTTCTGGCTGTTGCACCGGCCGCTGCCCCTGCGCGGACGACCGACGCGCGTGCTGGCCGGTCCCGAGCGCATCGAAAGCGGCTGGTGGGACGAAAGCGACCAGCGCCGCGACTACTACGTCATCGAAACGCGCGACGGTCAACGCGCCTGGGCGTTCGTCGAAATGGGGCAAGCGCCCGGGCGCGATGCGCCGTGGACCTTGCAAGGCTGGTTCGCATGAACGTGCCGCCGCGTCCAACGAAGCGTCGCCGCCTGCGCGCACCGATCGAACCCGGCCTGCCCGTCATCGATGCGGTCGCCGACGATCCGCGCAGCGGGCTGCACAAGCTGCGTCGTCGATCCTCGGGCACGATCGTCGAAGCCGCGGGTGCCGGCGATCCGGTTGCCGACGGCACGGTTATCCACGACTCGATCGTCGATGGCATCGCGGCATCGGCTACGGAATCGACGACTACGCCGGAACCGCGCTACGCCGAGCTGCACTGCCTGTCGAACTTCTCGTTCCAGCGCGGCGCATCGAGCGCGATGGAGCTGTTCGAACGCGCGAAGAAGCTCGGCTATGCCGCGCTCGCGATCACCGACGAATGCTCGCTCGCCGGCATCGTGCGCGCGCTCCAGGCCGCGGAGGAAACGAAGATCAAGCTCATCGTGGGCAGCGAAGTGCAGCTCGCCGAAGGCCCCCGCCTCGTCCTGCTCGCCGCGAACCAGGACGGCTACTCCGACTTGTGCCGGCTGATCACGACGGGACGGCGGCGCAGCGCGAAAGGCGAATACCGTCTGGCGCGCGCCGACGCCGAGCGACTCGGCGACGGCGTGCTCGTGTTGTGGGCGCCCACGCATCCGGGCGACGCGGTGAAGGACGAGGAGCACGCCGCATGGGTCGCGCGCCATTTCGGAGGTCGCGCCTGGATCGCGATCGAACGACATCACGGCAGCGACGACGACGCCCGTTTCGAGCGGCTGCGGGCGCTCTCGGCCCGCCATGCGCTCACTCCCGTCGCCGCCGGCGACGTGCACATGCACGTGCGCCGGCGGCGCGCGCTGCAGGACGTGATGACCGCGATACGCCTCGGCTGCACCGTCGCCGAGGCCGGCCATGCGTTGTTCCCGAACGGCGAGCGGCATCTGCGCCGCCTGGAGGATCTCGCCGCGCTGTATCCGGACGAACTGCTCGCCGAAACCCTGCGTGTCGCCGGACGCTGTGACCTCGATTTGCGCAAGCTCGACTATCGCTATCCGCACGAGCTCGTGCCGGAAGGGCTCGACGCGATAACCCACCTGCGCACGCGTACCTGGGAAGGTGCGGCGAAACGCTGGCCGCAGCACGTACCGGACGCCGTGCGCACGCAAGTCGAGAAAGAACTCGCGCTCATCGAGAAACTCCGCTACGAGCATTTCTTCCTCACCGTCGAGGAAATCGTCTCGTGGGCGCGCGAGCAGGAGCCGCCGATCCTCTGCCAGGGTCGCGGCTCCTCCGCCAACTCGGCGGTCTGCTATTGCCTCGGCATCACCGCGGTGAATCCCGACAACGGCAACCTGCTGTTCGAGCGCTTCCTCTCCGAAGAGCGCAACGAGCCGCCCGACATCGACGTCGACTTCGAACACGAGCGCCGCGAGGAAGTGATCCAGCACATCTTCGGGAAGTACGGCCGCGAGCGCGCCGCACTCGCCGCGACCGTGATCAGCTACCGCAGCAAGAGCGCGGTGCGCGACATCGGCCACGCGCTCGGCGTGCCCGACGACCAGCTCGACGGCCTGAGCGGCCTGTTCTCGCGCATCCGCAGCGGCCAGCCGTTCGAAACCGTGCTGCGCGAACGCGGCTTCGATCCGTCCAGCCGCACATTGCGGAAACTGTTCGCGCTCGCGGCCGAATTGCGCGGCTTCCCGCGCCACCTGTCGCAGCACGTCGGCGGCTTCGTGATCTCCGAACAGCCGCTGCACCACCTCGTGCCGGTGGAGAACGCGGCGATGCCCGAGCGCACGATCATCCAGTGGGACAAGGACGACCTCGAGGAAATGCGCCTGCTCAAGGTCGACGTGCTCGCGCTCGGCATGCTCACCTGCATCCGCAAGTGTCTCGATCTGCTGCACGCACACGGACTGTGGCGGCACCCGTACTGCGGCGAGCGCCCGGCCCTGCACGACATCCCGCAAGGTGCGGCGGACCAGGGCGATGATCCCATCGATGCGGTGTACGACATGATCTGCGGCGCCGACACGATCGGCGTGTTCCAGATCGAATCACGCGCGCAGATGTCGATGCTGCCGCGGCTGCGGCCGCGCGCGTTCTACGACCTCGTCGTCGAAGTCGCGATCGTCCGGCCCGGTCCGATCCAGGGCGACATGGTCCATCCGTACCTGCGCCGGCGCAAGAAACTCGAACCTGTCGAGTATCCGCAATCGCGCTTCGAGCGCGACGGCGGCGGCAACGCCTCGCAGGTACGCGATGCGCTCGGTCGCACGCTCGGCGTACCGATCTTCCAGGAACAGGTGATGAAGCTGATCCAGGTCGTCGCCGGCTTCACGCCCGGCGAAGCGGACCAGCTGCGCCGCGCGATGGCCGCCTGGAAGCGCCGCGGCGGCCTCGGCCATTTCCGCGATCGCATCCACGACGGCATGATCGCGCGCGGTTACGAGGAAGCCTACTTCGAGCGCATCTTCCAGCAGATCCAGGGATTCGGCGAATACGGCTTCCCGGAATCGCACGCGGCGAGCTTCGCCTTGCTCGCCTGGGCCTCGTCATGGCTCAAGTGCCACCATCCGGCGGCGTTCACCTGCGCCTTGCTGAACTCGCAACCGATGGGCTTCTACCAGCCCTCGCAACTGATCCAGGATGCGCGCGCGCACGGCGTGCGCGTGCTGTCGGTCGACGTCGTCGCGAGCGACTGGGACTGCACGCTCGAACCGCTGCCGGCGTCGGCCTCGCCGGCGCGCGCGGACCCGGTCGGCCTGCGTCTCGGCTTCCGCCAGGTCCGCGGCATGTCGAAGGAGCTCGCCGAGCGCCTCGTCGCCGCACGCCGGCAAAAGCCGTTCGACGACGTCGCCGACATGACCCGGCGTGCCGCTGTCGCGCCGGCCGAACGCGCTCGACTCGCCGACGCGGGCGCGCTGCATTCGCTCAGCGGCCATCGCTACCGCGCGCGCTGGGACAGCGCCGGCGCCGAAGTGCCGCTGCCCGTGCTGGCGGATGCGACGCTGCACGAGCCCGCGGTCGAACTGCGCGAACCCTCCGTGCGCGAGGACGTGCTCACCGACTATGCGACGCTCGGACTGTCGTTGACCGCGCACCCGCTCGCGCTCGTGCGCGGCGAGTTGTCGCGCCGCCGCGTGTCGCCCGCGCTGGCCACCAAGGACGCGGCGAACCGTGGACGAAACTTGCGCTGCGCCGGGCTCGTCACCGTGCGCCAGCATCCGGGCACGGCGAAAGGCGTCACCTTCGTCACGCTGGAAGACGAAACCGGGATCGTCAACGTCGTCGTCTGGCGCGCGCTCGCCGAACGCCAGCACCGCGTGCTGCTCGAATCGACCGTGATGGCCGTCGACGGTGTGCTCGAAGCGAGCGACGGCGTCCATCACCTGATCGCGAAGCGACTGTACGACTACAGTCCGCTGTTGCCGGAACTCGCATTCGCATCACGCGACTTCCACTGATCGCGTGCTCCGAATCGTCGCGCTTCCGATCCCCGCATGGCGCGGCGCCGGATCACCGGCGCCGCGCCGCGGGTCTCATCCGCGCGCCTGTCGGCGCGTGCGCCACGCCACCGCGGCGAGCGCACCGATCAGCAGCAGCAGCGCGAAGCGATCCAGTGACGGCACCGGCGCCGCGGGCGTCGGCGCCCCGGCGATCGAGAACACGGTGGGATCGGCTGCACCCGGTCCGGCCGGATCGTCGGTCGGCGCCGAGCTTTCGTTGCTGCCGTTGCCGTCGCCGTCGTACGACACGGCGCCCTGGTTCGCGATCGATCCGCTCGCCGTCGCGTCGATCGTCGCGCCGATCGTGATCGTCACGCTGCCACCGGCGGGGATCGCACCGTCCCAGTGCACGAGCGCGCCCGGACCGAAACCGACGGTGCCGCTGCTCGCGGTCGCGCCCGCGTAGGTGACGCCGGCCGGCAACGTGTCCGTGAACTCGTAGCCCGGGTTGTCGCCTTGCGCGCCCGTTCCGGCGTTGGTGAGCACGATCGTGTAGGTGATCGCCGAACCCGGCGTGAAGCTGCCGCCGCTCGCCGCGACGGACTTCGTCGCGGTGACCGAGGCACCGGGTGCGAGGTTGACCGTGTCGGTGTCGGTCGCGCTGTTGTCGCCCGGATTCGGATCGTTCGTGCCGCCCGGTGCGGCGACGCTCGCGGTGTTGGCGAGCGTGCCGCTCGCCGACGCCGAGATCGCGCAGCTCGCCGTGTACGTCACGCTGCCGCCCGAGGGCACGTTCGCGGTGTCGGCGATGTCGCCGCTGCCCGACGCCGAACAGGTACCACCGCCCGCGCCGACGCAGGTCCACGTGCACGTTTCACCGGCCGGGAACGTGTCGGCCACGCTCGCGCCAGTCGCGTCGCTCGGGCCCGCGTTCGACGCGGTGATCGTGTACGTCGTGCTGCCGCCGGCCGTCACGCTCGCCACGCCGTCGGTCTTGGTGATCGACAGGTCCGCGATGCTGCCGCCGACGACGAACGAGGTCGGATCGTTCGCGCCGCCGACCGCCGGATCGTCGGTCGGACGCGTCGCGTCGTTGAGGCCGTCGGCATTGCTGTCGTACGACACCGTGCCCTGATTGCTGATCGTGCCGCTCGCCGCCGGGGCGATCGTCGCGGTGATCGTGATCGTCACGCTGCCGCTCATCGGTATCGCGCCGTTCCACGACACCGTGCTCGTGCCGATCGTGGCGACCGCGGTACCGCTCGACGCGGTGGCGGAGACGAGCGTGAGGTTCGCCGGCAACACGTCGGTGAATTCGTTGCCGGCGTTGTCGGCCTGCGCGCCACCACCGTTCGTGAGCACGACCGTGTAGGTGACCGTCGTGCCCGGGGCGAACGTACCGGATACCGTCTTCGTCGCGGTCACGTCGGCGCCCGCCGGGTTGACCGTGTCGCTGTCGGTCGCACTGTTGTTCGCCGGATTCGTGTCGGTCGTGCCGCCCGGTGCAGTGACGGTCGCGGTATTGACCAGCGTTCCGCTCGCCGACGCCGAAACGGCGCAGCTCGCCGTGTAAGCGACGCTGCCGCCCGCGGGCAGGTTCACCGTATCGGCGATGTTGCCGCTGCCCGATGCGGCACAGGTGCCGCCGCCGGCACCGACGCAGGTCCAGGTGCAGGTTTCGCTCGCCGGGAACGTGTCCGCGACGCTCGACCCGCTCGCATTGCTCGGACCTGCATTCGACGCAGTGATCGTGTAGGTCACGCTGCCGCCCGCGGTCGCGCTCGTGACGCCGTCGGTCTTGGTGATCGACAGGTCCGCCGAAGCGCCGAGCGCATCGGTGTCGGTCGCGCTGTTGTTGCCCGGGTTCGGATCAGTCGTGCCGCCGCCGGCGGCGACGGTCGCCGTGTTGACGAGGCTGCCGCTTGCCGACCCGGAGATCGTGCAGCTCGCCGTGTACGTCACGCTGCCGCCGGCCGGAAGGTTGGTCGTGTCGGCGATGTTGCCGCTGCCCGACGCCGTGCAGGTGCCGCCGCCGGCACCGACGCAGGTCCAGGTGCAGGTTTCGCTCGCCGGGAACGTGTCCGCGACGCTCGACCCGCTCGCATTGCTCGGACCTGCATTCGACGCAGTGATCGTGTAGGTCACGCTGCCGCCCGCGGTCGCGCTCGTGACGCCGTCGGTCTTGGTGATCGACAGGTCCGCCGAAGCGCCGAGCGCATCGGTGTCGGTCGCGCTGTTGTTGCCCGGGTTCGGATCGGTCGTGCCGCCGGCCGTGACCGTCGCCGTGTTGACGAGGCTACCGCTCGCCGACGCGGAGATCGTGCAGCTCGCCGTGTACGTCACGCTGCCGCCGGCCGGAAGGTTGGTCGTGTCGGCGATGTTGCCGCTGCCCGACGCCGTGCAGGTGCCGCCACCGGCGCCGACGCAGGTCCACGAGCAGGTCTCGCTCGCCGGGAACGTGTCCGCGACGCTCGACCCGCTCGCGTTGCTCGGGCCCGCATTCGACGCAGTGATCGTGTAGGTCACGCTGCCGCCCGCCGTCGCGCTCGTGACGCCGTCGGTCTTGGTGATCGACAGGTCCGCCGAAGCGCCGAGCGCATCGGTGTCGGTCGCGCTGTTGTTGCCCGGGTTCGGATCGGTCGCGCCGCCGGCCGTGACCGTCGCCGTGTTGACGAGGCTACCGCTCGCCGACGCGGAGATCGTGCAGCTCGCCGTGTACGTCACGCTGCCGCCGGCCGGAAGGTTGGTCGTGTCGGCGATGTTGCCGCTGCCCGACGCCGTGCAGGTGCCGCCGCCGGCACCGACGCAGGTCCAGGTGCAGGTTTCGCTCGCCGGGAACGTGTCCGCGACGCTCGACCCGCTCGCATTGCTCGGACCTGCATTCGACGCAGTGATCGTGTAGGTCACGCTGCCGCCCGCGGTCGCGCTCGTGACGCCGTCGGTCTTCGTGATCGACACGTCGGCCGTCGCCACGAGCGTGTCGCTGTCGGTCGCACTGTTGTTGCCCGGCGTGGGATCGGTGACCCCGCCCGGGGCAGCGACGGTCGCCGTGTTCGCGAGTGTGCCGCTCGCCGCGGCCGAGACCGCGCAGCTCGCCGTGTACGTGACGCTGCCGCCCGCAGGCAGGTTGGTCGTGTCGGCGATGTTGCCGCTGCCCGATGCGGTGCAGGTGCCGCCCCCCGCGCCGACGCAGGTCCACGTGCAGGTTTCGCTCGCCGGGAACGTGTCCGCGACGCTCGAACCGCTCGCGTTGCTCGGGCCCGCATTCGACGCAGTGATCGTGTAGGTCACGCTGCCGCCCGCCGTCGCACTCGTGACACCGTCGGTCTTGGTGATCGCGAGATCGGCACTCGGCGCCAGCGTGTCGCTGTCGGTGGCGCTGTTGTTGCCCGGCGTGGGATCGGTGACGCCACCCGGCGCGGCCACGGTCGCCGTGTTGCTGAGCGTACCCGTCGCTGCAGCGGAGACCGTGCAGCTCGCCGTGTACGTCACGCTGCCGCCCGCGGGCAGGTTGACCGTGTCGTTGATGTTGCCGCTGCCTGACGCCGTGCAGGTGCCGCCACCGGCACCGACGCAGGTCCACGTGCAGGTTTCGCTCGCCGGGAACGTATCGGCGACGGTGCTGCCCGGCGCGTTGCTCGGGCCTGCATTCGACGCGGTGATCGTATAGGTCACGCTGCCACCCGGCGTCGCGGTCGTGACCCCGTCGGTCTTCGTGATCGCTAGGTCCGCCCCCGGCGTCAGCGTGTCCGTGTCGGTCGCACTGTTGTTGCCCGGGTTGGGATCGGCGATCGCTGAACTGACCGTCGCCGTGTTGCTCAACGTGCCCGTCGCCGCCGGATTGATCGTGCAGCTCGCGGTGTAGGTCACGCTGCCACCGGCCGGCATGTTGGTCGAATCGTTGATGTTGCCGCTGCCCGAGGCGGTGCAGGTGCCACCGCCCGCGCCGACGCAAGTCCAGGTGCAGGTGTTGATCGCAGGGAAGGTGTCGGCGACGGTCGCGCCCGTGACGGGATCCGGACCCGCGTTGCTCGCGGTGATCGTGTACGTGGCACTCCCGCCCGGCGTCACCGTCGTGACGCCGTCGGTCTTGGTGATCGCGAGGTCGGACGACAACGCGCGGCAGCCGGTGACGCTCACGTCGTCGATCGCGGCGCCCGCGAATTGGACCGTGGTGTCGCTGTCGAGATGGAAGCGCACTTCTGTGTTCAGGCCCGCGAGACTGTCGGCGCGGCGCGAGAAGACGCCCCAGCCGTAGCTCCCGCCGATGTTCGCCTGCGGGTTGCCGGTACCCGCGGACGCGCTGATCGGCGTCGGATCGAGCCATTCGTACAGGCGCACCGGCGTCGCGCCGCCGACCTGCTGCGCGTCGACGAAGTAGTGGTCGAAGTTCGCGGTCTCGACCTGGTGCCGCTGCGCCCAAGTCACTACGATCGGCGCCGACAGGCCGGCGAGGTTGATCGGCGGTGACAGCAGGTCCTGCGACGACGATGCGTTGTACGTGTTGTCGAGGTCGGTCTTCCAGCAATTGACACCGCTGTTGCAGGTGCTGAACCCGGCGATCGGATTGGCGGTCGTCGTCGCGACGGTCGCGGGCAGGCCGAGTTCCCATTCGTCCTGCGTGCCCGAATGCGTGAAGCCGGCCGCGCCCGCTTCGAAGTCGGTGCTGAACGCGGTCTGCACCGCGAAGCCCGGCGGGCAGGCCGGCGGCGGCGGCGCTTCGCAGACGCGCAGCGACCAGCTGTTGAGCGTGCCGCCGTTGGCGCCGGCGGTGTCGTCGCGCAGATCGAGCGTCCAGGTGCCGCCCGCGTTCTCGCCGTCGAACGCCGCGAGGCGGTACGCACCGGACGTGCTGGCCGTGCCTGCGGTGGAATTGTTCTCGGGCTTCAGCTGGCTGCCCTTGAGCGCGGTGAACGTGGGAGGAATGGCGGCTTCGTCGTCGAAGACGACATCCATGACCGTCTGACCGCCCGTCGCGGCCGCGCCGATGTCGGTGAACAGGCCGATGTCGTTGCCGGCCGGCGAACGCAGGTGCGCGTCGACGTCCTGCATCAGCGCGTGGGTGAGGTTGATACCGACATCGACGTCGGCGATGCGCGGATTGCCCGGGATCGTGATGACCGAGCTGACCAGGCCCGTGCCGGGGCCGATCGTCTTCGGCACGTCGGTGCTCGTGTACGTCGTGCAGTTCACGCCCTCGTCGACGTGCGGATGCACGCTGACGCTGAGGTGGTAGGTCGCGGTCGGACCGCCGACGGCCGCGCTGGCCGAATCGACGAAGGCGAAGTAGGTGCCGGCATCCTTCACGGTGAAGAACATCGCTTCCGACGGGATGTTCGGATTCGGTGCGACGTCGCCGGTGCCGGCGTCGTCGACGACAACGATCTGGTTGCCGGCGTCGCCGAACAGGGCGAAACCAAGGCGACCGTTCCAGCTGACGCCATCACGCTCCGGATCGAGGTCGAGCGCAAGGTAGACGGTATCGCCCGCGTTGAGGTTGATGCTGTACCAGTCCTGCTCGGTCGCCGCGGCCGGATTGCGCGCGCCGCTGACCCAGCCGTTGGCCGGCAGCGGATTGGCCGTCGCCGGCGTGTCGTTGCCCTCCACTTCCGGCGTCGGCGCGCCGCTCTGGATGCGCAGATGCAGGTCGTAGCCGCGTTCCGAGGTCGTGCCCGCGGTGAAGTCGTTGATCTTGAGGAAGTAGGTACCTGTGGTCGGGATCGTCGCGCCGGCGATCGACGACGACAACGCGGCGAAGCTGCCGTTGTCATCGTCGAACTCGATCACCGTGGTGCCGTCCGACGCGAGCAGGGTGAGCTGGCTGTCGGTGCTGCTGCCCGCCGAGGCGGAAGTCATCAGCGCGGCGTAGACGCGGTCACCCGCGTTCGCGCTGAACGAATAGAAGTCGATGTCGCCGTTCGGGAACAGGTTCGCGTGCACGACCACGTTGCTGCCGCTCAGCGGCGTCGCGGTCGCGCTCGTGCCATTCGGTTCCACTTCCCCGCCGTAGCCCTGGCCGAACGGCGTCGTCGGAGCGTGCGCGATCGGTTCGCTCGCCGGAGCGACCGGCCGCGACGGCGACACGCCCTTCTGCTGCTCGTCGACCGCCACGATCGGCGCGATCACGCGCGCCGCCGGGAACGCCTTCGGTCGCGCCTTCGCGATCGCGGGCTCGGCCGAGACGCCGGAAATGAAAACGAGGGCGGCCGCGGCCGCCATCCACAACGAACGTCGGAACGTGAAAGTCACGAAATTGTCCCCAATTGCGCGTCGCCTCCGGTGGCGACCCCCAAGTCGCTACGCGGCCGATCTCCCCGTCGTGATCGGCCGTGGCGCGAACGTATACCTTTTTGTGGTGTACGTCACGTTTCAGGGGAAGCCGTGTCGACCGGCGCGCCGTGCGCGAGCGGCGCGGCCTGCGCGCGGGCGGACCTTCGGTAATTGCGTGGTGCAGCCGTCGCGGAGGGCGCTCAGGGCGCTTCGAGCGTGCCTGCGATGCGTCCCATGAACGGCCGGTAGTAGCACAGCTCGGCGATCGAGTCGCGCACGTCGCTGAGCGCGGTGTGAGCCGAATCCTTGGTGAATCCGCGGCTGACTTCGGGTGCCCAGCGGCGCGCGAGTTCCTTGATCGTCGAGACGTCGAGGTTGCGGTAGTGGAAGAAGCGCTCGAGCCGCGGCATCAGGCGATGGAGGAAGCGGCGATCCTGGCAGATCGAGTTGCCGCACATCGGCGACTTGCCCGGCGGCACCCACTGCACGAGGAACTCCATCGTCAGCGCCTCGGCGCTCGCGAGGTCGATGCGCGAATCGAGCACGCGTTGCCAGAGGCCCGACTTGCGGTGCTGGTTGCGGTTCCAGTCGTCCATCGCCTCGAGCCGCTCGAGCGGATGGCCGATCGCGAACTCGGGACCCTCCGCGAGGAAATTGAGGTCCTTGTCGGTGACGATCGTCGCGATCTCCAGGATCGAGTCGTTGTCCGGATCCAGCCCGGTCATCTCCAGGTCGATCCAGATCAGGTTGTTCTCGTCCGGCGTTCGCATGCACGGGTTCCTGGCGGGGTGCCGCCCAGTCTAGCAAGCCCTCGCCGCGAGGGAACCCTGCGTTATGCTCCGATCGATGACGCAAACCTTCCTCTGGCACGACTACGAGACCACCGGCGCCGATCCGCGCCGCGACCGCCCGGCCCAGTTCGCCGCGATCCGCACGACGCTCGACCTCGAACCCGTCGGCGAGCCGGTCTCGTTCTTCTGCCGCCCGGCGACCGACGTGCTGCCGCATCCGGAGGCCTGCCTGATCACCGGCATCACGCCGCAGCGCATGCAGCGCGACGGCGTCGTCGAGGCGGAGTTCGCCGCCCGCGTCAACGAGGAGATGGCGGAGCCGGGGACCTGCAACGTCGGCTACAACTCGCTGCGCTTCGACGACGAATTCACGCGCAACCTGCTCTACCGCAACTTCCACGATCCCTATGAACGCGAGTGGAAGGACGGCAATTCACGCTGGGACCTCATCGACCTCGCGCGCATGAGCTACGCGCTGCGCCCCGACGGCATCGAATGGCCGCGGCGCGAGGACGGCTCGCCGAGCTTCCGCCTCGAGCACCTCGCCGGCGCCAACCGCATCGCGCAGGCGCGCGCGCACGACGCGGTATCGGACGTCGAGGCGTTGATCGGCCTCGCCCGCCTCATGCGCGTGCGCCAGCCGCGCCTGTGGGAGTTCTACTTCGCGCTGCGACGCAAGCAGCGCGCGTTCGAACTGCTCGATGTCGCGCGCATGACGCCGCTCCTGCACGTGTCATCGCGCTATCCGGCCAACCGCGGCTGCATCGCGATCGTCGCGCCGCTGGCCGAACACCCGACCCAGCCGAACGCGGTGATCGCGTACGACCTCGACACCGATCCTGCGGACCTGCTGCAGCTCGATGCCGGGGAAATCGCCGATCGCGTGTTCACGCCGCGCGCGGACCTGCCCGAAGGCGTCGAGCGCATCCCGCTCAAGGCTATCCATGCGAACCGCTCGCCCGCGCTCGCGCCGCTCGGCGTGCTCAAGGGCGTCGACCTCGCGCGCATCGCGCTCGATCCCGAGCGCGCACAGGCTAACCTCGCCCGCCTGCGCGGCGCCGACGGCCTCGCCGCGAAGGTGCAGCGCGTGTTCGCCACCGTGCGCACACCGGCGACGACGACCGATCCCGAACTCGCACTGTACGAAGGTTTTCCGTCGGACGCGGACAAGCGCCTGTTCCGCGCCGTGCGCGAGACGCCACCCGAACAGCTCGGCTCGCGCGCGTTCCCGTTCCGCGACCCGCGCTATCCCGAGCTCCTGTTCCGCTATCGCGCGCGCAACTGGCCCGAGACGCTCGACGCGATCGAGCACGAACGCTGGGAAGGCTTCCGCCGCCGGCGCCTCGACACGGCGACACCGACGACCGCGCTCACGCGCGTGGACTACTTCGCGACGATCGCGCGCCTGCGCGCCGTGCCGGACCTGCCCGCCGCGCACGTGCCGCTGCTCGATGCGCTCGAGAGCTGGGGCCGCGAGCTCTGACGGCACGCGTCCGGCGCGAGCCTTACAATAGGCGTTCCGTCCACACCCATCCTCCGCCTTGGCCACGACCTACTTCTCCGCCGCGACGTTCAAGTTCCTGCGCGATCTCGCGCGCAACAACAACCGCTCGTGGTTCGCCGCGAACAAGCCGCGCTACGAGGAGGTGCTGCGCCAGCCGTTCCTGTGCCTCATCGCCGACTTGCAGGCACCGCTCGCGAAGATCAGCCCACGCTACGTCGCCGACGCGCGCGCGCAGGGCGGATCGCTGTTCCGCATCCATCGCGACACGCGCTTCGCGAACGACAAGACGCCGTACAAGACCTGGGCCGGCGCGCGTTTCGCGCACGAACGCCGGCGCGAGATCGAGGCGCCGTCGTTCTACGTGCATATCCAGCCCGGCGACTGCTTCGCGGGCGGCGGCATCTGGCACCCGGAACCCGCGACCTTGAAGAAGATCCGCGAATTCCTCGAAGGCAACCCGGCCGCGTGGAAGAAGGCGACGCACGGCAAGGCGTTCCGCGAGCGGTTCGAGTTCTACGGCGAGAGCCTCTCGCGGCCGCCGCGCGGTGTCGATCCCGCGCACGAACTCGTCGAGGACCTCAAGCGCAAGAATTTCGCGGCCGGCCAGTCGTTCGACGACGCGCTCGCCTGCTCCGATGAGCTGCTGCCGCACCTGGTCGATACCTACAAGCGCATTGCGCCGATGATCGACTACCTGTGCGCGGCGGTCGAACTCGAATTCTGACGCCGCCGCGTCGCGGCCAGGCCTGGGCGGACGGACCCGCATGACTTCCGAAACGATTCCCGCCCGTCGCCTCGCGAGTTTCTACTTCGCCTACTACGCCGCGCTCGGCGCGTTCTCGCCGTACTGGAGCCTGTTCCTCAAGGCGCGCGGCCAGGACGTCGCCGCGATCAGCCTGCTCATGAGCCTCTGGTACGGCACGCGCATCGTCGCGCCGAGCAGCTGGAGCTGGCTCGCGGCGCGTTCGAGCGCACCGGTACGCTGGCTGCGCATCGGCTGCGCGATCGCGCTCGCGAGCTTCCTGCCGTTCCTATGGCCGCTCGACTTCGGCGGACTGCTCGTCGCGATGGTGGTGTTCTGTTTCGCGTGGAACGCGGTCATGCCGCAGTTCGAGGCGCTGACGCTGTCGCACCTCGGCGCCCGCAGCGAACGCTATGGTTCGATCCGCGTCTGGGGCTCGATCGGCTTCATCGCGGTCGTCGCCGGTTTCGGCGTCGCGTTCGACCACATACCGGTCACGTGCCTGCCGTGGCTCATGCTGCCGTTGTTCGTCGGCCTGCTCGCGAGCAGCTTCACCAACGACTATGGACCCACCGCGATCGCCGTCACCGAGGGCGAGCACGGTTTCCGCGAACGCCTGAAGCGGCCTGAGGTGCTTGCGTTCTTCGCGGTGACCTTGCTCGCGCAGATGTCGTTCGGCCCGTACTACACGTTCTTCTCGATCTACCTCGAACAGCACGGTTACCGGCCGTCGTCGCTCGGCGCCTACTGGGCGATCGGCGTCGCCGTCGAGATCGCGCTGTTCTTCGCCTCGGCGCGCATCTTCGGCCGCTGGGACGCGCGCACGGTGCTGCTCGTCGCGCTCGTTTCGGCGGCGGCGCGCTGGTGCGTGACCGCGCTGCTGCCGGAATGCGTGCCGTTGATGGTGCTCGCGCAGGCGACACACGCGCTCAATTTCGCCGCGCTGTTCGCGTCCTGCATGCAGTTGCTCGCGGCCTACTTCCCTGGGCGCATGAACGGCCACGCGCAAGGCGTGTTCTACGGCTTTTCTTCCGGTGGCGGCGGCGTGATCGGCGCATGGCTCGCCGGTGCGCTCTGGCACATCGACGGCGGGCGCACGGCGTTCCTCGCTGCGGGCGGCATCGCCGCGCTCGCTGCATTGATCTGCGCGTTCGCGCTGCGCGCGCGAACGGTACGCTGATCGCATCGCCTTCGCGCAACGCACGGCCCGATCCGGCCAGCCTGCGCCGGTCCGGCCTAAGGCAAACCGGCCGCTCGCGCCGCGGCGCCGCGCATCCGTGCTGCACCTGCAAATTGACGGACGGTTTCCACATGGATACCTTCGTCAATACGCAGCCGTACGGAATGGGGAGATCCCGTCGGCGCGTGCTTCCGTTCATGCTCCGGCCGCTTCGCTGACGGCCGCAGGGACGCGTTCCGCCGCGAAGTAGCCGTGGGCCCGAATCGGCCGCGCACCCTGCCGCACGGCCTTGGAGGGAGAGAATGCTACGCATCGCTTTCACGCTGCTGCTCGCCGCAGCCGCCACGACCGCGCACGCGGCCATCGCCACCACTGGCGTCGCCTTCGTCCACGGCACCGGTAGCCAGACCGACGCCTACAACGACTACTGGCAACCGACGATGGTCAACACGGTCCGCCAGGGCCTCGTCAACCAGGCCAACTACGTCGTCATCAACTGCGACTTCAACCAGTACATGTGGGACAGCCGCGCGGCCGGCTGCCTCGCCGGCCAGCTCACGAACTTCATCAACAGCCGCGGCATCACCGACCTCGTCGTCATCACGCACTCGAACGGCGGCAACGTGATGCGCTGGATCATGTCGAACCCGACCTACGACAGCCGCTACCCGGCCATCATCAGCAAGATCCGCTGGGTCAATGCGCTCGCGCCGTCGAGCGCGGGCACGCCGCTCGCGAATGCGGTGATCGCCGGCAACGTGTTCGAGAACGCGGTCGGTTGGCTGCTCGGCTACCAGACCGACGCGGTACGCCAGCAGCAGACGAGCTGGATGGCCTACTACAACCAGAACTACCTCTACGGCACGTCCGGACGTCCGGCGCTGCCGAAGGGCTTCTGGGACGTGATCGGCAGCGACGTCGAGACCGCGGTATGGGACCCGGACAGCTACTGCGGCGGCTACACGCTCAACGTCGGCCTCGAAGTCACGCAGGCATGGCTCAGCAGCTGCTCGGACGGTTTCATCGAGTGCAGCAGTGCCGCCGCGGCCGGGCGCGTGTGGTTCTACGACACGGCGCGCACCGCCGGCAGCGAACCGCTCAGCCACAACCAGAGCCGGCGCGCCTGCTTCGGCCTCGAAACCATCCTGCGCAACGACCTCTGAGGAAACGACCATGCCCATTGCCAAGCACCGTTCGCTTCCCCTCGCCGTCGCGCTGACCCTCGTCGCCGGCGCGTTCGCGTCGACGGCCGGCGCCGGCGAAACGCTGCGTCTGCTCGCACGCGCGCCGCACGATCTCGTTGCTGCGCAGTTGCGCGCGCCGAAAGCCGCGCAGCTCGACACCGCGAACCTCGACCGTACGCCGGTCGCGCTGTCGTGGCCGATCGACTCGACGCAAGCGCTCGATGCCAGTCCACGCGCGCACGTCGCCGAAAGCCGCGAATACTGGATCGACGCGAGCGAAGGCGACCTGCAGCGCGGCGTGCCCCTCGCGCTGAGCGCGCCCGGCGCGGTCGTCCGCCTGAGCCCGCATGGCGGCGACGCCGGCGCGGCGATCGCCGCGGCCGACGTGGAGCTTCGCGTCGACGGGCGTCGCCTCGACAACGCGACAGCGATCCGCAGCGCGGCCGACGTCGATGCGCTGCGCGCCGCCGGCATGGACGTGCCCCAAGGCAGCACCGTGCTGCGACTCGCCGACGGCGTCGCCGCAGGCACCGTCGATCTTGCCGTACCGACTGCACGCGGGCGCTACCTCGTGCACGTGTTCGAGCCGAACAGCCCGCTCGTGCTCGCTCTAGCCGCCGAACGCGACGGCATCGCCGGCGGGGATACGCTGCGATTCCGCGCGATGCTGCAGGGCGCGGTCGCGCTCGACCGGCTCGGCGGCCTCGTTAGCGCACCCGACGGCGCGACCCAGCCGCTCGACTTCGTGCGCCAGCGCGACGGCAGCTACGTCGCGAGCGTGACGCCGGACGTCGCGCACGCGGGCGGCCACGGCCTGTGGGAAGTGCACGCATTCGGCGTCGCGTCTGGCAGGCCCGCAGTTCCGCGCGACGCGAAGACTGCGTTCGCGGTGAGCTTGCCCGTCGCGCGTCTCGACGGCAGCGTCTCGCGCGACGGTGGCGCCGGCGTCGTGCTCGGCATCGGCGTCGAGGCCCGCGTCGCGAGTCGCTACGGCGTCTCCGCCGTGCTGTACGGCACGGGCGAAGACGGTGCGCTGCATCCCGCCGCGATCGCACAGGCCGCGGCCTGGCTCGAAGCCGGCCACGGCAGCCTCGAACTGCACTACGACACCGCAGCCAGCGCGTTGCGTGCGCCGTGGGAGTTGCGCGACCTGCGTCTCGTGAACCAGGCCGACATGAGCCTGCAGGAACGCCGCGAGCGGGCCCTCGCGCTGCGCTGAAACGGCAGAGCGGCCGCGGCAACAGCCGCGGCCGCGAACCTGCGTGCACGTGTCGTGCGCGCGGGCGTGCCCCGTGAGCCTGGCGCCGCGCGGCGGCGTCAGGCGTCGGCGAACGCGAACGCGAGCACGTCACCGATCGCGTCGGTGCGCGCGAGGCACATAAGCAGGCGCTCGATGCCGAGCGCGACGCCGGCACACGCGGGCATCGCCGGCAGCGCCGCGAGCAGGCGTTCATCGATCGGTACTTCGCGCTGACCGCGCTCGCACCGACGCGCGTTGTCACGCTCGAAACGCGCGCGTTGCTCGATCGCGTCGATGAGCTCGTGGTAGCCGTTGGCGAGTTCGTACGGCCCGAGGTAGAGCTCGAAGCGCTCGGCGACCGGCGGATCGTCGGCGCGGATCCGCGCGAGCGCAGCCTGGCTCGGTGGGAAGTCGATCACGACCGTGATGCGGTCGCGCGGGAACGCCGGCTGCAGGCGATGCGTGAGCAGGAGGTCGAGCCAGTCGTCGCGCGAGAGGCCGTCGCCGTCGATGCGCACGTCCGCGAGCGGCGCGCGCAGCGCATCGAGCGGCGCCGTGAACGGATCGACGCCGACACCGTGCACGAACAGCTCGCGATACGAATAGCGGGCGATCTCGGCGGAACGCCCCGCCGCGGCGAGCGCGGCCAGCACGAGCTCGATCGTTTCGTCGACGAGGCGCCGGTGGTCCCAGCCGACGCGATACCACTCGAGCATCGTGAATTCGGGGTTGTGGCGCCGCCCCGCCTCGCCGTCGCGGAACACGCGGCCGAGTTCGTAGCAGTCGCCGACTCCTTCCGCGAGCAGGCGCTTCAACGGAAATTCCGGCGACGTGCGCAGCCAGCGCTCGCGCGTGCCCGCATCGACCCGGCCTGAGAACGACGTGCTGAAACTCTCGATGTTCGGTTCGGTGTTGCCGGCCACGCCGAGGATCGGCGTCTCCACCTCGAGCACGCCGCGTTCGGCGAAGAACGCGCGGACCAGCGCGTACAACGACGCGCGCGCGCGCAACGCGCGCAGTCGCGGCTTGGCGTCGACGTAGGCGGATTCGTTCGCGTGAATCGGCGGATCTCCGTGTCGGCGGCGCACTCGTATCGTCGCACCGCAATCGGCGCGCAGTGTACGTCGTCCGGCGCGGCCGATGGCGTCGCATCCGCCCCCGCACGACGCGTCGGCCGTGCCCTACACTGCGGGCTCCGGTCACCGCGGAGCCGTCGGCGATGCGCAACCTCGATTTCAGCTCCTGGCAGGCCCTGCTCTCGACCCTGCTCGGGCTCGCCGTGATCACGCTGATCGGCGTCGGCATCCGCCTGCTCGCGATGCAGACGATCCAGCAGCGGCGCGAGCGCGAGAACCGGCAGATCAACGAGCGCCTGCGCGCGCTCATCGCCGCGTACAAGGTGCTCGGCGGCTCGTTCACGGGCGACCTCGCGGTCGATCCGACGCACCTGCGCGACCTGCGTCGCGCCGCCGCCCAGGCCGAGGGCGACGCGCCGGCCGGCAGCGATCGCGCGCGTCGAGTGCGCGATGCGGTCGAGGCAGCGCTGTCGGACATCATCCTGCTCGGCACCGAAGAACAGGTACGCCTCGCGGCGCGCGCCGCGACCGAACTCGCCGAAGGGCGGCCGATCCACACGCACGACCTCGTCGTGTCGCTGCGCGACTTCGTGCGCGAGGCGCTCGACCTCGATCCGGTGCCGGCGTCGGTCGCGATCCCGCGCCAGGGGCCGACGCGCCCCGGCGGCGGAACCGGCGGCGGCGGAGGTCGAGGCAAGGGCGACGGCGGCAAGGACGAAGGGAAAGGGAGCGGACGCGGCGGTGGCGGCATGGGCGCGGGGATGGGACTCGGCGCCGGCATCGGCCTCGGATCCGGCCACCTGCACGACACGCCCGACGCGGACGACGCTTCACCGCACGGCTGAAGCGCGGCCGCATCGGCGGCCGCGCCACGGCTCCGCTAGCGACCGGAGGGGTGCCTGGCGAGGAACTGCAGCAGGCGCTGTTCGTCCCAGACCTCGACGCTAAGTTCCTGCGCCTTGTCGAGCTTGGAACCCGCTTCCGTGCCGGCTACGACGAAGTTCGTCTTCTTCGACACGCTGCCTGCGACCTTCGCGCCGAGCGCTTCGAGCTTCGCCTTCGCATCGTCGCGCGTCAACGCCGACAGCGTCCCCGTGAGTACGACCGTCTGCCCCTCGAGCACGCCCTGCTCCGCCGCCGCGGCGACGGGCGCGGCGGCGTGCAACTGCGCGAGCGCATCGGCGCAACGCTGCAGCAGTTCGCGACCGGGCGCGCTGTCGACGTACGCGCGCACGGCGGCTGCCGTGTCGGCAGGCAGGCCCGCAACGACGAGTGCGTCCGCGTCGGCAGCGATCACCGCCTCGATCGAATCGAACGCGGCGGCGACCTGTCCGGCGCGCTTGGCCGTGAGTTTGGGGATCTCGGCCTGCGCGAGCACGTTGGAGAGCGTGAGCTGGCGCGCGAGCTTCGGCGATGGCGCGTGTGCGTCGGTGATCTCGACGCCGCGCGCGAGCAAGTCGTCGATGACCTGCTGGTTGCCCGCCTGCTGGAAGAACGCGTCGATCGCGCGCGCGACCTCGCCGCCGATGTCGGGCACGAGCTTGAGGATCGGCCACGGCTGGTGCCGCACGCGTTCGACGTCGCCGAACCAGGTAGCGAGCATCTTGGCGGTGCTTTCGCCGACGTGCTCGATGCCGAGCGCATAGAGGAACCGCGCGAGCGTCGTGCGCCGGCTGCGCGCGATCGCCTCGACGAGGTTCTCCGCCCACTTCGTAGCGACCTTGCCCGCTTTCACCGTTTCGGGTGTCGTGCCGTCGCGCTCGTCGGCGCGGCGCTTCATCTCGAGCAGGTCGTCGAGGCCGAGCGCGTAGAGGTCGGCGACCGAACGCAGGTAGCCGAGGTCGCCGAGATCCTCGATGTAGCGCTCGCCGAGACCGTCGATGTCCATCGCGCGGCGCGAGGCGAAATGGAACACGGCCTGGATGCGTTGCGCGGCGCAGGTCAGTTCGCCGGTGCAGCGCGCGACCGCCTCGCCCTCCTCGCGCACGATGTCCGAGCCGCAGATCGGGCAATGCGCGGGCATCCGCCACGGCTTCGTGCGCTCCGGCCGCAGCTCGGGAACGACCCGCACGACTTCGGGAATCACGTCGCCGGCGCGACGCACGATCACCGTGTCGCCGACGCGCACGTCGAGGCGCGCGACCTGGTCGGCGTTGTGCAAGGTCGCGTTGGTGACCGTGACACCGCCGACGAACACGGGTACGAGCTTGGCCGCCGGCGTCGCCGCGCCGGTGCGACCGATGTTGACGATGATCGCCTCGACGACGGTCTGCTGCTCCTGCGCGGGGAACTTGTGCGCGATCGCCCAGCGGGGCGTGCGCCCGACGAAGCCGAGTTCGCGCTGCGCGGCGAGGTCGTCGAGCTTGTAGACGACGCCGTCGATGTCGAACGGCAACGCGTCGCGCCGTGCGCCGATGCGGCGGTAGTACTCCAAGCAGCCTGCCACGCCGCGCGCGGTCGAGACGAGTTCGCTCACCGGGAAACCCCAGCCGCGCAACATGCGCAGCACCTCCGAATGCGACGACGGCATCTCGCGTCCCTCGACCACGCCGAGCGCATAGGCATAGAACGACAGCGGCCGTTGCGCGGTCACGCGTGGATCGAGCTGGCGCAGGCTGCCGGCGGCGGCGTTGCGCGGGTTGATCAGCGGCTTGATCGCGCCGTCCGAAGCACGCGCCTTTTCGTTGTAGGCCTCGAAGCCGGCGCGCGGCATGTAGACCTCGCCGCGCACCTCGAGCACGGCCGGCCAGTCGTCGCCGCGCAGGCGCAGCGATT
Source organism: Dokdonella fugitiva (assembly GCF_014138265.1). Taxonomy (GTDB): domain Bacteria; phylum Pseudomonadota; class Gammaproteobacteria; order Xanthomonadales; family Rhodanobacteraceae; genus Dokdonella_A; species Dokdonella_A fugitiva_A. The sequence continues at coordinate 780,891 of NZ_JACGXL010000001.1, forward strand.
CGTGCTCATTCTTCCCGCTGCGCAGGCGCAGCGATTCGTGCTCATTCTTCCCGCTGCGCAAGCGCAGCGGGATCGCCTTGATCGTGCGCAGGTTCGCGCTCACGTCCTCGCCGTCCTCGCCGTCGCCGCGCGTGGCGCCGCGCACGAACACGCCGTTTTCATAGCGCAGGCTGATCGCGAGGCCGTCGAACTTCGGCTCGACCGAGAACGACGGATCGGCGACGTCGATCCGCTCGACGATGCGGCGCACGAAGTCCTCGACTTCCTCGTCGCTGAACGCATTGCCGAGCGACAGCATCGGGATGTCGTGGTGGACCTTGGCGAACGCATTCGACGGCGCGGCACCCACGCGTTGCGTCGGCGAATCCGTCGTGGCCAGCTCCGGATGCGCGGCTTCGAGTGCCTCGAGTTCGCGCATGAGGCGGTCGTACTCGATGTCGGCGATATCCGGCTCGTCGAGCACGTGGTAGCGATAGTTGGCGTCTTCGATGCGGGCACGCAGCTCGGCGGCGCGCGCGGCGGGGTTCTGGCGGGGCGGGCTCATCCCGCAAGTGTAACGGCTTGCCGCAGGGCGGCGTGACGCGCGCGGCCCGCTCGCGGCAGACTCCGACGCGCATCGCTTGCCCCGAGGACACCACGATGGCGAAGAAAGGCTGGGCCGCGTTCCCGCATCCGGACAAGGCGTTCGATTACACCGGCGACAAGCTCGCGAAGGCGTGGAAGGATCTCCATGCGGGCGACCAGGAGCCGTTCCCGGACGAAAAGCACGTCGCCACGTTGCTCAAGAAGCAGCCGAAACCGGGCAAGGATGCGGGCGCGATCGCGGCCGCGCTGCAGGATGCGTGGCGCGCGTTCCACCGCGGCGATTTCCAGCACGCGTACGAGTCCGGCGTCGCGCTGCAGGCGCTCGGCGCTTCGGTCGCGATCAAGGCCGGCGGTATCCACGCGACCTACCTGCTCGACGACGACAAGGCGAAGACCGCGCGCTACGAGGAACTCATCGCGCTCGCCGACGCCGCCGTCGCCGCCCTGCCCGACGAAGCGAACAGCCACTACCGGCGCGCGTTCGCGATCGGCCGGCTGAGCCAGACGATCTCGATCACCAAGGCGCTCGCGCAAGGGCTCGCCGGCAAGGTGCGCGAATCGCTCGACGCGACGCTCGAACGCGCGCCCAAGCATGCCGAGGCGGAGACCGCGCTCGGCCTCTACCACGCGGAAATCGTCGGCAAGGTCGGCGGCATGCTCGCCAAGCTCACCTACGGAGCCAGCGCGACCGAAGCGGAGAAGCACCTCAAGCAGGCGCTGAAGCTGACCCCGGCGGCACCGATCGCCTGGGTCGAATACGGCAACGGCCTGCTCCTGCTGCACGGCGACAAGCGCGAGGACGAGGTCGCCGAGGCATGGGACAAGGCGGCCAAGCTGAAGCCGCGCGACGCGATGGAAGCGCTCGACGCGGCCTGGGCACGCGAGCAGATCGAGTAAGCGCGGCACGGCTCACGAAACGCCGCGCCGCGGCGTGGCGCGGGACGGGCATCCTGCTAGGATCGGAGGATTCTCGGGAGGGGAACCCATGCGCAAGACCTTGCTCGCGCTCGCGATCGCCGGCGCCGTCATGCAACCGGCGAGGGCCGAACACTGGTTCGTCGAGGCTCGCTATCCCGACACCGATGCGCTCGCGCGCGCGGCCGCGAACTTCCAGCACGTGCGCGTCGACGCCGCGCGCCAGGTGCTGCAGGTCGATACCGACGAGGCCGGCATCGCCGGGCTCGAAGCCGAAGGCCTGAGTGTCGCGGTCGACACCGCAGGCACCGCGCGCCTGCGCGGCTTCGAAGCGACGATCGATGCGGCGATGCGTTCCGGCGCGACGACCGAGAGCACCGACGGCTACCCGGGCATCCCCGGCTACACGTGCTACCGCACGGTCGAAGGCACCTACCAGACGATGGACGACCTCGCCGCCGCCCATCCGGACATCGTCGCGATCGATGACCTGGGTCCGACCTGGAAGAAGACGCAGAACGCCGCCGAAGGCTACGAGATGCGCGCGCTGCGCATCACCAACCTCGCGACTGCGGCAAGCGACCCGGATCGACCGCGCATGGTCGTGTTCGGATCGATCCACGCACGAGAATATGCTCCGGCCGAGCTGACGACGCGTTTCGCCGAATGGCTGGTGCAGAACTACGGCAGCGACCCGGAAGCGACCTGGCTGGTCGACCACAACGACTTCCGCCTCGTGCTGCAGGCGAATCCGGACGGCCGCAAGATCGCGGAAGGTCAGGTCTACCAGCGCAAGAACGTCGACACGATCAACGGCAATTGCGCCTCGAGTTCCGCCGACGGTGGCATCGACCTCAACCGCAACTTCCCGTTCCACTGGAAGATCGTGCCGAACAACGGCGGTTCGAGCGGCAATACCTGCAACGAAACCTATCGCGGGCCGGTCAAGCAGTCCGAACCGGAAACGCAGAACCTCGTGCAATACGTCGCCGGCACCTGCGACAGCGCGGGCGTCTGCACCGGTGGCGTGTTCGCCGACCGGCGCAGCGGCCCGATGAATCCGACGAGTTCCTCGGGCGACGGCGGCGCCGCGGCGCCGGACGACACGACCGGCTTCTTCATCGACATCCACAGTTACGCCGAACTCGTGCTGTGGCCGTGGGGCGACACCTCGAGCCCTGCGCCGAACCAGGTTCCGCTGCGTACGCTCGGCCGGCGACTCGCCTGGTTCAACAACTACTCGCCGGAACAGTCGGACACGCTCTATCCGACCGACGGTGCGACCGACGACAACATGTACGGCCTGCTCGGCGTGCCGGGCTTCACGATCGAGACGGATACCGCGTTCTTCGAAAGCTGCAGCACCTTCAATGCGTCCACCGCGTCGGCGAACATCGCGGCACTGCGCTACGTCGCGCGTGCGCTGCACGCGACGTACAAGTTGCCGGGCGGCCCGGATGCGTACGGCATCGCCGTGTCCGCCGTGCAGCAGGGCGCGGGCGGGCCGTACGTCACGTTGACCGCGACGATCGACGACCGCCGCTACAACCAGAGCAACGGGACGCAAGCGACCTACTCGATCCGTGCCGCGAACGCCTACATCGACACGCTGCCGTGGGACGCGGGCGCGACGCCGATCGCGCTGGCTGCCGCCGACGGCACCTTCAACGCCAACAACGAAGCGGTCAGCGGCACGATCGCCCTGTCCGGCCTCGCAGCCGGGCGGCACATCGTCTACGTGCAGGGCATCAACACGCTCGGCGGCGGTAGCGGGACACCCGGTACGCCGAATGCGGTGTTCGTGGATGTTCCGCAGGCGCCGACCACGGTGACCGCCACGCCTCAGGTCGTCGGCGACGGCACCATGGACCCGTCGACGCCGCAGTCGGTGGCGTCGGGCACCACGCTCACATTCACGGTGACGCCCGGCGTCGGACAGCACGTGGGCAACGTCGGCGGATGCCCGGGATCGTTCGCGGCGCCGATCTTCACCGCGGGCCCGCTCGTGTCGAACTGCACGCTGACCGCGACGTTCGAGCCGGACCAGTTCACGATCGGCGGCACGGTGGGTGGCCTCGAGGGCAGCGGCCTCGCCCTTTCGCTCAACGGCGGCACGCCGCTCTCGGTGCCGGTGAGCGCGACGACCTTCGCGTTCCCGGGCACCTTGCCGTACGGCTCGTCGTACGACGTGACGATCACGGCGCAACCCGCCAGCCAGGCATGCACGATTGCAGGTGGCAGCGGCACCGTGGATGCCGCGGTCACCGGCATCGCCGTCAGTTGCGCACCCGACGCGAGCGACATCATCTTCCGCGACGGTTTCGAGCGCTGACGACCACGCGGGCGCGACACGCGCGAATCCGCCCGCTGCGGCACCGGCGATCGGCGCGGCTTGCGCGCGCTGGCGCACTCGCTCGCCTCACGCGCCAGCGTCGCATCGAGCTCGCTGGCGTTGTCCGGAAACGAAGAAGGCCGCGCAGATGCGCGGCCTTCTTCGGAATGCGGCGGATCGCGGTGGCTTACGGACTCTGATCCTGCAACTTGCTCTCCGAGATCGAGACCTTCGTCGCCTTGCGCAAGGCGTCGACGAACTCGCGCGTCACCGACATGGACATCTGCTGCTGCAACGTGTTGCGCGCCGCTTCGCGCGTCTTCGCGTCGAGCTTGGACGGGTCGCCGTCGGCGACCGCGGTCAGCTGCACGAGCGCGTAGCTGTCGCCGCCGAGATCGACGAGGCGGTAGCTCGCCTTGTCCTGCGCCGGTCGCGCCATCGAGAATGCGGCGGCGACGAGGCGGCTGTCCGGCGTCGCGGCGTCGCGGCCGATGCCCTTCTGTTCCTCGATCTTGAGATTGTCCGACGCCGCGAGCGTGTCGAGCGTCTTGTCCTTGCCGAGCTGCGCGTACAGCGCATCGGCGCGATCCTTCGCCTGCTTGGCCGTACGCTCGGCGACGATGCGCGTGCGCACGACGTCACGCACTTCGTCGAGCGGCTTCGGCGTGGCCGGCTTGTGCTCGGCGATGCGCAGGACCGCGATGTGGTTCGGGCTGAGGTCGATCGGATCGGAGTTGTTGTTCTGCACGAGCACGCCGTCGCTGAACGCGGCCTTCGCCACGGCCGGATTGGCGGCGATGCCCTGGCCGCCCGTGCGCGCGAACAGGTCGGTCTTCTGCACGGTCAGGCCGAGTTCCTTCGCCGCGGTCTCGAGCGTCGACGGGTTCTGGTAGGTCAGTTCGGTGAGACGGCCGGCCTTGTCGGAGTAGACGCGTTCACGTTCACTGTCCGCGTATTCCTTGAGGAGGTCCGGCTTGACCTCGTCGAAGCTGCGCGTCTTGCCCGGACGCACGTCGCGCAGCTCGATCACGTGGTAGCCCTCGCTGGTCAGCACCGGCTGGGAAACTTCGCCCTTGCCGAGCGCGAACAGCGCGGTCTCGAACGCTTCCTCGGTCGTGCCGCGATCGAGCCAGCCGAGATCACCACCCTGGTTCTTCGAACCGAGGTCCGCCGATTCCTGCTTGGCGAGCGCGGCGAAATCCTTGCCGCTCTTGAGCTGCTTCTCGATCTCCTCGGCCTTCGCGAGCGCCGCCTTCTGGTCCTCCGGCGCACCCTTGCCGCCGACCTTGACGAGGATGTGCGATGCGAGGCGCTGCTCCGCGCTGACGTAGCGCGACTTCGCCTTCTCGTAACGCTCCTTCAGCACGTTGTCGTCCGGCTTCTGGTCGATCTCGAGCTTGGAGGCGTCGAGTTCGAGGTACTCCACCGCGACGCGCTCGGGCACCATGAATTCGGCCTGGTGCTGCTTGTACCAGGCGTCGATTTCGTCGTCCTTCACCTCGCCCTGCGCAGCGGCCGGCTTGTCGAGTTTCGCGTAGCGGAAATCGCGGCGCTGGTCGCGCAGGCGCAGGTAGGCGTCGACTTCGGCGTCGGTCGCGATCGCGGTCGACGCGATCTGCGCCGGCAGCAGCGTGCGGCCGATGTCCTTGCGCATGTCGTCCTCGAACGACTGCGGGCTCATGCCGTTGGCGGCGAGCACTTGCTTGTACTGATCCTTGTCGAACGCGCCCTCGTTCTGGAACGCGGGGATCTTCTGGATCTCGTTGCGCAGGCGCTCGACCGGAACGACGATGCCGAGCTTGTCGTTCGTCTCGAGCAGCACGCGCTCGTTGACGAGGTCGTCGAGCACGCGGTGCTTGAATTCGGGGGTCTGGAACATGGACGCGTTCACGTTCGCGCCGAACTGCTGCTTCATGCGCTGCATTTCGGCCTGCACCGTGCGGTTGTACCGCTGGGTGAACTCCTGCTCGCTGATCGCGCTGCCGCCGACCTTCGCCACGTTCGTGTTCGTGTTCGCGACGAAGTACGACTCGATGCCGAAGAACGAGAAGCCGAGGACGATCACCCCGAGGACGATCTTCACGAACAAGCTGGATTTCTTTCCGCGCAGAAGCTGCAGCATGGATTGGGAACCTGTCTGATGGAGACGGTACGGCGTGCCGGCCGGACCGGAAAGACGATTTTACGCGGTCACGGGCCCCTCGCGGGACATTCCCGCACAAGACGACGGCGCCCGAGGGCGCCGTCGCTGGGATTGCGGGATCGCTGCGGACACCATTCGCCCGCCGGATCCTGCGCGCACTCCCCGTGCGCGGAGCGTGCCGGCCACGAACCGCTGCGGCCCAAGCTGGTGGGTGCTGAGGGTTTCGAACCCCCGACCCTCGCCTTGTAAGGGCGACGCTCTACCGCTGAGCTAAGCACCCGTGTTGCCGCGGGCACGGCGACAAGCCGTGCCCGCGTGATCCTGCGTCAGTTCAGCGCGTCCTTGAGGGCCTTGCCGGCCTTGAACGCGGGAACCTTGGAAGCCTTGATCTTGATCGTCTCGTTCGTGCGCGGGTTGCGACCCGTGCGTGCGGCGCGCTTGCGCACCACGAAAGTACCGAAACCGACGAGCGAGATCGACTCACCGGCCTTGAGGGTCTTCTTCACCACCTTGAACATCGCCTCGATGGCGCGCTCGGCGTCGGCCTTGGTCAGTTCGGAGGCATCCGCGATCGCGGCGACAAATTCGGCTTTATTCATGTAGGACTCCCGCACGGGGCATGCGCCCCGCAGAATTTGATCGAGTCGAAACGCGCATGGGCGGAGGTGGTGCACCTCGGGTCAGCGCGTCTCGGTACCCCGCAATCGCCCGGACGGCTGCGTCACCTGGATCGCGGCGCGCTCTTTATACCAGCGGCCCCAAGGCCACGCAACACGAGGTGCAGCGTGGATTTGCAGGAATTTCGCGCATTTGCGCCAAACTCGACGCGGCACGGGCCGGCGAAGGCGGCGCTCGATCACGCCGCCTTCGCCGCAAGCCTCAATGCGGTCGCACCCCGGCCTCGGCCGGATGTTCGTCGCGCGCGTGAGGTGCGTCGCTTTCGGCCTTCGACGCCGGCGCGAGCGGACGCTCGAGCGCGATGTCGAGCACTTCGTCGATCCAGCGCACCGGATGGATCTCCAGCGACTGCGTCACGTTCTTCGGGATGTCGACGAGATCCTTGCGGTTCTCCTCGGGGATGATCACGGTCGTGATGCCGCCGCGATGCGCGGCGAGCAGCTTCTCCTTGAGCCCGCCGATCGGCAGCACGCGGCCGCGCAGCGTGATCTCGCCCGTCATCGCGACCTCCGAGCGCACCGGCACCTTGGTCAGCGCCGACACCAGCGCGGTGCACATCGCGATGCCCGCGCTCGGCCCGTCCTTCGGCGTCGCACCCTCGGGCACGTGCACGTGGATGTCGAGTTTCTGGTGGAACTCCGGATCGACGCCGAGGCGATCGACGCGCGCGCGCACGACGCTGAGCGCGGCCTGGATCGACTCCTGCATCACGTCGCCGAGCTGGCCGGTGTGGATGAGCTTGCCCTTGCCCGGCACGATCGTCGCCTCGATGCTGAGCAGGTCGCCACCGACCTCGGTCCAGGCGAGCCCGGTCACGAGGCCGACTTCATTCTGCTGCTCGGCGCGGCCGTAGGTGAACTTGCGTACGCCGAGGTAGTCGTCGAGGTTCTTCGCGCTCACGCTGACCTTGCCGCGCTTGCGCTCGCCGCCCTTCTTCGCCGCCTTCGCTGCGGCGAGGCTGAGTTCCTTGACCACCTTGCGGCAGATCTTGGATATCTCGCGGTCGAGGCTGCGCACGCCCGATTCACGCGTGTAGTAGCGCACGACGTCGCGCAGCGCGTCCTCGGACACCGACAGCTCGGCGGCCTTGAGGCCGTTCGCCTTCAGCTGCTTCGGCACGAGGTAGCGCTGCGCGATGTTGAGCTTCTCCTCCTCGGTGTAACCCGGGATGCGGATGATCTCCATGCGGTCCGCGAGCGCGGGCGGGATGTTGAGCGAGTTCGCGGTGGCGATCCACATCACCTCGGACAGGTCGACGTCGACCTCGAGGTAGTGGTCGTTGAAGGTGTGGTTCTGCTCCGGATCGAGCACTTCGAGCAGCGCCGCCGATGGGTCGCCGCGGAAATCCATCGACATCTTGTCGATCTCGTCGAGCACGAACAGCGGGTTCCTGGTGCCCGCCTTGGTCAGGTTCTGGATGATCCGTCCGGGCATCGAACCGATGTACGTGCGGCGATGGCCGCGGATCTCCGCCTCGTCGCGCACGCCGCCGAGCGACATGCGGATGAACTTGCGGTTGGTCGCCTTCGCGATCGACTGGCCGAGCGAGGTCTTGCCGACGCCGGGCGGACCGACGAGGCAGAGGATCGGCCCCTTCATCTTGTGCACGCGCTGCTGCACGGCGAGGTATTCGAGGATGCGTTCCTTGACCTTCTCGAGCCCGAAATGGTCGGCGTCGAGCACGTCCTCGGCGCGCTTGAGATCGCGGCGCACCTTGGTCTTCTTCTTCCACGGCACGCCGAGCAGGCAGTCGATGTAGTTGCGCACGACGGTCGCCTCGGCCGACATCGGCGACATCTGCTTGAGCTTGTTCAGCTCTGCGCGCGCCTTCGTCTCGATCGGCTTGGGCATGCCGGCGGCGCCGATCTTGCGCGCGAGTTCCTCCAGCTCGTTCGGCGCATCCTCGATGTCGCCGAGCTCCTTCTGGATCGCCTTCATCTGTTCGTTGAGGTAATACTCGCGCTGGCTCTTCTCCATCTGCGACTTGACGCGGCCGCGGATGCGCTTCTCGATCTGCTGCACGTCGATCTCTCCGTCGACGAGGCCGACGAGCAGTTCCTGCCGGTCGGCGACGTCGACCGTCTCGAGCACGCGCTGTTTCTCGGCGACGCGCACCGCGATGTGCGCGGCGATCGTGTCGGCGAGTCGCGACGGATCCTCGATGCCGGCGAGCGTGGCCATGAGCTCGGGCGGGATCTTGCGCGACAGCTTCACGAGCTGTTCGAACAGGCTGGTCAACTGGCGGCCGATCACCTCGATCTCGCGCTCGCCGCGCGTGTAGCTCGCCTCGAGCACGCGCGCGTGGGCGACCATGAGGCCGTCACGCTCGCCGAACGCGGCGATCTCGGCACGATCGGCGCCTTCCACGAGCACCTTGATCGTGCCGTCGGGCAGCTTGAGCAGCTGCAGCACCGTCGCGATCGTGCCGATCGTGTAGAGGTCGCCGACCGCGGGCTCGTCGACGTCGGGGCTGCGCTGCGCTACGAGCAGGATCTTCTTGTCGTCCGCCATCGCGCTCTCGAGCGCGCGGACCGATTTCTCGCGCCCGACGAACAGCGGGATGACCATGTGCGGAAACACGACCACGTCGCGCAGCGGCAGTACCGGCAGTTCGATCGGGTCGTGCGGGGTCTTCGGGAGTTTGCTCGGCTTGTCGGTCATCGGACTCGGAAATAAACGGTGGCGAAACGGGGTTCCGCGGAAACACGAACGGCAGCGTGGACCCACGCTGCCGTATCGTCAAGTGAGGGTTCGCGACGGCGTTTGCAAGCGCGGCCGCCGGCCGCCGGGCCGCTCAGAACTGCTTCAGCAGGTTCGTCGCATCGCCGCCGATCTGGCGGATCGTACGCGTCATGAGCTCTTCGTAGTCGCCGCCGAAACCGCCGAAGCCGGAGCGGCGCTGCTGCGTGAACGCGAGCAGTACCTCGCCCGACGCGGCATCGACGAGCTCGCAGCGGACTTCGACGCGAACCGCGCCGGCACCGAAGCCGCCCCAGTAGCGCTTCGCGCGCGAACCCGGATCGAGCAGCAGCACCTCGCCGCGCAGGCGCAGCACGTGCGCGTCGGCCGGCGCGGCTTCGGCCACGTCGACCGGTTTCGCCAGCGCCGTGCGCAGGCCGTCCGCGAACACCGCGCTGAACCGCCCGAGCACGGCCTTGACCGGCTCGTACGTGTTCTCGTCGGCCGGTGGCAGCGCGACAGCTCCGGTGGCGAGCGGCTCCAACACGACGCGCTCGTAGTCGGCGAGGCGGAACGTGCGGCTGATCTCGACCGCATCGATGTCCGGTCCCCAGTCCTCGTAGCTTCCGGGCGCGGTGGGCGCAGGCGGATGCTTCGCCTGCGCGGGCGCGATCACGCACGCGAGCACGATCGACGACAGCAGACCTGCAACGAATCGCAAGTTCATCGGCATTCCATCCGGTGGGGACCAAGCGGCCGCGCGGCGCATCGGCGCCGCGCCGGCCTCATTCGGAGGCGGCGCGGTTCTGCATGTTGCCGCGGTAGATCAGGTACGGCTCGGCCTGGCCGTTGATGACGGCCTCGTCGACGACGACCTTGCTCACGTGCTCGAGCGACGGCAGGTTGAACATCGTGTCGAGCAGCACCTGCTCGAGGATCGTGCGCAGGCCGCGCGCACCGGTCTTGCGCTTGATCGCCTTGCGCGCGATCGCCGTGAGCGCGTCGGGCCGGAACTCGAGTTCGACGCCCTCCATCTCGAACAGCTTCTTGAACTGCTTGGTGATCGCGTTCTTCGGTTCGGTCAGGATCTTGACCAGCGCGGTCTCGTCGAGCTCCTCGAGCGTCGCGACCACCGGCAGGCGGCCGACGAACTCGGGGATGAGGCCGAACTTGATGAGGTCTTCCGGCTGCACGTCGGCGAGCAGCTTGCTCGCGTCCGCCTGGCGGTCCTTGCTGCGCACTTCGGCATTGAAGCCGATGCCGGTCGCTTCGGAGCGCTGCAGGATGATCTTCTCGAGCCCGGCGAACGCACCGCCGACGATGAACAGGATGTTCTTCGTGTCGACCTGCAGGAACTCCTGCTGCGGATGCTTGCGCCCGCCCTGCGGCGGCACCGAGGCGACCGTGCCTTCGATGAGCTTGAGGAGCGCCTGCTGCACGCCCTCACCCGACACGTCGCGCGTGATCGACGGGTTCTCGCTCTTGCGCGAGATCTTGTCGATCTCGTCGATATAGACGATGCCGCTCTGCGCCTTCTCGACGTCGTAGTCGCACTTCTGCAGCAGCTTCTGGATGATGTTCTCGACGTCCTCGCCGACGTAACCGGCCTCGGTCAACGTCGTCGCGTCGGCGATCGTGAACGGCACGTTGAGCAGGCGCGCGAGCGTGTCGGCGAGTAGCGTCTTGCCCGATCCGGTCGGGCCGACGAGCAGGATGTTGGACTTGGCGAGCTCGACGTCGTCGTTGCGGCTGCGCGTCTCGAGTCGCTTGTAGTGGTTGTACACGGCGACCGCGAGCACCTTCTTCGCGCGCGACTGGCCGATGACGTACTGGTCGAGCACGTCGAGGATCTCGGCCGGCTTGGGCAGGTCGCTGCGCGCGCTGGCCGCCTTCTCCTCGAGTTCCTCGCGGATGATGTCGTTGCACAGCTCGACGCACTCATCGCAGATGAACACCGATGGGCCCGCGATGAGCTTGCGTACCTCGTGCTGGCTCTTGCCGCAGAACGAGCAGTACAGGATCTTGCCGTTGTCGCCCGATCGGCTTTGCCGGTCGTCAGTCATGCTCCGCCTCGGAGTGTCGCCGCAATTGCCGGCGCAGGATAGCACAGCGCGACCGGACCCTCGGTCCGGCCACGATCGATGTAAAAAACCGTGAAATGGCGCCGATCTTGCGCGATCAGGCCGGCGTCACCGCGGTTTCGCCCGGGCGGCGGTCGAGCACCGCGTCGATCAGGCCGTACGTCTTCGCGTCCTCGCCGCTCATGAAGCGGTCGCGCTCCATGTCGCGCTCGATCTGGTCGAGCGCCTGGCCGGTGTGCTTGACGTAGATCTGGTTCAGGCGGCCACGCAGATACAGGATCTCACGCGCCTGGATCTCGATGTCGGTCGCCTGGCCCTGCGCGCCACCGGACGGCTGGTGGATCATCACGCGCGAGTTCGGCAACGCGTAACGCTTGCCCTTGGTGCCTGCGGTCAGCAGTAGCGACGCCGCGCTGCACGCCTGGCCGATGCACATCGTGCTCACGTCGCAGCGGATGTACTGCATCGTGTCGTAGATCGCCAGGCCCGCGGTGACCACGCCACCGGGGCTGTTGATGTACAGGTTGATGTCCTTGTCGGGATTCTCCGACTCGAGGAACAGCAACTGCGCGACGACCACGTTCGCCATGTAGTCGTCGATCGGCCCGACCACGAACACGACGCGCTCCTTCAGCAGGCGCGAGTAGATGTCGTAGGCGCGCTCGCCACGCGAGGTCTGCTCGACCACCATCGGGACGAGGTTGAGACCGGTGGCAGGTGTGATCAGGCTGGACATGGCATTCTCCTGGGCGCCGTTCGCGCTCAGGCGCCCGGCCGCATGACGTCGTTGAAACTGAGCTGCTGTTCGCTGCACTTGGCGTGGTCGGCCAGCCATTCGACGACCTGGTCCTCGATCACGCGATTCTGCAGCGCGCCCATCAACTGGGGGTCGCGCGAATAGAGTTCAACGACCTGCTCCGGCTCCTCGTAGGTCGAGGCGATCGTCGCGAGTGCTTCGCTGACGCGGCGCGAGTCGAGGCGGATGTCGTTCTGGCGCGCGAGTTCGCCGATCAGCAGGCCCGCGCTCACGCGACGGCGTGCCGTCGGCAGGAACTGCGCGACCGCGTCCGGACTCTGCAGGCCGGCCTGGCGCGCGAGCTGGCGCGCCTCGTTCTCGACCATGCCCTGCGGCAACTCGAGTTCCGGATGCGCCTCGACGAGCTTCTCCAGCGCGCCGGCCTTGAGGCGGCCCATCAGCACGCCCTTGAGTTCGCGCTCGAGGTTCGCGCGGACGTCCTCGCGGAAGCGGCCGAGGCCGCCTTCCTTGACGCCGAAGCTCGCCGCGAACGCCTCGTCGACGGCCGGCAGCTGCGCTTCCTGCACGCGCACGAGCTTGACGCTCACGTCGACCGACTTGCCGGCGAGCGCAGGCGTGCGCACCGCCGCCGGGAAATCGACGTGGGTCGTGAATTCGTCACCGGCCTTGTGGCCGGCCAGCTTGTCCTCGAGTTCCTTCGAATACGCGCCCGAGCCGAGCACGGCGCCGACGCGATCCGTGCCGCTTTCCGGATGACGGAACCCTTCGGCCTGCGCGGAGAATTCGAACAGCACCATGTCGCCGTCCTTCGCCGCGCGGTCGACCGCGTGCCAGCTGCGGCGCTGCAAGCGCAGCGTCTCGATCATCTGGTCGATGTCCGGGTCGGTCACGCTCGCGACCGGCTTGACGATCTCGAGGCCGGCGACGTCGAGCTTGCCGATCTCCGGCAACACTTCGAAGGTCGCCGTGTATTCGATCTCGCCGTTCTCCGGACGCCCCGTCGTCGCGATCGACGGCTGCACCGCCGGGCGCAGCTTCTCCTGCGTGACCGCTTCCTGGAAGCTCGAACCGATCATTTCCGACAGCGCCTCGTTGCGGATCTGGCTGCCGAAGCGCTGCTCGATCACCTTGGCCGGCACCTTGCCCGGGCGGAAGCCCTTCAGGCGCGCGCTGCGGCCCATCTCCTGGATGCGCGAGCGGATGGTGTCCTCGAGGCGCTGGGCGGGGAGGCGGACCGTGAGCTTGCGGCCGAGCGAACCGACGTTTTCGATCGAGACTTGCATGGTGTTCCTCAGGATCAATGTGCAGTTGGCAAGGGCACGCTTCCCGTCGCGCCTTGCTGAAAAACGGTCGCGGCCTCACCGCGCCACGTTTTTCGCATCACGCGCCCCAAGCGCCCGATGCGGCGGCACGTCCTGTGCCGTGCGTTACCCGACCAGGCTGCGGACGTCACGAAACGCCGCTGGCTGGGTCGCCCCAGGCGGTCGCTGCGACAGGCACGTTGCGGAGGGAAGTGGTGCGAAAGGAGAGACTCGAACTCTCACGGGTTGCCCCGCCAGAACCTAAATCTGGTGCGTCTACCAGTTTCGCCACTTTCGCCCGGACCGGCCTGCCGCCCGCGCGAAGGCTCTTCCGGGAGCCGGCGCGCTCGCGCCAGGGGAAAAATTGGTGGGCCGTCTAGGACTCGAACCTAGGACCAAGAGATTAAGAGTCTCCTGCTCTACCAACTGAGCTAACGGCCCGCTTAACTTCTAGATTGTAACGAAAGTTGGGGTGGACGATGGGACTCGAACCCACGACAACCGGAATCACAATCCGGTACTCTAACCAACTGAGCTACGCCCACCACTGAAGCTGTGCACATCGGCAAGACACCGCCGCGCAACACCTCGTTGCAGGCTTCCATGCCGCCGTCCAACCGCACGGCGAATGGCACGCCCGACAGGACTCGAACCTGCAACCGTCGGCTTAGAAGGCCGATGCTCTATCCGGTTGAGCTACGGGCGCATCGACAGCCGCATTGTCACAGGTTCCGGCGCCGCGACGCCGCACCGGTCCCGCCTGCCGCACGAGCAGATGGTCGGGGTAGAGGGATTCGAACCCCCGACATCCTGCTCCCAAAGCAGGCGCGCTACCAGACTGCGCTATACCCCGTTCAGTCCGTCTCCGCGCCACGCCGGCCGCGAAAAAAGGATCGACGATGGTACGAAGCAGCGTCCTTCGCGTCAATCCGGAAACCTTGCGATGCCATTCCCGCGCACCGCGACCGCCGGACTCCTGCAGAAACAAAAAGGGTGCCGAAGCACCCTTCGAGTACAAGTGGCGCGCCCGGAGAGATTCGAACTCCCGACCACCAAGTTCGTAGCCTGGTGCTCTATCCAGCTGAGCTACGGGCGCATTGCAACCTGTGTTCCGTCGCCGAACGACGGTCGCCTAGCATAGCACCTCGGCGAACCCGTCCGAAACAGCATCGGAAGGCGCGCGATTATTCTGATCGCGATGCCGTGCGTCAACCTTTTTCTGCAACATTCGTCACGATTGGCGAGAGTTTGCGCAGAAGCTGTTCATTCTCTGCGCAACGACGCTCGATCGCCACGGCACCGGGGCGCCTCCACAGACCTGCAAGCCGGGGCCGTCCTCGGTTTCCACGCCGCATGACGGACCCTGGAGCGCCACACGAGAGCGCAGGCCCTGTGCGTGACCGCGACGTCGAATCGCGCCGCGGGTTGGTCGCCCGCAGGGTGGGCTCCTGCAGCGGACTCCCATAGCGGACCTGGAACGACGCGCGAGCATCGTAGGAGCGCACCTGCGCGCGACCGCGGCATCGAATCCCGCCGCGCCGCTGGCCGCAGGCACGGTGGGTTCATACAACGGGGACTCGGACATCGCGCGAGCACCCGACGCATTTCGCGAGGGCGCCGTTCTCCACCTGCACTGTCCCCCGTAACGCAAAACGCCCCGCGAGGGGGCGTTTTGCGTTACTGGCGGAGAGAGAGGGATTCGAACCCTCGATAGAGCTTTTGACCCTATACTCCCTTAGCAGGGGAGCCCCTTCGGCCTCTCGGGCATCTCTCCGGGATCGTTCGGCGCGACAGTATCGCTGGTTCGCGTCCGGCCGCGCAGGATAGCGGCTACGACGATGCGGGTAAAGCTCAGTTCGCGTGATGACCGCCGGAACCTTCGGCGGATTCCTCGCCCGGCGTGAGTTCGCGCTTGATGCGCTGATAGATCTCTTCGCGATGCACCGCCACGTCTTTCGGTGCATTGATACCGATGCGGACCTGGTTGCCCTTGACGCCGAGTACCGTGACGGTCACCTCGTCTCCGATCATCAACGTCTCGCCGACCCGGCGAGTCAAAATAAGCATGTGGCTCTCCTTAACACGTTTTGTCGGTCCGATGGATTCGCATGTGCGACAGCGTTCACCCTGCGCATGCGGTCCCGGGGACCAAGTGGCAGCCTCCCTCGCTACCCTTCCCCTGTTTTATGTACCCCGACTCGACGTTCTCGCTGCGCCACGCGTGCGGCGCCGGCATCGATATCGAAGGCGGCCCGATACTAACCAAGGCATCCGGCACGCGCAATGAACGAAAGGCCTTGCGCCGACACGTTTTCTTTACATTTACATCTGCTGTTCCAGCCATGCGGGAAGCGCTGCGAGTGCAGCATCGAGCGCCGGCGAATCGACGCCGCCGCCCTGCGCCATGTCGGGTCGGCCGCCGCCCTTGCCGCCGATCTGCGCTGCGACGTGCGCCACGACGTCGCCGGCCTTGACCTTGCCGAGAGCGGCACCGTGCACGCCACCGACGAGCGCGACCTTGCCGTCCGATGCCGAGGCAAGCAGCACGACGCAGTCCACGAGCTTCTGCTTGAGCGTGTCGACGCCGTCGCGCAGCGCCTTCGCGTCGAGTCCGTCGACGCGCGCGGCGACCACGCTCGCGCCGCCGACCTTGCGTGCGGACGCCGCGAGATCCTGCGTCGCCGAACTCGCCGCCTTCGCCTTGTACGACTCGAGCTCGCGCTCGAGCCTCTTCTGCCGCTCGAACAGCTGGCGCAGCTTGTCGACGACCTCGGGGCCGTTGGCCGACAGCAGGTCGCCGATCTGCTCGAGACGGTGCTCCTCGTCGGCGACGAAAGCGATTGCCGCGGCGCCGGTCACCGCCTCGATGCGGCGCACGCCCGCGGCGACGCCGCCTTCGCTGACGATCTTGAACAGGCCGATGTCGCCGGTGCGACCGACGTGCGTGCCGCCGCACAGCTCGGTCGAGAATTCGCCCATCTTCAGCACGCGCACCTCGTCACCGTACTTCTCGCCGAACAGCGCGATCGCGCCGAAGTCGAGCGCGTCCTGGTACGCCATCTCGTGCACTTCGGCCGGCGCGTTGCGCCGGATCTGCGCATTGACGAGGTCCTCGATCCGGCGCAGTTCTTCGGCGGCGATCGGCTGGAAGTGGGCGAAGTCGAAGCGCAGGCGATCGGGCGCGACGAGCGACCCCTTCTGCTGCACGTGCGTGCCTAGCTCGCTGCGCAACGCCGCGTGCAGCAGGTGCGTGGCGGAATGGTTGAGCACGGTCGACTGGCGGCGCGTCGCATCGACGTTCGCGTCGAGCGCCGCGCCCTTGTGCAGCGGCCTGCCGTGCCAGCGACCGAGGTGGGCGTGGAACACGCCGCCGAGCTTGATCGTGTCGGCGACGTCGAAACGGCCGTCGCTGCCGTTCAGTACGCCCGTGTCGCCGACCTGGCCGCCCGACTCGGCATAGAACGGCGTGCGGTCGAGCAGCACGACCGCCTCCTCGCCGTCGCCGAGCGCGTCGACGGCGCGGCCGTCGCGCACGATCGCGACCACCTTCGCCGCCGTCGCCATGAGCGCTTCATAACCGAGGAACATGGTCGGCGCGAGCGCGCTCGCGACGTCCGCGGGCAAGGTCGCCTTGCTGTCGAACTGGCTCGCCGAGCGCGCGCGTTCGCGCTGCTGCTCCATCGCCGCCTCGAAGCCGGCCATGTCGACCGACAGGCCGCGCTCGCGCGCGATGTCGGCCGTGAGGTCGACCGGGAAACCGTAGGTGTCGTAGAGACGGAAGGCGTCGACGCCGGGGATCGTCTTGCCGGACTTGCGCGCGACCTCCTCGAACACCTTCATGCCCTGCTCGAGCGTCTCGCCGAACCGCTCCTCTTCCGCCTTGAGCGCGCGCTCGACGAGGTCGCGCTTCGCCGGCAACTCCGGATACGCGTCGCCCATGACCTCGATCAGCGCCGGCACCATCGCGTGGAAGAACGGCTGCTTCTGGCCGAGCATGTAGCCGTGCCGCAGCGCGCGCCGGATGATCCGGCGCAGCACGTAGCCGCGCCCCTCGTTCGACGGCAGCACGCCGTCGACGATGAGGAACGAGCACGCGCGGATGTGGTCGGCGATTACGCGCAGCGACTTGTTCTCGAGGTCGGGCGTGCCGGTGAGGCGCGCCGCTTCGCCGATCAGGCGCTGGAACAGGTCGATCTCGTAGTTCGAATGCACGTGCTGAAGCACGGCAGCGAGGCGTTCGAGCCCCATGCCGGTGTCGACGCACGGCGCCGGCAGCTTCGCCAGCGTGCCGTCGGCGGCACGGTCGAACTGCATGAAGACGAGGTTCCAGATCTCGATGTAGCGGTCGCCGTCCTCGTCGGGCGATCCCGGCGGGCCACCGGCGATGCCTGCACCGTGGTCGTAGAAGATCTCGGTGCACGGCCCGCACGGACCGGTGTCGGCCATCTGCCAGAAATTGTCCGACGCGTACGGGGCACCCTTGTTGTCGCCGATGCGCACGATGCGCGCGGGCGCGATCCCGATCTCGTCCTTCCAGATCGCATACGCCTCGTCGTCGGTGTGGTAGACCGTGACCCACAGGCGGTCCTTCTCGAGCCCGAGCACGCCGGTGAGGAACTCCCACGCCCACGCGATCGCTTCGCGCTTGAAGTAGTCGCCGAACGACCAGTTGCCGAGCATCTCGAAGAACGTGTGGTGGCGCGCCGTATAGCCGACCGAGTCGAGGTCGTTGTGCTTGCCGCCCGCGCGCAGGCAGCGCTGCACGTCGGCCGCGCGCACGTAACCGAGCTTCTCGCTGCCGAGAAACACGTTCTTGAACTGCACCATGCCGGAGTTCGTGAACAGCAGGGTCGGATCGTTCGACGGCACGAGCGAACTCGACGGCACGATCGTGTGGTCCTTGGAGCGGAAGAACTCCAGGAACGCGGAGCGGATTTCGGAAGTTTTCATCGGGACGGATCGGGGCGGATGCGAAAGGCGGACACGCCGGAAGATGCGGTCCGGAATTCGAGC
The DNA here is from genome assembly GCF_014138265.1 of Dokdonella fugitiva. Lineage (GTDB taxonomy): Bacteria > Pseudomonadota > Gammaproteobacteria > Xanthomonadales > Rhodanobacteraceae > Dokdonella_A > Dokdonella_A fugitiva_A. Next base: position 799,375 of record NZ_JACGXL010000001.1, read on the forward strand.
CATCAATCCAACTCTTCGCCCGGATCGTCCACTTCGGCGTGCGTGACGGCGCGTACTGTCGCCGGATCGAAGCCGCGGCGCAAGAGAAACCCGGCGCGGGCGGCGCGTTCTCCGTGGTCCGCGGGCGCTTTCGCGCCGTAACGGCGCCGCAACTGCGCGGCGGCAGCCGCGCTCCAGTCGCCGTCCAGCGCTGCGATCGCCTCGCGGATCGCCGCTTCGGCGAGGCCGTGCGATTTGAGTTCCGCGCGGATCCGCCGCGGACCGTAGCCTTGCGAGCTGCGCTGGCGCGCGATACTCGCGGCGAAGCGCGCGTCGTTCTGGTAATCCTGCTGCTGCAGCCGATCGACCGCGTCGCCGGCCTCGTCCGTGGCATGCCCGCGCGCGGCCAGCTTCGTCCTGAGTTCGCGCGCGGAGTGCTCGCGGCGCGCGAGCAGCCCGAGCGCACGGTCGTAGCCCGAGCGTGGCGCGCCTTCCGTGCCTGGCCTTCCCTTCTTCTTCATCGCATGCCTCGGCTGTCGAACGATGGTTCGACCGCGTATCCTAGATCGATTGCCCCAGCATGAAATCGAGCCGGATGGCCGAACACGGAACCGCCGAGCACCTCCCCGACCCGCTGCCGCGCAAGATCAATGTCGGTTGCGGCTACGATCGCCGGGAAGGCTACCTCAACGTCGACCTGCACGCGGTGCACAACCCCGATCTCGTCGGCGATGTCGTCGCCCTGCCGATGCTGCCCTCCGGTGCATTCGACGAAGTCCTTGCACAGGACGTGCTCGAGCACTTCGAGCGGGCGAAAACGGCGCCGGCGTTGCAGGAATGGTCGCGCCTGCTCGCACCGGGCGGAGTCCTCCATGTGCGGGTACCGGCCCTGGCGGGCATGTTCGACCTGCTGTCGCAACCCGAGCGACGCGATCCGGCCCGCGCGGAGGAGATCATCCACCTCGTCTACGGAACGCAGGCGTACACCGGCGACTACCACCTCGCCGGCTTCACTGCGCAGACGCTCGACGGCCGCTTGCGCGATGCCGGCCTGCTCGTGTGCGAGGCTTCGATCCTGCACGGGTGGCTGTTCGACGTACGCGCGAGGAAAACCGATCGTCTCGACGACGATCGCGAGTTCGTGCATTCGGCCTACTTCTCGATACTCGGGCGTCCCGCCGACGCAGGCGGGCTGGCGAACTTCGCCGACGCGCTCGCGCAACGGCGCATGACGCGCGACGACGTGACCGCCGCCTTGCGGAACAGTGCCGAAGCGCGTTTTCTCGCGAACCATCCGGCCTACCTGCTGCCCTACGCCGCGCGCATCGAGCCCGGAGTCGGGCAGAGCCTGCGCAACCTCGCTGCAGCGTTGCTCAGGCTCGTGCGGCGACGCTGACCGTCCGGGTCAGGCTTCTTCCATCTCGACCATCGGCGCCTTCGCGCCTTTCGCGAGCAGCGCGGCACGCAGCTGGGCATCGATCGCCGCGGCCATTTCCGGATGTTCCTTGAGGTACAGGCGCGTGTTGTCCTTGCCCTGGCCGATGCGGTCGCCGTTGTAGCTGTACCAGGCGCCGGACTTCTCGATGAGGTTGTTGTTGACGCCGAGCTCGATCAGCTCGCCCTCGCGCGACGACCCTTCACCGTAGAGGATTTCGAACTCGGCCTGGCGGAACGGCGGCGCAACCTTGTTCTTGACGACCTTGACACGTGTTTCCGAACCGATCACTTCCTCGCCACGCTTGACGCTGCCGATGCGGCGGATGTCGAGGCGCACGGAGGCGTAGAACTTGAGCGCATTACCGCCCGTGGTCGTCTCCGGGTTGCCGAACATCACACCGATCTTCATGCGGATCTGGTTGATGAAGATGACCAAAGTGCCTGATTTCTTGATATTCGCGGTGAGCTTGCGCAGGGCCTGGCTCATCAGGCGCGCCTGCAGGCCGACGTGCGAGTCACCCATCTCGCCTTCGATTTCCGCCTTCGGGGTGAGCGCGGCGACCGAATCGATGACGACGACGTCGACCGCATTGGAGCGGACCAGCATGTCGGCGATCTCGAGCGCCTGCTCACCCGTGTCCGGCTGCGACACGAGCAGGTCGTCGACATTGACACCGAGCTTTTCGGCGTAGCTCGGGTCGAGTGCGTGCTCGGCATCGACGAATGCGGCGGTGCCGCCGTTGCGCTGGCAGTTGGCGATGACCTGCAGGGTCAGCGTGGTCTTGCCGGAGGATTCGGGGCCGTAGATCTCGACCACGCGGCCGCGCGGCAGGCCGCCGACGCCGAGCGCGATGTCGAGGCCGAGCGAACCCGTCGAGACGACCTCGATCGCCTCGTCGGTCTTGTCGCCCATGCGCATCACGGCGCCCTTGCCGAACTGCTTCTCGATCTGGCTGAGTGCGGAGGCGAGCGCCTTGCGCTTGTTGTCATCCATCGCGGAATCCTCGATATCGTGTGGGTGGCGGCGAAGGTGCCGCCGTGGCGTCTCAGCGTGTAAGACACCTTGCCATCCGATTATCCCACAGCGACGCGCGACCGCTACGCACCACGCGCGCTTCAGCTCGTAAGAATCCGCCGGACGCCGTCGAGCGCGGCGCCCACGGTCTGCCGTCGCACGGCTTCGCGATCACCGTCGAAGTGGAACAGCTCGGCGCGCGCATAGCCGCCGCGGCGCTTCCAGCCGATCCACACCGTGCCGACCGGCTTGTCCGGCGTCCCGCCGCCAGGCCCGGCGACGCCCGTGACTGCGACGGCGACGCTCGCGCCGTAGCGCGCGAGCGCCCCGGACACCATCTCGACCGCGGTTTCCTGGCTCACCGCGCCGTGTCGCTCGAGCGTGTGCGGTTGCACGCCGAGCAGCGATTCCTTCGCCTCGTAGCTGTAGGCGACCACGCCGCACTCGAACCAGTTCGAACTGCCGGGGATGTCGGTGAGCACTTTCGCGATCCAGCCGCCGGTGCACGATTCCGCGGCGACCACGGTCTGTCCGCGCGCGATGAGGCACTCGGCCACGGATTGCGCGAGCGCCTGGAGTTCGCTGTCGCTGGCGGTCTGCGAGGTCGGCATCGGACGCTCCAGTGGCGGAGCGAGCCATGATGCCACAGGTCGGCGCGGCACCCGCACGGGCGCCGCGCCGATCACCCTCAGGCAGCCCGCTCGATCGCGCGCAGCTCCCGTGCGGCGACGACCATCGCGGCGAGTGCCGCACGCACCTCCGGCCATCCGCGCGTCTTCAAGCCGCAATCCGGGTTCACCCATAGCTGGGCGGGATCGAGGTGTGCGCGCGCCTTGCGCAGCAACGCGAGCATGTCGGCGCTCGCGGGGACGTGCGGAGAATGGATGTCGTAGACGCCGGGGCCTATCGCGTTCGGATAGCGATAGCCGACGAACGCGTCGAGCAGCTCCATGCGCGAGCGCGACGTCTCGATCGAAACGACGTCGGCATCCATCGCCGCGACCGCCTCGATGATGTCGTTGAACTCCGCGTAGCACATGTGCGTGTGGACCTGAGTCTCGTCGCGCACTCCGGCCGCCGCCAGGCGGAAACAGTCGACCGCCCATCCGAGGTAGGTCGCGCGATCGGCGCTGCGCAGCGGCAATCCTTCGCGCAACGCGGGCTCGTCGATCTGGATCACGCGGATGCCGGACGCTTCGAGGTCGAGCACCTCGTCGCGCAGGGCGAGCGCGATCTGCCGGCAGGTCTCGCTGCGCGGCTGGTCGTCGCGCACGAACGACCACTGCAGGATGGTGACCGGCCCGGTCAGCATGCCCTTCATCGGCCGCGGCGTCAGGCCCTGTGCGTAGCACGACCACTCGACCGTCATCGGTCGGCGGCGCGCGACGTCGGCGTGGATGATCGGCGGCTTGACGCAACGCGAACCGTAGCTCTGCACCCAGCCCTGCTTCGTGAACGCGAAGCCGTCGAGCTGTTCGCCGAAGTATTCGACCATGTCGTTGCGCTCGAACTCCCCGTGCACGAGAACGTCGATGCCGAGTTCCTCCTGCTCGCGCACGGCGCGGCGCGTCTGTTCCTCGAGGAAGCGCCGGTAGTCGGCGGCGGTGAGCCTGCCGGCGCGATGCGCGGCGCGCGCCTTGCGCACCTCCTCGGTCTGCGGAAACGAACCGATCGTCGTGGTCGGGAACAACGGCAGATCGAGCGCGGTGTGCTGCCGCGCACGACGCAGGGCGTACGGAGAGCGGCGATCGAGCATGTCCGGCGTGACGGCCGCGAGCCTGTCGCGCACGTCGGCGCGCCCCAGAGCCGACGTCGCGCGCGCGATGCGGGGCGCTTCCACCGCGGCGAGCGCGGCATCGTCGCCGTCGAGTGCGTCCGCGAGCACGCGCAGTTCCTCGATCTTCTGTCGCGCGAAGGCGAGGCTATCGCGGATCGCCGGTTCGAGCGTGGTCTCCCCTGCACTGTCGATCGGCACGTGCAGCAGCGAGCACGACGGCGCCAGCCAGCAGGCATCCTCGCCACGCTGCTCGACGGCGCGCCGGGCGAGCGCGAGCGCTTCGCGCAGGTCGGCGCGCCAGACGTTGCGTCCGTCGACGAGGCCGAGCGACAGCGTGCGGTCGTCGGGAAGATCGCGCAGCACGGCGTCGAACTGCTGCGGCGCGCGCACGAGGTCGACATGCAGCCCGTCGACCGGGAGGGTGGTCGCGAGCGGCAGCTGATCGCCGAGTGCGCCGAAGTAGCTGGTCAGCAACCGCTTCGGACCTTTCGCCGATGCGAGCGCATCGTACGCACGCCGGTAGGCGGCGCGCGTGCGATCGTCGAGATCGAGCACGAGGCACGGCTCGTCGAGCTGCACCCACTCCGCGCCGGCCTCGTGCAGCCGCGCCAGCAGGTCCGCGTAAGCGGCCACTAGGTCGTCGACGAGATCGAGCGCCGGGCTGCCGTCGACGGTCTTGGCCAACAGCAGGAACGACACCGGGCCGAGCAGCACCGGCCGGGCGGCGAAGCCCGCGGCGAGCGCCTCCCTGAATTCCGCGACCGGCTTGTCGCCGTGCAGGGCGAACGCCTGCCCGCGCCGCAGTTCCGGCACGAGATAGTGGTAGTTCGTGTCGAACCACTTCGTCATCTCGAGCGCGCGCCGGCCGGACCCGCCGCGTGCGCTCGCGAAGTACGCGGCGAGCGGGTCGCTGGAAGCCGACTCGAGATGGACGTGCGGCAGAGCGCCGAACAGCCAGGCCGTGTCGAGCACGTGGTCGTACAGGGAAAAATCGTTGGCCGCGACGACGTCGGCGCCGGCATCGCGCTGCAGTTGCCAATGATTTCGACGCAGCGCGCGCGCCGCTTCGAGCAGGCCGGCGGCGTCCAGGTCGCCGGACCAATGCGACTCCAGCGCGGTCTTCAGCTCGCGTCGGCGCCCGATGCGCGGAAAACCAAGCAGGGTGACTCGTGACATGTGGATCTCCTCGGTGCGTGGATACACGGAGGAGCGAAAGCAACGGCGGGCCGCTCGGCCAGCGTCGACCTCCGCCCCCGCGGGCGAGCCGGAAATCCCGCGGGATGGCAGGGACGCACGTACACGCGCCGCGATGCAGGGCGCGTCCAGGCGTCCCGATGATTCCCCCGCGGGAATCCCAGGTCGGACGGACGGCCTGTGGCCGTCCGGTCGAGGCAGGTCTTCGGGCTCGTGGACACGAGCGCGGAGCGCCCTCCTAGGTCCGCCGCTTCCCAGGCACCAGGCCCAGTGCGAAGGCGGACTTCGTTTCCACATACCGCTGCGGGGCAGCCCCGGATTCGCACCGGGTTCCCTTCAATCCAGCGCGCCGCTCGTCGCGTCGCGCTGGAACCATCGACGCATGGAAGGCTAGACGGATGGACGTCTTTCGTCAACGCGCGCGGCAGGACGCGACGCCCGCTCAGCCGATCGCGCGACCGACCGGCACGGCGCGGCCGGCCGCGTCCACCGCGACCATGACGAACTCGCCGCTGGTCGCGAGCTCGGCTTGCGCGCCGGGCGTCGCCTCGCTCGACAGGCTCACGCGCACGGTCATCGAGCTGCGCCCGACGCCGACGACGGTCGCGACGAGTTCGACGATCTCGCCGAGCCGCACCGCGCGGCGAAAATCGATGCGGTCCGAGCGTGCGGTGACGACCGTGCGCCCGCAGAAACGGCTCGCGGCGAGGAACGCGGCCTTGTCCATCCACGCGAGCGCCTGACCGCCGAACAGCGAACCGAGGTGGTTGCAATGGTCAGGGAACACGATCTCGACCAGGCGCACCTCTGTCGGCGCAGCGTCAGAAGGCATGGTCGAAGCCCACCTCGCCCTGCACCGCGACCTGGTACGCCGACACGCGTCGCTCGAAGAAGTTGGTGAGCTCCTGCACGTCCTGCAGTTCCATGAACGGGAACGGATTGCGCGCGCCGTACCGCGGCGGCAGGTGCAGCATCGCGAGGCGCTGGTCGGCGACGTACTCGAGGTACTGGCGCATCTCCTTGAGCGTCATGCCGACCACGCCACCGCCGAGCACGTCCTCGGCGAACTGCGTCTCGCAGTCGACGGCCTCGCCGATCATCTGCGCCACCTGCTCGGCCCACCGCGCGTCGAGCAGCTGCGGCTGCTCGCGTTCGACCGTGCGCAGCACCTCGAACGCGAAGCCCATGTGCGCCGACTCGTCGCGGAACACCCAGGCGGTGCCCGCGGCGAGGCCCGGCAGCAGTCCGCGCGAACGCAGGAAATAGACGTAGGCGAAGGCACCGAAGAAGAACAGGCCCTCGATGCACGTCGCGAAGCAGGTCAGGTTGAGCAGGAAGCGGCGCCGGTCTTCGTCCGTGGCGATGCGGTCGAGCGAGTGGATCGAATCGATCCAGCGCTGGCAGAACGCGGCCTTGCGGCGGATCGACGGGATGTTCTCCACCGCGGCGAACGCCTGCGCGCGGCGGTCCGGCTGCGGGATGTAGTTGTCGAGCAAGGTCAGGTAGAACTGCACGTGCAGCGCCTCCTCGTACAACTGGCGCGACAGGTACATGCGCGCCTCCGGCGCATTGATGTGCCGGTACAGGTTGAGCACGAGGTTGTTGGCGACGATCGAGTCCCCCGTCGCGAAGAACGCGACGAGGCGCTCGATCAGGTGGCGGTCGGCCGGCGTCATGCGCTGCGCGAGATGGCCGAGGTCAATCTGGAAGTCGATCTCCTCGACCGTCCAGGTGTTCTTGATCGCGGCGCGATACATCTCGTAGAACTGCGGATAGCGCATCGGCCGCAAGGTGAGGTCGAAGCCGGGGTCGAGCAGGCGGCTGGCGGCGTTCATTGGCAGGCCTCGCACATTTGCGGGTTCTCGAGCGAGCACACCACCGCTTCGCTGTCGCTGAAGGCCTTCGCCGGCGCCGCGCCGACGGTCGCCTTCGCGATGCGCGTCGCCGGGCGCGAACGCAGGTAATAGGTCGTCTTCAGCCCGCGCTTCCACGCGTACATGTACATGCTCGACAGCTGGCCGATGTTCGGGTTCTCGATGAACAGGTTCAGCGACTGGCTCTGGTCGATGAACGCGCCGCGGTCGGCCGCCATGTCGATGAGCGCGCGCATCGGCGTCTCCCATACCGTGCGATAGATCGTGCGCAGTTCCTCCGGCAGCGCCGCGATCGACTGCACCGAACCTTCGGCGAGCTTGATCGCGTCGCGGACCTCCGCGGTCCACAGGCCGAGGCGCTTGAGCTCGTCGACGAGGTAGCGGTTGACCTGCAGGAAGTCGCCCGACAGCGTCTCGCGCTTGAACAGGTTCGACACCTGCGGCTCGATGCATTCGTAGCAGCCGGCGATCGAGGCGATCGTCGCGGTCGGCGCGATCGCGATCAGCAGCGAGTTGCGCAGGCCGTGCGCGCGGATATCCTCGCGCAGAACGTCCCAGCGCGCCGCGTCGCGCGGCGCGACGTTCCACGCCTCGAACTGCAGTTCACCGCGAGCGGCGCGCGTCTCCGCGAACGCCGGATGCGCGCCCTTCTCGCGCGCGAGTTCGAGCGAGGTGCGCAGCGCCCAGTAGTAGATCTCCTCCGACACGCGCGCCGACAGCTCGCGCGCGGCGGCGCCGTCGAACGGCAGGCGCAGCGCGAAGAACACGTCCTGCAGGCCCATCAGGCCAAGGCCGACCGGGCGCCAGCGCAGGTTCGACGCTCGCGCGGTGTCGATCGGGTAGAAGTTGAGGTCGATCACGCGATCGAGCTGGCGCACCGCGACCTGCACGGTGTGCGCGAGCTTGTCGAAGTCGAACGCGACGCCGTCGTGGTGTTGCGCGAGGTTGATCGAGCCGAGGTTGCAGACCGCGGTTTCGCCGTCGCTCGTGACCTCGATGATCTCGGTGCACAGATTCGACAGGTGCACGGTGTTGCCCGCGCGCGCGGTCTGGTTGCCGGCGCGATTGCACGCGTCCTTGAACGTCATCCAGCCGTTGCCGGTCTGCGCGAGCGTGCGCATCATGCGCGCGTAGAGGTCGCGCGCCTTGACGGTCTTGCGCGCCAGGCCTTGCGCCTCCGCCTGCGCGTAGGCCTGTTCGAACGCATCGCCCCAGAGGTCGGGAAGTTCCGGCACGTCCTTCGGGTCGAACAACGACCAGGCGCCGTCGGCGTCGACGCGACGCATGAACAGGTCGGGGATCCAGTTGGCGAGGTTGAGGTGATGCGTGCGGCGCGCCTCGTCGCCGGTGTTCTCGCGCAGTTCGAGGAACGCCTCGATGTCGGCGTGCCACGGCTCCAGGTAGACGCACGCGGCCCCCTTGCGCTTGCCGCCCTGGTTCACCGCGGCCACCGACGAATCGAGCGTCTTCAGCCACGGCACGATGCCGTTGCTGAGGCCGTTGGTCGAGCGGATCAGCGAGCCCTCCGAGCGCACGCGATGCCAGGCGAGGCCGATGCCACCGGAGAACTTCGACAGCAGCGCGACGTCGCGGTATTTGTCGTAGATCGCCTCGAGCGAATCCACGGGCGAATCGAGCAGGAAACAGCTCGACAGCTGCTCGTGGCGCGTGCCCGAATTGAACAGCGTCGGCGAACTCGGCACGTAGTCGAGGCGCGCGAACAAGCCGTACAGCTCGATCGCGTCGGCGGCTTGCTCGCTGAGCGAGCAGGCGACGCGCAGCCAGAACTGCTGTGGTGTCTCGATCACCTGGCGCAGGGTCGGGTGCTTGAGCAGGTAGCGGTCGTACAACGTGCGCAGGCCGAAGTATTCGAAGCGGCGCGTGTGCGCCGGATCGATCGCGTCGTTGAGCTTGCGTGCGTTCGCCTCGACGAACGCGAGCACGCGCTCGTTGATGAGGCCGGCGTCGTAGCCGAGGCGGATCGACTGCGAGAACGAGTGCACGCCGAGGCCGTGCACCTCCTTGTCGACGTAGCCGGCGAGCAGGCGCGCGGCGACCTTCGAGTATTCCGGCTCTTCGGCGATGAACGACGCGGCGGTGCGGATCGACAGTTCGTCAAGCTCGCGCGTCGACGCGCCGTCATAGAGGCCCGCGATCGTCTTCAACGCGACGCGCATGGGATCGACGTCCGCAAGGCCGTCGCAGCAGCGCGTGACCGCGCGCACGATCTTGTTGAGGTCGACCGGCTCCTTCGCGCCCGATCGTTTGGTCACGAACATCGACACCGGTCCAGCGTGCGGCGCCGTGAGGCGGAAACCGGACTGCGCAGGGGACGCAGCGGGGGTCGGGACCGTGGCGGCCTCGTCGACTTCGGGGGTGGACATGGCGTTACTCCTTCGCGAGCGGTGGAACTCGCGAGGAGAACGGCTCGGCGTTGCACGGGACGAGACGACCGTCCGTGCAGCGCCGGCCTTCGCTCCCGCGAGCGAAAGAAGACCAGCGGACGGACGCCGACGAAAGGCGGGCAGCCCGGACGGGCGCACCGACTTCCGGCCGACCCTCCCGCGAGGGCCTTCGAGCCTGCGTCGCGCCTTGTGGCGCGACGGTCGGGGCGGGTGTTCGGACTCGCGGGCACGAGGGGCATCCCCTCTCCTACTGGACGTCGCTTCCCGGCCGTCCTGGCGCGGTGCTGATGACGTCGTTCGTTCCCGTTCACCGTTGCGGGGCAGTTCCGGACTCGCACCGGATTCCCTCGCCGGCAGCAAGCCGGCGACCCAGATGTTGTGCTGGGCACCTTCGACGAACACAAGAGTATGTGTTCAGGCCCGCATGCGCAATGGCCGCCGCGATCCGCCTCCGCTCGACGAGGGCTTGCTCCATCGCCGGAGCACCGCGTGCCGGGAACGGGCTTGCCGGGCGATTCGCGCAATTCCGGCAACGCGACCGGTCTGCCCGATGCAAGTTTACGTCGCGCGTCGTACGTAATCCTTTCGACGCGCGTACGCCGCACGCGCATCGACAAACGACAGGGGCACGCATGCCGGCATCATCTTCTTCCGACGCCACCTCGCGGCGGCGACCCGCCACGCGAGGCGACGGCGTCGCGTGCTGAACGCGCAGGTCGACTTCGGAACACGGCCCGACGGCAGCAAGGCGCGCGTCGAGCAGGCCAACCGCCTGTTGCGCGAAGGCCGTGCCGGCGAGGCGGAACGGCTGCTGCGCGAGGTGCTCGCGCGCCAGCCGCGCGACACGGCCGCGGCGATCCTGCTCGGCCGCGCACTGCTCGCCGCCAATCGCGTCGACGAAGCGGCGGAGCTGCTCGAGCGCACCGTCGCCGCGACATTCCGCGTCCCGGCCGAACTGCTGCTGCTGCGCGCGCAGGCACTGCTCGCGGCCGAACGGGTCGACGCGGCGATCCCGGCCTTCCATGAAGCGATAGCGGCGGCGCCGCACAGCGGCACCGCCGAACTCGGCCTCGCGGTCGCGTTCGGCCGGTACGGCCAGCACGAAGCCGCTGCGCTCGCCGCGCGCGGTGCGATCGGCAAGGGCGCGGACAATCCCGGCGCCCGTTTCGTGCTCGCGCGCGCGCTGTTCGACGGCGGCCATTTCGACGAAGCCGAAGCACAGTTCCGCCACGTGCTGCGCCTCTGCCCGACCCACGTGCCCGCACACACGAACCTCGCCGAACTCGTCTGGATGCGCAGCGGCGATGCGGCGGCGGCCGCCGCCGAACTCGACGCGGCGTTGCGCGCGTCGCCGACGCTCGCCCTGCTGCGCATCGCCAAGGCGCGACTGCTCGAAAGCGCGGGGCAGATCGAACGCGGCTATTCCGCGCTCGCCGCCGGCCTCGCCGTCTCGCCGGACCAGCCCGACCTGCACCTCGCCGCCGCACAACTGGCGATCGGCTTCGATCCGCAGCGCGCGCTCGCGCACGTCGAACGCGCGCAGCGCAGCGTGGCGAACCGCAGCGACGTCATCGCCGCGCTCGCGGACACCCTGCTCGCGCTCGGTCGCGCACGCGACGTGCTCGACGTGACCGGAGAGCTGCTGCGCCGCGATCCGGACGACGGCCACGCGATCGCGCTGCGCACGAGCGCGTGGCGCCTGCTCGGCGACGAGCGCTACCACGTCGCGTGCGACTACGGCGCGTTCGTGCGCGCGGCGATGCTCGACACGCCGCCCGGCTGGCCCGACCTGCCCTCGTACCTGCGCGACCTCGCCGCGGCGCTGCACCGGCGCCATGCGCTCGATGCGCATGCCGTGCGACAGACCCTGCGGCACGGCACGCAGGTGTCGATCGATCCCGAGCGCGCGTCGGACCCGGCGATCCGCGCATTCGCGCACGCGATCGGAACACCGGTACGCCGTTATCTCGACGGACTCGGGCCCGGCAGCGATCCCGTGCGCCGGCGAAACACGGGCGCGTGCCGCGTCGACGACATGTGGTCGGTGCGCCTGCGCAGCAGCGGACACCACGTGAGCCATTTCCACGGTCGGGGCTGGCTGTCGTCGGCGTGCTACGTCGAACTGCCACCCGGCATGGGCGAGCGCGACGGCGACGGCTGGCTCACGTTCGGCGAGTGCGGCGTGCCGACGCCGACCGCCCTGCCGCCCGATCACCTGCTCAGGCCCGAACCCGGCCTGCTCGTGCTGTTCCCATCGTGGATGTGGCACGGCACGCGGCCGTTCCGCAGCACCGGCTCGCGCCTGACGATCGCGTTCGACCTCGTTCCCGCCTGATTCCGCGCATCGCGCCGGTTCGGGGATTCGCCTCCGAATCGCGTAGAGGCAGGAAGCAGGAGGTGCATCGCATGGTCCGCTCGCTGGCTGTCGCAACCTTGCTTTCCGTCGTCGCCCTGCCCGCGCGTGCCGACATCCTCGTCGGCAGCTACGGCGACGGCGTGGCTCCGCAGGCGCTGCGCGCGTTCGCCGACGGCGCGAGCGGCGACGCGCTCCCGCTGCGCGTGCTCGGCGGTCCGCAGTCGACGATCGTGTCGGCGTCCGGCGGCAGCTTCGAGCCGGGCGAAGGGGTGCTCTACGTCGCCGACTTCTGGGGCCAGGCGGTTCGCGTGTTCCCCGCATACGCCGATGGCGACAGCGCACCGCTGCGCGTGCTCGACGCACCGATCCTCGGGCAGGTACGCACCGTCGCGGTCGATCCCGTGCACGGCGAGCTCGCGACGACCGCGAGCGGCTGCTGCCTGATCGGCTTCGCGCTCGATGCGAGCGGCGCCGCACCGTGGCTGCACCTGCTCGACTGGGGCGGCTCGTCGACGAGCGTGACGCAGCTCAACTACCCGGCCTCGCTGACCTACCTCGCCGCGAGCGACGAAATCGCGCTCACCGACCGCGACATCGGATCGCCATTCGCGCCGAAGGTGCTCGTGTTCAACCGCACGGACGCCGGCAACACCGCGCCCAAGCGCGTGATCAAGGGCGATCTCACCGCCTTCGGCGGCTGGCTCGGCGGCATCGCCTGGGACGCGCAGGCGCACGTGCTGCTCGTCGCCGCGAATACGAGCCAGCCCGATGGCTCGGTGTCCGCGCGCATCCTCGCCTTCGACGACGCGGCCGACGGCAACGTCACCCCGCTGCGCACGATCGCCGGCGCGGCGACCGGGCTGGAACTGCCGGCGGGTTCGTACCTGCTCGGCCTCGCGATCGATCCGCTGCGGCGACGCCTCGTCGCGAGCGTCAGCGCCGACACCGAAGCGGCGAACAACAAGCTGCTCGTGTTCGCGCTCGACGACGACGGCGATGTCGCGCCGTTGCAGGTGATCGCCGGCCCGCAGACCGGCTTCGAGTCGATCGGCGCGCCGATCTGGGTCCCGCCGGACGCGATCTTCGGCGACGGATTCGACGGACCCGCGTAAGCCCGCGCACGCTAGACTATCCGGTCAGCCCGCCAGGCCGGACCGGATGTCTGCCGTCGACACTTCGCAACACACGCCGCTCATGCGCCAGTACTTCGCCGCCAAGGCGGAGTATCCCGACACGCTCGTGTTCTTCCGCATGGGCGACTTCTACGAGCTGTTCTACGACGACGCGCGCAAGGCCGCGCGCCTGCTCGACATCACGCTGACGCAGCGCGGCGCGTCGGCCGGCGCGCCGATCCCGATGGCGGGCGTGCCGTATCACGCGGTCGAAGGCTACCTCGCCCGGCTGGTCAAGCTCGGCGAGTCGGTCGCGATCTGCGAGCAACTCGGCGACCCGGCGGCGAGCAAGGGGCTGGTCGAGCGCAAGGTCGTGCGCGTCGTCACGCCGGGCACGGTCACCGACGCCGCGCTGCTCGAGGAGCGCCGCGACAACCTGCTGCTGGCGATCGCCGCGGGCAAGTCGAACTACGGACTCGCCTGGATCGATCTTTCCGCGGGTCGCTTCCTGCTCGGCGAGGCCGCCGACGCCGAGGCGCTCGCTGCCGAACTCGCGCGTCTCACGCCGGCCGAGACGCTGGTCGGCGAAGACGTCGCCTGGCCTGCGTTCGTCGCCGGCCTGCCCGGCCTGCGCCGGCGCGCACCCTGGCACTTCGACGCGGGAACCGCGCAGCGCGAACTCGCGCGCTTCTTCGGCACGCGCGACCTGTCCGGCTTCGGCTGCGACGCCATGCCGCTCGCGGTCGCCGCTGCCGGCGCGCTGCTCGGCTACGTGCAGGAAACGCAGAAGGCCGCGCTACCGCACCTCGCCGGCCTCGCCGTCGAAAGCGCCGACGAGACGCTCGCGATGGACGCGGCGACGCGCCGAAACCTCGAACTCGACACGCACGCGAGCGGCAACCGCGAGCACACCCTGCTCGGCGTGCTCGACCGCACGATCACGCCGATGGGCGCGCGCCTGCTGCGCCGCTGGTTGCATCGGCCGCTGCGCGACCGCGTCGTGCTGCGCCGGCGCCAGCAGGCGGTCGACAGCCTCGTCGACGCGCGTCGCCACGAGGACCTGCGCGAAGTGTTGCGCGGCATTGGCGACCTCGAGCGCATCCTCGCGCGCGTCGCGCTGCGTTCGGCGCGGCCACGCGACCTGTCGACGCTGCGCGACGGCCTGGCGCTCGCACCGACGCTCGCACGCGCGATCGTCGACGTGCGCGGCACGTTCGAGGCCGCAGGCGCGTCTCGCCTGAGCCCGCTGCTCGGTGACCTCGTGGATCGCCTCGGCGAACACGCCGACACCGCGGCGTACCTCGCCGCTGCGATCGTCGACGTGCCGCCCGTGCTCGCACGCGACGGCGGCGTCGTGCGCGCCGGCTTCGACGCCGAGCTCGACGAGCTGCGTGCGCTCGCGACGAACGCCGACCAGTTCCTCGTCGACCTCGAGGAACGCGAGAAGGCCGCGAGCGGCATCCCGACGCTCAAGGTCGGCTACAACCGCGTGCACGGTTACTACATCGAGATCAGCAAGGGACAGGCAGACAAGGCGCCCGTGCACTATACGCGCCGGCAGACGATCAAGGGCGCCGAACGCTACGTCACCGAGGAGCTCAAGGCGTTCGAGGACAAGGTGCTGTCCGCGCGCGAGCGCTCGCTCATGCGCGAGCGCGCGCTGTACGACGGCATCCTCGACACCCTCCTGCAGCGGCTCGCGCCGCTGCAGGCCGCCGCCGCCGCGATCGCCGAACTCGACGTGCTGGCGAACCTCGCCGAGCGCGCCGACGGCCTGCGCTGGAGCCGGCCGACGCTCGCCGATGCCGGCGGCATCCACGTCGTGCGCGGGCGCCATCCGGTGGTCGAGCAGGTGCGCAGCGACCCGTTCGAGCCGAACGACCTCGACCTGCACGACGGTCGCCGCATGCTCGTCGTCACCGGGCCCAACATGGGCGGCAAGTCGACCTACATGCGCCAGGCCGCGCTGATCGTGCTGCTCGCCCACATCGGCAGCCACGTACCTGCCGACAGCGCGACGATCGGCCCGGTCGATCGCATCTTCACGCGCATCGGCGCCGGCGACGACCTCGCGCGCGGGCAGTCGACGTTCATGGTCGAGATGAGCGAAACCGCGAACATCCTGCACAACGCGACCGCGAGCAGCCTCGTGCTGATGGACGAGATCGGACGTGGTACGTCGACCTACGACGGCCTCGCGCTCGCACGCGCATGCGCGCTGCACCTCGCCACGGCGAATCGCGCCTACGCGCTGTTCGCCACGCACTACTTCGAACTCACCGCGCTCGCGGGCGAAGTCGACGGCATCGCCAACGTGCATCTCGATGCGGTCGAATTCCACGACAAGGAGCGCGGCGAGCAGCTCGTGTTCATGCACGCGGTGAAGGAAGGCCCGGCCAACCGCAGCTTCGGCCTGCAGGTCGCCGCGCTCGCCGGGCTGCCGAAAGCGGTGATCGCCGACGCGCGCGCAACCTTGCGCACGCTCGAAAGCGGCGCCCACGCCGCGGCGGCGCCCGTCGCGCAGGCGCAACCGCAACTGGGCCTGTTCGCGCCTCCGCTGCCGTCCCCTGCGGAGGAAGCCTTGCGCGCGCTCGACCCGGACGCGTTGTCGCCGCGCGAAGCACTCGATGCGCTCTATCGCCTGAAGAAGCTCACGTGAACCCAACCCACGCCCTCGACGCACCGGCGGCCGGAGCGGACGTCCGCGCGACGCCGGGGGTATCGGCAGCGCCCGATCGCACCGCGCCGACGCGGCATGTCCCGCACATCGATGGCTTGCGCGCACTCGCGGTGCTCGCCGTCATCGCCTATCACCTCGACGAGCGCTGGCTGCCGGGTGGCTTCGGCGGCGTCGACATCTTCTTCGCGATTTCCGGCTTCGTCGTCAGCGCCTCGGTCGGCACGTGGAACCAGGGCGGCTTCGGCCGCTTCATCGCGTGGTTCTACGCGCGCCGGATGCAGCGCATCGTGCCGGCGCTGCTCGCCTGCCTGCTGCTCACGACGTTCGCTTCGACGCTGTTCGTACCTGCGGCCTGGCTCAGCAGCGCGAACGAGACGACCGGGCTGTACGCGTTCTTCGGCCTCAGCAACTGGTTCCTCGCGAACCATCGCGAGAGCTATTTCTCGCCGACGATCGACTTCAATCCGTATACGCACACATGGTCGCTCGGCGTCGAGGAGCAGTTCTACCTGCTGTTTCCGCTGCTGTTCTTCGCCTGGACGCGCGGCGGCCGCTGGCGCGCGGCCTCGATGATCCTGTTCGCGGCCGCGGGCGTCGTCTCCGTTGCATGGGCGTGGCAGCTCGGCCGCGTCGATCCGGCCGCGAGCTTCTACCTGATCACGACGCGCCTGTTCGAGCTCGCCGGCGGCGTGTTGCTCTATCAGATCCTCGCGCGTCGCACGGCGGCGATCGAAACACCGGCGCGCGCACGCGTGGCCGTCGCCGGCGCCTGGGCGTCGCTCGCGCTGGTCGTGGCCGGCCTGCTCGTGTCGAAGCCGCGCGATTTCCCGTTTCCCGGCGCATGGTTGCCCGTCTTCGGCACGCTCGGCCTGCTCGCCTTCCTGCACGAGATGCGCGGCGGCGTGCTGCAACGCGTGCTCGCCAGCCGCGGCGTCACCTATGTCGGGCGCATCTCGTACTCGCTGTACCTCTGGCATTGGCCGGTGTTCGTGCTGTTCCGCTGGACCTGCGGACTCGAATCCGCGTCGACGCGCAGCTTGGCTACTGCGCTCACGTTCGCGCTGGCCGCGGCGTCGTTCCGCTTCGTCGAGAAACCGCTGCGCTATTCGACGCGCCTGCGCGCGCTGACGCGCGTCGGTGTCGTCGCGCTCGGCATCGCGTCGGTCGGTGGCGCCTTCTGGTTGTCGACGCAGATCACCGCGGCGCGCGAATCCCTGGCGCTCGGCACGGTCACGCGCCACGCCGACGATTGGTATCCGCACGCCGTCACGACGTTGCCGGAAGTGCCCGGTTGCCGGCTCGACACGCATATCGCGATGGCAGGTACCGGCTCGGTCGCGATCTACTCGAGGTCAGGCTGTCCCGCGCCAGCCGAGCCGGTGCCGACGCTGTTCGTCATCGGCGACTCGCATGCCTCCGCCTACCTCGGCTTGCTCACCGAGCATGCGCTGCGCACCGGCGCCACGATCGTGCTGTACCACAACCAGAACTGCACGTTCGCGAGCCTGCAGTCCGAACGTGAACAGGGCGCGTGCCCGGCGCAGGGCCAGGCGGCGATCGACGACATGCTCGCGCGCGGCCGCACCGGCGACATCGTGTTCCTCGCCGCATTGCGCCTCAACCGCCTGTCCAACCAGTTCGCCGGCGTCGACGAAGCGCGCGCACGCGACGGCATCGGCGGCGAAGCCGCTCGGACACGCCGCGCCACGGCGGAAAAGACGCTGATCGCGCAGCTCGCTCCGCTCGCACGACACGGAATGCGGATGATCGCCGATGCACCCAAGCCGGTGTTCCGCGCGCCACCGTTCCGCTGCGCGGACTGGTTCGATCGCGGCAACCCGATCTGCGCGGCCGGCCTCGAAATGCGCCGCGACGACCTGCAACGTTATCGCGCCCCCGTACTCGAAAGCCTCGCACGCGTGGCACAGGGTGTGCCGCCATTGCTCGTCTGGGATCCGTTCCCGATCCTCTGCCCCGACGCGGTGTGCGTCGCGATCCGCGACGGCAAGCCGCTGTTCTTCGACGGCGACCACCTGAGCGCATACGCCAACCGCATGCTGCGCGACGACTTCGAACGCATCGTGCGCGAGGCGCACGCGAAGCCGGATGCATGACGGCGCGACGCGCTACAGCGCGTCGATGTCGCCGAGTGCGCGGATCAACCGCCGCGCACGCTTGTCGGGCTTGCTCGGCGGCTTCGCATAACCGGCGCCGGTGAGCCGGCGCTGTTCGGCGGCGGCGAGGCGCGCAGCGCGACCGGATTCCGTTTCACCGTACAACCGTTGCGCCACGCTTGCCGGGCCGCGTGTTTCGCCGAGGCCGAGCACGTCGACTTCGTAGCGCTCCTCGCCGCGCGCGATGCGCAAGCGGTCGCCGACGTGCACGAGGCGCGCCGGGCGCGCGCTGCCTTCGGCGAGTTCGACCTTGCCGCCCTCGATCGCCTGCTTGGCGAGCGAACGCGTCTTGAAGAAACGCGCCGCCCACAACCAGACGTCGAGGCGGACGCCTGCCCGCGAATCGCCGCTCGCCGCGGCCCGGCTCGCACCCGCCTTCGTCACGCCTGGCCCGCTCCGCCGAGCCACTTGAGGCCGACCACGCCGGCCAGGATCAGCGCGATGCAGGCGAGCCGGGCGAGGTCGCGCGATTCGCCGAACAGGACCATGCCGAGGATCACCGTGCCGACCGCGCCGATGCCCGTCCACACCGCGTACGCGGTGCCGAGCGGGATCTCGCGCATCGCGAGTGCGAGGAAATAGAAACTCACGACCATGCCGGCGATCGTCACCAGCGTCGGCAACGGGCGCGAGAAGCCGTCGGTGTACTTGAGGCCGACCGCCCACGCGATCTCGGCGAGACCGGCGAGCAGCAGGTAGAGCCAGGGCAACGACATGGAAGCGGTACCGCGAAGCGGAATACGTCGGACGAGCCTAGGCCGGGCACGCCGGCGGGTCAACGCGCGAAACTGAACCCCGTGCATCCCCATCACGGCGAAGGGTGGCCGAAACGAGGCGCTTCGTGTATGGTGCGCGCGGTCTGTTGCGCCGCTACGCGGTTTTCCCTCTGGAACGCATCCGATCGCCGCCCCAAGGCAGCGTTTCGCGTTCCGCACCGATCGGCTTCGTCGCCTCATTCCGGAATCGCCGGCCATCCGGGCCGCCCGATCCGCCATCTTCGCATCTTCAGCGCGGTTTCTTGGGAACGCTGGATGCTGCTCGGTCTTCCGCTCGTTCTCGACGGAAACGCCGGCACGGCGCACCCGTGCGCCGACTCTTCACCAGGAGTTTGCAAATGTCTTTCGAAACCCTCGGGCTTGCGCCTGCGCTGCTGCGCGCGCTCGCCGAACAAGGCTATACCGCGCCCACGCCGATCCAGGCCGCGGCGATTCCACCCGCGCTGGAAGGCCGCGACCTGCTCGCCGGCGCGCAGACCGGCACCGGCAAGACCGCCGCGTTCTCGCTGCCGCTGCTCGACCGCCTGTACGCGGGCGAACGCAAGCCGGCCGCGCCGAAGGCGCCGCGTGCGCTCGTGCTGACTCCGACGCGCGAACTCGCCGCACAGGTGCACGAGAGCGTGCGTGCGTACGGCAAGCACCTCGGCGTGCGCGCGACGACGATCTTCGGCGGCGTCGGCATGCAGCCGCAGGTCGAAGCGCTGCGTCGCGGCGTCGAGATCCTCGTCGCAACGCCCGGGCGCCTGCTCGACCATATCCAGCAGCGCAGCGTGAACCTCTCGCACATCGAGGTGCTCATCCTCGATGAGGCGGACCGCATGCTCGACATGGGCTTCCTGCCGTCGATCAAGCGCATCCTCGGTCACCTGCCGAAGCAGAACCGCGTCACTTGGCTGTTCTCGGCCACGTTCGCGCCGGAGATCAAGGCACTCGCCGCCGAGTTCATGCGCGAACCGGTGGAGATCCAGATCGCCAAGCCGAACAGCGTCGCCGCGACGGTCACGCACCGCGTGCATCCGGTCGACGCGTCCAAGAAGCGCGACCTGCTGCTGCACCTGCTGCACAACGACGCGCGCCAGACGCTCGTGTTCGGCCGCACAAAGCACGGCGCCGACAAACTCGCGCGCGTGCTCGAGCAGGCCGGTCTGCGCGCCGCGGCGATTCACGGCAACAAGAGTCAGAACCAGCGCACGCGCGCGCTGAAGGACTTCAAGAGCGGCAAGATCGCCGTGCTCGTCGCGACCGACATCGCCGCGCGCGGGCTCGACATCGACCAGCTGCCGATGGTGATCAACTTCGACCTGCCGATGGTGGCCGAGGACTACGTGCACCGCATCGGCCGCACCGGCCGCGCCGGTGCCGAAGGCCTCGCGATCTCGCTCGTCTCGCACGAGGAAGACGGCCTGCTGCGCGACATCCGCCGCCTGCTCAAGCAGGACATCGCGGTCGAGGCGGTGGCCGGCTTCGAGCCGTCGCACCCGCTGCGCCTCGACGATTCGGCGCGTTCGCGGCCACAGCAGAACCAGCGCCCGCCGCAGCGCCACGCGCGTCGCCCGCATGTCGGCAACAACGGCGGCGGCAATGCGCATCCGGGGGCGCGCAACCGCAAGCCGCAGCGCGGCGGCGGCCAGCGCAACTCGCGTCCGGCATGACCGACGGCCGCGCCGGGCGTTGCGTCGCCCGGCGCGGCTGGTACGCTCCCGCGGTCCGGTACGGGAGCATCCAAATGGGCGGGATGCGGTGGTTCGCCCTCCTCGTCAGCCTGTTCGCCGACCGCCGCCGATCGGAGGCCTTCGACGGCCTGCCGGATGGCGCCGCGGTCGCGCTCGATTCGGATTTCGACCTGCTCAGCGACGTGGTCGGCAAGATGCTCTGAACGCCGCCCACTGCTTCAGCGGTGATGCACGACCGCGAAGCACTGCGACAGCGCGACGCCGAGGCGCGTGCGATAACCTTCGGGCATCGCGCGCACCTCGAGCTTCGCCCCGCCCTGCGGCGAATCGACGGTCAGCCACAGCTGCTGGCCACCGTCGTTGATCCAGCGCCGCAGCAGGCGCGCGAGGTCGGATTCCTTGTTCGAGCGGCGCGAACTCGCGAGCAGGAAGCCGTCGCCGTCGACGCCGCGCCAGCCCGAGATCGGGCTCGCGACATCCATCGCATTCGGCCCGAGCATCGACCATTTCGCGAGCACCTTCGTCTCGCCGATGCCGTCCGGCCCTTCGAACGCGTCG
Organism: Dokdonella fugitiva; assembly: GCF_014138265.1. GTDB lineage: Bacteria > Pseudomonadota > Gammaproteobacteria > Xanthomonadales > Rhodanobacteraceae > Dokdonella_A > Dokdonella_A fugitiva_A. The sequence continues at coordinate 820,385 of NZ_JACGXL010000001.1, forward strand.
AGCGGGAATCCCGCGACCGATTCCGGCGCAGGCAGGATCACGGCGACCTGCAATGCGCCGCCCTTACCGGTCGTGCAACTGAATTCGATCTTCGCGTCGGCGAGCGACGTGTCGCCCACACGCGCCTGCGCGGGCATGCGCACGAGGCCGCGTGCGGTCGACGCCGTCGCGGCTTTCGGCGGTGCCGGCGCGTTCGGCGGCTCCTTCGCCGATACGACGGAAAGCCCGGTGAGCAAGGCGAACGGCAGGCAGCGGGCGAAGCGCATCGGAACCTCCGGCGTCACGGACAGGTGCAAGCCATGCTAGCGGCTCGTCGTGCCGCGTGCATGACGGCGCCTCAAGGCGGATCGTCGCCGGGCGTGTCGGGGAAACGGCGGCGGAACGCGCGCTCGAGGCCGCCGCCGAACTGCACCGCGAGCGCGCCGAGCACGAAGGCGATCGCCACCGCGACGTAGTGTCCCGCGCCGCATGCGACGCCGATCAGCGCGGTGAGCCAGATCGTCGCCGCGGTCGTGAGCCCGCGCACGCGGCCGTTACCGGCGTCGTGCAGGATCACGCCGGCGCCGAGGAAACCGATGCCGGTGAGCACACCCTGGATCACGCGGCTCAGCGCATCGACATGGGCGAGCTCGCTGCCCGGCGGCAGGATCACGAGCACCATGAGCGCGGTGCCGAGGCTCACGAGCGCGTGCGTGCGCACGCCGGCGGGCTTGTGGTGCAGGTCGCGATTGAGGCCGATCAGCCCGCCGACGACCACCGCGAGACCGAGGCGGATCGCGATCGTGCCGATGTCGTCGACGCCCATCGATATCTCCTGGCGCGCCTTGCGCAGGCGACGATCTTGCGCAGTTCGCCACCGCGCGGCAAGCCGCTACGCGGTCGCGCGGCCGGCGAGCGCGGTGCGCAACAGGGTCCGCAGCGCCTTCGGCTCGCTGCGGCCGAGGCGCACCTGTGGTGTCGCGTGCCAGTCCGCGCAGTCGCCGATCGCATCGGCGAGCGCGCCGGCCAGCGAGTCGTCCGCCTCCACGCCCGGCTCGAGATAGAGCGCCTTGACCTCGAACACGCCGTCGGCACGATGGGCTTTCGCGTCGAGCCGGCCGACGAGTCGGCCGCGATGCAGGATCGGCAGCACGTAGTATCCGTAGCGCCGCTTCGGCGCCGGCACGTAGCATTCGATGCGGTAGTCGAAGCCGAACATCATCGAGGCGCGCTCGCGATCCCAGACGACCGGATCGAACGGCGACAGCAGCACGCTGCGCGTTGCGCGCAGGCGGCCCCGAGCGGCCTGTTCGAGCAGGTCCGCATGCGCCGCATGCACGTAGCCGGGCTTCTCCCAGCCGTCGACTTCGACGCGCAGCAGCTCGCCGGCGTCGACCCAGCGATCGAGCTCGGCATCCTTGAGCTTGCCGCCAGAACGGAAATAGTCGTTGATCCAGCGCGACTGCGTCACGCCGAGCGCGCGCACCGCGCCGAGCACGAACGCACGTCGCATCGTCGCTTCGTCGGCGACGGAGTCCGGCTGCACGAGCAGGCGCGCCTTCGCGCGCACGCGCTCAGCGAGGTCGTACACGCGCTGGAAGTTGTCGCGCCGCGCGATCATGAGTTCGCCGTGCGCGAACAGCGCCTCGAGCCAGCGCTTCTCGTCCTTCCAGCCCCACCAGCCGCCGCCCACCGCGCCGTCCTTGCGCTCGAACTCGGACGCCTTCACCGCGCCGTTCGCGCGGATGTGCTCGAGCAGGCCGGCCATGCCGCTCGCGTGCACGTCGCGCGCGCGGTCGGCGCTCTTCATCGACCAGTGGCCGCGGCGACCCGCGTCGGCGTGGAAGCGATGCAGGTCGTGGTCGACGAACGGCGCGAAACACGCCTCGTGCGCCCAGCACTCGAAGATGCGGCCTTCGGCGAGCAGTTCCTCGAGCCAATGCGGCGCGTAGCGCCCGAGCCGCGAATACAGCACGAGGTACGGGCTGCGCGCGACGACGTGGATCGTGTCGATCTGCAGCACGCGCATGCGCGCGATCGCCGCGAACACGTCGTCCTTGCGCGCGCGCCTGCGCGGCGGCGCGAGCAGACCCTGCGCGGCGAGATGGAGGTTGCGGGCTTGTTGCGCACCGAGTCGTCGCACGAGCGTATCCGCGGTCGAAACGCGCTCAGCGGCGCGCGGCGAAGATCGCGCCGAGGCGATCGGTCGTGCCCGGGATGCGTTCGAGGTGCGGGTATTTCAAGCCGCCGTGATAGTCGACGCGCACGCTGCGATAGTCGTCGCCGTCCTTGACCAGCAACTCGATCGGCGCCGTGCCGTCCCTGGCGGCCTTGACCACGTCGGCGAGGCGTTCGGGCGTGAACGCGCGCGAGTCGACCGCGAGGAGTGTGCCGCGCGCGCCGAGTCCGGCCTTGAACGCAGGACCGTTCCAGCGCACATCGCCGATGCGGCCATCCTTGGTGCTGACGACGATGCCGAGCGACGCCGACAGGTCGATCGACTTCCGCGCGGCATCGGCGCTGCGCTGGTACGCGCTCGGCTTGTCCGTGTAGACGAGCTTCCAGCCGCTCGCGGCGAGGCCGTCGAGCGGCGGTGCGTTCGCCTCGACGTGCGCGCGCAGGAACGCGTCCCAGTCGAACGGCGCGATCGCCGCGAGCGCGGCGACGACGTCGGCTCGCGTGTAGGTCTTCACGCTCCAGCGGCCGTCGTCGACGCCGAAGAACGCGCGCGCGAAGTCGTCGAGTGAATGCCGCTCGTGGCTGAGCTCGCGCAGCTTCGCGTCGACCGCGAGCCAGGTGAGCAGGCCGGCGTTGTAGTAGTCCTCGCTCATCTGCCAGCTGCGGTACGGCAACGGGCGGCGCGCGGCGACGATCGGGTCGTTGGTCGTGTCCTGCACGTCGCGCCAGCCGAAGCCCGGGCGGTTGTCGGCATAGGTCTGCGCGACGAGCGCGAGCGCGTCGCGCGCCTGCTCCTCGCTCCACAGGCCCGAGCGCGCCGAGAGCACGTGCCCCCAGTACTGCGTCTGGCCTTCGTAGACCCACAACAGGCTGCCCTGCATCGGCGTATTGAAATTCGCCGTCGCGAGATCGGCGGGCCGGCGGAACTTGCCGTTCCAAGAATGCGTGAATTCGTGCGGCAGCAGGCTGCGCTCGTGCGCCTGCTTGTCCCAGTCGGTGAAGTACGCGGGATCGGCGCTGTTCTCGCTCGAGCGATGATGCTCGAGGCCGATGCCGCCGAGCTCGTCGCTCAGCGCGAGCAGGAAGTCGTAGTGGTCGTAGTGCTGCGAGCCGTACAGCTTGCGCGCCTGCTCGACCAGCGCCTGGTGCGCGCGGATCTGCTCCGGCTTCGATTCGAGGTCCTTCGCGTCGTCGGCGACGAGGTCGAGGAACACCGGTGCCTTCGCACCGGGCGCGAGATCGACGCGCTTGAAGTGACGCCCCGCGTACAGCGGCGAATCCACCAGCGTGTCCAGCGGTACCGGCGCGAAGCGCACGCTGCCGTCCGCGGCGGTCGTGTTCGGCGCCTGCCCCGGCGCGACGTCGAGCGCTCCGGCGAAGCGCCAGCCCGAAGGAAGCCGCACGCCCGCATCGACCATGACGCCGCGCGCCTCGACGCCGGCCGGGTACAGCACGACGGTTTCCCACTGCAGGTTGAGCATCGCCGGCGTCACGACCACGCGTCCCTGTACACCGTCCTGCGGCGTGAGGAACTCGAATTCGACGTCGAGGCGGGTCGCGCCCGCGGGCACGTCGAGCTGGAAGGCGTAGACGTCGAGCGGATCGCGCTTCCAGGCGAGCGGCTGCCCGTTCGCGCTGAAGCGCAGGCCGGCGAGCTTGTCGATCGGGCCGCGCGGCGCATGCTTGCCGGGCAGCCATTCCGGATACAGCAGGGTCAGCGGCCCCGGCGACACCGGAAGCTGCTCGCGCACGCGGAAGATGCGGTGGTCGATGTCGGTCGCGTCGACGTCGAGCCTGATCGTGCCGGGCCAGCTCGCGGCGAGCGGCGGGCCCGCGTCCGCGGCGAACGCGCAGCACGCAGCGGCGAAGGTGAACGTGGCGGCGATGGCGACGTGGGCGGCGCGGCGCGATGACGGCATGCAGGATCCGGTGGTGCGCGGCGGGCGCCGCGGCGGACGCCGATTGTGGCATGGCCCGTCCGCGACGTGCCGACCCTGGCCGGCTCGGCCCGCGGCGTGCGTCGCCGATCCTGCTCGCTTCGGCGCATGCGCGCTTGCCACCTACGAAGCACTTCGTTAAAAATCACGCAGTCGGGGACTCGAGGCTGCCAGGATGAACAGGCTCGCCGCAGGTGTCGTCATCGCGCTCGTCGCGACGCTCGGCGTCGCATGGAAGCTTCCACTGCGTCCCGACGCGCCGCATCGCCGCTCCGCCCATGCGTCGATGCGCGAACGTGTCGAACGCGAGGCCGACGCTCCGGGCGAGACGCCGTACTGGGAATGGCGGCTCGCCTATCCGACCGGTCGTTTCAGCGCGCGCTGGTACCTCGACGCGCAATCGAGCCACGCGCGGATGCGCAAGGCGATGCCACTGGCCGCGCCGCGCGGCGCGGCGACGGCCGGCGTGCTGCCCGCGGATCGCGCGACCGCGCTCGGACCCGCACCGCTCGCCAATCCCAACTACGGCTTCGTCGCGGGTCGCATCACCGCGATCCTCACGCATCCGGCCGAACCCGCGGTCGCCTGGTTCGGCTCGGACGGTGGCGGAGTCTGGAAGACGACCAACTGCTGCAGCGCCGACACGACCTGGGCACCGAAGACGGATGCCGTCGGCATCGCCGACATCGCGATCGGCGCACTCGCGCTCGATCCGACCGATCCCAAGGTCGTCTACGCGGGCACCGGTGACTTCCGCCGCAATCGCCCGTTCGTGTTCGGCGCGGGTGGCCTGCTCAAGAGCACGGACGGTGGCGAGACGTGGCAGGTGCTCGCGAGCGACGTCTTCACGCCCGCCTACGAGCAGCCGGTAGGCGCGTTCCCGCAATACCGCGCGATGAGCGCGATCGTCGTCGACCGCCACGATCCCGCGCGCGTCGTGGTCGGCACGAACCAGGGGCTCTGGTTCAGCCACGACGGCGGTGCGCATTTCGACGGCCCATGCACGACGAACGCATGGACGAGCCAGCGCCAGGACGTGACGGGCATGGTCGCGATCGACGACGGCAACCGCACCGACCTGCTCGTCGCGATCGGCGCGATCGGCCGCGCGTCCGACGTGCGCACCGACCTGCGCGAGAACGGCGCCAACGGCGTGTACCGCGCGCCGATGCCCGCGAGCGGCTGCGCGAGCGGCTGGTCGTTGTTGTCGCGCGCGGACAACGGCTGGCCGGCCGGCAGCGGCAGCGGCGCGCCGTCGTACGCGAATGGCGGCAATCCGCTCGGAAGGCTCGACCTCGCCGTCGCCCCCGGCCATCCCGACACCGTCTACGTGCAGGCGATGGGCATGGGCGTGTTCCGCAGCCGCGACGGCGGCGCGACGTGGACGAACAGCGCGGTACCACCCGCCGACTTCGCCAGCGGCTGCGTCCACGACGCCTACGCCAACGGCATGCTGTTCGAGGACTACAACGCGGGCCTGCTCGTCGATCCGACCGACGCGGACACGCTGTTCCTGAGTTCGACCGACGTCTGGCGCTCGACCGACGGCGCCGACACCTTCGTCGACCTCACCTGCGGCTACGACGAGACCGCGCCCGACCATCCCGGCACCGTGCACGTCGACAACCACGTGCGCGCGTTCGTCGGCAACGATCCCGACCGCCTGCTGATCGGCAACGATGGCGGGGTCTACTACAGCGGCGACGCGCGCGCGGCGCGCCCGACCTTCATCGCGATGAACGGCGGCACGAACACGATCGAGTTCTACTCGGGCGACATCACCGCGCGCTTCGACGACCCGGCGAGCCCGCTGCGCGGCATCAGCGGCGGAGCGCAGGACAACACGTCGTCGTCGCAGACCTGGTCCGCGGGCGAGACGCCCGCACTTGCGCATTGGGGTACGCGCCTCGACGGCGACGGCACGTACGCGAAGATCGAACCGATCCTCGGCCGGCGCTGGTACTACAGCGCGCAGTTCGGCTTCGTGGCGGCGTCCGTCGACGGCCCCGACGCGCAGGCCGACCAGGTCGTCGCGCCGGAGGACGAGCAGACCGGCGAACTGTGGCGTGGCGATCGCACCGGCTTCCTCATGTACTACGACCTGTACAAGTTCGGCGGCGACGACACCTGCCCGCCGACCACCGGTTGCCAGCGCATGCTCGCGGGCACGTTCCGCGTGTGGGAGTCGCTGAGCGGCGGCCTGCCGAACACGTCGTGGTATCCGACCAGCCCCGATCTCACCAAGCACCTGACCTCGAGTCCGAACCTGTCGATCATCAACCGCGTGCGCTACGCCTATTCCGATCCCGCGCGCGCGCTCGTCGGCACCAACGACGGCAACGTCTGGGCCGGCTCCTCGCTCGGTGGCGGCGCTGCGAACCCGGCGCACTGGATCAACCTCAGCGGCGGCAACGCGGTGCTGCCGAATCGGCCCGTCATGGACGTCACGCACGATCCGGCCAATCCGGACATCGGCTACGCCGCACTCGCCGGCTTCGAGCAGAACACGCCGGCGACGCCCGGCCACGTCTATCGCGTCGACTGCGATCCCGGCTGCAGCGCGTTCCACTGGAGCGATCGCAGCGGCAATCTGCCGAACATCCCGGTCAACGCGATCCTGCTCAATCCGAACGTGCCGGGCCAGGCGTACGCGGGGACCGACTGGGGCCTCTACTACACCGACGACATCCGCGCGAGCACGCCGGACTGGGTCCGCTTCGACGCCGGCCTGCCGTCGGCGATGGTGTGGGACCTCGTCATCGACCGCGGCGCGACGACGCTCGCGATCTTCACGCGTTCGCGCGGCGCCTGGGTCTGGCCGCTGCCGCAGGCGCCGGCTGTTTCCGGCGAACGCGGCCACAGCACGCACGCGCGGCCCGCGCGACCGTCGGCCAATCCCTGAACGTTCCGCTGAACGCGACGCGTCACCGACCTTGACGAACGGCACGCCGTCACGGCGGAGCGGGCTGTTATGATCGGCTGTCCTGTCGAGCCGGATCCGCGATGCTGTATCACCTGCACGAAATCAACCGCACCCTGCTGAACCCGCTGGTCACCTGGTCGGGCGCGGCCGCGCACGCGCTGTCGGCGCCGGACAACTGGCTCTCGCGCATGCCCGGGGTGGACCGCATCGCCGCCGGCTACGAACTGTTCTACCGACTCGGCAAGGACTACGAGAAGCCCGCGTTCGGCATCACCGGCGTGCACGCGCACGGGCGCGATGCGGCCGTGATCGAGGAACGCGCGCTCGAGCTGCCGTTCTGCAACCTGCTGCACTTCAAGCGCTGCAGCGACGATCCGCGCGCGCTGGAACAGCTGCGCGAGGATCCGGTCGTGCTGGTCGTCGCACCGCTGTCGGGACACCACGCGACGCTGTTGCGCGACACCGTGCGCACGCTGCTGCGCGACCACGACGTGTACGTCACCGATTGGGTCGACGCGCGCATGGTGCCGCTCGACAAGGGGCCGTTCGGCCTCGACGACTACATCGCCTACGTGCGCCGCTTCATCGGCCACCTCGGCGCCGAGCGCCTGCACGTGATGTCGGTGTGCCAGCCGACCGTGCCGGTGCTCGCCGCGGTGTCGCTGATGGCGTCCGCGGGAGAAACCACCCCGCTCACGCTGACGATGATGGGCGGACCGATCGACCCGCGCCGCTGCCCGACCCAAGTCAACGATCTCGCGACGCACAAGCCGTACGCGTGGTTCGAGACCAACGTCGTGTTCGACGTGCCGCCGAACTATCCGGGCAAGGGCCGCCGCGTCTATCCGGGTTTCCTGCAGCACGCCGGCTTCGTCGCGATGAACCCGAGCCGCCACTTCAATGCACATTGGGACTTCTACCGGGACCTGCTGCGCGGCGACCTCGAGGATGCCGCGGCGCATCGCCGCTTCTACGACGAGTACAACGCCGTGCTCGACCTGCCGGCCGAGTTCTACCTCGACACGATCCGCATCGTGTTCCAGGAACACTGCCTGCCGCTCGGCACGTGGCACGTCGACGGAGAGCGCGTCGCACCCGAGGCGATCCGCCGTTCCGCGCTGCTCACGATCGAAGGCGAACTCGACGACATCTCCGGCCTCGGCCAGACGCGCGCAGCGCACGACCTCTGCACCGGAATCCCGGCGAAGAACCACGCCCATCTCGAAGTGAAGGGCGCCGGCCACTACGGCATCTTCAGCGGACGCCGCTGGCGCGACGTGGTCTACCCGGACGTGCGCGACTTCATCCGCCGCTTCCACCGCGCGTGACATCGTGGGCGGGTGACGCGCACCACCCGGCATGGGCCCCTACAAGCCCATGCCGCCACGGTCGATCGCCGACTAGCGCCTCGTGAGCGAGTAGCGCCCGGCTCCGGTAATCGCGAGCAGCAGCAGGCCGCCCATGATCGACATGTTCTTGAGGAAATGGACCTGGTTGAGCGAGCGCTCGGCCGCCTCCATCGTCCAGAACGGATGGCCGATGATCGCCGTTCCCGCGACGAACACCATCAGCACGAGCGCCAGCAACCGCACCTGGAAGCCGAACAGCACGGCGACGCCGACCGCGAATTCCATGATCGTCGCGATCGTCGCCGACACCGCCGGCATCGGCGCGTGCACGTACTCCATGTAGTGCACGGTACCGTCGAAGTCGATCAGCTTGCCGAAGCCGGAAATGATGAAAAGCGCCATCAACAGGATGCGCGCGACCAGAATCAGCGCATCGCGGTATCGTTCGATTAAACGGTCGATCATGACACCCCTCCCCGCATGGAACCGTGGCGACACCATCATACGGCAGCCGTCCGCCGGCAGGTGCTGCGGGTGTTCCGGAATCGCTGGGCGCGTTCGCGTAGACTGAAGCGTTCCTCGAGGAGCCGCCCATGCCCGCCACGATCCGTCGCCTTGCCGTCGCCGTCGCACTCGCCTGCACACCCGCGCTCGCACTCGCGCAGGCACCCGCGAAGGGGCGGACGATGCAGCAGGTGATCGAGGCGTCGACGCCCGCCGACTGGCGCGCGCTCGATCCGCAGGACACGCTCTACCTCGACCTCGCCGGCGGACGCGTGGTGATCGAGCTCGCGCCGGGCTACGCGCCGCTGCACGCGGCGAACCTGCGCACGATGGCGCACGAGCACTATTTCGACGGGCTCGCGATCCTGCGCGTGCAGGACAACTTCGTGACGCAATGGGGCGATCCGGACGCGGAAGACAAGGACAAGGCACGCGCGTTCGGCAAGGCCTCGCGCACGCTCGCGCCGGAGTTCGAGCGCGCCATCGCGAAGGACCTGCCGTTCACCCGCCTGCCGGACGGGGACGTCTACGCGTCCGAAGTCGGCTTCAGCGACGGCATGCCGGTCGCGCGCGACCCGAGGGCGGGCAAGACCTGGCTCGCGCACTGCTACGGCATGGTCGGCGCGGGCCGCGACAACGGCGTCGACACCGGCAGCGGCGCCGAACTCTACGTCGTGATCGGCCAGGAGCCGCGCCAGCTCGACCGCAACATCGCGCTCGTCGGCCGCGTCGTGCAAGGCATGGAGCTGCTCGCGAGCCTGCCGCGCGGCACCGGCGCGCTCGGCTTCTACGAGAAGCCCGAGCAACGCATGTCGATCAGGTCGGTGCGCCTCGCCGCCGACGTGCCCGAGGCCGAACGCACGCCGCTCGAATTGCTGCGCACCGACACGCCGACGTTCAGCGCGCTCGTCGAGTCGCGACGCAACCGCCGCGACGACTGGTACAAGGTGCCCGCGGGGAAGATCGGGCTCTGCAATGTACCGCTGCCGGTGCGCAAGCCGGCGACGCCCGCGCATTGATGCGTCTGCTCCTGTGGGAGCGGCGGAAGCCGCGATGCTCCCGGCCTTCCGGCAAGGAGCGCCTCGCAGCTTCCGCCGCCCCCACACGGAAAAGCAGCTCGCCCGCGGTCAGAGCTGCGTGGCGGCGAACGTGTCGCAGCTCTTGAGCTCGCCCGACGAGAAGCCAGTGCGGAACCAGCGCACGCGCTCGGCGGAACTGCCGTGCGTGAACGAGTCCGGCACGACATAGCCGCGCGCCTGACGTTGCAAGGTGTCGTCTCCGATCTGGTTCGCCGCATTGAGCGCAGCCTCGACGTCGCCCTGCTCGAGCCAGTTGAGCTTCTGCTGCGCGTGGTTCGCCCACACGCCGGCGAAGCAGTCGGCCTGCAGTTCCTGGCGCACCGACAGGCCGTCCGCGCCCTGCATCGGCTGGCCGCCCTGCGCCGCGCGCTCGACCTGGTCCATCACGCCGACGAGGTTCTGGATGTGGTGCCCGACCTCGTGCGCGATCACGTACGCGCGCGCGAAATCTCCGGCCGCGTGGAAGCGCTGCTGCATCTCCTGGAAGAAGTCGAGGTCGAGGTAGACCTGGCGATCGCCGGGGCAATAGAACGGACCCATCGCCGCGGACGCCGCACCGCAGGCGGACTGCACCGCACCGTGGAACAGCACGAGGCGCGGCGCCGGATATTGCTTGCCGCTCGCGCGGAACATGTCGCCCCAGACGTCCTCGGTGCTGCCGAGCACGGCCCGCACGAAGTCCGTCTGCGCGTCGTTGCCGGCCGGGGCGACCTGCTGCTGCGCGGTACCGCCGTCGTCGCCGACGCCGCCACCGATCAGCTGCAGGATCTCCAGCGGATTCTTGTGGAAGATCAGGCTCACGATCACGACGAGGATGATGCCGCCGAGGCCGAGCCCGCGCCCGCCGCCGAACCCGCCGCCGCCACCGCCGCCGCCTTCGTCCTCGACCACGTTGTCGCTGCGCCGCGACTTCTGCCAGAGCATGAGCGTCTCCCTCCTCGCGCCGGAACGGCGACCGGCGCCGACACTACTCTGCCGCCCGCGAACGCCGCAAGCGGCGCAGGCATCCCTGCCGCGCCGTGTTGAGCGATGTTCACGATCGTCGCCGCGGCCACCGCGCGACGGCCGCCCGCGTGCCGCGCTCAGTCCTCGCCGAGCAGGCCGACGGCCTTGCTCGCATATGCAAGCAATACCGGATCGATGCCGGTGCGTGCCTGCATCACCGCGGGCTCGGCGCGGAACATCGCGTTCATCGATTGCAGGATGCCGGCGTCGCCGCCGGTGAACTCGCGCAGCAGCCCGCGCCAGCGTCGCGCGAGCGCGCGCACTTCCGCACTCGCCGGATCCTTGTCGAGCGCGAGCGCGGCCTGCATGCCCGCGATGACCTCGGGCCAGGCGCGCTCGACCTCGCGGATGCGTTCCGCGCCGAGCGCGTCGCCGCGCGCCTTGATCGCCTGCAGCTGTTCGTTGCTGAAATGGTTTTGCATGATCGTCGTGGCCTCGATGCCGTTGAGCAGGGTTTCCGCATCGATCGTCGCGCCGGCGGCAAGCTGGTGAGCGATGCGCTCCAGCCGGCCGAGCAGTTCCTGCTGGCGCACGACCGCTTCCCGCAACCGTTCGATCTGCCGCGCGAGCGCGCCGCCGAGCGACGGTGCGTCGGCGTCGATGCATGCGCGGATGTCCGCCAGCGAGAATCCGAGCGCCTTCAGCGAGACGATGTGCTGCAGGCGCAGCAGTTCCGCTTCGCCGTACAGGCGGTAACCGGCGTCGCTGCGCGAGGCCGGCCGCAACAGGCCGGCGGCTTCGTAGTGGTGCAGCGCACGCACGGTGAGGCCGGTGCGGCGGGCGATCTGGCTGACGGTGTAGCGTGTGGACATCGTTCGTTCCGGTTGCGGCGGGGCGATCGTGCGGCCTCACGCTGCGTGAGGGTCAAGCCCGGGCCGCGTTCGAGCATGCCATGGCTGAAAGCGAATGCGCCGGTGGCCGGTCATTCGCGCGTCGTCCACGCAAGCCGATCCTCATTCCTGCCACTGGAGGCACCGATGAACCCTATCCTTGCGCGCTGCGCGAACACCTGGAGCCGGCTGGTCGCACGCCTTGACGGCGCCGGCAAAACGCTGCCGCCGTTCGTGCTGCGCCTGATCATGGGTTGGGAGTTCTGGGAATCGGGCCTCGAGAAACTGCATGGCGAAAACTGGTTCGCCGACATCCAGCAGCGCTTCCCGTTCCCGTTCGACCAGTTGCCGGCCGGTTTCAGCTGGACGCTGTCGACCTGGACCGAGATCCTCGGCGCGCTGCTGCTCTGGCTCGGCCTCGGCACGCGCGTCGCCGCGTTCGCGCTGCTGTTCGTCACCTTCGTCGCGACCGCCGCCGTGCACTGGCCCGACATGTGGTCGATGTGGAGCGATCTCGCCAAGGGCTACGCGATCAAGGACATGGGCCACGGCAACTTCAAGCTGCCGCTGCTGTTCGCCGTGATGCTGCTGCCGCTCATCTTCGGCGGCGCCGGCAAGTTCAGCCTCGACCATTGGCTCTCGCGGCTGGTCGGCGCGAACGGGCCGCGCGCGGCGATCGATGATCCGCTCGCCTGGTCGCTCGCTGCGGCCGTGCTCGGCGTGCCGTTCCTCATGCTGCTGCCGACGTTCGGCATCGCCCTGCTCGTGCTCGCGCTGCTGCTCGCGATCGCCGGCCGCCGCCGAGCGGTCGCGCCGGAGGGTGCGCTGCGCACGTCCTGAACGCACCGCGGGCGTGGCCGCGGCGGCAGGCGCCGCCGCGCCTTGCTATGCTGCGGCGATGACCAGCAGTTCCCCGTCCGCCACCCGCATGGCGCAACGCTTCCGTGGCTTTCTCCCGGTGATCGTCGATGTCGAGACCGGCGGCTTCGACAGCGAGCGCCATGCCCTGCTCGAGATCGCGGTATCGACGATCCGCATGGACGCGGACGGTGTCGTGCGCGCCGATCCGGTGGTGTCGACGCACGTCGAGCCGTTCGCCGGCTCGCTGCTCGATCCGCGCTCGCTCGAAATCACCGGCATCGACCCGACCCATCCGCTGCGCGGCGCGCTGCCCGAGAAGGAAGCGCTCGATCTCGTATTCCGGCCGATCCGCGTCGCGATGCGCGAGAGCGACTGCCAGCGCGCGATCCTCGTCGGCCACAATGCCGCGTTCGACCTCGCCTTCCTCAACGCGGCGATCCGGCGAACCGACCACAAGCGCAGCCCATTCCATCCCTTCAGCTGTTTCGACACCGTGTCGCTCGCCGGTCTCGCCTACGGCCAGACCGTGCTGAGTCGCGCGGTCGAGGCATCCGGTCGCAGCTGGGATCCGCGCGAGGCGCATTCGGCGGTGTACGACACCGAGCGCACCGCGCAGCTGTTCTGCGACATCGTCAATCGCTGGAGACAGTTCGAAGAATCCGCCCGCGCGATGCCCGCCTTCGCCTGAGCACCCGTTTCCGTTTCCGTCATCGGAGAATCATCCATGCCCATCGCTTCGTCCAGCCGTCGCCGTTTCGTCGCCTTCGCCGCCGCCGCGGCGCTCGCCCTGCCGCTCGTCGCCGTCGCCAAGGATGCGGCGAAGGACGCGGCCAAGGCGAAGGATGCGCCGCAGGCGCTCGCGTTCGCCAAGAACGGGCACGCGACGGCCAAGGGCAAGCTCAAGGGACCGGACGACGTCGTGCGCAACTACACGATCGACCTCAAGAGCGGCGAGAGCTGCACCGTCGCGATCGACGACGGCAAGAGCCGCGTGACCTATTTCAACGTCTTCCCGCCGGGCGCCCAGCAGAAGGAGACGGAGGGTCGTACGCGCACGGACGTCAAGGCGAATGCCGACGGCACCTATACGATCCGCGTGTTCATGACCCAGGGCGCGGCGGTCAAGGGCGCGGCGGCTTCGTATGAACTGACCGTCACGAAGTCCTGAAAGAATCGATCGCGCGCATCGGCCGGAGAAGATCCGGCCGACACGGCAGGCCCAAGCCGGCTCGCTTGATACCGCAGCACCGAGGGCGCATCTTCGATCCTGCCATGCCGATCCACGAATACGTCCCGCTCGAACCACCCGGCTGCGCGCTCTGCTGCTACGGCTTCGAGCGCCTCGAGCGCCTGTCCGACGCCGCCCTCACGCACTGCACGGCCTGCGGCGCGCCGGTCCGGCGTGTGCTCGGCGCACCCGCGATCACCACGGGCGGGGCACACCTGCTGCGTGAAGGCCATCTCGCGAAGAACGGTTTCACGCAGTACCGCAAGGTCGGCAAGGGCCATTACGAAAAGACCACCGGCGATGGCCCGGACACGATCGGCGGCGACTGATTGCAAGAATCCGTCATATTCGAGCCATCGAAGTTTGTGACGCAAATTGCTGAATCATCAGGATATTCGTCCCGGACAGCCTGTCGTCGAACTGTCTGCGAAACCTTTCTGTCACAAATCTCTCATCGTTCTGCAATTGCGCGGGCCTAAAAAGCGCGGCGTCGGCACAAAGCCGGTCCGCCTTTTCATGTGAGGAGTCCCGCGTGTTCAACTCGATCAAGTCCCGCTTCGTCGTCGCCGGTCTCGCCAGCGTGATCGGCGCCGCATCCGCGCAGGCCGCCGACATCACCGGCGCCGGCGCCACGTTCATCTATCCGATCCTGTCGAAGTGGTCGGACAGCTACAACAACGCCACCGGTAACAAGATCAACTACCAGTCGATCGGCTCCGGCGGTGGCATCGCGCAGATCAAGGCCGGCACGGTCATCTTCGGTTCGTCGGACAAGCCGCTCGACCCGAAGGAACTCGACGACGCGGGCCTCGCGCAGTTCCCGTCGGTGATCGGCGGCGTCGTGCCGGTCGTCAACATCGAAGGCGTCGATGCGGGCAAGATCCGCTTCACCGGTCCGCTGCTCGCCGACATCTTCCAGGGCAAGGTCACCAAGTGGAACGATCCGGCGATCGCCCAGATCAACCCGGACGTCAAGCTGGCGGACGGCGCGATCACGGTCGTGCATCGTTCGGACGGTTCGGGCACGACGTTCAACTTCGTCAACTACCTGTCGAAGGTGTCGCCGGAATGGAAGTCGAAGGTCGGTGAAGGCACGGCCGTGTCGTGGCCGATCGGCGTCGGCGGCAAGGGCAACGAAGGCGTCGCCGCGTACGTGAAGCAGATCAAGGGTTCGATCGGCTATGTCGAGCTCGCCTACGCGCTGCAGAACAAGATGACCTACGCCTCGGTGCAGAACGCCGCGGGCCAGTTCGTGCAGCCGAGCCTGACCAGCTTCCAGGCCGCTGCGGCGAGCGCCGACTGGAAGAGCGCGAAGGACTTCTTCCTCGTCATCACGAACGCGCCGGGCGAGAACTCCTGGCCGATCACCGCGACCAACTTCATCCTCGTCTACAAGCAGCCGAAGAACAGCGCCGGCACCAAGGCCGCGCTCGACTTCTTCAAGTGGGCTTACGAGAACGGCGGCAAGCAGGCCGAGGAACTGGACTACGTGCCGCTGCCGAAGGGCCTGACCGAGCAGATCGAGGCCTACTGGCAGGCGCAGGTCAAGCTCTGATCCTTTCGCGCTGATCCTTCCGCGAGGAAGGTGCGGATGGGGATGGCGTTGCGGTCCACGTCACCGCCGACGCCATCCCCTTTCCCGTCCCCACCGCGGGCAAACCTCGACACGCGAACGACCACACATCATGGCCGCCAACAGCAGCGCTATCACCCCGACGATCACCGCCGCGATCGTCGATGCGGACCGCCGCAACGCACGCGATGCGCGCGCCGACGGTGCGTTCCGCTGGATCGTCACCGCGGCCGGCATCTTCGTGCTGCTCGCGCTCGCCGGCGCGGCGCTGTCGATGCTCTGGGGCGGGCGCGAAGCGTTCTCGACGTTCGGCCTCGGCTTCCTCTTCTCGACCGAGTGGGACGCGGTCAACCACCACTTCGGCGCGCTCGTGCCGATCTACGGCACGCTCGTCACCGCGCTCATCGCGATGATCATCGCCGTGCCGGTGAGCTTCGGCATCGCGCTGTTCCTCACCGAAGTCGCGCCGAACTGGATGCGCGGCCCGGTCGGCGCCGCGATCGAACTGCTCGCCGGCATCCCGTCGATCATCTACGGCATGTGGGGCCTGTTCGTGTTCGTGCCGCTGATGGGCGAGTACGTGAGCCCGTGGCTCAACGACCACATCGGCGCGCTGCCGCTGATCGGCCCGCTGTTCACCGGCCCGCCGCTCGGCATAGGCATGCTCACCGCGGGCATCGTGCTCGCGATCATGGTGATCCCGTTCATCTCGTCTGTCATGCGCGAGGTGTTCCTCACCGTGCCGACGCGCCTCAAGGAGTCGGCCTACGCGCTCGGCTCGACCACCACCGAAGTCGTCTGGGACATCGTGCTGCCGTACACGCGCTCGGCGGTCATCGGCGGCATCTTCCTCGGCCTCGGCCGCGCACTCGGCGAGACGATGGCGGTCACCTTCGTGCTCGGCAACGCGCACCAGCTCACCGCGTCGCTGCTGATGCCCGGCAACTCGATCGCCGCGACGATCGCCAACGAATTCACCGAAGCCGATTCGGACATCTACCGCTCGTCGCTGATCGCCCTCGGCTTCCTGCTGTTCATCGTGACCTTCTTCGTCCTCGCGGCGGCGAAACTCATGCTGCGCCGCCTGTCCCGCCAGGAGGGCGCGAAGTGAACGCCTCGACGCACGCGGTGTCCGACCGCCTCTACCGCAACCGACGCATCAAGAACGCGATCGCGCTCGGCCTGTCCGGCCTCGCGACGCTGTTCGGCCTGTTCTGGCTCGTGTGGATCCTCTGGACCACGCTGCGCACCGGCCTCGCGGCGATGAAGCCCAGCCTGTTCACCCAGATGACGCCGCCGCCGGGTTCCGACGGCGGCCTCGCCAATGCGCTGTTCGGCAGCGCGATCATGAGCGTCGGCGCGATCCTGATCGGCACGCCGATCGGCGTCGCCGCGGGCACTTACCTCGCCGAGTACGCGCGCAAACACCCGATCGGCGAGGTGATCCGCTTCGTCAACGACATCCTGCTGTCGGCGCCGTCGATCGTGCTCGGCCTGTTCGTCTACACGCTCGTCGTGCGCACGAGCGGGCATTTCTCGGGCTACGCCGGCGCGCTCTCGCTCGCGCTGATCGTGCTGCCGGTGGTCGTGCGCACGACCGACGAGATGCTCCAGCTCGTGCCGAGCACGATGCGCGAAGCCGCCCTCTCGCTGGGCGTGCCGCAGTGGAAGGTGACGATGCAGGTGCTGTACCGTTCCGCCCTGCCCGGCATCGTCACCGGCGTGCTGCTCGCGCTCGCGCGGATCAGCGGCGAGACCGCGCCGCTGCTGTTCACCGCGCTCAACAACCAGTACTGGACGCACGACCTGTCGCAGCCGATGGCGAGCGTGCCGGTCGTCATCTTCCAGTACGCGATGAGCCCCTACGATTCGTGGCACGCGCTCGCCTGGGCCGGCGCGTTCGTCGTCACCCTGTTCGTGCTGCTGCTCAGTCTCCTCTCCCGCGCGATCCTGCTCCGCAACAAGGCCAGCCATGACTGACGCCCATTTCGCCGTCGCCGCCTCCGCGGCTCCCGCTGCCGCGGCCGCTTCCGCCACCGGTGCGCGCCCGAAGATGGCCGCGCGCAACCTCGACTTCTACTACAACGGCTTTCACGCGTTGAAGAGCGTGAACTTCGAGATCGCCGAGAAGCGCGTGACCGCGCTGATCGGCCCGTCCGGTTGCGGCAAGTCGACCCTGCTGCGCGTGTTCAACCGCATCTACTCGATTTATCCGAAGCTCGAGGCGAAGGGCGAAGTGCTGCTCGACGGCGACAACATCCTCGACCCGCGCTTCCCGCTCAACCGCCTGCGCTCGAAGGTCGGCATGGTGTTCCAGAAGCCGGTGCCGTTCCCGATGTCGATCTACGACAACATCGCCTACGGCATCCGCCACTACGAGAAGCTGCCGAAGAGCGCGATGGATGTGCGCGTCGAGCAGGCGCTCACGCAGGGTGCGCTGTGGGGCGAAGTCAAGGACAAGCTCAAGCAGAGCGCGCTCGGCCTCTCCGGCGGCCAGCAGCAGCGCCTGTGCATCGCGCGCGCGATCGCGCTGCGGCCGGAAGTGATCCTGCTCGACGAGCCGACCTCGGCGCTCGATCCGATCGCGACCGGCAAGATCGAGCAGCTGATCTCGGAACTGAAGAACGACTTCACGATCGCGATCGTCACGCACAACATGCAGCAGGCCGCGCGCTGCTCCGACTACACCGCGTTCATGTATCTCGGCGAGCTGGTCGAGTTCGGCGAAACGGAGACCCTGTTCACCAAGCCGACCAAGACGCAGACCGAGGACTACATTACCGGCCGTTTCGGCTGACCGGCGCGTTCGACGACGCCCGCACAACGATCGACAAGGCAACCGCATGAACGTGACGCCGCAGACCCACGACCACATCGTCAAGAGCTACGACGACGAGCTCAAGCGCTTGACCGGCGAGCTGCAGCGCATGGGCCAGCTCGCCCTCGCCCAGCTCGAGGCCGCCGTCGACGCGGTGATCGCGCGCGACAGCCATGCGGCGTCGAAGATCGTGCACAACGATGCGACGATCGACGCGCTCGAGCACGAAGTCAGCCACGACGTCGTGCGCCTGCTCGCGCTGCGCCAGCCGATGGCGCGCGACCTGCGCGAAATCCTCGCCGCGTTGCGCATCGCCACGGACATCGAGCGCATCGGCGACTACGCCGCCAACGTCGCCAAGCGCTCGATCGTGCTGAACCAGTCGGCGCCGGTGCAACTGGTGACCGCGCTGCCGCGCCTCGCGCGCCTCGCCCAGTCGCTGGTCGAGGACGTGCTCGACGCCTACCGCACCTACGACGCGAACCAGGCCCTGGACGCCTGGGCGCGCGACGAGGAGCTCGACGAGCAATACACCGGCCTGTTCCGCGAGCTGCTCACCTACATGATGGAAGACCCGCGCAACATCACGCCGTGCACGCACCTGCTGTTCATGGCGAAGAACCTCGAGCGCATCGGCGACCACGCGACCAACATCGCCGAGAACGTCTACTTCCTCGTGCACGGCACGCAGATCGCACAGGCGCGGCGCAAGGGCGACACGACCTCGGTGCTGCCCCTCGACGATCCGCGCTGACGATCAGGCGACGGTCACCCCGGCGCCTTCCGCCACTTCGCCGATCACGGCGGCCGCCGCGAAGCCGGCCGCGTGGAACGTGCGCAGCACGTCGTCCGCCGCGACCGGCGCGCACGCGACGAGCAGGCCGCCCGACGTCTGCGGATCGAACAGGATCGCCTGCGCGATCGCGTCGACACCTGCATCGAACGCGATCTCGCCGTCGAATGAGCGCGCGTTGCGCTGCGACGCGCCCGTGACGTAGCCCCCCCGCGCGAGCGCAGCGGTCGCGGCCATCAACGGTACGTCGCGCAAACGCACCGACGCGCGCACGCCGCTGCCGCGGCAGACCTCGATCAGGTGCCCGAGCAGCCCGAAGCCGGTCACGTCGGTGAGCGCGTGCACGCCGTCGAGCGCGGCGAGCGCGGGGCCGACGTCGTTGAGCCGCGTCGTCACCTCGATCATCTCGCGATACGCCGGCGCGTCGAGCGCGTCCTTCTTGAACGCGGCGGAATGGATGCCGACGCCGAGCGGCTTGCCGAGCACGAGCACGTCGCCGGCGCGTGCGCCGCTGTTGCGCTTCATGCGGCGCGGATCGACGAGCCCGATCGCGGCGAGCCCGTAGATCGGCTCGACCGAATCGATGCTGTGACCGCCCGCGACGGGGATGCCCGCACTCGCGCAGACCGCCTCGCCGCCGCGCAGGATCTCGCGGATCGTCTCCGGCGGCAGCACCGTGATCGGCATGCCGACGATCGCGAGCGCGAACAGCGGCGAGCCGCCCATTGCGTAGACGTCGGACAACGCGTTGGTCGCCGCGATGCGGCCGAAATCGTACGGATCATCGACGATCGGCATGAAGAAGTCGGTCGTCGCGACGATCGCGCGCGCATCGTCGAGGCGGTAGACCGCGGCGTCGTCCGACGTCTCCCGCCCGACCAGCAGCGCCGCGTGCACCGGCGGCACCGATTCGCGCAACAGGTCGGCGAGCACACCCGGCGCGATCTTGCAGCCGCAGCCGCCGCCGTGCGACAGCGACGTCAGGCGCGGTTCGGCCCCTACTTTGGTCGATGTCACGGTGCTGCTCCTGTCGCCGCCTTCGAGGCGGTCGTATAGTGCAACAGATTGCCGCTTTCCGCGCCCCGTAAGAGGAGCCGCCGATGAAACGCCGCGATTTCCTGGCCTGTGCCGCACTCGCTCCGACCGCGCTGACGATCCGCCCGGCCTTCGCCGCCGAAGGCTGGCGCAACTTCGACGTCGTCACGCGCGTCGACGTCGCCGACCCCGCGGGACCGACCCGCCTGTGGCTGCCAGTGCCGCTGCGTGAAGCGGGCGACTATCAGCGCGTCCTCGCGACGCATTGGGATGCGCCTGGCGCGCAGGCGCGGCTCATCGATGTCCCGGGCGACGACGTGCGCCTGCTCGCCGTCGAGTGGCCGCGCGGCAACGTCGGTCCCGTCACGTTGACGACCCGCGTGCAGACGCGCGACCGCGGCATCGCGCGCACGGCCCGGCCGGCGGCACACCGTCGCATCGAATCGCATCAGGCCTTGCAGCACTACCTTCGTCCGACTCGCCTGCTGCCGACGGGCGGCATCGTCGCCGACACGGCACGTCGCATCACGACCGGCCATGACGGCGACGTGGACAAGGCGCGCGCGATCTACGAATGGGTCGTCGAGAACACCAATCGCGACGCGAGCGTCGCCGGCTGCGGTGTCGGCGACGTCGCCAGCATGCTGGAAAGCGGCCACCTCGGCGGAAAGTGCGCCGACATCAATGCGCTGTTCGTCGCGCTCGCGCGCGCTTCCGGGATCCCCGCGCGCGACGCCTACGGCGTGCGCATCGCGGCCTCGCGCCTCGGCTACCACTGCCTCGGCCGGGCCGGCGACGTCAGCAAGTCCCAGCATTGCCGGGCTGAGTTCCACGTCGAAGATCGCGGCTGGATCCCCGTCGATCCCGCCGACGTGCGCAAGGTGGTCCTGGAGGAGGATGGCGGCAGTGCAATGGACAGCCCGAAAGTACGGGCGGCACGCGCATCGATGTTCGGAACGTGGGAAATGACCTGGATCGTCTACAACCACGGCCACGACGTGATGCTGCCCGGCGAGGAACGCCCGCTCCCGTTCCTCATGTACCCGCAGGGCCGGACGGGCCAGCGCCGCCTCGACAGCCTCGACCCGGCGTCCTTCAAGTACCAAATCACCTCGACCGAGATCGCCTGAGGACCCACGGGCGGCTCGCGGTAGGCGGGACACAGCGGCGCGAGCACGTGCATGGATACGAGGCGACATCACCGCGAGTCCCACGAACGGGACAATCGGAGCGTGCTGTATTAGAAAAGTGCGGCGATGGATGGCCGCTATTGGATTCCGCAATCCATCGGCCCACACCATGCTTGCGACGTATCACCAAGCCGCGATCATGGACGATCGCAAAAGCCATGGCGGAAGGCAGCAGGAGTCGAACCTACCGGGAAGCGGCTGACGCCCCCCACTGGGTTTGAAGCCCAGCCGCATCACCGGATGCGCATGCCTTCCCTGCTTCGACGCCGCGGCTGCCGTTCCACCCGCTGTCGGCACGCAGCACGTGTGCATCGTGGACGCGTCGAGTGTAGCCAACGCGATCGAAGAACTCCAAGATCTGGATCGCGCGCTTGCGACCGGTGCCGATCGCGTCGCGGAACGCGGCGGCGCCGACGGATCCGTCGCGTTCGGCGAGCGTGCGCAGCACGTCGGCGAGCTCGCGTACGCACGCGTCCGCGTAGAACAGGTCGTGCACGACCTGGTGGCAATCGCCCCGAGCGGCGACCTTGCGCAAGGCGCGTCGCACGTGGTCCTCGCGAAAACCGAACTGCACGGCGAGGTCACGCACCCACGGCGGCTCGAAGCGCCCGGTGACGAGCGCGGGCTCGATCCGGGCTACCAGCGCGAGTTCCGCTTCGCTCGGTTCGACGCGATGACCGGGCCGATGCAGCCACGGGCCGCTACGTGCGACGCTGCCGTCGCGCAGGAGTTCGTCGGCGATCGTGCGCCATGCCTCGTCGGCCAGCGCCGGGACGGCCATGCGCCGCAACCGCCCACGGTCGAGACCGGGATCGTCCGGCGCGACGGCGTGATGGGCATCGAGCACGCCCACGACCGCGGCGCGCAGCGCCTGCCAGTGCGCATCGTCGATCACGTAGCGGTGCGAGCCGCTGCCGAACACGCGCACGTCGCCCGGCAGCGCATCGACGTCGAGGGATCGCCCCGTACGCCGCTCGAGCTCGTCGACGCGCAGTCCGCACGGTGCCGCGCGCACGAGCGGCGCGACGCCCTCGCCCGCGAGCATGCGCTCGATCGCGTCGAGCTGGGCGCGGCGCGCCTCGCTGCGGCGCCGCCGAGCGGGCGCTTGTGCATCGAGCACGACGCCGCCGCCGATCGTCGTGCGGGCTTGCGCGTCGCGGAGGATGAAGCGGTCGCCCGCACACGCGCAGACCGGCGCGTCGAACACGAGCTGCACGCGCTGCGCGCCATCGACCGCTTCGTCCAGTCGCACGACGTGCGCGGGGCGATGCGCGGTACCGAGGTGCACGTGCACGGGCGTCCAGTCGGCCCACGAGGCACGCACGCCGGCGAGAGAACGCAGACGCACGTCGATGCGCGGCGACGGCGCGAACGCACGCGCGTCGGCAACCCAGTCGCCACGCGCGAGCGCACTCTTCTCGATGCCGCTGAGGTTCAGCGCGCAGCGCTGGCCGAGCCGGCCCGTCCTCGCCTCGCGGTTCTGCGCATGCAGGCCGCGCACGCGCACGGGCGCGCGCGCGGGCATCGCGACCAGGCCATCGGAAACGTGCACCTCGCCCGCGTGCACCGTACCCGTGACGATCGTGCCGTGGCCGGCGAGGCTGAACACGCGATCGATCGCGAGCCGGAAGAACGCGTCGCTGCGGCGCGTGGGTCGGCCGCGAGCGGCGCATGCGAGGTGCTCGTGCAGCGCGCGTACGCCCGCATCATCCGCGCTGCGTGCATCCAGCGGGAACATCGCCGCGCCGTGCAGGCCGGTCGGCGCGAGCAGTGCGGCGACATCGGCGCGCACCCGCTCGACGCGCAGCGGATCGACGCGATCGGCCTTGGCGATCGCGACGACGCCGTCGGCGATACCGAGCAGGTCGAGGATCGCGACGTGCTCGCGTGTCTGCGGCATCACGCCGTCGTCGGCCGCGACCACGAGCAGCGCGAACTCGATGCCGCTCGCCCCCGCCACCATCGTGTGCACGAGCCGCTCGTGGCCGGGGACGTCGACGAACCCGAGCACGGGATCGGCGTCGCCGCCGTCGGCGTCGAGCGGCAGGTAGGCGTAGCCGAGTTCGATCGAGATGCCGCGCTCCTTCTCTTCCCGGAGGCGGTCGGTGTCGACGCCGGTGAGCGTCCGCACGAGAGTCGACTTGCCGTGGTCGATGTGTCCCGCGGTGCCGACGATCATGGCGACAGCCGCGCGAGTTGCGCGACGAACGCCGCCTCGTCGGATTCGTCGAGGCAGCGCAGGTCGAGCCACAGCGTGCGGTCGGCGATGCGCCCGACGACGGCACGCGGCAGTGCGCGGAGCGCCGCGTCGAGGCGATCGAGGCCACCGCCGCGACGCTGCATGCGGATCGCGAAGCCGTGGCTCGCGAGCGTGGCCGTCGGCAGCGCGCCGCTGCCGATCTGGCTCTCCATCGCGACGACCGCGACCTCGCAGCGCTCGCCGAGCACATCGCGCAACGCGGGTGCGAGGCGCAGCGCCTGCGCCTCGATCGCGGCCGCTGCGCGCGTGAGCGCACGCAGCGTCGGCAGTCGGGCGGCGAGCCGTTCGGGAGCCCGATACAGCGCGAGCACCGGTTCGAGCGCGGCGAGCGTGAGCTTGCCGACGCGCAACGCACGCTTGAGCGGATGGCGCTTGATGCGCTGCACGAGCGCAGCGCGACCGACGACGAGCCCGGCCTGCGGTCCACCGAGCAGCTTGTCGCCGCTGAACGTGACGAGGTCGGCGCCCTCCGCCAGCACGTCGCGCACGACCGGCTCGCGCGGCAAGCCGAAATCGCCGAGATCGACGAGGCTGCCACTGCCGAGGTCGACGATCAGCGGCAGCCCGCTCGCGTGGGCGATCGCCGCGAGCGCGGCGGCGCCGACGCTCGCGGTGAAGCCGCTGACGACATAGTTGCTCGTGTGCACCTTCATGAGCGCGGCCGTGCGCGACCCGATCGCGTCGGCGTAGTCGGCCGCGTGCGTGCGGTTGGTCGTGCCGACTTCACGCAGGCGCGCGCCGGCGGTGCGCATCACGTCGGGAATGCGGAACGAGCCCCCGATCTCGACGAGTTCGCCGCGCGAGACGATCACGTCGCGCCGGTTCGCCAGCGCCGCGAGTACGAGCAGGACCGCAGCCGCGTTGTTGTTGACGACCGTCGCGGCCTCGGCGCCGGTGAGTTCGCACAGCAGCGCTTCGACGACGCGGTCGCGATCGCCGCGCGCTCCCGAGCCGAGGTCGAACTCGAGGTTGACCGGAGCGGCCGCTGCATCGACCAGCGCATCGATCGCGGCCTGCGGCAGCGTCGCGCGCCCGAGGTTCGTGTGCAGCACCGTGCCGGACAGGTTGAACACGCGACGCAGCGCGCGTCGATGGCGCGCATCGAGGGCCGCGGTGACGTCGGCCGCGATTGCCGGAGTGCCCGCCTGTGCGATCGGCACCCCACCGTCGACGACGCGCGCGCGCAACGCGTCGAGCGCGCCGCGCAGCGCGGCCGTCACTTCGGTGCGCCCGTACGCGGCGAGCAGCGCCGCGAACGCGGCGTCGTTGAGCAGGCGATCGAGCGCGGGAATGTCGCCGGGCACGGCGAGCGTTCGCGCCCCGGCCGGCGCCACGGTCATCCCCCGGTCCCTTGCCAGAGCAGCGGATTGCCGCTCGCGCGGTGATAACCGTCTTGCGCCAGCAGCAAGTCGAGCGCGAGGCTCGCGAGATCGTCGGCGACGGGCTCGACCGCGGTGTCGCGCTCCTCGTAGAGGATCTTGCGATAGGCGTGGCAGGCGTCGCAGGTTTCCGCGCGCACGGCCTCCGCGTCGGCGACGGCGATGTCGTCGACCGCGTCGCGGCGCGCGAGCGTCCGATACGCGATGTCCTTGCCGCCGGCGCCGCAATGCGTGCACTGCACGCGCACGCGATGCCATTCGGTCGCGCACAGCGCGCAGTGCAGGAAGCGTTGGCCCGCGTGCGGCCCCTGCGCGGCGACGATGCTCGCGACCGGCGCGCTGCCGCACAGCGGGCAGACCGTGCGCACGTCGAGCAGCGGCACGTCGGCGGCGGTGAACGCGGCCGTCGAAGCGACGAAGTACACCTGCAGCGCAGCCATCACGATGGGCGCCGCGGCGACGTCGATCGCGCCGGCGCGCGCGGCGAGCAGCGCGTCCGCCTGCTGCTCGAGCCACGCCGCAGGCGCACTGCGCAGTCGCGCCGCAAGATCGCCGACGGCGGCAGGCATGCCGTCGGCCGCGCCGAGCAAGCCGGCGATGTCGTGCACGACGTCGTGCCAGTGCGGCTCGCGCGGCCCGCCTGACGCGAGCAACGGCGGCATCGCGTGCTCGCGCGCCCTCGCAATCTGCGCTGCGGACGGCGGCGAGGCGCTGAATCCGACGAGTGCCCGCTGTTGCGCGTCGCACACCGTAGCGAGCAGGCGCAGGTAGTCGGCAAGCGGGTGCCCCATCGCGCGTTCGCGCAGGCGCGCTGCGCGGCGCGCGAACACGCGATCACGCGCGGGCAGGCGCACGCGCGGCGTCGCGCGCTGCCCTGCGGTTTCGATCTGGCCGGGTTCGAGGATGCGCTGCGGCATGGCGGGTCCGGTCGACGGCACTCGCCCTATCCTCGCCGCAGCGCAGGCGGCGGTCCAGCGATTTCTGCGCTACTCGCGACCGCCGCCACGCAGAACGTCGCGGAACCAGGCGTGGTGGTGCTTCCAGGCCCAGCCCGGCGAAACGGTGCCGCGCGTCATCGCGCGCACCGACCCCTTGACCCAGATCGCCGCGTACACGTGCACGACGATCGCGCAGATCAGCACGGTCGCGGCGACCGCGTGCACGACGGCGGCGAGGCGGACCAGTCCGATCGGGAACAGCAGAGAGAAGTACGCACGCCAGATCACGATACCCGACAGCAGCAGCGCGAGGAGGCAGAGCACGATGAGGAAATACAGCAGCTTCTGCCCCGCGTTGTAGCGGCCGACTTCGGGCAGGTCCTGCTCGTGGTTGCCGACGACGTCGCGCCAGCCGCGCAGCCACTGCCAGTCGCGCCGCTCCATGCGGTTGGCGCCGCCGACGGCGAACGCGAGCAGCGCGAACGCGACGGCCATGAACACGCCGATGAACGGGTGCAGGATGCGCGTCCAAGTACCGCCGCCGAACAGGTTGCCGAGCCAGAACAGCGACGGGTGGAACAGCGCGAGGCCGGACAGCGCGAGCAGTACGAAGCTGATCGCGACGATCCAGTGGTTGATCCGCGTCGAGGTGCGATAGCGGACGATTTCCGGCGGTTTGCGCGCGCTCATCGTGTTTCCTCCATCTCGCGCCGCGCGGCGGCCTCGTCGTCTTCGTCGACTTCGTTCGGGCCGATGCCGATGTAGTGCAGGAAGCCCGCGAACGCGGTCGCCGCGATCGCGAGCAGCGCGAGCGGCTTGCTCATGCCCTTCCACAGCCCGACCATCGCGCTGATCTTCGGCTCGGCCGGCAGGTTCGCGTAGAGCTGCGGCTGGTCGGCGTGGTGCAGCACGTACATCACATGAGTGCCGCCGACGCCCGCGGGATCGTAAAGGCCGGCGTGCTCGAAGCCGCGCGACTTGAGATCCTCGATGCGCTCGGCCGCGTGCTGCTTCATGTCGTCCTTGGTGCCGAACACGATCGCGCCGGTCGGGCAGGTCTTCACGCAGGCGGGCTCGAGGCCGACCGCGACGCGGTCCGAGCACAGCGTGCACTTGTAGGCCTTGTGATCGCGCTTGGAGATGCGTGGGACGTTGAACGGGCAGCCGGTCACGCAGTAGCCGCAACCGATGCAGTTCTCCTCGTGGAAATCGACGATGCCGTTGGCGTACTGCACGATCGCGCCGGGCGCGGGACACGCCTTGAGGCAACCCGGATCGGCGCAGTGCATGCAGCCGTCCTTGCGGATCAGCCATTCGAGGTCGCCGGCCGCGGTCTCGTGTTCGCTGAAACGCATGAGCGTCCAGCTGTGCTCGCTGAGGTCGGCCGGGTTGTCGTAGTGGCCGGTGCAGCTGCCGATCTCGTCGCGCAGGTCGTTCCATTCCATGCACGCGACCTGGCAGGCCTTGCAGCCGATGCACTTGGTCACGTCGATGAGCTTGGCGACCTCGCCGGCATGCGCCTCGCGCGCCTGCGGCGACGGCGTGGTGGTGGCGGAGCGGCGCACGATGTCGAGCGATTGCAGTGCCATGGCGTGCTCCTCAAGCCTTCTCGACCTTGACCAGGAACGACTTGAACTCGGGCGTCTGCGAGTTGCCGTCGCCGACCACGGGCGTGAGCGAATTGGCGAGGAAGCCCGCCTTCGCCACGCCGGTGAAACCCCAGTGGATCGGGATGCCGACCGTGTGCACGGTGCGGCCGTCGATAGTGAGCGCCTTGATGCGCTTGGTCACCATCGCGACCGCGACGATGTGGCCGCGGTTGGAACTCACCTTCACGCGCCCGCCATTCTCGACGCCGACTTCCTTCGCGAGCGCTTCGCCGATCTCGACGAACTGCTCCGGCTGCAGGATCGCGTTGAGGCGGACGTGCTTGGTCCAGTAGTGGAAGTGCTCGGTGAGGCGATACGTCGTCGCCACGTGCGGGAACTGCTCGGCCTTGCCGAACGCCTCGCGATCGTCCTTGAACACGCGCGCGGCGGGGTTGCTGATCGCCTGCGGCTGGTCGGGGTTGAGCAGGTTCCTGCCGAGCGGCGTCTCGAACGGCTCGTAGTGCTCCGGGAACGGCCCTTCGGCCATCGCGCCGCGCGCGAAGAAGCGCGCGACACCCTCGGGATTCATGATGAACGGGCCCATGCCGCCGGCCGGATTCTCGTCCGCCTTGAAATCCGGGATGTCCGCCCCGCCCCATGCACTGCCGTTCCAGCCGACGAGCTTGCGCTCCGGGTTGAACGGCTTGCCCGACGGATCGCACGATGCGCGGTTGTAGAGCACGCGCCGGTTCGCCGGCCACGACCATGCCCAGTTGATCGTCTGGCCGATGCCGGTCGGGTCGGAACTGTCGCGACGCGCCATCAGGTTGCCGGTCGGTCCCCACGCGCCGCAGAAGATCCAGCAACCGCTCGACGTGCTGCCGTCGTCGCGCAGCTCGGCGAATCCGGCGAGTTGCTCCCCGGCCTTGCGCACGACCTTGGTCGAGTCCTTCGGGTCGGCGAGGTCCTTCAGCGCGCTGCCCGAATACTCGCGCGCGAGCTCTTCCGGGGCCGGGCTGTCGGCGTGCGCGTACTTCCACGCGAGGTTCAGGATCGGATCGGGGAACGCGCCGCCCTCTTCGCGATACGCCTTGCGCAGGCGCGTGAACAGGCCGGCCATGATCTCGAGATCGCTGCGCGCTTCGCCAGGCGGATTGGCGCCCTTCCAGTGCCACTGCAGCCAACGCGAGGAATTGGTCAGCGAACCGTCTTCCTCGGCGAAGCACGTGGTCGGCAGGCGGAACACTTCCGTCTGGATCTTCGCCGGATCGACGTCGTTGTGCACGCCGGCGTTGCGCCAGAACTCCGACGTCTCCGTAGCGAGCGGATCCATGATGACGAGGAACTTCAGCTTCGCCAGGCTCGCGTCCATCTTCGCCTTGTTCGGCGCCGCCGCGAGCGGATTGAAACCCTGGCAGATGTAGCCGTTGACCTTGCCCTGGCTCATGAGCTCGAACGTCTGCAGCATGTCGTACGGCTTGTCCAGCTTGGGCAGGTAGTCGTAACCCCAGTGGTTCTCCGCGGTCGCCGCGTCGCCCCACCACGCCTTCATGAAGCTCACGAAGAACTTGCCGTAGTTCTGCCAGTAGCTGAGCTGGTTCGGGCGCAGAGGCTTCTGCGCGCGCGCGGCGATGTACTTGTCGTAGTCCTGCTCCGCCTCGTTCGGCAAGGTCATGTAGCCGGGCAGCAGGTTCGACATGAGGCCGAGGTCGGTCAGGCCCTGGATGTTCGAATGCCCGCGCAGCGCGTTCATGCCACCGCCGGCGATGCCGATGTTGCCGAGCAGCAGCTGGACCATCGCGCCGGTGCGGATCATCTGCGAACCGATCGAGTGCTGGGTCCAGCCGAGCGCGTACATGATCGTCATCGCGCGCGTCGGTACCGCGGTCGAGGCAATCAACTCCCAGATGTGCAGTACCTTGTCCTTCGGCGTGCCGCACACGCGCTCGACCATGTCCGGCGTGTAGCGCGCGTAGTGCTGCTTGAGCAGGGAGTAGACGCAGCGCGGGTCGGCCAGGGTCGGGTCGGTGCGCACGTAGCCGTCGTCACCGAGTTCGTAGTCCCAGCTCGACTTGTCGTAG
The DNA here is from genome assembly GCF_014138265.1 of Dokdonella fugitiva. GTDB lineage: Bacteria > Pseudomonadota > Gammaproteobacteria > Xanthomonadales > Rhodanobacteraceae > Dokdonella_A > Dokdonella_A fugitiva_A. Next base: position 849,914 of record NZ_JACGXL010000001.1, read on the forward strand.
CTGCGCTTGTCCGCGTTGTACCCCGAATACAGCCCCTGCTCGAACGTGAAGGCGTCCTTCACGATGAACGAAAGATCGGTGTAGTTGACGACGTACTCGCGTTGGATCTTGTCGTTGGCGAGCAGGTAGGCGATGAGTCCGCCGAGGAACACGATGTCCGTGCCCGGGCGGATCGGCGCGTAGACGTCCGCGACCGACGCCGAGCGCGTGAAGCGCGGGTCGACGACGATGAGCTTCGCCTTGTTGTGCGCCTTCGCTTCGGTGACCCACTTGAAGCCGCACGGGTGCGCCTCGGCGGCGTTGCCACCCATGATGAGGACGAGGTCGGCATTCTTGATGTCGACCCAGTGATTCGTCATCGCACCTCGGCCGAACGTCGGGGCAAGACCTGCCACCGTCGGGCCGTGTCAGACACGTGCCTGGTTGTCGAATGCGAGGAGTCCGAGCGAGCGAGCGACCTTGTGCGTGAGATAGCCGACCTCGTTGCTGCTCGCCGAGGCGGCGAGCATGCCGGTCGTGAGCCAGCGGTTGACCGTCTGCCCCTGCGCGTTCTTCGCGACGAAGTTCGCGTCGCGGTCCTGCTTCATGAGCTTGGCGATGCGGTTGAGCGCATCGTCCCAGCCGATCCGTTCCCAGCGGTCCGAGCCCGGCGCGCGGTACTCGGGATACTTGAGGCGGCTGTCGCTGTGGATGAAGTCGATCAGTGCGGCGCCCTTCGGGCAGAGCGTGCCGCGATTGACCGGATGATCCGGGTCGCCCTCGATGTGGAAGATCGACGCCTGCGCGTTCTTCGCGCGGTCGCCGAGTCCGTACATGAGCACGCCGCAGGCGACCGAACAGTAGGGACAGGTGTTGCGCGTCTCGGTCGCACGGCTCAGTTTGAACTCGCGCACCTCGGCCAGCGCGGGCGCCGGCGAGAAGCCGAGCAGGCCGAGACTCGAACCCACCAGCGTGGCGCCGGTGACCTTCAGAAACTGACGCCGGGTCAGATCCGTCATCGGAAGCTCCTACACGGGTTGCAGGACATCCCGAGTGTATGCCTCCGCGCCGACGCACGCCATGCGACCTTCCGGTATTTACATCGCCGGCCTTGGCCCGTGGCCGGACGCGCGGGCTAACGTTTGGCGGAACGCTGGCGGAGCGCCTCGAACAGCACGATGCCGGTCGCGACCGAGACGTTGAGGCTCTCGACGTCGCCCTGCATCGGGATCTTCGCGACGAAGTCGCAGTTCTCGCGCGTGAGCCGGCGCATGCCCTCGCCTTCGCTGCCGAGCACGACAGCGATCGGCCCGTCGAGGTCGACCGCGTAGACCGACTGCTCGGTGTCGCCGGCGAGGCCGACCAGCCATACGCCGGCGTCCTTGAGCGTCTTCAGCGCACGCGCGAGGTTGGTCGCGGCGACGATCGGCACGCGGTCCGCGGCGCCGGCCGACGCACGCCGCACCGTCGGCGTCACGCCGACCGCGCGATCCTTCGGCACGAGCACGGCGGTCACGCCGGCCGCCTCGGCGCTGCGCAGGCAGGCACCGAAGTTGTGCGGGTCGGTGATGCCGTCGAGGACGAGGAACAACGCGCCGCGACCGGCCTTCTCGACCAGTTCCGGCAGCGCCGAGTCGGCCAGCGCCGCCGGCGCGTTGTAGCGCGCGACGACGCCCTGGTGGCGCGCGCCACCGGTCATGCGGTCGAGCGCGGCGCGGTCGCGCGCATGCGGCTTCACGCCGAGCTCGCGCGCGCGCTCGCCGAGTTCCTTCAGGCGCCCGTTGTGGCTGCCGCTCTCGATATACAGCTCGACGAGGTTGGCGACGTCGTGGTTCAGCGCGGCCTCGACCGCGTGGATGCCGATCAGCAGTTCGTTGCTCATGCCCGCGATTGTAGCCGCTGCGGCCGCCTCACCGTCCGCTGACGAGGCGGAAATCGATCTTCCGGTCCTCGAGGCTCGCGCGCAGCACCTGCACGCGCACCTCGTCGCCGAGGCGGAATCGCAGGCCACGACGCTCGCCGGTGAGCAGGCGCCGCGTGGCGTCGAAGTGGTAGTAGTCGTTCGGCAACTGGGTGATGTGCACGAGGCCGCTGATCTTCGACTCGGTCAGCTCGACGAACAGGCCGAACGAAGCAACGCCGGAGACGATGCCGGCGAACTCGCTGCCGACGTGCTTCTCCATCCAGGCGCACTTATAGCGCTCGTCGACGTCGCGCTCGGCCTCGTCCGCGCGGCGCTCGTTGTGCGAGCAGTGCACGCACAGGCTGGCCATCGTGCTCGGGCTGTACTCGTAGCCGGCCGGCTTGCCGCCACCGAGCGCGTAGCGGATCGCGCGGTGCACGAGCAGGTCCGGATAGCGGCGGATCGGCGAGGTGAAGTGCGTGTACGACTCGAGTCCGAGGCCGAAGTGGCCCGGATCGTCGGGCTGGTACACCGCGAGACTCTGCGAGCGCAGCAGCACCGATTCGATCAGGCTCGCGTCGGGACGCTTGCGCACCTTCTTGAGCAGCGCCGAGAAGTCGCCGGGCGTGACCTGCTCGATCGGCGGCAGGCTCAGCTTGAACTCGCGCAGGAACTCGAGCAGGTCGTCGTACTTCGATGCCGGCGGCGGCGCGTGCACGCGGTACGGCGTCGGGATGCGGCGTTTCTGCAGGTACTTCGCCGCCTCGACGTTGGCGGCGATCATGCATTCCTCGATGAGCTTGTGCGCGTCGTTGCGCTCGTACGCACCGAGCTGCACGACCTCGCCGCCGGCGCCGAGGCGGAACGAGACCTCGTTGCTCTCGAAGTCGATCGCGCCGCGCCGCTGGCGCGCCTTGGCGAACAGCTTGTAGAGCTGGTGCAGGTGCTTGAGCTGCGGCAGCACGTCGGCGAGCTCGGCGCGCGCGTCGGCGTCCTTGAGGCCGATCGCGCGCCAGACCTTGTCGTAGGTGAGGCGCGCGTGCGAACGCATGACCGCGGGATAGAACTTCGACCGCTCGACGCCGCCTTCGTGGTCGACCTGCATTTCGCAGACCATGCACAGGCGCTCGACCTTCGGGTTCAACGAGCAGATGCCGTTCGACAGCGTCTCCGGCAGCATCGGCACGACGAAACCCGGGAAGTACACCGAGGTCGCGCGGTTGTACGCCTCCTCGTCGAGCGGCGTACCCGGCCGCACGTAGTGCGAGACGTCGGCGATCGCGACGATGAGGCGAAAACCGCGTTCATTCGGTTCGGCATGGACCGCGTCGTCGAAGTCCTTCGCGTCCTCGCCGTCGATCGTCACGAGCGGCGTGTCGCGCAGGTCGACGCGCCCCTTGCGTTCGGCCGCCGATACCTCCGGCTCGACCTGCGCCGCGTCGCGCAGCACCGCCGCCGGCCATTCGTGCGGCAGGTCGTGGCTGGCGATCGCCATCTCGACCACGAGCGACGGCGTCAGGCGCTCGCCGAGGATGGTCAGGATGCGCCCCATCGGTCCGCGCTGCACGGTCGGCGGATCGGTGATCTCGACGACGACGATCTGGCCCGAACGCGCACCGCGGTCCTTGCCGGGCGTGATGAGCACGTCCTGGTGCAGGCGGCGGTCGTCGGGCGTGACGAGCACGAGGCCGTTCTCCTCGATCACGCGGCCGACCAGGCGCGGCGAGCGGCGCTCGAGCACCTCGACGATCGCGCCCTGGCTGCGCCCGCGGCGGTCGACGCCGACGACGCTCGCGAGCACGCGATCGCCGTGCAGCACCTTGCGCATCTCGGCCGGCGAGAGGTACAGGTCCTCGCCGCCCTCTTCCGGGCGCAGGAAACCGAAGCCTTCGGCGTTCGCGATCACGCTGCCGCGGATGAGGTCGAGCTTGGTCGCGACGCCGTAGCCGCCGCGCCGGTTCTGGATCAGCTGACCGTCGCGCAGCATCGCCGCGAGGCGGCGCGTGAGCGCGTCGAGGTCCTGCGGTGCGGACAGCTGCAACGCGCGCGCGACCGCCTCGATCGTCATCAATTCGCCGCTGCGTTCGAGCAGCGCGAGGATCGCCTCGCGGCTGGGGATCGGCCGCTCGTAGCGGCTCGCCTCGCGCTCGGCGTGCGGATCGTGCACGGCCGCAGGCCGTGCCCCCTTATGCGACGGCAGCGGCGGCAACCGCTCGGGCATGAATTTCGGCAACGGCGGGCGCTTGCCCGGCCCGCGCGTGTCGCGGCGGCCCGCGGAGGCGGCAGGCGCCTTCGCGCCCTCGCGCACCGGCTTCGCCTTCGCCTCGCCGGCGCGCTTGCCCGGCCCGCGCGCATTGCGCGCACCCGGCGCGCGTGAATCGGTGGTTCTTCTTCTTTTCAAAGCGATTCCTTTTCGTTCGAGGGCAGCGTCGCCGAGCGGGTGCACGATTGCAAGCCGCGGATGAAGCACCCCTGTGCGTGTTCCAACACGATGCGGGCATCGTCGATGCGCTCGGTGCGCGTGCGTGACACGCGGGCGCGAGTGGGCGAAACCGGCGCAGTCGCCGCATGGCGGCCGCGTCGTCGACGCCTTGAATCGGCGCGATGCGTTGACAGCCTGCAGCCCGGCCAGTATCGTTCGCGCCCCCGGTCAGGCACGCCTGTCCGGTCGGGCCCAGGTGGCGGAATTGGTAGACGCACTAGTTTCAGGTACTAGCGGGTAAAACCGTGGAGGTTCGAGTCCTCTCCTGGGCACCATCACGACGTCGATGACGTCCGCGCAAAATCAGTGACGCTCCTTGGAAACCCCGCGCTGCGGGGTTTTTAGTTTCTGCCGCCCAGGAACGTCCTTGGACGTTCCCCGTGCAACACGCCCGCCGACTGCGTAGGCGACCTCCCGTCGCGGCACGAACGGCCGACGCAGCGAAGCAGCATGGATCGGGCGCGTTTTGCGTCCACGCCAGCCGCGGCAGGCGCTGAAATGTGCGCGATATCCATCGAAGAATCCACGGGCATCGGACCGCGCGCGACACAGCCTTCGCTGTTGTCGTCGCCCGGACCATCGAGGCGACGATCGTCGCCATGAAGTCAGCCGTCTGCTCGCGCGCGCGACCAAAACCCGTTATACGGGTATTTGACAAATACCCGCTTAAGGAATAAAAGCGAGTTATTGGTATTCCGGGTATTTGCCATGCCTCCGCGCTCTCACGTGCTCGTCACCGCCTCCCAGTTGGGATCGATCCTGCAGGCCGCCCGCAAGGCCCGAGGCATGACCCAATCGGCCCTCGCCGCCCGACTCGGCCTGAGCCAATCGCGAGTGTCCTATCTGGAGCTGAGCCCCCACGACCTGAGCCTGGCGCAATTGCTGGCGTGGTGCTCGACGCTCGGCCTGGAATTGACCATCGACGCCCGTGGCGGCGCGGCCACTCCCGCCATGCAAGCAGACTGGTGACATGGGGCGTCGCTCGCACAGTCGCAGCCTGTCGCTCTGGATCAACGGCGAGCGTGTGGGGCGCTGGACGATTCCTGCGCGCGGAGAGATGGAACTCCACTACGACGCGGACTGGATCGCCGCGACCGCAGGGCGCCCGTTGTCCCTGTCGCTCCCCTTCAACCTGGACAACCTGCCGCTCAAGGGCGAGAAGGTCGCCAATTACTTCGACAACCTCCTGCCCGACAGCGACGCCATCCGCAAGCGCGTCGCCGAGCGCTTCCGCACGGGTTCGACCGATCCCTTCGATCTCCTGAAAGCCATCGGCCGCGACTGCGTGGGCGCAGTCCAGATCCTGGACGAGGACGAGACGCCTGAAGGCTTCGACCGCATCGAAGGCATGCTGCTGTCGGAAGAGGACATCGAGCGGCATCTGATCGAAACGGTGTCCCCCCGCGCCTTCGGTGCCGGCAGCGATCCCGAAGCGGACTTCCGCATCTCCCTGGCCGGCGCCCAGGAGAAGACCGCGTTCCTCTGGTGGAACGGTCGATGGCAGGTGCCTCGTGGCGCGACGCCCACGAGCCACATCTTCAAACTCCCGCTCGGCCTGGTGGGCGGCAGGCAGGCCGATTTCACCACGTCGGTCGACAACGAGTGGCTGTGCCTTCGGCTGCTCCAGGCATACGGATTGGAGGTCGCCGACGCCCGCATCGCGACCTTCGGCAAGCAACGCGTGCTTGTCGTCGAGCGTTTCGATCGGCGCGTCGCGCCCGATGGCCAGTGGCTCATGCGCTTGCCGCAGGAGGATTTCTGCCAAGTGGAGGGCTGCTCGCCTCTGCGCAAGTATGAGAACGACGGAGGACCGGGGCTCATGGCCTTGTTCACCACCTTGCGACAGTCGGTGAACGCGGAGGCCGACATGAAGACGCTGATGGCTGCGCAGGTCCTGTTCTGGCTGCTGCGAGCACCGGACGGCCATGCCAAGAACTTCAGCATCCAGATCCTGCCGCGCGGCCGCTTCCGGCTGACCCGCCTGTACGACGTGATGTCGGCCTATCCCGTGCTCGGCGACGGTCCTCGTCATTGGTCGTCCCGCGATATCAAGCTGGCGATGGCGCTGCTCGGAAAGAACAAGCACTACGCGATGCATGCCATCCAGCGTCGGCACTTCCACGGCACCGCGCAGAAAGTCGGATACGCATCCTCCGCCGAGCCGCTCATCGAGGAAATTCTCGCGCGCACGCCGGCGGCCATCGCGGAGGCGCAAGCGGCGCTGCCGCCGGGCTTCTCTTCGCGCGTCGCGGACACCATCCTGCACGGACTCGAGCGCGCCGCGGATTCGCTGGCGCGGATGGCTGCGTAACGGCGGCAGGCGCCCTCAACCGAGCTCGTGCGCACGCGTGGCTAGCCATGCATCGGCCTGCTGACGCCCGAGGTCGCGCAGTTCGCGCAGGAACGCGATGCGGGTGTTGAGCCGCGTCTTCGCGCTGTACGCATCGAGCGACTCGCCCGGCTCGATCATGCCGATGCGCAACGCCTTGAGGCGCCGCCCGATCGCGCTGAACGGCAGCGTGCGGGCGACCGCGCGCTGCGCGCGCCGCACGGTGCCGAGTTCGCGCAGGAACGTGGTCGAGAAGCCGAGTTCGCTGATGCGCTCGCGGATCTGCCGTGCGCTGCGCGGTGGCTCCGCGTGCTCGATCGCCTGCACGAGCACGCACAGGATCGCCGCGGAGTCGCATTCGTAGATGAGCGGCTCGAGCGCGGGATTGCCGGCGTAGCCACCGTCCCAGTACATCTCGCCGTCGATCTCGACCGGCGCGAACAGCTGTGGCAGGCATGCGCTCGCGAGCAGCGCGTCGAGATCGAGGCGCGTGTTGTCGAACAGCACGAGGCTGCCGTCGCGCACGCGCGTCGCCGCGAGGAACAGGCGGAACCGCGACTCGCGGCGCAGGCGTTCGAAATCGAACAACGCCGCCGCGATGTCGCGCAGCGGGTTGATGCCGAGCGGATTGATCTCCTGCGGCGTGAAATGGCGCGCCATGTCGAGCAACAGCGTTTCGGTCGCCGCGCCCGCCGGCGTGGAGAACGCCCAGCGCAGCAGGCCTGTGCGCGACGCGACGCCTTCCCACAGCGCGGCGAGGGTCGCCCGCGCACCGTCACGACCGCCGTCGAGCCAGCCTTGCGCGAGGGCGAGCGCGTTCATCGCGCCGCTGCTCGTCGCGCTGATGCCTTCGATCGCCAGCGCGGGCTCCTCTAGCAGCCGATCGAGCACGCCCCAGGTGAACGCGCCATGCGCACCGCCGCCCTGCAGGGCTAGGCTCACCACCGGCAGTTTCACCCTGTCGCAGCCTTGCGCAGGACGCGATCGAACAGCGCGAGCGTGCGCTTCCATGCTTCCTTCGCGGCAGCCTCGTCGTAGCGAGGCGTGGTGTCGTTGTTGAAGCCGTGCTGCGTGCCGGCGGGCTGGTAGAGCGCGTAGTGCACGCCGGCCGCCTTCAGCGCGGTCTCGTAGGCGGGCCAGCCGGCGTTGACGCGTTCGTCGTTGCCGGCGAGCACGACGAGCAGTTCGGCCTTGATCTTCGCGACATCCTCGCTCGCCGGCGCGGGCCCGTAGAACGGCGCCGCGGCGAGCAGCTTCGGCACGCGCGTCGCGAGGAAATTGACCATGCCGCCGCCGTAGCAGAAGCCGACGGCGCCGAGGCGCCCGTTGCCGCCTTCGGCGTGCAGCAGCCAGTCGGCGGCGGCGAGGAAGTCGGCGCGCGTCTTGTCCTGGTCGAGCCTGCCGAACAGCGCGCGCGCCGCGTCTTCGTCGCCGGGATAGCCGCCGAGCGGGAACAGCGCGTCGGGCGCGAACGCGAGATAGCCTTCGAGCGCGATGCGGCGCGCGATGTCCTCGACATGCGGGTTGAGCCCGCGGTTCTCGTGCACGACGAGCACGAGCGGCAACGCGCCTTGCGCTGGCTTCGGTCGCACGAGATAGCCGCGCGCCTTGCCGTAGCCGTTCGGCGAGGCGAACTCGACGTGGCTCGCGACGAGCCGCGCGTCGTCGGGCTTGACCTGCTGCGCGGTGGCGAACTGCGGGCTCAGCGCGGCGAGCAGGCCGGCCGCGCCCGCGGCGCCGACCGCGAAACGCGCGGCGCCCGCGAGGAAGCCCCGGCGGTCGATCGCGCCGTGCACGTATTGGTCGAACAGGCGCAGCACTTCGGGATCGAAGTCGGCAGCGGTGAGGCGCGTCGGGTTCGGCATGGCACGCTCCGGATGCGGCGGAAGCGCGATTGTGCATCCGCGCGGTTTCGCGCGCATGTCGCCTCAGCCGGGCCCGTCGACGTAGGGGTTGCGCGCCATCTGGGCGACCTCGCCTTTCGAGATCGTCGCCGCGACGAGCGCAGTGAAGAAGCGCAGGCCGACCATCAGCGAGATCAACAGCGCGTCGGGGTCGGTCGGCGCGCCGACGTATTCGAGCGCCGCCGCGATCGGTCGCGCGCCGAAGAAGCCGACGAACACCATGAACAGCATCGCGACGAAGGTCGAGCCGCCCGCGGCGAGCGTGTTGTTCATCCAGGCTAGGCGCGGCTCGGGCGACGTCAGCGCCTGCAGCAGCGACAGTGCGAGCGACACGACGATGTAGCCCGCCGCCCAGGCGATGCTCGCCGGTTGCAGTCCGTGCCAGCGTGCGAGCGTCGTGGTGATCGGATCGGCGTGCTCGCCGCTCGAGACGATCGCGTACGAGATGCAGACGAACAGCAGCAGGAACGCGAGCAGCGCGCTCAGCTTGACGAGATCGAACAGGTGCCTCGCGATCCCGCGTTCCGGATAGAACGGCACGGTGGCGAGATTCAGCAGCACGAGTTCGAACGCGAGCAGGCCTTGCAGCACGATGTACGGCAGGCCACCGTGCAGGCTCGCGACGAGCAGCACGCCGTGCGCGAGCAGGATCTGCAACGCGACCGGCGGCGGGATCCTGCGCAGTTCTTCGATCAGTTTCATGTCCCTCCTCCCTCGCACCATCACGCAGGTTCGCACCGCGCGGGGCCGCCAGTCCGTATCATCGCGCGGTCGCCTTTCCGAACGAGCGCCGATGCCGCCTGTACTCCCCATGTTGACTGCGCCGGCGAGCGCGCGCATCCGCCACTGGGTGCTCGGCCTGTTCCCACGCGGCCAGGACGGCATCGACTACGAACGCCCCGTCGGCGACCCAGGCTTGTTCGGCCCCGACAGCGCGACCTGGCGCGTCCACGCCGACTTCCCGGGCATGCTGTCGGGCGGCCTGTGCGCGCTCATGTTGCAGGTGCTGCATCCGCTCGCCCTCGCCGGCGTCTGGGACCACTCGAACTTCCGCACCGACCTCGTCGGTCGCCTGCGCCGCACGACCACGTTCGTCGCCGGCACGACCTACGCCGCGCACGTCGACGCCGAGGCGCTCGTCGCGCGCGTCGCACGCATCCACGCGACGGTGCGCGGCCGCACCGCCGACGGCCGCCCCTACTCCGCCGACGACCCGGCGTTGCTGACCTGGGTGCACGTGACCGAAGCGTACGGCTTCCTCGAAGGCTACCGGCGCTATGCGCCGATCGCGTTGCCCGCCGGCGCGGCGGACCGCTACTACGACGAGGTGCGCCGCATCGCCGAGCGCCTCGGCGCGCGCGAGGTGCCGGCGTCGCAAGCCGAGGTCGACGCCTACTTCGCGCGCATGCAGGCTGAACTCCGCTGCGACGCGCGTTCGCGCGAAGTGCTCGAGGTGCTCGCACGCATCCGCCTGCCCGTGCCGCTCGCGGGCGTGTCGCGCGACGCGTTCCTCGGCGCCGGAGCCGCGCTGCTGCCGGAGTGGGCGCAGGCGATGCTCGGCCGCACGTCGCGGCAGCGGCTGCAGGCGCGCATCTCGGCACGCGTGCTGCGCACGCTCGCGCCGCTGTTCCGTCGCGCATTGCCCGACGGCATCGCGCCGCGTGCCTGCCGGCGCGTCGGCGTCGCACCCGCGACGCTCTCGCACTGGTGAATACGCCGCGACTTCCTGCACATCCGGCGCGTGCGCGGGCACGGCAGGATGGGCACTCGTCGCCGACGGAGTCCGCCGTGTACCCACTGCTGCGTGCGGGCCTGCTCGCGCTGCTGTTTCCGCTCGCCGTGCTGGCGGCGCCGCTGCGCGACGGCTTCGTGCTTGCGGTCGGCCCGGCGCCGACGCCGGTGCGCAGCGGCGCGACGCGACGGCTCGCCTACGAACTGCACCTGACCAATCATGCGGACGTGCCGCTCGTGCTCGACCGCATCGACGTGCTCGATGCCGCGTCGTCGCCGCTCGCATCGCTGTCGGGCGACGCGCTGCAGGCCGCGCTGCGGCTCGACGGCGCCGCGCGCGACGAGGCGGCGACGCGCACGGTCCCGCGCGGCCGGCACGCGATCGTCTACCTCGACCTGCGCCTCGATGCCGCGCGCGCGATGCCGAAGACGTTGCGCCATCGCGTCGCGTGGATGCGCGACGGCGAAACCACCCGCGTGGAAGGCGCGAACACGCCGGTCTCCTCGCGCGCGCCCGTCGTGCTCGGCGCACCGCTCGGCGAGGGCGACTGGGTCGCGCTGTACGATCCGGCAATGACGCGCGGCCACCGCCGCGTCGCGTTCGCGATCGACGGCACCTTGCGTATTCCCGCGCGCCATGCGATCGACTGGATGCGCGTCGACGACGAGGGACGCCTCTCGCACGGCGACGAACAGGTGCTCGCGAACTGGTACGGCTACGGCGCCGACGTGCTCGCGGTCGCCGACGCGACCGTCGTCGCGCTGCGCGACGCGATCGCCGAACCCGCCAGGCTCGACGCGGCGACACGCCATCCACTCGAGGACGCGAGCGGCAACTACGTTTCGCTCGATCTCGGCGGCGGCCGCTACGTGCACTACGAACATCTGCAACCCGGCAGCGTGCGCGTGCACGTCGGCGACCGCGTCCGACGCGGCGCGCCGATCGCGCGGCTCGGCTTCACCGGCGACGCGACCGGGCCGCACCTGCACATGCACGTGAGCGACGGCGTCGAGCCGCTCGCCGGCGAAGGACTCCCCTTCGTGTTCGCGCGCTACGACGCGATCGGCGCCTTCGCGTCGATGGCTGCGCTGGGTCGCCCCTTCACCGCGCAGACCGGTGCGCAGGCGCGCGCGAGCGAGCTGCCGTTGCCCGCCGCGGTCGTGCGCTTCGAGCGTGGCGACTAGCGCGTCGACGCCGCGACCGGCGACGCGGAAAGCGCCTGCGTGCCATCCGCATCGAGCGTGCGCCGCCAATCGCGCGGCGAGCGGCCGATCCAGGTCTTGAACGCGCGCGACAGTGCCGCCTCGCTGCCGTAGCCGACCTCGTCCGCGACGAGCTTGAGCGGACGGCCGCGGCGCAGCGCCTGCTGCGCGAGGCCGACGCGCCAGCGCGCGAGGTAGTCGCCCGGCGTCGCGCCGACGGTGTCGCGGAACGAAGCCGCGAACACGCTGCGCGACATGCCCGCTTCCGCCGCGAGCGATTCGAGCGTCCACGCCTGCGCCGGTCGTTCGTGCATCGCGGTGAGCGCCCGCGCGAGCTGTGGGTGCGCGAGGCCGGCGAACAGGCCGTGTTCGATGCGCCCCTCGTCCATGAGCCGGCGCAGCACGAACACGAGTACCGCCTCGAACAGGCGGTCGACGAGCGCCTGGCGCCCGCAACGCGGGCGGAAGGCTTCGTCGAACAGCACCTCGAGCACGCCCGCGCAGCCGTCGAGTTCGGCGAGCGGCAGGCAGACGAACGCGGGCAGCGCATCGGCGAGCGGATTCGCGCCCCCCGCCGCGAAGCGCAGGTGCGCGCACGCCATGTCGGCGCCGACGCTCGGATCGGTATCGAAGCGGTGCGCGAGCGGCCGCGGATAGAGCAGCAGGCTCGGCACGTCGAGGCGTACCTCGGGCGCGCCCGGGTGCGACACGCCGATCGGACCGCGCCGCACCAGGTGCAGCTGGCCGAGGCCGGACTCGGGCGTGAAGTCGGTGATGCCGCACAGCGCACCGGAATGAAACATGCGCGCGCTCACCGAAAACCGTTGCAGCAGCGCATCGAGGCGGTCCATGGCGATATCCGGGGACGATGGATCAAGTATCGGAGACTCTACATCACCTCGAGTATCAGGCGCGCGCCTAGAGTGCGTCGCGTGCCGACCGGCACGCAGCGAACCCAAGGAGTTTCGCCATGTCCTATATCCCCGCGCTGCCGCGCAACGCGGTTGCACCTGCCGTCGGCGCCAGCCTCGATGCCGTGCAGAAGAAGCTCGGCGTGCTGCCGAACATGTTCCGCACGTTCGCGCACACGCCCGTCGCGTTGAACGCATACCTGCAACTCGCCGAGGTCGCCGCGAGCGGACGCTTCGACGCGAAGCAGCGCGAGCTCATCGCGCTCGCGGTCGGCGACCGCAACGGCTGCGACTACTGCCTCGCCGCGCACGGCGCGATCGGCCGCATGGTCGGCCTCGCCCCCGGCGAGATCGCGGCCGCACGCGCGGCGAGCGCGACCAGGGCCGGCGACGCCGCCGTGCTCGCGCTCGCGCAGCGCATCGTCGACGCACGCGGTCATGTACCGACGGCGGAACTCGATGCGTTCAAGGCGGCCGGCTTCGACGATGCAGCGATCCTCGAAGTGCTCGTCAACGTCGTGCTCAACATCTACACGAACTACACGAACCATCTCGCGCGCACCGACATCGACTTCCCCGCCGCGCCGGCGGCGCACGCAGCCTGACGCCCGGGATCGGGCCCCGCGCCGGCGGGGCCCGATCGATCACGCGGCGCCGGCCGGCTGTGCTTCGGCAGGCGCACCGGTCGCGCGCGGCGCCGCGCGCAGCACGAACAGTCCGAGCAGCGCGGCGACGATGCCGAACACGGCACCCGCCGCGAACGCGACGTGGTAGCCGCCCGTGAGCGCGACCGCATTCGGTGCGCCCGCCGCGGCGAGCGCACCCGTGCGCGCGGCCGACAGGCTCGCGAGCACCGCGAGGCCGAGTGCACCGCCCATCATGAACGACGTGTTGACGAGGCCCGACGCGAGGCCGGCGTCGCCGGGCTCGACGTCGTTCATCGCAGCGAGCAGCACCGGGTTGAGCGCCATGCCCGCACCGACTCCGATCAGCGCCATGCTCGGCAACACGTGCAGCGCGAAGCGGCCGTCGACCGGCGCGAACGCGAACAGCAGGAGTCCCGCGGCGGCGAGCAGCAGGCCGACGCCGATCGGCCCGCGCAGGCCGAAGCGCATCACGATCTTCGCCGACAAGCCGAGCGAGAACGCGGCCATGATGAGATTGGCCGGCAGGAACGCGAGGCCGACCTGCATCGGCCCGTAGCCGAGCACGAGCTGCATGTACAGCGCCGAGATGAAGAACCACGCGAACATCGCGGCGGCCCACAGCACGCCGATCACGTTCGAGGTCGCGACGTTGCGCAGGCGGAACAGCGCGAGCGGCACCAGCGGCGAGCGCACGCGCGCTTCGATCGCGAGGAACAGGCCGAGCAGCGCCACCGAAGCGCCGAGCAGGCCGAGCGTCTGCGCCGAACGCCAGCCCGCCTCGTTGCCGTTGACGATCGCGTATACGGCGAGCATGAGCGAAGCCGTGACGGTGACCGCGCCGCCGGCGTCGAGCTTGTGTCCTTCGCTGGACGAGTGCACGGCCGGCACGAGCTTGACGAACAGCGCGAACACGAGCGCGCCGATCGGCAGGTTGACGAGGAAGATCCAGTGCCAGCTCAGCGTGCTCGTGAGCAGACCGCCGAGCAGCACGCCGATGCTGCCGCCGCCGGCGCAGACGAAACCGTACACGCCCATCGCCTTGGCGCGCTCGGTCGCGTCGGTGAACAACATCATGATCAGCGACAGCGCGACCGCGGTGACGACCGCGCCGCCGAGTCCCTGCACGGCGCGCGCGGCGACGAGCACGCCTTGCGACTGCGCGAGGCCGCAGCCGAGCGAAGCGAGGGTGAACAACGTGAGGCCGACCAGGAACAGGCGCTTGTGCCCGTACAGGTCGCCGAGGCGCCCGCCGAGCAGCAGGCAGCCGCCGAACGTGAGCATGTAGGCGTTGACGACCCACACCAGCGAGGTCTCGCTGAACTTCAGGTCTTCACGGATCGATGGCAGCGCCACGTTCACGATCGTCGTGTCGAGCACGATCATGAGCACGCCGAGGCAGAGCACGATCAGGGCAAGCCAGCGTTTGCCGGCGTCGTGGTCGGTGGTCAAGGCAAGTCTCCGTATCCGGGGGTGCGGCCATCGGCTCCGATGCGCAAACCGGGGCCGCTCATCCATGACGACGAACGGGACCGCACCGATTCGACAATCGCGCACAGCCTCGCCGATGCGCGCGGCCGGCACCATGACCCGCGAGGTCATGAGAGCGTCGCTGTCAGCGCAGCTGGCTGTCCTTGCTGCCGCGGCGGTTGTAGCCCGCCTGCGCGGATTGCTCGCCGTCGCGAGCGGCCTGGCAGGCGACGCACAGGCGCACGCCGGGGACCGCCTTGCGGCGCGCCTCGGGAATCGGCGCCTCGCATTCCTCGCAGTGCGTGAGCGACGGACCGCGCTGGAGACGACTGCGCGCGCGCTTGACCGCATCCTCGACGGTCGCGTCGATCTGGTCCTGCACTGCACCGTCGCCGGCCCAACCCGTGGCCATCGCCGCCTCCTCGTGACGAGCCGCGATTCTACGCCGATGCCTTGCGCGACGCGATTCGCTTGCGCTGCGGCGGCGTGGCGACGGTGCGCGCTTCTTCCTCGAGCCACGCGCGGAACGCGAGCGCCGGCGGCGAGAGCGCGACGCGTTCCGGCCAGACGAAATAGTACGAGTACTGCGACGGTGCACCGACACGCGGGAACAGGCGTACGAGTGCGCCCGTCGCGAGGTCGCGCTCGGCTATGCTGCGGCGGGCCATCGCGACACCCGTGCCATCGATCGCCGCCTGCAGCGCGAGGCTCGCGTCGCCGAAGTCGAGCCGCCGCTTGCGGCGCGGCATCGGCACCCCGGCCGCGGCGAACCAGCGTTCCCAGCCTTCGGGATCGCTTTCCAGCCACGGCTGGCGCTCGAGTTCGGCGATGCTCGCCGGCATGCGCGCGCCGAACAGGCCCGGCCTGCAGACCGGGAACAGCACGTCGTGCATGAACAGGTCCGCGTGCTGCTCCGGCCAGTGGCCCGCACCGAAACGGATCGCAAGATCGACGCCGTCGCGCACGAAGTCCGCATGCGCCGTGCTCGAACGAATGTTGAGGTCGAGCCCGGGCTGGCGGTCGAGGAAGCGGCCGATGCGCGGCATCAGCCAGCGCGCCGCGAACGAGGGCAGCACGCTGACCGTGAGCATGGTGCGCCGCGCGCGGGCGAGCTCGGCGGTCGCTTCGGCGAGCAGCTCGAACGCGGCGGCCACCCGCTCGGCGAGCAGGCTGCCCTCGCGCGTGAGCGCGACGAGGCTGCGGCCGCTGCGCTCGAACAGGCGCACGTCGAGCTGCTGCTCGAGCGCCTTGATGCGATGGCTGACCGCGCTCGGTGTGAGGTGCAGCTCGGCCGCCGCGCGCGTGAAGCTCGCCAGGCGCGCCGCCGCTTCGAACGCGCGCAGGGTAGCGAGAGCCGGCAGTGCCATCATTTCGATGAAATTACTTCAACATTACGCTTAGAAATCATCGTTTGCCACCGCCAGGGCACCGCCAATATCTTGGCACTCATTCCATGATGCGGGAATCCTGCGATGAAGGATACTCAACACAACCAGTCTGCCCGCGGGCGTGGGCCGAGGCCGTGAGCGTCGCCGCGACATCGGCTTTCGCGCTCGCGCTCGCGGTTGCCGCCGCGATGCCGGGACCGGCGACGATCGCACTCAGCGCACGCGCACTCGCCGGCGGTCCGGCCGCGGCGCTGCCGCTCGGACTCGGCCTCGTGCTCGGCGACCTCGCGTGGTGCGCGCTTTCGATCACGGGTGCCGGCGCGATGCTGGCGCGGTTCCCGGCGCTCGCATTCGCCCTGCGCTGGATCGGCGCGCTCTGGCTCGGCGTGATCGCTTGGCGGCTGTGGCGCGCGACGGCGCCCACGGCACCGTCGGCCCCCGCCGGCGATCGACGTGGTCTGCGCGCGGGTCTCGCGATCGCCACTGCGAACCCCAAGACGATGCTGTTCTATCTCGCGTTGCTGCCCGCGTGGCTCGACGCCGGCGCCGGCGCGCGCAGCTTCGCCCTCGCCGCGCTCGTGATCGTGCCCGTCTACGGTGGCGTGCTCGCCGCGTGGGCGGTCGCCGCCGCGTCGACGCGCCGCGCGTTCGCGGTGCCGCCCGATCCGCGGCGGCTGCAGCGCATTTCCGGCATCGCGGTCGCGCTCGCCGCGGTGCTCGTCGCGATCGGCTGAGCGCGATGCTGCCCGATATCCACCCGCCATCCACCGAGGAGTCACCCATGAGGAGCACCGTCGCATTCGCCATCGTGTTGTTCGCCGCCACCGTCGCCCCGGCCGTCGCGGCCACGGGCGATTGCAGCCACGCGCGCATGGGCGAGCAGAAGAAAGACGTGGAGACGATCAAGCGCCTCGAGCTCGGCTGGCTCACGGCCGAATACCGCGGCGACACCGCGTTCCTCGACTGCCTGCTCGACGACGGCTACGCCGCGATCGCACCGAAGGACGACACGGTCCGCAGCAAGGCCGACCTGCTCGAGCACGTCGCGAAGAACAAGGGCAAGGACACGCCGATCCCGCCGTTGCAGAGCACCGTCGTCATCAACGGCGACCACGCCACGGCCTACTCGACGATGAAAGGCACGCGCAAGACCGGCGAACCGTACGAAGCACACTTCGTCGACGCCTACTATTTCAAGGACGGCAGCTGGCACGCGTTCGGCGGGGTCGACCTTTGACGCCAGCTTAAGCTCCGCGCAAGCCATATCGCGTATCGTCGACACGGCCACCTTTCCGGATTGCCGTGTCGATGTCGAATTCCCCGCGAGATCGCGTCGCCGACGCGAACGAGGCGAGCAAGGTCGCCCAGGTCACGTTCGCGTTCTGGATCATGAAGATCTGCGCGACCACGCTCGGCGAGACCGCGGGTGACCTGCTGTCGATGACCCTCGGCATCGGCTACGCGTTCAGCACCGTGGTCCTGCTCGCGTTCTTCTTCGCCACGCTCGGCGCCCAGCTCGCGAGCCGCCGTTTCCACCCGGCACTCTACTGGGCGGTGATCGTCTCGACGAGCACCGCCGGCACGACGATGTCGGACCTCGTCGATCGGTCGTTCGGGCTCGGCTACGGACTCGGCGCGAGCCTCCTCGCCGCCTGCCTCGTCGCCGTCCTGCTCGGCTGGCGGCGTGACGTCGGCACGCTCTCGGTCGAACGCGTGCGCAGCCGGCGCACGGAGGCGTGGTACTGGACCGCGATCCTCGTCTCCAACACGCTCGGCACCGCGCTCGGCGACTATCTCGCCGACAGCTCCGGCCTCGGGTTCCTCGGCGGAGCGGCGCTCGTCGGCACTGCGATCGCGCTCGTCGCCGCGGCGGCGGCGTTCACGCGGATCGACCGCGTCGTCCTGTTCTGGATCGCGTTCGTGCTCACCCGCCCGTTCGGCGCGACGTTCGGTGACCTTCTCACGAAGCCGGTCGATGCCGGTGGACTCGGCTTCGGCACGAGCGGCTCCTCGCTCGTGCTCGCGGCGATTTTGCTGCTGCTCGTCGCGGCGAGCTCGCGCGCCACGCGCGATACGACGGCGGCGTAGGCGCGGTCGAAAAAACCCCGCAGTCCCGGCGTCTCACGACGAGCGGATGCTGCGGGTAGCGGTGCCCGTGCGGAAGGGATGCGACGGGCAAGACGGAGCGTGGACGGGCGCTGTCTCAATTCCTGAGAGCGGCCACGACGCTTCGCGCAACCGGCCCTCGGCCCGACCGATCCCACGCGTCGGCGCACGCCGCGCTCGTCCGGACGGATCCGCGCTTGAGTGCGGCGGCGACCGGCCCTACATCAGCCAAGTCCGCACCGGATCACGAGAAATCCGGATCGCGTCAGGAATCCGTCATGCTTCGCGCGGGTGCCTCCTGTTGCAATCGCGGCTCCCGTTCCCGACGAGATCACCGATGCGCCGTCCCGAAACGCCCCGTCCGCGCTTCCGTCCCACGCAGGCGCCGCTCGCGCTCGCGATGGCACTCGCCCCCGGCCTCGTCGCCACGGCCGCTCCGACGCTCGACCACACCCCGGTCGTCGCCGCGCCGCAGCCGTTCAATACGGGCCTGGCGATGGGCACGCAGAAGGCGGTGCTGCGCCACCAGCTCGCGCATCGCGGCGTCGTGCCCGCGGCCGCGCCGCAGCGGCCCGCGACGACGGTGACCGTCACCAACTGCAACGACGCCGGCGCGGGCTCGCTGCGCGAGGCGTTCACGAACGCGGTCTCCGGCGACACGATCGACCTCACCGCGCTCGCCTGCAGCACGATCTCGCTGACCGGCGGCGCGCTCACGACGAGCGCATACGACCTCGCCGTGCGCGGCCCCGGCGCGAAGCAGCTCGCGATCGACGGCAACGACGCGACGCGCCTCGTCGCGCACACCGGCTACGGCCTGCTCGACATCGACGGCGTCACCCTGCGCAACGGCCGCTACGACTACACCGGCCCGGTCATGTATGCGGGGCTCGCCGCGGGCGCGTGCATGCTGTCTTCGGGCAGCGTCACCCTGACGAACTCGACCGTCGAGCACTGCAGCGCGAGCGGTACGAGCGTCTCGGGCGCGGCGATCGACGCAGCCGGCCGACTCATCCTCACCGACAGCACGGTCAGCGGCGTCAGCGCGAGCGCGCACTCGGACGAGATCTCGGCGACGATCTACGGCGGCGCCGTGTACGCGGCGGCGCCGTGTACGCGGCGGCGTCGTACATCACGCGCGCGACGATCAGCGACGCGACGGTGACGGCGAGCGCCTCGACCGCGTTCAGCGGCACCTTCGGCGGCGGCGTGTTCTCGCTCTACGGCATCGTGCTCACCGACAGCCGCGTGAGCGGCGTGTCGGTCGACGTCTCCGCGGCGAAGATCGCCTACGCCAAGGGTGGCGGCATCGGCTCGCCGCGCACGGTGATCGTGTCGGGCAGCACGATCGAGGACAACCACGTGCGCGGCACGCCGGGCATCGGTGTGAACGGCGCATACACCTACATCAGCGCGATCGGTGGCGGCGGTGTGTACATCGCATCGATCCCACGCGGTGTACCGCCAGTGTCGTCGATCGCGGGCTCGACGATCAGCGGCAACACGGCGACCTGCAACGGCGACGTCGGCGCCTACACGGTCGGCGGCGGTGGCGGCATCGGCAGCTGGTCACCGCTGCCGCTCGCGATCACCAACTCGACGATCTCCGGCAACAACGCGGCGACGATGGGCGGCGGCCTCTACACCCGGCATTTCGGCACACTGGCACTGTCGAACACGACGGTGACCGACAACACCGCCCCCGTTGGCGGCGCCATCGCCGACCAAGGCGAGGAATCCGCTTACGACCTGTCGCTGGTGAGCAGCATCGTTGCCGGCAACCACACCACCGCTGCAGCGTCGTTCGAGATCACCACCTTGCACGGGATCGCCGGCAACACGAACCTGCTCGGCACGGCGAACGTCGCCGTGCCCGGCGACTCGCTCGGCGGCGACCCGCTGCTCGCGCCGCTCGCGTACAACGGCGGCCCGACGCGCACGCACGCGCTGCTCGCAGGCAGCCCGGCGATCGACGCCGGCAGCAATCCCGCGGCGCTAGAGCACGACCAGCGCGGCGCAACCTTCCTGCGCACATCCGGAACGAATACCGACATAGGCGCGTTCGAACTGCAGCCAATCCCCGATGAACTGTTCAACGACGGGTTCGACTGAGCGCCGACGAACAGGCAGGCCTGCCGGCCCCTCTCTCCCTCGCCGGCCTCCCCAGCATGGGCCTGCTTGCGCCTCCTCCCGCGGGGTTTTCCCTCCCTCTCCCCGCGGGGGGAGATTTTCAAGCAGCCGGTGGCGTGCCAGCGGCAGCGTACCGATGCAGGAAACCCGCGAGCAGCGCGTTGAACCGCTCGGGCTGGTCGAGGAACAGGGCGTGCCCGGCGTCGGCGACGGTCTCGAAACGCGCGCCGCGGATCGCCTCGGCCATCCTGCGCTGCGCATCGAGTTCGGGCGAGAGCGCCGACGCGACCACGAGCGTCGGCCGGTCGAACTTCGCGAGAGCGGGCCGGCGATCGTACGCGACGAAGTCCGCGACGAGCATCGCCACGCCGAGGTCCGGCGGCGTGCGCAGGCCGGCCTCGACGTATTCGGCGATGCGCCGACGCGCCGGCGGTGAACGGATGATCGCGTTCATCATGCCGTCGAGGTACTCGCGCGGGTGCTGCTGGTACAGCGCGAACCGCTCGAGCGTCTGGCGCAGCGCATCCGGCTGTGCAATCGACGCGGCCGCACCGCCCGCGACCGGCGCGTCGACGAGCACATAGCCGGCGATGCCGTCGCCGCCGAACGCGGCGGCATACGCGGCGACGTCCTGCACGCCCTGCGACCAGCCGACCAGCACGACGCGCGACAGTGCGAGCGAGCGGATCACCGCGCACAGGTCGTGCGCGCGTTGCTCGGGCGTGTTGCCGCGCAAGCTGATCGTCGACGCGCCCTGCGAACGCGGGTCGATCGCGACGACGCGCGCTTCGTCGGCGAGCGCGGCCATCGCGTCGCGCCAGACCGCCGCGGTCGTGGCCCAGCCGGGCACGAACAGCACGGTCGTCGCCGCGTCGCTGCGCCCGCCCTCGACGTAGTGGATGCGCACGCCGTCGCCGACGTCGACGTCGCCCTCGCGCAACGCGGGCGCCGCCCAGACGCGGGCCGTGGCCGCGAGCAGGCCGAGCCATGCCAGCCAGCCGAGGGGGGAGGTTCTCATCGCGCATCGCCTCGTCGGTTCGGAGCGGGCGAGCGTCGCGTGCAGACCTGGAGGTCCGCAAGTGCGGCGATGGCGAATGCGCGTCGCGCTGCGAGCGGAATCGATGACGCGTGCAGCGTTCGGGTCAGCGTGCGCGGCGGTCGGAGCCCACGGTACTGCCGGCGACCGACGTCGACATCGACGCCGCGCATGCGCGCGACAGGATCGGTTCGCTCGCCTTCCTCGACGTCGCCTGCTGCAGGTCGACGATGACCGCCGCGCTGTCGCCGAGCGGCGCGAGCACGCCGCAGACCGTGTCGATCATCGGGTCCGGGCTCGCGTTTGCGCGATCGACGACGACGACGAGATCGTTGTCGTCGAGCCAGAACACGTTGCGCACGCCCGCCAACGGACGCACGGCAGCACGCGCGGCCTCGCGGTCGATGCTGCGCGCCCTCGCGCGTGGCGAGGGCGCACCCGCCACGGCGGGTCGGCCTGCGGAAGGGATGTTTTCGATCGCGGGAAGCGTCGGGATGCCCTGGCCCGCGAGCGAGTACGGATCCGCCTGCGCGCCGGGCCGCGCGTGCGGCTCGTCGGGCCGTGGCGGGATCTGCGCGCCGCGCGTCGCGGTCACCCTTGGCGCGGGACGCACCATCGCATTGAGCGAGTGCACGACGCCGGCGCAGACGACGACACACGCGGCGATCGTCAGCACCGGCACGAGCAGGCCACGCCGCGGTACGGCGGGCGCCTGGCGCGGGCCGACGCTGAGGGTCAGCTGCGGGTGCGCGTACATCGGCGGCGCGCCATCGCGGGCGGCCGATTCGAGCGCGACCGGATCGAGCATCGTGCGCAGCATGCCGCCGTCGACGAGTTCGACGTGCCCGATGCGCACCGCGGCGGCGATCGCCGCGGCGGTGAATTCGCCGCTGGTGACGTAGATCGCACCGGTGGCCGCCTCATTGGTCATGATCGCGTGCAACTCGTGCACTTCGTGCTGCGGCACTTGGAATGCCTTCCAGCGCTTGCACTGCACGATCACGTAGGCGTCGTCACGGCGCAGCTTGAGGTCGAACCCGCCGTCGTAGCGCTGGCCGGTGAAGTCGGCGCCGACCTGCTCGACGAGCCAGCCGCAGCCGCGATAGTAGTCGGCAAGCAGCGCCTCGAAGCGTGCCGGATCGACACGCGCGAGCGCGTCGTCCCACGGCGTGTGGTTGGCCTTCAACGTCACCGAGCGCCCCCTGCTCCCCGTCCTTGCGTTCGCCCCGCGGACAGCCGCGAGCGCCACCGCGGACGGCGTCGCCCGAAGCGCGAAGCAACAACGGGGCCAAGGACCGTTCCGACCACGATGCGAATGAATTCATGCGTTTCGCCTGCATCGCTCGACGTGCCCTCAACTCGAGGCTGCTCCGCGATGGTCACTTTGTGACGGATTGAAACGGTTGGACGCACGCCACGGAATCGTGCTCGCGCGCGCGAATGCATCGACGCACCGAAGCCTCCGTCCGCTACCGCGCTCCTGCGCGGGACCGAGATCGGCGGCGCCCGCCCGTGGCCCTTACGCGCGCCACCTTGCGTGGACGGTCGTGACGCGCCCGAACGAGATCCGCCATGTCGCCGCCCTTCCCCCGTTCCTCCTCGCCGACGCGCCTGCCCGGCGCACTGTTTGCGATCACGCTTTGCGCGTTCGTCGATGCGCCGCCCGCACGGGCGGCCGACTACCAGCTCCGCCAGGAAGTCGGCGCGATCGCGTCCGGCGAGGGTTCGCCGAACGGCGTGTTCGGCTACTCGGTCGCGATCGACGGCGACATCGCCGTTGCCACCGACTTGGGCATTCCGACCCGGCCCGGCAAGGCACGCACCTACGTGCGTTCGAACGGCGAATGGGTGCGCGAAGCCGGGCACGACATCGACCTGCCCGGCGAT
Organism: Dokdonella fugitiva; assembly: GCF_014138265.1. Classification (GTDB taxonomy): domain Bacteria; phylum Pseudomonadota; class Gammaproteobacteria; order Xanthomonadales; family Rhodanobacteraceae; genus Dokdonella_A; species Dokdonella_A fugitiva_A. The sequence continues at coordinate 873,017 of NZ_JACGXL010000001.1, forward strand.
TCGAGCGCGATGCTCGCGCTGCACGAGGACACGCTCGCGATCAGCGCATTCGACTCGACCACGAGCCGCAGCTACGCACAGATCTTCGAGCACACGCCGAGCGGATGGGAGATGAGCTACAGCATTTCCACGCAGAGCGCCTACTTCGACCGCGTGGCCACGTCCGGCTACATCGTCGTCGTCGGCGAACCAGGCTACGACGGCGCCGCCGGGCAGAACCAGGGGCGCGTGCGCATCCTCCGCCGCAACGGCGATTCATGGTCGTCGGTGAACCTGCTGCCGACCACGCCGCATGCCGGCGCCCAGTTCGGTGCGTCGGTCGCGATCGTCGCGGGTGCGATCGTCGTCGGCGCGCCGCGCGAAACCGTCGGCGCCTACACGGACGCCGGCGCGGCCTACGTCTACGAGCTCACGATCGACACCTGGGACGAAGTCGCGCACCTCGTGCAGGGCGCGGGCGACCTCACCGGCAACCGCTTCGGAAGCGCAGTCGCGATCAGCGGCGCCGACCTGTCGACGCCGGATCGCCTGCTCGTGAGCGCGCCGTCGAACGCAGGCACGGGTCGCAGCGGACGCGTGCACAGCTACACGCGCACCAACGGCACGTGGACCGCGCGCACGGTGCTGCAGGCGCCCTCGCCGTCGGCGACCGACGGCTGGGGTTGCGCGCTCGCGCTCGACGGCATCTGGGCCGCGATCGGCCAGTGCGCCAGCAACGCGCAGGCCGCCGGCGGCGGCGCGATCGAGATGGTGCGCTTCTCGAGCGGCTTCACGAGCGTCGCCGCGGTGTCGGTCGACACCGACCCGTTCGGCGGCGCGAACGAATACGTCGGCTATCGCATCGACATCGACCGCAACGGGCCGACCCTCGTCGCCGGCAACCCGGTCGCGCCGATGTACGGCAACCCCGCGCAAGGGGTCGTGCTGTTCGGCACATGGACGAACGAGGCACTCGCCCTCGCGCGCGAACTCGACCTCGGCCAGGGCCTCAGCGGCGCGCGAGCGAGCACGATCGCGAGCGACGGCGACACGCTGCTCGTCGGTGCGCAGCAGGAAGACGTCGGCCTGCAGCAGGAGCGTGGCGCCGTGTACGCGTACCGGCGTGTCGCCGGGCAGTACGTGTTCGAAGCGCGCATCCTCGCGCCCGACGGCATGGCCGGCGACTACTTCGGCTCGCGCATCGCGCTGCAGGGCGATGTCGCTCTGATCAGCGCGATCGGCCGCACGCAAGGCAGCGTCGACGCCGCGGGCGCGGTCTACGCATTCCACCGCGAGGGCACGACCTGGTCGCTCGAACGGCAGTTCCTGCCGGTCGCGCCGCAGTACGAGGAGGAATTCGGCGAAGGCGTCGCGTTCGACGCCGGCACCGCGATGATCAGCAATCGCCACGACAGCACGTTCGTGTACGCGCGCTCGCAAGCCGGCGCGTGGACGCCATTGCAGACGATCGACCATGTCGGCTGGCCGGTTCGCCTCGAGGGCGATACGGCGATGCTCGCCTACTTCGGCGCGAACGGCGACGTCGGCGAGATCGGCGTGTACGCCCGCATCGGCGGCAGCTGGCAGCTGCAGGACACGCTCGCCGGCTCGCTGCCGGGCCAGGGCCTCGGCGTCGACGCGAGCCTGCACGGCGACTGGTTCGCCGCGGCGAGCAACAACCCGGCGATGCCCGTGCAGCTGTACCGGCGCACGCAGAACGGCTGGCTGCCCGAGGCGAGCCTGTTGCCCGAGGACGCGACGCCCGACACCTGGTGCTGGCACGTTGCGATGGCCGCGGACACGCTCGCGATGGGCTGCAGCGCGCCGGGCAACGAGGGCGCGGTCTACCTGTTCGAGAAGGTGGGCGGCCTGTGGACGCAGCGGCACAAGCTCGTACTGCCCGACCCGGTCGCGGGTGACGTGTTCGGTTTCACGCTGGATTTCCACGACGACGGCACGCTGTTCGCCGGTGCATTCGGTCGCGACCTGCAGTTCACCGACCAGGGGGCCGTCTACATCTGGACCGGCGACCGCCTGTTCGGCGACGGTTTCGACTGAGCGCGTGCCTGGATGGCTAAACGGCCGGTTTCGTCCGGGATTGACAAAGCCTGACGTGTCTGCGCAGCCATGCGCGACCGCAGACGTTGCCTTCCACTGGGCTCGCAGTGGCGCTAAGGCCGCGCCAGGCTTGGCCAGGCGGGGATCCGCGGGCGGATCGGGCCGTTCCCGCAGCGATTGGCACGTTAAATGCTTTTAAACCTTCGTCACCCTGACGATGGCGTGGAGGCATGTACACCATGAACATTCTTCGTCCAGCGGCCTGCTCGGCAATCCTGGCCCTCGCCGTAGCGTCCTCTTCCGTGTTCGCCGCCGAAGGCGACAGCTGCACCGCGCGCGTCGCCGGCCCGCAGGGCCAGTCCGGCGCGACGATCGGCAAGCTCGATGCCGACGGCAAATGCGTCGCCAAGGCCGAAGCCAAGAAGGATTCGGGCAACGGCAGCGGCCTCGAAGCGAGCGCGCAGTGCAAGGATCTTTCCTTCAGCTACGCCAAGAAGCGCGAAGGCGCGTGCGCCAAGCACGGCGGCGTGCTGGAGTGGCTGGCGCAAGGCTGATCACCGAGGACGGGTGGTACGCCGCCCGCCCCTGCCCCGTGAACCGCAGCGACGACCCCGTTCCGCGAGGAACGGGGTCGTCGCGTTCCCGGCGCACGTATCCCCCGAAGACGGGTGTCGGGACGACGCTAGAGGATCGCGTGCGGGACGAAGCGCGCGCTGTCGCGCGTGATCAGCGAGTCGTCCTCGCGCAGGCCGATACCGCTCGCGCGATCGCCGACGACCCAGCTGCCGACCAGCGGATAGCCGCGGTCGAATCTCGCGAGCGGATGGAACGCCTGGCGGATGCAGGGCGCATCGCCGTACGGCCCATCCGAATGCCACCGCTCGCCCGCACCGGCGTGCACCTCGATGTTCGCCCCCTCGCGCGAGAGCAGCGGCTTGCGCACCCAGCCCGCGGGCAGCGCAAGGTCCGGGCGATCGTCGAAGAACGCGGGCAGCAGGTTCGGATGGCCGCGATGGCGCTCCCATAGCAGCGGCAGGATGCCCTTGTTGCTGAGCACCGCCTTCCACGGCGGCTCGAGCAGCACGACGCGCGCCGTCGGCAGCGCCTCGCCGAAGGCATCGGCGAACATGAACTCGAGCGGATAGAGCTTGAACAGCGTGCCGATCGGCGCGTCGTCGAGGTCGGTGTAGCGACCGTCCGCGCCGAGCCCGATGTCCTCGATCGCGATGCGCCGCGTCGCCAGGCCGGCCTGCTCCGCGCAGTCGGCGAGATAGGCGACCGTGCCCTGGTCCTCGGGCGAATCGCGCACCGCGGAGAAATACAACGGACGCGGCAGGAGCGGCGCGATCGTCGCGATCGTCTCGACGAGGTTTTCCTGGATCAGGTTGTACTGGTCCGCGTCGCGCGGCAGCACGCCGCGGTCGATCTGCTCCTCGAGCCAGAGCCACTGGAAGAACGCGGCCTCGTAGAGCGAGGTCGGCGTGTCGTAGTTGAGCTCGTAGAGCTTCGCCGGCGCGCGGCCGTCGTAGGCGAGGTCCATGCGCCCATACAGGTGCGGTGAACCCTCGCGCCACGCACGAGCGATCCAGTCGCGGTAGTGTTCGGGGATGCCGAGCCGGTGCATGAGGAACTCGCTCGCGACGATCTCGCCGACGAGGCCCATCGCCATCTCGTGCAGCTCGAGCGTCGGTGTTTCGAGATCGCGCTCGACCTGCTCGAGCGTGAACGCGTAGTACGCACGCTCGTCCCAGTACGGCGCTCCGTCGACCGTGTGGAAATGGAAGCCGAGCCGTTCGGCGCTCGCGCGCCAGTCGCTGCGCTCGGCGATCGGAATGCGACGCATGGAATCCCTAGCCGCCGAACGAGCGGCCCCAGCCGCTGCGCTCCGACGAACTCCTGCCGAAGCCCGCACGCGTCGTCGTGATCGCGCGGTTCGGCGCGATGTCGACCGGGCGCTGGCGCCACCCGCCGTAGCTTGCGCCACCGCTGCTGCTCCCGCAGCCGACGTCGCCGCGATCGCAGAACCGCTCGTTGTAGCGCCCCGCGCGATCGCGATAGACCGGATTGGCGTCGACGTAGGCTGGCGAGCGATTCGCACCGAGCATCTGCGAGAGCATGAAGCCCGCCATCAGCGGCATCCAGACGCCACCGCCCTGCGCGCGCTCGGTGCAGAGATCGCCGTAGTCCTGCACGCACTGCTCGCGGCTCGCGTATTTCGGCGACGCATTCGCATGCGCGTCGGCCGCGGCCTTGAGCGCCTTGTCGCAGACCTCGGCGCTGTTGCCGTCGCTGCGGCAGGCTTCGATGCTCGTGTAGAAGCCTTGGCGCAACTTCTCCTCCTCGGCGCAGCCGGCGAGCAGTACCGGCATCTGGCCGATCGCGATCAGGGCGAGTCGACGGGAACGTTTCATCCGGACCTCACCAGGTCATGCAGGCGGCGTCGAGGATGCCGACGCCGATCGACAGCGTCGCGACGAGCGTCGCGGCCGCGCGTTCGTCGCGCGCGATGCGCGCCGGCAGGTCCGGCAGCAGCACGCGTGCGACGAGGAACGCGAGCAGTTGCACCACCAGTGCGATCGCGCTCCAGACCGCGCAGTCGAGCAACCCGACCGAATGCGCGATCGCCGACGCGAGCGGGATCACGAAGCCGATGAACGCGCCGCCGAACGAGATCGCCGCAGCGAGCGTGTTCGCGCGGATCAGCGCGAGTTCGCGCTGCGGCGTGGTCCAGGCGTACACGACCACGAACAGCGCGGCGAAGGCGATCGCCGAGGCGAAGTAGGCGAGGAAGTCCGGCAGGGTGGCGAGCGACGAGACCAGCGGCGGCGACATGGACGACTCCCGACACTTTCGACGTGGGGTTGCGCCACTGTACTTCAAGCCGCCGCGCGGGCGCCTCGCTGCGCGCGCTATGCTGGTGCGACCGCCACGCGGCCGCAGGCACGCACCGACGTCCCGCACGCGGAACCGGCGGTCGATGTCCGAATGCAGCACGCCCGATCGACATCGTAGCGGCGGCGCCATTGCCGTCGACCCCAGGAGACCCTCCATGCAGTACCTGCTCATGCTCTACGCGGACGAAAGCGGCTGGGGCCGGATGAGCCCGGCCGAACAACAGGCCGGGATGGCCGCGTACACGGCCTACACCGCGGCGCTGTCGAAAGCCGGCGCGCTCGTCGGCTCGAATCGCCTGCAGGACTCGGACACCGCCACGACGGTGCGCCTGGTCGACGGCAAGCCGCTCGTGCAGGACGGCCCGTACGCCGAAGCGCGCGAGCAGATCGGCGGCTACTACCTCATCGAGGCACCCGATCTCGACGCCGCGCTCGCCTGGGCGGCGCGCTGCCCGGGCGCGGGCCACGGCACGATCGAAGTGCGTCCGGTGTGGGAGAAGTAGGCGACACCGCCATCGCCGGCACGGCGGCGCGAGCGACGGCCGAGGCCGTCGCCGCGCGTAGCTACGGCCGGCTCGTCGCGTTCCTCGCGGTGCGCACGCGCGACGTCGCCGCAGCCGAGGACGCGCTGTCGGACGCGTTCGCCACGGCGCTCGCCGAATGGCCGCATCGTGGCTGCCCGGCCAATCCCGAAGCGTGGCTGCTCACGGTCGCGCGCCGCCGCCTCGTCGACGGCGCGCGGCGCCGCCAGGTCGGCGATGCCGTACTCGCCGAACTGCAGCAGCTCGCCGAACACGTCGTCGATGCCCACGACGAGGCGCCGATCCCCGACCAGCGGCTCGCGCTGCTGTTCGCCTGCGCGCATCCGGCGATCGACGCGGGCGTGCGCGCGCCGCTGATGCTGCAGACCGTGCTCGGGCTCGACGCGAAGCGCATCGCGGCCGCGTTCCTCACCTCGGCTGCGGCGATGGGCAAGCGCCTCGGTCGCGCGAAGGAGAAGATCCGCGAGGCCGGCATCCCGCTGCGCATTCCCGAACGGACCGAATTGCCGGCACGCCTCGACGCGGTGCTCGCGGCGATCTACGCCGCGTTCACCGACGGCTGGTGCGAGCCGACCGGCAGCGACGCGACGCGGCGCGACCTCGCCGACGAGGCAATCTTCCTCGCGCGCGTCGTCGTCGAACTGCTGCCCGGCGACGCCGAAGCACTCGGCCTGCTCGCCTGCATGCTGCACGCGCATGCGCGCCGCGCAGCGCGCCGCTCCGCCGACGGCGACTACGTGCCGCTGCACGCGCAGGACGTCGCGCACTGGGACGCGCCGATGACCGCCGAAGCCGAGGCGCTGCTGCGCCGCGCGAGTACGCTGCGCCGGATCGGCCGCTTCCAGCTCGAGGCGGCGCTGCAGTCCGCGCACGTCGAGCGGCGCCGCCGTGCCTGCGACAACGCGGCGGCGATCCTGCAGTTGCACGATGCGCTCGCGATGCTCGCGCCGTCGCCGGTCGCCGCGATCAACCGCGCGCTCGCGGTCGCCGACGTGCACGGCCCGACCGCCGGCCTCGCCGCCTTGCCCGATTCGGCCGCCGACGCGCGCATCGCCGGCTACCAGCCGTACTGGGCTGCACGCGCGGATCTGCTCGCGCGCAGCGGCGAGAACGAGGAAGCATGCGCAGCCTGCGACATGGCGATCGCACTGGAAACCGACGAGGCGGTGCGACGCTTCCTGCGCGCGCGCCGCGACGCGCTCGGCCGCTAGTCCGCCGCCGGCGGATCGTCGCTCGCGGTCGTGCGCGTGGTCGCGAGCCGAAGGAAGCTCTCGTGCTGGTAGCGGCTCATGCGCAGCCGCTGCCCGGTATCCATGACGACGACGTGGTGGCCGTTGAACCACGGGTGGATCGCCTGCACGCGTCGCACGTTGACGATCGCCGAGCGGTGCACGCGCGCGAAATGGCGCGGATCGAGGCGCGCGGCGAGATTCGCCATCGTCTCGCGCAATTCGTGGCTGCGATCGGCCAGGTGCAACTGCACCGTGTTGCGACTCGCCTTGATCCAGACGATGTCGTCGACCGGCACGAGGACGACGTGCTCGTCGACGCGCACGGGAATGCGCTCGAGCCAGTCCTCGCGCCGGCGCAACGCGTCGAGCGCCTGCAGCAGTTCGTGCGACGGCGCGGGCCGCGGCGTGGCCGCCGCCAGGCGCGCCTTCACGCGGCGCAGGGTCGCGAGGAAACGCTCGCGGCTGAACGGCTTGACCAGGTAGTCGACCGCGTTCGCCTCGAACGCGCGCACCGCGTACTGCTCGTACGCGGTCACGAACACGGTCGCGGGCATGCGCTCGGCGCCGATCGCGGCGACCACGTCGATGCCGTTCATCGCCGGCATCTGGATGTCGAGGAAGACGAGGTCGGGCGAATGCTCGCGGATCGCCGCGAGCGCCGACGCACCGTCGCCACATTCACCGAGCACTTCGACGTCGCCGTCCTCGCGCAGCAGGCGCACGATCGCGTGGCGCGCGATCGGCTCATCGTCGACGACGAGGGCCGCGATGCTCATGCGGCATCGTCCATGTCGGGCAGGTCGAGCCGACGCAGTGGCAGGCGGATGCGACAGGCGACGCCCTTGGGCCACAGGCTGTCGAGGCGGATCTCCGCCGCGTCGCCGTACAGCTCGTGCAGGCGCAGGCGCGTGTTCGACAGGCCGATGCCGCGCCGTCCGATCTCCTTCGCCGCGCCGTCGAGCAGGCTGTTGCTGTTGCGCACTTCGAGGCAGACGAAATCGCCCTCGCGGCGGCTCTCGATCTCGACGCAGTCGACGCCGACGTGCTTGCCGATGCCGTGGCGGATCGCGTTCTCGACGATCGGCTGGAGGATCAGCGCCGGCACCGCGCAGTCGAGCGTGCCCGGGTCGACGTACACGCGCGTGCTCAGGCGATCCTTGAAGCGCATGCGCTGGATGCCGAGGTAGAGGTCGAGCAGCTCGAGTTCGCGTTGCAGCGGGATTTCCTGGCCTTCCTGCTCCTCGAGGAACGCGCGTAGCAGCTCGCTCAGGCGCAGCAGCATGTCCTCCGCCGACGCGGTGTCTTCCTGCAGCAGGGTCACGATCGCGTGCAGCGTGTTGAACAGGAAATGCGGTTGCAGCTGCGTCCTGAGCACTTGCAGGCGCGAGTGCGCGAGTTCGGTGGCGAGGCGACTCGCCTCGATCTCGCGGCGCGTCTTCTCGCGGTAGTGGCGCATCGCCTCGTGCAAGGTGAGCAGTGCGGCGTAGGTGAGCAGGCCGATCGCGACGTGCTGGCCGACGAACTGGTCGACCTGCTGGCCGAACGTGCCCGGCTCGAACAGGTGCGACACCAGCGCGCCCGCGATGATCGCGATCGAAGTGACTGCGCACGCCGCCACGGCCTGCATGCGCAGGTTCGCCCAGGTCGGCGGCGAAACCGGATAGCGCTCGGCGAGGCGGAACACGAGCGGCGCGAGCGCGGCCCAGCTGTACCACTGGATCATCGACCAGCGCAGGTAGTCGAACATCGACCAGGTGCGGCCGTCCAGCGAATCGTGGAGGTAGCCCTGCACGGCGAACAGCAGCACGACACCGGTCCACAGGCCGAGGTAGCGCCAGAAGCCGATTTCGGTATCGAGCAGGCGGATCTTCATCGCGTCGTCGGCAGCGTCGTCGCGATCATCCTAGGCGCGGCCGGCGTGCGGCGGGAAGCTCCGATCGTCACGGCTACGATTCGTCCGCGTCGCAAGACGATTCGTCCCGCAGGCGCCGCCTGAGTGCAGAGCGCAGCGTCCAATCCGCCGCACCGGCGACGAAGCGATCACGGCGATCGCACGCCGGCATGCGGAGGACCCATGCGTACAGCGATCCTGATCACCCTGCTGCTCGCCGGCGGACTCGCCGGACGAGCGGCCGCTGCGGGGGACATGCACTACCTCGACCTCGTCAACACGGCGCCGTCGAGCCTGACCGCATTCGCGGTCGCCGCGGCCGGCAGCGACGACTGGCGCGCGGTCGAACTCGGCGACGCGCCGTTGCGGGGCGGCGGCGACTCGACCACCGTCGCGATCCGCGGCGACTGCGTGCGCGACCTGCGCAGCACCTTCCGCGACGGCCGCGTGCTCATCCAGCGTAATTTCGACGTCTGCCGCTACCGCAGCTACCACACCGGCCAGTACCTGCGCCGCGCGCCGGCGAATGCGCGGCTCGGGCACGACTGAGCGCGCGCACCGCGAACCGGACCAGCTCACGTGGCGAAAGTGGGCCTCCCGGCGCGCCGGCGCAGCGGCGACGCTGGCGTCGTCACGAACGGTGACGTCCTTCGGAGAGACCCATGCGCCAGATCACATTCGCGCTCGTCGCGGCACTCGGCATCACCGCGCCGGTGGCGTTCGCCGCCGCCGCGACGGTGCACTATCGCGTCACCGTGCTGCCCGCGCTCGACGGCAACGTCGCCGCGAACAGCCGCGGCAAGAGCATCAACGACCTCGGCCTCGTGGCCGGGTATTCCAACGCGTCGAACGGACAGCGCCATGCGGCCGCGTGGGCGTTCGGCCGCAAGCTCGACCTCGGCACGCTCGGCGGTGCGCCCGATCTCGCGAGCTCGGTGCCGTGGCCGAGCAAGAACCTGCTCGGCCTGGTCTCGGGCATCTCGCTCGTCGACGACCTCGATCCGAACGGTGGGCAGGGCTGGAGTTGCTCGGCCGGCGGCTTCCTCGCCAATCCGGGCGGACACGCCTGCCACGGGTTCGTCTGGGCGTTCGGCCGCATGCACGACCTCCCGCCGCTGGCGGGCGGCAACAACAGCTTCGCGACCGGCACCAACGGCTGGGGACAGACGGTCGGCTGGGCCGAGAACGGCGTCGCCGACGGCGATTGCCTCGCGCCGCAGGTGCAGCAGTTCCGCCCAGTCGTATGGGGCCCCGACCATCGGCCGCACGCGCTGCCGCTCGTCGACGGCGATACGTCCGGTTCGGCCACCGCGATCAACGACCGCGGCCAGATCGTCGGCATCTCCGGCATCTGCGACCAGGCGGTCGGCCGCTCGAGCGCGCGCCACGCGGTGATGTGGGAGAACGGCCGCCTCATCCGCATCGACAACCCGAACGGTGCGCCGTACTGGAACACGCCGATGGCGCTGACCGAGCGCGGCGACGTCGCCGGTTTCGCCGGCGTGCCCGACGACTTCGACGGCAACTTCACGCGCGCGTTCAGCTGGTCGCGCACGGCCGGCTGGAAATGGATCGACCTCCTGCCCGGCGACATCGCGGCGATCGCGACCGGCATCAACCTGCGCGGCCAGGTCGTCGGCTATTCCAACGACGGCGCGGTCTTCCATCCGTGGATCTGGCACAACGGCCGGATCGCCAACCTCGACGGCCTCGTCGACCGCAGCAACGGCTTCCAGGGCACGCTCAACCTCGCCGACGACATCAACGATGCCGGCGTGATCACCGGGCGCGCGACCGCCGCGGACGGCAGCAGGATCGCATTTGTTGCAACACCCATCGCGCACTGATGTACGAACATGATCGTAAGGCCGCGGGCACCCGCCCGCGGCCGGCGGCGACCGCGCGGCGAGAGGCGCGTCGCCGGACGAACCGGAGGACGCAATGAACACTCCCGAAGAAGGCCAGGACGTGCAGGTGAGGATCGGCAGCGGCGCATGGCAGTCGGCGACGTATCGCCGCGGCCAGTTCGTCGACGCATTCGGCCTGCCGCTCGATCCGCAGCGCATCTCCGAATGGCAGGCGACCGAACCGCGCGCGCGCGACACGCGCGACCGCCTCGCCGAGTGGAATGCACTCGGCTCATTCCACTAGGCGAACGGGGCGAACCGGCCGCGATGCCGGTTCGCCCGCACGGATCGCTACAACGGGCGTTCGGCGAGCTCGCGCCGGAGCAGCTTGTCGACCGCCGAACGCGGCAGCGCATCGAGGAATTCGACGCGCTTGGGCTGCTTGAAGTGCGACAGCTTCTCGAGGCACCACGCGCGCACCGCGTCTTCGTCGAGCGATGGGTCGCGCCTGACGATGAACAGGCGCACGCGCTCGCCGTCCTCCTCGTCCGGCATGCCCACCGCGCAGACGTCGGCGATGCCCGGATGCGCGCCGACGACGTCCTCGATCGCGGCCGGATACACGTTGGCGCCGTCGACGTTGATCATGTCCTTGATGCGCCCGAGCAGGTACAACGCGCCGTCCGGCTCCATGCGGCCGAGATCGCCGGTGCGGAACCAGCCGTCCGCGGTGATCGCGCGCGCATTCTCGTCGGGCCGCTGATCGTAGCCGGCCATCATGAACAGGCCACGCAGCCAGACCTCGCCGATCCGCCCCGGCGCGACGGCGCCCAGGTCGGGCGCGTCCGGATCGCGCATCGTGACCTCGACCGACGGGAACGGGAAACCGACGCTGCCGAGGCGGCGTTCGAAGCCGAGTTCGCCGGCGATCGGCACCGAGGTCTCGGTGAGGCCGTAGCCCTGCAGCAGCGGCTTGCCGGTGATCTGCTCGAAGCGGTCGCGGATGTCCGCGCGCAGCGGCATGCCGCCGACGAGGCCCGAGCGCAACGCCGAGAAGTCGAGCTCGGCGAAGCCGGGCGTCGCCATCAGGCGGTTGTGGAACGCGGGCCCGGCGAGGATCGAGTTGATCGGCCGCCCGCGCCAGCCGGCGACGACGCGCTCGGCGTCGATCATGCGCGGGAACAGCAGCTGCGTCACGCCGCGGCTCGAGTACTGCAGCAGATTCACCGACATGCCGGCCGCGTGCGAGAACGGATGCACGCTCGCGACGAGGCCGCCGGCACGGCAGGTGTGCTCTTCCATGGTCAGGCGCAGGATCTCGATGCCCGCGCGCATGTTCGCGTGCGTCGTGCGCACGGCCTTCGACACGCCCGTGGTGCCGCCGGTGTACGACATCAGCGCGAGGTCGTTCGCGTGCACGTCGCGCTGCACCGGCGGCAGGCGCATGCCGCGCGCGAGCGCCGCGTCGAATGCGACCGCGTCCGCCGGCGCCGGCGCGGCGACCCCGAACAGGTCCGGCGCGACGGTCACCACGAGCTGCTTCATCGCCTCGCTGCCGCGCGCTGCGCGCAACGTCGGCATCAGCACGTCGAGGCCGACCACCGCCTTCGGCGCGATCGCGCGGATCGGCCCCTCCATTTCCTGCGACGTCGCCGCGATGTACACCGGCATGACCGCGACGCCGGCGGTCCACGCGGCGAGCAGCGCGATCGGGAACGCGGGCACGTTCGGCAGCAGGAACAGCACGCGGTCGCCGGGCTCGAGCTTCCATTCGTGCACGAAGAAGCGCGCGAGCGCGTCCGCCTGCCGCGCCCAGTCGGCGTACGTCAGCGTTTTCCCATCGAGTTCGAACGCGACGAGATCGGCATGGCGCGCACACGCATCCTGCAGCAGTGCGAGCATCGTTTCGTCGGGCCCCACGCGGATGTCGCGAGGCAGGTTGTCGGGATACCGCGCCGTCCATGGACGGCTCGCATACCAAGCCGCGGCATCGGCCGCGGCATCGAGTCGACCCAGATTCATTTTGTATCACCCCTGTAGCAATGGACGATCCCCTTAATCGTCCATTGTGGTCATCCTACACTTTGCCGGGGTGACTTCACTGAATGCAACCCCGGTGCGAGCCTCATGGCCGCCGCCGGAGCACCGCCCGTACGCCGTAGTGGTCGGAGGCCCAGGTGCCGTCGGCGGCGGGCCGGTCGAACAGTCGCGTCGCCGACAGCGGCGTCCAGGCCCGCGGATCGTACAGCACGTGGTCGATCCGCAACGGGGCGTAGAACGCGAGGTTGAGCGTGCTGTGCCCCGCATCGTCCTGTGCCGCGTCCGCGTGCAGCACGTCGTAGGCGTCACGCAGGCGGGCGAGCAACGGCGCGAATTCCGGCGCATTCGCCGGCGCATTGAAGTCCCCCGCGACGACGGTCGGCGCTCCCGGCGCGGAAGCGACCGCGATGTAGGCTTCGAGGTCCTCGACCTGCGCACGACGGATCGCGCCGCCCTCCGGCGTCCAGTGCAGGTGCGTCGCGTACACCTCGAGCGGCTCGCCGTCGACCGCGATGCGCAGGTGTAGGGCGACGCGGTAGTCGTCGAGCGGCGCGAGCGCTTTCCATCCTTGCGCGAGGATGCGGTGGCGCGTGAGGATCGCGTTGCCGTAGCGACGCGGCTTGTCGGCGGCATCGACCGAGGCGAACACGTAGCGAAAGCCGAGGGCGTCGGCGATCGTCTTCGCCTGGTTCGGCAACCCGCGGTCCTGCAGGACTTCCTGCAACGCGATCACGTCGGGCCGCAACGTGCGCAGCGTGCGCACGATGAGCGCAGCGCGGCGCGGCCAGTCGCCGGCGTCGTGCCAGAGGTTGAGGGTGACGACGGACACCTCGCGGCCGTCGTACGCGCTGGCGCTGTCCCCGGCGACGGCGGCAACGCCGGCGAACAGCAGGCTCCACGTCCGTCGCGCGGCGGCTCGCAGGGTGGGTCGCGTGGCGCGCTTCATGCTTGCAGCCTGCCACGTCCGCGCTCGGCGCTCCATCGCTGTGACGCAGCGCCCGGAAATGCGCGCCGCAGCGCGCACAATGCGCGCACCGCTCGCCGGAGTACGTCGATGACCCTGCATCGCGTTCTTCCGTCCGCCTCGCGGACGGTGCGTCGTGGGCTGCATGCCCTGCTCGCCGCCGCGGCGGCATGGACCACGCACGCTACCGCGGAGTCCGTGTTCCGCGACGGCTTCGAGCCGCTCGAACCGCCGCCGGCCGTGACGATCCTGCGCGACGACCGCGTGGCGACGCTCGAGATGGACTACGACGGCGAGAACGCCTGGGGCCAGTGGTGGACGATGGACGGCAGCGGCCACGACGCCGCCGGCTTCCTCGTCAGCTGGTGGCCGGCCGGGACCGCCGCGCCGCTGCTGCCGCGACCGGATGCGAAGCACGACGGCAGCCTCGGCTGCCTCGACGGCGCGCACGCGAAGGCGAGCGCCGCAACCGTGCGCTGGCTCGTCACCGGCAACCGCCGCGTGCAGCTGCAGCCGCTGCTGAACGGTTCGCCGTACCACGTGCGCGTGCAACGCATCGACGCCCTCGGCGAGATCATCAGCCTGCCGCGCGACCTCGACTTCGACGGCGGCGACGCGACGCGCGTCGACGCGCTGCGCGCGTCGATGACCCATTTCGACGACTTCAACCTGCCGCTCGGTCCGGCCGACGAGACGCTCTGGAACAACGCCACGGTCACCTCGACCGACGCACGCTTCAACCTGTTCTTCGTCAACGACCAGTACCACGCGCACACGCTGCACGGCACGCGCGTCGACAACACCGGCGACCGCTCGCAGACCTCGCAGCGTTTCCGCAAGCCCGTGCGCATCGAGAACGGCGTGCGCCGCCGCATCGTGTTCGACATGGACGGCCCGCTCAGCCCACGCTCGGTCTGGTACCTCGACCTCAACCCGGTGCGCACCGACCTCACCGCGCACATCGACTTCTTCGACATGGACGGCACCACCGGCCTGCCCGCGGGCACCCTGCGCCTGCGCTCGCAGTTCCAGACCTTCAGCGTGAACATCATCGGCATGGACGGCGCATCGCACCAGGTCGCCTCGGTGGACATGGAGGACGCGGGTCGCCAGGCGGTGTCGAACGTGCGCCGCTCGTTCGAGGCGCGCGTCGGCACCGACGGCATCGAAGTGCTCATCGACGGCCGCAGCGTCATCGACGCGAGCTACGCGCCGTACGCGCTCGCGCCGGGCGACTACGAGCCGCTGTGGATCGCGTTCGGCTACAACACGCCGAAGGACGCGGTGCCGTACTACCTCGTGCACTGGGACAATTTCGGCTTCGACGGCCCCGACGTGGACCCGCGCGAGGTGCACAACTACGTCACGCGCATCGAGGGCACCGACTATCGCAAGGCCAACCGCGGCAACGGCGACTTCCCGAGCTTCACCGTGAAGATCCCCGACGACCTGCGCCCGACCGTCGCCGGCGCCACCGCGCAGGCGACGCTCGTGCTCACCTACCAGATGGGCGATTTCTCCAACTTCACGCTCGTGCCGGGCGACCATGTCACGCTCAACGGCAGCGCGACCTACGCGCTGCCGCAACGCGACAACAACAGTGTGCCGAGCGATCCGGGCCTGCTCACTTGGGGAATTCCCTACACGGTGCAGGTCCCGCTCGGCACGCTCGTCCATGGCGGTGCGTCGCCGCTCGTCGTCGGCGACAACACGTTCCAGTTCTTCGCCGAGAACACCGGCATCCTCGACGTGCACGTCGAGGTCGCCTACCCGCCCGGCAGTGCTCCGGCCTACACGCCACCGGCGGCGATCCACCACTTCCCGCTGCACAGCGAACTGCCGCGCCTCGGCCTGCCCGCTCGCTTCGAGCAGATCGGCGATACCCAGGTCGGTGATTCGCATCGCCTCACCGCCGACCCACCCGCGCGCATCGCCGTATCCGGCGTGGTGCCGCTCAACCTCGTCGTCGGCAACCACAGCTACGCGAACTGGGCGCCCGAGCTCATGGTGTTCCCGGTGCAGAGCACCGAAGTGTGGAGCACGGGCGGCACCACCGGCATCGCGACCATCGAGGTGTTCCTGCGCCCGAGCGGCGGCGACGCCGGCACGAGCACGCGCGTGCTCGCGCTCGATACCGGCCGCGACGTCCCCGCGCCGCAAGGGCGCTACCTGCGCAGCTTCGACAGCCGCGCATTCGCGGACGGCGACTACGAGCTGTTCGTGCAGGCGACCTCCCCGTCCGGCCTCAAGAGCCATCCCAGCTACGGCGACGAGACCTATCTGTGGGACGCGGCGCAGCTGTCGGGCGCGTATTACCCGATCCAGGTCCACATCCAGAACTGAGCAGCATGGCCGGCATTCGCCGTTCGTAGGCCGGACGACCGCAGGTCGGCGGGCGCTTCTCGCCGCGCGCCGCGTTCGCCGGCCGCGCGGTGCGCGTCCGGCCTATCCGCGCGCCTGCGTAGCGGCGAGCCCCCCCGCCGTGTCGATCTCCGGTACTCCCGTTCGTCGAACGAGCGAACTCCCACCGGAACCCGCCATGTCGTCCCGCCTCGCGCTCTACGCCCACCCGTTCTCCTCGTACTCGCAGAAGGCGCTCGTCGCCTTCTACGAAAACGACATCCCGTTCGAATACCGCAGCCTCGAAAGCGAGGAGCACCGCGCCGAACTCGCGCGCCTGTGGCCGATGCGGCGCTTCCCCGTGCTTGTCGACGACGGCCGCACGATCGTCGAAGCGACGACGATCATCGAGCACCTCGCGCTCCACCACCCGGGCCCGGTGCGGCTCGTGCCGCTCGATCGCGAAGCCGCGCTCGACGTGCGCGCGCTCGACCGCTTCTTCGACAACTACGTGTCGACGCCGCAGCAGAAGGTCGTGTTCGACCGCCTGCGGCCGGAAGCCGATCGCGATCCCTACGGTGTCGCCGAGGCGCGCGCGATGCTCGACACCGCCTACGCCTGGCTCGAACGCCACATGGAAACACGCACCTGGGCCGCCGGCGACGCGTTCAGCCTCGCCGACTGCGGCGCGGCGCCGTTCCTGTTCTACGCCGACTGGACCCAGCCGCTCGGCGACCGCTTCCCGAACGTGAGCGCGTACCGGCGCCGCCTGCTCGCGCGGCCATCGTTCGCGCGCGCGGTCGACGAAGCGCGTCCGTTCCGGCCGTACTTCCCGCTCGGCGCGCCCGATCGCGATTGATCCGGCGCGACCCGATCAGGCCGTGCGCGCGAGGTAATCGGCGACGTTGTCGGCGAGCACGCGCGCCGAACGCCCCGCTTCGAACAGATGGCCGCGCAGGCTGTGTACGTAGCCATTGAAGTAGAGCCCGGGCAGCACGGTCGGTTCGCCCGACCGTGCCAGCGGGTCGTGCACGGCATCCAGTACGCCATCGGCCTCGATCAGCGCGTCGAGGCCGCTCGTGAAGCCGGTCGCCATCAGGATCGCGTCGAACGGTTCGCTGCGCCCGTCGGCGTAGACCGCGCCGCCGACCGTGAGCCGTTCGAGCGCGGGGCGTACCTGCACCGTGCCGCGCTTCAGCGCCGCGACGAAGCCGACGTCGATGATCGGTACGCGCCGGCTCGAATACGGCCACCACGCGGGTCGCGGATAGCCGTGGCGCGCGAGGTCGCCGAGTACGAGTCGCGCGGTCAGGCGCGCGAGCCGGTCGGCGATCGCCGGCGGCAGCCGGCTCAGCAACATGCCGGTCTTCTGCACCGGCTGGCCGAACGGATCGCGCGGCACGACCGGCGGCGGCGTGCGGATCGCGAGCGCGACGAACGCGGCGCCGTGCTCGGCGAGATCGGTCGCGATCTCGGCGCCGCTGTTGCCGGCGCCGACGACGAGCACGCGCCGGCCGGCGTAGCCGGTCGCATTACGGTAGTCGACCGAATGCACGAGGTCGCCCGTGAACAGCTCGCGCCCGGGCAGTGCCGGCACCACTGGCACGCGGTATTGCCCGGTCGCGACGACGACCACGCGCGCGCGCCAGCGCGCGTCCGCACCGTCCACGTCCCAGCGCGCGCCGGACCGGCGCAACGCCGACACCGGCGTCAGCGTGCGCACGCGCACGCCATGATGGCGCGCGTAATCCTGCAGGTATCCCGCATAGGCGTCGCGCGAGAGGTAGCGCCCGTGCTCGCGCGGTATCGGATAGCCGGGCAGGCCGGAATGGTCGCGCACGGTGTGCAGGTGCAGCCGATCGTAGCGGCGCGCCCAGGTGCCGCCGATCGCCGTGTCCTGCTCGAGCACGAGCGGGTCGAGGCCGCGTCCGCGCAGCACGGCCGCGGCGGCCAAGCCCGCGGCTCCGGCTCCGACGACTACGATCTTCTCGTCCATGCATGCCTCCGGAGAGCGCGCGACGGCGCATCATGCGGCCACATCGTGGATCGGCGGACGCATCCGGCGTACCGTTCGACCGCCGGCGTCGGGCGAGGCGTCGGCGAAGGAAAATCCCTCATGGCACCATTCTGGCATGGTCTGCGATCGACGCATCCGCGATCATTGGCGCATGACGACCGTACTCTCTCCTTCCGCCGATTTCGTCGGTCGCCTCAGCGACTCGATCGTCGCCGCACGTTCGCTCGAGGAACTCGTGCGGCCGCTGCTCGAAATGCTGCAGGCCGTCACCGGGCTCGAATCCGCCTACGTGACCGCGATCGACGAGCCTGCCGGCCTGCAACACGTGCTGTTCGCGCGCAACTCGCGCCGGCTGCAGATCCCTGAGGGCCTGTCGGTGCCGTGGGAGGACACGCTGTGCAAGCGCGCGCTCGAGGAAGGCCGCACCTACACCGACGACGTCGCCGCGTGCTGGGGCGACTCCGACGCCGCGCGGGCGCTCGGCATCGCGACCTACACGAGCACGCCGATCCGCACCGACGACGGCGCGCTGTACGGCACGCTCTGCGCGGCGAGCGACGAGCGCAAGCCGCTCGCCGGCGGCGCCGAGCGCGTGCTGCAGATGTTCTCGCGCCTGATCGGCCAGCAGGTCGAGCGCGAACGCCTCGTGCAGTCGCTGCGCGTCGCCAACGACGCGCTCGCGACGAGCGCGCTGCTCGATCCGCTGACCGGCCTGCCCAATCGCCGCGCCCTCATGGCCGACCTGCGGCGCCGCGTCGCGCAGGCCGATCGCGAGCATCATTCGCTGCTGATCGCTTTCGTCGATCTCGACGGCTTCAAGGCGATCAACGACCGCTACGGCCACGATGCCGGCGACCGTTTCCTGCACGACATCGGCAACGCGCTGGTGGCAACCTTGCGCGCCGGCGACCTGTGCGCGCGCCTCGGCGGCGACGAGTTCGTCGTGCTCGCCGGCGGACCGCACGAGAGCGATCCCCCGCAAGCCGCGGTCGACGCGTTGCACCACCGCCTGCAGGCGGCGACGACACGCCGCTTCGACCTCGGCGACGCCGGCGCGATCGACTACAGCGGCCCGAGCATCGGCGTCATCGCCGCCGATCCCGCGGTCACCGATCCCGACGTGCTGCTCATGACCGCCGACGCGGCGATGTACCGCGTCAAGCGAGCCCGGCGCGAAGGGCGTGTGTCCTGAGCGAAGCGAAGCATCGCACCCGCCGGGCGATACGGCGGGTGCGAAGTCGCGACTCATCGCGATCGCAGTTCGTCGAAGTACGCCGCGACGTCTTCGGCGAACGCATAGCGCGGATCGGGGATCGGCGAGCCGCCCGCGATGAGCGCCCGGGCACAGCCGAGCCAGTCGCCCGGCTTCTCGTCCGCCAGGTTGAGCGAGGCGAAGCTGAGCGTGCCGTAGACGTTGTCGTTGTAGTTGTGGCGTTCGTCGTAGCGCGCGCCGTGGGCGAGCAGGAAGGCGGCGAGCGCGCTGTCGCCGCGGAACACGGCCCAGTTGAGCGCGCTGCCGCCGATGTCGCCGCCGCGCACCGCGACCGGCCAGCCGAACTCGACCATGACACGCACGCCGTCGTCGGCACCGCTCGCGGCGAGTTCGGGCAGCAGGCGCAACTGCATCTCGTCGAGCTTGTCAACGATGTCGGGGTGGCGCGCGCGGATCGATGCCGCGGTTTCGCGGTCTCCACTCGCGCAGGCGACGACGAAGCGTTCGCGTTCGTCGGCCGGCGCGTCGTCGACGGCACCCGCCTCCCTCAGCAGCGCGACGACGTCGGTCATGCCCATGTGCGCGGCGATCTTCAGCGCGGTCGCGCCGTGCGCGTTGCGCGCGTTCGGATCGGCGCCGGCGTCGAGCAGGATCTTCACGATCGCGGCCGAACGTCGCCGCCGCAACGCGTGCGGCAGCGGTCCGTCGCCGCCGCGCTCGTTCGGATCGCCGCCGTGCGCGAGCAGCAGGCGCAGGTAGTCGGGCCGCTCGTAATCGAGCACGTGTCCCATTGCGTTGGTGCCGCTCACGCGCGCGCCGGCGGCGAGCAGCAGGCGCACGCACTCGATGTCGGCGCCTTCGACCGCGTGGTAGAGCGACTCGTTGTCGTCGGGGTTCGCGCCCGCGTCGAGCAGCATGCGCGTCAGCGCGACGTCGTGATTGCGTCCCGCGGCGGCATACAGCACGCTGAGCGGGTCGCCCGGAAATTCCGCATCCTCGGTCGCGTCGTCCGGATTCGCGCCCGCGGCGAGCAGCAGCGCGACGACCTCGCGCACGCCCGCGGCGAATTCCGGCAGTCGCACGAACGCGGAGAAGCAGGCCGCGACGAGCGGCGTGCGCGTCCAGCCCTCGCCGCGCGCATCGACCCAGCCCGAGTCCGCCGCTAGGCGCGCGCGCACGGTCGCGACGTCGCCGATCGCGCAGGCGAGCACGGGCTCGGCATCGAGCATGCGCGGATGCTCGCGCAGCAGGCGCGCGGCGAGCTGCGGGCGCGCGGACTGGAAACCGCCGCCGAACGCCCAGGCCTTCCAGCGGCGCAGCCGCTCGGCCGCGTCGAGATCGACCGCCTGCGTTTCGACGAACTGCTTGAGTTGTGCCCACGACGCGAAACCGTATTCGCGCGCGAGGCACGATTGCGCGTCGTGCAGGCGCAGGCCGAGCGCGGCGATCGCCGCGTCGTCGCGGCCGTGCGCCGCGGGCAACGACGCACGCAGCCGTTCGAGCGCATCGCGCTCACCCGAGCGGTACGCGACGAGAAGTTCCTTCGCTTGCTTCTTGAGCTGATCGAGATCCGGCCGTTGCGGCAGGCTTTTCATGACAACCTCCATGCATGGATGCCGAAGGTCCGCAATCCCGGCTGCACAAAGGTCGTGGATGGCCAGCAAACACAAGTGGGTTCAACCCTTCCCGCGGACCCGGAGGCGGCTTGCGACGCCACCGACACGATAGCACGCGCCGCATCCACGCGGCGCCGTGAAACGCGTCCGCCGATGCATGCGGAGCGACGCGCTGGGGTCAGTCGAACCCATCCACGAACACGTCGTCGCCCGCTACGCTCGCCTGCATCGATACATGGTCCACCAGCGCCGCCTTCGGCGATCCGGAAGTCGCATACGAAAAAGTCATCGACACGGCTCTGGTGGCCACTGGCAACGCATGATTCAGAAGCGAATGCTGGTCCCACTCGCCGACGACGATCTGCGCAGCCACTGCTTCGGTTCCGAGCATGCTTCCCGTGCAGTGTTCGTTGTCGAAGTACGCCAGCGTGAGGAGCGGATCGTCGCTGCCGATCGAACGCTGCGTGAGCCACTCGACATCGATTTCAGGACTCGCGATGACCACGCATTCGGCAATCGAGGCCTGGTCGCCTGCCCCCGTCACGGAAAGGGCCATCGACCCCGGCGACGGGTATCCGTCGGTACCGTCGTACAGCACGCCACCATTGCCGGACCTCGATATCCGCCACGGGGAAAAGAAGGCGTCGAAATCGGCATTTTCCACGCGATTGGCCGGCGGCGAACTCAGCGGATCCAAGGATCCCGCGGGTACCAGCTCCGCGTGATCCACGTATGCGCCACCGGCAATGTAACTGTCGAAACCGATGCTGAAGCGAACGCTGTGCGCGGTGGGGTCACCGAAAGGATATCGCGACCGCAACGTCAACCAGCCGCTGAAGTCCCACGGCCCGTCGATGACGGTATTCGAATAGAACGGTTGCGTCGCGCAATCTTCGTCGGAATAGAATTCCGAACGGATCAGGCCGTACTGAATGAAATTCAGGAAGTGCTGGTCTTCGAGGCGAACGAATACATTCGCCTCGAGGTCGATGCCGGAGTAAGGCACGCATTGATCGAGGCTGGCGGAGCCGGTCGGAGTCTGGAAAGCAGCGGAACCTGCCGTCGGATGACCCGGACCCGCCTCCCACACGACCGTGCTCCCGTCGGTCGTGGAAACATTCCAGCCATCAAGCGACATCGCGAAATCGGAATTCGCGAGTAGGTTTTGGGCGGGTGCGACCGGGCATGGGATCAAGACCAGTGCTGCTACCAACACACGTAGCATATCGCCGAATCCGCCGTTGAATGGGCCGATCATAGCAGCCAGGAGTCCGACCACTCGCGCGGCCATAGCCCGCGGGAATGGTCGCATCACGCGCGCTTATCGCGATAAACCGCGTGCATCGCGCGATGCCAACGTTTCATTGGCGCCGCCGTGCGCGTGCGACTAGCGTGGTTCGCATGGGCGGCCGGCACTTCGTCGCCGACGAAAACCCGAGCCGGCGGAGACGCGCGATGAAGAGCGACTGCGGTACGAACACCCTGCCCGCGCACCGGCGCCGACGCGCCTGCGTCGCGCTCGCACTGCTCGCGCTGCTCGCATCGTGCGGCGTCGCCGCCGCGCACCAGCTCGTCGCGCACGCGATCGCGGGCGGAGGCGGCATCAGCCATTCGCCGGGCGGCTGCCGCACGCTCGAAGGCAGCATCGGCGAGACCGCGGCCGGCGTTTCCGCCAATGCCGGCTACACGTTGCGCGCTGGTTATTGGGCCGGCGCAGGCAGCGCCCAGCGCGACTCCGTGTTCCGTACCGGCTTCGAGGGGTGCCAGTGATGAATCGCCCACCGCGTCACCTGCAAACGCTGCTTCGGCGAGCGCTGCTCGTCCTGCCGTTTACGTTCGCGACGGCCGCGTTCGCCGATCCGCAGCTTCCCGATTTCGTCTACCAGGGCCGCCTGCAGGAAAACGGCGCCCCGGCGAACGGCAGCTTCGATCTTGCCTTCGCGCTGTTCGACGCGGCGAGCGGCGGCAACCAGGTCGGCGTCGCGATCGACGAACCCGACTATCCCGTCGACGACGGCCTGTTCAGCGTCTCGCTCGGCTTCCCCGGCGCGTTCGCGGGCACGCAGCTCTATCTGCAGGTGTCGGTCGAAGGCGTGCCGATGCTGCCGCGGCAGCCGGTCGCGACGACACCGGTCGCCCAGTTCACGCTGAGCGGCAGCACCGGGCCCGCAGGCGGCGACCTCGCCGGCGCGTATCCGAGCCCGAGCATCGCGAGCGGCGCCGTCACCAATGCGAAGATCGGCGCCGCAGCGGTCACGAGCTCGAAAATCGCGGACGCCAGCGTCACGAGCAGCAAGATCGCGTTCTCCGCGGTCGGCAACGGCGAGCTCGCGTCGAACGCGGTCACCTCCTCGAAGATCGCCGACGGTGCGATCGCCAGCGCAGATCTCGCCGACGGCAGCGTCGGCACCACGAAGATCGCCAACGACAGCGTCACGCGCGGCAAGATCGCCGGCGGCTACTCCGCCGGATCCATCTCGATCTCGCTCGGCGCGCACGTGTGCGCCGACGCCAACCTCGGCGTCTCCGGCGCGCAGGCGGGCGACATGGTGATCTTCAACGTGCAGGCCGGAGCCAGCCTGCCGGGCGGGGTGCTCGTGCAGCCGCTCGGCGTGCCGAGCAACGGCACCGTGGTCGGTCGCTTCTGCAACCTGACGGCGGCCGGGATATCGTTCTCGAACCTGCCGGTCTACGTGCTCACGCTGCGTTGACGGACGCGGAGCGCGTGGGCGCCGTGCGCAAGCGCCACGCGCCGATCGCGAGCCAGGCGAGGATCAACACGATCACCGCCTTCTGGCTGACGCCGCGCGGGCCGACGCGCAGCACCGCATGCGCGAGCAGTGCGAGGAAAGCGAGCACGGCGAGCGGCAGCGCGGTCGGGAAGCGCGCGCGCCAGTCTACGTCCCGGCGCAGGCGCAGCGATTGCCAGAGCATCGCGAGCGTGACCGAGAGGAACGCGGTCATCGCGGCGAAACCGTGGATGCGCGCCTCGAGCGAAGCCGTCCCGGACCGCGTCGCCGATTCGGCGAACGCGGTTACCACGAGCGCGAAGCCACCGAGCGCGAACAGCGCCGGCGCGATCCGCGCGCGCTCGGGCACGCGCGCGGTGCGGAAACCGAAGCCGAGCGCGACGAGCGCCGCGCCGAGCACGACATAGGCCGCCTTGACGACCGGTCCGTACGCGCCGACCAGGTAGAAGCTCAGCGGCGCCGTGGTCCAGTCGAGGTCACCGCGCGCGAACTGCACTACGAAGCAGACGAGCGCGAACGCGAGCACGCCACCGAAGGCGATCGTACCCAGGCGCGCTGCGCGGTCGTGGCGGTGCGGAGCGATCGGCATGGCGGAGCATTCCTCGGCGCGGGGCGCGGCATCATAGCGGTTCGCTTCGACGCGCCGTACGCGGCGCCGTAAGATGCACGCGTGTCGACGCCTGCCCGCCCCGTGTTCACGTTCGGCGCCTTTCGGCTCGATCCGGCCGACCGCCGGCTGCGCCGCGACGGCGTGCCGCTCGACCTCCCGCCGAAGGCATTCGACGCGCTGGCGTTGCTGGTCGAACGCGCGGGCCGCCTCGTTTCCAAGGACGATTTCTACGCGACGCTGTGGCCGCGCACCGTCGTCAGCGAGGCGAACCTCAACAAGTACGTGTGGCAACTTCGCCGCACCCTCGGCGACGGCGACTGGATCGAGACGGTGCCGAAACTCGGCTACCGCTTCGTCGCGGCCGTCACCGTCGACGACGCGACGCGGGAACTCCCGGGGCCACTCGTCGCGCCGATGCCTGCCGTCGACGCGCATGCGCGTGCATCGGCACGGCGCGTGCTCGTCGGAACGATGGCGATCGCGCTCGCTATCGCGCTCGTCGCGGCGGCATGGCTGCGCCACACGCAGCCAGCGACGACCGCCTCCATCGCGGCGACCGGCACGTCGCCGCTGCCCGTCGCGCGACGCACGCTCGTATTCGCTGCCACCGTACCCGCCGGCGACGTTTCGCACGCGCTCGCGTCGTCGCTGCCCGCGCTGCTCGCGGAGGAGATGGCGCTGTCGGAGGACCTGCGCGTCCTGCCGCGCGCCGACGTCGGCCTGCAGTTTCCCGACCTGCTGCGGCCTGCCCGCGCGGACGATCGTGCGACCGGCGAGCGCGACTACGCCCGCTGGCGGGCGCTAGGGGCCGACCTCGTCGCGTCGACGACGCTCGCGCCCGAACCGGCGCTCGGCGCCGACGGCCTGCGCGTCGACGTGCGCGTGTACGACATCGCACGCGCCGAACTCGTCGAGCGCATCGGCGTGGCCGGATCGGGCGACCACCTCGACGCGCTCGTCGCACAGGCCGGCGATCGCCTGCGCAACGCGCTCGGACTGAACCCGCTCAGCGCGGCGCTCGCGCGCGTGCGCCGCGCGACCTCGCCGGCCGACGCCGACGCCGCGCGCGCGTACGGCGAAGCGCTCGAGCTCGAATCCGAGCGCATGGCGAACGGTGCGCGCGAGCGGCTCGCGTTCGTCGTCGCGCGCAGTCCCGGTTTCGTGCCGGGCTGGATCGAGTACGCGCGCAGCCTCTACGACGGCGGCTTCGCCGCGCAGGCGACGGCCGCCGCGCGCGACGGCCTCGTGCATGCGGCAGCGGCGCCGCGCGAACTCCGCCTCGCGCTCGAAGCAGTGCAGTACGAGGCGAGCGGCGCGTGGCCGCAGGCGATCGCGAGCTACGACGCGCTGTACCGCTTCTATCCGGATCGCGTCGACTACGCGTTGCGCCTCGCCAGCGCGCAGCTGTGGGGCGGCAGGCCGGACGACGCGGATGCACTGCTCGCCTCGCTGCGCCGGCAACCCGGTCTTGCCGACGATGCACGCGTGCTGCTGCAGGACGCCGAGATCGCCAAGCAGCGCGGCGACTTCACGCGTGCGCGCGCGACCGCGACGCGTCTGCTCGGGCGCGCCGACGAACTCGGCGCACCGCACCTGCGCGCCCGCGCGCTGCTGATCCGCGGCACCGCGGCGAACCAGCTCAAGGACCACGACGCCGCGCAGGTCGATCTCGCCGCCGCGCGCGCCGCATTCGTCGCGGCCGACGACGCGTTCTTCGTCGCGCGAAGCGACGTCCGTCTCGCCCTGCTCGCGCAGAGCCGCAACGACCTCGACGCGGCCGGACAGCGCCTGCGCGCTGCGCTGCCCGTGTTCGAGCGGCTCGGCGCGCAATGGGACGAGAACATCGCGATCGGCAACCTCGTCAACGTCGACCTGCAGCGCGGCGACAACCGCGAAGCGCGCGAACTGACCGAACGCTCGCTCGCGCTGAGCCGCACGATGGGCGATCACGCCGGTGAGAACTGGGCGCTCGCCCAGCTCGCCGGTTTCGCGTTCGCGGCCGGGCAGACGCGCGCCGCGCTCGCCGCGGCGGACCAGGCGATCGCCGGGTGCCGCGCCGCCGGTGACACGCGCAACCTCGCCTGGACGCTCGCCGACCGCGCGCAGTACCTCGACCTCGCCGGCCGCACCGACGACGCCGTCGCGAGCGCGGACGAAGCGCTGCGGCAGGCGCAGGCGATCGACGACGCGACCGCGCAGTCGATCGCGCTGCGCACGCGCGGCACCGCCGAGCTGCACGGCGGCCGCGACGATGCCGCACGCCGCGACCTCGAACAGGCGCTCGCGCTCGCCCGGCGCAGCGACGAACCGCTGTACGCCGCGCTCGCCGCGCTCGCGCTCGCCGACGCGTCGCTCGAAGCCGGCGACGCGCAGGCCGCCCGCACCAGGCTCGCGCCGGCGATCGCCGAGCTCGAACGCAGCGGCGCGCGGGGCGCGCTCGCCCAGGCACGCGCGCTGCAGGCGCGCGCGAGCGCGGCGCTCGGCGAACACGCCGCCGCACGCGAACAGCTCGCCGCGAGCGAGCGCGGCGCGGCCGGCGCCGACTACGTCGACGCGCTCGCCGCGCGCTACGCCGCGGTGCAACTCGCGGCAGCCGCCGGCGACGGCACTCGCGCACGCGCGCTCGCAGCCACCCTGCGCGGCGAGCTCGAGGCGCGTGAGCTCGCGGGCGCCGCGCGGCGCGTCGATGCGCTGCTCGCGGCACGCCGCTGAGCCGTCCACGCGGTCAGTCGAAGTCGTCGGCGAAGATGAGATCGCCCGTCAGCTTGAACGCGGTGTAGTAGTAAGCGCCGGGTACCGAGTAGTCGTGCGTGTAGCCGCCGAGCAGCAGGCCTTCGCCGCCGGCGAAGTTCAGCGACATGCCGCGCGTCTCCGCGCTGAGGCCGCCGATCGGCACCTGCGCCGCCTGAACACCCGGCAGCGACGCGCTGAAGTCGCCGAACGTCGGATCGACCGTCGCCTGCGCGTCGATGCGCACCGCCGCGAGGCGTGCATCGTCGCTCGCTGTGTTCCAGTAGAACCAGCCGCCGAGCACGACGCGGCCATCGCGCTGCACGACGATGCCGTTCGCCTGCGCGTGCCCTTCGAACGTCGGCGCGATCGAGAAATCGATCATCGCGCGGCCATGGCCGCCGAGCACGGACGTGTCGAGCGGTCCACTCGGCAGGAACGCGGCGACGCCCATCTTGTCGACCGTACCACCGAGTGGATGCACCGTGCCGCCGACCCATACGCGCCCCGTGCGCCGGTCGCGTGCGACGCTCGTCGGCACGCTCGGCGTCGCATTGACGGTCGCCGGATCGAACGCGAACGAGGTCAGGAACTCCTGCGGAAGATCGGGCGTGCTCAAGGTGACGAGCACGCCGATCGCGCGCGGAGGCGAGCCGGCCACGGCATAACCGGCACCGTAGCAGCGCGTGATCACGCCTTCCGCGCATGCGCCGAACGCGTACAACTCGCTCGCGACCGCGACGCTGCCGGACGTCAGATCGACGCGGTAGTAGCGCGTGCCGTCGACGTCGAGGTGGCTGCCGGCGGGCACGTACGCGCCGGCGTCGTCGAGCATGAACACCGCGCCGTGGCGCAAGCCGTCGCCGCTGCCGTCGCGCACGCTGCCGGCGACGAGCGCCGCGTCGCGCGGCAGGCCGTTGCGCACGTTGCCGATCGCGACCGCCCACGCGCGGTCGTCCGGCCCGAGGTTCGCCGCGCGCGCGAGTGATGCCGCGCCACCATTGCCGTAGCCGGCATCGAGCACGCCGTCCGCGGTCAGCCGCCAGGCGGTCATGTAGCTGCCGCTGAGGAACTCGAATTCCTCGCCGACGACGAGGATCCTGCCGTCGCTCTGCAGGCCGACCGCGTAGGCGGCGAAACTCGAGAACGCGCTGGAGTGGATCACCATCTGCCCCGGCGTGACCGGATCGCCGAACGTCGCATCGAAGCTGCCGTCCGGCAGCAGGCGCGATACGCCGATCGAGCGATGCCCGCCGTAGATGTCGTTTTCGCTGATGCTGCCGACGAGGACGACCCTGCCGTCGGGCTGAACCGCGGATGCGTAGGCGTAGTCGGTGACCGGAGCGCCGGCCGGCGCCGAGCCCCAGAGCAGATAGGAACGTCCGTTCGCGCCGAAACCGGTATCGAAGCGGCCGTCCTGCGCGACCGCGTTGCCCATGGACGCGAGTGAGAAACCGGCCGCGATGGCGAACCGCCGAAGGGCGGGTTCGAACCGGAAGGGAGCATCCATGGCGCGATCCTCGCGAGCGACCGTGCGGTCGATGCGTCGAGGATCGTCCGCACCGGCGCCGCCCGTCCTTCCCGGAATGTTCGTGTTCGCGTGGATTTTTCGTTGCGCCCCGGCGGAAACGCGCCTGTCAACGATAGTGGCGTCGTCGCGTATATGCTTCGCCGGCAGGCCTGCCGTCGCGGCGGGTCCGGCGATCCCGGGGGAATCGATGGAAACGAAACACGTCGTGGGCGGGCTGCTCGCCGCCGTCCTGCTGCTGTTCACCGTGCACTGGCTGCGCGATCCGCTGCGCACCGCCTTGCCGTTCGGCACGACCGACCTCTCGTCGGTGCAGGCGCAGCTGAAACGGTTGACGCCCGCGGATCGCGCGCTGGTCGAAGCCTACGTCAAGCGCAGCAACGGCGACGTGCTGCCGGCGAAGTTCGCCGACCCCGACCAGCCGTTCACCGCGCGCACGTTCGGCGACGCGATCGCGCTCGAGAAGGCGTGGAGCGTCAAGCGCGGCAAGATGGACGCCGAAGCCGCGCAGCGCCAGGCCGAACGCGACGCCGCGATGGCGCCGCTGCGCGACGCGGTCGAGGCCGGCGTCGCGCGCGCGGAAGTGCTCGCACCGAGCGACCTCGTCGCGCCACCGGATCCGTCGGCGCCGGTCAAGCAGGCGCTGCCGAGCGAGGATGCGACGGTGTTCGTCGTCACCGTCTCGCTGCACAACCTCGGCAGCAAGACGATCACCGCCGTGCAGGGATCGCTCGAGGCGCACGACCGCGAAGCCTACCTGCCGCTCGACCTCTGCTGGATCGATCTCGCCGATCGCGAGCCGATCGAACCGGCGAGCCGCGCGCAGGTCCGCTGCGCGAACCCGAACCGGCACGTCAGCGAACAGCAACGCGCGTTCATCGACGACGACTCGGGGCGCTTCACGCTCGTATGGAACCCGAAACGGGTCGTGTTCGCCGACGGCTCGGTGCTCGAGAGCGGGTTGTGACGCGCGTGCGGCCGTTGCGGCCGGCATCGCCGCCTCGACGCCGCAGAGGATCCGCATGACCCTGCCCCGCCACGCCCGCTACGACGGCCCCGTGCTCACGCGCGAGGTCGCCGACGCGATGCGCGCCGCATTCGCCGCGGGGCATGCGGCCTGGTCGGGTTCGTTCGATCTCGGCCGCAGCCGCGGCGAAGCGACGCTGTCGACGACGGCATGGCGCTGGCGCGATCGCGACTATCCGTGGCCCGACGCGCTCAAGGAACGCACGATCTACGTATGGGACGGCGCGGCCTTCGTCGCCGCGCACCGCTACGACGGCGCGCTCATCAAGCTCGTGCCGACCGAATGGGGCGCGCCGACGTTCGAGATCGACGGCATCAAGATGCTGCCGACGTCGCAGCTGTCGCCGTATGCCGACGCGCAGCGCAAAGTGGCGCTGGTCGCGCCGCGTGGCAAGCACGTGCTCGACACGTGCGGCGGCCTCGGCTACTTCGCGCGCGCCTGCCTCGAGGACGGCGTCGGCAGCGTGCACTCGTTCGAGAAGAACGCGGACGTGCTCTGGCTGCGCAGCCTCAACCCGTGGTCGCCCGATGTCGCCGACGACGACGCGCGCGGCCGCCTGCTGCTCGAGCATGCGGACGTGTCGACGCGGATCGGCACGCTGCCCGACGCCGCCTACGACGCGATCCTGCACGACCCGCCGCGGTTCGGCATCGCCGGCGAGCTCTATTCGCAGGCGTTCTACGACGAACTCGCCCGCGTGCTGCGTCCGCGCGGGCGCCTGTTCCACTACACCGGCACACCGAACCGCAAGACGAGCGGGCGCGACGTGCCGCTCGAAGTCGCGCGGCGGCTCGCCAAGGCGGGCTTCGCCACCGAGCTCGCGCTCGACGGCGTGCTCGCGAGCAGGGCGCCGGGCACGCGCGCCGCGTCGCGCGCGCGCTGAGCACGCATCATCCTTTCGGCCAGCCGACCGCGAGGTCGAAGGTGACGTCGCAGCTCATGTCGGTGTCGTTCATCGGCGCCTCGCGTGCTTCGGTCGTCACCGCGCCACTCATGCGCGCGGCACCCTTCGTCGTGAACGCGACGTGGCCGTTGCCGCCGTCGAGCCCGGTCAGCGTGCCGTCGGGGGCGACGTACATGAGGTTGACGATCGTCGCCATGTCGAGCTCGCCGCCGGTGTGCGCGATCTCCATCCAGCCGGCCGCGGTCGCGCCGCGCTGCGCTTCGACGGCGTCGCCGCGCGGGCTCGTGAACGTGCTTTCGCCGGGTGCCGCGGCGCATGCGCTGCATTTCGCGAGCGCACCGCGATCGAGCGGCTTCGCGGTCAGGTAGATCGTCGTCGTGACGACGCCCTGCGCGTCGCGCGCGTCCTGGAACGCGATGCCGTCGGTGAAGGCGAGGCGCTTGCCGTCGCGTTCGCACCACCCCTTCACCGAATCGGCACGGGCGGGCGATGCAAGCACGAGCAGGAGCATGGGCAGGAAGGCGGAGACGATGCGCATGGGGGAGTCCGGTCGCGATCCCCGGCGGGGACCTCTTCTATCGGCACGCACGAAGGCGACGACGCGGGCCACTCGAGGTGCGCGGGCGAACCCGCGCCGTGCCGGACATACGTCCCGGCAGCATGTCACGGCGCCTCGTGCCGACGCGGCTGCGCGCGTTGTGGCGCGGCTTCGCCCGGCTCGAAGCCGTCGTCGAAGATCGCTTCCGGGTTCGGCACGAACGCGAGGAACGTACCGCCCGAGATGCCGCCGTCGGCCCCGTCGGCGAGGGTGCCGAGCAGCGCGCCGGTGGCGCGGTCGTAGCGGCGCACGCGATTGCCGGCGAGCACGAGCAGGCTGCCGTCGGGCGCGACGGCGAGGCCGGTCGGCCGGTTCAACCCGCTCACGAGCGTGCCGACGAAGGCGCCGGTCGCGGCATCGAAGCGGTAGATCGCGCCGCTGCCCTCGCCGCCGACGAGGATCGTCGCGCCTTCGTCGACGATGCCGCGCGTCTCGAACAGGCCGCCGCTGCCGCTCGCCACGAACGCGGCCTGCACCTGCGCGGTCGCAGGGTCGATGCGCGCGACGCTGCTCGAATCGTAGCCGGGCACGTAGAGCAGGCCCGCGTCGCTCATCATCAGGCCGTTGTCGGCGCCGAGCAGGCCGCTGTCGGTCGGCAGCAGCGTGCCGATCACCGAGCCGTCGAGCGGATCGAGTTCGAGCACGCGGCTGGTGCCGTAGCTCGCGACGTAGACGCGACCGTCGCTGCCGAACGCGAGGCCGGTCGGGTCGACGTCGGCGTCGAGCTGGGCGAACACGTCGACGAACGCGTAGCCGGCATGCGGGCGGTAGCGCTGGACCTGGTCGTCCCGCTCGCTGACGACGTAGAGCAGCCCGTCGGTCGGGTTCACGCGTACCGCCTGCGCGCCGTGGACATGCCCTTCCTGCTCGAGCTGGCGCAGGAACGCGCCGCTGCAGGCGTCGTAGATCGCGACGTTGTCCGAGAAGTAGCCGCTCACGAGCAGGTGCCAGGCACAGGTCGCCTGCGCGCTCGGCGTCACGAACGGCAGCAGCAGGGCGGCGGCGATGCGGATCGACATGGCGGTTTCCTCCGGCAGGGGCCAGCACGGTGGTCGTCGCCGCATCGAAGGTCCTTCGCGCGCGCCCGGCCATTCCTCCTTTTTTTCTCCTTTCCAGCGGCCTGCGTTGCGAGCCGGCGCTCCATGCTTGCTAGCATGCCGCGCATGGACGACCCGGCCCCGCCCGCGACCGCGTACCGCTTCCTCGACTGGCGTTACGAGCCCGCGCATCGCCGCCTCGTCGGCGCCACCGGCGAGATCCGCCTGAAGCCGCTGCTCGATCGCCTGCTGCGGCGCCTGCTCGACGAGCCGGATACGGTGCTCGCCCGCGAGCGCCTGATCGAGGAGGTCTGGACGCGTCGCGAAGTCAACGACGAAGTGCTGTCACGGGCGATCGCCGAACTGCGCGGCCTGCTCGGCGACGATGCGCGCGCGCCGCGCTACGTCGAAACGCTGTCGAAGGGCGGCTACCGCTGGATCGCGCCCGTCGAGCACATCGGCGCCACGGCGTCCGCCACGAATGCGAGCGAACCCGGCGCGCAAGCGTCGCCGCGACGCCTTGGCCTCGTCGCTGCGGCACTCGCCGTCGTCGCGCTGCTCGCTGCGTTCGCCGCTTGGCGCCATGCGCGCGAACGCGCCGCGAGCCCCGCGGCGCTCGCGGTCAACCTGCTCGGCGCGCATCCGCTCGCGAGCGACCCGCGCCTCGAGTACGACGCGCGCTTCGATCCGGCCGGACGCGTCGCCTACGTGCGCAGCGCGAACGACAGCGACGCGAGCGAGCTCGTGCTGGTCGACCCCAAGAGCCGCGCCGAGCGGGTTCTGTGGCAGGACGCGAGTGCATTGCGCCATCCGGCGCCGTCGCCGGATGGTCGCGAGATCGCCTTCACGCGCTACACCCGCGAAGGCTGCGAACTCTGGAGCGTCGCGCTGGTCGACCTGCAGCGCACGCGCCTCGGCGACTGCGCGGCGTCGCCGCAGGGCGGGCCCGAATGGGTCGACGGCGGCGACGCGCTCGTCCTCACCGGCGCCGCCGTCGATGCCGCGCACGCGCCGGGCCTCGTGCTGCTCGATCGCCGCCGCGGCACGCGCCGCGTGCTCACGACGCCGGACGTCGCCGAAGGCGCGCACGTCGACGCGCGCCTGTCGCCCGACCGCACGCGGCTCGTGTACGCGAGCCGGCACAGCGGCGAGGAGCAGCTCTGGCAGACCGACTGGCCCGACCTGCGCGAGCGCCGCGCGCTGCTCAAGCGCACGGAACCCGCCTACGGACACGCCTTCGAGCCCGACGGTGACGCGCTCTGGGTCGCCGGCGACCTCACCCTCTATCGCGCGCTGCATCGCCTGCGCGCGGGGCGCGGGCCCGAACTCATCGGCGGGCGCGGCGCGCTGTCGATCGATCTCGCGCCGGACGGCGCCGCGGTGTGGTCGGAAGCGAACTACGACGCCGACGTCTGGCTGCGCGCGAGCGCGGACGCGCCATGGATCGCGATCGCACGCTCGAATCGCTACGAGTCGCAGCCGGAGTTCTCCGCCGACGGTGCGCGCATCGCGCTGATCAGCAACCGCAACGGCGCCGAAAGCGTGCTCGTGGTCGACCGCCGCGACGGCCACGTGCGGCCGCTCGCGCTCGATCCCGCATTCCGATGGGTGCGCCCGACGTGGTCGATGCGCGGCGACGCGCTCGTCATCACCGCGTACGAGGAACGCCGCACGCGCCTGTACCGCTATCCACTCGACGGCGACGTCGCGACCCCGATCGCGGGTGTCGAGGCGGACGCGTTCCTCGGCGTCGAACTCGCCGATCGCCTCGTCTACCTCGGTGGCCACGGCAACAGTCGCCCGCTGATGCAGCTGCGCGTGGGTGCCGCGGCCGGCGAACGCGTCGGCATCGACGCGGTGACGACCTACCGCGCGTCGCAGGACTGGGTCGTCTGGCGCGCGCAGGGGTCGACCAACCTGCATGCCGCACGCTGGTCCGCGCCGGGCGCCGTGCGCGAGATCGCGAGCGACGACGACGGCGAAGCCTTCACGATCACGCGCGACGTGGTCACCTGGCTCGACCACGGCGCGCTGTGGCGCGCGACCCTGCCCGACGGCATCCCCGAGAAGATCGCGAGCGACCGCGTGCCGAACGGCAACGGGCCGAGTCTCGCCGCGAGCGCCGACGGTGCGCTCGCGCTGGTCACGCTGACGTCGCTGAGCATCGACCTCATGATCGCGGACGCGGCGCTGCCGGCCGCGTCGCGCTGAATCCCGGCATACTCCGGATCAAGTTTTCCGTACTCGGCGTCGCCCGCGCGCGAACGCGCGCAGGCACAGTACGTCCACGGCGCGACGCCGCATCCCCCATCCCCAAGGAGTCCGATCATGTCCATCGAAAAAATCCTCTACGTCGGCGAAGCCACCGCCACCGGCGGCCGCGAAGGCCAGGCTGCCTCGACCGACGGCGCGCTCGACGTCAAACTGTCGACGCCGCGCGAGCTCGGCGGTGGCGGCGGTAGCGGCACCAATCCCGAGCAGCTGTTCGCCGCGGGCTATTCGGCCTGCTTCCTCGGCGCACTCAAGTTCGTCGCGGGCAAGCAGAAGGTCACGCTGCCGGCCGACACGACCGTGACCGGCCGCGTCGGCATCGGCCCGATCCCGACCGGCTTCGGCATCGAGGCGCAGCTGACGATCCGCGTGCCCGGCCTGCCGCGCGAGCAGGTGCAGGCGCTCGTCGAACAGGCGCACCAGGTCTGCCCGTATTCGAACGCGACGCGGGGCAACATCGACGTGACCCTCGCGGTCGCGTGAGCGGAGCGGTGATCCCGCGCACGCGCGCGCATCGCGCGGACGAGCGATCGCGAGACGTGCGATCGCGAGGACTCGCGTGGCGCGCGTTCGATCTCGGTTTCGGCGGCGCGCTCGCCCTCGCGGGCGCGCTGCTCGCCTGGAGCGGCGTGGAGTCGGCGATCGCCTGGCGCGATCCACAGCTCGGCGGCCCGGCCCCGGCCGGGCAGGCATGGCGCTGGCATCGTGCGCTGACGCCCGCGTACGAGCGCTGGGCGCGCGAGCGGTCGGCCGACGCGCGCGCGGCGCGCCTGCCGATCGACGACATCGCAGGCACCGAATGGCCGCTGTTCGGTTCGGTGTACTACCTGCGCGCGACGGAGAACCTCGATCGCGCCTGGCAGCGAGCGCCCGACGGTCCGCGGCCGCGCGAGTACGCGCGCGGCGCGATCGACGCCTGCGCCGACCTGCTCGCAGATCCCGTGCAGGCGCACTGGGTGATGCAGCACTGGGGCGAGCGCGACTATCTGGATCGCGAGGACGTGTTCTACCGCATGATGCTCGTCGACGGGCTCGCGACGCAGTGGCGCCTGCTCGGCGCGTCGCCGCACGCCGAACTCCTGCGCGCGCAGGTCGACGCGTTTGCGAACGAGTTGTCCGCGTCCGCCGACGGCCTCCTCGCCGACTACCCGTCGCAGACGTTCCCGGCCGACGTCGCCGCGGCATGGCACGCGATCCGCCGCGCCGACGAAGTGCTCGGCACCGACCACCGTGCAGCGGCCGACGTCGCGCGCCGCGGCTTCGTCGACGCGATGGCACCCGACGGCGAACTGCCACCGTACGCGTGGTTCGGCGATCCGCCGCGGCCGACGCCCGTGCGCGGTTCGGCCAACGCGTGGCTGCTGCATCACGCGCCGTTCCTCTGGCCCGATCTCGCGCGGACGTGGTCGCGCGCGAACGACCGCCGCTACTGGGTGCCGTCGCGCTGGCTCGGCGGATACCGCGAATACGATGCGCGCGCGTCGGACATGGATTCCGGCGACATCGACTCCGGACCGATCGTCGCCGGCATCGGCACGGCCGCGAGCGCGTTCGGCATCGGCGCCGCGCGCAGCGTCGGCGACACCGGGCGTGCGCGCACGCTCGCGCTGCAGGCGGTCGCGCTGAGCATGCCGTTGCCGAATGGCCGCCTGCTGCTGCCGCGCCTCGCGTCCGACGCGACCGACGCGCCGCTGCTCGGCGAGGCGGCGCTGCTCTACAACCTCACGCAACCGCCCGCGCCCGGCTTCGACGCCGCGACCGCCCCCGTCGAGGCGACCCCGCGAGGGTTCTGGCTCGTGCTCGCGCTGCAGATGCTCGGCGGCCTGTTCCTGCTCCGCCGCGGCGCCCTGCGCATCGCGCGTGCGACGCGCCGTCGCGCACCCGTGTGAGGCGCGTCAGCGTACGCGCTCGAGCGTCTGCACCCAGTTCGTTTCCCAGGTCTTGCCGCCGTCGGGCGAGTACGCCTGTTCCCAGTGCGCGCCCGTCCGGGTGATCCGCGACCAGGTGAAGCGCACCTTGATCGGCTGGCCGCGCAGCGTGTCGTCCGCGTAGAACGTACCGACACCATCGACGAACCGGCCCTTGACCGGCGGATCGAGGTTGCCGAACGGGTTGCGGCCGTCGATCCACCAGATCGCCCACTGGCCCGTCTTCGGGTCGTAGGTGCGCGGCGCTACACCGCGGTAGATGCCGGTCGGCAGGTTGAACACCGTGTCGTCCACGTTCGCGCGTCCTTCCATGAGCGGCCACGAGTGGATCGTGCCGTCGAACTCGTACCAGTCGTGGCTGCCCGCGAGGACCTCCTTGAGGCGGCGGCTGTGCACGCGCCATTCGCCGACGAGGAAATCGAAATCGTGCAGGCCGCTCATGTCCTCCTTGACGACCGGCTTGGGCACGTCCTGCGATGCCCACGCGCCGGGTACCGGCGCGAGCGCCGCAGCGATCGTCAATCCGAAGGCGATGCTGAACGGTTTCATCTTCCACCTCGCGCGGCCGAAGGACCGCGCCACTATGGCATGTCCGCGCGGCGCGTACAGGGCCGAGGATTGCGCGTACCACCCGAACCGCCGGCCCACCGCCCCCCGGCTCCGGCCGATACGGCGCCGCCCGGCGCGCGAGCCCGATGCGCTAGACTGCCCGTGGCTCGTCCGTGAAGGGGAACGGATGCACGTCGGCATGCCAGCAATCGCTGCGTGGATGCTCGTTTCGACGGTCGCGACGGCCGCCGAGCTCGATGTCGTCGTCGTCGACGCACGCGGCGCGCCCGCCGAGGACGCCGTCGTCAGCCTGCACGGTGGCGACGCACCCCCACCGCGCGCGGCGGTCACGCGCGAGATCGACCAGCGCAACGAGACCTTCATCCCCTACGTGGAGGTGTTCCGGCCCGGCGACCGCGTGGTGTTCCGCAACAGCGATCGCACGCGCCACCACGTCTATTCGTTCGCGCCGGCGAAGTCGTTCGAGTTCGTCATCGCGCCCGGCGGCGATACACCCGCGGTCGTGCTCGATCGCGTCGGCGAGATCGCCGTCGGCTGCAACATCCACGACCGCATGATCACCCACCTGTACGTGTCGGACGCGCCGTGGGTCGCGAAATCCGATGCGCAGGGCCATGCCGTGTTCCGCGGCCTGCCGAACAGCCGCTACGAGGTGCGCGTGTGGCATCCGCAACTGCGGCCGGGCAAGGCCGAGCCCGAACAGGCCGTCGACGTCGCCGGCGACACCGCGACCTTGCGCTTCTCGCTGCCGCTGCTCGCCGACCCGCGGCCCGATCCCGCCGACAACGAGCGCGCGCGCTACTGACACCATGAATTTCCGCCTGCGCCTCGCCCTGCTGTTCGTCACGACACTCGTCGCGGTGCAGGTGTTCACGGCGCTGCTCGCCTACGGCGTCGCGCGCCGCGCGCTGATCGCCGACGGCGAACGCCAGCTCGCGGTCGGCGCGGCCGCGGTCGCGCACCAGCTCGACGACATCTCCTCGCGCGTCGCCGACAACGTGCAGGTGCTCTCGCTCGACTTCGCGTTGCGCGCCGCGATCGCGCAGAACGACCAGAGCACGGTGCTGTCGGCACTGCGCAACCACGGCCGGCGCATCGGCGCCGAACGCATGCTGCTGGTCGGCCTCGACGGCACGGTGCGCTCGGATACTGCCGAACCCGCCGGCGGCGCCTTTCCGTTCGCCGATCTCGCCGACGCGGCGCTCGATCATCCGGCCGCGGCGGTCGTCGCGCTCGACGGCAAGGCGTACTGGATGATCGTCGTGCCGGTCTACGCGCCGAAGCCGATCGCGCTGATCGCCGCCGGCATCCCGGTCGACGACGCGCTGCTCGCCCATCTCCAACAGCTGTCCGCACTGCCGAACACGCTCGAACTCGTCACCCGCGGTGCCGACGACCGCTGGACCGGCATCGCGCACGGCGACGACCGCGTCGGCATCGCGCCCGCGCTGGCCGGGCGCGAACTGCCGCTGCAACCGACGCTCGTGCGCCTCGACGCGAGCGAGTACGTCGTGCTCGCGACGCGGCTGCGCGAATCCGAGCGCAGCACGCCCGTCGCCGCCGTGCTCGGCTATTCGCTCGACGACGCGCTGCGGCCGTACCGCTCGGTCGCGATCGCGTGGGCGAGCCTGGTCGCGCTCGGCCTCGCGATCGGCCTCATCGGCGCTCTGCTGATCGCGCGCGGCGTCGCGCGCCCGATCGAGAAGCTCGCAGCCGCCGCGCACCGCATCGGCACCGGCGACTACGCGCCGGCCGCGCCGATGATCAAGAGCGACGAGGTCGGCCAGCTCGCCGCTGCGCTCTCGAACATGACGCTGGCGATCGCCGAGCGCGAGGAACGCATCCGCTACCAGGCCGAACACGACGCGGTCACCGCGCTGCCGAACCGGCACGCCGCGGAGGCGGTGATCCGCCACGCGCTGTCGACCCGGCCGGCGGCCGGCGCGCTGCTGATGGTCGGCCTCGCACGACTGCCCGAGATCATCCAGACGATGGGCCACACGATCAGCGACCGCCTCATGCGCGACGCCGGCGCGCGCCTGCGCCCGTTCGCTGCACGCGGCGTCGTCGCGCGCGCGACCGACACGCAGTTCGCGCTCTGGCTCGACGGCGCCGACAAGGCCGACGCGATCGCGATCGCGTTCCGCATCCTCGACGTGCTCGGCGTGCCGTACCAGGAGTCGGACCTGTCGATCGACGCCGCGCCGGCGATCGGCATCGCGCTGCATCCCGTCCACGGCGAGGAAGCGAGCACCCTGCTGCGGCGCGCCGAGATCGCGCTGTTCGCCGCGCTCGGCGCGGAGGATCCGGTCGCGGTCTACGACGCGAGCACCGATCCGCACCGTCCCGAACGCCTCACCCTGATGACGGAGCTGCGCGAGGCGCTCGACCGCAACCAGCTGCGCCTGCACTACCAGCCGAAGCTGCGCCTCGCCGACGATCGCATCGACGGCGCCGAAGCGCTGCTGCGCTGGCAGCACCCGCTGCGCGGCGCGGTGCCGCCCGACACCTTCATCCCGCTCGCCGAGCGCACCGGCAACATCCGCCGCGTCACGCGTTGGGTGCTCGCGAGCGGCATCGCGCAGGCGCACGTCTGGGCCGCGCGCGGGCACGCGCTGCGCATCGCGATCAACCTGTCCGCGCGCGACCTCGACGACGCCGACCTGCCGACGCGCGTCGCCGACCTGCTGTCGCTGCACGCCGTCGCGCCGCGCAACATCGTGCTCGAGCTCACCGAGAGCGCGGTGATGGGCGAGCCCGATACCGCGGTGCAGGTGCTCAAGCGGCTCGCCGACCTCGGCATCGACCTGGCGATCGACGATTTCGGCGTCGGCCAGTCCTCGCTCGCCTACCTGCGCCGCCTGCCCGTGCGCGAGATCAAGATCGACCGCTTCTTCACCCAGAAGCTCGGCGAGGACGTCGGCGACCGCACGCTCGTGCGCTCGATCGTCGAACTCGGCCATCGCCTCGGCTACCGCGTGACCGCCGAAGGCATCGAGACGCGCGCCGCGTTCGAATATCTGCGCGACGTCGGCTGCGACCACGTGCAGGGCTACTACATCGCGGCCGCACTCGAGCCCGACGCGCTCGAAGCGATGCTCACGCGCGACGGCGGCGCGACGAACCGCGGCGTGCGCGCGTGAGATGCACGATCGCGATCGCCGCGTGCGTCGTCCTCGCGCCGACCGCGCGCGCCGCCGACCTCGACGTGCACGGCTACCTCGACTGCCGCCTCGTCGCGCATGCCGGCGAGCGTAGCTACGCAAACGGTGGCCTCGGCAAGACGCGCTTCGGCGGCGACGGCTCGGACGCGACCTGCGTGCAGGCGGCCATCGCCGCGAGCGTCGTGCTCACGCCGGCGCTCGTCGCACGCGCGGACCTGCAGTACCAGGCCACCGGCCGCGACGAGTTCGCGCTGCTCGACGCCTGGCTGCGCTACCGCCCGGTATCGACCACGCCGCTGCGCTGGTCGGTGAAACTCGGCGCGTTCTTCCCACCGGTCTCGCTCGAGAACGACGCGATCGGCTGGACCAGTCCGTGGACGCTCGATTCGTCGGCGATCAACGCCTGGGTCGGCGAGGAACTGCGCAGCATCGGCGCGGAAGGCACCCTCGAATGGCGCGGCGAACGCTCGACCGTGTCGGGCGTGTTCGCGCTCGTGCGCAGCAACGACCCCGCCGGCGAGCTGCTCGCGGCGCGCGGCTGGTCGATCAGCGACCTCGTCTCCGGCCTCGGCAGCCGCGTGCGCGAACCCGACGCCTACGCCGTCGACAACGACGAACCCGTGCCGCTGCGCTTCAATCCCTTCCTCGAGAACGACGGCCGCCTCGGCTGGTACGCCGGCGCGAGCTGGGAAGCGCGCGGCGTCGGCGCGATCAGCCTGCTGCGCTACGACAACGAAGCGGATCCCGCGAGTCGCAGCCGCGGCGCGTCCCCGGTACTGAGCTGGCACACCGACTTCTGGAGCCTCGGCGCGCAGTCGCGCATCGGCGACGTCGTCCTGCTCGGCCAGGCGATGAGTGGTTCGACCGCGATCGCACCGTCGCCGTTCTTCAGTACGACCACCGATTTCCGCGCGGCCTACCTGCTCGCCGGCTGGGATCGCGGCGCGTGGCGGCCGGCGCTGCGCATCGACGCGTTCTCGACCGACCAGCTGCCGCGCTCGATCGACGGCCGCGTGCGCGAGCACGGCACCGCGCTCACGCTCGCGCTGAACTGGCGTCCGCGCGAATGGCTGCGCGTGACCGGCGAGGCGCTGCACGTGCGCAGCTGGCGCAACCAGCGCGAACTCGAAGGCTTGCCCGCGCAACGCGACGACACGCAGCTGCAGCTCGGCGTGCGCGTCGTGTTCTAGCGCCCGGCGGCGTCGTGCGTGTCCGGCGCGACGAGCAGGCGCAGGCCGACGCCGGGCTCGGTCGCGATCCAACGCGGCGCGGTCGGATCGTCGCCGAGCTTCTGGCGCAGCTTGCCGACGAGGATGCGCAGGTAGTGCGTGTCGTGCTCGTGGGTCGGTCC
The DNA here is from genome assembly GCF_014138265.1 of Dokdonella fugitiva. Taxonomy (GTDB): domain Bacteria; phylum Pseudomonadota; class Gammaproteobacteria; order Xanthomonadales; family Rhodanobacteraceae; genus Dokdonella_A; species Dokdonella_A fugitiva_A. Next base: position 914,118 of record NZ_JACGXL010000001.1, read on the forward strand.
CCATACCTCGCGCAGGATCTGCGGCTGCGTGACGACGCGCCCCGCGTGGCCGACGAGCAGCGCGAGCAGCGCGTACTCCTTGCGCGTGAGCACGAGCACCTCACCGCGCAGCTTCACCTCGCGGCGCGCGAGATCGACCTGCAGCGTGCCGTCGTCGAACACCGGCGACGCGTCCGCCGGCGCGGCGCGTGCGCGCAACAACGCGCGCACGCGCGCCATGAGTTCCTGCACGCCGAACGGCTTGGTCACGTAGTCGTTCGCGCCCGCGTCGAGCGCGCGCACCTTCTCCGCCTCGCCCGCGCGCACGGTGAGCAGGATCACCGGCACGCCCGACCATTGGCGCAGGTCACCGAGCACCTCGTGGCCGTCGCGATCGGGCAGGCCGAGGTCGAGGATCACGAGGTCGGCGCCGTGCGTCGCGAGCGCAGCGAGGCCGGCGCCGCCGTCGGCCGCGGTCTCGACGCGATAGCCCTGCGCGCGCAGGCTGATGTCGAGGAAGCGGCGGATCTGCGGCTCGTCGTCGATGACGAGGATGCGCGCGGCGGCGGCGTTGGCGGGCTCGCTCATGCGGTCATCCTAGCGTCCGCGCGGAGGCGGCGCGAATCCGCGGCGGTCACGCGGGTTCGGTGCGCGGCAACGTGATGCGGATCGTCGTGCCGTGCCCGTCGGCGCCGGGCAGCGCTTCGACGCTGCCGCCGTGCGCGCCGATCATGCCGCGACAGATCGCGAGGCCGAGGCCGGTGCCCTGGCGGCCGCGATCGCCGCGCTCGACGCTGTAGAACATGTCGAAGATGCGCCGGCGCTCGTCCTCGGGGATGCCCGGCCCGCGGTCGCGCACGTCGATGCGCAATGCGCCGTCGTCGAGCACGCGAGCCTCGATCGCGATCGCCTCGCCCGCGGGCGAGAACTTCGCCGCGTTCTCGATCACGTTGAACAGCGCCTGCTCGATCAGCGCCGGATGCACCCAGATCGGCCCGATGCCGTCGCCGACCGTGATGTCGAAGCGCGCACCGGGCTGGTAGCGCTGCAGGCGCGCGACCGCGGAGCCGATGAGTTCGTCGACGCCGATCCAGTCGCGATTGAGCGCGAGGCCGCCGTGGCCGAGGCGGGTCATGTCGAGCAGGTTCTGGATGTAGCGGTCGAGCCGCTCGCCTTCGAGGCGGATCGTCTCGAGCAGGCCGTGGCGATCCTCGTTGTCCATCGCCGCCGCGTAGTTGTCGAGGCTGCTCGCCGCGCCGATGATCGACGCGAGCGGCGAACGCAGGTCGTGCGACACCGACGACAACAAGGCGGAGCGCAAGCGTTCGGTCTCGCCGCTCACGCGCGCGTCCTGCAGGTCGCCGACGAGGCGCACGCGCACGATCGCCTGCGCGATGTCCTCGGCCATCGCCTCGGCGAGCCGGCGCTGCTCGGCGCCGAGCCGCGCCTGCTTCGCCTCGAAACGCAGGCCGAGCACGCCGGCGTCGTCGCCGCCGGTCGCGAGCGGCAGGAACCACCAATCCGCCGCGGCCAGCGTGTCGGTATAGCGGCCGGCCGGCTGCGCGCGGCGACGCGCCCAGTCCGCCGCGGCGCGATCGCGGTCGCCGAGCGCGGCGTCGCGCAGCGGCACGCCGCCGAATTCGATCAGCGCATCGGCGCCGAGCGCGCGCTTGAGCGCGTGCGTGCCCGCGCTGACCACTTCGCCGAGGTCGGCCGCGCCCGCGAGCGCTTGCGACAGGCCCTGCAACGCGGTCGCGTGCACGTTCGCCGCCTGCAGCCCGAGCACCTGCGCACGCAGGCGCGAGGCGAGGCGCCCCGCGACGAGTGCGGCGAGCAGGAACAGGAACACGGTCGCGACGCCCTGCCGCGCACTGATGTAGAACGTGTAGCGCGGCTCGATGAAGAAGAAGTCGTAGCTGACGAAGCACAGCGTCGCCGCGATCACTGCAGCGGTCATGCCGGTGCGCGCGGCGACGAGCACGACCGCGACGATGAACACCATCGACAGGTCGTGCAGCCCGGCCCAGCGCTCGGCGAGCGCACCGATCGCCGCTGCCGCGACCGCGGCGAATATCGCGAGCGCGGCGTCGCTGCGATCGAGCCAGCCACGCAGGTCGCGCAGCGAGCGCCGTGCCTTCGCGCGCGCCTCGGGCGTGCTCACGATCGTCAGCTCGTAGTGCGCGCCGCGCTGGATCAGCTGCTGGGTGAGCGTGCGGTTGAGCATGCGCGCGAACGGCCGTTCGCGCGTGCGCCCGAGCACGATCGCCGAGGCGCCGCTGCGCGCGGCGTGGTCGAGCAGCGTATCGACGATGCTCGAGCCGTGCAGCAGTTCGGTCTCGCCGCCGAGTCGTCGCGCGAGCGCGAACGCGCGATCGAGTTCCATCTGCCGCGCGGCGTCGACCACGCCGCTGCCCTGCACGCTGACCACGCTCCACGGCGCGTCGCGGCGCTCGGCGAGACGGCGGCCGACGCGCACGAGGTATTCCGACTGGCCGCGACCGTCGATCGCGACGAGCACGCGCCGGCGCAGCGACGCGCCCGGCAGGCCGCGCGCGGCCTGCGCCTCGCGCAGGTCGCTGTCGACGCGGTCCGCCGCGGTCTGCATCGCGAGCTCGCGCAAGGCGGCGAGGTTCGACGGCGAGAAGAACGCCTGCAGCGCCTGCGTCGCCTGCTCCGGCACGTACACCTTGCCCTGCTGCAGGCGCTCGATGAGTTCGCGCGGCGGCAGGTCGACCAGCACGATGTCGCGCAGGCGGTCGAACACGACGTCGGGCACCGTCTCGGCGACGCGCACGCCGGTGATCCGGTACACGACGTCGTTGAGGCTCTCGAGGTGCTGGATGTTGATCGTCGTGTGGACGTCGATGCCGGCGTCGAGGAGCTCGAGCACGTCCTGCCAGCGGCGCTCGTGGCGGCTGCCGGGCACGTTGCGATGAGCGAGTTCGTCGACGAGTGCGAGCGCGGGCCGGCGCGCGAGCATCGCGTCGAGGTCGAATTCCTCGAGCACGCGCCCGGCGTACTCGACGCGCCGACGCGGCAGCTGTTCGAGGCCTTCGAGCAGGGCCGCGGTCTCGACGCGGCCGTGCGTCTCGACGATGCCGACGACGACGTCGACGCCACGGCGCCGCAACTCGCGCGCGCGACCGAGCATCGTGTAGGTCTTGCCGACGCCTGGCGCGGCGCCGAGGAAGATCGTGAGGCGGCCGGCGCCCTCGCGACGCAGTTCGCCGATGAGGGCGTCGGCCTGGGCGCTGCGCGGGTCGTTCATCGGCGCATTGTGCCGCGTTCAGCGCGCGCGTGCGTCGAGCGCGAGGTTGAGTTCGAGCACGTTGACGCGCGGCGCGCCGAACAGGCCGAACTGGCGCCGCTCGATGTGCCGCTCGACCAGGGCGGCGACGTCCGCCTCGGCGAGGCCACGCGCCTTGGCCACGCGCGCGACCTGCAGCCGCGCGGCGGCCGGCGACACGTGCGGATCGAGGCCGCCCCCGGACTCGGTCACGAGGTCGCCCGGGACGGCCTCTCGTGCGACACCCTCGCGCGCGGCGACCGCGGCGAGCGCGTCGTCGAGGCGCTTGCGCAGGTCCGGATTGCTGCGCGCCTGGTTGCTGCCGCTCGCGGCCATCGGGTCGTAGTTGGCCGCGGACGGCCGCGGCGAGAAGTAGCGCGCGTCGGCGAACGGTTGCGCGACGAGCGCGGAACCGACGACCTTGCCGCCCTGCTCGACCAGGCTGCCGGTGGCGGCGTGCGGGAACAGCACGCGACCGAGCGCGGTCCCCGCGAGCGAATAGAGGAAGCCGTAGCCGACGAGCACGATCGCGGCGAGGACGAAGGCGGCTCGCCAGGAGGCGCGATCATCGAGATGGGAGGGCGAGTGGTTCACGGTCAGACTCCGATGGCGGCGAGCAGGAGGTCGATCGCCTTGATGCCGACGAACGGCAGCAGCACGCCGCCGAGGCCGTAGACGAGCATGTTCCGGCGCAGCAGCGCGACCGCGCTCGCCGGCTTGAAGCGCACGCCCTTGAGCGCGAGCGGGATCAGCGCGGGAATGATCAGCGCGTTGAACACGAGCGCGGACAGCACCGCGCTGTTCGGGCTGGCGAGGCGCATCACGTTGAGCGAGGCCATCGACGGCAGCGCCGCGGCGAACATCGCCGGCAGGATCGCGAAGTACTTCGACACGTCGTTGGCGAGCGAGAACGTGGTCAGCGCGCCGCGCGTGATCAGCTGCTGCTTGCCGACCTCGACCACCGCGAGCAGCTTGGCCGGATCGTTGTCGAGGTCGACCATGTTGCCGGCCTCCTTCGCCGCCTGCGTGCCCGAGTTCATCGCCACGCCGACGTCGGCCTGGGCCAGCGCGGGCGCGTCGTTGGTGCCGTCGCCGACCATCGCGATGAGGTGGCCGGCGGCCTGTTCGGCGCGGATGCGCGCGAGCTTGTCCTCCGGCCTCGCTTCGGCGATGAAGTCGTCGACGCCCGCCTCCGCGGCGATCGCCGCCGCGGTGAGCGGGTTGTCGCCGGTGATCATCACGGTGCGGATGCCCATCTCGCGCAGGCGCGCGAAGCGTTCCTTCACGCCGTGCTTGACCACGTCGGAGAGTTCGATCACGCCGAGCACGTGCTTGCCGTCGGCGACGACGAGCGGCGTCGCGCCGCCGCGCGCGACCTGCTCGACGCGCGCATCGAGCTCGGGCGAGACCACGCCGCCGAGCGCGCGCACGTGGCGCGCGATCGCGTCGCTCGCGCCCTTGCGGATCGAGCGCGCCCCGACGTCGACGCCGGACATGCGCGTCTGCGCGCTGAACGAGACGAACGTCGCCTGCTGCGGGTCCTCGACGCGGCTGCGCAGCTCGCGCGCGAGGCGGACGATCGACTTGCCTTCCGGCGTCGGATCGGCGAGCGACGACAGCAAGGCGGCGTCGCGCAGCTGCTCGCGATCGATGCCGCCGAGCGGATGGAACGCCGTCGCCTGGCGGTCGCCGTGGGTGATCGTGCCGGTCTTGTCGAGCAGCAGCACGTCGACGTCGCCGGCGACTTCGACCGCCTTGCCCGACTTGGCCAGCACGTTCGCCTTGAGCGCGCGGTTCATGCCGGCGATGCCGATCGCCGGCAGCAAGCCGCCGATCGTCGTCGGGATGAGGCAGACGAGCAGCGCGATGAGCAGCAGCGGATCGAGTTTCACGCCGACGAAACCGGCGAGGAACGGCAGGGTCACGCAGACGACGAGGAAGGTCAACGTCATCGCCGCGAGCAACATCGTCAGCGCGATCTCGTTGGGCGTCTTCTGCCGGTTCGCACCCTCGACGAGCGCGATCATGCGGTCGAGGAAGCTGCCGCCGGGCTCGGCGCTCACGCGCACGACGATTTCGTCCGAGAGCACCTTCGTTCCGCCGATCACGCCGCTGCGATCGGTACCCGCTTCGCGCAGCACCGGAGCGGATTCACCGGTGACCGCGGCTTCGTTGATCGTCGCGACGCCGCGTTCGATCTCGCCGTCGGCCGGAACGAACTCGCCCGCGCTGACGAGCACGCGGTCGCCCGCCCGCAGTTCGCTCGCCGCCACGCGCGTCTCGTTGCCGGCGTCGTCGAGGCGGCGACCGACCAGGTCGCGCCGCGCCGCGCGCAGCGACGCGGCCTGGCCGCGCCCGCGCGCCTCGGCGACCGCTTCGGCGAAGTTCGCGAACAGCACGGTGACGAACAGCGTGGCGGTCACCGCGATGCCGAACGCCTTGTCGGCCGACGCGGCGATCGTGATCAAAGCGGACAGCAGCGTACCGAGCAGCACGACGGCCATCACCGGGCTGCGCATCGCCTGGCGCGGTGCGAGCTTGCGGAACGATTCGGCGATCGCCGCGCGCAGGCCGGCGGCATCGAGCCCGCCGGCAGGATGGCGGCGAGCGGCGCCGAGGTGGAGCGGAAGGTCGGTCACGGCGGATTCCTCACGAAACGGCGAGCGACAGGTGCTCGGCCACCGGGCCGAGCACGAGCGCGGGCATGAACTGCAGGACGGTCAGGATCACGATCACCGCGACGAGGGTGAGCGCGAAGGTCGGCGTCTCGACGTGCAAGGTGCCTGCACTCTCCGGCGCGACCTTCTTGCGCGCCATCTGGCCGGCGATCGCCAGCGGCACGATCAACGCGGGATAGCGGCCGAGGATCAGCACGAGCGTGCACGACAGGTTCCACCAGTAGGTGCCGTCGCCGAGCCCCTCGAAGCCCGAGCCGTTGTTGGCGAATGCGGAGACGTACTCGTAGAAGACCTGGCTGACGCCGTGGAAACCGGGATTCGAGTTCGCCGTGATCGACGGGAAACTGAGCGCGATCGCGGTGAAGCCGAGCACGACGATCGGTTGCAGCAGGATCAGCAGCGCGAGCAGGCGCACCTCCGGCGCCTCGATCTTGCGCCCGAACAGCTCCGGCGTGCGGCCGGTCATGAGGCCGGCGAGGAACACCGCGAGCAGCAGGTAGACGAGGAACTGCATGAGGCCGCAGCCGATGCCGCCCCAGATCGCGTTGACGAGCATGTCGACGATCGCGATGCCGCCGGTCAACGGCGCGAGCGAGTCGTGCATCGCGTCGACCGAGCCATTGCTCGTCTGCGTGGTCAGGGTCGCCCACAGCGCCGAGGCGTCGGCGCCGAAGCGCACTTCCTTGCCTTCCATGAGCGCGATGTCGTGCGCGCTCGCCGAGTGCCCTTCCGACCACACGCCGAGCCCGGTCGAAGCGACCGACATCAGCAGCATGCTGCCGAACACGAGCGCGGCGAAGCGGCGCCGGCGCACGAAGCGGCCGGCCATGAACGTGACCGCGACCGGGATCAGCACGATCGCGAGCACCTCGAGCGCGTTCGAGAACGGCGTCGGATTCTCGAGCGGCATCGCACTGTTCGGCCCGTACCAGCCACCGCCGTTGGTGCCGAGCTGCTTGACCGCGACCATCGGCGCGACCGGGCCGAGCGGGATGTGCTGCTGCTTGAGTTCCGCGCTCGCATCGATCGGCGTGACCGTCGGTCCACGCTCGAGGGTCGCGGGCACGCCCTGCGAGGTGAGCAGCACCGACCAGACGAGGCACAGCGGCAGCATGAAGCGCAGCGTCGCGCGCGTGAGGTCGACCCAGTAGTTGCCGAGGTCGCGCTCGATGGGGACCTGCGTCGGTGCGCGTTCGCCATCCGCGTGCCGCGCCTGCGCGTCGCGTCCGCCGAACAGGCCGCGCAAGGTCGCGACGACCATCGCGAGCCCCATCATCGGCGTGATCACCTGCAGGCCGACGATGCCGACCATCTGCGACAGGTACGACAACTGCGCCTGGCCGGAATAGTGCTGCTGGTTGGTGTTGGTGAGGAACGACACCATCGTGTGCAGCGCGAGATCCCAGCGCATGTTCGGCGCGCCGTCCGGATTCAACGGCAGCCACGCCTGGGTCATGAACTGCAGCCAGACCAGCGCGCCGAGCACGACGTTGCTGACGACGAACGCGCGCGCGTAGCCCTTCCACGACATGCCTCGCCGCGGATCGGTGCCGAGCGCGCGATAGGCCAGGCGTTCGAGCGGATCGAACACGACGTCGAGGCGCGACGCGTCGCCGCGCATCACGCGCGCGAGGTACAGGCCGAGTGGCCAGCCGAGGGCGATCGCCGCGGCGAATACGAGCAGGATTTCGATCATGGCAATGGGACCTTGTCGCGTGAGGTCATGGCGCTCAGAAATCCTCGGGGCGCAGCACGACGTAGAGCAGGTAGATGAAGGTCAGGACGACCAGCACGCTGCAGACCAATACCAACCAGCCGGGCATGTTCGCGTTCTCCTCAGAATGCGGCTTGCAGCGCGGCTTCGACGCGCGTGCCCGCGACGTCGTCGCCGAAGATCGCCTTCGCGTGGCCATCGGTGGCATGGCCGGACAGGCGCAGCTCGAACGGCGCATGGAACGCCCAGATCGCGTTGACCTGCGCATGCGTGTAGCCGTCGCGCGCGACGACGTCGCGGCTCAGGAAGTAGTGCGACACCATCGCCTCGAGGCGAAAGCGGTCGTCGAGCGGGAAACGCGCGCCGATCTGCGTGTAGAGGCCGCTGTGGTCGTAGCCGAGCGCCTCGTTCGACCAGCCTGCCGACAGCCAGTAGTTGTTTCGGTACGTCACCGTGCCGTCGAGCTCGGTCCAGTCGAGATCGACGGTCGTGCCGGGGTAGTGATAGCGCAGCACGTTGGCGTCGACGGCCCAATCCTCCGACAGGGCATGACTCCAGCCGAGCGTGAAGTCGAGTTCGGTGCTGGCATCGAGCGCAGGCGCGAACTTGATGCTCGATCCCCACGCCGACGCATAGAAGCCGGTGTCGCCGGATACCTTGAAGCCGGCCTGTGCCGCGGGTTCACCGTCGGACTGCGTGCTGCCGCGCCAGACATAGTCGGTGGTCAGCGTGGCGTTGCCGTTGAACGTCAGGGCCTGCGCTGCAGGCGCACCGAGCGAGACAGCGAGCGCGAGCGGCAACAGGGGGCCGCGCGGTGGATGGAGTCGGAACATGGCGATGGAAGACCCTCGCGAGGCCGTATCGGCCACCGCGAAAGTCTGGGTCGCTGGCGCGTAAAGCCTCCATTCCGCGCGGGCACCGCGGGCGTAAATTCATCGTAAAACCTGCGCGGGCACGAGGCGCGCTCGCGCCGCCGCGCGCCGAACGGCGATCGCATGCGCAGTGCGACGACGCGGCGCGACGGCGCGCCCGGTGCCGCGGGCCTCAGTGCGTGGCGCCGACCGCCGCGACGCGGCCACCGAGTGTCGAGCGGTAGGTCGCCTCGTCGAAACCCGTGACACGCAGGCTCGCCGTGACGAGCACGGGCACGCTGTTCGCGTGCAGGCGGTCGTACAACGCGCGTGCGGGCGGCGACACGTCGACGTCGTAGACGACGTGCTCGACCTTCATCGCGTCGAGCAACGCGCGTGCCTGCCGGCAGTACGGACATGTCGTCGTCGCGAACAGCACGACCGGCTCGCCCGCGTCGCGCACGATCGCCGAGTAGTCACCCGCCTGCAGCACGGGCGGCGCGGTGACGCTGCGAAGCATCGATATGCCGAGCCAGCCGCAGGCGGCGGCGATGGCGACGAGCGCGACCGTCGAGGCGACGCCGCGCAGCACGCGCAGAGGTCCGTTCATCATCCACTCCCATCACCGCATCGCCGGTCGCCGTCCCTCGCAGCCGTCGATGCACGTGTCACGAAACGGATCGGGTGACGTCCCTGTCGCCCGAAGGGGACCAGGCTAGAGGCCGTAGATCGCGCAGCAGACGCTGGCCGGCAGCCAGTTCAGGCACGAAAGGTAGTGGCCCGTATCGGCCGGATCGATCATGCAGACATGACCGCCGCCACCACCGCCGGGCGGCAGTGCCCACGCGGAGGCCGCGGAAAGGCCGAGGACGAGGCCGAACAGCACCGTGCGAACGCGCATCGCGCCAAGTAGCTTCTTCATGCAAAGCTCCTTTGTTGACAAAGGGACCGCGTCATTGCGGCCCATCGTCGGAGAACGCCTCGACGCGGCGGATTGAGACATCGCGACGCGGCGCCGTGGCCGCGCGCGCAGGCAGTTCAGTAGTGGATCGCGACGTTCCAGCCGTTCGCGTCGACCACGGGCGTCGGTGGCAGCGAGCGCGCGACGCCGTCGGCGATCCGCTCGGCCGACCACAGCGCCGCGAACGCGTCGAGCACGTCGTCGGCGGCAGCGACGCGACGCGGCACGGAGGCGAGCAGCGCGCGCACCGCCGCCTCGTCGAACACGCGAGCGAGCAGCGCGAGCCGCTGCTCGCGACCCTGCGTGGTCTTTTTTCCCGCGGCGAGGCCGACGCCGCCGTTCATCGCCGCGAACGAGACTTCCGGATGGATCTCGAACACGCGCGCACGTGCATCGGCGTCCTCGCGCAACGCCTCGTCCCACGCGCGGATCTTCGGCAGGATGCCGAACGCCTGGGCGCTGAGGCCGCGGCCGTCGTCGAGTTGGCGGTGCAGCCGCAGCGCTTCGGCGTACGTCGTCGCACCGAGCACGCCGCGTACCGGCGCGGAGAAGATGCTCGACGCGCGCGGCCAGCCGACGAACGCGCGCGCGTCGCCGTCGGGCGCACGCCGGCCGCGTTCGGCCAATCCGATCGGCACGTCGACCGCGATCACGCGCGCGCCGGCGTGCGCCGCGATCAGCTCTCGCGGCCCGGCGTGCACGGCGCACGCGAAGCCGTCGCGCGTGCGCTCGACCGCGAACCACGCCGCCTTGCAACCGTCGACGCCGACGCAGCGCACGCGTCCCGCCGGACGCCGCGGGTCAGCGCGACGCGCGCGCGAGCGCGAAGTCGATCGCCGCGCAGACCGCGGCCGCCTGCGCCGCGTTGCACTGATCGGGCGTCGCGCGCGGACTGTCGGGATACACTTCGGTCGTCGTCGTGTACGGCGCGTTGGTGATGCCCGCGCAGAGGCCGAGTCGCTTCAGCGGATAGTTGATGACGCCGGGGGCGACCACGGTCGAGCCGATGATCTCGCCCTTCGCGTCCGCGGGCGCGATGTGCGTGACCTTCGCGACCGCGGCGATGAGCGCCTGCTGGAACTCGGTCTGCGGGTTCTCGCTGTCGCCGACGACGTAGAAGCCGTCGGGAATCTCGCCGGGTTCGAACGGCACGCCGTCGCGCGCGGCTAGCGCGGGACGGAACTCCGATTCGTCGCTGTCGGTGGTCTCATGCAGGTCGACGTGCACGAGCACGTTGTCGCGCAACGGCGCGACGAGGCGCAGCAGCGCGGCCGACTCCGGCGCCGGGCTGTCCTCGCGGAACGAGCGGTTCGGATCGAGCGCGAGCGGATTCCAGCGGTGGATGCGTTCGTACGCCCACGGGCTCACGCACGGTGCGGCAAGCAGATTCACGCGCCCGGCGTAGTCCTTGGCGTGACGTTCCAGGAAGCGCAGCGCGCCGTGCACGCCGCTCGTTTCGTAGCCGTGCACGCCGCCGGTGACGAGCACGATCGGCAACGCATGGTCCCAGTTGCGGCTGCGCACCGCGAACAGCTCGAACTGCTCGGGCGGATAGTCGAGCTGGCCGTACGGCGCGACGTCGAAGCGGTCGCGCAGGCGATCGATCGCGCTCGCGACGTCGTCGACATAGCTGCGCCGGCGCACCTGGCGCGCCAGCCACGTCGCACGCTCGGCATCGCCCCAGGCCTGGCCGGGCGTGCCGATGGGATAGGTTCCGGATGACAGCATGTTTCGTTCCCGACGATGGATGCAACCGGCGAACTGTAGCACCGCGCGCCCCGTGTCGATGTCCCTTCCGCTGCCGGAATTGCGTATGTAGCCGACGGCGCACTTCGGCGCCCCGCCCGGAAACGCACATGAACCGCCTGCCCCGATCCGCCCTGCCTTTCGTCCTCCTCGCCTCGCTCGCGCACGCGGAGCACCCGCAGTCCCTCGGCGCACGGGTCGGCGACGCCGCCTTCGAATCGGGCGATGCCGAAATCACTTTCATCGCGACCCGCGGCGCGTTCACGCTGAGCGCGTCGACGCGCGGGGCGAGTGCGTGGCCGCCGCCGAAGACGCGCGTCGACCGCCTGTCGATCGTCTGCGACGGTTTCGTCGACGGCCAGCCGCTGCGCCTCGATCATGCGGCGTTCTCACGCAGCACCTGCAGCGTCGTGTTCGATCGCGGCAACAAGCCGATGGGCGGCGCGCCGGACGCGAGCTTCCACATCGACAAGGCGAGCACCGACAACCGCTTCGAGATCACCGCAGCGAACGGCAAGGTCTACACGGGCACGTTCTCGTTCGTCCTCGTCGACGACGCGGGCGCCACCCTGCGCATCGCGGAGGGGCACTTCGAGGCGGAGGATCGCCAGCTCTGACGCTTCCAACGGATCCGTGGCCGGCGAGGCTCACGGGCACGCGAGTCCCGCCGGCAAGGTCAGGCGCGCGATCGCGACCGAGCCGCTGCCGTAACCGGGCACGTCCGACGTCCAGTCGAGCGTGCCGTGGTTGCAGTCGTCGAAACGCAGGTTGACGCTGCCCCACGGCGTGTTCTGCACGCGCGCGGCATCGAAGTTCGCGCCGAAGCGCCCGCCGGGTCCGTTGATCGTCGACAGCGCGACCGTCGCATGGTCGCCGTCGATCGGACCGACGCCACCGATCCACGCCTGCCCTCCCGCGGGCGCGAACGCGTAGATCTCGACGACGAGCAGGTTGCCCGAAAGGACTTCGAGCGCGATGCCGAACTGGCCGGCCATGCCGGCGTCGGCCCAGCTGCCGGTGAAGCCGTTCGTGATCGGCATGTCGCCGGACGAAGCGGTCGCGGGGACGAGCGCGATGAACGTGCCGCCGTCGATCGCGCCGTCGTCGACGGTCGCGAGCACGCCGAGGTCGGCCCCCGTGCTTCGATCGAAGCGCCGCACGCGGTTGCCGCTGAGCACGAGGATCGAACCGTCCGCGTCGAGCGCGAGCCCGGTCGGCGTGCCGAGGCCGGTGACCGCCTTGCCGACGAACGCGCCGGTGTTCGCATCGAAGCGGTACACCTCGCCGCTGCCTTCGCCGCCGACGAGGATCGTCGCGCCCTCGTCGACGATGCCGCGCGTACGCCGTAGCCCTTGCGTGCGCGACGGCACGAAGGTGGCGAGGACCTCGCCGGTCGCCGGGTTCACGCGCGCGACGCTCGCGGTCGAGTAGCCGGGTACGTAGAGCAAGCCGGCCGCGCTCATCATGAGGCCGTTGTCGGCACCGAGCAGGCCGCTGTCGCCCGGCAGCACGGTGCCGACCACCTGTCCCGTCGCGCGATCGAGCTCGAACACGCGGCTCGTGCCGTAGCTCGCGACGTAGACGCGGCCGTCCGCGCCGAACGCGATGCCGGTCGGATCGATCTCGGGCGTGAACTGCGCGAACACGTCGACGAACGCGTAGTCGGCGTCGTGGCGGTAGCGCTGGATCTGCCCGTTCACTTCGCTGACCACGTAGACGAGGTCGTCGGCGGGATTGAGCCGTACCGCCTGCGCGCCCTTGATGCGCCCCGCAGCGTCCAGCTGACGCAGGAAGCGACCGTTGCAGCCGTCGAAGATCGCGACATTGTTGGAGAAGTAGCCGCTCACGAACAGGTGCCGCGCGCACGACTGCGCATGCGCGAGGCTGGCCGCGGCGAACGCGAAGGCGGCGAGGACGAGGCGGACGAACATGGCGGCGGCTCCTGCAGGGCGACGCGCCGACGATGGGCGAATCGGCCGGCGACTTCCTTCGCGAAGCCTTCGGGCGGCTCCCTTTTTCCTCCTTTCCGAGGAAAGACGGCACGATGGGCGCGGGCGCCCCCTCATCCCTTGCTTCGCGCCCGTGCGAACAGCAGGTAACCGACGACGGTGAACAACACGAAATAGCCGAGCGCGAGCCCATGCACGTCGACCACCGGCGGCGGCAACTTGGCGGGACTCGCCACGCCGATATACTGCAACATCGCGCCGCGTAGGGACTCAATGAACCCCAGCGCGTGGAAAGCATGCCGAGCGTGCCGACCCAGAGCAGGAATCCGATGCCGACCGGAACCATCACGTTGCGATGGCGCAGCGCGATCGCGTACTGCAGCCCGACGACGGGCAAGCCGCCGATCGCGTAGCCGAGATCGTCGCGCAGGAACGCAGCCCACGGGATCGGCGCGGTGGGCATCGCCACGCCCGGCACGAGCCAGGCCGGCACCGCGGCGGTGAACCAGAGCGCGAGGTTGAACGCGAGCAGGAACTGCACGAGCAGCAGCAGGACGATCGCGAGCTTGGCGAAGTAGATCGTCGCGGGCCCTATCGGCAAGGTGTGCACCTGCTTCCAAGTGTTGTTGCGGAACTCGATCTGCACGATCAGGCTCGTCGCGAGCACGAGGCCCATCGGCAGGAAGAAGATCGCCGACGATTCCCACGCGCTGGACCACAGTTGCGTCCAGAAGTCCGCGGCCGCGTGCAGCGCCGGCAAACCCGCATGGCGCACGAGGCGTACGACGAGGATGATCGCCGGCGTGAAGCAGGCACCGGCGAGCACCATCCACGTCGCTAGGCTGCGGCGCTGCTTGAGCCATTCGCCCTGCAGCGCATCGACGAACGCGGCGCTCATGCGGCCTCCCGCGCGATGGCCGGATCGACCATGTCGAGGAACAGGCTTTCGAGGTCGTCGCGCGAACCGCCGACCTCCCGTACGCCGATGCCCGCGCCGACGAGGTCGCGCACGATCGCGACGACGCCGGCATCGTCGAGCGCAGGCAACACGAGGCGCCGCTCCTCGATCCGCGCGACATGACCGGCCTGCGCGAGTCGCGCCTGCGCGGCCACGTCGTCGTCGGTGCGCAACACGAGCAACCGTGTCGCGCATTGGCGCGCGCGCAACGCGTCGATCGGCCCCTGGAACAACAGGCGCCCGCGATGCAGGATGCCGACGTGGGTCACGAGCCGCTCGACCTCGGCGAGCAGGTGGCTGGAGACGAGCAAGGTCATGGCCCGCTCGCGATTGAGGTGTCGCAGCAGCGCGCGCATCTCGACGATGCCGTTCGGGTCGAGGCCGTTGGTCGGCTCGTCGAGGATCAGCAGTTCCGGTCCGTGCAGCAGCGCGATCGCGATGCCGAGCCGTTGCTTCATGCCGAGCGAGAACATCCCCGCGCGCTTGCGCCCGGTGCCGGCGAGGCCGACGAGCTCGAGCACCTCGTCGATGCGCGCCTTCGGGCAGCGGTGGATCCGTTGCAGCAGCAGCAGGTTCTCGCGCGCGGTCAGGTGCTCGTAGAACGACGGGGTCTCGATCATCGAGCCGATCCGGCGCAGCAGCCCCCGGCGGTCGTCCTGCAGGCGCCGGCCGAACACGCGGATCTCGCCACCCTCGCACGCGAGCAGGCCGAGCAGGAGGCGCAAGGTCGTCGTCTTGCCGGCGCCGTTCGGCCCGAGGAATCCGTAGATGCTGCCGGCCGGGACATCCAGATCGATGCCGTCGAGGACGAGGTCGTCGCGGTAGCGGTGCACCAGCTGGCGGGTCTGCAGACAGGACATGGCGGTACTCGTGATGAGGCCGGTCGTGCCGGCATGAACGGGGGTTCGGCGCGGTCGAAATTTATGTTTTAATTAAACTACGACCGACAGAAATTTAAGTCAAGGTTAAATTTCAATGCCCGATGCCCTCCTGTCCGCGCCCCTCCCCGCGGCCCTTCGCGCACGCAGCGCCCGCCTCGCCCGCGTCCTCGACGTCCTGCTCGTCGTGCTCGCGTTCCTGCTGCTCGCCGAACGTTTCGGCGCGGTCGCGGTCGCGATCGGGCGCAGCGGTTTCGAGGCGACGACGCTCGCGCAGGCGGGGCGGCAGCTCGCGCTCGCGATCCCCGACGGTTGTTACCTCATGGCGCTCGCCTGGGTTCGCCTCGCACTCGCCGGATTCGCGCGCGGCGCGTTCCACACGCCGGTGATCGCGGCGGCTCTGCGTCGGGTCGGCGTCATGCTCGCGTTCGGCGCCGCGTTCGCCTTGTTCGCCGTGCCGACGCTGCTGCGCTGGTTCGGCAGCGATCCCGGTTACGTGATCGCCTACGACATCGGCAGCGCGGTGCTGTGCGCGCTCGGCGCGTCGCTCGCGCTGGTCGCGCAGGTGCTCGAACGCGCGGCCGCGGTACAGGCCGAACTCGACGGGATCTTCTGATGCCGATCCGCATCACGTTCGACGCACTGCTCGCGCGCAAGGGCATGAAGGCCAAGCACGTCGCGGCCCTGATCGGCGTCAGCGAGACGCAGCTCTCGCTGTTCCGTTCCGGCAAGGTGCGAGGCATACGGTTCTCGACCCTCGCCAAGCTCTGCGCAGTGCTCGAATGCCAGCCGGGCGATCTCGTCGTCTACGACGCGGACCCGCTCGACCTTCAGGCTGCCGACGACGGCGACGACTGAGCGCGGCCCCTCGTCGATACGCCCCGCGATTGAACGCACATTCAGTCCGGGGCGTGCATCGTGCCGGGGTCGTTCGTGCAAGGAGTCCCCATGAACGAATCCGATGCCATCGATCCCTCGCGGCGGGATGCGCTCGTGTTCGGACGCGACCTGCTCCTCGGCGGTGCTGCGGCCCGTTGGGCCGGGCCTTCGCCCGCGCAGGCCGCGACCGCGAACGATCCGCAGGCGCCGGTGACCGTGAAACTCACGCTGCGCGTCAACGGCACGGCGAAATCGCTCGCCCTCGATACGCGCACCACCTTGCTCGACGCCTTGCGCGAACACCTGCACCTCACCGGCACGAAGAAGGGTTGCGACCACGGCCAGTGCGGCGCGTGCACCGTGATCGCCGGCGGCCGCCGCATCAACGCCTGCCTGAGCCTCGCCGTAATGCACGACGGCGACGAGATCACGACGATCGAAGGCCTCGGCGCACCGGGCCACCTTCATCCGATGCAGGCGGCGTTCGTGCGCCACGACGCCTATCAGTGTGGCTACTGCACGCCGGGACAGATCTGCTCGTCCGTCGCGATGCTCGAGGAACTGCGCCGCGGCATCCCGAGCCATGCGGGCGCCGACGTCGCCGCCGCGCCGACGGCGACGCCGGACGAGCTGCGCGAACGCATGAGCGGCAACATCTGCCGCTGCGGGGCCTATTCCAACATCATCGACGCGATCGGCGAGGTCGCGGGGGTGCGCACGTGAAGCCGTTCACCTACGAGCGCGCGACGTCGACCGCGCAGGCCGCCGCGCGTGCGGCAAGCGTGCCCGGGGCGAAGTTCGTCGCGGGCGGCACGAACCTGCTCGATCTCATGAAGATCGAGATCGAAACGCCCGCGCATCTCATCGACGTGAACGGCCTCGACCTCGCGAAGATCGAACCGACGCCCGACGGCGGCCTGCGCGTCGGCGCGCTCGTGCGCAACACCGACCTCGCCGCGGACGCGCGCGTGCGCCGCGACTATCCGGTGCTCGCGCGCGCGCTGCTCGCCGGCGCGTCGCCTCAACTGCGCAACCGCGCCACCACCGCGGGCAACCTGCTGCAGCGCACGCGCTGCCCGTACTTCTACGACCCGGACCAGCCGTGCAACAAGCGCGAACCAGGCAGCGGCTGCGCCGCGCTCGCAGGCTACCGCCGCATGCACGCGATCGTCGGCACGAGCGATGCGTGCATCGCCGCGCATCCGAGCGACATGGCCGTCGCGATGCGCGTGCTCGACGCGCAGGTCGAGACGATCCGCGCCGACGGCACCACGCGCAGCCTCCCGCTCGCCGACCTGCATCGCCTGCCGGGCTCGACACCGCACCTCGAAACGACGCTCGACGCCGGCGAACTCGTCACCGCCGTCGTGCTGCCGCCGCCGCCCGGCGGCGTGCACGTCTATCGCAAGGTGCGCGATCGGGCCTCGTACGCGTTCGCGCTCGTCTCCGTCGCGCTCGTGCGACAGGCCGACGGCAGCGGTCGCGTCGCGCTCGGCGGCGTCGCGCCGAAGCCCTGGCGCAGCGAGGAAGCCGAGCGCGCGCTCGCGTCCGACCCGCAGGCGGTCGTCGACGGTTTGCTGAAGGACGCGCGGACATCGCCGGACAACGCATTCAAGCTCACGCTCGCCCGGCGCACGCTCGACGCGGCAATCGCCGACGCACGGAGCTCGCGATGAAATTCGACACCCCTGCGACGAAGAATCCGATCGATCGCCTCGCGGTCGTCGGCCAGCCGGTCGACCGCATCGACGGCCCGTTGAAGACGACCGGTACCGCACGCTACGCCTACGAGCACCACGATGCCGTCGCGCATCCCGCGTACGGATACGTCGTCGGCGCCGGCATCGCCAAAGGCACCATCCGCTCGATGGACCTTGCGGACGCGAAGGCCTCGCCCGGCGTGCTCGCGATCGTCACCGCGGACAACGCGGGACCGCTCGGCAAGGGCGACAAGAACACGGCGCTGCTGCTCGGCGGACCGAAGATCGAGCACTACCACCAGGCGATCGCACTCGTCGTCGCCGAGTCGTTCGAGCAGGCGCGTTCCGCCGCACGACGCATCCACGTCGACTACGCGCGAGAGCCGGGCGCGTTCGACCTCGCGCGCGCCAGGGATTCGGCCGTGAAGCCGGGGACGGGCAAGCCCGACAGCGCCGTCGGCGACTTCGACGGCGCGTTCGCCGCGGCCGCGGTGAAACTCGACGCGACCTACACCACACCCGACCAGTCGCACGCGATGATGGAGCCGCACGCGTCCACCGCGCTCTGGGACGGCGACAAGCTCGTCATCTGGACGTCCAACCAGATGGTCGCCTGGGGCGTCGCCGACGTCGCGAAGACGCTCGGCATACCGAAGGAAAAGGTGCACCTGATGTCGCCGTTCATCGGCGGCGGATTCGGCGGCAAGCTGTTCGTCCGCGCGGACGCAATCCTCGCCGCGCTCGGCGCGCGCGCGGCGAAGCGACCGGTCAAGGTCGCACTGCCGCGCCCGCTCATGTTCAACAACACGACGCATCGGCCGGCTACGATCCAGCGCATCCGGCTCGGCGCGACCCGCGAAGGAAAGCTCACCGCGATCGCGCACGAGAGCTGGTCGGGCGACCTGCCCGGCGGCAAGCCCGAAACCGCGGTCGACCAGACGCGATTGCTGTATGCCGGCGCGAACCGCATGACCGCGCTACGCCTAGCCGAGCTCGACCTCGCCGAAGCGAACGCGATGCGCGCGCCCGGCGAAGCGCCCGGCCTGATGGCGCTCGAGATCGCGATCGACGAGATGGCGCAGAAGCTCGGCATCGATCCGATCCAGTTCCGCATCGCCAACGACACGCAGGTCGACCCGGAGCATCCCGAGCGCCCGTTCTCGAAGCGCCGCCTGATCGATTGCCTGAACGTCGGCGCGGAGAAATTCGGCTGGAAGGCGCGCAATCCGCGCCCGGCGAGCACGCGCGATGGACGCTGGCTGGCCGGCCTCGGCGTCGCCGCCGCGTTCCGCAACAACCTCGTGACGAAATCGGGCGCGCGCGTGCGGCTCGGCAAGGACGGCATCGTCACGGTCGAAACCGACATGACCGACATCGGCACCGGCAGCTACACGATCATCGCGCAGACGGCGGCCGAGATGATGGGCGTGCCGTTGCATCGCGTCGTCGTGCGCCTCGGCGACTCCGACTATCCCGTCTCGTCGGGGTCGGGCGGCCAATGGGGCGGCAACAGCTCGACCGCGGGCGTCTACGCCGCGTGCACGAAGCTGCGCGAAGCAGTCGTGGCGAAACTCGGCCTGGCGGGCGAAGCGGAATTCGTCGACGGACGCGTGCGCGCCGGCGGTCGCGACGTCGCGCTCGCCGACGCGGCGAAAGGAGGAGAACTCGTCGCCGAGGACGCGATGGAATACGGCGACCTCGCCGAGCGCTACCAGCAGTCGACCTTCGGCGCGCATTTCGTCGAGGTGCGTGTCGACGCGGCGACCGGCGAGACGCGCGTGAAGCGCATGCTCGCCGTGTGCGCGGCCGGGCGCATCCTCAATCCGAAGACCGCGCGCAGCCAGGTCATCGGGGCGATGACGATGGGCGTCGGAGCCGCGTTGTCCGAGCATCTCGTCGTCGATCGCAATGCGGGATTCTTCGTCAACCACGACCTCGCCGGCTACGAGGTGCCCGTGCACGCGGACATCCCGCACCTCGACGTCGTCTTCCTCGACGAAACGGACCCGATGTCATCGCCGATGAAGGCGAAGGGCATCGCCGAACTCGGCATCTGCGGCGTCGCCGCCGCGGTCGCCAACGCGATCCACCATGCAACGGGCATACGCGTGCGCGACTACCCGATCACCCTCGACAAGCTGCTCGACAGACTGCCGCCTTCGACTGACGCTTGAGCCAGCGAAGGTCGAACACGAAGGAAGAGCGAATCCGAAGATTGAAACACGGAGCACACGGAGCACACGGAGGAAAAGCCCTCGATCGAGAAGCGCTTCCCGCCATCTACGTGCTTTCCGCCGAGGACGCCGGGAGTCTCGGGAGATCGGAGAAGAGCCTACTTTCATGAGGCTCCTCTTGCCCTGCTCTCTCCGTGTGCTCCGTGTGCTCCGTGTCGAAGCTCTATTTCCTTTGCGCTTTTCCTTCGTGCCCTTCGCGTCCTTAGAATTCAATCCTTCCGATCCGCGCGCGACGTGCGCCCGCGACGGCGCCGCGGCCTTTCGCCCGCCGCCGCACGCAGCGACGGCAATGCCTGCCGCACGCGGTCGAAGCCCTCCCACGGATCGCGCTTGCGCCGCGCGATCTTGGCGAGCGCGGAGCGGATGTCGTAGGCAGCGGCGCTGCGCAGGCGTGCGAGTTCGCTCCATTCGATCGGCATCGCGACCGGCGCGCCCTCGCGCGCACGCAGCGAGTACGAACCGACCGAGGTCGCGCCACGCGCGTTGCGCAGCCAGTCGATGAAGATGCGCCGCTCGCGCTTCTGCTCGCCGGCGACGCTGACGAAGGTCTGCGGACGTTCGCTCGCGAGCGTGTCGGCGACCTGCTCGGCGAAGCGCTTCGCATCGGCCCAGGTCGCGGCAGACGCGAGCGGCACGACGACGTGCAGGCCCTTGCCGCCGGACGTGCGCAGGAACGACTCGAGCCCGATCGCCGCGAGCGCGTCGTGCACGGTGCGCGCGGCCTTCTTCACCTCGGACCAGGCGACCGAAGGATGCGGATCGAGGTCGAAGATGACGCGATCCGCGTGTTCGAGGTCGGACGCACGCGCGCCCCACGGGTGGAACTCGAGCACGTTCATCTGCACGAGCTGCAGCACGCCGGTCGCATCGTCGACCGCGAGGTAGCGATCGCTGCCGCCGCCCTTCTCCTTCACGGCGACCGCGCGCACGTGGTCGCCCCAGCCGCGCCCCGTGTGCTTCTGGAAGAAGCAGGCCTGGCCAACGCCGTCGGGACAGCGCAGCACGGACAGCGGGCGCGCGCCGACGTCCGCGAGCAGCAGGGGCGCGACCTTCGCGTAGTACGCGGCGACATCGCCCTTGGTGACGCCGGAACCGGGGAATACCTCGCGTTCGGGATGGGTGAGGCGCACGCCGTCGGCGGTCGCCGCGGCAAGCGCCCGCTTCGGGGCCTTCTTCTTCGCTGCCTTCTTCGCGCCGCCCGCAGTCGCGCGCGGCGTGCGACCCATCGCCGTCTTCGCGCGCCCAGCCGAAGCGCGCGACGCTGGTCGCGCATCCTTCACGATATCGTCGAGTGACTTGTCTTCGCGCACGGTCTTCAACGCCGGCTGGCGCAGCAGCCCCTGGCCTCCGAGGCCCTGATGATAGACCTCGACGACGAGTGCGGGCTCGACCCACGTCGCGGCGGCGCGGTCGGCGCGGCTCATCTTCGACACGTCGACGGGCGTCTCGGCGATGCGCGTGCCCGCGAGGTCCTTGCGCAAGGTGCGCAGCTGCTCGCTGCTGAAGCCGGTGCCGACACGGCCGATGTAGGCGAGGCCGCCGCGCGGGCGCGGGCGCGCGAGCAGCAGCGCGCCGATGCCGCTGCGGCTGCCCTTCGGTTCGGTGAAGCCGATCACCACGAACTCGTCGGAGCGGCGCGCCTTGATCTTGACCCAGTCTCCGTTGCGCGTGCCGACGTACGCGCTGTCGGCGCGCTTGCTGACGATACCTTCGAGGCCTGCGCGCACCGCCTGCGCGTACACGCGGGGACCGTCGCCGACCTGGTGCGCCGAGTAACTGAGCGGCCCGGGATGCTTCTTCAGCAGCGCTTCGAGCCGCGCCTTGCGCTCGAGCAGCGGTAATTCGCGCAGCGAGTGTCCGTCGAGATACGGCATGTCGAACAGCATGTACGCGAGCGGCGCCTTCTCTGCCGCAGACAGCCGGCCCTGCAGCGCGTTGAAATCATCGCGCCCGCCGCGCAACGCGACCATCTCGCCGTCGAGCTGCGCGCTTTTCACGCCGAGCGAACGCAATGCATCGACGAGTTCGGGCAGGCGCCTGGTCCACTCGAGGCCGTTGCGCGACCACAGGCGCACCCGGCGGCCCTTGATCGTCGCGAGGATCCGATAGCCGTCCCATTTCGCTTCGTGCAGCCACCCATCGCCCGCCGGCACGCGCTGCTCGGGTTTGCACAGCTCGGGCTGGAACGGGCCATCGTCGATTGCCTCGGCGGTACCGCGTTCCGCGCTTCGCCCCCGCGTGTCGACCGCGGTCCGCGCTGGCTTCGCATCCTTCCAGACCTTTCGGCGCTCGCGCAGCGGCAGCGGCCGATCCGAGCGCGGGTCGACGAAGTCGTCCGCCTCGCGCTCGCCCGCGTACGCGTCGCGGTGCTTGATCAGCAGCCATTGCGGCTTCTTGCCGTCCTTGCGCGTGCGCACGAGCACCCACGAGCCGCGCAGCACGTCGCCGTTCAACGTGAACTTGAGTTCGCCCTTGGCGAGCCCTTCGCGCACGCTTCCCAGAGGCTCCCAGGTGCCGCGGTCGAACACGTCGACGTGGCCGGCGCCGTAGTTGCCTTCGGGGATGCCGCCCTCAAAGCCGGCGTACGACAACGGATGATCCTCGACCTGCACCGCCATTCGCTTGACGTTGGGGTCGAAGCTCGGCCCTTTCGGCACTGCCCAGCTCTTCAGCGTGCCGGCGTGCTCGAGGCGGAAGTCGTAGTGGCGACGACGTGCGTGGTGCAGTTGGACGACGAAGATGCCGTGGCCGCGATCACCGCCGCCTGCGGGTTCGGGAGTCGCGCGGAAATTGCGCTTGCGCTTGTATTCGGCGAGTGCCATGGCGCGTCCGTGATCGGAGGAACGCAGTGTGTTGGCGCCGACCTGAACGACGTCCGAGGGGATGCGCCGTGATTCAGGCTCGTTTGCGCCGCGGCTTCTTCGCCGTGGTCTTCCTCGAAGCGCCGCGCTTCGCCGACGCCTTCTTCTTCGCCGGCGCGCGTTTTCCCTCCGCAAGGCTCTGCTTCAGCAGCGCGACGAAATCGACGACGTTGGTCGACTTCTCCTCGGGCGCCTCCTCCTCCGGCTCGACCTCGACCGTCTTCTTGCTCTTCAGGCGCTTGGCGATGACCTTCTTGAGGCGCTCGCGGAACTCGTCCTTGAAGTCGCCCGGCTTCCATTCGCCCGAGAGCGTCTCGACGAGCTTCTCCGCCATCGCGAGTTCGCTCTTGCCCACGCGCTGCGCGGTCGCCGGGAAGTCGTATTCACTCTGCGGGACCACCTCGGACGGATAGCGCAGCAGGTTGAGCAGCAACGCCTTGCCGCGCGGCATCACCGCGCAGAGGTATTCGCGCGTGCGGATCACGACGCGGCCGATGCCGATGCGGCCGGTCTTCTCCAGCGTCTGGCGCAACAGCACGTAGCCCTTCTCCGCGCGCTTGCCCGGCACCAGGTAGTACGGCTTCTCGAAATACTCCGGGCCGATCGCACCGGCTTCGACGAACGTTTCGAGATCGACCGATTCGTGGCTCTCAGGCGCAGCGCCCTTGATGTCCTCGGGCTCGAGCACGACGTAACTGCCCTTGCGGTACTCGAACGCCTTGATCACGTCCTTCCACGGCACCTCGTGGCCGGTCTCCGCGTTGACGCGCTCGTAGCGGATCGGCTTGTTGTTGCGTGAATCGAGCATGCGGAAATGCAGGTCGGTGGTGCGTTCGCCGCTCACGACCGCGACGGGGATGTTGAGCAGTCCAAACGACAATGTGCCGTTCCAGATCGGGCGGGCCATGGCGATCCTCCGCAGGACGATGCCCGCAGCGTAGGGGCGCGTACCCGACGTCGCGATGAACGGCGCATGCGCGTTGGCGCGTGTTCAGTGCCGGCCCTCGAAGGTGCGCGCATGCCGAACCGCAAGCCGCCTGCCCTGTCCACCTTGAGGAAATCGGCACGAGCCTGCCGCGACTGCGATCTCTGGCGCCGTGCGACGCAGACCGTCTTCGGCGAAGGCCCCGAGGATGCGAATATCCTGTTCGTCGGTGAACAGGCCGGCGACAAGGAAGATCTCGCAGGTCGACCCTTCGTCGGGCCAGCCGGCCACCTGCTCGACGCCGTACTCGCGGATATCGGCGTCGACCGCAGCGACATCTACGTGACGAACGTCGTCAAGCACTTCAAGTTCGAACTGCGCGGCAAGCGGCGCACGCACAAGCGTGCGAACGCCGCCGAAGTGGCGGCGTGCCTGCACTGGCTCGATCGCGAGCTCGAGCGCATCCGGCCGCGCTGGATCGTCTGCCTCGGCAGCCTCGCCGCGAAAGTCGTGCTCGGTTCCGGCTTCAGGCTCATGCAGCGCCGCGGCGAGTGGATCGAACGGGACAAGGGCCAGTGGGCGCTCGCGACCGTGCACCCGGCCTACGTGCTGCGTGCACGCATCGGCGCGCGCGGCGAGGAAGAGTTCGCGCGCTTCCGCGCCGATCTCATGCACCTGCGCCATCCGCCCGGCGCCTGACACGGAGGCATGCATGCAGAGCAAGACGTTGCGATTCACCAAGGGCTTCCGCCTCGCGATGCACAACCGGCGCGGACAGGCGGCGGAGATGACGATCCCGCGCGGCGATGCCGAAGGCGGCCCCGACAATGCGCACGGAGGCGCCGACCAGTGGCTGTTCGTCGTCGACGGCGAGGGCCTCGCGATCGTCGAAGGCCGGCGCACGCGCCTGCGGGCGGGCACGCTCGTGCTCATCGAGAAGGGCGAACGGCACGAGATCCGCAACACGGGCATGGCGCACCTGCGCACGCTCGTGTTCTACACGCCGCCCGCGTACCGCACGTCCGATGCGCGCCTGCCTCGCGGCCGGCCGCGAGGAGTCAGGTCGGGCGCACGCGGAAAGCCAGGCTGATGCGCGGACCGACCGGCGCCTTCGTCTTCGGGATGCCGTGCAGGTAGTGCAGCTGCGAGGCGTAGTTCATCACGAGCAGGCTGCCCGGCTGCAGCTCGATCTTCTGCGTCGTGCGCGGCAGCGCCTGCGTCGTGATCGTCATGCATCGCGGCGCGCCGAGCGAGAGCAGCGCGATCGGCTGATCCGGCACGAGTTCGGCGAGGCGGTCATGATGCATCGCGACGCTGTCGTCGCCGTCGCGGTAGAGGTTGAGGCCGACGCTCGTGAACGGTGCCGCGACGAACCGCGCGACCACCTCGCGCGCCGCGCGGATCGGCGCGGGCGCGGTGTCGTCCGCGAGCGCGTAGTGCGCGAGCAGGCGCGGCACCGCGACATCGCGTTCGTACATCATGCGCCGGTCGGAACGCCAAGGCACCTGCTGCAGCAACGCGTCGAACCAAGCGTCGGCGGTCGCCGCGTCGCACGCCTGCGGCCAGTATTCGATGCGCGCACTCGGGTGATCGACGAGCGCCGCGCCGGCGTCGAGAAGGGACATCTGTCGCATCGCCTGCAGATGGGGGCGGCGCGCCCGTGCCGCAACGGCCGGAAGGCTGCGATTCATTCGCGTGATGCTGTAGTCGCCGCTCCGACGACGGCGCGGTCCCGACGATGAATCCCGACGAGAAATCCTGCGCGAACCCGTGGTGCAGCTGCACCGTGCACGCCCACGACGAGTTCTGTTCCCCGGCGTGCGCCGAGCAGGCCGCCGCGGGCCTCAAGCCACCGTGCGACTGCGCGCACGAAGCGTGTGCGGGCACCGTGCACGAATCGCTCGAGGAAGGCTGAGGCCGCGCATTCCGCGCGAACGTGCCCGCACGCCGGGGAACGCGGTAGCCTGACGCTGGTCCACCGGGGAGGATACGGCCATGTCCGAACGCTTCGTGAAGATCGCGCTCGTCTACCTCGTGCTCGGCGCCAGCCTCGGCATCTACATGGGCATCTCGCAGGATTTCGTGCTCATGCCCGTGCACGCGCACATCCTGCTCGCGGGCTGGCTCACGCTCGCAATGGCCGGCGTGCTTTACAGGCTGTATCCCGCGGCCGCCGGCACGCGCCTCGCGCTCGCGCACTTCTGGTTGCACAACCTCGGCCTGCCGGTGTTCATGGTCGGACTCGGCCTCATGCTGTCCGGCCGCGCGACGATGCCGCCGGTGATCGGCGGCGGCGCGATCGCGCTGCTCCTCGGCCTCGTCTGCTTCGCGATCAACCTCTGGCGACGGCTATAGGCGACGACGGGATCGCGTCGTCGCGGTCCGCTCCCGCTACCACCCGGCCGCGTCAGCGGCCGAACAGCTTGCGCGCGTTGTCGACGCGGATCTTCGCCTGCTCCTCGTCGGTGAGGCCGAGCCGGTGCAGCGCGTCGAGCGTCCGGCCGAGCGTGAGCTGCGGATAGTCCGAGCCGAGCAGCACGTGGTCGATGCCGACGTTGCGCAGGGTCCAGACGAACTCGGCCTCGATCGGCGAATCGGCGGCGAGCACGACCGTCGCCGAGATGTCGAAGTAGATGTTGTCGAAGAAGAACTTGTCCGCCGTGCGCGCGAGCGCGAGCATGTTCCAGAAGCGGAAGTTCATGCCGCCGATGTGGGCGAAGATGAATTTCGTCTTCGGCGCCTGGATCGCCAGGTTGAACAGGCGCTCGCTGTCGCCGGGCAGGATGTTCGCGTTGTCGAACAGCACGACCATGCCGAGTTCGCCCGCCTTGCGCACGAGCGCGAGCACGCGCGGGTCGGCCGCGTCGAACTTCTGCGTGTGCGGATGGAGCTTGAGCACCTTCACGCCCGCCGCAGCAACGCGCGCGACCTCGTCGAGCGCAGCCTGGCCGTCGTAGGGGTGCACGGTCGCGACCGGCAGCATCTCCGGGTGCTTGCGTGCGAGCGCGAGGTGCGCGTCGTCGTTCACGCGGATCGCCGCCGGGTCGCCCGCGAGCGCCTGGTTCGGTCCGCCGAACCACATGCCGGCGAACCCGGCGAGCTTGACGTGTGCGGCCGTGACGTCGGCTTCATACGCGCGCAGCGAGGTCTCGCCTTCGCGCAGGTGCACGTGCGTGTCGAAAACCGTTTCGTCGGCGTGCGCCGTCGCCGCGGCGAACATGGACAGGCAGACGAGGGCTTGCAGCTTCATGCGCTTCTCTCCGTCGGGACGCTTCGAGCATAGCGCCTGCGTCGATTCGCGCAGGCCTGCCTTTCGGCACATTGCGCGGGCTCCGGTGCATCGCCAGTCTATGCACAACATCGACATAGTGGAGCTTTCCATGAACGAACGCATCGCCGCGCGGCTCGCCGGCGGCCTCCTCGCGCTCGCGTCCGCGATGGTCGCGGGCGCCGCCGAAACGAAGCCCGCGCCCTTGCCTTGCGAAGTCGGTAGCTATGCGATGGCCGACGGCAGCTCGCTCGACATCGCGCCCGACGACGACGGCCGCTTGCGCTGGCGTCGCCCGGACGGCACGACCGGCGCGCTGAAGCCGCAGGGTCGCGAGCGCTGGACGAGCACGTTCGGCTGGACCGACCGCCTGGATGGCCATCACGTTCGATTCAGCGACTGCGGTCGCGCCGGCATGCGCTTCGACGCGACCAAGGGCACGCGCATCCCGCTCGTGCAGACGGACACGCGCTTCCAGGGCAGCGGCGTCGAACTCGCGGGTCGACTCACGATGCCGCCCGGCGACGCGCGCGTGCCGCTGGTCGTGCTCGTGCACGGCGCCGAGCATTCCTCCGCACTGCACGACTACTACCTGCAGCGCGAATTCGCGAGCCACGGCATCGGCGTGTTCGCCTACGACAAGCGCGGCACCGGCGCATCGGGCGGCCGCTACACGCAGGACTACCTCACGCTCGCGGTCGACGCGATCCACGCGATGCACGAAGCGCGGCGCCTCGCCGGCGCGCGCGCGGGCCGCATCGGCTACCAGGGCGGCAGCCAGGGCGGCTGGGTCGTGCCGCTCGCCGCGCGCATCGAGCCGGTCGACTTCGCGATCGTCAGCTTCGGCCTCGCCGTGTCGCCGCTCGAGGAAGACCGCGAAGCCGTCGCGTTCGACCTGCAGCGCGCGGGCTTCGATGCCGACGCGCAAGCGAAGGCGATGACGATTTCCGACGCCGCGATCGCGATCGTCGAGAGCGATTTCACCGAAGGCTACGATCGCCTCGACGCACTGAAGAAGCAGTACGCGAACGAACCGTGGTTCAAATCCGTACGCGGCAACATCGCCGGCTACCTGCTCGCCGCGACGCCCGAGGTCGCGCGCCGCGACCTGCGCGCGCTCGTCGCCGGCATCCCCGTGCGCTACGACCCGATGCCCGTGCTGCACAACCTCGACGTGCCGCAACTGTGGGTGCTCGGCGGCCAGGACCGCGACGCACCTCCGTTCGAAACCCGCCGCCGCCTCGCCGCGCTGCAGGCCGAAGGCCGCCCGATCACCACCGCGCTGTTCCCGAACGCGGACCACGGCATCGTCGAATTCGAGACGAAGCCCGACGGCGAACGCGCGTCGACGCGCCGCTCGGCCGGCTATTTCGATCTCATGGTCGATTTCATCAAAGGCAAGGCGCTCGCTGCGACGTACGGCAATTCGCGGGTGGAGGCTCGCCGATAGCGAAATGACCGCGGCGGTTCACGCGTCGCGAGAACGCCGCCCGCGCGGGGCGAGGTTCTTCCTCCGCCCTGCCCGCGGCATTTCGTTCTAGACTAGTGGACCGCTGCTCTCCGGATATCGCGTGAAACACCCTTTTTCCGCCCTTGCCGCCTGCGCCACGCTGGTCGCGCCGACCATCGCGCAGGCAAGAAACCTGGCGGTGCCCGCTGAGTACGCGACGATCCAGCAGGCGATCGATGCATCGAGCAACGGCGACTTCGTGCTCGTGTCGCCGGGAACCTACCATGAGCGCATCACCATCGACGGACGCGCCATCGCGGTGATCGGTGAAGCGGGCGCCGCGGCGACCACCATCGACGCCGACTACCTGGGTACGGCCGTCACCATCACGAATGCGACGCGGGCGACGACCCTGCAGAGCTTCACGATCACGCGTGGACGCGGCGATTACGGCGGGGGCGTCCTCGTGAACGGCGGGTCGGCGTCCATCATCGGCAACCGCATCCAGGGCAACCTCGGAGCCAGTTTCGGCAACGGCATCATGCTCTGGGGCGGCAGCGCCTACGTGTTCGGCAACGTCATCGTCGACAATGCCAGCGGCAACTTCTCGAGCGGTGGCGGCGGCGGCGGCGGCATCGGCGTCCTCGGCGGGGACGGCGCGGAGATCCGCGGCAACGTGATCAGCCGCAACAGCACGGACGCCTATACGTCGGGCGGCGGCATCTACATTGATGGCGGCGGCGCGATGGCCATCGTCGGCAACATCATCACCGACAATACCGCGCCCTCGGAGGGCGGCGGAATCGCCATGTTCAACGGCACGGACGCTAGGATCGAGAACAACCTCATCACCGGCAACCGCGTGCTGTCGCCCTCGGGCTTCGGCGGCGGCGTCTATGCCCTCGTATGGCACTCGCGCGGGCCATTCCTGATCGGCAATACCTTCGTCGACAACGAAGCAGGCACCGGCTCGGCCATCTACGTGGATTGGAATGTCCTGGCCGTGCGCATCGCCAACAACGTCGTCACGAGCACGTCGACCGCAAGCGCGGTCTACTGCGGATCCTTCAACAACGTCCACCCGCCGATCATCATGAACAACGACGTATATGCGCCGGCGGGCACCGCGTACGCGGGCCTGTGTGCGGACGTTGAGGGCGCCGATGGCAACTTCTCCGCCGATCCCCTCTTCGTCGGCGCAACCGACTATCGGTTGCGTGCCAGCTCGCCGGCGATCGACGCAGGACTCGATCCCTTCGTCGCCGAGCCCCTCGATTTCGACGCAAAGACACGCATCACCGACGGCGACGGCGACGGCACGCCGAGAGTCGACCTAGGTGCCTTCGAGCATCCGGGCGACCGGTTGTTCGCCGACGGTTTCGAGCCGACCTCCGCGAATCCGTCGCACTGACGGCGAATTCGGGGGCGCGGCCGTCGCGACGCTCGACGATACCCCGCCGCGGCGTCCGCGAACGCCGCGGCTCCACGCTGGCCGCTCCCGCGATCGAACCCTTAGCCCGATGGCCCCGGGCGCTGCGCATTTGCGTTGACCTCATCAAGCGCCGAATCCGATCGGCGTCGACGAATGCGTGAGGAAACGATGCGAGCAAACCCGGCGACACCGATGGCAGCCCGCGACTCCTTGGGCGCACGCTGCGCGCTCGCCCTGCTGCTCGCCGCGAGCGGCACTGCGATCGCCGACGACGGCGATCCGGATCCGACCTTCTCCGGCGACGGCAAGGCGCTGTTCGCGTGGCCGACGACGTATTCCGGCATGGAGGTGCTGCAGGTGTCGACCGACGGCGTCGCCGTGCTCGGCGACGGCAGCGTGGTCACGGTCGGCGCGTTCGACACGGCATCGGTCGGTGACGACGACTTCGATGCCTGCGGCGTCGCGAAATTCACGCCGTCCGGGGCACTCGACGCCGCGTTCGGTATCGGCGGCTGGCAGCTCGTCTACCTGGAAGCCGCGCCGTCCAAGGACGATTGCATCGCGATCCTGCCCGTCCCCGGCAACGGCATGATCGTCGTCGGCGCGACCGAGAGCATGGCGCGCCCGTACGAGCAGCCGGGCCTGGTCAAGCTGCGTGCGGACGGTTCGCTCGACACGAGTTTCGGCAACGGCGGCAAGGTGCTGATCACGAGCCAGCCCTTCGGCCCCGGCGCGGGCATGATCTTCACCGGCGCGACGCGCGCACCCGACGGCAAGATCCTCGTCTACGGTTACTGCATGGACTGCGGCCACGGCAGCTTCGAGGACTTCATGGTGCTGCGCCTGAACGCGAACGGCAGCGTCGACACCGGCTTCGGCAACGCGGGCTGGGTCAGCTTCGGCCGTGTCGACGCCGACGATCACTACCTGCCGGAAACCGCGACCACGCTCGCGGTCGACACGCACGGCCGCATCGTCATCGGCGGCCACCGCGAGGACTACGACGACCAGGACGACCGCGGCATCCCGATGCTCGTGCGCCTGCAACCGGACGGCGCGCTCGACACGAGCTTCAACGGCACCGGATACCGCGACGTCGACCTGCTCGGCAGCTACCGCGTGCCCGCTATCGCGATCGATCCGTACAACGACGGCATCATCGTCGCCGCGGACGTCAACGCGACCAGCGGCGTGACGCCGGGCACGCTCGTCTTCCGCGTGCGCCGCGACGGCAGCCTCGACACCAATTTCGGCGACAGCGGCCTCGTCGCGCTGCAGTACGAGGACGGTACGGCCATCACCGCGCTCGCCGTGCGCCAGGACCGCCGCATCGTCGCCGCCGGCTGGATCGATCCGACCGGCGCCGACACGCGCAATTTCTTCGCCGCGCGCATGCACTTCACCGGCGCGCTCGACGACACCTTCGACGGCAACGGTGTCAACCGCTACACGTTCAGCGCGGGCAGTGCCGACGTGCAGGTCGCGACCGCGATGACGCTGTCCGGCGAGCGCCCGGTCGTCGCCGGTCTGCTCACGCCGCCGGGACCGTTTCCCGACGCATACGCGCTCGGCGTGCTGCGGTTGCAGTCCGATGCGATCTTCGAGGACGGGTTCGATCCGTGATCGGCCACGCACGGCGACGGCGGCAGCGATCCGCCTGCGACGGCGCGGAGGTTTCTACTAGACTAGCGGGCCGAGACGACGTTCGTCGTCGCACGAACGCTGCCGAGGAACGCCCGTGAAGTCGATGTCGTCGCTGTTGTGCGCCTGCATGCTGGCGTTGCCCGTCGTTGCCGTCGGTGCGACCCGCAAGGTGCCTTCGCAGTACGGGGGCATCCAACAGGCGATCGACGCCGCCTCGAACGGCGACATCGTGCTGGTCGCGGCCGGCACGTACTACGAACAACTCGTCATCGACGGGCTCGACATCGCACTCGTGAGCGAAGGCGGTCCGTCGGTCACGACGATCGACGCCACCTACCTTGATGCCGCGGTCACCATCCGCAACGGCACGCGCGCGACGATCGTGCAAGGTTTCAGGTTGACGCGCGGACGAAGCCAAAGCGGTGGAGGCGGGATCCTGGTGATGGGCGGCTCCGCATCGATCGTCGGCAATCGCATCGAAGGCAATCTCGGCTCGGGTTCCGGCAACGGCGTGGTGCTGCAGAATTCCGACGCACTCGTCTACGGCAACGTGATCACGGGCAATGCCGGTGACGGCATCGCGAGCGGTGGCGGTGGCGGCGGCGGCATCGGCGTGCTCGGCGCCCGCCAGGATTGCGGCAATTGCCGCGCCGAGATCCGCGCCAACCTGATTGCCGGCAACAGCGTCGACCGGCTCACCTGGGGCGGAGGCATCCTGTTGATGTCGACCGGTCCGATCATCGTGGTCGGCAATCTGATCTCGGGCAATACCGCGCCGACGGCGGGTGCAGGCATCGCGATGATCAACGCCGTCGACGCCCGGATCGAAGGCAATCTCATCGTCGACAACGAGGTGCTCCAGGCCGACGGCATGGGCGGGGGCATCTACGGAGGCTGGAGCCCATCGATCGTCGGCAACACGCTCGTCGACAATGTCGCCAATCACGGTTCGAGCATTTACGGCTCCGGATATGTCGCGACCGCGCGCATCGCCAACAACATCGCCGTGAGCGCCGATCACGCGAGCGCCATCGAGTGCGCCGAGGGCCACCCCTCGCCCGTCATCGCGAACAACGACGTGTATGCGCCCGCCGGTACTGCTTACGCCGGCGTGTGCACCTCCGTCACCGGAACCGCCGGCAACATCTCGGCCGATCCGAATTTCGCCGGCCCCGGCAATTTCCGCTTGACGTCCGCATCCCCCGCGATCGACGCCGGGCAGGACGCGCTCGTCGGCGAAGCGTTCGACTTCGACGGCCGGACGCGCATCGTCGACGGCAATGGCGACGCGACGGCGGTGGTCGACATGGGCGCGTTCGAGTTCACGGGCGATGCGGTATTCGCCGACGGCTTCGATCCGCGAGGCCCCGCTGCGTCCCCCTGAAGCGAACGATCGCCGCGGCCCCATGCTTCGCGCGGCGGGCCTGCTGCCTTGTCACGGACGCGGCGCGAACGGCGTTACAGTGGTAACGCCGGCCGACGGTCCGGACATCCCGGGGAGCGCACATGAATCGCCATCGCACGACCATTCTCGTCCTCCTGTGCGCGTACGCCGCAGGCGTGTCGGCGCAGGCGCATGAACATGCGTCGCATCCCGCACCCGAAGTGCTCGGCTCGGTCACGTTCGCGACAACCTGTGCTGCGAGCGTGCAGCCGCGCTTCGAGCGCGCGCTCGCGCTGCTGCACTCGTTCACCTACACGGAAGCCGAGAAGGGGTTCCGCGATGTCGTCGCTGCCGATCCGAAGTGCGCGATCGCGCACTGGGGCGTCGCGATGTCGCTCTACCATCAACTCTGGGACGCGCCTGCGCCGGCGGATCTCGCGAAGGGACTCGCCGAGCTCGACCAGGCGCGTCGCCTCGGTACGGGATCGCCGCGCGAGCGCGCGTTCATCGAGGCGGCGACGGTCTACTACACCGACTACGAGCACGTGGCGCCGGCTACGCGCGCGAAGGCGTACGAACAGGCGATGGGCGACGTCGCCGCGCGCTTCCCCGACGATCCGGAAGCGCAGATCTTCCACGCGCTCGCGCTCGTCGCGACCGCACCGCCGACGGATCGCACGCACGCGAACCAGAAGCGCGCGGCCGATATCCTCGAACCGCTTTATCGCCGCTACCCGCAGCACCCGGGCCTCGCGCACTACCTCATCCATGCCTACGACAGCGCCGAGCTCGCGCCACGTGGCCTCGATGCCGCGCGTGCGTACGCGAAGATCGCGCCGTCCGCGCCGCACGCGCTGCACATGCCCTCGCACGTATTCACGCGGCTCGGCGACTGGAACGACTCGGTCGCGTCGAACCTCGCCGCGCGCAAGGCCGCGCACGCAGCCGGCGACGTCGGCGAGGAGCTGCACGCGATGGACTACCTCACCTACGCCTACCTGCAGCTCGGTCGCGACGCGGACGCGAAGCGTGTCGTCGACGATCTCGCCGCGATGCACGGCCTCGGCGCCGGGAAATTCAAGATCGGCTACGCCGCGAATGCGATGCCGGTGCGCTACGCAATCGAGCGTCGCCAGTGGGCCGAGGCCGCAAAGCTCGAACCGTTGCCCGATTCCGAACCGCACGTCGCCGCGATCGTCTACTGGGCACGCGCGGTCGGCGCAGCACGCGGCAAGCATCCGAAGGACGCCGACGCCGACATCGCGGCGATCGACGCAAGCGTCGCCAAGCTCGACGCGGCCGGCAACGCCTACTGGGCGACGCAGACGCGCGCGCTCGCCGACTCCGCGCGGGCGTGGCAGCTGTTCGCGAACGGCAAGACCGACGACGCGATCGCGCATCTGCGCAAGGCGGCCGATGCCGAAGACGCCGCGGAAAAGCTCCCGGTGACACCAGGCCCGATCGTGCCTGCGCGCGAGCAGCTCGGCGACCTCCTGCTCGAAGCAGGCAGGCCGGCGGATGCGCTGCGGGAGTACAAGACGGCGCTGGAGGGAGCGCCGGGGCGGCGTGGCGCGTTGACCGGCGCCGCGCAGGCGGCGGAGCGCAGCGGCGACGCGGACGCGGCGAAGCGGTATCGCGAGCCGCCGTCGAGGTCGTGACCGTCGAGGTCGTGAGCGCGCGAGCGCGTCGCCGCAGGACGGGGCGACGCCGCGAGAACCCGAACGGATCTGCACCCCGGGCGTCATTCCCGCGAAAGCGGGAATCCATGTTGCGGTTTGCGCGTTGGACGCAGGAAGGCAATGGATTCCCGCTTTCGTGGGAATCAGGGCATAGTGTTCTTCTCCTTGAGGTAAAAAGAGCGCAAGGCGT
The DNA here is from genome assembly GCF_014138265.1 of Dokdonella fugitiva. Taxonomy (GTDB): domain Bacteria; phylum Pseudomonadota; class Gammaproteobacteria; order Xanthomonadales; family Rhodanobacteraceae; genus Dokdonella_A; species Dokdonella_A fugitiva_A. The sequence goes on from NZ_JACGXL010000001.1 coordinate 948,764, forward strand.
TGCTTCCCCCGCTCTACTGGCGCTGCGCGCTCGCCCTTCGGGGCTACGCCGCTCGCTCGCTACGCTCGCCGTCGCGGGAATGACGATGGGCTGAGAAACGCTTCTGCAAAGGAAAAACCCATGACCATCCAACGAATGGACAACATCGGCATCGTCGTCGACGACCTCGACGCGACGATCGCCTTCTTCAGCGAACTCGGCCTCGAGCTCGAAGGACGTGCCGACATCGAAGGCGAATGGGCCGGCCGCGTCACCGGGCTCGGCGACCAGCATGTCGAGATCGCGATGATGCGCACGCCGGACGGCCACAGCCGGCTCGAGCTCTCGCGCTTCCTCCGGCCTGCCGTCGTTGCCGATCACCGCAACGCGCCGGTGAACGCGCTCGGCTACCTGCGCGTGATGTTCGCCGTCGACGATCTCGACGACACGCTCGCGCGGCTCGCCCGACACGACGCGCAGCTCGTCGGCGAGGTCGTCCGCTACGAAGACATCTATCGGCTCTGCTACATCCGCGGTCCCGGCGGGTTGCTGATCGGGCTCGCGGAGGAACTCCGCTGAGCCGCTGCGTCGGCGCCGGCCGGTAGTGCGCCGCGGCGCGCGTCGCAGCGTCGCGTTCGAGCCTGCCGTGAACGCACACTTGCTGCGTCCGGATGTTCGACTCAGTCAGCGAGCCCGGACAACCACTGCACCGAGCGCTCCAACGCGGTCGCGCCCGCGTCGGTGTCGAGGTCGAACTGGTATTCGTGCGCCAATGGCGGCGAGTAGTCGGCGGGAAAGAACAACGACGTCACCGCTACCCGTTGCGCGGCGAGGGCTCCGGCCAACGCGACCGATTGCGGTCCGAGCGGATCGGCATTGCCCGCACTGATGAAGGTCGGCGGGAATGTGGGCGTGATGAACGGCGCCAACGCCATCGAGCTCAATGCTCCGGTGCCACGCCACGCGCGATCGCCGCTGTAGGCCCATCCGGTGGAATGCACGAACCAGCCGAGCACGCCGCCACCTTCGCCCATGTGCGTGACGTCGTAGACGCCGCAATACAACAGCGCGCCGGCGATCTGCGCCGATCGCACGCCGGGGTGGATGGCCAGCACCTTCGCATAGTCGGGATTTGCGATCAGTGCGGCCGTCTGCGCCGCGATCTGCGCACCCGCGCTGTCGCCGGCGAGCACCCATCGATCACGACGGAAGCCGAGTCGCTCGCTGTTCGTGTCGAGGTAGCCGAGGAGCGCGTTGGCTTGGCGGATCGGCGTCGGATACGTCGCCTCCGGCGCGATCGTGTAGTCCACGTTGACGACCGTGAATCCGCGCCCGGCCAACACCTTGAGGTAGTTGGCCACGTCCCCGCGCCGCCCGGACACGAAACCGCCGCCGTGGAACCAGATGACGACCGGCGCGTCGGGCGACGTGGTCGCGCCACGATAGACGTCGAAACGCGCATGCCCGTCGTCCGGCGAATACGCCACGTCGGCGACGATGCGCACGTCCGCGGGCACCTTCGATGCGAGCGCGGCGGCGGCGCGCGCTGCTCCCCGGTCGAAGATCGAGCGGATGACCCACACGCTCGGCCATGGCGTCACGTACACCGCAAGAATCGCGACGACCGCCACGACGACAGCAACGCCCAGCAGGAGCTTCCTCATGCGCGCCTCACATGCCGGATCAATACGGCGGTCCCCCGAGAGGCCCCGTCCAACCGCAAGCATCGGCCCGGAGTATAAGCACCGCGCGTCCGCATCGACGGGCACACGTCCAGGTTGCACAGGCGCAGGTCCACGGTGAACGCCCGCCCGCCGCACCTGCAGTCGCGCACGCATCGGCATGAATCCGCGCACGCCTGCCGTCCATGCGTGCACGAAAAGGATCGACACGCGCACCACGCCCATCGACCCTCGCACGCATGGCGTGGACGCGTGCACGCCTCACCTTGAACGCGTCGACGCCCGGCATCCGCTCGCGCACGAAAATCATGGACCGTCGAACGAAAACCTTGGACTGCTGCACCACGGTGGTGCACGCGCGAATGCCGGAGTTGCATGCGTCAACGAAAAAGATGCAGCGATGCAGGCCCGGCACTCGACCTTTCCAAGCCCGGAGGTGCAACGGTGCAACTCGGACCTTCATCGTTCCAACCCGACCTTGCTCGCATGCAACTCGATCCTTGGCGCGTGCATGTTTTTCGTGGACGCATGCATGCCCGGCGCTCGACGGGTCGATACCCGCGGCTTGGCACGCCGACCAAATCCGTGCACGCGTGCAAGGTTTTCGTGGACGCGTCCATGCCGGGCGGCCGTGGCTGCACCAGCGTGGTGCATCGCTGCAATTCCGACCTCGCGTGTCGATGCGGGCCGTGCGCGATCGCAACCCGGGCGGTGGCGCATGCAAGTCTGACCTTGGCGCGCCATGGTGCGACCTGCATGAGTGGGACCAGCGTCGGCGGCCTCTCCGGCATTCGCGTGGACCCGTGCCGGCAGCTATACGACGTCCCGGTGACATCCGCATCCGCCAGCCGGGTGGCACGCCCATATCTCGGCCCCCCCCTTGCCGGGCAGCGCCGAAACAGCTGCTCAGCGGGGCAAGCGGACTCTCAACGCCCCGCGGGGGATTCAAACGGATAATTCCTCCGTCCCCTTCGTTCACCGTACGCGCGTCGCGGCACGGTCGACCACACGCAGTACGAAACCGTTCAACCTGCCGACCCTGCCAGGCCTCGCCGCGCGCGATGGCGCGCTGCAGACGAACGGATTCCCGCCGATGGGTGACCTCACGGCGGCGCTGGATCTGCGGCCGGACGAGATCTTCGGCAACGGCTTCGAATGACGGATGCGGGCCTGCGCGCGCGGAGGTCGCGCACAGGCCCACGGTGCGGCAGCCGCTTCGTCGACGTCGACACCCGGATCGCCGCGGATCCGGCGTATTGGCGGGTACGACCCACGAAGCGAGCCCGCCATGCCCACCGCCACTGCCGCACCACCGCGCCTGCCGCGTCGCATCGCCCTGTCGACGCTCGCGCTCCTGGCCGCCGGAACCGCCCATGCGCACGTGTTCTGCGCGACGAGCGCCGCGCAACTGCAGCAGGCCTTGACCGCGGCCTCCGACGGCGGCCCGTACAACGGCGAGGACAACGAGGTCGACCTCGCGCCCGGCACCTACACGACCGGCGCCGCGACGTCGAACGGCGCGTTCCACTACAGGTCCACGGCCGTCACCGGCCTGATCTCGATACATGGCGGCTTCGACGCGAACTGCCAGAACCCGCGCTCTAATCCCGCGCGCGCGAAGCTCGACGGCAACGGCCAGACGCCCGTGCTCGCGATCGTCAACGCGCACGCACCGATCGAGGTGCTCGAACTCACCGTGCAGAACGGCGAGTCGATCGGCAACGGCGCCGGCCTCTCGCTCAGTGGCGGCGCCGGCATCGCGGTGCTGTTCACCGTGATCAAGAACAACCACACGACCGGCCTCGGCGGCGGCTTCTCGATCCACGCCGACGGCCTCGCCACCAGCGACTACGTGTTCCTCGAAACCAACCTCGTCACCGGCAACAGCGCCGACCAGGACTTCGGCGCGGGCTCGATTACCACCGACGCCGCCGTCGTCGCGGTCACCCACGACACCGTCTACGGCAACACGACGCTCGGCATGGGCGACTCGACCGGCACGGGCGGCCTGTTCCTCAGCGCCGAATCCGGCTATCTCAGCAACAACATCTTCCGCGCCAACACGCTCTACGGCTTCTACCTCGACAGCGTCGACATCTTCGTCAACGCGAACTGGAACGCGTACGGCAGCAGCGGTGGCCGCCCGCCGGCGTCGGCCACCGACAATACGAACGCCCCACCGAACTTCGTCGATCCCGCGGGCGGCGACTTCCACCTGTCGGGCACCTCGCCGTTGCTCGCGTATTCGCGCTCGATCGTCGGCCGCTACCTCGACCTCGAGGGGCACAGCCTGCCCTCGGGCGGGCGGCGCGATATCGGCGTCTATGCGGACACGGTGTTCGCGGATGCGTTCGATGATGGCTGAGTGGCGGCAGGGCCGGCGGGCCACGGGTGTACCTCGACCGTCGATTCGCGCGCACGGGCGATCGGCGCGCCGACACCGCGGATGGGTGCTCGATTGAAGACCATCGACGCGTCCATGATTTCTCTCCGCGTGCGCACGCAAGACCTGGGGCGCCTGCACGCCTCCGCTTGAGTACATCACCGCCGGACCTCGGCTCGCGAGCAAAAACTTGGGCTCGCGAAGCAACTACTTGGACCCGCGAACGGAATACTTGGGCCACTGCACCGCATTCGTGCGCGCGCGAACGCCGGACGTGCGTGCGCGAAGGTCGCACCCTTCGCTGCCCGGCGAAAAGATGCAGCGTCGCAAGGTTTGGGTTCGGCGTTTTCGAGGTTGGACTTGCATCGACGCACGTCCGAGCTTCGTCGGCCCAACACGGACCTGCTCGCACGCAACCCGGAGCTTGGCGCGTCCACGTTTTAGCTCGGCGCGTGCAAGTTCGGGGTTCGGCAAGTCGAAGCCTGGAGTTCGGCGAGCCAAGGAAAAATGTGGACGCGTGCAAGTATTCGGTTGGCGCGTCCAAGTTTGGCGGTCACGGCTGCACTGTCGTTGTGCATCGGTCCTTGCCCGTCATTCGTGCGTCGATGCGAACTGTTGTCCAACAAGGCTAGGCCATCGGCAGGCATGTTCGCGCCATCGTCGCTCGACGATCAAGCGGCACATTTGGCGTACGCGTCCGCGGCCACGTCCCAGCGCCCTGCATCGCTGCTTTCGTGAAATCTGTCGTCCAGTACGGTAAATGGATTCCACTCTGCTCGGTTGCGATCTTCCTGCGCCGACAAACGCTCGAGCCTGATCGAGCGTTCTCGAGGGTACGGTGCACCGAAATAAGTCATCGCTTCGGAAAGCAAAGTCGACCACTCGAGCAAGCCGATGGCACGGAAACCCTCGGCGGCCTCGGGAGCCAGCAAACCCGTCGTGTTGTGGAAGAACTGGTGAAAGCCTCCATTGTCCACCTCCGACCGACACCAATGGGCGGCGTACACAAGAAGCACTTTCGGGGCGACCGCCTGCGAAGCCCGCAGGAAATCGTCGAGGTTATCCCAGCTTTGGTTCAGCGCCGTCCACGACGGTTCGATCAGCGACCAATAGACATCGCCCGGCTCGACGTGCAGCATCGATGCATTCCATCATCGCGATGACGGCAACGTAGCACGCCGTCGCGACCCACGGCATTCGGCTTTAGACTGGAACCTGTTCTCCTGGGGGAAGCTTCATGCAGCGACTTATCGCGTTGTTTGCGGGTCTTGCAGTGACGACGGCCGTGCAGGCCACCAACGATCGCACTGCCCCGCCGGTCACGACGGCCCTCAAAGCCGCCCATCTGTTCGACGGCCGCACCGGCACCCTCGCCTCCCCCGGCCTCGTCGTCGTCAAGGGCGACCACATCGTCGCGGTCGGCAAGGATGCGGCGATTCCGGCGGATGCGAAGGTCGTCGATCTCGGCGACGCGACGCTCGTGCCCGGGTTCATCGATGCGCATACGCACCTGACGATGGATCACGACGACAACTGGGAGAAGGCGTTCTACGAGAACACCTTGCGCTCGTCGGTGGAGCAGTCGTACCACGCGGAAGCGAATGCGCGCGCGACCTTGCGCGCGGGGGTGACGACGGTGCGCGATGTCGGCGGCGGCGACTTTATCGACGTCGCGCTGCGCAACGCGATCCGCGACGGGCTCGCGGAGGGGCCGACGATCGTCGCGGCGGGGCATGCGATCGGGTCGACCGGCGGGCATTGCGACAGCTCGCCGGCGCCGCCGGACCGGCTGCGCCCGTCGGGCACGATGGAGGGCGTGTGCAATGGGCCGGAGTCGTGCCGGCTCGCCGTGCGCGAGCAGATGAAGTACGGCGCGGACGTGATCAAGATCTGCGCGTCGGGCGGCGTGCTGTCGGAGTCCGATCCGGTCGACGTGCCGCAGCTCACGCCGGACGAGTTGCGCGCAATCATGAGCGAGGCACATGCGTGGCGGCGCAAGGTCGCGGCGCATTCGCACGGCGACCTCGCCGCGAAGCAGGCGATCGAGGCCGGCATCGATTCGATCGAGCACGGCAGCTTCCTCACGCCGCCGACCTTGCAGCTCATGAAGCAGAAAGGCGTGTACCTCGTGCCGACGCGCATGACGCAGATCTGGGTGAACAAGAAGGCCGATACGTATCCGCCGAAGATCGCGGGCAAGGCGCGCGCGGCGTACGCGGCGCACGGCGAGATGATGAAGAACGCGCTGAAGATCGGCGTGCCGATCGCGTTCGGCACGGATGCGGCGGTGTATCCGCATGGGATGAACGCGGAGGAGTTCGGCGATTACGTCGACCTCGGCATGTCGCCGGCGGCGGCGTTGATGACGAGCAGCCAGGGGGCGGCGAAGCTGCTTGGGGTCGATGGCGACAGCGGAACGCTCGAAGCGGGCAAGTTCGCCGACATCGTCGCGGTGCCGGGCGACGTGCTCGCGAACATCCGTGCGACCGAGCATCCGCTGATGGTGATGAAGCACGGGAAGACGGTGCGGATGGATTGAGCCGGCTTTCGCCTCTCCCGCTCGCGGGAGAGGCCGACGCGCGCGGCGCGGCGGGTGAGGGAAAGGCGGAGCGCACGGTTGCCGGCGCAAGGCTTCGCTCCGAGTGCCCTCACCCTGCCCTCTCCCGCAAGCGGGAGAGGGGAACAGCGACACCGCGTAGGGTGGGACGAAGCGCGCGAGGCGTTGCGGGTTTGCCGAGCGTTCGGGCGCGAGTCCCATCGGTTGCGTGCAGGGCGAGGCATCGACGCAGGAGCATCGCGGCTTCCGCCGCTCCCACAACAGAGCGTAGGGTGGGACGCAGCGCGCGATACGGCGCGAGTTTTGCGGAATGTTCAATCGCGAGTCCCACCGTGGTGGTCGCGCGAAAATGATGGCGGTGGGACTCGCCGCTTTGCGGCTGCGTCCCACCCTACGAGTCGCCTGTTGCCGGCTCGGCGCAGGAGCATCGCGGCTTCGCCGCTCCCACAACAGCTTCGATCGCCTTGCCCCGACCCTCTCCCGCACGCGGGAGAGGGTCGGGGAGGCAATCGCAGATCAGTGCGCCGCCGCCTTGGTGGGCGCCCGGTAGTTCCCGCCGATCGTGCGCGCAGCGACGTTGATGCGGTTCCAGCTGTTGATCGTCACGGTGAGCAGGGTGAGGTCGACGATCTCGGCTTCGCTGAACACCTTCGTCGCCTTGTCGTACAGCGCGTCGGAAACGGGCTCGGCGCCGGCGAGTTCGGTGAGTTCCTCGGCCCACTGCAGCGCGACCTGCTCGCGTTCGCTGTAGAGCTTGGTCTCGCGCCACGCGGGCAGCAGGTACAGGCGCTGTTCGGTCTCGCCGGCGGCGCGCGCGTCCTTGCTGTGCATGTCGAGGCAGAACGCGCAGCCGTTGATCTGCGACACGCGCATGAGGACCAGCAGGATCAGCGGCTGTTCGAGGCGACCGGCATCGTGGATGCTCTTGCCGAGATCGATCAGCGGCTGCATCGACGGGTAATGACGCTGGAGGGAAAAGCGGGTCATGGAAGGCTCCTTGGCACTGCGTGCGGCCGGGATCGGCCGCTTCAATGCAAGGACGTGGACGCGGCCGGTTTCGTGACCGCGTGGATGCGCGCGAGTTTTTCCGGATGGCGCAATGCGTGGATCGCGGTGATGCGATCCCCTTCGCACTCGATCCACATCGCGGTCGCGAGCGTGTCGCCGTCGTACATGAACAGCGCGGGCGCGCCGTTGAGTTCGGCGAACGCGTAGCGTGCGCCGGCGACGTTGCGCGCGATCTGCAGGTACAGGCGCGCGAGCCGATCGGCGCCGTGCAGCGGATGCAGGGTCGCGCTGGCGAGGCCGCCGCCGTCGCTGACGTGCACTGCGTCTTCGGCGAACAAGGCGCGCAAGGTGTCGATGCGCGGCTCGGCCATCGCCGCGACGAAGCGTTCGAGCAGGCGTTGCTGCGCCGCGCCGTCGACATGGAAGCGCGGCCGCCCTTCGCGCAGGCGCGCCTTCGCGCGGTGCACGCGCTGGCGGCACGCGTCTTCGGCGATCCCGAGGATCGCCGCGGCCTCGGCGTGGCTGTAGTCGAACACGTCGTGCAGCAGGAACGCCGCGCGCTCCTCCGGGCTCAGGCGTTCGAGCAGGAGCAGGAACGACAAAGTCAGCGACTCGCCGCGTTCGAGCGTCGCATCGGGCGATTCCGCCTCGTCCGACAGCGGCTCGGGCAACCACGGCCCGACGTACTGCTCGCGCTCGGCCTTCGCGCGGCGCAGGCGATCGAGCGCGAGGCGCGTCGTCACGGTGACGAGCCAGGCCTCGGGATCATCGAGCGTCGCGAGATCCTGCGCGTGCAGGCGCAGCCAGGCTTCGTGCACGACGTCCTCGGCATCCGCGGGCGTGCCGAGCATGCGGTAGGCGAGCCCGAACAGGCGCGAACGGTGGGTTTCGAACAGGGTGGTTGCGGCATCCACGGGCGTATTCTCCGTCAGTCGATGCCAGGACGCACGGGCGTGCGCAAACGTGACAGCCCCGGCCGCGCGCGAACCGACGCGATGTCGCCTCTCCCGCTTGCGGGAGAGGCCGACGCGCGCAGCGCGGCGGGTGAGGGAATGCGGAGCGGATCGGGACAGGAGCGCGAAACGCGGCAAGTACTTGGACGGACGCCGCGCTTCGATCGCCCTCACCCTGCCCTCTCCCACACGTGGGAGAGGGGAACAACGGGGCGCGCTGCTGCGCGCCCCCGTTACGGGTCTATGCGGAGCGGAGCGGGTGAGCAGCGCGAAACGCGGCAAGTACTTGTACGGACGCCGCGCTCCGATGGCCCTCACCCTGCCCTCTCCCGCAAGCGGGAGAGGGAAAAAGCGTGACGATCGCGACTCGATCCGCAGGCAGGCCAGCGCGAACCGCCCCAGCCGGGGCCGGGACGGTCCGCATCCATCGCGCGGGATCACCCGCGCCGGGTCATTGCAACCCGTTCTTGACGGCGGTCGCGAGCGTGCCTTGCGCGTCGTCGCCGCTGAACTCCCAGAAGAATGCGCCGCCGAGGCCTTGCGTCTTCACGTAGTTCATCTTGGTCTGGATCATCGCGGGCGTGTCGTAGCTCCAGAACGTCGTGCCGTTGTACGCCCATGTCGCCATCGCGGCGTTGTCGGTGTAGATCGGGTAGTTGAGGTTCTTCAGCACGTGGTAGTCCTCGTTGCCCGCTTCGTACGTGCCGGGCGCGGCGCTGCCGGACTGGTACAGGCCGTGGTTGCTGCCGGCCGGCACGTTGGTCCAGCCGCGGCCGTAGAAGCCGATGCCGAGCGAGAGCTTGGTCGCCGGCACGCCGCGCGACAGGAACGCCTCGATCGCGTCGTTGGTGTTGTAGAACTTCTGGTCGCCGGTCGACGGATCCTGCGGCGAGGCGAACAGCGCGGAGTGATGGTTGGTCTGCGCGTCCCACGAGCCGTGGAAGTCGTAGGTCATCACGTTGATGAAGTCGAGCGACTGCGAGTACGTCGCCGGATCCGTCACGCGGATCTTGTCGATGCCCGCACCGGCCGCGATCGACAGCAGCAGGCCCGGGCGCACCGCGTCGAGCTGGCGGCGGAACTCGGCGAGCAGCGCGGTGAAGTTCGCGTTGTCCTCGGCGCTGCCGCAGCTGAGGCCGCACGCGACCGGGTATTCCCAGTCGAGGTCGATGCCGTCGAACACACCCGCGGCCACGCCTGCGCCACCGGCGCCGTCGCTCGCGGGGAGGTTGCCGCGGATGTAGGCGTCGATGCACGAGGCGACGAAGGCCTGGCGGTTCTCCGGGCGCGCCGCGCTCGAGAAGCCGCGCGACCAGGTCCAGCCGCCGAGCGAGATGAGCACCTTGAGGCCCGGGTACTTCGCCTTGAGCTGCTTGAGCTGGTTCCAGTTGCCGCGCAGCGGCTGGTCCCAGGTGTCGGCCGTGCCGCTCACGCTCTCGCCCGCACCGAATGCCTTGGTGTAGTCGGCGAACGCGTCGCCGCCGGCGCCGGTATTCGGGTCGGACGGGATGTTCACGCCGACTTCGCAACGGTTGTTGCGCACGTTGCCGAACGCGTAGTTGATGTGCGTGAGCTTGGCCGCGGTGCCGCTCGTGTCGATGTTCTTCACGCGGTAGTTGCGCGCGTAGATGCCCCACTGCGCGAAATAGCCGAGCACGCGCTTGCCGCCCGGCGGCGGGTTCGCCTTCGTGCTCACACTGATCGACGAGCTCAACGCGGAGGTGTTGCCGGCGCCGTCGCGCGCGCGCACCTGGAACGAGTACGCGGTCGACGGCGACAGTCCGCCCGCGGTGTAGCTCGTACCGGCGACGGTCGCGATCGAACTGCCGCCGCGGTAGACGTCGTAGCCGGTCACGCCGACGTTGTCGGTCGACGCGTTCCACGTAAGGCTGATCGTCGTGTTCGTCTGCGACGGCGAGGCGAGGCCGGTCGGCACGCTCGGCGGGGTCGTGTCGTTCTGCGCGGCCTGCACGGTGACCGATACCGCGCCCGACGTCGTCGTCGCGCCCTGGTTGTCGGTCGCGACCGCGGTGAGGCTGTAGCTGCCGGCGGCGGCGTTGCTCCACGTGACGGAGTATGGCGAGCTCGTGTCGACGCCGAGCGAGGTCGCGCCGCGGAAGAACTCGACCTTGGTGACGCTGCCGTCGCTATCGGACGCGGTCGCGTTCACCGTGATGGTCGCGCCCGCGGCAAACGTGCTGCCGTTCGCCGGCGCGGTGATCGATACGCTCGGCGGCTGGTTGGTGCCGCCCGTGCCGCAGGCGCCGAGGTCCTGGTACCAGCCGCACGACGGGCAATAGTTCGGTGCGGCGTTCCAGATCGGCACGAGGGCCTGGTACAAGCGCCCCTGGTAGGTCATGCGGTCGCCAGGGTTGTACACCGTGCTCGCGTTCCACGCGGCAACGCCGTTGCAGTTGACGGTCTGCGCGAATGCACACGCGCTGCACGCGAGGGCGAACAGCAGGGGCAGGAATCGAAGTCTGCGGATCAAGTCGGGCATGGTCGTGCTCCGGTTGTCGTCGGTTGAACAATGGCCGGGACGAACCCGGCCGCTCTCTCCTCCCGACGATCGCTCTCTCCCGATCGCGGGCAATGCGAAACCGCGGCAGGTGCCTGGCGCACCTGCGGTGAAGGCATCACGGAAAGGCCGCGCGCGCGGGAAGCGGCGCGACTCGGGTCAGGCGACGGTTGCGGTGTGGCTCATGTCGATCACCCCATGCCGTTGTCGGTCGGACGTGTCACGAGCAATGCGGACCCGCCGCCGCAGGCGCGACGGCGGTACCGCAAGCGGCGGGACGGTGCGTGCGATGTCGCTGCACCGTCGGGCCGCGTGGATCGATCGCGGCAGCCCTCGGCATCGATGTGCCGCAGCCGCCGTGGACGCAGGTCGCCTGCGTCACCCCGCGTGAAGCCTGCTCGCGCATGACAACGTTGTCAAACACTTTTCTCCAAATTGTCGACGGGCGCACATTTCGCGTGGACACACGGTCGTGTGATGCAGCGCCGCACGGTTCACGGCTGAAAATGAGCCGGATTCGTGCATCAGGCAAAATGCGCGGGCGATGATGTACATACGTCGACCCGCGGTGTCGTTCGCGTCGCGGATGCGCGCGATCACGACCAACTGACAACCTTGTCATCCGTGTCCGCCCGCCCTGGATCCGATGCAGCTCCTATGTTCGCGCAAGTCGCGCGCGCTTCACCGCGCGGCGGTTTGCCGGCGGAGTGCGTCAGCCGGCCACACCGATTTGCGTAGAGTCCAGCAGGCTCCTTCGATGAGGTCCTCACGATGAATGGCTTGCTGCTGCTCGCGGGCGGCGCGGCGCTCGCGCTCACGTTCGCCACCGTGCGCGCGGCCGCGCCCGCGGCGGACAAGGCGGTGTTCGAGGCACGCTTCACACCGCTGCGCGCGACCGTGCTCGACCCGGGCGGATCGTTCCGCGTCTCGGAGATCTATCCGAAGCTCGAGGCGGTCGAGCAGGTCGCGCGGCGCATCGGTGCCGATTCGCCCGAACGCGCGCGCGTGCTGGATCTCATGTCGCTCGTGCGCTTCAAGCAGGAGGACTTCGAGGGCACGGTGCGCCTCGGCGACGCCTGCCTCGCGCTCGATTCGGTCGATGCGATCCCGCCTGCCGAACGGATCCTGCTCATCCACCGCGTCGCGACCTCGGCGGAGCACTTGCATCGCCACGCGATCGCCGAGGCGCGCTATCGCGCCGTGCTCGCACTCGACGCCGACGCGCACGGCCGCCTGCTCGACGACGCGCAGCGCCTCGGCGTGCAGGAGCGCATCGGCTACGTGCTGCACGAGGCCGGCCGCCCGGCCGACGCGCTCGCGGCGAACCGCGCGATGCTCGCGCAGGCCGAGCGCCTGTTCGGCGCCGACGACGATCGGCTGACCACGGTGCTCGTCAACATCGCGCAGAACAGCTACCTGCTCGGCCGCCTCGACGAATCGGAGGCGGCGTTGCGCCGCGCACTGGCGATCGCGCGCAAGGCCGGCGACGACGACGTCGCCGACGACGCGCTGTTCCAGCTCGGCGTGCTCGCGTTCGAGCGCGGCGACATCGACGATGCGCGGCGCCGGATGCGGGAGCGCACGCAGGCGGCGGCGAATGCACAGGATGACGAACGCCTTGCGCGCGCGAAGGCCGATGCGGCGGAGCTCGAGCGGCGGATTGCGAAGCGATGATGGGCGTTGCGCGTAGGGTGGGACGCAGCCGCGCCAGCGGCGAGTCCCACCGCCCAAGATGCGCACGGAGGTGCCGCGGTGGGACTCGCGGAGGTTGCGCGTCGCTCCGAATGTTCGTTCCGCGCCGCTGCGTCCCACCCTACGGGTTAGGTGCCGGACTGGCGAGCGACTTCGCGGCCGCCGGCGAACAGGATCAAGGTCGGGATGCTGCGGATGTCGAAGCGGGCGGCGAGCGCGGGTTCGGCCTCGGTATCGACCTTGGCGAGGCGCAGCAGGTAGGGTGGGACGCAGCCGCGCCAGCGGCGAGTCCCACCGCGCATGATATGCACGGAGGTGTCGCGGTGGGACTCGCGGAGGTTGCGCATCGCTCCGAATGTTCGTTCCGCGCCGCTGCGTCCCACCCCACGTGGGTGAGATCAGGTGTGGAGGTTGGCGCGCGTCCACTGCACGATCTGCTGCGTGCCGGCGGCACCGGACTGGCGCGCGAGTTCGCGGCCGCCGGCGAACAGGATCAGGGTCGGGATGCTGCGGATGTCGAAGCGGCCGGCGAGCGCGGGCTCGGCTTCGGTATCGACCTTGGCGAGGCGCAGCTGCGGTTCGAGCGCTTTGGCCGCCGCCGCGAACGCAGGCGCCATGCTCACGCACGGACCGCACCACGGCGCCCAGAAGTCGACCAGCAGCGGCAGCTCGCTGCGCGACGCGTGCACGTCGAACGTCGCCGTGGTCAGCGCGAACGGCGCTCCCGTGAACAACGCCTCGTGGCAGCGGCCGCAGCGCGGCGCCTGCGCGAGGCGATCGCGCGGCACGCGGTTCATCGACGCGCAATGGGGACAGGACAGCAGCAGCGATGGCACGGCATTCATGATTCACCTCGGCATGCCGCCGAAGGTGTGGTCGCCGCCGCACAACGCAAGCGTGCCATGCCTCAGATCCACGCCTTCGCGCGCTCGCGGATGCGGGGTATCAGGCGGAGTGCGCCGTCCTGCGACCGCGTGCGCTCGCGCGGAGCGACCGCACCGATCGCCTGCCCGATCTCGTCGAGCAGCGCGCCCAGCCGGGGATGACGCGTCATTTCACAGGCGAGCAGCGCGGCGTACGGATCGCGCACGTCGTGGATCGGGGAGCTGCCGAACGGCTTCCTGCCGTATTCGAGCGCGAGCGCTTCGAGACCGTCGAGGCCACGCAGCAGCGGCAACGCGAAGCTGCGCAGGCGATCGGCCAGCCATCGTGCGAGCGGCTCGATCTCCTCGACCCGGAAGATCCAGAAACCCGGGCTGTTTCCGTAGTCCTCGAGCGGGCCGTCCCAGCCTTCGGCGAAGCGCGCGAACGGGATCCATGCCGAGTTCTGCAGCGCCGACACGTTGCCGATGTCCGCGTCCTTCTCGGCGTAGATCCGCTGGAACAGCCCGGGGATGTGCACCGTGAGCTCGACGCGCGCGCCGTAGAACCACTGCGCGTGATCGACCGCGGCGAATTCGAGGCGCTGCACGTAGCCGTCGCTGCGCCGCTCGTGGGTGATGCGCCGGTCGACCGAGCCCCAGGTCGTGTCGGGGACGCGCGGAAAGCCGGCCGCTTCCGCCGCGGGGCCGACGATCGCCGCGAGGCGTTCGATCAGCGCCTCCTTGTCCGGCAAGCCGAACGCGCGGCGCCAGTCCGAATAGCGGCGGTCGAGCTGCCAGAGCACGCGGCGATGGCGCTGCGGCGTGAGGTCGGCACCGAAGATCGCGTCGAGACCCGCATCGGGCCTGAGGTTCATCGCCTCGATGAAATCGGCGAGATGATGCTGCTCGTAGACGGCGGCCGCGAATGCATTGCCCTCTTCGCCAAGGTCCTGGGCCATGAGCTTGCCGTCGCAGCGATCGAACAACAGGTCGAGACCGGTGGTCGCGCCGCTGCGCAGCGCGTCCGCAGCCTGCATGTGTTCCGCCGAGGCGAGCCCGCGCCGGATCGCCCATTCGAGGAACAGGCCCATGTGCCTGCCGCCGTTCTCGTTCGGCAAGTCGGTTTCGAAGTTGAGGAAATAGATCTCGGCGTCGTCGTACTTCATCGCACCCCCACGAAGAGGTGGCGAGTCTAGCCTTTCCCCCGCAGCGTCGACGGGCGACCAACACCGTTCCGCGACGGACGGCGTGGCGGCGCCGATGCGCGCCACCGCGCTCGCAACTTGGCGCCTTACTCCATGCCGGCCGCGGCCGCTTCGAGCGTCGCGACGTCGAGCTTGCCCATCTTCAGGAACGCCTGCGTGATGCGGTCGATCTTCGCCTGGTCACCCGACGTCATCGCCTCTTCGATCGCGATCGCCGAGATCTGCCAGGAAACGCCGAAGCGGTCGTTGCACCAGCCGCAGACTTCCGATTCCGGCACGCTCGACAGGCGGGCCCAGTGGTGGTCGATCTCGGCCTGGTCGCGGCATGGCACGAGGAACGAGATCGCTTCGTTGAAGGCGAAGCCGTGCTCGTACGCACTGTCCATCGCGGCGAACCAGGTTTCGCCGAGGCGGAAGTCCGAATACATCGTCGTGCCTTCGCGATCAGGCGAACTGCCGGCGGGATACGGCACGAACAGGCCTTCACGCGAGCCGTCGAACACCGAGCGGTAGAACGCGCCGGCTTCCTTCGCCTTGCCGCACACGTCGCCGGTGAACAACAGCGACGGCACGATCATCGGTCGCGGCTCGCCGTCGGGCTTGGTCAGGATCAGCTGCCACGACAGGCCGTAGCGGTCCTGCACCCAGCCGTAGCGCTGGCTGAAGGGATATTCCTGCAACGGCATGAGCGCCTGGCCACCGTCCATGAGCGCGTCCCACAGCGCATCGAGGTGATCGCGCGCTTGGTGGTCGCGCGACGGATCGAAGTTCACGAAGAACGACACCGACGGATTGAATTTGAAGTGCGGGCCGGCACTGATCGCCATGAACGGCTGGCCGCACAGGTGGAAGTGCAGGATGTCGCAATCGCCGGACGGCGTGTCGCGGAGAGTGATCGTCGCGTCGACGCGTGAATCCGGAAACAGCGCGCAGTAGAACGCGGCGGCTTCCCTGGCCTGCGTGTCGAACCAGAGGTGCGGCGTGATCGGCTTGGCGAGGGGCATGCACTATCTCCTTCTCGGGTGGGCGATGGTATCGACGAACGCGGGCACCCGCGATCGACATGGCTTCGCATGCCCAACCGCTCCTGAATGCGGGCGAAGCGCGCGTTCATCGGGCGCTCGGGCCTGCGGTAACCTTCCCGGCGATCATGCACGCTCGCATCCGCTACGACAGCCTCGACCTGACGCCGCCGAAGGGCGTGGCCGCGTGCGCCGAACGCGGGCTCCTGTTGCGGCGCCTGCATCATCGCGGCGGCACCGCCGTCGGCGTCGCGCGCGCACGCGACCTCGCCTCGCGCCGCCAGGTATCGCCTGCCACCGTTCGACGCATGGTGTCGTTCTTCACTCGCCACGCGGTGGACGCGCAGGCCCCCGGCTGGGCCGATCGCGACGAGCCTTCGACCGGCTACATCGCCTGGCTGCTCTGGGGCGGCGATCCGGGCCGGCGCTGGGCGGAGAAGCTCGTGCAACGCATGCAGCGCATCGACGGCGGAGCAGGCGGATGACACCGGGCGCAAAACCCCCATGGAAGAAGTCCAACCCGGTCCGCCCATCGGTGCGAATGCGCTTGACGCCGGAACAAGTCGAAGAAGCCAAGGCACGCGCGGCTGCGGCCGGGCGCCGCTATCCGAACCTCGTCGACAACATGGCCATCGCGAAGAAGGCGCGGCGCGCGAAGCAGGAACGATGAGTGCGATGCGTGTCGTTCAGTCGTCCGGCAACAGCTGCGGGTTCCAGGCGACTTCCCACAGGTGGTGGTCGGGATCCTCGAAATAGCCCGCGTAGCCGCCCCAGAATGTGTCGTGGGCAGGCTTCACGATCGTCGAGCCCGCGGCCTTCGCCTCCGCCATCACGGCGTCGACTTCGTCCTTCGACCGCACGTTGTGCGCGAGGCTGACGTCGGTCCGGCTCGGCCTGCCCACCGCGATGCCGGCATCGTGGGCGAGGCTCGCGCGCGGCCACAGCGCGAGGCGCAAGCCCGCCTGCAGGTCGAAGAAGGCGACCGCGCCGTGCTCGAATTCCGCGCCGACGATGCCCGGCGTCTGGAGGCCGAGGCCGTCGCGGTAGAAACGCACGGCGCGCTGGAGGTCGTCGACCGCGAGCGTGATGAGCGTGATGCGCGGTTTCATGGTGTTCTCCTCCGGGCTTCGCCCGAGCCGCATGCCGCGGCGGAGCGGCGCGATCGCCGCTCCGCGATGCAGGCTCAGCGTCGCGCTTCGACGTAGCGCGCGAAATTGTCGAGGATCGCCTGCCAGCCCTGGCGCTGCATCTCGACCGGGTTCTCGGTTTCCGCGTCGAACGTGACGCGCACGTCGACGCCACCCTGGGCAGGGACGAACTCGACCGCGGCGGCGCGGTCGCCGAACGAGAATTCGAGCCGCTCGTTCGGCACGACCTTCGTGTACGTGCCCGCGAAGTCGAAACCGAAGCTGCCGTCCTTCGCTTCCATGCGCGACGAGAAATCGCCCCCTTCGCGCAGGTCGACCGTCGCCGCGGTCGTGTGCCAGTCGTCGCTCGCGGCGTTCCAGCGCAGGATGTCTTCGGGGGTGGTGTAGGCGTGCCACGCGGCGGCGACCGGGGCTTTGACGTGGCTTTCGACGCTGATCTTCATGACGGGATTCCTCGATAGGGTGGTGGTTGCCAAGATTGCCGGACGTTCGGCCGAGCCGGGCCACGAGGGCGAAGGCACGACGTCTTTCCGGTCTTGTCATGCATGGCGACGAACGAGCACGGCACGGATCGACATCATTGGCTCGATGATCGACGCGGGTTCGCGAATCCGGGCCGAAGCCGGCCGCGCCGCGGCCCGGGCGGCAGGCCGAGGCGACCGCGCGACCTTGCAGCGTGTACGTCGCCTGCGCGATCACCGCCTCACGGCATGCGTGAAAAATAATTCGTGCGCATGATCGGCTTGCCGTCGCTGCCGAAGTAGGCCGCGGTTTCGATCATCGTGCGCCCGTCCGCGGCGACCGCGTAGACGCGCGTGTTCGCCGGCAGGCCGCCCTTCGCGAGCGACATGACGAGCACGCCGGGTTGCGGCATCGTCATCGCGGCGACGTCGGCTTCGGCGCTGCCGGCGACCGCGGACGGCGTGCCGTCGAGCATGGTCATGCCGGTGGCGTGGCTCGCGTTGCCACCTGCATCGACGATGTCGACCGTCGTCGCCCACTTCCCATCCGCCTCGGCGAACGCGATCGTGACGCTCCGCGGCCGCGCCTCCGGCGGCATCGGCAGGCGCGAGACGTCGACGGACCAGTGGCCGACGAGCGGCGAGCGATGCGCCGAATCCGAGGCGAA
This sequence comes from Dokdonella fugitiva, assembly GCF_014138265.1. GTDB lineage: Bacteria > Pseudomonadota > Gammaproteobacteria > Xanthomonadales > Rhodanobacteraceae > Dokdonella_A > Dokdonella_A fugitiva_A. The sequence continues at coordinate 966,903 of NZ_JACGXL010000001.1, forward strand.
CGCCGCTCCGGCGATCGATCCGACGGCGAGCAGCAGTGCAAGGGTCGTCCTCATGACGTGATTACCGGATATGCCTGACGGCTGCGAGCATAGTCGATCCGGGTTCACGCTCGAACTACACCGCTCTTCGCCGGCGCTCGCCCGCGAGCGGGCGTGCCAATCCTTGCTCCGACCGCCAAGGCGTCGGTCAGCGCATGCCCGAGCGCCGTGTTGTCGAAGATGCACCAGCGCTCGCGCGTGCGAAGCGACGGTCGCATCAAGCGCGCCGCGATGCGTTCGAGGGTCGCTCGAGGATAGGCGTCGTAGTACACGCGCGGCGAGCCGTGCAAACGCGCATATTCGATGCGGCGGTCCCCGCCCGGCACTGCCGCGCGCGGCGGGCGCGCAGGATCGGCGGCGACCCGCGCGATGCCGCGTGAACGCAGGGCCGACTCGACGTCGATCGTGAACCACGACGCATGACGGGGTTCGCAAGCCACCGCGCCCCGATAGGACGCCTGCATGCGGTCGAAGAACGCGAGCGCCACGCGCGCATCGAACGCGAGGGTCGGCGGCAGCTGCAGCAAGAGTACCCCGAGTTTCTCGCGAAGCTGCAGCACCGCGTCGAGGAAGGACCGCAGGTCGCCTTCGCAATCGCGCAAGCGCTTCTCGTGACTCAACACCCTGGGCATCTTCACGGCGAAACGGAACTCGTCCGGCACCGCGTCGGCCCATTTCGCGTAGGTTCGCGGGCGATGCGGCTTGTAGAACGACGAATTGATCTCGACGGCATCGAAGACGCGCGCATAACGCTCCAGATGCGAGCCATCGCCCGGGAACGCGCCGGCGTGGATCGCGGCGATCGACCATCCGGCGCAGCCTATGCGGATCCTCGTGTGCATGGTGCCATCGTGCCGGGCGGTCCATGAATGATCGGCATCGCCGTGTGCCTGCAGCGTCGCGCCGCCGATGCGCACTCGGATCTGTGCAGCGCGAGCGCCGCGGGCGAGCGAGGTGGCAGGAACGACCGCCAGGGCCTATCTTTGTGCGTACGTCGAATACCTGAAAACGGAGTTTCCGTGACCGATGTGGTCGTTCGCCGAGGCGAGATTCTCGCGCTGCGCCTGTTCGACGTGGCGTATTCGATCGACCTCGCGTCCGCGGAAGCGCTCTGCGTCACGCACGCGAAGGCGCGCAGCGATCGCAGCCGCCTCAGCCAGGCCTCGGAAAAGGCGATCGCGTTCGGCGATCCACCCGTGCTGCTCCGCCTCGGCACGATCGAGCTGGCGATCGGCGGCGCGCTGGCGATCGCGCATGCGTCCGTGCGCCTGTACGACTTCGGCGCCGTCGCGCTCACCCTTCGCATTCCCGTCGCCGACGAGGCGTGGCTCGCATTCGAGCGTCGCGTCGAAGCCGTGCAGGAAGCGATCGGTCCGGCGGCATCGGCGACGGTCTGGCGCGACGTGCTCGAGCGCACGCTCGCGATCGTCGCAGCGGCGCTCGAACGCCCGTCGCCGGCGACGCTGCAGGAAGACTACCTGATCGCGGTCGTGCACGAGCTCGCCGAACCGCTCTCCGCCGCGGCGCTGCAGCAGCAGGTCGACCTCGCGGTGCTGCTCTCCGGCGAGCGGCGGCGGCTCGCCGCGGGCGAGAAGCGCGAACTGCTCAAGCAGAGCTACTCCTACTTCGACGACGACCTCGTCGTGCTCACCTGGGATCGCGCCTTCATCTACGATCCCGAGGGCCATCCCGACGTCGCCGACGTCATCGAAGTCGCGAACGCGCAGCTGCTCGAGTTCCGCTACTACGACGAACTGCTCGATGCGGAGCTGCCGCGCATGTACGACCAGGTCGAGGCGGCGCGACGCGGACGTCCATCGTTCGCCGCGCCGCGTTTCGCGCGCCTCGCGCGCAGCCTCTACACGCTCGTCGCGGAAGTCACCGAACTCACCGAGAAGGTGGACAACGCGCTGCAGGTGACGGAAGACGTCTACCTCGCGCGCATCTATTCGTCCGCGCTCGACCTGTTCCGCGTGCCCAAGCTCGTCGCGGCGGTCGACCGCAAGCTCGCCATCGTGCGCGACACCTACACCGCGCTGTATGAAGAAGCCAGCAGCAGTCGCGCCGAACTGCTCGAGCTCGCGATCGTCGTGCTCATCGTGATCGAGATCATCCTCGGCATCGCGCGCCTGTGACCGACGCGGCGCGTGGCGCCCGCAACCACGGCTCATCGCGGGCGACCGCCCTCCTCGATGCGCCGCCGCAGGTCGGCATGCGCGGCGCGCACGAGCGCATCCAGCGCCGCGTCGTCGATCGCCTGCCCCGGCCGCAGCCTGGCGTGCCGCATCGCCTTGCCCGTCCCCTGCAAGAGCCCCTCGGGATCGGCGAGCGCGGCGCCGTGGAAGAAGCCGACGTTGACGTGCGCGCTGAACGTCGCGACGTAGGCGAACGCCGCGTCGCCTACGCACGCGGTCGGCTGGCCGTCGTGCATGAGCTCGCGCACGTCGTCGGCGCAGGCGCGCATGCGTTCGAACCAGGTCCTCGCGATGGATCGCAGGTCGGCGGGTTCCGCGCTCAGCCATGCGTCGACCTCCGGATCGCGCTTCACCGCGCCGGAAAGACGGAACCGTTCTTCGCGACCGGTCAGGCCGCGGATATCCAATGGAATGCGACGAAGCCGTCCACGCATGTCTTCACCTGCAAAGGTCGTCCCACGGGAGCGTCGCGCCAATCTGTTCCGCCGACCAGTGCCGCGTGATCCGGATGGTCGACGCGGCACCCGAGACATGCCACCCACGCATGTCGTCCACCGGATGCATCGCGTCGTGATGGGCCGACGGCCTTTCGGCTTGCCGACGCCCGGCTTCCACGGGATGCATCAGGGTTTGATCGGCGCACCGCACTTGGAGCAGAACTGCGGAACGGAAAACGGGTTCTAGCTGTGCAACGTGCGACCGCATCCGTCGCAGAAGCGTACCGCGCGCAGGTTGAGAACGGTGATGAGCGCGAGCATCGGCACGGCCACGAGGAGGAATTCGCCCGGCGCCCCCGTGAGCAGCATGAAAGCGAGGAGCGTGACGTTCGAAAACAGGAGAATCGGCAGGAACAGCCGGCGCTTCAAGGCCGCGTCACGATTGAAGGCGAAGAAGGCGAGCCCGCCGAGGGACATCGCACACCATGTCGCGACGAACCAGGGATAGTAGATGGCCTTCGTGGGATCGATGAAATCCGCGTGCATGTCCTCTCCTGACTCTAGCCGTGAAGGCGCGGTCGCTCCATCAACCCGGGCATTTGAGATTCAAGGCCTGGATCGTCGCATCGACATCGGCGGCGAGATTCTCGACGAGCATGATGTGCTGCTCGTCGTTGTCCGGCACGCGATCGCTGACCTGTGCGGAGTAGTACCGCATCGACAGCATGATCGTGCGGCGTTCCTCGCGGTTCACCCACATGTAAAGCTGCTGATGCACGTTCGCGAGCTGCTGCTCGTGCATGGCGCTGAAACGTTGCCAGTCGGGGCCGCTCCATTCGCAGCGCGTCCAGGCGCTGCCGAAATGGCTGCGATAGAAGTCGAGTGCGGGCGTAGCGGGGTACGCGACCTTCAGCACGAACTGCGTCTGGAATCCACCCGCCGCAATGGCGAGCGGGAATCGCTCGACGGACACGGCACCGGGCGGCAGCGGGATGGCCGTCGGCTCGCGAGCGCATCCGTGGAGCAACAGCGCCACGACGATCGCGGCACACGACCCTCGAAACATCGCACGGCTCGGCCGTCATTCACCGGTATCCTCCTTGGCATACCCGCGTCGTTCGCCCAACCCGTAGCCGCCCACGACTCTTGTCTCGCGCTGGCGGCCGAACGAGGCGATGAGCGGCATTGCCGCAGTGATCGACGCCTTGACCGCGGGCCGCTGCAGCGCGGCCTTGTGGGCGGCTTCGTCTTGCCAGACCTCGGTGATCCATATGGTATCCGCGTCCGCCGGGCCTTCGGCGACGACGTAGCTGCGGCAGCCGGGCATGCCATCGACATCGGCGAGCAGGAGCGAGACGAGCGCCTCGCGCCGTCCGGGTTGCGCCTTGAAGCGCGTGACGAGTCCGCACATGGCCGTCCCTTGGGCTGCAGCGAAGGTCGGTAGCAGGAAGTGTGCGGCGCGATGCCGATCGGGCGAGCCGCGGACGAATTCACGCAGGCATCGAGGGAGGTTTCGCGCGGATGAATGCAAAGCAGCTACTCCCCGTTTCACTATCTTAAAGCACGGGGGGATTGCTGCAAGCCCCCGCCTCGGGCGTCCAATCGCCGGCCTCGACGAGTCCACCGAGCCCGGAGGCAGCATGAACCAGCAATCCTCGCACCCTCATCCGCACGCACGCGGCGACTACGCCGTCGTCATTGCCGGGGGCGGACCGACCGGCCTCATGCTTGCGGGCGAACTCGCGCTCGCAGGCATCGACGTCGCGATCGCCGAGCGACGCGCGACCCAGGATCTGGAAGGCTCGCGCGGCGGCGGCCTGCACACGCGCACGATCGAAGTGCTCGACCAGCGCGGCATCGCCGAACGCTTCATCGCGCAAGGCACGCCGCATCCGGTCGTGCACGTCCATCCGATGGCGCTCGACATCAGCGATGCGCCGACGCGCCATCCGTACACGCTCGGCCTGTGGCAGAACCACACCGAACGCACGCTCGCCGACTGGGTACGCGAACTCGGCGTGCCGATCCTGCGCGAACGCGAGGTGAGCGGCTTCGCGCAGGACGACGACGGCGTCGACGTGAAGCTCGCCGACGGCACGTCGCTGCGTGCGCAGTACCTCGTCGGCTGCGACGGCGGGCGCAGCACGATCCGCAAGACTGCCGGCATCGCGTTCCCCGGTTGGGACGCGACGAAGAGCTGGCTCATCGCGGAAGCGCGCATGAGCGAAGAGCCGCAATACGGCTTCCGCGAGGATGCGTTCGGTGCGCACGGCATCGGCAAGTCGGGCACGGAAGGTCTCGTGCGTCTCGTGCTGACCGAACGCGAACTGCACGCGGACGGCGAGCCTTCGTTGCGCGAGATCAGCGAGGCGCTCGTCACGGTGTACGGCAACGACTTCGGCATCCACGACCCGATCTGGATTTCGCGTTTCACCGACATGACGCGCCAGGCCGCGACGTACCGCGATCGCCGCGTGCTGCTCGCGGGCGACGCCGCGCACGTGCATCCGCCGGTCGGCGGCCAGGGCCTCAACCTCGGCGTGCAGGACGCGGTGAACCTCGGCTGGAAGCTTGCACAGGTGATCAAACGCACGGCGCCGGAAAGCCTGCTCGACACGTACCATGCCGAACGCCATGCCGTCGGCGCGCGCGTGCTGCGCAACACGATGGCGCAGGTCGCGTTGAGCCGCGTCGACGAGCGCACGAAGGCACTCAGCGCCGTGATGGTCGAACTGCTCGGCGCCGACGACGCGCGTCGGCGCTTCGCCGCCGAGATGTCCGGCCTCGCGATCCGCTACGACCTCGGCGAAGGCCATCCGCTGCTCGGGCGCCGCATGCCCGACCTCGACCTCGTCACCGCCGGCGGCCCGCTGCGCGTGTTCACCTTGCTGCACGATGCGCGACCGTTGCTGCTGAACTTTGGTGCACCCGGCGACATCGATGTCACGGCATGGTCCGCTCGCGTCTGGCGCGTCGATGCGCGGTGCGAAGGATCGTGGGAATTGCCCGCGATCGGCACCGTGCCGGCACCGAGCGCGGTGCTCGTGCGGCCGGATGGCTATGTCGCGTGGGTCGGCGAAGGCACGCAGGAAGGACTCGCGGACGCACTCGTGCGGTGGTTCGGGTCACCGAAAGCGGCGTAGTCGCCACCTGCTCGAAGAGGCATGCATCCACAGTCATGCCGACCGGCGACGGGTCGCCTCGCCGCCCGGTCGGCACATTGCTCCCGATCAGGGGCCGTTGCGAATCGCGCTGAGCACGCGCTCCGGTGGAAGGATCGCCGCGGCGCGCTCCATCGGCAGCTTCCGCTGCGTGATGTCGTACCAGACCTCGTCTTCATCGCATTCGATCCCCAAGTGCAAGAGATCGAGGATGCCGACGAACTCGAAATGGACCATGCCCCCGTGGTCATTCCTGTAGCGGTGCTCGGCGCGCTTGCCGCGCTGCTTCGCCATCGTCAGCGCCTTGCGCGCCGTCTCCGCGCGGAGAACGACGATGCGTTCCTCGCACATTCGCATTACGCCGGGCTTGCCGTCGTCGACGATCCTGAACTGGAAGAGCAGCTTGGCGGAGAATCGGACCGTCTTCGCGGATGAGGTCTTCGGCATGCGTGGCTCCGGTATCACGAAAAAGCCAGAGTAGACCTTTTCGAGCATCGCACGCCGACCGGAAACCCGCAGGCGCCACTGACGCGTGACTCCGTGCGTCAATCGAAACCATCGTCGAACAGGCGGTCGAGTTCGTACGCGCCGATGTCCACGCGCTGCGCGGCGACGCGCGGTCGGCCGAGCAGGTCCTCGGCGCCGATGCCGGCCGTCGGGTCGTTCTCGCCCTGGTTGGTCAACGGCGATCCGGCCGAGAGCGGCAGGTCGACGCACAACGCGCCGCAATCGCCGAACTCGGGATCGATCGACAGCTCGCCGGTTTCGTTCTGCGGCGGCAGCGAGGTGTGCGAACCGATGTCGTTGTCGAGCAGCGCGTGGCGATCGCCGTTCAGCATGTACAGGTCGAAGGCGACGTTGTCGTTGTCCCAGATGATGTTGTTGGCGAATTCGGCGTGCGACGCCGCAGTGACCGGGTTCGAGTAGACCGCCGCGCCGCCCTGCCCGCCGAGCCGCACGTTGTGCGCAATCGTGTTGTTGACGACGTGCGCCTCGCCGGTGAGGTTGATCGACAGCGCCGCCATGCCCGGCGCTTCGTTGCCGTTGAAGAGGCTGTTGCGCAGGGTGAACGTGCCCCAGCCGTTGACCGCGAGCGCGCCGGCGCTGATTTCCGAATGGCCGAGCAGGAAGCGCACTGCTTCGATACGGACGTCGGCGCCGCCGCCCTGGTCGTACAGGTAGACCGCCATGTTGCCGCCGGCGCTGACGAACTCGCCGCCGAAGCCGCGCATCACGGTGAGGTGCTGGATCACCGCGAAGTCAGCACCGCCGAACTCGAACAGGAACGGCCGTAGCGCGCCGTCGCCGTCGATGAAGGTCTCGCCCGTGCGCGCCGAGCAGTCGCTGTTGTAGCCGCCGTCGACGATCAGCGGGAGCTGGTCGGCGCCGGCGACGTTGCTCCGGTAGGCAAGCGTCGTCGCGGGGGTGATGACGCCGGAGCGCAGCTTGACGAAATCGGCCTCGCCGTTCGTCGCCGCGGCGGTGAAGGCGCCTTGCAGCTGCGAGGCATTGCCCACGCAATGGGAGACGGTCGCCATCGCGGCGGGAGACGCGATGAGAACCGCAGCACCGAATACGGCAGGTTGAAAGCAGCGCAGCATGGTGGGCTCCACTCGGCGGAAGGCTCGCGGGAAGGAACACGCACCGGAGGCGACAACGAACATCCGGCGGCCTACTGGACGCTGAATGTCGGCCGCGTCGAACCGTGCGGGGTTTCCGCAGGTTCACGCCGACGACGCTAGAACGAGAACTCTCATTGCAGAGGAGGCTTTCGATGAATACCCACGACGAACCGCGCACCGTTCCTTCGCTCGAACTGCATCGCTACCTCGGCACCTGGTACGAGATAGCGCGTTTGCCCGAACGCCACGAGGGCACCGACTTCACCGACATCACGGCGACCTACACGCTCAACGACGACGGCACCGTGCGCGTCGACAACCGCGCCCTCAACGGCGAGGGCGAACCCGAGCAGGCGGTCGGCGAAGCGACGATCGTCGAGGGGAGCGGCAACGCGAAGCTCGAAGTCAGCTTCATGCCCGATGGCCTCAAGTGGATCCCGTTCACGAAGGGCGACTACTGGGTGCTGCGCGTCGACGACGCCTATCGCACCGCACTCGTCGGCTCGCCGAACCGCAAGTACCTCTGGCTGCTCGCACGCACGCCGATGATCGATGCGGCCACGCGCCGCTCGTTCCTCGACACGGCAGTGCAGGAAGGCTACGACCTCGGCGATCTCATCGAGACGTCGCATCGCTCGGCCGTCGCCCACGCCTGAGCCTGATTGAGGGCATGCCCGCGGGCCGTCGCCACGGATGCGTGGCGCGGCCGCGGGCGGACCGTCGAAGCCGACCGCAGCGCCATCTCGACGCGGCAACCCCATTTCGGCCACAGTTCGCCGATCGCCGCCGGGGGTCCGCCGCAATGGATTTCGTCCACCTGTTCCAGCTGACCATCGCGATGGTGTTCGCGATGGTCGTGTTGCACTACCTGGCGCACCGCGCCGGCCTGCCACCGCCGGTCGCCCTGATCGTCGGCGGCGCTTCGCTCGCGTTCGTGCCGGGCCTGCCGACGTTCCCGATCAACCCCGAACTCGTGCTCGTGCTGTTCCTGCCGCCGCTGCTCATGGACAGCGCGTGGGTGATCGCGCTCGGCCAGCTCAAGCGCCACACGATCGGCATCGCCGCGCTGGCGATCGGCGCGGTGCTGTTCACGACCCTCGTCGTCGCGGTCGTCGCGCACCTGCTGCTGCCCTCGCTGCCTTGGGCTGCGTGCGCCGCGCTCGGCGCGATCGTCGCGCCACCGGATGCGGTGTCCGTGCGCGTCGTGCTCGAACGCGTGAAGCTGCCGCGGCGGCTGAAGATCCTGCTCGAAGGCGAAAGCCTGCTCAACGACGCGACCGGCCTCGTGCTGTTCCGCTTCGCGATCGCGGCCGGGCTCACCGGCAGCTTCAGCGCGACTGCCGCGGCCGGCCAGTTCGTGCTGCTCGCGGTCGGCGGCGCGGCGATCGGCACGGTGATCGGCTTCGCGTGGGTCAAGCTCGCGCGCCGCCTCGACGACGAGTACCTGCTCATCGCCGCGACCTCGCTGCTGTCGTGGATCGCCTACCTGCTCGCCGAACGGGTCCACGTGTCCGGCGTCATCGCGACGGTCACCACCGGGCTCATCGTCAGCTGGCACGCGCACACGGTCATCTCGGCGTCCGCGCGCATGCGCGGCTCCTCGTTCTGGGACGTCACGATCTTCCTGATCGAAGCCGGCGTCTTCATGCTCATCGGCCTGTCGCTGCGCGGCGTGCTCGAGCGCGCCGGCGGCTTCGGTTCGATCGTCGCGACGATGGGGATGCCGAGTCTCGCGATCCTCGCCGCGATCACGCTCGCGCGGTTCGCCTGGATGTTCGCCTCCGACGGCGTGATCGCCGCGTGTGCACGCCCCGGCCTCACCCACCACACGCCGATCGGGGCGCGCGCGGCCACCGTGCTCGGCTGGGCCGGCGTGCGCGGCGTGGTGACGCTCGCGCTCGCGCTGAGCGTGCCCGACGCCTTCCCCGGTCGCGACTTCATCCTCGTCGCCGCGTTCGTCGTGATCCTCGGCACCGTGCTCGTGCAGGCGACCACGCTCGGACGCGTGATCGCGTGGGCGAAGCTCGTCGAGGCACCGGCCGACAAGGCGCCGCTCACGATGAACCAGGCCGAAGCCGCGATGGCGCAGCTGCAGTTCGCGACGATCGAGCGCCACGCCTACGACGGCGACGGCCAGCTGATCCATCCGCGCCTGCTCGAACGCTACCAGCGCAAGGCCACGATCAGCGTGGACTACGCCGCGCGCCCCGACCACTACTCGCCGATGCTGCACGCGCATTTCGACCTCGTGCTCGCCGCGGTCGCGACCGGTCGCGACGAACTCATCCGCCTGCACCGCGCCGGCGAGATCGACGACGACACCTTGCACGAACTCGAACGCGACCTCGATCTCGAGGAACTGAGCGCGCTCTCCGCGAAGTCGTGACCGGCGAAGGCACCCCGGCCGCGCTTCGCCGGCCGTTCGCCTGAGCGCAGGTGGACACGAAGGAATGCTAAGGACGGGAAAAGCTTGAAACACGGAGCACACGGAGCACACGGAGAAAGCAGAGCGAGAAAACGAGCTTTCCTGTTTGGAGTTTCCCTCCGTACGCGCACGCCTCGAATGCCCAGAGGTGCTTTGCGTGGAAGGCCCTTCTCGTCCCGCAGGAAGGGCTCTCAACTGAAGCACTTCTTGCCTTGCTTCCTCCGTGTGCTCCGTGTTTCAAGCTTTGAAGCCCTTGCATAGCGCCGGAGTCGAACGGGCGTCGCACCACGGCGCCGCGGATCCTGCCCGTCCGCGGCGGGCTTCGACGACGACCGGCACGCTTGCTGCGCGCGACCCAATCCGAGTGCCCTCATCCCGCCCCCTTGGGGTGCCTTCCGGCCTATTCTTATCGTTAAACGATACGGTTATTATCGTTCTACGATGAATCTGCCGTGGAGTCGTCCCCATGACCCGCTCGTCCATCCGCGCCCTCGCGTTCGCCCGCCCGGTCATCCAGGGCCTGACCGTCCTCAACCTCGTCTACGCCTTGGGCCTCGCCGCGCTGTTCGTCTTCAGCTTCTTCATCGAGGGCTGGCCGACGCGGCCGCTCGGTGATTTCGCGTCGACGCATCCCCAGCTCGGCAACGGCCTGCGCGCGATCGTCGTCATCGGTTTCGTCGCCGCGCTGATCGTGCACACGATCCTGCGACGGCTGCTCGCGATGGTCGACACCGTGCGCGACGGCGACCCGTTCATCCTCGAGAACGCCGAGCGGCTCACCGCGATCGCCTGGAGCGTGCTCGCGCTCGAAGTACTGCGCCTCGGCGTCATGACGATCGGCTCGATCGTGTGGGAGCCGGGACGACTCGGCGAATTCTCGTTCACGCCGTGGCTCGCGGTGCTGCTCCTGTTCGTGCTCTCCGGCGTGTTCACGCACGGCGCGCGCCTGCGCGCCGACCTCGAAGGGACGGTGTGAGATGGCGATCGTCGTCCGCCTCGACGAACTGCTGCACGCGCGCCGCATTACGCTGACCGAACTCGCCGCGCGCGTCGACATCACCCTCGCGAACCTGTCGATCCTCAAGACCGGCAAGGCGAAAGCGATCCGCTTCTCGACGCTCGAAGCGATCTGCACCGCGCTCGAATGCCAGCCCGGCGACCTGCTCGCCCGCGATCCCACCCTGCCTGCCGAGGAATGATCCGATGTCCACGCACGCGCTCATCCGCTTCTTCTCGCCCGATCCGCGCCACGACGGCGTCCGCCCCGTGCAGCTCTGGGGACTGCGCCTGTTCTACCTGCTCATGCTCGTGTTCGTCACGCCGACCGCGTGGCAGGCGCTGCTCACCCACGCGGGCGCGTGGGATCCGCTGCGCGCGGTGACGATCGCGGTGTGGGCGACTTATCCCGCGCTCGCATTCTTCGGGCTGTTCCGCCCGCTGCGCTGGCTGCCGCTCATGTTCTTCACGATCGGCTACAAGGCGGTCTGGCTTGCGTTCATCGCCTGGCCGCTGTGGCAGGCAGGCACGTTGTGGGACACGCCGACCGGCGAGGTTGCCGCGTCGTTCCTCGCGGTGCCGGCGCTCGCGGCGGTGGTGCCGTGGGGATATGCGTGGCGCACCTACTTCGGGTGGTCGCGCGGGTCGGCGGGTGCAGGCGTCGTTGCGGCGCCATGATCCGGGGCGCCTGCGCATCGGCGTCGAATCTCAGGCCAGCTTGCCCACGCCGCGCGCGATCGTGAGTGCCACGGCTGCGACCGCGACAACGACGCTGGCGAGCCAAGGGATGTTTCGTCGCACGACATCCGAAGCGACCGGTTCGCGCGCGATCGCACGGATCGCGAACAGGTAGCCGAGCGGCGCGACGCCGAAACTCAGGAACGCGTCGAAGGCCGATGCCGCAGCGCCCCCGTGCCAGAGTCCAGCGAGAAGCACGGCGACGATGCACGTGGACGCCCACGGAATGAGCAGGCGCGTGGGGCGCCCCGATGCGATCGGCCGACCGAGCACCGCCGCGACGCGGATCGTCGCCACGTAGCCGATCGCGCCGACGGTGATCGCGATCGCGTGCCACGGGGGCGGCCAACCGAGGTCGCGCGCGAGGTAACCCCAGTCGTCGCTGCCGTCGACGCCTTCGCTGACGAGCTGCGCGAACACCCAGAGCATCCCCTGCACGCCGAATGCGTAGGCGAACAGGCTCGCGATCGACGGCCGCGGCCGCCGTCGCCACAGTGCGACGAGGCACGATGCCGCGACGACGAATGCGCCGACCGGTCCACCGCCGTCGGCGAGCGAGCCGCCGCCGTCGCAACGGAACACGAGGAAGGTGATGAGCGTGATCGTGCCGCCGTCGAGCCTGCAGCCGAGGCCATGCCCGAGCGCTTCGTGCGCGAGCGATGCCGCGATCGCGACCGCGGCGCCGACGGCGACGAGGGTCGGGACATCGTCGTCGATGCGCATGTGCACGCTCCGCCCGGCTACTTCGCCGCGGCTTTCGGCAGTGCCGCGAGGAACTGCGCGTCGCCGAACAGCTTGGCCATGCCGTCCTGCAGCGCCTTCTCGAGCGCGATGCGCGCGTTGTTGCCGGTCGCGAGCTGGGTCATCGGCTCGATGCCCTGCGTGACGATCTGCCGGTCGTAGAGCACCTCGCCGTCCTTCGACTTCACCCTGACCGACAGGTTGAAGTCGGCGACCGCGTCGCCGGCGAAGAAGCCCATCTTGTGGTCGTTGTAGAAGCGCGTGAGGTCGCCGGACACCTGCACGAGCGCGGACGTCGAGGACAACGTGAAACCACGATGCGCGAGTTCGGTCTCGATCGCCTTGCGCACCGTGACGGCGACGTCTTCGTTGGCGAGGATCGGCGCCATCTCCATGCCGTAGCCGTTCTTCTTCGAACTGACGCGGCTGCGGTCCGGGCGGTCGTCGATCACGTCGACCGAAACGGTGACGTCGCTCGCGCCCGGCACGGCCGACGGCGCGGCCTGCGGCGTGTATCCGATGTCGATCCGCTCGGTGGTGAGCGCGCAACCGGACACGAACGCGACGACGGCGAGCGCCGCGGCGCGCATGAGACGAAGCAGCATGATGTTCCCTCCGGTTCGACGCGACGTACCGCTGGCCATCCGACGTCGTGCACGCCACCTTGCCTTGCCGCCACGGCGACGGTCAACCCGGGACGACGCCCGCATATACCGCGATCAAGCCGATCGTGTCGATCGTGCCGTGCGCGATCACGAGCGGCCACAGCACGCGCAGTCGCACGTAGGCGAGACCGAACGCGAGACCGACGAGGCCGGTGACGAGCATCCCGGTCGCTCCCTGGTACGCGTGCAGCAGTCCGAATGGAATCGCCTGGACCACCGCCGCGACGACGCCGGCAACGGTGCCGCCGCCAAACAGTGCGCGCACCCGGCCGAGCAGGAACCCGCGGAACAGCAGCTCTTCACCAAATGCCGCCGTGGTCCATGCGAGTGCGAGGAAGCCGAGCAACTTCGGCACGTCACCGACGATCGTCTGGATCGGGCCGAACCGCGTCGGCGGCCAGCCGAACCCGAGCGTGCCGATCACGAATCCGGTTCCGGCAGCGGCATAAGCGAAGACCGCGCATCCGACGGCGAGCAGCACGATCCGCAGCGGGCGCATGCGCGTGAATCCGAGCGCGGACCACGACTCGCCGTCACGATGCAGGCACGCGAACACCGCGACGCAGCTCAGCGCTATCGCGACCGGGACGCCCATCGTGAACCCTGCGGCGGCCAAGCCGAACGTGACCACGAGGAATACGCAAAGCACGACCAGGATCTGGCGCAGCATCTCGACCTTCGGCACACGGGTTCGGCCAAGCTTGCCTCGCCGACGCGCCGATCGCCAGCGGCGCGCCGCAGCCTGCGATGATCCGCAACCGCAATACTGCGACGGCGCTCCGGCGCTTCAACGTTTCGACGCGAACTCCGCCAGCTCGACCAGCGTCGCGCGCTGCTCGTCGCTCGGTTCCTGCCCCTGCCCCGGTATGTACGAGACCTCGAGCATGCGCGCGTCGCCCGCGACGATCACCTGCGCACGCGGGTTGCCTTCGAAGCAGTGGTGCATGACGCCGGCCGTCCTGCCGAGCTTCGGCAACGGGTCGATCGTGCAGCCGCCGCTGCGCATCATGCCTTGGGCGGCCTCGCGACTGCGGCCGCCCTTGGTGATCGCGACGGTGATCACGCGGCCGTCCGCGGACATCACGCAGTTGTTCTTGTCGGGCACGATCGCCGAGACGCTGCCGGAAGACAGCAGCTTCTTCACGAGCGCATCGTCGAGGTAGGGACAGTCCGTTTCCTTCGCGAGCGCCTTCGCGTTCGTCGCGACGCCGAGCACGCCGGCGATGAGGTTCGCGGCGAAGTCGCGTTGCGCGGGCGTGATCGCGGCCGCGAGGTTGAGGTAACCCGAAACGCCCACGCTGCCGCGGTGGCCGTAGAAGAACATCGATTTCGGATCGACATCGCCCGCGTCGTTCCTGGTCTGGTAGGCGAAGCCTTCGTCGCCGAGCGCGGGCACCGGCACGACCACGCTGTTGCCGGCGATCGCCTCGCGCATCTCGACCGCCGCCTTCTGCGCGAGCGGGGCCGACTCGCTCACCATGTGGCTGAAGCCGAAGTTGACGCTCGTGTTCGCGGCCATGAAGCTGCATTCGCCCGGCCCACCCGACATCACGCGCCACGGGCCGCCGCCGAAGCCCTTGTCGACCATCGATGTTTCGATCGACGGGCATTTCTGCGCCGCGACCGCCGCACCGCTCGCTGCCAGCAGCAGCACTCCGACCACCCAAACATGCCTCATGGTGTCTCCCCCGTCCGTTGCCAGGCGCGACCATCGTACGCCGGTCGCACGGAACAACGGGCCGGCGCCGCGCGAAGGGCCACGGAGACGTCGGGGCTGAGGTGGGCGTCCGTGCCGCGTTTCGGACGTCCACGAAATGTCCACCCAGACCCCGGCTTCGCGGTTCGTGCGGACGAGGACCGTGAAAGGCCACTCCGCCCCGGTTTCATTCCTTGCGGGCACGCGTGTACAAAATTGCACTCTGGGCGATTCGGGCTTGCCAGGCCCGAAGGGTCGGCCTATATACGTAATCGTTCGTACGTCGAACGACGTTTCTCGAATCGGGAACGGGCCACCAACGGAGTGCCATCATGAAGAGGCGTCGCAGAGCTGCCCTGCTGGTTCCGCTCGTCCTGGTGTCGGGTGCGATGCACACCCTGTGCGCGCGGACGGCGCACGACATGAACCTCGACGGCCTGCTCGATGCACATGGCCGATCGACGCGCGACCTGCGCGCGCACGTGCCGGCCGCGCCGCGTCCCGCGGCATCCGCGACGACGGATGCGCCTGTGTGGTCCGGCTTCGGACCCGACGGCGGCGACGTGACCGACGTCGGCGTCTCGCCCATCGACGCGAACGTCGCGCTCGCCAGCGTGTCGCCGAGTGCGAACGGCGGCATCAGCGGCTATGACCCGCACTCGGGCGTCTACCGCTCGACCGATGGCGGCGCTCACTGGAGTCCGCTACCCGCATTCGAGAGTGTCTGGGTGGACGGCCTCGCCTTCAGCGGCGACGGCGCCGCCTACGCCGCGACCGTCAACTTCGGCCTTTGGAAGAGCACCGACGCGGGCGAGCATTGGACGACCCTCGACCTCGGCATCGGCCCGTACGTGCGCATGCGCTCCATCACGGTCGACCCGAACGACGGTGCGACGTTGTGGGCCTGTCTCGTCGCCAACGGCCCCGGCACGACCAGCCTCATGGTGTCGACCGACAACGGCGCGACCTGGACCGACCGCACGCCCGCCGACGGCGGCGAGCAGCGCGATTGCGACGGCGTCGCGGTCGAGACGGGCGGCACGCATCGCGTGAGCGTGATCGTCAACGACTGGAACTTCATCGGCCACGTCTGGCGCAGCGACGACGGCGGCGCGCATTGGTCCGAAGTCACCGACGGCCTGCCGCCGTACCGCTTCCACGCGGTCGCGTTCGCCGGCACGCGCCTCCTCGTCGGCGGCGGCGACGGCTTCGGCGACGATGACGTCGGCCTGTACGCCTCGGACGATTCCGGCAAGCACTGGCATAGCCTTTCCGATGCGAGCTGGCCGCAGCTCGCCGTGACCGCACTGGCGATCGCGCCGGGCGATCCGCAGACGATCGTCGCGGCGACCATCGGTCGCGGCATCAACCGCAGCAGCGACGGCGGCGCCACTTGGCAGATCGAAGTCGGCGGCACCGCGAACGTGGCGACCAACGCCGTGCGCTTCGTGCCGGGCAGCGGCAGCCGCGTGCGGGTCGGCGCGATGTCGTTCGGCGTGCTCGATTCCACCGACGGCGGCGCGAGCTTCTCGCCCGCGAACGCGGGCCTGCACGAACTCACCGTGCGCTCGATCGCGCCCAACCCGCTCGATCCCGAGGAGATCGCGTTCTCGTTCGAGTCGATCAACAGCGGCGGCGTGTATGCCTCCGTCGACCACGGCGCGCACTGGGTGCTGCAGGACCTGCCGTCCGCACGCTACTCGCGCGTCGCGTTCTCGCCGACCGGCGTGCTGCACGCGATCTTCGCCGGGCCGACCAGCACGACGCAGCAGGAAGGCCTCTATCGCCGCAACGGCGACGGCAGCTGGAGCAACCTCGGTCCGAGCGGGGGACCGTACTTCGAATCGAGACTTTTCGCAGTCCTGTTCAGTGCGACCGATCCGGACCTGATCCTGCTCGGCGGTCGCGACAACGGCGTCGCCGGCGCCGCCGGCTCGATCTGGCGTTCGACCGACGCCGGCGCCACGTGGGCGAAAGTGCATGCCGGTATCGACTTCGACACCGTCAGCGATTTCGAGCGCGTCGCCGGCGGCGACGGCAAGACGCTCGTCGCGAGCCACGACGGACAGACCCCGCCGCAGGTCGGCGGCGTGCTGCGTTCGACCGACGGTGGCACGACATGGAGCGATGCCAACGACGGCCTGACCGAAATGGCCGCGCTGCCGCATCTGTGCCAGACGCCGGCCCCGTCACCTGCGATTTACCTGTCGGCGATGACGTCGAACTTCGACAGTGGCATCTTCCGCAGCGACGACGGCGGCGCGAGCTGGACGCAGACCGCGGGCATCCTCGGCGTGCTGCTCGACGTCGCCTGCGACCCGTTCGACCCGACGGTGATCTACGCCGCGATCAACAGCACCGAGCAACCCGTACTGCGCTCGACCGACGCCGGCGCCAACTTCGACGTCTGGGGCGACGGCACGGCGACGTACGCTGCCGCGAACGAACTCGTCGCGAGCGTCTACCACGGCGGCACGCAGCTGTTGCTCGGTACGTCGTCCGACGCATTCGTCCTGCAAGGCAGCGATGTCGTGTTCGCCAACGGATTCGAAGGACCGTAGGCGCTCCGCGCACGTGTCGTAGTGCCGCGGCTGGCGCGAACCATGGGCTCCCTCTCCCGCTTGCGGGAGAGGGTTGGGGTGAGGGCGATCGGAGCGTCGCCCTCCACTCGCGAAAATCCCACGTCGCGCTCCGCGCTCCCTCACCCGCGCCTGCGGCGCGACCTCTCCCGCGAGCGGGAGAGGTGAAACACGACGCCAGTGCCGCGGCTCGCTCTACGCATCGACGTCGATCGGCGCACCCAATCGTCCCGCCATCACGATCGCGCAGAAGAACGTCTTGAACTGCTCGACCTGGTCGGACGGAGGATGGCGCTCGCGCAGGATCGTCTCGAGGCCGAGCATGCGCGTGTAGAGCTGCGCCTGCTCGGGCCCGAGCATGCCGCCGAACGCGAGCATGTGCAGGATCTGGCTGGACGTGATCTTGCGCCGGTCGAAGATCTCGCCCCAAGTGCGGAACGCAGGGGTCTTCGCCTCGAACATGTTCTCGCGCGCGCGCAGGGCATCGACCGGTGCACCGTCGATCTTCAGGTCCGCGAGGAACTTGAGCAGCAGCGCGAGGTTCGGATGCTTCTCGTCGTCCGGCAGGCGCGCGAGCAGCCACGATTCGGTTTCGCGCAGGATCGGATAGTTGATCTTCGCGATGCAGCCGAAATGCCGGTCGGACACGTTCGCGCGACACGGCCCGCAATGCTGGCGGACCGCGCCGAGCGGCGACACCATCTGCATGATCTGGGCGACGGTCACCGGCATCTGCCGCGCGGTGCCGTCCGGGCCGTTCACGGCGATCTCGATCGTGTACTGCTCG
The DNA here is from genome assembly GCF_014138265.1 of Dokdonella fugitiva. Classification (GTDB taxonomy): domain Bacteria; phylum Pseudomonadota; class Gammaproteobacteria; order Xanthomonadales; family Rhodanobacteraceae; genus Dokdonella_A; species Dokdonella_A fugitiva_A. Next base: position 984,984 of record NZ_JACGXL010000001.1, read on the forward strand.
GCGAGCGTCTTGATGTCCTGGTCGGGGTACGCCTGCCGCAGCTTGCCGATCGCGAAATCCGCGATCCCCCACTGCCGCACCATCGCGACCAGCTTGGCTTCCGGAAACTGCTTGCGGACTTCGCACGGCATGCGAAGCACGTAGTCGATGGCCATCCCTGTCCCCTGTCCGATGAATGATGCGAACCGCGCGATGCTCGCAAAAAAACGGGCGGGGAAACAGGGGCTCGATCGTGACGACCCGCCGGAGTAACGCCGGTCGGGTCGCCCATCCATGGGCCCGGCGCGCACGCCGGCGCGGCCGAGGATAGGCGGTTGGCCACGGCACATGCTTCGCCGCTCGGCAAAACGTCGGCTGGCACCGCCACCTAGCATGCGTCCCCTTCCCGCCCCGGAGAACGACCATGCTGGCACCCCTGCTTCTCGGCCTCGCTTCGACCGCCGCCGCGAACGCGGCCGACCGCGTGGAAACCGTGCAGCTGCCGATCGCGCAGAGGCCCGGGCAGCACGTCGCGCTGCATTGCGTCGCGCCGCGGCGACCGAGCGGCAAGAGCGTCCTGTTCGTGCACGGCGCGAGCTTCCCGACGATGCTCGCGGCCGGGTTCGCGTTCGCGCCCGGCGATTCCTGGCTTGCCTACGCAGCGGAGCGCGGCTACCTCGCGTGCGGACTCGACTTCCTCGGCTTCGGCGCCTCGAGCCGGCCCGCCGCGATGCTCGCACGGCCGGCGGATGCGCCGCCGATCTCCGCGGCGCGCGATGCGGTGACGCAGATCGGCATCGCCGTCGCCTACCTGCGCTCGCAGCGGCACGTCACGACCGTGCACCTCGTCGCCCATTCGTGGGGGACGATCCCGGCCACCGCGTTCGCCGCGCGGGATGCGGGTCGCCTCGCATCGCTGACGCTGTTCGGGCCGATCGCGCACGAACACGCGAAGGACGACGACACGCCGGCGTTCGGCGCGTGGTGGAGCATCACGGCTCGCGAGCGCTACGAACAGTTGCGCTTCCTACAGGTGTTGCCGGCGACCACGGTCCTGCTCGAGCACGCGGTCGACGAACGCTGGGCGAACGCGTTCGAGGCGTCCGCACCGCACGTCCCCGGCGATCGCGCCGGCGAGCTGCGCATCCCCGCCGGCCCGCTCGCGGATATCGCCGCACCCGCGGCCGGCCTCGCGCCGTATGCGGCCGGCACGGTCGAAACGCCGGTCTTCATCGTCTACGGCAATTACGACACCGAAGTCGACGACGCGGGTGCCGCGGCCCTGCTTGCACGCTTCTCGCGAAGCCCGCTCAAGTGGCGCTTGCGCATCGACGACGGCACCCACGTCATGCACCTGGAAACGCATCGACGCTCGCTGTATGCCGGCGTCGATGCGTTCGTTCGCGCGGTGGAAGCAACGCGCGTCGCCGACGCGACGCACTGGGGCAGCAGCGCTCGGTAGGAGCGCACCCTGTGCGCGACCGCGGCATCGAAACATGCCGCTACACCGGTCGCGCACAGGGTGGGCTCCTACTGGATGCGTGACGCCGATCAGCCCTTGTCGCCGGCCGCCTTCGCTTCCTCGAACACGTATTCATGCTGGCCGTCGCGCGCGATCAGGCGGCGCTTGCCGTCGGCGTCCGCGCGCACGAGCAGGAAGCCGGTCGCCATCGGGTCGATCATCACGTAGGCGAGGCTGCCGTCGGTCTGTGGCGACGTCGCGATCTCGGACTTGAACGCGCCGACGTCGAACCAGGCCTTGCCGCCTTCCTTCGTGACGATGATGTCGCCGAGCGCGTCGCTGTGGTAACGCGGCGCGAGCGTGGCGAACGCGGCCGCGTCGCCCGGGTACTGGATCAGCTTGCGCTGCGCATCCCACGAGGCGCGATTCGCCTTCGCGTTCGCGTCGGCGGTCGCGAGCGCCTGCGGCTCGCCGTCGAACATGAGTTCGTTGAGGCGCCGCTTGAACGGACCGCGCAGCATCACGCCCTCGTCGGAGTTGGTGAGGATCACCGCGCCGACCTTCTGTTCCGGCCACCACATCATGTTGGAGTGGAAACCGTCCATGTCGCCGCCGTGGTCGACCACGGTGACGCCGTCGCTCTTGTCGACCATCAGCGCCATCGCGTAGTCGCGATCCACGCCGAGCGCGATCTGCGGCTGGCGCCGCTGCAGCAGCGCGGCCTCGCCGATGTAGCGCTTGCCGTCCGGCAGCACGCCCTTGCGGATTTCCATCTGCACGTACTTGAGCAGGTCGTCGACCGTGCTCCACGCGGCGCCGGCGGGGCGCGACGCGCGGATCGTGTCGTTGAGGCCCATGCCCATCACGCGCACGACGTGGTCGATGTCGTAGCCGTGCGGCGAGGCGTAGTCGCCGGTCTGCGCGACCGCGTAGTCGAACGTGGTGGCCTTCATGCCGAGCGGGTCGAACACGAGCGACTGCATCGCCTTGTCGTAGCCGGCGCCGAGCTCGCTGCCCGGGTTCGCGATCTGCCCGCCGATGAAGCCGGCGGCCGCGGCCAGCGGATTGGAATACTGGAACAGCTCGCCGAAACCGCTGGTCGGCTGCATCGTCGCGAGCGTCGACATCACCGATTCGGGCGTCTGCTTCTCGCCCTCGAGCAGCCACTCGTAGTCCTGCCGCGGCAGGCCGGTGCAGGCGCAGATGAGGTGCTTCACGAGCACCTGCCTGGTCGTGTCGGCGCTGCCGAGCTTGAACGCGGGATACACGTCGGTCACGTGCGCGTTCCAGTCGAGCTTGCCGGCGTCGACGAGCTTGGCGAGCATGAGCGTAGTCAGGGCCTTGGTGTTCGAGGCGATCATGAAGCGCGTGTCGGCATCCACCTTCTCCGGCTTGCCGAGCGCGCGCACGCCGAAGCCCCGGGCCATGACGACCTTGCCGTCCTGCACGATGCCGATCGCGACGCCGGGCACGTCGAACTCGCTGCGCATGTGCTCGACGAAATCGGCGACCTGCTTCAGGCGCGCTTCGTCGAACGCGTGCGCGGCGCGACCCTTGAACGACTCGCGCTGGTAGTCGGCCGGCTGCAGGCGCTGGTTGATCTTGCCGAGCTGGGAGGCACGCTTCTCGGCGAGCGCCTGGTCGACGTCGCCGACGAGCACGGTGAACTTCGTGCCGCGCCGGAACACGCCGGCGAACACCGCGCGCTTCGCGTTCGCAGGCACGTCGTAGTCGTAGAAGCGGCGCTGCTCCCAGCCGTCCTTCGGCGCGGCGTCGTTGGCGACGAGGAATTTCGGCGCGAGCTTGAGCAGTTTCCAGCCCTCCGCCACCGCCTCGTCGGCGGTCTTCGCCGAGGAATCCATGATGGCGATGCGCGAACCGTCGGCTTCCGGCGGCGTGAGGATCATCGCCGCGCCTTCGGCCTTCTGCGACCAGCCCGCGGGGAGGACGAAGGTCGCGTTGTGCGGGGTCTTCGACGGGGTGTCGGCGGCGGGTGCAGGCGATGCGGCCGGTGCGTCAGGCGAGGCGTAGGCATGCGGTGCCGCGAGGGCAAGCGTGAGGCCGAGGGCGAGGCTACGAACGGCGAGCAGGCGATCCATGTGCGAAGCTCCGACGGAAGGTCCGCGGAGTCTGTTGACTCGCCCTGCGACGCGCAAGTGAAGATCGTCGTGCCCACCACCGAATGCTCCATGGGAGCGCACCGTGTGCGCGACCGCGACACCGAACGTTGCCGCTATACCGGTCACCCACAGGGTGGGCTCCTGCAAGAGGGCGTGCGTCGCGCCGTTCGATGACCGCCCACCGCCGCGCCATCGTCGTAGGAGCGCATCCTGTGCGCGACGTCGACACCGAACGTTGCCGCTACACCGGTCGCCCACAGGGTGGGCTCCTACAACGGCGCCGCAGGGAAGGTATAGTTGAGCGCGCAAGACGGGCGCGGTGCCCGGCCACGAATCGCAGGGAGATGTCATGGGTCTTGTGCAGGCAGCAGTAGGTGCAATCGGTGGCGCGCTCGCCGACCAGTGGAAGGACTTCTACACGGTGCCGGACGGCTTGCCGTCGACCGCGGCGCTGTTCGCGGCGGTGCCGCGCGGCACCAATGCCGGGCGCGGTTCGAACACGAAGGGCTCGTCGAACATCATCACCAACGGGTCGAAGATCGTCGTGCCCGAAGGCTACGGCCTGCTGCTGTTCCAGGACGGCAAGATCACCGGCTTCGCATCGGAAGCGGGCGGTTACGAATGGCGCTCGGACGACATCAACTCGAAATCGATCTTCACCGGCGGCGGCCTGGTCGAATCGCTGGTCAAGCAGAGCTGGGAGCGCTTCAAGTTCGGCGGCCAGCCGGGTTCGCAGCAGGCGGCGTTCTTCGTCTCGTTGAAGGAACTGCCGGACAACCGCTTCGGCACGCAGTCGGAGATCTACTGGGACGACGGTTTCCTCAACACGCAGGTCGGCGCGATCACGCGCGGTTCGTACACGCTGAAGATCGTCGACCCGATCCTGTTCGCGAAGAACTTCGTGCCGGCGTCGTACCTGCAGTCCGGCCAGGTGTTCGATTTCACCGACCTCGACAACGCCGCCGCGGCGCAGCTCTTCAACGAAGTGGTCGGTTCGCTCGCGCCCGCGTTCAGCGCGTACACGAACGATCCGTCGAAGGGCAACCGCATCACGAAGATCCAGCAGGATTCGATCGGCTTCGCCAGGAGCCTGTCCGACGCGGTCGAAGCGGCCTACCAGTGGAAGTCCGATCGCGGCCTCGCGATCGTCAAGACCGCGATCGTCTCGATCGAATACGACGCCAACACGCGCGAACTGCTCAAGAACGTCCAGCGCGCCGACGCGCTGTCCGGTGCGCGCGGCAATTCCAACCTGCAGGCGAGCGTCGCCGCGGGCATGCAGGCGGCCGGCGAGAACGGCGGCGCGGCGGGCATGATGGGCATCGGCATGGCCTCCGGCATGATGGGTGGCCTCGGCGGCCTGCAGCAGCCGGTCGCACCCGCGGCGCCGGCGGCGGACGACCCGGTCGCGAAGCTCAAGAAGGCGAAGGAGATGCTCGACCTCGGCCTCATCACGCAGGCCGACTACGACGCGCTCAAGGCCAAGGCCCTCGGCATCTAAGCGACGGATCGCACGCCACCATGTCCAACGCCACTACGCCCCCGGGGCCGCCGCACGGCGGCCCCGGTTCGCCACAGGACGGACCGCGCTTCCGCGGTCCCGGATCGCCGCAGGACGTGCCACCGATGCCCGGCCAGACGGGCATCGATCCGGCCACGATGCCCGATCCGATCCGCAAGGAACTCGAGGCGCCCGACCCCGTCGCGATCGACACGTCGTCGAAGGAGCTCGAAGACGGCGTCAACCGCTGCCCCAAATGCGGCTCGACCGACGTCCGGCAGAAGCCCGGCAGCGACATGCTCATCTGCCTGTACTGCCGCAACCAGTGGCAGAGCGCGCGCGTCGAGGAACAGTTCGGGCTCGGCGACGGCATCGACACACTCGAAGGCACGGTCATCGCATCGGGCGCGCGCGACATCGCCGCCGATGCGAAGGACCTCATGACCTTCAAGTGCAGCGGCTGCGGCGCCGAAGTGACGGTCAACACCGGCAACGCGATGACCGCGCGTTGCCACTGGTGCCGCCACATGCTCGGCGTGAACGAGCAGATCGCCAACGGCGCGGTGCCGGACGCGGTGTTGCCGTTCCACATCAAGAAGGACGACGCGGTCGCGCGCATCCGCCAGTTCGTCGACAAGCGACGCCTGTTCGCGTTGAAGGAATTCAAGGAACAGTTCACGCCGGAGAACGTCTCGGGCGTCTACCTCCCGTACATGATCGTCGACGGCAACGCGAGCGCCGACGTCGGCGGCCAGGGCGAGATCGAGACGCGCCGCTACACGAAGGGCAGCGGCGACGACAAGAAGACCTACTACGACGCCGACGTCTACCGCGTCGAGCGCCACGTCGACTTCACCGTCGACGACCTGCCGCTCGAATCGTCCAGCGAACGCGGCAACCTCGACACGCGCACCAACACCAACAACATCATCAACACGATCCTGCCGTTCGACACGAAGAACGCGGTGAAGTGGAACGCGTCCTACCTCGCGGGTTTCACCTCGGAGAAGCGCGATCGCGACGTAGAAAGCCTGCGCCCGCGCCTCGAGGACCAGCTGCTGTCGATCGCGCGCGCGGAAGTCGAAGCCTCGGTCGCCCGCTACGGCCGCGGCGTGCGCTGGGAGCAGGAACGCCTCGAGGTGCACGGCACGCGCTGGGTGTCGATGTACCTGCCGGTATGGCTGTATTCGTACCACCAGCCCGGCAGCAACGGCGGCATGCTGCACTACATCGCGGTGAACGGCCGCACCGGCGAGACGATGGGCAGCGTGCCCGTGCAGCAGTGGAAGCTGCTCGCCACCGCGCTCACCGTCGGCACCTTCCTCGAAGGCATCGCGCTGTGGATCCTGGCGCATTCGTCATGAACGACATCAGGGAGCTCACGGCATGAGCGACGACGGCGGACTCTGGTTGCTCGCGCTCGGCCCGGCCGGCGCCACCGGCCTGTACTGGGCGCTGTACCGCTACTACCGCAACACCGACAAATCGCACGCGTTCGAGCGCGAGACCAAGGTCGACGCGAAACCCGTGACGGGCTCGGACGCCAAGGTCGACGAAGTCATCGGCACGCGCGAGACGCGCATCCGCGGCGACAACGTGAAGTCGTATCGCGCACGCGTGCAGCGCATCCGCGGCAACACGTCGTAGGGTGGTTCGAGTCCGCCTTGGTCGCGGCCATGACGTTGTAGGAGCGCACCCTGTGCGCGACCGCGGCATCGAACGTTCCCGCGACGCCGGTCGCGCACAGGGTGCGCTCCTACAAGACCGTCGTCGCGTATCGCCTTGTCCTGGCCGTCCTTCGCGTCGCGGCCTTCGCGCCTGCAGAACCAGCCCCGACGCGATGTCGTAGGAGCGCACCCTGCGCGCGACCGCGGCATCCAACGTTGCCGCTACACCGGTCGCGCACAGGGTGCGCTCCTACAAAATATGGGTGGGCTCGCGCCCACCCGCTACGACTACGGCGCTTCGAATCCGCTCTTGAAGATGCGGTCGCTGCCGGTGACGACCACCGCGTTGGAATACTCGGATGTGTCGTTCGCGGTGCAGGCCGCGAGGATGATGCCGTTGTTGCCGGCGAAGCATTTCAGCAGCGCCTGCCAGCCGCTGCCGCCCGCGGGCGTGTCGGTCAGCGGCGTGATGTCGGTCGCGGTCATCACGATGCGGCGGCCGGACGCAATGCTGCCGAACGTCGTGGTGCAGCGTCCGCCGATGCAGCTGCCGGCGTTCGCCGGCACGCCGGCCGCGCTCGTCGTCACCAGCTGCTCGCCGAGGAACGACATCGTCGTCGCGGCCGTCGTCGTCGCCGCGTCGATCACGTAGAACTCCATGCGGAAGTTCGCCACGCCGTGCGTGCTGATCGTCCACTGGAACGTCGTGCTGCCGTCGCTCATCGGCGCGACCGAGCCGGCGCAGACGCCGGATACTTCGTTGCCGGCGCAGATCTGCGCGGGCGCCTGGTCGCGGTTGGCGTAGTTCGCCGGGATTTCCGAATGCGGGCCGTCGGCCCCGTTCTCCGGATGCTCCAGGTCGATGTCGACGCCGAGCAGCGTCTTCGCATTGCCGAACACGCGGTTGCGCTGGAACAGGTTGCTCCAGCCGTTCTGGTCGCCGCCGCCGTTGCGCAGCTTGATGCCGTTGCGCTTGTTGGCGACGATGATGTTCGAATCGGACGCGGCCGGGCCACCGATCGTGGTCGCGCTCGCCGCATTGATGTGGATGCCGTCGACGCCGTTGCCGAGGGTCGTGTTGCCGGCGAACGCCGGGCTGACGCCGATCGAGTTGCCGGCGATGCGCGTGCTCGCGGTGCCGCTGCCCTTCACGACGATGCCGTGGCGCGCGTTCGCGGCGATGACGTTGCTGGTGATCTCGTTGCCCGTCGTCGTCACGATCACGCCGTCGCCGGCATTGCCGTAGGCGGTCGACGCGAGCGGCGTGCCGGACGGGAACTCGGCCAGGCCGATCGTATTGTGCAGCACCTTGATACCGTTGCTCGAGCCGGTGATCACGATGCCGGCGCTGTCGTCTCCGAGCGTGTCCGGGAAGCCGTTGTTGTTCGCGCCGTTGTTGTCGGCGATCACGTTGGCCGGACCGATCACGAGGCCGATCATGCTCGGGTTGAAGCTCGTCGGGTCGGTGTCGGGCTTGGTGTCGGCGACGATGCCGCTCAACGCATTGCCGACGTGCACGCCCTGCAGCGCGGCGCTGAGGCCGATGCGGTTGCCCATGATGAAGTTCGGCAGGAACACCGCGCCGGCGTCGACCCGCACGCCGCTCGCGCCGTTGCCGCTGATGACGTTGCCCGGGCCGATCAGGTTGCCGAAGGTCGAACCGACCAGGTGCACGCCGTTGGCGCCGTTGGCGATCGCGACGTTGCCGCTCACGTCGGTGCCGATCATGTTGCCGCTGACCGTCACCGCGGCGAGGTTCTCGCTGAAGATCTCGATGCCGTTCTGCGCGTTGCCGGAGATCACGTTGTTGCTGATGACCACCGGATGCAGCGACGCCAGCGCGGTCGCGAGGTTGCTCGAGAACGCCTGGATGCCCGACGCGTCGACCGGCTGCACCGGGAAGTTCTGGTACAGGTTGAGCAGGAAGTTCGAGCTCGTGTCCGGGTACACGTGCGAGGCGGACACCGAGATGCCGTCGCCGGTGTTCGGCATCGCCAGCAGGCCGGTCGTGTTCACGCCGATGTAGTTGCCGCTGAAGACGTAGTCGTGGCCGTTCGCGCTGATGCCCGCGCCGCCGCAGTTGCCGATCACGAGGTTGAGCAACTGCGAACCGGTCGCGCCGTCGGCGTGGCCGATGGCCGCCGTGCCCGAATCGGTGAGGTCGAAGCAGCCGTGGCCGTTGCCGTTGATCGTCGCGTGGTTGCCGTTGACGGTGAACGGCGCGCGCAACTGCGTCAGGCTGCCGTTGACGATGTTGATCGTCGGCACGCCGATGTTGATCGTGTGGCTGCCCGAGCGCGTGTTGCCGATCGCGATCGCCGCGCGCAGCGTGCAGTGCGACGTGTCGCCGAGCGCCGCGCAGTGGTTGGTGATCGCCGGATCCTGCCCGGCATCGGTGCCGACGTTGACGGTGTAGACGTCCGCCGAGGCGGGCATCGCCACCGCGCAGAGCAGCGTCGCCGCCAACCCGCGCACCCGGCGCGACAGGCCCGTCGAGGTGGTGTCGGTGCGCTCGCGCGCGCGTCGTATCGATTTCATGGTGCGTCCTTTCCTTCCAGGTAGTGAGCGTTCGCGGGCGTTTCGCCCGCGTCCCCCACCGAGCGCCCTTGCCGTGGGGCCGCCCATGAGGAGGGTTCTGTACGCTGGTACGAAAAAGGACCCGGGTTACAGACAGACGGGGATCGGCGCGGGTTTGCAGGGGGTCGGGGGCAGCCAGCTGGCGCCTTGGATCGAAGCCCTGCGTCGCAGGAGCGCACCCTGTGCGCGACCAGCCGCTCCACGCTCCGCACAGGTCGCCCACAGGGTGGGCTCCTACACGAGGAACGTGGGTGCGCTCGAGCCCACCTTCGATACGATGGCGGACGACAGCGGTGGGCCAGAGCCCACCCTACAGGCTCCTTGTAGAAGCGCATCGCAGGCGTAGCAGCGCCCTCGCCTCTCCCGCTCGCGGGAGAGGCCGCCGCGCGCAGCGCGGCGGGTGAGGGAAAACGGAGCGCCGCACCGCGCGTGAAACAACGCCTGCGTTCGCTCCGATCGCCCTCACCCCAACCCTCTCCCGCAGGCGGGAGAGGGAGCACCGCACTGCGCGTCGAAGGAACGACGCGCCCACCGCATCGCAACACCCAGTCGATTTTCGCCCTTCCCGTTCGTCGTAACCCATGAAGACCCGATCAACGCGCACGAATGCCGCAGCCGCGCGACGTGCTGCGCCCACCTCGCACGGAGTGACGACGTGATCCGCAAAGCCGACAAACCCGCCACGCCCGCTCGGAAGCCTGCCACCCAGGCGGCGACGAAACCCGTCGCCGCGGCTACGCCGCTGCCGGAAACCCTCAACGGCAAAGCCAGCCCCGCCAAGGCCGCCGTCGGCGACAAGCCGGTGTTCGCCTACATCGCGAGCCTGCCGCAACCGCAGCGCGGCATCGCCGAACGCGTCGACGCGCTCGCGGCCAAGACGCTGCCCGGCCTGGAGCGCAGCGTGAAGTGGGGCATGGCGTACTACGGTGTCGGCGACGGCTGGTGCTTCTGCTGCGGCGCCTTCGCGAGCCACGTGAAACTCATGTTCGTCAACGGCGTGACGCTCGACCCGGTACCGCCCGTGACGCCGGTGGCGATGGGCAAGGCGACGCGCGGCGTCGAACTCGCCTCCGTCGACGCCATCGACGAACGGCAGATCGCGGCGTGGATGAAGCAGATCACGGCGATGCCCGGCGTCGGCAAGCGTCCGCAAAAGCCATGACGCGCGCTCGGCGACGATCGCTGCCGTGCCCTGCCCGAGGGTCGGTGCCGCCGCGCACGATCACGGCGCGGCGAAGGTCTCGCGCCAGAACGTGAAATCGGCGGCGCCGTCGAGGAATTCCTGCGCCTGGGCGAAGAACGCCTGCTGATGCGGCGTCTGCATGTGCGGCCCGGTGAACGCTTCGACGCTGTCCCACTGCTCGATGATCAGCAGGCGGCAGGGATCGTCGGCAGAGGCGTGCACGCGGATGCCGTGGCATGCCGGTTCCTTCGCGATCACGACAGGGATGACGGCCTCGAGCGCAGCGCGCGCGCGGTCGAGCTTGTCGGGCTTGATCCGGCCGGTGATGACGACGGTGACGGCGTCGGCGTGTCCGTTCATGCAGTGGCCTCGCCATGGGCAACGTGCGGGGATCGCACGATGCCATCGCATGCGCGGTCGCGCGAGTGCGCGATCATGTCGCCGGCTTCGCCGACGCCAGTGTCGCGTCGAACAGGTCGATCGCCTCGCGGATCGCCGCGTCGTGGGTCGCGCGTCGCGCCACGGTCGAACGGCACAGCTCGATGCGCGCCTCGCCCGCGGGCGTGCACTCGGCGAGGAAGTCGTAGTGCGCGACGCCGGGCAGCATCGTGAGCCGCGCGTGCGGCACCGTCTCTGCGGCGACGCGCGCATTCGTCGCGGGCGGCGCGACGACGTCGGCATCGCCCACGATGATGCGCACGGGCACGCCGATCGCGCGCAGGCTGTCCGGCGTGAAACCCTGCACGATCGCCGGCGCCATCGCGAACACGGCTTTCACGCCCGGGATGGCGAGATCCCTCGTCGACGCGGCCACCGCGCGCTGCGTCGGCTCCTGCGCACGGAAGGCCGCGATCGCGGCAGGGTCGGTGGCGAATTCCTTCTGCGGCCTGCACACGCCATCGTCCGGATGCGCGGCGCAGAACGCATCGAGGTGCGGCACCGACACACGGCCGCCGGCGGTCGCGAGCGCGGTGAAGCCGCCCGCGGAGAAACCCGCCGCGCCGATGCGCGACGCATCCAGATGCGGTCCGATCGCAGGGTCCTGACGCACGCGCGCGAGCGCGACCGCGAGATCGCCGGGGCGCTGCCAGAAGTAGTTCGCCCCGGCCATCGTGATCGGGTCGATCGCGTTGTTGCCGGGATGGTCGGGCGCGACGACGACGTAGCCGGCGCGCGCGAGCGCCGTGCCGAACCACGCCATCACGCGCGCCGATCCGCCGAAGCCGTGCGAGAGCAGGACGACGGCACGGCGCGTGCCGTCCGCGAACGGCGCATCCTGCGCGGACGAGCCCGCGACGAACAGCGGCTGGCCCGGCGGGCCGATCGTCAGCGGCGTTTCCTTGTTTCCATCCGCGGCGGGATACCAGACCGTGACGCGCAGGTCGGCCCTGTGCTCGGCATCGCGTTCCCGCGCGGTCGGTTGCTCGGCGACGAGGTGGCGTTCGCCGGCGATGAACGCGAACGCCGTGGGCGATGCGACGGTGATCGACAGCATTGCGATCGACGCCGACAGCGCGAGCACGCGACGACGCCAGCATGACAACGACGGGACTCGCTTCGACACGGACACCCTCTTCGCTACGCCGATACCGGCACGTGATAGTCGACGACGCTGCCGCGCTCGCCCGGGCGGAAGCGCGCGTCGTAGTACTCGAAATCCGGCGCCTCGATCGCTTCGAGACCCGACGCCGGCAACCGCTCCGCCCACACCGCCTCGTTCGCCGCGAGGATCTGCGGATGCACGGGGCCGGCGTCGAGCGTCATGCGGAACACGACGTAGGTGTTCGCCGCGATGCGCAACGAGCGGAGATCGGCGACCGCGTCGAGGCCGTCCACCGGCGGCATGCCGGCCATGTATTCGAACGCACCGTTCGCCGGATCCGGATCGAAGATGACGCCGTAGGCGCCGCGCGGACGACCGAACGCGGCCGTCCGTTCGGCGAACCGCTCCCACAAGCCGGGGATCGCGAGCTGCGTGTCGTCCTCGAAGCGGTGCTGCAGGCCGAACAGCGTGAACGCATCGCGCTCCACGAGCCCGGGCAGGCGTTCGACGTTCACCGCGACCGGCGCGCGGCGCGCGCGAACCGGCGCGGGCATCGTCGTGCCGTAAGCGAACTTCATGCGACCCGGCGTCGTGCCGAACAGACGCTGGAACGCGCGGATGAACGCCTCCTGCGACTCGAAGCCGCTGTCGAACGCGAGGTCCGTCAAGCCGATCGACGGATCGTCGGCCAGCCGGCGCGCGGCGCGCACGAGGCGCAGGTTGCGCACGTGCGCCATCACGCTGCGACCGGTGCGCGCGGTGAACAGGCGCGAGAAGTAGAAACTCGACAAGCCCGCGTGCGCCGCGATGCGGTCGAGCGTCAGCGCATCATCGAGATGCGCCTCGATCCACGCCAGCGTGGTCGCGATATCCGGGGCGGTGGTGGATCGGCTCGGCATCGCAGGAGTGTTCCACGTCCGACGCAACCTGTCCTGACCGATCTTGCCCTCGGGGAGTGGGCGCGGCGGCGTTCAAGCGCCACGGCGTCCAGCGCGTAGGGTGGGCTCAAGCCCACCTCCGGTGCCTGGCGGATCCCGTAGTACTCGCCATGGGCCCGCACACGGCCTTTGCTCTGCTGTACATGGATGCGCACGTCGTCGCCGCACCGTATCCGAGGTCCGGCTTGCGCCGAAATCCCCACGGCCAACCGGGTACCGATGGCTTCCGTTCCTGACACCGCTGTCGGCGCATACTGCGATGGCCGAAGCAACCACCCCGGTTGCGCGATGGACACGAGAGGAGCCGCACATGAGCAAGGGCATGAACCAGAAGAAGCAGGAAAAGAAGAAGCCGGCCAAGACGATGAAGGAAAAGAAGGCCGAGAAGAAGGAAAAGAAGACGACCAAGGGCTTCGCACCCGCCTGACGGCGCCGGCCCCCGCCATCGCCTCTCCCGCTCGCGGGAGAGGCCGACGCGCGCAGCGCGGCGGTTGAGGGAAAATCGGAGCGCGGCATTGCTCGCGAACGACGCCAGCGCCTCGCTCCGAACCCCTCACCCCAACCCTCTCCCGCAAGCGGGAGAGGGGGCACTACCAGCGGCGTCGAACGATTTCGCCTCTCCCGCGAACGACGCCAGCACCTCGCTCCGAACCCCCTCACCCCAGCCCTCTACCGCAAGCGGGAGAGGGGCTTAACGAGCCTGCTCGCCGTCCTTGAGCTTCATCGCGTTGCCGAGCACGGCTTCGAACGTCTGCACCCGCAGGCGCAAAGCGGATGCGATCACGCCGATGCCCCACAGCACGCACAGGAACAAGCCCACGATCACCAGCCAGAGCGGCGTCGCTTGCACGTCGTTCCAGTTGCGCAAGGCGATGAAGGCAGCGATCGCCGCCGGCAGGATGCCGAGCTTGTCCGCGCCACCGCCCAGGAAGCCGAGCTTCGCCTGCAGCGTCGCCTGCATGTACTGCGCGAAGCGCAGGTGATCGGCGATGGCGGCCTGCGGGTACGTCGCCAGCCAGCGCGAGAGCTCCGCCATCACGGCACGATCATGATCCATCTGTTCGATCGCGGATGACCTGAAATGGCGGAACGCCAGCAGCATGATCCGCAGCGATCGCAGGAACGGGAGTGCCAACGCGCAACCCATGGCGATGACCCCGCCACGCGCCATTGCGGCCATCCAAGGCTGCGGTGCCCATATCAGCACGAACAGGGACGGCAGCACGGCGACCACCGCCGCACCCGCACCCATCGCATACAGGAACGTGACCCAGCCCGGCGTCTCGAACGCCAATAGCGGCCCTTCCGGCATCGCCTTGATGCGCGCCTCGATCGCCGCGAAGCTGAGCGGCGGTGCCGGCCGCCCTTCCATGGTGGGAATATCCGTTGATTGCATAATGGACAAGGATAAATCGGAACGCCGCCGCCCGCGATCCCGAGGCGCGGCACGGTTTTCGTAGGAGCGCACCCTGTGCGCGACCGCGCCATCGAACCTTGTCGCTACACCGGTCGCCCACAGGGTGGGCTACAACAATCGCGCTCCGTCGCGCAGCGTCTCAGCCTGTGCGACCCGCATCGGTTCTCATACCCCTCGTGCCGCGAGGCACGGCCCGACCGCCATAGGGGCGCCGGGCGAAGTCCACTCCACGAGGAGAAGTCCTGTATGACGCAAGCCACTGTTTCGCTGTCCTTCACCGATGCCCAGCTCACCGCGATCGATGCGGCCCTGTCCGAGCTGGAGACCCAATTCGCCGGGCTCATCGGCCTCACCAACGACGAGCGCCGCGCGCTCATGAAGATGGGCAGCAAGTCCGAGACGTTCTGCCGGCAGACGATGTCCCTGCTCGCGCAAAACCCGCAGCTCGTGCCCGCCAGCGTGCCGCTGGCCACATCCCAGCAGTTGCTGGGTGCGATGGACCAGCTGCGCCCGCGCATGCAGCGGCTGCAGCGGCTCGGCGAACGCGTCGTCGACACGGACATGGCCGCGGGTGCGGTCGTCATGCGCACCGCGCTGCAGGGCTATGCGCTCCTCAAGGTGTCCGGCAAGAACCAGGGCCTGGAAGGCCTGCGCGAAACCGTCGGCGAGCGCTTCGCGCGCAAGCCGCGCGTGACGGAGGCGAAGGCGGCCTGACCACCCCGCCCTTCCCTTCCTGATGGGAGCAACGAAGCCGCAGCGATGCGGCTTTTTTGTTGCCTGTCGAACGCGGCCCGCCGATCGTTCGCCTTCGATGCAGCCCGCCTGCACGCGCGAGCCGCGACGGCCACCGCGCCCACCCCGCCCTTCGTCCCGAGCGCTCGCGCGCTGACCCCTTACACCGCGAGCGCCACGCTCCGCGCTCGGACCGCCAGGTGTTCTGCTCCGAACGTCGAGCGCATGGCTCGACGCGCCGAGCGTTCCGCTCGATGCGCCAGCCGTTGCACTCGACGATCCGAGCGATGCGCTCGATCGTCGAAGCGATGTTCTCGGCCAGCCGAGCGTGGCGCTCGAAGGATCGAGCGCCACGCGTGATATTCCAGGTTCCGCGCTCGACCCATCGAGCGATTTTCCTGAAGCACCGAGCGCTGCGCCTGACACCCGAAGATCGGATCTCGACCTTCCGAGTTCTTCGCGAGCTCGCTCGGCGTCGCCGCGCCGGACCCTCAGCGTACCGGGTAATACCCGCCGTACGGCCCGTACCCCGGTCCCTTGCTTTGCTGAAGATGGATGCGCACGCCGACATCGCGCCCGCCATCCGTCTGCCCGCTGATATCGAAATCCGCCGCCTCGAACGTCGTCGTGCCGTAGCCGCTCGAATAGCCGATGCCGGCCGTGACACTGCCATGCACCTCCGGCCCGCGCTTGCGCTCGCTGGCCGCGCTGTCCTGCGCATCGACGACTGCGTTGTCCGACGTCTCTTCCGGCGATGTCGCCGTCACGGGCTGCGCGGGCATCTCCAACTGCAACGGTGCGGCGGCCTCCCTGCCCTGGATGGAATCCTGCGCCGGTGTCGCTGATTGCGCGCAAGCGAAGCTCGCGCTCAGGCATAGCACGGTTGAAGAGAGGGCCCAGCGGCCCGGAACAGCGGGGAGGTTCACGATCGACTCCTGCGTCGGCAGCAGTCCGGCGGCACGCGCCGGATTGCCGCTATTGGACGCATGCGACGGTGCACAGTTCAAGGAGAAACCGTGGATTTACAACCCGCGCGACGGCTGCGGTTCAGATGGCACCACCAAAGCAAATCGCTGCGCACTAACCCAGCAACGCCGAGAGACGTTTCGTTAGCCTGGCTACTGAAGCCTCGCGCATCGTGTCGCATTCCCAAATCACGAACACCCGAAAACCAAGCGCACGCAGCTGGCGTATTACACGATGATCACGCTTCACGTTCGCATCGAACTTGGCTTCCCAAAACGAGCGATTCGTCTTCGGCGTCGTGGTTCTGTTGCACCCGACATGGCGGTGCCAGAAACAACCATGCACAAAGACCGCGAACCGCCGGCGACGATTGGCCAGGTCCGGAGATCCCGGCAGATCGGTATTGTCGAGAGAATAGCGAAGCCCCAAAGAGGAGACCAATCGCCGCACTACGCGCTCGGGCGCTGTGTCCGTACGTCTCACACGCGCCATATGACTCGATCGATCCGCTGTCGTGAACAAGCGACGGCGACCGATCATCTGTCCGCCCTTGAACGCTTGTTCGACCATAGCCGCCCGGTGCATTCGACTTGCTACAGAGCGGATATCGATTCGAGGTGCTTTTCCACAGCTTTGATGAAACCCGGTGGAAAGTTCAACTTCGCGACACGCGTACGACTCAAAAAACCGCTGGTTGCCTTCGGCGACAACAGCGTCGTCTTGTACGAAAGAAATTCGTCGAGACGGCGCGAGGCCTTCCGTAGGGGCCATTCCGACGCCGCCACCGTGAGGCGGCCGTCACCCACGTTCCAAGCGGCGCTGGGCCAATAGCGATGACCTCGCATCGGAGCCACGTCGAAGTCGAGAAGCTTGCCCGGTTTGCGCATGCGTCGACCGATCCACGCCGCCGCAGGCACGCTCACTGCGTTGCCGACGAGTTTCCAGCGGGAACCCTTCTTCGCAACGGATTCGGCCGCCTTGGTCCAGCCCGCAGGAAACCCCTGGAAGCGCTCGCCATCGCGAATATCGGGGGTAACGAGTCGGCCGTCGGGCAGCCAGATCGCCGGCGGCGACGGAATGCCGATGGTCGAACCGCCCTTCAGCGTGGGGATCGCATCGACGGCCCAACCGAGGCCGCGCAGTCCTTCGGTCCAATAAAAGCCGCAAGCCACAGGATGACCATTGAGCACGGGTTCTGGCGGAGCACCTGCGTCGTCCGCGAAGAGAATATGACGCGGATCGCCCTCCAGGCTCGCCAACAAGTAGACACGCCGGCGTCTTTGCGGCAAACCGAACGCACGCGAATCGACGACGCGATACGCCCACTTGTAGCCCAGCTCTTCGAGACGCTCTGTGATGACGTTCATCGCTTCGCCGCGCCCGAGCTGAAGCATGAAGGGTACATTTTCGAGGAGCACCCACGGCGTCCGATTCGCCTCGATCAGGCGGAACACTTCCCCGACTAAACCGGATCGCGCCCCTGCAATACCGCGCGTGGCACCAGCCTGTGACAAGTCTTGGCATGGAAACCCTGCCACGACGAGCGAGGTCTTCTTCGGGAGCGAACGAAGCGTCCGGACGTCGTCGTGAAGCTGCACATCCGGAAATCGATCGCCGAGAACGGCCATCGCCGCCAGATCGTTCTCACAGAACAGCAGCGTTTCATGGCCCGCGCGACTCAAGCCCCGCTCGACTCCGCCTATCCCGGCGAACAAGCCGACGACGCGATGCCGGATACCCTCCGGCGCTCGCATGCGACCACGCGCAGCCGACTGCCTTCTCAAATCAAGATCAAGTTGCCCGTACGGTCGCAATGCACCTGCGTCGATCGAGCGGTTCATTCTTCACCTCGCGGCTTCGCCAAAAGCGGCCACTGCTCGACCACATAGCGCTCGGCCGCTTCGCGCACGACCCACGCTAGCGATACCTTCTTGGCCGCAGCGATGCGCTCCAACTCGGCATAGACTTCTGCGGGGAAGCTCACCGACGCCCGGGTCGATTCGCTGCCGATCCTAGGTTTGGCGATAGATCTGTCCGAGGCCATGATGTCCCGCTCCGGAGTGGCTGCACCACAATACACCACTCTGGTGCAATCAACAATCAGAGCGGGCCTCCCATGCCTAACCCCTTGTTTTGTCGTTAGTTTCAGGCAGAATCACTCCCAACTACATGCTTAATGTGCCTATGTCATTCGGACTGCAGATCCTCGTTAGATCGCTGAGCACCCCCAACTCGGGCGCCGGAAAGGGCTATGCATACGGGAACAAGTGGCAGTACCACCCCCGATCGGATCGGCACTCCAAGATTCTTTGCTGGGGCATCGCCTTCGACCTGCTTCTCCGCGACAACCTCATCCGCCGGCACATTCGCGACGAGAAGACGAGCTTCGGCATCAACCACACGATGGTCGACTTCACGAATAAGCGGAGGAAGGACCTCGACCTCGTCATATGCCAGCGCGGTACCCCAGTCAGCGGGAAAGCGGTGGCGAGCTTCGCCGACATGGTTGATGCCTACGAGATCGAGCTGTCGCAAGAAGAAGAAAAGCTTCTCCGACAGCTTCCGGCCATACCCCACACAGGCGTGCGATCGGCTCTGCTTGCGCTGGAAGCAAAAGCGGCCATGACGGAATTCGGCAAGGCGCGCCCAAGGCTTTACGACGAACTGAATAGCTCACATCAAGCCATTCACGGCGATACGGAAGCAGCCATCGCGGGCGGGTTTGCTCTCATCAACACCGCGTCCAGCTTCGTGTCTCCATTGAGAAATCACTGGAAGATCGGTGAGCGTAAAACCGACGTGACCAAACTAAAACAGCCCGACGAAGCGCTGAAAACGGTCCAAAAAGTCGAACAACTTCCGCGCCGAGCAAGCATTGGCGGGCATGGCTTCGATTCATTCGGGATAGGGATGATCGAGTGCTTCAATGATGGCAGGCCGATTCGGCTCGTTAGTGATGCGCTCTCCCCTCCAGCTGGCAGCCCATTCCACTACGATGCATTCATCGAACGAATCGAAACGATTTACGCCACGCGATTCGCTGGAATCTAGCAAGTCATTTCCCCGGATAATTTCCTCCGTCCCCTTTTTCGTTCAGGGTGATGCGCCGCGGCCAACATCGCTACGATGCCCCGGACCACCTCGGGCTACACGCGAGCCCATACCGCGCGAAGGGAATGCCCAATCACCTTCTGCAGCTCGCCCATCTGTTCCGCCGTCAATTCGTTTTCCGATGGATTGACGGCCTCGAGCGCGAAGCAACCGAACGCCGCGGGCCAGGCATAGCGCAAGTCGTTGAGCGAGACGCGGACACCGCAGCATGGCGCAGTAACAATCAGGTCATTGAACTGCGCCTGCGACGCTGCATCCATCGCGTCGAACCACCAGGGCTCGGCATCGGCACCACAAGCCGCGCACGCAACGCCGGACCAGTTCTCGCCAGGATCGAAGAATTCGACGCCGTCCTTGAACGCGACGGTCACCTCATCTGCCTTCGGCAGGAATGACTGAAGCAGGTCGCGAGCGCGATTGGCGTCGTCGACTGTGGGTCGATACGTTGGGTCCGAGGGGATCAGCAGCAGCACTTGGTCGGACATATCTCTTTCCAGCGACGTGGCGCGCATCATTGACGGCCCACTGGTCTACACGCAACGGGGCCTGAGACAGCCGGCGATAAGGCACTCTGGCCCCGTTAGTTATCACGTTCGTCATTTTCCGAGAACTTCTGCGCCCAAAACTCTACGTTTGACCTGGGCGTGGACGCTCTAGAACAGCCAGTGTGTCGATGCCAAAAGCAACCATGAACAAATACCACAAGCCGATGGCGCGCCAAAACGATATCGGGGCGACCAGGCAGGTCGATACTGTGTAAGCGAAAACGCGCGCCAAGCGAATGAAACAGTATTCTGACAACAATTTCAGGCTTCGATCCTTTTTGACGCACGGAGCGCATCAGGGCGCTCCTTCGCTCAACGGTCAGCTTGTCCATCAAACCATACCATCTCAATGCTGGATCAGATACCCAGCAAGCTTCTAATCCTACCTTTAATATTCTCGTACTTTAACCTGAGGTGCGCTTTCCCATTCTTTGTCAGCAGCCCCGTATGCCCAACGACGTTCCGAACGGGTGCGTAGGCAATCGCGTCGTCACACAAAGACTGCTTTCCACCTCGGTCCTTCTTCCCTTCCACGGTTAACGCCAGCTCATCCATTCCAAGATAGCCAAGATCGTCTTCACCCTGACGAATGGAGAAACTGAGATTGGCCTTCCCCTTCTTGTCGGCCTCCCGCTGTCGCCATTTGGCTGCCTCAGATTTGACGCCTTCCTTTAGTTGGATATTTTTTTCCTTTATGAACCTACGCACTAGATTCTCAGAAAGAAAGCAATCGGCATACGACGAGAGGTTGAACTCGGCGTCGTCCCGCAGCTTATCAAGCCAAGCTGCTACCTGATCGGATTCTTCGCTCTCGGAATCGGACTCATAGTCCTCACGCGAGGCCGCGTACAAATCCAGAGCCTTCCTTTCCTTCTTTGATTTCCTGGGATTATCCTCATCGCCCTCTTCGCCACGCTTCAGGCGATACTTATCCCACATATCAAAGATGCGCGGGAACGCCTCACCTTTCAGATATGCAAGCAGTTCTTTGAAATCCACATCGTCATCTACGATGCCTTCGCGGCTGCTGGTGAATGGATCCTTGCCAAGACCATCCATCACGTCGAAATGAACTTGACCGTACAAATAGCTCTCGACAATCCGCTGGGTTGGTATGTGCCTGAGGATGTTCCTTTCGCGCAAACGGCCATTGACGAACAAGTCTACGGTAGCTCGCTCGTCTGTACCTACAATTTTCAAGTTTCTAGGTTTCTGGACTGACGAAATGAAGCCGCGAACATCCAATGCAGCCGTCATCGCAAAAGCCTTATGCCGAAGATTCCCGAATCCAGATACAAATTCGTCTTCGTAGCCATTGATGCACCATACAAATTCCGTAGCGTCCAGCAGATCCTTCAGGTCATTGACAGTAACCTTATCGCCGTTGACGTGAATAGTGAAACTTTCATCTATTAGACTGAAACGAAAGCTCATCGCCAGCATTTTTTTAATGTGCGCAACTGAGTTTCTGATCTGCTCTTTTGCATCCTCGAAAACAATAATTGTACCGTGCTTATGCTTGTTGCTAAGTTCGGCAACAAGGGTCGGATCGAACGGCTCTAGAGGGTACTTTTCCGGAGTGAGATCACTAGTGATAGCCTCATCAAGGCCAGCATTATCAATCACGCCGCCGACGTAGTCCCCTCCGCGCTTCTTTGTAAATATCGATATCCTGCGAGCACAAGAAAGTAGCGCTAGCTTACCGATCCCTTTCGCTCCAATGAATGGTCGGTTTCTTGGGGTCGCGATTCTGCCTTTGGCACGCTTCGAATAGCCAATTTTAAGAAATCTGTTTTGGAAATCGTCCTCATCCATACCGACCCCATCGTCCTTGATGCTGAAGGTTCGGCTTTCCCTATCGATGGAAATCCAAACATTCTTGGCGTCGGCGTCCCATGAGTTGGAGATCGCTTCGCCGAGAACCGTAATGAAATTTCGATACAGATTTCTCCCCAGATGGTTCAGCACGCTGAGAGAAATTGCGAACTTGAATGATTTTTTTCGCACGCCAGTTGCCCTCGCTGCACTGATTACTCGGACTGCTGCCCCTTGAATAACGCCCTCACCTCCGGCGCCACCACATCCACCTGCCGCTTCCGCTGAAATAACGCCCTCTGCCCCTCCGCCAACTGGCAATTGCGCGACAGCGTCGTCGCGCCGTCGGCGTGTTGGGCGGTGATGTCCTGGACGTTGACGACGACGGCAAGTGTGTCGCCGAGGGGTTCGAGCGCGAGGCAGACGTCGTCGATCATCGCCATCGAGCGGTGGTCGGCACCGTCGACCATCACGACGAAGTTGTCGTGGTCGAGCCAGAGCGCGCTGCGTACGCCCGAGACGTTCTTCGCCGCCATGCGCGCGGCTTCGTGGTCGATGGGGCGTCGCGTGTCGGGGATGCCCGCTTCGCGCAGATACGTCGTTGTTGCGCGCTCCATGGGTTCGGAGACCGCGCGCAGGCGGCCGGATCGTTCTGGGGTATGCGTGGGCGTCGCGGGTGCGGTGTTGGGGATTGTTGGGTAAGGCGCCGGCGCGAGCGACCCTTCCCGCGTCCGCGCAGGCGCGCGCGTGGTCGGGCTCGTCGTGACGGATCGCAGCGGAAGGACTACGAAGGCAAGAAACGCAATCAGTGCCACCGCGGCGGCTATAGCGCCGACGGACGCACCTTGGCCCGTGGGCGAACGTGGCGCCGAAGCCCGATCGGTGCCTCGTTGCGTGAAGACGTGCGTCCAATCATCTGTCCCGGCGGAGCCGCCCGATGGTTCTCGAGCCGCTTCCGCTTCGAGCGCAGCGAGGTCGATCCATCGGCGCACCATTTCGCCATCGACGAGTTGCACGCTCGGCTGTCGGCTCGCGGCGACGAGGGCGGCGTGGGTGAATTCACCGCAGGTCACGAGGACGGCGCCGGTCGCGTGCTCGGTGAGCATCACGCCGATCAACTCGTGCACGTCGTTGTGCGGGACCTGTTTCGCGGTCCAACGCTTGCATTGCACGACCACGTACGCGTCGCCGCGACGAAGCTTCAGATCGATGCCGCCGTCGTACTTTCGCCCGGTCGCTTCGGCGCCGACGCGGTCGACGGACCAGCCTTCGGCGCGGTAGTGATCGGCGATGAGCGCTTCGAAGCGCGTGGCATCGACGCGCGACAACGCATCGTTCCAGCGCGTGCGGTTGGGTTTCAGCGGCATGCGACGGCCTGCATCTGCAGGACGCACGACGGTACTGCAGCGGCGGCCATGGGCCGCGGCGCCCCTTCCTTCCCCATCTTCGCCCCCTGTGGCGTCGATAGGTGGAGTAAGCAACAATGGGAGTCTGCGATCAACCCTGCCGGTTGTAGGAAATTTCCTACACGAGGGGATCTGGGTGCTCGGGGAAGAGCGTTGGGGCGGTGAGGCTAGAGTTCCCTCACCCTAGCCCTCTCCCGCGAGCGGGAGAGGGGATCTAGCGGGTTGAGGGATTGGGAGGCCTTGTTACATGTTGCGGCGATATTCGCCGCCGACGTCGTACAGCGCGTGGCTGATCTGGCCCAGGCTGTGCGTTCTCACCGCCTCGATCAGCGCCGCGAACACGTTCTTGCGGTTGCGGGCGGTGTCCTGCAGGTAGGCGAGGCCGTGGCCGTCGTGGACGACGTCGGCTTCCTCGTCGCTGCCGGCGGTGTGGGCGTGCGAGGTCTCGCCGCTCGGCGCGAGCGCGTTGCGGTTCTGCTGGTAGGCGCGCACGTTGGCGATCTGCTGGCCCTTCTCTTCTTCCGTGCTGCGGATCAGTTCGATCTCGGTGACGATGTCGCCCGCGTGTTCCTTCGGCAGGAAGGTGTTGACGCCGACGAGCGGCAGGCTGCCGTCGTGCTTCTTGTGTTCGTAGTAGAGGCTTTCTTCCTGGATCTTGCCGCGCTGGTACATCGTGTCCATCGCGCCGAGAACGCCGCCGCGCTCGCTGATCGCTTCGAATTCCTTGTAGACGGCTTCCTCGACGAGGTCGGTGAGCTTGTCGACGATGAAGCTGCCCTGCCAGGGGTTCTCGCAGAAGTTGAGGCCGAGTTCCTTGTTGATGATCATCTGGATCGCGACCGCGCGGCGCACGCTTTCTTCGGTCGGCGTGGTGATCGCTTCGTCGTAGGCGTTGGTGTGCAGCGAGTTGCAGTTGTCGAACAACGCGTACAACGCCTGCAAGGTGGTGCGGATGTCGTTGAACTGGATCTCCTGCGCGTGCAGGGAACGGCCGCTGGTCTGGATGTGGTACTTCATCATCTGGCTGCGCTCGTTGGCGCCGTAGCGCTCGCGCATCGCGCGCGCCCAGATGCGGCGGGCGACGCGGCCGATGACGGTGTATTCCGGGTCCATGCCGTTGGAGAAGAAGAACGACAGGTTCGGCGCGAAGTCGTCGATCTTCATGCCGCGCGCGAGGTAGTACTCGACGATCGTGAAGCCGTTCGACAGCGTGAACGCGAGCTGCGAGATCGGGTTCGCGCCGGCTTCGGCGATGTGGTAGCCGGAAATCGACACCGAATAGAAGTTGCGCACCTTCTGGTCGACGAAGTACTGCTGGATGTCGCCCATCATGCGCAGCGCGAATTCGGTCGAGAAGATGCAGGTGTTCTGCGCCTGGTCTTCCTTCAGGATGTCCGCCTGCACGGTGCCGCGCACGGTCGATAGCGTGTAGGCCTTGATGCGCGCGTAGGTTTGCGCATCGACGACCTGGTCGCCGGTGACGCCGAGCAGGCCGAGGCCGAGGCCGTTGTTGGTCGGCGGCAGGTCGCCGTGGTAGCGCGGACGATCGCGGCCTTCGAACAACTTGGCGATCACCTTCTCGGCCGCGGCCCAGCGCGCGGGATCTTCCTTGAGGTGCTTCTCGACCTGCTGGTCGATCGCGGTGTTCATGAACATCGCGAGGATGATCGGCGCGGGGCCGTTGATCGTCATCGAGACGGACGTGGTCGGCGCGCAGAGGTCGAAGCCGGAATACAGCTTCTTCATGTCGTCGAGCGTCGGCACGTTGACGCCGGAGTTGCCGATCTTGCCGTAGATGTCCGGGCGCGGCGCGGGGTCTTCGCCGTACAGCGTGACGCTGTCGAACGCGGTCGACAGGCGCGCGGCGGGCAGGCCCTGGCTCAGGTAATGGAAGCGGCGGTTGGTGCGCTCGGGCGTGCCCTCGCCCGCGAACATGCGGATCGGATCCTCGCCGCTGCGGCGGTACGGATACACGCCGCCCGTGTACGGGTAGTAGCCGGGCAGGTTTTCCTTCTGCAAGAACGTGAGCAGCTCGCCCCAGCTCTTGTAGGTGGGCGCGGCGATCTTGGGGATCTTCTGGTGCGAGAGCGATTCGCGGTAGTTCTCGACGCGGATGGTCTTGCCGCGCACTTCGTATTCGGTGATCTCGTCGACGATCGACTTCAGGCGCTGCGGCCATTCGCGCAGCAGCTTCTGCGCGTCGGACGAGAGCGACTGCACCGCGTCGTTGTAGCGCTGGCGCAGGGTGACGAGCGAGCGGTCGACGGTCGGCGCGGACGTGGTCGGCTGGCTCGAAGCCGCGTGCGCGCGCTGTTCCTCTTCCTCGCGGCGCAGCTCCCAGTTGAACTTCTGCTTGCGGCGGTCGCCGTTGCTGGTGCGGCGCTCGCCGCACGCGGGGAAATCGGCCGAGGACGAATCGCGCGGGACGTAGAGATCGTCGGCGTCGTAGAGGTCGAGCGCCTTCGGCAGCTTCGGGTCCTCCAGGTCGCGCAGCGCCTGCCAGTACGACTGCGCACGGTCGGCGACGTCGGACTGCTTCTCGATCGTGCCGTTGATGCCGCGACCCTGCTCGGCGATCTCGGCGAGGTAGCGCACGCGGCTGCCGGGGATGAGGACGGTCGCACGCGGCTCCTTCAGCGAGGTGTCGAAGTGCGGGGTCCAGTCGATGCGGCTGGTGGCGTCGCTCTTGCTTCCTGTGGGAGCGGCGGAAGCCGCGATGCTTTTCTGATCCGGGGAAGAGAGCATCGCGGCTTCCGCCGCTCCCACAGAAGCCGTGCCGAGATGGAGCTTGGTGCGCAGCAGGCGGCACAGGTTCGTGAACATCCAGGTCACGCCCGGATCGTTGAACTGGCTCGCGATGGTCGGGTAGACCGGGATGTCGTCGTCCTTGAGCTGGAACGCGACGCGGTTGCGCTTCCACTGCTTGCGCACGTCGCGTAGCGCGTCTTCGGCGCCGCGCTTGTCGAACTTGTTGAGCACGACGAGTTCGGCGAAGTCGAGCATGTCGATCTTCTCGAGCTGGCTCGCGGCGCCGTAGTCGCTAGTCATCACGTACATCGGGAAGTCGACGAGGTCGACGATCTCCGAATCGCTCTGGCCGATGCCGGCGGTTTCGACGATGACGAGGTCGTAGCCCTGCCCCTTGAGGAACGCGATGCAGTCCTTGAGCATCGCGCTGGTCGCGACGTGCTGGCGACGCGTCGCCATCGAGCGCATGAACACGCGATGGCTGCGCAGCGAGTTCATGCGGATGCGGTCGCCGAGGAGCGCGCCGCCGGAGCGGCGGCGCGTCGGGTCGACCGCGAGCACGGCGATGCGCATCTGCCCGAAGGCCTGCAGGAAGCGCAGCATTAGCTCGTCGACGACCGACGACTTGCCCGCGCCGCCGGTGCCGGTGATGCCGATGACCGGCGTGCGGCCGCCGGCGAGCTGCCATTCCTTGCGCAGGCGGTCGAGCACGAGCTCGTCGTGGCGGCCTTCCTCGATCGCGGTGAGCGCGTGGCCGACCGCGATCTCGTCGTCGATCGACACCTGCGCGGGCGGCACCGCGTCGTTGCCTTCGGCCGCGACGCGCGCGGCCTGTGCGTCGCGCGTGCGCTTGATCACGTCTTCGATCATCGCGACGAGACCCATGTGCATGCCGTCGTTCGGATGGTAGATGCGCTCGACGCCGTAGGCCTGCAGCTCGCGGATTTCCTCCGGCGTGATCGTGCCGCCGCCGCCGCCGAACACGCGGATGTGGCTGGCGCCGCGCTCCTTCAGCATGTCGACCATGTACTTGAAGTACTCGACGTGGCCGCCCTGGTAGCTCGACAGCGCGATCGCGTCGGCGTCCTCCTGCAGCGCGGCGCGCACGACGTCCTCGACCGACCGGTTGTGGCCGAGGTGGACGACCTCCGCACCCTGCGCCTGGATCAGCCGGCGCATGATGTTGATCGCGGCGTCGTGGCCGTCGAACAGGCTGGCTGCGGTGACGAACCGCAGCGGTGCCTGCTCGGCCGAGGCGTCGTGGAGGGGAAGAGTCCGGGCGGTCGTGCTCATCGGCGCGGTCGGTTCGGGGAAAAGAGGATGCGATTGTAACGCCGCCGGTGGTGCGGGCGCCCGGGGCGGGCCGTGCGGGGGCGTGCGGAGGCATGCGCGCGGGGCTGGGAAAAGGGGACGGAGTCATTTTTTCGATCCGTCCAATTCACGCGCCAACGCTAGGAAAAATGACTCCGTCCCCTTTTCCCGGTGCGCCAGGGCGCACCCTACGCGAGGTCATCGATGTGTTTCGGCCAGCTGTCCTTGAGCAAGCGGCTGAACGCGCGGTCGGCGAGCAGGCGGCCGCCGGTCTGGCAGCGCGCGCAGTAGTTCGCCTCGTTGTCGGCGTAGACGATGCGCTGCACGGGCGAGCCGCAGGTCGGGCACGGCTGGCCGTAGCGGCCGTGCACGGCCATCTCGGGATGGAACGCGGTGACCTTCT
This sequence comes from Dokdonella fugitiva, assembly GCF_014138265.1. Classification (GTDB taxonomy): domain Bacteria; phylum Pseudomonadota; class Gammaproteobacteria; order Xanthomonadales; family Rhodanobacteraceae; genus Dokdonella_A; species Dokdonella_A fugitiva_A. The sequence continues at coordinate 1,012,408 of NZ_JACGXL010000001.1, forward strand.
CCGGCCACGCGCCGGCCTCCGTGCGCAGGCGCGTGGTCCACTCGTCGAGCACGGTGCGCGTGGCGAGGTGCAGGCGCTCGATCGTCGCGTCGTCGAGCGACTGCGTGAGCGCGAACGGCGACAGCTGCGCGCGATGCAGGATCTCGTCGCTGTAGGCGTTGCCGATGCCGCTGAACGCGCGCGGGTCGGTGAGCGCGCGCTTGAGCGTGTGGTTCTCGCGCACGAGGCGTTCGCGGAATGCGGCGAGGTCGGCGACGAACACGTCGATGCCGCCGGGGTCGAGCGCGGCGAGTGCGGCGGCGCCCTCGACGACGTGGATCGACGCGCGCCGCTTCGTGCCTGCTTCGGTGAGCACGAGCTGGCCGTGGTCGAACACGAACGCGGCGAGCGCGATGCGCCCCGGCGTCTTCGCCTGTGCCGCGAGCCAGCGCAGGCGCCCCGCGATCATGAGGTGGATGACGAGGAACAGGCCGCCGTCGAACTCGAGCACGACGCGCTTGCCGAGGTTGCGCGCGTCGACGACGGTGCGCCCTTCGAGCGCCGTGACCGGCGGCACCGCGGTGCGCAACACAAATGCGTTGAGCATGCGTACGCTGCGCAGCACCTCGCCCTGCAACACGTCGCGTACGCGTTCGACGTAGACGGTGATGTCGGGCAGCTCGGGCAAGGCGCGGGCTCTTCGCACGGCGACGGCGCGCCGGTGCAGGCATGGTAGTCGCGATGCGCGGGGATTGCAGGTGGGGCCGCGAAGCCCCACCGCCTGCCTCGGTGGGAGCGGCGGAAGCCGCGATGCTTTTCCCGCCTGGAGCGCCAGACACCGTGGAAGAGCATTGCGACTTCCGTCGCTCCCACAACAGCACGCGGCATTCCTCGTAGGAGCGCACCTTGTGCGCGACCGCACCTCCCGGCGACTCGAGAATCCGCGGTCGCCCACGGGGTGGGCTCCTACCTTTGGTGACCAGCGGCTAGGATTCCGACCTTTGCACCCCGGCAGTCCGCGCCCCGTGCCAGCCCCCACACCCCGCGCTTACCGCTTCGGCGAGTACCGCATCGACCCGGCCGCACGCGAGCTGCGGCGCGGCGGGCGGCTGCTGTCGTTGCCGCGGCGCGTGTTCGACGGCCTCGCCTACCTGGTCGAGCACCGCGAGCGCGCGGTCGGCCACGACGAACTGATCTCCGCGCTGTGGGGCCGCGTCGACGTCGCCAACGCGCAGCTGAGCCAGCTGATCATGCAGGTGCGCCGCGCGGTCGGCGACGACAGCCAGCTGCAGCACAGCGTGCGCACGATCGCAGGGTTCGGCTATCGCTGGGTGATGCCGACGGACGTGATCGACGGCGAACCGAAACGGGGCCAGGGGCATTTTTCCGAACCGCCCGCTTCGACTGCGGAGGTCCGGAAAAATGACTCCGCCCCCGTTTCCTCCGCCGCGCCGTCCCGCCGAACCCGGCCTGCATACGCGCGCACCGGTGCGCTCGCGCTGGCCCTGCTGGTCCTCGCCGCGCTGCTCGCCGCCGGCTGGCGATGGTTCGGCCCGCGTCCGTTGCAGACCGCGACGGGCGAAGCCCTCGTCGTGTTGCCGTTCGACATCGACGCGGCCGAGGACGTCGACTCGACCTGGGCGCGCCTCGGCCTCATGGACATGGTCGCCGCGCGCCTGCGCCGTGCCGGCCTGCCGGTGCCGCCGAGCGACGGCGTCGTCGCTGCCGTGCATGCGACCGCCGGACTGCCCGCGGCGGAACGCGAAGCCGCGTTGCGCCGCACGCTCGGCGCCAACCTGCTCGTGCGCGGCGTCGCCACCCACGCGAAGGACGGCTGGACCGTCGAACTCACGGCCGATGCGACCGACGACGCGCGCCGCCGGGTCGAATCCGGGCGGCACGAACTGGTCGACTCGGCGCGGCGTGCGTCCGACCTGCTGCTCGCGTCGCTCGGTCGCCCGTCGAGCGACGACGCCGACGCCGACGCGCCGCTCGAGGAACGCCTGCAACGCGCGCGTGCGGCCCTGCTCGCGAACCAGCTCGACGCCGCGCGCACGACGATCGAAAGCGCGCCCGCAGCGATGCGCGAGACGCCGGAACTGCGCTACGAACTCGTGCGCGTCGAGTTCCACGCGGGGCAGCTCGATCGCGCCGAGGCGATCAACGATCGCGTGCTCGCCGACCCGGCCGTCGCGGCGATGCCGCGCCTGCGCGCGCGGGCGCTGCGCATGCGCGGGTGGATCGCGATCGGCAAGGATCGCGGCTGGGCCGCGGCGCTGCCGTCGTTCGACGCCTCGGTGCAGCTGCTGCAGGACCAGCATGCACCGGGCGACCTCGGCATGGCATTGGCCGAACGCGGCGCGGCTCGCGTGATGCTGCACCAGCTCGACGAGGCCGCGCTCGACCTCGGCCAGGCGCGCGCGCAACTGCAGATCGCCGGCGATCGCAAGACGCTCGGCGAGATGAACAACTACCTCGGCCACCTCGAACGCGCGCGCCTGCGCATCGACGCGGCGCTGCCCTACTTTCGCGCCGCGACCGACATCAACGACGCATTCGGTTCGATCGACGCGCTGCGCTACAACCTGAGCGCGGTGCTGCAATCGCAGATGCGCCTGCTGCAATGGCCCGACGCGCTCGCCACCGGCGAGCGGCTGTGGGCGCTGCGCGAGCGGCTCGAGAACCCCGGCCTGCGCGCGGCGAGCGAGGGTTACTACGCACTCGCCTTGATCGGCAACGGCCGCCTCGGCGACGCCGAACGCGTGCTCGCGCCCTACCCGACCGACATGCAGCCCGCGTTCGCGCCGGAATACCTGCGCTACACGATGCTCGCGCGCGCCGAACTCGCGGCGCTGCGCGGAAACGCGCGCGACGCGCGCGCAGCGGCGGCGCGCGCGCTCGACGTGTGGCCGCCGGAAGCCGACGCCGACGGCGAGGAACGCGCACGCGCGGCGCTGCTGCGGCAACGCGCCTCCATCGCGCTCGGCCAGCCGGTCGAGGCGCGCATCGGCTCGCTCGCGCCGCGCGGCGATCCCGGCGTGGCCGTGCCCGACCTCGTCGCTCGCGCCGAATGGGCTGCCGCCGGCCACCACGACGCGGAAGCCGACGACCTGTTCCGCCAGGCCGTCGAGACCGCGGACGCGCAAGGCGTGCCGGACATGATCGTGCTCGCGACGAACGCCTGCGTACCGTGGCTGCTCGCGCACGCACGCGCGGCCGATGCGCAGGCGCGCAGCGGGCGCATCGGCGTCTGGGCCGACCGCGATTTCGACAGCGCGCTGCTGCAGGCCGCGGTGTTCCATGCCGGCGGCGAAGCGGGGGCCTGGACGCGGGCGCTGGAGCAGGCGCGCAAGCTCGCGGGGGAGCGCGCCATACCGCCGGGGTTGCAGGACCCGCCGGAGCCGGCAGCCGGGCGCTGACGGAGCGGCCTCTCTCCTTATCTTGTGGGAGCGGCGGAAGCCGCGATGCTTTCAGGTTCTTGGAGAAGAGCATCGCGGCTTCCGCCGCTCCCACAGATCGCTCCCACAGATGGCTCCCACAAACTCGGCTCCCAGGGACTCGACTCAGCCACGAAATCCTTTCGAATCCGTGCATTTGAATCGGTTTGCAGACGGTTTCGAATGCAGGCCGAACGACGGCCGCATGCTCCGGTACTAGGTTCGGCCTCTGCGGTGCCGGCGGCGCCGCTCCGGCGCGCCGGCGGATCTCCCGGCCCTCTCCGAACGGATGTCTCCATGCCCACGCCTCCCCGTCCACGCCGCGCCTTGCCGCTTGCCCTCGCCGCCATCCTCGCCTCGCCGGTCGCCGGCGCCGCGACGATCACCGTGACTACCCTCGCCGACGGTTCGGTGCCGGGCGAATGCACCTTGCGCGACGCGACGATCGCCGCGAACACGAACGTGGCCGTCGCGGGGTGCGCTTCCGGCGAGGCTGGCCACGACGACATCGTGTTCGCCCCGGGCGTCACCGGCACGATCGCGTTGACCGGCGGCCAGCTCACGATCGGCGACCTGGTCACGATCAGCGGCCCCGGCGCCGCCGCGCTGACGATCGACGCGCAAGGCCAGTCGCGCGTCTTCGACATCGGCGGCGACCAGACGACCTCGTACGAAACGACGCTGTCCGGGCTCACGCTGACCGGCGGGCGCACCAATGGCGACGGCGAGAACGGCGGCGGCGTGCGCAGCATGTCCGCGTTCCATCTGATCGACTCGGTCGTGACCGGCAACTCCACCGTCGGACCCAACAGCGTCGGCGGCGGCCTCGCCACGGCGACGACGACCGAGATCACGCGCAGCCGAATCATCGGCAACTGGACCAAGGGTTACGGCAGCCTCGCCGGCGGCGCGATCGTGATCTTCGGCTCCGCCGCGGTGACCGACAGCACGATCGCCGGCAACTGGACCGAAGGCGACACCGCCGGCGGTGGCGGCATCATCGTGTTTTGGGGCTGGTTCGACGGCACCTTCGTCAACAGCACGATTTCGGGCAACGAAACGCGCGGCAACAGCAGCCAGGCCGGCGGCCTGGCCGCGGGCGGCAACGTGTTCCTGACCAACAGCACCGTGTCCGGCAACCGCACGCTCGGCGACAACGGCTCGGGCGGCTTCATCGACGGCGCCGCGATGAGCGTGACCGGCAACATCACGCTGACCAACAGCACGGTCGTCGACAACAGTTCGCAATCGGTCGGCGGCGTATCGATCGCGATCGGCGCCAATCCCGGCACCGGCCTCATCATCGCGAACAACAGCGTGATCGCCACGACCACGGCCGACACGACGGCGCTGTGCAGCAAACCGATGGACAGCGCGTCGAGCTCGCACGATTTCGCGACCGACGCGAGCTGCGGCGGCGACGCGCTCATCGGCGGCACGCCCGTCACCGCGACCGCGCTCGCGCTCGCGCCGCTCGCCGACAACGGCGGACCGACCTGGACGCATGCGCTGCTCGCGGGCAGCGCGGCGATCGACGCCGGCGACGATGCGGTCTGCGCCTCGGCGACCGTGGGCGACCTCGACCAGCGCGGCCGCGTGCGCCCGCAGGACGGCGATGCGAACGGGACCGCGACCTGCGACGTCGGCGCCTACGAGGCGGACGACGCGGATCGCATCTTCGACGACGGCTTCGATCCCGCGTCCTGAGCGGGAACCCCGGGACAGGGGTCGGAGTCCTTCACATGGACCGTCATCCCCCGCGCGCCAGGGAATGACTCCGACCCCGGTTTTTTCCGCAGCCGGCGTCGCTCAGCCGGCGCGCTTCAGCACGAGGTCGTGGCCTTCGCGGCGACTCACGAACCCGGTCACGCGGCCGGCGGCGTCGCGCTGGAAGATGCGGCGCGTGCGCGGCTGCCCCGGCGTGAACAGCACGTCGCGCAGCTCGGCCTTGAGCGCGACCGGCTTGCCGCCGTCGGGCGTGCCGGTGAGTTCGTCGCCGTGGCGTTCGATGCGATAGACGAAATCGCCGGCCTGGTAGCGACCGACGTATTCGTCGAGCGTCTTCGCGGGCAGCGCGACCGCGGGCGGATCGTCCTGCGCGGCCATCGTCTGGCTCGAGATCATCTTCCAGCCGTCCGCTTCCTTGAGCCAGACCTCGGTCGAGAGGTATTTCGCGTGCAGGGTCTGGCCGTGGAACTGCACGGTCGACACGTCGGTGAACGACGTGACCGCGACGTTGCCGTGCAGCTCGACGCTGAGGCCTTCCTGCACGAGCGTGTTCGACATGCCCTTCGCCGGCGGCTGCGCGCCGTCGACGATGTCGTGCTTGGTCGCGGTCTCGCCGCTTTCGTTCATGAACACGACGTGGTCGTCGAGCAGGCGGCCGAGCACGGCCGCGTCGCCGCTCGCGGACGCATCGGAGAATTCCTGCGACTGGCGCTTGATGACGGCGAGGTCGTCCTCGGCCGCGGCGGCGGCGGCGGCGGACGAGAGCAAGGCGAGCGACAGCGGTACGAGCACGAAGCGCGGCGGCATGAGGAATTCCTCGACGGGGGAACACGCAGCATCGGCGCTCGTGCGTCGATTCGTCCATGTGCCGCAGGTCACGGCGCCGCGGTCGCGCGGCGCCCGTTCGCGCTGTCGCTCATGCGCGAACGGCATCCGTGGGAGCGGCGCAAGCCGCGATGCCATTCGCAATTCCGGAAGAGCATCGCGACTTCCGTCGCTCCCACATAAGCGCGCATCGGTCGCTCGCGGGCGATCGGCCGCCGTGGGAGCGTCACATCGCGAACACGCTCAGCCCGGCAACGGCGGCGCGCGCGGCGGCACCGGGGTCGACTGCACGATCGAGCTCGTCGTGTTGCCGTAGGCGAGGAGCTCGTCGAGCACGGCTTCGAGCAGTTCGACGCGACCGACCAGCACCTTCATGATGAAGCAGTCCTCGCCGGTCACGCGATGGCACTCGACGATCTCGGGGATCGTCTTCACGAGCTGCGAGATCGCCTGCAGCTGTCCCGGCATCGGTCGCACGCGCACGAACGCGCTGATGCCGAGGCCGAGTGCCGCGGGCTCGAGTTCGAGCCGCGTACCACGGATGACGCCGCCTTCGTGCAGGCGCTGCACGCGCTCGCTGACCGCCGGTGCGGACATGCCGACGCGACGCGCGAGCTCGCTCGTCGGCAGGCGCGGATCGTCGAGCAACTCGCGCAGGATCGCGAGATTGGTCGCGTCGAGCAGCTCGCTCGGGCGATCGAAGGAATTCCTGGTCGTTTTCTTTCGCATACGTGGAAATCCGCGCATCAAGCCTTCGATCCTGCATTCACGCAGGCGCCCGTGGCTTCGACAATGTACACCCGTTCCCTGCCCGGAGGCGGCCATGTCCGGTTCGATCCGATCCACGCGTTCCGCGCGCGTTCCCGCCGAGCTGTATTTCCTCGTCAGCGCGGTATTCCACTACCTCGGCCCCGCGTTCGCGGTGCTGCTGTTCAGCGCGCTCGCGCCGCTCGGCGTCGCGTGGCTGCGCATCGTCGTCGCCGCGCTCGCGTTCGCGCTGTGGCGCCGCCCGTGGCGCACGTTCGCCGCGGCGACCCCGGCGCAACGGCCCCTGCTCGTCGCGATGGGTGTCGTGCTCGCGCTCATGAACTCGGTGTTCTACCTCGCGATCGCGCGCCTGCCGCTGGCGACGGTCGGCGCGATCGAGTTCCTCGCGCCGATCACGCTCGCGTTCGTCGCGCTGCGCGACGCGCGCAACGTCGCCGCGCTCGGCCTCGCCGCCGCCGGCGTGTCGCTGCTCACGCGCATCCACTTCGGCGGCGAACCGCTCGCCTACCTGTTCGCGTTCGCCAACTGCGCGCTGTTCGCAGGCTACCTCGTGCTCGGCCACGCGATCGCGCGCGACGGCGGCGCGTCCGGCATCGACCGCCTCGGCGCTGCGATGCTCGTCGCCGCCGTCGTCGCGCTGCCGTTCGGCCTGCACGACGCGCTGCCCGCGTTCGCCGAACCGCGCCTGCTGCTCGCGGCGATCGGCGTCGGCGTGTGTTCGTCGGTGATTCCCTACGTGTGCGACCAGCTCGCGATGGCGCGCCTGCCGCGCGCGACATTCGCGCTGATGCTCGCGCTGCTGCCCGCGTCCGCCGCTTTGATCGGCGCGCTCGTGCTGCAGCAGCGGCCGACGCCGCTCGAATGGGCCGGCATCGCGCTCGTGATCGCGGGCGTGCGCCTGCATCGCAGGGACGGGCCGCACTCCGCTCCCGTGGAAGGCACCGGATCCAAGTCGGAAGCCTGAAACACGGAGCACACGGAGGAAGAGCTTTTCCTGCTCATGGGTTCCACCCTCCTCTTGCTTTCCCCGTGTGCTCGGTGTGCTCCGTGTTTCAATCTTCGATCTTCAGTCGCGCACCGCGCGCGGCTCGATCCGGGAGGAGACGACATGACGAACCCATCGCACGAAGGCGGCTGCCTTTGCGGCGCGATCCGCTACCGCGCCGAAGCGGACGCGGTCGCGCGCACGCATTGCCACTGCCGCAGCTGCCGCCTCGCCGCCGGGGCACCGTCGCTCGCGTGGGCGGTGTTTCCCAGCGCTGCGTTCCGCTTCACGCGGGGCGAGCCGACGCGCTACGCGTCGTCGCCCGGCGTGACGCGCACGTTCTGCGGGCGCTGCGGCAGCACGCTCACCTGGCAGGACGACGGCGAGGCGCGCACGATCGACATCGCAAGCGCGACGCTCGACGCCGCCGACGCGTTCGCGCCGACGCGCGAGATCTGGGTCGCGGAGAAGCTCGCCTGGGACGCGCTCGACCCCGCGTTGCCGCACTATCCCGGCAGCAGCCGCGACACGCAGGCGCTCAATCGCTGAGGCTCACGGGATCGGCGCATTCCATTCGAACGCGCCGCTGTCGCAGACGGTCGCGGCGCGCACGGCACCGCGCGCGTCGGTGGCCGGGCAGTCGCCGTCGGCCGCGTCGATCAGCACGCTCGCCGGCGACACGATCCCCGCCAGCGCGAACAGGCCGCCGTAGTAGCCGTAGGCGAGAGCGAGCGTAGCCGGATCCACGCCGGCACGGTCGCCGCTGCCGGTGCAGGTGTACGCGGACGTGTCGACGTTCGCGCCGAGCGTGGCCAGCGCCGACGGCGTGCCGTAGGCGCAGCCGCCGGTGTAGACCGACGCACGCGTGGTGGCGCCGTTCTCGCTGCGGGCGAAGCCGCCACGACCGTCCGCGACGCGCTCGTTCTCGACGTAGACGTCGGCGGCGCCGTCGAAACTCGTCGAATGGTTCGCGAGGAAGCTCGCGTAGTGCACGTCGAGGCGGGCGTAGCCGTGCACGCCCGCACCGTTGCCGATCGCGATGCCGGCGCCGTGGTTCGCGCCGTTCGCATGCACGCTCGCGTTCACGAGCGACACGCCGGCGACGTCGCAGGCACCCAGGGCGTGAAGGTCTCCCGATGCATAGTAGATCGCGCCGCCGAGGTAGGTCGCGTGGTTGTCGTCGAACGCGGTGCGATCCACGTACACGGCCCCTTGCCCGCCCCAGATCGCACCGCCGTCGACGGCGGCGGTGTTGCCGAGCAGCAGGCTGTCGAATACCGCGGTGGTCGGGCAGAACGGCGTCGGCAGCGACCGGCGCATGTTCAACGCGCCGCCGCGGATCGCTCGGTTGGCCTCGAGGCGCACGCGGGCGAGCACGAGCGCGCCTTCACCGAGGAACGCGCCGCCGTTGCCGCCGACCTCCGCCGGCAACGACTCGTTCGAGACGAAGCGCGCGAATGCACCAGGCGCGTCGACGTCGTCCTCGTCGAGCGAGACGTCGAGGCCCTTGCCGCTCTCGACGAAGACCGCGCCGCCGCCGTACGTGGCGCGGTTGGCGTCGACGAGGCTGCCCGCATCCATCACGACGATCGCGCCGTGCGCGATCTCGCCGTGCGCATCGGCGACGCCGGCGCGCGCGTCGAGCGCGCCACCCCAGTCGGCCTCGTTCGCGTGCAGGCGCGCGTGGTTGCGAAGCGCCAGGCGCGGGTCGGAGCCGTCCATCGCGATGCCGCCGCCGATCGCCGCGCGATTGCGTTCGATCGACGTGCCGTCGAGCGCGAGGTGGCCGCCCCTCACGTGCACGGCACCGCCGATGTAGCCGGCGCTGCAGTTGGCGAGCACGTCGTCGGTCAGGGTCACGTCGGCGTTCTCGGCGTAAAGGCCGCCGCCGCCGTGCGCCGCCTGCGCTTCCGGCACCTCGCCGTCGAGCAGCGCGACGCCGACGATGTCGAGGCGCGTCGACCACGCATCGAACACGCGATAGCGCGCGTGCTGGCGGATCGTCGTGCTGCGCGCGCCGAGGCCTTGCACGGCGAGGTCGTCCTGCACATGCAACGCGCCGCCGGGGATCAGGTGGAACGGCGCCAGCGCAAGGTCGTATTCGCCCTTCGACAATCGGATCACGTCGGGACCGGGATTCGCGTTCGCGGCGATGACCGCGCTGCGCAGCGAACAGTCGCGTGGCGTGCACGCGATCACCGCGGGATCATCGTGGCGCGTGACGACGTACGTCGCGGCGCGCGCGACGGGCATCGCGGTGACGGCCGCCAAGGCGACGAGGCTCGACGAACGGCGAATCGACATGAACGTTCCTCCGGGCCGGATGGCCGATCCCGGAGGTGAATGCGCGGCTGCGCCGAACCGAACGCGGCCGCACATCGCCGGCAACGGTCAACGGTTCACGCGAACCCGTACGGCAGGTTCGGCGACGACACGACGCGCTCGCCGATCGCCTCGCCGCGCAGGAAGCACAGTGCGTGGTCGATGACGGCGCGGTCGTCCGCGATGCGGTTGTGGCCGAGGCCGGTGGTGGTCAGCAGGCGTGCACCCGGCCAGTGGCGCGCGTAGCGCTCGCCTTCGGCCCACGGGACTTCGCGATCGTCGAGGTCGTGCACGATCAGCGCGGGTCGTGCGATCGCCGGCGCCTTGAGATGCGCCTGCAAGGTCGCGACGCGCAGCGGGTGCTTCGCTTCGTATTCGTCGAACAGGTGTCGCGTGAGGTAGTCGTTGAGACCGACGAAGCGGCCGAAACGCGAGGCGGCGTCGATCGGATCGGCCGCGGGCGCGATCAGGATCGCGCGTCCGGTCGCGAGGCCGTCGGCGAGCGCGAGCATCGTCGCCGCACCGCCGAGCGAGTGGCCGATGACCGCAGCCGACGGGCCGTGCCGACGCGCGATCTCGGCGAGCACCGCGGCGAAATCGGGCAAGGTCGCACGCCGCCCGCTGCTGCGTCCATGGCCGACCTGGTCGAAACCGACGACCGCGTAGCCGGCTTCGCGCAGTGGCGCGATCCACGGCAGGAACCGCGTCGCGTGGCTCGACCAGCCGTGCGAAAGCAGCACGTACGGCTGCGCCGACGGATCACCCCAGGTGTAGAGGCTCACCTGCTCGCCGCCGATCGCGAGCGAGCCGAGCGCGGCGCCGCCGGTGTCGGTCGCGAGCGCGCGGCGGCGCGTGACCGACAGCGGCGTGCAGAACAGGCGATACGCACGACGCAAGGTCGCCGCCGGCCGCAGCCAGCTGCCGAAGGCGAAGCCTGCGCGCAGGAGCGCGAAGCGGATATTACGAACGATCGTGCTATTTCTTGCGGCGACAAGGGTGGCCATGGCGGACCTCGGGCGTGTGCTTCAGGGGAAATGGGCGGCGAACAGGCGCTCGATCGCCCGCTCGGCCTGGGTGCGCGCGAGCTTGGGATCGAACAGGCGGGTGTCGTGGTGCAGCGCGAGCGCGATGCCGAAGATCTCGAACGACAGTTGCTGCGGATCGGTGTCCGCGCGCAGCTCGCCGCTGTCGATCGCCATCTGCGTCGCGCGCGTGGTGTCGCTGCGCCATCGCTGCACGCGCGCGACGACCGCGTCGTGCAGCGGTCCGGGGCGCGAGTCGTATTCGCTGATCGCCGACATCACGAGGCAGCCGTGCTGGTTTTCCCGTACCCAGTCGAACCAGCCGTCGATGATCGCGCGCAGGCGCACGAGGCCGCGCGGCTTGCGCAACGCGGGGATCAGCACGAACTCGCCGAAGCGGCGACCGCCTTCGTCGAGCACTGCCAGTTGCAGGTCTTCGCGCGAACCGAAATGCGCGAACACGCCGCTCTTGGACATGCCGACCGCTTGCGCGAGATCGCCGATCGACAGGCCCTCGAGGCCCTGGCGACTCGCGATCGCGTAGGCGCGATCGATGATGAGTTCGCGCGTCGCGGCCCCCTTGCTGCTGGCAGGCTGACTGCTCATGCGCTGAAAATAGTACGATCGTTCGTGTTTTTCAACCCATGCCCCGTCCGGACCTGCGGCCACTGTCGCCGCCGGGCGGGCGGGACTACACTACGCGCCGCATTTTGCCGGCACCGCTCCGGCAATCCGCAAAACCGAATTCCCATCAATTACTTGCAGCTCGTCCTTCGCCCGGTTCCGCGATCGCGCAACGGGTCGGGACGGGTATTTCCACGCGTCGCCAGGAGCAGCCATGATTTTCGAAACCGTCTCGCAGACCGGCCATGAGCAGATCGTCTTCTGCCACAGCAAGGACGCCGGCCTGAAGGCCATCATCGCGATCCACAACAGCGTGCTCGGCCCCGCCCTCGGCGGCCTGCGCATGTGGCCGTACAAGAGCGAGGCGGAAGCGCTCAACGACGTGCTGCGCCTGTCGCGCGGCATGACCTACAAGAACGCGGTCGCCGGCCTCAACCTCGGCGGCGGCAAGGCGGTCATCATCGGCGACCCGAGCAAGGACAAGTCCGAGGCGCTGTTCCGCGCGTTCGGCCGCTTCGTCAATTCGCTCAACGGCCGCTACATCACGGCCGAGGACGTCGGCATCGACGTCAACGACATGGAGTGGGTGTTCCGCGAGACCGAATTCGTGACCGGCGTGCACCAGGTGCACGGCGGTTCGGGTGACCCGTCGCCGTTCACCGCCTACGGCACCTTGCAGGGCCTGATGGCGACGCTGAACAAGAAGTACGGCAACGAGGACGTCGGCAAGTACAGCTACGCCGTGCAGGGCGCCGGCCACGTCGGCATGGAGTTCATCAAGCTGCTGCGCGAGCAGGGCGCGAAGGTATTCGTCACCGACATCAACAAGGAACTCGTGCAGCGCGCGGTCGACGAGTACGGCTGCACCGCGGTCGGCCTCGACGAGATCTACGACGTCGACGCCGACGTCTACAGCCCGTGCGCGCTCGGCGGCACGCTCAACGAGAAGACTATCGACCGCATCAAGGCGAAGATCGTCTGCGGCGCCGCCAACAACCAGCTCGCGACCGACGCGATCGGCGACGAACTGACCAAGCGCGGCGTGCTATATGCGCCCGACTACGCGGTCAACGCCGGCGGCGTGATGAACGTTTCGCTCGAGATCGACGGCTACAACCGCGAGCGTGCGATGCGCATGATGCGCACGATCTACTACAACCTCTCGCGCATCTTCCAGATCGCCGAGCGCGACAACGTGCCGACCTACAAGGCGGCCGACCGCATGGCGGAAGAGCGCATCAGCGCGATCGGCAAGATCAAGCTGCCGACGATGGGCAACAACGGCCCGCGTTTCCTCGGGCGCATGCGCGGGCAGTAACCGTAGGCGCAGGATCGGGCATCCTGCCGCGACCTGCGTGCAAACGAGCGCGGCCGAGCCGCGCTACGTTTGCCGCCTCAGCCGCGAAGCGGCTTCGGCGGGCGATGCATCCCTGCATCGCCCGCGCTTCTTGGGGTGGTTTTTCGGAGCGCAGGGTCGGCGGGCCTGTCGCGACCTGCGCAGCAACGACCTCAGCACACGCAATGCATCTACTGGATGCGCTCGATCGTCAGCGATGCATTGTTGACGCCCGCCGGAAGCGTCTGCGCGGTGCCTCCCAGGTTGCTGATCTGCACCACGTCGCCTGGATTGAAACTGATGATCGCGTCGCCGGTGGCGTACGGAGAGCCGGCGCACGGGAACCGGTTGGAAGCGGACGACAATCCGTTGACCATGATGGCGAACGTGCACGGTGTCGTCGAGGCATAGACCCGCAGCTGCAGGTGGTACGTGCCAGCCACGTTCACGAAGACGAACGACGAGCCCGCATTGTGGGTGATGTTTCCACCGAGAAACGCGTTCGTGTCGAACAAGACTGCATTGCCGGCCACGACGAACTGCGTCGACAGGTTCGTGATCTGCGCGAGTTCGGAAAATGCGGGACCGGTCGGGCCGGTCGGACCCGTTGCACCTGACGGACCTGTTGCACCCGCGGGACCCGTGTCGCCTGCAGGTCCCGTCGCACCCGTGGGACCTGGCGCGCCCGCTGGTCCCGTTGCACCCGTCGGTCCGGTCGCGCCCACGGGCCCCGTTGCCCCCGCAGATCCTGTTGCACCGGCAGGTCCAGCCGGTCCCGCGGGACCCGTCGCACCCGGCGGTCCGATCACGCCGGCGAGCGCGTACTGCGCGACCGGCAGCGCGTTGACGGCCTGGCGCGGGCTCAGCGTCTGCGTGCCGACCGTGACGTCGAGCCACAGTTGGGTACCGCCGAACGCGCCGGGAAAATCGAGGTCGATGGTGAAGGCGCCGGCCACGACCGGAAACTGCGCGATCGAGATCGTGTCGCCGACCTGCGTGCCGCCCTCGGCCGCGTCGAACAACCTGAACGCGAGATCGTAGTTGCCGTCGGCGGGCTGCCCGTTCGCGCTCAACGTGCCCTGGTAGGTGAACGCGGTCGATTGCGGCGACGCATCGACCGCGCCCGCCTGTATCGACAAGGCCAGCGCGATCGCGAGAGCGCTGCGTGTGATCATGGCGCGCAGTCCTCGAATCCGGAGAAGAAGACGTCATCCGCGCCGCGTGCGGTGGCGCGGAATCCGCCGGCGATGGCGTAGTCGGCACTCGACGCGAAGCCGGCGACCGCTTCGGCGATCGTCGCCCGCAGGCGGAAGCACGCGCTGCCCGCGCGCGCGGACGAGCCCGCGCCCACGACGTGCGCATTGATGGAATAGACCGGATCGGCCGCGGCGACGGCCGCGCACGCGCACGCGAGGAGACCGGCGAGCGCTGTCTTTACAATTACCATGAGCGTCCCCTGATCGCCCTTTGCGCCTCGCCGAGGCTACGGTTGGGCGGCGATGCCGTCAAACCACCGGCGGCCGCCTGCTTCCGCGGCGAGCACGGCAGCCGGTAATATCCGGCCTTTCCGAACCATGGCTGGTCGATCATGCGCCCATTCCCCCTCGGTGAAGAGCTCGATCTGCTGCGCGAAAGCGTGCGTGCATTCGCCGACAAGGAGATCGCACCGCGCGCCGACCTGATCGACCGCGACAACGCGTTCCCGCAGGACCTGTGGGCGAAGCTCGGCGACATGGGCCTGCTCGGCGTCACCGTGTCGAGCGACTACGGCGGCTCGGAACTCGGCTACCTCGCGCACGTCGTCGCGATGGAAGAGATCTCGCGCGCATCGGGTTCGGTCGGCCTTTCCTACGGCGCGCATTCGAACCTCTGCGTCAACAACATCTACCACAACGCGAGCGAAGCGCAGAAGCAGAAGTACCTGCCGAAGCTGTGCAGCGGCGAATACGTCGGCGCGCTCGCGATGAGCGAGCCGGGCGCGGGTTCCGACGTGGTCGGCTCGATGACCTGCCGCGCAGAACTGCACGGCGACACCTGGGTCGCCAACGGCTCGAAGATGTGGATCACCAACGGCCCCGACGCCGACGTGCTGCTCGTCTACATGCGCACCGCGCATCGTCCCGCCGGCTCGCGCTGCATGACCGCGTTCATCGTCGAGAAGGGCATGAAGGGTTTCTCGACCGCGCAGAAGCTCGACAAGCTCGGCATGCGCGGCAGCAACACCTGCGAACTCGTGTTCGAGGATTGCGAGATCCCCGACAGCCAGCGCGTGGGCGAGGTCAACGAGGGCGTGCGCGTGCTCATGAGCGGCCTCGACACCGAACGCCTCGTGCTCTCGGGCGGCCCGATCGGCCTCATGCAGGCCGCGCTCGACAGTGCGATGCCGTACGTGCGCGAACGCAAGCAGTTCAACGCGCCGATCGGCACCTTCGGCCTGATGCAGGGCAAGATCGCCGACATGTACACCGCGCTGCAGTCGTCGCGCGCGTACGCCTACCTCGTCGCACAGAACTACGACCAGGGCATCAAGTCGCGCATCGACCCCGCCTCGTGCCTGCTGCACGCCTCGCAGAGCGCGGTGCAGGTCGCGCTGGAAGCGATCCAGGCGCTCGGCGGCAACGGCTACATCAACGAGTACCCGGCCGGGCGCATCCTGCGCGACGCGAAACTCTACGAAATCGGCGCGGGTACGAACGAAATCCGCCGTATGCTGATCGGCCGCGAGCTGTTCCACGGCAAGTCCTGAACGGGTCCGGCGCGGTTCCGGCCGCCACCTTAGATCGGGCTTCCCGCGTCGTCGCTTAGGAGTACACTGGCCGCGTCCACTGGTGGGGGGTGGCGTGGGCCGAGCGGACGACAATCTGCAGTTCAGCGCCATCGAGGCACGGGACGCTGCGCCTACCTGGAAGATTTTGATCGCGGACGACGAGCCCGAGGTGCATGACGTCACGCGCCTCGTGCTCGGCAGTTTCCGCTTCGCCGACCGCAAGCTCGAGTTCCTCAGCGCGCACAGCGCGAACGAGGCGCGGCGCGTGCTCGAGCAGCATCCGGACGTCGCCGTGCTGCTGCTCGACGTCGTCATGGAATCGGAACAGGCGGGTCTCGCGCTCGTGCGCAGCATCCGCGAGGAGCTCGGCAATCCGTTCGTGCGCATCGTGCTGCGCACCGGCCAGGCCGGCCAGGCGCCCGAGCACGAGGTCATCGCCGCCTACGACATCAACGACTACAAGGAAAAGACCGAGCTCACCGCGTCGCGCCTCGCGACGACGATGTACTCGGCGCTGCGCGCGTACCGCGACATGCGCGCGATCGAGGCGCACCGCGTCGGCCTCGAGAACGTGATCCGCAGCTCCGCACGCATCTTCGCACGGCGCGACACGCGCGACTTCGCCAACGCGGTGCTCGACCAGCTGGTCGAACTCGTCGGGCTCGAACGCGGCGCGCTGTACTGCACGATCGACCGCCGGCGCGAGGCCGAACCGGACCATTTCCACATCACCGCCACGAGCGGCGACTACCGCCGCCTGCAGCACGACGACGCCGACGAGGCGCTGCCGCCGGCGATCGTCGCGACGATGCGCGATGCGTTCCGCGACAAGCGCCACCAGTTCGGGCGCGACCACTACGTGCTGCATTTCATCGACAGCCACCAGACCGAGAGCCTGCTGTTCGTCGGCGAGGCGTGGAACCTGTCGCCGCTCGACTACAAGCTGGTCGAGCTGTTCTGCACCAACGTCTCGATCGCGTTCGACAACCTGCACCTCAACGACGAGCTGCTGTCCTCGCAGCTCGAGATGGTCTACCTGCTCGCCGGCGCGGCCGAGACGCGCTCCCAGGAGACCGCGAACCACGTGCACCGCGTCGGCCTGCTCGCCGAGATGCTCGGCCACGCGCTCGGCCTGCCGCCGGCGATGTCCGAGACGTTGCGCTACGCCGCGCCGCTGCACGACATCGGCAAGATCGGCATTCCCGACACGATCCTCAACAAGCCCGGCCCGCACACGCCCGAGGAAGCCGTGGTCATGCGCACGCACGCCGAACTCGGCGCGCGCCTGCTCGGCAACTCGAACCGGCCGGTGCTGCGCCTCGCCGCGGAAATCGCCGCCTCGCACCACGAGAACTGGGACGGCAGCGGATACCCGAAGGGCCTCGCCGGCGCGGCGATCCCGATCGGCGGGCGCATCACGATGGTCGCCGACGTGTTCGACGCACTCGGCAGCAAGCGCTGCTACAAGGATCCGTGGGACTCCGCGCGCATCCGCGCGTTCATGCTCGAACACCGCGGCACGAAGTTCGATCCGGACGTCGTCGATCGCCTGTTCGAACGCTGGGACGAAGCGCTCGCGCTGCGGCGCGAACTGCCGGACTGACCGCTCGCCCTTTGGCAGCAGCCATCGGCTACCGACGTCACGAACGCTGCTGCAGCACCTCGCCGCCGAAGCGGATCACGAAGCGCGTGCCCTGCCCCGGCGCGCTCTCGCAATCGATGTGGCCGTGCAGGACCTGCGAGACGAGGCTGTAGACGATGTGCATGCCGAGGCCCGAGCCGCCCTGCCCGCGCCGCGTCGTGAAGAACGGCTCGAAGATGCGCGCGCGCACCGCGTCGTCCATGCCGCGGCCGTCGTCACGGTAGTCCACCTGCACGATGCGGTTCTCCAGCGTGACGTCGATGCGGATCGTGCCGGCGTCGCCTTCGACGAAGCCGTGCATGAGCGAGTTCATCACGAGGTTCGTGACGATCTGGTAGAGCGCGCCGGGCGCCGTCTCGATGATGAGTCCGGCCGGGCAGTCGAGCACGGCGCGGTGCGGCGTCTTCTTCAGGCTCGGGCCGAGCGTCGTGAGGATCTCGTTGAGGCAGACGCCGAGGTCGACCACGCGCCGGTCCTCGCTCGACTGGTCGACCGCGACCTGCTTGAAGCTCTTCACGAGGCGATCGGCACGCTGCAGGTTGCGCAGGATCATGTCCGAACTCTCGCGCGCGGTGCGCTGGAACTCGTCGAGGTCACGGGTCGCCAGGCTGCCCTCGCCGATCAGGCGCGAGATGCGCTGCGCTTCCTCCTGCAGGTGGGATGCCGCGGTCACGCCGATGCCGAGCGGCGTGTTGATCTCGTGCGCGATGCCGGCGACGAGGCCGCCGAGCGAGGCGAGCTTCTCCGCTTCGAACAGCTGGCGCTGCGCCAGCGTGAGCCGCTCGAGCGTGCTGCGCAGCTCGAGGTTGGCGTTCTGCAGCGCGGCGGTGCGCTGCTCGACGCGCGATTCGAGTTGCTCATTGAGCGTGCGCAGCGCGGCCAACGCCTGGTTCAGCGCGTTGATGTCCGACGTGGTGCCGCTCATGCGCTGCGCGCGCCCGTTCTCGTCGCGCTCGACGATGCGGCCGCGCGTGAGCACCCAGACCCAGTCGTGCCGCGTGTCCTGCGTGCGGTAGCTCGCCTCGAACGTCGGCAAGCGCCCCGACAGGTGCGCGCCGAGCGCGCGCTCGAAGCGCTCGATGTCGTCCGGGTGCACGTACGGGCGATATGTCGTGAGCGAGTGGTCGCCCACCTCGTGCGTGACCGCGAGGTGCTCGAGCTGGTTGTCGCGATGCATGCGACCGCTGCCGAGGTCGATATCCCACAATTCGCTGCCGCTGCCCCAGAGCGCGAGCTTGAGCCGCTCTTCGGACTGGCGCACGGTCTCCTGCACGGCGTCGCGTTCGCGCCGCGCGCGGCGTGCGCGCAGCCAGACGAAGGCAGCGAGCATCGCGGCGCACACCGCGTAGACGGCGATCGCGATGTGCGACAGCCACGGCGCCGGCAGCACGGTCAGCGACAGCGTCGCTTCCTTCTCGCCCCACGGCTGGCCCGGATAGCGCGCGCGCACGCGGAAGCGGTAATCACCCGGCGGCAGGCGCGTGTAGGTCGCAGTGCGCAGGTCGGCGTCGGTCTCGATCCAGTCCGCGTCGTGCGGATCGAGTCGATAGGCGAACCGCAGGCCGGCCGGCGCGAACGCCGACGGCGCACCGTAGTTGATCGACAACATGCCCTGGTGATGGTTGAGGCGCACGTTGCCGCCGCTCCACGGCGCCTGTTCGAGCGGCGAGTCGGGGTCGCGCCAGCGCGGCAGCACCGGCGTGTTGAACAGGCGCAGCTCGGTGAGCACCGGTTCGGGCACGGGCAGCGCCGGAATCTGCGAAGGGTCGAAGATCGTCGCGACGGTGGCGCCGCCGAACACGATGCGCCCATCGCGGCCGTGGTCGACCGAGGCGATGAAGTAGCCGCTCGCCGACGCGCCCTGGTCGGCGCCGACGTTGACGATGCTGCGGTCGCGCGGGTCGTAGCGCGAGATGCCGACCGTCGTGCTCATCCAGATGCGTCCCTGCGCATCCTCGGCGAGGCCGCCGATCGCGTCGGCGGCGAGTCCCGCGTGCGCGTCGATCGTCTCGAAGCGCACACCGTTCGGATAGAGGTCGAGCAGGTGCGCGAGGCCGCCGCCGCGCGTGCCGAGCCAGAGTTCGCCGCGGCGGTCGCGATGCAGGTCGGTCACGGTGTTGCTCGGCAACGACGCCGGATTGCGCGGATCGCTCGGGAAGTCGCGCACGCGGCCACTCGCCGGATCGAGCAGCGCGAGGCCGCCGCGCTCGGTGCCGATCCACAGCTGGCCGTGCTCCGCTTCGAGGATCGCGTACACGCCGCCGGGTGCGAGGCTGTCGTCGACCCCGTCCACGTGCGTGTAGTGGCGGAACTCGCTGCAGCCGTCGCAGAGCGCGTCGACACCGTAGTCGGTGGTGCCGATCCACAGCGTGTTCGCGGCGTCGAGATACAGGCGCTGCAGGTTGTTCGAAGCGAGGCTGCGCGGATCGGCGGCGTCGTGCTGGTAGTGCTCGAACGCGTTCGCTTGCGGGCGCAGGCGATCGAGCCCACCGCCGCGCGTGGCGATCCACAGCGAACCGTCGCGGCCTCGCAGGGTCGCGACGACGAAGTTGTGCGCGAGGCTCGCCGGATTGCGCGGATCGTGCACGAAATGCTCGAGCAGGCCGTTCTCGAGATCGAAGTGGCTGAGGCCGCCGTTCTCGGCCGTGCTGAACCAGAACGTGCCGTCGTCGTCGGCGAGCACCGACAGCACCGACGCGCCCGGCAGCGAACGCCCGCCGCCGCCCGTGTGCACCGACACGAAGCCGGCGGCGCGCGGATCGAACACGCTGATGCCGTTGCTCCAGGTGCCGACCCAGATCTGCCCGTCGCGATCCTCGAACACGCTGAAGGCGCGATTGCCCGCGAGCGAGCCGGGTTGCTCCGGCGCGTGCGTGAACGTTTCCAGGCGCCGCGCGTGCGGATTGAGCCGCGACAGGCCCGCGTTCTCGCTGCCGAACCAGATCGCGCCGCTGCGGTCGATGTGCAGGCCGGTGAGGTCCGTGTCGTCGAGCGACGGCGACGTCTGCGCGTCGTAGTGCTCGATCTCCATGCCATCCGCGCCGAAATGGAACAGGCCCTGCTTGGTCGCGGTGAGCCAGACTTCGCCGGCTTCGGTGGTGACGATCGTGCGCACGACGAGGCGCGCGCCCGATCGCGCCACCCACTCGCGCATCGTGCCGTCGGCCGGGTCGCACTCGAACAGGCCTGCCGCCGTGCCGATCAGGAGGTGGCCGCCGCTGCGCGCGACGAGTGCGTTCGGCCGGCGCAGCGCATCGTCGCGACAGCGCGATTCGACGAACCCGCCGCGCGCTTCGTCGTAGCTCTGCAGGCCGTGGTTGCGCGTCGCCACCCACAGCGTGCCGGTTGCATCCTCGAGCATGGCGCCGACGTACTCGCTGCCAATCGCGTCGCTGCGCGAAGGGTCGGGCACGAAGTTGTCGAAGCGGTCGAGGCGCTCGTCGTAGCGGCTGAGGCCGCCGCTGGTCGTGCCGACCCATAGCCGCCCCTGGTGGTCGACGAGCAGGCGGTGCACGTTGTTCGCGGCGAGCGAAGACGGGTCGCTGCGGTCGTGCTTGTAGACGCGGAAGCCGTAGCCGTCGAAGCGGTCGAGACCGTCCTGCGTGGCGACCCAGATGAAGCCGTGGCGATCCTGCGCGATGTCGACGCCGCTCGCCTGCGACAGGCCCTGCTCGACGCCGATGTTGCGGAAGCGGACGCGCTCGACGCCGTGGTTGGCGCGACCCTGCGCGTGCGCGGGCGCGCCGGCGCACGCCAGCACGGCCATCGCGATCCAGCATGCTGCCCGTCGCACCGTGCGGTGCCCCCTGTCATGCCTGGGCCGAGGCTAGCGTGTGGCGCGCGCCGAGCACAAGGATTACGCCGCCGGCGCGCAATTGTCGCAGCGCAACAGGACGCGCATAATCGGCGTCTAACCCGGCCTCGCGCCGACTCGTCATCCATCCCGGAGGGTTCCATGTCCGATATCGTCATCGTCGGCGCCAAGCGCACCGCGATCGGTTCCATGCTCGGCCAGTTCACCGGCGTGCCGACGCCGACGCTCGGTGCCGCCGCGATCCAGGCCGCGATCGAGCAGGCCGGCGTGGCGCCCGCGGACGTGTCCGAAGTCATCATGGGTTGCGTGCTGCCGGCGAACCTCGGCCAGGCGCCCGCCCGCCAGGCGTCGCTCGCGGCGGGCCTGCCGAAGTCGGCCGGCTGCACGACGATCAACAAGGTCTGCGGTTCGGGCATGAAGGCGATCATGCTCGCGCACGACCTGGTCAAGGCCGGTTCCGCCGACGTCGTCGTCGCCGGCGGCATGGAGTCGATGACGAACGCGCCGCACATGGTGTCCGCACGCGGCGGCCTGCGCTACGGCGACGCCAAGCTGGTCGACCACATGGCGTGGGACGGCCTCACCAATCCGTACGACGGCCAGTCGATGGGCGTGTTCGCCGAAGCGACCGCGGACAAGTACGGCTTCACGCGCGAGGCGCAGGACGCCTACGCGATCGAGTCCGCGCGTCGCGCGCAGGCGGCGATCGCCTCGGGTGCGTTCGCGGCGGAGATCGTTCCGGTCAAGGTCGCCACGCGCAAGGGCGACGTCGAAATCGCCACCGACGAGCAGCCGGGCAAGTCCGATCCCGCGAAGATCCCGACCCTCAAGCCCGCGTTCCGCAAGGACGGCACCGTCACCGCGGCGAGTTCGTCGAGCATTTCCGACGGCGCCGCCGCGACCGTCGTGATGAGCGCCGAAGCCGCCGCGAAGCGCGGCCTGAAGCCGCTCGCGCGCATCGTCGGCCACACCACGCTGTCGCAGGCGCCGGAGTGGTTCACGACCGCGCCGGTCGGTGCGATCGACGCGCTGCTCAAGAAGGTCGGCTGGAAGGTCGCTGACGTCGACCTGTTCGAGGTCAACGAAGCGTTCGCAGTCGTCGCGATGGCGCCGATGAAGGACCTCGGCATCGCCCACGACAAGCTCAACGTCAACGGCGGCGCGACCGCGCTCGGCCATCCGATCGGCGCATCCGGCGCGCGCCTCGTCGTCACGCTGCTGCACGCGCTGATCGCGCGGGGCGGCAAGCGCGGCGTCGCCTCGCTGTGCATCGGTGGCGGCGAAGCCACCGCGATCGCGATCGAACTGGTCTGATCCCCGCCGGCGTCGGGCGGCATGCGGCTGCCCGACGATGCGCCCGAAACTGAACAGCCCTGCTAGAATCCGACGCGATCCACACGTCGCGGACGGTTGCGTTCGCACATTTCGGGCCGCAGGGGCTGCACAGGCAGGCCGACGGCCGACCAACGGGAGGCAGACCAGATGACCAGCAAGATCCTGAAGTTCGCGCTCGGCACGGCCCTCATCGCCACGCTGGCCGCGTGCGACGACTCGCAGAAGCAGGCGCAGGAAGCTGCCGACAAGGCAGCTGCCGCGACGAAGCAGGCCGCCGCCGATGCGCAGGCTGCCGCAAAGAAGGCCGCCGACGCCACGGCTGCCGCCGCGCAGCAGGCGGCCGATGCCGCGAAGCAGGCTGCAGCGACCGCGAACACCGCGGTGAGCGACGCGGCGAACCAGGCCGCCGACGCGACGAAGAGCGCCGCCGAGCAGGCGAAGGACGCCGCGGCGAAGGCCGTCGACGCGAGCAAGGAAGCGGCCGCGAACGCGGGCACGATGGTCAAGGAAGGCGCCGAAGCGACCGGTGCGGCGATGAAGGCCGCCGGGCACGAGGTCAAGGAAGGCGCGAAGGAAGTCGGCCACGACATCGCCGAAACGGCGAAGGACGCGAAGGACGCGGCCACCGACGCGGCGAAGAAGAAGGAGTGATCCGCGCGCGCTTGCGCGCGTGACGCTCGACACGCACCGGCCGCCTCGCGCGGCCGGTTGCGTATTGCGAACCCGCCGCACCCCGTGCGGCGCACACCACCGCAGCGCAATCGGACGCCGCGGGCAAGACTGGCTTGCAACCCTGCGCTGTGTTTACATCGGGATTTCCCGCTCCCGCGCCGATCGCCCATGCCGCAGATCCGTTCGCAGCTCGACCTCCGTTCACCGGACTTCCAGGCCAACGCGACGCAACTGCGCGCGACCGTCGACGACCTGCGCGAACAGATGGCGAAGGCCGCGCAGGGCGGCGGCGAGAAGGCGCGCGCCAAGCACACCGAACGCGGCAAACTGCTGCCGCGCGAGCGCATCCGTGCGCTGCTCGACTCCGGCTCGCCGTTCCTCGAACTGTCGCCGCTCGCGGCGCACGGCATGTACGAGGACGCCGCGCCGTGCGCGGGCCTCATCACCGGCATCGGCCGCGTGCACGGCGTCGAGGTGCTCGTCATCGCCAACGACGCGACGGTGAAGGGCGGCACCTACTTCCCGATGACGGTGAAGAAGCACCTGCGCGCGCAGGACGTCGCGCTCGAGAACCGCCTGCCCTGCGTCTACCTCGTCGACTCCGGCGGCGCGTTCCTGCCGTTGCAGGACGAGGTCTTCCCGGACAAGGAGCATTTCGGCCGCATTTTCTACAACCAGGCGCGGATGAGTTCGCTCGGCATCCCGCAGATCGCCGTCGTGATGGGTTCGTGCACCGCGGGCGGCGCGTACGTGCCGGCGATGAGCGACGAGACGATCATCGTGAAGGAACAGGGCACGATCTTCCTCGGCGGGCCGCCGCTGGTGAAGGCGGCGACCGGCGAGGTCGTCGACGCCGAGACGCTCGGTGGCGCCGACGTGCACACCTCGATCTCCGGCGTCGCCGACCACTTCGCCGAGAACGACGCGCACGCGCTCGACATCGCGCGCGGCATCGTCGCGAGCCTGAACCGGCGCAAGGACGTCGCACTCGCGCTGCGCGAGCCGCGCGAACCGCTGTACCCGACCGACGAACTGTACGGCTGCGTGCCGCGCGACACGCGCATCCCGTTCGACATCCGCGAAGTGATCGCGCGCATCGTCGACGGGTCCGAACTGCAGGAATTCAAGGCGCGCTACGGCAAGACCCTCGTCACCGGCTTCGCCCACGTCCACGGCTACCCGGTCGGCATCGTCGCCAACAACGGCATCCTGTTCGCCGAGAGCGCGCTCAAGGGCGCGCACTTCATCGAGCTGTGCAACCAGCGCAACGTGCCGCTGGTGTTCCTGCAGAACATCACCGGTTTCATGGTCGGCAAGAAGTACGAGCAGGCCGGCATCGCCAAGGACGGCGCAAAGATGGTCACCGCGGTCGCGTGCTCGCACGTGCCGAAGTTCACCGTCGTCATCGGCGGCAGCTTCGGCGCCGGCAACTACGCGATGTGCGGCCGCGGCTACCAGCCGCGCTTCCTCTGGATGTGGCCGAACGCGCGCATCTCCGTGATGGGCGGCGAGCAGGCCGCGAGCGTGCTCGCCACCGTGCGCCGCGACGGCCTCGAGGCCGCGGGCAAGCCGTGGTCGAAGGAAGAGGAAGACGCGTTCAAGGCGCCGATCCGCGACCAGTACGAGCGCCAGGGCCATCCCTACTACGCGACCGCGCGCCTGTGGGACGACGGGGTGATCGACCCCGCCGACACGCGCCGCGTGCTCGGCCTCGCGCTGTCGGCGAGCCTCAACGCGCCGGTCGAGCAGGGTCGTTTCGGCGTGTTCCGCATGTAGCGGGAGTCGCTCGTCTGTGCCCGTCGCCACTGTCTTCTTCGACGACGGACGTAGTACGAATGTCTTCGTTGACAGGTCGCGCGCAGCGCGCTAGGGTTTGTCCCCGCAACCATCAGCGGAGCTGCCTCATGGACCTGCGTGCGATGTGGCTGTCCGGTTCCTTCCTGCTGTGCGCCGCCGCCGCGGCCGACGACAACCTTCCCCCGCGCTACGACTCGCGCTCCAATGTCGAGCGGCCCGCGACCGATCGCTACGCGACGCCGGAGGACAAGGGGCGCCCCGGCGAGAAGTTCTATTTCGACGCCGTGCGTGCGGTCGCCAAGAAGGATTTCAGGTTCGCGGTCGACATGTACGAGGTGTCGGCGTCGTGGGCGTACAAGCCCGCGCAGTACAACCTCGGCGTGATGTACCTCAAGGGCGAAGGCGTTCCGGTCGACCGCTCGCGCGCGATGGCGTGGTTCGCGCTCGCCGCCGAGCGCAGCGACGCCGACTACGTGCAGGCGCGCGAACTCCTCTACGCCGACCTCGGCAAGGACGAGTTCGCCCATGCGAACGAGATCTGGCGCGAGCTCAAGACCACCTACGGCGACGACGTCGCGCTCGCGCGCGCGAAGATGCGCTGGGCACACGTGCGTGCCGAGATGACCGGATCGCCGGTAGGGTCGCCCGGAAACCTCAAGGTCGGCAGTGCGAGCGGCGGCGTCCATCCGGTGCGCCTCGGCCCCACCGGGCGATCGGAAGTCAACGGCTTCGCCACCGCGGCTTTCGGCGTGCTCGGCGGCAGCAGCGAAGACGGTTCCATCGCGTATCGCCAGTTGCGCGAGAGCGACAACCCATACGACCCGAAATTCGAATGGCGCACGTCGCCCAATCCCGAGGGCACGGTCACGGTCGATCCGATCGTGCCGTCACCCGGCGCCGCCGAGGAACATTCCGACAAGCGTGCACGCTGAACCCACCGACCGAGGACCCACCATGTCATCACGAATCGCCCTGCTCGGCGCACTCTGCGCGATGTTGCCGATCGCATCCCTGCACGCCACGGACACGACCGAGAACCTTCCGCCCCGCTACGACTCGCGCTTCAACACCGAACGACCGGCGAACCAGCGTTACGCGTCGCCCGAAGACGACGGGCGCCCCGGCGAGAAGTACTACTTCGACGCCGTGCGCGCGGTCACGCGGAAGGACTTCGGATTCGCGGTCGACATGTACGAAGTGTCGGCGTCGTGGGCGTACAAGCCCGCGCAGTACAACCTCGGCGTGATGTACCTCAAGGGCGAAGGCGTTCCGGTCGACCGCTCGCGCGCGATGGCGTGGTTCGCGCTCGCCGCCGAGCGCGGCGACACCGGTTACGTGCAGGCGCGTGAACTCCTCTACGCCGACCTCGGCAAGGATGAGTTCGCCCACGCGAACGAGATCTGGCGCGAGCTCAAGACCACCTACGGCGACGACGCCGCACTCGCGCGAGCGAAGATGCGCTGGGCGCACGTGAAGGCCGAGATGACCGGCTCGCGCGTCGGCATGCCCGGCAACCTCAAGGTCGGCGGCGGCAGCAGCGCGGTCAAGCCCGTCGCGGTCGGGCCGGGCGGGCGCTCGGGCCTCGACGGTTTCGCCACGGCGGCGTTCGGCGTGCTCAAGGGCGGCAGCGAAGACGGCGCGATCGCGTATCGCCAGTTCCGCGAGAGCAACGACCCGTACGATCCGAAGTTCGAATGGCGCCTCTCGCCGAACGCGACCGGCAGCGTGATCGTGGATCCGCTGCTCCCGGCGACCGCGAAGGGTGACGCCGCCGCCGATACGACGCCGGCGCAGCAACACCGCTTCTACTGACGCACGCGTCGCGAAGGCGCGGGCCACGGAACGGCCCGCGGCGCATCCGGCACGCGCCGGATGCCACCGGATCCCCTGGTCCGGTCCCCGCGGTGCGGCCCCAGGACGGTGCCGCACCGCTTTCCGGGCGCCCAGTGTTCGGCGCACGCCGAAAACGTCACCGCAGGTTCAAGAAAGCTTCATCACGGCTGCCTACCGTGAAGCGCTTTCGACGCGGCATCCCTGTGCCGCCTCCTGGGGACTCCATGCAACGCTTCACTCTCGCCCTCGCCGGGCTGCTCGCGCTCATTCCGGCGCCGTTCGCGCACGCCAACGGCGCCACCGGCACGTCCGCGACGACGCACGTGCCGGCCGCACTCGCGGTGACCCGGCGCCTCGGCGCACCGCCCGCAGGCGTCACCGAACTCAAGTTCGCCGACATGTTCAAGCTGCCGGTCGGTCCGAAGGGCCTCGAACCGACCGATCGATTGCGCACGCTCGACGGCAAGCGCGTGCGCATCGTCGGCTACATGGTGCAGCAGGAGCTGCCGGTGGCCGGCAGCTTCATGTTGTCGCCGCTGCCGGCCAGCGCGGGCGACGAAGACGAATCGCTCGCCGACGACCTGCCCGCGAGCACGATCATCGTGCAGCTGCCGAACGGGCCGGGCACGATCGTGCCCGACCTGCACGGACTGATCCGCGTGACCGGCGTGCTGCACGTCGGCGCGACCGAAGTCGCGCGCACCGAACGCGTCGCTGCCGCGCGGGTGACGCTCGATGCGCGCACCGAACGCGCCCTGCTGCGCCTCGCGCGCGAAGCCGCCGCGCGCAAGAAGGCGCGTTGAACGCCGCCGCCGTCGCGCGGCGGCCGAATCGATTCCTCCCTTCGTTCCTTCAGCAGGAGATGTCCATGCACCGCTCACCGCTGTTTCGCCGTCCGCTCGCTGCGGTCATCGGCAATGCGCTCGTCGGCGCCGCGCTGTTCGGCACCGCACTCGCCGGCCTCGCGTCGCCGGCTTCCGCCGCGACGGTCTCGCGCCTGACGCCGCCGAGCGAGCTGTTCTCGTCCGGCCAGGCGGCGCCCGTGATCGCGCGCTTCCTGCCCGGCCAGCTGTTCGACCTGCAGGCGACCGTGCGCCCCGACGCCGGGCAGACGGTCACCAACTTCTCGTTCTACGTCGACGACCAGCCGGTGAGCCAACTCGGCACGCCCGCCGGGCGCGCGCGCACGAGCATCGTCACCGAAACCGGTGACGCCGCGCTTTGCATCGACGCGGACTCCGGCAAGACGACCGGCAAATCCGGCTGCAAGCTCGTTGCCGGCCTGCCCGGCAACGCCGCGGTCGTCTCGCAGCGCGCGTACTCGAAAGGCGCTGCGGGCGTGCACGAGCTCAAGTTCATCGCGCAGATGAGCGACGGTACGCGCGTCAGCGCGATCGGCAACTTCGAGATCATCGGCGTCGACAAGGATGCCGGCAAGACGGCGAAGAACATCATCGTGTTCCTCGGCGACGGCATGGGTGCGGCGCATCGCACCGCCGCGCGCATCATCGCGAAGGGCTACGCGCAGGGCAAGGCGAAGGGCCTGCTCACGATGGACACGTTCCCCGACACGGGCATGGTGATGACCGCGTCGCTCAATTCGATCGTCACGGATTCGGCGCCGGGCATGCAGAACTACGTGACCGGCAACAAGGCCGCGAACAACCAGGAAGGCGTGTTCCCCGACGACACACTCGACGCGTTCGACAACCCGCGCGTGGAATACCTGTCCGAGTACCTGCACACGCTGCAGGGCAAGTCGCTCGGCGTGGTCACCACCGCCGACGTGTTCGACGCGACGCCGGCATCGATGGCCGTGCACACCTCCGCGCGCGGCAACGGCACCGGCATCGTCGACCAGTTCCTCGACGATCGCGACCTCACCGGCCTCACGGTGCTCATGGGCGGCGGGCGCAAATGGTTCCTGCCGAACGGCGGCGACAGCACGAGTCCGCAACCGGCCAATGGCTCGCAGCGCCGCTCGGCCAACGACTACGTACTGCCGGACGACGTCGTCGCCGGCTGGGGCGCGAGCCGCGGTGCGCTCGATCCGGCACGCGACCTCATCGCCGACTTCCAGGGCGCGGGCTTCGCCTACGCACCCGACAAGAGTGCGCTCGACGGCCTGTTCGCACACGGGCGCCCGAAGCAGCTGCTCGGCCTGTTCGCGTACTCGAACATGAACGTCGCCTACGACAAGATCGCGGGCCGCCGCGGCGACGGCACCGTCGTCGACGCGTTCGGCTTCCCCGACCAGCCGATGCTCGACGAGATGACCGCGCGCGCGCTCGACGTGCTCTCGCAGAACCGCAACGGTTTCGTCGCGCTCATCGAAGGCGCCTCGATCGACAAGCAGGCGCACCTCATGGACAGCGATCGCTGGCCGCTCGAGGTGGTCGAGTTCGACCGCGCGATCGCGGTGGCGAAGGCATTCGCCGAAGACCATCCCGACACGCTCGTCATCGTCACTGCCGACCACGAGTGCTCGGGTGCCGCGCTGATCGGCGCGTCGACCGCGACCGCCGCATCGCTCGCCGAGCACCCGGATGCGGGTTCGTCGATCGTCGGCACCTACGATGCGGCGAAGTTCCCGAAGTACGTGCTCGCCGACGACGGCTATCCGCAGT
This sequence comes from Dokdonella fugitiva, assembly GCF_014138265.1. Taxonomy (GTDB): domain Bacteria; phylum Pseudomonadota; class Gammaproteobacteria; order Xanthomonadales; family Rhodanobacteraceae; genus Dokdonella_A; species Dokdonella_A fugitiva_A. The sequence continues at coordinate 1,041,921 of NZ_JACGXL010000001.1, forward strand.
CGACCAACATCGACGGCAAGCTGCTGATCGGCTACGGCGCGAACGCCGACCGCTACGAAACCTGGCTGCCGAGCGCATTCCCGACCAAAGACACGCAGCAGCCGTTCCCGCCTTCGCAGTCGCCGGCCGATCCGAACGTGCGCAACAAGGACGTCGGCCACTTCATCGCGGGCCAGGTGCCGGGTGACCAGGCCGTGCACACGGCGACCGACATCCCGCTGTCCGCGTACGGGCTCGGTTCGCACCTGTTCCACGGCGTGTTCGACAACACCGACGTGTTCTTCAAGCTCGGCCAGGCCGCGGTCGGCGGCGCCGACTGACACCCGCAGTGCGACCGGAGTGCCGATGGCACTCCGGTTGCATGCTCTTCGCGTTCGTTAAGGGCGCAAATATTTCGTTACGCTTCAAAATGTTAACGCGCATTTCGTGAGTGACATCACAGGTTCAGCATCGGCTTGCCGACTACGCTCAGGGTCCCCTGAAGCGGAGTGCGCAACACCATGGCCATCTTCAATCAGCAGCCGTCGGCGAAGAAGGAAACGCCCGCCTTTGCCCCCGAGCCGACGCCTGTCGCGACCAAGGAACCCGCTCCGGTCGTCGACTACGCGACGCCGTCGCCGGCGTACCGCGCGGAACGCGTCGAAGCGAAGGAATCGCTGATCGCATCCGACATCACGATCGAAGGCAAGATCGAAGGTTCCGGCCATGTGCGCATCGCCGGCCGCTTCAAGGGCGACGTCAACGTGCAGGGCGACCTCACGATCGAGAAGGACGCCAAGCTCGCCGGCGGCGTGCGCGCGAAGAAGGTCATCGTCGCGGGCGAACTCGAAGGCAACATCGACGCGGCCGCGCAGGTCGACCTGCTGCAGACCGGCGTGCTCGTCGGCGACCTCAAGGCCGGCTCGCTCACCGTCGCCGCGGGTTCGCGCATGCGCGGCCAGGTCGAGTTCGGCTGGGAGGAAAAAGGCTCGTCGAAGACGTCGCGCAACACCACGGAAAACGCCGCCGCGTGAATGCGCCCCGACCGCGCGTCACGCGCATCTGTCCGCACTGCAAGGCGACGATCCTCGCCAGCGCCGCGGTCTGTCCGTCGTGCCGGCATCACCTGCGCTTCGACCCCGCTGCCGCGGCCGCACGCTCGCAGCACGCGATCTCCGCGCTGCGCGTCGAAGGCACGGTGCGCCAGCCGACCGACACCGAGGCCTGGGAATATTCGATGGTGCTGTCGATCCGCAACGAACGCGGCGAGGAGATCGACCGCAAGATGATCGGCGTCGGCGCGATGCGTCCGGGCGAACAGCGCACATTCGCGCTGGCGGTCGAAATCTACGCCGGCGACGGCGACAGCGGCCCGCCACGGCCGCATTGAGCGCGCGGCATCGCGGCTGGACCCGCGCTCCCGCGATCCGAAGCGCCGGTGGGAGCGGCTTCGGTCGCGTTGCTCCTGCCCTGCGCGGCCGTCGCGCGTTCGCGCGTCGGCCTACATCAGCACGAGTTCCTCGGCCGAGGTCGGATGGATCGCGACGGTGGCGTCGAAGTCGGCCTTGCGCGCGCCCATCTTCACCGCGACGGCGAAGCCCTGCAGGATCTCGTCGGCACCGATGCCGATCATGTGCAAGCCGACGATGCGTTCGTCCTCGCCGACGCAGACGAGCTTCATGCGCGTCTTCTCGCTGCCGTGGGCGAGCGCGGTGAGCATCGGCCGGAACTGGTTGCGATAGACCTTCACGGCCGCGTCGCCGTGCAGCGCGCGCGCGGCGTGCTCGGCGAGGCCGACCGTACCGATCGGCGGATGCGAGAACACGACGGTCGGCACGTTGGCATAGTCGAGCTTCGCATCCGCCTTGCCGCCGAACACGCGATCGGCGAGGCGACGCGACGCCGCGACGGCGACCGGCGTCAACGCGAGGCGGCCGGTCACGTCGCCGACCGCGTGCACGTTCGCGACGTTCGTGTCCTGCCAGTCGTCGGCGACGATGAAGCCCTTCGCGTCGAGCGCGACGCCGGCACGCTCGAGGTCGAGACCGGACGTGACCGCATGGCGACCGGTCGCCCAGATCAGCTCGTCGAAGCCGTCCGCGACGTCGCCGTCGGCGAACCGCAGCGCGAAGCCGTCGGCCGTTCGTTCGGCGGCCGCCGTCTTGCGCCCGAACGCGAGCTCGATGCCGCGCGCGCGCATCGCTTCGGCGAGCGCGTCGCCGAGCTCGTGGTCGAAGGCGCTGAGCAAACGCTCGCCGCGCGCGAACAGGCTGACGTCGCTGCCGAGCGCGCGCAGCACGCCGGCGAGTTCGACCGCGATGTAACCGCTGCCGACGATCGCGACGCGACGCGGCGCCGCGCGCAGGGCGAAGAAACCGTCGGAATCGATGCCGAGTTCGCCACCGCGAATCGGCTCGCGCTGCGAGCGCGCGCCGGTCGCGACGAGCACGTGCCCCGCCTCGAGTTCGCGCGTCGGCGTCGCGATGCGATCGGAGGCGAGGAAGCGGCCTGGCTCGGCGACGAGTTCGACGCCGACTTCGTCGAAGCGGCGGCGATACGCGGCATGGATGTTGTCGATGTAGGCGCTGCGCCGCGCGACGAAATCGGGCCAGCGCAACGCGCCCGGCTGCACGTCGAAGCCGACTTCGCGCGCGGTCTTCTGTGCCTCGGCGAGCTCGGCCGCGAACCACATCGCCTTCTTCGGCACGCAACCGACGTTGACGCAGGTGCCGCCGAGCGCGCCGGGTTCGAGCAGCGCGACTTTCGCACCATGCCGCGCCGAGCGCACCGCCATCGCGATGCCGGCCGAACCCGCGCCGAGCACCACCAGATCGTAACGCCCGTTCGCCATCGCTCTCGCCTCACGCCATCGGAATGCGCACGAACGGTGGGGTCCGTCGTGCCGGTATCAAGGTCCCGACCGCACGTTCGGTGCCGCCGCATTGGTCAACACGAGATTGAAACGCGAGGGACACCAAGGACACGAAGTAAAGCGGATCGAGGCGCAAAAGAAGAAGAAGAAGGAAAGAGATCGAAACGCGGAGCACACGGAGGAAAGCCTTCGGAAAAAACTCTTCTCGTCGTTGCACGTCTCCGCATGCTCCGTGCGATCGCTGTTCAGGCTCCTCAAAAAATGCTCTTGCCCTTCCTTCGTGCCCTTCGTGTTTCAGGCTTCTTCTCTATTTTCCACCAACCGAAGACGCCGCCGCGATCGGCACCGTCAACGCACTCGGATGCGCCGCATCGTGGTACAGCGTGACCGTGACCTTGCGCGCATCCTTGCCGGATTCCGCGCTGACGACGCCGCCCGCGTTGTAGTTCTTCTCCGCGTACATCGAGTTCATCGGCGCGATCATGAGGCGCAGGCGGCTGCCCTTGGCGATGCGGCGCGCGACGAAGCTGAAGCGCGAGAAGTCGTAGCGTTCGATCGCACCGGGCTTCACCGGCTCCGCCTCGCGCAGGCTCTTGCGATAGCGCGCGCGCAGCGAATCGCCCGCGAGATAGACGCTGCTGCCGTCGGCCTTGACCTCGCTGACGCCGACCATGATGTCGGTGTCCGGCTGGTCTAGCGAGATCCATGCACCCAGCTTGAAGAAGCCCGCGATGTCGGTGTCCCTGGTGAACAGCGGCGAGTGGTAGAACAACGCCTTGCCCGAGTAGAGCATCACGCCGCGCTGGTCGACGAGCCCGTTCGGCGAATCCTCCTGTTCCCACTCGGCCGAGCTCGTGTCGAGCGGGTCGTAGACGTAGCGGTCGGGCTTGCCGCCGCGCGCCTTGTCGCGTCGGAGGTCGCCCGAAGCGAACACGTCGTTCGCGCGCGCATCGACCGAGTCGAGATACCAGCTGTCGCCGCGCGCGGTGATCGCGTCGATGCTCGGCGAATAGCGCCATGCTTCCTCACCGGTGACGTACCAGGCGACCTTGTCCTTGAGGAACTCGGGCTTGCTGCCGCCTTTCATCGTCCAGTCGTACCAGCTCTTGTGCAGGCCATTCATGTCGAGCATCGACGCCGGGCCGAACTTGAGCCCGCCGACTTCGGCTTTCGGCGTGCGCGTGCCCGCATGGTCCCATGGGCCGATGATCAGGTAATGGCGATCCTTCGCCTGCGCCGAACCGTACTGCATGTGGTCGCGGTAGAACGCGAGCGCGCCGGGCTGGTCGCCGTCGTATTGGCCGCAGATCGAGAGGATCGGCAGCGACAGCTTCGCGTACTGCTCGGGCGTCGGGCTGTAACTGTCCCAGTAGGCGTCGAGCGTCGGGTGGTCGAGCCAGGTCTGGAAATGCGGCGACGGGTTGCCGACGTAGCGATCGAGCTCGCGGAACGGCGCGTGCGCCTCGAACCAGCGGCGGAACTGCGCCGCCCAGAACGTGCCGTCGCCGAAGATGCCTTCCTGCGACGCGCGCCCGCTGACGAGCGTCAGCCACTGCGTGTCGTAGGAATAGAACATGTTGTGCTGCATCGGGTAGTCGATGCCCGGCTTCGGCGATGCGACCGGCACGATCGTCGCGAGATGCGGCGGAAACTCCTTCGCGCTCGCCCACTGGTCGTAGCCTGCGTAGGAGCCACCCCACATCGTCACCTTGCCGTCGCAGTAGGACTGCCCGGCGAGCCATTCGATCACGTCGTGGCCGTCCTTCGCCTCCTGCAGCAGCGGCGTGAACTCGCCTTCCGAATTACCGCGGCCGCGCACGTCGATGGTGAGGAACACGTAGCCGTGCGCGGCGAAGTACATGCCGCGCTCGTGGTAGCTCTGCGAGATGTACGGCGTTAGCGTGAACACGCACGGCAGCGGCCCCTTCTGCTCGCGCGGCTTGTACACGGTCGCGTTGAGGCGGACGCCGTCGCGCAGCGGGATCTTCACGCCCCACTGGAACTCGACCGGATCGCCCTGCGGTGGCGCCTCGTCGGCCTGCGCGGCGGCGAAGCCGCCGATGGCGAGCGACAGCGCGAGCGCGCGGAGCCAGTGTCGATGCAGCGAGGCGATTCGTTCCATGCGGGCTCCGTGGAAATCAGTGGAAACGATCCGGCGCGAACGGCGCCGGATCGAGCGAAGGCGGGCGACCGGCGACGATCTCCGCGACGAGTTCGCCGGTGCCGGCGGACATCGTGACGCCGAGCATGCCATGCCCGGTCGCGAGCACGAGATTGTCGATGCCGGGCGCGCGGCCGAGCACGGGCAGGTCGTCGGGAATCATCGGGCGCCAACCGTACCATTCCTCGACGAGCTCGGGCCCTTCAGGTTCGCGCAGGAACCCGGCCGCGCCGCGGCGCAACGCGTCGAGGCGCACGCGCGTCAGGCGATCGTCGTAGCCGGCGAATTCCATCGTGCTGCCTAGACGGTAGCCCGATCCCCACGCCGTCACGCAGACGCTCGGCTCCTTCAAGGTCATCGGCACGCGCGGGCACAGGGCCGGGCGCGAGTAGGTGATCGAATAACCCTTGCCGGGCTGGATCGGGATGCGCAGGCCGAGCCGGCGCGCGAGCAGCGGCGACCAGGCGCCGAGCGCCAGCACGACGTCGCGACCCGCATGCCGATCGTTCGACGCGACCACCTCGCTGATGCGCGAACCATCCAGCACGAACCCTTCGACGCGGGCGCCCTCCTCGATGCGGCCGCCCGCGGCGCGCACGATGCGCGCGAGCTCGGCGACGTAGCGGTCCGGCCGCAACGACGCGTCCCCGGGATAGAACAGTCCGCCGACGACGCCCGGCTTCAGAGCGGGTTCGCGCGCGAGCGTCGCGTCGGCATCGAGCGCCTCGGCGCCGACGCCGAACGCGGCGAGGCGCTCGGCCACCGCGCGCGCGTGCGCGAAGTTGGCTTCGTCGCGGAACACGCTGAGCGTGCCGATCGCCTCGAACTCGCAGTCAAGCCGTTCCTGCCTCACGAGGTCCTCGATGAGCGCGCGCGAGCGCAGCAGCAGCGGCGCCTTCGCGCGCGTCGCGGCGGTCCAGTCGCGCTCGTTGCAGCGGCGCGCGAATGCGAGCAGCCAGCGTGCGAGCGCCGGATCCATTCGTGGACGGATGCGCAGCGGCGCGTCGGGCTTGAACAGCCAGCGCAACGCCTGCGCGATCGTGCCCGGCGCGGCGAGCGGTCCCGCATGGCTCGGCGTCAGCGTGCCGCAGTTGCCGTGCGAACTCGCGCAACCGGCCGTGCCCTGCTCGAGCACGGTCACGCTGCGGCCTTCGCGCAGCAGGTAATGGGCACACGCGAGGCCGATCACGCCCCCGCCGAGGATCACGACGTCCGAAGGTCGAGCAGTCATGGCGTGATTGTACGGAGCGGGGTGCGGATCGTGTGCGCTGCGCGCCATCGGCGGACGACGTCATCGGACGATGCCATTCGCTCGAACGCGCTACCGCGAGGGGTCTGCGATCGGCGAGTCCGATGCGCATGGGCGCGGCGGCGACGCTGCAGGACATGCAAGCGCGCGCTTGACGGCTCGCGGGCGACCCACGACGGGCCGCCTGCCGGACCCTGGTCATCCGTTGCCGCTCCCGACGGGAGGTCACTCCGTCCACGGACGGACACCGGATCGCGGCGAGCTCCGGTTCGTCGCTGGCGGCAGCGATCTGGCATCAAATGTGCAGTTTTCCCAGCGAGGGCATGCCGCCCGGTAGGAAATCCGCCCATGAAGGTGTCGACGAACGAACTGCTGCTGGCTCTGCGGGCGCCGAACTCCGGCTGGCTCGCCGCGCTCATCTGCGCGCTCGACGAGGCCCTGCAGGACCCCGATTTCGCCGAGCCGCAGCGCGAAATGGTGCGCAGCCTGCTCGATGCGGGCGGCGTGCCGCACGCCGTGGCGCAGGCCGCCAACGATCGCCTGACCCGCTTCGAGGAAACCGTGAAGGACCTGCACTCGCTGCTGGTCATCCCGGAACCGGAAGCGCCGGCTGCCCCGGCCGCCCGTCCGAAATTGACACTCTGTGTAACCGCGGCCTGAGCCAAGCCCCCAGCGGCGACAAATTCGGTCACTCCCGGACCAAGGCGCAGCGTTGACGCGCCGCGCCATTTCGGCGAGCGTTGCGCCATGAAGCCGTTCGGGCGCCTTGCCGCCGTTTCCGCGCTCGCCCTCATGCTCGCCGCCTGCGGTGCACTGCCGCACCGTGGCGAACCGCCCTTGATCGCCGGCACGCCGCGTGCGGGCGCCGCCAATGCGGTGCTGTTCCGTGCGATCGCGCTCGTCGGTACGCCCTACCGCTGGGGCGGCAACACGCCCGAAACCGGCTTCGACTGCAGCGGCCTCGTCGGCTACGTCTACCGCGATGCGGCCGGGGTGACGCTGCCGCGCACGTCGTCGGCGATGAGCGAACTCGGCCGGCGCAAGCTCGCGATCGACCTGCTGCAGCCGGGGGACCTGGTGTTCTTCGAAGGCGGCCGCGACATCGGCCATGTCGGCATCTACGTCGGCGAGCGGCGCTTCGTGCATGCGCCCAACAGCGGCGGCACCGTGCGCCTGGACAGCCTCGACGGCGCGTGGTGGAAGGATCACTTCGTCTACGGCAAGCGCATCCTCTAGGAACGCGTTGCGGACCGGAAGGCCGAAGGTTCCGCGTCGCCGCAGCGCGCGCATCGCTGCGCGCACTGCCTCATCGGGTCCCGCATCCGGGACCCCGGCCCTTCAGTGGTCGTGACCGCCGGCGCCGTGCGCGTGGCGATGCGCGACTTCTTCCTCGGTCGCGTCGCGGATGTCGGTGATCTCGACATCGAACGTGAGCGTCTTGCCGGCGAGCGGATGGTTGAGATCGACGTCGATCACGCTCGAACCGATCTTGTGCACGACGACCATGCGCGGACCCGCCTCGCGCGTGTTGAGCACGGTGCTCATGCCCGGCTGCAGGTGCTCCGGATGTTCGAAGTACTTCTTCGGCACGCGCTGCGTGAAGTTCGCGCGACGCTCGCCGTAGGCCTCCGCGGGCTGCACGACGACTTCGAAGCGGTCACCGACGGCACGGCCGAGCAGCGCCTTCTCGAGGCCGGGAATGATGTTGCCGTGCCCGATCAGCACGCTCAGCGGTTCACCGCGCTCGCGCGACGAATCCACGGGCTCGCCGCCGCCGTCGCTGACCACGTAATGGAAGGAAACGACCTTGTTCGCCTCGACGTTCACCAACTCGCTCCGGAATGAAAAAAGCGAGCGAGGATAGCAGGTTGCACCGGCTTCGTCATTCCGCTGCGGGTGTCGCCGCAGCGAAGCGCGCGCCATGCGCCTCCGGCCCGAACGCGGTGACGAGCGCGAGCAGCACGGCGACCACCGCGATGAAGCTCGCCATCGCGAACGCGTAGTCGCCGCCGCGCTGGTCGGCGAACCAGTTGAGGAACGGCGCGGTCGCCGAAGCAAGCAGGTTGCCGCCCTGGTAGGCGAAGCCCGGCAGGGTCGCGCGCACCGCGTCGGGCGAGAGTTCGTTGAGGTGCACGGGCACGACGCCCCAGGCGCCCTGCACCATCACCTGCAGCAGGAACACGCCGACGCCGAGCAGGACCACCGAGCCACCGAACGCCCACAGCGGGATCGCCGGCAGTGCGAGCAGTGCGGCGGTCACGATCGCGCGCCGTCGCCCGACCTGCTCCGACCACGAGCCGAAGAACAGGCCGCCGACGATCGCGCCGAGGTTCAGCGTGATCGTGAGCCAGGCGACCGTGCGCGTGTCGAAATGATGCTGCTCCTTGAGGAAGGTCGGATAGAGATCCTGCGAGCCGTGGCTGAACAGGTTGAAGCACATCATGAGCACGACGAGATAGGCGAACAGGCCCCAGCGTCCGCGCATCGTCTCGGCGAAACCGGGCCGCGCCGATTCCGCCGCGCTGCGCGTCGCGGTCCATACTGGTGATTCGGGCACGTGGCGGCGGATGTAGAGCACGAGCAGGGCGGGCAGCGCGCCGACGACGAACATGCCGCGCCAGCCGATGTGGTCGAACAGCAGCAGGTAGACGAGGCCGCCGAGCAGGTAGCCGCAGGCATAGCCTTCCTGCAGCAGCCCGGACACGACCCCGCGCGCCTTCGGCGGGATCGATTCCATCGCGAGCGACGCGCCGATGCCCCATTCGCCCCCCATCGCGATGCCGAACAGCGCGCGGATCACCAGCAGCGCGGTCAGCGACGGCGCGAACGCCGACGCCGCCTCGAGCACGGCGAACAGCACGATGTCGATCATGAGCACCGGGCGCCGCCCGTAGCGGTCGGCGAGCCGGCCGAACAGCCATGCGCCGAGCGGTCGCATCGCGAGCGTGAGCATCAGCGAGAACGCGACCTCGGTCTTGCCGACCTCGAACTCGCGCGCAACCTCGGGGATCACGAACACGAGCAGGAAGTAGTCGAATGCGTCGAGTGTCCAGCCGAGGAAGCTCGCGAACACCACCTTGCGCTGGCGCGTATCGAGCTCGCGCAGGACCGCGAGGAAATTCATCGGCGACCTCGTCCGGACGAAGGATGCGGAACGCTACCACAGGCGCGCAGGCGCGCCGCGCGCTTCCCGGCGCCGGCAGGGGCCGCTACGCTCGTGCGTTCCAGCACGAGGACGCCAGGCGCATGCCGCACGCGGAAGACAAGGAGATCGCACGTCGCGTGGCGAACCGCTATCGCCGCCCGTGGCATCGCGACTATGCGCGCTCCAAGCTGCGCATGGACCCGGTCTACGCCTTCGTCGCCGACATCGTCGTCGACGGCAGGCCGCTGCTCGACGTCGGCTGCGGCCTCGGCCTGCTCGGCTTCTACCTGCGCGAGCGCGGCTGGCGCGGCGCCTACCTCGGCGTCGACTTCGACGCGCCGAAGATCGCCGAAGCACGCCGCGCCGCGAACGGCGAACACGACTTCGCGTTCGACGACGGCGCCGCGCAGCGCCTGCCCGGATTCCACGGCCACGTCGCCCTGCTCGACGTGCTGCACTACCTCGAACGCGAAGAGCAGGTTGCGCTGCTGCGCGAAGCGGCCGTGCGCGTCGCGCCCGGTGCGGCGCTGGTCGTGCGCAGCGTGCTGCGCGACCGCGGCTGGCGCTTCCGCGTGACCGTGATCGAGGAATGGTTCCTGCACGCGCTGCGCTGGATGCCGAGCCCGGCGAAGCACTATCCGGTGCGCGAGGACATCGAACGTCCGCTGCTCGATGCCGGCCTCGTCGTCGAGGTGCACCCGCTCTGGGGCAACACGCCCTTCAACAGCTTCGTGATCGTCGCGCGCCGCGTCTAGCGACGCGGGGCGGCAGCGGTTCCGTCACGAACGCACGGTTTCGCGCCGCCCGTCGCGCGTGCGCGTGCGCCGCATGCGCGCCTGCAACTGCGTGCGCAGCGCGGCGAGGTCGCGCGCGTGTGCGCGGCGCACTTCGGCGTCGCGGAGGTCGTCCTCGAGCGCGCTGCGGAAGCTGCAGAAATCCGCGTACGCCTTGCGCACGGGGCGCATGCGCTGCAGCAGCAGCTCGAGCATGATCGCGTCGTCGAGCAGGCCGATCACCTCGATCTCGTCGGGGATGAGGTCGTCCGGGTCGCTGAAGTAGACGAGCGTCTCGACGATGTCGGCGCGCTCGGGCCCGGACAACGCCCATGCCTCGTCCTCGAGCATGACGATGAGCTTCTGCACCTCGACGACGCGCTTGCGCACGAACGCGGGCACGTCGGCCGTGTTGAGGTGGTCGAGCGCGTACTTGGCCGCTTCGATGACTTCGATTTCGTCCGCGCACGCGGCCGCGCGCCGCGCACGCGCGAGGGCGGCATGGAAACGCTCGATGTCGGCAGGTTCGAGTTCGAGGCTGATCCGCATGTGCATCCCCGCAGCGCGGCCGTGACCGCTGGTCGTTCGTCGCCGCTCCCCCCGGAAACGGCACTGTACCGCGTGAACCCATGAGCTGCATCATCGCGGCCGAAGCTTGGGCTTGCGGCCGTGCGGGTGTCGCACGACACCCGCGCGCCGCATCACGCAGGCAGCAGCGTTACCATGGCGTCACCTGGGGAGGGTTCAAGGGCGGGTCATGCCGCTGCAGGCGCCAGCCACGTACACCGCGGATGCCGCGCCCGGCGGCCGGGTCAGTCTGCTCTGCGTCGACCTCGTCGACAGCACGGCGCTGATCCAGGCACTCGGCGACGGCCGCGCCGGCGTCGTCCTCGCGCGCTTCGCCGACGCTGCGCGCGAGCTGTTCCTCGCCCGCGCGGGCCGCGAGATCGACCATACCGACGGCTTCCTCGTCCTGTTCGACGATCCGGTCGCCGCACTCGCGACCGCGCTCGACCTGCACGCGCGCATCGCCGCGCTCGCGCGCGACCACGCGATCCGCCTCGGCGCGCGCGCGGGCATCCATTGCGGCGAGGCGATCACGCGCGAGAACTCGCCGGACGCGGTCGCGCACGGCGCCAAGCCACTCGAAGTGGAAGGCCTCGCGAAGGCGATCTGCGCGCGCGTGTGCAGCCTAGCCGGCGCGGACCAGACGCTGCTCACGCATGACGCGTTCGAGGAAGCGCAGTACGCACGGCGCGACGCGTTCGGCGATCCCGGGCACCTGCGCTGGCTCAGCCACGGCCTGTACACGCTCAAGGGCGTCGACGACGCGCTGCTCATCCACGAGGTCGGCCGCGAAGGCCACGCGCCGCTCGCGCCGCCGCAGGACGTCGAGAAGGCGCGCCACCTGCGCGACGACAACCTGCTCACCGGCTGGCGCGCGGGCGCCGGCCAGGAGGTCCCCGGCCGCGCGGGCTGGATGCTCGAACGCAAGCTCGGCGAAGGCGGTTTCGGCGACGCCTGGCTCGCGCGCCACGCGGCGAGCGGCGAGGAGCGCGTGTTCAAGTTCTGCTTCCAGCTCGGCCGCCTGCGCTCGCTGCAACGCGAGGTGACGCTGTTCCGCCTGCTGCGCGGCGCACTCGGCGAGCGCAGCGACATCGCGCGCATCATCGACTGGCGCCTCGACGAAGCGCCCTACTGCATCGAGTCGGAGTACTACCCCGCCGGCGATTTCGCGACCTGGGCCGCCGCGGGCGGCGGCCTCGACGCGATCGCGCTCGACACCCGCATCGGCCTCGTTGCCGAGGTCGCAGACGCGCTCGCGGCCGCGCACGCGGTCGGCGTGCTGCACAAGGACGTCAAGCCCGGCAACGTGCTCGTCGCACGCGGCGCGGATGGCAAGCCGCATGCGCGCCTCGCCGACTTCGGCATCGCCACCCTGAGCGCGGGCAGCCGCTATCGGCACGGCCGCGGCATCGTGCCGACCGGCATGACCGCCGCGCTCGCCCTCGGTGAAAGCAGCCGTTCGACCGGCACGCGCATGTACATGGCACCCGAGCAGATCGAGGGGCGCGAGGCGACCACCTACGCCGACGCGTACGCGGTCGGCGTGCTGCTCTACCAGGTCGCATGCGCCGACTTCGGCAAGTCGCTCGCGCCGGGCTGGGAAGGCGACGTGGCCGATCCCTTGTTGCGCGAGGACATCGCTGGCCTCATCGCGCGCGAACCGTCGGCGCGCATCGGCAGCCTCGAACAGCTCGCCGCGCGCCTGCGCGCCTTGCCGCAGCGACGCACGCAGCGCGCAGAAGCGGAACGGCGGCAGGCGCGCGAACTCAAGCGGCGGCGACGCCGGCGCTGGCTCGCGCCTGCGCTCGCGCTGCTGTCGGTACTCGTGCTCGGCCTCGCCTGGGGCATCCGGCGCGTGAGCCTCGAGGCGCAGCGCGCCAACCGCGAAGCGGCCACCGCGCGCGCGGTCACCGGCTTCCTCGTCGACCTGTTCAAGCAGGCCGATCCCGAGCACACGCGCGGCGAGCAGCTGACCGTGCGCGAAGCGATGGACCGCGGCGCGACGAACGTGCAGGCGAAGCTCGCCGGCCAGCCCGACGTGCAGGTGCCACTGCTGTCCGCGATCGGCCAGGTCTATCTCGCGCTCGGCCTGTTCGATCAGGCGCAGCCGCTGCTGAAGCAGGCACTCGACGCCGACGACGCGGTGCTGCCGCGCGGCTCCGACGAGCGTGCCGAATTGCGCCTCGCTCTGCAGGACACCGAAGACGCCCTCGGCCACTACACGCGTGCGCTCGAACTCGGCGACGAGGCGCTGCGCGAGGCGCAGGCGCTGCACGGCGACGAGAGCCTCGCCGCCGCGCGCGCGCGCATCGCCATCGGCAACTCCTACAACGGCGAACACGACGCCGAGCCGGCCGTGCGCAACCTCGAACAGGCGGTCGCGACGCTCGCCGAGATCGCACCGCGCGGCGACGACCACGCCGAGGCACTCTGGAAGCTCGCGGTGAGCTACATCTACCTCGCGCGCGAGGACGACGCGATGCGCGTGCTGGAGGAGTCACTCGGCATGCTGCGCGAACATCCGGAAGGCAACCAGACCTCGATCGCGGCCGTGTACGAGACGATGGCCGGCGTCGAACGCAACCGCGGCAACTTCCGCGCCGCGCTCACGCGCCTGCGCGCGGCTCAGAAGATCTACCTCGACCTCGGGCTCGCCGAACACACGTCGTACGCGAGCGACCTGTTCAGCATCGCCAACGCGCAGTCGCTGCTCGGCGAATTCGAGGGCGCTCGCCGCGATTTCGCGGCGAGCCTGGCGATCTACCGCAAGGCGTTCGGCGACCAGGCGTATCCGTCGTACGCGCTCAACCTGAAGGCGCTCGGCGGCACGCTGAGCAACCTCGGCCGCTTCGCCGAAGCGCTGCCGCTGCTGCGCGAATCGTCGGCACAGTACGCGCGGCTGCCGAACCTCGCCGCGAGCAACGTGCCGCGCATGCAGGGGATGATCGGCCTCGCCGAAGTCGGCAGCGGCGATGTCGAGCGCGGGCTCGCCGACGTGCGCGCTTCGGTCGCGACGCTCGCAGCGGCGGTCGCCGCGGCGCCCGACGACGAGGACGCGATCGGCAACTACGTCGAGGCCGCACTGACCGCCGCCGATGCCGAACAACTCGCCGGGCGCGCCGACGGCGCGCATCGCACCTGCGACGACGCGCTCGCGCGCGCGCAGCCGCTGCAGCAGCACGCCCTCATCTACAATCGCGTGCGCCGCGCCAAGCTCCTGCTCTGCGTCGATCGCACCGTCGAAGCGGCCCCGCTGCTGCAGCAGATCGACGCCTCCGGCTACCACGACCGCTTCCTCGACCGCCTGCGCCGCCAGGCCGGTATCGCCACGACGACGACGCCCGATGCCGGGTCCGCGATCGATTGAGCCGGCGGCGCGGCGGCGGGCGTCCCGAGGCGCCCGGCGAAGCGGCCGGCCCTTGCGGGCCCGCGGGGGATTGCAATCCGACCCGCCGATCGCGCAAGTTCCGCGTTCAGTCCTGGCACGTCGAGGCAGCATGAACGCACGCGGCACCACGATCGTCGGCGGCGGCCTCGTCGGCGCCCTGCTCGCGACCCTGCTCGCCCAGCGCGGCTTCGAGGTCGACGTGTTCGAACGGCGCCCCGATCCGCGCAAGGCGGGCTACGCGGGCGGCCGCTCGATCAACCTCGCGCTCGCCGAGCGCGGCCTGCACGGATTGCGCCTCGCCGGGCTCACCGACGAGATCATGCGCCTCGCCGTGATGATGCGCGGTCGCATGGTGCATCACCGCGACGGTCGCACCGAGCTGCTGCGCTACGGGCGCGACGACAGCGAGGTGATCTGGTCGATCAGCCGCGGACGGCTCAACATCGCGCTCATCGACGCGGCCGAACGCGCCGGCGCGCGCTTCCATTTCGATCGCCGCCTCGTCGGCGCCGCCTTCGGCGACGGCGTGGCGCTGCGCTTCCACGACGACGTCGCCGACAGCACGCACGAACACGCCTGTGCCTACGTGCTCGGCGCCGACGGCGCCGGCTCGGCCCTGCGCGCGGCGATGAATGCGCAACGCGCGCTCGGCGAGCGCATCGAGGAACTCGGCCACGGCTACAAGGAACTCGAGATCCCCGCGCTGCCCGACTTTCCCGCCGCGTCGCTGCCGCCCGATACGGCGGCCGCGCTCGCGCGCGGCGAGCGCTTCGCGATCGAGCGCAACGCGCTGCACATCTGGCCGCGCGGCGGCTACATGTGCATCGCGCTGCCGAACGCCGAAGGCAGTTTCACGGTCACGCTGTTCCTGCCCAATGCGGGCGACCCGAGCTTCGCGACGGTGGCGACACCTGCCGCCGCGCGCGCACTGTTCGAGCGCGACTTCGCCGACGTGCTGCCGCTGATCCCCGAACTCGAACAGGATTTCGGCGCGAACCCGGTCGGCGTGCTGTCCACGCTCTACCTCGACCGCTGGCATCTCGACGGCCGAGCGCTGCTGCTCGGCGACGCCGCGCACGCGATCGTGCCGTTCCACGGCCAGGGCATGAACTGCGGCTTCGAGGACGCGGTCGAACTCGCCGGCCTGCTCGGCGAGCACGACGGCGATCTCGCCTGGACGTTCGCCGAGTTCGAGCGCCGGCGGCGCCCGAACGCGGAGGCGATCGCGACGATGGCGCTCGAGAACTACGTCGAGATGCGCGACTCGGTCGCCGACGCGGGCTTCCTGCTGCGGCGCGAACTCGGCCGCGTGCTCGCCGAACGCCATCCGGGCCGCTTCGTACCCCGCTATTCGATGGTCACGTTCACGCGCATGCCGTACGCGCAGGCGTTCGCGCGCGGGGCGATCCAGGACGCGCTGCTGCACGAACTCGCCGCCGGCCGCGAACGCATCGACGACGTCGACCTCGGACAAGCCGACGCGCAGGTGCGCGAACGCCTCACGCCGCTGGACGCGTCGTGACGGACGACGCCGTCGTCGCACGGGAACGGCGGCGGCGCGCCTTCGAACTGTTGCGCGCGGCGCTCGACGTCGAGCTGGCTTCGCGCCAGGCATGGATCGCGCAGCAGGCGGGCGACGATCGCGACCTCGCCGAAGCGGTGAACGCGCTGCTCGATGCGACCGGCGCGGACGTGCTCGACCAGGGGGCCGCCGAGATCGCCGCTCGCCTCGTCGGCGACGACGCCGTCGACGACATGCCGGAAGGCTCGCGCATCGGCGCATGGACGATCGTCGGCGCCATCGGCAGCGGCGGCATGGGCACGGTCTATCGCGCGCGACGCGACGGCGACGGCTACGTGCAGGTCGGCGCGCTCAAGCGCATCAAGCGCGGCATGGATTCGGACGCGATGCTCGCGCGCTTCCGACGCGAGCGGCAGATCCTTTCGCGCCTCGCGCACCCGGCGATCGCGCGCCTGCTCGACGGTGGCGTCGCCGAAGACGGCCGACCCTACCTCGTCATGGAATACATCGAGGGCGAATCGCTGTCGACCTGGTCGACGCGCGGCGATCGCGACCTCGACGCACGCATCGACCTCGTCCTCGCGTTGTGCGCGGCGGTCGCGCACGCGCACCACCAGCTCGTCGTGCACCGCGACATCAAGCCCGCGAACGTCGTCGTCACGGCCGACGGCACGCCGCGCCTGCTCGATTTCGGCATCGCTCGCGTGCTCGAATCCGACACGGACGCCGACGCCACCGCGACCGCGGCGCGTTTCGTCTCGCGCGCCTATGCAGCGCCGGAACAGTTGCAGGGGCTCGCCGTCACGACGGCGACCGACATCTTCCAGCTCGGTGCGCTGCTGCACGAACTGCTGACCGGCCTGCGCCTGGCCAGCGGCGACGCGACGACGCGACCGAGCCAGCGTCTCGCGGCCGCGCGCGAGCGCGCCGGCGCACTCGGTCCCGCCACGATCTTCGCGAAGACGCTCGCCGGCGATGCCGGCATCGTCGTCGCGCGCGCGACCGACGCCGATCCGGCGCGTCGCTACGCGACCGTCGAGGCGTTCGCCGACGACCTGCGCCGCTGGCGCGACGGGCGACCGATCCTCGCCCGGCCGGACAGCACGGGCTACCGGCTGCGTCGCTTCGTCGGGCGTCATCGCTGGTTCGTGGGGTTCGCCGCGTGCGCGATCGTGGCCGTCCTCGCCGGCGGCGGCGTGGCGCTGTGGCAGGCGCGCGTCGCCGCAAGCCAGGAACGCGTCGCGCTCGAACGTGCGGCGACCGCCGAGCGCGTGAAGGGTTTCATGATCGGCCTGTTCCAGGCGCCCGATCCCGCACGGGCACGCGGCGCGATGCCGCGCGCGGACGAGTTGCTCGATCGCGGTGCGGCGCAGATCGCGCACGGCCTCGCCGGCGAGCCTCGCGTGCAGGCCGAGTTGTACGAAACGATGGCGCTCAGCTACATGGGCCTGGGCCGCTTCGACAAGGGCGCCGAGTTGCTCGAACGTGCGAGCGCGATGGTCGGAGATGCGGGCGACCCGGCCCTGGCCGCGCGCGTCGAGACGCGACTCGGTTCCGCGCACGCCGAACTCGGCCACTACGAACAGGCGCTCGCCGCGCTCGATCGCGCGACGCGACAGCGCGAACGTTCGCCGACGCCGGAGCCGGCCGACGAGGCGCGCATCGAAGCCGTACGCGGGTGGGTGCTGCGCGATCTCGGGCGCTACGCGGAATCCGAAACTGCGCTGCGTCGCTCGCTCGAACGCGCGCGCGCAGCGCCCGGCGAAATGAACCCGGCCGCGCTGCGTGCGCTCAACAACCTCGCCTACACGCTGCAGCTCGCCGGCCGCAAGCAGGAATCGATCGCCGCCTACGAGCGGCTCGTCGACTGGTTCGCCGCCCACGAGCCGGCCGACAGCCAGCCGCGACTGTGGGCCGAGTACACGTTCGCCAAGAGCCTGCGCGACCTCGGCGAACCCGCGCGTGCGCGCGACATCCTCCAACGCATCCGGCCGGCGGTACTACGCGTCGTCGGCGAATCCCATGCCGATCTCGCCGGCCTCGACATCGCGCTCGCACAGTCCCTCATGGACCTCGGCGACGTCGCCGCGCCCGCGCGCGTCGTCGACGCCGTCGCGCGCAGCCACGCGGCCGTACCGCAGGAGAACATGCTCTGGGCGAACGCCGAGTTCGCGCTCGCCGAAGCGGAGCAGCGCGCGGGAAACACGGACGCCGCGACCACGAACTACGAGGCGGCGCGCGCGGCCTACGTCGCGCTCGCGGGCGAGGCGCATCCGGCCGTGCACGAATGCACGCGGCGCCTGACGCAGCTCGCGCAGTCCCGCGAAGCCGTCGATTGACGCGAGCATCGCCGGCAGCGATGCTCGGCCGCACATGGACGAAAGCCTGACAGAACTGCTGGACGCCGCAGGCAAGGGCGACGACGCCGCGCAGGGTCGCCTGTTCGCGTTGCTCTACGACGAGTTGCACCGCTGCGCGCACCGCCAGCTCGGCGGCGGCGGCGAGACGCTCTCGACCACCGCACTCGTCCACGAAACCTACATGAAGCTCGCCGCGGCCGACCGGCTGCGGCTCGAAAGCCGCCGCCACTTCATGGCGCTCGCCGCGCGCGCGATGCGCCAGGTGCTGGTCGACCGCGCGCGGCGCGCGAGCGCCGACAAACGCGGCGGCAGCGCCGCGTTCATCACGCTCGACGACCGCGTGCCCGACGCGCCGTCGACTGCAGGCGACGTGCTCGCGCTCGACCGTGCCCTGACCGAGCTGGAGGGCATCGACGCACGCGCGGCACGCGTCGTCCAGCTGCATTTCTTCGGCGGCCTCACGTTCGGCGCGATCGCCGAACTCGAGGGCCTCAACGAGCGCACGATCAAGCGCGACTGGCAGGCGGCGCGCCACCTGCTCGCCGCGACGATGGGCGCCGACGGCGCGGCCTGAGCGCGCACGGCGGACGCGGATGTCCCGATTCCACGCGGGACTGCGTACTCCTCCCCCGAATCCACGGGGACCTTTCCGCCATGCCGATCCGATCCATCCTGTTCGCCGCGCTGTGCGCGCTCGCCTTGCCTGCCGCCGAAGCGGCCGATTCCGCGGTCGATCCCACCTTCGGCGTGGACGGATGGAAACGCCTCTACCAGCCGGGCGGCGGCACGCAGGACGAAAGAGGCGTCGGCTTCGCGCGGACGGCCGATGGCGGCTACGTCGTCGTCGTCGAGGTGCCCGGCGGTGCCGCCAATGGCGGTACCGGCAAGCGCATCGGCCTGTTCCGGCTCGATCGGAACGGCGTCAACATCGGCTTCGGCGCGCTCGGCGACGTCTACAAGGATGCCTGGCTCACCAGCGTGACCGGCATGACCATCGATGCACAGGGCAGGATCGTCGTCGTCGGCGCGACGCCCGGACAAGGCGGGCTGTCGGATTTCGGCGTCGTGCGGTTCAAGGCCGACGGCAGCGACGACGCCACGTTCGCGGGCGACGGCGGCACGTCGTTCAGTTTCGAGGCGGGCTCCACCGGCTACGAGGAGGCACCGACCTCGGTCGTCACCGATCCCGACGGGCGCATCGTCGTCGCGGGAAACCTCAACTTCGGCGGCTCGGACCAGCGGCTCGGCATCGTGCGCTTCAACAACGACGGTTCGGTCGATTCGAGCTTCGGCGACCTCAGCGACGGCCTCGGCGGCTTCCGCGGTACCGATGCGACCTTCGCGTCCGGTGCGGCCGCGTATGCCGGGCGCATCCTGCGCGTCGTCGACGGCTACTACCTCATCACCGGCACGTCCGTGTTCTCGTCGACCGATACCGACTTCGCGGCGCGCATCCTGACGCCGTCCGGTGCGCCGTGGGCAGGATTCGTCGGCTCGGGCACGTTCGCGATCGACGAACCCGGCAATGGCGGATCGTTGTACGACACGCTCAATGACGCGGTCGTCGTCGATCCGACCACGGTATTGCTGTTCGGAACCGCGAGCGGCAAGTTCGCGGCGGCGCGCATCAAGATCAGCGCCGGCACGAACATCGACGCGCGACCGGATGCACCCGGCGGCATCTTCGGCACCCAGTACACCGACCTCGCGCTCGACCCCACGTTCATCGGCAGCGCGATCCCGGGCCGCCCGTACCGCTACGTCGGCAATACGCCGCAGTCGGATGGCCGCTCGGCGGCCGTGCGCAGCGACGGTCGCATCCTGCTGGTCGGCGGCACCTCAAGCCTGGCGATCAGCGGATCGTCGATCGTCGACGGCGTCGAACAGCCTTCCGGCAACACGTTCGCGCGGATCGGCCTCGTGACGCGCCTCCACGCCGACGGCAGCCCCGACTCGGGATTCGTCGCCGGCGGCAGTGCCCCGTATATCGCGCCGGGCGGCACCGGATCGAGCTACTACACGACGTTCGAGCAGGTGCGCTTCGACGGTTTCCGCCCGGTGATCCTCGGCAGCGCGGTCGACAGCAGCACCGCGATATCGGATTCGGATGCCGTCCTCACGCGTCTGCAGTCGGACGTCATCTTCGCCGACGGCTGCGACGCGTAGTCGCCGGGACATCGCGCCGCATGGCGTTGCGGCGCGCCTGCGGCTAGCATGCGCGCGGCATGCCGCACACCGCACCCGCTTCCGTCGAACTGCGCGACCGCCCCGCCCTGCTCGAGGCGCGCGGTCTCGCGTACGCGCGCAACGACGAGCCGGTCTTCGGTCCGCTCGACTTCACCCTGCATCCGGGCGAAGTCGTGCTGGTCGAGGGCGACAACGGCGCCGGCAAGACCACGCTGCTGCGCCTGCTGTCGGGCCTGCTCGCGCCGACCTCGGGCGAGATCCGGCTCGCCGGCGAACCGCTCACGCTCGCGCGGCTGTCGCCGCAGGTCGCGCTGCTGTCGCATGCGAACGGCCTCAAGCCCGAACTCACCGCGATCGAGAACCTGCGCTTCGCCGCCGGCCTGCTCGGCCTGCGCAGCGGCCTGTCGCCGACCACCGTCCTCGCGGGCGTCGGCCTCGCCGGCTACGACGACGTGCCGACGCGCAAGCTGTCGGCGGGCCAGAAGAAGCGCGTCGCGCTCGCGCGCGTGCTGCTCGCGCCGGTCGGCCTGTGGCTGCTCGACGAGCCGTACGCGAACCTCGACCGCGACGGCATCCAGCTCGTCAACCGCCTCCTCGAGAACCACGCGAACCGCGGCGGCGCGGCGCTGATCACCTCGCACGGCGCGTACGCGTACACGTCCGGAACGCCGCGCAGGATTCCCCTGCGCGCAGACGCGAATCGGAGCGACGCATGAGGTCCGGCTCGACCGCCGCCGCCTGCGCCGCGCTCGTGCGGCGCGACCTCACGCTGGTCTGGCGCCGGCGCGGCGATGCCGCCAACCCGATCCTGTTCGCACTGATCGTCGTCGCGCTGTTCCCGCTCGCGCTCGGCCCGGAGCCGGAACAACTACGCCGCATCGCCGCGGGCGTCGTCTTCGTCGCGATCCTGCTCGCCGGGCTGCTCGCGCTCGACACGCTGTTCCGCAGCGACTACGAGGACGGCTCGCTCGAACAACTCGTGCTGTCGCCGCATCCGTTGTCGCTGCTGCTCGCATGCAAGATCGCGGTGCATTGGTTCACCACCGCGCTGCCGCTGATCATCGTCTCGCCGCTGCTCGGCGAACTGCTGCACCTCGCCGAGCCGCTGCGCGGGCTGCTGCCGCTCGCGCTGCTGCTCGCGACGCCGCTGCTGAGCCTGCTCGGCGCGGTGTGCGTCGCGCTCACGGTCGGCATGTACCGCTCTGGTATGCTGCTTGCGCTGCTCGTGTTGCCGCTGTACGTGCCGGTGCTGATCTTCGGCGCGGGCGCGTGCAATGCGGCGCAGGCGGGACTGCCGTTCGCGGCGCCGCTGCTCTGGCTCGGCGCGGCACTCGTGCTCGCGCTCGTGCTCGCGCCGCTCGCCTGCGCGGCGGCCCTCAGGATCTCCCTTTCGTGAACGCGCCGACATGAACGCGCTGACCCTCTGGTTCCACAAGACCGGCTCGCCGCCGACCGCCTATCGCCTCGCCGGCCGGATCATGCCGTGGTGCTACGGCCTCGGCCTCGTGCTCGGCCTCGTCGCGCTGTACGGCGGGCTCGTGCTCGCGCCGCGCGACTACCAGCAGGGCGACGCCTACCGCATCATCTTCATCCACGTGCCGTGCGCGTGGATGAGCCTGTTCGCATATTTCTTCATGGCCGCGAACGCGTTCATCGCGCTGGTCTGGCGCATCAAGCTCAGCGAAGTGCTGGCGATGGCGGCGGCGCCGATCGGTGCCGCGTTCACGTTCATCACGCTCGTCACCGGTTCGATCTGGGGCAAGCCGATGTGGGGCACCTGGTGGACCTGGGACGCACGCCTCACCTCCGAGCTCGTGCTGCTGTTCCTCTACCTCGGCGTGATCGGCCTGCATGCGGCGATCGAAGACCGTCGCCAGGCCGCGCGCGCCGCCGGCTTCCTCGCGCTCATCGGCATCGTCAACATCCCGATCGTGCATTTCTCGGTGAACTGGTGGAACACCTTGCACCAGGGCTCGACCGTGCGCCTCATGGGCCCGTCGAAGATCGACGCGTCGATGATCTGGCCGTTGCTGCTGATGGCGCTCGCCACGCACGTATGGTTCTTCGGCAGCGTGCTCGCGCGCACGCGCATCGGCCTGCTCGAACTCGACGGCGGCAAGGACTGGGTGCGCGCGATCGCGCTCGACGACGACAAGGAGGCGCACGCATGAACGATTTCCTCGCGATGGGCGGCTACGGAGCCTACGTCTGGAGTGCGTACGCGGTGTTCTTCGTCGTGCTCGCGTTGGAGGCGCTCGCGCCGCGCGCGACCCGCCGTCGCGTGCTCGCCGACCTGCGCGGCCGCCTCAAGCGCCGCGACGCCCGCAACGAGGCTTCCGCATGACCCCGACCCGCAAGCGCCGCCTCATCGTCGTCTCGCTGATCCTCGCCGCGGTCGGCGTCGCCGCCGGCCTGACCGTGCTCGCGCTGCAGCAGAACATGACCTATCTCTACTCGCCGAGCGAGATCGCCGCGGGCCACGCGCCCGCGGGCGCGCGCTTCCGCCTCGGCGGGGTGGTGCTCGAACAGTCGATCCAGCGCGCGAAGGATTCGCTCGACGTGCATTTCGTCGTCACCGACCGCTTCAAGGACATGCCGGTCGAATACACCGGCATCCTGCCCGACCTGTTCCGCGAAGGTCAGAGCATCGTCGCGACCGGCGCGCTCAAGGACGGTCATTTCGTCGCGACCGAAGTGCTCGCCAAGCACGACGAGAGCTACATGCCGAAGGAAGTGAAGGACGCGATCGAAAAGGCGAAGCAGGCGCACGCGGACAAGCCGACCGGCTGACGACGGCGACACGCCCTGCCGACCCCTCCCGGAGCAGGGCGACCGCCGATTCGCCATGCGTGCGGTATTGGTATACCGTTGGCCGGCACACTCGACACCTGGGGAGGGGTACCGTGGAGAAGCGCACCGTTCGTTCCGCCCGTTGTTCGACGATCGCCGCCTGCATCGCGATCGCCCTGCCGTCCCTCGCGTTCGCGCAGGCGACCGAGGAAGCCGGCACGATAGAGAACATCCTCGACCTGCAATCGACGCAGGCTCCGCTCGCGATCTGGCTGCCGCCGGCCGACGTGCTGTTCAGCAATGGCGCCTTCGCCGACGGTACGCAGGCATCGTGTTCGGGTGACGCCGGCAACGCCAGCATCCTCGAGGCGGCTACGCTCAACACCACTTACGGCTTCAACGTCTCGCTGACGGCAAGCACGAATTACCGCATCGCCGACCAGTTCACCGTGCCTGCCGGCCCGGGCTGGAACGTGACGAACGCGTACGTGCTCGCCTACCAGACCGGCTCGACCACGACGTCGACGATGACGGCCGTCAACTTCCGCCTCTGGAACGGTTCTCCGGCGGATGCGGGTTCGACCGTCCTCTGCGGCGACGGCACGACCAATGCGATGAGTGCGACCGAATTCAGCGGCGTATACCGCATGACCGACACCGGCCCCGGCTGCACGCGCCCGGTGATGGTGCAGACCGTGTCGCTCGCGGGCTGCCCCGCGCTCGCCGCGGGAACCTACTGGCTCGACTACCAGGTCGCAGGCACGCTTGCGAGCGGCCCGTGGAGTCCGCCGGTCGTGGTCCTCGGCTCGGCGGGTTCCGGCGACGCCGTGCAATTCGACGGCAGTGCATGGAATCCGATGATCGACACCGGCAGCTCCACGCAGCAGGACGTTCCGTTCTTCATCGCGGGCACGTCGGCGAGCGCGCTCGAAGTCGATACCGCGAGCGCGGTCGTGACGGACCACTGCGCCACCGCGCCAGGGCAGGACAACGGCGTCGTCGAACCGGGCGAGCACGTGATGATCAGTGTTCCGGTCGACGCGGTCGGCGGCAACTTCACCGCCGTGAACGCGTCGCTCGGCCTGCCCGCACCGGTCGGCGTCACCTACGTCACGTCGAGCGCGGTGCTCGGCGACATCTCGGCCGGCAATTCGGCGACGGCGAACTTCGAAGTCGCGGTCGACGGCGGTTTCGCCTGCCTCGCCACGTTCACGCTGCCGATCGCGATCAGCGCAACCGAAGGCAATGCCGCCGGCTCGCTCGACGTCGATGTCGGCAGCGCGGGTAACTGCACGGTGTGCGTCGACGCGGCCGACCTGATCTTCCGCGACGGCTTCGAAAGCCCTGCTCCCTGAAGGCAACGCGTTGTCGCTGCTTGCAACGGCCGGGCATGCCCGGCCGTTGCGTTTCCGGCCGATGCGCGTGCCCGCAAGCGCGCTCGGCAGCGGCGTGTTTCAGTCCATTCCGGTGCGGAAGATCGTGTCGAACAGCGCACCGATGTCGCCCAAGCTCCGGTACGGCGCACTCGGATGCCCCTCGGCGTCGTGCCCACCGAAGCCGTCCGGTGCGAAGCCGAGCGCGGGCGACGTGCTCTTCAGGTGGAAATCGCCGCTCGCTGCATCGACGAACTGCGGATTGACGGAAATGACGCTGTTCTGCGACGACGGAGCGGCACCGTCGAGCGTACCGACGTCGTCGTAGTCGAGGTGCACGTTCGAGTTGCCGAGGAACAGTCCCGCCTGCGTGTTTCCCCACAGGATGCTGTCGTCGACGCCGCAGCTGGAACCGCTCGCGCCCGCGACGCGAAGGCCGCCGACGCCGCCCGCGAGCGTGGTCGTGTTCTGCGCGACGGTCAGGTTGCCGATCGACGCGGGGCCACCCGCGATCACGCTGCCGGCGCCGAAGCCCGAGTCCGCGCTGTTGCCGATGACGAGGCTGTCGAGCACGAGCAGCAGGTCACCGGGGCCGCTCTGCACGAAGAGCCCGCCCGCCGTCGCGCTCGTATGGTTGTCGCGGATGATCAGGCCGTCGAGCGTGGCCTGCGAATCGTCGCCGGCGAGCCGGTTCGCGCTGATGCCCGCTCCCGCCTGGTCGCTCTCGCCGTTGCGCGCGGTGAACCAGGCGAGGTCGATCGGACCGTTGGTGCTGTGCACCTCGAGCACCGCGGTCGCGTGATCGCCGTCGAGGATCGACTGGCGCGGATCGCGGGACGTCGCGTTGCAGTTGGCATCGTAGCCGCCGAACAGGTCGAAGTGGCGCGACGACGAGCCGTGGTAAAGGAACGGCCCATGGGCCGTGGCTGCGCCGGTCTTGAACGTACCGGCGGTGAGAAGGATCACGTTGTCCTCGTCGTCGTGTGCGCCCCCGTCGGACGCCTGGGTGAGCGCATCCTGCAGCTGCGCGGCCGTGGACACGCAGTAGAGATGCGCGCTCACGGGGCCGCCTGCGCCGATGCCGACGGCTGCGCCGAAGATCCAGCAAGCGTGCCTGTGCCGGCGTCGTGCCGGCGGCCATTTCGTCGATTTCATGCCGATGCTCCCGTTCTTGCACCGCACGCAGGCGGGCTCGATTCACTGGTACGACGAAACGACGGAAATCCGGGTGCCGACGAATTCGCGCCGTACGCGCGGAAACCGTGCACGATCCGCATATGCGAAAAAATCTGTTGACAGAATTCAGGCGGGCGTGGTTTGCTCGAACCATGACGCAGCGCAACAGCCAGCCGCTCCTCGACGACACGTCCTTCGACGTGCCGCGCGCGCTCGGCGGCCACATCGCTGCGGTGCTCGTCCTCGTACTCGTCCTTATTACCGTGACCACCAGCGCGGGAATCGGGTTTGCGTAAGTAACACCACCAAACCCAGGTCGAGAGAACCAAGACCCCGCGCCCGAAAAGGCGCGGGGTTTTTGTTTTTCGGGCCCTGGGTTTCCGCTTCGAGGAAACCAGGAACGTGAAAAGCGACGCGATCAAGCAAGGCCCTTCCCGCGCACCCGCGCGCGCGATGCTGCGCGCGACCGGACTCGACGACGAGGCGATCGCCAGGCCGCTGGTCGCGGTCGTGCACACGTGGTCGGACGTCTCGCCGTGCAACCTGACCCTGCGCGACCTCGCGCAACACGCGCGCCAGGGCGTCGTCGCCGGCGGCGGCACGCCGATCGAGTTCAACACGATCGCGGTTACCGACGGCATCGCGATGGGCAGCGAGGGCATGCGTGCCTCGCTCGTCTCGCGCGAGACGATCGCCGACTCGATCGAACTCGCGGTCGCCGGCCACTGCCTCGACGCGATGGTGCTGCTGGTCGGTTGCGACAAGACCATACCCGCCGCGGCGATGGCCGCGGCGCGGCTCGACATCCCGTGCGTGATCCTCTACGGCGGCACGATCATGCCGGGCCACTGCCCTTCGCGCGACAGCGACGCGACGCGCGCACTCACCGTGCAGGACGTGTTCGAGGCAGTCGGCGCACACGCCGCGGGCCGCATCGACGACGACGAACTGCACCGCATCGAGACCTGGGCCTGCCCCGGCGCGGGCGCGTGCGGCGGCCAGTTCACCGCCAACACGATGGCGATGGTGCTCACCTTCCTCGGCCTGTCGCCGCTGCAGGCGAACGACGTGCCCGCGCTGCACGCGGACAAGACCGAGGTCGCGTACGCGTGCGGCGAACTCGTCATGCAACGCCTGCGCGCGGGCGCGCCGACGCCGCGCGAACTGATCACGCCCGCTTCGTTGCGCAACGCGGCGCGCGCGGTGTCGGCCACCGCAGGCTCGACCAACGCGGCGCTGCACCTGCTCGCGATCGCGCACGAAGCGGGCGTGCCGTTCGACCTCGAGGAGTTCGAGCGCGCCGCGCGCACGCCGGTGATCGCCGACCTCAAGCCCGGCGGCCGCTACACGGCGGCCGAACTGTTCGCGTTCGGCGGCAGCGCGCTCGTCGCGCGCGAGTTGCGCATCGCCGGCCTGCTCGACGATATCCCGACGGTCACCGGCCGTTCGCTGTTCACCGAACTCGATGCGTGGCGCGACCGCGGCGGAGCGGCCGCCGCGCAGGACGCCGTGCGCCCGGTGGCCGATCCGCTCAAGCCGCGCGGCGGCTGGTCGATCCTTTACGGCGACCTCGCACCCGAGGGTTGCATCGTCAAGCTCGCCGGCCACGGTCGCGAACGGTTCGAAGGCCCGGCGCGCGTGTTCGATTCCGAGGAAGCCGCTTTCGCCGCGGTGCAGTCGCGCGCGATCCGCGCCGGCGACGTCGTCGTGATCCGCTTCGAAGGTCCGGCCGGCGGTCCCGGCATGCGCGAGATGCTCGCGGTCACCGCTGCGCTCGTCGGCCAGGGCCTCGGCAACGACGTCGCGCTCGTCACCGACGGCCGCTTCAGCGGCGCGACGCACGGATTCATGGTCGGCCACGTCGCGCCGGAAGCCGCGCGCGGTGGTCCGCTCGCGCGCCTGCGCGACGGCGACCGCATCCGCATCGACGTCGCCACGCGGCGCATGGACGTCGACGCCGATCTCGCGCGACGCGCGCCGCGCCGCATCCCGCCGCGCGTGACGACCGGCGTGCTCGCGCGCTATGCGCGCGACGTCGGTTCGTCCGCGCGCGGTGCGGTCACCGCGCCCGGGCCGCTCGACGCACCGAGAAGCATCGCAGCCACCTTCGTCGCGGAACCCGCCTGAACTCATTGATGGATCAATGCAGGAGCGGCTTCAGCCGCGATCGTCCGACGAAAGCATCGCGGCTGAAGCCGCTCCACGAATACACCGCCACGACATTCCCTGTCTCGACCACGAGGACCGCACCATGAACAGCACCCCCCGCAAACCCGCCATCGCGATCGTCGGCTACGGCAGCCAAGGACGTGCGCACGCGCTCAACCTGCGCGACTCCGGCTTCGACGTGACCGTCGGCCTGCGTCCCGGCGGCCCGACCGAACTCAAGGCGAAGGCCGACGGCTTCACGGTGAAGTCGCCCGCGGACGCCGTGCGCGGCGCCGGCCTCGTCGCCGTGCTCACGCCCGACATGGTCCAGCCGCAGCTGTACGGCGAAGTGATCGAGCCGAACATCGCGCAAGGCGCGTGCCTGCTGTTCGCGCACGGCTTCAATGTCCACTACGGCCAGGTCACGCCGCGCGACGACCTCGACGTCGTGCTCGTCGCTCCGAAGGGACCGGGCGCGCTCGTGCGGCGCGAATACGAGATCGGTCGCGGCGTGCCGAGCGTGTACGCCGTGCACCAGGATCGCAGCGGCCATGCCGAGGACCTCGCACTCGCGTACTGCGCAGGCATCGGCGGCGCGCGGCAGAACGCGATCCGCACGACGTTCAAGGAGGAGACCGAGACCGACCTCTTCGGCGAGCAGGCCGTGCTCTGCGGCGGCGCGACCAAGCTCGTGCAGGCGGGCTGGGAGACGCTCGTCGAAGCGGGTTACCAGCCGGAGGTTGCCTATTACGAGTGCCTGCACGAACTCAAGCTGATCGTCGACCTGTTCTACGAAGGCGGCATCACGCGCATGCACGAGTTCATCAGCGAGACCGCGCAGTACGGCGCGCTCACGCGCGGGCGCTACGTCGTCGACGAGAACACGCGCGCCCAGATGAAGCAGGTGCTCGCCGAGATCCAGGACGGCACGTTCGCGCGCCAGTGGATCGCCGAGTACGCCGCCGGCAATGCGAACTACCGTGCGCTGAAGCAGGCCGATCTCGAACATCCGATCGAGTCGGTCGGGCGCAAGCTGCGCGCGAACATGAAGTGGCTGTCGTCGCCGCCGGCCACCGCCGCGGCGCCGAACCGCACGAAGGCCGCGTGATGAGCCCGCCCGGGCGGCCCCCGCACGCCGGCGTGGACGTGCACGCACCGTCCGCCGCGCGTGCGCGCAACGGCGCGCGCTGGCTCGTCGACGCGCTCGTCGCGGAAGGCGTCGACACGCTGTTCGGCTATCCCGGCGGCGCGATCATGCCGTTCTACGACGCGCTGCACGGCGCGCCGTTGCGCCACGTGCTCGTGCGCCATGAGCAGGGCGCCGCATTCGCCGCGAATGGCTATGCACGCGCGAGCGGCCGCGTCGGCGTCTGCGTCGCGACATCCGGCCCGGGCGCGTCGAACCTCGTCACCGGCATCGCCGACGCGATGCTCGACTCGGTGCCGCTCGTCGTCATCACCGGCCAGGTCGCGACCACGCTGATGGGCACCGACGCGTTCCAGGAGCTGGACGTGTTCGGCATGACGATGCCGATGGTCAAGCACAGCTTCCTCGCGCGCCGCGCCGAGGACCTGCCGCGCATCGTCGGCGAGGCGTTCCGCATCGCGCGCACGGGTCGGCCGGGACCGGTGCTCATCGACCTGCCCAAGGACGTGCAGGTCGCACCCGCCGAGCACCTGCCCGCGCACGCGCGGTCGCCCGTCGATGCCGTGCCGCGGCCACCCGACGCCTCGCTGCACGAAGCGCTCGCGCTGATCTCGCAGGCGCGGCGCCCGGTCGCCTACGGCGGCGGCGGCATCGTGCTCGCCGACGCGGTGGCCGACTTCCGCACCTTCGTCGACGCGACGCAGATGCCGACCGTGCTCACGCTCAAGGGACTCGGCGCGCTGCCGTCGGAGCACCCGCTCAACCTCGGCATGCTCGGCATGCACGGCAGTCGCGCAGCGAACACGGCCGTGCAGGAATGCGACGTGCTGGTCGTCGTCGGCGCGCGCTTCGACGACCGCGCGACCGGCAAGCTCGCCGAGTTCGCGCCGCAGGCGCGCGTCGTGCACATGGATTTCGACGCGAGCGAGATCGGCAAGCTGCGCCGCGCCGACGCCGGCGTGCGCGGCGACCTGCGCCGCACGCTCGCCGCGTTGACCCTGCCGTGCGCCGCGCACCTGCACGCACGCCACGGCGCGGCGCGGCGGCAATGGCGCGCGGCGTGCCAGCAGCGCGCGCATGCGCATGCCGCGCGCTACGACGCACCCGGCGACGCCGTGCACGCGCCGACCCTGCTGCGACGCCTGTCCGCGCTCGCGCCCGCGGCGATCGTCGCCTGCGACGTCGGCCAGCACCAGATGTGGGTCGCGCAGCACTGGCGCTTCGACGACCCCCGCAAGCACCTCACGAGCGGCGCGCTCGGCGCGATGGGCTTCGGGCTGCCGGCCGCGATCGGCGCGCAAATGCAGGATCCGCGGGCGCAGGTGATCTGCGTCAGCGGCGACGGCTCGTTCCTCATGAACGTGCAGGAACTCGCGACGCTGCGCCGCTACGACCTGCCGGTGAAGATCGTCCTGCTCGACAACCAGGCGCTCGGCATGGTGCGGCAGTGGCAGGAGCTGTTCTTCGAGCGCCGCTACAGCGAGATCGACCTGTCCGACAACCCGGACTTCGTCGCGATCGCGCGTGCGTTCGGCATAGAGGCACTGCACGTCGAGCGCGCCGCCGACGTCGATCATGCGCTCGACGCGCTGCTCGCCGCGCGCGGTCCCGCCCTGCTGCACGTCGCAATCGACACCGCCGCCAACGTCTGGCCGCTCGTGCCGCCGAACCACAGCAACGCGCAGATGCTCGACGCCGACGACGTCGCCTCGCTGCCGCTCGCCATGCCCGAATCCGCCACGCCGCCACCGGAGAAGCCCCATGCGCTACCAGCTTGACCTCACCCTGCGACACGCCGAAGGCGCGCTCGCGCGCGTGCTCGGCGCGACCGAGCGCCGCGGTTTCCGCCCGCTGTCCGTCGACGGCGAAGCGCAGCCCGATGGCGATCGCTGGCACCTGCGCATCACGGTCGAAGGCGAGCGCGGCGAGCAGGTGCTCGAAGGACAGCTCGCCAAACTGTACGACTGCCTCGCAGTGCAGGTGTCGCCGTGCTGACCCGCGGCGAGGCGAGTGTCCCTGTGGGAGCGCCGGAAGGCGCGATGCTTTCGCCCGACCCAGGCGCATCGCGGCTTCCGCCGCTCCCACAAGAGCAGCGACGCGCACGCGTGTGGTTCGATGGAGAACTCGTCGACCCCGACGACGCTCGCGTCGGCCTCACGACCCACGCGCTACACTACGGCAGCGGCGTGTTCGAAGGCATCCGCGCCTACGCGACGCGCGACGGCGCGGCGGTGTTCCGCCTCGCCGACCATCTCGAGCGCATGCGCAAGGGCGCCGCGCTGCTCGGCATTGCATTCGACGCGGCAATCGCGACCGACGCGATCCTCGCGACGCTGCGCGCGAACCGCCAGCGCGACGCCTACGTGCGCCCGCTCGCCTGGGTCGGCGCCGGCGGCTTCGGCCTCGACGTCGCCGACCACGCGCAGCACCTCATGGTCGCGACGACGCCGACGACCGTGCACCTCGGCGGCGTGCGTACGCGGCTCGGCGTGTCGCCCTGGCGGCGCAATCCCGCGCGTTCGCTGCCGCCGCTCAAGCTCTGCGGCGCGTACGTCAACTCGATTCTCGCCAAGCGCGAGGCGAAGTCGCGCGGCTACGACGAGGCGCTGTTCGTCGACGACGACGGCTTCGTGGTCGAATGCACGGGTGCGAACGTGTTCGCGGTCAGCGGCGACCGCATCGTCGCGATCGAGCACGCGGATGCGCTGCCCGGCATCACGCGCGACACGCTCGTCGCGCTGTCCGGCGCCGAATGCCGTGCGATGAGCCTTGCCGAACTGCGCGACGCCGACGAGGTGTTCGTCTGCGGCACGGCCGCCGAAGTCGCGCCGATCGCTTCGCTCGAAGGACGCGAGTACGGTGCCGGGCCGGTCGCGCGCGAACTCGCTGCGCTGTACGCGCGCGTCGTGCGCGGCGACGCGGCCGCGCCGTCGGCGTGGCTGACGGCCGCCTGACGATGGACACGATCGAGCCCGAGGTACGCGCGGTCGGCTTCGCCGACGTGCTCGTCGCGCAGGCGCGCCTGCGCGCGCACCTCGTGCCGACACCGGTCCATCACGCCGCGCGCTTCGGCTGCTGGCTCAAGCTCGAGAACCTGCAGCGCACCGGCTCGTACAAGGTGCGCGGGGCGCTCAACGCATTGCTCGCCGCGCGCGAACGCGGCGACCGCCGCGCGATCGTCGCTGCCTCCGCCGGCAACCATGCGCAGGGTCTCGCCTGGGCCGCCTGGCGCCTCGGCGTGCGCGCGATCACCGTGATGCCGCGCTCCGCGCCGGCGACGAAGGTCGCCGGCGTCGCCCACTGGGGCGCGACCGTACGCCTGCACGGCGACACCTACGACGAAACCAAGGCGTTCGCGGCTGCGCTCGCGGCGCAGCACGACTGGCGCCTGCTGCCCGCGTTCGACGACCCGGACGTGATCGCCGGACAGGGCACGGTCGGCCTCGAGCTCGCCGCGCTCGCGCCCGACGTCGTGCTCGTGCCGATCGGCGGCGGCGGCCTCGCCGCCGGCGTCGCACTGGCGCTGAAATCGCTGCGCGGCGCCCGCGCGCGCCGCGTGCGGGTGATCGGCGCGCAGGTCGAAGGCGCCGACGCGATGGCGCGCGTGCTGCGCGGCGAGGATGCCGCGCGCGATCCCGCGCCGACGCTCGCCGACGGCGTGCGCGTGAAGGAACCGGGCCGGCTGACCCGGCGCGTGCTCGCCGAACTGCTCGACGACCTCGTCATCGTGCGCGAAGCCGAACTGCGCGAGACCCTCGTGCGCCTCGCGCTCGAGGAGCACGTGATCGCCGAAGGCGCGGGCGCGCTCGCGCTCGCCGCAGGCCGCCGCGTCGCCGGGCGCCGCAAGTGCGCGGTCGTCTCCGGCGGCAACGTCGACGCCGCCGTGCTCGCGCGCCTGCTCGCCGACGTACGGCCGCGTCCGCCCCGCCGCCCGCGCCGGCGTGCGCGCGAAGGCGACGGCGAGGCCGCGCCGGCCGCCGTATCCCCCGCCTTTCACCCATCCGTGTCCACTCGTCCCCTGCCCGAGGAAACCCCCGCATGAGCACGCCATCGGAGCCCCACGTACGCATCTTCGACACGACCCTGCGCGACGGCGAGCAGTCACCCGGTTGCAGCATGACGCCGCAACAGAAGCTCGTGATGGCACGCGCACTCGCCGAACTCGGCGTCGATGTCATCGAAACCGGATTCCCCGCGAGTTCGCAATCCGATCGCGAGGCGACCGCGATGATCGCGCGCGAGCTGCGCGACACCACCCTGTGCGTGCTGTCGCGCAGCCTGCCCGCCGACATCGAGGCGTCGATGCGCGCGATCGAGCACGCGGCCAAGCCTCGCCTGCACGTGTTCATCTCCACCAGCCCGCTGCACCGCGAGCACAAGCTGCGCATGGACAAGGCGGCCGTGCTCGAGGCGACCGCGCGCGCGGTCGCGCTCGCGCGCAGCGGCTGCGACGACGTCGAATTCTCGACCGAGGACGGCACGCGCACCGAGGAAGACTTCCTCGCCGAAGTGATCGGCGTGGCGATCGCGAGCGGCGCGACCACGATCAACGTACCCGACACGCTCGGCTACACCACGCCGGCGGAGATGCGCGCGCTGTTCGAGCGGCTCATCGCCGGCGTGCCCGGCGCGCGCGACGTCGTGTTCAGCGCGCACTGCCACGACGACCTCGGCATGGCGGTCGCCAACTCGCTCGCCGCGATCGAAGGCGGCGCGCGCCAGGTCGAATGCACGATCAACGGCATCGGCGAGCGCGCCGGCAACTGCGCGCTGGAGGAACTGGTGATGGCGCTCAAGGTGCGCAACGCGTGGTTCGGCGCCGACACGCGCATCGACACGCGCCGCCTCGTGCCGACCTCGCGCCTGCTCTCGCGCCTGACCGGCATGGCGGTGCAACGCAACAAGGCGATCGTCGGGCAGAACGCGTTCGCGCACGAATCGGGCATCCACCAGCACGGCATGCTGCGCCATCGCGGCACCTACGAGATCATGAACCCGGAGGACGTCGGCTGGGCCGCGTCGCAGATCGTGCTCGGCCGCCACAGTGGCCGCGCCGCGCTCGCCGATCGCCTGCGCACACTCGGCCACGTGCTCGACGAGGCACGCCTCGACGCCGTGTTCGGCGCGTTCAAGGCACTCGCCGAGAAGAAGCGCGAAGTGTTCGACGCCGACATCGAAACGCTCGCGCTCGACGCCGACCGGCACCGGCCGCGCGGCCACCGCCTCGCGCGCGCGCACGTGAGCACCGGCGTCGGCGACGGCAGCCTGCCGACCGCGAGCGTCGAACTCGTCGATCCCGACGGCGCGACTGTGAGCGAAGCCGCGGTCGGCGACGGCCCCGTGCACGCGCTGTTCGCCGCGCTCGCGCGCGCGACCGGCGTCGCACTCGAGATCGACAGCTACAGCGTGTCGAGCCTGACCACCGGTGACGACGCGCAGGGCACCGCGAGCGTCGTCGTGCGCAGCGACGGCATCGAGATGACCGGCACCGGCACGAGCACCGACATCATCGAAGCGAGCGCGCTCGCCTGGCTCGACGTCGCCAACCGTGTCGCGCGGCGCGCGCCGCAGCGCGTCGCCGCCTGACCCCCTCCCCATCCGACCAAGACCATGCAACCGAGAACCCTGTTCGACAAGTTGTGGGACGCGCATGTCGTCGTCCCGGAAACCGACGCGGCGCCCGCGACGCTCTACGTCGACCTGCACCTCGTGCACGAAGTCACCTCTCCGCAGGCGTTCGCCGAGCTCGACGCGCGCGGGCTCTCCGTGCGTCGCCCCGAGCGCACCAAGGCGACGCTCGATCACTCGACGCCGACCCTGCCCGCCGGCGCGGACGGCCGGCTGCCGTACGCGAGCGCCGACGCGCAGGCGCAGGTCGAGGCGCTGCGCCGCAACGCCGCGAAGCACGCGATCGAGCTGTTCGACTTCGACGGCGGCGAGCGCGGCATCGTGCACGTCGTCGGCCCGGAGCTCGGCCTCACGCTGCCCGGCACGACGATCGTCTGCGGCGACAGCCACACCGCGACGCACGGTGCGTTCGGCGCGCTCGCGTTCGGCATCGGCACGAGCGAAGTCGCGCACGTGCTCGCGACGCAATGCCTGCTGCAGCGCAAGCCGAAGTCGCTCGCGATCACCGTCGAGGGTGAGTTCGGCCCGGGCGTCGGTGCGAAGGACCTGATCCTGCACGTGATCGGCGTGATCGGCGTCAACGGCGGCACCGGCCACGTGATCGAGTACCGCGGCAGTGCGATCCGCGCGCTGTCGATGGAACAGCGCATGACCGTCTGCAACATGTCGATCGAAGCCGGCGCACGTGCGGGCCTGGTCGCACCCGACGAGATCACGTTCGACTATCTCGCGCGCACGCCGCGTGCACCGCGCGGCGATGCGTTCGCGCGCGCGGTCGCGCACTGGCGATCGTTCGCCGGCGATCCCGGCGCACGCCACGACGCCGAGGTGCGCATCGACGCGCGCGACGTACGGCCGACCGTGACCTGGGGCACGCATCCTGGCCAGGTCGCGGCGATCGACGCGCGCATCCCGCCGGCCGCCGACGCCGACACGGCCAAGGCGCGCGACTACATGGGCTGGAGCGAAGGCGCCGCGGTGGCGGGCCGCGCGGTCGACGTCGTCTTCGTCGGCAGCTGCACGAACGCGCGCATCGGCGACCTGCGCGAGGTCGCGCGTGTGCTGCGCGATCGCCGCGTGCACCCGCGCGTGCGCATGCTCGTCGTTCCGGGCTCCGAGCGCGTCAAGCGTGCGGCCGAGGACGAGGGCATCGATCGCATCGTGCGCGCGGCAGGCGCCGAGTGGCGCGAACCCGGCTGCTCGATGTGCATCGCGATGAACGGCGATCTCGTCGCGGCCGGCCAACTCGCGGTGTCGACGAGCAATCGCAACTTCGAGGGCCGCCAGGGCAAGGGCGCGCGCACCGTGCTCGCCTCGCCGCTGACCGCCGCGGTGTGCGCGGTCACCGGCGAAATCACCGACCCGCGCGCGTTCCTGTCGACGGAGGCCGCATGAGCACGCCCGCGTCCTCCTCGCCTGCGCGCGATGCCGTGCGCTTCAGCTGGCGCAGTGTCGTGCTGCCCCAGCGCAACATCGACACCGACCAGATCATCCCCGCACGCTTCCTCACCACGACCGAACGGCACGGACTCGGCCGGCATGCGTTCGCCGACTGGCGCACGCGCGCTGACGGTTCGCCGAATCCCGACTTCCCGTTCGGCCGTGCCGAGAACGCAGGCGCCGCGATCCTCGTGGCGGGCCGCAACTTCGGCTGCGGATCGTCGCGCGAGCACGCGCCGTGGGCGCTCGCCGATCTCGGCCTGCGCGCGATCGTCAGCAGCGAGATCGCCGACATCTTCCGCAGCAATGCGCTGAAGAACGGCCTGCTGCCGATCGTGCTCGACGACACGATCGTCGACGAACTGCTCGCGCGGCCCGGCCTCGAACTCGTCGTCGACATCGCCGC
Organism: Dokdonella fugitiva; assembly: GCF_014138265.1. Taxonomy (GTDB): domain Bacteria; phylum Pseudomonadota; class Gammaproteobacteria; order Xanthomonadales; family Rhodanobacteraceae; genus Dokdonella_A; species Dokdonella_A fugitiva_A. Next base: position 1,078,232 of record NZ_JACGXL010000001.1, read on the forward strand.
CTGCACGCTCGCGCTGCCCGACGGACGTACGTTCGCGTTCCCGCTCGACGCGTTCGCGCGCACCTGCCTGCTCGAAGGCGTCGACACGCTCGGCTACCTGCTGCGCCAGGACGCCGCGATCACCGCTTACGAATCCCGCCTTCCCGCCCACGAGGAATCCACTCATGCACGCTGACATCGTCGTACTGCCCGGGGACGGCATCGGGCCCGAGGTGACCGCTGCCGCCGTCGCGGTGCTGCGCGCGGTCGCGCGCGTGCACGGCCATCGCTTCGACCTGCACGAGCATGCGATCGGCGGCGCCGCGATCGACGCGAGCGGCGAACCGCTGCCGGCGGCGACGCTCGCCGCGTGCCGCGCCGCCGACGCCGTGCTGCTCGGCGCGGTCGGCGGACCGAAGTGGTCCGATCCGAATGCGAAGGTGCGTCCCGAACAGGGCCTGCTCGCACTGCGCAAGGGGCTCGGCCTCTACGCGAACCTGCGTCCGGTGCAGCCGCACGCGGCGACGCTCGGCGCGGCGCCGATCAAGCCGCACCTGCTCGCCGGCGTCGATCTCGTCGTCGTGCGCGAGCTCACCGGCGGCATCTACTTCGGCGACAAGACGCGTGACGGCGACGGCGCGAGCGACCTGTGTGCATACAGCGTCGCCGAGATCGAGCGCGTCGTGCGGCGCGCGTGCGCGCTCGCGCGGACGCGGCGCCGGCACGTGACGTCGGTCGACAAGGCGAACGTGCTCGAGACCTCGCGCCTGTGGCGCGACGTCGCCACGCGCGTCGCGCGCGAGGAGTTCCCCGACGTGACGCTCGAGCACCAGCTGGTCGACTCGATGGCGATGCACCTGCTCGCCAAGCCGCGCGCGTTCGATGTCGTCGTCACCGAGAACATGTTCGGCGACATCCTCACCGACGAGGCGTCGATGCTCGCCGGCTCGATGGGACTGCTGCCGTCGGCCTCGCTCGGCGACGGACGCGCGGGACTGTACGAACCGATCCACGGTTCGGCGCCCGACATCGCCGGTCGCGGCATCGCCAACCCGGTCGGCGCGATCCTCAGCGCGGCACTGCTGTTGCGCCACTCGCTCGGGCTCGACGAGGAAGGCGCGCGCATCGAGCGCGCGGTGTCCGACGCGCTCGATGCCGGCGTGTTCACTGCCGACCTGTCACCCTATCGCGCAGCGACGACGGCGGAGATGACCGCAGCGGTGATCGACCGGCTCGTCGCGCCGTGCGCGGTGGTCGACCTGCGCGACTGAAGCGCCTCTTTCGCAGAAGCGGCTTCAGCCGCGATGCTTCCCGTCGAATCGGTCCATGTCGAACCGGTCAATGAATCATCGCAGCGCAAGCCGCTCCTGCAAGAGTCCTGTCGACCGACCTTGCGTTGCCAGCCCGGCGAAACCGGCGCTTCGCGCGAGGCGTCAGAATTTTTCCAGCGCAATGTTCGACTCCACCGCCCTTTCGGGTGCATCGCTGCGATCCTGGAATAGAAACACGTAAAACATATGGAAGCGCCCGGCGTACATGAACTGGGCATGCAGGCGGGTACCTTCGGGCTGGGACGCCGGAACGAGATCGAACCGGAACGTAGCCACCACGCCCTTCTCCTTCTGCCATTTGTCGGACAGGGCGGGAGCGGTGCTCAGGGTCTTGTCCAGGAAGAAGGACAGGGCGTCGCGGTCGTGCCCTTGCGGCCCCTTGATGTCGAGGTGCAGCAGCGACGCACCGCCGAACTTTTCGGTCATCTCGTCGAAGACGTCGAGAACCGCCTGTTTGGCCTCGCCAAAGTCCTTGCCTTCGTATTTCCAGATCTGGATGAAATCCAGCCGATCGTTCTCGAAAACGAAGGAGACGCCCGACTTCCGGCCGTTCAGCTGCGCATTGCGCACCTCCAGACCACCTGTAGCGGCCACGTTCTCGTACGGGCCGTACTCGGCGAACGAAGCTACCTGCACGCGCGTCATGCCCAGCCGCCAAGATCCGATCTCGTAAGGCGCAGCGGTCGCGCCCGACCAAGGGATGAGCAGCGCCACGACAAGGGACGCCCATGTCCGAATTTTGCGTGTCAACGGGAAATCCAGTTCCGGCGCTCCGGAAATCATCCCTATCGCTTGCCGGGCGGTCAAGGCCCGCTCGCCTTCTCCAGCATGAGGCCCGCCCGCCCCGTGCCAATGCGGCTATGCGCCGTTCTGCCACAGCGGCTCGAGAGGCACGTCCGACGATCCATGGCGGAAGTCGCGTAAGCTTGCGGTTTCGTTTCCGGCGTCGCCCCGATGATCCCCGAACTCGGCCAATTCGCCCTGATCCTCGCCTTGCTGCTCTCGGCGGCGCAGTGCGTGCTGCCGATCCTCGGCGCACAGCTTCGCAACCGCGCGCTGATCGCGGTCGCGCGGCCCGCGGTCGCCGGCCAGGCGGTGTTCGTCGGGCTCGCGTTCGCGATCCTCACGTTCGCGTTCGTCACGCAGGACTTCTCGGTCGCCTACGTCGCGCAGAACTCGAACTCGGTGCTGCCGTGGTACTACCGCTTCACGGCGGTGTGGGGCGCGCACGAGGGCTCGATGCTGTTGTGGGTGCTGGTCCTCAACCTCTGGACCGTCGCGGTCGCCGCGTTCAGCCGCCGCCTGCCCGACGACTTCATCGCCCGCGTGCTCGGCGTGCTCGGCTTCATCAGCTTCGGCTTCCTGCTGTTCATGGTGCTGACGTCGAACCCGTTCCTGCGCGAACTGCCGATGCCGGCCGACGGCAACGACCTCAACCCGGTGTTGCAGGATCCCGGCATGATCGTGCACCCGCCGATGCTCTACATGGGCTTCGTCGGCTTCTCGGTCGCCTTCGCGTTCGCGATCGCGGCGCTGCTCGGCGGCAACCTCGACGTCGCCTGGGTGCGCTGGGCACGTCCGTGGACGAACGTCGCGTGGTCGTTCCTCACGCTCGGCATCGCGCTCGGCAGCTGGTGGGCGTACTACGAACTCGGCTGGGGCGGCTGGTGGTTCTGGGATCCGGTGGAGAACTCCTCGTTCATGCCGTGGCTGGTCGGCACCGCGCTCATCCATTCGCAGGCGGTGACCGAGAAGCGCGGTTCGTTCCGCGCATGGACGCTGCTGCTCGCGATCTTCGCGTTCTCGCTGTCGCTGCTCGGCACCTTCCTCGTGCGCTCGGGCGTGCTCACGAGCGTGCATTCGTTCGCGGCGGACCCGAAGCGCGGCCTGTTCATCCTCTCGTTCCTCGCGATCGTGATCGGCGGTTCGCTGCTGCTGTACGCGCTGCGCGCGCCGAAGGTCGCCGGAGGCGAACCGTTCGCCGCGGCGTCACGCGAGACCCTGCTGCTCGTCAACAACCTCATGTTCACGGTCGCCGCGGCGATGGTGCTGCTCGGCACGCTGTTCCCGATGATCGGCGACGCGTTCGACCTCGGTCGCATCTCGGTCGGCCCGCCCTACTTCGGCTTCATGTTCGTGCTGCTCATGCTGCCGGTCGTGCTGCTGTTGCCGTTCGGGCCGTTCGTGAAATGGCGCAGCGGCGATTTCAAGGCCGCGTTCAGGCACCTGCGCCCCGTGCTGTTGCTGCCGTTCGCGCTTCTTCTCGCCGCATGGCTGCGCGGCGGCGATCTTTCCGCGTGGGGTCGCGCCTACTGGGGCGTCGCCGCGTCGCTCTGGGTCGGTCTGGGCATCGTGCTGTACGCGCTGCACCGCTGGCGCACCTTGCCGCGTGGTCGGCGCTACACGCCGGAAATGCTCGGCATGATCTGCGCGCACTTCGGCGTCGCACTGTTCCTTGCCGGCGTGCTCGTCGTCGAGGCGACCAGCGTCGAGAAGGACGTGCGCCTCGCGCCGAACCAGAGCGTGACGATCGGCACGCTCGCGTTCCGCTTCGACGGCGTGAAGGAGGCGCAAGGCCCGAACTTCCGCGCGCAACAGGGCACGGTCAGCGTGCTCGAAGGCGACCGGGTCGTCGCGACGTTGCAGCCGCAGAAGCGCGTCTACGCGCGCAACCAGCAACCGCAGACCGAGTCGGCGATCGATCCCGGCCTGTTCCGCGACATCTACGTCGCGCTCGGCGAACCGGTCGGCGACGACGGCGCCTGGGCCGTGCGCGTCTACGTGAAACCGTTCGTGCGCTGGATCTGGCTCGGCGCGCTGTTCATGATGTTCGGAGGCCTGCTCGCCGCCGCCGACCGCCGCTTCCGCCGCCTGCCCGAAGGCGCGCCGGCGCCTGCCGACGCGAACACGACGACCGCGACGGGTGTCGCCGGAGCGACCGCATGAATGCACGCCTGCTGCCGCTCGCGGGCTTCCTGCTCGTGCTCGCCCTGCTCGGCTTCGGCATCTGGTGGAGCGGCACGCACGACCTGCGCGAGGTGCCGTCGCCGCTGATCGGCAAGCCGGCGCCGACGTTCTCGCTGCCGCTGCTCGACGATCCGTCGAAGTCGCTCGGCAGCAAGGAACTCGCCGGCAAGCCCTACCTGCTCAACGTGTTCGCGAGCTGGTGCGTGGCGTGCCGCGACGAGCATCCGATCCTCATGCGCGAAGGCAAGCGCCTGGGCATCCGTCTCGTCGGCTTCAACTACAAGGACCCGGCCGACGACGCCAGGCGCTGGCTCGCGCAGTACGGCAACCCGTACGACGACATCGTCGCCGACCTGCCCGGCGACGTGGCGATCGACTTCGGCGTGACCGGCGCGCCCGAGACCTTCCTCGTCGATGCCGACGGCATCGTGCGCTACAAGTACATCAGCCCGATCACGCCGCAGGTGATCGCGACCGAATTGCTGCCGCGCATCGCGAAGCTGCAGCAGGGGGCGAAATGAGGCGCGTCCTGCTCGCGCTCGCGTTCGCGCTGGCCGCAGCGTCGGCCGGCGCGGCGGTCGATCCGCTACCGTTCAAGGATCGCGCCGAGGAAGTGCGCTTCCAGAACCTGACCAAGCAGCTGCGTTGCCTCGTCTGCCAGAACGAGAGTCTCAACGATTCGAGCGCGCCACTCGCGGCCGACCTGCGCCGCGACGTGTTCGAACAGATGCGTGCCGGCAAGAGCGATGCCGAGATCAAGCAATGGCTGACCGCGCGCTACAGTGACTTCGTGCTGTACGACCCGCCGCTGCGCGGCGGCACCTTCCTGCTCTGGTTCGGCCCGCTGCTCGTACTCGGCGCGGGCGCCGTCGTGGTCGCGCTGAACGTGCGACGCCGCGCGCGCAACGCCACCGCGCAGCCTCCGGCGCGGCCCGCGTCGACCGACGTCGAGGAAGACTGGTGATGGCGATCTTCGTGTTGTGCGCGGCGTCGATGATCGCCGCCGCGCTCGCGTTCGTGCTCGTGCCGCTGCTGCGCCATCGCCGCAGCGCCGCCGACGGTGGCCTCGCGGCACGGCAGCGGCGCGCGCTCGACGAGGCACTCGCCGCGGGCGTCATCGACGCCGACGAACATGCGCGCAAACGCAGCGCGCTCGCGTCCACGGCCGGCGCGAGCACGGCACCGTCTCGCACCGCCTTCGCGGCGCTGCTGCTCGTCGCCCTGCTGCTGCCCGCATCGGCGCTGCTGCTGTACCGCTTCGTCGGCACGCCGCAGGCGCTCGACCCCGCCAACCGCGTCGCTGCCGACGGCGAGCACGGACCGGACATGGAACAGGCGATGGCTGCGCTCGCCGAACGCCTGAAGGCGCAACCCGACGACGTCGAAGGCTGGGCCCTGCTCGCGCGCGCGTACCAGGCGACCGGCCGTGCGCAGGAATCGCTCGACGCCTACCGGCGCGCGCACGAACTGGCGAAGGACAACAGCGCGCTCACCGTCGAATACGCGCAGGCGCTCGCGGTCGCCGCACCGGGCCATCGCATCGACGGCGAGGCGCGCATGCTGCTCGACGGCGTGTTGAAGGCCGATCCGACCAACCAGCGCGCCCTCTGGCTCGCCGGCATCAGCGACTTCCAGGGCGCGCAGTACGACGCCGCGATCGCGCGCTGGAACACGTTGCTGCCGCTGCTCGGCGCCGGCGAGGTCGCCGACAGCGTGCGCGAGCAGATCGCACTCGCACAGGCACGACGCGACGGCAAGGAACCACCCGAAACCGCGCCCGCGGCGATGCCACGACCCGAAGGCACCGCCGCGTCCGCCGCTCCCGCGGCCGCGACGCCGGACGCCGCGAATGCGCCGAAGCTCACCGTGCAGGTCGCGCTCGATCCTAAGCTCGAGGATCGCCTCGACCCTTCGGCGACGTTGTTCGTGTTCGCACGCGCCGCCAGCGGCCCGCCGATGCCACTCGCGATCCAGCGGCTGAAGGCGTCGCAGCTGCCGCTCACGGTCACGCTCGACGAGAGCAACGGCATGCTGCCGAACCTCAAGCTCTCGATGTTCCCGCAAGTGGTCATCGGCGCACGCGTGTCGAAGTCCGGCAACGCGATGCCGCAGGGCGGCGACCTGCAGGTGCTGTCGCCGCCGATCGACGTTCACCGCCGCGAACCGGTCGCGCTCACGATCGACCAGGTCGTACCCTGACCGCGCCGTGGGCGCGTGCCCGCGGCGTCACGAACGCGAACGCTTGCCCGCGCGACGCGCTCCACCCGCAGGCCGGGGCAGCGGCGCCACCGCGTCGAACGCACCGGCGGCCGCCGCGCGCAACAGGCGGCGGAACGTCGGGCATTCGAGGTGGCTCGGCGCACGGCACACCGCGGCGTGGCGCAGGCCGTCGCGCATCGCACCGAGCGTGCGGATCGTCGCATCGAGTTCGTCCGCGCGCGCGACGAGACGCGCGCGATCGATGCGCGGGCGGCCGTCCGTCGCGAAGATCGACGCGATCTCCTCGAGCGCGAAGCCTGCCGCGCGCCCGAGCGCGACGAGCGCGAGTCGCTCGAGCACGGCCTCGTCGTACTGGCGGCGCAGGCCGCGCCGGCCGATCGGACGGACCAGACCGATCTCTTCGTAGTAACGCAGAGCCGACGCCGACACGCCCGAGCGTCGCGACACCTCGCCGATGTCCAGTTCACGCACGGGCTTGACCTCAAGTCGACTTGAAGTCGTACCTTGCTCTCCCTGCTTCGCGCAAGCAAGCACCGGAGACCGATCATGCATCCCGAACGCCCAGAATCGATCGACCAGGCCGCACTGTGGAACGGCAGCGCCGGACAGGCCTGGGTCGACGCCCAGGCGCTGCTCGACGCGCTGTTCGAACCGATCGAGCGCCGGCTCGTCGACGACGCGTGCCGCCGATCCGCACGCCGCGTGCTCGACATCGGCTGCGGCAGCGGCGCGACGACACTCGCGATCGCTCGCGTGCTGGCTGCCAGGGGCCGCTGCACCGGCGTCGACATCTCGCAGCCGCTGATCGCTGCCGCACGCGCTCGCCCGGGCGCAGGCGCGGACGTCGACTTCGTGTGCGCGGACGCGCAACGCCACGCGTTCGACGCCGGCGCACACGACCTGCTCGTCTCGCGTTTCGGCCTCATGTTCTTCGACGATCCGGTCGCCGCGTTCGCGAACCTGCGCCACGCCGCGACGCACGACGCCGCGCTGTGCGGCTACGCTTGGCGCAGCGCGGCCGAAAACCCGTTCATGACGACCGCCGAACGCGCCGCTCGCCCCTGGCTGCCGCGGATGTCCGTCGCCGATCCGCATGCACCGGGGCAGTTCGCGTTCGCCGAACGCGACCGCGTCGCGCGCATCCTCGCCGGGGCCGGCTGGGCCGACGTGGAGATCGACGCGCTCGACGTGCCGATGCGCTTGCCGACCACGTCGCTCGAGCACTATTTCACGCGGCTCGGACCGCTCGGGCGCACGCTGGCGGACGTCGACGCGACGACGCGTGCGCGCATCGTATCGGCCGTGCGCGAGGCGTTCGAGCCGTTCGTGCACGGCGACGACGTGCGCTTCGACGCAGCATGCTGGCGCATCGTCGCGCGATCGACCACGGTGGCAGGCAGTGGAGTCCGGTGATGAACCGCATCGACCAATACCTGATCCATGCCGTCCCGATCGGCCTCGTCGCGACCGCCTTCATGGACCTGTTCGCGCTTGCGCGTCGGCGCGTGTCCGGCACGCCGCTGCCCGACTACGCACTGGTCGGCCGCTGGATCGCGCATATGCGCCGCGGCCGTTTCCGTCATGCGGCGATCGCGAAGACGCCTGCGGTTCGCACGGAACGCGGGCTCGGCTGGGCAGTGCACTACGCGACCGGCATCGTGTTCGCGGGCGCACTGCTCGTGCTCGCGGGCATCGACTGGGCGCGCGATCCGACCCTGTTGCCTGCACTCGCGATCGGCATCGGCAGCGTCGCCGCGCCGTTCCTGCTCATGCAGCCCGGCATGGGCGCGGGCATCGCCGCGCGGCGCACGGCGGACCCGACGACCGCGCGTGTGCGCAGCCTGGTCGCGCATGCGGTGTTCGGTGTCGGCCTGTACCTCGCCGGCTCGGTGCTGCGATTCGTCGCGGCGTGACGTCTCGATGTCGGCGTGCGCGATACGGTTTCGCCCTTGTGCGCCACCGCGACGGCCCCAAGCTTTCGGCTCGTCCCTGACCCGACGATGTCCGTCATGCCGCCAGCAGTACCCGTCACCGGCACCGGTGCCGCGAATGCACGCACGCGAGACGTGCCGTCGAGGGCGTTCGTGGCGCTCGTCGCGGTCTACTTCGTCGCGAGCCTCGCCCACTTCGCGCACAACGCCGAGTACATCTCGATCTACCCGAACATGCCCGCCTGGCTCACGCGCGAGAAGGTCTACCTCGCCTGGCTCGCGGTCACCGGTGTCGGCGTGGCCGGGCTCGGTCTCGTGCGGTCCGGCCTGCACGCGCTCGGGCTCGCATTGGTGAGCGCGTACGGCGCACTTGGCGTCGACGGCCTCGGTCACTACACGCTCGCGCTCTGCTCCGCGCACACGCTCGCGACGAACGCGACGATCCTGTTCGAAGTCGCCAGCGGGTTCACGCTCATGCTGGTCGCCGCCGTCGCGGCGACGCGACGCGCCACCGCGCGATGACGACGGATCAGTGGACCGCAGCGGCCACGCGCGGACGGCGGTGCACTTTCACGAGCCAGTAGACCATCACCGCGAGCACGAGCAGCACCGGCGCGACGAGCAGCGGCAGCTTGCGCAGCGGCTCGGGTATGAACTTCGCCTGGCCGAGGAAGGCCGACGTCGTCGCGATCCACATCGCGTAGCTCATGCGCCAGAGATGGCGCGCGAGTCGACGCGCGCCTTCGATCCGGCCCGCCTGGAGCATGCGCAGGTCGCCGAACGCGGCGAGCAGCGCGACGGTGCCGAACATGAACAGCGGCGGCGCGGGAATGCCGTCGACACGATGCGTCGTCGACGACAGGGCTTCGGCGCCGAGCGCGAGCGCGTGCGCACCGACGGCGACCGCGACGAGCATGAGCCCGGTCGCGCGCAAGCGCATCTGCGGCACGGTGCGGCGCACGGCCAGCACGCCGGTCGCGACGAGGTAGAACGTGAGCACGGCGGCGACGACGTTGACGCGGTTCGGCGAGAAGAATTGCGCGATCACCGCCGCGGTCGTCGTCATCGTCGCCATCGCGACCGCGAACATCCAGCCGCTGCGCCGATGCAGCGGCGAGCCCTTCGTCGCATAGAGCGCGACCGCGCCAGCGACGAGCGCGAGCAGCCCGGCAATGATATGGATGGCTTTCATGGCGTCCCCTGCGCGACCGTGATCGCTGCAGGGTCCGGCGCGGCCGCGCGCGCGACAAGGCGGCATGTGACGGACCACGAGGCGGAGATGACGAACGACGACAGAGACGGATGATCGTCGGCCAGAATCGCGGCTTCCACCTTCCACATGCGCGGGCCTCCAGTTCGCGTACCGCCGGCGCGCATTTGTGGGAGCGCCGGAAGGCGCGATGCCTTTCGTTCCGTCCAGGAAAAAGCATCGCGGCTTCCGCCGCTCCCACATGTGACCTGCTACATCTGGCGGAACAGGTGCAGGTAGCTGCGGCTGACCGGCAGCACGCCCTTGCGCCCGCGCAGGTGTACGTCGGCGGTCTCGTTGTCGCCGCGCGTGACGTGGCTGACCGCGCGCAGGTTGACGACGACGGAACGATGCACCTGGGCGAACTGCGCCGGGTCGAGTTGCACGAGCAGCTCCTTCAGCGGCGTGCGCACGAGCGCCTCGCCGGGCTGGCCGTCGTCGCCGCGCCAGGCGACGAGCGTGTACTTCGTGTCCGAACGCAGGTAGTCGATATCGTCGATCGCGATGAGCCGCAAGGTCTGCCCGACCTGCGCGCGGATCCAGCGCAGCGGTGCCGGCGCGGCGCCGCGCTGCAACTGCGCGGCGAGCTGCTGCAGCAAGGCTTCCGTATCGATCGCGGGCTGTGCCGCGCGCAGGCGCTCGCGCACGCGTGCGACGGTCTCGGCGAGGCGCTCCATCTCGACCGGCTTGACCAGGTAGTCGAGCACGCCCTGCGCGAACGCCTGCACCGCGTACTGGTCGTACGCGGTGACGAACACGAGGTGCGCGCGGCAGCCTATGTGGCGCGCGGCTTCGATGCCGGAGATGCCCGGCATGTGCACGTCGAGGAAGCAGACGTCGGGCATGCGCGCGTCGAACAGGCGGATCGCCTCGCGCCCGTTGCGCGCGAGCGCGACGATCTCGAGTTCCGGCCACGCCTGCGCGAGCTGGCGCGCGAGTGCGTCGCGCAGCAACGGTTCGTCTTCGGCGATCAGCGCGGTCGGGCGGGCGTTCATGCGCGGGCCTCGCGCGCGGGCAGGTCGAGCTCGGCTTCGACGCCGTGCGGCACGACGCCGTCGAGGCGCAGGCGGGCGGCTTCGCCGAACACGAGCTGCAGGCGCTCGCGCAAGGTGTCGAGCCCGGTACCGAGGCCGTCGCCGCCAGCGCCGAGGCCGACGCCGGTATCGCGCACGCGCACGAGGCAACGGTCGGCGCGCCGACGCACCTCGATGTCGATGCGCCCGCCCTCCTCGCTCGGATCGATGCCGTGGCGCACCGCGTTCTCCACCAGCGTGAGCACGCTCATCGGCGGCAGCACGAGGCCGCGCGCGAGCGGGTCGACGTCGAGCGCGAACTGCAGGCGGTCCGGCATGCGCATGTGCATGACCTCGAGGTAGGCGCGCACGAGTTCGATCTCCTGGCCGAGCGTCGTCGACGGCTCGTGCAGGCGCGGAACCGCCGCGCGCAGGTAGGCGATCAGGCTGCCGAGCACGCTCGACGCCTGCGGCGAACCGCGGTCGACGAGTTCGCGCACGTTGGCGAGCGTGTTGAACAGGAAGTGCGGCTCGACCTGCGCCTGCAGCAGGCGCAGGCGCGCGTCGAGTGCCCGGCGTTCGTATTCGCTGCGCTCGAGTTCGAACGCGAGCGCCTGCTTCTGGGCGACTTCCTTGATCTGCCGCAGCAGCGCGGCGACGGCGATCCACGGCGAGGTGAGCAGGGCGAGCATCGTCATCGCCGAGTAGCCGCCGAGGCGATCCTTGTCCTTGTACCAGGGCGGATCGAGGCCGAGCGTCGTGAGCCAGTACGCGATCGCGACGACGAACGGCACCGCGATCGCGACCGTGATCACCTGCAGCGCCCAGCGCGCGAACCAGCGCGGCAGGCGCCGCGGCCAGCGCTCGAAAACGCCGAACACGCACAGCAGCGCAAGCGCGATGAAGAACACGCGACCGTACAGGATCGCGTACGAAACCTTCCATCCCGGCGCGAGCGGCAGGCTGATCACGGCGGCGGCGATCAACACGGCGCGCACGCGCCGCCAGCCGAAGATCGGCGCTGGCGGCTCGTCGATGGGCGCGTTCGTGTTCATGGCACGAGCATAGTGCAGCCGGGCCGCGCGTGGCGGCCGCACCGCGCCGGCCGCATCAGATGCGCGGCAGCCAGAGGATCGCGCCCGCGGCCGCGATGCCGCCTGCCATCACGAGCGTCGCCGCGCCGAGTCCGAATGCCATCGCGAGCTGCACGCGCGCGCTGCCGCGCTGCGCGCGCAGGTAGAGTTCGAGCAGCGCGAGCGGCACGAGGTACTGCGCGAACGCGAGGAACGACAGGAACGGCCCCGAGAACGTCTTCGGATCGAAGCCGGCCGGCCCCTGGTTCGCGACGATCCACGCCATCAGGCCGATGCGGAAGAACCAGACGCCGCCGACCGCGAGGAACAGGCGCAGCGCCCAGCGCCGATGCACGTCGTAGCGGCGCGCGCGCGCGGCACGCACGGCGAGGAACGCGAAGACGAGGATGAGCACGGCGTCGAGACTGATGCCGAGGTGCTGCACGAACTGCTCCGGCTTCGGATGGCTCCACACCATGAACAGGCCGCCGAGTGCGGCGATGACGCCCGCCGTCGCGAACACGCGACCGTTCCAGCGATGCACCGCAGGCCACCGGCTGCGGATGCGCGGCACGAGCTGCAGCGCTCCGCCCGCGACGACCGCGAGGGCGAACACGAGGTGCGATGCGAACACGAGGTTGCCGACCGTGTCGCCGGGCGCGTAGGCGCCCTTGACCACCGCATTCCACGCTTCCGGCCGGCCGGCGAGCGCGCTGCGCGCATAGAACGTCACGATGTAGAACGCGAACAGCAGCTGGCCCGCGACTGCAACCACCCACCAGGTCGCGGCGACGCCGCGCAGGGCCCTGCCGCCCGCCCGTGCTGGCGCTTGCGGCATCGCAACGGCTTCGGCGGGTTCGAGCGTATCGGCGGTGGCGACTGACGGCGGCATGCGAGCATCCTCGATGAGATGCGCGCAGCCTAGCGACGCCTTGCTCGCGCACGAACCCGCGTGCGACGAGCGACGGTGGCGACGGCACGAACGACGTCCCTGCGCGACGGAACGCGCGGCAGGGATCCGCCCTTCAGCCCGCCCGGCGTACCCGTCCGTGGTCCCGCGCCCGGTTTCGCATCATTGCGTGCAGCCGCTCCACCAGCACGGATTCGCATCGATGAAGCCGAGCAGCGCCTGCTGCTTGGGCGTGTCCTGCGCATCGAGGTATTCGACCGCACCCCAGCTGCCGAACTTGCCGTAACCGCTCGACGCCGTGAAGTTCATGAACAACTCGCCGCCGTGCTCGCGCCAGTCGACGAGGTGCTGCGCGTACGCGGCGCCCATGCGCGCGTCGCGATTGGCCGACGTGAACAACGCGGTGATCGCGTCGTTGTTTTCGACGCCGAGGATGCCGACGAGATGCTGGCCGCCTTCGTAGCTCACCAGACGCAGGCTGCGCGCGACGGCGGCGCCGTGGTGCGCATCGATCCAGCCACGCACGTCGGCCAGCGCACCTCCGGGAGGGCCGCCCGCGACCTGGCCCCCGTTCGTGAGCTCGGCGAACAATGTCGTCGTCGTCCAGCCCTGCACGGTCGCCGCGGTATCCGGGCCGTCGAGGTAGCCACCGAAGTACGGCGCGATCGCGACGGCATCGATGCCGTGCGCGCTGCACGGTGCGCCCGCGCTCCACAGCGGGCAGTCGGCCGACTGCGTCTGCGTGTACGCGTTCGCGGCCTGGGCGCCGAGCACGCAGGTCACGCGCGAGGCTTCGCCGCCCCACGCGGCCTTCCACAGGTCGCACATCTGCGCGGTGCGTTCGCCGTGCCAGTTGAGACGCCGATCGAAGCCGGAGCCGACGTTGCCATACTCGGCCGTGCCCATCGCCTCGACGTACGCGCCCTGGCCGAACTGGCCGTTCCACACCTCGTTGGAGTACTCGACGTAGACGCGCAGGTCGCGTCGCAACAGCGCCTTCACGCGGAGGGCGAACTGCGTGATGTAGTCGTCCGTGGCGCGGTGCGGCATATTGAACCACGGCTGCGCGTCGGTGCGATTGGCGAGTTCGACCATCATCTCGAGCGGCACGCCGTGCTCGGTCCAGCGCACGTCGTCGAGCATCGGGCGGTCGACGAAATCCTGCTGCGCGGAATTGTTGGTCTGCATCCAGTCCATGAAGCGCAGCACCTTGTTGCGTCGGACCAGCGACAGGAAATCCGGATGGAACAGCTGCGACGGACCCGAGTGCTCGTCGTAGCCGGGCATCCAGACGTGGATGTCGCGCGGCGGGTCCGCCGCGTCGATCGCATCGAAGCGCATCATCCAGCCGCCCGATCCCGCGTCGACGTCGAGCACGTCCCGTCCAGGCGTCGACAGCGCCGCGTTGCGATGCGCGGCGAAGAAATAGCTGATCGTTCCCTGGCCTTGGTAGGTGACGACGTAGCGGCCACTCGGATAGTGGCCCGGAAAGTCGCCGAAGAAGAACAGGGTCGCGACCGCGTTGTACGACGTACCCGCGCATCCCGGTCGGCTCGCCACCGGCGCGAGCGTGCGCAGGTAGCCGTTGGCATCGAGGTCGAGGCAGTCTTCCTCGCCGGTGTCGAACACGCCGCTGCCGGTGGTGTCCTGGGTGATCCAGGCGCGCGACTGCTTCATCGCGTCGACGAAGTTGTAGCTGGTCGAATAGTCGACCACGCCGTCGAGGTTCGCGCCGAGCGGCGAATCGTAATTGAGCGGATGCTCGAAGCCATTGCGGAACAGCGTGTCGAACGCGCGCGCCTCGCGCACGCCGGCGAACATCGCCAGCAGCGCCAGCACGACGTGCGCGCCCCTTCCCTGCGTGATTGCCCGCATCGCGTCGCCTCCCCGGTTCGATCGTGCGGCGATCCTAGCCGCGCGCGCGGAGCGGGACTGTGAGCCAGCGCCGCATTGCAGCGCGCCGGCTCACGGCGCGGCGGAACCGGCTTCGACCGCGCCCGCGTCGCACGCGCTGCCGCTGCGCCGCGCATAGCCGCGCTGGTCGACCGGCATCGACAGGCAGCCGTAGTCGGTGCCCGCGTCGATCGCGATGCTGCCGGCGGCGGGGAGATAGGTGAGCGTAGGGCCGCCGTGGTCGCCGAGCGTGCCGAGCGCGAGCGCCGCCTTGGTCGCGTGCACGATGTTCATCGCCGCATCGAAATGGCAGCGATCGTCGCCGGTGCCGACATTGCCTTCGGCATGGTCGAGCACGAGTCCGCTCGCGCAGCTGCCTTGCACGATGCTGTTGTAGATGCGCAGTTGCGCCTGCGCCGCGCTGCCGTAGCCGCCGATCGCCGAGCCGTTGATGCCCGTCGCGAAAACCTCGGGAGCGACCACCGTCGTGCCGATCAGGCGCAGGATCGTCTGCGCCGGACTGCCGCGATAGCCGACCGCGCCGCCGCGCGGGCCGCTCGCCGCGATGGCCGTGCTGAACGTGTTGCCGGAGAAGGTGCTCTGCGTGATCACGAGTGCGGCGCCGCTCTCGACGAGCGCCGCGCCGCCGGCGTCGGCCGTGCCGCGGTTGCGCTCGAACGTGGAGCGGTCGACGCCGACGATCGCACCCGCGCCATGCACCCACAACGCGCCCGGCTGGGCGGCGCCGTCGAGCGCGACGTTGCGCGCGAACGTGCTGTCGCGCAGCAGCACCGCGGCGTCGCCGCTGATCTCGACGGGCTCGCTGTTGCCGGTGTACGTGAGCCTGTCGACGACGACGCCGGGCGAATCGCCGGCGATGACGAAGCCGTAGCGCGTGTCGCGCACGGTGACGTCGGCGAGTTCGACGTCGCCGAGCGAATCGATGCGCAAGCTCGAACTCGCGTAGGTCGCGCCGTCGACGGCGACGCGCTCGAGGCTCGTCGTGTACGGCGTCGGGTTGCCGGCATGGTCCTGCGCGATCGACAGCTTGCCGAACGTGCTGTCCTCGACGATCACGTCGATCGCACCGTCGACGACGACCGACCCGGCGACGTGCGTCGCGCGGATCGTCGTGCCGCAGCCGTACGCGTCCTCGATCCACACCTTCGCCGCTACGTTCGGCAGGTCGACGCCGTCGAGGGTGATGCAGGAATTCGCGAGCCCGCGCAGCTCGTAACCGCCGCTCGCGTTGAGCGAGAGGTCGCGCAGGCCGAACCACATCGGCGTCGCCTCGTCGATCTGCAACGCGGGATACAGCGCCGCGGTCGTCGTGATGCGCGTCGAACCGGCCCCGACGCCGGTGATCGTCATCGAGTTGCGCACGCTCAGCGTGCTCTTGAGGATGTACGTGCCGGTGCCGAGCTGCACGACGTCGTGGGTCGGATAGCGGCCCGATTCGGTCACCGCCTCGCGCAGCGAGCAGTCGGTCGGGCGGCAGCCGTCGGGCACCGGGTCGTCCGTGCGCGTGACGACGTAGGTCACGTTCGGCGGTGCTGCGTGCGCGCCGTGCGCGACGACGGCGGCGAGGACGGTGGCGACCAGGGTGATGCGCGGCATGACGGCTCCGGAGGTGGGAAGCAATGCTTCCTCACACGCAGTGCCGCATCGCGAAGGGCCAGTCGACGCGCGGAGGGCGGACGGAACACGTCTATCCGCCGTCGGGACTCCCGGCGTGCGGTCGTCGGGATGCCGCGCGTGACTCCCCTCACCCGCCGCGCTGCACGCGTCGACCTCTCCCGCGCGCGGGAGAGGCGAACACCGGTGCGCTGCTTCGCCGCGCGAACCACTTCGTCGCGAACGGCCTCGTCGCGAACGGCTTCGTCGAGCGCTACTTCGCCGCAGGCGGCGGCGTCGCCGGCAATGTCACCTTCGGCGCAGGCGCGAACGGCTCGATGCCGAACTTCGGATACGCCTCGGCCGGGTAGTAGAACGTGCCGTCCTTGACCACCATCGCGATCGTCTTGATCGCCTTGAGGTCCTTGGTCGGGTCGCCGGGCACGAGGAAGAAGTCGGCGAGCTTGCCCTTCGCGATCGAGCCCGTTCGCTGGTCCTGGCCGAGGTACTGCGCACTGTCGAAGGTCGCGCGCTTGAGGATCTCGGGCGCGCTCATGCCGGCCTTCTGGTACAGCTCGAGTTCGCGGTGGTAGGTGAACGAACCGCCGGTGTCGGTGCCGAACACGATGAACACGCCGCGTTCGTGCAGGCGGCGCACGACGTCGACGAGCTTGTCGAACGCACCGCGGTACGCCTCGTCGTCGCCGGGCGCCGACGTGTCGGCGAGCTGCTTCATCGCGTCGCGACGCGCGCCGACCGGCAGGTGGCCGAGGTAGTCGACCGCGCCCGGCGGCACCTGGCCGTCGCGATTGAGCAGCAGCATCTCGTGGATGCCGAGCGTCGGATCGATCGCCTTGTGGCCCTTCACCATGAGGTCGATCGTGTGCTGCACCTTGGGGCTGTCGAGGTCGAGCGCGGGCAGGCGCTTCAAGGCGGTGAGGCGGAACAGGGTGCGCGTGTCCTCGCCGGGGCCGATCACCCAGCCGAGCGCGAACTGGTTGATGTGCGTCATCTCGTCGTAGCCGGCCTCGATCATCTGGTCGGCGGTCGCGAACGCGGGCACGTGGCCGGCGACGCGCATGCCGAGACGATGCGCCTCGGCGACGATCGCGGGCACCCACGCCGGGTTCATGCTGTTGTAGACCTTGATCTGCCAGTAGCCGCGCGCGCCGTACCAGCGCACCGCGTCGATCGCCTTGTCCTGGCTGTCGACGACGAAACCGTTGTTCGCGCTGAACGGGCTCTTGCCTTCGATGAACCCCGAACGCACGACGCGCGGGCCGGCGGTCTCGCCCTTGTCGATGCGTTGCACCAGCGCGTCGAGCACGGCGTTGTCGTTGCCCATGTCGCGCACGGTCGTGATGCCCGCGAGCAGGTTGAGCAACGCGGCATTCTGGCCGAGGTGCGCGTGCATCTCGACCATGCCGGCGACGAGCGTGCCGCCGCCACCGTCGATCGTGACTTCGCCCGGGGTCGCGGGGCTGCCGAGCGGTTCGATCGCGGCGATCTCGCGTCCGTTGACGAGCACCGCGACGGGATCGCCGAGCGCACTCGTGACCGGATCGAACACGCGCACGTTGCGGATGCGCACCGGCGCGCCGTACGAATGCGCGATCTCGCGCTGGATCGTCGCGTAGCGCTCGGTGGTCCAGTCCGCGGCGAGCTTGCGCAGGCGCACTTCCTCGCCTTCGTAACCTTCGCGCACGAGGATGAACGACGGCGACACCGCGGCGAACAGGCGGTTGTCCGCGTCGAGCAGCATCGTCTCCGGTTGCGTGTCGATGCCGGACAGGTCGTAGCGCATGACCTGCAGCTTGCCGCCCTTGCCGTCGACGTCGAGCGTCGCGCCTTTCTCGAGTCGCAACGTGCCGCCCGGCAGCGCGGGCATGCTGAGGTCGTGCCGCTTCAGCAGCGCGCGCGCGTACACCTCGTCCGACCACGGGCTGCCGCTCTGCGAGACGTAGATCGCCGGCGCATCGACCTTCGCCGTGCCCTTGCCGGTCGAGTCGACCCAGCTCGCGTTGGCGCCGCTGCGCTCGAACCGCTCGTCGACCTTGCTGCCGAACGTGGTCGTGCCCTTGATCGCCCACGCCTGCGGCAGGCCGTCCTCGCCGAGCGTGACCGTCTCGGCGATGGTCGGGCCGCGGCCGTTGTTCTTCACGTCGTAGTCGATCGTGCTGGTGTCGCCCTTCGTCGTCACGAACACGTGGCCGACGTTCTTGCCGCCGAAGATCGCCGTGTAGCGCGCGCCGTCGGCCGCGACGGCCGGCAGGGGCGCGAGCGCGCAGAGGACGGCGAAGGCGAGGCGGTGCTTCATGGCGTGTCTCCGGCGCGGCGGGGGTGCGGCATTGTGACGGAGCCGCCGCCGCGCCTCCACCCGACGAACGTCACGCCACCCGCTTCGCCGCGTTGCCGCAGCGCCGCATCGGATCGACAATGCGGCTCCCCCGCTGAAGGACGTCGCACCGATGCGCCTGGATCACCGGTTTGCCGTCGCCGTGCTCGCGCTGTTCGCGTCCGCTCCTGCCGGCGCGACCTCGTCGCTGTCGTTCGACGGTGGCGGCTATTCGATCGAGCTCGAAGTCGGCGACAGCACGCGGCCGGTGATCGCTTCGGTGCGCTTCCACGCGCCCGGTGATCGCGAGGGCGTCGTGCTCGCGCGCGATCGCGTCACGGTCGAGGCGTTCGATGTCGTGCGCCGGGTCCTCGTCCTGCATCATGCGGCGGGCAGGGACGGCGTCGCTGCGTTCACGCTCTCGGTGCACGGCGCGGAGGCGGTGTTCGAGACGGGCACACGCCGCACGACGTCGATGTTCGACTGGTCCATGTAAGGAACCGAGGCGTGATTTCCCTGCTCGTGAACATCGACGTCGACGACCTGCCGCGTGCGGTCGCGTTCTACACCGGCGCGTTCGACCTGCGCGTCGGCCGACGCTTCGGCGCGGACGGCGTCGAACTGCTCGGCGCATCGGCGCCGATCTACCTGCTCGTGAAAGCCGCGGGCAGCCGCCCGTGCGCGCACCTGGACGCGCCACGCGACTACGCGCGGCACTGGACGCCCGTGCATCTCGACCTCGTCGTCGACGACATCGAGCGCGCGACCGCGCGCGCGGTCGCGGCCGGCGCCACGCTCGAGCAGGTCGCGCGCACGCACCGCTGGGGCAAGCTCGCGCTGCTCGCCGATCCGTTCGGCAACGGCTTCTGCCTGGTTCAATTCCTCGGCCGCGGCTACGACGAGATCGCGACGCAGGCGTGAGCCGCGACGAGCGCTCCGCCACGCGCATCGGGCGCGTGCTTTCGCCGGCTCCGCTTGCGCCGACCGTCACCGTCTCGCATGCTCGCACGCATCGACGTTCCCTCACTCGCCATGCACGTCCTCTTCATCTGCACGCGCAACCGCCTCCGCAGCCCGACGGCGGAGCAGGTGTTCGCCGATCGCGCCGGCGTCGAAACACGGTCCGCCGGCCTGGCTCGCGACGCGGACACGCCGGTCTCGCCGGAACTGCTCGCCTGGGCCGATGTCGTATTCGTGATGGAGAAGGTGCACCGGACCCGGCTGACGCAGAAGTACCGCCCCCACCTCGGTGGCCGGCGCGTGATCTGCCTCGACATCCCGGACGACTACGACTACATGGACCCGGAGCTCTTTCGCCTGTTGAACGCGAAGGTGCCGCGCTTCCTGCGCACAGACTGACCGCGCCGTCGCGGTCCGCAACGAGAGGCGACGCCATGCCCGAAGCGATCGCGATCGACGTGCTCGAACCCCGATCCGTCGCGCGCCTGCGCGACATGCTCGCGATGTTCGGTCGCGCGTTTGACGACCTGCCGACCTATACCGCGCGCCAGCCCGACGACGCCTACCTGCGCGAACTCCTCGCGAGCCCGACCTTCGTCGCGATCGCCGCGCTCGCGGGCGACGCCGTGATCGGCGGACTCGCCGGCTACGTGCTGCCGAAGTTCGAGCAGGCGCGATCGGAGTTCTACCTCTACGACCTCGCCGTCGACGCACGCTGGCGCCGCCGCGGTGTCGCGACCGCACTGATCGCGCGGCTGCACGAGATCGCCGCGCAACGCGGCATTTACGTCGTGTTCGTGCAGGCCGACCATGGCGACGATCCCGCGGTCGCGCTGTACACGAAGCTCGGCACGCGCGAGGACGTGATGCACTTCGACCTCGACAACCCCGGCGATGCCGGTGCGCGCGCCGACGCCACGGAGCCGCCACGATGATCGAGCGCCTGTTCGTCTACGGAACGCTCGCGCCCGGCAAGCCGAACGCGCACGTGCTCGCCGACGTGCGCGGTACGTGGCAGCCCGCGAGCGTGACCGGCCGCCTGCTGCCCGAAGGCTGGGGCGCGGCGCTCGGCTATCCCGGCATCGTCCTCGACGACGACGGCGACCTCGTGCGCGGTCTCGTCTTCAGTTCGGACGAACTCGCCGCCCATTGGCCGCGCCTCGATGCGTTCGAAGGCGAAGGCTACGAGCGCGTGCTCACGGTCGCACGGCTCGACGACGGTGCGACGGTCGATGCCTACATCTATCGCCTGCGCGAAGGCCCGCCCGGTCGCTGACGGATCTCATGGTTTGTCACCTCTCCCACGCGTGGCAGAGGTCGCGCCGCAGGCGCGGGTGAGGGAACACGAAGCCGTGCGCCGCAGGGAACGCGCTCGCGGCGAACCGACCATCGTTGGGCGATGTGCGTACGCGCGACGCCGCGCTCCGTTTTCCCTCACCCTACCCTCTCCCGCAAGCGGGAGAGGGGAAGAACCGGTCCATTCGTTCGAGCGATACGTCGGACTGCAGGCACGGCTTCTCCCCGCTGCTTCGGTAAGGAACAATCCGCGCGTGACGTCACGGGAGCCATGCCGAACCATGCCTGCGATCGCCGATCTCGACACGCTCCTCGCGCAGATGCAGCCGGCGCTCGATCCTGGCCGCTACGCGTTCGTCGTGCTGCCGCCCGGCATCTCGCCCGATCCCGCGAGCGTGATCGCGACGATGCGCGAACCGGAAGGCCTGTCCGCCGTGCTCGCCGAACACGAAGCGATCGCGCTCGGGCTGCCGATCACGTTCACCGCGGCGTGGATCACCCTCACCGTGCACTCCGACCTCGCCGCGGTCGGCCTCACCGCCGCGTTCGCCGACGCGCTCGCGCGGGCGGGCATCAGCTGCAACGTCGTCGCGGGCGTGCATCACGACCATCTGTTCGTGCCGGTCGAGCGTGCGCAGGATGCGATGGAGGCGCTGCACGCGTTGCAGCATTCGGCTGCTGCGCGAGAGGATTCGGCGCCCCGCGCGACGTTCAGTTGAACCCGTTCGCGAAGATGCCGTCGCCGCTCTCGATCGCACCCGCGTCGCAGGATCCGCCGGCGGGGCGCGGCAGGCCGCGCTGGTCGGCGTCGAGGCAGCCGAGCGAGACGCCCGCGTCGACGACCACACTGTTCGCACCCGGCAGCATCGTCGCGGTCGGGCCGCCGTGGTCGCCGAGCGCGCCGAGCGCGACGTCCGCGCGCGACACGCCGAGCCGGTTGCCGCTGCTGCCGAAGCCGCAGTTGTCGCCGGACGTCTTCACGTTGCCGATCGCATAGTCGGGCACCGCATCGGCGCGGCAACTGCCGACGAACACGCTGTTATAGACGTTCAGGGTCACGCCGCTGCCGCTGCCGCGCCCGCCGAACGCCCAGCCTTCCATGCCGGCCGGCGCGACGTTCGGCGCGTCGATCGTCACGTTCTGCAAGGTGAGCACGGTGTCGTTCGACGCGGCGCGATAGCCGACCGCGCCGCCACGCGCACCGGCTGCCGCGGCGGTCGCAGTGAACGAGTTGCCGTGGAACGTGACGTTGCGCAGCGACAGCTCGGCGCCGCCTTCGACGAGCACCGCGCCGCCGGTGTCGCCCGTGCCGGTGTTGTCGGCGAAGGTCGAGTCGGCGACGACGACGTGCGAGCCACCGGACGTGATCCACAGCGCGGCCGGCTCGTCGGGCTCGTTGACCTCGGTCGCGCGGTTGTCGCGGAATTCCGCGTGCACGAGCGTGAGGTCCGCGCCCGAGACCACCTGCATCGGCGCCTGGTTGCGCAGGTAGCGCAGGCCGTCGATCGTGAGCGACGCCGGCGCCTCGTCGATGTAGAAGCCGTAGCGCGTGTTCTGCACGGTGACCTGGTCGAAGAACACGTCGCCGGCCGAGTCGAGGCGCAGCGCGCTGTTGTCGCGCGCGCTGCCGTCGACGACGACGCGCGACAGGCCGAGCTGGTAGGTGACGCCCGGATCGGCCTGCAGCAGCGCCAGGCGCCCGAAGCGGCTGTCGTTGATCCAGGCGATGCGCGTGCCGTAGAAGCCGAAGAGACCGGCGATCTGCGCATCGTCGACGTTGACGATGCCGCCCTCGGCCGCGTACTCGAGGTAGATGCCGCCGTCGGGATTGGGCAGCGCGACGTGGTCGAGCGCGAGCGTCGCGCTCGCCTTGCCGGCTACCTCGTCGCCGCCGAGCGCGTCGAGCGAGAGATTCATCAATCCGAGCGTCGGCGGCGCGACTTCGTCGAGATGGAACAGCGTATCGACGGCGACGGACGCCGCCGTCACGTTCGTCTGCGCGATGCCCGCGCCGATGATGCGCACCTCGCCTTCGACTTCGACCGTCGAGCCGAGCACGTAGGTGCCTGCGGCGAGCATCACGTCGTCGAGCCCCGCGGACGCATTCGCCGCGAGCATCGCTTCGCGCAGGGAACAATCGCCGGGGACGCAACCGTCGGGCGCGGGATCGTCGGTGCGCGTTACCGCGTAGCTCTCGTACGCGCGGGCGTTGCCGGACAATGCGCCGAGGGCGAACAACGCGAGGGCGCGAACGAATGCCGATGAAGTCACGGGCCGCTTCCCGTCACGGCGCCGATCGCGCCTTGCCCGATTCCACGGAGCATCGCGGCGCTGGGGGCCATGAGCTACCCGTGCACGTCGCACGGGCGTGCTTCGGCGGGCATCTTGCTGCAACATGGCGTTGCGTGGCGACGACGGCCTGGTGTATTCGACGAAGTCATTCCGCTCGGTGAAGGCGCCCCATGAACGATGCAGTATCAGGTTCCGGACTCGTGTTGCCCGGCGTTCTGGCGGCTCTCTTCGCCTGCTCGCTCGCGCCCATCTTCTGGCCGGCTGCCGTCGCCGTTCGTCGTCGGCCGACGCTGCCGCGTCGAGGCCTGTTCGTATTCGTCGTCGCTGCGCTCTGCCACGGAACGCTGGGCGTGCTTGCGGCGCTGATCGTCCTGCCGGTCAGCGCCCTGCTCGTCTACGTCGTACCGCAGGTCGAAGCCGCCGGCGCGCATTCCGGCGAGCCGATCGCCTCCATCGCGCGTCTCGTCGCGGAGTACTGGTGGATCGCGTATGGCCCTGCTTTGGTCGTACTGGCCGGGACGATGACGCGCTGGCTCGCCGCACGATGGACACGCATCGTCTCGGCCATGGCGAGCTGACGGTCTCGAGCGTCGCATCGCAGGCCGCGCGCTTGCACAGGCGCCACGGCGTACCGACAATCCGGACGGTACACGCCGGTCGACGGCGTCAGTGCTCGATCCGTAGGACGCATGGACTTCACGGCCTTGTTCATCATCGGCGCCGGGGCGATCGTCGTCGGCGCATTGCTCCTCGCGATCGCCCTGCCGTTGGCCCGGCGCTACGCGCGACGCGTGCCTCCGACGCGACGCACGTACGTGACCCGGAGCGGCGTGATCTTCTACCTCGTCCAGACACTGGTTGCACTCGCCATCGTCGGCATCGGGCTGTTTCAACCGGAGACACTGCTCGGCCGGGCCGTGACAAAAGTCGGTGCAACGACGGTCATGGTGCTGGCGTGCCTGTGCCTGTGTCCGATCGCGCATCTGCTGCAGCGGCGCGGCGTGCTGCTCCTCTATCGCCGACCTTCGCAGGAGTGAAAACGGACGCGGCACGCAGCCCATGGCTCGCGCTCGGCGGCACCGCCTCGTTCCTCGCGGCGGCTTTGCATCTCGCCTGCATCGCGTGTGAATCCTCGCGGTATCTCGCGCTCGGAGCAGGCGGGTCGCTTGCGCAGTAAGGGCGCGCCCTGCGCACGATCGCGCCGTTCGTCACGGGGGATTGCCGGTCGCCCACAGGGTGGGCTCCTACCGTCGAGGCGACCTCGCAGCGCGCATCCCTCGCCGTTGTAGGAGCGCACCCTGTGCGCGACCGCACCGTCGCATCCATCGACGTCCCCAGTCGCAACCCGTGAGACCGCCCCCTGGTCCAATCCCTCCATGCCGCAAGGCATCCGGTCGGCAAGCACAGGGCTTGGCCGGTCGGTCAATCGGAAAGACAGACAGGAGAGCACCACCATGACGCAGAACCTCGTTTCGCTCAGCTTCGACGACGCCCAGCTCCAGGCCGTGGACGCGGCCCTTTCGGAACTGGAAACCCGCCTCGCCGGATTGATCGCGCTGAGTCCCGCCCAGAAGCGCACGATGCGCCGCATGGGCGAGAAGTCCGAGGCGTTCTGCCGGCAGGCCTTGCGCGTGCTGGAGCAGAACCCGCAGATGGTCCCCGCCAACGTCGGCCTCGCCGACGCGCAGGCGGATCTCGCCACGATGGACCACCTGCGCCCGCGCCTGGTGCGCCTGTCGCGACTGAGCGAACGTGCGAACGACACGGACGCTGCGCTCGGCAGCGACGTGATGGACGTCGCGCTGCAGGCCTATAGCCTGCTCAAGGTCACCGGCCGCACCGAAGGCCTGACCGCGCTGCGCAAGGAACTCGGCAGCCGCTTCGCCAAGTCGCCGCGCAAGCCGAAGGACGCGAAGACCGCGTAGCACCGTCCACTGGGTCATCCCCTGCAAGAACGTCCGAGCCGCAGCGATGCGGCTTTTTTCGTGCCCGGAATTGGGGTTGCGCGACACGAGGCAGCGCCGCGGACGTGTGGGTGAGCGCGAACCTGCATGCGTGCCGGTTTTACCGACTCGACGTCGCGCCGACGCCTCTCCGGAATACCGGCGACCTCCTCCGTAAAGTCGCCGGCCTGAACCAAAGCAGGTTTCCGCTGATGCGGAATCCGCCTCACCTGATCCATAGCAGGCTTTTCCTGACACGAAAGAGGCGTGCCCGCTATCCGGAATCCCGGCGACCTGCTCAATAAGGCCGCGGACCTGATGCAAAGGAGGTTTCCGCCGATGCGAAGCACGAAGAACCTGCGTTCGGTCAGCAAGAACCTGCTATCGATCAGCTCGGGCGCATTCCATTGATGCTTTTCTGATCAACGAAGGCGCTTTGCAGATATCCACTCCTGCCATGGGGCCCCGGGATGCCGTGGGCCCGCCGTCCGCCTAGGCATTGCGCCCGCTCATTCGAACGTATACGTCGTAACGCCCGCATGCGGGGTGTCGTGCGGAAAACCTCGGCGGCCGCGCCTGGGTTCCAGCGGATCGCTCTGCCATCCCACCGATGACGAAGTGCGATGTCGTGGATTCGCCCAGCCGACATCCGCACCCGATACGCTGCGCCGGTCGTGTCGCGGACGAGCCACTCAATCCAGCGGACTGACGACGCCGCGTCCACCGCGATTCAACACGTGCGTGTAGATCTGCGTCGTCGACACGTCCTTGTGGCCGAGCAATTCCTGGATCGTGCGCAGGTCGTAGCCGCCTTCGAGCAGGTGCGTCGCAAAGCTGTGCCGCAGCGAATGGGCGCTCAGCGGTTTCGTGATCCCGGCGACCTGGCGTGCGCGGGCGAGCGCGCGTGCGAGGACCGCGTCGTCGAGATGATGGCGCCGCTCCGTGCCGTCGAGCGGATCGCGCGATCGTTGCGCCGCTGCGAAGACGAACTGCCAGCCGAACTCGCAGGCCGCCCGCGGGTACTTGCGCGCCAATGCATGCGGCAGTCGCGTTGCGCCGCGGCCGTCGGCAAGATCCAAGGCGTGCAATCGGCGAGCACGCTCGATCTCGCGCTGCAGCGATTCGATCAGCGAACGCGGCAGCACCGTGCGACGGTCCTTGCCGCCCTTGCCGTCGCGCACGAGGATCTCGTTGCGCGCGAAGTCGATGTCCTTCACGCGCAGGCGCAGGCATTCCATCAGCCGCATGCCGGTGCCATAGAGCAGGCTCGCGAGCAACCAGGTACGCCCGTCCATCGCCGCGAGCAACCGGCTCACCTCGTCCTTCGACAGCACCACGGGCAGACGACGCGGACGCTTCGCGCGCACGACGTTGTCAAGCCATGGCAGGTCGACGCGCAGCACCTCGCGATACAGGAACAGGATGGCCGACAGCGCCTGGTTCTGAGTGCCCGCCGCGACGCCACCTTCCGTCGCCAGCGAACTGAGGAACGCCTCCACCTCTGCGGCACCGAGTCCGCGCGGATGCTGCTTGCCATTGGCCAGGATGAATCGGCAGATCCACCCCAGATATGCCTGCTCCGTGCGCAAGCTGTAGTGTTTGAGCCGCATCCTGCGTCGAACGTCGTCCAACAGGCGCGGCGCCCGCGATGGCATCGAGCCATCCGTTACACCCGTGTTTCCGAATGCGTAATCCATTACGCCCTCACCTCGGGGATGTTGCGCGGCAGTGTCGTTGCTGCAGCCAGCTGCCCGCGATCGGCCAGGTGATTGATTGCGCGTAGGAAAACGGCTTGACCGGCCGCCCGTCAACCAGCACGATGCCGTGCAACGCCCCGCTTACGGGGTCTATTTGTAGTTAGGTGTCGCTGGGCAAGGTATGACTTGGCGCAACGAACAACCTAGAGAGTCGCCGCCTCATAAGCCAGCCGGGTCAAAGGTAGTGGCTGTTTTGAGGGCTCTAACGTTCATCTTCTTGTTTATTGCTGCAGCAGCTGCTGCTCTCTCGGTCTCGGCGGTCTATTCGCTCAACGATCTTCACAACTGCACTGCAGGGCAGTTGTTGCATATGGCATGGCTGGATTTTCGGTACTTCGTCGTTTGGCCACTCATTCCAGCTGCCGTCGCTTTCGTCGCTTGGCGGGTATCCGAGAGGCATTCCGGAGGCGTCACCTAACTATTCGTTCAAGCGGACCGCTGCGGAGTGAGCGCGTCTGTTCTATCATGCGCGTGCGGCCGCAGCGGCCGTTTAACTCAAGCGTTAGACCCCAGAATGGAACTCGTCGCGCTCTTGAACTCCCTGAAGCCGGAGGAGCTTCGCTTCATCGCAGCGCTCGACTACGGTCAGGATGAGGAGCAGCACTTCCAAGCACTTAGCACGGTCATCGAGCGCGGCGGGCGTTTCGTACAAGGCGAGCACTGGCACCCGTACGAGGTTGTTGAACTGGGAGCTCACGCGCTAGTGCCCGGTCACGAACGGGAATTTGCGGCCTGCGCACTTCTGGTCATCGCCGCGGTCGCATCGGGCTTTGATCTGTCCACGGACCTCGCAGATAAGTTCGACAATTTGGCGGAAGCATATGGCAACCTTGCTCCGCCGCTGCGTGAGTCCATTTTGTCGGCGTATGTCGCGGCTGGGCTCTAACAGTCCGTCCAAGCCGACGCCGCTTCGCGGCGCGGCTTAACTCAGGTGTTAGGCGTCATGACAAGGCTCAATCGCAATCTGCTAAGAGCGGCATCATGTCTCCCGGCCTTTGTGTCTGGCTGGTATTTCCTTAGGACTTGGTTCGCGCCAGACGCCTGCCTAGATTTAGGAGGCAGTTTCGACTATGCGGCATGGCGCTGCAGCCACGTCGAGGATCACGTCTTCATCGACATGCCGGCATACCATTTCGCGTCGTTCTGGTAGCTTCTCCTGAGCCTTATCTTTGCACTGGCGGTATTCGTCTGGCTCCGGCCCCGTCGAATGCCGCCTAACAATTCATTCAAGCCGAACCCGCTTCGCGGGTTGGCTCAATTCTGGTGTTAGGCTTGCATGAAACGCCTTCTCGCCCTGAGCGCCTTCTTTTTCACCGCGCGCTCCGCATTTGGCTACTCGTGTCCGAACGAAGAAGCCATAGCCGCACACAACGTCCCGTGCGTATCTAGCACAAAAGCCGCATGCCTTGATCCCTCGCAGGCAGAAGCTATTGCGCGTTCAACATTTCGCCTCAAGCACGTTGCGCTTGCTAGCAGCACCAACCTCGAATCGTTGTTCTCCTGCTCGGGCTCCACTTGTGCGTGGGTCGTGCTTGCTCCTGGTGGCTTCGGCGTCACTATCAACGACGCAACATGTCAGGCAACATTTCACCCCGCCCTGTAGCGCAAGCCTAACTATGTGTTCAAGCCGATCGCCGTACAGACGTTGCGTTCTTTCCAACCGCTGCCGCGCGGCGGCGGCTTAACCCGTAGAGGTATGCATGGAATGCTTTTCTCATCCGAACGAAAGCGCCGTTGGTCTGTGCAAATCTTGCGGCAAGGGTGTCTGCCGCATGTGCACTATCGAGGTCGAGCGCGGCCTCGCATGTTCCGAGGCTTGTAAGTCTTATGCTCAGGCATTGTCTCGGCTTCAAGTCACCTCTATCCGTAACATTGGGCTGTATTCCGTCCAGCGCTTAGTGCAGCCGCTCATGGCACTGGTGTTTCTCTGTACTGGCTTCTACCTCTTGTACTGCTATCCAACAGATGCTTTTACTTGGTTCGTGCTCGCTAGCGGTGCCGTGCTTACACTGGTAAGTGTGGTGTCCTGGCTGAGGCTTGGTCGCCAAAGGTAACTTCGTGCAACCCCTAACAATTCGCTCAAGCGGACTGCCGGTGTCGGTCTGCGCTAGGATCGTGGCGTTCGCGGCAGCAGCCGCTTAGCTCAAGCGTTGGACGTATTCACATGGCTAGCAGGAAGCGTCTACGGAGCGTGTGTCACAGCATCGCCCACCATGCCGTCAGCGGTTTGTCGTACATCCATCCTCATGTGCTTCGCGCTTGTCGCAGCGGCGGCATTTCCAGCATGGAGGTCAACTTGCTCGATACAGAGCCATGCCCAAAGACGTTTTGGCGTATCGAACCGTTGCGAGCGTCACTCAGCGGCGTCAAGAAAAAATTCGAGACCATTCTTTCCTCTGAGGGATTTAGCAGCGCCGATATCGTCGTTGCTACGCTGCGCTTCTCTCCAGACCATTCCATGCATGATGATCATTGCAGCGTCTGTCATGCCGTCGTTCAAGGAAGAGAAGGTGATCCTGTGGAGTGCACCATAGACTACCTGGGAAGAAAATGCGTCCAACATTCGGTTCAAGGCCCGACGTCCCCGCCTTCGGCGGGTCCGCGACCTTAACCTAGGCGTTAGGCGGCATGAGGCCCTCTCTCACTTTTCGCATCAGCAACCTGGGCGGGCGAACCACGCGCACGAGGGCGATACTCCCGCCGGGTCGTCACCGCTGGTTATCGCGTCGCCATCATTTCAGCCGATGCTGTAGCAAGGCCAACCAAGTGTTCGAGCCTCGCACCTGTGCGTAACGCAATGGATAGACCTCCGGAGTTCGCGCCGATGTACACGCCGCGCGAACGCATTCGATTCGTGGCCTTCGGCGTGGCTGCCGGTCTGTTGGCCATCGGCATTTCGAAGCTTTGGTTCTTCCCCTGGCTCCACGCGTTCGCCGCGTCGGCGCCGTGCCGGACGGTGTTCGGTCACGGCGGCACCGCCGCGCTCCTGTACGGCGTGTTCGTGGGCCTGCCCGGTTTCATCGGACTCGTCATGGCCGCTACTTTCGGGCGCCGTGGCATGAGGATTCTTCGCGATGGCCAGGTTCCACCGCTCGGCGAAAAATCGTTTCGATTGACGAGGATTCGGCGTGGCGGCCGTGCAACGGTCATCGGCTACTTGCATATCGTGATGTTCGTACCGTTCGTCGCGCTCGCGCTCTGGGGGTCCGTGCAGGCGACGGCACTGACCAGGCAAGTGCAGCGCAAGGCGGTCGACTGCACGGCAGCGGCGAATCCTTTCCGCGCACTCGCGCGGTTCGCGTAACGCGTAGCCTTGCCGGCGGCGACGCGCAGGCCCAGCGATCGCAAGCGCTCGATCCGTGTCCGCGTACACTCGGCCGGGGCGGAGCGGCAGCGGTGACATTGAACGGATATATACTTCGTCGCATGAAGGCCTTCCTGCGCGCATTTTCGATCCTGCACGCGTTGATGGCGGCGCTGTTCGCGCTCGCCGCGGTCGGGCTCATCCTGGTGGCGGGCAAGATCGGCTTCGGCGTGCTCGCGGGCGACATTGACCTCGGCGCGGCAGAGCGCATCATCGAGGCGATGGGCGTCCTCGCGGCGGCGGTCGTCGCGTTGCAGATTGCACAGACGATTGCCGAAGAAGAGGTCGTGCGCGATGCGCACGTGAGCGGACCGACGCGCGTGCGCCGCTTCCTTTCGCGTTTCCTCGTGGTGGTGGTCGTCGCGCTCGCGATCGAAGCGCTCGTCGCGACGTTCCGCGCGCACGAAGATTCCGCGCAGCTCGTGCACGTCGCGGCCGTGGTCGGCGCGATCGGCGCGCTCCTCGCGGGCTGGGGCGTATTCGTCC
Source organism: Dokdonella fugitiva (assembly GCF_014138265.1). Lineage (GTDB taxonomy): Bacteria > Pseudomonadota > Gammaproteobacteria > Xanthomonadales > Rhodanobacteraceae > Dokdonella_A > Dokdonella_A fugitiva_A. Next base: position 1,108,845 of record NZ_JACGXL010000001.1, read on the forward strand.
ACCTGAATCGCTCCGCGGAAGAACTCGAGCCCGAGGCGATGCAGGAAGCGAAGAGCGAAGACAGCAAGCTCAAGTAGCAATCCCATATCGCGCGGCGGCGATCGAAGCGCTGGGAGAATCGCAGGCCGCGCGACAGCAGGACGCGCCCCCGACTGGGGATGCCGCGGAGCCGGGGCCCGCAAGCGACGGCCGTCACGTCCAGTCCGCGTGCTTCTCCTCGAGCGCAAGCTGCGCCATCGCGTGGCGGTAGCGTTCCATGTACGCAATGCGGTCGCCGTCGAAGTGCAGCGGCTCGCCGACGAAGATGTCGACGAAGAACGGCACGATCATCCATTCGCCTTTCGGCAGGGCCTTGCCGAGTCCGTAGGTGTAGACGGGGACCACGGGGACGTCGGGCCGGCGTTCGGCGATGCGCGCGAGGCCGGTCTTGAATTCGGCGAGTTGCTCGGGTTCGCCGCGCGAGCCTTCCGGGAAGAACACGAGGATCTCGCCGCGTTCGAGCGCGGCGGCGATCGGCGCGAGCAGGTCTTCCTTGTCGTGCGTGCGCTGGCGGTTGAGCGGGACGATGCCGACGACGTTGAGCGCGAACCACGCGAGCAGCTTGTTGCGCAGGAAGTAGTCGGCGGCGGCGACCGGGCGCACCTTGGGCAGCAGGCGCAGCGGCAGCAGGCTGATCATCGCCATCGCGTCGAGATGGCTGTTGTGGTTGGCGGCGAGGATCGCCGGCCCGCGCTTGGGCAGGCGTTCGCGATGGCGCACGTTGAGGCCGAGCACGAACAGCACGACGAGGCGCACGAGCACGCCGTAGAAGAACAGTCGCAGCAGGTAGCCCATCGTTGCCGTTGCTCCGGTGCATGCCACCGTGCGTCGCCGCCATCCGCTTTCGCGGGAACGACGCCGGGTGGAGGCTGCTTCAGAAATAGAAGAACGCCATGAAATGGAAGAACAGCGGCGCGGTGAACAGCAGGCTGTCGATGCGGTCGAGGATGCCGCCGTGGCCGGGGATCATCGTGCCGGTGTCCTTCACGCCGATGTCGCGCTTGACCGCGGAGATCGTAACGTCGCCGAGGAAACCGCCGAAACCGATCATGAGGCCGACCGCGATGGAGTCGGTGTGCGTGAGCGGCGTCAGCACGGGCGCGAGCAGGAACGCGACGAGCGTGGTCGTGAGCGCGCCGCCGACGAGGCCTTCGACGGTCTTCTTCGGGCTCACCGATTCGATCACCTTGCGCCGGCCGAGCGTGCGGCCCCAGATGTACTGCAGCACGTCGTTGAGCTCGGTGAGCAGCACGACGAACAGCAGCAGCGCCGCGCCGTGCGCACCGACCGCGGGCTTGCCGTCGGGCAGCACGAGCAGGTAGGCGAGGTGGCTGAGGCCGAACACCATCGTCATGAGGCCCCAGTGGATCGTGCCGGCCGCGCGCAGGAAGTCCTTGGTCTCACCGCGCAGCACCATGCGCATCGCGATGAACAGGAACGCCCACACCGGGATGAAGATGAGGAACATGTGGTACCACTGCTGCCACACCCACCAGTACTGGATCGGCACGCACAGGTACGCCCAGAACAGCACGCGCCGGTCGGCGCGGCGGGTCGGGATCAGCGACAGGTATTCCTTCAGCGCGAGGAACGACAGCAGCGCGAAGAAGCCGATCGCGATGCCGCGGCGGAACAGCAGGGCGACCGCGAACACGCCGACCAAGACCCACCACGAGTTCACGCGCGCGGCGAGTTCGACGTGCTTGCCGGCGTCGCCGCGGCGCATGAGCGCGACGACGATGGTCGCGACGACGAGCAGCGCGACGATCGCGCCGAACGTCCACAGCACGCTCGGCGGGATCCACAGGTGCAGCGATTCGAGGCTCAAGCGGCATCTCCTTTCGTGCGCACTTCCAGCAGCGCGCGGCGCGCGCGCGTGACGATCGCGAGTGCTCCGAGCGCGACGGCAATCCACAGTGGCCAGCCGAGCCACGCGAGCGGCGCCCAGCCGAATCCGTACACGAGGCCGATCGCGCCGACGACGAACGCGCGGTCGCTCTTGCCGAAACCGTCGTAGCGGCGACTCGCGCCGATCTGCACGCCGATCACGCCGGTCATCTCGACGACGACCCCGAGCAGCACGAACACGACGATCGCGGCCACCGGGAAGCCGGGCCGCAGGGCGAGCGGCAGGTACATCGCGGCGTCGCCGACGACGTCGCCGAGTTCGTTGAGGATCGCGCCGAGTTTCGACTGCTGCGCGTGCTCGCGCGCGAGCATGCCGTCGATCGCGTTGAACGCCATGCGCAGGAACAGCGCGACCGGCAACAGCAGCAGGATGCGCGGATCGTCGACGAGCGCGAGCGCGGCGCCGACCGCCGCGCACAGCACGACCGCGAGCACGGTGACCTGGTTCGCGGTGACGCCGGCGCGCGCGAGCGCGTTCACGAGCGGGCGCAGCAGCCCCTGGAAGGCCGGTTTCAGCTGATAGATGCTCGGCACGCGTGCGTGTCCATCGGACGCCGGGCCGGCGTCCCTCCCCGCGCCCATCCTACCCGAGCGCGACGCGGACGCGTCAAGGATGCCCGCACGCAGCGGTCACTTGCGCGCGGCTCTCGCCTTCGTTGCCGCCTTCGCGCGCGGTTTCGCTTCCGGCTTCGCGCCCTTCCTGCCGACCTCCGCCAGCAGCGGCGCGCACTGCTTCTCCTCGTCGCTGCCGGGTGCGATCAGCGGCACGACCGCGGCCGCCGGCGCGGCCGCGACACCGAGGCCGATCGCCGCGCCGACGCGCAGCAGCAGCTGCTTCTTCTCGACGCTGACGTCGACGTGCTCGAAGGTGCCGGCGACGCGCAACGGCGAGCGCAGGGTGAGCATGCGCAAGCCGCTCGCGCGCGGGCGCAACACGAGGTCGAGCTTTTCGTCGCCGAGGTCGATGGCGCCCTCGATGTCGATGCGCGCGTTCTCGGTGTCGAACACGAACAGGTCGGCGACCGCACGCCCGTCCTCGACCGTGAACACGGCCGCCGCGCAATCGATATGCACGGGCGGGTCGCCGCGCAGCTTGGCGAAGAACGTGTTGAGCACGTTGAGGCCTGCCTTCTCGATCGTCGACTCGCTGACCTCGCCGTCGGCCATGACGACCTTGAGCGAACCGTCGGCGCTGCCGAGGATCGCCGCGATCGAATTGCCGGTGCCGTCGAGCTCGATGTCGCCGTTGACCTGGCCGAGGCTCTTGGAGAGACCGTCGCTCGCCTCGAACAGGCGCGCGAGCGCGAGCCTGCGTGCGGCGAGTTTCACCGAGCCCTTCGCCGGGTGCGGCCCGGAATCGATGCGCACGCGACCGTCGACGCGACCGCCGGCCATGCCGAAGCGCAACGGTTCGAGCGTGAGCACGCCGTCCTGCATGCGGATGCGCGTGTCGACGTCGCTGATCGGCTGTTCCTCGTTGCGGATCACGCGCTTGCCGCTGAAATGCACGTCGGCGTCGGCCGCGTGCCAGTGCTGGACGTCGAACGGCTCGGTCGGCAGCACGCGGCCGGCCGGCTGCGCGGCGTGGTCACCGCGCGCGGCACGGTCCTCGGCGCTGCCGGCGCCGACCACGGCGCCGAGGTCGCGCAGGCGCAGCAGCGTCGAGTCGACGTCGCCGCTCAAGGTCGGACGTGGCTCGCCGGAGCGATAGGTGAGCGTTCCAGCCAGATCGCTGCCGCCGACGCGCGCGCTGAAATCCTCGTAGCGCAGCGAGGTCCGGTTCGGACGGAAATGTCCGGCGAGCCGGCCGACCGTCGCGTACGGCGGCGATTTCGGCAGTGCGATGCCGAGGATGTCGTAGAGGTTCGCGAGGTTGCGCCCGCTGATCCACAGGCGCATGTCGACCGCGTCGGGACTGGTCGGGTCGGTGACCGTGCCGGTCAACGCGATCTGCGTGGAACCGACGTCGATGTCGGCGCGCAACGGGAACGGTTCCGGCTTGCGCAGCGCGAGCACGCCGCCGAAGCGACCCTTGCCCGACAGGGCCATGCCGGCGAGCGTGCCCTTCACGTCGAACGCGAAACGATAGGGCGGCGGCTTCACCGCCTTGCCGCGTTCCTCGCGGCGCTGCTCGCGTTCGCGGGCCGCGTCGCGCAGGCGTTCGGCCGCGGCCTTGCCGACGCGCTGGATCACCTCGCGGCGCGTGCTCGGGTCGTCGCCGTCGACGCGCTCGCCGAATTCGACCGGCGCCGCGAGCGGTTCGATCGTCGCGTGGACGTCGAGCCGGCGCTGCGCGTCGTGCACGTCGACGTCGCCGGCGCCGAAGACGATGTCGCCGAGCGCGACGCTCCACGCGCCTGGGGCGCCGTCGGCGGCGTCGAAGGTCCAGTTGTCGCTGCCGTCGGCGCGTCGCTCGACGTCGATGCGCGGCCCGCTGATGCGGATCGTCGGCAGGTCGATGCGGTGCCACAGCAGGGGCCACGCGCGCACGTCGGCATCGAGGCCGTCGAGCTCCGCGGCCGTGGGCGCGCGTGCCCAGTCCGCGTTCGCCACGCGCACCCCGGATGCGCGCACGTGGAAGCCCGGCGACCAGACCGTGTCGTCGCCGTCGGCGCGTTTCCATTGCCAGGCGACCGCGAGATCGCCGTCGATCGTCACCGTGCGACCGAGCGCGCTGCCGGCATGACCGGCGAGCCAGGGCTTGGCGCGATTCCAGTCGAACGTCGCGACGAACGCGAGCAGCGCCAGCGGCAGCAGCACCACGGCCGCTGCAGCGACGAGCACTACGCGCCCGAAGCGCGCGGCGCGCGGCGTGGATGCCGTGCCTGGCCCCGGCTCAGGCGTCGACATGCGGGGTGCTCGGGCCCGGAGCGACCTTCAAGGCCCGGTGCCGGGGCGGCGATGCGGGCAACACGGTACGGCGGCAGGTCGGCATGCATCCTCGCGGCGCGGGATCGGTGGCCCGATGCTAGCCCGCGTAGTCTGAGCGCTGCCCGACTTGGCGGACGCGGCCGCCGCCGCTACATTGCGCGTCCGCTCCATCGTGTGTGCCGCATGTCCGACGCCCGCCAGTGGTTCGCCCTGCCCTCGCCGTTCCGCATGAAGCGCGGCGGCGACATCGTCGGCGCGCGCCTCGCCTACGAAACCTGGGGTGCGCTCTCCACCGCGCGCGACAACGCGCTGCTGGTCCTCACCGGCCTTTCGCCGAGCGCGCACGCGGCCTCCAACGTGGCCGACCCCTCGCCGGGCTGGTGGGAGGAGATGATCGGACCGGGCAAGCCCATCGACACGAACCGCTGGTTCGTGATCTGCGTGAACACGCTCGGCAGCTGCAAGGGCTCGACCGGCCCGGCCGACGTGAACCCGGCGACCGGCGAGGTGTATCGCCTCGACTTCCCCGAGCTCACGCTCGAGGACGCCGCCAACGCGGCGTTCGAACTCGTGCGCGGGCTCGGTATCGAACGCCTCGACTGCCTGCTCGGCAATTCGATGGGCGGCATGACCGCGCTCGCCTACCTCGCGCAGCACCCCGGCAGCGCGCGCCGCCACATCAGCATCTCGACCGCGCCGCAGGCGCAGCCGTTCGCGATCGCGATCCGCTCGCTGCAGCGCGAGGCGATCCGCCTCGACCCGAACTGGAACCAGGGCCGCTACGACGACGACCACTACCCCGAAGCGGGCATGTCGATCGCGCGCAAGCTCGGCGTGATCACCTATCGCTCGGCGATGGAATGGGTCGGGCGCTTCGCGCGCATCCGGCTCGAGTCGGACCAGCGCGACGACGATCCGTTCGGCTTCGAGTTCCAGGTCGAGTCCTACCTCGCCGGCCACGCGCGCCGCTTCGTGCGCGGCTTCGACCCCAACAGCTACCTCTATCTTTCGCGCGCGAGCGACTGGTTCGACCTCGCCGAGCATGCGGCGACGGGGCCCGGCCCCGGCAGCGTCGAGTCGGTGCTGAAGGGACTCGCGGTCGAACGCGCGCTCGTGATCGGCGTCGAAACCGACATCCTGTTCCCGCTGCCGCAGCAGGAGCAGATCGCCGACGGCCTGCGCGCCGGCGGCGCCGAGGTCGAGTTCGTCGCGCTCGACAGCCCGCAGGGGCACGACGCGTTCCTCGTCGACATCGCGCGTTTCGGCGCGGCGATCTCCGCGTTCCTCGACCGCACGGCGCGCTGACCGCCGCGTCGCGCGGCGATCCTTCCCACCCGGATGCTCCGCCGCCGCGGCCGGCCCGTCGCAGCGCGTTGTCCCCTCGCGGCACGCGCTTCCGTTGGCTTGGACAGGCGCGGGCGGAACGCCCGGCGTCGACCGCTCCGCCGACGGGATCGTCCATGCGCACACGCACGCCGTCCACCTTTCGCGCCACTCGCCAGCGACGCGTCATCGCCGTCGCCGCGTTCGTCGGCCTCGCGACCTGCGGCCTCGCCGCGGCGCAGGTCGTCGCGAACGTGATCGCCGGTGGCGGCGGCGTCAGCCATTCCGCGGGCGGTTGCCGCACGCTCGAAGGCAGCGTCGGCGAACCCGTGGTCGGCGTGTCGTCCGGCGCGGGCTTCTCCGTACATGCGGGTTACTGGGCCGGAGCGGGCGGCGCGCATCGCGATTCCCTCTTTCGCAACGGCTTCGAGGAATGCCAATGAACCGACCGATGCCCCTCCCCGCGCGGCTTCGCCTGCGGAGCGCGCTCCTCGCGCTCGCGCTCGCGGCGACGCCGGCCTTCGCCGCTCCGCAGTTGCCCGACTTCGTCTACCAGGGTCGCCTGCAGGAGAACGGCGCGCCGGCGGACGGCCACTTCGATCTGTCCTTCGCGCTCTACGACGCGCCGAGCGGTGGCAACCAGGTCGGCGTCGCCATCGATGAAATCGACTACCCCGTCGACGACGGCGTCTTCAGCATCTCGCTGGGTTTCCCGGGCGCATTCACCGGTACGCAGCTCTACCTGCAGGTGTCGGTCGAAGGAATACCGATGCTGCCGCGCCAGCCGGTCGCGACGACGCCGGTCGCGCAGTTCACGCTGAGCGGCACGACCGGACCCGCGGGCGGCGACCTCGCGGGCACCTATCCGAATCCGTCGATCGCGTTCGGCGCCGTCACCAACGGCAAGCTCGCCGCCGGCTCCGTGACCGGCTCGAAGATCTTCGATGGCGCGGTCACGGCCAGCAAGATCGCGACGGGCGCGGTCGGTTCCGACGAGATCGCCAACGGCGCGGTCGGCACCAGCCAGATCGCGAGCGACAGCGTCACGCGCGGCAAGATCGCCGGCGGCTACTCCAACGGCGCGATCGCGATCACGGTCTCCGCGCACGACTGCAACGACTACAACATCAGCGTGCCGGGAACGCAGGCCGGCGACATCCCGATCTTCGTGACGCAGGCGGGCGCGACGATGCCGGGCGGCATGATCGTCACGGCGCTGAATGCGCCGAGCGCCGGCACGGTGAAGCTGCGTGCGTGCAATACGACCGGCGCCACGCTCTCCTCCGGCGACGTGCCGGTCTACGTCATCACCCTGCGCTGACCGCTCGACCGAGGCCGCCTGCGCGGTGGGCAGGATCGTCCCATGCGCGATCCATGGACGGATCCACCTCCGGGCATGCGGGAACCGCCGTCCGACGCAGGCCGCTCGCGGGATCGCGGCGCGCGCAGGACCCACCATCGCGACACCCTGCTAGAATCTGCGCCACCGACTCAACGCCCTGTCCGTCCGGGTATACCACCATGCTCTCGCTCGAATTCCCCGGCGCCCGCCAGCTGATCGCCGCGATCGACGCAGCCGTGCTGCTGCCCGACGAGGGCGCGACGACCGACGCGCTGCGCCACGCGCTGTGCAAGCTCATCCGCGACCCGAACGTGCAACTGCCCGCGTGCGTGTTCGAGCGCGAGGACGACCACTACGCGCGGCGCGAGCTCTACCGCAGCGAAGAACACGGCTACAGCGTCGTCGCGATGACCTGGGGCCCGGGCCAGGGCACGCCGATCCACGACCACGCCGGCCAATGGTGCGTCGAGGGTGTCTGGCAGGGCTTCCTCGAGATCACGCCGTACGAGCTCGTCGAATCGCGCGACGGCCGCTACCGCTTCGAGCCGCGCGGCACGATGAACGCGGGCGCGGGTTCCGCGGGCAGCCTGATCCCGCCGCACGAGTACCACACGATCCTCAACCCGAGCGACGACGCGAACGCGGTGTCGCTGCACATCTACCGCCGCACGCTCGAGAACTGCCTCAAGTTCTACCCGACCGGCGCCGGCTGGTACCGCTGCGACGAGTGCCAGCTCGCCCTCGACAGCACGCACTGACGGCTTTGCCGTATACTGCGCGACCCCGCGCGGGCGCCTCGCGCGGTCCGTGCCGAAGTGGCGGAATCGGTAGACGCAGCGGACTCAAAATCCGCCGCCCTTAAAAGCGTGTGGGTTCGAGTCCCACCTTCGGCATGACCCAACGGTTTCGCTGCACCCGGTCCCGTCCCGCAGCGTACAGAGGTCGGATCGAAAGCCTGCAAAACGCGGGCTGTCCCCAAGCGTCCGGCAATACCCGGGTTCCGGTCCTTGCAGCCGGCGCGCAATGCGAGGGTCTCGTGCGTGACCCGGAGCCTCCTCCTCCGAAGAGTTCGCCCACGCTCGCTTCTGCGCGGCCTTCTTCGAGACGCCGTGTTTCTCGTATCCCTCCTCGATGTGCTAGGCCTGGCGCTTCTGCTTGGAGCCATAGCTCGATTTGTCCCCGCGTGGCCTGTTGACCTCCGGCGCTGGGCGCTGATCGAAACGAACTCAGGAAGCGTGCAGACAGGCATCCTGCCAGTGCACCAGAATCCCGATCGAGGCCAGTCGCGGCGCTACGCACGCGCGCAGGTCATCTGCAATGTCCTCGACGTCGATGTACTCACCGTAGATGCCGACGATTTCATCCACCGAATGGTCGGCTGCGTAAGCGGTGGGCTGCGCAATGACGTTGCCCTGGCGGTCGATGAACACCGTTGTCGGTACGCCGAAATTGCGAATCGCCTTGCGCGCGTCCTTGGCGAGGCGTCGAGGTTCAGCCGAGATCATCCCCAGTTTCGCCGGCGAGAAAAGCGAATCGATCATGTCGTGCATGGCGAGTCCTCAATGTTCATGGCGGGAACGAACCCTAGCCAGCTGAACAATCGCTCGACAACAGGAAAAAATTTCCGTTCATCTTCGCGTTCAGATTGGCTCGAAGAACGGCGACCGCCATCACGGCGATTCGAGATGCTTTCACGAGCCACGCACGCCTCTAGTCGGATCTGGCCAGCGTTGCCTCGCAATAGCCGCGCAACCGCACGAGCGAGAGCTGCGCGTATTGCGACATGACTGCCGCAGGCCCGAGGCGAAGCTCGTGCACAGCGTCCAGGCATTTGGACTTGAGCACGGCGTCGTCGGTGCACGTCAAGATCACGCTGAGGAGGTCACAGATGGCGTCTTCCGGCACATATTCGCCTTCCGCCCTGAGGAGCAGGTCGAGGGCTTCACGGTGATACTGGAACCGATCCGCAGCCATGCCCATAGCTCAGATGTCCAGCGCTTGCACCTTACTCAAAGCCCGGCGGAACTCGGCCCATTCGAGGAATGTCGGCGCGTAGACGGTCGCGCTCGGCAACGCCTGCACCTCGCTCACCTCGTAGACCACTCGACCGCCGTGTTGGTCGAAAGCTTCGATGTGCGCAGGAGTGCCGTCGACATTGAGCACGATTCCGTGCGCTGGCCCGCCCACCAGTACGATTCGCACCAAGCCCCCAGAACTCAGTCCGTGGGCGTACATTACATCCGCCAACGGGCCCATGTGTAGTCCAGCGGGTTCCGCGGCAGCAGGGACGATCGGCGTGCGATTGGGCCGACGCGTCGACCACGAACCTGCGGCGTGATCGCAAGCCCGGTGCCTGATGCACCGACGCGCGCCGGACGCTGCCGGACGACGCAACCCGACGCAGCCGGCGCGGTACTCATCCAGGACGGCGGCAGCTCTGCGGCCGGGGCGGCCATATGCCGCATCTCCGCCTGCGGGCCTCGGGGATAATGGGCGACGTGGACATCCGACGGTTCCGACGACAGCGCTGGAGTGCGTGGCTGGCGATCTTCGCCATGCTGCTGCTCGCGCTCGCGCCGACCGTATCGCAGGTGCTCGGAGCGCATGCTCCGCATCACGCGCACGCCGGGCACGCCATTGCCGCGTCCGCGCACGCGGACCATGCGGCGCTCGCGTCGCACCTGCAGCTGCAGGCCGACGACGACTGCGCCGGGGATTGCTGGCGCAAGTGCGGCTACTGCGACTTCCTCGCCCACGCGCCCGCGCTCGCCACCGTCGCCCACGCGATCGTCGTCGCGCCGCTGCGAGCCGCGGCGCCGGCGACACGGCATCGAAGCGAACCCCGCGTCGTTCGACCGTACTCCCTCGCGCAGCCGCGCGGCCCGCCCGTCCTCGCCTAGCACGACCATCGATCGTTTCCACGGATCGCCGCTGCCTGCGGTCCGTCCACGTGCTTCGAGGACACCATGAAGAAGATCCCGATCCGACGCGCGCCGCTCGGCGCGTTGCTGTTGTGCGCCCCGCTCGCGAATGCGTGCGACCTCTGCTCCGTCTACACCGCCGGCATGGCGCACGGCGAAACGTCCGGCTGGCTCGCCGGCGTGTCGGAACAGTTCACCCGCTACGACGACCTGCGCGAGGAGGGGCATGCCCTTCACGACGACGCGGGCCAGTATCTCGACAGTTCGATCACGCAGCTGTTCCTCGGCTACGGCATCACCGATCGCCTGACCGTGCAGGTCAACGTGCCGTACATCCACCGCTCGTTCGAACGCCCCGAGCACGGCGGCATCGACAAGGGCACCGAAGCGGGCCTCGGCGACGTCACCGCGTCGGCGCAGTACACGCTCGTGCGCACCGACGACGGCGATCACACCTTCGTCTGGCGCGTCCTCGGCGGCGTCAAGTTCGGCACCGGCGACAGCGACCGCATCGCGGAGGAGCTCGATGAAGGCGACGACGAAGGCCATGCCGATGCGCCCAAGCACGGCGGCCACGACGACGACGGCCCGATCAACGGCATCCACGGCCACGACCTCGCGCTCGGCTCGGGCTCGACCGACTTCGTGGCCGGAACGTCCGCGTTCTATCGAAGCGGACGCTGGTACGGCAGCGGCGACGTGCAGTACGCGATCCGTCGCACGGGCGACTTCGACTACCGCTTCGGCAACGACCTGCAGTGGACGCTGTCGGCGGGACGTTACCTCGTGCTCGAGCACGATCGCACCGTGTCGCTGCAGGTGAACCTCTCCGGCGAGGACAAGGACTACGACGAACTCGCCGGCGCGAAGCTCGACGACACGCATTCGCGCGTGCTGTTCCTCGGGCCGCAGGTCGATTTCACGTTCGGTCCGCGGGCATCGCTCGAACTGCGCGCGGAAGCACCGATCGACACCGACAACAGCGCGATCCAGACGACCGCGAGCTGGCGCCTGCGCGCCGCGCTCGTGACCCGGTTCTAGTCGTTGCGCAGGCCGCCTCCTCCGTGGAGATGGCGGCCTCGCGCCGTGCGCGATCGTCAGACGCTGAGTGCCTGGATTTCCGTGAGCGCCCGCCGAAAAGCGGGCCAGTCGATCAACGTCGGTGCGTAGACGACGGCGCCGGGAATGGACGAGCGTTCCCACGGCTCATAGCGCTCGGACCGGCCGTCCATGTCGTGCGCCAGGATGCGCTCGGGAAGCGCATCGAGCTCCAGCACGATGCCGTGCGCGGGACCACCAACGAACACCAGGCGCACCGGGATTCTCCAGCAAAGACTCGTGTCTCCGCTTTATGCCAATGCCGATGGCGCAGCGCCAGCACATGCCACAAAGTTCAACGATTTAAAATGCGATATGCATCACATCGCGTGCCTGGGAGGATGGCGCTCGGCTCGAAAGGAGAGCGTTCGTCGAACGACGGACCGATGCGCTTCGTGCCTTCGCGGCACGGACCTGCGCATTCGCAACCTCGAATGACGAATGTCATCGACGAAACCGCGCGCAGGCTGGCCGGAACGACGCAGCCGTCGCCATGCTCGCTGTTCGTTCGTGAACCGGATGGATCGAGGAACGTCTTGCAGAGACGAAATTCCTGCGTTCAGGAACCCTTGGGCACCATGCTGACCTGCCTCGCCATGCTTGCCGGAGAACACGCCCATGCAACGATACGTCATGCATCTGGCCCACACGAATTTCGACGGGCTCTGGCATCTGCACCGCGACGGCATGGCGCTCGCCGCCTACGAAACGAAGGCCGAAGGAGAGGCCGCGGGCCAGGAGCAGGCACGCGAGCTGTGGTCCTCAGGACAACCTGCGCAATTGGTCGTGCATCGGAAAGACGGTTCGATCGAATGCGAGTACACCTACGGCGACGATCCGGAGCGTTCTTCGGATTGAACATCGGCGTCGCCGAACGGCTACGCCTGGATCGATATCCCGGTCGACTTCCCGCTCGGCGTGAAGCTGCAGCGCGTATCGCCCGTGCCGTGCTCGAGGAACTTTCCGCGGGCCTCGACAGGAAGCCGGTCGTCCTGCCACGCGGCCATACCCACATCGCCAGCGCGCACCGCGACCGCGATCTGCCCGGACGTAAACGCTTGTCGGCGTCCGGCGCGGCATGCCGCGCCCCCGAATGCGCGGGGAGCGCGCGCGACTACGCTTCGTCGGCCGGCATCACATCGCGCCCGCGGTTCACGATCGCGAGCCTATGCTTGCGGAGTCCAATAGGGACGGCCGCCGCGAACGACGATGTCGAATCGAAGGAAACAGGTGCGTGCAACGACGGATCTCGCCCAGCTCGCCATGCTGGCGCCCGTCGTGGTCGCGCAACGCACGGCGAAGATGGCGCAGCGAGGAACGAACGCGAATGCGCGTGAAGGGCGCCGGATGGTCACCGAAAAGATCAGTGCGTCGAGCGAATCGCTGTTCCATGTCGCGATAGCTGTGGCGCGCACGCAGGCGCGGTTCTCCTCGCTGTTGCTGCGCACATGGTTCATGCCGACGGCGAGCAGCATGGTGTCGTCGATGCGGGCATCGGCCCTTGATCTTTCCAGCAGCGCCGTGTCGCCCTACCTGCGCAAGGTCAAGGCGAACGCCAAGCGGTTGCGTCGCGCCCAGTGAGGCCGGCCGCCCGTTCGCGGCAGAATCACGCCGCAGCGTGGTCCCGCGCGTGGAGAAGGTCCGCAAGCCTCCACGTACCGACCCGCTCCACCTCGTAACTCGTCCAGCGCGAACGGAAGACCTGCCGCGTGTACGTCCCTTCGATCGCGATTTGGCGATGATCGAGGACGAATTCCACCGGCTGCCCTTCGTGCGGCAGGGCGATGGAACTTGGGATCCACGGGGTATGCATATCGCGCTCCAGTGACCAGGATTCCGCAGAGCTGGCGAAATCCGACCGCTCGCGAATGGGCCTTCAGTATGCGCACGGAAGCGAAAGGCTTCCGTGCGATAGCGAACGCATGCGCGGTGCGCTATGCGCGCCAGCGCACCGCGAAATCCTCCGTGATCGCGCTACAACGGGGATCTCGATTCAACGAGGACGGCGAACATGAAACGTATCTTGTGCACGACAGCCCTGCTCTTTTCGATCTTCGCGCTCCGCCCGGCCTTCGGCGGTGACGGTTACGTGACCGGTGACGCGACCCTCCGCGCCGGTCCCGACAGGAGCTATCCGAACGTCGCGATGCTTCCCGCAGGCGCCGAAGTCGTCATCGAAGGCTGCGTCGACGGCTGGTCCTGGTGCGACGTGACCGCCGGGAATGATCGCGGCTGGGTGGCGGGATACCTCCTGCAGGAAGACTACGAGGGACGGCGTGTCCGCATACCGGAATACGGCGTACGCATCGGCATTCCCGTCATCGCCTTCGTGTTCGGTACGTACTGGGACGACAACTACCGCAACCGTGCCTGGTACGGCGAACGCGATCAGTGGAGGCGCATCACACCGCGCCACCATCCCGGAACGGTGCCGGGCTACCGGTACGAAGACGGGCGCGGGGATCATCACAGCCAGCCGCGACGTGCCTCGACGGATGCCTATGCCCCGCGGCGCGCCGCGCTCGCGGCCCCGCGTGCAACGAGGCAACACGAACCGACCCGCGTTCGCGAAACCCGCGTCGACACGCAACACAGACGGGGTTCGTCGCACGTAACGTCCATCGAGTCGAAGGCTGCGACTCGCAATGCGGACACGTCGGCCGGGCCACGGGCGCGGGATTCCAGAACATCCCAGCCGGGAAGGATCGCTGCCCGCAACGTTCCGCTGCGTGACAACCGCGGCAAGCACGAAACGGCGGATTCAAAAGTTGCGCGCGAGCCGGCGCAGCACGGGAAGTCGACGGACAAGAATGATGACAAGCAAAAGAAATAGTCGGAAAGCGACCCGTCCGGTCGCACGCTTGCGAAGTCGATGCGGGTTGTTCGATCGGTACGGCGGATGGGAACGAGAGCGCTAGGAGAACGAAATGTCGATTGGCCTGATTCTCTTGATCGTCCTGGTCCTGCTGCTGGTCGGAGCCATTCCGACATGGCCGCACAGCCGGGGATGGGGCTACGTGCCCAGCGGCGGACTGGGACTGCTGCTGCTCGTCATCGTCGTGCTGATACTGAGTGGACGCCTGTAGGACTTCCAACGCACGCGCTCGCTTCACCTCGGAGCGCTGACGCGTGCAGCATTGGCTCGCAGCTGCGAATGGACGACGGAGGAATCATGGCAACGGATGCAATCCACGCAGGGGATACGACCCCGGGGTTCGATGACCCGGCGTCGCAAGAGCCGTTTGGTTCGCATCTGGAACGCATCGAGGCACTGCCGACACTGGGCCCTCGGGTGCGAACGGCGCTGCGGATCAGGCGCGGGATCGACGGCTGCGTGGATGCGCTGCTGACGCTTGCAAATCGTTTGCGTGACGGCCGCATGGGAGGCTCGGAGCGAATACGGGCGACCCCGATGCATGCCGAGGACAGCGTGGCGGCGTGCGTGGCCGGGTTGCAGTCACTGCGCGCCCAGTTGGAGGCGAGTCTTTGCCTCGGCCATCATCTCGACAACGAGCTACGGCTCGCACGGAGAATGCTGCAGCGGATGCGCGAAGATCTCCGCAGGGCAGAGATGCGTTGCAAGCAGGCTTCGCATGCGGCACTCCACGATCCGTTGACCGGGCTGCCGAACCGCACTTCATTCGAGGAGCGATCCCGCCGGGCGCTGGCCTTGCACGGGCCGCGCGCGCTCGCGTTCAGCGTCGCGTACATCGACCTCGACGGATTCAAGGCGATCAACGACGTCCATGGTCATGCCATCGGTGATCGACTGCTCAAGGTCATCGGTCGGAGGCTCATGCATGCCGTGCGCGCGGAGGATTCCATCACCCGCCACGGCGGAGACGAGTTCGCTTGCCTGCTGCTCGACATCCAGAGCGAGGCCCACGTCACTTCGATCGCGCACAAGCTCTTCGACGCGATATCGGCGCCTTGCATGCTGGGGACTCTCACGCTCCATGTACGGGCGAGCGTCGGCGTAGCGCTCTATCCGAAGGACGGCGCCACCGTCGAAGCACTCCTGCAGAGTGCGGACATCGCCATGTTCTGGGCGAAGAAGCATAGGCTCGGCCATGCCTTCTTCAGTCATGTTCCGACGGACCGCCTTTCGAAGCCGACGGCATCCGGCTGATCCAGGGCGCCCGCGGGCGCGTGTCCCACGCAACAGTCATGCCGGCGCCGAATCGACATTGCGGCGCAGATGAACGAAAACCACGGCGACGAGTCGATCGGTGCACACGATGACTCGCATCGCTCCATCCGCAGCCGACCGCGACGCGGGCATCCATCCGCAAGCAACCCGGCCGGCTCGAAGTGCGATCTTCGAGGCGCGCCGGCCGGGCCGCACCTCCGTGGCGCCGGGCGACGGATACCGCGCCGACCCCACGCTCCCTTGGCGCGCGCGAAGGATGTCCGCCCGCCGGTGTTTCCGTCCGTGCGGTTGCCAACATAACGGAACGCCGCGTGTACGGTTTCGCACATATCGCTCGTATTGGCTCCCCGGATGATCTAGGCTGGCAGCGTCGCCGTCTGTCGACGTCAGGAAAGACACTGCGGAAAGGATCCGATCATCCATGTCCGCCACCCACGACCCGCGCCAGAACCACCTCATGCGCGCGCTGCCCGCGTCCGAATGCGAGCGCCTCATTCCTCACCTCGAACTCGTGCCGATGCCGCTCGGCGACGTCTTGTACGAATCAGGCAGCCAGCTGCGCTACGTCTATTTCCCGACGACGTCGATCGTGTCGCTCCTGTACGTCCTGGAAGACGGCGCGTCGGCCGAGATCGCCGTGGTAGGCAACGACGGCATGGTGGGCGTCGCGCTGTTCATGGGTGGGGAGACGACGCCGAGTCGGGCGGTCGTGCAGAGCGCAGGGCACGCTTATCGGCTCAGAGGACAAGTCCTGAAGGACGAATTCCATCGCGCCGCGGCGCTGCAGCATCTGTTGCTGCGATACACGCAGGCGTTGCTCACGCAGATGGCGCAGACGGCGGTGTGCAACCGGCATCATTCGATCGACCAGCAGTTGTGCCGGTGGCTGCTGCTGAGCCTGGATCGCCTGCCTTCGCCGCATCTTGCGATGACGCAGGAACTCATCGCCAA
Organism: Dokdonella fugitiva; assembly: GCF_014138265.1. Classification (GTDB taxonomy): domain Bacteria; phylum Pseudomonadota; class Gammaproteobacteria; order Xanthomonadales; family Rhodanobacteraceae; genus Dokdonella_A; species Dokdonella_A fugitiva_A. Next base: position 1,125,448 of record NZ_JACGXL010000001.1, read on the forward strand.
CATGCTCGGCGTGCGTCGCGAAGGCGTCACCGAGGCGGCGGGCAAGCTGCAGGTCGACGGCCTGATCAGCTACAGCCGCGGTCGCATCACCGTGCTCGATCGGCCGCGCCTCGAGGCGCGCGCCTGCGAGTGTTACCAGGTGGTCAGGAAGGAATTCGACCGCTTGCTGCCCGATGTCGTCATGGCGTGAGGCGATCGCGCTATTCGACCGGCGGCGAATGACCTATGTGCGTCTACGCACGGACGTCATGCCTTCCCGACCGTACATTCCGTCGACCGCGTGGCCGCTGCGACATACCGCGCACGACGCCACGCGCCAGTGCGCCCTGCAATGCGCGCCACTTCCGGAGTCCGGCATGCTGCACAACGCGCTCGTTTTCCTTGTGGCGGCCGTCGTCGCGGGGCTGTTCGGATTCACACGCATCGTCGGTACTCCGTTCGGTGTCGCCAAGATCCTTTGCGTGACGTTCGCCATCCTTTGCATCGTTTCGTTGTACCTGATGCGACGCGCCCGCGCGCGCGCGCGAGCCGTGGATCGCGGGCGCGCCGAGGCGGACACGAACGGCTCGCAAGGCTAGTCGGCGATCCATGATCTCGCCCGCTCGCTGCGCACGGCCCGCAGGTCATCCTCGATGTCCTCGATCGGGGTGCCGACGCCGTACGTACCCATGATCAACGACTCGACCATCGAAGGTATGTCGGCCGGCCGCTCCCCGTGGATGATCGACAGGTCGTCGATCCAGAACGTCAGGGTCGACGATACGCAGGCATCGAGGATGCGACGTGCGCTGGCACCCGGATCGTCACGCAGCGAAGCGACCCCTCTCGCCTGGAACACATGGTTGCGCATTCGGTTGTCCATTCGTGATGGGTTACCGACTCGACGATGCCCATCCAGGGATGCTGCGCGGGACCCGCCGCCGGTGGCAAGCGAGCGTGTCGAACGCCCTCAGTCGCACGATACGCGTGAATCGGCGGCCGGTTCGTGCGGTGGCGTACGCAACGGAAACGCCGAGCGGAATCACCCGCACGACTACGTGCGATGGCGGACAGACGCGCGCGATCCGTAACAGCTAGGCTCCCGGTCCATCGTCGACGGCAACGCGGCGGCAACCAGGAAAATGCCTGCAATGCCGGTCATGCAACGCACCACACCATCCAATCGGCTGCTCGCCGCGCTGCCGGCGCACGAGCGCGAGCGCTGCCTCGCCGCATGCATGCAGGTCGAACTCGTTTACGGCGGCAGCCTCCAGGAGGACGGCGAACGGATCCGTCACGCCTACTTTCCGACGGGTGGATTCATATCGCTGCTCGCGACCGTCGACGCCCGCGCCACGCTGGAAGTGGGCATGATCGGCGACGAGGGCATGTACGGCCACGAGCTGGCCCTCGGTGGCGATGTCGCATCGCTGCGCGCGTTGACCCAGGGTGCGGGCAGCGCGTGGCGAATGCCGGCTTCGAAATTCTTGCGCTGCCTGCGGGACATGCCCTCGTTGCACAAGCTCGTGGATCGCTACGCGTACGTGCAATCACGCCAGATTGCGCGAAACGCCGCGTGCGCGCGCTTCCATGTGATCGAGAAGCGGCTAGCACGTTGGCTGTTGATGACCGCGGACCGCGCGCACGCCGACACGTTCTACGTCACCCAGGGTTTCCTGGCGTTCATGCTGGGCGTGCGCCGCGTCGGCGTCACGGAAGCCGCGGGCGCCCTGCAGTCGCGCGGATTGATCCGCTACCGGCGCGGCAAGGTCGCGATCATCGATCGCGAGCGCCTCGCGGCGGCGGCGTGCACCTGTTATCGCTCGGATCTGGAGACCTATCGACAGGGCATGGACAGATGGATCAGGAAGACCGGCGTCAGTCGCGCGCCACATGCCCAACCTTCCCGATGATGATGCGTGCGGCAGCGAACCGACGCGCACGCGAGTCGCGCGCATGCTGCATCCGTGGGCAAGCACGGCTCGCACTCAAAGGCCCTTTCGATGAATCCCGACGCACCCCATGACAAAGCCTACCGCGACGCGCAAGCCGACCAGGCGTTCACGTCCGAAGGCGGCTACGTCGCTCACGACGCCGATGAAGCATCCTCGCCTTCCGACCGCATCCGCCTGATGACGCAGCACTCGATTCACTACGACGGGCGTCGCTACCGCTACGGCGACTATCGGTACGATCGACTCGCGGATGCCATCGCCTATTCGCGACTGATGACGTCGCGATACCTGACGCGGAGCGGCGGCGCCACGGTGATCGATGAAAGCATCGAGCTGCCCGACGCACCGACCCGGCAACTCATGGCGGATCTTTCGATCTCGTTGAAGGGCGGCATGTTCACGTTCGACGGATTCCGCTACGACCAGCTGAGCGATGCCGTGAACCATGCGCGCCTGCGCCGCCGCCGCGAGGCCTATGCGCGCGCGCGAATCGATTGATGGTGTCACCAGGACTACGGACCTACCATGCGCACGAACCGCAGCATTCGAATCGCCTTCCTGTCGACCGCACTGCTCTGCGCGGGATTCGCGGCCAGCGCCCGCGATGCAACGACCCTGGCCAACACCCTGGTCACCGCCGATCTTCGGCGGGAGACGCAGATCCTCACGATCTATGCGATGAATCCGATCCTCCAGGATTGCGTGCTGAGGGTGACCGTCGCGGGTGCGAACGCGTCGCTGGTCGGCAAGGTCGGCGGCGATGCCGAAAGGCAACTCGCCGAGCAGATCGCGATGAGCATCGACGGCATCACGCACGTCGACAACCTGATCGGGTTCACCGATGCACTTCCGTCCCAACAATCGAACAGCGGCATCCGCTTCCGGCAGAAGATCGACGACGCGACGATCACTGCTTCCATCCGCTCGAAGCTGCTGTGGCGCGCCGAAACGAGCGGACTCGATATCGATGTCGCCACCACGAATGGAACGGTGCGCCTCGACGGATCCGTCTACCGGCGCGAACAACGTGACATCGCCGCGCGTGTCGCAGCCGATACCGGAGGCGTCCGCGCCGTCGACGACGGCATCGTCGTCTTCAACCACTCCCCGCTCACGGAGGACGCTCGATCCGCGCAGACCGCGATCGCTTCGCGCAGCGGGCTTCCCGTTTCGGACACGTGGGTCGCCGCGCGCGTCGAATCCGCGTTCTCGTTGTCCCCCAGCGTGAGCCACTACCGCATCGCCGCCTCCGCGATCGGCGGCGTCGTTTCGCTGCGAGGTCACGCGGGGACGCGCGAAGCGCGCACGAGCGCCATCGAGATCGCCGGCCATACGCGGGGCGTGCTCAGCGTCGATGCGAGTCGCCTGATCGGGGAATGACTCCAAATCGACCGGGCGGTCGTGCCCGGTCGAGGTGCCGCCTGGGGCGATCTCGAACGCACGTAAGGGAGCCCGTCGTCGACCCCGTGAAGCGCTGCTTCCGATCAATGCCGCTTCGATCGGTCGGCGCGAGATGCTTCCGCCATCCGATGGCGCTTTGAAGTCAGCCACGTCAGCGTCGCCAGGCCGCATACCGCCGACAGCGTCGATGCGGACAGGATGCCGATCTTGGCGGACCCGAGTTCATCGGCCCGCAGTGCCAGCTCGGCGATCAACAGCGACATGGAGAATCCGATGCCGGTGAGCATCGCGCCTCCGCCGATCAGCGCCCACGTCAGGCGCGCGGGACGGGAAGCCCAGCCGAGCGCGTTCGCGGCATAGGCGAAAGAAAGGACTCCCAGCGGTTTTCCGCAGAACAGGCCGATCGCCACGGCGGTCGCCAGCGACCAATCGACGGCCACCTGCGACATCGGCAGCCCCGCGCTCGCGAGCGCGAACGCAGGCAGGACCAGGAAAGCCACCCAGGGATGCAACGCGAGCTCCAATCGTTCGAGCGGCGAAAAGGCCTCGCGCGCCGCGATTCCGGCGCGCCGAAGATCCTGCCGATCCCCGCTATCACCAGCCCGGTCATCCCCCGGCGGATAGGCGACGACCTTGCCCAGGATCGCCTTGAGGCGACTGTCGCTTACCCAGCGGCCCGTCGGCGTCATCAGGCCGAGGAGCATGCCGGCTGTCGTTGGATGGATGCCGGATCGATCCAGCGCAAGCCAGGCCAGTACGCCAGCGACGATGTATGCGACCACGTGGCGAATGCCCATGCTCCGCATGAGCAGCACGCCGAAGAGGGAGACGGCCACGCAGCCCAGCGCAAGCCAATCGATTCCGCCCCCGTATCCGATCGCAATGACGACGATCGCACCGATGTCGTCGAATATCGCGAGCGACAGCAGGAACAAGCGCAGGCTGGGCGGAATGCGCGAGCCCAGCAACGCCAAGCATCCGACGACGAAAGCGGTGTCGGTCGCCATGACGACGCCCCACGCGCGACCTTCCATCCCGCCGCCCCGCAGCCACGTGAACAACACCGCCGGCACCACCATCCCGCCGATCGCCGCGGCCATCGAAAACGCCGCCGATCGCAGGTTGCGCAGCCCGCCGAATACCATCTCCCGCTTGAGCTCCAATGCGATGACGAAGAAGAACAAGGTCATTCCACCGTCGATGATCCAGTGCTTGAACGAGCGGGAAAACTCGGCATCACCCCAACGCAAGGCGACCGTGGTCTCCCACAGCTCCATGTAGGTGTCGCGCCATCCGGAATTGGAGAGAGCGAGAGCGATCACCGTGCACAGGAGGAGCACCGAACCCGCGGCGGCTTCGACGCGGAGAAATTGTGCAAAGGGGCGCATGAACCGATCCATGGGTTCCGCGGGAAGCCTGTCGAGGCTGCGTTTCATGCGAACAGACACGATACCGCCAAATGGGCGCCGCGGCTGGAATCGATCACGTGGACCCGCGCAGATCCACACCGCGCGGCACCCGCTGAGGCGAGATGAACGCGCGGCGTGCCCGGCCTTCTTTCCGATCAATGGGGAGATGCGTCGCGCGCTCGACGCGCTCATCGCCGAGTCGATACGGACATGCAATGCGTCGAGTATCGCTCAGCGTCCTCGAAGATAGTTGCATCGCTGCCACATGCGCAGCCACGCGCACACGGGCGCGAAGTTGATGTCGAGGCTGTGCGGGAGGCCCGCGGCGACCTCTTCCGCGAGGCGATCGATACCGTGCACCTTGTCGAGCATTCGTCGCTCGACCGCGTCTTCGGGCACCACGGCGAGCACCATGCCGTTGACGTGAACCTCGAGCCGGCCGCCGCGGCGCAGGTAGAACGTCGCCGGCCCCGCCTGGTGCTTGCTGAAGATCAGGCCGCTCATCGCGCGCTCACGCCGGGCTGCCCATCGTCAGGTAGTGCTCGCCGGAAATCACGCGGAAGCCGGCGAGGTTGCACGACGCGAGTTCGGCAAGCACCGTGCGCGCGACCTGCGCCGCGTGCAGCATGCCCGAAGACAGGTCCACGCAGATGTCGACCCACGCGTAGCCTTGCGGCGCAGTGACCCGTTGCATCATGCGGAACCCGGTCGACTCCTTCGGCAGGTGCATGACGAGCGGGACGCGCGCCTCGACTTCGATCGTCGCGACGACGCTCCAGTTGCCGCTCGATCCGGCGAATGACGCGTGCATGTCGGTAGCCTGCGCAGCCGCATGATCAGTGCGGCAGGGAACGATCGGCCACCGGGACGGCGCGCTGGGGACGGTGGATGCGAATGCAGCCCGTGATCGGGACGCTGCTTCGCTGCGCGCCAAGGCAGTTGAATGATTCGCCCGACCCTACGCGCTCACCACAGGCTTGTCGAGCGGAAATATTTTCCCACCATCGCGCGCGACTGCGACTCAGCGGCGACGATGACTCTTGCGCTCGTCGTGCAGGGCGACACGGATCGTCGCACCGTCCTGGGTGGAACCGTTCAACGCAGCGATCGCGTTGCGCGCTTCGTGCCCTTCCATCTGCAGCTCCGCGAATCCGCGGCATTCGCCACTGAACAGGTCGCGCGCCATGCGCAGGCCGAACACGCGGCCGTGCTGGGCGAAGAGCGAATGGAGCGAACTGTCGGTCATCGACTTGGGCAAGCCGCGGACATCCAATGTGATCATGAACTTCTCCTGTTTGATTCGACGGATGCCGCACCCATGCGCGGCTCCCGGATGTCGCGAAAGGACACGAGGCGCCGGCGCTCTTCGTCCCACAGGGCGAGCCGCACGCAGCGGAAGCCTTCGAGGACCCCTATTCGATTGACGTCGGCAAGTTCGGGCAACGCATCGGCGGCGTCGCGGAAACGGTAGAACGGCACGCGACTCGACAGGTGATGCAGGTGATGCATGCCGATGTTCGCGGTGAGCCAGCGAAGGACGCGCGGCAAGTCGTAATGGGAACTTCCGGCGAGGGCGGCGTCGCGCGCGTTCCAGCGCGGCGCGTCCTCCCAATAGGTGTGTTCGAACTGGTGCTGCACGAAGAACAGCCAGACGCCGATCGTCGCCGCGAGGACGAGGACGGGCAATTGCACGGCGAGGAACGCGCCGACGCCGAGCGTGGACATCGCGAGCGCGATCAGCACGCCGGCCACGACATTCGTACCCATCGTGCTGATCCACGGACCCGCTCCGTCGCGCATGAAGCCCGCGGGTATGCGGTTCTGGACCAGGAATACGAACACCGGGCCGATGCCGAACATGACCAGCGGATGCCGGTACAACCGGTATCGCAAGCGCGCCCACGGTCCGCGCGCGCGATATTCGGCGACGGTGATCGTGTCGACGTCGCCGGTGCCGCGCTTGCCGAGGTGCCCTTGCGTCGCGTGATGGATCGCGTGGGCGCGGCGCCAGTGTGCATACGGCGTGAGCGTGAGCACGCCGAGCGACCGGCCGACCGCGTCGTTCGCCTTGCGCGACGCGAAGAAGCTGCCGTGCCCGCAGTCGTGTTGCAGCAGGAACAGCCGGACGAGAAAACCGGCGGTCGGCGCGAGCGCGAGCGCGTACAGCCACCATCGCCCACTCGACCAGCCCCAATACGTCGCGATCCAGCTGCTCGCGAACAGCAACGCGGTCAACGCGAGTTCGTACGTCGCGCGCGCATTGCTCGGCGTACGGAATGCCTCGAGCTTCCGCACCCAGTTACCGGACGAATCGACGAGGGCTACCACTTCGGGCGTGGAACGCTGTCTAGCCGGAACAGCGTGATGCGCGCACCGGGAAACCGCGCTTCCAGAGTCGTCAGCAGGCGCGCCTCGACCGTCGCCAGGTCGAAGCGATTGGGTGGCCCCCACAAGGAATACCGATGCCCCGAACGATCCTCGTTCGGGCGCGTCTGTTCGCGCGAAACGGTGACGTCATTGCAGCCGCATGCCGCCGACCAGAGACGCTTCAGCGCGACCGGCCCGATCGACAGGCCACGCGCGAGGCGAAACTGGAATTGAGGCACGTGAGCATTCATCGCCGCTCCGGAAGGTGAAGCGCAACGGACGATCGAAGGCGTATCGCCGTGCTGCGGCAGGAGTGAAACCGGCTCGCGCGCAAGCGACGAGCACTCTCACCATACACCCATCCCGTGCAGAAAGCCCGTGAATTGTTCGGATCGCGTACCCACGCGAAACGAGCGCGAGCACGTGCATCGCGCACGCCGCCGCGCGATATCGCGCGCATTTCCTCGAGCGAAGCCCGTGCCTTGGGCGCAATCCCCGCATGATTAGCTCGCGATGCGCTCGCCGAGCGGGAACCGCAGGCGCGATCGCGCTGCGCGCTGCTTCCAGCCGTCGAGGTCGATCCATACGGGCTCGCCGCGACCGACGCCGACGGAGGATCGCGTGTAGTAGACGCGCCCGTCCGCGACGCGATCGACGATCGCGCATTGCCACGACCGGTTGCGCGGGTAGCGGAACCAGACCACATCCCCCGTACGGGGCTCCCACCGCGGATCACGATGTCTGTCCATGGGGCGATGCTCACGGACGTCCGTCGCGCAGGTTGAGACAACGGACCGCATCCTTGCGTCATGTCGTGCGATCGGCGTGCGGCGGCCTGCCCTGTCCTGTCCTGTCCTGTCGGGCCGATCCCGCGGCTCAGTCGGCCACGAGCCAATGCTCGCCCGCGATGATCGTGAGCGGTACGCGGTCGCAGCCCGCGAACATCGCGAGCGTGCGCATCAGTGTGCACGCCGCGACGGTCCCGCGCGATTCACCGCGCGCGAAGTTGACGAAAAGTTCCCACCTCGACGTCGACGCGCTGTTCGACGCCAGCAGTGCGCGATACCGGCTCGGCGCGGCATCGCAGGCGAGCTTCACGACCGGGTGGGCGATCGGTGTCTCGACGACGCCGATCGGGCGCCATTGTGGCTGCATGTCGTTCCTCCGGGCGTCTCTGCCCACGCGAAACCCGACGATGCCCGCGCGCGCGTGAAACGAGCGTTCAAGAATGATCAGAGGAATGTCATGCGCGCGGCGGGAAAAGCTGGAGCGCAACGATCGGCCTCGACGACCGGCACGAATCCGCGCTTCCGGCGGGGCCGGCGCGTGGGAATTTTTTTCCCATTGCCGCACCCTGTCGTGAAGCGTACGTTCGGCCGCACGGGAAGCCCGCACCGCGCGGGCATCCGGCAGGAATCGTCGCCGTGGGCATCGCCATGAATCCGAAAGCAGGATGGCAGCAGGTCGTCGTGTTCGAGGCGGACAGCGATGCGCAGTCGGCGGTGAACGCGTTCATTGCGCGCTTCCGGCCCGGCGACGACCATGGCGTGTGTCGCATCGAGCAGGCCACGCGCTCGCCCGCGGGCTTCCAGTGGTACGACGGCTACATCGATTTCAGCATCGGCGAACGGCGTGCGATCCATCTCGCGTCACGGCTCGTCGACGAACTCGGGCGCGCGGAACTGCCGCTCTATCGACTGGTCGCGGGGCGCGAGTGGCTCGATCTCGCGGCCGCGCAGAAAGCACCCGACTGACGACGGAGGAATTCCCCATGCATGCTCGCCTTCGCTCGCCGGGCCGCGGCGCCCTTCGCATCGGTCGGCTGTCCGAGGGTGCGGCCGTGCTCGCTCAGCGCGTGCACGACCAGCTCGCGAAAGGCGATCGCACCGTGTTCGCCGCCGACGACGGCGTCGTCTACGTCGACCAGCCCGAGCGCACCGACGGCATCCCGCTGCACTGGATCGCGGGCACCTTCACGCTCGGCCAGTCGTATCCCGACCTCGTCGAGGACATCGCGTTCCTCAGCAACAGTCGCAGCAAGGACTGGATCATCGGCTGACGCGGCAGCCACTCGCGCGAGCACCGCCACGCCGGATCATCCAGGGCGGATCGCTCAGACCGGATCGATCGAGCCGCCGTCGTGCGAGGGCGCGAATCCTGGGAGCGGATCGGGACACGGAAGCTGCTCGAGCTGCGCCAGATCCGGATCGACGACGTCGTAGTCGCCGAGCGGTCGCGTGCCGTCGGCCATGCGCCAGCCGAGGACGCGCCAGCCACCGTCGCGATCGACCGCGTCGCTGGCGAAGCGCGCCGGCTCCGCGCGGAAGCCGAGGACGTTCCAGACGTCGCGCGCGTCGTCGACGAGCACGAGCTCGATGCGTGCGCTGCGCAGCGGGAGTTCGCCGCCGCCCTTGCCGAGCATCGCGTAGCAGCGTTCGATGCGCCGCGAGCCCGCGACGGCGAGCGGAACGCGGCGCGGGGAAATCGGATTCGTCTGTTGCATGGCGGCCTCCTGTTCTGCGGGACGCCGAGGCTCGGCGAGCGCCGTCTCAAAACCGGCGACAGGCGTCCATGCATGCATCGGCCGCGAACGGCCAGCCCGATCACCGACGGGCATCGCTGGCGTATCGGGCTGGGCGAGGATAGATTCACAAGCCCGCTTGGCCGACGCGACGCCCCGCACGTGATTGCCGACCCCTTCGATCTCGTCTCGTTCTGGAAGCAGGCCGGCACCGCGAAATGGTTCAGCCGCGACGACGCGTTCGACGCGGCGTTGCGCGAGCGCTATGCCGCCGCGCACCACGCCGCGGCGCGACGCGAACTCGACGGCTGGCGCGGCACCGCGGACGGCTCCCTCGCGCTCGTGCTGCTGCTCGACCAGATCCCGCGCAACCTGTTCCGCAACAGCGCGCACGCCTTCGCGACCGACGGCCTCGCGCGCGAGGTCGCGTCGGCGGCGGTGGACGCGGGTCGTGACCGCGCGGTCGATCGCGACCTGCGCCTGTTCTTCTACATGCCGTTCGAACACTCCGAGGCGCTCGCCGACCAGGATCGTTCGCTCGCGCTGTTCGGTGCGATGGGCGACGACTACTACCTCAAGTACGCGACCGCGCACCGCGACGTGATCGTGCGCTTCGGCCGCTTCCCGCATCGCAACGCCGCGCTCGGCCGCGCGAGCACGGCCGATGAGCAGGCGTGGCTCGACGCGGGTGGCGGGTTCTGAGCCGCGTCGCAGCGCGACGTCACCGCGGCGGCAGCAGCTCGACCGTGTCGATCGCCCACAGCGGATCGTGTCCCTCGCCGCTGAACACGAAGCAGAGGTCGTGCGCGCCCGAGCGTGGCGGCAGCTCCGCTTCGAGCACGCTCACCGCCGGATTCATGCGTGCGCGATCGAGCGGCAGGCTCGCCAGCAGCATCCCCGCGCAGCCGTCGCGCACGAGCAGTTCGCCCGCAGGTGTCGACGGCGCCGGCCGCGGCACGATGTTCGCGACGTCCTTGTAGAGCTGGAAGTTGTAGGGCAGCTGGCCGACCGCGACGCGGATGCGCGCGGCGTCGTCGAGTGGCGCGCGCGCCCAGGTCCAGCACGGATCGAACAGGTCGACGTCGTAGAAGGCGCGCGGTCCCGGCGTCGGCGCGTCATCCTCGATGCGCAGCACCAGCTTGCCGCTGCATTGCGCAAGCTCGCTGCTCGCGCGCCGATGCGCGGCATCCGCCCTGCGCTCGGTGATGTCGCCGGCACGACGGCCATCGAGCCAGGTCGCGGCGCGGATCGTCGCGCCCGCGGGCGGCGTCAGCGCACCGCCCGCATCGATGGCTGCGTGCACATCGGGCGCGCGCCCGTCGAGTGTGTAGCGCATCGGCAGGCCGGCCTGGTTCGACAACACGATCCCCTGCGCCGTGTCGGTGAAACGCACCTCGAACGCACTCTGCGCCGCGGCGACGCCGTGCGCGCGCCAACGCTCCATCTGCGGCACGAGGCGCGCGACGAACCGCGACCAGTCGCGCGCCTCGCGCGGCGACCACAGCGCCTCGGCGAGTGCGGCGAGTCGCGGGAACGCCGCGTGCTCGACCATCGCGGTCGTGCGCATGTGTTCGCTCCAGAGGTTCGCCTGCGCGCCGAGCACGTGCGCCGCCGCGGCCGCGTCCATGCCGGCCGTCGCGTCGAATGCGTAGATGTCGGCGAGCGTGCGCAGGTCGGGCCGGCCCGACGGCTCGTCCGCGGCATCGCTCTGCAGGTGATCGAAGTAGAGGTCGGGCGAGGGCGCCATCACCACCGGATGCCCTGCATTCGCTGCTTCGATGCCACCCTTCGTGCCGCGCCACGACATCACCGCGGCGTCGGCCGGCACGCCACCTTCGAGGATCTCGTCCCAGCCGATCAGCTTGCGGCCGCGCGCGGCGAGATGCTGCTGCATGCGGGCGATGAACCAGCCCTGCAGCGCGTTCTCATCGGCGAGGCCGAGTTCGCGCATGCGCGCCTGCACGCGCGAGGATGCCTTCCACTGGTCCTTCACCGCCTCGTCGCCACCGACATGGATGTACGTCGACGGGAACAGCTCGATCACTTCGTCGAGCACGTCCTGCATGAACGCGATCGTCGGCTCGTCGACGTTCAGGATGTAGCCGTGCACGCCCCAGTCGGGCGAAACGACCGGTTCGTCCGCCGATGCGCCGAGTTCCGGATAGGCAGCGATCGCGGCCTGCATGTGCCCGGGCATGTCGATCTCGGGCACGATCGTCACGTAGCGCTCGGCCGCGTAGCGCACGATGTCGCGGATCTCGTCCTGCGTGTAGTAGCCACCGTAGCGCACGGGCTTGCCGGCCGCGTCGGTGCCCGCGGCGCCAGCCGGACGACGCCACGCGCCGACCTCGGTGAGGCGCGGATGACGCTTGATCTCGATGCGCCAGCCCTGGTCGTCGGTGAGATGCCAATGGAACGTGTCGAGCTTGGCGAGCGCGAGTTCGTCGATGAAGCGCTTGACGAACTCGGGCGGCTGGAAATGCCGCGCGGAATCGAGCATCGCGCCGCGCCACGCGAAGCGTGGTCGATCTTCGATGCGCACCGCAGAGACTTCGATGGCGCGTGCCGGACTCATCTCCGGCGTGAGCAACTGCCACAACGTCGTGGTTCCGCGGAACAGGCCGCGTGGCTCGCGTGCGGCGAGTTCGATGTGCGTGCGGTCGACGACGAGACGATAGCCCTCGCCTTCCGGCACGGTCGCGTCGCCGGGCCGCAGCGCCAACACGACCGCCGCATCACCCGCACCGGCCTGCGCCGCGACGTCGAGCTGCAGGCCGCGATCGCGTGCGACGCGCGCGGCGAACCCGCGCGCGATCGCGAGCGCCTCGTCGCCGCCGGCGACCTCGAGTCGCGCACCGTCGCGCAGCACGTAGCGGCCGCGCCCGACCTCGAGCTGCGCGGGCCACGGCAGCAGCGCCGGCAGTACCGACGGCGCACGCGGTACCGGCGGGTTCGAGCTGCATGCGGCGACGAACAACAACGCGAACACGGACCATCGGCGCATGCGAACCTCCCGCTGTGAAGCCACCCTACACAAAAAAAGACGGACCGGGATGAGCCGGCCCGTGAACTTCGCACGTTGGAGTCGTCAGAAGTTGAAGCGCAGGTTCGCCATGTAGCGACGGCCGGTCGTGTACTCGCCGAACAGCTCGTCCTTGTTGCCGACCGCGTACTGGTGGTACTTCTCGTCGAGCAGGTTCATCGCGTCGAACGTGACCATGAAGTTCTGGTTGAACTTCCAGCCGAGGCTGAGGCCGAGGTCGGCGTAGTCGTCGACGACCGCGGGCGGCGCGCCGGCCACGTAGCCGCCGGCGAGGTAGTGGTCGCGCCAGTTGTAGTTCACGCGCGCGCTGAACGGTCCGTTCTCGTAGTACGGGCCGACGCTGATCGAGTTCTCCGACTGGTACGGCATCGGCGTGCCCTGGCTCGTCTCGCCGTCCGCGTAGGTGTAGTTCGCCACCATGCCGAAGCCGGTGCTGCCGAACGCCTGCTGGTAGGTGAGCGTGAAGCCCTTGATCTTCGCCGTACCCGCGTTGCGCGGGCGCGAGACGCTGTAGTCGCAGAAACCGTCGGCGGTGCAGCCGTGGCTGCCGACGAGCGAATCCCACTGGGTCGGATCGGTGTCGCGGATCGAGTTGTAGTGGCGCTCGGTCGACGGGATGGTGTCGATGTAGTTGAGCACGTGCTTGAAGAAGATCGAGCCCGCGATCACCGACTGCTCGGCGAAGTACCACTCGGCCGACAGGTTGAAGTTCACCGACTTATACGGCTTCAGGTCGGCATTGCCGCCGCTGCCGGTGAGTACGGTGTCGTTGAGGAACGTGTTGTTGACCATCTGGTTGTACGGTGCCCAGGCGATCACTTCCGAACCGGACAGGCGCAGCACGACGTCCGGCGCGGCGTCGTAGGCGACGTTGAACGACGGCAGCCAGTTGTTGATCGACGAGTTCTTCGTCTGGTACCAGCCCGGCAATGCCGGCAGCACCGGCGCGACGCTGCCCGGCAGGTTGTAGCCGGAGCCTTCCTGCTCGGTGTGCACGTAGCGCAGCCCGACGTTGCCGCGCCATGCGTCGTTGCCGAAGTCGAGCTGCGCGTACGCGGCCGAGTTCTTCTGCGTCAGCGCCCAGGTGTTGTTGAGATAGCTGCCCGGGTCCGGATGCGCGAAGTCGAGGTGGCTGTTGCGGATCCAGTTGAGGATGTTCTGCTCGCCGACCTGGAGGTGGTTCGCCTGGTCCGGCGAGAAGCCCGAGAACTCGCCGAGGATGTCGGTCGGATCGATCACGCCGACGTCGGCGAGCGTGCCCGGCGTGACGCCACCGTAGACGTTGAGGCCGTAGTTCTCGTCGTGCTTGGCGTAGCGCACGCCGACGAGCAGGCGGTTGATGAGGCTGCCGGTGAAGTCCTTGCTGAAGTCGAGCTGGCCGTAGCTGTCCTTCGCGTGCGCCATGAACACGCCGTTGTTGCCGAGCCAGCCGCCGCCCCAGTTGGCGGGATCGCGGCCCGCGGCCGGGTCGTCGAACGTGTAGCCGTGGCGGTCGTCCCAGCTGAAGCCGCCGAAGTAGACCGGCTCGAGCAGGTACTGGCTGATCTTCGGGTTGTCCGACTTGGTCGTGCCGAGCTGGCCGGAGAGGTTCCAGCCTTCGCCGTGGTAGGCGGCGCGCAGGTCGAGGCCCTTGGTCGTCACTTCGGACGAACGCAGCTGGTTGTCGTAGATGATGCCCGCGCCCTCGCCGGCGGAATGGCCGCCGGTGACGAGGCCGTTGTTGCCCTGCGTGAAGCTGTCGACCGCGGCCATCGTGGCCGTGTTCCAGTGCAGGAAGTTGTAGACCGACTGGTTGTAGTTGTCGAAGCTTTCCTTGATGTACATGCCGCTCAGGGTCGCGTCGAACCGCTCGTCCGGCTTGAACTGCAGGTTGACGACCGCGCTGTTGCGCTTGCGCGTCTGCTGGAAGTACGCCGCGTTGATCTCGTCGGGGACGAGCGCGTTCGCGTCGAGCGCGCCGCTCGCGACCTGTGCCGCGATCGCCGGGCTCGCCGCCGCGTAGTCGGACACCGGGTGGTAACCGAAGATCTCGATGCCCTGGCGGTCGACCTTTTCCTCGTAGTGCTGCGCGGCGATGTTGAAGCCGAACGTGCTCTGGTCGTTCTTCCAGCTGTACAGCACCGACGCGTTGGGTTTGCCGTCCTCGGCCTGGTCGTTGTAGTTGTAGCCGATCGAACCCGCGATCGAGTTCGCGTCGAGGTCGAGCGGCAGGCGCGTGTGCATCATGACCGTGCCGCCGAGGCTTCCTTCCGGCAGGCGCGCTTCGGACGACTTGTACACCTCGAGACGACCGAGGATTTCCGGCGCGAGCAGCGTGTAGTCGAAGCCGCGGTTCGGCTGTTCGCCGTACAGCCAGATCGCCTGCGCGACCGGATGGCCGTCGATGAACGACAGGTTGAGGCTCGGGTCGGTGCCGTCGATGCTGACGCGCTCGCCCTGGCCGAAGCGGCGGTCGAGCGTGACGCCGGGGATCATCACCATCGCTTCCGCGACGTTCGTGTTCGGGAACTTGCCGATGTCCTCGGCGGTGATCGCATCGACGATCGCGTTGGCGTCGCGCTTGGTGTCGAGCGACGCCTTCAGGCTCTCGCGGATGCCGTGCACGACGATCGCTTCCATCTCCTGCGCGCGCGTGCCGTCCTGCGCGGTGCCGGCGGCGCCGTCGGCGGACGCATCCGCGGTGGACGCGTCGGCGTCGGCCGCGACCTCCGCGGCATGCGCCGCGGCGGCGAACGCGAATGCGGCAAGGATGCTCGCCGACAGCATCGTCTTTCGGTATGTCCTGATCTTCACGGTGAACCCCTCCTCCAGTGGTGTGGTCCGCGGACGCGTTCGCTGCGCGCCGCTCGCCGGCTCGTGTCAGTCCGTCGTCGTTTTCGTCCCAGTCCGTTCCGTGGCCACCGCGCCCGCTGCGCGACGGCCGCCGTTGTCGCGGTCGAAATACCAGCTCGCGGCGCCGATGACGCCGAGTTGCGCATGGTCGACCAGTCGTATCGAAGTGCGCGCGAGCGCCTCGCGCATCGCACCCTTGTCGAGGAAGCGCTCGATGAAGCGGCTGCGCACGAGCAGCTCCTTCATCTGCGGCAGCACGCCGCCGGCGAGGTAGATGCCGCCCTGCGCGCCGTACAGCAGCGCGAGGTCGCCGAGCACGCTGCCGAACCAGCCGCAGAACACCTCGACCGTCTCGCTCGCGAGCGCGTCGCTGCCGGCGAGCGCGGCGGCGCTGATCTGCGCCGGCGTCTGCGCGAGCGGCGACGCGCCGCGCAGCGCGCGGATCGCCGCGTAGAGGTTGGTCAGGCCGGTACCCGAGAGCACGTGCTCGATCAGTACGCGCGGGCTGCGCTTGCGCAGTTCGCCCAGCACCTCGAACTCGAAGTCGGTGGTCGCCGCGAGCGTGGCCTGGCCGACCTCGGTAGCGAGGATCACCGGCCGGCCATCCTGCGCGATGTGCACGGCGCCGCCGAGGCCGGTGCCGGGCCCGACAACGAGCATCGGCCCGGGCCGGTGCTCGGCCGGGCCGCCGAGCAGCAGCGCGCTCGCGTCGTCGACATGGCCGACCGCGTAGGCGACCGCCTTGAAGTCGTTGACGACCGCGAGGTCGTCGAGATCGAGGCGCGTGCGCAGGTCCGAGATCGACACCGGCCACGGCAGGTTCACGTTGACCACGGCGTCGTCGACGACGAAGCCGGCGATCGCGAGCGCGGCCGACGACACCGGCGTGCGCACGTAGCTCGAGCGGAACGACTGGATGATCGCGGCGAGGCTCGGGAAATCCGCGCAGGCGTACTTGCAGTAATCGCCGATCGCGAACGCGCTGCCGCGATCGTCCGCGACCGGCACGATCGAAGCGATGCGCGCGTGGGTGCCGCCGACGTCGGCCGCGATCAGCGGCTGGCCGGCGACACGCGATGCGATGCGGTAGCGGTTCTCGTTCACCCCATTCCCCGGAACTGGCTGGCGCGGCCGGCCACCCGCAGGTGGCCCGGCCTCGGACGGGACGCAGTCTCGGCGCGCTTGACAACGTTGTCAACTTGCACTGCAAAATGATGTCAGGGGCATCCGCAGCTAGTATCCGGAGGCCGCGGTTCTGGCAAAGGGGGCGGGAATTCTCCCGCTAAAGCAGCTGTCGGGCGCTGGGCTGACCCGCGCGACGACACGATGACAACGTTAATACGCCAAGGCCAAACCGGTCAGGCGAACAGGAGAGCCTCGATGGCTGCCACCGCCGCGAATACGTCCGTGCCGAGCCGGCACGCACCGATGCTGATCATCGGCCTGCTGTTCTTCATCTTCGGTTTCGTGACCTGGATGAACGGGCCGCTGATCCAGTTCGTCGAACTCGCATTCGAGCTCGACACGGTCAACGCGTTCCTCGTGCTGATGGCGTTCTACCTGTCCTACTTCTTCCTCGCCCTGCCGTCGGCGGCGATCCTGCGCCGCACCGGCATGAAGCGCGGCATGGCGATCGGCCTGTTCGTAATGGCGCTCGGCGCGCTCGCGTTCGGCCAGTTCGCGGTGCAGCGCTGGTATCCGGGCGCGCTCGGCGGCCTGTTCGTCATCGGCGCCGGCCTCGCCCTGCTGCAGACCGCGGCGAATCCGTACATCAGCATCCTCGGCCCGATCGAAAGCGCGGCGCAACGCATCGCCTTCATGGGCATCTGCAACAAGGTCGCCGGCATCCTCGCGCCGTTCGCGCTCGGCGTGTTCGTGCTGCACGGCCTCGGCGACCTCAAGGCGCAGGTGCAGGCGGCCGACCCGGCCACGCGCAGCGCCCTGCTCGACGCGTTCGCGGCGCGCGTGCACCTGCCCTACCTCGGCATGGCGGTCGTGCTCGCAGCCCTCGGTGTCTGGATCGTCCACTCGCCGCTACCGGAGGTGCGCTCGTCCGAAGCGAACGCGGCCGGCGCCGGCGGGCGCGACAGCTTGCGCGCGTATCCGCACCTCTGGCTCGGCGTGCTCTGCCTGTTCGTCTACGTCGGCGTCGAGGTCATGGCCGGCGACGCGATCGGCACGTACGGACGCGGCTTCGGCCTGCCGCCGGACTCGACCAAGCTGTTCACCTCGTTCACGCTGTTCGCGATGCTCGTCGGCTACGTCTGCGGCCTGATCCTGATCCCGCGTTTCGTCTCGCAGCAACGCTACCTCGCGATCTCGGCCATGCTCGGCGTCGCGTTCGCGCTGTGCGCGTACGCGACGAGCGGCTACGTCTCGGTCGGCTTCGTCGCCGCGCTCGGTTTCGCCAACGCGATGATGTGGCCGGCGATCTTCCCGCTCGCGATCAAGGGACTCGGGCGGCTCACCGAGATCGGCTCGGCGCTGCTGATCATGGGCATCGCCGGCGGCGCGCTGATCCCGCAGGCGTTCGCGATCCTGCGCGAACACCACGACTTCCAGGCCGCGTTCGTCGCGATCATGGTGCCGTGCTACCTCTACATCCTCTACTACGCGATGCGCGGCCACCGCGTCGACCTCGGCGCGCACTGACGATGGACGCACGTTCCGCGCGCGCCCCGTCTCCACTACGATGCGGCGTCACGGGCGCCGGAGACCAGCAGTGAGCCGTCCCACCATCAAGGATGTCGCGCGACACGCGAACGTGTCGCTGAAGACCGTCTCGCGCGTGATCAACGGCGAGGCGTCGGTGCGCGACGACACGCGCGAGCGCGTGCAGCGCGCGATCGACGAACTCGACTACGCGCCGGACCAGGCCGCGCGCAACCTGCGCGGCGCGACCTCGCACGCGCTCGGCCTCGTCTACGACAACCCGAACCCGTACTACGTGATCAGCGTGCAGAACGGCGTGCTCGCCGCCTGCCGCGACCAGGACTTCGGCCTGCAGATCCACCCGTGCGACTCGAACGCGCCCGACCTCGCCGACGAGCTGCGCGAGCTCGTCGCCCATGCGCGCCTTGCCGGCCTCGTACTCGCGCCGCCGATGTCCGAGCGCATGGAACTGATCCGCTACCTCGCCGAGCACGGCATCCGCTTCGTGCGCATCATCTCGGCGGCGGAAGACCCGAACGACGGCTACCCGTGCGTCTACGTCGACGACCGCGATGCCGCCTACGACATCACCGAACATTTGATCCAGCTCGGCCACCAGCGCATCGGCTTCCTCTGGGGCGGCGCCGAGCACCGTTCGAGCCCGGAGCGCTTCAAGGGCTACGAGGCCGCACTGAAGGACTACGGCATCCCGCTCGACAAGAAACTCGTGATCCCGGGCGACTACTCGTTCGACGACGGTTTCCGCGGTGCCCGCCGCCTGTTCGCGCTGCGCGAGCCGCCGACGGCGATCTTCGGTTCCAATGACGAGATCGCGGCGGGCGTACTCGCCGCGGCGAAGGCGAACGGCATCGACGTGCCGTACGAACTGTCGATCGCCGGCTTCGAGGACAGCCCGTTCTCGCGCCAGTCGTGGCCGGCGCTGACCACCGCGAAGCAGGCGACCGAGGACATCGCGCGCCACGCGGCGCTGCGCCTCATCGCCGAACTCAAGCCGGCGGGCAGCGGCGTCCTCCATGTCAACCGCGGCTTCAGTCCGCAGCTCGTGATCCGCGACTCGACCGCGCGCGTGCGCACGACCACGCCATGAGCGCCGTGCCCGAGGACACCATGCCGACCAATCCACCCAGCGCCGCCGAGGCGACCCGCATGTACCGCGAAGTGCGCGAATCGGCCGGCGCGATCGCGCGCCAGCTCGAGGCGAACCGTGCAGTGGTCGGCGAACTCGCCGCGCTGCTGCGGCGCGAGCGCCCGCGCCTGGTCGCGACCGGCGCGCGCGGCAGTTCCGACAATGCGGCAACGTTCGCGAAGTACCTCATCGAGACGCGCCTCGGCGTGACGACCACCTCGGCCGCGCCGTCGGTGCAGTCGATCTACGCGGCGCGGCCGGAACTCGACGGCGCGCTGTTCCTCGCGATCTCGCAGTCCGGCAAGAGCCCCGACCTCGTCGCCCAGGCCACCGCCGCGCGCCGCGCGGGCGCGCGCGTGGTCGCGATGGTCAACGTGGTCGACTCGCCGCTCGCGGCCGCGGCGGACGTCGTCGTTCCGCTGCACGCAGGGCCCGAACTCAGCGTCGCCGCGACCAAGAGCTACCTCTGTTCGCTGTCCGCGCTGCTCCAGCTCGCCGCCGAATGGGGCGAGGACGCGCACCTGCGCGACGCGCTCGCACGCGTGCCCGATGCGCTCGACGCGGGCTGGAACGAAGACTGGTCGGCGCTCGTCGACGGCCTCGCTGACGCGCGCAACCTGTTCGTCGTCGGCCGCGGCTTCGGCCTCTCGGCGGCGCAGGAAGTCGCACTCAAGTTCAAGGAAACCTGCGGCCTGCACGCGGAAGCGTTCAGCGCGGCCGAAGTGCAGCACGGCCCGATGACGCTCGTCGATCGCGGCTTCCCGGTGCTGTTCTTCGCGCAGCACGACGACAGCTTCGACAGCACGATCGCGGTCGCCGAACGCTTCCGCGAGCGCGACGCGCGCGTCTGGGTCGCCGCGCCCGGCGGTGGCGACCTGCGGTTCGCGGCAATCACCGATCCCGCCTGCGCGCCGCTGCTCGCGGTGCACCGCTGCTACGGCGCGATCAACGCGCTCGCGCTGCGCCGTGGACGCGATCCCGACGCGCCGCCGCACCTGCGCAAGGTGACCGAGACGCGCTGATGCCGACCGCGCTCCTCAATGCCCGCGTGCTCGTCGACGACGGCTTTCGCGACGACCTCGCGGTCGTCGTCGATGCCGGCGTCATCGTCGCGGTCGAGCACGCACGCGACACGCACGGCACGACCGAACGGCTCGACCTCGGTGGCCACTGGCTCGCACCCGGCTTCATCGACGTTCAGGTCAACGGCGGCGGCGGCGTACTGTTCAACGACGCACCGACGGTCGAGACGATCCGGCGCATCGGCGCCGCGCACCGACGCTATGGCACGACCGGCTTCCTGCCGACCCTGATCAGCGACGACGCCGAGACGATGCGCGCGGCCATCGATGCGGTCGACGCGGCGATCGCCGACGGCGTGCCCGGCGTGCTCGGCATCCACCTCGAAGGCCCGTACATCGCGCCCGCGCGGCGCGGCGCGCACGACGCAAGCAAGTTCCGCGCGCTCGACGACGATGAACTCGAACTCGCCTGCTCGCTGCGCCACGGCGTCACCGTGCTCACGCTCGCGCCGGACCAGGTGCCGCCCGCGCGCGTGCGCGAACTCGCCGCACGCGGCGTGATCGTCTGCATCGGCCACACGGCGGCCGACTACGCGCAGGCGCGCGCCGCCCTCGACGCCGGCGCGCGCGGCTTCACCCACCTCTACAACGCGATGTCGCCGCTGCAGGGGCGCGAACCGGGCGTGGTCGGCGCCGCGCTCGAGGATCGCGCGAGCTGGTGCGGGCTCATCGTCGACGGCCACCACGTGCATCCGGCTTCCCTGCGCGTCGCGCTCGCGGCGAAACCACGCGGCAAGCTGCTGCTCGTGACCGACGCGATGCCGCCGGTCGGCGCCGAATCGGACACCTACGAACTCGCGGGCGTGACGATCCGCTGCCGCGACGGCCGCTGCGAGACGCCCGACGGCGTGCTCGCGGGCTCGGCGCTCGACATGGCGAGTGCGGTGCGCAACACGGTCGCGACGCTCGGCGTACCGCTCGGGGACGCCGTGCGCATGGCCTCGACCTGGCCGGCCGAGTTCCTCGGCGTCGCCGACCGCCGCGGGCGCATCGCGCCCGGCCTGCGCGCCGAACTCGTCGAACTCGACGCCGACCTGCGCGTCGTGCGCTGCTGGCCCTGAGCCCACCGACGCCTCCGTAGGGGCCCAACCCGCGGGCGACCGCCGCAACCCGGTATGCCGTGGCGTGTCGGCTCCACCATTGCCACTCCCGGCGTGTCGATTCCCCGCCTTCCCGTTCGTCATCCTCGATGAAGGCCGGTGCAGTCCCGCGGGGCGCCCGGCGCCCGCGAACGAGGAGACGGCGATGCGAGTCATGGTGATGGTGCGGGCGACCGATGCGTCCGAGCGCGGCGAGCTGCCGAGCCAGGAACTCCTGGCGGCGATGGGCCGCTTCAACGAAGACCTCGCCAACGCCGGCATCCTGCTCGCGGCCGACGGCCTCAAGCCGAGTTCGGCCGGCGCGCGCGTACGCTACGCCGGCAAGACGCGCACGGTCGTCGACGGCCCGTTCGCACAAGCGAAGGAACTCGTCGCCGGCTTCTGGCTGTGGCAGGTGCGCTCGCTCGACGAGGCGATCGAATGGGCACGACGTTGCCCCAACCCGTTCGAGGGGGGGCTGTCGGAGGTCGAGATCCGCCCGCTCTACGAAGCCGAGGACTTCGGCGCACAGGTGCAGCCGTGAGGATCGAGCCGTACCTGTTCCTCGAAGGCCGCTGCGACGAGGCGATCGCGTTCTACCGCCACGCGCTCGACGCCGAGCTGCTCATGCTCATGCGCTACGGCGACAGCCCCGACCCGCACGCACGCGGCCCGGTCGATCCGGCCAAGGTCATGCACGCGGCGCTGCGCGTAGGCGACACGCTGCTCATGCTCTCCGACGGCCTCGCCGGCGGCGCGCCGCACTTCGAGGGGATCGCCCTGTCGCTCGCGATCGACGACGATGCCGGCGCGCGCCGGTGCTTCGACGCGCTCGCCGACGGCGGCAGCGTCACGTCACCGCTCGCCGCGACGTTCTTCGCCCGTTCGTTCGGCATGCTCACGGACCGTTTCGGCGTGTCGTGGATGGTGCTGACGCCGAAGCCGATGTAAACCCGCACACGACGCCGCCGCGTCGCCCGCCTCGTCCCAGGAGACCCGCCATGCTCGTCCTCGTCGCGATCCTCGTCCTTGCCCTCGCGGCCCTGCTCGTCTTCGCGTCGACCAAGCCCGCCGTGTTCAGCGTGCGTCGCGGCACGGTGATCCGCGCCACACCCGAACGGGTTTTCGGCTACGTCGACGACTTCCGTCGCTGGCCCGAGTGGTCGCCGTGGGAAACGCGCGATCCGGCAATGCAGCGCAACCTGGGCGGCGCATCGAGCGGCGCCGGCGCGATCTACGAATGGAACGGCAACAAGGACGTCGGCCAGGGCCGCATGGAGATCGTCGAGTCGACGCCGTCCTCTCGCATCGCGATCAGCCTCCACTTCATCAAGCCGTTCGAAGCGAACAACATGGCGACGTTCACGTTCGCCGCGGACGACGACATGACGGTCGTCGACTGGGTCATGCACGGGCCGAACCGGTTCGCCTCGAAGGTCATGCAGGTGTTCATGGACATGGACCGGATGATCGGCAAGGACTTCGAAGCCGGCCTGGCCAAGCTCAAGGCGGCCGCCGAGGCGGCGAGATGAATGGCGCAGCGATGAAACGATCGTTCGAACCCGCCGCGACCGCGATCGCCGCGACGCGACGATCGGCATGCCGATGCGCACTTCCGGTGCTTGTGCGGCCCGCGCGGAGGTGGTCTGATCGGCGGCCATGCCGACCGACCCGCTCCACCGCACGATCGACGCGATCTGGCGCATCGAATCGCCCAAGCTCATCGCGAGCCTCACGCGCATGGTGCGCGACATCGGCCTCGCCGAGGAGCTGGCGCAGGACGCCCTCGTCGCCGCGCTCGAGAACTGGCCCGCCGCGGGCATGCCCGACAATCCCGCGGCGTGGCTCATGGCGACCGCGAAGCGTCGCGCGATCGACCAGATGCGTCGCCACCAGCTGCAGGAGCGCAAGCACGAACAACTCGGCTACGACCTCGTCGCCGAACAGGAGGAAGGTCACGCCGACATCACCGATGCGCTCGACGACGACATCGGCGACGACCTGCTGCGTCTCGTCTTCACGTCCTGCCATCCCGTGCTGTCCAAGGACGCGCGCGTAGCGCTCACCTTGCGCGTGCTCGGTGGCCTGACCACCGACGAGATCGCGCGCGCGTTCCTCGTGCCCGAGGCGACGATCGCGCAGCGCATCGTGCGCGCGAAGAAGACGCTCGCCGCGGCCGACGTGCCATTCGAGGTACCGCGCGGCCCCGAACTCGCCGAACGCCTGGCCGCAGTGCTCGAGGTGATCTACCTCGTGTTCAACGAAGGCTATTCGGCGACCGCTGGCGACGACTGGATGCGCCCGGCATTGTGCGAGGACGCGCTGCGCCTCGGCCGCGTGCTGCAGGGCCTCATGCCGGAACAGGCCGAAGTGCACGGCCTCGTCGCGCTGATGGAGATCCAGGCTTCGCGTGCGCGCGCGCGCGTCGGCCCGGGCGGCGAACCGATCCTGCTGCTCGAGCAGAACCGCGCGCTGTGGGACCGCCTCGCGATCCAGCGCGGCCTCGCCGCGCTCGCGCGCGCGGACCGGCTCGGCGGATCGCTCGGCCCGTACGCGCTGCAGGCCGCGATCGCCGCCTGCCATGCGCGCGCGCGCGTCGCCGACGAGACCGACTGGCCGCGCATCGCGGCGCTCTACGGCGTGCTCGCCGGCGTCACGCCGTCGCCGATCGTCGAGCTCAACCGCGCGGTCGCGGTCTCGATGGCGAACGGTCCCGCCGACGGCCTCGCGATCGTCGACGCGCTCGTCGGCGAGCCGTCGCTGCAGAACTACCACCTGCTGCCGAGCGTGCGCGGCGACTTCCTCGCCAAGCTCGGCCGCAACACCGAAGCGCGCGACGAGTTCGAGCGCGCGGCGTCGCTCACGCGCAACGAACGCGAACGCGCGCTGCTGCTCTCGCGCGCCGCGGCGTGCGGCGCGTGAGCGGCTAGGCCGGATCGCTGCCCGCGCGTCGCCGGGCGCCGTCGCGCTGCAGGCAGCGGTAGAGCGCAGGCAGCACGAGCAGCGTCAGCAACGTCGACGACACGATGCCGCCGATCACCACGGTCGCGAGCGGTCGCTGCACCTCCGAGCCGGCGCCGACGTTGAACGCCATCGGCAGGAAGCCGAGCGAGGCGACCAGCGCGGTCATCAGCACCGGGCGCAGGCGCCCGAGCGCACCGTCGACGATCGCGTCGTCGAGCGGATCGCCCTGCTCGCGCAGGCGGCGGATGAACGCGATCATCACGAGGCCGTTGAGCACCGCGACGCCGGACAGCGCGATGAAGCCGACGCCGGCCGAGATCGACAGCGGTATGCCGCGCAAGGCGAGCGCGACGACGCCGCCGGTCAGCGCGAGCGGCACGCCGCTGAACACGACCACCGCGTCGCGCAGCGAACCGAAGGCCATGAACAGCAGGCCGAAGATCATCACGAGCGTGACCGGCACGACCACGCCGAGGCGTCGGCTGGCCGAGATCAGCTGCTCGAACGTGCCGCCGTACTCGACCCAGTAGCCGGTCGGCAGCGCGACCTCCGCCGCGATCCGCTGCCGCAGCTCGCCGACGAAACCGCCGAGGTCGCGTTCGCGCACGTTCGCGCTGACCACCACGCGGCGCTTGCCGTTCTCGCGGTTGACCTGGTTCGGGCCGAGCTGCGGTTCGACCCGCGCGACTTCGCGCAACGGCAGCGCGCGCGGGGAACCACTGGCCCAGGCCGCTGCGCGACTCGATTCGTCGGCGTTGGTCGACACCGGCAACGGGATCGGCAGATCGGCCAGCGCCGCCGGGTCCTCGCGCAGGTGCTCGGGCAGTCGCACGACGATGTCGAAGCGGCGATCGCCGTCGAACAGCTGGCCGGCGACTTCGCCGCCGACCGCAGTCGCAACCGTGGCCTGCACGTCGGAAAGATTGAGGCCGTAGCGCGCGAGCGCGTCGCGGTCGGGCACGACGGTCAGCAGCGGCAGCCCACCGACCTGCTCGGTCCTGACGTCGGCCGCGCCGGGTACCGCGCGCAGCACGCGCTCGATGCGTGCCGCGGTGCGCGCGAGCCGGTCGAGGTCGTCGCCGTAGACCTTGACCGCGACGTCGGAGCGCACGCCGGAGATCAGCTCGTTGGTGCGCATCTGGATCGGCTGGGTCAGCTCGTAGTTGTTGCCCGGCAGGCGCGTGATCGCCGCTTCGATCTCGGCGACCAGCGCGCTCTTCGGCTTGCGTGGATCCGGCCACTGTGCACGCGGCTTCAGCATCACGAACGTGTCGGCGACCGACGGCGGCATCGGATCGCTCGCGACTTCGGCGGTGCCGACCTTGGAGAACACGCGCATGACTTCGGGGAACGCCGCCAGCGTCGCCTCTAGCGTCTCCTGCATCGACACCGCCTGGCTCAGGCTCGTGCCGGGGATGCGCAGCGGCTGCACGACGAGATCGCCTTCGTCGAGGCTCGGCACGAACTCGCTGCCGAGGCGCGTCGCGAGCACGCCGCAGGCGACCACGCCCGCGGTCGCCGCGGCCACCACCGGGATGCGCCAGCGCAACGACCAGGCAAGCAGCGGCGCATAGCCGCGCCGCGCCCACGCGACGAGCCGGTTCTCCTTTTCCTCGACGCGGCCGCCGAGGAATATCGCGATCGCAGCCGGCACGTACGTCAGCGACAGCGCCATCGCCGCACCCAGCGCGAGCACGACCGTGATCGCCATCGGCCGGAACAGCTTTCCTTCGACGCCGCCGAGCGCGAACACCGGCAGGTACACCGCGGCGATGATGCCGATGCCGAACAG
Organism: Dokdonella fugitiva; assembly: GCF_014138265.1. Taxonomy (GTDB): domain Bacteria; phylum Pseudomonadota; class Gammaproteobacteria; order Xanthomonadales; family Rhodanobacteraceae; genus Dokdonella_A; species Dokdonella_A fugitiva_A. The sequence goes on from NZ_JACGXL010000001.1 coordinate 1,151,671, forward strand.
GCTCGGCCGGATCACTTCGGCGGTCGCGCTCGCCGCGAGTTCGAAGCGTTCGTCCGCGCCCATCGTGCGGCCGAGCCGCTGCTGCTGCTCGCCGAAGCGGCGCAGGCAGTTCTCGACGATGATGACCGCGCCGTCGACGATCAGGCCGAAATCGAGCGCGCCGAGGCTCATGAGGTTGCCGGACACGCCGCCGCGCAGCATGCCGATGACGGTGAGCAGCATCGCCAGCGGGATCACCGCCGCAGTGACCAGCGCCGCGCGCGCGTTGCCGAGCAGCAGGAACAGCACGGCGATCACCAGCAGCGCACCCTCGGCGAGATTGCGCGCGACCGTGCGAATCGTGCGGTCGACGAGCGCGGTGCGGTCGTACACCGCGGTCGCGCGCACGCCCGCGGGCAGGCTCGCGTTGGCGTCCGCGAGCTTCGCCGCCGCGGCCTGCGCGACCTCGCGGCTGTTCGCGCCGACCAGCATGATCACCGTGCCGATCACCACCTCGTGCCCGTTCTGCGTCGCCGCGCCGCTGCGCAGCTCCGGACCGTCGCCGACGGTGGCGACGTCGCGCACGCGCACCGGCATGCCGTCGCGGCGATCGAGCACGATGCGGCCGATCGCCTCCGCGTCGGCCGTCTGGCCGGGCACGCGCACGAGGTACTGCTGGCCGTTGCGCTCGATGTAGCCGGCGCCGACGTTCTGCGTGTTCGCGCCGATCGCGGCGACGACGTCGTGCAGCGTGAAGCCGAGTGCGATCAGTCGCGCCGGGTCGGGCGTGACATGCACCTGGCGTTCGTAGCCGCCGATCGTGTCCACTTCGGTCACGCCGCGCGTCGTGCGCATCTGCGGCCTCACGACCCAGTCCTGCAGCGTGCGCAGGTCGGTCGCGCTCCACGGCGTGCCGTCCGGCTTGCGCGCCGCCGGGTCAGCCTCGACCGTGTACATGAAGATTTCGCCGAGGCCGGTCGCGACGGGCCCGAGCCGCGGCTCGAGCCCGTCCTGCAACTGCGCGCGCACCTGCTGCAGGCGTTCGGCGACCTGCTGCCGCGCGAAGTACAGGTCGGTGCCGTCGACGAACACGACGGTGACCTGCGACAGCCCGTAGCGCGACAGCGAACGCGTGTAGTCGAGCCCGGGCAGGCCGGCCATCGCCGCCTCGATCGGATAGGTCACGCGCTGTTCGCTCTCGAGCGGCGAATAGCCGGCCGCCTCGGTGTTGATCTGCACCTGCACGTTGGTGATGTCGGGCGTCGCGTCGATCGGCAGCCGAGTGAAGCTCCAGGCACCGGCGACGAGCAACGCGAGGGTGAGCAGCAGCATGAGCCAGCGCTGCCGGATCGAGAATCGGATGATGCGTTCGAGCATGCGTGCGACCTCAGTCCTCGTGCTCGGCGCTGGACTTGCCGATGTCGGCCTTGACCAGGAAGCTCTGCACCACCACGACCTGCTCGCCTGCCTTGACGCCCGCGAGGATTTCCGCGCGCTGCGCATCGCGCCGGCCGAGCTTGACGACACGCGTCGAATAGACGTCGCCTTCGCGCACGTAGACGACGTCGTCGGCGTCCACGGTCTGCAGCGCGCCGAGCGGAAGCGCGATCGCGACCGGCTGGCGGTCGACCGTCACGCGTGCGCGCACGGCCGTGCCGGGTCGCCAGCGACCGTCGTCGTTGCGCAGCGTCGCGCGTGCGATCGTGCTCTGGCTCGCCGACGCGGTCGCCGGCAGGATCCGCTCGAGCTTCGTCTCGGCGACCGCGCCGTCGTCCATGCGCGTGACGACGACCGCGGTGCCCGCGCGGATGTGCTGCGCGTCGGCGCCGAACACGTGCAGGTCGACCCACAGTTCCGACAGGTCGGCGATCTCGTACAGCGGCGTGCCTTCGCCGGCGACGCTGCCGACGCTCGCCCCGCGTTCGAGCACGACGCCACCGATCGGCGCGCGGATCGTGTAGGGGGTCAGGCTCAAGTTGCTCTCGATCGTCGCGAGCGGCTCGCCCGCGCGCACCGCGTCGCCGACGCCCGCGCGCAGGCTGCGGATCGGCCCGGGAAAGCGCGCGGTGACCTTGGCGACGCGTCCCTCGACCGGCGTGAGCAGGCCCTGGATCTCGTGTTCGTCGGCGATAACGCCCGGCGCCGCGGCCGCGACTTCGATGCCGGACGCGGCGGCGACCTTCGGCGCGATCACCGTGCTCGCCGGCGCGTCGTCGTGGTGGGCTTCGCTGCTTTCCGCCTGGGCCGGCGCCGCTGGCTGCGGCGCGCGACCACAGGCTGCCAGCAGCGCGAGCAGCAGGCATGGCAGGATCGATGCGCGCATCTTCATCGGTGACTCTCCGTGGCGTCCGTCGCCGTTCGTGCCGCGAGCAACATCGGTTGGCCGGTCAGGCGCTGGATCTCGATCAGCGCGCGTTGCGCGTCGACCGCGACGTCGAGCTGCTGGCGCAGCTCCGCCGTGCGCGCCGACTGCAGCTGCGCCCATTCGAGATAACTCGCCGCGCCGCCGCGATAAGCGCGTTCCGCGGCGGCCTCGGCCTTCGCGAGCAGCGGCAGCACGTCGTCGCGCACGCGTTCGACCTCGAGCTGCGCCGCGCGATAGCGACCGTGCGCGTCGATCAGGGTCGACCGCAGCGCGAGGTCCTTGCCCTCGCGTTCGACGTCGAGGGCCGCGAGTTCCGCCTCGGCCGCGTGCCGTGCAGGCAGAGCGCGCTCGCGCGCGCCAAGCGGGATCGACACGCTCGCGAGCAACGCGGTGTCATCGCCGGCCTCGAGCCGGCGCACCCCGACTTGCCATTGCACGTCGGCGGCGCCGTCGCTGCGTGCGAGCTGCAGGCGCGCCTCGCGGATGCGCCGCTCGTCGGCGAACCGCGCCAGCTCCGGTGCCTGTTCGAGCAGCGCGGCGAGCGCGGATGCATCGGCGATCGGTGGCAGCAGGGTCGGATCGGTGGTAGCGACGTCGAACCGCGGTTCGCGTTCGCCCCACAGTGCCGCCAGGTGCCGGCGCGCGGCGTCCAGCCGCTGCACGCCACGATCGCGGTCGAGCCGCGCGCGCGCGAGCGCCGCGCGCGCGCCGAGCACGACCGATTCGGGCGATGCTCCCGCGCGCAGGCGCGCTTCGGCCGCGGCGACCGCGCGTTCGCGTTGCGCGACGTCGAGTTCGGCGATGTCCTGCTGCGCGCGCACGGCGACGATCGCGAGGTAACGCCGCGCGACGTCGGCGAGCAGGTCGAGGCGTCGCGTCTCGCGCTCCACCGCGAGCGCATCGATCCGGCTCTGCGCGAGCGCGCGGCGCGCATCGAGCTTGCCGCCGCGTTCGAACACCGAAGCGAGCGTCAGCGACAGTTCGGCCGCGCGCACGCCGCGCGTCGCGCCGGTGCCGAACGCGTTCTCGAGCGTCGCGCCGGCGGTGACCGCGGGGCGCAGCGATGCGCCCGCGAGATCCGCGGCGAGGACGTCGCCGCGCAGGCCGACCCAACGCAGGTCGGGATGCCGCTCGGCGACGCGCGCGAACGCGTCGTCGAGCGTGATGACGGAATGCGCCTGCGCCGATGCGATGCCGCACCGTGCAAGCGCCAGGGCGGCCGTCGCCGCCAGACGCAACCACATGGGGAATTCTCCGATGCCTCGAGGGACGAGCCGGCCAGGCCGGCACAACGACTCGTCAGGCGGCGATCGGCGGGCGCAGCGCGACCGGATACGGCGTCGGCCGGAACGTGCGCGAAGGCATCGCTGTCGGTGCCGCGGCGATCGGCGCGATCGGCGCGACCTGCACGGCCGGCGCCGCGGCGGTCACGTGCACGCAGCACTGGCCGCAATGCTGCATCGGGCAGCAGTCCGCGTCGCCCGCATCGGGCGGCGTCGCCGACATCACGGCACCGGCGGGCGCCGCCGCGAGCTGCAGGTCGGTGATGTCGCAGGCGGCGGCGAGCATCGGCTTCGCGACGAGGCCGAACGCGACCAGCGCCAGCAGGAGCAGGCGCAAGGCGAACGACGCTGGCGGGCGCGACGACACGGGCGGCGAGGTTAGCGGCGCACGCGACGGTTACACAATTGCATCGCGCCGTTGCGGCCGCCCGTGCACGATCAGGCGATCCGCTCGGCGCCACCCATGTAACGGCGCAGCGCTTCGGGCACGCTGATCGAGCCGTCGGCGTTCTGGTAGTTCTCCATCACCGCGATCAGCGCGCGGCCGACCGCGACACCGGAGCCGTTCAGGGTGTGCACGAGCTCGGGCTTGCCGGTGTCCGGATTGCGCCAGCGCGCCTGCATGCGGCGCGCCTGGAAGTCGACGCAGTTCGAGCACGACGAGATCTCGCGATAGGTGCCCTGCGACGGCAGCCAGACTTCGAGGTCGTAGGTCTTGGTCGCGGTGAAGCCCATGTCACCCGTGCAGAGCAGCATGCGCCGGTACGGCAGGCCGAGCTTCTCGAGCACGACTTCGGCGCAACGCGTCATGCGCTCGTGCTCGTCGAAGCTCTCCGACGGCTTCGCGATGCTGACCAGCTCGACCTTCTCGAACTGGTGCTGGCGGATCATTCCGCGCGTGTCGCGTCCGTGCGAACCGGCTTCGGCGCGGAAGCAGAGCGAATGCGCGGCCATGCGCAGCGGCAGCGCGTCGGCTTCGACGATGTCGTCGCGCACGATGTTGGTGAGGGAAACTTCCGCGGTCGGGATCAGGTAACGCTTCGTCTCGCCGACCTGGGTCGCGAACAGGTCTTCCTCGAACTTCGGCAACTGGCCGGTGCCGTGCATCGCATCGCTGTTGACGATCAGCGGCACGTTGCATTCGAGGTAGCCGTGTTCCTGCGTGTGCAGGTCGAGCATGAACTGCGCGAGCGCGCGATGCAGGCGCGCGAGCTCGCCGCGCAGCACGGTGAAGCGCGCGCCGGACAGCTTGGCGCCGGCGTCGCCGTCGAGCCAACCCTTGTGCGCGCCGAGCTCGACGTGGTCCTTGACGGTGAAATCGAACGTGCGCGGCGTGCCCCAGCGGTGCTGTTCGGTGTTCGCATGCTCGTCGCCACCGACCGGCACCGACTCGTGCGGCAGGTTCGGGATGCCGAGCGAAAGCGCGGCGAGCCGCTCCTGCACGTCCGCGAGCGCCTGCTCGTTCGCCTTGAGGCGGTCACCGATGCCGGCGACTTCGGCCATCAGCGCGGCGGTGTCCTCGCCCTTCGCCTTCGCCTGGCCGATCGCCTTCGAACGCGTGTTGCGCAGGTTCTGCAGCTCCTGCGTCTCGGTCTGCACGCGCTTGCGTTCGGCCTCGATCGCCTCGAACGCGGCGGTGTCGAGCGTGTAGCCACGCGCGGCGAGGCGCCGGGCGGTGTCGGCGAGATGGCCGCGCAGCAGGGCGGGGTCGAGCATGGGTGATCCAGGCGTGGGAAAGCCGGGAATTATAGGGGAGATCGTCTCAGTCCGCGGCGGCGGCGGTCGGCCCGACCCACGTGCGCAGCAGCACGACGCCGGCGAACGCGCAGGCGGCGCCGAACGCGAACGCGGCGAACGGCGAGACGCCCGACCAGATCTCGCCGAACAGCAGCGAGGCAGGCAGCAGGAGCAGTCCGGAAACGAGGTTGTACCAGCCGTAGGCGCTGCCGATCCGCTCGCGCGGGACGAGGTCGGCGACGAACGCCTTCTCGGTGCCCTCCAGTGCCGCCGTCACCGCGCCGTAGCCCGCGAACGCGAGCCAGAGCGCCCAGTCCGCCGCGGGCAGCAGGCCGATCGCGAGATAGGCGACCGCGTACGCGAGCCAGGCGACGGTGAGCACGCGCGCCCTGCCCCAGCGGTCCGACAATGCCGACAACGGCGTCGACAACAGCGCCGCGACGAGCGAGAACAGCGCCCACATGAGGGTCGTGCGCGTCGCGCTCGCACCGAGTTCGTTCGCGCGCAAGAGCAGGAACATGTTCGACGAATTGCCGAGCGTGAACAGCGCGAGCGCGACGAGGTAGCGGCGGAACGGCGCCGGCAGGTCGGCCAGCGTCCAGCGCAGCGGTTCCTTGCGCGGCGCGGCCGCGCGTTCCGGCTCGGGCACGGCGAAGGCGAGCACGAGCACGACGATCGCCGGCACGACCGCGAGCAGGAACACGCTGCGCAGGCCGATGCCGGCGGCGAGCAGCGCGGCTGCGGCGAGCGGGCCGATCACCGCGCCGAGGTTGTCCATCGCGCGATGGAAGCCGAACGCGAGGCCGCGCTGGCCCGGTTCGATGCTGAGGCTGATCAGCGCGTCGCGCGGCGCCGAACGCAATCCCTTGCCGACGCGGTCGGCGAAGCGGCAGGCGAGCACGCCGAGCCAGCCCGTCGTGATGCCGATCAGCGGCCGCGCGAACCCGGCGAGGCCATAGCCGGCGATGACCCACGCGCGCACCTTGCCGCTGCGGTCGGCGAGCGCGCCGACGAACAGCTTGAGCACGCTCGACACCGCCTCGGCGATGCCCTCGATGAGGCCGAGCGCCTTCGGCCCGGCCATCAGCACGGAGGCGAGATAGAGCGGCACGAGCGGATAGATCATGTCGCTCGCGGCGTCGTTGACGAGGCTGATCAGGCTGACCAGCCACACCGTACGCGGCAGCGCACGCACGCCACGGATCATCGCTTCGGTTCCTGCGCGGCCATCGTCGACCCTCCCCGGCGGACGCCGCGAGTATCGCCGATCGGGGCTTGCGCGTATCGAGGCGACGTGTGCGCGGCGGTCAGGCGCCGGCGAGCACGGCACCGCCGCGACTGCGCCCGCGCACCTGCAACGCGAGCACCGCGGCGACCACGCCGGTCGCGCCGGCGATGATGAACGCGTAGAAGTAGTCGCCCTGCACCGTGCGCATCGCGCCCGCGAAGAACGCCGCGCACGCGGCGCCGAGCTGGTGGCCGGCGACGACCCAGCCGAACACGACCGGCGCGTCGCGTTCGCCGAACGCGTCGTTGGCCAGGCGCAGGGTCGGCGGCACGGTCGCGATCCAATCGAGGCCGTAGAACACCGTGAACACGCCGAGGCTGTAGAACGAGAAATCCGAGAACGGCAGGAACACGAGCGAGAGCCCGCGCAGGCCGTAGTAGGCGAACAGCAGCTTGCGCGCGTCGTAGCGATCGGTGAGCCAGCCCGACAGGGTCGTGCCGACGAGGTCGAACGCGCCCATCGCGGCGAGCAGGCCGGCGGCTTGCACCTCGCCGAGGCCACGGTCGCTGCACATCGCGATGAAGTGCGTGCCGACCAGGCCGTTGGTGGTGAAGCCGCAGATGAAGAACGTGCCGAACAGGAACCAGAAGTTGCGGTCGCGCGATGCCCTTGCGAGCGTGCCGAAGGTCGCCTGCAGCAGGCTGCCGGACGGCGCCGGCGCACGCGCGATCGGCGCATCGGCCGGTGCGCCGTACGGGCGCAGGCCGACGTCCGCGGGGTGTTCGGGCAGCAGCCACAGCGCGAGCGGGATCAGGATCGCGCACGCCGCCGCCACGGTGCAGACGACCGTGCGCCAGCCATCGTGCTGCGCGAGCGCGGCGAGCAGCGGCAGGAACACGAGCGTGCCGGTCGCCGCGCTCGCAGTGAGCAGGCCCATCATGAGTCCGCGCCGTTCGACGAACCAGCGGTTGACGACCGCGGCGCCGAGCACGACTGCGACGCAGCCGGTGCCGACGCCGGTGAGCACGCCCCAGGTGAGCACGAGATGCAGCGGCGAGGTCATGAACGCGCTCGCGGCGCTCGCCGCCGACATCAAGGCGAGCGCGGCGACGAGCACGGTGCGGATGCCGAGGCGCTGCATCAGCGCGGCCGCGAATGGACCGGCGAGACCGTACAGGAAGATGCCGATCGCCGCCGACAGCGAGATCACGTCGCGGCTCCAGCCGAACGCGTGCTCGAGCGGCACGATCAGCACGCCGGGCGTCGCGCGCAAGCCGGCGGCGACGAGCAGCGACAGGAACACGACCGCGGTCGCGACGAATGCGTAGTTCTGGCCAAGCCGGCGCGCGAGGGCTATCATGATGTTACTGACCGGTACGTCCAAGGAGACACGGATGTTACTGACCGGTACGTACGACCGTCAAGAGCCGCCATGAAACGTCCACGAACCCCTGCCCGCCCGACCCCCGATAGCGCCCCGCCGCGCGCCGCCGAACGCATCCGCGAGAGCGCGCGCGAACTGTTCTACCGCGAGGGCATCCGCGCGATCGGCGTCGACGAAATCGTCAGCCGCGCCGGCGTGACCAAGCCGAGCCTGTATCGCAGCTTCGCCTCGAAGGACGAACTCGCCGCGGCCTACCTCGAGGATTACGACGGCGCGTTCTGGGAACGCTTCGACGCCGCTGCGATCGACCATCCCGGCGACCCGCGCGCGCAACTGCTCGCCTATCTCGACGGACTCGCGCAGCGCGCGACGAAGTCGGGCTATCGCGGTTGCGGGCTCACCAACGCCGCGGTCGAGTATCCCGAACCCGGCCATCCCGCGCGCAAGGTCGCCGAAGCGCACAAGCGCGCACTGCGCGAGCGTCTCGTCGCGATGGCGAAGCAGATGGGTGCGCGCGACGCGCAGGTGCTCGGCGACGGCCTGCTGCTGCTGCTCGAAGGCGCGTTCGCGAGTGGTCAGCTGTTCGGCAAGGGCGGGCCCGCGCGTTCGCTCGTCGCCGCCGCCGAGCGCCTCATCGACGCGAGCATCGGGTAGGCGCGAGCGAGCGCCCGGTTCCCCTCGTGGGGGCGGTGCGCACGCGCGCTATGCGTCGCGCGCCTTGCGCCGGGCGGCACGCATCGCTTGGAGCTTCTCGCGGAACTTGCCTTCGAGCCCGCGTTCGGTCGGTTCGTAGAACGTGCTGTCGGCGAGCGCGTCCGGCAGGCACTGCTGGTCGAGTGCGACGCCGCCTTCGACGTCGTGGTCGTAGCGATAGCCGGCGCCATAGCCGAGGCCCTTCATGAGCTTCGTCGGCGCATTGCGCAGATGCATCGGCACCTCGAGCGTGCCGGTGTCGCGCACGACCTCGCGCACGCCGTTGAACGCCGCGTAGGCCGCGTTGCTCTTCGGCGCGACCGCGAGATAGAGCGCGAGTTCGGCGAGGCCGAGCTCGCCCTCGGGGCTACCGAGGCGATCGTAGGTTTCCCATGCGTCGAGCGCCATGCGCCACGCGCGCGGATCGGCGAGGCCGATGTCCTCGACCGCCATGCGCGTCATCCTGCGCGCGAGATAGGCACGGTCGACGCCGCCGTCGAGCATGCGCGCGAGCCAGTACAGCGCGGCGTCCGGATCGGACGAACGCACCGATTTGTGCAGCGCCGAGATCTGGTCGTAGAACTGTTCGCCGCCCTTGTCGAAGCGGCGCGTACGGTCGGCGAGCACCTGTTCCAGCGTCGCCGCGTCGACGACGCCGTCCTGGGCGAGCTCGGCCGCGATCTCGAGGAAGGTCAGCGCACGGCGCACGTCGCCGTCGGCCGCGCGCGCCATCGCCTCGAGCGCGTCGTCGTCGACGCGCAGCGCGACGGCGCCGAGGCCGCGTTCGGCGTCGGTGAGCGCGCGCCGCAAGGCGGCGACGATCGCCTCGGCCGGCACCGCGTCGAGCACGTGCACGCGGCAGCGCGACAGCAATGCGGAGTTGAGCTCGAACGACGGATTCTCGGTGGTCGCGCCGACGAACACGATCACGCCGCGCTCGATGTACGGCAGGAAAGCGTCCTGCTGCAGCTTGTTGAAGCGATGCACCTCGTCGACGAACAGCACGGTGCGGACGCCCTGCTCGTAGCGCACCTGCGCTTCGGCGAGCGCGGCGCGCACTTCGGGCAACCCGGACAGCACGGCGGAGATCGCGCGGAACTCCGCAACGGCGTACTTGGCGAGCAGCAGCGCGAGCGTGGTCTTGCCGCAACCGGGCGGCCCCCACAGGATCATCGAATGGACGTGGCCCGACTCGATCGCGCGCCGCAACGCCGTGTCCGGCGCGAGCAGGCGCGGCTGGCCGACGACCTCGTCGAGCGATCGCGGCCGCATGCGCTCGGCGAGCGGCTTCAGGCCTTCGGGTTCGGCGAACAACGTCCGGGTCGGCGACGGGGTTTTGCGCGGCATGGCGCATGATAGCGCCGCCGCGCATCGACGGCGCCGCGAAGCGGCGGCGTCCCCGTCCTGCGTCAGTGGCTCTTCAGGAATACTTCGAACGCCTCGTGGAAATTCGCCGGCTCCTTTTCCCCCATGAAACTGAAAGCGAGATTGATCGGCCGCCAGACACGACCATCGAGCAGTTTCACCGCGAGGAACGGATAGTCGTAGAAGCTGTCGGGATCGCCGCTCGGCTCGGGCTTGAACCATCGCGCGGGTTCCGTATTGCGCAAGACTTCGCCGGCATAGGCGCCGAACGCGTACATCGACTTGCCGACCTGATGCACGTCGGCACCGCCGGCCTTCCATTCGTTCATGACCTGATCGACGAGTGCCAGCCGCGACGGGTCGTAGCTCGTCATGTCGACGTTGTACTGCGCCTTCATGATCCGCACCGTGTCCCCGGCGTAGTCGCGCACGGTCTCGATCGAAGGCTGGAAATGCAATGGAATGGCCACGTACGTTCGCTCCGCCACGGTCTCGCCCGCATTTCCGGGCGACCGGCGATCGTCACCGCTCCGGCGTCGCCCGGTCAAGCGCATTCGCGGGCGCGGATCGCGCGACGATCCCACGCCCGCGACGGGATCGCCGATCGACGGATCGGCGATCGAAGATCAGAACCAGAACCGTACGCCGGCGACCCATTGCGTCTCGGCGACCGCCTCGCCGTCCGCTCGCGCCGCGTCGGCCGTGGCACCGAGGCGCCAGCGGCGTTCGATGCCGACATACGGCGCCAACTCGCGGCGGATCTCGTAGCGCAGGCGCAAGCCGAACGCGGCATCGGACAGTCCGGCGCCGATGCCGGCGGCAGGATCGCTGCGACCGTACGCGTTGAGCTCGACGCGCGGCTGCAGCACGAGGCGCTGCGTGAGCAGGGCTTCGTACTCGACTTCTGCGCGCAACGCGGTCCTGCCCTGCTCGCCGACGTAGGCGGTCGCGCTCACCTCGAACCAATACGGCGCAAGCCCTTGCACGCCGAACGCGGCCCAGTTGCGATCGGTGCCGCGGCCGAGGTCGCGGCGCACGCCGACCTGGGTGTCCCAGTACGGCGCGATCGCGTGTCCCCAGAGCAGTTCGACGTCGGCGTGTTCGGTGCGCCCGTGCAAGCGTTCGCCTTCGCTGCGCAGCCACGCGCGATCGCCGTCGCCGCCGTAAGCGAGGCGCGCGCTCCACGCGAGCGCCGTGCCCGCGTCGGCATGCGCGGCTTCGAGACGGTCGAACGCGACGATACCGTAAGCTGCGCGATCGTCCATGCCCATCACGTCGACCATTTCGGCCGGCGACATCGCACCCATCGCGTGCTGCGGCGGTGGCGGCGCGACGTGGCCCGATGGTGGTCGTAGATCGATCGCGGGCGTGGATGCAGACGACGGGTTCGTCGCGTCGTGCATGCCCGCATGATGGGGCGCCATCGCAGCCATGCCCGCGTGATCCACGCCGGCATGATCCGCGTTCGCGCGGTGCGTCGCGTGCGCTTTCGACGACGCACGCCCGGGCGCGGGCATCGCGTGCGCGGCGTGGCCGCTCGCCACGTCGCCATCGCGCGCGGCCGGTTCCTGCGCCTGCGCGAGCGACGCCGCGAATGTGAAGGCGAAACCGTATCGGACGAGGTTCATGCAACCACCACTTCGCGGAACATGCCCGCTTCCATGTGGTAGAGCAGGTGGCAGTGGTAGGCCCAGCGCCCGATCGCGTCGGCGCTGACGCGATAGGCGATCTTCTGCGCAGGCTGCACGACGAGCGTGTGCTTGCGCGCGAGGAATTCGCCGTCGGGCGACTCGAGCTCGCTCCACATGCCGTGCAGGTGGATCGGGTGCGCCATCATCGTGTCGTTGACGAGCACGATGCGCACGCGCTCGCCGTGCCGCAGGCGCAGCGGCTCGGCGTCGGAGAACTTCCTGCCGTCGAAGCTCCACACGTAGCGTTCCATGTGCCCGGTCAGGTGCAGCTCGATCTCGCGGCCGACGTCGGCCGCGATCGGCGCGGTGACCGAACGCAGGTCGGCGTAGGTGAGCACGCGACGGCCGTTGTCGCGCAGGCCGACGCCGGGGTCGTCGAGGTTCGTGCGCGGCGTGTCCACGCGCATGTCGACGAACGCACCCGACTCTTCCGGCGCGTGGCGCGACGCGGACGCGGCGCCATGCCCCATCGACGCGTGGTCCATGCCCGCCATCGACGCGCCGCAGCCGCCTTCCATGCCCTTCATGCCGGGCATGCCGTGGTCCATCGCGCCCATCATGTCGCCCATCGTCAGCAGAACGCGCGCGTCGAGTGCGGGCACTTCGGCGGCCATGCCCGCGCGCGGCGCGAGCGTGCCGCGCGCGTACCCGGAGCGATCCATTGCTTGCGCGAAGATCGTGTAGGGGGCATCGTCCTTCGGTTCGACCAGCACGTCGCAGGTCTCGGCCGGTGCGAGGCGGAACTCGTCGACCACGACCGGTTCGACGTCCTGGCCGTCGTGTGCGACCACGCGCAGCTTCAGGCCTGGTATGCGCACGTCGAAGAACGTCATCGACGCGCCGTTGATGAAGCGCAGGCGCACGCGTTCGCCGCGCTCGAACAGGCCGGTCCAGTTCGACGCGGGTGGCGCACCGTTCATGAGGAACGTGTAGGCGTGGCCCGACACGTCGGCGAGGTCGCTCGGGTTCATGCGCATCTCGTTCCACATGCGCCGTGCGGCGAGCGCGGCGGACACGCCTTGCATGCTCGCGTCACGCAGGAAATCGCCCGCGGTCGGCTTGCCGAAGTTGTAGTAGTCGCTGTGTTTCTTCAGCGTCGCGTAGATGCGTTCGGGATCGGTGTCGGTCCAGTCCGACAGCAGCACGACGTGCTCGCGTTCTGCCGGAAAGCGCTCGCCGCCGCGCGGTTCGACCACGATCGGGCCGTACAGGCCGAGCTGCTCCTGGAAGCGCGAATGGCTGTGGTACCAGTACGTGCCGGCCTGGTTCACCGTGAAGCGGTAGGTGTAGCTGCCACCGGCCTCGATGCCCATGAACGAGAGGCCGGGCACGCCGTCCATGTCGGCCGGCAGCACGATGCCGTGCCAGTGGATCGAGCTGCGCTCGGCGAGTGCGTTGCGCACGCGCAAGGTCACCGTGTCGCCTTCGCGCCAGCGCAGCAGCGGGGCCGGCAGGCTGCCGTTGACGACGACCGCCCGACGCGCATGGCCGGTGAAGTCGACCGTGGTCGCGCCGATCTCGAGGTCGAAGCGCGTACCCGACAGCACGCCCTGAGCACTGCGTGCGCGCAGAGGCGCGAAGCCGCACGCGGCAAGCAGGGCGCCACCGGCGACACCCTGGACGAAACGCCGCCGCGACGGCAGCGCGGGAAGCCGGCTCGTGCCGGCAGGAAGAAATCGCATTGCTGGACAATCCCATCGATTCACGCGGTGCATTGCGCTAGAAAAAACCACGCGCACGCGAACGGCGACGCCGCCGCGCACGTCCTCTCGTCGACGGGATCAGGCGATCGGCGGTCGCAGTGGCGGCGGATTGACGCGGCCTGGCGCGCGCGCGCCAGGCAATACCATCGGCGATGCCGACGCGAGCTCGCTGCGCGCGCAGGCGAGCGGCGCGACCGCACCGACCGCGTGAGCGAACGCGCAGGCGCAGGCGACGCGGCAGCAACCGTCGGACCCGGGGCCGTGCTTGGCGGGCATCGTCGTGCCGTCGTGGCCGCAGCCCTCGCCGGCATGGGTCGACACGGCCGCCGCCATCGCGGCGTGCAGCGGCGTCGCAGCGGCGAGGTAACCGCCGAGCGCGAGCGAGATCGCGAGCAGGCAGGCGAGCACGCGCACCGCACGCAAGCGCGCGAGGCGGGACAGGCGAAGCCGGCGGGTGGCGAAAACGTGCGTCACGGGCGAGAATGGTACGCGCCCCCTGCAAGCCCCGCAAAGCCCTCTCCCTGACGCCCGGCTCGCACGATGAATTATCGCCACGGGTTCCACGCCGGCAATTTCGCCGACGTGTTCAAGCACGCCGCGCTGATCGGCCTGCTCGACGCGCTGCAGGCCAAGCCTGCCGCGCTCTGCTATTTCGACACGCACGCGGGTCGCGCGCTGTACGACCTGCACAGCGAACAGGCGCGCAAGACGCAGGAACACGCGGACGGCATCCAGCGCGTGCTCGGCGCCACCCGCCTGCCGCGCGCGCTGCAGCGCTACGTCGACCTCGTGCACGCGTTCCAGCCGGCCACCGCCGCCGGCATCGCGTTCTACCCGGGTTCGCCGCTGATCGCACAGCGACTGCTGCGCGACGACGATCGTGCCATCGTGTGCGAGCTGCACGAGGAGGAAGCCGCCGCCTTGCGCGAAGCGCTCGCCGGCGACGCGCGGTTCGCGATCCACCAGCGCGACGGCTACGCGGCGACGAAGGCATTGCTGCCGCCGCCGCAGAAACGCGGCCTCGTGCTCGTCGATCCACCGTTCGAGGCGCAAGGCGCCGAGTTCGAGCGGATCCAGGACGCGCTCGCGCAGGCGTGGACGCGCTGGCCCAACGCGACCTACGCGGTCTGGTATCCGATCAAGCTGCGCGAGACGATCGTGCCGTTCCACCGTTGGCTGCGCGACGCGGCAGGCCGTGCCGACGTGCTCGTGGGCGAACTGCTGCTGCATCCGGACAACTCCGGCCTGCGCCTCAACGGCTGCGGTCTCGCGATCGTCAACCCGCCATGGCAGTTCGACCGGGCGCTCGAGGAATGGCTGCCCGTGGTGCGCGAGCTGCTTGCGCAGAGCCGCTACGGTTCGTCGCGCGTGCAATGGATCAAGCGCGACTGAGCGCATACGGGATGCGCTGTCCCGGAAGTCATGCCTGACGACGGCATCGCCGGGCGTTACCATCGCCCGCAACGCAAGCGATATCGGCGCACGCCATGGCCACCGCCCGCCCCATCCACGTTCCGACGACCCTGCTCGCCTCGCCCGTTGCGATCTCGATCGCCGCCTTCGCGTTCCTCGTCGCGTTCCCGCACAACCTCGTCG
Organism: Dokdonella fugitiva; assembly: GCF_014138265.1. GTDB lineage: Bacteria > Pseudomonadota > Gammaproteobacteria > Xanthomonadales > Rhodanobacteraceae > Dokdonella_A > Dokdonella_A fugitiva_A. The sequence goes on from NZ_JACGXL010000001.1 coordinate 1,166,695, forward strand.
CATGGAACATCGGCGCCTGGACCGTCGTCGCCGCGACCGCCCTGCTCGCGCTGCTGCTGCCGTTCGCCGCCTGGTCGCTCGCGAAGGACGCAGCGACGCGTACCTGGCCGCGGATCGTCGCGTTCGCGGCCGGCGCGCTCTATCTCGTGGTACTCGGGATCGGCGCGATCACCTGATCGTTCGAAGCGTCCGCGGCACGTCGCCGCGCAAGGGAGGTTCCATGCGGAGCATCGTCCTGGGCTTGCTGCTGGTGCTGTCGACCACTCCGGTGGACGCCGCGGATGCACCGAAGGCGGCCGAACCCGTCGCCGATCCCACGCTCGCCAAGCAGCTCGGCGCCGACGAACGCGGCATGCGCCACTACATCCTCGCGATCCTCAAGACCGGCCCCAAGCGCATGCCGGACGGCAAGGCGCGCGACGAGATGTTCGCGGGGCACTTCGCCAACATCACGCGGCTCGCCGATGCGGGCAAGCTCGCGGTCGCCGGCCCGTTCGGCGACAAGACCGACTGGCGCGGGATGTTCGTGTTCGCGGTCCAGACACCGGAAGAAGCCGCGGAGCTCGTCGCGACCGATCCGGTGATCGCGAGCGGCGAGATGGTCGCCGAATACCACCGGCTGTATGCGTCGGCCGCACTGATGTCGGTGTACGCGACGCACCTGAGGATCGCGCCGAAGTAGCGCCGTGCGCACCGCGTCCTGCAGCTGCGGCCAGTTGCGCATCGAGGTCGACGGCGAGCCGCTCGGCATCGGCGTCTGCCATTGCCTCGCCTGCCAGCGCCGCACGGGCAGCGTGTTCGCCGCGCTCGCATCGTTCGCGCCGCCGTATCGCGTCCACGGACAGGCGACCGAATACGTGCGCGCCGGCGACCACGGCTCGCGCTTCCGCTTCTGCTTCTGCCCGGTCTGCGGCACGACCGTGTTCCACACCGAGGAAGGCTGCGAGGCACGTTCGGTATCCGTCGCGATCGGCGCGTTCGCCGACCCCGCGTTCCCGCCACCACGCGCCTCCGTCTACGACCGTCGTCGCCACCCCTGGGTGAGCTTGCCACCCGGCGTGGATGCCTTCGACGAGGATCCGCCCTGAGCCCTGCGGCGCCCGTCAGGGCGCCGTGACCTCGAACGTGACCGGCACGATCACGCGCGGATGCGCGTTGTCGCCGTTGTCGATGCACAGGTCCGCGCTGTAGGTGCCGGCAGCGAGCGACGTCGCGTCGAACGTGAGCGTGACGTCGTTCGCCTCGCCCGGCATCGCGGCGCCGCCGCCGACGTCCCAGTGCAGCCATGGCACCGCGTCGCGCACGTTGCACGGGCCGAGGCTCGCGATCGCGAATGCGCTGAGGCCGTTCGAGCGCCCGTCCGGGCCGACCACGTCGACCGCGGTCGCGTGCCCGGTCGCGGTGTCGACCGTGTAGATGCTTTCGGCCTGCTGCGCGGCGTCGCCGGCGAGTAGGTAAAGCGTGCCGGTGGCGTCGTCGAAGTCCATGTCGGCGCCGGCGACCTGGAAGCCGAGCGGTCCGATCACGCTCGCGTGGGCGCTGTTTCGATCGATCGCGACGAGGCTGCTGCTGACGCCGTCGATCCCATAGAGCAGGCCTTCAGGGCTCACCGCGATCGCCTGCACCTGGGTGCCGAGTTGCGCATCGTCGATGCCGCCGATCGCGCCGACGATCGTCGATGCGCCCGTCGCGGGATCGATGCGCAGCAGGTGCGAGGTGCGTCGTTCGAAGCCGCCGAACGAAACGCCCCAGAAGCGGTTGCTGGTCGCGTCGTAATGCATGCCGACCCAGTCCTCCTCGGGCGCGGGCGCGGTCCAGCCGATGTGCACGAACTGGTCGATGCAGGCGCAATCGGTCGTCTGCACCGCGAGCAGTTCGTCCTGCCAGTGGTCGATCGCGTAGACGGTGCCGAAATCGTTGCCGCCGAAGTCGGCCGCGGCGATGCGGCGCATGCCGTAGAACACCGGCACGATCGGATCCGGGTGCAGCACGTCGAACGTGACGAGCGGCGGATCGGTCGGCCACTGGTCGAACGCATAGGCGGGCAAGGTCGCACCGAGCGGTCCCGGTCGAGTCGACGATGCGCGCGCCGGCGCCCCCGTCGCCGCGGCGCCCATGCCCCAGCCGAGCGGCAGCGTGCCGATGTTGCCGATCGCGAGCATCGCGGTCGTCGTCGCTCCCGCGTTCGCGCTGGCCGAGATCGTCGTGGGCGTGACCTGGATGATCGGCTTGCCGACCGTGAGTTCGGCGCTCGCCGACGCGGTGTACGCGCTCACCGGGATCGGCGAGTAGCGCACGACGAGTCCGTCCTGCAGGCGCGCAGCGTTGCGCGAATAGGTCTGCGCGGGCAGCGCGCCGGAGTTGAGTCCGGCGGTCGCCCACAGGCCGTGGTCGTACTGCGCATCGCCGAACGACGTGTCCTCGTACTGGAAGTCGATCGTGCCGTCGGCCTCGTGCAGCACGAGTTCGAACGTCACGCCGTCGGGCGTCGCCGGGAAGCGCAGGTCGTCCTTCCACTCGACGACGAAGCGGCGATCGGGCGCGTCGCCGAGCGTCTGCGCGTAGACCGTGCCCGGCGACTGGAAGAACGTGTCCCACCAGGGCAGCAACGCGGGACCAAGCGTCGTCGCCGGCAGCGGCGACGGCGTGTACGGCAGGTAGCCGGCGTCGACACCGAACAGGATACCGCCGTTGATGCCCACGGTGACGCGATCGGCGGTGATGCCGTAGTAGGTGAACGGGAAGCCGATCGCCACCGGCGCGGTCGCGTTGCGCGACGGATCGATGTCGAGCGGCGTGCCCGTCGCGGCGATTTCGACGAACGCGTACTGCGGACCTTGCGCACCATCGTCGAAGCCGTCGCCGAACACGCGATCGGGATCGTTCTGCGCGACGCTGTAGTCGGGCGCGACCGGGAACGCGGTCCACTGCGTCTGCAGCACGCGTGATTCGAGCGCGGTCGCGATTCGGTTGTAGCGGTACGTGCCACCCGGCGCGATCGCCTGCGGCTCGAGGATCTTGAAGCGACCGATGTCGTCCTGCTCGGCGGTCACGAACGCGAGCGTTTCGCCGGTCCCGTTGGTGATCGTGTAGCAATAGTTGACCTCGGTTCCGGTCATCACGCTGAGGCTCGGCTGGTCGCCGCAGCTGCCCGGCGTGGTGTCGGTCGACAAGGTCAGCGCAAGGTGGAGGCCGGGCGTGCCGGCGACGGCCGGCCCGGCGCACAGCGCGAGCAGGAACGCGGCGGGGAATCGTAGCGTGCGGAAGGCATTCATGGCGTCTCGAAACCGTCGGCGAAGATGAGGTCGGGGTTGCCGCCCGTGACGTTCAGGGTGACCGGCACCGCGACCGTCGCGTGCGAGGCGTCGGAGGTCTGCACGCACAAGGTCGCCGTGTACGTGCCCGCGGCGAGCGCACCCGCGTCGACGCCGACGCTGACGTCCGCGGTCGTCGCGGCGGCGACGTCGCCGCCGGCCGGCGTCGCCGCGAGCCACGGCACGTCGCCCGCGGCGCTGCAGGCGGCTTCGCTTTCGCCGATCGCGAACGAGAGCGTGCTGCCGGTTTCGCCGGCGTTGCCGACGTGCAGCGTATCCGATGCGTTGCCGCCCGGCGCGAGCGTGAAGGCGAATTGCAACGGCGAAACCTGCGCGAGCGCCTGCGGCACGTCGCTGCAGCCGAACGACACGGTGTCGATCCACCAGCCGCTGCGCGACGCACTGACGTCGCTCGCGATGCGCCAGCGCAGCCGCACCGGCTGGCCGATCGCGGTCGCGGGATAGTTCGCGCGCGTGCTGATCCAGCCGCCGCTGTCGCCGGTCCAGGCGGCGCGCCCGGCGATCGCGCTGGAGCCGATCATCGTGTCGGCGTAACCGCCTTCGACGAAGCTGCCCCCGGCGTCGACGAAATCGACCCAGGCGCCGCCCGCGATCGCGATCTCGAGCACGCCGCCGTCGTAGGTCGGCTCGAGGTCGTAGTGCTGGCGGAACGCGAGCATCGCACCGGCCTGCGGCACGAACGTCGGCGCCTCGAGCATCGTGTCGGACGGCGACGACGGATCCGCGGCGAATGCGGCGTTCGGCGCGGTGTCGGCATCGGCGACGGTCTGCCAGGTGTTCGCGCCCTGCGCGACGGCGACGCTCCAGCCCGACGGCAAGCCGGGCGCGGCGACGCCGTCGAACGCCTCGACCAGCGGCGTCGTGCACGTGCCTGCGCCGGCATCGAACACGTAGCCGGCGCCCGGCCAACCGTCGGCGCCGCTCGCGAATTCCGCGCCGATCAGCGCGGTGCTGCCGTCGAGCGCGGCGCCGATGCCGAATTCCGCGCCGTCCGACGCGTCGGCGGCGACGAGCTTCGCCTGTTGCGACCAGGCGCCGCCGGATCGCGTGTAGACGTACGCGGCACCCGCGTTCTGCGCGACCGCGAGATCGGAGAACAGCGAACCGGCGATCGCGACGCCGCCCGACAGCGCGACCGACGTGCCGAACCCGTCGCCGTTGAACGCATCGCCGGCGACGAGCTTGCCCTGCTCGCTCCAGCTTGCACCGCTACCGACGAACACGTACGCGGCGCCCTGCCCGGCCATGCCGTTCGAGGAGGCGCCGATGATCGCCTGTCCGGCGTCGAGCGCGACCGCTCCGCCGAAACCGTCCCACGCTTCGCCGTCGCTCGCGACGAGGCGCGTGCGCTCGCTCCAGCTGCCGCCGTCGCGCGTGTAGACGTACGCGGTGCCTTGCCCCTGGTTCGCGCCGACCGTCGCCGACACCGCGCCGACGAGCACGCTGTCGCCGCGCACCGATACCGCGCGGCCGAACTGCACCCACGCTGCGCCGTCGGAAGCGGCGAGTTTCGATTCGAGGTTCCAGCCGCCGTCGAATGCGTAGACGTACGCGGCGCCCTGGCTCGTGTTGCCGTTCACCGTCGCGTTCTGCGCGCCGACCACGACGGTATCGCCGTCGATCGCGACTGCGTTGCCGTAGCCGTCGAACGCGGCGCCGTCGGTGGCGGCGAGCTTCGCCTGCTGCGTCCACGTCGTGCCGGAGCGCTCGAATACGTACGCCGCACCCTGCCCGGCGACGCCGCCGATCGCCGCGAAGCGCGCGCCGACGACGATGCGCTCGCCGGAGATCGCGAGTGCGAAGCCGAACTCGTCGCCGGCGACGCCGTCGTCGGCGACGAGGCGCGCCTGCTGCGTCCACACGCCGCCGTCGCGCACGTAGACGAAGGCGGCGCCCTGGCCGTCGTTGCCGCCGACATCGGCGCCCGCCGCACCGACCACGGCGGTGTCGCCGTCGAGCGCGACCGCGCGGCCGGCGTAGTCGTTGCTCGCGGCGACGTCGGCAAGCAACTTCGCCTGCTGCGTCCAGCCGGCGCCACCAGCGACGACGCCGCCGTGCACGGGATCGGGCGGCGCGGCCGTGGCGATCGAAGCGAGCAGCGAGGCGATGAACGCGAGTACGAGGACGACGGCGTCGCGACGGGCGCGGCGGATCGGTTGGTGCGGCATCATTCCCTCCGGGATCGACAAAGGAGCCACCGGCGAGCGTCGGATCGCGACGGGGAGCTCCCGCCGGCAGCAAGGCCGCAACGATCGCGCGCCGCGCGCGGGCGCACACTCGAAAGCCGTTGCATTCGCATTACGAAAAAATTTGCCCGATGGGACAGCCGCTTGCAGGTGGGCCGCAATGCGAAGCGAACGCCGTGCGTGCGACGGCGCGCGCTTCAGGCGTCGGGCGGATGACGCAATGCGGTCGGGATCGTGCGTTCGCCGGCGAGCCGCTCCGCCTGCGCCAGCGCGCCGTACCACGGTGCCGACGCATGCAGGCGGTGGAACAACTCGACCTGCAGCAGCGCGCAGCGGTAGTCGCGATCGGCCCACGCCGACACGCGGCCGATCGTCGCCTGGGCGTCGGCATCGCGCCCGAGCGCGAGTTGCCAGCGCCCGTACGCATCGACCGCGGCGACGAGATCGTCGGCGACGCCGCCGGCGTCGGCATGCGCGAGCGCGCGCGTGAACGCAGCATCGGCCGCCTCGCGCCGGCCCGCGGCCGCATCGATCACCGCCTGCGCGAGCGACTCCCAGGCGAGGCTGCGCTCGTCGCCGGCCACGGCCTCCGCGTCGAATGCCGCTTGCGCGCCGCGACCGAGCGCGACGAGCGCGCGGCTGCGCGCCGCATGGAACCAGGCCCGCAACGCCGCGACGTCGGGCGTGCGCTCGCCCGCGAGCGCGGTGGCGGCGATCGCTTCGGCGTCCTGCCAGCGTCCGTCGTCGACCGCCATCGAGGCGCGCACGCGCGCGATGCGCAGCGCGGATTCGGGATTGCGCGAAGCCGGCTCCTGCGCCGCCTCGCCGACGAGCACGCCTGCCTCGGCGAGGCGACCGAGCGCGTACAGCACGTCGATGCGATCGGCGAGCATCTGCATGCGCAACTGCGGATCGCGCACGCGCGCGCGCAAGGTCCAGGCGCGGTCGCTGAGCACGAGCGCGCCCGCGTGGTCGAGCAGGCGTTCGCGGCAGGCGAACAGCATCGACAGCGTGTGCAACTGCTCGTTGACCGCATTGAAGCGCTCGAACACGGCGGCGGCGCGCTCGAGTGCGGGTTGTGCCGCGTCGATGCGGCCGCGTTGCAGCTCGAGTTCACCCGCGACCATGTCGAGGCGCGCCTGCCCCGGCGCATCGCCGGCCTGCTGCAGTTCGATCCGCGCGCGCGCGAGATCCTGCAGCGCGTCCGCGTAGCGGCCCTGTGCGGCGCGCGCGGCACCGCGGCCGCCGTACGCCTGGCCGAGCTCGAGCGGCCGGTGCCAGGCTTCGACTTCGGCGATCGCGGCCGCGAAGTCGCGCTCGGACTGCGCGTAGTCGCCGCGGTTGAGGTGGATCGTGCCGAGTCCGGTCAGCGCACCTGCGCGCAGGGCCGGATCCTTGGCGGCCGGCTCGTCCTCGAGCAGCGAGGTGAGCGCCTTGGCCACCGCGTCGAGGTTGCCGGCGCGGAAATCGACCTGGGCGAGGCGGTAGCGCAGCTGCGGTTCCGCCTGCACGAGCGCCGGCGCGCGCAGCAGGATCGCGCGCGCGACCTCGAGCTGGTTCGCGAGCATCGCCGCGTTCGCGCGCTGCAGCGTCTCGTCGAGCGCCGCGTCGGGCCCCGGCTCGTCGGGTGCGAGGCGGCCGAGGCGCACGAGCAGGCGGTCGCCGGCGGCGCGCAGGGTCGACAGCGCCTCGCGTCCGTCCGCTTCCACCGCGATCGGTTCGCCGTACGCCGGGCGGGCGTGCAGCGCGACGTGCCACCCTTGCGCCGTGACCGTCGCAGCGCCGTCGACGAGCAGGTCGACGCCGGTCGCGGCGCGCAGGTGCACGTCGTCGCCGGCGGCGCCATCCGCGTGCAGCGCCGCGAGCACGGCCTCGCTCGGCGGTACGCGCAGGCCGCCCGCGCGCAGGCGCGTCGCGAGCGCGTCCATGCCGCCGAGGCGCAACCAGTCCTGCGGCGGCGTCGCGGTGACGTCGAGCGGACGCACGAGCGCGCCCGGCGTCGCCGCCTCGGCCGGCGGTGGCGGAGAGCGCCAGCGCGTCCAGGCGACGAATCCGAATGCACACACGAGCAGCGCGGCCACGACGGCGAACCAGCGCCTGCGAGGCGCCTCATGGCGTGGCGGCTCGACCGGCGCCTGCTCGCGCGGCTCGGGTTCGTGCGATGGCGGCGTCGCAGGCATGGGCGACGGCGCGTCGGCGCCGTCCGCGGCCGGCGTCGCCAGCGTGCGCACTTCGGCCAGCCAGCGGTAGCCGAACTTCGGCATCGTGCGGATGTAGTGCTGGTCGTTGCCGTCGTCGCCGATCGCGCGGCGCGCGCGCAGCACGATCTGGCCGAGCTGCGCGTCCGAGACGTCGACGCGGCCCCACAGCGCCGCGACGAGCTCGTCGCGGCCGACCGCGCGCTCGCGGTTCTCGATCAGGTACAGCAGGCAGTCGAATACCCGCGTCGGCACGGTCACCGGCACGCCACCGCGGCGCAGTTCGCGCGCGGAGCGGTCGAGGCGGAAGTCGTCGAAGAGGTAGGTGATCGGCGATGGCATGCGTGGAACCGGCGCGGCCGGGCGCGAGCGCCGGACCCGCGCCGCAACGGCGGCGCGTCCGCGATCATAGCGTCGCCGCCGCCGCGCCGCGTGCTGCACCGCGACTAGCCGCGTGCGGGCCGACCGTGCGGCCGTCCACGGCCGCACTGCCAACCGCGACACGTCGCGTGCGCGCTGCCGCGCACGGGCGCCGCGTCGACCGCGTTCCGCCCTCGTCCGCCCCGGTGCCGCCATAATCTTCCGCCATAAATCGGCCGCGTATACTTCACGCGCCATCTACCCGGGGAGTCCACAATGGATCTGCGTTCGCCCGCGTCGCGCCTGCGACTCGTCGGCACGGCGTTGCTCGTCGCCGTCACCCTCGCCGCCTGCAACCGTTCCGCCGACCAGGTGCCGGAAGTGCAAGGCAAGAAGCCCATCGCGGCCGAGGCGGCCAAGCCGGCGAAGGCCGAAGGCTTCGCACTCGCCTCCGCGCGCGCCGAGCAGCACGACGGCCAGCTCGCGCTCGCGCTCGAATTCAGCCAGCCGCTGGTCGGCACGCAGGCGTTCGACACGCTGATCGGCGTGACCGATCCGAAGGGCGCCGCCGTGGAGGGCAGCTGGTCGCTCGACGAGGACGGCAAGACGCTGCACTTCCCGTTCATCCAGGCCGACCAGAGCTACGCGGTCAAGATCAAGGGCGAGCTTGCCGCCGCCGACGGCAAGACGCTCGGCAGCGAGCTGTCCAAGGACGTCTACACCGGCCCGATGGAACCGAACGCGGCGTTCGCCTCGCAGGGCAACGTGCTGCCCGCGCGCGAGACGCGCGGCCTGCCGGTGATCTCGGTCAACGTCAAGGACGTCGACGTCGAGTTCATGCGCGTGCGCGACGAGGAAGTCGCGAACTTCTTCGCCGCCTACCAGAAGAACGGCAAGCGCAGCTCCTACGAACTCGATCCGCGCTACGGCTGGGGCCGCGAGGGCTCGCCGATCACGCAGATCGCCGACTCGGTCTACTCGAACCGCTTCGCGCTCGCCGGCAAGGACAACGAGCGCGCGGTCAACTACCTGCCGATCCAGTCGATCTCCGAACTGTCCAAGCCCGGCCTGTATTTCGCGGTGATGAAGCGCGCCGGCACCTTCAACGAGGAGTTCGAGACGAGCTTCTTCTTCGTCAGCGACATCGGCCTGCACACGCGCGCTTACGCGCAAGCACTGTTCGTGCACGCGGCGTCGCTGAAGAGCGGCGCGCCGCTCGCGGGCGTCGAATTGTCCGTGCTCGACGGCAAGGGCGAGTCGATCGTCGCCGGCAAGACCGACGGCAACGGCAACGCCCAGCTCGCCTACACGCTCAAGGCCGACCAGGTGCTCGTCGCGAAGAGCGGCAACGACGTCTCGCTGCTGCCGTTCAACCAGCCGGCGCTCGACCTGTCCGACTTCGCGGTCGCCGGCCGCAAGCAGGCGTGGTTCGACGTGTTCGCGTGGGCCGACCGCGACCTGTACCGCCCGGGCGAGACGATCGCGCTGTCGGCGCTCTTGCGCGACTTCGACGGCAACCTGATCAAGCCACAGCCGCTGTTCATCACGCTCAAGCAGCCGGACGGCCGCACCTACGCCGAGACGAAGCTCGAACCGAAGGACCTCAACTACTTCGAATGGTCGCGCGAGATCCCGGTCGACGCGCCGACCGGACGCTGGCAGGTCGAGTTCCGTACCGACCCGAAATCGAGCCAGGTCACGCAGGGTCTCACGTTCCGCATCGAGGAATTCCTGCCCGAGCGCCTCAAGCTCGATCTCGCGAGCGAACAGGCCGTGCTCAAACCCGGCGAGCCGCTCAAGCTCGCGGTCGAGGGCGACTACCTCTACGGCGCGCCGGCCGCGGGCAACCGCTTCACCGCGCGCCTCACCGTCGCCGCCGACCAGCATCCGGTCGACGCGCACAAGGATTTCTGGTTCGGCGATCCGACCGTCGAGTTGCCCAAGGAAGCGAAGGACGTCGTCGACGAAGCGCTCGACGAGCACGGCAAGCTCGAGCAGGACATCGAGATCCCCGAAGGCGCGAAGCCGGCGACGCCGATTGCCGCGATGCTCTCGGGCAGCGTCTACGAAAGCGGCGGCCGCACCGTCACGCGCACGCTCAAGCGCACCGTATGGCCGGCCGAGGCGCTGGTCGGCGTGCGCCCGCTGTTCGACCTCAAGGAAGGCTCCGACGCGCGTGGACGCGCGGGCTTCGAACTGATCCGCAGCAACGCGGCGGGCGACCTCGTAGCAGGCCAGCACCTCAAGCTCACGCTCGTGCGCGAGCACCGCGATTTCCACTGGACCTTCGACAAGGACAGCGGCTGGCACTTCGAATACGTGCAGCGCTACGAGGACAGCGAGAAGCGCGACATCGACGTCGAGGCGGGCAAGGTCGCGAAGTTCGACGTGCCGGTCGACTGGGGCAACTACCGCGTCGAGATCCTCGATCCGGCGACCGGCCTGACCACGCGCCTGCCGTTCTTCGCGGGCTGGAGCTGGAACGACGACAACCGCGGCAAGGAAGCGCGTCCCGACAAGGTCAAGCTCGCGCTCGACAAGCCGAACTACCACGAAGGCGACACGCTCAAGGTCACGATCACGCCGCCGCAGGGCGGACCGGGCCTGCTGCTGGTCGAGTCGGACCATCTCATCTATTCGAAGAACATCGACGCGCAGCCGGGCGCGGTGTTCGAGATCCCGGTGACGAAGGAGTTCGAGCGCCACGACGTCTACGTGACCGCGCTGGTGTTCCGCGGTGGTTCGGCGACCGACAAGATCACCCCCGCACGCGCGGTCGGCGAAGCCTGGGTGCCGATGGATCGCGCCAACCGCAAGATCGACGTCGCGGTCGACGCGCCGAAGCAGATGAAGCCCGAGACCGACCTGCCGGTCGCGGTGAAGGCGCCCGCGCTCGCGGGCAAGAAGGCCTACGTGACCGTCTCCGCGGTCGACGTCGGCATCCTCAACATCACGCGCTTCGCGCGCCCGGACGCGAACGCGTGGTTCTTCGCGCAGCGTGCGCTCGGCATCGACGCGTACGACCTGTACGGCCGCGTGATCGAGAGCTTCGACGGCAACACGGCCAAGCTCCGCTACGGCGGCGACATGGCGCTCGGCGCGCTGCCGCAGGCGCGCCGGCCGACCGCCAAGGTGCTGACCGTCGATCTCTTCTCCGGCGTCGTGGCGCTCGACGCCAAGGGCGAGGCGAAGGTCGCGCTGAAGATGCCCGACTTCAACGGCACGGTGCGCGTCGTGGCGCAGGTGTTCGGCGAGAACCAGTACGGTGGCGCCGATGCCGAGACGATCGTGCGCGCGCCTTTGGTCGCCGAGATCTCGACGCCGCGCGTGCTCGCGCCGGGCGACAAGTCGGCGCTCACGCTCGACCTGCAGAACTTCTCCGGCAGCGAGCGCGAGTTCGCGGTCAAGGTGTCGACGCAGAAGCCGCTCGCGATCGACAAGGGCGAGCGCAAGGTCAAGCTCGCCGACGGCGCCAAGACCACGCTCAATTTCCCGCTCAGCGCGCTCGACGGCTACGGCGTCGGCAAGATCGCCGTGCAGGCGTCGAGCGGCGAACTGAAGATCGACCGCCACTTCGAGATGGTCGTGCGCGCGGCGTGGCCGAGCGTGATGCGCTCGAGCGCGCGTTCACTCGACGCGCTCGCCCCGGTCACGCTCGGCGGTGACGCGATCGACGGCCTGCTCGCCGATTCGGTCGCCGCGCGCCTGACCGTGTCGAGCCTGCCGCCGCTGCCGTTCGCCTCGGCGCTGCAGGACCTCCTCAAGTATCCGTACGGCTGCATCGAGCAGACCACCAGCAAGGGGTACGGCGCGTTGCTGCTCGACGACAAGACCGCCGAGAACCTGCACACCGACGGCCTGCCCGCCGAGCAGCGCAAGGAGCGCGTCGACGGTGCGATCGGCCGCATCGCCTCGATGCAGATCCCGTCGGGCCACTTCTCGATGTGGGGCGGCGACAGCTACGTCAACGAGTACATCACGCCGTACGTGGTCGAGTTCCTCGAGGACGCGCGCGACGACGGCTTCCTCGTTCCCGACGAGATGCTGCAGAAGGCGCTCAAGCGCCTCAACGACGACCTGCTCTCGGGCGGCCACCCGTTCTACGGCTACGAGCACAGCGACCACTTGCGCTTCGCCAACGAGGCGTACTCGGGCTACGTGCTCGCGCGCGTGAACCGCGCGCCGCTCGGCACGTTGCGCGCGTTGTACGACAACGACAAGGGCAAGTCGGTCACCGCGCTGCCGCTCGTGCACCTCGCGATCGCGCTCAAGCTCATGGGCGACGAGCCGCGTGCGCAGAAGGCGATCGCCGACGCGTTCGCGATGAAGGTCGAGCGCCCGTGGTACCTCGGCGACTACGGCTCGAACCTGCGCGACACCTCGCTCATGCTCGCGCTCGCGCACCGCTACGGCCTGTCCAAGCCGGAATACGACGGCCGCGTGTTCGACATCGCGCGTTCGCTCGGCAACGAGGAACACCAGGCGAGCGACCAGCAGCGCAAATACGGCTACCGCTGGCTCTGGCTCAGCACGCAGGAGCAGATCGCGATCGCGCGCCTCGGCAAGACGCTGATCAAGGACGGCGACAAGGTCGTGTCGGGTTCGCTCGCGATCGGCGCGAACACGAGCGAGATCAGCCCGGACCGCCTGTGGAGCCGCACGTTCGCCGGTACCGACCTCGCCGCGGGCGTGCGCTTCACGCCGCAGGGCGACCTGCCGCTGTACGTGAGCACCGACATCGCCGGCATCCCGAAGACCGCACCCGCGCCGGACGACCACTACGTGTGGATCCAGCGCCAGTTCTACACGCTCGACGGCAAGCCGTGGGAACCGGGCCCGCTCAAGGAAGGCGACAGCCTCATCGTCGGCCTCAAGCTCGAGGCGCGCGAGGCGATGCCAGACGCGCTGCTGGTCGACCTGCTGCCGGGTGGCCTCGAGATCGAGAATTTCAACCTCACCGACGCCAAGCAATGGGCCGACGTCGTCGTCGACGGCATCACGATCACCGATCGAGCGCAGGCGGCCGAAGTGCGCCACGAGGAGTTCCGCGACGACCGCTACGTCGCCGCGCTCAACCTCGGCAAGGGCCAGACCGCGCACGTCTTCTACCTCGTGCGCGCGGTGACGCCGGGCACGTTCCAGGTACCGCCGCCACTGGTCGAGGACATGTACATGCCGCAAGTGCGCGGCATCGGCAAGAGCACCCCGGCATCGGTGAGAGTCGTCGAACCTTGAACATGAGGGACGCGGCTGCGGCTGCGGCGGCGGGCGCGGGTGCGCCCGCCGCCGTGCGAGCGGTATCGGCCGTGGCGGCGCGCAGGCCGGTCACCGTCCTGCTGGCGATGCATGTGGCGCAGCTCGCGTTCCTGTTGTGGCTCGTCCATTCGATGGGCTTCTGCTGCGATGCGTCCTACTACGATGACGTCGCATCGCGGTTGTTCACGCAAGGCCTGATGTACACGGACATCTACAGCGGCTACCGCAGCTACTTCGTACCGTTCGTCCTCGGCGCCCTGCGCTGGCCCGCACAGTGGTTCCCGAGCGTGGACGCAACGACGTGGATGCGCGTGTCGTTATGTTGCGCATACTCGCTCTGTTCCTTCGCGACGACGCTGCGCGTCGTGCGTCGCGCCGGCTGGCGCGACGCCGTGACGATCGCACTGCCGGTATTCTTCAATCCGCTCGTCCTGCACCAGGTGCCGCTGCCGATGCAGGAAGCGGTGATCGCCCTGCTGGTGCTGCCGATGCTCGTGTTGCTACTGGCGACGCGGACCACGCTCGCGCGCCGCTGCGCCCTCGCGATCGTGTGCGGCGGCGTCGCGTTCCTGATCCGCCTGCCGATGGCGTGGCTGATCATCGCCTGCGCGGCGTACCTGCTCGCCTGCTTGCGCTGGGAAGGTCTTCGCTGGCGGACACCCGGCGCGCCGTCCGGATCCTTGTCGATCGCCGCTGCCGTGCTCGCCCTGGCCGCGCTGCTGGGTCCGCAGCTCGTCATCTCGCACGCGCGATTCCACAGTTGGGCCCCCTATCCGAACGACGCTTCCTACGCGCGCCAGTGGATCTTCGGCGTCGACGACTACCGGCGCGACACCGTCATCGAAGACGACCATTCGGCCGTCGACTACGCCACTCCCTATCGGGCACTGTCGAACGATCGCAAGACGCTCGCGTTCTACGTCGAAACGATTCCGGACGGCCCCGTGCTCGCGCTCACGCATGCGTGGATCACGCTGCACCCCTGGGGGTGGCGCACGTATCCCCGGCGTGCGGAGGCCGAACCCTCGCTGGCGGTGCTCGCGTTTTCCGCCACGCTGGTGTTCCTCGCGTTGTCCTATTTCGGCGGCGTCCGGTCGCGTCCGGAAGAGCGACCGACGATGGTCATGCTGTTCGCGCTGGTCTCCCTGTCGACGGCATCGGTCGCCTTCGCTGCAGCGGAAACACGCTTCGGACTCATCGGCTACACCGCGGCGGGCGTCGCGGCGGCGCGATTGCTGGCGGACAGCGGCGGGCGCGAGCGGGCGCTGCATGCGCTGCCGGGCCTCGCCGCGTACGTCGGCGCCTGCCTCGTCATCGCCATGCTGCTCGCCCACACGCGCTGACGCATGCGAACGCGCACCGCGCCCTCTCCTGCGTCACCCCGCCGCTGGCGACGGCGCCTGCGCCACGCCACGGCATGCGTCGTGCTGGTCGCAACGCTGGTGTTCCTGCTCGACCGCCTGTTCCCGCTGCCGCTGCCCGACGGGTTGGGCGGCAGCACGGTGGTGCTCGCGCGCGACGGCACGCCGCTGCGTGCGTTTCCCGACCGCGACGGCGTCTGGCGCTATCCGGTCGCGGTCGAAGACGTGTCGCCGCTCTACGTCGAGGCGCTGCTCACCTATGAGGACCGCTGGTTCTGGCGCCATCCGGGCGTGAATCCGTTCGCGCTCGCGCGTGCATTCGCGCAGTGGATCGTGCACGGCCGGCTGGTTTCCGGAGGCTCGACGTTGACGATGCAGGTCGCGCGCATCCTCGACGGCATGCCGCACAGCGCGCTCGGCAAGTTGCGCCAGATCGCGCGCGCGCTGCAGCTCGAGGCGCACCTGTCCAAGCGCGAGATCCTCGCGCTCTACCTCGAGCGCGCGCCGTTCGGGGGCACCATCGAAGGCGTCGAGGCGGCATCGTGGGCCTACCTCGGCAAACCCGCCTCGCGCCTCTCGCGCGCGGAAGCCGCGTTGCTCGCCGTGCTGCCGCAGATGCCGAGCCGGCTGCGCCCGGACCGCAACGCGGATGCCGCGCGCGTCGCGCGCGACAAGGTGCTCGCGCGGATGGCCGACCTCGGCGTGTGGACGCCCGCCGAAGTACACGACGCGCGCGTCGAGTCGGTCGCTGCGCGCGCGCTGCAGCCACCGCTGAGCGCAGCGCTGCTCGCCGAACGCCTGCATGCGGAACGACCGGGCGAACGGCGCATCGCGACGACGATCGACGCGGAGCTGCAGCATGCGCTCGAAGCGCGCGTGAGCGACTACCTCGGACGCCTGCCCGAGCGCACTTCGGCTGCGCTGCTCGTCGTCGACAATGCGACGCTCGGGGCGCGTGCGTACGTCGGCTCGGCGGAGTTCGGTGACGAACAGCGGCTCGGCCACGTCGACATGGTGCGTGCATGGCGTTCGCCCGGTTCGACCCTGAAGCCGTTCCTCTACGGACTCGCGCTCGACGACGGCCTCATCGATTCGGAGAGCCTGCTCGTCGACGCGCCGCAGTCGTTCGGCGGCTATCGCCCCGGCAATTTCGATCTCGCCTACAACGGCCCGATCGGCGCCGCCGAAGCGCTGCGCCTGTCGCTCAACGTGCCTGCGGTCGACCTCGTCGACCGCATCGGTCCGATCCGCTTCGCCGCGCGCCTCGCCAACGCCGGACTCGACCTGCGCCTGCCGCGCGGTGCCGCGCCGAACCTGTCGGTGATCCTCGGCGGTGCGGGCGTGCGCATGGAGGACCTCGTCGGCGCATACACCGCGCTCAATCGCGGCGGCGTCGCCGGTCGCGTGCGCTACGCCCGCGACGACGCGACGATCGATCGACGCATCCTGTCCGACGGCGCGGCGTGGATCGTGCGCGACATCCTCGAGGCGAATCCGCGTCCCGGCTACGCCCCGGGCACGTTCGATCCCGGCTCGCGTCCACGCGTCGCCTGGAAGACCGGCACGAGCTACGGCTTCCGTGACGCCTGGGCGGTAGGTGCTACGCGCACCTACACGATCGCGGTGTGGATCGGCCGCCCCGACGGCACGCCGCTGCCGGGCCAGTACGGCGCGGTCACCGCGCTGCCGCTGATGTTCCAGATCGTCGACAGCCTGCCGCGCAGTGCGGTCGCTGCGGCACCGTCGCCGCCGCCGCCGGGCGTGAGCGAGCGCGAGGTGTGCTGGCCGCTCGGTCTCGCCTACGACCCGGCGCATCCCGAGCTGTGCCACCAGAAGCACACCGCGTGGGTGCTCGACGGGGTGATCCCGCCGACGCTGGCCGAGCGTGATGCGACGAGCTGGAGCGCCGGCCTGCTGCATGTGCGCGTCGACGCCGCGACCGGCGAACGCCTCAGCGCCGGCTGCGAGCGCAGGCGCGCGCGCGAGGTCGACGTCGCGCGCTGGCCCGCCCTCGTCTATCCATGGCTGTCGCGCGACCTGCGTCGGCGCGCGAGCCTGCCGGGCCTCGCGCGCGGCTGCGCCGAGGACGGCCTCGCCGCGACCTTGCCGCTGCGCATCGACGGCATCGGCGCGGACGCGGCGATCGCCCGCGCGCCGAACAGCAGCACGCCGGCGACCCTGCACCTGCGCGCACTCGGCGCGGCCGGCGACGTGCAGTGGCTCGTCAACGGCCGCCTTGCCGGCAGCACCCGCGGCGGCGCCGCGTTCGAACATGCGTTCGAGCACACCGGGCCGCAAACGATCACTGCGCTCGCCGACAGTGGCGCCTGGGCGCAATTGCAGGTGCGCGTGTTGCGCTGACGAATGGTTGGGTGGGCCGACGAAAGAAGTGGCCACCACGCCCGGTCTGTCGCGGCGACCCGGTGGCGATGGTGCTGCGCTGCATCGTTGCCGGCGTCGTGCAAGGAAACGCCCGCGATCGCGGTCTTGATCGGCGTACCGGCACATTGCAGCGCAGCAATCGACGAAGCGTTCGCCCGCAGCGGCGAAGCGTGACATCGGGAGCGACCGTTGCGGGTCGAATACGCCGCGTTAACGCGAACGCGATTAACGTAGAGAGGCCAGTCGCCGGACGCTCGGCGCAAACCAGGGGCATGCGCCCCATCATCCATACGGAGATCACTCGAATGTCCAGCAAGATCGGCAACACCCTCAGCGTCGCGATCGGCGCAGCGTTCATCGGTTCGCTTTCGCTGAGCCAGCTCGCCGCGGCCAGCCCGGCGTTCCAGGCCAGCGACCTTGCGACGGGCTACATGCTCGCGGCCGCCGGCGAAGGCAAGTGCGGCGAAGGCAAGTGCGGCGTCGAGAAGATGGACACCAACAAGGACGGCAAGGTGTCGATGGAAGAAGCGAAGGCGGCGAAGATGGCCGACCTCGAGAAGCACTTCAAGGACGTCGATACGAACGGCGACGGTTTCGTCGACAAGGCGGAAATGGACGCGCACCATGCCGCGATGAACAAGAAGGGCAAGGAAGCGTCCTGCGGCGGCGACAAGAAGAAGGCCGAAGGTTCGTGCGGCGGCGACAAGAAGAAGGCGGAAGGTTCCTGCGGCGGCGACAAGAAGAAGTCCGCCGAGGGTTCGTGTGGCGGCCACAAGGACGCCGAGGGCAGCTGCGGCGGCGCCCGCTGAGATGCCCATCCGTAGTCCCGCGCTGCACGGTGCAGGACTCGGCCTGCGGCGGGCCCTGTTGGGCCCGCTGCAGGAACACCTCGCGACCGCCGCCGAGGCGGAGCCGCGCGCGATCGATTTCTTCGAGATCGCACCGGAGAACTGGATCGGCGTCGGCGGCAAGCTCGGCCGCAGCCTGCGCGAGCTGACCGAACGCCATGCGTTCGTCTGCCACGGCCTGTCGCTCTCGCTCGGCGGACCCGAGCCGCTCGACGAAACGCTGCTCGCACGCATCCGCCGCCTGCTCGATGCGCACGGCATCGGGGTCTATTCCGAACATCTGTCGTACTGCTCCGACGACGGCCACCTGTACGACCTCATGCCGATTCCGTTCACCGACGAGGCCGTGCACCACGTCGCCGCACGGATCCGCCAGACGCAGGACGTGCTCGGCCAGCGCATCGCGGTCGAGAACGTGTCGTATTACGCGGCACCGTCGCAGGCGATGACGGAGATCGACTTCGTCAACGCGGTGCTGCGCGAGGCCGACTGCGACCTGCTGCTCGACGTCAACAACATCCACGTCAACAGCGTGAACCACGGCTACGACGCCGGCGCGTTCCTCGACGCCCTGCCCGGCGAACGCGTCGCCTACATCCACGTCGCCGGCCACTACGTCGAAGCGCCGGACCTGCTGGTCGATACGCACGGCGCGGCGATCATCGACCCGGTCTGGCAGCTGCTCGCGCGCGCGTACCGCAACTTCGGCGTGCGGCCGACGCTGGTCGAACGCGACTTCAACTTCCCGCCGCTCGCCGAACTGATCGGAGAGGTGCACACGATCCGCACGATCCAGGCCGACCACGGGAGCGCGAGTCGCGATGCGCGCAGCGCCTGAGGCCGGCTCCACCCGCGCGGCGCAGTACGCGTTCGCCGCGCACATCCGCGATCCGCTGCGCGCGCCGGCACCGCCCGACGTCGAACCGCGCCGCATGGCCGTCTACACGGAACTGTTCTTCAACAACGTGTCGAACCTGCTCGCGGCGAACTTCCCGGTGATCCGGCGCCTGCACGACGACACGGCCTGGGAAGCGCGCGTGCGCGCGTTCTACCGCGACCATCGCGCGCGCACGCCGTTGTTCACCGAGATCGCGCGCGAGTTCATCCGCCATCTCGAAGCACGCGCCGACGCCGGTGCGGGCGATCCGCCGTTCCTGGTCGAACTTGCGCACTACGAATGGAGCGAACTCGCGCTCAGCCTCGACGAAGCCGACGTGAACGCGCCCGGTTGCGACCGCGCCGGCGACGTGCTCGCCGGCGTGCCCGTTCTGTCGCCGGTCGCGCGCCTGCTCGCCTACCGCTGGCCGGTGCACCGCATCGGGCCCGACTTCATCCCCGACGAACCCGCACCGCAACCGGTGCTGCTGCTGCTCGTGCGCGACCGCGACGACGAGGTGCGCTTCATCGAGATCGACGCGCTCTCGGCGATGCTGGTCGAGCGCCTCGGCGCGAACCGGCACCGCACGGGCGCCGGCTGCATCGACGACCTGCTCGCCGAACTGGGCCGCGCGGGCGATCCGGCGCTGCTGGCGTCCGGTGCGGCGATCCTGAACCACCTGCGCACGCGCGACGTGATCCTCGGCACCGCCGTCGCCTGAGCGGTCGCGTGGCCGCGATCGACCGTGACCGCCCGCTAGCCCGACGCCGACTTCACGAGCAGGTGCTTGGCGAGCGCGCCCTGCAGGTGGCCGACGCCGCGCGCGAGGTGGAGCACCGCGAACGGCAGCACGATCCCGAGCAGCAGCGCGAGCGGCATGATCACGAGCGGCGGCACGACCGACTGGCCGTCGAGGTAGATGCCGCCCTCGATGACGCCGAACTGCGCCAGCACGAGCGCGAACGGCCCGGCGATCATGCCGATCGACAACGTGATGCCGACCACCGCGAGCGTGAAGTAGAGGATGCCGAGCGGCAGCATGAGCACCATGTACAGCAGCGTCGACCACGTGCGCGGATCGGTGAACATCGCGGTGATGCGCGCGCGCCAGGACAGCTCGCGGTCGGTGTACGGCGGCCGCCGTGGCATGCGCTCGCCGAGCATGACCTCGATGATGCGTCCCTCGACGAGCGCGAGCACGCGCACGGTACCGAAGAACAGTACTGCGAACGCGATGCCGAAGATGAGGATCGACAGGCCGAGCGAGAGCGACAGGCCGGTCACCGCCCAGGTGAAGTAGAAAATGCCGGTCGCGAGCGACAGCAACATGTAGAACAGTGCGGCGTACGCGCGCGGATCGCCGGCGACGCCGAAGAAGCGGCCGATCGCGCTACGCCGCGGCGGCGGCGGCGGCGGGCGCAGCGCCTGCTGCACCACCTGCTCCTTGTCGACGTAGATCGCGGCGACCTCTTCCGGCGCACCATAGCTGTTGGCAATCTTCGCGAGCACGTCCGCTTCGGACTTGCCCGGGTTCTCGGCGAGCTCGGCGCGCAGGTGGTCCTCGGCGTCGTAGAGCGCGTCCTGGATCAATGCCGGGTCGGCGCCGCCGAGCGCGGCGCGCAGCTGGTCGAGGTATTCCCTGATCGTACGTGGCGTGCTCATGTGCCCTCCAGCACGGTGTCGACGAAATCGCGGGTCGCGGTCCAGGCGTAGCTCCATTCATCGAGGACGCGGCGCCCGAGCGGGGTGATGCGGTAGTAGCGGCGCGGCGGGCCCGCGACCGACGGCTCGACCTCGCTCGCGAGCAGGCCGGCCGAATCGAGGTTGCGCAGCACCGGGTACAGCGCGCTCTGCTTGCCGCTGAGCACGCCCTCGCCGGTCTCATCGAGCTGCTTGGCGATCTGGTAGCCGTACATCGGCGACCGTGCGCGCGCGAGCACCGCGAGCAGCACGAGCGAAACGATGCCGGCGCTCAGCTCCTTGTGGAACTTCCACAGGTGGGTTTCGGTGGCGACCATGCCATGCCCTTCATGTCTGCATAGGCTCAGGTGGACTATAGTGTTTACTTCGCACTAGCAGACGGGCCGGAAGTCATGCCCACGCCCGGCCGCCCGGGGCATGGTCTAATGGGCGTTTCCCCGCACGGCCCGCACATGATCGATCGACTCGACGGCCTTTCCGGAATGGCACGCCAGCTGCTGCAGGAGGCGACCGCGGCGCTGCAACGACGCGACGCGGCGACGACCCTGCAGCGCGCGACCGCGCTGCGCGCGCTCGCGCCGAAGCATCCGGAGTCGCTGCGCCTGTTCGCGGCGATCGCGCGACTGCAGGGCCGCGCCGACGACGCGGTCGCCCTGCTCCGCGAAGCCGTGGCGGCGCGTCCGGACGACATGCTCGTGCTCGGCAACCTCGCCCACGCCCTGGCCGAACGGAACCTGCTCGACGAGGCGGCCGACCTGCTGCGCCGCTGCGTCGCGCTGGAGCCCACGCAACCCGCGCATGCACTCGCACTCGCGCAGATGCTCGAGCGCATGAACGACGCCGAGGCCGCGTCCAGGGTGCTCGGCGAACTGCTGGAGCGCGAGCCGACGTCCGTACCCGCGCGGCTCGCCCTCGCACGCATGCATTTCATGCTCGGCCGGACCGACGACGCGGTGGCAGAATATCGCCGCGTACTCGCCGACGCGCCGGACACGGTGGCTGCGTGGTACGGCCTGTCCAACCTGCGCGAACCGCCGTTCGACGCGCGCGACGTCGCGGCGATCGAACGCCTGCACGCGCGCACCGACCTGCCCGACCACGCGCGCGCTTCGATCGGCTTCGCGCTCGCGCGCGCCTACGAGGCGAGCGACCGGCACGCGGATGCGTGGCCCGTGCTGGTCGCGGCGAACACGACCTGGCGCCGGCGCCAGCACTGGGACGGCGCGAGGATGTCGCAGCACGTGCGCGCGACGACCGCCGCATTCGAGACGCTGCCTGCGCGCGACGACGACCAGCGCGGTACGGGCCTCGTGTTCATCGTCGGCCTGCCGCGCACGGGTTCGTCGATCGTCGAACAGATCCTCGCCGCGCACCCGGACGTGGCCGCGGGCGGCGAGCGACTCGACGTGCCGACGATCATCCGCGAGGAATCGGAGCGGCGCGAGCGCGATTTCCCGGGTTGGGTCGCCGAAGCGAGCGACGACGACTGGGCCCGCCTCGGCCGCAGCTACCTCGAGCGCATCGACGCGCAGCGCGGTGGACGGCGCGTGTTCACCGACAAGGGCCTGCTGAACTGGATCTACCTCGGTGCCTTGCAGCGCATGCTGCCGGGTGCACGCTTCGTCGACTGCCGGCGCGACCCGCTCGAGACGTGCCTCGCCTGCTACCGGCAGATGTTCGCGCGCGAGCTCGGCTTCACCTACGACATCGAGGACCTCGCGCGCTTCTGGCACGACTACGACGAGGCGATGCGCCACTGGCGCGCCCGACACGGCGACGCGGTACTCGAGGTATCGCACGAGCGCCTCACCGCGGAGCCGGAACCGCAGATCCGCCGTCTGCTCGAATTCTGCGCGTTGCCGTTCGACGAGCGCAGCCTGCGCTTCCACGAGTCGGCGCTGAGCGTGCGCACGCTCAGCGCCGACCAGGTACGCGAGCCGTTGCGCCCGAACACCGCGCGCGCGCACCTGTACGGTGCACAGGTCGACCGCCTGCGCGCACTGCTCGCCGCGCGCGGGGACTGACCGTCATCCGCCTTCGTCCTCGGCGAAGATCGGCGTGTCTTCCGCATCGGCGACGAACTGGCCCTGGCCGTCGAGTTCGGCGAACAGGCCGCCGAGCGCGACGAGTTCGTCGTAGCGGCCCTGTTCGACGAGTTCGCCGTTCTTGAGGACCAGGATGATGTCCGCGTTGCGCACGGTCGTGAGCCGGTGCGCGATCACGAACGTCGTGCGGTTGCGCGTGAGCGTGCCGAGTGCGCGCTGGATGCGCGCTTCGGTCGCGTTGTCGAGCGCGCTCGTCGCCTCGTCGAGGATGAGGACCGGTGCGTCCTTGAGCATCGCGCGCGCGATCGACAGGCGCTGGCGCTCGCCGCCCGACAGCGAGCGGCCACGCTCGGCGACGAGGGTCGCGTAGCCTTCCGGCTTGACGACGATGAAGTCGTGCGCCTCGGCCGCGCGCGCGGCCGCTTCGATCTCCTCCTCCGTTGCGTCGGGGTCGCCGACGCGCAGGTTGTCGGCGATCGAGCGGTAGAGCAGGCCCGGATCCTGGAACACGACCGCGATCGCGTGGCGCAGCGAGTGCAGGCTCACCGTGCGGATGTCGATGCCGTCGATCGTGATGCGGCCTTCGCTCGGATCGTAGGCGCGGTACAGCAGGCTGAGCGCGGTGGTCTTGCCGGCACCGGTCGGGCCGACCAGCGCGACGGTACCGCCCGCACGCACGCGGAACGAGAGGTTCCTGAGGGCCGGATGCGACGCGTCGTAGCCGAACGACACGTTCTCGAACGCGACTTCGCCGCGCACCCGCGGCAGGTCCGGCACGCCCGGCTGCTCCTGCAGCGTCGCCGGCGTGTCGAGCACGGCGAAGAAATCGCCGAGCGAGTGGGTCTGGAAGAAAAGCCCGGATACGAATCCGGCGAACTGCTCGAGCCGACCGATCAGCATCATCGCGAAACCGACGAAGCTGACGATCGCGCCGACCGTCACTTCGCCCTTGAGGTTGAGCGAAGTGCCGAGCGTGAAGATCGCGACGATCGTGAGCGTGCTCGCGGCGCGGTTCGCGACCGACAGCCAGGCCCAGCCGCGCAGCACGGGATACTGTGCCGCGAGTGCGCGCCTCATCATGTCGCGGATCGCGGCGACCTCGGCGGTCAGGCGCACGAAGCTCTGCACGACGAGTACGTTGCCGAACACGTCGCCGGCGCGCTCGGAGATCTCGTGGTGCAGTTCCTCGACCTCGCCCTGCGCCTTGTGCGTCTTGCGCATCGCGATCGCGTTGAACACCGCGAAGCTGACCATGAGCATGATCATCAGCAGCGCGAGCTTCCAGTTGATGCGCAACGCGAGCGGCACCATCACGACGATCGACAGCAGGGTCGCGAGGTGCTCGCGGAAGAAGCCGAGCCAGAGGCCGAACAGGTTCGCGCTACCGCCGTGCATGATGCGCAGCAGGCGTCCCGTGTGGTGCTGGCCGTGGAACGAGAGCGGCAGCGCGATCGCGTGCTCGAAGAAGCTCGCGATCGCCGCCTGGCGCCGCCGGTGCGCCAGGCGGTCGGCATACAGCGAGACCCACACGCTCGCGACGACACCGCCGAGGCCGACGCCGGCCCATGCCCAGATCAAGCGCCAGGCGCCTTGCTTCTCGGGTGCGGCGAGCGCATCGACGACCTTGCCGAACAGCCACGGCTCGAGGAAATACACGCCGGCGAGGGCGAGATTGGCGAGCGCGAGCGTCGTCGCGAGCCATTTCTCGGGCGCGAGCAGCGCGATGACGCGGAAATAGATGCGCAGCATGGACACGGGCACGATTCCGTCGGCACGTTGCATGAATCGTAGCAAACGCGCGTACACGCGTCGGCTTGACCCGCGGTGGCACAGGGCGAGAATCAGGGTTCCCCTGCCAGCGGACGTCGCCATGCTCCGTCGCCTCGCCCTGTTCGCCGCGCTCGCCCTCGCCGGCTGCGCGGTCGCACCTTCGCACGGTCCGCCCGGCTCGCCCGATGGCGAGGCACGTCGCGCCGGGATCAGCTACGAACCCGCGCCCGGCCGCGATGCGCAGACGGTCGCGCGCATGCGCGCGGTCGCGCCGCCCGAGGCGGCGACGATCCAGCCGGCGCGCGACGGCGAGGACGCGCGCCTTGCCGCGCAGGGTTACGTGCGCATCGGCCGCGGTCGCTTCCCGGTCGAACGGATCGGCCGCGATCGCGAAGGCGACGCGCGCGACGAGGCGTTGCGCCAGGCATCCGCGAACGGCGCCGAGCGCGTGCTGCTCGCGCCTCCGCGCGACGGCGTCGACGCGGCCTGGATCGCCGACTACTACGTGCGCTTCCGGCTGCCGTTCGGCGCGTCGTTCCGCGACCTGCGCGAGCGCGAACGCGAGACGCTCGGTGCGCAGGGAGGCGTCGCGATCGGCGCGGTCGTCGGCGGCACACCGGCATCGCGCGCGAACCTGCTCACCGGCGACTACGTGCTCGCGCTCAACGGCAAGGCGGTCGCCGATCGCGCCGACTTCCAGCAGCAGCTCCAGCGCAACGCCGGTCGCACCGTCACCCTCACGCTCGTGCGCAACGGCGAGACCCTGCAGCGCGCGGTGAAACTCGGCGCGATGCCCGCCGGCACCGACGAGTGACCCTGCGCCGATGGCGCGGCGGTCGCCGCGCCGTCGCGGGCCGGTGGAGCGCACGCTCCAACGGCCCGCGAAACCTCGTTACTCGCCGCAGGTGCGCGGCGAGGTCTGCGCGACGATCGCGGGCGACACGCCGTCCGGCAACGCGAGTTCGAGCGAAAGCTGCGCGCCTTCGAGCAGCAACACGGAATGATCCCCCGTGGTCGCGATGCCGAGCGCGAGCGAAGCACCCGCGCGCGTCGGTGCCCACGCGGTCGCGCGTTCGGCGCCATTCCGATCGACCGCCACCAGGCGTATCGACGGCGTCGCGTCGATGTTGAGGCGGTCGATGCGGAAGCCCGTCGCCGCCTCGCCACGCGCGACGAGCACGGTCTCGACGGCCGCCGTGGGCGGCGTGTGCGGCAGTTCGAACATGCGCGTCGTGCCGAGGTCGAAGTGCTGCACTTCGTCGGCCGCGGGTGCGCAGGCGAGCGTGCTGTCGTCGGCGGCGCCGGTTTCGGCGCCGTCGCCGTAAGGCACGTCCATGCCGGTGCGGAAGATCACGATCGTGTCGTGATCGGTCGCGCTCGCCGGCGACGGACCGCCGACGTTGACCGTGTAATCGATCAGGCCCGTCGGTGCGTCGACGCGCACCGGCGCAGTGACGACCCAGGTCAGCGTGCGGCCCGGCGGCAAGGCGACGCCGGTGTCGTTCAGCGCACCGGACCCGCTCGCCTGGCAGACCGCACCACCACCGGCACCGTGGCAAGCCCACGACGTCGACACCGTGTCGATCTGCGGCGGCGAGGTGTTCGCGACGCTCACGCCGGTGGCCATTCCCTCGCCGTCGTTGGTGACGCGCACGAGATAGGTGAGCAGCATGCCGTAACGCACGTAGTCACGATTGTCGGTGACGCTCACGACGAGATGCGGAACCGGCGGCGCGCAGGTCACGGCGACGTTCGTGACGTCCGCGCCCGCGAGCGTGCCGCTGCCGTTGGCGACCGTGCACACCTGGGTCGGCCCGGTCGGCTGCTGCGAGACCGTGACCGCGTATGCACTGAGGTCGTCGAGCGGCTGGGTGAACACGAACGGACCGTTCGCCGCGATCGGCAGGTCGTTCGCGCCGTTGAGGCGCAACGCGAGGCCGGAGCCGACGAGGCCGCTGACGCTGCCGCCGATCGTGTGCGTATCGATCGCGAAGTTCGCGACCACCGTGCAGTCGGCCGTGACGGCGTTCGTCGTGTAGGCGTTGCCAGCGAGGTTGCCGCCGCAGGTGCCGGCGACGCCGACGATGTGGTAACTCGATGCCGGCGTGAGCGTGAACGTCGTCGTCGCGCCGTGATCGATGCTCTGCGGCGTCGACGGGCTGATCGTGCCGTTGCCGGTGCCGACGCTCGGCGTCACCATGTGCGTGTCGATCGCGAAGCTCGCGATCACGGTGCAGTCGGCGGTGACGGCGTTCGTCGTGTAGACGTTGCCGGCGAGATTGCCCCCGCAGGTGCCGGTCACGCTACCGACGTGGTAGTTCGCAGCCGGCGTCAGCGTGAAGCTCGTCGTCGCACCGTGGTCGACCGTCTGCGGCGTCGACGGCGCGATCGCACCGTTGCCGCCGTTCACGCTCGGTGTCACCACGTGCGTGTCGATCGCGAAGCTCGCGACGACCGTGCAGTCGGCAGTCACGGCGTTGGTGGTGTAGACGTTGCCGGCGAGGTTGCCGCCGCAGGTGCCGGTCACCGTGCCGATGTGGTAGTTCGCGGCCGGCGTCAGCGTGAAGCTCGTCGTCGCGCCGTGATTGACCGTCTGCGGCGTCGACGGCGCGATCGCGCCGTTGCCGCCGTTCACGCTCGGCGTCACCGTGTGCGTGTCGATCGTGAAGCTTGCGATGACCGAGCAGTCGGCGGTAACGGCGTTGGTGGTGTAGACGTTGCCGGCGAGGTTGCCGCCGCAGGTACCGGTGACCGTGCCGATGTGGTAGTTCGCCGCCGGCGTCAGCGTGAAGCTCGTCGTCGCACCGTGGTTCACCGTCTGCGGTGTCGACGGCGCGATCGCGCCATTGGCGCCGTTCACGCTCGGCGTCACCACGTGCGTGTCGATCGCGAAGCTCGCGATCACGGTGCAATCGGCGGTGACGGCATTCGTCGTGTAGACGTTGCCGGCGAGGTTGCCGCCGCAGGTACCGGTGACCGTGCCGATGTGGTAGTTCGCCGCCGGCGTGAGCGTGAAACTCGTCGTCGCACCGTGGTTGACCGTCTGCGGCGTCGACGGCGCGATCGCACCGTTGCCGCCGTTCACGCTCGGCGTGACCGTGTGCGTGTCGATCGCGAAGCTCGCGATCACGGTGCAGTCGGCGACGATTGCATTGGTCGTATAGACGTTGCCGGCGAGATTGCCGCCGCAGGTGCCGGTCACGCTGCCGACGTGGTAGTTCGCGGCCGGCGTCAGCGTGAAACTCGTCGTCGCGCCGTGGTTGACCGTCTGCGGCGTCGACGGCGCGATAGCGCCATTGCCGCCCGTCACGCTCGGCGTCACCGTGTGCGTGTCGATCGCGAAGTTGGCGATGACCGTGCAGTCCGCGTTCACCGCGTTGGTCGTGTAGACGTTGCCGGCGAGGTTGCCGCCGCAGGTGCCGGTCACGCTGCCGACGTGGTAGTTCGCGTTCGGCGTCAGCGTGAAGCTCGTCGTCGCACCGTGGTTGACCGTCTGCGGCGTCGACGGCGCGATCGCACCGTTGCCGCCGTTCACGCTCGGCGTGACCGTGCGCGTGTCGATCGCGAAGCTCGCGATCACCGTGCAGTCGGCGACGATCGCATTGGTCGTGTAGACGTTGCCGGCGAGGTTGCCGCCGCAGGTTCCGCCGACGCTCGCGACGTGATAGTTCGCATTCGGCGCCAGCGTGAAGCTCGTCGTCGAGCCATGGTTGACCGCGACCGGCACCGACGGATTGATCGTGCCGTTGCCACCGGAAACGCTCGGCGTGACCATGTGCGTGTCGATCGCGAAGTTCGCGACGACCGTGCAGTTCGCGACGATCGCGTTCGTCGTGTAGGTATTGCCGGCGAGGT
Organism: Dokdonella fugitiva; assembly: GCF_014138265.1. GTDB lineage: Bacteria > Pseudomonadota > Gammaproteobacteria > Xanthomonadales > Rhodanobacteraceae > Dokdonella_A > Dokdonella_A fugitiva_A. The sequence goes on from NZ_JACGXL010000001.1 coordinate 1,194,869, forward strand.
TGCCGCCGCAGGTGCCGCCGACGCCGGTGATGTGGTAGTTCGCCGCCGGGGTCAGCGTGAAGCTCGTCGTCGCACCGCTGTTCACCGTCTGCGGCGTCGACGGCGAGATCGCGCCATTGCCGGTGCCGACGCTCGGCGTCACGACGAACGTCGCCGGCACGAACGTGGCGACGCAGGTGCGCGCGCTCGTCATCGCGACGGTCGTGACCGGATTTGAGCCGCCGACGCAGGCGCCGGTCCAGCCGCTGAACATCTGGTTCGCGTTCGGCGTCGCGGTGAGCGTCACGGTCGGCTGCAGCTCGCCGTCGTAGTAGGCGATGCACGTGCCGGTGCAGTTGCTGATGCTGCCGATCGTCGGCACCGGTGTCGCACCCGCCGACACGCTGCCGCTACCGTTGACGTTCACGGTCAACGGAAACTGGCGGTATTCGACCGCGCCGATGTCGCAGTTGTTGCCTTGTGGGCGCGTGAAACCGCGCTGGTCGGTCGCCGTGCACGGCGTGCCGCTCTGCTCGAGCAAGGGACTGGCCAGTTGCGGCAGTCGCGTCGGCGTCGCGCCGCCGTTGTTCGCGAGTGCGCCGAGCAGCGGATTGGTTCCGTCCGCGAGATCGCTCGCGACGTAGCCGATGCCGTCGCCACGCGCCTGCACGAGGTTGCGGCCGCCCGAAGTCAGGCCGCCGCCGAACGCACCGTGCACGTCCGGATTGACCGGCGTACCGCCGCCGGTGACGCCGCCGCCGATCACGCTCGCAGTGAGGGTTAGGGCCGCGCTGGCGCTGCCCTTGTAGAGGTTGCCGCCGCTTTCGCCGGCGCTGTTCGCGCTGATCGTGCTGGACGTGATCGACGCCGTGCCTTCGTTGAAGCTCACGCCGCCACCGCTGCATGCATTCGCGGTGTTCGAGGTGATCGTGCTGTTCGAAATCACCAGGGTCGAACCGGCGGTTTCGCTACGGATCGCGCCGCCACCCGCACACCCGGCATCGGTGACCGCATTGCCGCTCAGCGTGCTCGTGCGCACGGTCAGGGAACCGGCGTTGTAGATCGCGCCGCCGGCGTCGCCGGCGTTGTTCGCATTGAAGACCATGCCGTCGAGCGCGAGCGAGCCGAGGTTGTTGATCGCGCCGCCGCGACCGCCCGCGCCCGCGTTCGCCGCCGTGAGGGTGAGGCCCGACACGTTCACCGTCGACCCCGCCAGCACGGCGAAGATGCGGCTGCTGTTGTTGCCGCTGACGGTGACTTGGTTCGCAGCGGGGCCGGTGATCGTGGTGCCGGTCGGGATCGTGATCGGGCCCGTGGTCAGCGTGATCGTGCCGGTCACGCCGAACGTGACCGTGCCGCCGGCGGCGACGACGTTGCGAAGGCTGCCGGCGCCGGAGTCCGCGGTCGTCGTGACGGTGCCGGCCAGCAAGGGCCCCGCGCCGAGCAGGAGCACGAGGCTCGTTGCGATCCGTCCCAAGCGAAGTCGCGTCGATGCGAAGTTCATAGGTGCTTGCCCCTGTTCAAGCAGCCCGCTCCGCGTGCTGCGCACGCGGCCGGCGTTCCATCAAGCGGTAGATCGGTCCGGCATCGCCATGGAACTCGAAGCCGTGGCGGAGATACAGATGCTGCGCCGGATTCGCGTGCTCGACGTGGATGCGCATGGTGAGCGCGTGCGCATCCGCTTCGCGCGCGAGCGCGTCGAGCAGGCGCGTGCCGATGCCGCGGCCGCGATGCTCCGGCAGCAAGGCGATGTCGATGATGTCGAGCGCGCCGGGCCGGCGCTCCACGTACAGGCGCCCGACGTCGCGCCCGTCGCAGGTGACGACCTGGAAGCGCGTGGTGTCGTAGTTGCGCCAGTAGTCGGTGCGCTGCGCCTCGTGCTGCATGCGCAGGAACGCGTCCTGTTGCGCGTCACCCCAGCCGAGCGGCGCCAGTTCCTCCAGGCGCGTGCCCGCGTAGACGCGATAGAGGAACGCATCGTCGTCGGGACGCAGGTCGCGCAAGGCGAGGTCCGGCGGCGATGGCGCCATGATGGTATTCACGAGCGGGACGGGTAGATGCCCTGCATCGCGATGCAGAAATTGATCACGAGGTAGGGCTGCAGGTTGTTGTGCGGCTGGTTGCCACCGGCCAACGACGTGCTTTGCGGCGACAGCTGCGCATTCGGGGCGGTGCCGCCGATGTAGATGCTCTGCGCACCTTGTGCGAGCGACGCGCCCGCCGCGTTCGCGCGGTCCGCGCGCGAACTTTGCGCGCCGAGCAGGTGGTTGTGCTGCGGGATCTGAGCCGAGATCAGCGTGACGCCTTCGCTGCCGCCCTGCTCGCCGATGTCGCGCAGCGACAGGCCAGGCCCCTGGCCGATGTGCATGGGCGAGCGCGACTGCAGGTTGGGCAACGCGAAGTTGGTCGTGCCGTTGCCACCGTAGAAGGTGCCGAGCAGCGAGAACAACGCGGTGTTCTGCGCGATCGACAGGATCTGGCCGTTGCACAGGGCCCAACCGCGCGGCGCGAAATTGCAGCCGAACATGCGGATCTCACCGAGGAAGGGTTGGGACATGGCCGGTGCTCAGCTGCGGGAAGGAAAGATGCCTTCGAGGGCGATCACGAAATTGACGCACAGGTACGGCTGCAGGTTCGGATGCGGCAGGCTGCCGCCGGCGAGCGCTACTTCCTGCGTCGACATCGACACCGCGTTGCTCGTGTCGTGCGTGTACACATCGGCTTCGCCCGACGCGAGCATGTTTCCCGACGGGGAACTCGTGCGTCCACCGTCGCGTGCGACGACCACGCCGTGCTGGTGCATCGGCAGCTGGGTCGAAATCAGCGTGACCGACTCGACGCCGGTCGATTCGCCGATGACGTAGCTGCTGAGTCCCGGCCCCTGGCCCTGGTGCAACGGCAGGCGGCCGCGCAGGTCCGGCAGCGCGAACGTCGACTGGCCGTCGCCACCGTAGATGGTTCCGACCAGCGCGAACAATGCCGAGTTCTGCGCGATCGAGATGAGCTGGCCGTTGCACATGGCCCAACCGCGCGGCGCGAAGTTGAAGCCGACCATGCGGATTTCACCAAGGTAGGGTTCGGACATGGCGCGCGCTCAGGAACGGGACGGGAATACGCCCACGAGGGCGATCGCGAACGTGACGGTGAGCAGCGGCTGCAGGTTCGCGTGCGGCTGGCCGCCGCCGCTCAAGGCCGTGCCGTTCGCGAGCGTCGTCGTCTGCGTCGGACCGCTGCGGTAGGGTTTGCTCGTCGTCGGTGTCGCGAGTACGGCGTTGGCGGGTCCACCGGACGGCGCGCCGCTGTTCGCAGTCAGCGAATGCTGGTGCGCGGGCATCTCGGAGACGATCAGCGTGTGGTTTTCCTCGCCGCCGACTTCGCCGAGATTGCGCGGCGAAAGGCCTTGCCCCTGCCCCCAGTGCATCGGAACACGCGACTGCAGGTTCGGCAGCGCGAACGTGGTCTGGCCGTTGCCGCCGTAGGTCGTGCCGAGCAGGGAGAACAGGGCGGTGTTCTGCGCGATCGGCAGAATCTGCCCGTTGCACATCGCCCAGCCGCGCGGAGCGAAGTTGAACGAGAACATGCGTATCTCGCTCAGAAACGGTGTGGTCATCGCGATGTCCCCTGTCGATCGCCCGGCGTCGCCGGTCGACCCGTGCATGGTAGGCGCTCGGCGGTCGCGAACTCAAGCGCGCCGCGATTGCGCCGCCGCGTCGGCGGGCAGTAGACTCGCTCGCGTTCCAGGGGGAGTGAGCCATGCCGCAGCGCCGTCGATTCCTGCTCCAGCTGGGTGCCGCCTCGGTGGCCCTGTCGCTCGGCAAGGCCGGGGAAGCGCTTGCGGCGGCCGCCGCGCCTTCGGCCGACCTGAGCGTATCCGCGTTCGCACCGCTGATCGGCCGGGATTTCAAGCTCGTGCGCGACGGCACGGCGAGCGACCTCAAGCTGGTCAAGGTCGTCCCGCTGAAGAACGCGAAGGGCTATGCCGACGAGAAGCGCGCGCTCGAGCGCTGCTTCACCCTCGTTTTCCGCAGCGAACAACCTTCCGTGCTCGCCGAGGGCATCTACGAGTTCAGTTCGTCCGGCCGCCTCGGCTTCAGCGCATTCATGTCGCCGATCCTCGGTGACAAGCGCAGCTACCAGGTCGTGTTCAGCCAGGGCTGAGCGTTCACGCGATCGCGCGGTTGAAACACGCTTCGTACACGACCTGGCCGCCCTCGATGCCGATCGGCACGAGGAAGATCGCTCGCGCCGGCTCGCCGTCAAACACGACGTCGTAGAGGCCTTGCCGCGGCTCGCCGTCGGCACGGAACAGCAGCGCGAACTGTTCGTAGCCCTGGCGCTCGCGGCGCTCGCCGACCTCGCTGAGCGTGCCGGCGAGCGCGCCCGCACCGTCCGCCGCCGGCGACGGCGTCAGTCGGCACGCGCGCCCGGCCAGCGCGGCGAAGTCTTCATGGCGCATCGATGCGGTCATCACGGAACTCCCGGCGAACGCGAAGTCTAGCAGCGCACCCGAAATGAAAAAGGCGGGCACGTGGCCCGCCTTTTCGTCCTTGCGGAAGGGTGCGATCAGCCCGCGCCTTCTTCCTCGGCGACCGCCTTCATCGACAGGCGGATGCGACCCTGCTTGTCGACTTCGAGCACCTTCACCTTGACGATGTCGCCTTCCTTGAGCTTGTCGGACACCTTCTCGACGCGCTCGTTGGAGATCTGCGAGACGTGCACGAGGCCATCCTTGCCCGGCAGGATCGTCACGAACGCACCGAAGTCCATCAGCTTGGCGACCTTGCCTTCGTAGATGCGGCCCGGTTCGACGTCGGAGACGATCTGCTCGATGCGCTTCTTGGCCGCCTCGCCCGCGTCGCGGTTGACCGAGGCGATGATCACGGTGCCGTCGTCGTTGATGTCGATCGTCGCGCCGGTCTCGTCGGTGATCGAGCGGATCGTCGCGCCGCCCTTGCCGATGACTTCGCGGATCTTGTCCGGGTGGATCTTCATCGTGATCAGGCGCGGCGCGTACTCGCTCATTTCCGCACGCGGCGTGCTGATGACCTTGTTCATCTCGCCGAGGATGTGCAGGCGACCGCGCTTGGCCTGCTCGAGGGCGACCTTCATGATCTCCTCGGTGATGCCGTCGATCTTGATGTCCATCTGCAGCGCGGAGATGCCGTCGGCGGAACCGGCGACCTTGAAGTCCATGTCGCCGAGGTGGTCCTCGTCACCGAGGATGTCGCTGAGGACGACGAAGTTGCCGCCTTCCTTGACGAGGCCCATCGCGATGCCCGCGACCGGCGCCTTCAGCGGCACGCCCGCATCCATCATCGCGAGCGACGAACCGCACACCGACGCCATCGACGAGGAACCGTTCGACTCGGTGATCTCCGAGACCACGCGCAGCACGTACGGGAACTGGTCGATCGCGGGCTTGACCGCCTGCACGCCGCGCTTGGCGAGGCGGCCGTGGCCGATCTCGCGGCGCTTCGGCGCACCGAAGCGGCCGGCTTCACCGACCGAGAACGGCGGGAAGTTGTAGTGGAACAGGAACGGATCCTTCGATTCGCCTTCCGGCGCGTCGATGATCTGCGCGTCGCGCGTGGTGCCGAGCGTGCAGACGACGATCGCCTGCGTCTCGCCGCGCGTGAACAGCGCGGAACCGTGCGTGCGCGGCAGCACGCCGACGCGGACGGTGATCGGGCGCACGTCGTCGAGGTTGCGGCCGTCGATGCGCACCTTGGTGCTGAGCACGCTGTCGCGCATCGTGCGGTATTCGAGTTCGGCGAATTCCTTGCCGAGATCCGCGGCGGCCCAGCCCTTCTGCTCGGCTTCGCCCTTCAGCGATTCGAGCACGTCGGCCTTGATCGCGGCGATCGCGTCGCGGCGCTGCAGCTTGTCGCGCACCTGGAAGGCTTCGGCGAGCTTGCTGCCGACCGCGGCCTTGAGCGAAGCGACGAGCGCGTCGTTGCGCGACGGCGGCTGCCAGTCCCACGACGGCTTGGCGGCTTCGGTCGCGAGTTCGGCGATCGCGCGGATGACGACCTGCATCTGCTGGTGGCCGAACACGACGGCGCCGAGCATGACTTCTTCGCTGAGCAGCTTCGCTTCGGATTCGACCATCAGCACCGCGTTCGCGGTACCGGCGACGACGAGGTCGAGGTCGGACGCCTTCGTTTCGGTCGCGCTCGGGTTGAGCAGGTACTTGCCGTTGGCGTAACCGACGCGCGCGGCGCCGATCGGGCCCTTGAACGGGATGCCGGCGAGGCTGAGCGCGGCCGACGCGCCGATCATCGCCGGGATGTCGCCGTCGACTTCGGGATTGAGCGAGAGCACCTGCGCGATGACCTGCACTTCGTTGCGGAACTCTTCCGGGAAGAGCGGGCGCACCGGGCGGTCGATCAGGCGCGAGGTGAGCGTTTCCTTTTCGGTCGGGCGGCCTTCGCGCTTGAAGAAGCCACCGGGGATGCGACCGGCCGAGTAGAACTTCTCGACGTAATCGACGGTGAGGGGGAAGAAGTCCTGCCCCTCGCGTGCCTTCGGCGCCGCCACCGCGGTCACGAGGACGACGGTGCCGCCCATGCTGACCATGACCGCGCCGGTTGCCTGGCGGGCGATTTCGCCCGTCTCCAGCGTGACCGTATGCGCGCCGTACTGGAACGACTTGGTTACTTTCGCCACGTTGTTAGTCCTGTCTGGAAAGGCGCATTCCCCGTGGAACGCGCTCGTGCTTCACTTGAAGAGTGCGGCCATGGATGGCCGCTCTGGAATTTCATGCTGCGTGCAACGCATTCGCCCATGAAACGGCCCGGTGGGCAGCGTTCATGGACGAACGCACAAACAAACGAGCGGCCCCGCACCCACCATCGACGTATGTCGGAGCCGCATGTACGTGCTTAGCGGCGAAGACCCAAACGTTCGATGAGCGACTTGTAGCGCTCGGCATCGGCCTTCTTGAGATAAGCCAGCAGGCTGCGACGCTGGTTCACCATCTTGAGCAGGCCGCGACGCGAATGATGATCCTTGTCGTGGTCGGCGAAATGCTTGGACAGGTGCTCGATGCGCGCGGACAGCAGAGCGACCTGCACTTCCGGCGAACCGGTATCGTTCTTGCCACGACCGTAATCGGCGATGATCTTGCTGGTTTGTTCAACGGAGAGGGACATGATGTCTACCTTTTGATGGAACATACGGCGCGGGTCAGCCCGGGCGTTCAGTCCGAGCGCAAGCCGCGTCAGGAAACCCCGGCCATGCCGGGACGAAACTAAAGCTCCCTATTCTAACCCGTTTCCCGGGCGAATGGCGCGCAAAATCCGCGGGACGCGCCGGCATCGGCGCTCGCCGGCCCAGCCCCGCTCGAGCGCCGAACGACCCCCGGATGCTCAGGCCGACGCCGGGGCCACCGGGCCTGGATTGAACCCGCGCCGCACGCGCATTTCGCCGGCCCCGTCGATCTCGACCAGCGCGACGAGCCGCCCGGCCGGGTCGATCGCGCAGGCGAGCGGCATCGCGGCCACGCCCGCACGCAGCGGGCGTCGCCCCTGCGCGAGCAAGGTCGCCTCCGCCGCCGACACGTCGAGCTGCGGCAATGCAGCCAGTCCCCGCTCGATCGGCAACAGGCAGGCGTCGAGCGCAGCCGGACCGTCCGCGGCGGCCAGTGCCTCGAGCCGGTCGAGAGTGAACATCGCCGGCTGCATGAACGGCTCGACCCAGAGGCGTCGCAGCAGCGTCACGTGCGCGCCGCAACCGAGCCGCTCGCCGAGGTCGCGCACGAGGCTGCGCACGTAGGTGCCCGACCCGCATTCGACCTCGAGGCGCAGGCGGTCGCCCTCGCGTCGGACCAGCTCGAAGCGGTCCACGTCCACCTCGCGCGGCGGCGCGGCGACGTCCTCGCCGCGGCGCGCGCGCCGGTACAGCGGTTCGCCGCCCTGCTTGAGCGCGGAATAGACCGGCGGGACCTGGGTGATGCGGCCGGTCAGTGGTGCGGCCGCCGCGCGGATCGCCGCGTCGTCGAGCAGCGGGACCGGACGACGCTCGACCACCTCGCCTTCGGCGTCGTCGGTCGTCGTCGTCGCACCGAGCACGCATTCGGTCACGTAGGCCTTGCGCGCGCCGAGCAGGAGCCCGGCGATCTTCGTCGCCTCGCCGAAACACAGCGGCAGCAGGCCGGTCGCGAGCGGATCGAGGCTGCCGGTGTGGCCGGCCTTGTCGGCGCGGAACAGGCGGCGCGCCTTCTGCAGGGCCTGGTTCGAGCTCAGCCCGGCCGGCTTGTCCAGCAGCAGGATGCCGTGCACGTCCCGCCACGCGGACTTGGCCATCGGGATTCCTCCTCGGCGACGCGGATCGCGGCGATCAGGAGTCGCCGCGCAGCAGCGTCTCGATGCGCTCGCCGCGATCGACCGAATCGTCGTAGCGGAAACGCAGCTCCGGCACGCGGCGCAGCTTCATCGTGCGCGAGAGTTCGCGGCGGAATTCCTTCGCGAGTTCGTTCAGCGCAGCGACCGCTTCCGGCCCCTTGTCGCCAAGCAGGGCCGTGACGTAAACGGTCGCGACGTCGAGGTCCTTGGTGACCTCGACGTCGGACACGCTCACCGATGGCAGGGCGTGCTCGCGCACGGCGGCGTGCACGAGCAGCGCGATCTCGCGGCGCAGTTCCGCCGAGACGCGATCGGAGCGATTGAACGCCTTGGCTGGCATTACAGCGTCCTCGCGACCTCGATGCGCTCGAAGCACTCGATCTGGTCGCCCGGCTTGACGTCGTTGTACTGCTTCACGCCGATGCCGCACTCGGTGCCGTTGCGCACCTCGTCGACGTTCTCCTTGAAGCGACGCAGCGACTCGAGTTCGCCCTGGAAGATCACCGTGTTGTCGCGCAGCACGCGGATCGGCTTGTGCCGCTTGACCGTGCCTTCGATGACCATGCAGCCGGCGACCGCGCCGAACTTCGAGCTGCGGAACACCTCGCGCACCTGCGCGACGCCGATGATCTCCTCGCGCACTTCCTTGCCGAGCATGCCGGTCGCGACCTGCTTCACCTGGTCGATGACGTCGTAGATGATCGAGAAGTAGCGCAGGTCGAGGCCGTTCGCCTCGATGATGCGACGCGCGGACGCGTCGGCGCGCACGTTGAAGCCGATGATCACCGCCTTCGACGCGGCGGCGAGCGTCGCGTCCGATTCGGTGATGCCACCGACGCCGGACGCGATCACGTTGACGCGGATCTTCTCGGTGGTGATCGCGGTCAGCGATTCGCGCAGCGCCTCCGCCGAACCCTGCACGTCGGCCTTGACGACGAGGTTCAGGCTCAACTGGCCCGTGCCCTCGCCCATCTGCGCCATGATGTCTTCCATGCGGTTGCCCGCCTGCTTGACCAGGCGCGACTCGCGGCGCTTGTGCTGGCGCTGCTGCGCGACTTCCTTGGCCAGGCGTTCGTCGGCGACGACGACGAAATCGTCGCCCGCCTGCGGCACCCCCGACAGGCCGAGCACCTGCACCGGAATCGACGGACCCGCCGACTCGACCTGCTGTCCGGTTTCGTCGAACAGCGCGCGCACGCGGCCGTATTCGACGCCGCACACGACGAAGTCGCCGCGCTTGAGCAGGCCCTGCTGCACGAGCACCGTCGCGACCGGGCCGCGGCCCTTGTCGAGGCTCGATTCGATCACCGCGCCGCTCGCGCGGCCGTCCGGCACCGCGGTGAGGTCCATGACTTCGGCCTGCACCGAGATCGCGTCGAGCAACGCGTCGACGCCCATGCCGGTCTTCGCCGACACCGGCACGAACTGCACGTCGCCGCCCCACTCCTCCGGCACGACTTCATGCTGCACGAGGCCCTGCTTGACCGTGTCCGGGTTGGCGTCGGTCTTGTCCATCTTGTTCATCGCGACGATCAGCGGCACCTTCGCGGCGCGCGCATGCTGGATCGCTTCGATCGTCTGCGGCATGACGCCGTCGTCGGCCGCGACCACGAGCACGACGATGTCGGTCGACTGCGCACCGCGTGCGCGCATCGACGAGAACGCGGCGTGGCCGGGCGTGTCGAGGAACGTGATGACGCCCTTCGGCGTGTCGACATGATACGCGCCGATGTGCTGCGTGATGCCGCCCGCTTCGCCGGCAGCGACCTTGGTGCGGCGGATGTAGTCGAGCAGCGACGTCTTGCCGTGGTCGACGTGGCCCATGATCGTGACCACGGGCGGGCGCGTGGCCTTGTCGCCTTCGTCGCCTGCCTGCTGTGCGAGCAATGTCGTCTCCGCGCTGGTGTCTTCGGCCGCGACCACCTTGTGGCCGAGTTCCTCGGCGACGAGTACCGCGGTGTCGTGGTCGATCGCCTGGTTGATCGTGACCATCACGCCCATCTTGAACAGCGCCTTGACCACGTCGGCGCCCTTGACCGCGAGCTTGCCCGCGAGGTCGGCGACGGTGATCGAGTCGCCGACCGCGATCTCGCGCACGACCGGCGCGGTCGGTCGCGAGAACGCGTGCGCGGGGCCACTGCGCGACTGCTCGGCCTGGCGCGTCTTCGGGCGCTTGCGGCCGGTGCGCCGCGCCGCGCCTTCACGCGACAGGTGCAATTCGTTGCCGAAGTAGCGCGGGCCGCTGTCGTCGGCGACGCCGTCGTCGCGCATCCGGTGCGAACCGTGCTTGGCCTTGTGGCGATGCGGCGCATCGGCCGCGGCGCCATTGCTGGGGGTTTCCCGCGCGCGCTCCGGGCGCGGGCGCTCCGCCGCCGCGGCGCCGGCTTCGCGCGGTGCGGCAGCCGGCTGCTCCGCCGGAGCGGCCGTGGTTTCGACCTTCTGCTCTTCCTCGGTGCGCCGGCGCGTCTCTTCCTCGGCGGCGGTGCGACGCGCGTCTTCGGCGGCGCGCATCTTCGCGTCTTCCTCCTGGCGACGGCGATCGGCGTCCGCGCGCGCGCGGTCTTCCGCTTCGCGCTTGAGCTGCGACTCACCGAGCTTGCGCAGGGCATCCTCGCGCTCGGGATCGACCTGCTGCGATTCCTCGACGGAGCTGCGCTTGACGTAGGTGCGCTTCTGGCGCACTTCGACGTTGACCGTCTTCGCGCTCGCGCCGCGCTGGCCCGGTACCACGGTGATCTCGCTGACCGTGCGCCGCTTCAGGGTGATCTGCTTCGGCGAGGACGCGGTTTCGGCAGGCGCCTCTTCCTTCTTGCCGTGCGTGCGGCGCAGGAATCCGAGCAGCTTCACCTTCTCGGTGCTGCTGATGACCTGGTCGGGATCGGAGAACTTCATGCCCGCTTCGCCGAGCTGCGCGAGCAGTTTGTCGACCGGTGTGCCGAGGACCTTGGCCAGTTGTTTGATCGTGACGTCCGACATCGATTTGGTACTCCGTGGCCCTGCGACGCGTGCGGTGGTGATTCCGTCCGGCGGCGCCTCGCACCGGCGCCATCCGTGTTGGTGTGTTGCCGGCGGCGCGCACGCGCGCCGCTCGTCGTGCGCCGGTTACGCGGCGGCACCCTCGCGCGCGGCCATGATCAGCGCCGCCGCCTGGTCCTCGTCGATGCCTTCGAGGCCGAGTTCCATGAACTCGTCCGTCGCGAGGTCGGCGAGGTTCTCGCGCGTGACGATCCCGTGCGAGGCGAGTTCGAACGCGAGGCTTTCCTCCATCCCTTCGACCGCGAGCAGGTCGTCGGACGGCTTGTGCTCTTCCATTCCTTCTTCGACCGCGAGCGCGTCGGTGAGCAGCGCGTCGCGCGCACGCGCACGCAGCTCCTCGACGATGTCCTCGTCGAAACCCTCGATGCCGAGCAGTTCTGCGGTCGGCACGTAGGCGATTTCCTCGACCGTCGAGAAGCCTTCCTGCACGAGGATCTGCGCGATCTCGCCGTCGACTTCGAGCTTGGCGATGAACAGGTCGCGCGCGGCGGTCTGTTCGGCTTCGCTCTTCTGGCGCACCTGGTCGGCGGTCATCACGTTGAGCTGCCAGCCGCTCAGCTTGCTCGCGAGGCGCACGTTCTGGCCGCCACGGCCGATCGCCTGCGACAGCTTGTCTTCGGCGACCGCGATGTCCATCGAGTGCTTTTCCTCGTCGACGATGATCGACTGCACTTCCGCCGGCGCCATCGCGTTGATGACGAACTGCGCCGGATTGTCGTTCCACAGCACGATGTCGATGCGCTCGCCGTTGAGCTCGTTCGACACCGCCTGCACGCGCGAACCGCGCATGCCGATGCAGGCGCCGATAGGGTCGGTGCGATGGTCGTGCGCGAGCACGGCGATCTTCGCGCGGTCACCCGGATCGCGCGCGCACGCCTTGATCTCGACCAGGCCCTGGCCGACTTCCGGCACTTCGAGCTTGAACAGCTCCATCATGAGTTCCGGCGCGGTGCGCGACACGAACAGCTGCGGGCCGCGCGGCTCCGACTTCACTTCGTACAGGTAACCGCGCAGGCGGTCGCCCGTGCGCACGGCTTCGCGCGGGATGCTGCGGTCGCGCGGCACGAACGCCTCGGCATTGCCGCCGAGGTCGAGGTAGATGCTGCCGCGCTCGACGCGCTTGACGATGCCGGTGATCAGCTCACCGACGCGATCCTTGTAGGCGTCGACGACGAGCGCACGCTCGGCTTCGCGCACGCGCTGCACGATGACCTGTTTCGCGGCCTGGGCCGAGATGCGGCCGAAGTCGGGATTCTCGATCTGCTGCTCGACGAAACCGCCGACGTCGATGCCCTCGACCTCGTCGACCGCGTCCATGAGGCGGATCTGCCGGTCCGGCGATTCCATCACGACGTCATCGGCGACGACTTCCCAGCGGCGGAACGTCTCGTAGTCGCCGCTGTCGCGGTCGATCGAGACGCGCACGGAGACGTCCTCCTCGGCGTAACGCTTCTTCGCGGCGGACGCAAGCGCGGCCTCCATCGCTTCGAAAATGACGCCTCTCGGAACGCCCTTCTCGTTGGCGACCGCATCGACGACCAGCAGCAGATCTTTGCTCATTGTTGGGCTCCTCGGAACGGCATCGCTACCGCCCGAACGACGACTTCAATCCTGTTTGTTACCGCTTCGGCCGACCGGGTCGACCGGGCCTCTCGCTTCGTTGGGTACTTCGGTATTGCTTCCATAACCCCGCCCGTCCTTCGGACGGGCCGCCCCCTTGACTCAAGGGGGCTTCATCTTCGGCATCCGGGTGGCATCGCTACCGCCCGAACGACGACTTCAATCCTGTTTGTTACCGCTTCGGCCGACCGGGTCGACCGGGCCTCTCGCTTCGTTGGGTACTTCGGT
>NZ_JACGXL010000001.1:1208170-1391394 GCF_014138265.1 Dokdonella fugitiva
GGCTTCATCTTCGGCATCCGGGTGGCATCGCTACCGCCCGAACGACGACTTCAATCCTGTTTGTTACCGCTTCGGCCGACCGGGTCGACCGGGCCTCACGCTTCGTTGGGTACTTCGGTATTGCTTCCATAACCCCGCCCATCCTACGGACGGGCTGCCCCCTCGACTCAAGCGGGCTCCATTCCGCCATCCGGTGGCTTCGCTGCCGGATGACGCCTGCAAACCGTCCTTCTACGCCCGGCGAACCGGACGCTTCCTCACTTCTTCTTCCGCTTCGGTTGCGCGGGCGGCTCCGGCTTGCCGGGGCGCGCCGGGGCGAGTCCGAGTGCGACGTAGTCGGGCACGAGGCGCGCCTTCGCGATGTTCGCATGCGCGATCTCGACCAGCTTGCCGTCCTGGTCGATCGTCACGCGCTCGTCGTCGACCGCGTCGATGCGGCCCTGGAACCGGCGTCGCCCGTCGAGCGGCAGGTTCACCGAGATCTTCACCTGCTCGCCGCGGAACCGCTCGAAATGCGCGGGCGTGAACAGCGGCCGCTCGAGGCCCGGCGACGACACTTCGAGCGTGTAGCGCCCGGCGACCGGGTCGTTGACGTCGAGCAGTGCGGAAATCTCGCGGCTCGCGCGTTCGCAATCGTCGATCGTGACGCCGCGCTCCGGCTCGTCGATGTAGACGCGCAGCAGGCTGCCGCCCGCGTTCGGGCTGAATTCGATGCCGACCAGCTCGAGGCCGAGGTCGGCGATCGCGGGTTCCAGCAGCTGGCTCAGTTCGTCGTTCGTCATGTCTACCGTCGCGATCGTCCCTGACCGCCCGAGGCAAGGGCGCCGGCTTGGCCGCACTTGCGGAAAAAGCGAAAACACAAACAAAAAATGGGCACGAGGCCCATTCCGTAGTTCGCCGTTGTGTCGCATCCAACATCGGCGGATGCCGCCCGAAGGCGACCGGCGCGTCCTGCGCCTGGTCAGAAAAAAAGCCGCTCGAGGCGGCCTTTTCCCTGGACCTCTTGAAACTGGTAGCGGGGGTAGGATTTGAACCTACGACCTTCGGGTTATGAGCCCGACGAGCTGCCAGACTGCTCCACCCCGCACCGAGCTACGCAGTGTAGCGGTAACACTCCGTCACGGCAAGCCCGCTGTTCAGCGCGGGATCAGCGCGGCGACCGCGAACGCGCGATCGCACCAGTCGAGCAGAGGGCCCCACGCGACGCCGAGCGCGAGCAGCGCGAGGCCGTTCAGCGAAAGCACCCAGCGGAAGCCGCGGTCGCGCGGCAGCTCTAGCACGGTCGCGTCGTGCGGCTCGTCGAAGTACATGACCTTGACCACGCGCAGGTAGTAGTAGAGGCCGATGATCGCGAACACGATCGCGACGATCGCGAGCCACATCTGCCCGGCGTCGATGACCGCCTTGAGCACCATGAGCTTGGCGAAGAAGCCGAACAGCGGCGGCACGCCCGCGAGCGAGAACATCGCGATCGCCATCACGCCCGCGTACCACGGGTTGCGCTGGTTCAGCCCCTTGAAGTCGTCGATCTCCTCGGCTTCGAAGCCCGCGCGCGCGAGCAGCATGATCATGCCGAACGCGACCGCCGCCATCAGCGCGTAGCTGATCACGTAGAACATCGCCGCCGCGTAGCCGGACGCGCTGCCGTTGACGAAGCCGAGCAGCAGGAAGCCGACGTGCGAGATGGTCGAATAGGCGAGCATGCGCTTGAGGTTCGTCTGCGCGATCGCGAACACGTTGCCGATCGCCAGCGACAGCACCGCGAGCACGCCGAGCATCTGCGTCCAGTGCACGTGCATGCCGCCCATCGCGCCGTCGAGCAGGCGCCAGGTCATGCCGAACGCGGCGATCTTCGAGGCCGAGCCGACGAACAGCGTGACCGCGGTCGGCGCACCCTGGTAGACGTCGGGCAGCCACATGTGGAACGGCGCGGCGCCGAGCTTGAACGCCGAGCCGACCACGAGGAAGACGAGGCCGAACGCGAGCAGCATGCGATGCGGGCTGTTCGCCGAGAAGTCGGCGATCGCGTGGATCTTCGCCAGGTCGAGCGTGCCGGTCGCGCCGTAGATCATCGACATGCCGTACAGCAGCAGGCCCGAGGCGAGCGCGCCGAGCACGAAATACTTGATCGCCGCCTCGCTCGACACGGCCGAGTCGCGATTGAGCGCGACCAGCGCGTACGAACTCAGGGTCAGCAGCTCGAGGCCGAGGTAGACCGTGACGAGGTTGCCGGCCGAGACGAGCAGCATCATGCCGAGCGTCGCGAACAGCAGCAGCAGGTAGAACTCGCCGACGAACAGCTTGCGCCCGCGCAGGTAATCGCGGCTGTAGAGGAACACGAGGCCGGTCGTCAGCAGCACGAATACCTTGAGCACGGTGGCGACGCCGTCGCGCAGGAACATGCCGTTGAACGCGGCGATGCTCGCGCCTTGCGCCGGGGCGTCGCGCCAGACCAGCACGCCGGTGGCGAGCAGCGCGGCGAGCGACAGCCAGTGCGTGACGTCGCGCTGCGTCGGCTTGAGGAAAAGGTCGATCAGCAGGATCGTGCAGGTGGCGCCGAGCAGGAACAGCTCCGGCAGCATCGTCGCGAGATCGGCGGGGTTGAACTGGATCATGTCGGGGCTCACGTCTTGGCCAGGCTGAGCTGCTGCACGAGCTGCTGCACGGCAGGCTCCATGAGGTCGGTCAGCGGCTTCGGATACACGCCGACCGCGAGCACGCCGGCGGCGAACGCGCCGAGCACGATCCATTCGCGCGCGTCGAGGTCCTTCATCTTCGCGACCTTGTCGTTGCCGACCTCGCCGAACACGACGCGCTTGACCAGCCACAGCGTGTAGGCGGCGCCGATGATCAGGGTGAACGCGGCGACCGCAGCGATCAACGGGCTGTCCTGGAACGCCGCGAGGATGACCATGAACTCGCCGACGAAGCCGGACGTGCCCGGCAGGCCGCAGTTGGCCATCGCGAACAGCACCATGAACGCGGCGAACCACGGCATCACGTTCACGATGCCGCCGTAGTCCTTGATCATGCGCGTGTGCAGGCGGTCGTACATGACGCCGATGCAGGAGAACATCGCGCCCGAGACGAAGCCGTGCGAGATCATCTGGACCATCGCGCCCTGGATCGCGAGGCGCGCGCCGACCGGGTTGGCGTTGACGCGCACGAGCGCGAGCGCGACGAAGATGCCGAGCGTGACGAAGCCCATGTGCGCGATCGACGAGTACGCGACGAGCTTCTTCATGTCCTCCTGCACCAGCGCGACGTAGCCGATGTAGACCACCGCGATCAGCGACATCGCGATGACGACCCATGCGTATTCCTGCGACGCGTCCGGCGTGATCGGCAGCGAGAAGCGCACGAAGCCGTAACCGCCGACCTTCAGCATGATCGCGGCCAGGATCACCGAACCGCCGGTCGGCGCCTCGACGTGCGCGTCCGGCAGCCAGGTGTGCACCGGCCACATCGGCACCTTGATCGCGAACGCGATGAGGAAGGCGAAGAACAGCCACGCCTGCTCCTTCGCGCCGAGGCTCGCGTGGGCGAACGCGTCGAGCGAGAACTCGCCGGTCTTCACGTGCAGGTAGATCAGTCCGACCAGCATGAAGATCGAGCCGAGGAACGTGTAGATGAAGAACTTCAGGGTCGCGTAGACGCGCCGCGGGCCGCCCCAGATGCCGATGAGGATGAACATCGGGATCAGCATGCCCTCGAAGAACACGTAGAACAGCAACGCGTCGGTCGCCGCGAACACGCCGACGAGCAGGCCCTCGAGCGCGAGCATCGCGGCCATGTACTGCGACACGCGCTCTTCGATCGGGCCCCACGCACCGAGGATTACGAGCACGCTCGTGAACGTGGTCAGCACGATCAGCGCGATCGCGATGCCGTCGACACCGAGCGCGTAGTTCGCGTTGAGCGCGGGGATCCAGGCGAGCTTCTCGACGAACTGCATGCCCGGGATCGCCGGCAGGTAGTCCATCCACAGCGGGATCGACAGCAGGAACGTCGCGACGGTGGTCGCCAGCGCGAGCCAGCGCGCGGTGTTCGCCTGCCGGCCGAACGCGAGCACGGCGATCGCGCCGAGCATCGGCAGCCAGATCAGGAGACTCAGAAGATGCGGGAGATGCATGGTCGTGTCAGTCCGTCGATCAGGGTGCCAGGTGGTTGACCCACCACACGCCACCGAGCAGCGCGATCAGGCCGAGGATCATGGCGAAGGCATAGTGGTAGAGGTAACCGGACTGCAGCCAGCGCACGGTCGCGGAGACGCGGTCGACCAGCGCGGCCGAGCCGTTCACCGCGACGCCGTCGATGAGGCCGGCGTCGCCGCCCTTCCACAGCCCGCGGCCGAGCGCGATGCCGCCGCGCGCGAACACGGCCTGGTAGAGCTCGTCGACCCAGTACTTGTTGTTGAGCATCGTGTAGAGCGGGCGGAGTGCGCTCTTGAAGCGTTCCGTCACGCCCGGGTTGAACAGCCAGATCCAGGTCGCGACCGCGAAGCCGGCGAACGCGATCCAGAACGGCGCCTGCGTGAACCCGTGCAGCACCATATGGAGCGGATCGTGGAATTCCTTGCCGATCTCGCCGAGCACGTCGCGGCCCTCTTCCTGGCTCACGCGGATCGCACCGCCGAACCAGCCGCCGAACAGCATCGGCCCGACCGTGAACCAGCCGATGACCACCGACGGAATCGCGAGCAGCACGAGCGGCAACGTGATCACCCACGGCGACTCGTGCGGCGCATGCGCGAGATGCCCCGGCTCTTGGTGGCCGTGATCGTCATGATGGTCGTCGTGGTGACCGTGCCCATGGTGGTGAGCGTCGACGACGAAGCGCTCCTTGCCGTGGAACGTCTTGTAGAGCAGGCGGAAGCTGTACAGCGCGGTCACGAACACGCCGGCCATCACGCAGAAGTACGCGTAGCCCGAACCCCAGCGATGCGACTCGCCGACCGCCTCGATGATCGCGTCCTTGGAGAAGAAGCCGGCGAAGCCGGGCGCTCCCGCGAGCGCGAGCGAGCCGAGCCACATCGTGATCCAGGTGATCGGCATGTATTTGCGCAGGCCGCCCATGTAGCGCATGTCCTGCTCGTGGTGCATCGCGACGATGACCGAGCCGGCGCCGAGGAACAGCAGTGCCTTGAAGAACGCGTGCGTCATCAGGTGGTAGACGCCGCCCGCGTACGCGGACACGCCGAGCGCGACCGTCATGTAGCCGAGCTGCGACAACGTCGAGTAGGCGACCACGCGCTTGATGTCGTTCTGCACGATGCCGATCAAGCCGGTGAACAGCGCGGTCGTCGCGCCGATCACGAGCACGAACGACAGCGCGGTCTCGCTGAGCTCGAACAGCGGCGACATGCGCGCGACCATGAAGATGCCGGCGGTCACCATCGTCGCGGCGTGGATCAGCGCGGAGATCGGCGTCGGGCCTTCCATCGAGTCCGGCAGCCACACGTGCAGCGGCACCTGCGCCGACTTGCCCATCGCGCCGACGAACAGGCAGACGCAGACGATCGTCGCGACGTGCCATGGGTGGCCGGCGAAGATCTCGACCGTGCGCGTGAGCGCGACGTCGGACGCGGTCGCCCCGAACACCTGCGAATAGTCGAGCGAGCCGAACCAGAACAGCACGCCGGCGATGCCGAGCAGGAAGCCGAAGTCGCCGACGCGGTTGACGAGGAACGCCTTCATGTTGGCGAAGATCGCGCTCGGCCGCTTGAACCAGAAGCCGATTAGCAGGTACGACACGAGGCCGACCGCCTCCCAGCCGAAGAACAGCTGCAGGAAATTGTTGCTCATGACCAGCATGAGCATCGAGAACGTGAACAGCGCGATGTAGCTGAAGAAGCGCTGGAAGCCGTCGTCGTCGGCCATGTAGCCGATCGTGTAGACGTGCACCATCAACGAGACGAAGGTGACGACCACCATCATCATCGCGGTGAGGCGGTCGACGAGGAAGCCGACGTGCGCGCCGAACGAGCCGACCTGGAACCAGGTGTAGAGGTTCTCGTTGAACGTCGTCGCGCCGCCCCAGACGAGCTGGTAGAGCACGTGGAACGACAACGCGCACGAAAGCAGCACGCCGGCGATCGTGACGCCCGCGGCGCCCTTGCGGCCGACCTGGTTGCGCAGCAGGCCCGCGACGAGTGCGCCGAACAGCGGCGCGAGGACGATGACGAGCAGGATGGTTTTCGAGAGCATCGTCGATCAGCCCTTCATCGAATCGATTTCGGTGACGTTGATCGTCGCGCGGTTGCGGAACAGCACGACGAGGATCGCGAGGCCGATCGCCGACTCGGCCGCGGCGACCGTGAGGATGAAGAACACGAACACCTGGCCCGACGGGTCGCCGAGGAAGCGCGAGAACGCGACGAAGTTGGTGTTGACCGCGAGCAGCATCAGCTCGATCGCCATCAGCAGGGTGATGACGTTCTTGCGGTTGATGAAGATGCCCGCGACCGCGATGCAGAACAGCACCGCGCCGAGCGTGAGGAAGTGCGCGAGCGTGATCACGGCGTGGTCTCCCCGGTCTTGTCGGCGGCCGGCGCGGGCTTCTCCGCGGCCATCTTGACGATGCGCACGCGATCGCGCGCCTGCACCATGACCTGCCGGCCCGGATTCTGCGTGCGCGTGCCGGTGCGGCGGCGCAGGGTGAGCGGAATCGCCGCCACGATCGCGACGGTCAGGATCAGCGCGGCGACCTCGAACGGCAGCAGGAACTGGCTGAACAGCGCGTTGGCGAGCCAGGACGTGTTCGACATGCCCGCGGCGGCGGCCGGCTCCGGCGGCGCCGGCAGCTGCATCGAGCGCACGCCGATGAGTCCGAGCATCTCGACCAGCATGACGACCGCGACGACGATGCCGACCGGTAGCGCGCGCACGAAGCCTTCGCGCAGCGGGTCGAGGTCGAGGTCGAGCATCATCACGACGAACAGGAACAGCACCATCACCGCGCCGACGTAGACGAGCACGAGCGCGATCGCGAGGAACTCGGCGTCGGCGAGCAGCCAGGTGCACGCGGTCGAGAAGAACGTGAGCACGAGGCAGAGCGCGGCGTGCACGGGGCTGCGCACCGAGATCACCGCGAGCGCGGCGCCCACGGTGATCGCGGCGAAGGCGTAGAAGCAGATCAGCTGGAAGCTCATGGGTCAGTGTCCGTCAGCGGAACGCCGCGTCCTGCGCGCGCGCGGCCGCGATCTCCTTCTCGAAGCGGTCGCCGATCGCGAGCAGCTGCGGCTTCGTCACGACGTTCTCGCCGCGCTTCTCGAAGTGGTATTCGTGGATCGAGGTCTCGACGATCGAGTCCACCGGGCAGCTCTCTTCGCAGAAGCCGCAGAAGATGCACTTGAACAGGTCGATGTCGTAGCGCGTGGTGCGGCGCGTGCCGTCCTCGCGCGGCGCCGAATCGATGGTGATCGCGAGCGCCGGGCACACCGCCTCGCACAGCTTGCATGCGATGCAGCGCTCCTCGCCGTTCGGATAGCGGCGCAACGCGTGCAGCCCGCGGAAGCGGTTCGACTTGGGGATGTGTTCCATCGGGTAGCGCACCGTGTACTTCGGGCGCCACAGGTACTTGAACGTCAGCCCGAGGCCGGCCAGCAGCTCCAGCAGCATCAGACTCTTGAGATAGCTCGTGACTCGATTCATTGCCATCGCCTCAAGCGCCCGCCGTGACCCAGCCGAAGTACTTCATGCAACCCGCCACGAACACCCACACGATCGTGATCGGGATGAACACCTTCCAGCCGAGCCGCATGATCTGGTCGTAGCGGTAGCGCGGGAAGCTCGCGCGGAACCAGACGTAGGCGGTCGCGAAGAAGAACACCTTGAGGAAGAGCCACGGCCAGCCGCCCTTCCAGATCCAGTCGACGTACCAGGCGACGTCCGCATGCACCCAGCCCTGGATCGGGCTCAGCCAGCCACCGAGGAACAGGATCGGCGCGAGGAACGACACCAGGATCATGTTCGCGTACTCGGTCAGGAAGAACACCGCGAACGGCGCACCCGAGTACTCGACGTGGAAGCCCGCGACGATCTCCGACTCGCCTTCGGCGACGTCGAACGGTGCGCGGTTCGTCTCGGCGACGCCCGAGACGAAGTAGATGACGAACATCGGCAGCAGAGGCAGCCAGAACCAGTCGAACAGACCCTTGCCGCCCGCCTGCGCCTGCACGATGTCGCTGAGGTTGAGGCTGCCCGCGAGGATCAGCACGCTGACGAGCGAGAAGCCCATCGCGATCTCGTAGCTGACGACCTGCGCGGCGGAACGCATCGCGCCGAGCATCGCGTAGCGCGAGTTCGACGCCCAGCCGGCGAGGATGATGCCGTACACGCCCATCGAGGTCATCGCGAGCAGGAACAGCAGTCCGGCATTCGCGTTCGACCAGGCGACGTTCGGGCCGATCGGGATCACCGCCCACGCCGCGAACGACGGGATCAACGCCCACAGCGGCGCGAGCAGGAACAGCGTCTTGTTGGAATTCGCCGGATAGACGACTTCCTTGAGCAGCAGCTTGAAGACGTCGGCGAAGGTCTGCGCGAGACCGAACGGGCCGACCTTGTTCGGCCCCATGCGCACGTGCATCCAGCCAATGACCTTGCGTTCCCACCACACGTACATCGCGACGCCGATGATCAGCGGCACGAGCGGCAGCAGCAGCAGGCCGAGCGCCATCGACAGCGTCGGGAACGTCGACACGAACCAGTGGAAGGCGGCGATGATCGAGTCCATGCGTCGTCAGGCCTTCGTGATGTCGAGGGAGGCGCCGTGCGGCGGCAGGTGCGCCGAACCCTTGAGGCCGGCCTCGATCCACGCACCGCCGCGCGGCACGCGGGTCGACAGCTCGACCGGGAGTTCGACGCCGGACACGCGTGCGGTCGCGCCGGCGCCGAGGCCGAGTGCGAGCGCGTCTTCCGGGTGCAGGGTCACGCACGCGGGGCGCGCGAGCGGATGCGCCTGCAGCGCGGGCGAACGACGCACGACCGCGTCCGACGCATAGATCGCCGTAGTCGCGATGCGCACGAGGCGGCCGTGCGCGGGTTCGATGCGCGGGCGCAGCGCATTCGTCGCGGTGACCGGCGAGGCGCCGTCCGCGGCCATCTGCGCGCGCACGTCGTCGATCGCGGTGAACTCGAAGCCGGGGATCGAGAGCGCGGCGCCGAGCGCGCGCAGCACCTTCCAGCCCGGGCGCGCGTCGCCCGGCAGCTTCGCTGCCGCGTCGATCGTCTGCGTCGTACCGTCGAGATTGGTGTAGCTGCCGTCGATTTCCGGCGGCAGGCCGATCGGCAGCACCGCGTGCGCGGTGCGCTGCACGCCGTTGCACGCGTACGCGCCGACGTAGACGCAGAACTGCGCCTCGGTGCGCGCGCGGTCGAATGCGGCGGGCGCGCTCGTGTCCTGCGAACCCGTGTGGTAGACGACGAGGTGCTTCGGCGGATTGGCGAGCAGCGCGCCCGCATCGCGGCCGCCCTGGCGCGGCTGCGCGCCGGCGCGGGCGAGGCCGACCGCGTTCGCGCCGCCCGGGATCTCGTCGACGGCCGAATGCGTGACCTTCGCGACGAAGCGGGCCGCCGCGCGCAGCGACGACGCGTTCGGATGGTTGAGCGCGGTTTCGCCGAGGAGGATGACCGACTCCGGCGCGTCGGCGAGCAGCTTGAACAACGCCTGCGCCTTCGCATCGGCGGAGAGGCCGGCGATCGCCTGCGCGAGCGCGGACGATTCCGGCAGGTGGCCGGCGTCGTTCGCCGCCTTGGCGAGGCCGAGCAGCGCATCGAGCATCGCCGCCGGCGTGACGATCGCCTTGCCGGCGAGGTCGAAGTTGAAGTCGAAATCGACCGGGTTGATCGCGTGCACCTTCGCGCCCGCGCGCACCGCCTTGCGGATGCGCTGCGCGAGCAGCGGGATCTCGTGGCGCGGGTTGCAACCGACGAGCAGGATCGCCTTCGCCTTGTCGATCGCCGCGATCGGCATCTCGAACGGCGTGGCGACCGGCGCATCGGCGAAATCGAGCGTGCGCAGGCGATGGTCGACGTGGTCGCTGCCGATGCCGCGCAGCAGGCGGCCGAGCAGGAAGCCTTCCTCGTTCGAGGTGAGCGGCGCGACCAGCGCGCCGACGTCGCCGCGCGCGTCGCGCAGGTGGTCGGCGACGAACGCGAGCGCTTCGGCCCAGCTCGCTTCGACGAGTTCGCCGTTGCGACGGATCATCGGCTTCTGCGCGCGGTCTTTCGCACGCAGGCCGTCGCTCGAATAGCGGTCGCGGTCCGAGGCCCAGCACTCGTTGACCGCCTCGTTGTCGCGCGGCACGGCGCGCAGCACTTCACCACGCCGCGTGTGCAGCCAGAGGTTGGTGCCGAGCGCGTCGTGATAGCCGATCGATTCGCGCGCGATGAGTTCCCACGCGCGCGCCTTGAACCGAAAGGGCTTGTTCGTCAGCGCGCCGACCGGGCAGACGTCGATGACGTTGCCGGACAGCTCGCTCATGAGCGGCTTGCCGACGTAGGTGCCGATCTGCAGGCGCTCGCCGCGCTCCATGCCGCCGAGCTCGTAGGTGCCCGCGATGTCCGCCATGAAGCGCACGCAGCGCGTGCACTGGATGCAGCGCGTCATCTCCGTCTCGACCAGCGAACCGAGGTCCTCGTCCGGCACGACGCGCTTCTTCTCGACGAAGCGCGACACCGAGCGGCCGTAGCCCATCGACAGGTCCTGCAGTTCGCACTCGCCACCCTGGTCGCAGATCGGGCAGTCCAGCGGATGGTTGATCAGCAGAAACTCCATCACGTTGCGCTGCGCCGACAGCGCGCGCTGCGACTGCGTCTGGATCTTCATGCCGTCGGCGACCGGCGTCGCGCAGGCCGGCTGCGGCTTGGGCATCGGCTTGCCGCCCATCTCGACTTCGACCATGCACATGCGGCAGTTGGCGGCGATCGGCAGCTTTTCGTGGTAGCAGAAGCGCGGGATCGCGATGCCGGCCTTGTCGGCCGCGGCGATGATCATGGAATTCTTCGGCACGACCATCGACTTGCCGTCGATCTCGATCGTGACGTGATCCGGCGGCACGGCCGGTGCGGTGGGTTGCGCGCTCATGCGGCCGCTCCCAGGTGCGCGTCGACGATCGATCGACCGTTCCTGATGAAGTATTCGAACTCGTTCCAGTAGTGCCGCAGCATGCCCTGCACCGGCCACGCGGCGGCCTCGCCGAACGCGCAGATCGTGTGGCCTTCGATCTGGCCCGCGGCGGCCTTGAGGATGTCGAGGTCGCCGAGCTCGGCCTTGCCTTCGACGATGCGCGTGAGCATGCGGTACATCCAGCCGGTGCCTTCGCGGCACGGCGTGCACTGGCCGCACGATTCGGCGTAGTAGAAGCGCGCGATGCGCTGGCACGCGCGCACCATGCAGGTCGTTTCGTCCATCACGATGACCGCGCCCGAACCGAGGCCGGAGCCGGCCTTCTGGATCGCGTCGTAATCCATCGTCAGCGCCATCATCGTCTCGGCCGGCAGCACCGGCATCGACGAACCGCCCGGGATCACCGCCTTGAGCTTGTGGCCGTTGCGCACCCCGCCGGCCATCTCGAGCAGATCCTTGAACGGCGTACCGAGGCGGATCTCGTAGTTGCCCGGCTTGTTGACGTGCCCGGACACCGAGAAGATCTTCGGACCGCCGTTGTTCGGCTTGCCGAGGTTGAGGAACCAGTCGGCGCCCTTGTTGAGGATCGCCGGCACCGACGCGTACGTCTCGGTGTTGTTGATCGTGGTCGGCCGGCCGTACAGGCCGAAATTCGCCGGGAACGGCGGCTTGAAGCGCGGCTGGCCCTTCTTGCCTTCGAGCGATTCCATCAGCGCGGTTTCCTCGCCGCAGATGTAGGCGCCGGCGCCGAGTGCATTGTGGATGTCGACGTCGATGCCGCTGCCCTGGATGTTCTTGCCGAGCAGGCCCGCCGCGTACGCGTCCTTGAGCGCCTGTTCGATGTGCTCGAACGGCTCGTGATGGAATTCGCCGCGCAGGTAGTTGTAGGCGACGGTCGAGCCGGTCGCGTAGCAGGCGATCGCCAGGCCTTCGACGACCGCATGCGGATTGAAGCGCAGGATGTCGCGGTCCTTGCAAGTGCCCGGCTCGGATTCGTCCGAGTTGCAGAGGATGTACTTCTGCATCGTGCCCTTGGGCATGAACGACCACTTGAGACCGGTCGGGAAGCCCGCGCCACCGCGACCACGCAGGCCGCTCTTCTTCACCTCGTCGACGATCGACGCGGGGTCGGGCTTCTCGGCGAGGATCTTCTTCCACGCCTTGTAGCCATCGACCTTCAGATAGTTGTCCAGCGTCCACGGCTGCTCGAATTGCAGCGTCGTGTAGACGACCTGGTGTTCCTGCGGTGCGGGACCATATGCCATATGGGTTACTTCAATTCGTCGAGAATCCGGTCGACCTTCTGGATCGTCAGGTTCTCGTGGTAGTGGCCGTTCACGACCATCATCGGCGCGCCGCAGCACGCGGCCAGGCATTCCTCTTCCTTCTTGAGGTAGATGCGACCGTCCTTGCTGCTCTCGCCGAGCTTGATGCCGTACTTCTCTTCGCAGTGGCGCACGATGTCCTCGGCGCCGTTGAGCCAGCACGAGATGTTGGTGCAGATCGCCACGTTGTGGCGGCCGACGGGGTTCGTCTCGAACATCGAATAGAAGGTCGCGACCTCGTAGCCCCACACCTGCGGCAGGCCGAGGTACTTCGTCACGGCGGTGATCAGTTCGTCGGTGAGGTGGCCGCCGTTCTGCTCCTGCGCGGCCCACAGGCCCTGGATCAGCGCCGAACGCTTGCGGTCGGGCGGGAACTTCGCGACCCAGTGGTCGATGTGCTCGCGCGTGTGCGCGTTCAGCGCGACCAGCGGATCGACGTCCCTGACCGCCTCGTAGGTACCGGTCGCCTTCATCGGTCGACTTCTCCAAAAACGACGTCGTAGGTGCCGATCATCGCGACGACGTCCGGCAGCATGTGGCCGCGCACGATCGCGTCCATCGACGACAGGTGCACGAAGCTCGGCGCGCGGCACTTCAGGCGGAACGGCTTGTTCGCGCCGTCCGAGACGAGGTAGATGCCGAACTCGCCCTTCGGCGCCTCGACCGCGCTGTAGGTCTCGCCGGCCGGCACCGAATAGCCTTCGGTGAACAGCTTGAAGTGGTGGATCAGCGCTTCCATGTCGTCCTTCATCTCGACACGCGAAGGCGGCGCGACCTTGTAGTTGCGCACCATCACCGGACCCGGGTTCGCGCGCAGCCAGTCCACGCACTGCTTGATGATCCGGTTCGACTGGCGCATCTCCTCGACGCGCACGAGATAGCGGTCGTAGCAGTCGCCCTTCACGCCGACCGGAATGTCGAAGTCGACGTCCGCGTACTTCGCGTACGGCTGCTTCTTGCGCAGGTCCCACTCGACGCCCGAGCCGCGCAGCATCGGGCCACTCATGCCCCACGCGAGCGCCTGTTCCGGCGAGACGATGCCGATGTCGACGGTGCGCTGCTTCCAGATGCGGTTGTTCGTCAGCAGTTCTTCGTACTCGTCGACGCGGCGCGGGAAATCGGCGCAGAACGCATCGAGGAAGTCGAGCATCGAACCGCCGCGCCACGCGTTGCGGCGCTCGAGGTCCTTGCCCTTGTGCCACTTCGACTCGCCGTACTTGGGCATCACTTCCGGCAGGTCGCGATAGACGCCGCCGGGGCGGTAGTAGGTCGCGTGCATGCGTGCGCCGCTGACCGCCTCGTAGCAGTCCATGAGCTCTTCGCGCTCGCGGAACGCGTACAGGAACACCGCCATCGCGCCGAGGTCGAGCGCGTTCGAACCGACCCACATGAGGTGGTTCAGGATGCGCGTGATCTCGTCGAACATCGTGCGGATCCACTGCGCGCGTTCCGGCGCCTCGACGCCGAGCAGGCTCTCGATCGCGCGCACGTAGGCGTGCTCGTTGCACATCATCGAGACGTAGTCGAGGCGATCCATGTAGCCGATCGACTGGTTGAACGGCTTCGACTCGGCGAGCTTCTCGGTCGCGCGATGCAGCAGGCCGATGTGCGGATCCGCACGCACGATCGTCTCGCCGTCCATCTCCAGCACCAGGCGCAGCACGCCGTGCGCAGCCGGATGCTGCGGGCCGAAGTTCATCGTGTAGTTCTTGATTTCCTGCATGTCGACGGTCCGAACTACATCAAGCGATCAAAAGAATGAAACACGGAGCACACGGAGCACACGGAGGAAGAGCTTTTCCATTCATCGCTTTCTCCGTGTGCTCTGTGTGCTCCGTGTCGAAAGCTTTGGCTTTGCCTGCATTCACTTCTTGCGCTCCGCGGCGGCTTCCGCCTGGGCCTGGTCGTAGCGCGAGTCGTCGCGGATCGTGCGCGGCACGAGCACGCGCGGCTCGACCGAAGTCACCGGTTCGTACACGACGCGTCGCTTGTCGGGGTCGTAGCGCACCTCGACGTTGCCGATCAGCGGGAAGTCCTTGCGGAACGGATGGCCGACGAAGCCGTAGTCGGTGAGGATGCGACGCAGGTCCGGGTGGCCTTCGAACACGATGCCGTAGAGGTCGAACGCCTCGCGTTCGAACCAGTCGGTGCTCGGCCACACGCCGATCAGCGACGGCACGCCCGGCAGGTCGTCGTCGGTGCAGAGCGCGCGCATGCGCAGGCGGCGGTTGTGGCGCACCGACAGCAGGTGCACGACGACGCCGAAGCGGCGCGGGATATGCGCCGGATGCGGGCGGTCGGCCCAGTCGAAACGTCCCGGTCCCTCGCCCTCGACGCCGCGCGAGAAGCCGGTCCACGACACGTCGGTCGTGTCCCATTCGGCCTGGCCGTAGGAAAGATAATCGACGCCGCAGAGGTCGACGAGTTGCTCGAAGTGCAGCTCCGCGTCGTCGCGCAGGATCGCCGCGACGGCGAGCCAGTTCTCCGGCAGCACCTCGATCGTGATTTCGCCGCGCGCCTCGTCGAGGCGCACGAGTTTCTGGCCGAGCTTCGCCTCGAGCTGCTGCACGAAGGCGGGGCGGCCGCTGACTGCCGTTGTTTCGCTCATGTCCGGATTCCGCTAGCGCGCGATCGTGTTGGTGCGGCGGATCTTCTTCTGCAGCTGCAGGATGCCGTGGATCAGCGCTTCGGCCGTCGGCGGGCAGCCCGGCACGTAGACGTCGACGGGCACGATCCGATCGCAGCCGCGCACGACCGCATACGAGTAGTGGTAGTAGCCGCCGCCGTTCGCGCAGCTGCCCATCGAGATGACCCATTTCGGGTCGGGCATCTGGTCGTAGACCTTGCGCAACGCGGGCGCCATCTTGTTGACGAGCGTGCCGGCGACGATCATCACGTCGGACTGGCGCGGGCTCGGGCGGAAGATCACGCCGTAGCGGTCGAGGTCGAGGCGCGCGGCTCCCGCGTGCATCATCTCGACGGCGCAGCAGGCGAGGCCGAACGTCATCGGCCACATCGAGCCGGTGCGCGCCCAGTTGACGAGTTCGTCGAGGCGCGCGGTGGCGAAGCCGCGCTGGATCAGCGGGTTGTCGTCACCCGGACGCAGGATGTCGTCGACGACGTTGACCGGCTCCGGGTTGTGCATCGACTCGCCGATGCGGGATACGAGACTCATGCGTGAATCCTCGAAGGGCCGGATGCGCGCGAATGCGCCGCTGCGCGGAACGTCATTCCCATTCCAGCGCCCCCTTCTTCCAGACGTAGACGAAACCGATCACGAGCAGCAGCAGGAACATGCCCATCTCGACGAGGCCGACCATGCCGAGCTTGCCGAACACGGTCGCCCACGGAAACACGAAGGCGATTTCCAGGTCGAAGATGATGAACAGGATCGCGATCAGGTAATAGCGCACGTCGAAGCGCATGCGCGCGTCCTCGAACGCCTCGAAGCCGCATTCGTACGGCGAGGCCTTTTCCGCAGTGGGCTTGCGCGGACCGAGCAGGTTGCCGATGACGATCAGCGCGATGCCGATCACGGCGGAGACCGCGAGGAACAACAGGACCGGGAAGTACTCGGTCAGCACAGACACCTCCGCGCCGTGGGCGCATCAGCGATCGCGACGGCGCAGCCGGCGCGACGACGGTAAAGAAGATCCGGCACGGCGGCTGCGGACATTGCGTCCGCGGCCGCCGGTCGAATCGAGTGGTGCCCAAGAGAGGACTCGAACCTCCACGGGTTTCCCCGCTACCACCTCAAGGTAGTGCGTCTACCAATTCCGCCACCTGGGCACTGCTTACTTTCCGTCCTTCCCCTCTTGCTTGGTCGCCGTCGCGGCCGGCTTGTCGGCAGCCACCGCGGGCTTGTCCGGAGTCGCGGCGGTCGGCGCCGGCGTGTCGCCCGAGGCCGCCGGAGCGGTCGGAGCCGGCACGTCGCTGCCCGCGGCCGGAGCCGGAGCGGTTTCCGGTTTCGCCGGGGCGGCGACACCGGACATGACGCCGAGATCGTCGGCGGCACTCGTAGCCGTGCCGGTACGACCCAGGTAAATGCCCATGCCGAGGCTGAGCAGGAAGAACAAACCCGCGAGTACCGCCGTGCTGCGCGAAAGGAAATTCGCCGAACCGCGCGCACCGAAGACGGTCGCCGACGCGCCGCCACCGAAGCCCGACCCTGCGGCGGCGCCTGCGCCGCGCTGCAAAAGGATCAGGACGATCATGGCGATCGCGATCAGCACATAGAAAACGTTGGCAACAATCGACAGCATCAGTCGCTCTTCACAGGTGCGGCGCAAGCGCAGATGGCGAGGAAATCCGCAGCCACCAGCGATGCCCCGCCGATCAATCCGCCATCCACATCGGGCAGGCCGAACAACTCGGCCGCGTTGGCGGGTTTGACGCTGCCGCCATACAGGAGCCGCAGCGAGTTGGCGATTGTAGCATCCTGTTTACGGAATTTGCCACGCATGAATGCATGCACCGCCTGGGCCTGCTCCGGCGTGGCGGTCCGGCCCGTGCCGATCGCCCAGACCGGCTCGTACGCGACCACCGCCTGCGCGAACGCGGCGATGCCCGCGGCCGCGATCACCGCATCGAGCTGGCGCGCGATCACGTCCTCGGTCGTGCCGTCCTCGCGCTCGGCCAGCGTCTCGCCGACGCAAAGGATCGGCACGAGGCCCGCAGCCTGCGCGGCGACGAACTTCGCCGCGACGCGCGCGTCGCTCTCGGCGTGGTACTGGCGGCGTTCGGAATGACCGACGAGCACGCAGGTGCAACCGATGTCGTGCAGCATCGCGCCCGACACTTCGCCCGTGTACGCGCCCTGCGCGTGTTCGCTCAGATCCTGCGCACCGAATGCGATGCCGCTGCCGCGCTGCGCGGCGACGAGGCCGTCGAGGTACGGGAACGGCGGCAACACGGCGACGTCGGCGTGCGCCGGCAGCGCGGCCGCGATGCGGCCGACGAGTTCGCCGGCCATCGCGCGCGAACCGTGCATCTTCCAGTTTCCGGCGACGAGCGGGCGGCGCATGGCAGCTCCGGGCTGACGAAAGGCGCGCAAGGATAGCGGCGACCCCGAAGGGCGGCAACGGCTGACGCGCGGCGGCGGAACGACTACCCTGCCCGTTGCCACGGAGATCCCGAACGATGCCCTCGTCGCTGCATGCCCTCGTCACCGGCGCATCCGCCGGCATCGGCGCGGAATTCGCGCGCCAGCTCGCCGCGAGCGGTTGCGGCGTCGTGCTCACCGCGCGCCGCGCCGACCGCCTCGAAGCGCTCGCCGGCGAGCTGCGCGAAAGGCACGAGGTCGACGTCGTCTGCCTGCCGGCCGATCTCGCCGATCCGCGGGCGCCGGCGCAATTGTTCGAGGAGTGCGCGCGACGCGGCCTCGCGATCGACGTGCTCGTCAACAACGCGGGCTACGGCGTCACCGGCTCGTTCCTGTCGCGCCCGTGGCAGACGCACGCGGATTTCATCCAGGTGCTGATGACCGCACCGGCCGAGCTGTGCCATCGGTTCCTGCCGGCGATGCGCGAGCGCGGCCGCGGCCGCATCGTCAATGTCGCCTCGCTCGCCGGACTCATCCCCGCACCTGCCGGCCACACGCTGTACGCGGCGTCGAAGGCGTACCTGATCAAGTTCTCGCAGGCGCTGTCGCTGGAGAACCGCGCGTACGGCGTGCACGTGCTCGCCTGCTGCCCCGGCTTCACCCATTCGGAATTCCACGACGTGACCGGCACGCGCGAGCAGATGAAGGGCATGCCGCGCTGGATGTGGATGGACGCCGACACGGTCGTGCGCGACGCGCTCGCCGCGGTCGACCGCGGCGATTCGATCCGCGTCAGCGGCCGCATCAACCGCGCGATCAAGGGACTCGTCAAGCTGCTGCCGGACCGCCTCGGCGAGCGCCTGATCGCCGGCGGCGGCAAGAATTTCCGCGATTCGACCTGACGCGCGACCCCGCCATGCGGACGCGGCTACGGCACGCCGGAAACGGCCGGCGGCGCCGCGAGATCGGCGCGGACTTCGTCGAACCCGCGGCCGTTCCAGCGCAGGTAGCGCATGCGCTTACCGGCATCGGCGTCGCTCGCAGCCTGCGCGTCGAGATAGGCGATCGTCGCGCCACCGACGCGCAGCCACGGCACGTCGCGGCCGTCGGCTTGCAACGGGTGGTACGGCAACGCCGCGGACGCGTCGACCGACGCCGGCATCAGGAAGAACCAGGTCGGATAGTTCGCGTGGAACCAGCACGGCGCGACGCGTGCGAGGTCCGCATCGAGCGCCTTCACGACGCTGTCCATCGACACGAACACGCTCCATTCCGGCGCCGGCTCGATGCCGAGGAACATGACATGGCACGGCGCGGACGGCAGCGCGAGCGCATCGACCGCGTCGACCGCCGCGTGCGCGACCGCGGCATTGCGCACCGATCCTTCGGCGAACGCCTGCGCGCCGCGGCGCGCGTTCGCCCCGAACGCGACGAGCACGCCCGCGGCGATCACGCCGAGCAGCGGACCGTACGCGGCGATGCGCGTGCGCCATGCACGGTCGAGCACGGTCGCGAGCACGATCGCGCCGCCGGCGATGCCGAGGTAGTAGAGGCGCGACTGCATCGCCGCCTCGATCGCCGACTCGCCGGTGCCGAGTGCGTGTGCGTTGAGCGCGGCGACCGGCGCCTGCAGCAGCGCCGGCGACACCAGCAGGACGAGCCCGCACGCCACGATCGCGACGTCGTCGCGCCCCGGCAGGCGCGCGCTGCGCAGCGCCGGCAGCGAGGCCAGCACGAGCACGACCAGCACGCCGCGCGCGTAGCCGTCCAGGCGTGGCCAGAACGTGAGGTAGCCCGGCGCCTGGTGCAACCACGCGCCGACACCCGTAAGGATTGCCTCGTCGAGCGGCGTCGTACCGGTGATGCCGCTCGCCGCCGTGCCGAGTACGCGTGCGCGCCAGCCGAAGTAGGCCGCGGCGCACAGCGCGGCCGCCACGCACGCGACCACCGCGCGACGCCGCTGCGCGGGCACGGTGACGGCCTGCCGCAGCCACAGCGCACCGGCCGCCGCGACGGCGACGAGGCCGATCTCCTTCGACAGCATCGCCGCGAGCGCGGCGAGCAGCGTCGCGGCGAGCCACCCGCGGCCGCCGCCGTCGCGATACTCCACCGCCGCGACGAGGGCGAGCAGCACGAACAGCGACGCGAGCAGGTCGAAGCGCGCCGACCACCAGAGCACCGGGCCCGTCGCCGCCGGATGCAACGCGAACGCGAGCGTCGCGAGCACGGCCGGCCACGGCGCGATGCGCAGCCGGCGCAGCAGCATGAACAGGGTGAGCGCGACAGCCGCGTGCAGCGCGAGGTCGGACCATGCATGCGCCGCATAGTCGTTGCCGAACAGGTGCACGCCGAGCCACATCGAGGCGAAGCCGAGCGGGCGGAACACCGAGCCCGGCACCGGGAAATGATCGTGCGCGAACAGCGGCCACGGCGAACCGACGAGGCGCACGAAGGCGAGCTGGAAGTAGTCGTCGCGGCCCCAGTCGCCGTGCACGCCGGGCGCGAGCACGAACACGATCGCCGCGACGATGAGTGCGATCGGCCAGAAGCGCGCGCGGGAAGCGGGAGGCGGAGTGCTGCGCATGGTCGGCGGCGTCGGATCCGGAGGCGGCTCGTAGGCCGGACGCGCGCCGCGCGGCCGGCAACATCGCAATCGGCGAAACCACGCCGGCCGACCTGCGGTCGTCCGGCCTGTGCGGTCCTCAGATCAGCTTGATCTCGCGCAACCGCTCCTGCAGGTACTCGTGCGCAGTGATCGGCTGCGGGTAGCGGTTCGGGTTGTCGACACCGATGCACGAAGGCAGCGCGTCGATGATGAAGTCCGGGTTCGGGTGCAGGAAGAACGGCACCGAATAGCGCGGCTTGCGCGCTTCCTCGCCCGGCGGGTTGACGACGCGGTGCGTCGTCGACGGATAGACGTGGTTGGTCAGGCGCTGCAGCATGTCGCCGATGTTGACGACGATCGTGTCGGCGTCCGCGGTGAACGGCACCCACTCGCCCTTGCGCGACTTCACCTCGAGCCCCTGCGCGCTCGCACCGACGAGCAGGGTGATGAGATTGATGTCCTCGTGCGCACCGGCGCGCACGTTCGGGATGTCCGGCGCGGTGATCGGCGGATAGTGGATCGGGCGCAGGATCGAGTTGCCGAAGTTCGTCTTGTCGTCGAAATAGGCTTCCGGCAGGTCGATGTGCAGCGCGAGCGCGCGCAGCACGCGCGAACCGAGCGCGTCGAGCGCGTCGAACAGGCCGTAGCCGTAGCGCTGGAACCCGGCCACTTCGGTCGGCCACAGGTTCGGCGCCATCACGTCGGCGTACTTCGAGTCGCGCGGGATCTCGCGGCCGATGTGCCAGAACTCCTTGAGGTCCGGGTACTTCGAATCCTTCGCGGTCTCGACGCCGAACGGCGTGTAGCCGCGCGCGCCACCGCCGCCCTTGACGTGGTACTTCATCTTCACGTCGGCGGGCAGCGCGAAGAACGCCTTGAACACGTCGTACGCGCCGTCGACGAGATCCTGCGCGATGCCGTGGCCGCGGATGCCCGCGAAGCCCCACTCGCGATAGGCCGCGCCGAGTTCGGCGACGAACGCGTCGCGGTCGCTGCTGCTGGACGGCTCGCTGTAACGGCGGATGTCGAGGGTCGGGATGCGTGAAGTCATGGCGGTCAGGCGTTGGTCGTCGTGGATGCTG
This sequence comes from Dokdonella fugitiva, assembly GCF_014138265.1. Taxonomy (GTDB): domain Bacteria; phylum Pseudomonadota; class Gammaproteobacteria; order Xanthomonadales; family Rhodanobacteraceae; genus Dokdonella_A; species Dokdonella_A fugitiva_A. Next base: position 1,229,354 of record NZ_JACGXL010000001.1, read on the forward strand.
CCGATCTTACGGCGTCGGCGAGTTCGCCGGCGAGCCGCTCGACGAGGTCGGCGTCGCCGGCCTCGACCGTCACGCGCACGAGCGGCTCGGTGCCGGACGGGCGCAGCACGACGCGCCCCTGCCCCTCGAGTTCGGCGCGCACGCGCGCGTGGACCTGCTGCACGCGGGCGTCGGCCACGAGCGCCGCGGCGCCGCCGGCGACGCGCACGTTCACCGTCGTCTGCGCGACCTTGCGCATGCCGACGACGGCTTCGTCGAGGCCGCGGCCGCTGCGGCGGAGCACGTCGAGCACCTGCAGCGCGCTGACGATCGCGTCGCCGCTGCTCGCGCGATCGAGCGTGAGGATGTGGCCGGACGTCTCGCCGCCGAGGACGCCGTGGTGCTGCTTGAGCTGCTGCAGCACGTAGCGGTCGCCGACGTTGGCGCGGATGAACGGCACGCCGAGTTCGCCCATCGCGCGCTCGAGCCCGTAGTTGCTCATGAGCGTGCCGACCAGCGGGCCGCGCAGGCGGCCGCTCGCGTGCCAGTCGCTCGCGAGCACGTAGAGCAGTTGGTCGCCGTCGACGAGTTCGCCGCGGCGATCGACCATCTGCACGCGATCGCCGTCGCCGTCGAACGCGATGCCGAGGTCCGCGCCCGCGGCGACCACCGCGCGCTGCAGCGCCTGCGGATGGGTCGAGCCGACGTCGCGGTTGATGTTGAGGCCGTCCGGCTGCGCGCCGATCGCGGTCACCTTCGCGCCGAGTTCACCGAACACGGTCGGCGCGATCTGGTACGTCGCGCCGTGCGCGCAGTCGAGCACGATGCCGAGGCCGCGCAGGTTCAGCGCCGCGGGTACGGTGCCCTTGCAGAATTCGGCGTAGCGCACGACCGCGTCGCGCACGCGCACGACCTTGCCGATCGATTCGGACGCGACCGTCGTGAACGGCGCGTCGAGTTCGGCCTCGATCGCCGCCTCGACGTCGTCGTCGAGCTTCTCGCCTTCGGCGGAGAAGAACTTGATGCCGTTGTCGTGGTGCGGGTTGTGCGAGGCGCTGATGACGATGCCTGCGCTCGCGCGCAGCGAGCGCGTGAGGTAGGCGACCGCGGGCGTCGGCATCGGGCCGAGCAGGCTCACGCCGGCGCCCGCCGAGACGAGCCCGGCCTCGAGCGCCGACTCGAACATGTAGCCGGACACGCGCGTGTCCTTGCCGATGACGACGTTGACCGCCTGCCCGCGCGCGGCGAGCACGCTGCCGACCGCGCGGCCGAGCTTGAGCATGAACTCCGCCGTGATCGGCCATTCGCCGACCCTGCCGCGGATGCCATCGGTGCCGAAATACCTGCGTGCGTTCACGTCGTTCCCTGCGTCGGCTCTTGTGCGTCGGCTCTTGAAAACGCGAACGCCCCGGCGTGCGGGGCGTCGGCGGGTCGCCGGATGACCGGATCCGTGGCCGGATCAGTCACCCATCTGCTTCTGGCGATGCTCCCAGCGCTCCTGCGCATCGAGGCTGAGGGTAGCGATCGGACGCGCCTCCAGGCGCTCGATGCCGATCTCCTCGTCGGTCTCCTCGCAGTAGCCGTAGCGGCCTTCCTCGATGCGCTTGAGCGCCTTGTCGATCTTCGCGATGAGCTTGCGGTAGCGGTCGCGCGTGCGCAGCTCGAGCGAATTCTCGGTCTCGCGCGTCGCGCGCTCGGCTTCGTCGCCGACGTCACGCACTTCGTCGCGCAGGCTCTCGATCGTCTGGCGGCTTTCCTCGACCAGTTCCTCGCGCCACTTCGACAGCTTGTTGCGGAAGAACTGCAGCTGGCGCGGGCTCATGTATTCCTCCTTCGAGGACGGCTTGTAGCCGTTCGGGAGGTCGATGGTGACCGTGGTCGGCAGCGCGTAGCGCCCGTCCTGCATGGTCACGCCGTTGTCGGCGGGTTCGGCCTTCTTGCTCTTGGCGGCCGCGGATTGTGGCTTGCTGGTAGTCACGAAATTCCTGGATGTGTCTGCGGCAGTGCTGCTCGCGGTCTTCGGTTTCGATGCGGGTACGGCCACCGCGGGTTTGGACGGCTTGGCCGCCGGCGCCGGTTTCGCAGCCGGCTTGGCGGCCGGCTTGGCGACGACGGGGGCCGGCTTCGCTTTCGCGGCCGGCGCCGCCTTCTTCACGGGGACGACTTTTTTCACGGCGGCCTTCGCCACCGGCTTGGCGGCCGGCTTGCGCGCCGGCGCGGATTTCGCGACGGGCTTGGCCGCCTTCTTCGGTGCAGCGGCTTTCGCCTTCGCCACCGGCTTGGCGGGAACCTTGCGTGACGCCGCCGCACCCGCACGCGCGGCGGGCTTCGCCGCCTTGGTGCTCTTGCGCGGATCTGCTTTGCTCTTCGCCATTCCTCGGCCTATCTTGTGACTCGGCGGTCGCGTGTTATAGCCTAACTGCTACCCCCCGGCAACCGCCGAAAATCCGTGCCGTGACGTGCGATTGCGCGCGCCTGCCTGGACGCGCACATGCCCCGCCCGACGATTCTCCTGCTGCGGTATTACAAGCGCTGGTTGAGCCCGCTGCTCGGCGCGCGCTGCCGCTTCCACCCCAGCTGCTCGGACTACGCGCGCGTGGCGATCGCGCGCTTCGGCACGTTGCGTGGCGGCTGGCTGGCGTTTTGCCGCATCATCCGCTGCCAGCCCCTGTGCCGCGGCGGTTTCGACCCGGTGCCGATGGAATTCCGCGCCTGGCCGCCGCGCCACCCGCACGAACAGGACCATGAGCATGACTGACTGGCTGATCACCAACGCCGAACTCGTCAACGAAGGTCGCCGCTTCCACGCCGACCTGCGCGTGCGCGACGGTCGCATCGAGCAGATCGGCGGCGGCCTCGCCGCGCGCGGCGGCGAGCGCGTGTTCGACGCCGGCGGCCGCTGGCTGCTGCCCGGCATGGTCGACGACCAGGTGCATTTCCGCGAACCCGGCCTCACCCACAAGGCGGACATCGCCTCGGAGTCGCGTGCCTGCGTCGCTGGCGGCATCACCAGCTTCATGGAGATGCCGAACACCAAGCCGCCCGCGACCGACCGCGCCGCGCTCGAGGCGAAGTACGCGCGCGCGGCGGAGGTCTCGCGCGCCAACTACGGCTTCTACCTCGGCGCGACCAACGACAACCTCGCCGAGATCCGCGCGCTCGACCCGAAGGCGGCGCCCGGCCTCAAGGTGTTCATGGGCGCCTCGACCGGCAACATGCTCGTCGACGACCCGGCCACGCTCGACGCGATCTTCCGCGACTGCCCGGTGCCGATCATCACGCACTGCGAGGACACGCCGATGATCACCGCCAACGAGGAGGCGGCCAAGGCACGCTGGGGCGACGACATCCCGATCGCGCAGCACCCGCTGATCCGCTCGCGCGAGGCGTGCATCAAGTCGACCCGGCTCGCGATCTCGCTCGCCCGCAAGCACGGCACGCGCCTGCACGTGCTGCACATCTCCACCGCGGACGAATGCGCGCTGTTCGAGCCCGGCCCGGTCGCGGGCAAGCGCATCACCGCGGAAACCTGCGTGCACTTCCTGCATTTTTGCGACGCGGATTACGCGCGCCTCGGCACGCTCATCAAGTGCAACCCGGCGGTGAAGACCGCGCACGACCGCGAGGTCATCACGCGCGCGCTCGCCGAGGGCCGCCTCGACGTGCTCGCGACCGACCACGCGCCGCACCTCGCCACCGAGAAGTCGAACCAGTACCCGCGTGCACCGTCCGGCCTGCCGCTCGTGCAGTACGCACTGCAGTGCGCGCTCGAGCGCGTGTTCGACGGCGCGCTCACGCTCGAGCGCGTGGTCGAGGCGGCGATGCACGCGCCGGCGACGCTGTTCGACGTCAAGCAGCGCGGCTTCCTGCGCGAAGGCTTCCACGCCGACCTCGTGCTCGTCGATCCGCAAAAGCCGCACACCGTGACCGCGGAAGAAGTGCTGTCGAAGTGCTCGTGGACGCCGTTCGAGGGCTACACGTTCCGCTCGAGCATCGCCGCGACCTGGGTCAACGGCCAGCTCGCCTGGAACGACGGCCGGCTCGACGACGGCGTGCGCGGCATGCGCCTGGAGTTCGCGCGGTGACGCATGCCGCGCGTGCGAACGTTCCTGCTGCTGCTTCCTGTGGGAGCGGCGGAAGCCGCGATGCTCTTCGTTCCATCCTGCGAAAGCATCGCGGCTTCCGCCGCTCCCACAGGGTGGCATCCGCTGCGCGCGCGGCGATGCTCGTCGCGTCCACCTTCCTCGCGCACGCGGCGGCAGCCGCCGCGTTCCCCGACCAGGTCTCGCAGGGCGCCCTCGTGCGCGCGATCGTCAACCCGCACGCGAAGGTGCGCGTCGCCGGGCACACCCTGCGCGTCGGCCCGGGCGGCGAGATCGTGTTCGGCGTCGGCCGCGACGAACAGGGCCCGATGACGATCGAGATCACCGAACGCGACGGCCAGCGCGAACGCATCGCGATCCCGGTGACCCCGCGCGACTGGCCGATCGAACGCATCGAAGGCGTGCCGCCGAAGACGGTCGAGCCGCCGCCCGAGATCGCCGAGCGCATCAAGCGCGAGCAGGCGCGCGTGGTCGCCGCGCGCGAACGCGACGACGCGCGCGAGGACTACGCGCAGGCGTTCGCGTGGCCGGTCGACGGCCGCATCAGCGGCCGCTTCGGCAACCAGCGCGTCTACGTCGTCGACGGCAAGGACGTGCCGAAATCGCCGCACTCGGGCATGGACATCGCGGTGCCGCAAGGCACGCCCGTGAAGGCCCCGGCGGCCGGCGTCGTCACCTTCGCCGACCCCGACCTCTACCTGACCGGCGGCACCGTGCTGGTCGACCACGGCCACGGCGTGAGCTCGAACTTCCTCCACCTCTCGCGCATCGACGTGAAGGTCGGCCAGCGCATCGCGCAAGGCGACGTCATCGGCGCGGCCGGCATGACCGGCCGCGCGACCGGACCGCACGTGCATTGGGGCATGAACTGGTTCGACGTGCGCGTGGACCCGTTGCTGCTGGTCGAGCCGCCGAACGCGACGCAACCAGCGCGATGAACATCCTCAACCTGTTCGATTTCAAGCCGAAGAAGAGGGATTTCGTCAGCGGCCTGCTGCGCGAGCTCGCGCGCGACGGCACCCATGGCTGGAGCCACGACGCCGAAGCGAACAGCCTCACGCATGCGCGCGGCATCGTGCACCTCGAGAACCTCTTTCGCGAATACGCGGCGGCACACCGCGCGGATCGGCCACACCTGCTGCGCAAGTACGCCGCGCTCGCGGCGTCGCTCGATGGACCGGCGATGCCCGCGCGTTGGGCCGATGCGGCCCTCGGCGTGCGCGCCCTCGTGCGCTCGCGCTACGACCGCGCGTTCGAGTTCGAAAGCAGCGACCGGCCGGCGACGGTCGAATGGCCTTTCGTCGACGACCTCCACGTACGCCTCGCCTACGACTTCGGCGCGTACGTCACCCACGTCACGCGCGAACGCGCGGTCGAGTGGGCCATCACCGACGACGCGATGCGCGAAACGGCCGTCGCGAACCTCGAGCGCGAGCCGGTCGAGTGGCAGGCGCTCGGCGCGGGCGTGTTCCGCCTCGTCGCCGACGAACATGCCGAATCGCACCTGCTCGTCGACGCGACGTTCGAGCGCCTGCCGTTTCGCGACGCCGCGGCGGTTCCGAGCAACCGCGGCGTGCTGCTCGCCTGCGACCGCAACGACCGCACCGCGCTGCGGGCGCTGCTCGGCGAGGCGGAACGATGCGTGCAGCAGAAGCCGTGGCCGATCGCCGGGACCCTGCTCGCGCGCGACGCCGGCCGCTGGCAGCCGTTCCTGCCCGACGGCGAACTCGCAGTCGCCGCGCGGCGACTGCGCACGCTCGACACCGGACTGCTGTACGCCGACCAGAAGCTCGCGCTCGACCGCCACCACGAGACGATCGACCACGACGTCTTCGTCGCGACCTGCCTGGTCTTCGAGGACGACGACGAACTGCGCAGCCTGTGCACATGGTCCGAAGGCGTCGTGACTCTGCTTCCCCGCACGGACATCGTGGTCTTCCACCGCGGAACGGAGCCGCCGCAGACGCTGGCAGTCGCCTGGGACGACGCGATTTCGATCGCGGGTGCTCACCTTCAGGCCAGCGACTTCGATCCGGTCCGGTACCTCGTCGATACGTTTCCCACTCCGGAGCAGTGGCGCGCGCTCGAAGCCTGCAAACCCGCGATGAATGCACGGAACTGACGGCTCCCACCACGACGCGGCCTATCCGCCAGGCGTGGCCTCCCGACAGGTACGCCCGCGCCAACGAGCATCACGCCCGCCCTGCGCCACGCGCACCTGCGCCGGCGCGAGCCGTTCAGCGACGATCACCGCCGCGAAGAACGCCATCGTGTAAGGATCCATCGCGCCGAGCGCGAGCAGAACCCACCGCATTCCACGACGCCTGCGCGGTGGGCGCGAACCCACCCTACGCGAGCGCCTGCCCGAGCACACACGCACCCACGCCCACGAGCACGACGCCGACGCTGCGCACGACGTTCGCATCGCGTGGCGCAAGCCGCTCGGCGGTGATCGCCGCAGCCACCAGCGCCATCGCCCGCAGATCCATCACGCCGAGCACGAGCAGCACCGCGGTGAGGTTCGCGCAGGCTGCATTGCAATGGAGTCCGAGCCGCACGCCGTCGTGCCAGGCATCGATCCCGCGCACGGCCGGATCGTCGTGCGCGAACGCCGCCCGGCAACACGCGAGGTGGTGCCGCTTCCACGCGCTGAACTGCGCCATGCCGGCGATGATGACCGTCGCGCCGCCGAGGGCAGGCATCGCGCGTGACCACGCGGGCCGCTGCAGCATGAGGTCGCCCGCGCCGTCACCGAGCACGCAGAGCACGATGCCGACGACCAGCCACGTGGCGAAGTAGCCCGCACCCGCGGACACGAGCAGGCGATCCGCGTGCGGCACGCGCGCGTGGTCGAGCATCGAACGGTAGCGCCACAGCGCCGGCGCGAGTGACGGCAACATCATCGCGACCGTCATCGCGAGCCACATCGCGGCGAACGCGAGCAGGCCGCCGACCGCGCCCTGCCCGCACATCGGCATGTCCATCGCCGACAGCATCCAGCCGCCGGGCATCGGCTGCGCGTGCGATGCCATCGCCGCGCAACCGAGGACCGTCGCCGCCGCGCTCGCCGCGAACAGCAGCGCGAGGGCGACCGCGAATGCGGCAGGCCCGCCGGCGCGGGCGGGATGCGCGCACCGCAGCGCATCCCGCTCCGCTCCGCCGACGGTGGCGTGCCTCAGCCGCAGCACGACGCGGCCTGCAGCGGTGCCGGCGCAGCGTCGTAGGCGTCGCGATGGCGCCACCAGATGCCCGACTCGTTGCGCCCCTTCGGCGCGCGATCGAGCCACTGGTATGCGCCCCAGAGGCCGTCGAGGCCGCGCGAGTAGCTCGAGTACGTGTGGTAGACGACACCGTCCTCGAGCACGAACGCGCTCACGCCCGGGCGCTCTCGCGTGTAGGTCGCGACGTCGGTCGTGGTCATCGCCGCGAGCTGCGCGACCGGACCTTCCTCGCCGCGCAGGCGCCATTCCTGCACGGTCTTGCCGGCGAGCGGTTCGTGCGCCTCCTCGACCGGCATCGGCGCCTCGCGACGCCAGTTGTATTCGATGCCGCCCGCGCGTTGCTGCTGTTCGGTGAACAGCACGTTGAAGTCGGCGTTGAAATCGCTGGCGAACGACGACGCCCACGGGAAGCGCCAGCCCATGCGGCGCCTGAACGCCTGCAGCTTCGCGAGCGGCGCGCGCGATACCGCCCACAGCATGGTGTCGTGGTGGGCGAGGTGCACCGCGAAGCCGTCGAAGCCGTCCGCGATCATCGAGCAGGACGGGCAGCCCGCCTCGTAGTCGGGGCCGAACATGAAATGGTAGACGAGCAGCTGCGAGCGTCCCTGGAACAGTTCGGAGAGCGGCACCTTGCCGGCCTCGGTGTCGAGCGTGTACGCCTTGTCGATGCGCACCCACGGCAGCGCCTGGCGCTGCAGCGCGAGTTCGTCGCTGCGGCGCGTGTGTTCCTTCTCGGCGGCGAGCAGGTCGAGGCGTGCGGCGAGCCACTGCTCGCGCGTGCCGGTCGTGTGCGTGGTGGTCATGATGCGTTCTCCTCTGCTCCGGCGGGCCACGATGGCCAGCGGTCGTGAGGTAGATTGGGCGCACGATGCACGCGGCAGGGAGTGACAATCGTGACGGGATTCGGATGGACCCGCTGATCGCGGCCGCGGCGCGCGCGCTCGCGACCGGCGATCCGCTCGGCGCGCTCAAGCGGGTCGCGTTGCGCGACGACGCGCCGGCGCTCGCGCTGCGTGGCCTCGCACTCGCCCAGCTCGGCGATTTCGCGCGCGCGAAGGCGCTGCTGCGCGACGCCTCGCGCGCGTTCGGCCCGCGCGAGGCGGTCGCGCGCGCGCGCTGCGTCGTCGCCGAAGCGGAGATCGCGCTCGTCTCGCGCGACCTCGACGGCGACACGAAGACGCTCGACGCCGCGCGCGCCGTGCTCGAACGCCACGGCGACCGTGCCAACGCCGCGCACGCGCGCCACCTCGACATCCGGCGCCTCGTCCTGCTCGGCCGCATCGACGAAGCGGAGCGGCGGCTCGACACGCTCGACCCGGCCGTGCTGACGCCGGCGCTGCGCGCGGCGCACGAGCACGTCGTCGCCGGCATCGCGCTGCGCCGCGTGCGCACGCAGCTCGCACAGGCCGCGCTCGCGCGCGCCGCGACCGCCGCACGCGAGGCGCGCATCGCTTCGCTCGCCGCGGAGATCGACGCCACCGCGCGCCTGCTCGACGAACCCGCCGCGCGCCTCGTCGCCGACGGCGGCGAACGCGTGCTGCGGCTCGCCGACGTCGAGGCGCTGTACGCGTCCGACGCGCTCGTCGTCGACGCCTGCCGGCACGTCGTGCGCGCGACGCCGACCAGCGTGCCGCTGGCGACGCGCCCGGTGCTGTTCGCGCTCGTGCGCGAACTCGCCCAGGCCTGGCCCGGCGATGTCGCACGCACCGCACTCATCGCACGCGTGTTCCGCACGCGCCACGGCGACGAATCGCACCGCGCGCGGCTGCGCGTCGAGATGGGTCGCCTGCGCGCGGCGCTGCGCGGTCTCGCCGACGTGAACGCGACGCGCGACGGCTTCGCGCTCGTCCCGGCGCGCGCGCGCGAGGTCGTCGTGCTCGTGCCGCCGGTCGACACCGCTCACGCCGACGTGCTCGCGCTGCTCGTCGACGGCGAGGCGTGGTCGAGCTCCGCCCTCGCGCTCGCGCTCGGCGTCAGCGCGCGCACCGTGCAGCGCGCGCTCGACGCACTCGCCGCCGACGGCCGCGTGCAGGCGGTCGGCCGCGGCCGCGCGCAGCGCTGGATGACGCCGCCGGTGCCGGGTTTCCCGTCACGCTTGTTACTCACCGCTCCGTTCGTGGGCGACTAGTGTCCCTACCCGCACCCACCACCACCCGGAGAGCGTCATGAAACCAGCCCAGGCCGAAGTCATCCGCGAATACGGCCCATTCGCGGGCGTGAAGAACGTCGGCGGCGTCAGCTACGACGGCGAGCGCGTCTGGCTCGCTGCGGGCGAGCAGTTGCGGGCGATCGACCCGGCCAGCGGCGACACCGTGCGCGCGATCGACGTCGCCGCGCACGCGGGCACCGCGTTCGACGGGCGCCACCTGTACCAGATCGCCGCGGGCTTCATCCGCAAGATCGATCCGCACACGGGCGACGTACTTGCGACGATCCCCGCGCCCGCCGGCGGCGACGACTCTGGGCTCGCCTGGGCCGAAGGCTCGCTGTGGGTCGGCGATCACCGCGGCCGGCGCATCCACCGGATCGACCCCGACACCGGCGACGTGCTGCATTCGATCGAATCCAACCGCTTCGTCACCGGCGTCACCTGGGTCGACGGCGAGCTCTGGCACGCGACCTGGGAAGGCGACGCGAGCGAGCTGCGCCACGTCGACGCGCGCACCGGCGAGGTCATCGAGAGCCTCGCGATGCCGGCCGGCGTGTTCGTCTCCGGCCTCGAATCCGACGGCGGCGACCGCTTCTACTGCGGAGGCGGCGGCAGCGGCAAGCTGCGCGCGGTGCGCCGGCCGAAGGCGCGCTGAGACGACGCGCATCGGTCCGGCTGCGCGCAATTCCCGCAACCGCGCGCGGCGACGCGACCGCCTTCGCCGGCGTCTTCATGCAAAACGCATCGGCCATTGATCGAACCGGCATGCGCCGCGCGCGGCACGCATGCAGGCTCGTCACGTCGTCGATCCGATGCCTGAACGGAGATGCGAACGTGTTGCTGCGAACCTTCATGCCCTACGCCGCCGTACTGGTGGCGAGCTTTGCTCTGCCCTGCGCCGCCGCCGACGGCGATCCCGACCCCGGCTTCGGCCTCGCCGGGGTCAGCTATGTCGCCGTCGACGACGTCGTCGCGCGCGAGATCTATCCGCACGCGTCGATGGTCCTGCCCGACGGCAAGCTGCTGTTCGCCGGCGCGCGCAACAAGATCGTGCCGCCGGCGCCGTTCTACGAACCGCAGATCCGCGGCATGCTGCTGCGCCTGAACGCCGACGGCAGCCCCGACACGGGCTTCGGCAACACCGCGATCGGCGGCCTCGCCGAACTGCCCGACCTCGCCTCAGGCCAGCGCATGCAGGGGATCGAGTCGATCGCGCGCTTCGCCGACGGCTCGTACGTCGCCGTCGGCACCGCCATGGTCAACGGCCCGCTGCAAGGCTACGTGGTGAAGCTCACGGCCAGCGGCGACATCGACGAGAGCTTCGGCAGCGGCGGCACCGTGCTGTTGCCGATGCACTACCTGCACGCGGTCACGCTCGACAGCCAGCAGCGCATCGTCGTCGGCGGCGAGCATTTCGACAGCGGCGCCTTCGTCTACACGAGCACGATCGTGCGCCTCGACGGCACCGGCGCCTACGACCCGACGTTCGGCAGCGCCGGCGTGGCATCGATCGCGTGGACCGACGCCGCGGCGTCGGGCTACGTGCACGACCTCGCGATCCTCGACGGCGATGCGATCCTCGTCGGCGGCGGCTTCGAAGCGAACGGCTCGGGCCTCGGCACCGACTACGCGCTCGCACGGCTGAACGTGGACGGCAGCTACGACACCGCCTTCGCGACGGTCGGCTGGCGCGTGTTCCACGACCCGTCCGAGAGCTCGATCAGCAACGCGGTCGAACGCCTCGCCCCCCTCGCCGACGGTCGCGTCGCGTTCGCCGGCTACCACAACACGGGCGAGAACATCACCGGGCTCGTGTTCGGCCGCGTCGCCGCGGATGGGTCCACCGACACCACGTTCGGCGACCTCGCCAACCCGGGCTATTTCAAGCCCGCGATCCTGCCATCCGCGGAAAGCGCGAACGTGACCGGGCTGCTCATGCAGGGCGACGGCAAGCTCGTCGCCTCGGTCGCCTACTACACCTCGGAGAAGGAGGAATTCTTCGCCGTGCGCAGCACCGCCGACGGCGCGCTCGACACCGGCTTCGCCGCGGGCGGCATCTACGCCGCCGACCTCGCTCCCGACGGCCCTTACAGCGAGATCGGCACGTTGCTGCTGCAGGCCGACGGCAACCTCGTCGCCGGCGGCCGCGCGCAGCGCACGACCGGCTCGGCGCTGGTCGACTTCGCGGCGACGCGCCTGCTCGTGACCTCGGACGTCATCTTCGCGAACGGCTTCGACTGATCCGCGCAGCGGCACGAAGCCCTGCGACGGGTGTCGTTCCTGCAGCGTTGCGCGCTGCGGTGGCAGCGGCGGAAGCCGCGATGCACCTTCATCACCTCTCCCGCTCGCGGGAGAGGTCGCGCCGTAGGCGCGGGTGAGGGGAACCACGCGACAGCCTCGCATGAATCCCCTCATCCGCCTCCGGCACCTTCTCCCGCAAGCCGGAGAAGGGAGAGCAACCGTGTCGGCACCGTCTCCCGCGAGCGGAAGAAGGGGCGGAACTCGTTGAACGAGACGTCGTGTCGATCCCGCAGTGCTGCAAAAGCCGCAATGCGCCTGATCGATGCCGTTCCTCGCCTCACTCGAACCCATCCGCGAACAAGCCGTCGTTCTCGAGCGCCGCGACATACGCATCGGCGGTCGTCGTCGTCGTCGCGACGAGGCCCGTGACGTACAGCCGCGCACCCGCACTGCCGACGCCGAACGCGAGCTGGCCGGTGGCCGGGAAACCGAAATCGAGCATCGTGCGGCCGAAGTTGCCGAACGTCGGATCGCGCGAGCCGTCCGCGCGCAGGCGCACGAGCGCGGCGTTGACCGACACGTTGCCCTCGATGGCGTAGCCCGCGGCGACGATGCGGCCGGCATCGATGCGCAACGCCTGCAACTGGTCCAGCCCGGCCGGCGTGCGGTCGAACGGAACCAGCACGCGACCGCCGCTGCCGAAGCTCGGATCGAGCGCGCCGTTCGCGGTGAGGCGAGCAATGCCGAAGTCGAGGTTTTCGGTCGTCGTCGCGGACACGTCGACTTCGCCGCCGATCACGATCTTGCCGTCCGCTTGCAGCGCCATCGCACGGGCGATGTCGAGGTTGCTCCCGCTCGCGCCGCCGATGTCGAACGCGACCGTCGCGCGGCCGTCGCCGTCGAACGACGCATCGAGCGAACCGTCCGCAAGCAGGCGTGCGATGGCCATGTCGTAGTTGGTTTCCGAACCGCCGGGGTTGGTGTATCCGGCGAGCACGATCCGCTCCTGCGCGTCGACGGCCATCGCGTACGCACGCGCGCTGCCGCCGAACGCGACGCGCTGGCGACCTGTGAGGTTGAAGGCGGTGTCGTAGCTGCCGTCGGGCAGCAGCCGCGCGACGACGAACTGGGTGCCGTCGTTGGTGAAGGCGCCGCCGGCGAGGAGGATCGTGCCGTCGGCGCGCACCGCGACGGCGGCGGCATGCACGTTGGTCGCACCGAACACGTCGAAGCCGATGAGCTGCTTGCCGCCCGCACCGAACGTCGTGTCGAGCGCACCGTTCGCCTTGATGCGCGCCAGGGCGAACGATACGGTCGTGCCGTCGTACGATTCGCCTGCGACGACGACCTTCCCGTCCGGCGCCGCGGCGATCGCCACGCAGGTGTCGTCGGTATCGTCGCCGACGTCGATCGTGAGCCGCCCGTCCGTGCTGAATGAGAAGTCCGGCGAACCGTCCGGCTTCACGCGCGCGACGACCATGTCGCCATGATCCGTCGTTCCGCGCGTCGTGCAGTAGGTCGACGTTCCGTCGGCGGCGACCAGCGGCGAGGAGCCTTCGTTGGTCGACGCGTTCGTGTAACCCATGCGCGCGAGCCCGGCGTTGGCGTAGTTGTCGACGAGGTCGCCGTCGTGGGCGGATGCGGGTCGCGGCATCGCCGCCAGCGACGCGGCGAACAACAGGAGGGAGTACTTCGACACGTGGGCATTCCCGGTGGGCGCGGTGCGCCGGTCGGGGATGTTCACGGAGTGGCGCGCAGGCGCGGGCCACGTTCTCCGCGCTCGCGGGATGCATCGCCCGGCGCACCTGAAACCGCCGGATCCATGCCGATTGACATACTTGCTTAAGGCAAATAATAATTTGCCCGAGGCAAACGTCGTCGGAGTCGACATGCGCGCAGTCGAGGAACGGGCCGAACAGGTCCGCCGGTTCAACCGCTTCTACACGCGGCGCATCGGCGTGCTGCACGAGCACCTGCTCGACAGCGACTATTCGCTGACCGAGGTGCGCATCCTCTACGAACTCGCACACCGGTCGGACCTCACGGGCACGACGCTGTGCCGCGAACTCGGGCTCGACGCGGGCTACCTGAGTCGCGTGATCGCAGGATTCGAGAAGAAGGGGCTCGTCGCGAAGACGCGTACCGAGAACGACGCGCGCGTGATGCGGCTCGAGCTCACGCGCAAGGGGCGCAAGGTGTTCGATCCGCTCGACGCCGCGTCGCGCCGCGAAGTCGTCGCGATGCTCGACACCTTGCCCACACCCGAGCAGGACCGCCTCGTCGACGCGATGACCCAGGTCCAGGCCCTGCTCGGCGAGGCGCGCGGCAAGGACTACGTGCTGCGCGATCCGCGCCCGGGCGACATGGGCTGGATCGTGCATCGCCACGGCGTGCTGTACGCGCAGGAATACGGCTGGGACATGACGTTCGAAGCGCTCGTCGCCGAGATCGTCGCGAAGTTCGTGCGCGAGTTCGACCCACGCTCCGATCGCTGCTGGATCGCCGAGAAGGACGGCCGCATCGTCGGTTCGGTGTTCGTCGTGCGCCACGACGAACGCACCGCGAAACTGCGCCTGCTCTACGTCGAGCCCGGCACGCGCGGGCTCGGCATCGGCCACCGCCTCGTCGACGAATGCGTCGGCTTCGCGCGCCGCAGCGGCTACGCGAAGCTCGTGCTGTGGACCAACAGCGTGCTCACCGCGGCGCGCAGGATCTACGAGCAGGCCGGCTTCACGCTGGTCGAAGAGGAAGCGCACCACAGCTTCGGCAAGGATCTCGTCGCGCAGACCTGGGCGCTCGATCTCGCCAACCCGGTTGCACCGTCGCACCGGCGCTGACGCCGATCAGGACTGCGGGTCGTACTGGAACTGCCGCAGCTCCTGCGCGCACCGGCATGCGACCGCGATCCTCCTCGCCCACTCCACTGCCGCCTCGCGCGTCGGCAGCTCGAGCACGGTGAAGCCGCCGTCGAGCATCAGCCGCAGCGGATGGCCGCCGGCGACGACCGTGCCGTCGCCCTCGACCACGACCGGCGCGACGTCCTCGTCGATGCCGCCGCCGAACACGTAGACGCCCGCTTCCTTCGCCTGCTGGATCACCGCGTGCGCCGCATCCGCGACGGCCTGGAATTCGCCGTCGGGAATCACCATCGCGCGGCTCGGAAACGAGATCAGGTACTTCGCCATCGAAAGGCTCCTCGCAGGGCGACCGATCGGCCGCCGTCGACCGTGTCGACGAACCGATGGCCCGGATTTCGACACGTGCGGCCGACCGCGGCGCGAGCATCCGCCCGCCAACGGCGGCGCTGCGACTTCGAGCGGCGGCGCTGCGACTTCGAGCGGCGGCGCTGCGACTTCGAGCGGCGGCGCTGCGACTTCGAGCCGCGGCGCTGCGACTTCGAGCGCCATCGATGCCGCTTCGAGGGCCCTCGATGCGCCTCCGCGGGCGCACCACTGCGCCTCCGAGGGCCATCCGTCCCCCTTTGAGCCGCAACGCTGCGCCTTGGACCGGCATCGGTGCGACTCGAAGCGGCATCGTTGCCGCTTGGAGTCGCAATGCTGCTCCTCGGAGGACCAGCGCTGCGCCTGCGGAGGCGCATCGATGCGACTTTTTTCGGCATCGTTGCCCCTCGGAGGCTCACGCGTGCGGGTCGACAGGCGCAGCGATGCGCCTTGGAGGGCCAGTGTTGCCGCTCGAACGTGCAACGTCGCGGGACGGCGGTCGTCGATATCGGCAAGCGCCCGCGCAGGACTCCGCCGTCACGGCGATGGGGGCGAAGCCCCCTTGCGTTCGTGCCGTCCACTCCTCCATACTGAACCACATGGTTCAGCGTTCAACGACCCGCTTCAACGCATCCTTCGCCGCGCTCGCCGACGCCACCCGCCGTGGCGTGCTCGACCAGCTCGCGCGCGGGGACGCGTCCATCACCGACCTCGCCGATCGGTTCGAAATGACCCTCACGGGCATGAAGAAGCACGTCGGCGTGCTCGAGTCGGCCGGCCTTGTGACCACCGAGAAGATCGGCCGCGTGCGCACGTGCCGCATCGGCCCGCGCCGTCTCGACGAGGAAATGGCATGGATCGCGCGCTACCGCCAGCTGTGGGACGCGCGCTTCGCGGCGCTCGACGGCGTCATCGACGAACTCAAACGACAGGAGAAGGCCCGTGGCCGCAAGAAAGGACAGTGAACCCCGCCGCACGACGGTGCGGAAGACCTCGGACCGCGAGGTCGTCGTCACGCGCACGTTCGACGCGCCCGCGCGCCTCGTGTTCGAGGCGTGGTCGAAACCCGAGTTGTTCAAGCAATGGTGGGTGCCCCGCTCCATGGGCATGACGCTGCGCTCGTGCGAGCTGGACGTGCGCACCGGCGGCACGTACCGACTCGAGTTCGGCGACGATCCCGCGAACCCGATGGCGTTCTTCGGCCGCTATCTCGAGGTGGTGCCCAACCAGCGCATCGTCTGGACGAACGAGGAAAGCGGCGACGCGGCGTCCGTCACCACCGTGACGTTCGAAGAGCGCGATGGCACGACGCTGCTCGTGCTGACCGAGCGGTATCCCACCAAGGAAGCGCTCGACGAGGCGGGTACCGGTGCGCAGGATGCGATGGGCGAGACGTTCGAGCAGCTCGACGAAGTGCTTGCCGGGTTGTCTGCGCATTGACCCGTCGAAGCCGGAAGGCCACCAGGTCGATGGCGACGGCCCTGGCGCGAGCGACTGCAGCGACAGCGTTGCGACGAAGCCCGGCCTCGTGCCGGGCTTCGTCGTTTCGCCGCGGACTTCCGTCAGTGCGCGTCGATCGCGCGCGCATGCGCCGAATGGCCGCGCTCGTTCGCGACCGCGGCTGCCCCGTGAACCCGTATGACGACCGCGGTCTGCAAGCCATCCGAAGCCGCCGCCGAGCCGACGGCGATGTAGTCCGAATCCTGCATCGCGATGGCCGTGAACCCGCTCCGGACAGCGCCCTCGACGAGTGCGTAGCTCATGACGCCGTCCATGCCGAAAGCGGCATCGCGCACACCGAATACATCCAGTGCGAGCAATGTCGCCTGCGCACCATCCGCGTCGTCGGCACTCGACGCAAGCACGACGCCACCCTGCGCGCGAGCGACGCCGCCGTATGCGATGTCGTAGCCGTTGGCGACCAGATCGACGGGGACGATGACCGGACGGCCGTTGCCGAACGTGGTGTCGAGCCGCCCGTCGCTCGCGAGGCGCGCAACGCCGACGTCCGCGGAAATCACCCCTGGAAATGGCGACCACGGATTCGTCGCGGCACCCGCGACGACGATCGCATCGCCGTCCAGGAAGCCGGCTCCGACCGGCGCACTGTGGTCCTCGACATCGATCGTGACGAGGCCTTCCGTGCCAAAGGTCGGGTCAGGCCGGCCATCGACGAGGAGGCGCGCGATCGCGAACAGCTGCCGTCCCACGGGATCCGTCGACACCGTGCCGGTGACGACGATGCGCCCGCCGGTGTCGATGCGGATGTCGTGGACGCTCGAGAATGAAAGCAGCACCACCGGGAATGGCATCACCGCAAGACCCGATTCGCCGAAGCCCGCGTCGATGATTCCGTGCGCGTCGACGCGCGCGACGCCGAACTTGTTGGGTGACAGCGATGCGCCGACGAGGATCTTGCCGTCGTCCTGCAGGGCCATCGCGGAGGCTGTCGCCGTCGGGGCGTCGAACGGGAACACATCAGCGACGCCATCCGTTCCGAAAGCGGGATCCTTGCTGCCGTCGGCGAGCAGCTGGATGAAGCGCACGGCACGTCGCCCCGAATACGTTTGCTGGGTCATGACGACGATCCGACCGTCGTCGCGCGCCGCCACGAGGCACGGCACGTAGATGTCCGGCGCATTGGCATCGAGCACGACGCGGCCAGCGGAGCCGAAGGCGTGGTCGGGCGCGCCGTCTCGCGTGAGCCGGTAGACATACCCGGGCACGTCCGGATTGCCGCCGCTCTGCAGGCCGGAACGACAGACGACGATGCGCCCGTCGCGCTGCACGGCAGGCGCGGACGTCCGCCAGGACGTCGCGGGCGGATCGAGAACGGCGATGCCCTCGCGCGCGAACCCGGTATCGATGTCGCCGGGCGCTGCCGTCGCGGCGACCGCGTTGCAGGCCACAGCCAGCACCAACCCCACGCGCATGCCCATTCGTCCCATCGTGCTTCGCCTCATGCATCGATCCTTTCGAGGAACTCGTCGCGCCCGGCCCCGTCCGCGCCTAGGGTCGATGGTACGGATGCCCCGCACTGATCGACACCGCGCGATACAACTGCTCGACGACGACGAGGCGCACGAGCATGTGCGGGAGCGTCAGCGGGCCGAGCGACCAGGTCTGGTGGGCGCGCGCGAGCACGTCGGCGGCGTGGCCGTCGGGGCCGCCGATGAGCAGGGCGAGGTCGCGGCCGTTCATGCGCCAGGCGTCGAGCTGCTGCGCGAGGTGTTCGCTCGTCCACGGCTTGCCGCGGCCGTCGAGTGCGACGACGTGCGCGTCCTTCGGCAGCGCGGCGAGCACGGCGGCACCTTCGTCGGCGATCGCGCGCGCGGGGTCGCGGCCCTTGCCGCGGTTGCCGAGTTCGATTTCGACGAGGTCGAGCGGGAGGTCGCGCGAGAGGCGCTTCTTGTATTCGGCGACGCCTTCGGCGACCCAGGCGGGCATGCGTTCGCCGACGGAGATGAGGCGGGCTTTCATGGGGTCATCGCCGGAGGAAAGCACCGCGGCTTCCGCCGCTCCCGAAGGGCAACTGCCCGATCCTGCGCATCGGCGCGCTTCCCCTCACCCGGCGCGCGGCGCGCGCCGGCCTCTCCCGCGAGCGGGAGAGGCGAAAGCTTCTGGTGTTCGCGGTCGTGGCGGTCGCGCACGCGTGCGCTCCTGCACGAGGTCGCGGGCGATCAGCCGGCGAGCATCGCCGGTTGGCTGTCGCCGACGGTCCACAGGCGTTCGAGGCCGTAGAACTCGCGCGTGCGCGGCAGCATCACGTGCACGATCACGTCGCCGAGGTCCACCAGCACCCATTCGGCTTCGCGCTGGCCTTCGACGCCGATCGGCGGGTTGCCGGCCTGCTTGGCCTTCTTCACGACTTCGTCGGCGATCGACTTCACGTGGCGCGACGAGGTGCCGCTCGCGATCACGAGCAGGTCGGTGACGCCGCTCTTGCCGCGCACGTCGATCTCGGCGACGTCCTTCGCCTTGAGGTCGTCGAGGGCGTCGAGCACGACCTTGCGCAGGCGCGCGGCGGCATCGAGCACCTTGGCGACCTTCGCCTTGCCGAACGACTTCACCGGGCCCGCCTTCGCGGCGGCTTTCGCGCTCGGCAGCTTCGCCGGGGCGACGCGCTTGGCCGGCGCACGCTTCGTCGCCGCGCCCTTCATCGGCGTGGACGTCTTCGCGGGAGCCTTCTTCACCGCGCCCTTCGCTGCGGGCGCCTTCTTCGCCGCCGGCTTCTTCACGGCGACGGACTTGCTGCGGGATGCGGAGGCCTTGGCGGCCTTCGGGGTTCCGGCCTTGCGCGGCCGGGCGCGCGTTTCCGACGTAGCCAAGTGGGAGCGACCTCTTCGTGAGCCTCGCGCCACCAGCGGCGCGGCCAAAGTATAGGCGCATTCGGCCGGACGCGCCCGCGACCGGTGCCGCGGGCCGGCCGCGGCAGCCGCCGGGACGCATGCTATAAGCCGCCCATGCTCGCCGAGGAGACCACCGCCTTCCTGCTCGACCGCGCCCGCGGCGGCGACGACGCCGCGCGCGACCGGCTCGCGGCGCGCTACCTGCCGATGCTGCGGCGCTGGGCGCACGGTCGCCTGCCGCCGTCCACGCGCGACCTCACCGATACCGACGATCTTGTTCAGGTCACCCTCTTTCGCGTGTTGAAGCAGATCGGGACGTTCGAGTACGGCGGCGCCGGCAGCTTCCTGGCCTACCTGCGCAGCACCCTGCTCAACCTGCTGCGCAACGAGATCCGTCGCGTCGCGCGGCGTGGCCAGAGCCTCGAGTTGGACGAGGCGCTGGTCGAGGACGAAACGGCGTCGCCGCTCGAACAGGCGATCGGGCGCGAACGCCTGGAACGCTACGAGGCCGCGCTCGAGGCCTTGCCCGCGCGAGCGCGCGAGCTGGTCATCATGCGGCTGGAGTTCGACATGACGTACGAGGACATCGCGAACGAGGTGCAGTCCACGCCGGACGCCGTGCGCATGGCGATCAAGCGCGCGGTGGAAGCGCTCGCGCGTTCGCTCGGCAACGGCGCATGAGCGTGCCCGGCCACGGCCCCGACCTGGTCGACCGCTTCGTCGACGGCGAGCCGATCGACTGGAGCCGCGCGACCGCGAACGACGACGCCCTGCTCGACGCGCTGTACACGCTCGACCAGGTGCGCGCGGCCTACCAGCGCATCGGCGGCACGCCCGACCCGCGCGGCCCGCGGCTGTTCCCGTGGGGACCGCTCGTGGTGCAGGAGAAGATCGGCAGCGGCGCGAGCGCCGAGGTGTTCCGCGCCTGGGACGCCGGCCTCGCGACGCCGGTTGCATTGAAGCTGCTGCGCCCGGAAGCGGCCGCGGCCGGCCTGCGCAGCGAGGACTTCCTGCACGAAGGACGCCTGCTCGCGCGCATCAGCCAGCGCAACGTGCTGCGCGTATACGGCGCCGCCGTGCACGACGGCCGCCCCGGCATCTGGGCGGAATGGATCGAAGGCCGCACGCTCGACGCGATCGTCGAGGGCGACGGCGCGTTCGCCGACCGCGAGGCCGCGCACGTCGGCCTCGAACTGTGCGCCGCACTCGCGGCGATCCACGCGGCCGGCCTCGTGCACGGCGACGTCAAGGCGAGCAACGTGCTGCGCGCACGCGGCGGGCGCATCGTGCTCGCCGACCTCGGCGCGGCCGGCACGCCGGACGTGCTCAACGCGTCGCTGCGCACGCAGGCGACGCCCGCGTACCTGTCGCCGCAGTCGCGCGACGGCGCGCCGCGCGCGGCGGCCGACGACCTCTATGCGCTCGGCGTGCTGCTGCATTTCCTGCTCACCGGCACGTATCCACGGGACGGCCGCTGCGACCTGCGGCGTCCGGGCATCGATGCGGGCGTCGCGGGCGCGATCGAACACGCGCTGTCGCCGAAACCGCAACGGCGCCCCGCGAGTGCGCACGCGTTCGCGACGGCGTTGCGCGCGGCGATCGGTGGCGATGCGTCCGCACGCGAGGCACCGGTGCGTCGGTGCCGCACGACACTGATCGTCGCGGCGACCGCGCTCGCGCTCGGCCTGGCGGCTTTCGCCGCGTGGACGTCGCGCCTGCCCGCGTGGCAGCCGCAGGCGCAGCTCGTGCACCGCACCGCGGACGGGCGCGAGGCGCTGCGTGATGGCGCGGACCTGCGCGTCGGCGACCGCCTCGAACTCACGCTCGCGAGTGACCGCCCGACCTGGGCCTACGTGCTCAACGAGGACGCGGCAGGCTCGATGCACGTGTTGTTCCCGCTCGCCGGGCTGCGGCGCGCGAATCCGCTGCCGCAGGGCGAGGGCGTGCTGCCGGGCGATCAGGACGGCCGCGCGCTGTCGTGGCAGGTGTCGAGCGAAGGCGGTCGCGAGGAGTTCGTCGTCGTGCTCGCCGACGCGCCGCTGGCGCGCCTCGAGGAGCGCCTCGCCGCGCTCGACGCGGCGGCGATCGACGCACCGCAACGCGGTGTCGCACGCATCAGCGGCGAACCGCTCGCGAACGTGAGCGTGCAGGGCCGGCAGCTCGCCGCGCTGCTGTCCGCAGCGTCCGCCGAACTCGCCGATGCGCGCCACGTGCGCGTGCTGGCCTACCACTTCGAGACGCGCGCTTCGCGCTGAGCTGTTCGGATCGGTGTCGCGCGGTGTTCCGTTGGAGGAACTTCGCGGGAGCACCGGTCATGGCACGCACGCTCGCAACCCTCCTGCTCCTGCTGCTGCCGCTCTCGGCAACGGCCGCGACCTGCACGTGGAACACGCCGTCGGGCAACTGGAGCGTCGCGTCCAACTGGAGCGGCTGCGCCGACAGCGCGGGCCCGTCGACGCGCGCGCCGGGCAGCGGCGACATCGCGGTGCTCGCCAACGGCACGGCCGACCTCGACGTCTCGCCGACCGTCGCCGAGTTCGAACTCGGCAACAACGGGCTGTTGTCGGTGGTCGGCGGTACCAAGACGTTCGACGTCACCTCCAAGCTGCGCTTCGCCGGTGGCCATGCGACGACGGTCCTCGGCACCAACCAGTTGCTGCTCCACCTGCACGCGGATGCGAGCGGTTCGCTGCTCGCGCCGACCACGCTCGAGAACGCGGTGTTCTTCGAGAATTCCGGCACGCTGACCTTGGGCTCGACGAGCGGCGTCGCGCTGACGCTGCTGGTCGCGAGCGAAGTGCGCAACATGCCGGGCGCGACGATCACGATCGCGGGCGGCAATTCACGCCTGTACCTCGATGGCAGCAGCCAGCTCGTGAACAACGCGGGCGCCACGCTCACGATCGGCGGCAACACGACGCTCGGCCGCGCGACGCCGGCGTTCAACGGCGCGATCGTGCAGAACCTCGGCACGATGGTCGTCAACGGTCCGGGCACGCTGGACATGCCGCTCGGCGGCAACTTCTCGGCGCTGCAGCAGTACGGCGACCTGGCCGTGCACAACGCGACGATCGTCTGCAGCCAGACGGCGACCGACAAATGCTCGTTCCGCGACGCGAACGGCCAGCCTGCGCCGGCGATCACGCGGCTCGACAACGCAGTGCTCGATCTCGGTGGCGCCGCGGTCACGTATTCGCTCGGCGACGTCTCCACATTGGCCGGCACGGGCACCGTGCAGGGGTCGATCATCGCGCGTGGAAGGATCGCGCCGGGCGCGCTCGCCGGCGCGCCGTACGGCACGCTGGTCGTGAGCGGTGGCGTGACCGTGCAGGAAACGGGCATCCTCGACTTCGATCTCGGCGGCAGCGCGAGCGGCAGCTACGATCGCATCCAGGCCGGCGGTGCGGTGAGCGCGGGCTTCCCGACCCTTTACGACGGCCAGGGCCGTCTCGTGATTCGCCTCGCCGGGGGCTATGCACCCGCGCTCGGTGCGGTCGTGCCGGTGATGACGTACGCCAGCGTGGCCGCAGGCGCGAGCTTCTATCGCGTCGATGCGAACTACGTGCTCGATTACGCCGCGCGCTTCGCGCCGACCGCGCTGGAGGTGTTTCCGGCGCCGCGCATCACGATCGGCGACGCAAGCGTCGTCGAAGGCGCGACGGGCACGACGCCGATGGGGTTCGCCATCCGCCTGTCGCAGGCGACCACGCAGGCCGTCACGGTCGAGGTGCGCAACCGCGACGGTACGGCGGTGACCGGCGTGTCGCCGTCGGGCGACTACCTGTTCCCCGCCGACTACGTGTTCACGTTCGCGCCGGGCGAAGTGCTCAAGACCCAGGTCTATCCGGTCAACGGCGACGGCGTGGTCGAAGGCGACGAATCGTTCGCGGTGGACGTGTACCGCAACAAGGTGGCCAACGCGGCGATCGGCAACGGCATTCCCGGCAGCCCGACCGCGACCGGCACCATCCTCAGCGACGAACTCGCGCCGGGCACGCGCTTCGTGCTCGTCGGCAAGGACAACGGAACCAGCGGCCGGAAGATCCGCCGCTACACGACGAGCGGCACCTACATCGACGACTGGGACGACCGCATGACGAACGCGTTCGGCCACATCGTCACCGGCATGTGCTTCGCACCGAACGGCGACGTGCTCGCGACGCGCTTCGCCTGGCCCGGGCCGGTGCTGTACAGCCGCTTCGGCGCCGTGCTCGACGAAGACTTCACGCGCCATCCGCTCGGCAACGCGACGTACGCCAACCACGAATCGTGCGTGTTCGACCGGCTCGGCAACGTCTACATCGGCCAGGCCGGCGCATCGAGTTCGCCGGACGACCAGGTACCGGTGCTGAAGTTCGATCGCTATGGCACGCGGCTCGATACCTTCGTGCTGCCCACCGGCCCGCGCGGCACCGACTGGGTCGACCTCGCCGGCGACCAGTGCACGCTCTACTACACCTCGGAAGACACCGACGTGCGCCGCTACAACACCTGCACGCACAGCGTCCTGCCGCCGTTCGCGAGCGGCCTCACGCCGCCGTACTGCTATGCGTTGCGCATCCGGCCGAACCGCGAGGTGATGGTCGCCTGCCAGGAAGCCGTGCATCGCCTGAGCGCGCAGGGCGTGAACCTGCAGACCTACACGCGCACGAGCATCGGCGAGACCGATCCCACCGGCCTGTTCGCGATGAACCTCGACCCGGACGGCACCTCGTTCTGGACCGCCGGCGCGAGCAGCGGCAACGTCTATCACGTCGACATCAGCAGCGGCGCGGTGATCGCCAGCTTCAACAGCGGGCAAGGCGGCGTCGCCGGCCTCGCCGTCTACGACGAACTGCACGACGACGTGATCTTCAGCGACGGCTTCGATCCGCCACCGACGCTGCTGCCGATCGTCGCGAAGCGCGAGCCGCTGCCGGAGGTCGATTGCGAAGGCGAGCTGCGCTTCTGGCCCGAGGTGCGCGACATGCCGCCGTTCGTCCCGGCATGGATGTCGCTGGTGGTCGTGCGCGGCGAGGCCGGCTGCGAGGACTGAGCGGCGCGACCTTGTTCGGAACGATGCGGCGAGGTGTTCTTGAAGGAAACGCAATGCCGAGGCCGCGACGATGTCCATCCGCCTGCGCAAGCTCCTCTGGTCGGTCCTGCTGCTCGTCGCCTGCGTGCACCGACCGGCCTTCGCCACCGAGGAGCGCTGCGTCAACACGAGCGGCGAGCTGCTCGGCGCAATCCTGCTCGCGGTCGACGACGACGTCGTGATCCGCGTCGTGCAGGGGACCTATCACCTCGACGTCAATCCGCTCGACCTGATCGAGGATCCGTCGTTCGGCTACACGATCACGATCATCGGCGGCTACAACAGCGCGTGCACCTCGCGCAGCCTCGATCCGCACCTCACCACGATCACCGGCGACGCGGACATCATCCAGCTGCAGACCTACGATTCGCTCAACATCGATTCGATCCGCTTCGCGCACATCGCCGGCGGGCTCTGGCTCGAAGCCGTGTCGTACGGCGGCAGCGGACCGGACGAACAGGTCACGCTGCGGCGCGTGATCTTCGACGACCTGTGCACGAGCGGAAGCTGCAACGGGGTGAACAACGGCGGCTCCGCCGTCGGAATCAACAGCGACGACGTCTCGATGTCGCACGTGCTCGCCGTGCACAACGCGCATTCCAACTGCGCGCTGTACGTGGACAACCACGATCTCAACGACGTCTACCTGTCGTACTCGATCGTCGCCGACAATGCCGGCGACGGCCTGTGCATCACGGACGTCCAGTTCGCCGACGACGACTACCGCCTGCACGCCGAGAACAACATCTTCCGCGACAACGCCGGCGGCCAGGACATCCGCACGCGCGCATCGCCGTACATCGCCCTGCGCAACAACATCTACCACGTGCTCGACGCGTCGCCCGCGCCGAACACCGCGCCGAGCGGCACGCTCGACCAGGACCCGGACTTCACTGCACCGGCGAGCTCCGACTACCACCTGCAGGTGTCCTCTCCCGCCATCAACAGCGGCACCCTGCTCGTGTCGAACCCGCTCTCGCAGGATCTCGACGGCGGCCCGCGCGTGGTCGGCTCGGCGCCGGACCGTGGCGCCTACGAGACCAATGTCGACGACACCAACACGCTCACCGTGACCACCACGGCGGACCAGCTCGTGCCGCTGATCACCGGCTCGCTGCGCTGGGCGATCACGCAGGCGAACGCGGATTCCGGGCTCAACTACATCCACTTCGACATCCCGGGCGCCTGCCCGCGCATCATCAACCTGGTCGCGCCGCTGCCGACGATCACCGACCGCGTCATCATCGAGGGCTACACCCAGCCCGGCAGCGCGCCGAACACGAATGCGATCGGCTTCAACGCGACGATCTGCGTCGGCATCCGCGGCGATCTCTCCGACGACTACGCGTTCCGCATCCCGTCGAGCGTCGGCATATCGCACTACCTGCAGTTGAGCGGCGTCGGCATCGGCGGTTTCGACATCGCCGCGGTCGACCTCCAGGGCGGCGCCGGCTCGTGGATCCACGGCGTGCAGTTCGGCGGCAGCCTCGGCAACACCGCGCTCGGCAACAGCGCGGTCAACGTGCGCCTCGCCGGCAACACGACCTACTACAACGTGATCGGTGGCGAGGAGGACGGCGATCGCAACATCATCCCGTACGCCTGGGTCGCCGGCGTGCTGCTGCTGGCGACGCATCCGAACGGCAGCACCGTGCAGAACAACTACATCGGCACGAATGCGAACGGACTCGCCGCCGCGCCGAACCAGGTCGGCATCCAGGTCACCGGCAGCCACCACACGATCCGCGACAACCTCGTCTCGGGCAACCAGACCTTCGGCATCGAACTCGCCGGCACCTCCGCGCTCGACAACTTCATCGCCGCGAACCGCATCGGCCTCACGTCCTTCTACCTCTGCCTGCCGATCTGCACCGGCGCCGACCTGCCGAACATCTCGCACGGCATCTACGCCCACGGCGGTGCCGGCGACAACACGATCAACGCGAACAAGATCGCCTGGAACGGTGGCACCGGCGTGCGCCTCGTCGACGGCCTGCGCAACTCGATGCTGTCCAACGCGATCCACGACAACGAAGGCCTCGGCATCGACCTCGACGCGGCCGGCGTCGATGCGGTCGACAACGATGCGGCGGCCGGCGCCGGCACGCGCGCGAACCGCGGGCTCAACTACCCTGCACTGTCGCTCGCACAGGGCGGCGCGCACCGCGGCAACCTGCGCACGCTGTTCGCGTCGACCAACGGCACCTACATCCTGCAGGCGTTCTCGAGCGCCGCCTGCGACGCGTCGGGCTACGGCGAGGGCACGAGCTACGTCGCGTCCGCGCTCGCGACGATCGACAACGCGAACAGCGGCGGCAACGGCAGCGTCATCGTCGACATCCCGCTCGCGGGCAACCTCGTCGGCCACGAATTCACCCTCGTCGCGCGCGATGCGCAGGGCAACACCTCCGAGTTCTCCCACTGCGCGCCCTACCTGTGCGACCAGATCTTCGGCTACGGCCTGGACGGGGCGACCGCCGACACCTGCCCGGCGGAATGAGGCGCCGACTCCGGACGAAGCACGCAAACACCCGATCCACGCGGCAGGCACTAGAATCGGGCCCAAGAGGGGCCTATGAAGGTGCGAGGGATGCCGGCAACCATGGTGTTCGCGGCACTGGCCGCGATGTGGTCCACGGCCGCCGCGGCGACCGCAATCGATCGCGTCGCCGCGGCGCTCTCGCGCGGCGCCTGCACGCAGGCGGCGACGGAGGCGGAGCGCGCGCAGGCATCGGCGCACGATGATGCTGCGCTCGCCGCCGTGCTTGCATTGCGCACGCGCGTGGCACTCGACTGCCTGCGACCGCAGGCGCCCGGCCTCGACGACTGGCTCGCGCGCGAACGCGAGCTGCGCACACGTGCCGACGGAGCCGACTCGCCGGCCGTGGCCGAGGTCGAACTGCAGCGCCTGCGCCGCGAGCAGCAACTCGACCACCTCGACGACGCGTTCGCCAGCGCGAACGCCCTCGACCGGCGCGCGGCGACGTCGGGATGGCCTCCGGCATTGCGAGCACGCATCGCCGTGCGCATCGCTTCGATCTCGAACCAGCGCGCCGATCCGACGACGGCACTGGAAGCGGCCGATCGTGCCGGCCGTCTCGCGGCGGAGGCCGGTGACGAGGCGACGCGGGTGGCGGCACTCGAGGATCGCGGCTTCGCACTCGCGCGCATGCGTCGCGGCGACGCCGCGAGCACGCTCGCCGAAGCGGTGCCGCTGGCCGCGAAGCACTTCGGCGCGAACAGTCGGGAATACGCCGAAGCGCTGCGCCTGCACGGCCAGGGTGCGCGCATGATCGGCGATTTCGGCACCGCGATCGAGCGCTTCGAGCAATCGCTGGCGATCCTGCGCGCACAGCCCGAACCGGACCGACGCGCGATCGCCAACACGCTGCTGAACCTCGGCCAGGCGCGCAAGCTGTCCGGCGACGGCAACGGCGCGGCCGCGGCCTACGAAGCCGCACTCGCCGCCGAAGCGAAAGACCCGGACCTGCAGCGGCCCACGCGCGCCGCCACGTTGCATGCGCTGGCCAACCTCGAACGCGATCGGGGCCATCCGCAACGCGCGGTGGAACTGTACGCACAGGCGGAGCCGGCCTTCGAACGGAAGTTCGGCGCGGATTCGGTGCTGCTCGCGCAGGTGTACAACAACCACGGCAACGCCGAGGCGAACCTCGGCCGCTACGACGCCGCCAATGCGCTCTACCAGCGGGCGGTCGACATCGCGCGCAAGCGCGGCAGCGTCGATCCGGGCGACTACCTGCCGCTCGCGAACCTCGCGATGGTGCAGACCTGGCAGGGCCGCTACGCCGAAGCCGAGAAAGGTTTTCGCGAAGCGCTCGCGCACCAGAAGACCTCCAGCGTCGGTAGCGAAACGAGCACGTTGTTCGCCTACATGGGGCTCGCCGCCAGCCTGTGGGGCCAGCGCCGTTTCGACGACGCGATGGAAGCCGCGGTCGCGGCCGAGCAGGTGCGCGAGGCCGCGCTGCGCCTCGCCGCGAGCCACCTCGGCGAGAAGCAGTCGGTCGACCTGCAGGAATACCTGCGACCGAGCCTCGATCTCGTCGTCGCGATCGCCGCGGCAAGCGGGAGTCCCGCGCACCTCGAACGCGCGTGGCAGTCGAGCATGAGCGCGCGCGACGCGGTGACGTCCATCCAGGTGCAGCGGCTCGCCGCTGCGCGCAAAGCCGGCGACGCGCGTACGACGACGTTGTGGCACGACTGGCGCGAGGCGAGCGCCGCGGCCGCACGCGCCGAACTCGGCCACGGCGACGCCGCCGAGGCGCGCGCCGAACTCGAACGCGCCGAACGCGCGCTCGCGATGGCCACGCCGCTGGCTGCATCGCTCGGTGCGCGCGCGCCGACGTTCGCGGACGTGCGCCATGCGCTGCCCGGCGGCGAATCACTGGTGCTGTTCACCCAGACGCGCCTGCGCGGCGCATCGGATTTCGCGAAGGACGCGGTCGAACAGCGCTCGCCGGATCTTTACGCTTTCCTGCTGCCGACGCGCGACGGCGACGTGCGTGCACGCAAGCTCGGCACCCTCGAGCGGATCGCCGCCGCCGTCGACGCCTGGGATGCCGCCTTGGCCGATCGCGACGTCGCGCTCGCGACCGTCATCGAACGCGGTCGCGCCGTGCGCAAGGCGATCTGGCAGCCGTTGCACGATGCCGGCGCCGGCGACCACTGGCTCGTATTGCCGACCGCCGCACTGTACCGCGCGCCTTGGGGAGCGCTTCCCGACGACGATCGCTGGCTCACCGAGCGCGGCTTTCGTGCACACGTGCTCAACCACGAGCGCGAATTGCTCGCGGAAGCCGCGCCGACGGCGCCGCCGCGCCTGCTCGCGATCGTCGACCCCATGCTCGCCTCGACGGCGCTGCCGGAGGCGGCCCGACGTTGTGCCAGTGGCCTTTCCGCGCTGCCGGGGGCGCGCAGCGAAGGCGTCGAGCTCGACGCGATGTGGCGTGCGCACTTCGGCTCCGCCGCACGCTCGACCCTCCTCGTCGGTGGCGATGCGACCGAAGCGAGGATGCGCAGCGCGATCGCGACCGCGGACATCGCGCATTTCGGCACGCACGGCGTGGGCCTCGCCGGCGACTGCGCCGCTGCGACCGACGCGCTGGCACTGCGCGGCGCGTCGCTGTCGTTCGACGCGCCCCTCAAAGCGGACACGCCCGCACTCGCGCCGGTCGCGCTCCTGCTGGCTCCAGGTGTCGCATCGGACAGCGACGACGACGGCTTGCTCAGTGCCGAGGAGATCGCCGCGCTCGACCTCTCGCACATGCGCTGGGCCGTGCTCGCCGCCTGCTCGACCGCGAGCGGCGCGACGCGACGCTACGAGGGTCCGTTCGGCCTCGCCCGCGCCTTCCGCCTCGCCGGCGCGCGCACCGTGCTCACGAGCCTGTGGTCGGTCGACGACGCCGCCACGGCGGAATGGTCGCGCACGCTCTACCTCGCCCGCATCGAGCGCGGCCTCGGTACCGCGGACGCACTCGCCGATGCGCAGCGGAGCCTGATCGCCGCGCGACGCGCACGCGGGGATTCGACCCACCCGTACTACTGGGCCGCCTTCACGGCTACCGGCGACTGGCGCTGACGCACCCGGCGGGTCTCGCCGCTGCGCGGCGCGGCCTGCCCTACGCTGTCTGCGTCGCTGGCGGCGGCTGGCGCCGAGGCGCCGGCCGGCGATCGCGCATCCGGCATCCCTGCGGCAGCACCTCGCCGGCGATGTTCGCTTCCTCCTTCCCCGGTGTTCCACATCGGCAACACGGAAGGAGAAGCACCATGTTCCGCAGATGGCCGTTCGCCGCCGCAATCCTGATCCTGTCGCCTGGCGCGCGGGCCGTCGACTTCTGCGCGCAGACCGACGCCGAGTTCGCGACGGCGCTGACTTTCCAGGAATTCGCCGCGGGGCCGAACACGATCCGGTTGGGTGCGGGAAAAACGTTCCATCTCGCCCATACGGCGTTCGACGACCAGAGCCCGCCCTACAACGCACGCCGGCTCACGCTCGCCGGCGGCTACGACGCCACCTGCAGCGCGCAGGTCACGCGCGACGCCGCCGCCACCGTGCTCGACGGCACCGGCGCAGGTGACGGCCTGAACTGGCTGCCGGTCGACGGCGGTGACCAGATGACGCTCAGCACGCTCACGATCACGCATCTGGGCAAGCCGATGGAGATCGTCATCGGCGGGGACGGCGCGCGGCTGCTCCTGCAGCGGGTGCGCGTCGTCGACAGCGCCTCCGTTTCGCTCGAAGCCGGGGTCGGAAGCGGCTCTTCCATCATGGTCCGCGACAGCGTATTCGCGCGAATGAACGGCGACATCTACGACGCGGCGCTGGCGATCGGCGGCCTCGGTGACGACGGCACGCGCATCGACCTCGTCAACACCACGGTGACCGCGAGCGCGCGCAACGGCGTCGACGTCTACAACCCGCACGGCACGACCTGGCTCTACAACGACGTCCTGTACGGCAACAACGGCGGCTTCGTCGACCTCAAGCAGAATGAAGGCGTCTGGGCCTTCGACAACGCGATCGGTTCGCACGACGGCGCGTTCCTCGCCGGATCGTCCGGAAACCTCGCGTCGAATCCGCTGTTCGTGTCGTCGACCGACTACAACCTGCAGTTCGCCTCGCCCGCGCGCGACAGCGGCACGTCGGCGGTGCCTGGCGGCCTTGCGGCCTACGACATCGAGGGCGGTGCGCGCGTCGTCGGCGCGACCGTCGATCGCGGAGCGTACGAGAACGATTCCTCGGGCGCGACAATCCTGCTGGTGACCAACACCAACGACAGCGGCAGCGGTTCGCTGCGCCAGGTACTGCTCGACGCCAATACGAATCCCGTCTCGAACATCATCGGTTTCAACATTCCCGGATCGTGCCCGCGCACGATCGCGGTGAATACCGACCTTCCGGCGATCACCGACGGCGTGTCGATCCGCGGCTACACCCAGCCCGGCTCGGCCGCGAACAGCAGCAGCCTGATCGACAACGCGACGATCTGCGTCGAACTGGTCGAGGCGAACGGCAATACCGTCGCCAACGGCCTGCACTTCACTCCGGCGGCCGACGACGATGCGTTCGACGTGTCGGGCCTCGCCATCGGCGGCTTCAACACCGGCATCTACGTCGATCACGGCAGCGTCGGCACCGGCGTCGCCTACGCGATCCACGGCAACTTCATCGGGCTCGCCGCGGACGGCGTCACGCTGCGCGCGAACGGCTTTGCCGGCGTGGACGTGCGAGGCCGCGTCTACGGGACCATCGGCGGTAACGACGATGCGCAGCGCAACGTCATCGCGGGCGGCCTCGCCGGCGTTCGCGTCGCGGCCGAGCAGACCAACTACGTCACCAACAACTTCATCGGCACCACGGCCGGCGGCGGCACGGCGCGACCGAACGCGGTCGGCGTCGCCCTCCTTTCGGGCCTCAACCAGGTGCTCGACAACGTGATCTCCGGCAATACCGCGAGCGGTGTGTCGCTCAACGGCGTCGACGCCGCGGCCAACACGATCGCCGGCAACCGCATAGGCCTCAAGGCATTCGTGATCTGCGTGCCGCCGTGCACGCCGGACTATGCGCTCGGCAACGGCCAGTACGGCATCTCCGTCACCGGCGGCGCCTACGACGCGGGCATCCACGACAACACGATCGCCTACAACGGCAGTCCCGGCGACGGCGCAGGGGTGCGCATCAGCGGGAACGGCACGACACGCGTGCGGGTCGGCGCGAACCGCATCTACGACAACGCGGGCCTGGGCATCGACGTCGGCGGCGCGGGCGTCAGCTCCAACGACAACGACGCCACCACGCCGGCCGGCACGGCCAACCGCGGCCTCAATTTCCCCACGCTCAACTGGGCACGCGGCGGCGACCGCAACGGCTCGATCCACGGCTACCTGCAGAGCACCAACGACACGTACCAGATCCAGGTGTTCGCCAGCGACACGGCGGACAATTCCGGCTATGGCGAGGGCCGCTACTACCTCGGCAGCGGCCAGGTGACGATCACCAATGCCACCGCGAGCAACAACGGTGCAGTGGAATTCGACCTGCCGATCGCGTGGAGCAGCAGCCTGGTCGGCAAGTACATCACGACGGTCGCGATCGATCACGAGGGCAACACGTCGGAGTTCAGTGGCGTCGGGGTTTACACGTTGCAGGACGTGATCTTCGCAGACGGCTTCGATACGCCGGAATGAAGCAGCACGTCGCCCCCCGCTCCGCGAATTCCCTGCAGCCCGATGGAGGCGCCATGTCCGCAGACACATACGGCCGCGACGCGGCGGTCCTCGCCGCGCCGGTGCGATGCGCCGCGCGCGTCCTGCTCGCGATCCTGCTGGGCGCCGGCGCCGCGAAATCCGCACGGGCCGCCGACACGATCGTGATCGTCACCAGCACGGGCGATCTCGGCGGCTCGTGCCCGGGCGCGAGCTGCACGCTGCGCGCGGCGATCAACTACGCCAATG
The DNA here is from genome assembly GCF_014138265.1 of Dokdonella fugitiva. GTDB lineage: Bacteria > Pseudomonadota > Gammaproteobacteria > Xanthomonadales > Rhodanobacteraceae > Dokdonella_A > Dokdonella_A fugitiva_A. The sequence continues at coordinate 1,262,163 of NZ_JACGXL010000001.1, forward strand.
CGAGCCCGGCCCTCGACCAGATCATCGGCTTCAACATCCCGGGGACCTGCCCGCAGACGATCAAGGTCTTCAGTGCCTTGCCGACCATCGCAGACTCGCTGTCGATCCGTGGCTACACCCAGCCCGGCGCAGCGCCGAACACGCTCGAGGCAGGCGACGACGCGACCCTGTGCATCCAGCTCCAGCCTGCGTCGAGCGGTTCCAATATCAACAGCGGCCTGCGCTTCGCACCCGGCGACGTCGCGGATACTTTCTCCGTGTCGGGGTTGTCGATCGGTGGTTTCGACGACGCCGTCCGCATCGAGGGCGGCAACTACGTCGTCACTGGCAATTTCCTAGGCGTCGACGCCGATGGGGCCACCGTACACGCGAACGGATACAACGGCATCGACGTCGTGGCGAGCAACGCCTATTTCGCGACGACGCGCGTCGTCGGTGGGAGCACGGCGGCCGACCGCAACCTGATTTCCGGCAACGGCACCGGCGTCATGCTCGTCAGCGGCGGCGGCAACGTGGTGCGTAACAATTTCATCGGCACCACGCGCAGCGGCAACACGGCGCTGGGCAACATCAACGGCATCTACGCGAGCAGCCTCGCCAATGACATCCGCGACAACGTCGTCTCCGGCAACGGCAGCACGGCGATCCGGCTGGAAGGCGCCAACGGCGCCGCCAATTCGGTCGGCGGCAACCGCATCGGCATCAAGGCGCTGGCGTTCTGCGTGCCGCAACCGTGCATGCCGGACGACGCGCTCGCCAACGGCGGCGACGGCGTGCGGATCGCCAACGGCGCCGCCGGCAACAACATCTCCGGCAATGCGATTGCATGGAACGATGGCGACGGCATCGCGTTGCCGAACGCGGGCCCGCAAAACGCGATCAGCGCGAACGCGATGCACGACAACGTCGGCCTCGGCATCGACCTCGGCGCCGACGGCGTCGACGCCAACGACAACGATGCAGCGGCACCGCCGGGCGCGCCGAACCGCCTCCTCAACTACCCGGTCATCGATTCGGTGGGCGGCAGCGATGCGGGCGGCGTCGTGCACGGTGTCTTGCAGAGCACGAATGGCCACTACACGATCGAGTTCTACGCCGATGCGCCGCCCGATCCCAGCCTGCACGGCGAAGGGCAAATCTGGCTCGGCTTCGGCGAAGTCGACATCGTGAACGCGCCCGCGGGCGCGAACGGCACCATCGCCTTCGCCTTGCCGATCAGCGGCGACGCCCTCGTCGGCAAGTACGTCAGCGCGATTGCGCGCGATGACAACAGCAGCACATCGGAATTCGGCGAGGGGCGCATGTACGTGCTGTCGGACGTGATCTTCGCCAACGGCTTCGATCCCTGACGGCGCGTCGACCGAGGGTTCCCGTGCATTGTGGATCGGCACGTTCCGAGTCGATGGCGGAGCAGGCATCCAGGCATGCATCGGCATGCGGAACCTGTTCGGTGGCCGGACGGAACGGTGTTCATCGGAGGCCAGCATCCCACGAGGAGTACCGCATGTCATGTCGAGTCACCCACCCGCTGCTCATCGCCGTGTCGGCGTGTTCCGCACTGCTCGTCGGCGCCTGCGCCGCGGGCGGACCGTCGCTGGGGAGCTTCAAGGTCAACGGCCAGGAGGCCACGCTGCACTACGCCACGCTGGTGGCGATGCCGCCGAGCGGCGAGACGCCGCGCATGATGCTCGTGCTCAGCGAGAAGGCGCCCGCGGCGGGAACGGATCCGAGCAATGCGACGATCGATGGTTCGCTCGGCGCGGCGCTCGACATGATCCTGCTGAAGTTCGACGGCACGACCTGGTCCAACCGGTCCGGTTGCAGCTATTCGCATCCGGCGGCTAAGAAGAAGGGCCACGGCTGGAGCAGCATCGAGACCTGCGGGCTCACCGGCGCCGAGGTCAAGGACGGCCAGTTCCATGCGCGCCTCGTCTCGGGCACATCGAACGCGCCGGCCGAGGATGCGGTCGCGCTCGACCTCGACGTGCGCGCGAAGATGCCTTGACCGCCACCCGCGTGGAGCGGCGAAAGTCGATGCGCCTGCATTCGGATCCGTCACGCCCACCGTAGGCCGGACGACCGCAGGTCGGCTGGCATGCTCACACCGCACGCGTGCCGCCCGCGCCGTGCGCGTCCGGGCCGCCCCTGTGGGAGCGGCCGAAGCCGCGATGCTCCACCTTCGGCGACCAGGAAGAGCGTCGCGCCTTCCAGCGCTCCCACGAAGCGTGGAGCGGCTGCGACGATCACTCGAAGCCGTCGGCGAAGATCGCGTCGAGCGCATCGCCTTCGATCGCGCCCGGCGTGCAATACGCCGATCCGGGCGCTGCGTCGTCGCCGGGGCGCACGACGCCGCATGCGTCGACCAGTGTCGGATTGCCGCGCGTGTCGATGCATGCGTCCGGCGGAACGAGGTCGAGCGCGGGGCTGTCGACGAGCAGGCGATGTCCCTGCATGCCCGGCTCGGCGATGATCGTCATGTTGCCGCCTTACAGCGCGCGGCCGTCGCGCACGACGAGGTTCCTGAGCTTGAGGATCGCGTTGGTCGACAGCAGCGTGCCGCCGTTGTTGCAGCCGTTCGCGGTCACGTCGCCGCCGAGCAGCGTGAGGTTCTAGATCGTGACGTCGTACGGCGTCGCGGCATTGTGCACGTCGAACACGCGGTCGCGCGGCGGCGCGACGATGACCGTCGAGCGCGCGTCGATGCCGTGCACGACCACGCTGCCGGCGATGTCGAAGTCGCCGGTCTGGTTGGCCGCCTCGTCCCCGTAGGTGCCCTGCGAGCTCATGGTGTACACACCGGGCGGGACGACGATCGTGTCGATCGCGCTCGGGATCCCGACGGGCAAGCCTGCTGCGCGGTATTGGTGTTGGCGGCCTGGATCGCGCTGCGCAGGCTGCAGCGGCTGCTCGAGAAGCCGTCGTTCGAGGTACCGACGGTGATCGTCGCCGCCGGCGCGAGGCCGGCCGCGAGCATCGCGGCGAGACCCCAGGCCCCTGCCCGTGCCGCCGGGCCGTTCATGCAACGGATACGCGCCATCGCCTTGCTCCAGAAGCCGGACATGCGGGACCCAACACCGGCAAATGCGGGCGCCGAACACGGGTGCGGTACACTAGGCCGCCCCCTCCTCGCGGCGCGGCCGCTTCAAGCGCATGTCGAACGCCGACCGCGACACCCCCGATACGCTTCCCCCGTTCCGCGACCTCGGCCTGGCCGCGCCGCTGCTGACCGCGCTCGACGAGGTCGGTTACGAGACGCCGTCGCCGATCCAGGCCGCGACGATCCCGCCGATGCTCCAAGGCCGCGACGTGCTCGGCCAGGCGCAGACGGGCACCGGCAAGACCGCCGCGTTCGCACTGCCGGTGCTGTCGCGCATCGATCCCGCGAAGACGAAGCCGCAGGCGCTCGTGCTCGCGCCGACGCGCGAACTGGCGATCCAGGTCGCCGAAGCGTTCCAGCGCTACGCGGCGCACCTGCCGGGCTTCCACGTGCTGCCGATCTACGGCGGGCAGAGCTACGGCCCGCAGCTCGGCGGGCTCAAGCGCGGCGTGCACGTCGTCGTCGGCACGCCCGGACGCGTGATCGACCATCTCGAGCGCGGTTCGCTCGACCTGTCGCAGCTGACCACGCTCGTGCTCGACGAAGCCGACGAGATGCTGCGCATGGGCTTCATCGACGACGTCGAGAAGGTGCTGCAGAAGACGCCCGAGACGCGCCAGGTCGCGCTGTTCTCGGCGACGATGCCGGCGCCGATCCGGCGCATCGCGCAGACCTACCTGCGCGATCCGGTCGAAGTGCGCATCGCCGCGAAGACCACCACCGCGGCGAACATCCGCCAGCGCTACTGGTACGTCAGCGGCCTGCAGAAGCTCGACGCGCTCACGCGCATCCTCGAAGCCGAGCCGTTCGAGGCGATGATCATCTTCGCGCGCACCAAGTCGGCGACCGAGGAACTCGCCGGCAAGCTGAAGGCGCGCGGCTTCGACGCCGCCGCGATCAACGGCGACATCGTGCAGGCGCAGCGCGAGCGACTGATCCAGCAGCTCAAGGACGGCAAGCTCGACATCCTCGTCGCGACCGACGTCGCCGCGCGCGGCCTCGACGTCGAGCGCATCAGCCACGTGCTCAACTACGACATCCCGACCGACACCGAAGCGTACGTCCACCGCATCGGCCGCACCGGTCGCGCCGGCCGCAGCGGCGAGGCGATCCTGTTCGTCGCGCCGCGCGAGAAGCGCATGCTCATGGCGATCGAGCGCGCGACACGCCAGCCGATCGCCGAGATGCAGCTGCCGAGCGTCGAGGCGGTCAACGACCAGCGCATCACCAAGTTCAAGCAGCGCATCGCCGACGCGCTCGGCAGCGACGACCTCGGCGTGTTCCGCCAGCTGGTCGAGGCGTTCGAGCAGGAACACAACGTGCCTGCGGTGGAAGTCGCCGCCGCGCTCGCGCGCCTCGTGCAGGGCGACCAGCCCCTGCTGCTGGCGCCGCCGCCGCGCATGGAGCGCACGTTCGAACGCGGCGCCCGCGAACGCGCGCCGCGCGACGCCCGCCCGCAGCGCCACGAGCCGCGCCGCGACGGCGAGTTCGCCAAGCCACGCGACGGCGCGTTCCGCCACGACGAGGGGCGCGCACCGCCGCGCGAAGCACGCGAGCATCGCGCGCACGACGCCGCACCGCCGCGCGAACGTGGCGATGCGCAGGCCGCACGGCCGCCGCGCGCGCCGCGCGACGAACGGCCGGCGCAGCCCGCCGAACGCGAGTCGACGCCGCGCCATGCGCCACGCGAGCATGCGCCGCGCGAACGCGCTTCGCACGAACCCGACGCCGGCTTCGAAACGTTCCGCATCGAAGTCGGCCACGACCACGGCGTGAAGCCCGGCAACATCGTCGGCGCGATCGCCAACGAGGCCGGCCTCGACAGCAAGCACATCGGTCGCGTCGACATCCGCGACGACCACAGCCTGGTCGACTTGCCCGCGGGCATGCCCGCGGAGATCTTCAAGCACCTCAAGAAGGTCTGGGTGTCCGGCCAGCAGCTGCGCATCACGCGCGGCGGCGACGAGGACGGCGATCGCACGCAAAAGCCGAAGCCGCGCAAGCCACCGTCGTTCGATCGCGGCGGCTTCGCGCCGCCGAAGCGCCACGACGCGCACAAGCGGCCCGATGCGAAGCGGCGGCCGAAGTGATCCGGTCGCGGCGCTGATCCGCGCCGCGACGCACGCCGACGCGGCCGCGGTCGGCGCGATCTACGACCACTACGTGCGCGAAACCGTCGTCACGTTCGAGGAAACCGAAGTCGGCGCGAACGCGATGGCCACGCGCGTCGCCGACGTGCAGTCGCGCGGCCTGCCCTGGCTCGTCGTCGAGTGCGACGGCCACCTCGCCGGCTATGCCTACGCGGGGCCGTGGAAGGCGCGCAGCGCGTATCGCCACACGGTCGAGAGCACGATCTACCTCGCGCCCGGGCACACCGGCCGCGGCCTCGGCCTGCCGCTCTACCGCGCGCTCCTCGACGCGCTGCGCGCGTGCGGCACGCACGCGGTCATCGGCGGCATCTCTCTGCCGAACGCGGCGAGCATCGCGCTGCACGAGAAGGTCGGCTTCCGCCCGATCGGCCGCCTCGTCGAGGTCGGGCGCAAGTTCGACCGCTGGATCGACGTCGGCTACTGGCAGTTGCTGCTGTAGATCGCGGTTGTACATGCGCGATGCCGGCGCAACCGCGCCACGCGCGCGCGGTACCCACTCCACGACGGTTCCATCTTCGTGGAGACACCCATGCGCAACCTTCCCGGCCTCGGCCTCGCCCTGCTGCTCCTGCTGCTCGCCGCGCCCGTGTCGGCGACCGAGTACCACGTGAGCGTGGGCGGCCAAACCTACAGCGACGGCTACTACTACGCCGACCTCAGCTTCAGTCCGCGCCAGCTCACGATCCAGGTGGGCGACACGGTCATCTTCGACAACCAGGGCGGCTCGCACAACGTCGCCGCCGACGACGGCTCGTTCCGCTGCGCCCAAGGCTGCGACGGCAACGGCGGCAACGGCAATCCGAGCAACACCGCGTGGCACGCCTCGGTCACGTTCGACGCACCCGGCACCTTCGGCTACCACTGCGAAGTGCACCAGAGCATGGGCATGACCGGCACGATCACCGTCGAAGGCACCGCGCCGGCCGGCTTCAACATGAACCAGCACGGCATCGCCGGCTCCTGGGCCAACACCGCCACCGAGTCGCAGGGCATCGTCATGGACGTGTTCCCCGACTTCTTCTCCGCCGGCACCGGCCTCCTCTTCGGCGGCTGGTTCACCTTCGACACCACCGCCGCCGGCGGCGTGCGCTGGTACACCGTCCAGGGCCAGGTCACCAACGACGACACCGCCACCATGGCCGTCTTCCAGACCCTCGGCGGCAGCTTCGATTCGACCCAGGCCACCACCACCAACGCCGTCGGCCAGGTCACCTTCCACTTCGACGACTGCACCCACGCCAGCCTCGACTACACCTTCTCCGACGGCTCCGGTCGCCACGGCACCATCCCGCTCACCCGCCTGCTCGACAACCTCGCCTGCACCCCGACCGGCACCACCCCCGGCAACCCCGGCAACTACCTCCTCGGCGGCACCTGGTCCGATCCGGCCAACAGCGGCCAGGGCCTCGTCTTCGACGCCAATTCCGCCCAGGGCGTGCTGTTCGCCGCCTGGTACACCTACCTGCCCAACGCCGCCGCCGATGCCGGCGCACCCGCCCAGCACTGGTACACCCTCCAGGTCGCCGTCAGCCCCGGCTTCACCACCGTCAACGACGTCGGCATCTACGAGTCCACCGGCGGCGTCTTCGACCAGCACGCCACCACCACCACCACCCGCGTCGGCACCGCCACCCTCACCTTCAACAGCTGCACCTCGCTGACGATGACCTACGCCTTCACCGCCGGACCCCACGCCGGACTCACCGGCACCCTCGACCTCGGCCGCCTCGCCCCCGTCCCCGCCGGCTGCTCGCTCTGAACGATTCCCGCCGGCGCGCGATCACTCGCGCGCCGGTGCCGACGGTCCGGCGATAGGGTGGACCCGGTGCCTGGCGCACGTGCGGGAATCGCGCGACGACTCAACCTTCGCGATACGGCGCGAGCAGGTCGGGGTTCGCGAACAGCGCGTCGGGAACGAGCCAGCGCGGATCGCGCCCGGCAGCGAGCAGCGCGCGCACCTGGCTCGCGGAAATCTCCAGCGGCGTCACCGCGATCGGCAGCACGCGCCCGGCCGCGGACTCGCGCAGGCTCGCCGCGTCGGCGCAGCGGCGCGACGCGATCTTCGTGCGCAACTCGGTCGGCAACGCGCCGCCTTCGTGGCCGGGGCGCGTGAGCACGCCGATGTGCGCGACGTCGAACAGCTCGCGCCATCGATGCCAGCTCGTGAGGCCGGCGAAGGCGTCGGCGCCGACGAGCAGCACGAGCGGTCGCTCGGTACCGATCTCGTCGCGCACCTCGGCGAGCGTGTCGATCGTGTAGGACGGGCCTTCGCGCTGCAGCTCGCGCGTGTCGAGCACGAGCCGCTGCTGTCCGGCGAGTGCGGCGCGCACGAGCGCGGCGCGCTGCTGCGCGCTCGCGCGAGGCTGGTCGCGATGCGGCGGCACGCTCGCGGGCAGCAGGCGCACGTCGGCGTCGAGCGCCTCGGCGGCTTCCCAGGCGACGCGCAGGTGCGCGTTGTGGATCGGATCGAACGTGCCGCCGAACAACGCGAGCGGGCGCGTCACGACGATGCCCCCGGCGTCGCGACGTCCGCGTTCATGCGCGATCGAACAGGAAGGCTGCGCGGCGCGTCCCCGCGATCGCCGCGACGAGGCGCTCGAGTTCGCGCCAGCCGTTCGCCTCGCGCCAGGCGGTGAGGTCGGGCAGCTTGCCGATCGCGTGGTAGATCGGCGCGAGTTCGTCGCGTCCCTTGACGATGCGGTCGATGCGCCCCGCCTGCTCGAGGCAGCGCTCCCAATGAGCGCGATCGGAACCCTTCAGCGCGCGACGGAACAAGCCTTCGCGCGCCTGCGGCCAGATGCGCTCGTTGCGCAGCGCGGCTTCGACGTTCGGCGCGGACGACAAGCGCAGCAGCGTGCGCAGCTGCGTGAGCAGCCAGCCGAGCATGGGGATGAGCTCCTCACCTTCGGCGCGCAGCCCGGCGACGATGTGCAGCGCACGCGCGGCGTCGCCCGCGAGCGCCGCGTCGGCGAGGCGGAACACGTCGTAGCGCGCGTCGTCGGCGACGCTCGCTTCGAGCGTGTCGGTGTCGATCGCCTGCCCCGCGTGCAGCAGCGCGAGCTCGTCGATCTCCTGCGCCGCCGCGAGCAGGTTGCCTTCGACGCGATCGGCGAGCAGCGCGATCGCGTCGACCGACAGGCGCAGCCCGCGCGACGCGGCGCGCGCGCCGATCCAGTCCGGCAGTTCCTCGCGCTTGAGCGGCCACACCGCGACGAGCGTGCCGGCGCGCTCGATCGCGGCCGACCAGGCCGCCTCGTGCTTGCGGCTCCAGTCGTTCGCGGTCACCAGCAGTACCGTGTCCGGCGGCGGCGCCTCGCAGTATTCGGCGAGCGCGGCGGCACCGTCCTTGCCGGGTCGCCCGGTCGGCAGGCGCAGGTCGATCAGGCGCCGGGTCGCGAACAGCGACATCGAGCGCGCCGCGTCGCCGAGGCGGTTCCAGTCGAAACCCGCTTCGACATCCAGCACGTCGCGCTCGAGGTAGCCGAGTTCCTTCGCGCGCGCGCGCAGCGCGTCGGCCGCTTCGAGCACGAGCAATGGTTCGGCGCCGGCGATGAGGTAGACCGGCTTGAGTTCGGGAGCGCCCAACTGGCGGCGCAGGGCGGCGAGCGTCGTCGACATGCGCTGATTCTAGCGGGCACGGGCGTCGGCTTGCGCGAGCAGCGCCTCGCGCTCACGCCCGAACGGGTTCCCGTCCGGGTAGGCCCGGCGTGCCGCCGCGACCGCGGCGCGCAGGGTCGGCGCCGCCGCCGCGTCGCCCGCGGCGAGCTGCGCCTCGCCTTGCCACGCCAGCGCATCGGCGTAGGCGCAGTGGTCCTCCCCGACGGCGCCGCGCAGTTCGGCGAGTGCGCGCTCGAACAGCGGCCACGCGGCGTCGGCACGGCCGTGCCGCGCGAACAGGCGCGCGAGCGACGCGCGCGCGACGCCGGACGTGTCGTTCGGCGTACCGAACATGGCGTCGCCGGTCTCCGCGGCGTCGCGCAGCAGGCGCTCCGCCTCGTCCGCATCGCCCGTTTCGGCGAGCGCCTGGCCGAGCACGAGCTGCGACAGCGCGACCACGGGATGACGCGGGCCGTACGCGCCGAGGTCGAGTTCGAGCGCGCGTCGCCCGGCCTGCCGCGCGGCCGCCGCGTCGCCGCGGTGCAAGGCGTTGAGCGCGAGCGCGCGCCAGGTGCCGTCGAGCGAGATCGCCTCGTCGCCGAGCGCCTGCCGCCGCGTCGCGAACGCTTCGTCGAGCATGCCGTGCGCTTCCTCGAAGCGGCCTTCGCGGTCGATCACGCGCGCGAGGTTCGCCAGCGTGCCGGCGTAATGCGGGTGCGCCTTGCCGAGCAGTTCCGCGTGGATCTGCGCGGCTTCGCGCAAGGCGGCCTCCGCTTCGACGAGGTGCCCGGCCCCGGCGAGCGAGTAGCCGAGGTCGTTGAGCGAGGTCGATACCGCCGAGTGGATGCGCGGGTGCAGCGCGCGGTTCAGCGCGACGACCTGCCGCAACAGCTCGACCGCATCCTCGTAGTGCTGCCAGCTGAGCCGGACGTAGGCGAGTGCGTTGAGCGCGTCGGAATACACCTCGCTGTCGTGTGCGCGCGCTCGACCGACGCCGTCGACGACGCCGCGCGCGATCGCGTCCGCTTCGGCGAATCGACCGGCGTAGACGAGCGTGGTGGACTGCTCGGCGCGCACGCGCAGCTCGAGCTCCGATCCTTCGCCGTCGCTCTCGCGCGCGAGCGCGTCGGTCCGTTCGAACGTCGCCAGCGCGTCGTCGAGGCGGCGCAGCATGCGCTGGTCCGTGCCGAGGTCGACCAGGATGCCGACGCGCTGCGCATCCGGCAGGCCGGCCGTTTCGGCGAGCCGCGCGGACTGCTCGTACAGCGGCAGCGCACGCTCGTACTGGCCGTAGTCCCAGTAGAGGTTGCCGATCTCGTCGTAGATTTCGGCCGCGACCGCTGGCTGGTCGGCGAGATCCTTGCCGATGCGCTCGCTCGCGCGGTCGAGGATCTGCCGCGCGGTGAGCGTTTCGCCCTTGCCCTGCGTGTCGTTCGGGTCGTTCGCGTCGAGGATGCCGAGCACGAACGCTTTTTCCGCCTCGGCGCGCTGGGCCTGCCGCTGCGCGCGCCTTGCGTGGTGCAGGCTCACCGCGGTCGCGGCGACGAGGGCGGCGACGACGGCGGCGGCGGCGGCGATCGCCGCGCGATTGCGACCGGCGAACTTGCGTGCGCGGTACCAGACGTCGTCGCCGCGCGCGAGCACGGGATGGCCCGAACGGAAGCGCCGCAGGTCCGCCGCGAGCGATTCGGCGCCCGCGTAGCGGCGCTCCGGCTCCTTGGCGAGCGCGCGCAGGACGATGCGATCGAGGTCGCCACGCAAGGTCGGCGCGCGGTCGCGTGCCGCAGCCGCGCCGCGCGCGGCGATCGCGCTCGGTGCGGCGGGCTCGGCGGCGACGATCGCGTTCGCGAGATCGCCGCCGGCGACGCGATAGGCACGCTCGCCCGCGAGCAGTTCGCACAGCACCATGCCGAGCGCATAGACGTCGGTCGCGGTCGTCACCGCCTCGCCGCGCACCTGCTCCGGCGCGGCGTAGTCGGGCGTCAGGCGCTGCACGATCGTCGCCGTCGCTTCGCCGTCCGCGGTCGCCTCGATGAGCTTGGCGATGCCGAAATCGAGGAGCTTCACCTGCCCTTCCGCGGTCACGAGGATGTTCGACGGCTTCAGGTCGCGATGCACGACGAGGTTGCGGTGCGCGTACTGCACCGCGTCGCAGACCTGCAGGAACAGGTCGATGCGCGCATCGATGCCGAGCCCGCGCGCGTCGCACCAGGCGTCGAGCGGCTCGCCGTCGACGTACTCCATGACGAAGTACGGCACGCCGTCCGCGCCGAGACCGCCGTCGAACAGTTGCGCGATGTTCGGATGGTGCAGCCGTGCGAGCACGCGGCGTTCGTGCTGGAAGCGGCGCACGAGGTCGGGCGTCGGATACAGCAGGCGCTTGATCGCGACGTGCTGTTCGAACGCGCCGTCGGCGCGCTGCGCTCGCCAAACTTCGCCCATGCCGCCCATGCCGATGCGCTCGACCGCGCGATACGCGCCGAACGACGCGCCCTCGCCGGGGTCGCCGACATCGGCGCCACCGGCGAACGGCCGCTCGAGGAATTCGCCCGAGCCTTCGTCGGCCGCGAGCAGGCGCTGCACCAGCACGAGCAAGGCCTCGTCGCCGACGCATTGCGCGGCAAGCCATTCGCTGCGCCGGTCCGCTTCCACCTCGAGCGCCTGCTCGAACACGGCGGAGGCGCGACGCCAGAGTTCACGCTGCATCGCGCTCAGGCTCCGCTGCCGACGGCGTCGAACAGGAACGCCCGGGCCCTGCGCCAGTCGCGATGGATCGTGCGCACGGTGAGGTTCTGCGCCTGCGCGACCTGCTCCACCGAGAGCCCGGCGAAGAAGCGCATCTCGACGAGTTCGGCCAGGCGCGGCTCGAGTTCGCCGAGCTGGTCGAGCGCGGCGTCGAGCCGCAGCAGCGTGTCGGGCGAGGTCGATTCGAACGGCAGGTCGTCGTCGAGCGTGACCGCGATCGCGGCGGGCCCGCCGCGCTTCTGCGCGACGCGGCGGCGCGCGTGGTCGATCGCGATCTGCCGCATCGCCTTCGCCGCGACGACGAAGAAATGGCTGCGATCGCGCAGCTCGAGCCGCTCGGGGTTGACCAGCTTGAGGTAGGCCTCGTGCACGAGCCCGGTCGTGTCGAGCGTCAGTGCGCCGCCGCCGAGCAGTTGGCGGCGCGCGATGCGCTTGAGCTCGTCGTAGACCACCTCGAACAGGCGCTTGAGCGCGGCCCCGTCACCCGCGCCGACGGCTTCGACCAGTTGTGTGACGTCCTCGGTCACCCGCTCCCCCGTCGCCCCTGCGTGCGTGAAGAGTAGCGCAGGCGCACGGCGCAGGACCTGTCATGTCACTTTCGCCGCGAACCTGCGTGTGTGCCGGCACGGGGACGACCCGGATCACGAGAACGGAGACCGGCAAATGAATCGTGCAGCACTGTATGCCGCCCTCGCGGCGGTTTCGGCCATGGGCACGGCCCATGCGGAACGTTTCACCTACCACGGCCAGCTGCAGGACGCCGGCGCCGCGGCGAATGGCCGCTACGACCTGCGCTTGACGCTGTACTCGTCGGCGCAGGGCGGCGCCGCGCTCGCCGCTCCGGTCGACCTCTACGGCGTCGACGTGCGCGACGGCAGCTTCAGCGCGCAGGCCGACTTCGGCACGCTGTCCGGACTCGACGCGCAGGCCTGGCTCGAGGTCGCGCTGAGGCCTGCGGGCGGCGGCGGCTACGCCAGGCTCGACGGCCGCTCGCCGGTGGCGCCCGATACGAACGCGTGTCCCGGCGCATGGTCGATCGACGGCAACGCCGCCAATCCGGCCAACAGCTACTTCGGCACGGCCGACGCGCAGGACGTCCTCATGAAGGCGAACGGCACGCTGTTCCTCACCGCGCCGTCCGCCGCGGGCGGCGCCGTCGGGCTTTCCAACGCCTCCGTCTCCGGTGCGGGCCTGCACTCGACCGCGCTCGGATTCGCCTACGCGGCACAAGGGTATGCGTCGATCTCCGGCGGCTACTCCGCCGGCGCGCTTCACGACGGTTCGATCGTCTGGGGCGACAAGCCGTCGACCGCGCACGAGATCAACGACTCGGCGGCGAACCAGTTCATCGTGCAGGCGAACGGCGGCGTCGGCATCAACACCTCGCACGCGGAGGGCGGCACGGCGCCGCTCGACGCGACGATGACGGTCGCCTTGCCGTCGTCGGCGACCGGCACGGCGCTGGCGAGCATCAAGCTGCGCGGTACCGAGTCGACCACGACGGCGGTGACGTTCGGCGGCCTCGAGAACCTCCTCGGCAGCGGGCATCCGCTGCTTTCGATCGTCGGGCACAACGCCGACGACACCGACCGCACCTACGCGACGTTCACGCAGAACCGCGTCAGCCTGCTCGGCTCGACCACCGCCGGCGCCTTCTCCGTCGGCAGCGACGCGAGCAGCGGCAACGGCGCCTACCTGACGACCGGCGGCACCTGGACCAACGCCTCCAGCCGCTCGTTCAAGGACGGCTTCGCCGCCGTGAACGTCGAAGGCGTGCTCGAGAAACTCGTCGCGCTGCCGGTGCAGACCTGGTTCTACAAGCAGGCGCACGCGGAAGGCCTGCACATGGGTCCGGTCGCCGAGGACTTCGCCGGCGCGTTCGGCCTCGGCAACGACGACAAGCATGTCGGCACGGTGGACGAGAGCGGCGTCGCGTTCGCGGCGATCCAGGGACTCAACCGCAAGGTCGAGAGCCGAGACGACGCGCTCGAGCGCGAGAACGCCACGTTGCGCAGCCGTCTCGACGCGCTGAACGCGCGGTTGGAGAAACTCGAACAGCGCGGGGAGCAGTGACATGGACGCGCGTTCGCGGAGGAGTGCGGTCGCCGCGCTCGGATGGTCGCTGGCGCTGGTCATGCCGCCCGTATCGGCCAGCGCGCCCCGCGCCGTGACGGGCGGCCACGTCGACGCGGAAGCGACGGCGGCGACGCTCGCCGGCAACGGCTACACGCTGCAGGCGCGGCTGTCGAAGGAAACACCGCCGGCCGTGAGCCAGGGCGATGCACGGTTCTCGCTGACGGCGCGGCTCGCCGCGTCGGCGCTCGCCTGCACCGGCGGCGACATCATCTTCCAGAACGGATTCGAGCTGCCGTAGTCCGCGTGCCGCTCCGGCTTCGCTGCCGGAGCGGCTTCGTGCAAGCAAGCGGAGTGGCCGGGCGTTGCGTGCACGCCCGCCGCGCGGGACGCACGCGTCAGTTCGCCGCGTGCGTCCCGTGCGCCGTCGCCTCGAGCCGGCGCAGCACGGTCTGCACCATGTCCTGCTGCAGTTCCTTGGTGAGCAGGTCAGTCTGCGCGGCGACGCCGAGCGACTGGCTCGCGTCGAAGGTGAAATCGCGACTGAGCTCGATCACCTGCTTGGGCACGATCACGCTGCCGGCGCCGTCGAGCACGTCGAACTCGACGTGGTAGCGCAGCGAATACTCCGTCGCGCGCGCGTTGCCGCCGACCGTGAGCACGTCGGTCGAGAACGCGTTCGCCTCGAAGCGGATCGTCGCGACGTCGGCCGCGGCGACGTCGACGACTTCGCTGCCCGAGCGCGGCAGCGCCTTGGCGAGGCCCTTCGCGAGCGCGCTCGACGCGTCGTCGATCTGGATGTGCACGCGCTTCATGCTCGCCGGCAGGTCGGCTTCCCGGCGCAGGTGGAATCCGCACGCGGCGAGCGGCAGGGCGAGCAGGGCGACGAGGGCGAACGGCGTGCGACGCAGGGTCATGTGCGGGTTCCGGCGGCAATCGGAGGGCTGGCGACCAGCAGATCATACGGTGCGAGCCAGCCCGGCAGCGAGCGGACGCGCTCGAGCCAGGCCGCGAGGGCCGGCCACGGCGCGAGGTCGACGCCGGCCTGGTCGGTCCAGAACAGGTAGCCGCAGCACGACATGTCGGCGATCGTCGGCGCGTCGCCGGCGACGAACGGCCGCCCGCGCAGCTCGGCGTCGAGGCGATCGAAGTCGGCGTGCATGCGTGCGCTCCACCACGCCTCGAGCGCGGCGTCGGCGCGCGTGAAGCGGCGCGAGAAGCGCAGGTGCGGGAAGCTCATCGCGAGCCGGTTCGCTTCCCACGCGAGCCACTCGCGCACGCGCATGCGCTGCGCCGGCGTGCGGCCGTCGAGCTTGCCGTAGCGGCGCGCGACGTGGTCGAGGATCACGTTGGACTGGCACACCGCGAGACCGTCCTCGTCGATGAGCACGGGCACCTCGCCGAACAGCGACGCGGTGCGGAAGTCCTCGCTTCGCTGCTCGCGCGGCACGTTGAGGTCGACCGCGCGCTGCTCGAACGGCACGGCCATGAGGCGCAATGCGAGCGCGATCTTGTAGCTGTGGCCGGACTCGCGGTTGCAGTAGAGGACGGGAACCGTCACGGCAGTTTTCCTCGGCTCACTTCGATTTCTCCGGGACCTTCATCCCGCGGACGCGTGGGCCGGACGGGCGTGCATCGCCCGTCCCGGCACGAACGCGACGATGGATGCCCGCGCCTGCGCGGGCATGGCGCGGATGCGCCAGGCCCCGCTCCGTCCGGCGCGATCAGACGACGATGTTGACGATCTTGCCGGGCACGACGATGACCTTCTTCGGCACCTGGCCACCGACGAACTCGGCGACCTTCGGCTCGGCCAGCGCGAGGCGTTCGACCTCGTCCTTGCCGGCGGACACCGCGACCTCGATCGTCGCGCGCAGCTTGCCGTTGACCTGCACCGCGAGCGTGACCGCGTCGCGCACGAGCGCGGACGGATCGGCCTTCGGCCACGGCTGGTCTTCGATCAAGGTCTCGCCATGGCCGAGCACCTGCCACAGCGCGTGCGCGATGTGCGGCGTGACCGGATTGAGCAGCAGCACCATCGCTTCGAGCGCCTCGTGGCGCACGGCGCGCCCCTGCTCGCTCGGGTCGTCGAACCGTCCGACCGCGTTGAGCAGTTCCATCAACGCGGCGATCGCGGTGTTGAACGCGTAGCGGCGGCCGAGGTCGTCGGACACCTTCTGGATCGCCTCGTGCACCTGGCGGCGCAAGGTCTTCTGCGCGGCGTCGAGCCTGGCCGCGTCGACGACCGGATGATCCGGATTCGACGCGTGCGTGACGACTTCGCGCCAGAAGCGGCGCAGGAAGCGCGCCATGCCCTCGACACCCGCCTCGTTCCATTCGAGCGACTGGTCCGGCGGTGCGGCGAACATCGAGAACAGGCGCACCGTGTCGGCGCCGTACTTGCCGACCATCGATTGCGGGTCGACGCCGTTGTTCTTCGACTTCGACATCTTCTCGGTGCCGCCGATCTGCACCGGTTTGCCATCGGCCTTGAGCAGCGCACCGACCACGCGCGCCTTCTCGTCGCGCTGGATCTCGACGTCGGCGGGGTTGATCCATTCCTTCGAGCCGTCGGCGGCGTCGCGGTAGAACGTCTCGGCGATGACCATGCCCTGGCACAGCAGGTTGGTCGCCGGCTCGTCCGAATGCACGAAACCGGAGTCGCGCAGCAGCTTGTGGTAGAAGCGGAAATACAACAGGTGCAGGATCGCGTGCTCGATGCCGCCGATGTACTGGTCGACCGGCAGCCAGTGGTTCGCGCGCGCATCGACCATGTCGGCCGCACCGGGGCTCGTGTAGCGCGCGTAGTACCAGCTCGACTCCATGAACGTGTCGAACGTGTCGGTCTCGCGCTCGGCCGGACCGCCGCACTGCGGGCAGGTCGTCGTGCGCCACTGCGGGTCGGCCTTGATCGGCGACTGCACGCCCATGAACTGCACGTCCTCGGGCAGCACGACCGGCAGCTGGTCCTCCGGCACGGGCACGGCATCGCACTTCGCGCAATAGATGATCGGGATCGGGCAACCCCAGTAGCGCTGGCGCGAGACGCCCCAGTCGCGCAAGCGCCAGTTGACGCGGCGCGCGCCGGTACCTTCGCGCTCGAAGCGCGTCGCGAGCGCGTCGAACGCGCCGCGGTAGTCGAGGCCGTCGTAGTCGCCCGAATTCACCAGCGTGCCGTACTCGGTGTACGCGCCCTTCTCGATGATGTCGCGCTCGAATGCCTCGACGATGCTTTCGGCCGCGGCAGGTTCGTAGACGTCGATCGCGCGGCTCTCGCCGAGCGCGGCGGACATCGGGTCGGCGTTGCGCGCGGCGTCGTCGCCGAGCGCGCGGATCGCATCGCGCACCGCGTCGCTGACCACGACCATCCTGATGAGCAGGTCGTACTTGGTGGCGAATTCCCAATCGCGCTGGTCGTGCGCGGGCACCGCCATCACCGCACCGGTGCCGTAGCCCATCAGCACGAAGTTGGCGATCCACACGGGCACGCGGTCGCCGGTGACCGGATGGATCGCGGTGAGGCCGGTGTCGATGCCCTTCTTCTCGGCGGTCTCGATGTCCGCCTCGGCGGTGCCGCCGTGGCGGCACTCCTCGATGAACGCCGCGACGAGCGGCTTGCCCTGCGCCGCCTTCAGCGCGAGCGGATGCTCGGCGGCGATCGCGAGGTAAGTCACGCCCATGAGCGTGTCCGGGCGCGTCGTGAACACGGTCAGCGGTTCCTTCTCGCCCTCGATCGCGAACGCGATCTCGAGGCCTTCGGAACGACCGATCCAGTTGCGCTGCATCGTCTTGACCGCGTCCGGCCAGCCCGGCAGGCGGTCGAGGCCGTCGAGCAGTTCCTGCGCGTAGTCGGTGATCTTGAGGAACCACTGCGGGATCTCGCGCTTCTCGACCAGCGCGCCGGTACGCCAGCCGCGGCCGTCGATGACCTGCTCGTTGGCGAGCACGGTCTGGTCGACCGGATCCCAGTTGACGACCGACTGCTTGCGGTAGGCGAGGCCTTTCTTGAACAGGCGCACGAACATGCGCTGCTCGTGCACGTAGTACTCGGGCCGGCAGGTGGCGAATTCGCGCGACCAGTCGATCGCATAACCGAGCGTCGCGAGCTGCGCGCGCATGTGCTCGATGTTCGCGTAGGTCCACTTCGCCGGCGCGGTGTTGTTCTTGATCGCGGCGTTCTCGGCCGGCAGGCCGAATGCGTCCCACGCCATCGGCTGCAGCACGTTGCGGCCGTTCATGCGCTGGTAGCGGCTGATCACGTCGCCGATCGTGTAGTTGCGCACGTGGCCCATGTGCAGCGCACCGGACGGGTACGGCAGCATCGAGAGGCAAAAAAACTTCGGCCGTGGCGACTGCTCGTCGACGACGAAGGCGCGCGTGTCCTTCCAGAATGTCTGCGCGGCGGCTTCGACCGCCTGGGGTTCGTAGGTTTCCTGCATGGCTCGCGTTGCGCGACCGCGGCCGCGCCATCCTTGAAATCCGGGGAAGGCGCCAGCCTAACGCAGCGCAACATCGACGCCAACCCGGCTCCGTGCCGAATGGCACCTGCCCGCCGGGCTTGCTCGGCTACCATGCGGGACTTTCGCCCTCCGCGGAGCCGCCATGAAGCCGATCGCCGTAACCCTCCTCGCCGCACTCGCTCCGTCGCTCGCATTCGCCGAAACCGCCGCCGATGCTGGCCGGACGACCGCGCTGCATTGCGCGCACTTCGTCGACACGGCCGCGGGCAAGCTGCTCGGTGCCACCACGATCGTCATCGACGGCAAGCGCATCCGCAGCGTGCAGACCGGGCGCGTCGACGTGCCGGGCGCGGGCTCGATCGACATCGGCGACGCGACCTGCCTGCCCGGCCTCATCGACAGCCACACGCACCTGACCGGCGAAACGAGTCCGACCGGCTACACCGACCAGTTCCGCTGGAACGTCGCCGATTACGCGATCCGCTCGACCGTGTACGCGCGCCGCACGCTCGAAGCGGGCTTCACCACCGTGCGCAACCTCGGCGACAACGACGGCGAGTCGGTCGCGCTGCGCAACGCGATCAACGCCGGTATCGTGCCCGGCCCGCGCATCTTCACTGCTGGAGTCGCGATCGGCTCGACCGGTGGCCACGCCGACGGCAGCGACGGCTACCGCAAGGACCTCGCCGGCGACCCGGGTCCGAAGGAAGGCATCATCAACGGCGTCGACGACGCGTGGAAGGCGGTGCGCCAGCATTACAAGGACGGCGACGACCTCATCAAGATCATGCCGTCCGGCGGCGTCCTCGACGAGAGCAGCAGCGTCGACAACGCGCAGATGACCCTCGACGAAGTGAAGGCGGTCGTCGCCGCCGCGCACGACTACGGCTTCACCGTCGCCGCGCACGCGCACGGCGCCGAAGGCATCCGCCGCGCGGTCGTCGGCGGCGTCGACTCGATCGAACACGGCACCTTCATGGACGACGCCGACATGAAGCTCATGAAGGAACACGGCACCTGGTACGTGCCGACGATCATCGCGGGCAAGTACGTCGAGGAGAAGGCGAACGTGCCGGGCTACTACCCGCCGCAGGTTGCGGCGAAGGCGAAGCAGGTCGGACCGATCATCCAGCAGACCGCGGCGCGCGCGTACAAGGCCGGCGTGAAGATCGCGTTCGGCACCGACGCGTCGGTCTATCCGCACGGGCAGAACGCGAAGGAATTCCAGTACATGGTCGAGGCGGGCATCCCGCCGATGGTCGCGCTGCAGGCGGCGACGACGCACGCGGCGGAACTGCTGCACAAGTCGAAGGATCTCGGCAGCGTCGAGGCGGGCAAGTTCGCCGACGTGATCGCGGTCGACGGCAATCCGCTCGAGGACATCACGCGCATGCAGAAGGTCGCCTTCGTGATGAAGGAAGGCGTCGTCTACAAGCAGGATGGCAAGCCCGCGCCCTGACGAGACCACGGAACGACGGTGGGAGCGGTGGAGGCCGCGATACGCCCGGCGCATGTCGAAGCTCTTCGCTCCGTGTGGACGAAGAGCATCGCTGGTCCCGCCGCTGCTACGAGGCTGGCGCAAATCCCGCCATCCCGCCTAGGGCTCGACGTTCCACTGGAACACGTCCTCGATGCGCGCGCCAAGCGCGTGCGCGATGCGGAACGCGAGCTCGAGCGACGGCGCGTAGCGGCCGGCTTCGAGCGCGATCACTGTCTGCCGCGTGACGCCGCACGCGTCGGCGAGCGCCTGCTGGGTCATCTCGCCGCGCTCGAAGCGCAGGCGGCGGATCGTGTTGCCGACCGGCGTGCCGTTGCCCATCGCGGTCAGCGCCGGTCGCGCCAGTAACCGAAGCCGATCACGAGGTACTCGAACGCGCACGAGACGACCAGCGCGACGATGAGCAGGTGGCCGATCAACGGCGGTACGGCCCAGTCGAGACGCTCCGTCGGCGAGAACGACAGCAGCACCGCGTAGCCGACGAGGATGACGACGAGCGCGAGGCGGGCCGCACCGGCGCCGCGCGCTTCGATCTCGCGGTCGCGCTCGTCCTGCCGCACGCCGCGGCGCCAGCGCGCATCGAGCACGCGCGCGAGGATCATCCAGGCGACGAGCAGCATGACGACGTTGCGGCCGACGCGGTTCGCGTCGGGGTTGTGCCACAACGGCGGCCCCTGGAACACCGGCGCGTGCACGAGCGAGTACGCCGCGATCACGAGGGTGAACGCGAGGCCGAGCCAAGCGCGCCATTCGCCCGGCGACATCGTTTCGCCGAGTCCGCCGTCCGGGATGCGCGAGATCGCATACAGCGAGCCCCAGCCGACCGCCATCAGCAGGAACACGCCGGCGTTGCCGGCGTCGATGCCGAGCACGCGATCGGGTCCCGCGAGCAGCAGCCAGGTCGCCACCGCCGCCACGACGGCGAGGCCTGCGAATCCCGCGCGATGGCGTGGCATGCGTCATCTCCAGCAGACATGATGTAACTCATACATTACATTCACACGTCTTGATGTCAAGTATTTTTGACATCATCTTGCGAACGACGCCGGCTGGCACAATCTGCGGCCGACCCGATCGAGGAGCCGCCGAATGTCCGCCACCCCACCTTCTTCCTACGTGTTCGACGCGACCGAAGCGAACTTCCAGAACGAAGTGCTCGATGCGTCGTTCGACCAGCCGATCCTGGTCGACCTGTGGGCGACGTGGTGCGGCCCGTGCAAGGTACTCGGCCCGCTGCTCGAAAAGGTCGTCGGCGAATTCAACGGCGCCGTGCGCCTCGCCAAGATCGACTGCGACAAGGAGCAGGCGCTCGCGGCGTCGTTCGGCGTGCGCAGCATCCCGACCGTCGTGCTGATCCGCGAAGGCCAGCTCGTCGACGCATTCACCGGCGCGTTGCCCGAAGGCGCGATCCGTGAATTCCTCGCGCGCCACGTGCAGCCGAACGAAGCCGCGACCGAAGCGGCCGCGGAGCCCGCGCGCGACGAGACGCCGGAACAGGCGATCGCACGCATCCAGCAGGCGATCGCGGCCGAGCCCGACAAGGCGGAACTCAAGCTCGACCTCGCCGTCGCGCAGATGCAGGCCGGCAACGCCGCCGCGGCGGAAGCCGAGCTCGACACCTTGCCGGCCAACCTCGCCAACGACGATCGTGCCAAGCGCCTGCGCGGCCAGCTCGACTTCGCGCGTTCACTCGAGGGCGCGCCGGGCGCGGCCGAGCTGCGCGCGCGCATCGAGCGCGATCCGAACGACTACACGGCACGCGACCTGCTCGGCGTGCGCCTGCTCATCGACGGCGAAGCCGCCGCCGGACTCGACCAGTTCCTCGCGATCCTCCGCGCCGACCGCAGCTGGAACGACGGCCAGGCGAAGAAGCGCCTGATCGCCGCGTTCAGCGTGCTCGACGACGCCGACCTCGTCGGCGACTACCGTCGGCGCATGTCCTCGCTGCTGTTCTGATCCGCGCAACCGCGGCACCCGACGTAGGTGCGCCCTGGCGCACCGCCACCCGGAAGGGGTGCGGCAAAGCTCACCCTGCGCACGCACGCGACGCGGAATGCGCCGGCGCGCTCAGGCCGCCCCACGCGCGCGTGGCCGCAGCGCGAACTGCAGCAAGCCGATCGCGACGAACAACGCCGCGGCGCTCGCCGCGAGCGACCAGTGGATGCCCACGCGCGCGCCGGCGAGCCCGACGGTGACGCCGCTGAACGTGCGCATGCCGAGCCCGAACATGGTGAATACGCCGATCGCGCGACCGCGCATCTCCGGCGGCGCGTCGAGCTGCACGAGCGTCTGCGCCATCGCGTTGAATGACAGCTCGACGAAACCCGCGACGAACAGCAGCGGAATCGCCAGCGCGTAACTGCGCGTGAGCGCGAAGCAGCCGAGCGCGACGCACCAGACCATCGCGAGCACGCAGGCCGTGCGCGGACGCGCCTGCAGCAGCCCGCGGCTCTCGAGCACGATGCCTGCGGTCAGCGCACCGGCGGCATCGGCGCCGAGCAGCATGCTGTAGAAGAAGTCCGCCTTCGCCTGGCCGAGGTCGTGCGCGAAGCCCGGCATCTGCGCCTGGTAGGCGTTGCCGACGAACAGCGAAGCGAGGCCAGCCAGCAGGGTCATCGAGAGGATCACGCGATGGTGCGATATCTCGCGCAGAGCGCGCGCGATGTCGCCGAGCGTGCGCACCGCGCGCGTCGCGACCGCCGTGCCCGCGGCGCGGAACTTCGGCCCGTACGGCGCGACTGCCAGCCAGGCGATGAACGGCAGGTAGAGCATCGCGTTGACGAGGATGCCGCGATTCGGGCCGAGCCAGAGCAGCAGCGCGCCACCGATGCCGGGCCCCATGAGCATGCCGAGCTGGCGCGCGGTCGCGTTGAGGCGCACCGCGCTCTGCAGGTGTTCGCGACCGACGATGTCGTGCAGCAGCAACTGCGACGGCGGCCCCCACAGCACGCCGGCCATGCCGTGCACGACGAGCAGCGCGGCCGCGTGCCACACCTGCAGCGCGCCTGTCACGAACAGGATGCCCCAGGCGATCGACACGCTCGCGAACAGCGCCATGCCGAGCTGGATCATGCGGCGCGGATCGACGCGGTCGGCGAGCGCGCCCGAATACACCGACAGCAGCAGGAACGGCAGCCAGTGCGACACGACCGCGAAGCCGCCGAGCGCCGGCGAATCGAAGCGTTCGTGGATGACCCAGTAGCTGATCACGTGCTCGATGTTGTCGGCCATCATCGCGAGCGCCGACAACAGGAAATACGCGCGGAAACCGCGGTGCCGCAATGCGGCGAACGATACCGGCGCAGCCGGCGCGGGAGAGGAAGGAGCGTTCATGGATGTCCTTGTGGATTTTCCGGTCAAACGAAGGCGCCCGTGTCCGCCGCAGGCGGAGCACGATGAATCCGGCAACACCGGAGACGTTGGCGCGTTGATTGACGTGAACGCTTACGGCAGCCCTGGGGCGCAGGACGCGGCGCGGATACTACGACGCGCGCGCTCGGGCGGCAAGGCGGAAGCAGAAGCGAAAGACCGACACGAAGAAGAGCAAAGGATTCAGAGATTTGAAACACGGAACACACGGAGAAAGCAAAGACAGGGAATGTCTCCTACGTTTGAAAGCCTTTCCTCCGTGTGCTCCCTGCTTGTTTTGCGATTCTGCTCTTCCTTCGTGTCCTTCGTGTCCTTCGTGTTTCAATCTTCGCTCTCGCCTGTCCGGACCCCTCCATGAAACCAATGACGATGACGCCGTCGCGCCTTCGGCGCGTGATGAACATCTGGCCGCCGTTCCTGTTCGCCGGCATCCGCGTGCTCGACATCGGCGCGGACTGGCGCAGCGCGCGCGTCGCGCTGCGCCTGCGCTGGTACAACCGCAATTACGTCGGCACGCAGTTCGGCGGCAGCCTGTTCGCGATGACCGATCCGTTCTGGATGATCCTGGTGATGCGCGGACTCGGTCGCGACTACATCGTCTGGGACAAGGCCGGAGAGATCGACTTCGTCGCGCCGGGCCGCGAGGCCGTGTACGCCACGTTCCACCTCGACGACGCCCTGCTCGACGAAATCCGCGCCGCGACCGCCGATGGCGGCAAGTACCTGCGCTGGTGCGAAACGGCGGTCTGCACGGCCGGCGGCGAGGTCGTCGCGCGCGTGCGTAAGCAGCTCTACGTCCGGCGCAAGCCCACGACCTGATGCCAGGCTCGCGTTTCGTGAACCACGTCACATTGGGAACGTGATTCGCGCCCGATACCGCCTGCCGACCCGTCGGCGGCAAGCCGCACGCCTTCGCCCTAGTATCTTCCTCCAGCGTGCCAATGCACGCACCCGCTCGGCACGAAACGTGCCAAGCTGCGAGAGGCCGGCCTGCGCGCGCAGGTTCTCATCCGGCGACGCTGTGAACTTCATCACAAATCGTGAGAAGCGCTACACTTTTTGTGCGCGGCCGGCATACCGGGGGATGCCCGCGCAGCCCTAGCGGAGGGCAGAACAAGGTCGTTCACCAGCAGGGAGACTCTTCCATGAAACGCTTCAGACAGCGCGCGGCCGATGCGCCGCGCCTCAATGCACTCGCGAGTTGCCTCGCGACCGCGCTCGCCTTGGGAACGAGTGCGCTCGTTCCCGCCCACGCCCATGCCAACGTGCCACCGCCGCTGCCGGCGTCCGGGGCACACACCACCGCCGCTGCTCCGACCTTGTCGCTTGCCGAACGCGACATGGTGATGAACACCGTCAACGGGGCGATCCGAACACCGCCGGCGGTGCCGGCGACGAGCATTCCGGTCACCAACTGCAATGATTCGGGTGCGGGCAGTCTGCGCGATGCGGTGAATGCGGCGGTCGACGGCGACACCATCGACATGACCGCGCTCGCCTGCAGCACGATCACGCTGACCAGCGGCGCGATCAGCGTCGGCGTGAACAACCTGACCGTGCAGGGCCCGGGCATCCTCTCGCTCGAAGTCAGCGGCAACGACATGTACCGCGTGTTCTGGCATCTCGGCACCGGAACGTTGACCGTCAACGACATGATCGTGTCGCACGGCAAGAAGTACCTCAACGACGGTGACATCGGCAACGCGGGCGGTGCATGCCTCTTTTCGGCGGGCTCGATCGCGATGAACCACGCATGGGCGAAGTACTGCGACACGGGCTCGAACGACGTCGACAGCCCGGTCCGCGGCGGCGCCGTCTACGCGACCGGAGGGATCACGATGGGCTACAGCCTCGTCACCGCGAGCACGGCGCATTCGTCGGCGTTCGAGGCGCGCGGCGGCGGCGCGTATACCCCCGGCCAGTTCTTCATGTTGAGGAGCACCGTGTCGGGCAACAGCGTGTCCGGCTCGGTAGGCAGCGGCGGCGGCGTGCAGGTCGGCTCGGTGCGCGCACCGGGAACCAACGGCGGGTCGGCCGGCATCAAGTACAGCAGCATCACGGGCAACAACGCGTCCACCTGGGGCGGCGGCACCTATCTCACGGGCAATGCGGCCGTCGGACGTTCGACGATCTCGGGCAACCAGAGCTGTCGCGCGGCCGGCGTGTATTTCGTCGGCAGCGGCACGGTCACGCAACCCGCGTCCCTGTACAGCAGCACGGTGTCGAGCAATACCGCGTTGTGCACGACGGGTGCCGGCGGCGTGCAGCTGTGGAACCGCGACTCGAGTTTCAAGGACGCGACGATCGCGTTCAACAGGACTCAGAGCGGCGGGTCGACCAAGTACGGCGTCGGCGTGCGCATCCCCAACGCGAACACGATCGACCTGCAGAACACGATCATCGCGAGCAACTTCGTCGACTTCGGCGGAGGTCCGCTGGCGGACGACATCGGCGGCGGTGGAACCATCACGGGTGCGGCCAACCTCGTGTACTTCCCGTCGTCGATGGTGACTCCGGGCGGCACGATCCTGCTCACGGATCCGATGCTGAGGGCACTCGCGAGCAACGGCGGCCCGACCGCGACGAACATGCCGAACTACGGCAGCGCGGTCATCGACGTCGGCAACAACGCGTCGGGCGTCACCGTGGACCAACGAGGAAGTGGACATCCACGCATCCTCGGGCCCGCGGCGGACATCGGGGCGGTCGAGTTCGACCTGCCCGACTCGATCTTCGCGAACGGCTTCGAGCTCTGACGCCACGACCGACAGCCGCCCCGCTCCCGCGGGGCGGCTGCAATCGGCGCCTCGCTGCGCCATCATCCGGACACTCCAGTGCAGGACGCCACCGACGTGAGCACGACCACCGAAGCTTTCGTGGACACTCCCGAAACCGCGGCCGACGACGATCGCGGCTTCACCTTCGTCGTCGGCTGGCCCGAGGTAGGCGCGGACGACGCAGCCGCGATCAAGGCGTTCTGGCGCGCCGAAGGCGCGCTCAATGACGAGGCGGCGATGGACCAGCGTGTGAAGCAGGTCGTCATGCACGCGCGCACGCACGACGGCGAAGTGGCCGGCGTCTGCACCGCGATGCCGATGACTCCGCCGCGCCTCGGCCAGCCGATGTACTACTGGCGCACGTTCGTCGGCACGCGCTGGCGCGCGAGCCCGCTCGTGATGTCGCTGCTCAAGCGTTCGTGCGTGCTGCTCGAGGAACATGCTCGCGCGCACGACTACCCGTGCATCGGCGTCCTGCTCGAACTCGAGAACGACCGCTTCCGCGAACGCGGGCGCATGGCGACCTGGTTCAATCCGCGCTTCGTCTACATCGGGCGCAGCGACCGCGGCCTCGACCTGCGCGCGCTGTACTTCAAGGGCGCGCGGCTGAAGGAACCGGTCATGCCGGCGTGATCGCACGCGGAGCACGCGCTCCGTGTGGCACGATGGAACCCCGCATCCGCCGAACCGCCATGACGAACTACGAGACACCCGCGGCGCCCGCCGCCGACGCCGCGCCCGAGAAGACCGTCGCCGAAGTCCTCGGCAGCGTGCACACGACGAATTTCCCCGACCTGCTGCGCCAGCTCGGCGGCTGTCTCGTCGTGAGCACCTACCAGGCCGGCAAGCTGGTGATCCTGCGCCCCGACGGCGCGAGCATCAACACGCATTTCCGCAACTTCGTGCGGCCGATGGGCATGGCCGCCGACAACCAGCGCCTCGCCCTCGGCACCGCGCTCGAGATCGCCGAATTCCGCAACATGCCCGCGGTCGCCAAGCGCCTGCAGGACCCGCCGCGCCACGACGCGGTGTACATGGCGCGGCGCGCGCACATCACCGGCGCGATCGACATCCACGAGATGGCCTGGGACAAGCACGGCGACCTGTGGTTCGTGAACACGCTGTTCTCTTGCCTGTGCACGCTCGACATGAAGTCGAGCTTCGTGCCGCGCTGGCGCCCGAACTGCGTCACCCACTACGCACCGGAGGATCGCTGCCATCTGAACGGGCTCGCGATGCGCGACGGCCGCCCACGCTACCTCACTGCGCTCGGCGAGACGAACGAACCGCAGGGTTGGCGCGTGAACAAGCGCGACGGCGGCGTGCTGTTCGACATGGCGAGCAACAAGGTCGTCGTGCGCGGCCTGTCGATGCCGCACTCGCCGCGCTGGTACGACAACCGCCTGTGGGTGCTCGAGTCCGGCCGCGGCAAGCTCGTGACGATCGACCCGAAGACCGGAGAGAAGACCGACTTCGCGAGCGTGCCCGGCTTCGCGCGCGGGCTCGACTTCCTCGGCCCGATCGCCTTCGTCGGCCTGTCGCAGCTGCGCGAGACGAACGCGTTCACCGACATCGAGATCACGGACGACAACAAGGACCGGCAAAGCGGCGTGTGGGCGGTGCACATCGGCACCGGCAAGACGGTCGCCCTGCTCAAGTTCACCGGCGGCGTGCAGGAGATCTTCGCGGTGCAGGCGCTGTCCGGAATCCTGTTCCCGGAAATCATCCACGAGGGCGACCTGCTCGCGAGCGCGTACGCATTGCCGGACGAGGCGCTGCGCGAAGTCGCGTTCACAGCCGCGCCGGCCGGCCAGACTGCGTCGGCGCCGGTCGACTGAACTCAGGCCGGTGCGCCGCGCAGGCGCAGGCGCACCGCCTCGACCGCGCGGCGACAGACATCCGCGGCCGGCAGCGCCGCATCGATGAGCACCGCGTCCGCCGGCGGCTCCTCGAAGCGCGCGGCCACCGCGTCGACGAGTTCAGGGCTGCGATCGCGCGCGGGATGCGCACGGCGCAACGCATCCTCGGCGACGCGCCGGCGTGCGAGCGCGGGCGCGCAGTCGAGTCGCAACGCCATCACCGCGAAGCGATGCTGGCGCGCGAGTTCGCGCAGGCGCGCGTAGTCCTCGCGGCGCGAGAAGGTCATGCCGTCGATCACGCTCGACAGGCCGAGCAGGCTGTTGATCTCGACCGCGAGCAGCACGCCGCGATAGGCCGCGCGCTTCTCGATGAAGCTGTAGTCGCACTGCGGGAACATCGCCGCGCGAACCTCGTCGCGGCAGACGCGGCGCAGGCCGAGTTCGGCGACGAGCGCACGCGCGACCGTGCTCTTGCCCGATCCCGGCAGGCCGATCAACGCGACCGCGAGGGGCGTGGCGCCTGCGCGCGCGTCTCGAAGGGGCGGGGGGTTGTTGTCCGGCACGTCGTCCACGTCCAGTTCCTGCGGAGCGACGCGTCGCGGTTTCCGGTCCGGCGGCCACGGCGATCGGCCATGCCGGCGGTCGATAATGTGCCGTCCGCCGCGTTTTCCCGGTGGCGGCCGCGCCGCAAAGTCGCCGGTTCGATAGAATTGTGACCCTGACGCCACGCGATTGCCATGACCTATCTCAAACAACCGTTCACGATTCCGGGCTATCGGCTGATCGGCCGGCTCGGCGTGGGCGGCATGGCGACCGTCTACCTCGCCAGCCAGGAATCGCTGTCGCGCCTGGTCGCGATCAAGGTGCTGGCCAGCGACCATTCGGGCGACGAGCTCGTGCGGCGCTTCGAGAACGAGGCGCGCACGATCGCGCGCCTAGACCACCCGCACATCGTGCAGATCCACGACGTCGGTCGCACCTCGACCGGCCAGATCTACTACACGATGCCGTACCTCTCGAACGGCGACCTGTCGACGCGCAACCTGCGCGACGATCCCGAGCGCGTGCTCGCGGTCATGCGCGCGCTCGTCGAAGCGCTCGGCTGCGCGCACGACCACGGCATCGTCCACCGCGACGTCAAGCCTGAGAACGTGCTGTTCGACAAGCTCGACCGGCCGATGCTGGCCGACTTCGGCATCGCGCTGACCGGCTCCAAGCAGCAACGCGTCACGCGCGAAGGCGCGACGATCGGTTCGTCCGGCTACATGAGCCCGGAGCAGGCGCGCGGCCAGCCGATCGACGGCCGCTCGGATTTCTACAGCCTCGGCGTGGTCTGCTACGAACTGCTCACCGGCGAGATGCCGTTCCAGGGCGCCGATGCGCTCGCGGTCGCGCTCGCGCACATCGAGAAACCGGTGCCGCGCCTGCCGGTGACGCGCCGCGTCTGGCAGCCGCTCATCGACAAGGCGCTCGCGAAGCATCCCGACTCGCGCTTTCAGAGCGCCGAGGAGATGCTCGCCGCGCTCGACATCGTCAGTCGTCGCATGCGCGCAATCTCGCCGAGCGGTCTGGGCCGCCGCTGGAAGGCACTCGTCGAGCGCATCGTCGCGATCCCGCGCCGGCGCCGCGCGCTCGCGCTCGCCGGCGTCATGGCGGCCGTGCTCGTCGCGCTGCTCGCGCTGTCGCCGCATGTCGCGCAGCGCACCGCGCTCCATGCGGAGGGCGGCACGAACGCGTCCGCGACGAACGCCGCCGCGGGCAGCGAAGGCCCGGTCGCGAGCGCGCGGGCGCAGCACCTGCAGCAGGCGGACGACCTCATGTCGATCAACCGCCTCGTCGTGCCGACCGGGGCGAGCGCGGCGGACGAGTATCTCGCCGTGCTCGAGGCCGAACCGCAGCAGGAAGACGCGCGCAAGGGCATCGCACGCATCTTCGATCGACTCGGCGCACAGGCCGGCAAGGCGATCGCCGACGATCACGCCGCCGACGCGACCACCGCGCTGAACCAGGCCGCCGATTTCGCCGCACGCGCGGGCGCCGCCGCGGGCGAAGCCCATGCGGCATTCACCAAGACCGTCCACGACGCGGTCGAACAGCGTCGCGCACGCTCGCGCGACCCGCTCGACGCGAGCGCACTGCGCGCACTCAAGCCGCTGCTGCCGGCCCTCGCGCGCATCGATGCGGCGCAGGCGAAGGCGCTCGAGGCCGCGTTCGAGCAGGCGACCGCGCGCGTGCGCGAAGGCGCGGCGATCCGCGACGACGGCGGTCCCGAGATGGTGGTGATGCCGGCGACGCGCGGCTCCGCGCCGTCGATCGCGATGTCGGTCAACGAGATCACGCGCGGCGCGTACGCCGCGTTCGCGAAGGCGACCGGCCGGACCGCGGCGCGCTGCCGTTCGTCGCAGAACCTCATCGCGCTCGTCGCTTCGCGCGGCATCGACTGGCGCCACCCGGGTTTCGACCAGGGCGACGACCATCCAGTCGTCTGCGTGAGCTTCGCCGATGCGGTCGCGTACGCACGCTGGCTCGGCGAGCGCACCGGCGCGCGCTATCGCCTGCCGAGTTCGAACGAATGGCTCGCCGCGGCGCGCGCGGCCGGCAGCGGCAAGGCGTGCCGCGCGGCCAACATCGAGGCGCGCCGCGGTTGCGACGACGGCTTCGAGCACACCGCACCGGTCGGGCGCTTCGGCACGAGCGCGCCCGGCCTGCACGACATCGCCGGCAACGTCAGCGAATGGGTCGACGTCTGCGCGAACCGCGGCCGCGGCGGCGAGGACTGCGGCGAGCATCGCTTCCGCGGCCTGTCGTGGCGCGACGACGACGAGGAATCGAACCTCGACCGCATCGACAGCGCGCCGGGCGACATCGGCTACGCGAACGTCGGCATCCGCCTCGTGCGCGAGTTGCCTGCGGCGGACGGTACGCCGTGACGCGCGGGCGCAGCGCGGATCGACCGCCGATCCGCTACGCTGCGCCCCTGACCCCGATCCCGCCTCCCCCATGCGACCGCTCTACGTCCAGCGTTACCTGCTCACCGGCCTGCTCACCTTCATCCCGATCTGGCTGACCTGGATCGTCTTCAAGTCGATCTTCTCGCTGCTGTCGCAGGTGAACCTGCCGTGGGTGTCCGCGCTGTTCGAGGCGTTCCCGGAAACGCTCGGCCGCCTGCACCAGGAATGGCTGATGTCGCTGCTCGCGTTCATCGCCACCGTCGTCGCGCTGTACGTGATGGGTTTCGCCGCGAATCGCGTGTTCGGCCAGCGCATGCTCGGCGCGTTCGAGAGCGTGATCGAGCGCATCCCGGTCGCGCACAGCATCTACGGCGGCGCGAAAAAGCTCATGACGATGCTGCAGCACAAGCCGACGGGTACGCAGCGCGTCGTGCTGATCGACTTCCCGTCGCCGGAGCTCAAGTCGATCGGCTTCGTCACGCGCGTGTTCCGCGACGCGAGCGGCACGGAACTCGCCGCCGTGTACGTGCCGACGACGCCCAATCCGACCGGTGGCTACCTCGAGATCGTGCCGCTCGATCGCCTCGTCGCGACCGACTGGAGCGTCGACCAGGCGATGGCGTTCATCCTGTCCGCCGGTGCGGTCGGTCCCGATCCGCTGCCGTTCGAACTGCGCGCCGAGCGTCCCCTGCGAGCCGACTGAGTAGGCTGCGCGCTCGCCATCCGGTCTCATGGACCGCTGCGCGCGCGTGATCGTCATGGGTGGTTTCCCCCACGCCACGCTTGTACGCGGCGTGCGCACTGCCGATGCTGCAGTCGACTCCGGGAGTACGCCATGACCACCATGCCTGCTGCGCGCATCGTCGCCACCCTGCTCGCGCTCACCGCCTTGGGCGCGCGTGCCGACGAGCGCCTCTGGTACAACGAGATCGACACCTACACGACGACGCGCGACAGCATCGTCGTGACCGGTCCCGGCGCGGCGTTCGACCAGGAAGTCGCCGACGATTTCGAGGCCACTGGCCTCGTGCGCCGCGTCGTCGCCTACGGTCACGACTGCTTCAACTGCGCCGGCGCCTTCTCGACGGGCGTGCGCGTGCGCGTGTACGCGAAACACGCGGACGGTTCGCCCGGCGACGAACGGTACGGTTTCCGCCTCGACGCCGACGACCCGCGATTCGTGCACGACCTCAACCACACCGGGCACGAGGAGACGATCGACGTCACGTTCCCGCAACCGTTCCAGGCGGACGGCGCATATTTCATCTCGGTGCAGCTCGAGTACGCCGCGCCTGCGTACTGGCCGATCTGGTCCTCGCACCACACCGCGCCGCTCGGAAGTCCGGTGTACCTGCGCGACAACACCGCCGGTGGCGCCTGGGTGCCGCACAGCGATGCGCTCGGTCCCAGTCATTTCGACTTCGCGTTCGCGCTCTACGGCACCCCGCCGGGGCCGCCTGCGCCAACGCTGGTCGCGGGCTGCGGCGAATGGAACGTCGAGCCACTGCCCCTGCCCGACGGGGCGACCGCGGTGACCGTGCACGCCGTGCGCGCGTTCGACGACGGCGAGAGCTGGCTCGTCGGCGGCTACGACAACGGCGTGATCGGCATGCAACAGACGTTCTCGCTCGCCTACCATCGCAGCGCCACCGATGCCGCATGGAGGATCGTGCCGACGCCGAGCCCCGAAGCCTGCTCGCCGAATCCGTCGTGCGCGAAGGTGTGGTTCAACGCGATCGACGGCATCGCCTCCGACGACGTCTGGGCAGCCGGCTGGAAGGACGGCCAGTCCGACGACTTCTATTTCGGTGGCCAGCTGTTCATCGCGCACTGGGATGGGCACGCCTGGACCGAAGTGGCGGCACCCCGGACACATTCGGGTACCGGCGCCGAAGTCGCCGGCATCAAGGTCGTCGCCGCGGACGACGTCTGGTTCGTCGGCTCCTGGATCGCGGGCGGGCAATGGCCCGCGCTTGCATTGCACTGGAACGGCTCGTCGCTCGAACTCGCCGATACACCGTTCCCGCTGCCCGGCACGCCCGGCTGGTCGCTCGCGGCGATCGACGGCCGCCCGGGCGATCTCTGGGCGGTCGGCGCCGGCAGCGACGGCGACATGTCGACGAGTCCGTACGTCCTGCACGGCGACGGCAGCTCGTGGGAGCTCGCGGCGTCCGTGCCGATGCCGGGCCAGCAGATCGAGTTCAACGCGGTGCTCGCGCTCGCTTCCGACGACGTCTTCGCCGGCGGCAGCTGGTTCACCGGTGGGGTCGGCTACGGTCCGCTGATCGTGCATTGGGACGGTGCGCAGTGGGCGATCGCGACACAGGCCGGTGGTGGCGGCCCGATGGTGCGCATCGCCTCCGGCGTGCTCGCGCTCGGCAATCCGAGCGTGTTCGACGACGGTACGCAATGGCTGCCGCAACCGGGGCTCGACGGCTTCGATGCCTACGCCTGGGCCGACCTGCAAGCGACCGGCGCATGCCACGCGCTCGGTGCCGCGATCGTCGACATCGCCGGCGTTCGCCGCTCCGTGTCGGTGGAGCTCAAGCCGCGCATCTTCACCGGCGGCTTCGACTGAGTCCGCGCGGACGGCGATGCACTACCATCGGGCGATCGTTCCGACGCGAGAATCCGCATGATCGTCGCCCGCTGCATCCTGTTCGCCGTGCTGTCAGGCGCGGGTTGCGCCGCCGCGGCACCGAAGGACGACTGGACCACGCCGGCGGAAGGCGCGCATTTCCGCACGACCCCGTCGTACGCGCGCACGCACGACTACCTCGAACGGCTCGCCACCGCCGCGCCGGAGACGATCCGCCTGACGCGCTTCGGCGTGTCGCCCGAGGGTCGCGACCTCATGCTCGTCGTCGCCGCGAAGGACGGCGAATTCACGCCGGAAGCCGCGCGCGCGTCGGGCAAGGCGATCGTGATGGTGCAATCGGGCATCCATGCCGGCGAGATCGAAGGCAAGGACGCCGCGCTCATGCTGCTGCGCGACGTGAGCGTCGCGGCGAAGCAGCCGCACCTGCTCGACCACGCGATCCTCGTCTGGCTGCCGATCTTCAACGTCGACGGCCACGAGAACTCGGGGCCGTACAACCGCATCAACCAGCTCGGTCCGGACGAGATGGGCTTCCGCGCGACCGCGCAGAACCTCAACCTCAACCGCGACTACATGAAGGCCGATGCGCCCGAGATGCGCGACTGGCTCGCGATGTACGACGCGTGGCTGCCCGACCTGTTCCTCGACATCCACACGACCGACGGCACCGACTACCCGTACGACCTCACCTGGTACACCGAACAGTGGGGACCGCTGCACCCGGCCGTGCAGCAGTGGCAGCACGACGCGTTCGAGCGCGCGATCCTGCCCGCGTTCGACCGCAAGGGCCACCGGTCGTCGCCGTACCTCGACCTCGTCGACCACCGCGACATCACCAAGGGTATCGGCAACTTCGGTTCGGGGCCGCGTTACTCGACCGGCTACGTCTCGCTGCGCAACCGCGCCGCGCTGCTCGTCGAAACGCACATGCTGAAGACGTACGAGACGCGCGTGCGCGCGACCTACGACTTCGTCGTCGCGACGCTCGAACAAGTGAACCGCGACGGCGCCGCGCTGCGCAAGGCGATCGCGCAGGCCGACGCCGACACGGTCGCGCGCGCGCAGCGTGCCGACGCGACGCTCGCGATCGCCTACGAAACGAGCAAGCAGTCGGTGCCGTTCAAGCTCGAGGGCTACGCATTCCGGCAGGAGGCGAGCGCGATATCGGGCGACACCTGGGTGCGCTACGACCCGAAGACGCCGAAGACGTACACCGTGCCGTTCTATCGCGACCTCGTCGCGACGCAGTCGGTGTCGCTGCCGGCCGCCTACCTCGTGCCCGCCGGCTGGACCGTCGTCCTCGACAAACTGCGCGTGCACCACTTGCGCACCGAGCGCGTGGCGACGCCGCTGCATCTCGCGGTCGAACGCTACCGCCTCGGCGCGCCGCACTGGGCCGACGCGCCGTTCGAGGGCCGCCACCTGCTCAAGGACTTCACGCTCGCGGGCGAGCGCGCCGAGGCCGACTTCGCCGCGGGGGCCGTGCTCGTGCCGCTCGACCAGCCCGCCGCGAACGTCGCGGTCAACCTGCTGGAACCGCGCGCCTCCGATTCGCTGCTCGCGTGGGGCCTGCTCGACGGCGTGTTCGAGCAGAAGGAATACGCCGACGCGCGCGTGTCCGAACGCCTTGCGCGCGAGATGCTCGCAAAGGACCCGGCCCTGCAGAAGGCGTTCGAGGAGCGCCTCGCCGATCCCGCGTTCGCGAAATCAGCCGAAGCGCGACTCGCGTTCTTCTACGAGCGCTCGCCGTGGTACGCGACGCAGCACGTCGGCCTCTACCCGATCGTCCGCCTCGACGCGGCCGCCCTCGCTCGCGCCCGCGCCGGTCGCTGACGCCGGGCGGGATCCAAAGCGAAGCCCGAAACACGAAGGAAGAGCAAGCAGAAGAGACTTGAAGATTGAAACACGGAGCACGCGGCGCACACGGAGGGAAAGCTTTCAAGCAGGAAAGCTCTTCCTTGTCCCGCCTTCTCCGCGTGCTCCGTGTTTCAAGCTCTCCCTACTTTCGCCTTCCTTCGTGCTTTCGCCCTTCACGCGAGCGAACGAGCAGGACCATCACCCATCCAGTTGCATGACCGAACCGAAGAACAGTTCGAGCACGCGGTTGGCGACGCCGTCGTCGACCTGCAGCGGATCGACGATGTGCGCGAACTTGATCGACTCGGCGAGCGAGCACAGGCCGATCGCGAGTTCGCGCGCCGGGATCGGCGGCGCTTCGCCGGTGAGTTCGCAGTAGCGCTCGACGAAGCCGGTGATGTGCGCGTAGTTCTCCTCGATGAGCTTGCTCAGGCGCGCGCGGAACGCAGCATGGCGCACCGCGTGCAGGCGCGCCTCCATCCATAGCAGGCAGTGGTCGCTGTTGCGGAACACCTGGCCGTAGAACATGCGCAGGCGACCGGCGAGATCGTCGATGTCGACGGTGCTGCGGAAGACTTCGCGGAACGTCTCGAGCATCTCGCCGTGGTCGTCGCGCAAGAGCTCGATGAACAGGTCGTCCTTGCCCTCGAAGTTCGAGTAGAACGCGCCGCGCGTGTAGCCGGCCTCCTTCGCGATGTCCTCGACGCTCGTGCCGCCGAAGCCGTGCTTGGCGATGACTTTCGCCGCGGCAGCCAGCAGCGCCTGCCGTGTCTGCGCCTGACTTTCCTCTCGATTCAACCGTTTACGCGTCATACCCGCAGCATATCACGAGCCCATGAATCCGGATACGAAACGGTATTGAAATACAAATACGTATTCCGATATGGTATCGTATCTATACTCAACGGTACGCAAAAGGCTCGCCATGAACGCCGTGCTCCCCACTCTGATCCGCAGCGCCGTCGTCGCGACGGCCGTTTTCTCCGCAGCCCTGCTCGCGGCCTGCAGCCGTTCGGGCGCGGAAACCGCGGCAGCTCCGGCGGTCCGTCCGGTCATCGCGCAAACCGTCGTCGCGGGCGGTCGCGACCGGATCGAGCGCTACAGCGGCGAGGTACACGCGCGCTACGAGGCGCCGATCGCCTTCCGCATCGACGGCAAGATCAGCCATCGCGCGGTCGGCATCGGCGATCGCGTAAAGGCCGGCCAGGTGCTCGCCACGCTCGACCCGAGCGACGCGACGATGAACGCCGCCGGCGCGCAGGCCGCGGTGACCGCCGCGACGAGTCAGCGCGACGTCGCGCGCCTGCAGCGCGACCGCATCGCCGCGTTGCGCGACCGAGCGCTCGTGAGCCAGGCGCAGCTCGACCAGGCCAACGACACGCTCAAGGCGGCCGAAGCAGCGTTGCAGCAGGCGCGCCAGCAACTCGGCGTGCGCGAAAACCAGGTGCGCTACGCGACGCTCGCGGCCGAACACGACGGCATCATCACGACCCAGGATGCGGAAGCCGGCCAGGTCGTCGCCGCCGGGCAGCGCGTGTTCGGCCTCGCCTGGTCGGACGAGCGCGAAGTGCACATCGCGGTACCCGAGAGCCGCGTCGGCGCGCTGCGCGACGCGGCCGCGCTCGACGTCACGCTGTGGGCGCAACCGGGCCGCCGTTACACCGGCACGCTGCGCGAGCTGTCGGCCGCGGCCGACCCGCAGAGCCGCACCTTCCTCGCCAAGGTCGCGATCGCCGACGCGGGCGCCGACGTGCAGCTGCAGATGAGCGCCGACGTCGCGGTGACTTCCAGCGGCAACGGCGCCGCGGTCGTGCTGCCCGCGAGTGCGCTGTTCCACCAGGACGCGCAGCCGGCCGTGTGGATCGTCGACGCGCACGACCGCCTCGCGCTGCGCAAGGTCGAGGTCGCGCGCTACCTCGACGACGGCGTCGCGATCACCGCAGGCATCGCCGCCGGCGATCGCGTCGTCACGCGCGGCGTGCACACGCTGCACGAGGGCGACGCGGTGCGCATCGTCGAGCTGCCGTTCCAGCCGACGGTCGCCGAACGATGAGCGGCTTCAACCTCTCCGCATGGGCGCTGCGCCAGCGCACGCTCGTCGTCTACCTCATGGCGGTCACCGTCCTGCTCGGGCTGTACGGCTACCTCCACCTCGGTCGTTCGGAAGATCCGCCGTTCACGTTCAAGGTCATGGTGATCCAGACCGCGTGGCCTGGCGCGACCGCGCGCCAGGTGCAGGAACAGGTGAGCGACCGCATCGCGCGCAAGCTGCAGGAGACGCCGAACGTCGACTTCGTCAACAGCTACTCGCGCCCGGGCGAATCGGTCGTGATGTTCTCGATCAAGGACTCGGCGCCGTCCACCGACGTGCCGGCGACCTGGTACCAGGTGCGCAAGAAGATCGGCGACATCGCCGCACAGTTGCCGCAGGGCGTCCAGGGCCCGTTCTTCAACGACGAATTCGGCGACGTCTACACCAACATCTACGCGCTCGAGGGCGACGGCTCCGGCCCGGCCGAGCTGCGCGACTACGCCGACACGATCCGCGCGGAGCTGCTGCGCGTGCCCGGCGTCGGCAAGGTCGACTACTTCGGCGACCAGGAGCAGCGCATCACGATCGAGATCGACAACGCGCGCCTCGCCACGCTCGGCATCACGCCCGCGCAGCTCGGCCAGGCGATCGCGGCGCAGAACGCCGTCGCGCCGGGCGGCTTCGTCGACACCGGTGTCGATCGCGTCTACGTGCGACCGAGCGGGCAGTTCGGCGACATCGACAGCCTGCGCGAGACCAGCCTGCGCATCAATGACAAGCTGTTCCGCCTCGGCGACCTCGCCCAGGTGCGTCGCGGCTACGTCGACCCGCCGGTCGAACAGGTGCGCCACGACGGCCGCCCCGCACTCGCGATCGGCGTGACGATGCAGGCCGGCGGCGACGTGGTCGAACTCGGCCGCGCGCTCGACGCGGCGACCGCGCGCATCCGCGCCGGCCTGCCGGCCGGGCTCGCGCTGGCCGAATACAGCAGCATGCCCGATGCGGTCACGCATTCGCTCGACGACTTCCTCGAGGCGGTCGCGGAAGCGGTGCTGATCGTGCTGCTCGTGAGCCTCGCGAGCCTCGGCTTCCGCACCGGCATGGTCGTTGCGATCACGATCCCGTTCGTGCTCGCCGCGACGGCGCTGTGCATGTGGTGGTTCGGCATCGGCCTGCACAAGGTTTCGCTCGGCACGCTGATCCTCGCGCTCGGACTGCTCGTCGACGACGCGATCATCGCGATCGAGATGATGGCGGTGAAGCTCGAAGAAGGCTGGGACCGCACGCGCGCGGCGAGCTTCGCCTACACCAGCACCGCGTTCCCGATGCTCACGGGCACGCTCGTCACGGTCGCCGGCTTCCTGCCGATCGCGCTCGCCAAGTCGGGCACGGGCGAGTACACGCGTTCGATCTTCCAGGTCTCGGCGATCGCGCTGATCGCGTCGTGGATCGCCGCGGTGGTGGTGATCCCGGTGCTCGGCCACGCGATGCTGCCCGAGGCACACCACCCACCGAGCCGCTTCGCGACCTGGCTGCGCACGCGCGTGCTGCGCCGCCGTGCCGTCGAGTCGTCGCACGGCAGCGACCCGTACGATCGCGCGTTCTACCGCCGCTTCGGTGCGCTCATCGCCTGGTGCGTCGATCATCGCTGGCGCGTGCTCGCGGCGACGCTCGTGCTGTGGCTCGTCTCGATCGGCGCGTTCGCGCTCGTGCCGCAGCAGTTCTTCCCGAGTTCCGACCGCACCGAGTTGCTGATCGACCTGCGCCTCGGCGAAGGCGCGTCGATCGCGGCGACGCGCGCGGTGACCGAACGCATGGAGCATGAGCTCGCCGGCAACCGCGACGTCGACCACTACGTCAGCTACGTCGGTGCCGGCGCGCCGCGATTCTACCTGCCGCTCGACCAGCAGTTGCCGCGCGCGAACTTCGCGCAGATCGTCGCGACCGCACGCGACGTCGAGGCACGCAAGCGCCTCGCCGACGTCGTGCAACACGCGCTCGCCGAGCGCTTCCCCGACGTCAGCGGGCGCGTGAGCGCGCTCGAGAACGGGCCGCCGGTCGGTTTCCCGGTGCAGTTCCGCGTCTCCGGCGACGATATCGGCAAGGTGCGCGCGATCGCCGAGGACGTCGAGCGCGTGATGCGCGCCGACCCCGGCACCGCCAACGTGCAATTCGACTGGGACGAACCGTCGACGCGCTCGATCCGCCTCGAGATCGACCAGGACAAGGCGCGCGTGCTCGGCCTCACCTCGCAGGACGTCGCCGCCGCGGTCGACCTCGCGCTGAGCGGCCAGGCGGTGACGCAATACCGTGAACGCGACAAGCTCATCGAAATCGACCTGCGCTGGCCGCAGGCGCAGCGCGTCGATGCCGAACGCCTCGGCGACCTCGCGATCGCCACGCCCGCCGGGCCGCCGGTGCCGCTGACCCAGCTCGCGCGCATCGACTACCGCATGGATTACGGCGTGATCTGGGAACGCGACCGCCAGCCGACGATCACCGTGCGCTCGGACACCGCGCCGGGCCGCCTCGGCATCGACGTCACCCACAGCGTCGACGCTAAACTCGGCGGACTGCGCGCGAAGCTGCCGATCGGCTATCGCGTCGAGGTCGGCGGCTCGGTCGAAAACAGCGCCAAGGCACAGGCGTCGATCAACGCACAGATGCCGGTCATGCTGCTCGCCGTGCTGACCCTGCTCATGCTGCAGCTGCGCAGCTTCTCGCGCACGCTGATGGTCGTGCTCACCGCGCCGCTCGGCCTGATCGGCGTGGTCGGTTCGCTGCTGCTGTTCGGCCAACCGTTCGGCTTCGTGGCGATGCTCGGCACGATCGCGATGTTCGGCATCATCATGCGCAACTCGGTGATCCTCATCGACCAGATCGAGCAGGACATCGGCGAAGGTCATTCCGCCTACGAGGCGATCCAGCGCGCGGTCGTGCGCCGCTTCCGGCCGATCACCCTGACGGCCGCAGCGGCCGTGCTCGCGCTGATCCCGTTGCTGCGCAGCAACTTCTTCGGGCCGATGGCGACCGCGCTCATG
Source organism: Dokdonella fugitiva (assembly GCF_014138265.1). GTDB lineage: Bacteria > Pseudomonadota > Gammaproteobacteria > Xanthomonadales > Rhodanobacteraceae > Dokdonella_A > Dokdonella_A fugitiva_A. The sequence goes on from NZ_JACGXL010000001.1 coordinate 1,302,268, forward strand.
GGCGGCATCACGGTCGCGACCGTGCTGACCCTGCTCTACCTGCCCGCGCTCTACGCGATCTGGTTCCGCGTGCGGCGGCCGGCGTGAGCAGGGATCGCGCGGCCGCCAACGAACCCGGGGTGCCCCGGGGCCGCTCCGGCCCCGGATGTGCGTAAACCATTGTAAAGTGCGCGCCGCGAACCGCAGTGACCTTCGACACTAGGCCACCCCGCGGTGCCGCCCTAGGCTCACCGCCCACCCCGTACCGGAGCGACGCATGCCTGCATGCAGGACCCGCGTGCTGGCCGCCGCCCTTTCGCTGGGGCTGGTCGCCGGCGCGCACGCGCACACCAACGAGCGCGGCCTCGACGCGCAGAACGTCGACGCGGCGACGCCCGCGTGCGACGACTTCTTCCAGCACGCGAACGGCGGCTGGCTCGCATCGAACCCGATTCCCGCCGAATACAGCCAGTGGAGCCTCGACGACGAGCTGCGCGAGCGCAACCTCGCGCTGCTGCGCGGCGTGCTCGAAGACGCGGCCGCGCATCCCGGCGCCGCCGGCAGCACGACGCAGAAGGTCGGCGACTTCTACGCCTCGGCGATGGACGAAGCCGCGGCGGAGAAGGCGGGCTACACGCCGATCAAGGCCGACCTCGAGCGCATCGCCGCGCTGAAGAACGGCGCCGACGTCGCCGCACTCGTGCGCGGCTGGCACGCGCAGGGCATCCCGGTGCTGTTCGACTTCGGTCCGCAATCCGACATGAAGGACGCGACCCGCGAGATCGGCTACGCGATCCAGGGTGGCCTCGGCCTGCCCGACCGCGACTACTACACGCGCACCGACGCGAAGTCGAAGGAACTGCTCGGCAAGTACCGCGTGCACGTCGCGCGCATGCTCGCGCTGGTCGGCGACGCGAACGCGGAGCAGGAAGCCGGCTGGATCGTCGACCTCGAGACGACGCTCGCGCGCGCCTCGCTCGATCGCGTCGCGATGCGCGACCCGCAGAGCTACTACCGCATCGCCACGCTCGCGCAGGCCGACGCGCAGACGCCGCACTTCTCCTGGACCGCGTTCTACAAGGAACTCGGCCGCGCCGACGTCACGCGCTTTTCGCTGCCGCATCCGAAGTTCTTCGCGGCGATGGACGGTGCGCTCGCAAAGGCGCCGCTGTCGCACTGGCAGGCCTATCTGCGCTGGCACCTCGTCGACTTCGCCGCGCCGTCGCTGAGCAAGGCTTTCGTCGAAGCCGACTTCGACTTCCACGGCCGCACCCTGCGCGGCACGCAGGAACTCAAGCCGCGCTGGAAGCGTGCGATCGACGCGACCAACGACGCGCTCGGCTTCGCCGTCGGCGAGGCCTACGTCGCCAAGGTGTTCCCGCCGGAAGCGAAGCAGCGTGCGCAGACGCTCGTGAAGAACCTGTCCGTCGCGTTGCGCGCACGCATCGCGAAGCTCGACTGGATGGGCGAGGAGACCAAGAAGGCCGCCTACGCCAAGCTCGACACGCTCGTACCGAAGGTCGGCTATCCCGACACCTGGCGCGACTACTCCGCGCTGGCGGTCCAGCGCGGCGATCATTTCGCCAACGTGCGCGCGGCCGCCGCATTCGAGGCGAAGCGCCTCGCCGCGAAGATCGACAAGCCGGTCGACCGCAGCGAATGGGGCATGCTGCCGCAGACGGTCAACGCGTACTACGACCCGCAGCAGAACGAGATCGTGTTCCCGGCCGCGCAGCTGCTGCCGCCGTACTTCGACGCGCAGATGGACGACGCGGTGAACTACGGCGGCATCGGCTCGGTCATCGGCCACGAGATGCTGCACGGCTACGACGACGAAGGCAGCCAATTCGACGCCCAGGGCAACCTGCGCGACTGGTGGACGAAGCAGGACCGCGAGCGCTTCGTCGCGCGCACCGGCAAGCTCGTCGAGCAGTTCGCCGCCTACGTTCCGATCGACGACCTGCACGTCAACGGCAAGCTCACGCTCGGCGAGAACATCGCCGACCTCGGCGGCCTCGAGGTCGCCTGGGACGCGTGGAAGCTCACCGACGACGGCAAGGCGGACGCGACGCGCGACGGCCAGTCCGGTGCGCAGCGCTTCTTCCTCGCGTTCGCGCAGGCGTGGCGCACGCAACAGCGCCCCGAAGCGCTGCGCCTGCAGGTGCAGTCGAACGAACACGCGCCGGCCAAGTACCGCACCAACGGGCCGGTCAGCAATATGGCCTCGTTCGCGCAAGCGTTCGCGTGCAAGGCCGGCAATCCGATGGTTCGCGACGCCGCGCACCGCGTCGACATCTGGTGAACACACGCCGCGGCCGGCGCCGCGGTGACGAATGTCCTTGGAGAACGAAACATGCACAAGCTGCCGAACAGAACCCTCGCGACGGCGATCTTCGCCGCGCTGTCGACCACCGCGATCGCCGCATCGACGACGCCCGCGTTCGACGTCAATGAACTCGACGCGAAGATCGCCCCGTGCGCGGACTTCAACGGCTTCGTCAACGCGAAGTGGGTCGCGGCGAACCCGATCCCGGCCGACCGCACGCGCTGGGGCGCGTTCGACCAGCTGCGCGAGCACAGCCTGCAGACGCAGCGCGGCATCGTCGAAGCGGCCGCGCTCGGCGCGAACAAGGCCGCCGCCGGCTCGATCCAGCAGAAGATCGGCTGGTTCTACCGCTCCGGCATGGCCGACGGCGCGATCGAGAAGGCCGGCCTCGCGCCGGTCAAGCCCGAGATCGCCAAGATCGACGCGCTGAAGACGCCGGCCGACATCGCCGCGTACATCAACGACGCCTCGTCGCGCGGCCAGAACGGCCTGTTCCAGATCTACACGTCGCCGGACTTCAAGAATTCGAAGATGCAGATCGCCTACGTCGCGCAAGGCGGCATCGGCCTGCCGACCTCGGAGTACTACTCCAAGCCCGACTACGCGGAACTGCGCACCGCCTACCAGGCGCACGTCGCCAAGGTGCTCGAACTCGCCGGCGACAAGGCGGATTCGGCGAAGAAGTCGGCCGAGCAGGTGCTCGCGTTCGAGACGCGCCTGGCCAAGGCCTCGCTGGTGCCGGTCGAGCTGCGCAAGCCGGAGAACCAGTACCATTTCGTCACGCTCGCCGATGCCGACAAGGCGAACCCGAATTTCTCGTGGACGAAGTTCTTCGCCGCGCAGCACGCCGACATCCAGGGCGGCTTCTCGCTGTCGCAGCCGGGCTTCTTCGCCGAAGTCGACAAGATGGTCGTCGACGTGCCGGCCGACGAGTGGCGCACCTACCTGCGCTTCCACGCGATCGACTCCGCCTCGCCGTACCTGTCCAAGCCGTTCGCGGAAGAGAACTTCACGTTCTACAACAAGACGCTGAATGGCCAGAAGGAGCAGGAGCCGCGCTGGAAGCGCGTGCTGTCGACGGTCAATGAATCGATGGGCATGGCGCTCGGCCAGCTCTACGTCGACAAGACGTTCCCGCCGGAATCGAAGAAGCGCGCGCTCGAACTCGTCAACAACGTGAGCGCCGCGCTGAAGGCGCGCATCGAGAAGCTCGACTGGATGAGCGACGCGACCAAGCAGAAGGCGATCGAGAAGTGGTCGACCTTCCTGCCGAAGATCGGCTATCCGGACAAGTGGCGCGAATGGTCCGGCCTCGAGGTGAAGTCGGACGACTACTACGCGAACGTGCTCGCCGCGAGCAAGTTCAACTACGACTACGAGATGGCCAAGGCCGGCAAGCCGACCGACCGCCTCGAGTGGGGCATGACGCCGCAGACGGTCAACGCGTACTACAACCCGACCGACAACACGATCAACTTCCCGGCCGCGATCCTGCAGCCGCCGTTCTTCGACGCCAACGCCGACGACGCGATCAACTACGGCGGCATCGGCGCGGTGATCGGCCATGAAGCGACGCACGGCTACGACGACGAAGGCAGCCAGTTCGACGCGCAAGGCAACAACGCCAACTGGTGGACGAAGGAAGACCGCGAGAAGTTCGACGCGCGCACCGCCAAGCTCGTCGCGCAGTTCAACGCGTACGAGCCGCTGCCGGGCAAGCACGTCAACGGCCAGCTCACGCTTGGCGAGAACATCGCCGACCTCGGCGGCCTCAACGTTGCCTACGACGCGCTGCAGATGGCGCTCAAGCAGAACCCGGCCGAGGCGGCGAAGAAGATCGACGGCTACACGCCGGACCAGCGCTTCTTCCTCAACTTCGCGCGCGTCTGGCGCGGCAGCATCCTGCCCAAGCGCCAGGAAGTGCTGCTCAACGCCGACCCGCACGCGCCGGCGAAATACCGCGCGATCGGCGCGCCGTCGAACATGCCCGCGTTCGCGCAGGCGTATTCGTGCAAGGCCGGCGACGCGATGGTGCGTGGCGCGGACACGCAGGTGAAGATCTGGTAAGGGTTTTCTTTTGCGATCGTCCATGATCGCTGCCTGACGAAGCGGCGCGACGATAGTCGCGCCCGGGCCGAGTGGGGACCAGAGCGGCCATCCATGGCCGCACTTCCCACGAACAGCTGCTTCGTTGCGGCTCGTCGAGGCCTCCCGGGAAAGCCGGGGTCAGTTGGACCTTCGCGGCATCAGGCAATGTTGCCGGAAGCCCTGCGACGCGAAAGTCCAGCTGACCCGGTTTTTCTCCTAACGGATTCTTCGTCTTCGATCCGCTATGGTCGGGAACGCGCCAAGCACCGGCGCATCGACCTGGGGGTCATCCACGATGAAGGCGTACCATCTCGCGATCGCGGCGCTGTTCGCCGCACCGAGCCTGCGGGCGGCGTTACCCGCCTACGAAACCGTCGAACTGCAGGCGCGCAGCAACCTGCTCGTCAACGACGAGGGCTGGAACCTGCCGCCCGGCTCGTCGTTCAACAGCATCAGTGCATCGATCAACGCGAGCGCGCAGGTCGCGTTCCGCGTGCAGGTCGTGCCCGACGCCGGCGATCCGGGCCTGTCGCGCCCCGGTGTCTGGCTCGGTGCGCACGGTGCCGGCGGACTCGTCTACGTCGGCGACATCGACGCCTCGATCGACAACGAAGCCTGCTTGAACGACGCGGGCGATATCGCATTCACGATCTCCGACACGGGCGTCGGCAACAGCCTGTTCCGGTACGACGCGACCGCCGGCAGCGCCGCCGCGGTGAACACGCTGCCCGTGATCCCGAACTCCTACCAGTCGCCGTGCGTGAACGCGAGCGGCGACATCGGCTTCCAGGCGAGCTTCTCCAGCGGCCGCGCCTACGCGGCACGGCTCGGCGGTTCGACGACGATCTATGTCGGCGACGCGGCGGTCGCGCCGGGCAGCCCGTATACCTACCTCTACACGCCTTCGTTCAACGCGACGGGCACGATCGCGGCGAAGGTCGCGACCTCGGCCGACCAGTTCACGGCCGTCGAGATCCGCACGTTCGCGAGCGACGGGACATCACGGGTCCTGCTGAAGAACCAGGCGACCGACGCGGCGTCGCCGTATTCGAAGTTCGACAACAGCCTCGCGCTCACCGACGACGGCACGATCGCGGTAGTCGCGACGCGCGCGGCCGACAACCGGCGCGTCGTGCTGCGCAGCGACGGCGAAACCACGACCGAGATCGCCGCCGTCGATCCCGCCGGCACCATCCTCGAACTCGATTCGTTTCCGCCCGCGATCAACGGCGCGGGCTGGGTCGCCTTCCGCGCCCGCGATGCGCAAGGCCAGGCGATCTACCTCGGCGACGGCACGAACCTGCTGCGCGTCGTCGGCAACGGCGACGTCGTCGCGACTGATCTCGGCACGGCACAGCTCGGCCAGCACGACAGCTCTCCGGTGTTCGCGGGGCACCCCGCAATCAACGCGCGCGGCGACATCGCGTTCGTCGCCGGCGTGTATCCGCAGGGAAACAACCAGGTCGAATGGGGCAGCGGCGTGTTCGTCGCGTACGCGACGCCGACCGTCGTCGACCTGATCTTCGCCGACGGCTTCGATTCCGCACCGGCCCGATGAATCGTCCGCGCTCCGGCCGGTCGCGGCCGGAGCGCGGGTGCGTCGCACTACAGCACGCGCAGGAACGCGACGAGGTCCTTCTTCTCGTCCGCACTCAGCTTCGTCTCGAGCACGAGGTTGAAGAACTCCACCGTGTCGTCGAGCGTGAGCAGGCGATCGTCGTGCAGGTACGGCGGCGAGTCCTTGATGCCGCGCAGCGGGAACGTCTTGATCGGGCCGTCCGCGCTCGCCATCACGCCGTTGACGAGGTGCGGCTTGTAGAAGCGCTCGAGCTTGAGGTTGTGCATCGTGCCGTCGGTGTAGTACGGCGGTGCGTGGCAGGTCGAGCACGTGCCCTTGCCGAAGAAGATCGCCTGGCCGCGCAGTTCCGCCTCGCTCGCCTTGCGCGGATCGAGCTTGCCGTACACGTCGAGCTTCGGCGCCGGCGGGAAGTCCAGCAGCGCCTCGAACTCGGCCATGAAATGCACCTGGCTGCCACGCTCGAGGATGTTCACGCCCTTCTTCGTCGCGATCGCGGGATCGCCGTCGAAGTACGCCGCGCGCTGCTCGAACTCGGTGAAGTCCTCGACCGTCTTCAGCGCACGCTGGGAGCCGAACAGGCTCTGCACGTTGACGCCGCGCAGGCTCGGCGTGTCGATGCGATGGCGGAACTCCTGCGGTCGGATGTCGCCGACGAGGTGCGTCGACGCATTGGTGTGTCCGTTGGCATGGCAGTCGAAGCAGACCACGCCGCGGCTCGGGCGCTCGGATCGGCGATCGTCGGTCTGGTTGAACTGCTGTTGCGGGAACGGCGTGACGAGCAGGCGCAGCCCTTCGATCTGCTTCGGGTTGAGAATGCCGTTGAACAGGCCGTAGTAGTTCTCGATCGTGACGAGCTTGCCCTGCGAGACGTCGCCGAGATCCGGTCGCGTGGTGAGATAGATCGGCGCGGGGAACTCCGGCAGGAAATGGTCCGGCAGGTCGAAGTCGAGATCGAAGCGGGTCAGGTCGCGCTGCTCTTGCCGCTTGATCTCGTCGATGTGGAACCGCGGGAACAGCATGCCGCCCTCGGCGTGGTTCGGGTGCGGCAATGGCAGGAAGCCGGCCGGGAACACGCCTTTTTCGCGTATCTCCTCGGCGCTCATCGCGGCAAGCTGGTCCCAGCTCGTGCCGTTCGGCAAGCGCACGCGCACGCCGTCCTGCACCGGCTTGCCGCGCGACATCGCGACGCCTGCGGCGGGCCGGTTCGACAGGTCGTAGCGTTGCTCGAGCAGGGCGGCCTGCCGCTTCTCGATGGCCGCCTTCGCTCCCTTCATGCGCTGCATGACGGTGGTGAAATCTTCCTCGACCGTGGGTGCGTAGCTCGACGGCGTCTTGCCCGCCGGTTCGGCTTGCGCGACGCCGGCAACGGCGAGCGCGAGCAGCAGCGAGCGTGCCGCGGCCTGTCTCCGTATCGACTTGCGGATCATGGCGAAGTCTCCGTGGATGGGGAGCGTGTTCGCGCCGCGCACGCGCGCGGCGCATCCGCCACGCTATGCGCGCCCGGCGACCGCGGCCAATGATTCGTTTCGATGAAATCGATCGCGAACGCCTATCGAACGGCCTGCTGCGACGCCGCAGAGCCGGCGACTCCTGCGCTGCCAACGCCGCGCGGCGCCGATGGCGCGCCGCGCCACGGCAGCGCACCGGATCAGGCCGCAAGACTATGCTTCGCGCGCCGCGGCCGCGATAATCGCACTCCCTCACCGCTGCCCCCTCCATGGCTTTCGTTCCCGGTCAACGCTGGATCTCCAACGCCGAGCCCGAACTCGGCCTCGGCACCGTCGTGCGCCTCGACGGCCGCACCGTGCAGGTGCTGTTCGCGACCGCGGGCGTGCTGCGCCACTACGCCAAGCAGGCGGCGCCGCTCGCGCGCGCGGAGTTCCGTGTCGGCCAGAAGGTCAGCGGGCAGAAGCAGAATTTCGTGGTCGAGCGCGTGAGCGAGGCGAGCGGCCTGCTCACCTACCACAACGGCACGCGCGCGCTCGCCGAATCCGAACTCGACGACGCGCAGCCGGTGTCGCGCGCGGACGAGCGCCTGCTGTCCGCGCGTGTCGACGCACCCGACCGCTTCGACTTCCGCCTCGCCGCGCTGCGCCGCCGCGCCGCCGCGATGCGATCGCCGGCGTGGGGCCTCGCCAGCGCGCGCATCGACCTCATCGCGCACCAGTTGCGCGTCGCCGCGATCGTCGCGCAGCGCCGCCCGCCGCGCGCGCTGCTCGCCGACGAGGTCGGCCTCGGCAAGACGATCGAAGCCGGCATGGTGCTCGCACGCCTGCTCGCGAGCGGGCGCGTCGCGCGCGTACTCGTGCTCGCACCGCCGAGCCTCACCGCGCAGTGGTTCGTCGAGCTGCTGCGCCGCTTCAACCTGCCGTTCGCGTTGTACGACGAGGAGCGTTGCGAAGCGATCGAAGTCGCCGACGCTGCGCGCAACCCGTTCGACGACGAACAGTGCGTGATCGCCGACGTCGACTGGCTCGCCGGTACGCCCAAGCGCGCAGCGCAGGTCGGCGACGCCGACTGGGACCTCGTCGTCGTCGACGAGGCGCACCACCTCGAATGGTCGCCCGAAGCAGCCAGCCCCGCCTATACGCTGGTCGAGCGCCTCGCCGCGCGCGCGCCGGGACTCGTGCTGCTCACGGCGACGCCGCAGCAGCTCGGCCGCAGCGGCCACTTCGCGCGCCTGCGCCTGCTCGATCCCGCGCGCTACACCGACCTCGAGAGGTTCACGGCCGAATCCGAGCGCTACGCGGGCCTGTCCGCGGTGGCGACGCGCCTGCTCGACGCGGCACCGCTCGACGCCGACGTGCGCGCCGCGCTCGCCGCGCGCTTCGCCAGCGATGCGGATCTCGAAGCACTGCTCGCGCGCTACGACGAGGACCGCGCCGCGAACGCGCCGCTGCTGCTCGACGCGCTGATCGACCGGCACGGCACCGGCCGCGTGATGTTCCGCAACCGGCGCGCGCAGATCGGCGGATTCCCGAAGCGCGTCGCACGCATCGACCTGCTCGACGGCACCGAACTCGACGACGGCACGCGCCAGCGCCTGCTCGCGGAATTCCACGCCGACGCGCAGGCGCATCCGCCCGCGGGCGAGATCGACTACGCGACCGACCCGCGCCTGCCGTGGCTGGTCGCGCTGATCGAGCGCCTCGCGCCGGCCAAGCTGCTGCTGATCTGCCGCACGCAGGCGAAGGTGATCGCGCTCGAGGACGCACTGCGCACGCGCAGCGGCGCCAAGGTCGCGCGCTTCCACGAAGGCATGAGCATCCTGCAGCGCGACCGCAATGCGGCGTTCTTCGCCGAGGGCGACGGCGCGCGCGTGCTGCTGTGTTCGGAGATCGGGTCGGAAGGCCGCAACTTCCAGTTCGCCCACCACCTCGTGCTGTGGGACCTGCCGCTCGATCCGGACCTGCTCGAACAGCGCATCGGCCGCCTCGACCGCATCGGCCAGCGCCACGACATCGAGATCCACGCCGCGGCGTTCCACGGCAGCGCGCAGCACGCGCTGCTGCGCTGGTACCACGAAGGCCTCGATGCGCTGCGCAGCAGTCCGTCCGACGGCCGCGAGATCCTGCGCCGCTACGGCGCGCGCCTGCTCGCGGAAGCCGAACGGCATGCGCTCGGTGGCGAAGACCCCGACGTCGAGATCGACGCGCTCATCGGCGAGACCGCGGCGACGCATCGCGAGCTGTCCGAACTCGTGCAGGCCGGGCGCGATCGCCTGCTCGAACTCGCGACCGAACGCCAGGCACGCGACCTGCCGCTCGCCGACGCGTTGCGCGCGCAGGACAGCGACACCGGCGCCGACGAGTTCGTCATCGCGCTGTTCGAACAGTTCGGCATCGACGCCGAGGAGACCGGCCCGCGCACGGTCGTGCTCGACCCCGAGTACCTCAGCACCGACGGCTTCCCCGGGCTCAAGGACGGTCCGCAACAGGTCACGTTCGACCGCGCGACCGCGCTCGCGCGCGAAGAACTGCCGCTGCTGCGGCTCGACCACCCGCTCGTCGTCGGTGCGCTCGACCTGCTGCTCGAAAGCGAACAGGGCAACGCCGCGATCCTCATGGATGCCGCGTTGCCGCCGCGCACGGCGCTGCTCGAATGCGTGTTCGCGCTCGAATGCGTCGCCGACCGCCGGCTCGACATCGGCCGCTTCCTGCCGCCGCTGCCATTGCGCACGGTCGTCGACACGCGCCTCACCGCGCGCACCGACTACGCGCCGAACACGGTCAGCCTCGCGCGCGCGCGCGAGCAGCCGATCGACGCGGCGCGCTATCGGCCGTTGCTGGCCAAGCTCGTGCCGCCGATGCTCGGCGCGTGCGAGACCGAGGCACGACGCCTCGCCGCGACCGAGGTCGGCCACGCGCTCGCCGCCGCGCAGCGCGAACTCGACGCGGAGCAGTCGCGCCTCGCCGCACTCGCCAAGGTCAATCCGTCGGTGCGCGAGGACGAGATCGCGGCGATCGCGAGCGAACTCGACGCCCTGCGCCACGCCCTCGCGACCGCCGCACCGCGCCTCGACGCGATCCGCTTCGTCTGCAGCGCGGACATCGCCGCACGCTGACCCTCGGCGAGCTACTCGCGCTACTCTTGCGCGATGAAGGCGACGCATTACCGCTTCGCGGACTTCCGCCTCGACGTGGCGGCGCGCGAGCTGTGGCGCGGCGACGAACGCGTACAGATCGCCGCCAAGGCGTTCGATTGCCTGGCGTATCTGATCGAGCATCGCTCACGCGCGGTCGGGCGCGACGAGCTGACCGCCGCCGTCTGGGGCCTCGCCGACGGTGGCGACAACCTCCTCACGCAGGCGATCTGGCGGCTACGCCGCACGCTCGGCGATGACGGCGACGGCGAGGGCCCGTTGCGCACGGTGCCCCGATTCGGCTACCGCTGGACGATGCCCGTGCTGGTCGACGATGCGGGCATCGCTGCCGCCGACCCTGCGGATTCGCCGGCGGAATCGCCGACGAGCGCCGGGCCCGCCACGGTCGCCGACCCGGCGCATGCGGCGACGCTTCGACAGCCGCCGCCCGCACCGCACCGCGTGGCGCGTTCGCGTTGGCTCGCCGCGTGCGTCGCGCTCGTCGTCGTATCCGCACTGGCGATCATGTTCGTGCGCGATGCGCGCATCGCGGTCGGCCCGACCGCATCGACCGCTCCTGCGAACGATTCACGGACCGTCGTCGTGCTGCCGGTCGGCGTGAGCGAGACGAGCACGGATCACGCGTGGCTGCGCTACGGCGCGATGGACTACCTCGCGTCCCGCCTGCGCGACGCACGCCTCGGCGTGATGCCGAGCGACCGCGTCGTGGCGATCGCCCGGTCGGCGCCTGCGGGCGGACCGGATGCGGCTGAACGCGAGCGCCTGCTGCGGGTCACCGGCACCGGTTACCTGCTCGTGCCGCGCGCGACGACGGCGGACGGTGTCTGGCGCTTCTCGCTCGACGCGTACCATGGCGAGCACGCGCGGACGTACGTGGCCGAGGCGGCTGCGCCGCTGCTGGCGGTCGACGCCGTCGCCGCGCAGTTCCTTGCCGACCTCGGCATCGGCGCCTCGACGCGCGCAGCCGGTGCCATGGACGAGCTCGCGCAGCGCATCGATGCGGCGACACTCGGCGGCGATGTCGCCGAGGCGCGTCGTTGGCTCGATACCGCCACGCCCGAGCAAGCCGGCGATCCGCGGCTCGTGCTGCGACGCGCGCGGCTCGAGTTCCGCAATGGTCGCCTCGAGGAAGCCGAGGCCGCGTTCGAGCCGCTCGCATCCGGGACCGTCGACGTGCCTGCCTCGATGCGCGCGCTCGCCCAGATGGGACTCGGTGGCATCGCCATCCGGAGGCGCCACTACGGCGAGGCGGAACCGTTCTACTCCGCCGCGATCGCCACGCTCGGCGAGCAGGGCGACCCCAGCCTGCGTGGTCGCGCCTACAACGAGCGCGCAGTCGTCAACGGCGGCCTTGGCCGGCTCGACCTCGCGCTCGCCGACATGGGCCGCGCGCGCAGTGAACTGGAGCGCAGCGGCGACCCGATCGGCCTCGCCTACGCCGACATCAATACGGCGCTCCTCGCCGGCCAGCACGGCCAGCAGGCGGATGCGGCCGCGGCGTTCGATCGGGCGATCGCGACGTTCGACCGCTTCGATATCGCCGACGGCCTCGCGACCGCGCTGGCGAACAAGGCCAACGCTCGGCTTCGCGTGCTCGATGCACGCGGCGCCGTCGACAGCAGCGCTCGCGCCTGGCGCTTGCTGCCCGGATTGCAGGACCATCGCCTGATCGAGTACGTGGCGCAGAACCACATCCGTGCGCTACGCGAGAACGGCCGGCTTGCCGAAGCGCGCACTGCGCTCGCCCGCTTCGACGGCGACGCGACCGCGAGCGCCGACCCCGCCTTCGCGACGTTGCGCGCAGGCTTGCTCGTCGACGAAGGCAAGGGTGCGCTCGCCTTCAAGCTCGGTGGCGAGATCCTCGAGCGCATCCGGCACGCTCCCGCAGGCTCGTGCAGCGACACGATCCCCGAAGCGGCCGTGGTGTTGACCGAAGCAGCACGCCAGGGCGGTCGCGCCGACGACGCGGGCGCGCTCGTCGCGCGGCTCGGCGAACTGCTCGAATCGCCGGAAGATCCGGGCTGGGCGTTCGCCAGCGAGCTCTCGCGCGCGCTGATCCTCGCCGCTTCCGGCGATGGCGAAGCCGACCACCACTTCGCGGCGCACTCGCGCTCGCCCTGAGCGCGGCGGAGCCGACCGACATCGTGGCCGCAGCGGCGCCGTACGCCGACTACGTGGCGCTGCGTGGCGACCGCACCCGCGCGACGTCCCTGCTCGCCGCCATCGAACCGTACGTCGAGCGCGACTACCGTGCTGCGCGCGCCGCGGCCACGCTGAACCGCGTGCTCGACCAGCCGGATCCGGCAACCCGGGCGGAGCAGCGCGCGCGCGAACTGGCGGGCGAACGCATCGCCGCGAGGCCGTGAGCGCGCGGCGCCTCACGGGCGAGACGTCCCGAGATATTTTCGAGAGCCTGCGCGAATGCGCAGGATGGCGCCCCGGCCGATGCTGGACGAGGTTGCCCGCGACCGTCGCGGGTGGTTCGGAGACGCCCTTGCCATGAGATCGGTTCAGCTTGCTCCTCCCCGCAACACGTTCCGCCCGCGCTCGCTCGCGCTGTTCGTCGGCCACCTCGCCGTCTGCGGCATCGCGATGGCGGCGCCCGCGCGCTCGGCGTCGCCCCCTGCACGGACCGATGTGCCTGCGCCCTGGATCATCGAAGGCGGCACGCCCAACGGCATCTTCGGCCTCACCGTCGCGACGGCGGACGTCGACGGCGACGGCTACGCCGACGTCATCTCGAGCCAGCAACTCGCCGACCCGGTGAGCGGTGCCGCCCGCGATTCGATCGTGCTGGTCTACTACGGATCCGCGAACGGCCCGCAGCTGCCATCGCAGCAGATCGCCAATCCCGCCGCCGCCGATGGTTTCGACTACTTCGGCGAGAACGTCGCCTCGGCCGGCGACGTGAACGGCGACGGCTACGAGGACATCATCGTCGACGACGAGCGCGGGACGGATCCGGGCAACCCGAACGGCTTCGATTTCCGCGGCACCGTCCATCTGTTCCTCGGCTCCGCCACCGGCCTGTCGCCCACGCCCGCGGCGCGTCTGGTCGGCGACGACATCGACGGCTGCAAGTTCGGCTTCGGCCTGTCCGGCATCGGCGACGTCAATGGCGACGGCTACGACGACGTGGCGATCGGGGAGAATTCCACCAACCCGGTCCTGCCCGAAACGGTGTTCGTCTACTACGGCTCGCCGCAAGGGCTCGTCGAATCCGCCCGCACGCGCCTGAGCGCGCAGACGACCACGGCGAGTTTCGGCTTCGCGGTGCGCGGCGCCGGGGATGTGAACGGCGACGGTTACGACGACCTCGTCGTCGGCGCACCGGGCTACCAGTACCAGACCAGCGGCGGCGGCGCATTCGTCTATCTCGGCTCGCCGAACGGCATCGTCACGGATCCGGCGACCGTGTTGACCGGCGATACGTCGCAAGGCGACTTCGGTTTCGCCGCGGTCGGGGTGGGTGATCTCGACGGCGACGGCTACGACGACGTGATGATCGGCACCGACTGCGAGCCGACACCGGCCGCTGGATGCGATTTCCTTTCGTTCCCGGGTGCCGCCTGGCTGTTCCGCGGCGGCGCCGACGGCCTCGCCTCCGCTGCGGCGGTCAAGCTCACCCTCGCCTCCGGCGACGGCACGCCGGCGAGCTTCGGCGTGCACATCGAGCCGGCGGGCGACTTCGACGGCGACGGCCATCCCGACGTCGCGATCACCGCCTTGCAATACGACGGCCTGGGCAGCGTGATGATCTATCGCGGCCCCCTCGATGCAACGAGTACGCCCGCGACCGTCATCGCGGATCCGAGCGCGAGCCTTTCCCTCTATGGACTGCGCTTCGCGTTCGGCGACGTCGACGGCGACCATCGGCTCGACGCGGTGGTCGGTGCGGGCTTCTACAACGCCGATGCCGAGGGAGCGATCTTCGTCTATCCGAATCGCGACCCGGACCTCGTCTTCGCGGACGGCTTCGATTCGTCGCCGTGATCGGAGGCGGTGGCGCACCCGGCCGATGCGCGCTGCGACGGCGCGCATCGCGGCGGCGACGGGTCGGACTCCGAAGGCGCCACCGTTCCGAGCCGTCGACGCGGGCGGTCGTCGATCCGCCTCAGCGCGAACGGTTCGCCGCGTCGACCGCGCCACGCAGGATCGCCGGCGACGGCATCGTGCAGTCGCGCGCCGGCGCCGTCTGCGCCGAGGCGACGCTGCCTTCGTCCGGATGTGCGTCCTGCCAGCGCACGCGGCAGGTTTCCGGCATCGGTTCGGGTACGTGCGCGCGTTCGTTGGTGATCGCGCGCGCGAGCACGGCGGCGGCGACCCACGAGCCGCTCGCGTCGGGATGGCCGTCGTCGAGCCACGGGCGCACGCGGCTGCGCGCGAGGAAGCGCTGCATCGCCGCGCCGACGTCGGCGAACGCGACGTCGCAATCCTTCGCCGCGCGTGCACCGAGCTTGCCCAGCGCGGCCTGCGCCTCGGCGAGACCTTGCCAGGTACCGAACCAGATCGGTCGCGCACCGGCGTCGCGCACGAGCGTCGCTGCTTCGCACATCGCGGCGACCGAGTCCGCGCAATCGCGATCGTCGCGCGTGCACAGCGGATAGCCACCGCGATCCTGCAGCACGACGGTGTCGTAGCGCCTTCGCGCGAGTTCCGTGCGCAGCGTGCCGCGCGCGAGGTGTTCGCGCATCGTCGTCCCCGCGCCCGCGATCATCTCGACCTCGAGCGGCGCGGCGCCGGCCGCGGCGAGCGCCGCGGTCATGCGCGGCAGGTCGTTGTAGTAGACGAGGCTGTTGCCGACGAACAGCACGCGCCGTGGCGCCGGCGATTCCGCCGCCGTCGCGGCGATGAGCGGCATGCCGGCGAGCACCACGCCCAGCAGCGCGCGCAGGCGGCGCGCCGCGCGCACGTTCAGGCCGCCTTCGGCTGGCGCATGAGCAGGGCGAGCACTGCGGCGAGCTTGTCGCGCATCTCGCGGCGGTCGACGATGAGGTCGATCGCGCCGTGGTCGAGCAGGAACTCGGAGCGCTGGAAACCCTCCGGCAGCGTCTCGCGCACGGTCTGTTCGATCACGCGCGGGCCGGCGAAGCCGATCAGTGCCTTCGGCTCACCGACGTTGACGTCGCCGAGCATGCCGAGGCTCGCCGACACGCCGCCCGTGGTCGGGTGGGTGAGCACCGAGATGAACGGCGCGCCCGCGTCGCGCATGCGCGCGAGCGCGGCCGAGGTCTTCGCCATCTGCATCAGCGAGAACAGGCCTTCCTGCATGCGCGCGCCGCCGGTCGCCGAGAAGCAGACGAGCGGCATGCGTTCGGCGAGCGCGAGCTCGGCCGCGCGCGTGAACTTCTCGCCGACGACCGAGCCCATCGAGCCGCCCATGTAGGAGAACTCGAACGCGCAGGCGGCGAGCGGATTGCCCTTGAGCGTGCCGCGCATCGAGACGAGCGCGTCCTTCTCGCCGGTCTGCTTCTGCGCGCCGACGATGCGGTCCTTGTACTTCTTCGAATCGCGGAACTTGAGCGGGTCGGTCGGTTCGAGGGCGGCGTCGAGTTCCTGCGTACTGCCTTCGTCGAAGAACGCGGCGAGGCGCGCACGCGCGCGGATCGCGTGGTGGTGGCCGCACTTCGGGCACACCATCAGCGACGCTTCGAGCTCCGGCTTGTACAGCACGGCGCCGCAGCCGTCGCACTTCTCCCACAGGCCTTCGGGCACCTTGCCCTTGCCCGTCGTCGACGAGCGTGCACGTGGGCCGACGAGCTTCTGCAACCAGTTCATAGGGTTTTCCTCAGCCGTCCTCCTGACGGCAAGATCAGACCGGCATCCATGCCGCGGGGATTCTTGCCGTCCTCCATGACGACGAAGATCAGACCGGCATCCATGCCGGACATCTCAAGTGGAGCAAAAAAACTAGGTCCGTTTGTCGAGGGCGGCGCGGATCGGGGCGAGGAATGCGCGCGCACGCGCAGCTGCCTCGTCCGCATCCGCCGCGCCCGCGAGCCGCTCGACCAGCGCGCTGCCGATCACGACCGCGTCGGCGAACTCGCCGATCGCTGCCGCCGACGTCGCGTCGCGCACGCCGAACCCGACCGCGACTGGCGTGCTCGCCTGGCGCCGGATCGCGGCGACACGCTCGCGCACGTCGCCGGTGCTGAGCCGGTCCGCGCCGGTGATCCCGGCGAAGGACACGTAGTATAGGAAACCCCGCGCCGCGGCGCAGACCTGCGCCAGGCGGGCGTCCGTGGTCGTCGGTGCGGCGAGGAAGATCTGGGTCAGGCCCGCGTCGCGCAAGGGCCCGGCGGCGGCAATCTCCTCGATCGGGCAGTCGACCAGCAGCACGCCGTCGACGCCGGCGGCGACCGCTTCGGCGCCGAAGCGCGCGGCGCCGTGGATCTCGACCGGATTCATGTAGCCCATCAACACGACCGGCGTCGCGGCATCACGCGTGCGGAATTCGCGCACCCAGTCGAAGACGCGCGCGAGGCCGACGCCCTTCGCGAGCGCCCGCTCGCTCGCGTGCTGGATGACCGGACCATCCGCCATCGGATCCGAGAACGGCACGCCGAGCTCGATGAGGTCTGCGCCCGCCTCGACCAGCGCGTGCATGACCGGCACGACGCTGTCGGGCGACGGATCACCCGCGGTGAAGAACGGGACGAGGCCGGTGCGCCCGCCCGAAGCGAGGTCGGCGAAACGACGATCGATGCGACTCACAGCGAAAGTCCTTCGCGTGCGGCGATCGTATGCACGTCCTTGTCGCCCCGCCCGGACAGGTTGCAGAGGACGAGGCGGTCCTGCGGCAGCTCGCGCGCGAGCTTGATCGCCTGCGCGACCGCGTGGCTCGACTCGAGCGCGGCGAGGATGCCTTCGCTGCGTGCGAGCTGGTGGAACGCGGCGAGCGCCTCGTCGTCGGTGACGCCGACGTAGTCGGCGCGGCCGCTGTCCTTGAGGAACGCGTGCTCGGGGCCGACGCCGGGATAGTCGAGGCCGGCCGAGACCGAATGCGTCTCGGTGATCTGGCCATCGTCGTCGCACAGCACGTAGGTGCGGTTGCCGTGCAGCACGCCCGGCCGTCCCGCGGCGAGCGATGCGGCGTGGTGCCCGCTCGCGATGCCCTCGCCCGCGGCTTCCGCGCCGACGACGCGCACGTCGCGATCGTTGAGGAACGCGTGGAACAGGCCGATCGCGTTCGAACCGCCGCCGACGCAGGCGGTGATCACGTCGGGCAGGCGACCGTACTGCTCGAGCATCTGCGCGCGCGCCTCGCGTCCGACCACGGCGTTGAAGTCGCGCACCATCTGCGGGTACGGATGCGGCCCGGCGACGGTGCCGATGATGTAGAACGTATCGGCGACGTTGGTGACCCAGTCGCGCATCGCCTCGTTGAGCGCGTCCTTGAGCGTCTTCGAACCCGACGTGACCGGCACCACTTCGGCACCGAGCAGCTTCATGCGGTAGACGTTGATCTTCTGCCGTTCGATGTCGGTCGCGCCCATGTACACGACGCAATCGAGGCCGAACCGCGCGCACACGGTCGCGGTCGCGACGCCGTGCTGGCCGGCGCCGGTCTCGGCGATGATGCGCCGCTTGCCCATGTGGCGCGCGACGAGCGCCTGGCCGATCGTGTTGTTGATCTTGTGCGCGCCGGTGTGGTTGAGGTCCTCGCGCTTGAGCAGGATCTGCGCGCCGCCGACCTGCCGGGACAGGCGCTCGGCGTGGTAGATCGGCGAAGGCCGACCGACGTAGTACTTGAGGTCGCGCTCGAACTCGGCGATGAACGCCCGATCCGTGCGCAGGCGCTGGTACGCCGCGTCCAGTTCGGCGAGCGGCGCGATCAGGGTTTCCGCGACGTAGGAGCCGCCGTAGTCGCCGAAGCGCCCGCGCGCGTCGGGGTACACCGAATAGTCGTCGATTCGTTCCATGGTGCTCACTTGCCGATGCCAGCGTCCGCATTGCGCACCGCTTCGACGAAGCGGCGCATGCGCGCGGGGTCCTTGATGCCCGGAGCGGTTTCGATGCCGCTCGATACGTCGACCGCATAGGGTCGCACGAGCGCGATCGCCTGCGCCACATTGTCGGCATTCAATCCGCCCGCGAGGATCGTCGCGCGCCCGAGACGCGGCGCACGCTTCCAGTCGAACGTCTCGCCACTGCCGCCGAGCGCGCCGAGCGCGTGGCTGTCGAGCAGGAAACCGTTCGCGGCCGGATGCAGGCCGACGTACGCCACCG
This sequence comes from Dokdonella fugitiva, assembly GCF_014138265.1. Taxonomy (GTDB): domain Bacteria; phylum Pseudomonadota; class Gammaproteobacteria; order Xanthomonadales; family Rhodanobacteraceae; genus Dokdonella_A; species Dokdonella_A fugitiva_A. Next base: position 1,321,072 of record NZ_JACGXL010000001.1, read on the forward strand.
CATCGTCGACCGATGCCATCGGCACCGCCTTCACGTACGGGCGCGAGAAGCTCGACGAGAACGAACCCGGCTCGGCACCGTGGAATTGCAGCAGGTCGGGTTGCACGCCGGCGATGACTTCCTCGATCCAGCCCGGCTCGTCGTCCATGAACAGCGCGACCGCCGTGGTGAACGGCGGCAGCATGCGGCGGATCTCGCGCGCCTGCGCGATGCCGAGGAAGCGCTGGCTGCGCCGCGTGAACACGAGGCCGACTGCATCGACGCCGAGATCGACCGCGAGCCGCGCATCCTGCGGTCGCGTGATGCCACAGAACTTGATGCGCGTGCTCACAACGTCACCTCGGGCGGAAGATTCCATTCGGCGGGATAGCGCGGCGCGAGGAACGCGAGCCCCGACGCGGGCGCGGTCGGGCCCGCGACGCTGCGGTCGCGTCCCTGCAGGAGTTCGGCGAGCCACGCCTCGGCGCGCTCGCCGCGGCCGATCGGCAGCAGCGAACCGACGACGTTGCGCACCATGTGGTGCAGGAACGCGTTCGCCTCGATCTCGATCGCGACTTCGTCGCCGCGCCGCGCGACGGCGATCGCGTGCACGTTGCGCATCGGCGAATTCGCCTGGCACGCGACGGTGCGGAACGCGCTGAAGTCGTGTTCGCCGACGAGCGCCTGCGCCGCGCGCTGCATCGCCTCGACGTCGAGCGGAACGCGCTCCCAGGTGACGAAGCGTGCGGCGAGCGCCGCGCGCACGGGGCGGTTGAGGATCGTGTAGCGGTAGCGCCGTGCGCGAGCGCCGAAGCGCGCGTGGAAACCGTCGGCGACCGGGCGCGCCCACAGCACGGCGACGTCGCGCGCGAGCCGCGAGTTCGCACCGAGCACCCAGGCGCGCTCGCTGCGCGTCGCGTCGCTGTCGAAATGCACGACCTGGCAGCGCGCGTGCACGCCGGCGTCGGTGCGGCCCGCGCAGGTCACCTCGACCGGATGCGCAGCGACGAACGTGAGCGCGGCCTCGACCTCGGCCTGCACGCTGCGCTCGTGCGACAGCCGCTGCCAGCCGCAGAAGTCGGTGCCGTCGTATTCGATGCCGAGAGCGAGGCGCATGGAACCGGGATCGGGAATGGGGATCAGGCAAAAGCGGGATCGTACGGGATGCGGCGCTCCGCGGCGACCGATCATCCGAGAACAGAAGCCCGAAAAACGGAAGGGAGCCGGACTGCCGGCTCCCTTCTGGGTGGATCGCGCTGTCGGGTTCGCGCGTTTCGACGAAGCCGCGCGCCCCCGACGTCCGCGTCAGCGCAACTCGGAAATCAAGCGGTGCGCTTCCGCTTTCTGCGCATCGTTGCCTTCGGCGACGACTTCCTCGAGCATCGAACGCGCACCATCCGGATCGCCCATGTCCATGTAGGCCTTGGCGAGATCGAGCTTGGTGCCGATCGCATCCTCGCCGGCAAAGAAATCGTCGTCCAGGGTGGTTTCCTTCATCGCGGGCGCGGGCTCCTTCGCAGCGGGCATCGGGGCGGGCGTCGCCTTCGTCACCGGCGCTTCCAGCGGCGGCAGGTCATCGAACGTGAACGCGTCGGCGGCTGCAGCCGGGGGCGGTGGCGTGTGCGCATGCGTCGGCGTCGGTGCGTCGGCGAAGCCGAAGCCGTAGTCGTCCGAATGCGCCGTCGCCGCGGCGGCGGGCGCCGGCGTGGCCGGCACGTGGCCGTGGCCGTGCTCGTGGCCGAAGCCGAAATCGTCGTCGTGCAGCGTCGGTCGCTCGGCGGTATCGGCGAACGCGGAACCCGAATCGTACGCATGCGACGAAGCGAACAGCGGATTGTGCGGCGCGAGTTCCTGCCCCATCGCCTGCGCTTCCTGCCACTCCGGCTGGTTCGGATCGTGGACGTAGGCGTGCATTTCCGCGGCGGTGTCTTCGAACTTCGCGACGTCACGCTCGGCGTAGTAGAGGCTCAGCAATTCGAGGTAGAGACCGACGTTGCCCGGCTCGCGCGCGATTTGGTCGCGCAGCGCGGCGGCTTCGGCTTCCATCACGTCGCTCGTCGCGCCACCGCCGCCGACCGGCGAATCGCCGAATGCGTCGGCGATCGACGGACGCGTGCCGCCCGTCACGGCGGGTGAGGCCTTGCGCTTGCGCATGCCGAACAAGCCGAGCAGGACGAGCAGGACGCCACCGCCGAGCGCCGCGGGCTTCACCCACGAAGCGTCGTACCAGGCCGGCTCCGGCTGCGGCGCGGGCGTCGGCTTCTTCACCGTCGCGGCCGGTGTCGGCTTGGCCGTGGTCCCGCTCGTCGCCGTGGTCGGCGGTGTCGCCGGCAGCGGCGTCACGGTTGCGCCACTCGACGTGGCCGAACCGGGCGTCGAACCGGGCGTGGTCGTAGCCGGCGTCGTCGACGCCGTGGTCGCCGGCGTCGTGGCGCCGGGCGTCGCGGACGGCGTGCCGGCCGCGGGCGTCGTCGAGGCCGGCGTCGTCGCGCCGGAGGCGGGCGTCGTCGAGGCCGGCGTGGACGTGCCGCTCGTGGCCGCCGTCGCCGAAGGCGCAGTCGTCGCGCCCGGCGTGGTCGTCGCAGGCGTCGTGCCCGATGCCGCGTGTGCATCGGTCTTGGTGGCGTCGCTGGCCGGAGCGGCCGCCTTGCCGGCGTCGCCCCAGATGTCCTTCTTGTCGATCGCCGTTTCCTTCGCGTTCAACGACGGCGTGGTCGTCGTCGATGCGGGTGGCGTCGCCGTGGCCGCGACCGGAGGCGGCGTCGCGGCCGCCGGCGTCGCCGGCTTGCCCGCGGCCTTCGCGGTGGTTTCGGCCTTCGCCTGCAGCTCCTTGAGCTTCTGCTGCAGGTCGGCGATCTCCGAATCCTTGAGGCTGATCAGGCGATCGTTCTTGCCCTTGAGGTCCTCGAGTTCCTTCACCCGCGACTTGAGTTCACTCGCTTCCTGCTCGCGCGCGGTGAGTGCTTCCTTCGTGCGCGCGAGTTCGCGCTTCGCCTCGGCATTCGCAGCCGAACCGCTGCCCGTGCCGGGCTGGTCGGCCATCGCGACACTGCCCTTGCCCGACTTCGGCGGCACGAGTTCGAGGCGCTCGCTCGCGCTCTTCGCGTCCGCAGCGGCGGTGCTCGCCTTCGCGGGCTTCGCTTCCTTCGACTCCTTCGGCGCAGCCGTCGCGGGCGCTGCCGGGGCTTCGGTCGAGGCGACGCGCGTCGGTGTCGCGCGGCCACCACGCCAGTCCTCGAACTGCGAACGGACCTGCGCCGCGGCTTCGCTCGCGGAACCGATCGCCTTCGCCTCGTCGGCGCTCGGGATGCGCAGGATCGCACCGCGCTTGAGCGCGTTGATGTTGTCCTTGTAGAACGCGTTCGGATTGTTCTTGAGCAGCGCGAGCATCATCTGGTCGACGTTGGCGCCACCGTCCGGGCGCGCCGCGCGCGCGATGCCGGACAGCGTCTCGCCTTCCTTGACCGGGCCGTACTCGCCCTCGAGCACCTTGCGCGGCGCAGCCGCGACCGGAGCGGGCTTCTCGCGTGCCGGAGCTGCGGGCTTCTCGGCGGCCGGCGGCTTTTCGGCCGCGACCACCTTTTCCTTCTCGCGCCGCGGCGTCGCGGGCACGCTCGGCGCCGGGGCCGGCGTCGCGGCGACCGCCGCCGGTGCACTGCGTGCTGGAGCCGTCACGGGCGGATCGAGCAGCACGGTGTACTCGCGCAGCAGGCGGCCCTTCGGCCAGTTCGCCTCGACGAGGAAGTCGAGGTAGCTGTCCTGCACGGGCTCCTTGCTCGTCACGCGGATGACGACCTGGCCGCTCGCACTCTTGCCGACCGCGAATTCGAGCGGCACGTTGAGGTGGCTGCGCGAGATCCCGACGCGTTCGAAGTCCTCCGCCGCCGCCATGCTCACGAGCAGACCCTCCGCTTCGCCGGCGGTGCCCTGGATGACCGGGATCTCGGCGTCAAGCGGTTGATTGAGCTTGGATTTCACGTGGACGGGGCCGAGGCCCAGCGCGAGCGCGTTCGTTCCGCCCAACGCGAGCGCGATCGCAAGCGAAAGTTGCAGCGGTCGTTTCATCTAGGCATGCCCCCCGGAGGCGTTGGGACCCGTTTCAGGTCATCTCGAAACGGGCTTATAACACAATCGTAACTATAGATCACAGATACGATTTCGCAAAGTCCGGGGGCCGTCACAGATAGGTTTTGACGAGCAACTCGGCGACCTGCACGGCGTTCAGCGCAGCGCCCTTGCGGATGTTGTCGGAGACGACCCACAGATCGAGCCCGCGCGGATGCGACAGATCCTCGCGAATGCGACCGACGAACACCTCGTCCTTGCCGGCCGCGTGCTGCACCGGCGTCGGATAGCCGCCGGGCTTGCGCTCGTCGACGACGACGACGCCCGGCGCAACGCGCAGCAGTTCGCGCGCGCGCTCGGCGCTGATCTTCTCGCGCGTTTCGATGTGCACCGCTTCGGAGTGGCCGTAGAACACCGGCACGCGCACCGCGGTCGGGTTCACCTGGATCGACGCGTCCTCGAGGATCTTGCGCGTCTCCCACACCATCTTCATTTCTTCCTTCGTGTAGCCGTTGTCCTGGAAGTCGTCGATCTGCGGGATGAGGTTGAAGGCGATCTGCGCCGGGAACTTCTTCGGTTCCGCGTCCTGGAAGTTCAGCAGCGCGGCGGTCTGCCGGCCGAGCTCCTCCATGCCCGAGCGGCCGGCGCCCGACACCGACTGGTAGGTCGCGACGTTGATGCGCTCGATGCCGACCGCGCGATGGATCGGCGCGAGCGCGACGAGCATCTGCATCGTCGAACAGTTCGGGTTGGCGATGATGCCGCGGTTCGCGTACTGCGCGATCGCGTGCGGATTGACTTCGCTGACGACGAGCGGGATGTCGTCCTGGTAGCGGAACTCGGACGTGTTGTCGATGACGACCGCACCGGCCGCCGCGGCGCGCGGCGCGTGCACGCGCGAGACCGAACCGCCGGCCGAGAAGAACGCGACGTCGATGCCGTTGAAGTCGTAGTCGGCGAGGCTGCGCACGGTGAGTTCGCGGTTGCCGAACGCCACCTTGCCGCCGGCGGAGCGCTCGCTCGCGAGCGGCACGAGTTCGCCGATCGGGAACGCGCGTTCCTTGAGGATCGACAGCAGGGTTTCGCCGACGGCGCCGGTGGCGCCGGCGATGGCGACGTTGTAGCGGGTGTTGTTCGTCATGGTCGGTTCTGGTCGGCGGGGTTTGCGCGAAGGATGGCGAGGACGAGGATTGCGCGGGCAAGGATCACGCGGACCGGGGGCCGCGCGCCAATAACGCGTCGGCATTAATCGGGTTCGGCGGCCTGCCCGCGTGCGGGCCGGCGCCGAGCGCGGCGACGAGGTTGTCGACCGCGAGCGCGACCATCGCGCGCCGCGTCGCCTCGCTCGCGCTCGCGATGTGCGGCGTCAGCACGACGTTGCGCAGGGCGAGCAGGCGCGGATGCACCGCCGGCTCGTTCTCGTAGACGTCGAGCCCGGCCGCGGCGATGCGCCCGGCGGCGAGCGCGTCGGCGAGCGCGGCGTCGTCGACGATGCCGCCGCGCGCGATGTTCACGAGCGTCGCGCCCGGCTTCATGCGGCCGAGCTCGGCCGCGCCGACCGCGTGGTGCGTCTGCGGCGAATACGGCAGCACGAGCACGAGGTGGTCGCTGTGCGCGAACAGTTCGTTCCGGGCGACGAAGGTCGCCGCGCATTCGCGCTCGACCTCGGGCGGCAGGCGCGAGCGGTTGTGGTAGAGCACGCGCATGCCGAAGCCGCGCGCGCGGCGCGCGATTGCCCGGCCGATGCGGCCCATGCCGAGGATGCCGAGCGTGCTGGCGTGGATGTCGCGGCCGAGCATGAGTTCGAACGACCAGGTCGTCCACTGCCCTTCGCGCAGCCAGCGCTCCGCCTCGGTCACCCGCCGCGCGGTCGCGAGCAGCAGCGCCCAGGCGAAGTCCGCGGTCGTCTCGGTGAGTACGTCGGGCGTATTCGTCGCGAGGACGCCCGCGGCGGTGAGCGCGGCGATGTCGAGGTTGTTGTAGCCGACGCCGACGTTCGCGATCGCGCGCAGGCGGCTCGCCTGCGCGATTGCCGCAGCGTCGATGCGATCGGGGATGAACACGAGCGCGCCGTCGACGTCGCGCAGGCCCTCGCGCAGTTCGCCGGCACCGCGCGGCGCGACCGTCGGTTCGACGCGCACGTCGAAGTACGGATCGAGGCGCGCGAGGACGTCGCCGAAGACCGGCTGCGTGACCCACACGCGCGGTCGCGCGCTCATCCCGCCTGGCCCGGCACGCGCGGCGCGACGTCGCCGACGTCGCCGCATTGCGCGCGATGCCGCAGCGCCTGGTCCATCAGCACGAGCGCGACCATCGCCTCGGCGATCGGCGTCGCGCGGATGCCGACGCACGGATCGTGGCGCCCCTTGGTGACGACCTCGACCGGTTCGCCGGCGAGGTTCACGCTGCGCCCCGGAACGAGGATGCTCGAGGTCGGCTTCAGCGCGATCGACGCGACCACGGCTTGGCCGGTCGAGATGCCGCCGAGGATGCCGCCTGCGTGGTTGGACAGGAATCCCTGCGGCGTGATCTCGTCGCGATGTTCGCTGCCGCGCTGCGCGACCGCGGCGAAGCCGGCGCCGATCTCGACGCCCTTGACCGCGTTGATCGACATCAGCGCCGCGGCGAGTTCGCCGTCGAGCTTGCCGTAGATCGGCTCGCCCCAGCCCGGCGGCACGCCGTCGGCGACGACGGTGACGCGCGCGCCGACCGAGTCGCCGGACTTGCGCAGCGCATTCACGTACGCCTCGAGTTCCTCGACCATCGCCGCGTCGGGCCAGAAGAACGGGTTCCGTTCGACCGCGTCCCAGTCGAACGCACGCGGCACGACGTCGCCGATCTGCGCGAGATGGCCGCGCACGCGCACGCCGTGGCGTTCGGCGAGCCACTTCTTGGCGATCACCGCGGCGGCGACGCGCATCGTCGTCTCGCGCGCGGACGAACGGCCGCCGCCGCGCGGGTCGCGGATGCCGTACTTCTGCCAGTAGGTGTAGTCGGCGTGGCCGGGGCGGAACGTGCCCTGCAGGTCGCCGTAGTCCTTCGAGCGCTGGTCGGTGTTGCGGATCAGCAGCGCGATCGGCGTGCCGGTCGTGCGCCCTTGGTAGACGCCGGAGAGGATCTCGATGTCGTCGGCCTCGCGCCGCTGCGAGGTCCAGCGGCTGCGCCCGGTCGCGCGCCGCTCGAGGTCGTCGCGGAATTCCTCCGGCGCGAGCGCGAGGCCGGGCGGGCAGCCGTCGACGACGCAGCCGATCGCGGGGCCGTGGCTCTCGCCGAACGTGGTGACGCTGAGAAGCTTGCCGAACGTATTGCTGGACATGGATGGCAGTGCCCGGTGTTCGATGGACTAGATTCTTCGGAAAATCCGCCGTGCCGCGTGGTACGTCGCCAACGTGGCCAGCGGAACGACCCAGCCCGCGAGGATCGCCACGGAAACCGTGTTGTTGTCGTATCGCACGTCGGGGAAATGATCACCGTGCGCGCGTGCCGATGCGAGGCCCACCGGATTGAACACGAAAATCGTGTAGGCGACGCAACCGATCCATCCTGCCACTGCAGCCACGAGGCCACGCACGAGGCCATTTCCGATGGGCACCAGGACTACACCAAGGAGCGTCAGCGCGCACGGGATCGCATATGACCCGATGCCCGTCCATTGCAACACGTCCATGCCGCTCTCCCGACGCACACCAGCAACGCGCAACCAAGCTACTTGCGCGCGCTCGCCGCGCGATGGATCTCCGCCGCGTGCTCGACGAGGTCGCGCCGGTCGAGCAGGAACACGCCCATCTGGCCGACGTTGAACTCGATCCAGTTGAACGGCACGTTCGGCAGCGTCGCGACGAGCGCGCGCTCGCTCTCGCCGACCTCGACGACGAGCACGCCGTCCTCGGCGAGGTGATCGGGCGCCGCCGCGAGGATGCGCAACGCGAAATCGAGTCCGTCGTCGCCGGCGGTCAAGCCTAGTTTCGGTTCATGGCCGTATTCGGGCGGCAGTGCGGCGAATTCCTGCTCGGTGACGTACGGCGGGTTGCTCACGATGAGGTCGTAGCGTTCGCCGCCGAGGCTGCCGAACAGGTCGGACTTGATCACGCGCACGCGCTCGCCGACGTCCTGGAACTCCACGTTCTCGCGCGCGAGCGCGAGCGCGTCGTCGCTGATGTCGGCGAGGTCGACGTGCCAGTCCGGGTTGTGCGCGGCCATCGCGATGCCGATGCAGCCCGACCCCGTGCACAGGTCGAGCGCGCGTTCGACGTGGCGCTCGTCGAGCCACGGCGTGAAGCTGCTCTGGATCAGTTCGGCGATCGGCGAACGCGGCACGAGCGCACGTCCGTCGGACTTGAACTTGAGGCCGGCGAACCACGCCTCGCCGGTCAGGTACGCGACCGGGCGATGCTCGTCGACGCGACGGTCGATCAGCGCGAGCACGGCCTGCTTCTCGGCCGCGGTGAGGCGCGCCTGGCCGTACGCGGGCGAGAGGTCGTGCGGCAGGTGCAGCGCGTGCAGCACGAGGTGGGTCGCTTCGTCGAGCGCGTTGTCGTAGCTGTGGCCGAAGGTGAGGCCGGCGGCGCCGAAGCGGCTCGCGCCGTAGCGGATGAAGTCGACGATCGTCGCGAGTTCCTGCGTCACGGTGGCGTCCGCGCATTCGAAGGGGTCGAGCAGTATAGGGCATGCGCCGCCACGGGCCGCGGCGTGCGGCCGCGTGCGGCCGCATGCCGCGTCCGCGCGGCGCGTCCATATCCGCGCGCGCCCGTATAATCGACGGATGACCCGCCTCCGCAACGCCGGTCGCGTCTCCGCGAACTGGCTCATCCTCGTCGCCGCGCTCGCCGCCGCCGTCGGCCTCTGGCTCGGCATGCGCGTGCTCGCACCCGCGCCCGGCCCGGCGCTCTCGTTCGTCGTGCTGTATCCGGCGCCGCGCGAGCTGCCCGCGTTCCAGCTCGATCGCAGCGACGGCGGCAAGCTCACGCTCGACGACTGGAAGGGTCGCTGGACGGTCGTGTTCTTCGGCTACACGAACTGCCCCGACGTCTGCCCGACGACGCTGTCCGACTTCAAGCAGGCGTGGAAGCGCCTGCCGGCCGCGACCCGGCAGCGCGTGCGCTTCGACTTCGTCTCGGTCGACCCGCAGCGCGACACGCCCGCGCAGCTCGCGCGCTACGTCGGCTTCTTCGATCCGGAATTCGTCGCCGCGAGCGGCGACGACGAGCAGCTGACGCGCATCACGCACGCGCTCGGCCTCGTCTATGCGCGCGGCGAACCGAAGGACGGCACCTACGACGTCGATCACAGTGCCTCGGCGGTGCTGATCGACCCGCAGGGTCGCCAGGCCGGCGTGCTGCGCCCGCCGTTCGATGCGGAGAAGATCGCCGCCGACCTCACCACGCTCGCGGGAGCCCGTTGATGCGCGCCGTCGTCGCCCTGCAGTACGTGCTGCCGCATCGCTTCCTGTCGCGCCTCGTGATGTGGGGCACGCGCTGGACGTTCGCACCGTGGAAGGATTTCCTGATCCGACGCATCGTGCGCAGCTATCGCGTCGACCTCGACGAGGCCGCGCAGCCCGATCCGTCGGCGTACGCGCATTTCAACGCGTTCTTCACGCGCGCGCTCAAGCCCGGCGCGCGCCCGCAGGCGCAGGCCGCGGATGCGGTCCTCTGCCCCGCTGACGGCCGCATCAGCCAGGCCGGGGCGATCCGCTCGGGCCGCGTGTTCCAGGCCAAGGGCCAGGACTTCAGCGTCGCCGAACTGCTCGGCGACGATGCGGCGGCGGCGCCGTACGCGGACGGGCGCTTCGCGACCGTCTACCTGTCGCCGCGCGACTACCACCGCGTGCACATGCCGCTCGCGGGCGAACTGCTCGAAACCGTGCACGTGCCCGGGCGCCTGTTCAGCGTCGCGCCGTTCGCGGTCGCCGCGGTGCCGCGCCTGTTCGCGCGCAACGAACGCCTCGTCTGCCATTTCCGCGGCGCGAGCGGTCCGTTCGCGGTCGTCCTCGTCGGCGCGATGCTCGTCTCCGGCATCGAAACCGTCTGGGGTGGTGTCGACGTGCCGCCGTACGCCTCGCGCATCACGCGGCGCGACTGGCGCGGGCGCGGCATCCGCCTCGCGCGCGGTGCCGAAATGGGCCGCTTCAACATGGGATCGACCGCGATCGTGCTGCTGCCTGCAGCCGCCACGCTCGACCCGGCGCTGTCGCCCGAACAGGCGGTACGGGTCGGCGAGGCGATCGGCAGCCTTTCCGGAGCGAACCTCCTACCCGCCGCGGGCTGAATCCCTCTTCCCAAGCGGTCGCGCATCGGTCACAATGTGACGCGATTCGGCAATTTGTGACGTGCTGGGCGGTCTCATGGGGTAGACCTCGCCTAGTATCGGCGTCACGGATTCACAACCATCCAAGATTGGCCCCAGGGATGGGCAGGGGGATACAGCCATGCAGATCATGACCCGTTTGATCGCCCTCAGCCGCGCGATGCAGCTGCGCCGGCAGTTTCGCGAGATCAACAAGACACTCGAACTGCTGCCGCCGGCCGCGCGCCGCCAGCTCGCCGGGATCGCCCTGCGCGAGTTCACGAGCGCATCGAAGAGCGAGTTCCCGCACCTTTACGCGACCCCGCCCGAGGAGAAATACCGTCCCTGGGGCAGCGGTACGGACATCGGTCTGGAGCGCCTGCGCTCGGACAACCTGCAGGTGCGCCTGCGTGGCGTCGCCCTCTGGCTGACCGTCGTGTTCCACGAAACCAAGGATTCGCCGTTCGGCGAGCAGCAGGAGCTGCATCGCCAGGCCATGCGCTGCCTGCGTTCGCTCAAGGAAGGCGTACCCGCCGACGACCTCAACCGCTGGATGGTCGAAGGGGCCGAAGCGGCCTGAGTCATACCGCGCACGTCACGCCGGCGTGCGGGCGGAACGGATGCCGCACAGGGCCATCCGTTTCCGCGGAGCCGGATCAACCCGGCTCGCATGCATCGGGACGATGCTGCCGGGTGGACAACGCGGTCCATGGAAGGACCGCAACTTGAATTCGACGATTTCACAGGACGGGACCTGGCGCACGGAAGCGCCAACTCCCGCTCCGTCCCTCAGCGCGCGCACTCCGGCACCTTCAGCGACTGCCCCGGCTTGACCGGGTAGTGCGGCCCGCGCAGTCCGTTCGCCGCGGCGATCTCGCGGATGCCGCAGTTGCCGCTGCGACGCGCGATCGCCGCGAGCGTGTCGCCCTTGCGCACGACGTACGTCCGCTCCTTCGAGCGCGCCTTCACCGGCGCACGCGACTGCGCGAGCGCCACCGGCGCCGGTGCCGGCACGATCGCCTCGTGCAGCTCGGCTGCGAGCTGCGGCCAGCGTCCGTCGGCGCAATCGCGCTGGTACACCTTCTCGAGCCGCAGCGGCACGACGAGGCGTGCCCCGGCAGGCTCCTGTTGCTGCGGGTCGAGCTGCGGGTTGAGGTTGCGCAACGTGCGGAACCAGCCGTCGTGCGCATTGCCGTCCTGGCCGAGGCACACGGTGAGTTCCGCGATCGACGCGGGGCGCTTCAAGGTGATGCTGCCCGGCTTCGCCGCGACTTTCGGAAACTCGAGGTTGTAGCGATCCGGATGCATGAACAGCCACGCGGCCGCTAGCACCATCGGCACGTACTCGCGCGTTTCCTGCGATACGCCGCCGTAGACCTCCGGGCTCCAGAAGCCCGCGGCATTCTCACCCCTGCCCGCGCGGCGCTGCATCGCGCCTTCGCCGCCGTTGTACGCGCCGATCACGAGTTCCAGGTTGTTGTTGAAGATCGCCAACTGCTCGTTGATGTACGACGCGTTCGCGCGCGCGGCCAGGCGCGGATCGAAGCGCTGGTCGAAACCGTCGACCGTGGTCAGGCCGAAGCGCAAACCGGTCGCATACATGAACTGCAGCGGGCCCGACGCGCCCGAGCGCGACACTGCGTGCACCTTGCCGCCCGACTCCTTCGCGAGCATGCCGAACAGCAGCGCCTCGGGCAGGCCCGCCTTCTCGTACTCGGGCCACATCTGGTAGCGCAGGTACTGGTAGTTCTCGTAGGCGGTGACGAGGTTCGGCCGGTACTGCGTGAGCCATTCCTCGAGCGCCGCCTTGACCGGGCCGTTGAGCGCGATGATGTCGCCGAGTTCGCGCCCCTTGAGCAGAGTGACCGAGCGGCCGAGTTGCGGTACCGCGCTCACCACCGGCGAGCCTTCGCCGGCTTCCTCGGTCGCATCCGGCGTCGTCGCGCTCGTGTCGCCTTCGACGGCGAGGTCGGAGCGGCTGCCGATACCCGCGCGCAGCAGCGAATCGAAGCCCGCGACGAATCGCTGCTGGTCGCATTCCTTGAGCTGCGCGCACTGCGTCGCCGCGGCGCGCAGGTCGTCCAGCGCCGCCTTCATCTCGGACTGCGCGCGCCCGGTGTCACCCGAGCGCGCGAGCGCAAGGCCCGCCTCGTAACGCTGGCTGTCCTGGTCGAGGCGCTGGTACAGCGCGTTCGACGCATCGTCCGGCTTCACCGGCGTGGCCGGCTGTCCGCCGCGCGGCGTGTTGCCGGCGCACGCGGTCAGGGCCGCGGCGGCGGCGAGGCAGAAGGTGCGATATCGAAACATGAACGTGCCGGCGTGCGTGGAAACGCCGCAAGGTAACCGCATGCGACGCCAGCGGCAACCCGCGACGGCGCGCGATCACGCCGCTGCGGTGAAGCGATTCGTCGCTACAATCGCCCGCTACGGCCACGCGCGACGCGCATCCGGGGGAGAAACCTTTGAGCGACATCCTGATCGGCAAGGGCGACAAGGACGTGTTCCTGCTCGCCAAGTACGCGAATCGCCACGGCATGGTCGCGGGTGCGACCGGCACCGGCAAATCAGTCTCGCTGATGCTCATGGCGGAGGGCTTCTCCAGGCTCGGCGTGCCCGTCTTCCTCGCCGACGTGAAGGGCGACCTCGCCGGCCTGTCGCAAGCCGGTGCGATGAACGACAAGCTGAAGGCGCGCATCGACCAGCTCGGCATCACGTGGACGCCGAACGCGAATCCGGTCGTGTTCTGGGACATCTACGGCAAGCTCGGCCATCCGGTGCGCACGACCGTGTCGGAGATGGGGCCGAACCTGCTCGCGCGCCTGCTCGAACTCAACGACACGCAATCGGGCGTGCTCGAGATCGTGTTCAAGGCCGCCGACGACGACGGCCTGCTGCTGCTCGACCTCAAGGACCTGCGCGCCCTGCTCGGCTTCGCCGCCGACAACGCGAAGGAACTGTCGCAGCACTACGGCCTGATCTCGACGCAGTCGATCGCCGCGATCCAGCGCGCGCTGCTCTCGCTCGAACAGGCGGGCGGCGACCAGTTCTTCGGCGAACCCGCGCTCGACCTCGCCGACTTCATGCGCCAGGACATGTCCGGCCACGGCATCGTCAACATCCTCGCCGCCGACCAGCTCGTCCTCAAGCCGAAGCTGTACACGACCTTCCTGCTGTGGATGCTGTCCGAGCTGTTCGAGAAGCTGCCCGAAGTCGGCGATCTCGACCAGCCCAAGCTCGTGTTCTTCTTCGACGAGGCGCACCTGTTGTTCGACGACGCGCCGCCGGCGCTGCGCCAGCGCGTCGAGCAGGTCGTGCGCCTGATCCGCTCGAAAGGCGTCGGCGTGTATTTCTGCTCGCAGAATCCCGACGACGTGCCCGACGTGATCCTCGGCCAGATGGGCAACCGCATCCAGCACGCGCTGCGCGCGTTCACGCCACGCGACCAGAAAGCGGTGAAGGCCGCGGCGGAGACGTTCGCGCCGAACCCGAAGATCGACGTCGCGCAAGCGATCACCCAGCTCGGTGTCGGCGAAGCGCTCGTCTCCACCCTGCAGGCCGGCGGCATACCGATGCCGGTCGAGCGCGCGCTGATCGCCTCGCCGGGTTGCCGCATCGGCACGATCACCGACGCCGAGCGCGCGACGATCCGTTCGCGCTCGCCGATCGGGCCGAAGTACGACACCGCGATCGATCGCGAATCCGCGTTCGAAAAACTGTCGCAACGCGCGGCCCAGGACGACGCCGCGCCGACGCCCGCGTCGAACGGCGGCAAGGCGCAGGCTGGCGAAGGCGACAGCGGCTGGACGCAGGCGGCCAAGGACATGGTGTTCGGCACCAAGCGTCGCCAAGGCATGATCGAGGCGTTCGCGAAGTCCGCGGTGCGCAACGCGGCCGGCCAGCTCGGGCGTTCGCTGCTGCGCGGCGTGCTCGGCTCGCTGACGAGGCGCTGACCATGTCGACCCCGCATCGCCACGCGCCGTCGCCGGCGCGCGCACAGATCGTGCCGTTCTGGAACCGCCTGCGCGAAATCTCGTTGTATCCGACCCGATCCGGCGCGCTCACGACGATCATCGTGCTCGCGGTGTGCCAGCTGGTCGCGTTCTTCCCGCTAGGCTTCTTCGGCTGGATCGCGCAACTGCTGATCTGGGTCGCACTGTACAAGTACGCGTTCGAATGCCTGCGCGCGACCGCGGACGGTCGCCTCGAGCCGCCCGAGGTCGCGGTGTCGGTCGAGGACAGCCTCGGCTGGTCGCAGATCTGGCTGCAGGTCGCATTCTTCGTATTGAACGTGGCCGGCTTGGTCGCGCTCGGCCCGGTCGGCGGCGCATTCGTGGGCATCTTTCTCGCCGTCGCGCTGCCCGGCGCGATCATGTCGCTCGCGATGGACCAGAACCTCGGCCATGCGCTCAATCCGCTCACGTGGATCTCGATCATGGCGCGACTCGGCTGGCCGTACATCGCCGTCGCCGCGCTGTACTTCGTGTTCAACATCAGCCAACGCTACGCGCAGGCGCTCGTGCTGCCGGTGCTGCCGCCGGTCATCTCGACGGTCGTGTTCTACTTCATCACGAACTACGCGGTCGTCGCGACGTTCCACCTCATGGGCTATCTCATCTACCAGTACCACGACGAGATCGGCTACGAGCCCGCGGCGAAGACGATGCCGCTCGCGCCGCGCCTGCGCGACCCGGACCAGGAACTGCTCGACGAAGCCGCGCAGCACATCCACGACAACCAGCCCGAAGCCGCGGCGGCCCTGCTCGGCGGCCAGCTGCGCGCGCGCGGCGGCACCGAAGCGGTGCACGTGCAGTACCGCAAGGTGCTCGGCGTGCTCGGCCGGCGCGACGAGCTGCTCAAGCACGGTCGCGAATGGATCGCGGTGCTGGTCGCACAGGACAAGGATCGCCGCGCGGTCGACGTCGTGCGCGACTGCCAGGAGATCGACCCCGCGTTCGAACTCGCCGACCCCGACGACGTCGCGCGCGTCGCGCGCAAGGCGGTCGACGCCGGCCAGAGCCAGGTCGCGTTGCGGCTCGTGTCGACCTGGTACAAGAGCCACCCCAAGCATCGCGACGTTCCGGTGAACTGCCTGCTCGCGGCGAAGCTGCTGGCCGAACGCATGGGCAAGGAGGACACCGCGCGCGCCCTGCTCGACCGCGTGCTGCAGGCGTTTCCGCAGGCGCTCGCCGGTGAGGTCGGTGCGTACCGTCGCTTCCTCGACACGCTCGGCGCGCCACCCGCACGCGCCTGATCACGCCTCGGCGAGCAGCACGTTCGCCTTGTCCGCGTCGCCGGAACCAGGCCAGGCCGCGACGATGCTCGCGAGCAGCGCGCGCGCGTCGCCGTCTTCGCGCCGCGCCTGCAGGTCGCGCGCGACCTGCAACATCGCGGCGGACAGCCCCGGCGTCGCCGGCGCGCGCGCGGCGAGCGCGGCGAGCAGTTCGGCCGCCGACGCGCCCGCGCCGATCGCCGGCCAGCGTCGCACGAGCACGAGCTGCTGCGCCGGCGCGAGCGGCAAGCGGCGGCCGGCGCCCGCCTTCGCGTAGTCGTCGTAAACGGCTTTCTGCTCGCGCAGTTCCGGCGTCGTGCGCAGCGGCAGGGCCAGCACCGCGCGCACCGCATCGTCGAGCCGCGGCATGCCCGGTTCGTAGCGTGCGCAGCGATAGAGCGCGACGCGTACCGCAAGGTCGTCGGGACGACGCGTGGCGAGCGGTTCGAGCAGCGCGCGCGCCGCGGGAATCTCCAGCTTGCCGATGTGCGCCTGCGCCTGCGCGAGCAGCGCATCGTCCGCGTTCGCGGTATCGGCGATCGTGTCCTCGTCGAGGAACTCACGACGCTCCCAGCCGAGCCTGCGCACGGCGAACGCGAGCGCGGCACCGGTGACGATGCCGCCGGCGTGGGCCTCGAACGCGACGTTGGAGTCGTGCACGAACAGGAGCTGCAGCACTTCCCAGCCGAGCCATGCCGGCAGCAGCACGAGCGCAGGCGCCTTCACGTAGTCGAAGACGACGAAGAACCACCAGAAGAAGCGCACCTTGCGCGTGCCCCAGAGCACGCAGTACGCCCCCATCAACGACGCGATCGCGCCGGAAGCACCGACCAGCGAGCCTTGCTGTCCCCAGTGCCAGGCGAGGCTCGCGAGCGCGGCGCCGACACCGCCGAGCAGGTAGACGACGAGGAACAGGCCGTGGCCGAGCGCGCCTTCGACGAGCAGGCCGAGCAGCGCGAGGAACAGCATGTTGCCGAGCAGGTGGCCGATGCTGCTGTGCAGGAACATCGAACCGGCGATGCGCGTGGGTGCGATCTCCGACTGGCGCAGTTTCCAGCGTTCGGTGAAGGAGCGATCCCACAACCGGTCGAATCCGGCGCGCGCCTCGCGCCAGTCGTCGATGCCGGCTGCGCCCGCGTCGATGACCGTGCCGTCGTGCAGCGCGGCGACGAACGCCTCGTCCGACTGCAGCACGGCGGCCGCCCAGCGCGGATCGCCTTCGTCGGACGTCATCTGCTCGAACAGTCCGCTGCGCCGGTCGTCGGGATGCTGCGCGAGCCAGTCGCGATAGGCGGGGAATTCCCAGCGCGCCAGCCCGTGCTGCACGTAGTGATCGAGCGCTTGCTCCTGCCGCGCTTCGTCGCGTTGTTGCAGGCCGAGGAACACGAACGCATTGGCGAGGATCAGCGCGAGCGTCACCCACGGGAAGTTGGCGCCCGTGGGCGCGCGATGCAGTGGCAGGATCAGCACGCCGCGGCCCCTTCCGCGAACAGAAGCGGCGATTCTACGCCGCGATGCGTGGCATGCGGACGCCGCGATGGTAACGTTCGCGCTTTGCGACGGACGGTGTGCAATGAGCCGATGGCGACCGCCGGCACCGGCCTCCACGGCGATGATCACGCCCGAGGGGCACGAGCGCCTCAAGGCCGAGCTCGACGACCTGTGGCGCGTGCGCCGGCCCGAGGTCGTGCGCGCGCTCGCCGCCGCGGCGGCCGAAGGCGACCGCTCGGAGAACGCGGAATACACCTACCGCAAGAAGCAGCTCGGTGAAATCGATCGCCGCGTGCGCTATCTCGGCAAGCGGCTCGAACGCCTGCGCGTCGTCGCCGCGCCGCCGACCGATCGCGGCGCGGTGTACTTCGGCGCCTGGTTCCGCGTCGAGGACGAGGATGGCCGCGAATACGCCTACCGCATCGTCGGCCCGGACGAGACCGACGCCGCGCGTGGTTGGATTAGCATCGACTCGCCGCTCGCGCGCGCCGCCCTGAAGCGGCATGAAGACGAGGAGTTCGAAGCGGAATTGCCGGGTGGCCGGCAGTCGTTCGTCGTGCTCGCGGTCCGCTACGACGGACCGCCCGACTGAGCGCCGGCGAGCGCGTTCGAGCGAGTGTCGCCATCCCGTAGGGCGGGACGCAGCGGCACGAGAACGCATGGGCATGCGAGGCCAGACACCGCGAGCCCACCGCGCCTCGCATCGCCGCAAGGCGGCGGTGGGACTCGCCGCTGCGCGGCTGCGTCCGACCCTACGGCGCGTCGCGCCGACACGCGTACGCTGAAGCCGGTTTGCATCACCCGCTCGACCCACACGGTCACGTGGACGGCCACCCCGGTCACCGTCGCGGTAGCCGCAGTCAGTTGTTCACTGACACGAGTCAGCATTTCGGTGACCGCTGTCAGGTTCGCCACGACCGCAGTGAATGCGATACCGACCGCAGTCGGTAGGGCGCCGACGCCGGTCATCTCCATGCTGACCGCAGTCAGGTCCTACCTGACACGGATCGATTCGGCGGCGATTGCGGTCACGCGTGTCCCGACCGCTGCGGGCGCGCTGCCGACTCGTGTCGCCGGCGCGGTGGCGGGGGTCAGCTTCATCCTGATTCGACCCGGGACTTCACCGAACGTGGCCAGCTTCGTGGCGACCGCGGGAGGCCCGATGCCATCCACGCTCCGCCACGCACCCGTGCCGGACGCAAAAAGGGCGGCCGAAGCCGCCCTTTCCGTTACCGTGTCGCGATCGCCGCTCAGCGCGTGATCGGCAGGTACACGCGATAGACCTCCTGGTCGGTCGGCGTGTCCGGCGTCGACATGTACTCGTCCCAGAAGCGGCCGACGCCGCCTTCGCTGTAGCGGTAGCCGTGCGTTTCCGCATAGGCCTTCTGGTTGAGGCGGATCAGCGGCAGCTGCGCGGCGCTGCCGGTGTATTCGGTGTAGAGCGCAGTGCCCGCGTACCACAGCGCCGCACGCACGTTGCCGTCGACGACGAGGTAGCCCTTGTTGTCCTTCTCGCCCGGCGCGTAGGTCTTCGGCTGGCCGCTCTCGTCGACGCCTTCGTCGCTCTGGTTCGGCACCGGCGTCTCGATCGCGTAGGTCTGGCCATTGAGGGTGAGCGACGGCGCGTTGACCGGCACGGCGACGCTGAACGTGTAGTCTTCCTCGCCCCACTCGGTGGTGATCGTCATGCGCGGGCCGGCGGCGGTCAGGCCCGCCTTCTTGAGCGCCGCTTCGATCTCGGTCATCGCCGTGCTCGTCGCGTCGGCCACTTCCTCGAGCGAACGCTTCGCCTTCGTGTTGACGATGAACACCGGCTTGGCCTCGACGTTGACGGCCTCGATCTTCTGGTCCTTGTAGTCGGTGTTCGGGAAGCCCGCGAGCATCGCCGAGAGGCTGGCGAGGTTGCCCTGCACGATCGCCGACGGCTCGCCGTTGATGTACAGGCCGCCGAAGCGGTTCACGAGGTTCCAGCCGTAGTCGACGTCGTAGGACTCGGTGATCTTCACCGTCTTGCCGTTGGCGGTCGGCGCCAGCGTGATCTTGTAGGTGCGGTTGGTGCCGATCCAGTCGTTGTCGAGCGCCATCTCGACGCTGCTGTCCTGCTCGGTCTTGGTGATGGTCAGCGAACCGTCGCGCACCTTCGGCGAGGCGCTCGTCCAGCTGGCCTTCGCACCGACGCCGGCTTCCGGACCCGACACGGTCATCTTGAGGTTGGGGTCGAACGCGCGCATGCCGTTCCACTGCGGGAAGCGACGGAACGAATTGACCGAGTCGTACACCTGCCGCACCGGGCTCGGCACCTCGACGGTACGCTCGATATGGCCATGATCCGGCAGCAGCACGCCGACCACGACGGCGAGCAGGAACACGATCAACAGAGCGATCAGCACTTCGAAAATACGAATCATCCGAGGTATCTCCAGAACCCAGCCATTGGCTGCACGCGCGGCGAGCGGCGTCCGACCGGATTCGGCCACGCCGTCCCCTTTGTGCCCGCGCGTGCACGGTCCCGCGCCGGCGGGACAAGGGACGGATGGTACTGGAGTCCGGGGCGCATGCGCTACGACCCCGCGCCACGCCGCGCGCGGCGGCCGCGGAGAGGCGGCACGGGGCGCCCGCGGAACCCGCGTCCGGGCGCGCCCGCAGGGGTCGGGATCGGGCCGGCGGCCGCCGGCCGCACGCAAGACCGCAATCGGCGCAACACCGCGCCGTCGGCGCCGCGAGCTGCCGGCGCGACTCAGACGATACCGAGCTCGAACGCCTTCAGCACCGCGCGCGTGCGATCGCGCACGCCGAGCTTGGACAGGATGTTGGAGACATGATTCTTCACCGTTCCCTCGGCGACACCGAGCGAATTGGCGATCTCCTTGTTGCTGTAGCCGCCGGCCATGAGCCGCAGGATCTCGGTCTCCCGCTCGGTCAGCGGATCGGGCCGGTCGAGGCTCGTGAACTCGTTGTGCATGCGCTCGAGCCCGCTGAGCAGGCGCTGCGTGACCATCGGCGCGACCAGCGAGCCGCCCTCGGCGACGGTCTTGACCGCGTCGACGAGCTGGTCGAGCGAGACGTCCTTGAGCAGGTAGCCGCGCGCGCCCGCCTTGAGTCCGGCGAGCACGAGCTGGTCGTCGTCGAACGTGGTCAGGATGATCGTCGGCGGCAACTGCTCCTTCGCCGCGAGCGCGTTGAGCACGTCGAGGCCCGACATGCCGGGCATGCGCATGTCGAGCAGCACCACGTCGGGCTTCACGCGCGGAATGGTCTCGACCGCCTGCGCGCCGTCGCCCGCCTCGGCGATCACGCGGATCGAATCGGACAGCTCGAGCAACGAGCGGATGCCCTGGCGCACCAGGGTCTGGTCGTCGACCAGGCAGACTTGGATCACGAGGTTCCCTCCAGTGGCAGCAGGGCGTCGAGCGCGAAGCCCTGGCCCTTGCCGGTGACGATATCGACGCGGCCGCCGAATTGCGCGAGGCGCTCGCGCATGCCGGTGAGGCCGTTGCCGTGCCGCAGCTCGCTCGCGCCCTGGCCGTCGTCGTGCGCATGGATCGCCATCTGGCGGTCGGCGCTGCGTTCGAACGTGAGCCAGAGGTTGCGCGCGCCGGCGTGGCGCACGGTGTTGGTGATGATCTCCTGCGCGCAGCGCAGCAGCACCTGCGCGCGCTTGGGATCGTCGACGCTGAAGCGCGGCGGCAGTTCGAGGTGGATCGCCAGGCCGGGCACGCCTTCGGTGAGGTTGCGCAACGCCTGGGTGAGGTCGATGCTGTCGCCCTCGCGCAGCTGGCTCACCACTTCGCGCACGTCGCTGAGCAGCAGCTTGGCGACCGACTGCGCCTGGCGCACGTGCTCCTGCGCCTGTCCCTGCACGAGGTGGCTGGCGACCTCGAGGTTGAGGCTGAGCGCGGTCAGGTGGTGGCCGACGAGGTCGTGCAGCTCGCGCGAGATGCGCATGCGCTCGGCCAGGCGACTGGATTCGGCGAGCAGCGTGCGCGTCGCGCGCAGCTCCGAGTTGAGGCGCCGTTGCTCCTCGCGTGCCTCGACCTGCTGCTTGGTCACGAGCGCGGTGACGAATGCGAGCACGATGAAACCCGAATACAGGCTCGACTGCAGGAACGCGTCGCTGAGGCTGAAGGCCGGCTCGCGGATGCTCGCGAACACCGGCACGAGCGAGAAGTTCTGCAGCACCATCCAGGCGATGCCGATGCGCAGCGGCAGCAGCCACGGCAGCACGACCGCGACGACCGCGAGCAGCAGCGCGGAAATGCCGCTCTGGCTGAACCAGCCGATCGCCACCGCCATGCCGTTGAGCACGACCAGCAGGGCGATCTGCAGCGCGCGCCGCAGCGGCGTGCGGCGGCGGTCGCCGAGGTCGTGCGTGAGATACCAGTAGACGACGCCGAACACGACGTAGCAAGCGAGCCACAGGTGCACGTAGCTGCCGGGCAACTGCTTCTGCGCGAGATCCTCGACCACCGTCTGGTAGCGCAGGAACGGCGTGCCGACGCTCGCGTACTGGAACAGGCCCGCGTAGCGGAGCAATTGGATGTGGTTGAACTGCGGCCAAGGCATGTCCGCATGATATGCCGGCAGGCCTGCGCCCGACCTCCCCGGAAGTCAGGGGTCCGCGCGCAGGCCCGGCGACGGCGACGGCCCTTCGGCGCCGCTGCAGCAGCGCCGCTAACGTTTCCATAACCAAAGCGCCCGCAACGCGCCATGACCGCATCGCGGGCCCATGCGATAATCGGCGCCGGTGGCCGCGGCCTGCAGCCGCACGCCCCCACGCAATCCCACGGAGCAAGCAATGGCCCTAAGCATCCGCGACGTGCAACCGCACGATCTGGACTCGGTGCTCGCACTCAACAACGCCGCCGGTTCCACGATCCTGCCGCTGGACGTCAGCGGACTGCGCGGGCTGTACGACGAGGCGAGCTATTTCCGCGTCGCCGAAGTCGACGGACACATCGCCGGTTTCCTCATCGCGCTGCGCGAGGATGCGCGCTACGCGAGCCCGAACTTCCTCTGGTTCCGCACGCACTATCCGGAATTCGTCTACATCGACCGCATCGTCGTCGCACGGCCGTACCGCGGCCTCGGCCTCGGCCGCGTGTTCTACGCCGACGTGACGAGCTACGCCGAGACGCACGTGCCGCAGCTCGCCTGCGAAGTGTTCCTCGAACCGCGCGATGACGTCTCGCTGCTGTTCCACGGCACCTGGGGCTTCCTCGAAGTCGGCCAGCAGACGATGCCGAGCAACGGTCGCCGCGTCGCGCTGCTCGCCAAGACGCTGTGCAGCTACCCGTTCGTGCGCGACACCTACCTGCACGGCCCGACCGGTCGCCTGCCCGAACTGCCGTGGCTCGGCGAACGCACGCGCGCGAACGCGACGGTGCGCGGCGCACGCGCCGCCGGCGGCGCCTGACGTGGCGATGACCGCGGCGGAACTCGCCAGCCTCGAGCCGGTCGCCGAGATCAAGTTCGGCCAGGTCGGCATCGCCAACCTCAAGCTCAAGCGGCTCGATCCCGACGCGCTCGCCGCCGAACTGCGCGGCAAGGTCGAGAACGCGGAGAAACTGTTCCTGCGCGCGCCCGTCGTGCTCGACCTCAGCCACCTGCCGAGCCTGCCCGACGTCGACGTCGTGCGCGACCTGCTCGAGAAGATCCGCGCGTCGGGCATGCTTCCGGTCGGCCTGTCGTACGGCACGAGCGACAACGAGCGCATCGCGCAGGCGCTCGGCATCCCGGTCATCGCGAAATTCCGCGCGTCCTACGAGCGCGCGCACGACGCGCCGGCGGAGGCGCCGGCAGCGTCGCGCGCGACACCGCCGCCGCCGTCGCGCGAGCCGGTCGCCGAACCGCGCCCGGCCACGCCGGCCGCGCCTGCGGGCGCGGGCACGAGCGGCCTGCTGCACGACAAGCCGGTGCGCTCCGGCCAACAGGTCTACGCGCGCGGGCGCGACCTCGTCCTCACCGCGCTCGTCGGCAACGGCGCCGAGGTCATCGCCGACGGTTCGATCCACGTCTACGGCGCGCTGCGCGGACGCGCGCTCGCGGGCGCGCAGGGCGACGAGGGCGCGCGCATCTACTGCCAGGAATTCCACGCCGAGCTCGTCTCGATCGCGGGCCAGTACCGCGTGTTCGAGGACATCCCGAAGGACCTGCGCGGACAACGCGTGCAGTGCTGGCTGGAAGGCGACAAGCTGATGTTGAAGAAACTGTGAGCGGTCACGGATCCGCTCGAACGTACTGAAGGGAGATACGCCATTGACTGAGATCATCGTCGTCACGTCCGGCAAGGGCGGCGTCGGCAAGACCACGACGAGCGCCTCGCTCGCGGTCGGGCTCGCCCGTCGCGGCAAGAAGGTCGCGGTCATCGACTTCGACGTCGGCCTGCGCAACCTCGACCTCATCATGGGCTGCGAGCGACGCGTGGTGTACGACTTCGTCAACGTGATCCAGGGCGAGTGCACGCTCAAGCAGGCGTTGATCAAGGACAAGCGCATCGAGACGCTGCACGTGCTTGCCGCGTCGCAGACGCGCGACAAGGAAGCGCTCAGCAAGGAAGGCGTCGAGCGCGTGCTCAACGAGCTCACCGAAGACGGTTTCGACTACGTCATCTGCGACTCGCCCGCGGGCATCGAGAAGGGCGCGAGCCTGGCGATGTACTTCGCCGACCGCGCGATCGTCGTGGTCAACCCGGAAGTCTCCAGCGTGCGCGACTCCGACCGCATCCTCGGCCTGCTCGCGAGCAAGACGCGCCGCGCCGAACAGGGCGCCGGCGGCGTCGAACAGCACCTGCTGCTCACGCGCTACAACCCGGACCGCGTCGCCAACGGCGACATGATGGGCATCGCCGACGTCAAGGACATCCTCGGCATCGAAGTGCTCGGCGTGATCCCGGAATCCCCGGGCGTGCTGACCGCGTCGAACGCGGGCGTGCCGGTGATCCTCGACGACACCTCCGACGCCGGGCAGGCCTATGCCGACGCGGTCGCGCGCCTGTCCGGCGAAGAACGGCCGATGCGCTTCATCGACGCGACGAAGAAGGGTTTCCTCGCGCGCATCTTCGGGAGCTGAGCCATGGGACTGTTCGATCTATTCCGCTCGCGCCCGAAGAACACCGCATCGGTCGCCGCCGAGCGGCTGCGCATCATCGTGATGCAGGAGCGCGCCGCGAACGGTCGCCCCGACTACCTGCCGATGCTGCGTCGCGAACTGCTCGAGGTGATCCGCAAGTACGTCAACGTGGATCCGGACGCGATCGACATCCACGTCACGCACGAAGGCGAGGGCGAAGTGCTCGAGCTGTCGGTCGCACTGCCGGAGAAACACACCGCCGCTCCGGCGACGCCGGCGACCGGCGAGACCTGACGGCCGCGACTCCGATGGACGCGGCGAACCCATCGGCGCCGCACGAAGGCGCTGCCCGCGTACTCGCACTCGCCGACGTCGGCTTCGCCGCCGCGCGCGCGCTGCTCGCGCGCCATCGGCTCGAGCTCGTCGAAGTCGCCGCGGGCGAGCCGATTCCCGGCAGCTACTGGGGCGAGAGCGAAGCGGGCGTGATCGGGCACACGGTGTACGCGCGCGCGGATACGCCGGTGCACTCGCTGTTGCACGAGGCCTGCCACCTGATCGTCGCGCCGGCCGAACGACGCGCCGCGATCCATACCGACGCGTCCGACTCGCAAGCCGAGGAGGATGCGACCTGTTACCTGCAGATCGTGCTCGCCGATCAACTCGCCGGCGTCGGCCGCGCGCGCCTCATGGCCGACATGGACGCGTGGGGCTACAGCTTCCGCCTCGGCAGCGCGCGCGCCTGGTTCGAACACGACGCCGACGACGCGCGCGCATGGCTCGCCGGCCGCGGCCTGTTGCCGCACCCGGACTGAACCAGGAAGCGAGCAAGATCGCTGAACGATTGAAACACCGACCGAACGCACGGAGGAAAAGCTTTCAAGCAAAGCGCTTCTGGTTCTGCTTCTCCACGTGCCCGGTGTGCTCCGTGTTTCAAGCTTCATAGCTTTTCCTTGACCTTCCTTTCCTTCCGAGTCCCTCGTGTTTCAGCCTCTTGATCTTGATCTTGATCTTGATCTTGATCTCGATCGATCCTGATCCCGCAGCTGCACCGCCTGCGCGAGGTGCGTCAGTTGCGATACATCTACAACGCGCCATAATGAGTGACTTGCCACGGAGAGACGCCTGCCCCCGATGCGACGGGGCAATCCGGACGATGATCCTCGCGACGGACAATCCAGCCGCCCTGCCCGCGCCGCCGCTGACCGCGGCGCCTTCCTCGATCGCACTGTTCCTCGACGTCGACGGAACGCTGCTCGAATTCGCTGCCGATCCCGACGACGTCGTCGTCGACGCCGCACTGCCCGAGCTGCTCGACCAGCTCGACCACGCACTCGGCGGCGCTCTCGCCATTCTCAGTGGACGATCGTTGCAGCGCATCGACGAACTGCTCGGGCGACCGCATCTCGCCGCCGCAGGTTCGCACGGTGCCGAGCTGCGCCGTGACGGCACGATCGTGCGCGCGGTGCGCGATTCGCACGGCATGAGCGCGTTGCGCGCGTACGCGAATACACTGCTCGCCGACCTGCCCGGCGTCGTCGTCGAACACAAGCCCGATGCGATCGCCCTGCACTGGCGCGCAGCACCGACGATGGCGGCGCTGGTCGAGGACGTCGCGCAGCGGCTCGTTCGCGCGGGCCGCAAGGGCTATCGCCTGCAACACGGCGACTGCGTGGTCGAACTGCGCGGCATCGGCGCTGACAAGGGTGATGCGCTGCGCGCGCTCATGCATCACGCGCCGTTCGCCGGACGCGAGCCGTGGATGATCGGCGACGATCTCACCGACGAGCACGCGTTCGAAGCGGCGGAACGCAGCGGAGGCGGCGGCATCGTCGTCGGCGCGCGCCGGCCGACGCGCGCGCGCTACGCGCTCGCCGATCCGGCGGCCGTGCATCGCTGGCTCGCCGCACTCGCGGCACACCTGCAGGAGACCACCGCATGAGCGACGGCAAACCCGCGAGCCTCGACCTCGGCGTGATCGGCAACGGCACGATCGGCGCACTCGTCGACGCGCGCGGCCGCATCGTCTGGTGCTGCCTGCCCGCATTCGACGGCGATCCCGCGTTCTGCGCGCTGCTCTCGCCGCGCACGGTCGACGCGGGCTGGTTCGACGTCGCGCTCGAAGGCGAGCGTCGCTCGAACCAGCGCTACGTCGACAACTCGGCGGTGCTCGTCACGCGCCTCGACGCCGACGACGGCAGTGCGATCGAGATCACCGACTTCGCGCCGCGCTACAAGCAGTACGGCCGCGTTTTCCACCCGATGGCGATCGTGCGCACGCTGCGCCCCCTCGCCGGCACGCCGCGCGTGACCTTGCGCCTGCGCCCGCTCACGGGTTACGGCGCGCGCGCCCCCGACCGCACCTCGGGCTCCAACCACGTGCGCTTCGTCCTCGAGGACGGCACCGTGCTGCGCGCGACCACCGACGCGCCGCTGCCGATGCTGCGCGACGAGCTGCCGTTCCTGCTCGATCGCGAAGTGCACGTGCTGCTCGGCCCGGACGAGACCCTGACCGAATCGCCGGCGGCGCACGCGCGCGCGGCGCTCGAGGCGACGCTCGGCTACTGGCGCGAATGGGTGCGCTACCTGTCGATCCCGGCCGAATGGCAGGACGCGGTGATCCGCGCCGCGATCACGCTCAAGCTGTGCCAGTACGAGGGCACCGGCGCGATCGTCGCGGCGATGACGACGTCGATACCGGAGGCACCGCACACGGTACGCAACTGGGACTACCGCTACTGCTGGCTGCGCGACGCCGCGTTCGTCGTGCGCGCGCTCAACCGCCTAGGCGCGACGCGCAGCATGGAGGAATACCTGCGCTACCTCTACAACCTCGCCGCCGGCGCGGACGGCGACCTCGGCCCCGTGTACGGCATCCATTTCGAGCGCGAACTGTTCGAACGCGAGGCCGAACACCTCGCCGGCTATCGCAGCATGGGACCGGTGCGGATCGGCAACGACGCGTGGCAGCAGCAACAGAACGACGTCTACGGCAGCGTCGTGCTGGCGGCGGTGCAGCTGTTCTTCGACCGGCGCCTCGAATCGCCCGGCGATGCCGCCGCATTCGCTCGCCTCGAAGCCGCCGGAGAAGCCGCCTGGCGCCTGCACGACCGGCCCGACGCCGGCCTGTGGGAATTCCGCGGCCGCGCGCACGTGCACACCTATTCCGCGGTGATGTCGTGGGCCGCATGCGACCGCCTGTCCCGCATCGCGCTCCATCTCGGCGCCGGCGAGCGAGCGGCATTCTGGTCGGATCGCGCGCGGCGCGTGCGCGAACTGATCCTTGCGCGCGCCGTGCATCCGCGGCATGGCTATTTCGTCGACGCATTCGACAGCGAGCGGCTCGATGCGAGCCTGCTGCTCCTCGCCGACCTGCGTTTCGTCGAAGCGGACGATCCGCGCTACATCGCGACCGTCGATGCGATCGGTCGCGAGCTGCGCCAGGGCGACTACCTCTATCGTTACGTCACCGCGGACGACTTCGGCATGCCGGAGACGAGCTTCACCATCTGCAGCTTCTGGTACGTCGAGGCGCTCGCCGCGATCGGCCGCGCCGAGGAAGCGCGCGCGCTGTTCGAACAGTTGCTCGCACGGCGCAACCCGCTCGGCCTGCTCTCGGAAGACGTGCATCCGGACACCGGCGAGCTGTGGGGCAACTTCCCGCAGACCTACTCACTGGTCGGCCTCATCAACGCGGCCTGGCGCCTGTCGCGCAGCTGGGAAAGCCTGCTGTGAGCCGGCTCGTGGTCGTCTCCAACCGCGTCGCGCAGCCGCGCGAGGCGCGCGCGGGCGGCCTCGCCTCGGCGATGCAGGCCGCGCTCGAACAGCATGGCGGGCTCTGGTTCGGCTGGAGCGGGCGCGTCGTCGACGGCGAGGCGGCGGCGCCGCGGATCGAGCGCGTCGATCGCATCGACTACGCACTGGTCGACCTCTCGCACGCCGACCACGACCAGTACTACCTCGGCTTCGCCAATCGCACGCTGTGGCCGCTACTGCACTTCCGGCCGTCGCTGCTCGACTACCATCGCGGCGACTTCGCCGGTTACCTGCGCGTCAATGCGATGTTCGCGCGGCAGCTCGCACCGCTGCTGCGCGACGACGATGTCGTGTGGATCCACGACTACCACCTGATCCCGCTCGGCGCGGAGCTGCGTGCACTCGGCATCGGCGCCCGCATCGGCTTCTTCCTGCACGTGCCGGTGCCGCCACCGGGCCTGCTCGCCGTACTGCCGCATCACGAGCAACTGTTCCCGAAGCTCGCCGCGTACGACCTCGTCGGCGTGCAGACCTGGCGCGACCGCGATGCGCTGCTCGCCTACTTCCGCGACGAACTGCACGCGGCGACCGGCGCGGACGGCGACGTCGTGCTGCCGGACGGCCGCCGCTGCGATGTCGCCGCGTTCCCGATCGGCATCGATGCGGCGAAGGTCGCCGACCAGGCGCGCAAGGCGGCGAACAGCCCGGCGACCGCGCGACTCGTGCGCAGCCTCGAAGGCCGCAAGCTCGTCATCGGCGTCGACCGACTCGACTACTCGAAGGGACTGCCGCAGCGCTTCGAGGCGTTCGGCGGCTTCCTCGCCCGACACGCCGCATGGCGCTCGCGCGTGTCGTTCCTGCAGATCGCGCCGCCGTCGCGCGAGCAGGTGCAGGAATACCGCGACCTGCGTTCGCGCCTCGAACGACTCGCCGGTGCGACCAACGGCCGCTACGCGGAACCGGACTGGGTACCGATCCGCTACGTCAACCGCAGCTTCACGCAAGGCACGTTGGCCGGCTTCTACCGCGTCGCCGACATCGGCCTCGTCACGCCGCTGCGCGACGGCATGAACCTCGTCGCGAAGGAATACGTCGCGGCGCAGCCGCCCGACGACCCCGGCGTGCTCGTGCTGTCGAACTTCGCCGGTGCGGCCGACGAGCTCGCCGAGGCGATCATCATCAATCCGCTCGATCCCGAGGACATCGTCGAGAGCCTCGAGCGCGCACTGTCGATGCCGCTCGCCGAACGGCGCGAGCGCTGGGCCGCGATGTTCGAGCGCGTGCGGCGCGACGACATCGCCGCGTGGCGCCGCGCGTTCCTCGATCGGCTCGCGCGCTGAAAAGGCCTGTTCGTCAAGCTCCGGGGACACCGCAAGCAATACGACACACGTACGCGGGCGGCGAACGCGGCGCATCATGCGCCGCCGCTGCGGGCTGTTTCTACGCTCGATCGCCGGGACGCGGGGGATGGCCGGAGAAAACGCACAAGCACAAGCGAGAGCAAACGCAGAGCAAGAGCAAGAGGCCGTCATTCCGGCGGAAGCAATCCAGCTCCTTGTAACCATGCGAAGACGCTGGGTCCCGGGTTTCGCCGGGACGACGGCGGGGAGGCTTCCCGCTTCTGCGTTCTGCTCGTGCTTCATCGGGTCCCCTCGGCGCCGGCGGGCGTCGGCCGAAATGGCCCGAAGGGTGCGCGCGATGGATCGCGCGCATTGCGCCGTCAGCGCAGGGATGCGCTGTCGGCGCAACCGGCCGACGACCGCGGACCCGCGAGGCGCAGCCTTGCGGGCGGCGACGCGGGGTGTCCTTTCTCTTGGTGACTTCTCTTTGGACAAGCAAAGAGAAGACACCCGCTCGCCGCCGAGGCGAGCGGTACCTCGCGACTATGGCACGCCAGGCGAAAGAAGCCTGGCGCGGCTATCGCAGCAAGAAAGGCACGGTTGGCCGAGGCCACCCATGCCCGCGGGACAGGTTGGCGCGGCCTTCCCCGGTTCCAATGAAAAAAAGGCCGCGCGGCGAACCGCGCGGCCATGTCGCCCTTCGAAACGAAGGATCAGAACTTCACGGTGATGCGGCCCCAGTAGTAGCGACCCATGAGGTCGAAGTCGCTCGGGTCCGTGTTCGCGTTCAGCGTGTTGTTCGCGTACAGGAACGGCGGCTGCTTGTCGCCGACATTGTTCACGCCCACGTCGAAGCGCGTGTTGAGCGATTCGAGGTTGTAGCCGAACTGGATGTCGTGATAGACGGTCGAGCCGTAGTCGGTGTACAGGCCGTCGAGCGACGGATTGCCGGTGCCGTACGGATGCGTGTCCTGCGACGGCGACGCCGAACCCATGCGGAAGCGATGGATGTAGCGCATCGCCCACGACGCGTCGAACGGACCCATCTGCCAGCCGACCGAGCTCTGCGCGCGCCAGCGCGGGAACAGGCAGACGCCGCCGCCCGCACCCGGGCACGCACCCGCCTGCGCCGAACCGTAGTTCATGAAGTGGCCGGCGTAGTTGTAGGTGGAACCGCCTTCGAGGCCGGGTGCCGTCTGCAGGTCGTAGTTCTTCAGGTAGGTCGCGTTCAGGCCGACGTTGAAGCGGCCGAACGAGAACTCCGGCAGACGGTAGTTCAGCGCGAAGTCCACGCCACCCACGTCCACGCGGCCGAGGTTGCCGGTCGGCTCGATCAGGGTCTGGATCTGGCCCTGGTTCGGGCCGCTCGCGTAACGACGGATCAGCGGGCAGTACGCGGTCTGGCCGGCAGCGCACAGGTCGATCACGCTCTGCGCGCGCACCGTCGTGATGTTGTCGTTGAGGTACAGGCGCCAGAGGTCGGCGCTGACCGACAGGCCTTCGAGCCAGTGCGGGTCGTACACGACGCCGAAGTCGAACGACTGGCCCTTCTCCGGACCGATCGGGAAGCCGGCGAACGCCGCACCCGAGAGGATCGCGTTGAGCTGGACCGCCTGCGCGACGTTCTGGTTGCGGAAGCTGCCGTCGGTCGGGACGTTGACGCACGCCGGGTTGCCGCCGCCGGTGTAGCCGTCGCACGGGTCGCGCGAGATCTTCGGTGCGTCGCTGCCGGCGCCACCGAAGATGTTGGTGACGGTCGGCGCACGGAACACTTTCGACACCGTGCCGCGCAGCAGCAGGTCCTCGATCGGGCGGTACTCGAGTGCGATCTTCGTGTTGTTCGTGCTGCCGAAGGTCGAGTACTTCGACCAGCGGTCACCGACGGTCAGGTTCAGCGCGTGCAGGAACGGCAGATCCTTGACGATCGGCACGAACAGCTCGGCATACGCTTCCTTCACGTTGTAACCACCCTGCAGCGCGGAACCGCACTGGCTGCCGAGGGTACAGTTGCCGTTGAAGTCGACGATGAGGCCAGTGTCGACGTTCGAGTGCGTGTACTCCGTGCGGTAGTTGTAACCGACCGCGAGCTGCATCGTGCCGGCCGGCAGTTCGAACAGGCCGCCGTTGAGGTCGATGCGCTTGACCGTTTCCTTGCTCATGAAGTTGTTGACGCCCGGCGAGGCCGCGCTCTTCAACACCGCGATGCTGTTCGGGTCGTCCATGTTGAACGGATTGAACGGCGTGCAGCCTTCGATGATGTCGTCCGGACCGGTGCCGCAATGGACGATGCCGTCCGTACCGAGGAACGACGGACCCGTCGCCTGGTTGAGGACCGCCATGTTCGGCAGGCCGTAGGTCGTCGTGCTGAGGTGCACGTGGCCGTAGTCGAAGCCGACTTCCCAGTTCCACTGCTGGTCGTTCCAGATCGAGAACGAGCCCTTGAAGCCGGTCGACAGCTGGTCGTTCGCGGTGCCGTTGGACGCGCGGCGGTTGCCGAGCGAAGCGAGGCGAGCGGTGAACGCGTTCGCGCCCGCGCCGAAGTCGACGCCGAACGGATTGTAGTAGCTGTCCGCCGAGATCACGCTGCCGTACGGCGAACCGTACACCGCCGGCGCGAGCTGGAACGACGCCGAGGTCTTGTTGTGCATGACCGACAGGTACGCTTCGACGTTGTCGGTGAGCTTGTAGTTGCCGTTGAGGAACAGGCCGCTGCGTTCCTGCGGCGTCATCACGAGGTTGACCGTCGCGTAGTTGTACTTGTCGCTCGGACCCGCCGCGCCCGCATTGTTGCGGTAGCAGTGGTAGTCGGTCGCGATGTTCATGCCGCTCGCGCCCGGATTGCGCGCGAGGTAGCCCGAGGCGCAGCCCGGGAACAGGTCGGCGAACGCGGACGGGATCTGCACGTGGCCGAACGGCGAGGAGGTCGAACCGCCGACGAACGTGCCGATCGGGCTGCTCGTCGAGCCGAGGCGCGACACCGAGTTCTTCGAGAACTCGCGGTGGCCCGACAGGACGCCGTCGATCTTCTTGTAGTTGACGCCGGCCATGATCGAGCCCTTGTCGGAGCTCTGGCCGAACGTGAAGGAGTAACCCTTCGACGTGCCGTCGTCATGGTCGGAGATGCCGTAGTCGGCCGAGAACTCCGCACCCTGGTAGTCGTTGCGCAGGATGAAGTTGACGACGCCCGCGATCGCGTCCGAGCCGTACACCGACGAGGCACCGTCGGTCAGCACTTCGATGCGCTCGATCATGTTCGCCGGGATCGCATTCGGATCGCCCGACAGGTAACGGTGGCCGTTGATCAGCACCAGCGTACGCGGCGAGCCGAGGCCACGCAGGCCGATGCTCGAGAAGCCGCTGCCGCCGGAGTTGTTGACCTGCGGGTTGGTGTTCGGGCCGGTGACGGCCGGGAGCTGCTGGACGAGGTCGCCCAGGGTCAGCTTGCCGGTCTTCTCGATCGCGGCGCGATCGATGGTGACGACCGGGTTGGAGGTCTCGATGTCGACGCGACGGATGTTCGAACCCGTCACGGTGATCGTCTCGAGCTTCTGGCTGTCGTCGGCCGCATTCTGAGCGTGCGCCGTCGCCATCGCACCGAAGCCGGCCGCCGCGGCAAGCGATGCTACGCCGAACGGTCGCGCGTACCCCGGCATCACGCCGAGCGCACGCCGGATCGCCTGTCGAAGCTGCATGTGTCGCATGGTGTTCTCCTCTGTTCTCGTAGTGTCCCCGCGCCGCCGGAGAAACCGTCGGCCTCCACGAACATTAGGAAAACGTGAAGACGGAGCCTTGGCCTGTCTTTTCAGGATAGGTTGCAAAAATTGAGCAACGAATCCGCAATCGATGAACACGCGGGTGCCCGCCACGGTGCCCGCACCGCGCAGGCACGGTCACGCCGCGACGCGACCCTGTTCACGCAGGCCGCTCGCGGTGATGCCGAAGCGACGCTTGAACGAGCGCGCGAAGGCGCAGCGATCCTCGAACCCGCTCACGCGCGCGACCTCGGTGATCGCGAGCCCGCTCGCATTGATGAGCCGGTGCGCGCGGCGCAGGCGCTGCTCGACCAGCACTGCGTGCGGCGTCTCGCCGAACACGGTGCTGAACGTGCGTATGAAATGGCACGGCGAATAGCTCGCCATGCGCGCGAAGCCGGCGATGTCGAGGTCGAGGTGGCAGTTCGCCGACATCACGTTGCGCACGCGCTGCAGGCGCAGGAACACGTTGCGGCGCTGCGACGCGGTGCGGCCGGGGCAGCGCGCGATCAGCGGATCGAACTCGGCCTGCAGCTCGGTCATCGCCGCGGCGAAGGTCGCCAGCTCGAGCGTCGCCTTCTCGCGCGATGCGGTCCGCGCGAGCTCGATGACGATCGAGCGCAACGCGCGGCTGGCCGGGTGCAGCGAGGGCAACAGCACCGGATCGCTCGGTGTGTCCGCCCCGGCGCAGCGCCGCCATGCCGACGCGCCGCAGGCGAGCGCGATCCACAGTGCGCCGCCCCGGCCGATCGCCTGCAGGCGCTGGCCTTGCTCGACGACGAGCAGTTCGCCCGGCAGCAAGGTATGCAGGTTGTCGCCTTCGGCGAGCTGCAGGCGCCCGCGCAGCGGCACGAACACCATCGCCGCCTGCGCCACTCCCTGCATCACGCAACCGCGGCCGGCGCCGAGCACCACCCGCAGCAACGACGCCGCACCCGTGCCTTCACCACTGCCGAGATCCAGCCTGCCGCCGTTCGCAAGTCTTTCACACTCGATCCGCATTTCCCGCCACCCTGTCGTGAGGTCCGTCGACCCGTAGTAGCGTCAAATACGCGGCGGAGTCAGGAAGCGTCGCCGACTTTTCGACGAAGCGTGACCGTGCAGCGACGAATTTGTGGTGAATGCGCAACGCCGGAAAGCGTGCACGCGACAGCGGGCTCGGGCTACTCACGCTTCGTCGCGCCGCATGCACGGTCGAGCGCAAGCGACCGTCGCGTGCCCCGGAAGGCCACGCGTGGTCGTCCCCGGCAACGGATGGGCCGATCGGTGTGGATTGCGGCGCCGACGGCGGTGTCGTGGGACGGGACGAGCGCAACGGGATGCCGCGGCATGGCGGCCGGTGCGTCGGCCGGGGGCCTGGATCGGGGCGGGGCGAGCGACGAAGCGCCGCGGTGTTAGTCGGCCGTCTCGCGGTGCAGGCGCACCGCGCCGACGTCGGTGTCCTCGGCGACGACGCGCGCGACGTAGATGCTGCGGCCGTCGCGGCTGACGCCGAACGCGAGGTCGGCGATCGAGGTCGGCAACGAGAGCACGGTGCGCTCGTCGCCGCCGGCGAGCGGACGCGCCTTGAGTTCGCTCGGACCGGCCGCCTTCGGCGCGATGTAGTAGAGCTCGTCACCGTGCACGCGCCAGCCGTCGAGGTGCGACGGTGACAGGGCGCGCGTGACATCGCTCTCCTCGCCGCTCGCGAGATCGAGGCGGAACAACCCCGGCGCGGTGATGCGCGTGAAATAGATCGCACCGCTGGCCGCATCGAAGTCGGCGCGGCCGACGTCCTGCGCGAGCACGCTCCGGTTCGCCTGGCGCCCGTCGACCGAATCGAACGCGATGAGTTCGCTGCGCCGCTCCTGCGCGTTCACGACCGCGACGAAGCGGCCGGCGGCGTTGCCATAGGTACCGCTGCGCACGTCCTCGTCGGCGACGTCGGTGAGCGCATGCACGACGCGCGAGGCGACCTCGACTTCGACGAGGCGCCCGCCGAACGGGCCGCGCGCGGTGACGAGCACGCGCGCGCCGTCGGCACGCCAGGTCGGATGCAGCAACGTCGGTTCGGGCAGCGACGTCAGCGCGTACGCTTCGCGCGCGCCGTGCGGCAGGATCCACAACTGCTGCGAGCCGCCGCGATCGGACACGAACACGACGTCGTCGTCGACCGGCGACGCGGTCGGCGCGCCGTCGCTGCCCGTCGACGGCACGAGGTCGACCGTCGTGCCCGGCGCGTCGACGTCGACGCGCGAGAGCTGCTGGCGCATGCGCGGGATTTCGTAGACGACCGTGTCGGTCGCGCGCGCCGCGCTCGGGAACTCGGCCGGTTGCACGCCGAGCGCATCGATGCGGCCGTCGGCGAGGTCGACGACGTACAGCGCCTGCTGGCCGCCCTGGCCGGACGAGAACACGATCGCGCTGCCGTCGCGCACCCAGTCGTAGCCGCGGATGCGCGTGGCCAGGCGCGTGAGCTGGCGCGCTTCGCCGCCGGCCGCGGGCACGACGAACAGGTCGCTGTTCGGATTGGCGCCGCGGCGGAACGCGATCCAGCGACCGTCGGGCGAATAACGCGCGTCGAGGTCGGTGTCGTTGAACGCGTGCGTGTAGTCGAGCCGGCGCCCGCCGCCGCCCGAGATCGGCCACGTCACGATGCTCATGTCGTCGACGCCTTCCTGCGACGGCGCGGTGCTGACGAGGCCCTTGCCGTCCGGCGTCCACGCGAATGGATTGACGAGGCCGGCGTAGCATTCGTCGTCGACGACGCGCTCGGAACCACCCAGCGGCGGCACCACGACGAGCCGGCAGTGCTCGCCTTCGAAGCGCATGAACGCGACGGCGCTGCCATCCGGCGACCACATCGGGTAGTACTCGTTGCCGGCCTCGCTCGTGGTGAGGCGCACCGCGCCCGGCGCGTCGAGCGCCTTCTGCACGATGCGCGACGAGTGCGTCGCGGCATCGCCGATCGAGTAGGCGATGCGGCTGCCGTCGGGCGAGATGCGCGGAAAACTTTCCGGTCCCGGTTCCGACGTCAGGCTGCGCTGTTCGTCGACCTGCCAGTGCAGCGCCTTCGGTGGCGCCGCGGGCGGCACGAAGGTGCGCACGAGCGCGGCGACCGCGAGGACGAGCGCGACCGCGCAGAGCAGCATCGCGGTCGCATCGAACCAGCTGCGCGCCCGGCGCATCGACGCCTTCGCCGGCACGGTCGGTGCGGGCACGGTCGCCGCAAGCGTCGGTGCGGCGTCGCCGGGCACCGGCGCAGGCTCCGGTGCGACCGCGATCGGCAGCGCGTCGAGGAACCGGGTCGGTGCGACGAGCCGGTAGCCGAGCCGCGGCACCGTCTCGATGTACTGCGGCGCGTGCGGGTCGTCGCCGAGCGCGCGGCGCAGGTCCTTGATCGCCTGGGTCAGCACGTCCGGCGTCGGGCAGGTTCCGCGCCAGACCTCGTCGAGCAGCTCGTCGCGGCCCAGGGTGCGCCCGCCGGCGTGCGCGAGCCGGACCAGCACCGCCACGGCTTTCGGTGGCAGCTTGGCGTCCGGCGTCGTGGCAAGCCGCAACGTGTCCGTATCCAGGATGTGCGCACCGACCTCGAGGAAACGACCGGCCTCGAGGCGGACTTGCGACAGCGCATTCATGCGGTCCGACTCCGCCAGCTTCGCCGTGCCAATGTACGACCAACATCGTATTTTGATTTGCCGGCGAACACAAATCGGCGCCGCGGCGCAGCTTGCGCGCGCGGGGTCGGTGCCACTAGCCTGCGGCGCATTCCCCCGCCCGCCCCGGAGTCCCCGATGCGCACCCTGCCGGCATCGCTCGTTGGCCTTTCCCTCGCGCTGCTGTCGCCGGCGCTGCCGGCCGCCGGCAAGGCGAAGGTGCCGCCCGCCCCGACCGCTGCCGACGCGCACGCGTTCGTCGAGAAGATGAATGCCGAGTACAAGGCGCAGTACCTCGCCGCGAACGCCGCCGAATGGGTCGCCGAAACATACATCACCGGCGACACCGAGATGCTCACAGCGCGCGCGAACGAGGCGATGCTGAAGTGGCTGTCGGTGAAGATCGACGAGTCGCGCCGCTTCGACCACGTGGCCGACATCGATCCGAAGGACCGCCGTGCGCTCGACCTGCTCAAGCTGCAGACCGCGATGCCGGCACCGAAGGACCCGGCGCACCTGACCGAGGCGACCAACCTCGCGTCGAAGCTGACCGCGGCGTACGGTTCGGGCAAGTACTGCAAGGACGACAAGGATCCGGCGAGCTGCCGCACGCTGGACCAGCTGTCCGAAGTGCTCGCGACCGACCGCGACTGGGACCATGCGCTCGACGCGTGGAGCGGCTGGCACCACGTCGGCCGCGGCATGCTCAAGGACTACCAGCGCTTCGCCGAACTGCTCAACGAAGGCGCACGCGACCTCGGCTACGACAACGTCGGCACGATGTGGCGTGCCGGCTACGACATGTCGCCGGCCGAGTTCGCGAAGGAAACCGACCGCCTGTGGGGCCAGGTGCAGCCGCTGTACGGCCAGCTGCAGTGCTACACGCGCAACAAGCTCGCCGAGAAGTACGGCGAACGCATGCCCAAGGACGGCACGATCCCCGCGCACATCACCGGCAACATGTGGGCGCAGGACTGGGCCAACCTTTATCCGCTGCTGCAGCCGTATCCGGGCGTCGGCAACCTCGACGTCAACGAACACCTCGACGCGCAGCGCAAGGCCGGCCTCGACGCGCAGCGCAAGGCGTTCAAGGGCAAGCCGACGCCGCTCGACCTCGCCGCGCTCGAGCACGACGCGGACATGAAGAGCGCGGTCGCGATGGTGCGGCGCTCGGAGGACTTCTACACGTCGCTCGGCTTCCCGCCGCTTCCGTCATCGTTCTACGACAAGTCGATGCTGCTGCGCCCGCGCGACCGCGACGCGCTCTGCCACGCGAGCGCATGGCCGATGGATCTCGGAAGCACCGACATGCGCATCAAGATGTGCATCAAGCCGACCGAGGAAGACCAGTACACGATCTACCACGAGATGGGCCACATCTATTACTACGTGGCCTACAAGGACATACCGCCGATCTTCCAGGGTGGCGCCAACGACGGCTTCCACGAGGCGATCGGCGACACGATCCGCCTCAACATCACGCCCGCCTACCTCGCGCAGATCGGCCTCGCCGGCAAGGCCGGCAGCGACGACAAGGCGGTGCTCAACGCACAGATGAAGCTCGCACTGGAAAAGGTCGCGTTCCTGCCGTTCGGCCTGCTCATCGACAAGTGGCGCTGGGGCGTGTTCGACGGCTCGATCGCGCCGGACAAGTACAACGAAGGCTGGTGGCAGCTGCGCCGCAAGTACCAGGGCCTGTCCTCGCCGGTCGCGGCGACGCCGGCCGACTTCGACCCGGGCGCGAAGAACCACGTTCCCACGAACGTGCCGTACATGCGCTACTTCCTCGCCGACATCCTGCAGTTCCAGTTCTACCGCTCGCTCTGCGACGCGGCCGGCTACAAGGGCCCGCTGTCGCAGTGCTCGATCTACGGCAACAAGGAAGCCGGGGCGAAGTACTGGAAGATGCTCTCGCAAGGCGCGCAACAGCCGTGGCAGCAGACGCTGAAGGAACTCACCGGCAAGGAGGAGATGGACGCGAGCGCGATCATCGACTACTTCGCGCCGCTGTACGCTTGGCTGCAGGAACAGAACAAGGGCAAGAGCTGCGGCTGGGAGTAGGCCGGCCGCATCGGGATTGGGGAAAGCGCCAAAACAGTCCACAATCCGCGCATGCGCCTGCCGGTGACCCGGCAGGCGCATCGTCGCCCACTTCTTCAACGGACATTCCCATGCAGCGCTGGATCAAGCTTCCCGATGGCCGCTTCGTCGACGCGGGCGCGATCGCCTACATCAGCCGCCCCGAAACCTACGCACGCATCGACGAGGACGGCAACGACCTCGGCATCGGCTACTCGGTCAACATCGGCACCGGCATCCCGCGGGAGACCCAGATCACCGTGACTGGCAGCAAGGACGAAGTGTTCGCGGTGCTGCGCGCGATCCTCGGCGGCACCCAGGCCGCTGCTGCAGCCGCGGAATAGTCGTTCCGGCACACCCGATCCGCCTTCGGGCGGATATACACTACGCCTTCTTCCTGATTTACCCACTCTGGGGGTCTGACAGGAGGCGTCATGAGCACACCGCTGCACACGTTGTTGCTGGTCACCGGCCTGACCACCCTCGGTATCGCCGCTGATGTCCACGCGGCGCGACCACCCCAGGCCGACGAGGAATCCGACGACGTCGCCGCGCAACGCGAGGCGTACTACGCGAGCCGGCGGATCAATCCATACGATGCCGCATTCGACGCCTCCGCCGCGCGCCTGCGTGCGTACCGTGCGTTTCGCGCGACGGCGACGACCGATGCGATCCACGGCGAGACCTGGCAGGCGATCGGCCCGGCGCCGATCCTCGGCGGGCAGACACCGACGTCCGCGACCGACAGCACCCGTTCGTCGGTCGCCGGTCGCGTCGCGGCACTCGCGATCGACCCGATCGACAATGCCGTCTATGCCGGCGGCGCGCAGGGCGGCGTGTGGCGCACGCTCAACAACGGTGCGACGTGGACGCCGCTGACCGACTTCCTCGGCTCGCTGGCGATCGGATCGATCACGCTCTCGCCGGGCGCGCACCCGCTCAACCAGGCCACGCTCTACATCGGCACGGGTGAAGGCAACTTCAGCGGCGACAGCTATGCCGGCATCGGCATCTACAAATCGACCGATTCCGGCCGCACCTGGCAGGGCCCCTACGGCCAGGCGCAGTTCAGCAGTCGCAGCGTGACGACGATCGCGGTCGACGCGAACAACCCGCAGCACGTACTGGCCGGATCGTCGAGCGGCATCTTCGGTGTCGGCGGCACGCCCGGCCCGCTCACCCCCACGCGCGGCATCTACGTGTCGAACGACGGTGGCCAGACCTGGACGCTGTCGGCCACACCGGCCGCGCAGGCGCGCGTGTCGCGCATCGTGCAGGATCCGGTCGCGAGCACCACCTGGTGGGCCGGCATGTCGCTGATTTCCCCCGTGGTCGGCGGCGGCCTGCTGAAGTCGACCGACAACGGCGCGACCTGGAACGCGGTCGACGGCGTCGCCGTGGGCCTGCCCGCGATCGTCGGTGCGAACGGCGTCGGCGGCATCGCGCGCACGTGGCTGTCGGTCGCACCGAACGGCGGCACGAGCACGCTCTACCTCGGCGTCAGCGTGACCACCGGCAGCGGTGGTGGCCAGCTCTACGTATCGACCGACAGCGGCGCCACCTGGACGGTCAAGCCCGCGGCGAACGGCTATTGCGGGGGCCAATGCTGGTACGACAT
This sequence comes from Dokdonella fugitiva, assembly GCF_014138265.1. Classification (GTDB taxonomy): domain Bacteria; phylum Pseudomonadota; class Gammaproteobacteria; order Xanthomonadales; family Rhodanobacteraceae; genus Dokdonella_A; species Dokdonella_A fugitiva_A. The sequence continues at coordinate 1,361,406 of NZ_JACGXL010000001.1, forward strand.
GCCGGTCTACGTGCCGCCCGAGACACCCGCGACGGTGTTCACCGGCGGCGCCGGCACCTCGGGCAGCCTGCCGAGCTCGTTCATGCGCTCGACCGACGGTGGAACGACGATGGTCGACACGATGGTCGGCATCGACGGCAACTCGGCGCTGCACGCCGACATGCACGCGATCACGTCGTGGCCCGGCCAACCGGCCCGCATCTGGGTCGGCAACGACGGCGGCGTGTTCCGCTCCGACGACAGCGGCGACCACTGGACGAGCGTCAACAGCAACCTGCAACTGACCCAGTTCCAGCAGTGCGACCTGCATCCGACCGATCCGACGCAGGCGTTCGGCGGCACGCAGGACAACGGCACCGACAGCTGGCTCGGCACGAACGGGTGGAGCCACAGCGACGACGGCGACGGCGGCTTCGCGCTGATCGACCCGAACACGCCGAACCAGGTCGCGCACACGTATTTCAACCAGACCAACAACCTCGTCGGCGCCGCCGTCGCGCTCAATGGCGTCGCCTCGGTGCCGAACGACTATCTCTGGTTCGCGGGCTCGTATTCGGGTTGGAACAACGGCATCAACCTCTCCGACAACATGCTGTTCTACGCGCCGATGGCGCTCGACCACGGTGTCACCGACACGCTCTACTTCGGCACCGACCACCTGTACGTCGCGCCGCAGTTCTTCGCCAACGCCGTCGCCGCGACCCCGAGCAGCATCGTCTACACGCTGCTCAACGGTGGTGCGCCGTTCGCGCCGCCGGTGCCGCCGTCGAGCGCGCCCGGGGCGATCAGCGCGATCGAGACCGTCGCCAACGTCGTACCGGGCCAACCCGCGAGCGTGCTGTTCGTCGGCACGAGCAACGGGCGGTTCTGGCGCTCGATCGACGGCGGCGCGAGCTTCGGCGAAACCGACGCGACGCCGGCGGTGATCGCCCAGTACGTGTCCGACATCGCGATCGACCCGCGTGACCCGAACGTCATGTTCCAGTCGCGCGCGGGTTTCACCGGGGCATTGCCCGCGCACAACGTGCGCAAGTCGACCGACGGCGGCCAGACCTGGAGCGACGCATCCAACGGCCTGCCCGACATCCCGGTCAATTCGATCGCCTTCGATCCCAACTTCGCCGGCCAGGTGTGGGCGGGCACCGACATCGGCGTCTATCTGTCGATCGACGGCGGCGCGACCTGGATCCCGTACAACGAGGGCATGCCCAACGTCGCGGTGTTCGACATCAAGGCGAACGCGCACACCGGCAACATGCTCGCATGCACGCATGGTCGTGGTGCGTTCCTGCTGCGCCTCGACACGATCTTCAGCGACGGCTTCGACGGTCCATGAGCGGGGGCGGGCCGGGCACGCTCCGTGCCCGGCCCGCACGCGGGGGCTAGGCGACGGCGCCGGTCGCGCGCTCGTGCCGCGTGATCGCGCGATAGGCGAGCCAGCCGGCGAAGCCGAGCGTCGTCGACAGCAGCGCGCCGAGCGCGAGTCGCAGCGGGCTCGCCGACAGCACCGGCGCGAGCGCGCCGGCGATCGTCGCGCTGATGACCAGGCTGATGAACGCCTGCACCGACGACACCGCACCGCGATGGTGCGGGAACCGGTCGAGCAAGAGCAGCGTGAGCGTCGGGAAGTTCATGCCGATGCCGATCGCGTGCAGGCCGATCGGGATCACCGACCACGGCACGCGCGGTTGCGGCAGCAGCCACGCGAGCAGCACGTTGAGCACGGCCGCGGCGAGCATGATCGCGTAGCCGAGGCGCACCGTCGTCGCTGGCGCGAGCCGTCCTGCGACGCGCCCGGAAAGGAACGCGCCGGTCATCATGCCGCTGATCGCCGGCACGAACAGCCAGGCGAAATGCTGCGCATCGAGCCGGAGCAGGTCGAGCACGAACACCGGCGCCGACGAGATGTACACCCACAGTGCATTGAAGTTGAGCGAGCCGGCGAGCGCGAGCGGCACGAATGCGCGGTCGCGACCGATCAGGCGATAGGTCGTCGCGAGCTCGCGCAGCGACAGCGACACGCGGCGCTCGCGCGGATGCGTCTCCGGCAACCAGGCGATACAGGCGAGCCAGAGCGCGAACGCGAACGCGGCGAGCAGCCAGAAGATCGTCGGCCAGCGCGCGAACGCGATGACCCAGCCGCCGACGATCGGTGCGATCGCCGGTGCGATGCCGAAGATCATCGACACCGTCGACATCAGCTTCTGCGCCTCGACGCCCTCGAAGCAGTCGCGGATGATCGCGCGGCCGACGATGAGGCCGGCGCCCGCGGACATGCCCTGCAGCGCACGGAACGCGAGCAGTGCGCCGATCGAACCCGACAGCGCGCAACCGATCGAGGCGACCACGAACACGACGACACCGGCGAGGATCACGCGGCGCCGGCCCAGCGCGTCGGAGAACGGACCGTGCAGCAGCGACATCAGCGCGTACGCGATCATGTACACGCTGATCGTCTGCTGCATCGCGAATGGACTCGCGTGCAGCTCCGCCTCGATCGCCGGGAATGCCGGGAAGATCGTGTCGATCGAGAACGGGCCGAACATCGCCAGCGCGGCGAGCAACGGCGCGAGCAGGCGTCGGCGGGGTGTTGTCGCGATCGTCATGTGCGTGGGCAAGGCGGCCGGGCATGCTACAGCGAAGCCCGTGCCACCGGGAGTGCGCGGTCGCTACATCGCAAAAAAAAGGGCCGGTCCCGCAGGACCGGCCCTTCGATGCCATCGTCGCGCAAGGCTTACGGCAGATCGAAGCCGTCGACGAAGATCGAGTCGCTCACGTCGTCGATGCAGCCCACGGCCACGTTCGCCACGTTCGCGCCCGCGACCGTGCCGCTGCCGTTGGCGACCGTGCAGGTCTGGCCGGCCGGCTGCGTGCCGACGGCCACCGCGTACGCGGTCCCATTCGCGACCGAAGTCGGGAACATGAACGCACCGTTGGTGGACACCGGCAGGGTCTGCGAACCTGCATTGAGCGAGAGCACGAGGCCCGCGCCGGACAGGCCGCTGACGGTGCCGCCGATCGTGTAGGTCGGCGTCGCCGCGCAGGTGACCGCGACGTTGGTGACGTTCGCGCCGCTGATCGTGCCGCTGCCGTTGGCGACCGAGCAGGTCTGGCCGCTCGGCTGCGTGCCGATCGTGACCGCGTACGCCGCGCCGTTGGCGAGGCCGGTCGGGAACGTGAACGCGCCGTTCGCCGCGACGGGCAGGGTCTGCGCGCCCGCGTTGAGCGAGAGCACGAGGCCGCTGCCGGTCAGGCCGCCGACGCTGCCGCCGACCGTGTAGCTCGGCGTGCCGCCGACCGTGATCGTGTAGTCCTCCGCCTGGCCGTAGCCGTCGGTGTTGCAGGCACCCGGGTAGACCGCCGACGTCGCGTACTTCTTGATGACGCGCATGCGCGTGGCGCCGGCAAGCGCACCCGCGGGCACCGCGATCGTACCGATCGCCTGCTTGCCGTCGGTGCCGGTCGAGTTGGTGATCGAACCGACGTTGGTGCCTTCACCCGCGTCGAACGTGCCGTTGTGGTTCCAGTCGACGTAGGCGGCGATGTAGGTCGTGTAGTTGCCGTCGGTGTTGCCTTCGACCTTGATCGACGCATTCGAACCGGCCGCGACATTGCCGACCGTCGCGGTGAAGTCCTCGAGCGCCGGCGTGCCGTTGACGACCGGGCTGCTGGTCTTGTCGATGGCGGCGACGAGCACGTGCGTGATCGGTTCGACGTTGCTCGGGAAGGAGACGCTGCAGTACGGCTCGGGGAACGTGACGCCGGTCGTGAACGAGAACACCTGCGACGTGCTGCTGTTGCCGCACGGGCTGTTCGAACGCACGCGCCAGTAGTAGGTCGTCTGCGGCTGCAGCGCGGTCGCGGGCGTGTAGGTCGCCGCGCTCGGCGTGCCGGTATCGACGATCGCCGTGAAGCCGGCGTCGGTCGCGATCTCGATCGTGTAGCCGACCGCGGCGGGGTCCGCGCTCCAGCTGAAGACCGGCTGGCGAGGCGTACCCGTGGAACCATCGGCAGGCAGCGTCGGCGACGGCACGCCCGGCTGGCCGGATGCGATCTGCACGTCGAACGTCGCGTCGTTGGCGACCGCAGGCACCTGGTTGTCGGTGCCGTGCACGGTGACCGTGTAGCTGCCCGCGGCCGCACCCGGCTGGGTGCCGAGCGTCAGCATCGACGTCGTGCTGCCGTTCGTCGGCGGCGTGACCGGATTCGGCGCGAACAGGCCGCCCGTGAACGCGGACGTATCGAGACCCGGCAGGCTCAGCGTGACCGTGCCGGCGTAACCGCCGAGCGAGCTCACCGAGGCCGAGATCGGGTTGATCGCGTTGCCGGCGCAGACGTACTGGGTCGTGTTCGGCAGGCCGATGCTGTAGTCCGGTGCCGGCGAGTCGGCGAAGCCGCCGACGGCCCAGACCTCGCCGCCGTTGGACAGGCGGTTGTCGGTATAGATGGCGATGATGTCGTTCATCGCCATGTCCATGCCGTTGTAGTCGCCCCACTCCATCGACGTGTTGATCTTCGGCGACGTCACGGTCGTGAGGCGGCGCGGCGGCTGCCACGTCTGCGCGCCGTCGAGCGAGACGGAGTAGTAGACGTCGACGCCGGTGCGATTGGCGCTGTTGCGCGTGTCGTAGTACATCACGTGCACGCGGCCCCACTGGTCGACCTTCAACCATTCCTGGTAACGGTCGACGGTCGACTGGTCCGTCGTCGGATGCGGCGTCGTCGTGGTCCACGTCGCGCCACCGTCGCGCGAATACGCGACCTGCACGCGCGCATGGTTCGCGGTCGCGCTGCTTTCATTCTCGGTGTCGTAGGTATCGGGCCACGCGACGTAGATGCTGTTGGCGTACGGGCCGTTGGAAAGATCCGCATCGGCCGAGACGTAGATGAACGCCCTGCGCGACGGCATCGACGGCAGCGGGAAGTCGAACTGCGCCTTCGTGTCGGCCACCTTCGCGCCGGCCGCGAACGAGGTGCCGCCATTGGTCGATTTCGCCACGCGGATCTGGCGGGCGCCGCTCGAGGTCGGGAAGAAATAGTAGACGTTGCCGTCCTTGTCGCTGGCGATGTCGCTGCCGATGCCGACGAAGCCGGAATCGATCGTCAACGTCGGACCGAAGGTCGCACCCTTGTCCGTGGAGCGCACGAACTTCTGCACGTTGTTCTCGTGCCAGGAGACGTAGAGGTTGTCCTTGTACGGCGACGTGGTGGCGGAATCGACGTGCAGGTATTCCTTGTCGGAGTTGCTGCCGTTGCCGAAAGACGCGCCCTGGGTCCAGGTGACGCCGGCGTCGGTCGAACGGTAGATCGCGCCGCCCGCTGTGCCACTGTCCAGCAGCGACGTGGTGTAGGCCGTCTGGCCGTCGGTGGACCAGCCGACCGAGGGATCGCAGAAGGAATTGCTCGGCAGGTTGATCGGTCCGGTCCAGTTCGCGCCGCCGTTGGTCGAGCGCCACATGACCTGGTTGGAACCGGTGCCGTTGCTGCCGGCGATCACGATGTCGGTATTGACCGGATTGACCGCGATCGCGGTTTCTTCGTAGCCGGGCGGCGTGATCTTGACCTCGCCGCTCACGAAGCGCGGCCACGTCGCGCTCATCTCCTCGAGCTCTTCCTCGTCGTAGACCTCGAACTTGCCGTCGTCGAGGCGGGTGATGGCACGATAGACCTTGCCGTCGATCTGGAGGCCGCCGAACTTCGACAGGAAGACGTTGACGGCCTTGCGCGGATACTGCGCGGCCCCGCTGGTCGGCAGCGGATGGCCCTCGGCGATCGCCGCCTTGCGCGCCCACACGCGATAGAACGCAGGCAGCGGATCACGCGCCTCGGTTTCTTCCTTGGGCAGGTAGGCGAGATCGGCCGCGGTCAACGCGTAGTTGCGGTCGTCCCAGGGACCGTACTGGACCAGGCGCGCGTAGTCGACGCTCGCGTCGACGCCCTTGGCCTGATTGATGTCGATCGTGACGATGCGCGCGTGCACGGCGGCCGGCATGGCCAATGAAAGGAGTACGGCGAGCCCGGTGAAGGCCCGCAGCAGATTGCAAACTCGCATGATTTCCCCAGTGGTTCGAGCGGAAGGAGTCCAGGTGAGTACGCGCCCCGTGACGCGCCCGCCGAGGGTTCCTGCTGCGGATGGATTGCAGTACACCCGCAGGCGGAACGGGCGATCGCGGGATTACACCGGTATGCGCCCAAGGACGCAAGCACCTCGCCCGGGGACCGAGACGCAGGTCCGCCCGCGCATCGCCTGCTACGATTCGCGGCGCCCATGCATGCCAGCACCGGGAGTCCCGCAGGCCCATGAATGCCGTTTCCGTGTTCGCCGTCGGCTTCGGAGCCTTCGCGGGTGCGATCGTGCGCTGGCTGCTCGGCCTCGCGCTGAACCCGCTGCTGCCGCACATCCCTCTCGGCACCCTCGCGGCGAATCTCGTCGGCGGCCTGATCATGGGCGTCGCGATGGGGCTGTTCGCGCATTTCGACAGCGTGCCGCTCGCCTGGCGCCTCGCGGTCACGACCGGCTTCCTCGGCGGGTTGACGACGTTCTCCTCGTTCTCGGCCGAGACCACGAGCCTCATGCTGCGCGCGCAGTGGGGCTGGACCGCAGCGATCATCGGCGCGCACGTGGCCGGCTCGATCGCGATGACCCTGGCCGGCTTCGGACTCGTGCGGCTGTTCCTGCGCGGTTGACGCCCGCTGCCGGTCGGACTTGATTCAGGCGCGGCATGTCCTGATTCCGCGTCGTAACCCGTCCGCCTGCATCCGACGCATGAGTACCGCCCGCGCGCAGCAACGCATCGCTTCCCTGCTGGAAGCCGCCGGCGTGCACGTCGGCGGCGCCTCGCCCACCGACCTGCGCGTGCACGACGACCGCTTCTACGCGCGCGTGCTCGCCCACGGCTCGCTCGGCCTCGGCGAGGCGTACATGGACGGCTGGTGGGACGCCGATTCGCTCGACGGCTTCCTGTTCCGCCTGATCGATGCACGCCTGGACGAACGCGTCGGCACGCTCGACGACGCCTGGCTGTTCCTCAAGGCGCGCATCGCCAACCCGCAGCGCGGCAAGCGCGCATACGAAGTCGGCGAACGGCACTACGACCTCGGCAACGACCTGTTCCGCGCCATGCTCGGTCGGCGCCTCGTCTACAGCTGCGGCTACTGGACCGAGGCGAGCGGCCTCGACGCCGCGCAGCTGGCCAAGCTCGACCTCGTCTTGCGCAAGCTGCGCGTCGAGCGCGGCATGCGCGTGCTGGACATCGGTTGCGGCTGGGGCGAAGCGCTCAGGTACGCTGCCGACCGCTACGGCGTCGGCGGCGTCGGCGTGACGATCTCGCAGGAACAGGCCGAGCTGGCGGCGACGATCTGCGCGGGCCTGCCGATCGAGATCCGCGTGCAGGACTACCACGAACTCGACGAACGCTTCGACCGCATCTTCTCGATCGGCATGTTCGAGCACGTCGGCGTGAAGAACTACCGCAGCTACTTCGAGGTCGCGCGCCGCTGCCTCGCCGACGACGGCCTGTTCGTGCTGCACACGATCGGCTCGAACGTGTCGACCAACCACACCGATCCATGGATCGAGCGCTACATCTTCCCGAACTCGATGATCCCGTCGGCCGCGCAGATCACCCAGGCCGTCGAGGACCTGTTCGTGATCGAGGACTGGCACAACTTCGGCGCCGACTACGACCGCACGCTGATGGCCTGGCGCGCGAACTTCGACGCGGCGTGGCCGCGCCTGCAAGCACGCTACGACGAGCGCTTCCGCCGCATGTGGCGCTACTACCTGTCGGCGTCGGCGGCGACGTTCCGCGCGCGCCGCAACCAGCTCTGGCAGCTCGTGCTGTCGCCGCGCGGCGTGCGCGGCGGCTATCGCGCGCCGCGCTGACGCGCGGTCACTCGAAGCCGTCCTCGAAGATCACGTCGAACGCGGGCGACAGTTCGCTCGTGCGTCCACCCGCGTCGGTCGCGGTCGCGACGAACGGGATCGCGCTCACGCCCGCGGGAACGAGCAGCGTGATCGTGCGATCCTGCTGCGCGCTCGCCGCGGGATAGCTGTCCTGGGTCAGCCACGCGCCGGCGCCGCCGGCGATGTCGGCATGGAAATCGATGCGCAGCGGATAGGCGGCGTTCGCGGTCGTGCTGTCCACGCGATAGGTGACCGTGAGCTGGTTGCCGCTCTGGCTCGCGGAGATGATCTCCGGCGCGTTCTGCACGCCGTTGCTGCCGGTATCGGCGTCGCCCGCATCGTTCGGCGTCGGCCCCGGCGCGCCGATGTCGAGGTTCGCCCGGCCGACGCCGCGGTTGTGGTGGACGCGGTTCGCGCGGCTGTCGAAGGCCTCGAGCGCCGAATTCGTGCCGGCGATGATGCCCGCGCCCGCGTTGAACGCGATGAGGTTCGCTTCGCCGTCGCCGAACCCGCCGATCGGCAGCGCACTGCCGTCGCCGCCCTGCACCTGGATGCCGCCGCCCGACTGCGCCGCGTTCGGCTGCTCGAAGCCGTTCGGCAGCGGCTGCTGGCCGCTCCAGTCGCTGCCGATGTAGTTGCCCTTGATCTCGAACGCGCCGACCGGGCCACCGGGGCCGAAGCCTGCCCACAGGCCGATGCCGAGCGGCCGGTTGCCCGAGATCACGTTGCGCGCGGCCGCGTCGGCGCCGCCGATGCGCACTCCCGTGCGCGAACCGACGATGATGCCACCCCAGTTGTTCGCGCTGCCGTTCGGTATCGCGAGCGTGCCGCCGGCGTCGGTGCCGATGAGGTTGCCTTCGATCACGACCGGTCCATTCGTGAACACGCCGGCGCCGCCATTGCCGGACAGCAGGTTGCGCTGCCACGGCAACGTGCCGCCGATCTGCGCGCTGCTGAAGCCGCAGCGCACCGCGCTACCGTTGTTGCCGACCGGCGGCAATGCGCTGCCGTCGACCTGCGTGCCGATGTAGTTGCCGTACAGCGTCAGGTGCGAAGCGTCGGGCCCGCCGTTGTTGCCGACGATCGCGTCGCCGAATCCGTGCATCGCGATGCCTTGCACCGTCAGCGCGGTCGATCCGCCCTGGATCGCGAAGCCGTAGTTGCCGTTGCCGACGAGCTCGATCATCAGCTGCGCATCGAGGCCGCCCTGCTCGGGCGCATGGGTGTTCGGTGCGCTGCCCGGCTGGCTGTAGCCGTCGACGGTCAGCGTGCCAGTGATCGTCGGCAACACGCTCGCGAGCGCGATCACATGCGGGCCCGTACCCGGGATCGCGAACGTGATCGTGTTGCTGCCGCCCGCGGCGTTCGCGTCGGTGACCGCCTGGCGCAGCGAACCCGGGCCGCTGTCGGCGACGTTGGCGACGCTGAACATCGCGGCGTCCACGGGGCCCGTCGCACCCAGCAGCATGGCGAATGCGATCGCCGCCGATCGCTCGCGTCGTCCCACGGGTTCATTGCGCACAGGTTTCGTTCTCCGCGTCGTCCACGCCGTTCCTGAAGATCACGTCGCACAGGTAGGGCGCGCTGAACGAGAATTCCGACGTGTTGCCGGCGGAATCGATGGCCGTGAGTGCAAGGCGGCGACCGGCGAGCGCCACGGTCGGGCTGTTGAACGCGATGCGGAACGTCGTGTGGCCGTTCTGCCCTGCCGGCGCACTGAAGATCGACGCGATGCCGCTGCGCAGGTAGACCTCGCCTTCCCCGTTCGGCTCGTTGTCCGCCGCCGCCGACGTGAACACCTGGATCAGGTACGAATCGGCGATCGAATCGAGCGAGCCTTCGACCCAGCCGGTGCGCTTGCCGCCGTAGGCACGCAAGATGGTCGGGTAGTTGAGGCCACGGTTCGGCAGGTTCGCGGCGTTCGCATCGGCGTCGTTGTCGTTGAGGCCGGAGCCGTCGAGGTCGATGCCGTAGAATGCGCTGGCATACACGGAGTTCGCCGACAGGCGGTTGCCCTTGCCGCTGCCGCCGACCGAGATGCCCATGTTGCCGCTGTTCCAGACCGAGTTGGCCGACACGATGTTGTCGTGCGCGTCGTTCTCGACGCGCAGGCCATGGCGCTGGTTCGGCGCGAGGTCCGAGAAGCAATGCGGCACCGGAATCGATATGCACAGGTGGTCGGTACGGCCGATCCGGTTGTGCTCGATCGTGTTGCCGTTCGCGCCCGCGCCCGACAGCATGACGCCGTCGCTCGCGCTGTTGACGATGACGTTGTCGCGCACGACGTTGCCGCTGGTGGTGATGCGGATGCCGGTGCCGTTGCCGGCGGCGGCCGTTTCGCTGCCGAAGGTGCCGATCAGGTTGTTGACGATCTCGTTGCCGGTCGAGGAGAAGAAGCTGATCGAACCGATCGAGATGCCGTTGCCGCTCGAGCCGGCGACGACGTTGCGCTGCACCGGCGCGTCGCCGCCGATCGACGCGGACGTCGCGACCATCGTCAGGGCGATGCCGTTGCCGTTGCCGGGCACGGTCGTCGCGCCGACCTTGCCGCCGAACTGGTTGCCCCAGACGAGGTCGTCGGTACCACCGCCCAGGCGCAGGCCGGAACCGGTGAAGCCGCCGATGGCGATGCCCTGCAGCCAGAACTGGGTCGACGCGGTTCCGGCGAAATCGAGACCCGTGGCGATCACGCCGTTGCCTTCGAGGATCACGCAGCGCATTGCATTGTCGCCCGTCGTATTCGTGTTGGAACGGCTGCCCGGCTGGCTCCAGGCGTCGATGCGCACGCCCTGCGTGATCGACGGCAACGCACTGGCGAGGGAGATCACCTGCGGACAGGCACCGGGTATGTCGAACGTGATGAACGAATAGTCCGGGTTCGCGTTCGCATCGAGGATCGCCTGGCGCAGTGAACCCGCGCCGCTGTCGTTCGTGTTGGTCACCGTCCGCGTCGCCGGGATCGTGTCGTCGACCTGTGCCTCGTACGCACCGCGATCGACCGCCGAGCCGATGACGCGCGCGTGGCCATCGAGGTCCACGTCGGCCATGTAGCTGTCGGCCACGCCGCTGTTCACCGCAGGCGAGGCGGCCTGCAGGCGGAAGTTGCCGCCGGCCGCATTCACGAACAGCGGATCGGCGTCGGGCAGGTTGCTGCCCGAGCCGGCGATCTCGTGCAAGGTGACGTCCTGGTACACGTTGTACTTGAACAGCGCGTCGCCGGGTTCGTTGTCGCCGTTGCTGCAATCGTCGATGACGCGGAAATCGTCGCCGTTGTTGTTCCAGCCGATGTTGTCGATCAGTTGCACGCCGGAACTGGTGCAGATCAGCATGCCGTGGACGCTGGCGTTGCCGCTGATCGTGTTGCCGATCACGCGTGCCGAATCGACGCCGAGGATTTCCACCGCGGAATAGCCGTCCGCTGGCATCGCGCTGACCCGGTTGTTGACGAAGCGCAGGTGCACGCCCGAGACGTTCGCGCCGTAGACGTCCGCCTTGGTACCGATGAACGCATCGTTGCGGATGCGCACGATGACGTCGTCGTCGGCGGGAATGACCAGCACTTCGTTGAACGGCGGGCCGATGTTGCGGAACGCGATACCCTCGATCCACAGGTCGTGCAGCGGATCGATGTGCACGATGCCGGCGCCGTCGGCGTCGAACACGGTGTTGTCCGGATTGACCGTGCGCACCGAGCAGTCGCTGTTGTAGCCGCCCAGCAGGAGCAGCTCGTTGAACTCGTGGGCATGGTTGCCGACGAGCGAGGTCGTGCCGATGTGGTAGGTGCCCTGCTTCAGGTGCACCGTCGTCGTCGCCTCGTCGTTGGCGGGGTCGGCCGCCTCGTTCAGCGCCGCCTGCAGCTCGGACACGCTGCCCACGCAATGCTCGTCCGCCCGCACCGGCATCGCGGCCGCGAGCAACAGGCATGCGACGAGCCATGCCGGCAGGATCAGGAGCCGACGGGCGTACGGGACGGTACTCATGGTCGCGGACTCTGCGGGGGCCTGATCGAGGAAACGGATTGCGGCACGATTCCCGACGCGGCTGCGTTCCGGCCGCTGCCATGCGCTATGCTGCCGAGCCAAGGGCGCGCGAACGCGCGCAGGGGCCGGAGGACCGCGTGACCGATCAGGCGCCGCTCACTGAATGGCTGCGCGCGGCCGGCAGCGGCGATCGCGAGGCGGGCGGCCGCGCCTACGCCGAGATCTACGCCGAATTGCGCCGCATCGCCGCGCGCCAGCTCGGCCGCGCCGGCGCGCAGGCCACGCTGACACCGACCGCGCTCGTCAACGAAGCCTTCATCAAGCTCGCGCGCGGCCGGCTCGACTCGATCAACGACCGCCGCCATTTCTTCAACCTAGCCGCGCGCGCGATGCGCCAGACCGTGGTCGATTACGCGCGCGAGCGGCTCGCCGAGAAGCGCGGCGGCGACCTCGTCCGCACCGAGCTCGACGACGGCCTGCCCGACATGCATGCCGACGCGCAACGCGCGCTCGCGCTCGACCAGGCGCTCGGCGTACTCGAACGCCAGGACGCCGAACTCGCCGAGACGTTCGCCTGGCGCATGTTCGGCGGGCTCACCGCGAAGCAGATCGCCGACCTGCGCGGCGTGACCGAGCGCACCGTGCATCGCGATCTCGACCTCGCGCGCAACTACCTGCGGCTCGCGCTCGGCGGCTCGCCGTGAGCACGCCTGCCGGCGAGCCGCTGTTCGCGCCCGAACGCTGGCGCGAAGTACGCGACCTGCTGGCCCGGCTGGAAGCGCTCGACGCGCCCGAGCGCGATCGCGAGATCGAACGCGTCGCCGCCGTCGACGATGCGCTCGCGCGCGCGGCGCGCACGCTGCTCGACGGCGCGGCCGCGTCGACCGAGCGCCTGCCCGAAGGCTTCGACCGCCTGTTCGGCACCGACGAACAGATGCCCGCGGCCGTCGGCCCGTTCCGCCTGCTGAGCCGTCTCGGCGAAGGCGGCATGGGCACGGTCTACCTCGCCGAACGCAGCGGCGCCGACTTCACCCAGCGCGTCGCGCTGAAGCTGCTCGATCGCGTCGCATCGGCACCGCGCCTCGCCGCGCGCGAGCGGCGCATCCTCGCCGCGCTCGCGCATCCGAACATCACCGCGTTCGTCGACGCCGGCACCGACGGCGGCCGCGCCTGGCTCGCGATGGAGTACGTCGACGGCGAACCCCTGCTCGACTTCTGCGCGCGACACGCGCTCGACGTGCGTGCGCGCGTCGCGCTGCTCGACCAGGTCTGCGCCGCGGTCGCGCACGCGCACGCGCAACTCGTCGTGCACCGCGACCTCAAGCCGTCCAACGTCTACGTCAGCCACGCGGGCGTGGCCAAGCTGCTCGACTTCGGCATCGCCCAGGTGCTCGATCCGAGCGACGAGAAGACGCCGGCGACGCGCGTGTTCACGCCGGAATACGCGGCGCCGGAACAGCTGCGCGGCGATCGCGTCACCACGGCGACCGACGTGTACGCGCTCGGCCTGCTGCTGTACGAACTCGTCGTCGGCTGCCGCTTGCCGACCGCGGCGCGCGAGCGCACGACCGACTGGACGACCGCCGAACTCGCGCGCCAGGCGAACGCCGACACACGCGCGGCGCCGGCTGCGCGCGACGGCGGCAAGACGGTCGCACGCCTGCTGCGCGGCGACCTCGGCCGCATCATCGCGCACGCGCTCGAGCCGTCGCCGGAGCGGCGCTACGGATCGGTCGCGCTGCTGCGCGAGGATCTCGCGCGCTGGCTCGAGCATCGCCCGCTCACGCTCGCGCGCCCGGGACTCGCCTACACGGTCGGCCGGTTCGTGCGGCGCAACCGCCTGGCGGTGTCGACCGCCGCCGTCGCCCTGCTCGCGTTGCTCGCCCTGACCGCAGTCGCGCTGTGGCAGGCGCGCGCGCGCGCCGACGAGGCCGAGCGCGCGCTCGCGCAGGCACGCCGCGCCGAGGCGATGCAGCAATTCCTCTCCGACGTGATCCGCCAGGCGAGTCCCGACGAGAACGGCGGCGCGCCGATCACGCCGCACCAGTTGCTCGAGAAGGGCGAACACCTCGCCGACGGCTTCGCCGGCCAGCCCGACCTGCAAGCCGAGGTGCTCGCCCAGCTCGGCGAGCTCTACCTTAGCCTCAGCGACACCGACAGCGCCGGGCGCGCCCTGCAGCGCGCGCGCGCCCTGGTGGCGGCGCCGTCGATGCCCGGCAGCGTGCGAGCGCGCGTGCTGCTCGCACTCACCCAGTGGGAAGCGGTGCTGGCGCAGTTCGACGATGCGCTCGCGCACGCGCGCGAGAGCCTCGCGCTCTACCGCAGCGAACCAGGCACCGAGGCGAAGACGATCGCCGAGGTCGACATCTCGATCGCACAGGCGCTCGACGGCAAGGGCGATGCGGCGGAGACCGAGAAGTTCCTGCGCGAGGCGGTCGCGCGCGACAGCGCCGCGCTCGGCGATCACGACGACTCGGTCGCCGAACTCTGGCTGCTGTTCGGTTACACGCTCGCCACGCGCGGCGAACTCGACGAAGCGGAACGCGCGTCGCGCAAGGGCGTGGAAGGCTACCGCGCGGTGTACGGCGACGACGGCTTCGAGGTCGCGCACGCGCTCAACGAACTCGCGCTCGTGCTCGCCTGGCGCAAGGAAGGGCTCGCCGCCGCCGAGGACGCGCTGCGCGATGCGGTACGCATCTTCCGCAAGCTCGTCGGCGAGAACCACCAGAAGACCATCTCGGCCGAGCGCAACCTGCTGACGATGGTCGAGCGCCGCGGCCGCTACGTCGACGCACTGCCGCAGCGCGAGGCACTCGTCGCGCGCGCGGAGCGCCCCGGCATCTCGACGCCGCGCGAACTCGCGACACAGTACCAGGCCCTCGCGCTCGACTATGCGCAGGTCGGCCGCTTCGCCGACGCCGAGACCGCTTTGCGACGCTCGCTCGTGCTCGGCGAGCAGGCACAGGGCGCACGCAACCTCGCCGACCAGGGGGCGCGCAATGACCTCGGCGACGTGCTCGTGCTGCTCGGTCGCGACGACGACGCGGAGCGCGTGCTGCGCGAGGCGATCGCGATCCAGCAGGAGCAGCAGCCCGACGACGTGGCCCGGCTGAAGCGGCTGCAGGCGTCGCTCGGCGAGCTGTTGCGCATCGAGGGCCGCACCGGCGAGGCCTTGCCGCTGCTCGTCGACGCGGCGGCACTGCCGCCGTCCGCACCGGACACCGACGTCGCGCGACCGCTCGCGCTCGCGCGCCTCGCCGAGGCGCAACTCGTCGGCGGCGACGCGACCACCGCGGAGGCGACCGCGCGCCGCGCCGTCGACTACGCGCAGAAGGCCTATCCGGCCGATCATCCGAAGATCGCGTTCGCCGCGTACGCGCTCGCCCGCGCCGACCTCGCGCTCGGCAAGTCGCGGGAGGCGGAGGCCCTGCTGCGCAAAACCCTGGAACTGCGCGCGGCGGTGCATCCGCCGACGCATCCGCGCATGCTCGAGGCGAACGTCGCCCTGGCACAGGCGCTCGAGGCGCAGGGCAAGGTGGACGAGGCGCGTGCGATACGCGACGGCGTCACGCCATTGCTCGACAGCGCCCTTCCCTACTCGCGCGAGCTGCGCGCGCGCCTCGCGCAGCGCTGAGGCGACGGCCGCGACTGCCGCGGCCGTCGCCGTCGTTCGATCAGGCCGTCGCCAGCGTGCGGCCAGGCGGGTTGCCGAAGCGGTTCGGACCCGGCGTGCCCGCGATGAAGCCGTTGAAGACGAGCGCGATGAGCCCGCCGACCACCGGCACGAGCGCGATCAGGATCCACCATGCCGACTTGTCGACGTCGTGCCAGCGCTTGGCGCTGATCGCGAGGCTCGGCCACAACAGCAGCAGCGAAGCGATCGGCAGTGCCATCGCGGCCGCGCCGCCACCCTGCGAAACCGCATTCGCGTCGCCGAGGCTCGCCGCATTGAACATCGACACGCCCGCGTAAGCGAACAGCGCGCCGAACAGCACGGTCACCGCGAGCACGAAATACCAGTACGGCGCACGACCGATGCGGCCCTGGAAGGAAAACAGCAATTCTGTCCAGCTCATGGAACCCTCTCCCGTTGGTGGAACGTCGTCGTTGAACGCCCGCGGCCCCGCGCCGCGGGCGGGTCTGCTGCTGCGCCTACTTCAGCGTGGTCTTCGAAGCTTCCTTCTCCATCTTCCAGGCGCCGCCCTCGCGCAGCATCGAGACGGTGCTCGTCACCGCGTTGCCGTCGGCGTCCTTGCCGGTGTACTCGAGCGACGCGTGGTCGCCCTTTCCGTTGCCCTTGACGTACTTCGGCTCGCGCAGCGCCTGTCCCTGGATGAAGCCGAACATCATCTTGAAGTCCTTGTCGTTGCGATGCGCGAGCAGCTCGTCCGCGCGCGCCTTCGTCATCGATTTCGCCAGCGCGTCGATGTCGCCCTTCTTCAGCGCGGCCAGGTAGGCGAGATAAGCCTTGCCCTGCTCGCCGCCGTTCGCCGGCAGCGCGGCGCCGAGATCGGGTGCACCGGGCAAGTCGAGCGCGAAGGCGAGGTCGTAGTACTTGCCGCTCTTCTTGTCCGCTTCGTCGTTGCTGCGGAAGCTGCCTTCGACGCGCTTGTCGTCGTTGCGCTTGAGCGAAAGCGTGTACCAGCCGCTGCCGCTCTGCGAACCACTCGAGTAGCCGATGTGCGTGTTGACGTTCTGCACGCTGCCGTCGCCTTCCAGGTTGAGGTCGACGCGCGTGGCTTCGCGCAGCTGGTCGTCGATGGCGCCGTCGCGATCACTCGCGTCGGCGAGCGCGGCAGCGTCGATCGGCTTGTCGGCGAACACGACGCGCGTGATCTGCTTGTCCTTGTCGAACGGATCGGGCATGCGGTACGCGTAGGCATGCTTGAGCGCGATCGCCTTGCCGTCGTTGTAGAGCGTGCCCGAACCATCGGCGAGCGCGAGCCCCGAGGCGAACGCTAGACCGGACGACAGCAGGCGCAGGATGGTGTTCATGATGTCATCTCCTCCCGGGAACCCGAAACACCCTCACGGGGCGCGACCGAACGGGTGGCCACGGCCGCCCTCATTTGTCGATACGGATTCCGGCGACGGATCCGACGCGCGCACTCGGTCCACGATGGCGGGCACGCTAAGGGGCGCCAATGAAAGATGTGGATCGGTCGATGCCGCCGGCTTATCGCGATAAGGCGCGGTGATCGTGCGATAATGCAGGGTTATACTGGGCCGCATGGCCGGGGGAGGCGCATGGGAACACGCCTGTCGTCGACGCAGATCGAATCGTTCATGACGCTCGCGCGCGAGCTGAATTTCTCGCGCGCGGCCGAGCGCCTGCACATCACCCAGCCGGCACTGACCAAGCGCATCCAGAACCTCGAGGAAACGCTCGGTCAGGTGCTGTTCGTGCGCCTGCGCGGCGGACTCGAGCTGACCGAATCCGGGCGCATCCTGCAGCGCCACGCGACCTCGGTCGAGCGCCAGGAGGAGGAGCTGCTGGACAGCCTCGTCGGCGCCGCAGGAGGCCTGTCGGGCTTCTTCCGACTCGTCTCGTTCTCGTCCTGCCTGCGCTCGGTGCTGATCCCTGCGGTCGCCGGCCTGCTGCGCGAACACCCGCGCCTGTCCTGCCAGTTCATCAAGGCCGAAGTGCACGAGCTGCAGGACCTGCTCATCGAGGGCAAGGTCGACTTCAGCGTCTCGCTGTCGGAGTGCGAGCGCATGGGCATCGAGAACGTGCAGCTCGGCATCGAACGCAACGTGCTCATCGAGTCGGCCCGCTACGAAGGACGCGACGACTGCTACGTCGACCACGACCCGCGCGACAACTTCACCGAACGCTTCTTCCTGATCCAGACCGGCGCGACCGTGCCGAAGATGCTGCGCGCGTACTTCGACGACATCTACGGCCTCATCGACGCGGTGTCCGAAGGCATCGGCCGCGCGGTCGTGCCGCTGCACCTGATCCGGCCCGAGCACCACGTGCGCATGGTGCCCGGCTTCCGCCCGTACGAAGTGCCGGTGTTCCTGCACTACCACGCCCAGCCGTACTACACGAAGCTGCATCGCGCGGTCATCGACACGCTCGCGAATGTATGCTCGCGCCACTACGACGCCTACCAGCTCGGCCACGAGGGCAAGGCGGTCGCCGATGATGCGTTGATCGCGGCGAACCGGCGGATGATCGCGAAGGGACGCGGAACACCCTGAGCACAGGCAGCCGTCGCGATTCCGCGTCCGGGCGCATGCGCTTAGTCGAAGATCGACGGGTCGAACCCGTCGGCGAACAGGCGGTCGAGTTCGTACGCACCCATGTCGACGTGCATGCCGATCACGCGCGGCACGCCGAGCGCATCCGTCGCGGTGAGCCCGCCGGGCGGCATGTCGTTGCCGGCGTCGACGAGCGGCGACGAACGCTTGAGCGGCTTGTCGAAACAGAGGAAGCCGCAGCCGGCGAACTGCGGATCCACCGACACGTTGCCTCCGCTCGCGGCGCCGAGCGGGACGGGCGAATACGATCCGATGTCGTTGGAGACGAGGTCGTACGTCCCTTCGTCGTAGAGGTAGAGGTCGGAACTCGCGTTGTCGTTGCCCCAGAAGATGTTGTCGCTGAACCAGAAGTGCGAGCTGCCGTGCGCGTAGGCGTAGAAGATCGGCCGGGCGTCGGCGGCGTTTGCGGTATTGCCGGTCACCGTGTTGTTGGTGAAATGCAACGGGCCGGTGAGGTTGATCGAGCCGGCGGGCGTCTGCCCGGCGGTATTGCCGGCGAACAGGCTGTTGGTCACGACGACGGTGCCCCAACCCGTGACGTAGAGGCCGCCGGTATTGGTTTCGGCGTTGCCGTAGAGGAAGCGCACCGAGTCGATCGTGAGCTTGGCGCCACCGGCCTGGTCGTACAGGTACACCTGCATGTTGCCGCCATAGTGCGAACCGGCTTCGGTCATGCCGCGGAACAGGGTCAGGTGGTCGACGAAGACGACGTCCGCACCGGTGAACGAGAACCGCAGCGGCTGCACCTGCTCCTGGCCGTCGAGGAACGTCGAGCCGGTGCGCACGCTGCAACCGGCGTTGAATCCGCCGCTGAGGATGAGCGCCTTGTGGTCGCTGCCGGCCTGCCCGGTCGCGTAGTCGAGGCCGGAGGCGAGCGCGTACACGCCCGACTCGAACTTGATGTAGTCCGCCTGGCCGTTCGTCCGCGCGGTGTCCAGCGCAGCCTGCGCGCTCGCTTCGGAATCGACGCAGAACACCGCCGCCGACGCCGACGAGGTCGCCAGCAGGCCCGCCAGCACCGCGGCCATCGAACCTGCGCGCGCGATCCGCGGACCCACGCAGGCACACTCTCCCACATTCATTTCGCTCTCCCTTTCCAAGGTCGGTGCGTCGTCGTGCTCGCAGCTGCCGCATCGCGATCGCTGTAGTAGGGAACGGAGTCCTGCGGCGATCCCGACGCCGCGCAGCGTCGATAACACCCGTTGATCGGGCGATAACGTATTGGAATCGCCGAACCGTCCTGGCGGGCGTATAACAGCGCGGATGGCTGTCCTCGCGCCCACCTTCGCTGCGACCACCGAGCTACTTCGCGACATTCGCGACGGCGACCGTGGCGCCGAGCAGCGCCTGTACGAACGCTGCCTTCCCACGCTGCGGCGCTGGGCGCACGGCCGCATGCCGCGTGCCGTGCGCGACATCAGCGACACCGACGACCTGGTGCAGGTCACCCTTCTGCGCGCGCTGCGTCACCTGCACGAATTCGAATCGAGCGGCAGCGGCAGCTTCCTCGCCTACCTTCGCCATATCCTGCTCAATGAAGTGCGCGCCGAATTGCGCAAGCAGCGGCGCCGTGACGACCGCGTCGACGTCGACGCGTGCCCGCTCGACGGCGACGACGATTCGGTCGTCGGCAATCTCGTCGGCCACGAGCGCATCCGCGCCTACGAGAGGGCGCTCGCCGCGCTCGAGCGCAGGCAGCAGGAACTGGTGGTCATGCGGCTCGAATTCGGCTTGGACTATGCCGAGATCGCGGTCGAGACCGGGGCCAGCCCCGACGCCGTTCGGATGAGCCTCACACGCGCATTGAAGGCGATGACCCGGCACATCGCCGCCGCACAGGCAGATTGAACCGATGCACCGCGACCCGCTCGACCGGGCGGTGGACGCGATCGCCGACGGGGTTCCGCCCGCATGGACGGCAATCGAATCGACGCATGCACTCGACGACGGCGAACTCGCGGGCCTGCGCCTGCTCGACGACGTCGCAGCGGCATTCCGCGGCCGCGCCAGCCGCGATGCATCGAAGCGGGCGGCGCCACTGTTCACCTGGGGCACGTTGCAGGTGCTGGAACTGATCGGCGAAGGCGCGTACGCGCAGGTGTGGCGGGCCTTCGACCCTTGGCTCGACCGCGACGTCGCGCTGAAGCTCGAACGCGAGCCTCACGGCGGCAGCGACCGCAAGCGGATCACGCTCGACGAGGCGCGCCGGCTCGCGCGCATCCGCCATCCGAACGTGCTCGCCTGCCATGGCTGCGCCGTGCACGAAGGACGTACCGGCTTGTGGACGGAAGTCGTCGACGGCCGCACGCTCGCCGCCATCCTCGCCGACGACGGCGCGTTCAGCGTCGGCGAAGCGACGCGCGTGGGCCGCGACGTCGCGCGCGGCCTCGCGGCGATCCACGCGGCGGGCCTCGTCCACGGCGACGTGAAAGCCGGCAACGTGATGCGCGAACGCGGGGGACGCATCGTGCTCATGGATTTCGGCGCCGGTGGCGAAGAACGCCTGCTCGCCGAACGCCGCATCGTTTCGGCGACACCGGCGTACCTCGCACCCGAAGTTCTCGACGGTGCGCCGCAAAGCCGACACGGCGACGTGCACGCGTTCGGTGTGCTGGCGTACCTGTTGCTCACGGGTTCGGCGCCTTACACGGGCACCGGCGTACCCGCATTGCGCGCCGCGCAGCGCGCGGGTACGCGCCCCCCGCTCCGCTCGGTGTGTCCCGAACTCGGAGCGGACGTAGCCGCGCTGATCGAACGCTGTCTCGACGCCGATCCGGTTCAGCGACCCGATGCGGACGCTGTGGCGCGCGGACTCGCCGCGGCGGCGACGTCCCGCGATCTTCCGCGACGCATGGATCGCCTTGCGAAATGGACCGTGCGTTGCCTGGCGGTCGCCCTCGCGGCCGCCGTGCCGGGGTCGGCATGGCCATGGCTGCTTCCGGCGTGGAGCGCGGACGCCGCGTTCGTGCGTTCCGGCGGGCACGGCGACGAGCCCCTCCAGGGCACGAGCACGGTTCGCGACGGCGATCGCCTCCGCCTGCGCGTATCGAGCAATCGCTCGAGCCACGTCTACGTGCTCAACGAGGATGCCGCGGGCAATGCCGTCGTCCTCTATCCGCTCGCCGGCGATACCGGCGCGCTGCCGGCGGCAGCCGTGACGCTGCCGGGGGGCGCGCGGAATCCGGCACTCGCCTGGGAAGTCACTCCCGGTGCCGGGCGTGAGGAATTCATCGTCGTCGCATCACTGGAGCGATTGCCCGCACTCGAGGCGGCCCTAGCCTCGTGGCCACACAGCGCGATCGCGGCGACGCCGACGCGTTCGCTCGGCCGCGTCGTGAGCGACGAACCGATGTCGCTGGTGACCGGCGAGCACTTGCGTGCACTGCTCGCGGATGTTCCGCGCGAGGATCCGACGCACCACGTCTGGCACTACGCGTTCGTCCACGCCCCGTCGCGCTGAACAGCACGCGAAGGCGATGCGCCGGCGGCTGCGCGTTCGCTTTCGAACGGTCACGCATTCCGATGCGGGCGCACGCGGCGCCGATGCCGCGCGCTCCACCGGAGAACCGAACATGCCCGCTCCGTTCCATGTTTCCATGATCGCGGCCGCGTCGATCGCGGTGGCGACGAATGCGCGCGCCGCGCTCCCGCTGGCGCCGTCCGGGCCGGACGCGCCGGCTGGCGAGTCCGCTGCACCCGCGGCTGTCGAGAGCGGCGCCGATGCCTGGTTTCTCGGCAGCATCGTCAGCGGCGTACCGACGACCGGGACCAATACCTTCGGCGACGCCGTGTCGGTGTCCGGCCGGCGCATCGCGATCGGCGCCTACAACACGCCATGCCCTGCGCCACTGGCCGGCAGGTGCGGCGACGCCTACGTCTACGACTACGCGCCCGGTCCGGCGCCGACCCGCTACCACGTGCCTTCGCCGAATCCGTCGGCCGGCGCCGGCTACGGCGTCTCCGTCGCGATCGACGGCGACTGGCTGCTGGTCGGCGCACCGGACGAACATCGCGGCGCCGGGTATTTCGCGGGCAACGTCTACCTGTTCCATTTCGTCGACGGCAACTGGAACGCGGTGCCGTTGCAGACGCCCGACGAAGCCGGCGCCCTGCTCGGCCAATCGGTGGCGGTGAGTGCGAGCGGGCTCGCGGTCGCCGGCATGCCGCACCAGTCGCGCACGAGCCCGCCGGCGTTGACGAACAATGGCGCCGTCGCGACGTTCGTCCGCGATGCCGCGGGCGAGTGGTCGTACGAAGGCATCGTGCGGGCCGCGACGCCTGCATCGAACGCCTACTTCGGCAGCGCGGTCGGCCTGCATGCCTATGTGCTTCCCCCGGGCATCCTCGACGGCTACGGCATCGCCGTCGGTGCGCCGGGGACGAGCGTGCTCGGCCAGCCGAATGCCGGTGAAGGCTACGCATACACGCGCGGCCGAGACGACCTTCAATGGACGTCGGCGGGGTTCTTCAACCTCGGCGCCGCCGCGCATTCCGGCGCGCGCTTCGGCGCCGCCGCGGCGATCGACGGCGCGCTCGTCGCGTTCGGTGTGCCCGGTCGGATCAAGGCCCTCGATGCGCCTGCCGCAGGCTCGGTGGTCTTCGCCCGGCGCAGCGGCGCGGACTGGTCGACTTACGCCGCCGACGAAGTCTACGGAACGCAGCAGGAAGGCGCGGCGTTCGGCAGCGCAATCGCGCTGCAGGGCGACGATGCCTTCATCGGCGCGCCCGCCTTCGCGTTCTCCGCGAGCGGCAACGGTCAGGTGCAGCAGTTCCACCATGCCACCGGAACACCCGAGCATTGGGACTACGTCGCCTACATCCTCGAGTACTACCCGAACGAGGATGCGCATTTCGGCGCATCGCTCGCATTGGACGGAACCTACCTCGCCATCGGTTCGCCGGGCTCGCCGCTGTTCGGACAGCCGCCGGAATCCGATCGCGTCGGCATGGCATACGTCTACCGGGCCGACGCGATCTTCGAGGGCGGATTCGACGGCGTCGAATGACCCGGGCCGCGACGCCGGCGTTCGCCACGCTCGGCTCAATCGCTGTCGAAGCCGTCGCGGAAGATGCGGTCGGGATCGCAATCCGCGTTCCATGGCGATACGCCGGTGGCCGAATTCCACGCCGCATTCGTCGCCGGATGCGTGCTCGGCGTGAATCCGTTCGGGCACAGCGTCGAAATGCCCGCGACGAGATGGTTCGGCGCCGGCGGGTCGGGAATCGGCCCACTCATCGCGTTGTGGTCGAGCACGACGTCGTTGAGCGCGGCGAGCCCGCCGAGCGGCGGCAACGGGCCGGTGATCGCGTTGTGGTCGAGCACGAGCCCGCTGAGATGGACGAGGTCGGACAGGTCGGGCAGCGGCCCTTCGATGCGGTTGTCGTCGGCGACGAACAGCAACAGGTTCGACAGCCCCGCGAGCGACGGAATCGGACCCGCGATGCGATTGCGCTCGACGCGCAGGTAGGTGAGGTTGGCGAGTCCGGAGACGTCGCCGAACGCATCGAGCTGGTTGTCGCTCGCATTGAAGATCGACAGGTGGGTGAGGCCCGTGAGCGTAGGCATCGGGCCGCTGAGCCGGTTCTGCAGCACGAAGAACTGCTGCAGCTGGGTCAGCCCGGTCAAGGGTGGAATCGGGCCGCTGAGATCGTTGTAGGCGGCGCTGAAGTGGTTGAGATGGGTGAGTCCCGCCAACGGAGGAATCGAACCGGTCATGTGGTTCGCCTCGACGCCGAACGATTCGAGCTCGGCCAGGCCCGCCAGCGCGGGAATCGAACCGCCGAGATCATTGGAGTCGAAATTCGCGATTCGCAAACGGATCAACGCGGCGAGCGAAGGCAGGGTCCCGCTGAGATGGTTGCTGGTCAGCGCCAGCTGCACGACATGGTCGCCGGCGGCGTCGCAGACCACGCGATGCCATGTGCATTCGGTGCCGGCAGCGCCGCCCCAGCCGGCATGGTCGGCCCACCCGCTGCCGCCCGCCTGGGCGTACAGTGCGAGCAGGACGGCGCGCTCCGAGGCCGGGATCGCCGCATGCGCATTCATGGCGCCGGCGGCGAGCGACGCCGACAGCAGCGAGCGCCAGACCGACCGCGGCGGGCGAATGAAACGGGTTGCGATGCGCATGGGCGACTCCGCGGGATCCTGGCAGACGGACATCGGAATGCTCGTCCGCGCCCGAACGAACGCGCGCGCCGCGCTGTGCGTGCTGCTGCTCTCCGTGGCTCCCGGCGTGCACGCGCGAACCGCCGACGAGGCGTATTTCGCGTTGATCCGCGCGGAGCGCTTCGCCGACGCGTACGCACTCGGCGAACGCGAGCTCGCGGCGCATCCCGGCGCGGGCACGGTGCGCTGCGCCATCCTCGACCGTATCGCGCGCGTGCAGGTGTTCGACTACCACGCGCCCGACGTCGACCGCCAGCGGCGCGTGCTCGAAGCCGCGCGCGGCTGCCACGCGTCGGACGGTGCGCGCGAAGATGCGCGCGCGGCCTGGTTGACCCTGCGCCTGGACAGCATCGCGGCGGCGCATGGGCAATACGCGAAGATCGAGGATGAAGCGCGCAAGGCCGAGGCCGTGATCGACGCGCACGGCGCGTCGTTGCGCCGAGAAGATCTCGCCGGCGCCTATCACGCGCTCGGCGGCATCGCGCTGAATCATGGCGACTATGCGATCGCGGCGCGCGACTATCAGCGCGCGGTCGTCGCCGCGGGCGGCGCCGACGCCGCTGCGCGCGCGGTCCGCTCGGTCGTGCAGGCACCGCTCCCGTCGATGCTCGAACGCATCGGGCGCTACGCCGACGCGGTCGACGCAGGCCGCCTCGCCTTGCGCTGGGCGGAGGAATCGTTCGGCGAACACAGCCTTGCGGCCACCGCTGCGCTAGGCACGCTCGCCCAGACGGAGTTCTTCGCCGGGCGGTACGCCGATGCGCTCGAACATGCCGCCCGCGGCGTGCGCGAGGCGCGGGCGCAGGGACCGCGCGGCACGCGCGGCCTCGCCTTCGTGCTCGTGACCTACGGCAACGCTTTGCGCGAGACCGGGGAACTCGCGCGCGCCCGCGACGCGTTGGCCGAAGCGCTCGCGCTCGAACGCGCGGCCACCGCCCCGGTCGTCGGCACGCTCGCTTCGCGCCTGAACCAGCTCGGCTACGTCGAACAGCTCCTGCGCGGCTGCGACGTGGCGCTGCCGCACTACCGCGAGGCGCTCGCGCTCGGCGAACGGCAGTTCGGTGCCGACAACGTGCGCATCGCGGTCGCGCTGACGAACATCGCCGGCTGCGAGATCGAACTCGGCCACTACGACGAAGCGCAGCGCGGGTTCGAACGCGAACGCGGCATCATCGTGCGCGCCTACGGCGATCACCACCCGGCGGTCGCCAAGAGCCTGTTCAACCTCGCCGACGTCGCGCTCGAGCGCGGCGACGACGCGGTCGCGCAAGCACTCTTGCGGGACGGCCTCGCCTCGATGCCGGCGGATGCCGACGCGCTCGCGACCAATGGCGTCGCGGCACATCGTGCGCTCGCCCGGGCGTTGCTCGGCCTCGGCCGCGACGAGGAGGCGTTCGCCGAAGCGGTCGTCGCCGAAACGGGCCGCCAGCGCCTGTTGCGCAAGGTCGGCGTCCATCTCGGCGAAGCGAACGCGCTCGCGTTCAAGGACCATCTCGCCGGCGCGATGGATCTCGTCCTCGCGCTCGCCGCACGGCATCCGAGCCAGGCGAACATCGCGACCGCATGGTCGCTGCAGGCCGGCGCACGACAGCTCGTCACGACCCTCGTGGCGACGCGGCTCGCGGCGTTGCGACAGCGAGCCGACGCGGCCAGCGAGGCGGCCTGGCGCACATGGGAGGACGCGAGCCGCGCCTACGGCGATGCCGCGATCGCGCGCGAGGGCGGCAAGCTCGAAGCCGATCGCCTGCGCGAACGCGCCGATGCGCTCGACGAGGCCGAGCGCGCGCTCGCACGTCGCATCGGCATCGATGCGCACGCATCGTCGCCGGTTCCGCTCGACGTCGATCGCCTGCGTGAAGGCTTGCCCGCGGACGCGGCACTGGTCGCGTACGCGATCGCCGATCCACGGCTCCCGCACGACGCGCATCCGGCGCGCGCACGGCAGCTGTATGCGTTCGTGCTTCGGCACGCGGATGCGCCGCGGATTGTCGACCTCGGCCCGGCCGACGCCGCGACGGCAGCGATCCACGACTGGACCGTGCTGTTGCGGGATGCACGATCGAGCGAAAGCGACGTGCTCGCGCTCGGCACGAACGTGGTGCAACGGATCTACGATCCGCTGGGGCTGCCGGACGCGACACGCCGCGTGTTCGCAGTGCCCGACGGCGAAGTGCATCGCCTCGCCTGGTACGCCCTGCCCGGCTGGATCGAGCGAGGGCGTGTCGTGCAACTGCTCGGCAACGAACGCGAACTCACCGAAACACCGCCCGGCGCGGTCAATCCGCCACGCCTGATGCTCGTCGGCGCGCCAGCCGGCACCCCTCGCGATGCCGTGCTCGGAGGTTGCGCCGCAGACGGCGCGCTTCCCGGCGCGACGCGCGAAATCGAACGCCTGCGTACCGAATGGCGATCGCTGCGCGCCACCGCGCCGATCGACGCCTACGAAGGCCGCTTCGCCACCGAAGCCGCCGTACGCCGGAACGCCGGCGCCAGCAGCCTGCTGCATTTCGCCACGCACGCATTCAGCGGTTCGTCCACGTGCCTGGCGCGCGGGCTGCTGGCGCGCGGCGTGCAGCTCACGGGCAATCCCTCGTCGTCGACCGCGTCCTCGCTGAGCGGACTCGTGCTCCAGCCCATGCCCGGCGTCGGCCACGACGACGGCATCTTCACCGCCGCGGAAGTCGCCACGCTCAAGCTCGACGGCGTGGAAAACGTGACGCTCGCCGCGTGCGACAGCGGACTCGGACCCGTGTCGCGCGACGAGGGCGTGTTCGGCCTCGCACGCGCGTTCCGCGTCGCAGGCGCTCGCAACGTGGTCGTGAGCCTGTGGCAGGTCGACGACTCAGCCACCTCCGGCCTGATGCGGCACTTCTACCGGGAACTACTCGCGACGCCGACCGGCGTGCCCGATGCGCTGGCGGCTGCGGCACG
The DNA here is from genome assembly GCF_014138265.1 of Dokdonella fugitiva. GTDB lineage: Bacteria > Pseudomonadota > Gammaproteobacteria > Xanthomonadales > Rhodanobacteraceae > Dokdonella_A > Dokdonella_A fugitiva_A. The sequence continues at coordinate 1,388,653 of NZ_JACGXL010000001.1, forward strand.
TGCCGCGCGGGCCGATCGCCTGGCGTCCTCAGGCGCATCGCATCCCTACTACTGGGCCGCGTTCGTTTCGACGGGAGGCGCGCGATAGGCTCGTTCGCGCGCCGTGATCGCGGCGCCGCAAGGCGCACGTCGCCGGCTCGGGTCGCCAACGCGGCGCACCGCACGCTACCTGCGTCGCGGTCGTTCCGGCACAATGCGCGGCCAGCCGCCGGCGCACCGCCGGACCCGTTGTTTCCACTGGATTTTCGATGAACCTGCAAGCGAACTACGAACAGATTCCGCTGAAGGATTACGCCGAGCGCGCGTACCTCGACTACTCGATGTACGTGGTGCTCGACCGCGCACTGCCCTTCGTCGGCGACGGCCTGAAGCCGGTGCAACGGCGCATCGTCTACGCGATGAGCGAACTCGGCCTCGACGCGGCGTCCAAGCCGAAGAAGTCCGCGCGCACGGTCGGCGACGTGATCGGCAAGTTCCATCCACACGGCGACAGCGCGTGCTACGAGGCGATGGTGCTGATGGCGCAGCCGTTCTCGTATCGCTATCCGCTCATCGACGGCCAGGGCAACTTCGGCTCGCAGGAAGACCCGAAGTCGTTCGCGGCGATGCGCTACACCGAATCGAAACTCACGCCGATCGCCGAATTGCTGCTGGAGGAACTCGGCCAGGGCACGGTCGACTGGGTGCCGAACTTCGACGGCACGCTGAAGGAACCGTCGTGGCTGCCGTCGCGCGTGCCGCACGTGCTGCTCAACGGCTCCACCGGCATCGCGGTCGGCATGGCGACCGACATCCCGCCGCACAACCTGCGCGAGATCGCGAGCGCGTGCATCCGCCTGCTCGACGAGCCCGAGACGAGCATCGCCGAACTGTGCGAACACGTGAAAGGCCCGGATTTCCCGAGCACGGCCGAAATCATCACGCCGGCGAGCGAACTTGCGGCGATGTACGCGACCGGCAACGGTTCGGTGCGCTGTCGCGCGGTGTGGAAGAAGGAGGACGGCAACGTCGTCGTCACGGCGCTGCCGTACCAGGTGTCGCCGTCGAAGATCGTCGAGCAGATCGCGAACCAGATGCGCGCGAAGAAGCTGCCGATGCTCGAGGACATCCGCGACGAATCGGACCACGAGAACCCGATCCGCATCGTGCTCATCCCGCGCAGCAACCGCATCGATCTCGACGAGATGATGCAGCACCTCAATGCGACGACGGACCTCGAGAAGAGCTACCGCGTCAACCTCAACATGATCGGCCTGGACGGCAAGCCGCAGGTCAAGAACCTCAAGCAGATCCTCGCCGAATGGCTGCGCTTCCGCGCCGACACGGTGACCAAGCGCCTGCAGCACCGGCTCGCCAAGGTCGAACGGCGCCTGCACCTGCTCGAGGGCCTGCGCATCGCCTACCTCAACCTCGACGAGGTGATCCGCATCATCCGCGCCGAAGAGGAACCGAAGCCCGCGCTGATCGCGCGCTTCAGGCTCAGCGAGGAGCAGGCCGACTACATCCTCGAGACGCGCCTGCGCCAGCTCGCGCGGCTCGAGGAAATGAAGATCAACGAGGAGCGCGACCAGCTCGAGGAAGAACGCGCACGCATCAACGTGATCCTGAACTCGAAGGCACGCCTGAAGACGCTGATCAAGGACGAGCTCAAGGACGATGCGAAGAATTACGGCGACGCGCGCCGCTCGCCGCTGGTCGAGCGCGCCGTCGCGCAGGCGCTCGACGACACCGCGCTCGTCGCGAGCGAGCCGGTCACCGTGGTGCTGTCCACGAAGGGCTGGGCGCGCGCGGCGAAGGGTCACGACGTCGACGCGAGCGAGCTCGGCTATCGAGAAGGCGACAAGTTCCTCGCCAGCGCGAAGGGCCGGACGACGCAGCAGGCCGCCTTCATCGATTCGACCGGGCGCAGCTACTCCACGCCCGCGCATACGCTGCCGTCTGCGCGCGGCAACGGCGAGCCGCTGACCGGTCGCTTCGCGCTGCCGGCGGGCGCTCGCTTCGATGCGGTCGCGATCGCCGATCCCGCGACGAAGCTCGTGCTCGCGTCCGACTTCGGCTACGGCTTCGTCACGAAATTCGAGGCCTTGCTCGCCAACAAGAAGGGTGGCAAGCAGATCCTCAACATGGACGACGACGCACGCGTGCTCGCGCCGGCGCTCGTGGCCGATTCCGCGCGCGACCGCATCGTCGTCGTCACCAACGCGGGCCACCTGCTCATGTTCTCGGTCGCCGAATTGCCCGAGCTCGACAAGGGCGGCAAGGGCAACAAGCTCGTCGAGATCCCGAAGGCGAAGCTCTCCGGCGGCGAGCGCGTCGCCGGCGTCGCGGTCGTCGCCGAAGGCCAGGGCGAAGTCACGCTGTACGCGGGCCAGCGTAAGCTCACGCTGAAATGGAACGACCTCGTCGAGTACGGCGGCAACCGCGCGACGCGCGGTTCGCTGCTGCCGCGCGGCCTGCAGCGCGTGGAGCGCATCGAAACCACCGGCTGACGCACCGCACGCAGCACCCGCGGCGCTGCCTTCGCGCGACTGCGCCGGTGCGCGTGGACCCGTGCCGCAGGCCCGCAATCCATCAGGGACGGTATCGGCCGATCCGCTCACGAACGACCATTCGCTACGTCCCCGCAAAAAAAGAGGCCTCCCCGAAAGGAGGCCTCTGCGTTTCATCCCAGGATCGGGATCAGTTGGCGGTGCCGACGAGGAAGTTGTCCATCGTGGACCAGCTGCCGTCGGTCGGATCCGA
>NZ_JACGXL010000002.1:0-911639 GCF_014138265.1 Dokdonella fugitiva
CGACCTCAAGCCCGCCAACGTGCTCGTGCGCCGCGTCGACGGCACGCCGATGCCGAAGATCATCGACTTCGGCATCGCCATCGGCGGCACCGCCGCGGGCGACGGCGTCGCCGCGTCGACCGCGACGTCGGATCGTGCCGGCACCACGCTCTACATGAGTCCCGAGCAGGCACTGCAGCCGCTGCGCGGCATCGACACGCGCAGCGACGTCTATTCGCTCGGCGTCATGCTCTACGAGGTGCTCAGCGGCACCGACGCGGCCGCGCTCAGCTCGCTCGCCCACCACTCCACGCGCGCGCCGCAGCAGACCCTGCTCGCGGCGATCGACAGCGGCGCCGATGCCGACGCCTCGCCCGATTCGGCCGCGCTGCTCGCCGCCGCGCGCCGCCTGCCGCCGGAGTTGCGCGCGATCCTGCGCAAGGCGCTCGCGAGCGACCGCACGCACCGCTACGACTCCGCTGCCGCGCTCGCCGACGACCTCGAGCGCTATCGCGAGCGACGCCCGGTCAAGGCGATGCCGGCCTCGCGCTGGTACCTCGCGCGCAAGTTCGTCGCGCGCCACCGCCTCGGCCTCGGCGCGGCGGCGCTCGTCGCGCTCGCGCTCGTCGCCGGCACGCTGCTCGCGCTGCGCGGCCTCGCGGTCGCACGCCACGAAGCAGCCAAGGCCGAGCGCGTGTCCGGTTTCGTGCGCAGCATGCTCGCCGGCATCGACCCGGACCGCGCGCGCGGCATGGACAACCGCCTGCTGCGTTCGATCCTCGATGCGGCCGCCGATCGCGCGAGCCGTGAACTGGCCGCGCAGCCGGACGTGCGCGCGGAGATCGAGCGCACGATCGCGAGCAGCTATTCGTCGCTCGGCGAGTTCGCGCTCGCCGGCAGCCATTTCGACGCCGCCGTCGCCGCGGCGCGCGAGGCCGGCCTCGCGCCGGGCAAGAGCGCCGACATCGCGAGCCAGCGCGCGCTCGGGCTCAACGCGGCCGGCCATCCGCAGGACGCGCTCGCCGCGGCCGAGGCCGCATTCGCACTCGTCGCCGGCCTGCCCGACGACGATCGCGACCGCCTGCTCGTCGAGAGTCGGCTCGCCTCGATCGAGCGCGACGCCGGCAAGCTCGACGCCGCGCGCGCACGCTACGCGCGCGTGATCGAGCGGCAGAAGCAGCTCTTCGGCGACGACGACGAGGCGACGCTCGAGAGCGAACAGGGCCTCGCGATCGCCGACTTCGTCGCCGGTCGCTTCGGCGACGCGCGGCCGTTGCTGCAGCGCCTCATCGCGACGTACCGCGCGCAGCGCGGCGCCGAGGACATCAAGACCGTCGGTGCGCAGGTCAGCCTCGCGGTGCTCGAGAACGAGGACGAGCATCCGGCCGAAGCGGTGCGCCTGCTGGCGCCGCTGCTGCCCGTCGTCGAGAAGGTGTACGGCCCGGACCACCCACGCACGCTCGTCGTGGTCATGAATCTCGGTAGCGCCCTGCGCTACGACAAGCATTACGACGAGGCACGCCCGTACTACCTGCGCGCACTCGAACTCGCTCGCAAGCTGTACGGCGACACCGCGCCGCGCACGCTGATGGCCGAGGGCAACCTGTCGATGATGCTGCGCGATGCCGGCGATCTCGCCGAAGCCGAACGCCACGCGCGCTTCGTCGCCGACAACGCGGAGAAGGCGTTCGGCGACAACCCGTACCGCGCGGCGATGTACCGCGGCTACGCGACCGTGCTCACCGCGATGGGCCGCTACGCCGAGGCCGAACGCGAGCTCGACCGCGCCTGGGCCGTGTTCAGCGGCGCCGCCGGTTACGGTCCCGACCATCCGCGCAGCCAGGAAGTCGTCGGCAGCTACATCGACCTCTACGAGGCCTGGAAGAAGCCGGACAAGAAGGCGGAATGGACCGCGCGCAGGCACGCGCCGGCGAAAGCGGGCTGAGGCCCGCGATCACCGCATCGCGCGCGGCGATGCGGTGATCGGACGTGGTGCGTCAGCGTCGGCCGTCGCCGAACAGCGCGCGATAGGCGAAGCCGCCGAGCGCGCCGCCGACGAGCGGCGCGAGCCAGAACAGCCACAGTTGCGACGTCGCCGCGGTGCTCGCGAAGAACGCCACGCCGGTCGAGCGCGCCGGATTCACCGACGTGTTCGTCACCGGGATGCTGACGAGGTGGATCAGCGTCAACGCGAAGCCGATCGCGATCGGCGCGAATCCGGTCGGTGCCGCGCCGTGGGTCGAGCCCATGATCACGAACACGAAGAAGAACGTCATGACGATTTCGCAGGCGAGCGCCGCCTGCATCGAGTAGTGCCCCGGCGAGAGGTCGCCGTAGCCGTTCGTCGCGAAGGCGCCGGTCTCGAAGCCCGGCTTGCCGCTGGCGATGAAGTACAACACCGCGGCCGCGGCGACGGCGCCGAGCACCTGCGCGATCACGTAGGGCACGACGTCGCCGACCGGGAAGCGCCCGCCCGCGGCGAGGCCGACCGACACCGCTGGATTGAAATGGCCGCCGGAGACATGGCCGACCGCGTACGCCATCGTGAGCACGGTCATGCCGAACGCGAGTGCGACGCCGGCGAAACCGATGCCGAGTAGCGGGAACGCCGCGGCGAGGACCGCGCTGCCGCAACCACCGAACACGAGCCAGAACGTGCCGAAGAACTCGGCTGCCACGCGCTTGCCTATCGACATGACCTTCCTCCCTTGGTGAGTCGTGCGAACGATCGTCGGACGCCAAGGCGCGGTGCGAGGTCCGTACCTGCTCCGACGACGCATCGTAGCGGCACAGCGTGCGGCACGACGACCACGACGAGGGTCGATGCGCCGAATTGGCGCCGCAGGCGATCCCACATCCGCGTCGACTCCGCGGACTCAGAAGCTGCGCACGCGCCGCGGTTTGATCAGCAACGACATGCCGATGCCGGCGAGCAGCCATCCGCCGAACTGGTCGGCGAGGTCGCCGAGCAGGAACGACGTGGAAAAGCCGTACCAGGTCCATTGCGACACCGAGATCGACAGCCATGCGGCGACGCCGATCGCGGCCATCGACAGCACGCGGCGACCGACGCCGCCACCGAGCTGCACGAGCAGCAGTGCGCCGAACAGCGCCGCGAACACGTTCGAAACGAACTCGGTGACGAGCTGGCGCGGCGACATCGCCTCACCGCCGTTCGGCCGGTAGATCATGAGCCCGGACGGCCCGCCGGCCAGGCGCTGCTTCCACGCGTCCTGCTGCTCCGGCGTCGCGTTGGCGAAGTCGAGCCAGGGGAAGTAGTACATGCCGGGCCGGTCGACGTTGCTGCCGAGGCTCGCGACGACGGCGGCCTCGTTCGGCAGCGGCTTGAGCGCGTCGCGTTCGAACGGCAGCACCATGTGCGACACCGCGCCCCAGACGAACATGAGGAAGCCGCCGACAATCGCGGCCAGCACGACACGGACCATGGTTCACTCCCCGCTTGTCGACGCAATTCCGTCGATCATACGCGCGCGGGGTGCGCGATGGTGAACTTGCGTCATCGTCGGCGGCGAGCACGGCGCACCGACGCGAGACGACTCGTCCGAACAACGACGGGCCGCGCCTTGCGGCCCGTCGTGTGCGGCGATGCACAGCGAGGCGCTACTTGCGGATCTTGCCGGTCTGCTCGATCGTGAAGCCGCCGACGCTCACGCCGAGTTCGACGCCCTCACCCGAACCGGCGAGCGCGAGCGAGACCGTGCCCTTGGTCAGCAGCTGGGCGGTGCCCGACTTCACCGCGCCGGCACTCGCATCACCTTGCGCGTACGTGCCGAGCACGTCGTTGATGTTGTGCACGTCGGTGAAGCGGCCGGTGCCGTTGTCGATGTGCGACTTGCCGACGGTGAGGCCGCCGCCCTTGGCCGAGATCTTCACGTTCATCGATTCGCCGTTCTCGCAGCTCACCGTGCCGTGGCCTTCGGCGTGCTTGTAGATGAGCGACCAGCCGGTCAGCGAGAACTTCAACTTGCAGTCCAGGTTCGCCGATTCCGCATGCGCCTGGACCGAACCGAACAGCGCCAGCGCGAGGCCGGCGGCGAGTACGGACAGTGTGTGGTGCTTCATGGGACAACCTCCTGTGTTGGGCCGGGCGCAGTCTCGCGCCGCCAAGCTGAACGGCGCGGGACCGTCGTCAACGCGGCGCTTCGCGCGACCATGCGAGCAGTTCGCGCCAGCGCGCGAGCTTGTCCGCGCGCGGGATCGACGCGTTCGCGGGGCTCGTCGACGGCAGCGCGAGTACGGCGAGGCGCGCGCGGCGCGCGGCGTCGATCGCCGGCTCGATGCGGCGCCGATACACCTGCAGCGCCTTGGCGCCGTTGAGCGCGATCGCGGCGATCGCAGGTTCACGCGCGAGCAGGCCCGGGACGTCGTTGGCGACCTCGCTCGCGACGACGATGTCGCTGTCGAGGCTGCCGCGGCGCTCGCAGCGCTCGAGCACGTCCCAGATGCCGACGCCGCGCGCGTGCAGACGCGCGATGCGCTCGGCGTAGGGAAGCTCGGGGCCGGCGTCGTACAGCTGGCCCATGAACGGCCAGAACAGGTTCTGTGCATGCGCGTAGGATTGGCGCAGCGCGAGCGAGGCGAGGCTCGGCACGGTGCCGAGCACGAGCACGCGGCAGCCCGAAGCGACCTGCGGCGGAAAACTCTCGACGCGGGGCGCCGCGCTCGCGGCAGCGCCTCCGCCGGCCGGATCAGCCGGCCTTCTTCTTGAGTTCGGCAAGATCGGCGAGCACCTGCTTGGAGTTTTCCTTCGGATCGACGTCCTTGTAGCGCTTGGCGACCTTGCCCGCAGGATCGATGAGGAAGGTCTCGCGGCGCGCGTAGCTCATGCCGAGCTTGGACGTGAGCACGCCGTACGCCTTCGCGGTCGACTGGTCGGCGTCGGACAGCAGGCGGAACGGCACGTGGTATTTCTCGGCGAACTCGGCGTGCGACTTCACGTCGTCGAGGCTGACGCCGTAGACGTCGGCACCGGCCTTGCGCAGCGCGACGATGTCGTCGCGGAACGTGCAGACCTCGGTCGTGCAGCCGGGCGTGAAGTCCTTCGGATAGAAGTACAGCACGGTCCACTTGCCGTGCTCCTGCGCGAGCGTGTGCCAGTCGCCCTTCTGGTCCTGCAGGCGGTAGTCGGGCGCGGCGTCGCCGACCGCGGGACCCGTGGCGGCCGGTTCGTCGGCGAACGACGGCGCGGCGGCCAGCGCGAGGGCGAAACCGAGCAGGCAGGCGAAACGTTTCATGGGGATAACTCCGGCGAAGGGGGCGGTGGCGGGCGGCCAGTCTACGCCGCCGCGCACGGAGGACCGGCGTTCGCTGCAATTTCATTCAGAATGGATACGGTATTCGGAAAGCCGGCGGACGCGGAAGCGACGGCATGGCGGGCATGGTCCTCAAGCACCTCTACCACGCGCGCGGCAGCGACGGGAACGACTACGAGATCCACGTCTACGTCGAGCCCGCGAGCCACGAGAACGCGCACATCGAGCGCCTCGCCAAGGTCTGCCTCGCCGACGGCGGCGAGCTCAAGGTGCTGTCGAAGCGGCACTACCAAGTCGCCACGACCGGGGTCACGCTCGAAGCGCACGATCCGGAGGCGATCTGAGGTGCGCGCGGGCGAGCCACGGGCATCCGGCCCGTGGCCGCCTGCCGCTGCGCGGAGTGCGTGACCCCGGACGTGGACCAGGTGCGCGCAGCGAGGCCGGCAAAGCGCTTCGACGTCGAACGTGCCGGTCGACCGATGGTCTTCCGGCCTACGCCTGCGACGTGTGGACGGTCGCGTCGCCGAAGCGACGGCGATCCGCACCCGCGACTATTTTTTCCTGGCGAGCGGGGGGAACTTCGCCGCGTCGTAACCACCGACCTCGAACACGAGCGTGCGCGACGGCTTGCCCTTCTCGGTGACGTCGATGCTGAGCTTCTGCGTAGCGGCGAGCTTGGCCAGGAAACCCTTGTCGTCCTTGATGAACAGTGCCGGCTCGCCCGTGTCCGGCAGGTACGCGGCGATCTTCTGTGGCTTGTCGTCGAACCGCGCGGCGAGGCTGCACGTGCCCTTGCACTCGAAGCCCTTGCCGCCACCGAACAGGTAGACGCTCTGCCCCCAGGCCGAATGGCGGCGCAGGATCAGGCGCACGCGCTTGTCCGCGGCGAGGTCGCTGCTGTAGATCGATGCGGTGACCTGGTCGCCGCCCGATTCCTTGCCCGCCTGGTAACTCCACATCGCGACGAGCCGCCGGCGCGCGGCGATCTCGGTCGCCTTCGCGGTCGCGTCGGCGAGCGTTTCCTGCACTTCCTTCGCCGCGCCGCTGCCCGGCCACTTGTCGACGACCTCCTTGCCGATCGGCGCGGCGAGCTCCCACTGCTGCTCCTTGCGCAAGGTGCGGTAGAGCTCGAGCGACTTGGTCTGTTGTGCATCGGCCGCGGGCGCCGTGGCCGGCGCGGCGGGCGCAGCGCCCGGCGCCGCGGTCGACGGCGGCTGCGACGGCGAACAGGCGGCGGCGAGCATGGCGGCGAGCACGAGGGCAGGAGTCTGGCGACGCATCGGCGATGCTCCATGGCGGATGGAACCGTCATCCTACCTGCATGTGCGCCGCGCGGCTGAGTCGGCATGTTCGCGTCAGTAGGCGCGACAGGGATCGCGGCCCGCGTTGCGTTCGTACGTCGACACGACCTCGTCGTGCTCGCGGCCGCTGCGCCCGCGCTCGCGCGCGAGCCGTCGACACGCTTCCGCGCGCGGCAGCGGCGTGGCCGACACGCTGACCGCCGGCGCACCCTTGCCTCGCCGTCCACCGCCTGCGGCGGCCTGCGACGGCGCGATCGACTTCGGGCACGCATCGTGGCGGTAGAACACCGCGCCATCGGCCGCACGGCATTGCCACGACATGTCGGTGCGCCCTGCCCTGTCGCCGCGCGTCCGCCGACCCTTGCGCGGCGCGGCCGGCGGATGCTCGCGCACGGCCTGCACGCGTTCGTGAGTCGCCGCGGATGTCGGTGGCGGCGGAGCGAGCGCGACCTCCGACTGCTGCTCGCCCGCGCCGCAGGCGCGGTCCTGGTAGGCGATCTCGCCACGCGGGCTGCGGCAGCGGTAGACGGAGTCGGCGTGCGCCGCCGTGGCGGCGCACAGCCACAGCAGCAGGGTGCAGGCATGGGCGCGGCAGCGCGTGCGTCGATCGTGCATGTTCGGTCCTCCCGGCGACGGCGGACATGCTGCGACGCGCGGGCGATCGCGGCGATCGCCTCGCCGCGCGACGCGACGTGCGAAGGCCGCGCGCGACGATGCACGATGGCTCCGCCCGCACCCGTGCGATCGGCCCGCGCGCACCACGGCACACGGGAGTAGCATCGCGCGCTTCGACGCAGCAGTGCGACGCGGTGCGCAAGTTCATCCATATCGACATGGACGCGTTCTACGCGTCGGTCGAACAGCGCGACGACCCGTCGCTGCGCGGGCGGCCGGTGGTGGTCGCCTGGCGTGGCGCGCGCTCGGTCGTCTGCGCGGCGAGCTACGAGGCCCGCACCTACGGCGTGCGTTCGGCAATGCCGGCCGTGCGCGCGGAGCGGCTCTGCCCCGACGCGGTGTTCGTGCCACCCGACTTCACGCGCTACAAGGCCGTCTCGCAGCAGGTGCGCGCGATCCTGCTGCGCCACACCGACCTGGTCGAGCCGCTGTCGCTGGACGAGGCCTACCTCGACGTGACCGAACCGAAATCGGCCTTGCCGAGCGCGACCGCGATCGCGCGTTCGATCCGCGAGCAGATCCGCGAGGAAACCGCGCTGACCGCATCGGCCGGCGTCGCGCCGGCGAAGTTCCTCGCGAAGATCGCCTCCGACTGGCGCAAGCCCGACGGCCTGTTCGTGATCCGCCCGCACGAGGTGCGGGACTTCCTCGAGCCGCTGCCGGTCGCGCGCATCCACGGCGTCGGCAAGGTCATGGACGGCAAGCTCGCCGCGCTCGGCATCCGCACCGTCGGCGAGTTGCGCGCGTTCGACGCGCATGCGCTGGAGGCGCGTTTCGGGCGTTACGGCCGCCGCCTGTCCGAACTCGCGCACGGCGTCGACCACGGCGAAGTGCGGCCGGACCGGCCGACGCAGTCGATCTCGTCCGAGGACACGTTCGCCGAGGACGTGCCGCTCGCCGCGACCGAACCGGTGATCCGCGACCTCGCCGCGCGCACCTGGGCGGCGACGCGGCGCACCGAACGCATCGGTCGCACCGTCGTGCTGAAGCTCAAGACGCGCGAGTTCCGCATCCTCACCCGCAGCCGCACGCCGGAGGCGCCGCCGCACTCGGTCGATGAGCTCACCGGCATCGCGCTCGCGTTGCGCGAGCAGGTCGCACTGCCGGCGTCGACGCTATATCGCCTCGTCGGCGTCGGTCTCGCCAACTTCTGCGACCCCGACGACACGCCGGCGCAGTCGATGCTGTTCGCATGAGAGGGTGCCCGTACGGCGGCGGACGCCCGAGACACGGAGCACACGCAGACGGTCGCGTGCCCGTGCTTCGATCCCTCGCGGGGACTCGTTCATCGCAGTTGGATCGCCGGGCCATGCGGCGCGATCGCGCAGGTCAGGTCGGGCGACACCGGGCGTGGTGCCGGCAGCGCCTTCGGCATCGGCGCGGCCTTCGGCGCCCCGCGCACGGTCAGCAGCACGCCGACGAGGGTGAGCGCGCCACCCGCGATCGCGAGCACGCCCATCACCTGGCCGAGCCAGAGCCATGCGAGCACGCCAGCGATGAGTGGCTGCGCGTAGAGGAAACTCGACACGACCGACACCGGCGCGCGCGACAGCGCGAAGCTCCACGCGATGTAGCCGAGCACGGTCGGGCCGACGCCGAGCCAGACCGCGCTCGCGACCTGCGCACCGGAAGCGAGCGCGAGCTTCTCCGGCAGGTGCAGGCCGAACGGCAACAGGCCGAGCGTGCCGACGAAGATGCTCGCCGCGGTGAAACCGATCGGCGACGCGCGCTGCAGCAGCGGCTTCTGGAACACGAAGTAGATGCTCGTCGCGAGAACCGCCACGAGCACGAGCAACGCCATCGGCTCGAAACGGATCGCGCGGCCCGAACCGAACGTGACGAACAGCGCACCGACGAACGCGATCGCGAGGCCGACGAGCACGCGCGCACCGAGCGTCTCGCCGAGGCGCAACGCGGCGAGCGCGGCGACCACGCCCGGCGCGATCGAGACGATCACTGAGGCCGAACCGGCCGGCACGCGCGTCATCGCGTAGCCGAGCGAAAGCTGGTAGACGGTCATGCCGAGCAGCGCGAGCACGACGACCGCAGGCCAGTCGCGCCGCGGCGGCAGCGTGATCCAGCCGAAAGCGACCGGCAGCGCGAAGATCGCCGACGCGACGAGGAAGCGCAGCAGCGCAAGCTCGGCCGGCGCGAACGCCTGCAGGCCGTAGGAGATCGCCGGGAATGCCGACGACCAGATGAAGATCGTCACGCCGGCGGCGAGCAGCGGCAGCGCAGCGAGAACGGGACGGCTACGGATGTCCATGGTGGACCTCAGCAGTGCAGAGCGGGACGGCCGTGCGAGCGGTCGTCGTCCGCGGGCGCGCGGTGTTCCGGCGCGCGGGTGGATGGGCGGGGCTCGCCGCCGGCTTCGCGGCGCGACCCCTCGTTGGACCACAGCGGCTTCGTGGGGTAACCCTCGAGACCCAGGAGACCGCCGGCGATGGCATTCAATTCCTTCAACATGGCACTGACTCGACGACTTGCGGGATTGGCCCGGTGAGCGAGACGATAGGCGGGTTCCGCCGGTCGCGGTAGCGACATGTTTGATAGTCAGACTTGAGGATTATTCAAGATGGATCGGGCCCCGTTGAACGCGCTGCAGGTGTTCGTCACGGCCGCGCGCGCGCAGAACATGACGCGCGCGGCCGAGCGCCTGCACCTGACCGTGAGCGCGCTCAGCCACCAGGTGCGGCTGCTCGAACAGCGCCTCGGCGTGACCCTGTTCGTGCGCGGTCCGCGCGGGCTCAAGCCGACCGCCGAAGGTGCGATGCTGCTGCAGCGCGTCGGCGCCCACCTCGACGCGATCGACGAGGCGCTGCAGCCGCTGCGCGCGCGTCGCGACTGCGTGCTCAGCATCAGCGCGCTGCCCTCGCTCGCGTCGAGCTGGCTGATGCCGCGCCTGCCGCGCTTCGTCGCGCAGCATCCGGATTTCGAGTTCAACCTCGATTCGTCGATCGAGCGCGTCGACTTCGCCGACGGCCGCTTCGATGGGGCGCTGCGCTACGGACCCGGCAATTGGGACGGCGTCACCGCGGAACTCTTGTTCGAGGAATGGCTGACGCCGGTCGCGAGCCCGGCGCTGCTCGCCGGACGCGCGCGACCGCGCCTCGAGGAACTCGGCGAGTGGCCGCTGCTGAGCCCGGACGATCCATGGCCGCGCTGGTTCGAGCAATTCGGCGGCAAGGAACCGAAACGCTACGTCGCGACGTTCAGCGACTCGGACACCTTGCAGCGCGCGACCGTCGAAGGCATGGGCGTTTCCCTCGGCCGCGCGACGCTGATGCGACCGCTGGTCGAGAGTGGTCGCCTCGTCGTGCTGTTTCCCGAACGCATGAAGGCGCGCTACGCGCACCACCTGGTCTATCCCGAGCGCTCGATCCGGCACAAGGGCTTCCAGGCGTTTCGCGAATGGCTGCATGCGGAAGCCGCGGCGTTCCGCGACAGCGGCGCCGCCGATGCGATGCCGCTCGCCGCTGCGGCGACGCGCCCGAAGCGGGCGAAACGCGGCGCCTAGGCCGCACGACCGTACGCCGGTCGGCATCGATACCGCGCAAGCCGGCCGCGCGGGCGCGCGGACGGCCTACAGGCGAACCGTCATCCGCCGCAAAGATCGCGCGTCTTCTTCGCGTCGCCGCGCAGGCTGTTGTCGACGTAGTAGTCGAGCAGGCCGCGAGCGAGCTTCTCGTCGGCGACGGGAACCAGCGATTGCGCGTCGCGCATCCAGCCGTCTATGCACGCATCCTTCGCCGCCTTGCTCGCGCCGCACGCGAGCAGGTGGTCGAACGCGGTGCGCCAGGTCGCGAACTGCGCGCGCGTGAGCGGCGCACCGTGGCCGGGCACGAGCCGCTCGAAGTCGACCTTGGCGAGATGGCCGAGCGCGGCCTGCCAGCGCACCGGGCACGCCGTGTCGAACAGCGGCGCCGGCAAGGTCACGAGGTCGCCCGCGGCGAGCGTGCGCGTGGCCGGGTCGAACAGCCAGACGTCGCCCGCGGTGACTGCGCGCGTCTCGAGGCCGACCTGCACGCGGCGTCCGGCGATTGCCTGCACGCCGGCCCGCTCGATGCGTTCGTCCGGATACAACGCGGGTCCCGCGTCGATCAGGGCGAGTTCCTCGCGCAGCGCGGCCTTCTGCGCCGGATCGGCGTCCGGCTTGGCGAGGATCGGCTCGATCTGCGCGCGGTACTTCGCGAGGAAACCGTGCATCGCCTGCTCGATCGCGCCGCTCGCATGGACGCGCGCGTCGGGATAGGCCTTGCGCAGGCGCGCGTTGCCGCCGACGTGGTCGAGGTGCCAGTGGCTGTTGAAGATCGCGGCGATCGGCAGGTCGCGCGCATGCGCGTAGTCGATGATCGCGTCGGTGTGCGCGGCGTGGCGTCCGGTGTCGAACACGATGAGCCCGCCCGCGCCGTCGAACACGACCGTGTTGCCGTCCGGCTGCTCGCCCGCGACGAAGCGCCCCGGCAGCAGGCGCACGCCGGGCGCGAGGTCGTCGGCGGCGGCAGCGGTCGTGGCGAAAAGGACCAAGGCGAGGTAGGACACGATCCGGCGCAGCATCGGCGTACTCCGCTTGGGGCGATGCGGCGAGCCTCGCATGCCGGACGCGGCGCGGCACCTGCCGTTCGTCCCGGCGCGCCGGCGCGCTTGCGGCAAGGCGTGGCGCCGACGCGCCGGACGGCGCCGACGTACCATCCGCGTTCCCACGCCGCGGATGCCCCGCATGACGATCGTCGTCCATCATCTCGACAACTCGCGTTCGCAGCGCGTGCTCTGGCTGCTCGAAGAACTCGGCCTGCCGTACGAGATCTTGGCGTACCGGCGCGATCCGCGCACGATGCTCGCGCCCGATACGCTGCGCCGCGTCCATCCGCTCGGCAAGGCGCCCGTCGTCGTCGACGGCGAACGCGTGCTCGCCGAATCCGGCGCGATCGTCGAGTACCTCGCCGAACGCTACGGCGCCGCGACGCTCGTGCCGGCGCGCGACTCGTCCGCGTGGCTGCGCTACCGCTACTGGCTGCACTACGCGGAAGGTTCGGCGATGCCGCCGCTGCTGCTCAAGCTCGTATTCGATCGCATTGGTCGCGCGAAGATGCCGTTCTTCGCGCGGCCGATCGCGCGCGGCATCGTCGCGCGGGTGCGGCGCAGCTTCATCGACCCGCAACTCGCCTTGCACCTCGACTACCTCGAGGGCGAACTCGCGAAGGCACCGTGGTTCGCCGGCGACGCGTTCGGTGCCGCCGACATCCAGATGAGCTTCCCGCTCGAAGCCGCGGCCGAACGCGCCGGCCTCGACGCCACGCGCCCGCACCTGTGGCAGTGGCTCGAACGCATCCAGGCGCGTCCCGCGTATCGCCGGGCACTCGAACGCGGCGGTCCGTACGCTTACGCGCGGCCTGCGTGACGGCGTCAGGACGCGTGCGCGGATGCGTCCGCACGCAGCGCGCGCTCGAGCAGCCAGAGCAACGCGGCGAGCGCGAGCCAGGCGAGGAAGAAAGGCCCGCGCGGCAACGCGACCGCGCGCGCGTCCCGCACCACCGTGTCGCGCGGACCGACGAGCGCGCGCGTCGCCTCGCGGTCGGCCGCGGCGGCCAGCGCGACCGCTTCGTCGCGCGCACGCACGTGCCATGCGAGGCGACGGTCGTCGTCGACGAGCACGTGCCAGCCCGCCTCCGCGGGCCAGTAAGCCGCGCAGCGCTCGCCCGCTTCGTCGACGGCCTGCAGCGGCGTGCTCCGCCCGCCCGGCGATTCGACCGCGGCGCCGGCACCGACACCGCAGAACACCGCGCGTTCGTCGACGCGCGCGTCCGCCGGCAGGCGCGGCGAAGCGCCCGCACGGGCACGCGCGATGGTCGCGAACGTATCGCTCCACAGGCTGCCGTAGCGCGCGCGTTCACCAGCGAGCGCGAGGCGGAACGCATCGTCAAGCCACCAGAGGCCGACGCGACCCCGGCCGCGCACGCGCCAGGCGGCGAGCAACGATCCGTCGTCCGCGCGCAGCAAGGGCGCCGCGTCGGACGCCTGCACGTCGAACGGGCGGCGCGCGAACGCGAGCCGCGCATCAGCGATGCCGAGGACGCGGTCGAGCGTGACCGCAGCCGGCGCCTGCGCGCTCGCCCGCACGTCGAAGCCGAGTGCCGACCAGTCGCTTGCGACCTCGGCCGGCAGCGGCCCGGTCGCGCGCAGCAACAGGCCGAGGCCGTCGTCGACGGCATGCAGCAACGCCGCCTTCGGCGCGGCGCCGAGCGCGGCCCAGGCGCGCTCGTCGACGAGTGCGACGTCGGTCGCCGCAAGCGTCGCCGCGTCGAGCACGGCACCGCCTTCGACGAGGGCGACACCGTCGCTGAGCGCGACGCGGCTGTCGAGGCGCGCGCCGGCGTCGACGGCCCAGCGGCGCAGGTACTTGAGTTCGGCATCGGGCGCGCCGGCGAGCACGAGCAGTGCGAGCGCGCCACCCTCGCGCACCGCCACCGGCACGTCGATCTCGTCGACGCGGGTGCCGTTCGCCTCGCTCGCACGCAGGCGCAACGAGAGCGTGCCCGCCACGCGCGCCTGCGCCGCGAGCGTGAACACGCCCTGCGCATCGGCGAGCGTGCTCGCGACGATCGCGCCGGCGGGATCGAGCAGTTCGACGCGTGCGCCCGGCGCGCCTTCGACGCGCCCGCCGATGCGCAGCGCATGGCCGGTGAGCGCGTCGCGCGGCGCGTCGAGCGCGACGATGCCGCGCGGCAGCGGCGCCGCGTCGAACGCGACGACACGGCCGAGCGCCGCATCGCGATCGCGCGCGGGCAGGCCGCCGCCGACGATGCGCACGCGCGACGCGTCCGCGTGGCGACGCAGCGCACCGGCGAGGTCGGGGGCGCGTTCGATCGCGCGCGGCGCGTCCACGCCCGGCAGCGCAACGACATCGTCGCCGCGAGCGAGCGCGGCGACCTGCGCCGCCGTGACGCCCGGCGTCAGCACGACGAGTTCGCCGCCGCGATGCGCTTCGCGTGTCGACGGTGGGTACAGGCAGAACCACAGCGCGAGCGCCGCGAGCAGCTGCACGACGATGCGCGCACCGCGACGACCACGGCCATCGCGTGCGCTGCGCCAGGCGCCGAGCAACGCAGCGAGCGCGAGCAGGCATGCGACGGCGATCATCGCGTTCATCGCACCGTCTCCGGCGCGGCGAGCACGTCGAGGTAGGCGCGATCCGCGGCGCCGGGCAGCGCGCGCGTCGCCGTCGCGGCCGGCGACGGCGGCAGCAGCGGCCAGAGCGCCGCGCGCAGCTCGCGCCGGCAATCGACGCAGTCTGGCTCGCGCCGCGCGCGATCGAGCGCGGCGAGTGCGCCGAGCACGTCCGGCGTGTCGCCGCGCGCGCCGAGCGCGCGCTGTGCCGCGTCCCAGTCGGCCGCACCACGACCATCGAGCGCCTGCCACAACGCCACGAGCGCCGCGTCACCGGCCAGCGTGGGCGCGAGCGACCCGCTGCGATCGCCGAGGTCCTTGCGCTCGCCGCCGAGGCGGCGTGCTTCGTCGGGCACGGGCAGCTCGAGGCCGACGCGCGCGAGGTAGATGCGCGTCGCCTGCTGCACCTGCTTGATGTAGTCGAGCGCACGATGTTCGTACGGCAGCGCCTGCGCGGGCGCGCCCTGGCGCAGGTGCAGCTCGGCCTGCCACATCTCGGCGAGCGCGGACTTCAGCGTCGCCCGCGTGTCGGGATCGAGCAGCGTCGCCGCTTCGGCGATGTCGTGCACGTGGCCGTACTCGGCGACGACGTCGCCGGCGTCACCGAATTTCGCCGGCGCGCCGGTCGGCGCTCGTTCCTGCGCTTCGTGCGCGGCGGCGAGCGCACCGGCCTGCGTGTCGGCACCACCGACCGCGCCTTCGGGCGCGTGCTCCGCGTGGCCTTCCGATTCCTCGCCGAGGAATTGGCCGTAGCGCAGGCGCAGCAGCTTCTGGTCGACGCCGATCGCGTCGGAGCGCGCGAGGAACTTCGCTTCGTCGAGCTGCGCCGCGTCGGCGAGCAGGGCTTCGGTGTCGATGATGATCTGGCGCTGGCTGCGGAAATACGCCGGCATCGTCTTCTGCACGATGCCGTCGAGGCCGGCGCTGTCCTTCGACGGATCGGCCGGCCAGCGCAGGATGAGGCTCGGGCTGCGCGTGCGGTTCGCGTTCGGTTCGCGCTCGTCGTCGACGACGAGGCGCGCGACGACGTCGTCTCCCTTGGAAAAGCCGAGCGCCGCGAGATCGATCGCGTGCGCGTAGCGCAGTACGACGCGTGGCGCACGCGCTTCGTCGGGCACGGCCTTCGCCGCATCGGCCGGTTCGCCGGCGAGGACGATCACCTGCTCCGTGAATGCGATGTTCTCGCCGCTGCCCTGCGCGTGCGTGACGACGAGCTCCGCATGCGCGATGCCGTAGTCGTCGCTCGCCTCGAATGCGAGCGGCCAGGTCTTCTGGTGTGCTTCGGCGAGCGTGAGCGTCCGCTCGGGCGCGAGCACGCGGATCTCCGGCGCGGCGTCGGTGATCGCATCGATGCGGTGCAGTCGATCGTCGGCGAGCGGCGGCGCCGCATCGACGACGATGCGGTACAGCATCGAAGCGGCGAGCGTCGCTTCGCCACGCCAGTCGTCGCCGTCGTGCCGCAGCACGACGCGCCGGCCGTCGTGGAGCGCGAGCGCAACCGCGGCCGGTTGCGGCGCCAGGCGCAGCCGCCAGCGCAGGACCGCGTCCTGCGGCGCCTTCGTGTCGAGCGCGGTCTCGTGGCGTTCGGGCAGGCGCGTGTAGGCGGGCGGCGCAACCGTGAGTTCGATCGCCGTCAGGCGCGTCGCGTCCGCGCCGGCGCCCGGCGCGGACGCGGCGGCCGGCGAGTCGTCGGCGCGACGCGGCGCAGGAACGAGGAATGCAACCGCCGACACGAGCAGCGCGAGCGCGAGGCTCGCCGCGAACGCGCGCCGCGGCCACGCGGGGCGAAGGTCGAGCACGAGGCGGTCGAGCCGTTGCAGCAGGCGCGCGCGCTGCAGCGCGGCGAGTGGCGCGAGCGTGGCCGGTTCGCGGAACAGCAGCGCGGCACTGTCGTCCATCGCTGGTGCGCGCGCATCGAGCGCACGCGCGAGCCACCGCGTGTCGACACCACGCGTGACGCGCAGCAGCACGATGCCGAGCGCGATGGCTGCGCACACGGCGAATGCGAGCGCGCCGCGCGCACCGGCGATGCGCAGCAGCAGCACGACGCCCGCGAGCGACGGCGGCAGCGCGAGGCCGAACGCGACGAGGCAGCGACGCGTGCCCGCGGCACGGCGCAGTCGATCGAGGCGTGGATCGATGCTCATGACGCGCCTCGCTGCGCCACGTGCGTGGCGAGCACGCGCTCGACGACGAACAGGATCGCCGCGAGCAGGGCGAATCGCGCATCGAGCGGGCGCACCGGGCCCGGCAACGGCGCCGCGTCGATGCGCGCCTCGTATGTGGCCCGCGCGGGCTCGAACGCAGCGGCATCGGCGCGATCGGGTGCGCCGGCGGCGCCGCGCAACGCATCGAGCAGCAACGTCGCGAAGCGTGCATCGAGCACGTCGGGTAATCGCGTCGGCGACAGGCTGTCCGGCAACGCGATCGTCCGCCCGGCGCCCTGCACGCGCGAACGCGCGAGCACGCTGCCGTCCGCATCGCGCCAGAGCGGTTCACCCCCGCCCGCATCGTGCGCGACGAGCGCGATGCCACCGCGTTCGACCCACGCGTCGACCTCGGCCGGCCGCGACGGCGCGAGCCATGCGAGCCAGCGCGCGTCGGCGGGCACGCCGCGCGCGAGCGGAGCGGCATCGAGCAGGTAGCGACCCGGCTCGCGCGCGTTCCACGCCGCGACCGCGGCGCGCAGGTAGGGCAACGACGTCGCGTCCTCGTCCGCGTAGCGCACAGCGAAGTGGATCGTCGCGCGCGCCACCACCGGCGTCGCGTTCGCCTCGCCGTCGACGACGTGCCAGTCGAGCGCATGCGCGAGGCGTGGGCGCTCGCCGTCGAGGCCACCAAGCGTGCGCGGCACGACGACGTGCAGCGTCGCGCCGGCGGGCAAGCTCGCATCGGCTTCGCGCAGCAGGCTCGCGAACGGCACCGCGTGGTCGGCGAGCGGCTGTTCGGCCGGTGGAAACGACGGCGCGAGCCAGCGCAGGTCGACGCCGGTGCGATCAAACAGCGCGCGCGCCGCGGCCGGATCGGCACCAGGGGCGATGTAGGCGTGTTCGACGCCGTTCGCCTCGACCTGGTCGAGCACCGGCCGCGCGAGCAGCAGTGCGAGTGTCGCGAGCAGCAGCAGGCGCGCGAGCAGCAGCCACGGCCGCTCGAAGCGAATGCGTCGGCGCGGCTGCACCCGCGCGCTGATCCAGCGCAGCGCGGCGAATTCGGTGCGTTCGAGCTGCAGCCGCCGCACGAGATGGATGAGGATCGGCAGCGCGCACGCGGCGAGCGCAGCGAGGCCGAGCGGCGCGAGCAGCGCGAAGCTCACGTCGCGCCCTCGCCGTTGGCGCCGCTGCTCGCCTGCGCGCCGAACAGCCGGCGCAGTGGCAGGTCGGCCGGCTGGTCGAGCAGGTATTCGGCGTGGCGGATGCCGTTGGCGACGAAGCGGCGCGCGAGCTGCGCGCGCGCCGCGCCGAAACGTTCGAGGAAATCCGCGCGCACGCGCTCGGCCTCGACGCGACGCTCGGCCGACGATTCGGGATCGACGAAGCGATGGCCACCGCGGAACGGGAAGTCACGCTCGTCCGCACCGAGCAGTTGCACGCTCGCGACGTCGCGCCGCGCGGACGCGAGGCGCTCGGCGAGCACCGCGGCCGCGTCGTCGAAGAAGTCCGACAGCAGCACGACGAGCGACGACGGCGCGATGCGTTCCCACAACGGCCGCACCGCCGCCTCGGCGGGCCATGCGCCGCCGGGCCGGCATTGCACGAGTTCGAGCACGCAGCGATCACGCTGGCGAGCACCCGCGCCGGCCGGCACGACGCGCGGCGCGTCGCCGCCGAGCACGACGAGGCCGAAGCGATCGCCCTGGCGCAACGCGAGTTCGATCACGCACGCGGCGAGCGTCTTCGCCGCGTCGAGCTTGCCGCGCGCCGGTGCCGCGCGGTCGGCATGGCGCATCGATGCGGTCGCATCGACGACGATCCACGCGGTGAGCGGGCTGTCGCGCTCGGCCTCGCGCACGAAGTAGCGATCGGAGCGCGCGTACAGCTTCCAGTCGATACGGCGCGGTTCGTCGCCGGGCTCGTAGGCGCGGTATTGCGCGAATTCGAGCCCGGCGCCGCGGCTGCGGCTCGTGTGCTGGCCGAGGCCGTCGCCGCCCGCGTGACTGCGCAGCGCGAGGCGCAGGTCGCGCAGGCGCGCGCGCACGTCGACCGGAACGAGCGCCTGCAACGTCACGGTGCACGCCTCGCCACGCGGCCGATGCGGCCGAGATGAGTATCACCGAAGCTGCTCGCGTACTTGAGGCCGTAGCCGAGCGCGCGATCGAAGCCGACGTGCGCGCTCCAGACCAGTCCGGCGACGAACAGCGCGGGCTGCGCGATCAGTTGGCCGGCGACGAAGCACGCGACCGGGCCGACGTAGGCGTGGGTCGCGTTGTAGCACGCAGCACCGACGCGCGGCCCGGCGAGGTAGCCGAGGAAGGCGATGTCCGGCGCGAGGAAGCACAGCGCGAACAGGCCCCAGCCGTAGCCGGATTGCGCGTACAGCCACGCCGCGGCGAACAGCACGCACGCGCCTTCGACGCGCAGCAAGGTGCGTACGCCGCCTTCCGCTCCGCCGCTCATCATCGCGCGCTCAGTTCGGCGCGGGCAGCGCGCGCAGCAGCGCGGCGACGACGTCGTCGCTGCTGCGCTGCTCCGCTTCCGCGGCGAACGAAAGCAGCAGGCGGTGGCGCAACACGGGTGCTGCGAGCGCCTTGACGTCCTCGCGCGTCGCCGCGAGGCGGCCATGGATGAGCGCGCGCGCCTTCGCCGCGAGCACGAGCGACTGCCCCGCGCGCGGTCCCGCGCCCCAGCGCACCCATTCACGCACTTCGGCGACCGGGCTGTCCTGCGGGCGCGACGCGCGCACGAGGCGCGTGATCCAGGCGAGCAGGTCGTCGCCGACGTGCACCTCGCGCGTGAGCGCCTGCAGCCTGATCACGTCCTCGCCGTGCATCACCGGCGTGATGCGCGCGCTCGTGCTGCCGGTCGTCTGCGCGAGGATCGCGCGTTCCTCCGCTTCGTCCGGATAGTCGACGCGCACGTGCAGCAGGAAGCGGTCGAGCTGCGCCTCCGGCAGGGGGTAGGTGCCGGCCTGCTCGAGCGGATTCTGCGTCGCGAGCACGAAGAACGGCTGCGGCAGGCGGTGCGTCGTGCCGGCGTAGCTGATCGTGCGTTCCTGCATCGCCTCGAGCAGCGCCGACTGCGTCTTCGGCGGCGTGCGGTTGAGTTCGTCGGCGAGCAGCAGGTGGGTGAACACCGGGCCCTGCTGGAACTTGAAGTAGCGTTTGCCGGTGCCGTGGTCCTCCTCGAGGATTTCGGTGCCGACGATGTCGCTCGGCATGAGGTCCGGGGTGAACTGCACGCGGCGGAAGTCGAGCGCGAGCGCTTCGCCGAGCGATCGCACGAGCAGTGTCTTGCCGAGCCCCGGCACGCCTTCGATCAGGCAGTGCCCGCCCGCGAGCAGGCCGATCAGCAACTGTTCGACGACCCCGGCCTGGCCGACGATGACCTGCGCGATCGCGTCGCGGAGCCCGGCGAGCCTGCCGAGTTGCTGCTGGATGGACTGTTCGTCGGTCATGCGGGGTGCTCGGGCATTCGAGAAATGGAAAGAAGGCAAAGCTTGAAACACGAAGGACACGAAGGACACGAAAGTAAAGCAAATACGGTCAAAGCCTGACGGAGCACGCAGGGGAGACTTCGAATCGACGACGCTCTTGCCCTCTCCGTGCGCTCCGTGCGGTCGGTATTTCAATCTTCCATCTTGCTTCTTCTTCGTGTCCTTCGTGTCCTTCGTGTTTCAGTCTTCAAGCTCTGGAACAATCATGCGGTCAGTGCGTAGACGACGATGTTGACGGCGAACTTCGTGTTGTCCTCGGCGAGGAAACGCTTGTTGCGCCAGTCGTAGTCCCACTCGCAGCCGTAGTCCTTGTTGCTGTAGAGCACGCCGAGGCGGCCGTCGACCTCGATGCCCTTGAGGTACTCGTGCACGAGGTCGTCGCCCCAGCCGTTGAGTTCGAACGCGGTGTTCGGCGGGCCGTCGAAGCGGAAGAAACTCGTGAACAGCGGATGCGCCTTCGGCAGCTTCTTCAACGCGTCGGCACCGAAGATCGTCGCCATCTCCTGTTCGAACGACTTCGCGAACAGGCCGTCGACGTCGTGGTTGCAGTCGTCGACGAGGACGAAACCGCCGGCACGCACGTAGCGTTCGAAGTTGCGCCGCTCGTCCGGGTTGAACTCGACCAGCTTGTGCCCCGCGAGGTAGCAGAACGGCTGGGTCAGCATGCGCGTGTCGGCGAGCGGCAGCACGCGCTCGCGTGGATCGACGCGCAGGGTCGTGTACTGGATCAGCGCGTCGAGCAGGTTCGAAGGCATGCGCGCGTCGACGTCCCAGTCGCCCGACTCGTACATGAGGCGGGTGAACCAGAAGTCGTACGCCGCGTCGTCCGCGCGCGCGCGGCGCACGGTCGGCGCGAGCAGCGCGGCCGCGCCGCCGGCGAACATCAGGCGGAGGAATTCGGCGCGGGTCATCGTCGGGCGCGGCGCGCGGGCAGCGGTTCCGGCCTTCCCGCGCGGGAAGGCCGGAAGCCGCGATCAGACCGCGTCGGACAGTGAGCTGAAGGTGAAGTCGCGGATCTTCAGCGGCGGGATCATCATCACGAACGGCGACTCGTCGTCGGCGACGCGCACCGGTTTGCCGATCTCCTCGATGTTGTTGAGCATGATCGCCGGCGACTCGTTGAAGCGGAAGTTCTTGATCGGGTACTTGATCTCGCCGTCTTCGATGTAGAACGTGCCGTCGCGGGTCAGGCCGGTGAGCAGCACGGTCTGCGGGTCGACCAGGCGGATGTACCAGGTGCGCGTGACGAGCACGCCCTTCTTGGTGCCCTTGACCAGGTCCATCGTCGACTTGTCGCCGCCGGCCATGATGAGGTTGCCCGGCTGGCCGATCGCCTTCTTGCCCTGCTTCTGCGCCCAGTAGCGCGAATACTGCAGGTATTCGACCTTGCCGTTGGTGACGATCGGCGTGCGTTCGCGCGCGAGGCCGTCGTTGTCCCACGGCAGCACCGCGGACTGCTCGTCCCACGGATCGGCGTACATCGTCACGCGCTCGTCGAACAGCTTCTCGCCGAGCTTGTTGCCGCCGCCCTTCTTCGACAGGAAGCTGCGCCCCTCGTCGGACTGGCGCGCGTCGAAGCCGAACATCATGAAGGAGATGAGGCCCGCGCTGGCGGCGGGCTCCATGATCACCGTGTACTTGCCCGGCTCGAGCGCCTTCGCGTCGACCGAACCCTTCGCCTTGCGGATCGCCGTCTGGATCTCGCTCTTCGCGTCGAACTTGGTGACGTCACCGAGGTTGCGCGCGACCCAGCCCGAACCATGGCCGTCCTCGGTGCGCACGGTGCAAGTGAAGTCGACGCCGCTGGTCTTCTGGTAACCGAAGTTGCCCTTGCTGTTGGCGATCGCCGAGAACGCCTGGCTGTCGGTGAAGAAGCCCGCCGCGACGAGCTTGTCCTTGCGGCACGGCTCGATGCACGCGGCGGCGACGCCGGCGCGGTATTCCGGCGTGATCGCGGCGGTCTTCTCGGAGAAGGTGCCGCTCGCCTTGTACGCCTGCTTGTCGATCGCCGGCACGAACTCCGGGTTCTCTGGCGCGAGGCGCGCGAGTTCCTCGGCGCGCCGCACGACCGCCTCGATCGAGGCGTCGTCGAAGCTGTTGATGGTCGCGGTGCCGACGCGCTTGCCGAACGCGACTTCGACGGCGAGGTCGCAGTCGCTGACGCGGCCGCTGGTCGACACGCTGTTGAGCGCGTAGCGGATGTTGCCGTTGAAGCCGCCGTTGAGCGTGGCGCTGCACTGGTCCGCCTTCGACGCCTTGATCGCCTTGTCGAGGATCGCCTTGGCCTGTTCTTCGGTGTAGATGCTCATCGCTGTGTTCTCCGCTTCGCTCAGCCGAGGCTGCGCGCCGTGTTGATGACGTTGGCGCCGTTGAAGCGCGCGGTGCTGGAGCCGTGCGAGACGGCGGAGACCTGGCCCGGCTGGCCCTTGCCGTCGAAGAACGAACCGCCGAAGCGGAAGTCCTTCTCGTCGCAGACGGCGGCGCACGAGTTCCAGAATTCGGGCGTGCGGATCTGGTACGCGACGTCCTCGAGCGGCTGGGTGACCTTGCCGTTCTTGATCTCGTAGAACAGCTGGCCGCCGAACTGCGCGTTGTAGCGCTGCTGGTCGATCGAGAACGAACCGTCGCCGATGATGTAGATGCCGTTCTCGATGCCCTTGATCATGTCGGCCGGGGACATCGCTTCCTTGCCCGGGGCGAGCGAGACGTTCGCCATGCGCTGGAACTGCACGCTCGACCACGAGTCGGCGTAGCAGCAGCCCTGCGATTCCTTCAGGCCGAGGATGTGCGCCTGGTCGCGGATCACCTGGTAGTTGACCAGCGTGCCGTCCTTGATGAGGTCCCAGCGCTGCGTCTTGACGCCTTCGTCGTCGTAGCCGACCGCGCCGAGCGTGCCCTTCTGCACCTTGTCGGCGAAGATCGTGACCTTGTCGCTGCCGTACTTGAACTTGTCGCGCCACTTGTCGAGCGTCGCGAAGCTCGTGCCGGCATAGTTCGCCTCGTAGCCGAGCACGCGGTCGAGTTCGAGCGGATGGCCGACCGATTCGTGGATCGTCAGCCACAGGTGCGACGGATCGAGCATGAGGTCGTACTTGCCCGGCTTCACCGACTGCGCGGTGAGCTTCTCCTTCGCCTGCTTCGCCGCGGCGATCGCGTCTTCCTTCATGTCGTAGGAGTTGCCGTAGACGATCGCGCCGCCGGGCAGCTCGACCTTGTCGGCCTTGTTGCCGTCGAGGTACTCGAAGCCCATGCCGCGCGGCGCCGACAGGCCGGCGCGGATGCGGAACTTGCCGGTCTTCTGGTCGACCGCGGTGACCTGCATCGGCGCCCAGATGCGGTGCACGTCCTGGTCGATGTAGGAGCCGTCGGTCGAGGCGAAGTACTTCTGCTCGTTGACCAGGAACAGGATCGAGTTGATGAAGCTCGCGCCGGCCTGCATCGCGGCGGCGTTGACGCCGAGCAGCAGGTCGACCTTGTCCTTGATCGGCACTTCCATCGAATTCTTGACGATCGGCGTGGTCCAGCTGACCTCGCCGACGCCCTTCACCGGCGCGAGCTCGACCGGCTTGGCCTGGATCTTCGAGTTCGCCTTGGCGATCGCGACGGCTTCCTTCGCCGCCCTGGCGATCGCGTCGGGGCTCATGTCGCTGGTCGCGGCGAAGCCCCAGGTGCCGTTGGCGATGACGCGGATGCCGATGCCGCTCGATTCGGTGTTGACGACGTTCTGTACCTTGTCTTCGCGCGTGATGACGAACTGGCGCAGGTAGCGGCCGATGCGCACGTCGCAGTAGCTCGCGCCGCCCGACTTCGCCGCGTTGAGCGCGATGTCGGCGAACTTCTTCTTCGTCGCGACGTCGAGCTTGCTGAGCAGGGCTTCGGCCGCGATCACGCGGCCGTGCATCGCCGGCAGCAGCAGGCTGCCGAGACCGATGCCGGTCATCTTGAGGAAATTGCGCCTTTCCATCTGTCTCCTCCGGGTTCGTTCGCCGCACACGCGCGTCGGTCGATCTTGTCGGAAGCCCTTGGGGGTTGATACGTGCCAAACGGCATGGCCGCGACGCGCGCAGGCTGCCCCGTCGGCACGAGCGGCGCCCCGGCTGCGGTCCCGTAGGGGGCCGGCGACGCGGCTTGATAGACTTGCGCCAATGGAAATCTCCAAGACCTTCCGCATCGAAGCCGCGCATCGCCTGCCGAACGTACCGGCCGGGCACAAGTGCAGCCGCCTGCACGGCCACTCGTTCGCGATCGCGATCCATGTGAGCGGGCCGCTCGATCCCGACCTCGGCTGGGTCATGGACTACGCCGATCTCAAGGCGGCGTTCGCGCCGCTGTTCGAGCAGCTCGACCACCACTACCTCAACGAGGTGCCCGGCCTCGAGAACCCGACCAGCGAGCAGCTCGCGCGCTGGGTCTGGCAGCGGCTCGCGCCGCGGCTGCCGCTGCTGTCGAAGGTGGTCGTCAACGAAACCTGCACGACCGCCTGCGAGTATCGCGGAAACGACTGATTATCCCGCGTCGCCGCAAAAGCAGCCGGAAACATGTAATTCATTGAAATGAAAGAAAACGAGCCGAACATTCCTCGGTGCGGCGGTCTTCGTTCAGCCAAACATGTTGCATCGCAACAAAGAGCCTGCTAGGATGCCGTTCAACACCCACCCATTACCTGCAGAGGTATCGAACATGTTCGAGCAGATCAACACGCAGTCCCTTGCGCTCGGCAAGAGCTACGCCGATGCCTTCGTGAAGGCGCAGGGCCTCGCCCTGGCCGGTTTCGAGCGCATCACCGAGCTGAACCTCAAGACCTTCGAAGACCGCGTGAAGGCGTCGGTCGAGTTCTGGACCGAAGCCGCCGAAGTGCGCGACTTCGAGGCCGCCAAGGCGATTTCGGCCAAGGGCGTCCAGCTCGCGAAGGAAAGCGCCGAGAAGCTCTACGCGAACAGCCAGGAAGTCCTCGGCGTTTCGCTCAAGACCTCGGAAGCGATCGGTTCGCTGGCCAAGACCTCGTTCGACTCGGTCAACGAGACGGTCACCGACACGTTGAACAAGACGGTCAAGGCAGCCAAGAAGGCCGTCTGATCGGGCAAGTCCCCATAAGACGCCGCCGCTACTCCCCTTGGCGCGGCGTCGACCTCGAAAGGCCGGGCTCTCTCCCGGCCTTTCTTTTTTGCGCGCGACCTGCGTTCCGCCCTGGATCCGCGGCCCCGGAAGCGCCCCGCGCGCTGCGACAAGATGTCGCGCCACGCTGATCGCGGCGACGCCTGCCCCGATATTGCGCACGAGAGCATCGAGGCCCGGCCAGGCGCTTCGGGTCAGACGACCCGACGAGGCAGCGCGGTACGCACGATGAGTATCGCTACCTTCCAGCAAAAACAAGCGCTTGCGGCCGGGATGCGACCGCCCGGAGGCGTTCCGCTGGACGCCCGCGACGGCCACGCAGGCTCGGCGGCCCGCGCGGATGGCGCCGCCACGAGACGCCTCGACACTCCTTTTCTAGATTGCGGCGTGTGCGCGCCGCTTGATAAACTGCGCGGCCTTTTGGAGAGGTGGAGCGCGCCGGGAACGCGCGCCGCGACGATCCTCCACCGGCGGGAGCTCCCTGTGCGCAATTCCATCGCCCACGGCTGGCACGTGGCGGCTCGCACGGCGCTCCTGCAGTTCGGCGCAACCCTCGCGGTATCGCTGGCGGTGGTCGTGGGTTTCGGCTGGCGCTCGGGTCTCGCAGCCCTGGCGGGCGGCACCATCATCTCCGCGGGCAATGTTTTGTTCGCACTGCGCCTGTTCGGCCGCGGCATCGCGCCGCCGCGCAGTGTCCTGCGCTCCGCCTGGGCGGCGGAGGCGCTGAAGTGGTTCTGGCTGTGCGCGACGCTGTATCTCGCGATAGCCGTGTGGAAGCTGCCGTTCGCCGGCCTCATCGCCGGCGTGCTGGCCGCGCAGTTCGCGTTTTGGATCGCCCTCATCGCAACCAGGTAGAACGATGGCCACCGAAGAAGCCGCCGAATCGGTCAACATGACCGGCTACATCCAGCACCACCTGCATCACCTGCAGTGGAGCATCGGCGACGGCGTGTTCATGAAGATCAACATCGACACGTTGTTCTTCACCCTCGTGACCGGCCTCCTGTTCCTGTTCCTGTTCCTGCGCGTCTCGCGCAAGGCGACGGCGGGCGTGCCGGGCAAGCTGCAGTGCGCGATCGAGATGGTCGTGCTGTTCGTCGACCAGATGGTCAAGGAAACCTTCCACGGCAAGAGCAAGATCATCGCGCCGCTGTCGATCACGATCTTCTGCCTCGTGTTCATGATGAACTTCATGGACATGATCCCGGTCGACTTCCTGCCGTGGCTGTGGAAGACCGGTTACGTCGCCACGGGACACGACGCCGAGCATGCGTTCCTGCGCGTCGTGCCGACCGCCGACTTCAACACGACGCTCGGCATGGCGTTGACCGTGTTCCTGCTGATCCAGTACGTCGGCATCAAGCACAAGGGTCTCGGCGGGTTCTTCGGTGAATGGTTCACCGCGCCGTTCGGCAAGTACGCGTTCCCGGCCAACCTTTTGTTGCGCATCATCGAAGAGTGCGTACGCCCGGTTTCGCTGAGCCTGCGACTGTTCGGCAACATGTACGCGGGCGAGCTGATCTTCATCCTGATCGCGGTGATGACGCTCGGCGCGGGACTCGCGCATTTCTCGACGTATCTGCTCGGCGCGGGCCAGTTCATCGCGGGCTTCGCCTGGACCGCGTTCCACATCCTGATCATCACGCTGCAGGCGTTCATCTTCATGACGCTCACGATCGTGTACCTCAGCATGGCCGCCGAACATCACTAGTGCGATCGTCCATGATCGCGAGAGGCGAAGAGCGGCCGTCCTTGGCCGCACTCTTCACCTGAAGCAAAGCTGGTTACACAGAACGTTTCAGTCGATTTCCACTTCACCTAGAGAAACCCGGAGACAACCATGGAAAACATCGCCCAGGTCGGCAATCTGCTCAGCATGACCGTCATCGCCGCAGGCCTCCTGATCGGCCTCGGCGCGCTCGGCACCGCGATCGGCTTCGCGCTGCTCGGCGGCAAGTTCCTCGAAGGCTCGTCGCGCCAGCCGGAACTGACCCCGATGCTGCAGACGAAGATGTTCATCGTCGCCGGCCTGCTCGATGCGGTGCCGATCATCGGCGTCGCGATCGCGCTGCTGCTGCTGTTCGCCAACCCGCTGCTCGGTTACCTCGGCGTCAAGTAAGCACCGAAATCCGAAGGTTCAGCACGGCGATCCACGGATCGCCGTGTCGCAGGAGCATTCCATGATTCCGAACATCACTCTGGTCATCCAGGGCTTCGCGTTCTTCGCGGTCGTCCTGCTGGTCATGAAATTCGGTTGGCCGCACATCATCGCGGCGATCGAAGAGCGCCAGAACAAGATCGCCGAAGGCCTGTCGCAGGCGGAGAAGGCGCGCAAGGAGCTCGCCGACGCCGACGCGCGCGTCGCCGACGAGATCAGGAAGGCGCGCGCGGAAGCCGCGCAGATCGTCGACAAGGCGCATCAGCAGGCGACGCAGATCGTCGACAAGGCGCGCCAGGACGCGATCGTCGAGGCGACCAAGCAGAAGGCGATCGCGGCCGCCGACATCGAGGCGCAGGCGCACAAGGCTCGCGAGGAACTGCGTGGCAAGGTCGCCGCGCTCGCGGTCGCCGGCGCCGAGAAGATCCTCAAGCGCGAGATCGACGCGAACGCGCACAAGTCGCTGATCGACCAGCTCGTCACCGAGATCTGACCGATGTCGACCGCCCTCACCTTCGCCCGTCCGTACGCACGCGCCGCCTTCGAGCTCGCGCGCGCGAACAATGCCCTCGGCGCGTGGGCCGGCAAGCTCGCGTTCGCGGCGCAGGTCGCCGCCGATCCGCGCGTCGCCACGCTGTTCGGCGACCCGCGCGTCGCGCAGGCCGACCTCGCCGCACTGGTCACGCCGGAAGGCGAAGCGGCCGATTCGCCGTTCGCCGGCTTCGTGCGCCTGCTCGCCGAGAACCGCCGCCTGCCGGTGCTGCCGGAGATCGGCGCGCTGTTCGAGGAGCTCAAGCAGGAAGCCGAGCGCGTGCTCAAGGTGAACGTGCGCTCGGCGACGCCGATCGACGCGAACGAGACCGCCAAGCTGAAGGACGCGCTCAAGCGCCGCTTCGGCCGCGACATCGAGATCGAGCAGTCGATCGACGCCGACGTGCTCGGCGGTGCGGTGATCGACGCCGGCGACATCGTCATCGACGGCTCCGTGCGCGGCAGGCTCGCACGCCTCGGACAGGCGCTCGCGCAGTAAGGAAATCCGGCCTGCCGGCCACTACCGGCAGGCCGTCGTTTGCAACGACGTCGGAAGTCAAACGTCGACGATCGATCGAAGCGGCAGCATCGAGAACGATCCGCGACGTTTGACTTTTGACCCCTTGGAACCGTCGCTCGTCGACGAGAGCAGGAACCACAGACCATGGCTACCACGATCAATCCGTCCGAAATCAGCGAGCTCATCAAGAGCCGCATCGAGAAGTTCAAGCTGTCCGCGGAAGCGCGCAACGAAGGCACGCTGACCGGCGTGTCGGACGGCATCGTGCGCATCCACGGCCTCAACGACGTGATGTCGGGCGAGATGGTCGAGCTGCCGGGCAACACCTACGCGCTCGCGCTCAACCTCGAGCGCGACTCGGTCGGCGCGGTCGTGCTCGGCGACTACGAGCACCTGCGCGAAGGCGACACCGCCAAGACCACCGGCCGCATCCTCGAAGTGCCGGTCGGCCGCGAGCTGCTCGGCCGCGTCGTCAACGCGCTCGGCGAACCGATCGACGGCAAGGGCCCGATCAGCGCCAAGCAGACCTCGCCGATCGAGAAGGTCGCGCCGGGCGTGATCTGGCGCAAGTCCGTCGACCAGCCGGTGCAGACCGGTTACAAGTCGGTCGACTCGATGATCCCGATCGGCCGCGGCCAGCGCGAACTGATCATCGGCGACCGCCAGACCGGCAAGACCGCGCTCGCCGTCGACGCGATCATCAACC
The DNA here is from genome assembly GCF_014138265.1 of Dokdonella fugitiva. Taxonomy (GTDB): domain Bacteria; phylum Pseudomonadota; class Gammaproteobacteria; order Xanthomonadales; family Rhodanobacteraceae; genus Dokdonella_A; species Dokdonella_A fugitiva_A. Next base: position 29,075 of record NZ_JACGXL010000002.1, read on the forward strand.
AGAAGAATTCGGGCATCAAATGCATCTACGTCGCGATCGGCCAGAAGCAGTCGTCGATCGCCAACGTCGTGCGCAAGCTCGAGGAGCATGACGCGCTCAAGCACACGATCATCGTCGTCGCCTCGGCGTCCGAGTCGGCGGCGATGCAGTACATCGCGCCGTATTCGGGCTGCGCGATGGGCGAGTTCTTCCGCGACAACGGCGAAGACGCGCTCATCATCTACGACGACCTCACCAAGCAGGCGTGGGCGTATCGCCAGATCTCGCTGCTGCTGAAGCGCCCGCCGGGCCGCGAAGCGTACCCGGGCGACGTGTTCTACCTGCACAGCCGCCTGCTCGAGCGCGCCGCGCGCGTCAACGAGGAGTACGTCGAGAAGCACACCAACGGCGCCGTCAAGGGCAAGACCGGTTCGCTCACCGCGCTGCCGATCATCGAGACGCAGGCTGGCGACGTGTCCGCGTTCGTCCCGACCAACGTGATCTCGATCACCGACGGCCAGATCTTCCTCGAGACCGACCTGTTCAACTCGGGCATCCGCCCGGCCGTGAACGCGGGCATCTCGGTGTCGCGCGTGGGTGGCGCGGCGCAGACCAAGATCGTCAAGAAGCTGTCGGGCGGCGTGAAGCTCGCACTGGCGCAGTTCCGCGAACTCGCCGCGTTCGCGCAGTTCGCCTCAGACCTCGACGCGGCGACGCGTGCGCAGCTCGAGCGCGGCCAGCGCGTCACCGAGCTGATGAAGCAGAAGCAGTACGCGCCGCTGTCGATCGCCGAACTCGCGCTGTCGGTGTACGCCGCGGAGAAGGGCTTCCTCGACGACCTGGCGCTGAACAAGGTGCTGCCGTTCGAAGCCGCGCTGCACGCGCACTTCCACAGCAACTACGGCGATCTCATGAAGAAGATCGTCGAGACCGGCGACTGGAACAACGACATCGAGGCCGCGTTCAAGAAGGGCCTGGAAGAGTTCAAGAAGACCGGCAGCTGGTAACGCGTAGGGTGGGCCCCGGCCCACCGTTGGCGAGCGATGACGGCGGACCCAGGTCCGCCCTACAGCGAGAGACGAAATGGCAGGCGCAAGAGAAATCCGAACCAAGATCAAGAGCGTCGCGAACACGCGCAAGGTCACGCGCGCGCTCGAGATGGTCTCGGCCTCGAAGATCCGCAAGGCGCAGGACCTCATGAAGGCCTCGCGCCCGTACGCGCGCCTGATGCGCCAGGTCATCGGCCACATCGCGCACGCGAACGTCGAGTTCCAGCATCCATTCCTGGTCGCGCGCAAGGACGTCAAGCGCGTCGGCTACGTGGTCGTGTCGACCGACCGCGGCCTGTGCGGCGGCCTCAACTCGAACATGTTCCGCAAGCTGCTGGTCGAGATCCGCGGCTGGCAGGACAAGGGCGTCGAGGTCGACGTGGTCTGCATCGGCCAGAAGGCGACGCAGTTCTTCCGCCGCCTCAAGGTCAACATGCTCGGCTCGGTCACCCACCTCGGCGAGAAGCCGCAGATCGCGCAGCTGATCGGCGTGATCAAGGTCGTGCTCGACGCCTACACCGAAGGCCGCATCGATCGCCTGCACCTCGCCTACAACGACTTCGTCAACACGATGACGCAGAAGGCGACGGTCGACACGCTGCTGCCGCTGCCGCCGTCGCCGGAACTCGAGACGGCGCACGCGTGGGACTACATCTACGAACCGGACGCGGCGGCGGTGCTCGAGCACGTGCTCACGCGCTACATCGAGTCGCTGGTCTACCAGTCGGTGCTCGAGAATCTCGCCAGCGAACATGCCGCGCGCATGGTCGCGATGAAGAGCGCGTCAGACAACGCGACCAAGGCGATCGGCTCGCTCACGCTCGTCTACAACAAGGCGCGCCAGGCGGCGATCACGCAGGAAATCAGTGAAATCGTGGGGGGAGCTGCCGCGGTGTGACCGCGGCTGCCATCCAGGACTACGGCGACGCGCAGCGGCGCCCCAATGCATTTTGAAAGAGTCACTCGGAGCAATTCCATGAGCCAGGGCAAAGTCGTACAGATCATCGGCGCCGTCGTCGACGTCGAATTCCCGCGCGAGTCCGTGCCGAAGGTGTACGACGCGCTCAAGGTCGAGGGCACCGCCTCGCCGATCACGCTCGAGGTGCAGCAGCAGCTCGGCGACGGCGTCGTGCGCACGATCGCGCTCGGTTCGACCGACGGCCTCAAGCGCGGCCTGGTCGCGACCAACACCGGCGCGGGCATCAAGGTGCCGGTCGGCAAGGCGACGCTCGGCCGCATCATGGACGTGCTCGGCAACCCGATCGACGAGGCCGGTGCGATCGGCGAGAAGGAGCAGTGGGAAATCCATCGCGCGGCGCCGTCGTACGACGAGCAGGCCGCGGCGAGCGACCTGCTCGAGACCGGCATCAAGGTCATCGACCTCGTCTGCCCGTTCGCCAAGGGTGGCAAGGTCGGCCTGTTCGGCGGCGCCGGCGTCGGCAAGACCGTCAACATGCTCGAACTGATCAACAACATCGCGACCCAGCACTCGGGCCTGTCGGTGTTCGCGGGCGTCGGCGAGCGCACGCGTGAAGGCAACGACTTCTACCACGAGATGATCGACGCGGGCGTCGTCAAGCTCGACGACAAGACGCAGTCGAAGGTCGCGATGGTGTACGGCCAGATGAACGAGCCGCCGGGCAACCGCCTGCGCGTCGCGCTGACCGGCCTGACCATGGCCGAATACTTCCGCGACGAGAAGGACGCCTCGGGCAAGGGCCGCGACGTGCTGTTCTTCGTCGACAACATCTACCGCTACACGCTCGCGGGCACGGAAGTGTCGGCGCTGCTCGGCCGCATGCCGTCGGCGGTGGGTTACCAGCCGACGCTCGCCGAGGAAATGGGCGTGCTGCAGGAACGCATCACGTCGACCAAGACCGGCTCGATCACCTCGATCCAGGCCGTCTACGTCCCGGCCGACGACTACACCGACCCGTCGCCGGCGACGACGTTCGCCCACCTCGACTCGACCGTCGCGCTGTCGCGCGACATCGCCTCGCTCGGCATCTACCCCGCGGTGGATCCGCTCGCGTCGACGAGCCGCCAGCTCGATCCGCTGGTGATCGGCCAGGAGCACTACGACGTCGCCCGCCGCGTGCAGGGCACGCTGCAGCGCTACAAGGAACTCAAGGACATCATCGCGATCCTCGGCATGGACGAGCTCAGCGAAGACGACCGCAACACGGTCTACCGTGCGCGCAAGATCGAGCGCTTCTTCTCGCAGCCGTTCACGGTCGCGCAGGTGTTCACGGGCGCGCCGGGCAAGTACGTCACGCTCAAGGAAACCATCCGCGGCTTCAAGATGATCTGCGACGGCGAGTGCGACCACCTGCCGGAGCAGGCGTTCTACATGATCGGCGGCATCGACGAGGCCTTCGAGAAGGCCAAGGCGATGGAAAAGAAGGCCGCGTAAGCGGCTTCCGGGGATTCGCGATTCGGGATCGGGGACTCGGTAGCACAGGCTTCCGATCCCAGGTTTCCGAATCCCGAATCTCCCAATCCCCAATCCCGTCGAACGAACGAAGTGAGAGAGACCATGGCCACAATCCGCTGCGACATCGTCAGCGCCGAGGAAGAGATCTTCCACGGCCAGGCGCAGATGGTCATCGCCACCGGCGAAATGGGTGAACTCGGCATCGCGCCGCGCCACGCGCCGCTGATCACGCGACTCAAGCCGGGCCAGGTGCGCGTGCAGCTCGAGAACGGCGAGGAGCAGTTCTTCTACGTCTCCGGCGGCATACTCGAAGTGCAGCCGCAGGTCGTCACCGTGCTCGCCGACACCGCGATCCGCGCCAAGGACCTCGACGAAGCCGCCGCGCGCGGGGCGAAGGACGAAGCGGAGCGTGCGCTCGCGAACCGCACCGATGCGCTCGAAGTCGCGCAGGCACAGGCGCAGCTCGCGCAAGCGATGGCACAGCTGCAGGCGCTCGAGCGGCTGCGTCGTTCCCTCAAGCATTGATCCTTGCGATCCGTCCATGGATCGCAGGAGTCGGCACGCCAGGTAGTCGTGAAGGTTTCCCGTTCCGCGCGGCTCCAGAGTGGCCATCCATGGCCACACTGTTCAAGTGAAGCAAAAAACAAACGCCGGCACGAGCCGGCGTTTTTGTTTTTTCAGCGGTAGACCCAGTGGCGTGAGGCGAGGAAGCTGCCGAGCGCGAGCGCGCCGTCGACGAGCGGTTTGCCGAGCCACGCGCCGCGCAATCCGAACAGCGCGTCGATCGCCGACACGCCCGCGGTGCTGAGCACGGTGTTCACGCCCCAGAGCAACACGTAGCGCCCGAGCTGGCGCCAGCCGGGCCGGCGGCCGTCCCGTGCGAACGTGTAGTTGCCGTTGAGCCAGAAGCCGAGCAGCGCGCCGACCACACGCCCGGCGATGTTCGCGGCCGCGACCGGTACGCCCGCGCGACTCAGCACGAACATCACGCTCCAGTCGGCGAGCCACTGCAGCACGCCGACGACGAGGAACGAACGTCCCTGTCGCAACAGGCTCACGGATCGCTCCGCGCGGGCTCGACCGACCACAGTTCGGCGGCGCCGGCGGCCGCCACGCGCTGCGCACCGAGCGCGTCGAGCGCCGCGCGCTGCGCGTCGCCGAGGTGCCCGGGTCGCAACAGCAGCCAGCGCGCGTCGACGTCGCGGATCAGCGTTCGCCAGCCGACGCCGGAGGCGTCGGCGTCGGCCGCGATGCGCGCGCGTTCGAGCGCCGGCGCATAGTGCGACACGCTGCGTCCGCGCCGGGCGAGCTCGGCGATGAACGGCGCCTGCGGATCGAGGGCGAGCACGATCGAATCGCCATCGTCGCGCCGGCGCAGTTCGGCGATCAGCGTGCGCTCGGGCGCGTAGCGCCGGAACGCTTCACCGGCGCCGTCCATGTTGCCGGTGAGCTTGCGCAACGTGTTGACCTGCAGCAGCCAGGTCGCATTCGCCTGGAACGTGAAATCGAGCGCACAGATCCCGAGCAGCACGCACGCCGCGCCGCGCGCACCCAGCGAACGCACGACGGCGACGACCAGCGCGGGCAGCAGCAGCACCAGGCCCGGGAACGCGTAGCGCGCATACTGCATCGGCAGCAGCGGCAGCAGCAGCACGATGCTCGCGACGAGCGCGAGCGCGCGCGTCTCGCGGCGCGCGAGTGCGACCAGCCATGCGCCGCCGAGCGCGACGAGCACGAAGCCGAAGCCGCCGCCTGCCGCTTCGAGGTAACGATCGGTGTCGAACGTGATCGACCACGGCAGGCCGATGCCGAAGCCGGCGTGCCAGCGCGGGTCGGCGAGCTGCGCCGGCGGCAGCAGCGGCGAGGCGAACACCTGGTTGAACAACGGGAACAGCGGATTGCCGGTGGCCTGCCACGCGTACGCGTAGTTCGAACCGGCCAGCACGCCGAACAACGCGAGCGCGACCGGCATGCGCTTCCAGTCGACGCGCCCGCGCGCATGCACGAGCGCCCAGGCGACGAGCACGAGCGCGCTCACCGCACTGCCGAACTTCAGCGCGACGAGACCGGCGCACAGCACCGCACCGGCCCGCAGCCGCTCACCGCGCGCGTCGACGATCGCGAGTGCGCACGCGAGCAGCAGCGCCGTCGCCGGCAATTCGGTGTGCATGCTGCTGAGCAGGGCGGCGAGCAGCGGCAGGCTCGCGCACAGCGCGACCGCCAACCAGGCCGCGGCGGCATCCGCCCCCACGCGGCGCGCGAGCCGCCAGGCCATGCCGGCCACGAGCAGCAGCCACAGCGCATCGAGCGCGCCGCGCGCCTCCCGTCGCGCGATCACCTGCGCGATCGCCTGCAACACGTCGCCGAGCCAGGGCGCGAGCGCCCAGATCTGCTGCGCCGGATCCGGCGCGTACGCCGCATAGCGCTGCAACTGGCTCGGCAGTCCGAGGTGATAGGCGAGGTCGTCGGCCTGCATCGTCGGCAGCCAGGTGCCGACCGAGGCGAGCCCGAGCGCCAGCACGGCGACCGCTGCGAGTCGCGGCGAATCGGCGATCGCCGACCGCCAGCCCGCGCGTGCTGCGACGAACGCGCGGCGCAACGCGCCGCGCCGCAGAATGCAGGCCGCCGCGAGCAGCGGCACGTAGACCCATGCGCGATGGATCGGCCAGTGCAACGTCCAACCGGCGAGCCCGCCGATCAACACCAGGCCGAGCGGCAGCGCGAGCAGTGCGTCATCGTCGTCGCCGAGCAGAAGGCTGCCGAGGGCGCACGCGGCGACGCCGAGCCATGCGACCGCGAGCACCGGCAGCACGCCCGCGAACCACACGAGCGCGAACGCCCAGACACAGGCGAGCGCGGTCGCGAGCGGCATCGAGCGCGCGCGTTGCAGCAGTACCGCCAGGCCGAACGAAACCAGCGCGAGCACGAGGCCGTCGACGCAGCGGTTCCACGTCAGCGCGAGCCAGAGGCGCTGCACGACCAGGCCCGCCACGCACGCGACTGCGCCGGCCCAGACCAGGGCCGCGGCGGCGGTGGCGCGTGGACCTGCGGGCATCGTCGATTCCGGGCCGGGCGGCCGGGCATGCTAGCAGGCCGACGCGAACCGTGACCGGTTTCGCGCACGCCGGCCGCGCCGCTAACGAGCACATCACATCGACCCCCGCATCCGCGTGGCAGTATCGGCCGCGTTTTCCGAGCTTGCCGCCGTCCATGCGTGCCGATTGCCGCCGAATCCTGCCGCTCCTGCTCTTGCTGCCGTGCCTCGCGCACGCGCAGAACGCTTCGACGTTCACTGCGCTCGACGGCTACGGCACGCTCGCCGCCGGCGGCGTCATCGCGACCGTCGCCGGCGATGCGAACCGCAACGCCACGGCGCAGCTCGAATGGCGCGAACAAGGCGCAGCCGGCTGGCGCCCCGGACATCCGCTCGTGCGCGTCGATGCGACGCATTTCCTCGGCAGCCTGTTCTGGCTCGACGCGGGGCACGCCTACGACGTGCGCGTCACCCTCGCGGACCCGGACGGTGCAGGCGCGACGCCGACGCGCACGGCGAGCGTCGCCACGCGCGCGGAAGCACCCGTGTTCGTGCCTGCGCGCACGCTCTACGTCGCGCCGACCGGCTCGGACGCGCACACCGGCACGACTCCGGCGCAGGCGCTGAAGACGATCCAGCACGCGGCGGATCTTTCGCGCCCGGGCGATCTCGTCTCGGTCGCAGCCGGCGTCTATCGCGAGAGCGTCGACGTGCCGCTCGCGGGCAACGCGAGCCAGCCGATCGTGTTCCGCGGCGCGCCGGGCGCGATCCTCGACGGCGCCGACGCCGCGATCGCCGCCGGTGCGAGCTGGACCAATGCCGGCAGCGGCGTGTGGTCGCGCGCGACCGGCTTCGCCACCGCGCTCGTGGTCAGCGACCAGGGCCGGCTGTTCCCGTACACGAGCATCGCCGCGCTGCGCACGCTGTCGTCGGGCGCACCGGGCGGGTTCTACTTCGACGGCACGACGCTGTCGGTCAAGTTCAGCGACGGCTCGGCGCCTGCGCAGCGCCACCTCGACGTCGCACGGCTCGCGGCCGGCTTCGTCGTCGACGGCCTGCACCACGTGCGCATCGAGGACTTCGAGATCCGCCACTACGGCAGCGACGAGTACGGCAAGGGCATCTACCTGCGCTACGCGAGCGACGCGATCGTCGCCGGCAACACGATCCACGAGAACGCCGCGACCGGCGTCTGGGTCAAGGGCGGCGACCGCAACCTCATCGAGCGCAACGTGATCTTCGACAGCTCGATCTTCGGCTGGCCGTGGGAAGCGACCCACGACAGCAGCGCTCAGAACAGCGCGATCGCGTTCACCGACGACATCGGCCGCGGCAACGTGATCCGCCGCAACACGATCCACGACACCTACGACGGCCTGCATCCGTGCGGCGACAGCGCACCCGCCGCCGGCTTCAGCAACGAGACCGACGTCTACGAGAACACGATCTACCGCCACAACGACGACGCGATCGAGGCCGAAGGCTACTGCGCGAACGTGCGCATCTGGGGCAATCGCATCCGCGACAGCCTGATGGCGTTCGCGGTCGCGCCGGCCGGCACGGGCCCGGTCTGGATCGTGCGCAACATCGCCTGGAACCTCGGCAACACGCACTCCGCACTCGTCGACGGCTACACCTCGAGCGGCATCAAGATCAACAGCGGTTATTCGACGCCGGTCGGCCCGCTGCTGCTCTACCACAACAGCTTCGTCACGACCGTAGCGGACACCGCCGCGATCGTCTTCCTCGATCCCGGCGTCACGACGTCGCTCGTCAGCCGCAACAACCTCTACGACGGCGTGCACTACGCGCTGCGCAAGATCAACACGATCGCGCTCGGCCTCGACTACGACGACCTGCACGCGGCGAGCGCGCCCCTCGTGCGCTGGTATTCGACCGACTACGCCGACCTCGTCGCGCTGCGCGCGGGTACCGGGCAGGAGTTGCACGGCATTTCCGCGGCGCCCCTGCTCGCCGCGCCGGCTTCGGGCGACTTCATGCCGCTCGGCGCGAGCCCGCTGGTCGACCACGGCGTACTGCTGCCCGGCATCGACGACGGCTACGCCGACGCCGCCCCCGACATCGGCGCGGTCGAGCGCGTCGATCTCATCTTCGCCGACGGCTACGACTGAGCGGATGGGCGGGCGCAGCCGACGGCCGGCGCGACGGCGGCACCGATCCGCCTCTAGAATGTGAGCCACGTCTCACCGACGGGCTTCCTGGACGGCGCAGTCGCCGCCCACGGGCCCGCCTGAGGTACCGGGTCCGGTAGACGGGTGGCGCGGCGCGACCGCGACCTTGCGAGCCGGGCGCGCCCCTGGGCGTCCGGCGTCCTGTTGAGAGGATGTTCCGTGACGAGCGCTCCCCTGCATGTGATCGTCCTCGCCGCCGGCGAGGGCAAGCGGATGAAGTCCGCCAAGCCGAAGGTGCTGATGCCGCTCGCCGGACGGCCGATGCTCGCCCACGTACTCGACTCCGCGCGCGCGCTGCAGCCGGCGCGCATCCATGTCGTCTACGGCCATCTCGGCGAGCAGGTGAAGGCCGCACTCACCGACCTCGGCGACCTGACGTGGGTGCACCAGCCGGAGCAGCGCGGCACCGGCCACGCGGTCAAGCTCGCGATGCCCGACGTGCCGGAGGATTCGCGCGTGCTCGTGCTTTACGGCGACGTGCCGCTGATCCGCACCGACACGCTGCGCAAGCTGCTCGCGGTCGAAGCGCCGCTCGCCGCGCTCGTGACCCAGCTCGACAATCCGTACGGCTACGGCCGCGTCGTGCGCGACGGCATCGGCCGCATCCGCGCGATCGTCGAGGAGAAGGACGCGACGATCGAGCAGCGCGCGATCACCTGGGTCAACAGCGGCATCCTCGCCGCCGACACGCGCCGCCTGCGCGTGTGGATCAACAACCTCACCGACGCGAACGCGCAGCGCGAGTATTACCTCACCGACGTTTTCGAGCAGGCCAACGAGGAAGGCGAGCCGGCCGAAGCGGTGCCGTGCATCAACCCGCAGGAAGTGTTCGGCGCGAACGACCCGTGGCAGCTCGCCGGGCTCGAACGCATGCACCAGCGCCTGCGCGCGACCCAGCTCGCCGCCGCCGGCGTGCGCTTCGCCGATCCGGTGCGCTTCGACGTGCGCGGCGACGTGCGCGTCGGCCGCGACGTCGAGATCGACGTCGACGTGATCCTCGAAGGCCTGGTCGAGCTCGGCGACGAGGTGCGCATCGGGCCGTTCTGTCGCGTGCGCAACTCGACGCTCGCCGCGGGCACGATCGTGCATTCGCATTGCAACCTCGACGGCGTCGTCACCCACGGCCCGTGCGACATCGGCCCGTTCGCGCGCCTGCGCCCGGGCACCGAACTCGCCGCGCACGCGCGCGTCGGCAACTTCGTCGAGACCAAGAAGGCGCGCTTCGGCGAGCATTCCAAGGCGAACCACCTCGCCTACGTCGGCGATGCCGAGGTCGGTCGCGACGTCAACATCGGCGCAGGCACGATCACCTGCAACTACGACGGCGTCGACAAGCACGTGACGACGATCGAGGACGGTGCCTTCATCGGTTCCAATACCGCGCTCGTCGCGCCGGTGCGCGTCGGCAAAGACGCGACGATCGGCGCCGGCTCGGTGATCGGCAAGGAAGCGCCCGCCGGCGAGCTCACGGTCGCGCGCGCGCGCCAGGCCACCGTGCCCGGCTGGCGGCGGCCGAAGAAGGGCTGACGCCGCTCAGCGCGACCGCGGCTCGATGCCGAACGCGCGCTCGATCGCGCGCGGGTCGTACCATCGCCCACCCTTGACGACGAGATCGATGCGGCGGAGGTCCTCGATGTCGCGCTCGGGCGCGCCGTCGACGAGGATCATGTCGGCGAGGCGGCCGGGCGCGATCACGCCGCGCTCGCCGTCCACGCCCATCACCCGCGCGGAACCGAGCGTGGCCAGGCGCAACACGTCGGCCGGCGCGATGCCCGCGTGCGCGTACAGCACGAGTTCGTGGTGCAGCATGTACGGCGTCGTGTCGGTGCCGGGCACGATCGCGACGCCGGCATCGTGCAATGCCTTCAGCAGCGCGAGCATCGCCGGGATCGCCGCGCGATACGCGCCCTCCTCGCCCTTCGGCGGCACGAACGCGCTGCTCGCGGTGATGCCCTGAGGATCGCGGCGCACCTGCGCGGGCAGGCGCGGCAGCACCGGTGCGAGCCCGGGCAGCGGCGCCGCGGGATCGCCGCAGAAGAAGCCCTCGAAGATGCCGAGCGTCGGGTCGAGCACGGTGTGGTGCGCGCGCAGGAACTCGACGAACTCGCGCACGCGCGGCTGCGCCGGGGTGAACTCGCGCGCGTGCGCGGCGACCTTCAGGTGGCGGTCCAGCGTGCGCGTTTCCTGCAGTTGCGGGTAGAGGAAGTTCAGCACGATGAAATTGAAGTGCTGGATCTCGTCGGCACCGGCCTCGACGAACTGTCGCGCCGACATGAAGGCGGGCACGTGGCCGCTGAAGCGCAGGCCGAGCGCGTGCGCACGCTCGGCGACGAGCGGCACGAGCGCGGGCTTGAGCGAGTTGTAGACCTTGATCTGCGCGTAGCCGTGCGCGGCGTACCAGTCGACCTCGCGCAACGCCTCGTCGGCGGTGTCGGCGTACATGTCGATCGGCACCGAGTACTCGCTGCGCCCGTCGATGATGCCCGCCTTGAGCACGCGCGGACCGAGCTCGCTGCCGTCGTCGTAGCGACGCACGCGCGCGGCGAACTCGTCGACGTTGTTCGCCATGTCGCGCGCGCTGGTGATGCCGTTGGCGAGATCGAGCGCACCGTCGCTGTCGCTGCCGAAGTGCTGGTGGTTGTCCCACAGTCCCGGCATGAGGAGGCGGCCGCGCGCGTCGACGACCTCGACACCGGCGTCGGCGAGCACCGCGTCGGGCGCCACGCGCACGATGCGCTCGCCGCGCACGAGCACGCTCGTGCCGGGCGTGACGGAGAGATCGCGCGGATCGAACACGCGCGCGTCGCGGATCAGCAGCCCGCCGCTCGGTGCGTGCGCGAGTTCGCGCGCGAGGCGCGCCGAACGCTCGGCGCCGAGGCGCTGCTGCGCGGCGAGCATCGGCGCGAGTTGCATGCGCGCCCGCGGCGGCACCGCCGAGAACCATTCGCTCGCGAGCACAGCGTCGCCGCCGCGGCCGAGCCAGACCGGTTGCGGCGAGAAGTCGAGGCCGCCGATGTAGTACAGCACGTAGTCGCCGACCCGCGTCGGCGCATCGGTCGGCTCGAGCCACGCCTCGCCCGACGGCAGCAGGCGCAGGCGATGCCCGCGCGCGGCGAGCAGGGCACGCGCGAGCACGGCGCGGAACTCCGGCGGTGGATTCAGTGGCAGGTAGAACACCGCGTCGTGCAGCACGGACTCGCCCGCTTCGCGCCGATTCTTCCATTGCGCGCGGCCGCCGGTGCGCCGGAACGTCTCGTCGATCGACGCCTTCGCGCGATCGACGCCGTGCGCGACGTACTCGAGCGGCAGGCCGTCCGCATCGACCCGCCAGCGCGCGCTGACGTCGTCGCCCCAGCCGCGATCGCGATAGGAGAACTCGGCGCGCGTCGCACCGTCGGCATCGACGGCAACTTCCTGGCGCCCCGACTCGACACCCTGGATCAGGATCGTCGCGACGCGTGGTTCGGCGCCGTCGGCAATGCCGGCGACGCATGTGAGCGTGAGCGCGAGCAGCCAGCCGGCGGAGCGCGTCACGGGCTCGCCGGTCGCGGCAGGATGCCGAGCGCACGCTCGATCGCGGCGGGGTCGTACACCTTGCCGCCCTTGACCACGGTCGCAACCTTGCGGATGTCGGTGATGTCGCGCGACGGGTCGCCGTCGACGAGCAGCAGGTCGGCGTACTTGCCCGGTGCGATCGCGCCGCGGTCGCGCGTGACGCCCATGACTTCGGCCGGCACCAGCGTCGCCATGCGCAGCACTTCGGCCGGCGCGATGCCTGCTTTCGCGTAGAGCTCGAGTTCGTGGTGCAGCTGGTAGCCGGCCAGCGCATCGGTGCCGGGGATGATCGTCACGCCGGCGTCGTGCAACGACTTGAGCAACGCGAGCATCGCCGGGAACGCGGCGCGATAGGCCTCTTCCTGGCCCTTCGGCACGGGCAGCGCGCCGGCGAACATGGCGCGCCGCACCTGCGGCGGCAGGCGTGGCGCGAGCGTTTCGAGGCCGGGCGTGATCGCGGTCGGGTCGCCGCTGAACAGGTCCTCGAAGATCGTCATGGTCGGATCGAGCACGGTGTGGTGCGCCTTGAGGAAGGCGACGAACTCGCGCACTTCGGGCTTGTCCGGCGTGAACGCGCGCGCGTGCTCGGCGACCTTGATGAAGCGATCGCGGTTGCGCGTCTCCTGCACTCCCGGAAAGAGGAAGTTGAGCACGACGAAGTTGAGGTGCTGGATCTCGTCGGCACCGCCTTCGACGAACTGGCGCGCGGACATGAGCGCGGGCACGTGGCCGCTCACGCGCAGGCCGCGCTCGTGGGCGCGCGCAGCGATCAGCGGCATCAGTTCCGGCTTGATCGACGAGTAGATCTTGATCTGCACGTAACCGTGGTCGGCGTACCAGTCGACGTCCTTGATCGCGTCTTCGGCGGAGTCGACGCGCATCTTGGTCGGTCCGGCGAACTCGCCGGTGCCGTCGATGATGCCGGCCTTGAGCACGCGCGGCCCGATCTCGCTGCCGTCGTCGAAGCGTGCGACGCGCTTGAGGAAGGCGTCGGTGTCGTTGGCCATGTCGCGCGCGCTGGTCACACCGTTGGCCAGGTCGAGCAGGCCGTCGACGTCGCTGAAATGCTGGTGGTTGTCCCACAGGCCGGGCATGAGGAAGCGCCCGTGCGCATCGAGCACTTCGGCGTCGGCGACCGCCTGCAGCGCCGCGTCGGGCGCGACGCGCACGACGCGTTCGCCGCGCACGAGCACGCTCGTGTGTTCGCTTACCGACAGGTCGCGCGGGTCGAACACGCGCGCGTCGCGGATGAGCAGGCCGCCCTTCGGCGCGCGCACGAGTTCGCGCGCGAGGCGCGCCGACCACGCGTTGTCGGCGGCTTCCTGCGCGGCCTGCAGCGGCTCGAGGCCCTTCGCGAGCGCCGCCGGCACGACCGAGAACCACCCCGACACGATCGCCGCGGTCGCGCCCTCGCCGTCGAGCCAGATCGGTTGGGGCGTGAAGCCGAGTCCGGTGATGCGGTAGTGGTGCAGCTCGCGTCCGTCGACCTGCACGCTGCCCTGCGCTTCGATCGATGCTTCGCCCGCCGGCAGCAGCGCGAGGCGGTGGTCTGGGGCCTTGAGCAAGGCGCGCGCGAGCACGCCGAGGAATTCCGGCGGCGCATTGTTCGGCACGTAGAACGCGCCCGCGGCGGGTGCTTCGCCCCGCTCGGTGCGGCTGTGCCAGCTCGCCGTGCCGGCGGCGATCGAGAAGTGCTCCTCGACCGGTGCCTTCATGTAGTCGTTGCCGCGTCCTTCGTAGCGGGTGGGCCGTCCGGCGTCGTCGAGCGTCCAGTCGGCCGTGATGTGGTCGCCGCGACCACGGTCGTTGTAGGCGTACTCGGCGTGCACGCGGCCGCCGGCCGCGGCATCCACGGTCTGCGTGCCGGCGGCGTTGCCCTGGATCGTGATCGTGTCGGTGCGTGTCGCGGCGACGGCCGCGTGCGCGCCGCAGGCGGCGAGCAGTGCGGCGGCGAGGAAACGCAGCATGGCGGACTCCATTCGTGCGGGAGTCCCGAGCATACCGAGCCTCCCGCGCGCTCACCCCTGCCGGACGCAACCCCCGCGGCGATTCGCTCTTGCTAGACTTGCGCGCCCCTAGCAGGAAGTCGGGAAGCGGACCGTGCTCCCTTTCTCGATGGCGCGATCCGCGGATCGCACCGGCAGGGCGATTCTTCCACAGCCTGCCGGAGCCCCGAATGGACGCTGCCGCTCTGCCCCGCCGCGACGACACCCGCGTCGCCGTCATCGGCCTCGGTTACGTGGGACTGCCGCTCGCGGTCGGTTTCGGCCGCCACCTGCCGACGCTCGGGTTCGACATCAACCAGGCGCGCATCGCCGAGTTGCGCGAGCACCGCGACCACACGCTCGAAGTCTCGACCGAGGAACTGAAGGCGACGCCGCAGCTGCGCTTCAGCGCGGACGCGGGCGATCTGAAGGCGTGCAACGTGTTCATCGTGACCGTGCCGACGCCGATCGACGACGCCAAGCGCCCCGACCTCACGCCGCTCGTCTCGGCGAGCCGCACGGTCGGCCGGGCGATCGGCCGCGGCGCGGTCGTGGTGTTCGAATCGACCGTGTACCCGGGCGCGACCGAGGAAGTCTGCGTACCGATCATCGAGCGCGAGTCGGGCCTGAAGTACAACGTCGACTTCTACGCCGGCTACAGCCCGGAACGCATCAACCCCGGCGACAAGGAACACCGCCTCGAGACGATCCTCAAGGTGACTTCGGGCTCGACCCCGGAGGCGGCCGACTTCGTCGACGCGCTGTATCGCCGCGTCGTCACCGCAGGCACGCACAAGGCATCGAGCATCCGCGTCGCCGAGGCGGCGAAGGTGATCGAGAACACCCAGCGCGACCTCAACATCGCGCTCATCAACGAGCTCGCGCTGATCTTCCACCGGCTCGGCATCGACACCGCCGAAGTGCTCGCCGCGGCGGGCACGAAATGGAACTTCCTGCCGTTCCGCCCCGGCCTCGTCGGCGGCCACTGCATCGGCGTCGATCCGTACTACCTCACGCACAAGGCGCAGCAGATCGGCTACCACCCGGAAGTGATCCTGTCGGGGCGGCGCATCAACGACGGCATGGGCCAGCATGTCGCGCAACGCGTGATCAAGCTCATGACGCAGCGGCGCATCCACGCCGCGGGCGCGAACATTCTCGTGCTCGGCCTCGCGTTCAAGGAGAACTGCCCGGACCTGCGCAACACGCGCGTGACCGACGTGGTCGGCGAATTCAGGAGCTACCACGCGAACGTCGACGTGCACGATCCGTGGGTCAGCGCCGAGGAAGCGCGCCACGAGTACGGCCTCGACCTCGTGCCCGAGCTCGTGCCGGGTACGTACGACGCAGTGATCCTCGCGGTCGCGCATCGCCAGTTCCTCGAACTCGGCGCCGAACGCATCCGCGCGTTCGGCAAGCCGGGCTGCGTGCTGTTCGACGTCAAGCAGGCGCTGCCGCGCGAGCTCGTCGACGACCGGTTGTAGGGCGGTACGCGCACCGCACGTACCGGTGCGGCGGTACGTAAACGGCAAGATCGCCGGCACGCTGCGTGCGTCCGGCCCACGGAGAAGACACATGCGCATCCTCGTCACCGGCGCCGCCGGCTTCATCGGATCGACCCTGAGCGAGCGCCTGCTCGCGCGCGGCGACGACGTGCTCGGCTACGACAACCTCAACGACTACTACGATCCGACGCTGAAGGAAGCGCGCCTGGCCAAGCTCACGCCGCACGCGAACTTCCGCTTCGTGCGCGGTTCGCTCGAGGATCGGCCGACGCTCGAACGCGCCTTCGCCGACTTCCGCCCGCAGCGCGTGGTCAACCTCGCGGCGCAGGCCGGCGTGCGCTATTCACTGACCAATCCGTACGCGTACATCGAGGCGAACCTGGTCGGCTTCATCAACGTGCTCGAGGCCTGCCGCCACGGTGGCGTCGAGCACCTCGTCTACGCCTCGTCGAGCTCGGTCTACGGCGCCAACCGCAAGCTGCCGTTCTCGGTGCAGGACGCGGTCGACCATCCGGTCAGCCTGTATGCCGCGACGAAGAAGGCGAACGAGCTGATGGCGCACACCTACAGCCACCTGTACCGGCTGCCGACCACGGGCCTGCGATTCTTCACCGTGTACGGTCCGTGGGGACGGCCGGACATGGCGCTGTTCCTGTTCACGCGCAAGATCCTCGCCGGCGAACCGATCGAAGTGTTCAACCACGGCAAGCACACGCGCGATTTCACCTACATCGACGACATCGTCGAAGGCGTGATCCGCACGCTCGACCGCGTACCCGACGGCGACCCCGCGTTCGATCCATTGCGGCCGAACCCGGGCTCGTCGGCCGCGCCGTACCGCGTCTACAACATCGGCAACAACCAGCCGGTCGAACTCGCGCGCTACATCGAGGTGCTCGAGCAGAAGCTCGGCCGCAGCGCCGAGAAGATCCTGCTTCCGCTGCAACCGGGCGACGTGCCGGACACCTACGCCGACGTCGCCGAACTGTCGCGCGACACCGGCTACACGCCGTCGACGCCGGTCGAGGTCGGCATCGACCGCTTCGTCGACTGGTACCGCGCGTTCTACCGGGTCTGAGGCGTTCCGGAGGCGTCGCCGGCACGGCACCGGGCCGGGTTCCAGGCCCGACGCGCGGCGACCCGACGGACCGCCGCGCCGGGCACCCCACAAGTGGATTATTCTGCGCAGGAGGGGGCGACGAAGGGCGCCCGCAGCTCGGGCCGGCACCGCACGGAGCCGCCATGAAAGTGTGATAGGGTTCACATTTCCATAGGGAGGGAGCGCGCCATGTCGCCATTCGTCCGGCTGATCTTGATCGCTATCGTGTTGATTTTGCAGGCTTGTGCTGCCGGCACCGGGCTGAGCAACGGAACGCCGCGGGTCAACCCCGAGGCGCAGGCCGTCAGCGTCTACCGGATCGGCGTCGACGACATCGTCGAGGTGTCGGTCTGGCACAACCCGGACCTCAACGCGAAGGTGCCGGTGCGCCCGGACGGCATGATCTCGATCCCGCTCGTCGGCGACGTCATGGCCGGCGGCAAGACCCCCGAGGAAGTCTCGGCCGAGATCGCCGAGAAGCTCAAGACCTACGTCCGCGACCCGCAGGTCGCGGTGATCCTGACCGAGCTGCGCAGCCACGAGTATCTCTCGCGCGTGCGCGTGACCGGCGCCGTGCGCAACCCGATCTCGGTGCCGTACCGGCAGGGCATGACCGTGCTCGACGCGGTGCTCGCGGCCGGCGGCACGACCGAGTTCGCCTCGGCCGACCGCACCGAGCTGTACCGCAAGGAAGGCGAAAGCACGCGCGCCTACGCTGTTCGCCTCGACCAGATCCTCAAGAAGGGCGACCTGTCGACGAACTATCCGGCGCAACCGGGCGACGTGATCACCGTCCCCGAACGCGTGTTCTGACGGAACGGAGCGCGAGATGGCGAACGCGATGGCGCCGATGGGCGAACTGGTGCCGGTGCTGCTGACCGAGGCGCGCCGGCGCAAGCTCGCGCTCGGCACGATGTTCGCGATCATCGCGATCGCCGCGCTGGTGATCGGCGTGTCGCTGCCGCGCAAGTACGAATCGTCGACGACGATCCTCGTGCAGGAGAGCAACATCGTGACCGGCCTCATGGAAGGCCGTGCGGTCGCCACCGGCGTCGCCGACCGGGCTTCGATCGCGCGCGAGGTGATCTTCAGCCGCAAGGTCATGAACGAGATCCTCGGCGCCGGCGGCTGGCTCGACAAGCAGCCGTCGGCGATCGACCAGGACCGCATGATCGAGGCGATCACCGACCGCACGAAGATCACCAGCCCGCGCGACAACCTGATCCAGATCACCTACGCGGACAACGTGCCGGAACGCTCGTTCCACGTCACCCAGCGACTCGCCGAGATGTTCATCCAGGAGAGCCTCGCCGCGAAGGAGCGCGAGAGCCGCAACGCGTTCGAGTTCATCAACGGCCAGGTCGAGTCGTACCACAAGAAACTCACCGACGCCGAGGACAAGCTGAAGGCGTACCGCGAGGCGAACGTCGACGCCCGCCCCGGCGGCGAGGCGGACAGCAACAGCCGCATCGCGCAACTGCGCAGCCAGATCGAGCAGGCGCGGCTCGAGCTCATGGAGCAGCGCGCGCGAGAGAGTTCGCTCGTCTCGCAGGTGTCGGGCGAATCGGAGATCACCGCGGTGCAGACGCGCGCGAGCACCTACCGCGTGCAGCTCGCCGAACTGCAGAACCAGCTCGACCGCCTGCTGCTGACCTACACCGACGACTATCCCGACGTCGTGCGCATCCGCCACCAGATCCAGGACATCCAGGATTCGCTCAAGCGCGACGAGCAGCAGCGCGCGCTCGCGCCGAAGTCGAGCAAGGGACCGTCGCAGATCGACGACAGTATCCAGTACAACCCGCTCTACCAGGAGCTGCGCAGCAAGCTCAACGAAGCGCGCCGCAACGGCTCGGCGACCGCGTCGCGCCTGAGCGTCACCGAAGGCATGCTCAACGCCGAGCTCGAACGCAGCAAGCGCATCGCCAATTCGGAGAACGCGTTGTCCGAGCTCACCCGCGACTACGAGGTCAATCGCGACATCTACCAGGACCTGCTCAAGCGCCGCGAGAACGCGCGCGTGTCGATGGACCTCGACGCCAAGCAGCAGGGCCTGACCTTCCGCATCCAGGAGCCGGCGGTGCTGCCGATACGACCGACCGGCCTGCGGCTCATGCATTTCGCGATCGCCGGGCTCGCGCTCGGCATCCTGCTGCCGCTCGGCCTGCTGTTCGGCTACGCGCGCTTCGATCCGCGCGTGCGCTCGGCGGCGCAGATCGAACGCATGGCCGGCGTGCCGGTGCTGGCGACGATCCCGGCCTACCCGACACCGGGCGACCGCCGCCGCAGCGCATTGCACGGCACCGTGCTGGTCGTCATCATCGTCGGCGTGCTGCTCACCTACGCGGCGATGTACTGGATCCGCCTGGAGGTCATGCGATGAGCGCGGGTGACGTCGGCAAGCCGGCCGACCACGTCGGCGGCGCGCTCGAAGCGGCCGCGAACAAGCTCGGCGTGCGCACGAGCGCGAGCCGCTCGATCGCCCGCATGGCCGAGCCGCACGCGCTGACGCCGCGCCAGCTCGACGAGAAGCGGCTGATCCACCGCGACGACTCGGTGCGCCCGCAGGCCGACGCGTTCCGCGAGATCCGCACGCGCTTGCTCGCGCTCGGCGGCGACCAGAATTTCGTGACGATGATCGCGCCGGTCAGCCCCGGTTCCGGCGGCAGCTTCGTCGCGCGCAACCTCGCCGCTTCGTTCGCGTTCGACGAGGCGAAGACCGCGCTGCTGATCGACTGCAACCCGCGCCACGCGGCGCAGCACAAGGCGCTCGGCACCGAGCCCGGTCCCGGGCTGATCGACTACCTCGACCACCCCGCGATGGGCATGGAACCGATCATCCATCGCACCGGCATCCCGCGCCTGCGCCTGATCCCGTCGGGCAAGCCGCGCGAGACGAGCGGCGAGTACTTTTCCTCGTTCCGCATGCGCGCCGCGCTCGACTCGTTGCGCTGCCGCTATCCGGATCGCTACCTGTTCCTCGACGGCCCGGCGGTGAAGGGTTCGCCCGACGCGCGCATCCTGTCCGACCTCGCCGACTTCGTCGTGCTCGTCGCCGGCTACGGGCGCGACACGCCGGCGGCGATCGCGCAGGCGGCCGCGATCTTCGATCCGAACCGTTTCGCCGGCGTGGTGTTCGACGAATTGCCCTGACCTGCATGGACGGCGACGCGGCTCGCACCGCGTCGAGGAACATGACGTACCGGGTTCGCGAGGCCGGTTCCTGCATCCGCGCCGGAACCGGTGGTCCTGATAGGGAGGGGAGACCAATGCGCATCACCCATCGCGGCTTGTTCGTCGCCGGCGCGCTCGCCGCGGCCGGCGCCCCGTCGCTGCAGGCGGAACCTGCGCTCGAGTACACGGTCGGCGTCGAACTCGAGCAGAACGACAACATCAACCTCAGTCGCGACAACCCGGTCGAGGAGACCGTGCTGACGCCGTCGTTCGCGTTCGACCTCAAGCAGCAGGGCGCGGTGCTCAGCGCGACCGCAGCGGGCACGGTGTCGTACCGCGACTACCTCGGCGGCAAGTTCTCCGACGAGCTGCGCGGACTGCTTTCCGGCGTCGCGACCTGGTCGATCAGCCCGGACCGCTTCGACTGGGTGGCCGAGGACTACCTCGGCCGCCAGCCGATCAACGTGCTGCAGGCCGACGTACCGAGCAACCAGCAGCAGACCAACGTGTTCAGCAGCGGACCGACCTGGCGCGCGCGCTTCGGCGACAACCTGCGCGGCCGCCTCGACCTGCGCTACACGAACACCTACGCGGAAGAAACCAACGATTTCAACAGCGATCGCTTCAGCGCAGCAGGGCGCCTCGCCTGGCTGCTCGGCGCGCTCGACAACGTGAGCGGCTCGCTGACCGCCTCGCGCGTGCGCTACGACGAACTCGCCTCGCGGCCGTTCGACTACGACCGCGAGGACGCCTACATCGGCTACGAGCACGCCACCAACACGCTCAAGCTCGACGCCGCAGCCGGCTACAGCTGGGTCGACCTGCGCGGGCCGGAAAGCCGCTCGGGCACGCTGCTCAGCCTCGGCCTGCGCTGGACGCCGTCGCCGGCGACCGACCTCGGCGTGAACGCCGCGCGGCAGTTCGCCGACGCGAGCCAGGACCTCGTGATCGATCCCGCCTCGATCGGCAACCTCGGCGTCGGCAGCGGCCGCAACGGCTCGGTGATCTCGCCGCAGCTCTACGTCGAGAAACGCATCGGTCTCGATTTCAACCATCGC
Source organism: Dokdonella fugitiva (assembly GCF_014138265.1). Taxonomy (GTDB): domain Bacteria; phylum Pseudomonadota; class Gammaproteobacteria; order Xanthomonadales; family Rhodanobacteraceae; genus Dokdonella_A; species Dokdonella_A fugitiva_A. The sequence goes on from NZ_JACGXL010000002.1 coordinate 50,139, forward strand.
GAGGAAACCTACAACTTCAACGTCGCGCCGTTCTGGCGCAAGATCGACTACATCGAGGGCGAGTTCTTCAGCCAGCACGCGTTCGGCTGGACCGCGACGTTCAACTGGCTGTTCCGCCCGACCTTCGCGCTGGCGCTGTCGACCGGACGCGAGCATCGGGACTACACCGGCCTCGGCCGCACCGACACCGACGCGAGCTATTCGATGGCGCTGTCGTGGCGGCAGACCAGCCACTGGACCTGGGTGCTGCGCGGCACGCACGCACTGCGCGACAGCACGTTGCGCGAAGCCGGTTACTCGGACAATGCGATCATCCTCTCCCTGACCTACACGCGCTGACGACGGGACCGGATGATCGAGGCGGCACATTCCAACGCGCGCACGGCGACCCGCACCGTCGCCCTGATGTATCACGCGATCGGCGGTCCGGGCAGTCCCGACGCCGCGCAGGATCCGCACTACACCGTCGAGGCGACGCGCTTCGCGGCGCAGCTGGACGCGCTCGTGCGCGTCGCCGGCGGCGTCACCAGCGCGCGCGACTGGCTCGCCGCACCGAGCCGCGCGGCCGTGCTCACCTTCGACGACGGCCACGCGAGCAACCACGCGCTCGCCTGGCCGGCGCTGTGCGAGCGCGGCCTGCGCGCGGACTTCTTCGTCAATCCCGGCAAGGTCGGCGAAGCCGGCCTCGCCGGATGGGCGCAGCTGCGCGAGATGGCCGCGAGCGGCATGTCGATCCAGTCGCACGGCTGGAACCATCGCTACTTCACCGAACTCGACGAGCGCGCACTGCGCGAGGACCTGCTGCGCTCTCGCCTCGCGATCGAAGACCACGTCGGCAGCGCGGTGACCCTGCTCGCACCGCCCGGCGGGCGCATGCGCGCCGACCTGCCCGCGGTCGCACGCGAATGCGGCTACGCGCACGTGCTCGGCTCCGAACCGGGCGTGCTCGACGCCGCGGACGCGGGCCGCGCGCTGCCGCGCATGAGCGTGACCGCGTCGCTCGACGTCGCGACACTCGAAGGCTGGGTCGCCGGCCGCGGCGTCGCGCGCGCCCGCCTGCGCTACGGCGTGCTCGGCTTCGCCAAGCGCGCGCTCGGCGACCGCCGCTACGAACGCCTGCGCGGAAGACTGCTCGGCCGGGGAGACTCCACCCGATGAAATGGACCTTCGTGCTGTGCCTGTTCATGCTCGGCTGGACCTACCTCGGCTATCCGCTCGCGATGCTCGCGCGCGCGCTCTATCGCCCGCGCCGCGTACAGCCGGCGGAGTGGGAACCGAGCGTGGAGGTCGTCATCGTCGCGCACAACGCCGCGGACGAACTCGCCGCGAAACTGAAGAACGTCGCCGCACTCGACTATCCGCCCGAGAAGCTGCGTTTCCACGTCGCCTCGGACGGCTCGGAAGACCACACGCCGACCGTGCTGCGCGAGTTCGGCGACCCGCGCCTGATCCCGTACGTGTTCCCGGTACGGCGTGGCAAATCGGCCTGCCTCGGCGACATCGTGCCCAAGCTCAAGGCCGACGTGGTGCTGTTCGCGGATGCGCGCCAGCGCATCGAACCCGGCGCGCTGCGCGCGCTGCTGCGCCTGCTGTCCGACCCGCGCGTCGGCGCGGTCGGCGGCGAACTCGCGTTCGAGCGCAGCTACAGCGACTTCGGCGACGGCGTCGACTTCTACTGGCGCTACGAGACCTTCATCCGCGGCAACGAGGCGGAGAGCGGTTCGGTCGTCGGCGTGAGCGGTGCGCTCTACGCCGCGCGCCGCGCGTTGCTGCCGCAGATTCCCGAGGGCCTCATCCTCGACGACCTGTGGATCCCGCTGCAGATCGCGCGCGACGGTTCGCGCATCGTGTTCAGCAGCGAGGCGCGCGCGTGGGACCGGCCGTCGAAGGACGCCGCGGTCGAATCGCTGCGCAAGCGGCGCACGCTCGCCGGCAACTTCCAGCTGATCGCGCGCGAACCGTCGTTGCTGCTGCCGTGGACGCATCCGCTCGGCTGGCGCCTGTGGGGCCACAAGTGGCTGCGCCTGCTCGCGCCGTGGTTCATGCTGGCGGTGTTCGCGAGCAACCTCGCGCTGCTCACCGAGTCGCCGAAATGGGCGCTGCTCGCGCTCGCGCAGGCGGCGTTCTACGGCCTCGCGTTCGCCGCGATGCGCAAGCCGGAGCTGCTGCGCATCACGCCGGTACGGATCATCGCGACGTTCGTGCGCATGAACGGCTACGCCGTGCTCGGCCTGCACGACTTCCTCACCGGGCGCGCCAGCGCGGCCTGGTCCGTCACGCGCCGGCGGGATGCCTGATCGATGGCCACGAACGCCACGCCGGATCGGCCGCTGCGCGTCCTCTACGTCGTCTCCCTGTTCCCGTGTTGGTCGGAGACGTTCATCGTGCGCGAGATGCACGCGCTGATCGAACGCGGTGCCGAGCTCGCGATCCTCTCGCTCAAGCCGGCGAGCGAGAAGATCGTGCAGGACCGCGCCGCGCTGCTGCTCGACCGCACGATCCACCCGAAGGGCGCGCTCGCGTCGGTGCTCGCGTTCGCCGGGCTCGCGCTGCGCCGCCCGTGGGTCACGCTCGGCTTCGTCGCGCGCCTCGTCGCCGGCCTCTGGCGCCAGCCGGGGGTGCTGTTCAACAGCCTCGGCGCGGTCTGCCGCGCCGCCGGCCAGCTGCGCCGGCTCGACGCGTTCGACGCCGACCTCGTGCATGCGCCGTGGGCGACCTACCCCGCGACCGTCGCGTGGTTCCTGTCGCGCGTGCTCGGCAAGCCGTTCTCGTTCACGAGCCGCGCGCACGACATCTTCGTCGAGGACCACATGATGGCGGCGAAGCTCGCCGCGACCGACCTCGCGGTGACGATCACGCGCAACAACGTGCGCCACATGCAACGCTGGATCTCCCCGCCCGGCTCGGTGCCGATCCAGGTGATGCATTCGGCGCTGGAGCTCGGCGAGACGCGTTATTCGCGCGAGGGCCGCCTGCCGCACCGGCTGCTGTCGGTCGGCCGGCTGGATCCGATCAAGGGCTTCGACGTGCTGCTGCCCGCGCTCGCGCTGCTGCGCGACCGCGGCGTCGCGTTCGACAGCGTGGTCATCGGCGAAGGCGAGGAACGCGCGCGCCTCGAAGCGCAACGCGACGAACTCGGACTGCAGGACCGCGTCGCGTTCGTCGGCGCCAAGCCGCAGACCGACGTGCGCAAGGCGATGGCCGAGTCGACGCTGATGGTGATGCCGTGCGTGGTCACGCCCGAAGGCAACGCCGACGGCATCCCGAACGTGCTCACCGAAGCGATGGCGGCCGGCCTGCCGGTCGTCAGCACGCGCGTGTCGGGCATCCCGGAACTCGTCGACGACGGCGTCAGCGGCCGCATCGTCGAACAACGCGACGCCGCCGCGCTCGCCGACGCGATCGCCGCGCTGCTCGCCGATCCCGCGCTCGGCGACGCCTATGCGGCCGCCGGTCGCGCCAAGGTCGAACGCGAGTTCGACGTGCGCATCGAAGCGGGCCGCCTGTTCGACTGCTTCACGAAGGTCGTCCATGGCTGAGCCCCGTCGCGTGCTCGTCGTCAGCGACGAGATGGAAGTCGGCGGCAGCCAGCGCCAGATCGCGCACCTGCTCGCCGGGCTCGACCGCGCGCGCTGGCAGGCGGAGCTGCTGTACTTCCGCAACCGTTCGTTCCTCGCGGACCGGCTCGCCGAATCCGGCATCCGTGTGCACGAACTGCCCAAGCGCGGCCGCATCGACCCGCGTTTCGTACTGCGCCTCGCCGCACTGCTGCGCCGCGGCCGCTACGACATCGTGCATTGCTATTCGCTGACCGCCGAGCTGTGGGTGCGCGCGCTGCTGCCGGTGTCGCCGCGATGCGCGTTCATCGCGTCGGTGCGCGGCCTGTGCCTGCACCACACGCGGCGACAGTGGCGGTTCAAGCGCTGGATCGTGCGCCGCGCGGACGCGGTCATCGCCAACGCACGCGCCGGAGCGCGCGCGACCGCCGAGCGCACCGGCCTGCCGCTCGGCCGCATCAGCCTCGTGCCGAACGGCGTCGAGATGCCCGCGTCGATCGCGCCGGACCGGCGCGCGCGCGAGCGCGATGCGCTCGGCGTCCCGCCGGGCCGCTGCTGCGGCCTGTTCGTCGGCCGCTTCGTAGCGGTCAAGAACATCCCGCTGCTGCTCGACGCGCTCGCGCTGGTCGCGGCGGCACGCCGTCCGTTCCTCCTGCTCGCCGGCGACGGCCCGCTCGACGCCGAGCTGCGCGCGCAGGCGACGCGGCTCGGCCTCGATGCCGACGTGCGCTTCCTCGGCGAGCGCAGCGACGCGCAGGCGCTGATGCAGTGCGCCGACTTCCTCGTGCTGTGCTCGCGCGAGGAAGGCCTGTCGAACGTCGTGCTCGAGGCGATGGCCGCCGGTTGCACGCCGCTCGTCTCCGCGGTCGGCGGCAATCCCGAACTGGTCGAGCACGAACGCAACGGCCTGCTGTTCCCGAGCGACGACGGCGCCGCGCTCGCCGCCGCGCTCGAACGCGTCGCCGGCGACGATGCGCTGCGCGCGCGCCTCGCCGGCGCCGCGTACGACGATGCCGCCCACGGCTATGCCGTCGACGAGATGGTCCGACGCACCGAAGCCGTGTACGCGCGCGTGCTCGGGCCGTCGCGCCGCACCGGTGGGGACTGACGCGATGCCGACGCAACCGACCTGCTGCTCCTCGCCGATGCCGCGCGACGACGCGTCGGCGCCACCAGGAATCCGTGCATGCCTGTCGTGACCGACCCCGCGAGCGTGATCGGCGATTTCGCCTGCGCCCTCGGCCCCGCCGCCGCACGCGCGCTCGTCGTACCGGCGGGCTACGCCTCGTCCGTCGAAGGCGACGTGCACATCGCCACGCGCGGCGCGGTGCGCCGCGGCGAAGCGGCCGGCGTGCGCTGGCTCGCGCTTGCCGACCTCGTCGAGGGCCGCTGCGACGACGGCGTCGCCGCACTCGACGGCGAACCGCCGCACGCACGCTGGCGTGGCCGCTTCGCACAGCTCGCCTGGAGCGCGGACGGGCGCCGCATGGTCGCGCTCACCGACCATTTCTCGACCCTGCCGCTGTACGTGCTCGAGCGCGACGGTACCGTGCTGTTCGCGAGCGACCTGCGCCTGATCCTCGCGAGCCCGCTGTGCACGCGCGAGGTCGATCCGCTCGCGATCTATCACTACCTCAACTTCGCCTACGTGCCGGCGCCGCTGACGATCTGCGCCGGCGTGCAGCACCTCACGCCGGGCACGCGCTATGCGTGGGACGGTGCGCACGGTCGCAGCACGCGCTACTGGCTGCCGGCGTACGCGGAAGACCTGCGCGGCAGCGACGACCAGCTGGCGCGCGCGCTGCGCGAGCAGATCGTCGCGAGCGTGCACGACCATCGCCCGTCCGACGCGCGCAGCTGGGGCTGCTTCCTCTCCGGCGGTACCGACAGCTCGAGCATCGTGTCGATCCTCGCGAGCGAGCGGCCCGGCGCCAAGGTGCGCAGCTTCTCGATCGGCTTCGCCGAAGAAGGTTACGACGAACTCGGCTACGCCGAACTCGTCGCGCGCACGGTCGGCGCCGAACCGTACACCGCGCGCGTGAGCCGTGGCGAAGCGGTCGCGCTGCTCGAACGCGTCGTCGACGCCTGGGACCAGCCGTTCGGCGACGCGTCGGCGGTGCCGACGCTCGCCTGCGCCGCGCTCGCGGCGACGCAATCGGTCGACACGCTGCTCGCCGGCGACGGCGGCGACGAGATCTACGGCGGCAACGAGCGCTACGCGAAGGACCAGGTGATGGAGACGTTCCATCGCCTGCCCGCGCCGCTCAAGGCGCTCGCACGCGGCGTCGGCCGCATCGCCGGCCGCTCCTCGTCTCACTTCCTCAACCGCGTCGACAACTTCACGCGGCGCGCGTCGCTGCCGAATCCGGACCGCTTCTACACCGACGACTCGTTCGGTTCGGACGACTACGACGACCTGCTCACGCCCGCGTTCCGCGCGCGCGTGCCGCGCGACGCGTCGCTCGATTTCATGCGCGAGGTGTACGCGCTCGGCGGCTCGGCCGGCCCGCTGCACCGGATCATGCGCCTCGACCTCGCGATGGCGATCGCGCAGAACGACCTCTACAAGGTGCACGGCGCCTGCCGCGCGCACGGCATCAGCGCACGCTATCCGTACCTCGACCCGCGCCTCGTCGCCTGGACCGGGCGGCTGCCGCCGTCGTACAAGGTGCGGGGCACGACCAAGCGCTACCTGTTCAAGCAAGCGATGGTCGGCATCCTGCCCGACGACGTGCTGCGCAAGAAGAAGCAGGGCTTCGGCCTGCCGGTCGCGGTGTGGTTGCGCAACGACCCGGTGTTCCAGGGCTTCGTGCGCGACGTGCTGTTCGATCCGCGTTCGCTCGCGCGCGGCATGTTCGAGCGCGCGTTCGTCGAGCGCCTGCTCGCCGAGCACGCGCGCGGCAGCTGGGACCATTCGCGCGGAATCTGGCAGCTCGTCGTGCTCGAGCTGTGGCTGCGGAGACACTTCGATGCAGCCTGAGACGAGCTCGCGCACCGCGGACACGCACGCGGGACAGGGGCGTGTCTCGCGTGGTCCACGTCCGTTGCGCGTGCTCATGGTGCTGGAGAGCAACTTCCCGGTGATCGGCGGTGGCGGCGCCGAGTCGCAGGTGCGCACGCTCGCGCTGCGCCTGCGCGAACGCGGCCATCGCGTCACCGTGCTCACGCCGCTGCGCGATCCTGAGCTCACGCCGGCGCGCATCGGCCGCCACGAAGGCATCCCGGTGCTGCGCATCGCCTATCCGCGCATCCGCCTGTTCGGCTCGCTCGTGCTGTGGCTGCGCCTGCTCGCGTTCCTCGCGCGGCACGGCCGGCGCTACGACGCCTGGCACGTGCACATCGCGCATCACCTCGGCGCCCTCACGACGATGATGGGCCGCCGCGTCGGCCGCACCGTGGTGGTGAAGGTCTCGGGCTGGTGGGAACTCAAGAAGGGCCTGCTGCGCGACGACGGCGGTTTCGTCGCGCGCGTCGGCCAGCGCTGGCTGCGCGGCGCGCACGCGCTGCAGGCGATCAGCCACCGCATCGAGGCCGAACTGCTGCGGCACGGCTTCGCGCGCGAGCGCATCGTCGCGCTGCCGAACGCGATCGACATGCGCCGCTTCGGCGTGCGCGCGGCGCCGCCCGCGGAGGGCGTGCCCACCGCCGTGTTCGTCGGCCGGCTCGTGCCCGAGAAGGGGCTCGGCGTGCTGCTCGACGCGTGGGCCGCGGCCTTCCCGCAGGACGGTCGCGCGCGCCTGCGCCTGGTCGGCGCCGGACCGCTCGAAGCATCGCTGCGCGCGCAGGCCGAACGCCTCGGCATCGCCGCGCAGGTCGAGTTCCTCGGCCACCGATCCGACGTCGAACATCTGCTGCGCGAAGCCGATTTCGGCGTGCTGACCTCGACCATCGAAGGGCTGTCCAACACGCTGCTCGAGTTCATGGCCTCGTGCCTGCCGGTCGTCGCGAGCCGCGTCAGCGGCAGCGAGGATTTCGTCGTCGACGGCCGCAACGGCTGGCTGTTCGAACCGGGCGACCGCGACGCGCTCGCGCGCTGTCTCGCCGACGCGGTCGCCCACGGCCGCGCGGGCCTGCACCGGCTCGGCTGCAATGCGCGCGCCGACGTCGCCGGTCGTGCCGACCTCGACGTCGTGGTCGACCGGCTGCTCGCGTTGTACCGTGGCGACGATCCGGCGCGCGTCGACGCGCCGGCCATTCCGCTCACGGGGGGCTGAAGCATGTGCGGCATCATCGGCATCGTCGTCGCACCCGGGCAGCAGCCACCCGACGCCGCCGTCGGCCAGGCGATGAACGACGCGATCCGCCATCGCGGCCCCGACGACGAGGGCTACTACCGCGACGCGCGCGCGCTGCTCGGCATGCGCCGGCTCGCGATCATCGACATCGTCGGCGGGCACCAGCCGATGTCCGCCGACGGCGGTCGCATCCAGCTCGTGTTCAACGGCGAGATCTACAACTACCGCGAACTGCGCGCCGAACTGCAGGCCCTCGGCCGCGAGTTCCATTCCGCCTCCGACAGCGAAGTCGTCGCGCAGGCGTTCGCCGAATGGGGCGAGCGCTGCTTCGCGCGGCTCGACGGCATGTTCGCGCTCGCGGTGTGGGACCGCCGCACGCAGACGCTCGTGCTCGCGCGCGACCGCTTCGGCGAGAAGCCGCTGTTCTACGCGCACGACGACGCGCGCCTGCTGTTCGCGAGCGAACTCAAGTCGCTGATCGAAGTGCCCGGCTTCCGCCGCGAGCTCGACCCCGCCGCGCTGCGCTCGTACGTGCGCTACGGTTACGTGCCGACGCCGGCGAGCATCTTCGCGAGCGTGCGCAAGCTGCCGCCCGGCTGCTACCTGCGCTGCAGCGACGGGCGCATCGCGATCGAACGCTACTACGCGCTCGACTTCAGCCGCCGCCAGGCGATCGCGCCGGCCGACGCCGAACAGCGCCTCGCCGAGCTGCTCGATCGCGCGGTGCACAGCCGCATGGTCGCCGACGTGCCGTTCGGCGCGTTCCTCAGCGGCGGCCTCGATTCGAGCACGGTCGTCGCGCTGATGACGCGCCATTCGTCGCAGCGCGTGCGCACCTACTCGATCGGATTCAAGGAAGCGGCCTACAACGAATTGTCGGACGCGCGCCGCGTCGCCGAGCACCTCGGCACCGACCACCACGAACTCGTCGTCGAACCCGACGCGGTCAGCCTGCTCGAGCAGCTCGTCTGGTACCTCGACGAGCCGTTCGCCGATTCCTCGGCGGTGCCGACCTTCCTCGTCTCGCAGCTCGCGCGCACGCAGGTGACGATGGTGCTCACCGGCGACGCCGGCGACGAGACGTTCGCCGGCTACACGCGCTACCTGCGTTTCCTCGCGCTGCAGCGGCTCGGCCCGCTGAAGGCGCCGGTCGCGATCGCCGCGCGCGCGGGTGCCGGCCTCGTCGGCGGCTCGTTCGGCTACCGCCTGCGCGGCGTCGCCGAGCGCATGCGCATGCCGTTTCCCGAGAGCTACCTCGGCAGCGTCGCGATGAGCCGGCCGGAGACCGTGCAGGCCCTGCTCGGCGCGGCTTTGCAGGACGGCTACGCCGACCCGCTGCACGCGCTCGCGCGCGACGGCAGCGCGCGCCATTCGATGCTCGACCGCATCGTCGAACTCGACTTCGGCAGCTACCTGCCCGACGACATCCTGGTCAAGGTCGACCGCATGGCGATGGCGAACTCGCTCGAGGGCCGCGTGCCGTTCCTCGATCCGAACGTGGTCGAGTTCGCGGTGAGCCTGCCCGACGCGCTGCGCGTGCGGCACGGCCGCGGCAAGCACATCCTGCGCCGCGTCGCCGAGCGCTGGCTGCCCGCCGACGTGCTCGCCAAGCCGAAGCAAGGCTTCGCGATCCCGCTCGGCCAGTGGTTCCGCGGGCCGTTGCGGCCGCTCGCCGAGGACGTGCTCGCCAGCCGCGCGTTCCGCGAACGCGGCCTCATCGACGCCGCCGCCGCGCGCGCCTGCCTCGACGACCATCTCGCCGGTCGCGCCGACCGCGGCGAGTCGCTCTGGCTGATCCTCTCGCTCGAGCTGTGGGCGCGCCGCTTCCTCGACGCGACCTGACCGATGTTGCGCTTCCTGCTCCTGTTCCAGATCCTCTACACGGTCTACCAGGGCCACTACAACTTCGAGTCCGGCGTGCCCGGCCTCAACCTGCCGAACGCGCTGTTCCTGCTCGTGCTGCTGGCCCTGCGCTTCTCCGGCAAGTCCGACGAGGTGCACGCGAAGGCGCTCATGCGCGGGCCGCTGCTGTTCTTCATGGCGATGCTCGTGCTCGCGTTCGCGATCGCGCAGATGCGCGCGCCGGGCCTGTTCATGGTCGATCTCACCTACCTCAAGAACGCGCTGTTCTCGCCGCTGCTGTACTTCATGTACCTGCACTGCAAGCAGGACCTGAAGAACACGCGCCTGCTGGTGATCGCGGTGATGGTGGTGGCCGGGCTCGCCGCGGTGCAGGCGATCCGCCAGGGTTTCGACTACGGCATCGGCACCTACGTCGAGACGCATCGCGCGGCCGGCCCGTTCGGCAGCAACTTCCGCGACGCGAACCGCGCCGGCGTCTACTACGCGATGTTCCTGCCGATGTTCATCGGCCTGGCGCTGTTCCTCCAGGACAAGCGCTGGCGCATCGCCGCGCTCGCCGGCGTCGTGCTGCTGACGATGGCGCTGCTGTTCACCTACTCGCGCCAGGCCTACTTCATCGCGGTGATCGGCCTCGTCGTTCTGCTGCTCCGGCGCAGCGTGCTGCTCGCGCTCGTGCTCGGCGCGGCGCTCGCCTCGCTGGTCGGCTTCCTGCCCGAGAGCGTGACCCAGCGCGTCGCCGAGACGCAGCAGAAGGGACCGCACGGCGAGGAGAAGGTCGACGAGAGCACGGCGAGCCGCTGGGAGATCTGGGCAGGCGCGCTCGCGATGTGGCAGGCGAACCCGGCCGGCGTCGGCCAGAATCGCTTCAAGGACGAGATCGGCCACTACTCGGCGTTCCAGCACTTCGACGCGCACAACTTCTACGTGCTCACGCTCGCCGAAGGCGGGCCGCAGGAACTCGCCGCGCTGCTGCTGCTCGTCGTCGCGACGTTCCGCCTCGGCGCGTGGTTGCGCCGGAGCATGCCGCCCGACGACCCCGAGGCGCGCGCGCTCGCGCTCGGCTTCAGCGTGACCGCGTTCTGCATGGCGCTCGGCAACCTCTACGGCAGCCCGTTCCTCGAAGGCAACGTGATGGGCACGTTCTGGATCCTGTGCGGGCTGCTCGAACGCTACATGCTGCTGAAGACCCGGCAGGCGCCGGCGTCGACCGCGCTCGTCGTCGGCGGTGCCGACCGCATGCTCGAACGCTTCCCGCTCGCCGCGCGCGCGCGCGGCCTTTCGGCGCGCCGGCCGTGACCGCGACGCGGCCGCGTCGCGCGGTGCTCGCGCTGTCGGGCCTCAACCTCGCGGGCAAGCTGCTCGCGATCGGCAAGACGCTGATCATCGCGACGCTGTTCGGCACCAGCGGCGTGCTCGACGCATTCTGGGTCGCCTACTCGCTGCCGCTGATGCTGCCGAACCTGCTCACGACGGTGATCACCGTCGCCTTCGTGCCGCGATTCGTGAAGAGCCTCGAAGGGCGCACCGGCGCCGACGCCTGGCGCGGCGCGAACACGCTGTTCACGCTCGCGATCGGCGTGTCGCTGCTCGCCTGCGCGGCGATCCAGCTGTGGACCGGCGCGCTCGTGCACCGCCTCGCACCCGGCCTCGCGCCGGACAACCAGCAGCAGGCGATCGGGATGATCCGCATGATGCTGCCGTGCATGCTCATGCTCACGCTGTCGTCGCTGCTGTCGGCGCTCAGCAACGCACGCGAGCGCTTCGTCCTGCCCGGCCTCGACGGCGTCGTCAACAATACCGCGATCATCCTCGTCGCGCTGCTGCTCGCACGCGGACTCGGCGTGCGCGCGCTGATCGTCGGCATCACGCTCGGCTTCTTCGTGCAGATGTGCATCCTGTGCTTCGGCAACCGCGACCTGTTCCGCAGCAGCCTGCGCCCCGCGTTCGCGCTCGGCCATCCGGATTTCCTGCGCCCGCTCGCGCACCTGCTGCCGCTGCTCGTCGGATCGGTCGGTGCGATGCTGACCGGTCTCGTCGACCAGTACTTCGTCTCGCGCCTCGACGCCGGCTCGATCTCCGCGCTCACCTACGCCACGATGATGGCGATGCTGCCGGTCGAGGTATTCGCGCAGGCGATCATCACGAGCTACTACCCGGCGCTCGGCCGCGGCGTCGCCGCCGGCGATTACGCCGCGGTCACCGCGACCTGGCGCAGTGGCCAGCGCCTGATCCTGCTGCTGACCCTGCCGTGCGCGGTGCTGCTGGTCGGGCTCGCCAAGCCGATCGTGGTCGTGCTGCTCGAACACGGCCGCTTCGACGACCGCTCGACCGCGCTGACCGTGGAAGCGATGAGCATCCTCGCGATCGGCATGGTGTTCCGCTCGCAGGCGTACTTCAGCTACCGGGTGCTGCACAGCATGATCCGGCCGTGGACACAGGTCTTCATCGGGCTCGCCGGCGTCGCGACCTGCGTCGGCCTCAACCTCGCCTGGGCGCAGCGCCTCGGCCTGCGCGGCGTCGCGCTGTCCGCGGTGCTGTCGCAGTTGCAGTCGGCACTGATCGCCGCGCTCGTCGTGCGCCGCTTGCTGCGCGCGGACGCATCCGCGCCGCGGGCGCTGTCGACGCCGGTGCTGCTGCCGGTCGGCGTGCTCGCCGCCGGCGTGCTGCTCGCGCGCCTGCTCGTGCCCGCCGGCCTCTACGAAGCAAGCCATCGCCTGTGGGCGCTCGCCTGCGGGTTCGCCGCGGTGCCGGCCGGGCTTGCCGCGTTCGCGCTCGCCTGGCGCCTCGGCCTGCCCGAAGCGGTGGACCTCGTCGCGAAGCTGCGCAGCCGCCTCGCGCGCCCGCGGCGCCTGCGCGAACCGTGACGGCCTTCACGAATCGCAGGCTCCCCGACAGCCGGGAAATCGATTTTCCGATAATCGAATCGGATTAATCGGCGGCATTTTCCGGGTGAATGCCGGATAACCGATTTCACCGTTTTACAACGTTGCTCACAAATTTTGAGCGAACCCGGGCAAGTCGTTGTCGCGGGTTGCGAATTTCATCGCAAACCGGGGCAGAAGCGGCCGGCAGAATTCTCGCCTCGCTTCCTCCCCTGGATTAATTCATGCCCGCCCCCCTGTTCCGGAATGTTTCGCTGCTTGCGCTCTCCCTCGTCGCGTCATCGGCGTTCGTGGCCGGCAATGCCCGTGCCGAATCCGTCGCCGACGAAGTCTTCGGCAGCGGCTTCGAGGCACCGGCCGGCGGCGGGGTTGCCAATGCCTGCAGCACGTTCTACCCGAACGGCTTCACCCTGCTCGAAGGCAAGATCAATCCACCGTCGGGCAGCTTCGCCAAGCCGGCCAAGGGCCAGGCGTTCGCCGACGCGGGCTTCGACACCTGCATGGTGCGCATGACCCAGCACGACGTCGAGCCGCCGCAGGAATTCGCGCGCAACGACTACTCGCGCCGCGAGCCGTTCAACGCCGACAACAGCCGCGTGCTCGTCTACGGTTCGGGCGGCTACTGGCATACCTACGACGCGAACACGCTGCAGTACTACAAGCAGCTCAACGGCCCGGCGGGCGACTCCGAAGTGCAGTGGCATCCGACCGATCCGAACAGCATCTACTACATGCCGACCAACGGCGGCCTGAAGATCTTCAAGCTCAACATCACGACCAACACCTCGCAGGTCGTCGCCGACTTCACCGGTCGCCTGCCGTGGTCGAGCGCCGCGCGCCTGTGGACGAAGAGCGAAGGTTCGCCGTCGCGCGACGGCCGCTACTGGGGCTTCCAGGCCGAAACGAGCAGCTTCGGCATCCTCGGTTACGTCGTCTACGACCTGCAGACCGACCAGATCGTCGGCACGCGCAGCGCGACCGTGCGCCCCGACCACACGAGCATGACGCCGTCCGGCCGCTGGTTCACCTCGTCGGACGACACGCTCGGCACATGGGCATGGTCGCCCGACTTCACCCAGAAGAAGAAGCTGCTGCACAAGTCCGAGCATTCGGACATCGCGGTCGGCACGAACGGGCACGATCTCTACACGTCGATCGATTTCCAGAGCAACGACGGCGACGTGTTCTTCGTCGACATCGACGCCTGCCCGAGCGTGCCCGCCGACGCCGACCCCGCGTCGACGCCGGAATGCCCGCGCACGGTGCTGTTCCCGACCTACGTCAACGGCTCCTCGACGTCGGTGCACATCTCCGGCAAGGCGTACGCGAAGCCTGGCTGGGTGCTCATCTCGACCTACAACACGCACCAGGACCGCAGCGGCGCGTGGCCGTGGTTCACCAACAAGGAAATCGCGGTCGAACTCAAGGCCGACGGTCGCGTCTTCGGCCTCGGCTACCACCACGGTGGCGACGACGGCTACTGGACCGAGAACCAGGGCGCGGTCAACCGCGACTTCACGCGCGTCGCGTTCAATTCGAACTGGAGCACGGGCAGCCAGACCGACGTCGACGATTACCTGATCCAGCTCGAGCCCGGGATGATTCCCGCGGCGCAGTGACGACACGCGGCGAGCGCCGCGTCGAACCACGAGGCGTCGCCTCGACGAAAGAAGGCCGGCGGTCATCCCGCCGGCCTTTTCGTTGTCACGCGGCGTGCGTCGCGCGCGGTCGCGTGGGTGCGGCGGTCACGGAATCGTGATCGCCGCGCCGCTGCGGTCGTAGGCCCAGTCGAGCACCTGCGCGGGGAACCCGCCGGGCGCCGTCGTGACCAGATGCAGGTAGCCGTAGTTCAACTGGCCGCTCGCTTCGTCGTAGAACGCGACGCCGAGATAGCCGTCCGTTCCGCCGACCCAGTTGCCGAGGCGGCGTGACGCGCCGGACACGGGCGAGCCCGGACCGATCGTGTCGCCCGCCTGCAGCACGGCGAAATCACCGTCGCCGTCGACGACGCCACCGACCGCGGTCTGGAACGCGGGCGGCACGACATCGCCGTACCAGTACACGTACATGCCGTCGCCATCCGGGCCGCCGACGAGGTCGTACAGGTTGACGTCGTCGCCGGTGATGCCCGCGTCGTAGCCGTGGTAGTCGGCGGTCGCGAAATCGAACGCGCTGCCGTCCGCGCTGTCGGCGACCGCGGCGCCGATCGTGCCGCCGACGAGGTTCGGGTTCGCGCTCGACTCGAAGCCGTCGCAGAACACCGTGTCCGCACCGCCACTGCACGCGGCCGCGGGTGGATGGCCGACGACGAGGTCGACCGGGATCGCGAGCACGGCCTGCTGCGGATCGTTCGTGACGAGGCAGATCTGCGCGTGGTATTCGCCTTCGCCGAGCGCGCCGACGGCGGAGTCGGCGATGACCTGGATCGTCGTGCTCGCGCCGCCGTCGATGCTCGTCGCCGCGGCACTCGCGCTCAACCACGGCACCACCGGACCCGAGCACATAGCGCCGCTGCCGCCGCCGGTGGCGACCGCGCGGATCATGAAGTTGCCGTCGAGCGAACCCTGCTCGACTTCGCCGACCGTACCGGTGATGTCGTTGTTGCCGAGATTGGACAGGTCGACCGGCGGCGTCGACGCCGACGAGATGTACGAGCGTCCCTGCGATCCCGATTCGTCGAGCGCCGCCGGGAACAGCCGCGGCATGAAGTTGCCCGCCAGCGCCCACTGGTCGACGAAGCCGAGGTAGACGTCGCCGGCCGCGGGCACCTCGAAGTCGACCGCGTAGGTTTCGAAGTTGCCGGTGATCGCGATCGGCACGAGCGCGTCGACACCGAGGCGCACCGCGTTGCGCGGATCGCCGTCGGCGTCCGCGTCGAAGTACGCGACGAGGTTCGCCTGCAGTCCGCCGAGGTCGCCGTCGCCGGACGGCCAGTACACGGCGATCGAATGGATCGTCATCGCATCACTCGCGACGTAGCGGTTGAGGTACACCGCCGCCTGTTCGCCCGACGCGCTGCCCGCGCCGAGCGCGGTTTCCGCGCTGCCGTCGTCGAGCTGCAGCGTGAACGAGCCGGCGGGCGTCCACGGCGATGCCGCGATCGGCGCGCGCGCGAGTGCGCGTGACCCGATCGTCGCGGGCATGCGCGGCGTGATCGCCTTGCCTGCGCCCGCCTTCGCACGTGCGTACGGCACGAGTGTCGCGTGCGCGGCGCTGCGCGTTTCGATCGAGAACGCGAGCGGTGCGCTGCCGGCCGCATTCGACAGCACGACCGAGCCGTTCGCGCTCGCGCCGGCATCGACCTGGAACGCGAGCGACGCGGGTGCGACCGACGCGCTCGGCGGCACCGCATCGACGCCGAGCGCGACCGTGTCGATCCACCAGCCGTTGTCGCCGTCGGCGCTGAACGAGGCGTCGTCGGCGGTGCGGAAACGCAGGCGCGTCGCGTGCCCGGCGGCGGCGGCGGGCAAGGTCGCGACCGTGCTCATCCAGCCGTGGCTGTCGCCGGTCCATGCAGCGCGCCCGCCGATCGGATTGTTGCTGCCGTCGTTGAGCGTGGCGCCGTAGCCGCCGGTGACGAAGCGTCCGCCGGCGTCGACGATGTCGACGTACGGCGCACCGTCGATCGAGATCTCGAGCACGGCGCCGTCGAAGCGGCGTTCGAGGTTGTAGCGATGGCGGAACGCCACGTGCTGGCGCGCGACCGGCGTGAACACCGGTGTTTGGAGCGTGAAGTCGGCGACTGTCGCGCGCTCGGGTGCGTGCGCGGAGATCGGCGCGGAGTCGGCGACGTCGCTGACCGTGCGCCAGTCCGCACCGGCGCCTGCGGCGGACGAGATCCAACCCGATGGCAGCGCCGGCGGCACGCTGCCGTCGAAGTCCTCGGCCGGAGGGAATGCACCGCCCGCCGCGCTCGTCACGAGCAGCGTCGCGCCGACCCCCCCCGCATTCGCGCCGAGATCGGTCTGCAGTGCGCCGGGCGCGAGCGTGTTCGTGTAGTTGCCGGGCGTCGTGCCGCTCACCGCGACGCTGACGCTGCACGCAGCCGCGGCGGGGATCTGCGCACCCGCGGGGAGGATCACGTGCGTGCCGCTCGCGGTCGGTGTCGCACCGGTGCACGTGCTGCTCGCGGGGCCGGCGACGACGAGGCCGGCCGGCAACACGTCGTCGAGGTCGGCGGTCAGCGTCGCCACGCCCGGTTGCGACTGGTTGCCGAGGGTGATCGTGAGCGTCGACGGACTGCCGGCCGGCACCGCGGCGGGCACGAACGCGAGCGCGAGGCCCGGCGGCGCGAGCACGCCGGTGGCGCGGAAGCGCAGGTCGTCGATGAGCTCGCCACCATCATTCTGCGCGCGGAACACGACCTTGCCGATCGGTGCCGCGCTGGTGACGCCGAAGAACACGGCGTTGTCGCGCGTGCCGACCGGCGTGACCGTGGTCATGCCGAGCGAGGCGCCGCCGGTGTCGAACACCTCGACGTCGATCGCGGTACCGCCGCTGAGTCCGCCGTAGACGTTCGCGGCGACCGCGTCGGCGGCCGGATCGAGCGTGACGATCGTCGAGTCGACGAACGTCGTCGCGCCGACCGCGCGCGTGGCCTGGTTCGGACCCAGGAACGCGGGCGGGAACTCGATGATGCCGTTGCCCGAGGTCGAGGTGATCGCGAAGCCGCTCGCGAGCTGGCCCGGCGCGAAGCAGACGTCGTTCGACGTGCTGCCCATCGGTTCGCCGCACAGCGTCGGGAACGGCCCGACCGGGCTGCCGCCGTCGAACGTCTCGGTCGTGAGGTTCGGCGGCACGCCGACCGCGGCCTCGAACGACGCTTCGTCGGCGTGGAACTGCACGCCGCCGCGCACGTCGGCGCTCGCGCCGAAGGCGGATGATGCGGCGAACGCCGCGCCGAACAGCACGGCGACGAACGCGGACAGCGCGGCACCGCGGCGCGCCGCGTGATCGCACCCTCCAGCGGCGCGCGGAGGGTGCGGGAATCGGGGGTTCTGCGCGCGACGCGCAGCCGTCGACATCTTCATGGCTCGTTCCGGATTGCAGGGGCCGTGCGCGAGCGCATCCGCGTCGGCACGACGCGAACGACGGCATCACGGCGGATCCGGCCTCACCGCGCTCCCTACGCGGCGGCCGTGGGCATCGCGCGCCGACGGGGGCGCGCTCGTCTCGTCCGCCGGACGCGCGCGCGAGATCGCGCGTCCGTTCGCCGCGCGTCCGTCGCGGCCGGCTCGCCGCCGGCATGCCTGCAGCGCAGGCGCCCGCCGGCGACGGCGGAACCGGCACAGCCTAGGCGCGCCGTACGCGGCCCGGCAATGCCGATTTGCGGCACGTTTGTGCCGTTGGCACAAATATGCCTAAAGGCGACGGGGTCAGCGCACTGCGGAGCGCTGCGCGGCGAGGAAGCCGAGCTGGCAGCGCGTCGCCGCACCGAGCTCCTTCATGAGGCCGCTGATCCGCCGCGCGAGCGTGCGGTGCGAGATGCCCAGTTCGAGCTGGATCGCCTTGTCGTTGAGGCCCGACGTGAGCAGCGAGAGCAGCGCGTCGCGCGTGCCGGCGTCCTCGTCGTGCGCGACCGTGTACGGCGTCGCCGCGCGCCACAGCATGTCGAAGATCTCGCACAGCGCGTCGAGCAGCGACGACGGCCGCACCAGCAGCACCGGCCCGTCCGGACGCTCGAGGTCGAGCGGGATGATCGCCATGCGCCGATCGGCGATGACGAGCTTGAACGGCAGCGACGCCGCGATGCGGCATTCCTCGCCGCGCGCGGCGTTGTCGCGCATGTGCTCGGTCCAGCCCGGCATCGACAACAGGTCGCTGTCGATCAGCGCGCGGCAGCGCACGCCGCGCGAGAGCGCGTCGAACAGCAGGTGGTCGGGCTCGGCGATGTTGGAGATGAGCATCGGCCGGCGCGTGAGGCTGAGCAGTTCCTCGCGCACCGTGCGATGCATGTGCACGAACAGTTGCGCGGTCGCGCTCGGGCCGAGGATCTCGACGAGGCGCTCGTCGCGCACGACCGCGCCGACGCCGGCCGCGCCGAGCGTCGCGATCGCCGCGCGCGCGCGCTGCTGGCGCCGCTCCTCGTCGCGCTGGCTCGCCGCGATCAGCGCCTCGACGGCGACGTCGGGCGGCGCGGCGAAGTAGCGCGGCGGGCGATCGGGCGTGTGCGAGACCATGCCGCGCTCACCGAGCGCGCGCAGCACGGCCGCTGCGCGGCGCGGCGTGAGATCGAGCCGGCGTGCGATCTCCGCGGGCGGCAGGCCGTCGTGGCGCAGCAGCAGGCGGTATGCGCGCTCTTCGAGCGGCGTCACGCCCATGGCGTCGAGCGTCTGCCGCGGGGCGGGCGCCGAGGGTCGCGTCGTTGGCATGCAGGTATCCGTGCGGCGGCAACGCTGCTAGGTAGCACGCCCGCGCGGGCGCGACAACGTCAGCCGCGCGCGGACCGCCAAGCGCGCAGGCGGTAGGCGAGCTCGCCGACGAGTTCGTGCAGCGCGTCTTCCGCTTTCATCGTCGCGCTGCCGGTCGGCAGCAGGTAACCCGGGTTGTCGGGCGCGTGGTAGCGCGGCTGCACCGGGTACGAGCAGGCGTCGAACCCGGCGGCGCGGAACGCGACGAGCGCGCGCGCCATGTGCAGGCTCGAAGTCACCAGCCAGATCCGTCGCGGCAATGCCGGCGCGAGCCGCGCGCTCGCCTGCGCGTTCTGCCATGTGTTGAGCGAGGCGGCCTCGACCTGCAGGCTCGCCGCATCGGTGCCGAGATCGCGCGCGAGGTTCGCGAGGACCAGGCTGTCCGCGACACCGCGGTCGCTCGTGCCGATGATCGCGAGCGGCACCTTGCCGAGCGAACGCTGCAGCGCGACCGCACCGAGCAGCCGCTGGATGCTCGCGAGGCCGAGCGAGGCGTAGTCGTGCTCGTCGTGCGGGCGCGCGACGAGGCCCCCCGACAGCACGACGACCGCCTGCGGCGGCGCGCCGCTGCATGCCTCCGGCGCAGGCGCGCGCGCTTCCTGCAGTCGCACGAGCGCGTTCGCGCCGAGCGGCGTCGTCAATACGACGAGCACGGCGGCGGCGGCGACGCACAGTCCGCGCGCACGGCGCCAGCCGCGTCGATCCGCGATCCACCAGGCGACTCCGACGAGCAACAGCAGGCGCAGCGGCGACAGCATCCGAAACCTCCCGGCGACGGCGGCCAGTGTCGCACGTCCGGCGCGCACGCCCGCAGCCCGGCGGCAGCACGCGGCGCAGCTGTCGCGAAGCATGCACGGTGAGCCGCATCGGACGCATCGCACATCCGTCGCATGAACGACGCGTGCATCACGAGGTGCACTACAATCGACCATGCGCACGGGCCGCGCGCATGGGCGCCCCCCAGGCACGGAGGCGACACGATGGCCAACGACAGCAGCGCCGCACATCCCCCGCTCCGCGCACGCCTCCGGCGCGCGCTCGTCGCCGCCGCGTTGGTCGGCCTGTCGACCGCAGGCGCGCAGCCCGACGACCACTCGCAGCATGCGCGGCCGCCCTTCACGCCGGGCCAGGGCTCGAGCACGCCGCTGCAAAGGGTCGCCGCGGCGTGCGAAGCGAACGTCTACGCGGGCCAGCCGCTCGCGTTGCGCACCCTGCTGCCGCAGGGCAACGACGCGCCGCAGGCGGCACCGCCGAAGCCGCCGAAGGGCACCGTGTTCCGCGATCGCGCAGGCACCTGCGTCGTGCGCGCGACCGCGCACGACGTCGAACCGCCGCCGACCTTCGCGCGCAACGACTACTCGCGGCGGCAGCCATTCAATGCGGATTCGAGCCTGATCCTCGTCTACTCGAGCGGCGGCTACTGGCATCTCTACGATGCGAACACGCTGCGCTACCTCAAGCGCCTCGACGGCCCCGCCGGCGACGCCGAGCCGCAGTGGCATGCGACCGATCCGAACACGCTCTACTACCTGCCGACCAATGGCGGCCTCAAGCTGTACGCACTCGACATCCGCGACAACCAGTCGCGCGTCGCCGCCGATTTCAGTGGCCGCCTGCCGTGGCCCGACGCGACGCACGTGTGGACGAAGGACGAAGGCTCTCCGTCGGCGGACGGCCGCTACTGGGGCTTCCAGGCCGAGGCGGGCAACGAGTTCGCGATCCGCGGCTATGTCGTCTACGACCTCGAGGCGGATCGCATCGTCGGCACGCGCGCGACGTCGGTGCGCCCCGACCACGTGAGCATGAGTCCATCCGGGCGCTGGTTCACCAGCTCGGGCGACGACGAGGGCACCTGGGCGTGGTCGCCCGATTTCCGCACGAAGAAGAAGCTGCACCACAAGTCGGAGCACTCCGATCTCGCGATCGGCGCGAACGGCCACGACCTCTACGTCTCGGTCGATTTCCAGAGCGCGCGCGGCGACGTCTTCTTCGTCGATATCGACGCCTGCCCGTCCGTGCCCGCCTCGGCGCCCGCGGCGGGCGTGGCCGAGTGCCCGCGCACGCTGCTGTTCCCGACCTACATCGACGGCGCGCACGCGTCGCTGCACTTCTCCGGCAAGGCGTTCGCCAACCCGGGCTGGGTCGTCGTGTCGAGCTACGACACGCAGCGCACGCGCAGCGGCACCTGGCCGTGGTACACGAACAAGATCTTCGCGGTCGAACTCGCGCCGCGCCCGCGCATGGTCACGCTCGGCTACCACGAGGTGACCCGTTACGCCGGCTACTGGACCGAGCCGCACGCGGCACCGAACCGCACGCTCGGCCGCGTCATGTTCAACTCGAACTGGGACACGACCAGTGCCGATGACGTCGACGACTACATGATCGTGCTGCGCGATCGCGCGATCCCGCTCGCTGCGCGCGCGGCGGCGCCCGCCGCGATCGCCGGGCGCGCGCGCTGACCGTCACGCCGCGCGTGCGGCGAGCGTGCGTTCCCACGCGAGCGCGGTGCGCGCGATGAGGTCGAGGTCGTCGTGGCGCGGCGCCCAGCCGAGCACGTCGCGGATGCGCCGCGCGTCGGCGACGAGCGCGGGAATGTCGCCGTCGCGCCGCGGCTGCTCGACCACGCGCAACGGCGCGCCGCTCGCGCGCTCGACCGCGGCGATCACCTCGCGCACCGAGTAGCCGTGGCCGTAGCCGCAGTTGAGCGTCGTCGACGCGCCGCCGTCGCCGAGGTAATCGAGCGCACGCAGGTGCGCGTCGGCGAGGTCCTCGACGTGGATGAAATCGCGGATGCCGGTGCCGTCCGGCGTCGCGTAGTCGGTGCCGAAGATCGCGAGCGCGTCGCGCCGACCGGTGGCGACTTCGCAGGCGACCTTGAACAGCAGCGTCGAGCCGCGCGTCGACAGCCCGATGCGACCGAGCGGGTCGCAGCCGGCGACGTTGAAGTAGCGCAGGATCACGTGGCGCATGCTGCCGTTCGCGTCGAGGTCGCGCAGCATCCATTCGCTCATGAGCTTGGAACTGCCGTACGGGCTGATCGGCCGGGTCGGCGTGTCCTCGCCCGCGCGACCGTCGGCGGTCGGTCCGTACACGGCGGCGGTCGAGGAGAACACGACGCGACGCACGCCGCGGCGCACGCAGGCCTCGAGCAGGTTGCGCGTCGCGCAGGTGTTGTTCGCGTAGTAGCGCAGCGGGTCGGCGACCGATTCCGGCACGATCGTGCGCGCGGCGAAGTGCAGCACCGCGCCGACGTCGTGTTCGCGCAAGAGCGCATCGACGAGCGCCGCGTCGGCGGTGTTGCCGACGACGAGTGGCGCATCGAGCACGGCCTCGCGGAAACCCGTGCTGAGGTCGTCGAGCACGACCACCGGCGTGCCGGCCTCGCGCAACTGGCGCACGACGTGGCTGCCGATGTAGCCGGCGCCGCCGGTCACGAGGACGGTATTCGCACTCACGATGGCTCCTCGGTTCGGGTGGCGCGCATGCGCCGGCGCGGCACGAGCCGCTTGCCGTCGACGATCTCGATGCCGGTGCCGCGGCTGTAGGTGTGGCAGCCGCGCAGGCCGCGCCGCCAGTCCGGATCGATGCGGCCGAGCGGCCGTTCTTCGTAGCGCCCGGGCTCGAGCACGACGACTTCGTTGAAGACGACCGCGTAGCCATAGTCGACGCTGCAGTCCTGCGCGGGGCGGATCAGGCGGCCGTCGTGCACGAACAGCTTGCCGGCCGGTCGCGCGCGGCGCACGTCGCTGAGCAATGGATTGGCCGGATGCGCGCGCCACGGCCCGAGCGGCGAATCGGCGACGAACAGGAACAGGTCGGTCCATACGCGCCGGTCGACGTCGAGCGGACTTTCGCTGATGCAGGCGAACAGGTACCAGTGCGTGCCGTCGTGGTGCAGCGTGCCGTCGACCGCGTTGCGGCCGCGCAGCAGCTCGGCCGCGAATGCCCAGCGCGCGGGGAACTCGACCGCGCGATGCAGCGCGAACGTGTGCGCGGCCGACGACTCGACCGTGAGCCAGAGTTCGCCCTGCCACTCGTACACGAGCGGGTACGACAGGTGCCAGGGCTCGTCGAACACGGTGCGCACGTCGACCGGCGCGAGCGCGGCGTCGAGTTCGGCGACTGCGATGCGGCCACGCCGCGTCGCGTACGGATACTCCTCGACGAACAACCAGTCACGACCGTCGCGATGCACGAGCGAAGGATCGGCCCAGAAGCGCCCGGGCGGCGTGTCGAGCACGCGCAGGTCGTGCGCCCGCGGCCGGGCGGGGTCGAGGGGCACGTCGCTGCGGCGCGCGGCGAGCACCCAGTCTTCGCCGCGGCCGAGGCGCGGCACGTGCCGACGCAACGCGCGCGCGGCGAGGCGCAGCGCGAACGCGCCGAGCGCGAACGGCCCCGGTGGCGTGAACGCGGACGTCGCTTCGCCGACCGGCGTTTCGCCCGCGGCGAGCCGGCGCAGCAGGCGCACGAGCGTCGCCGGCACGCGCAACAACTGGTAGGCGCGGTTGCGTGCGAACGAGAGCTGCGCGGTCGCGCTCCAGTCGGCGCCGAGCAATCGCACGTCGCGACCGTCGTGGACGACGATGCCGCCGCGACTGACCGCCTCGCCGCGCCACAGCGGCGCGAGGTGGCGCAGGCCGTGGCGCCGCGCGTCGGTCGCGTCGCGCTCGAGGAACCAGGCGCCGCGCGTCGCGAGCGCGGCGATTCCGGCCGACGGCGGCGGGAGGCCGAAGCCGAGCAGCAGGTCGGCGCCGTACGCACGCAGCTGCAACGCGCCGCGTTCATCGAGCTCGAGGCGGCCGTCGTGCTCGCGCGCGCCGATCTCGAGCAGTGGCACGTCGACGAGGCGGTCGCGTAGTTCGACCGGCGCGGTCGCCTTGCGCGCGCCGCCGGCGAGCGCCGCGTCGACGCTTACGAACGCGTCGACCGCGCGAGGGCGCGACGGCGGCGACGGCAGCGGCGCGTGCAGCACCGCGAGCAGCTCGCAGCCGTCGTCGGCGACGAGCGCGGCGAGCGACTCGGCGATCCACGCCGGCACGACCACCCGATCGACGAAGGCGAGCACGCGCAGCGCGCGGCATCCGGGCGGCAACGGCGCATACAGCGGCGTCGGCGCGACGGCGTCGGCGCGCTGCGTCATGCGAAGGCCCGACCCCAGTCGCCGATCGCCTGCAGCAACCGCGCACGATCCTGCACGCGCATGAACATGTGGTCGCAATCGGGCCAGTACTCGAAACGCACGCACGCGGCGGCGGTGGGTGCACCGAATGTCGCCGCGAACTGCGCGCGATGCGTGAAGTACGCGGCCGCGCCGCCGGTGTAGAGCGCGAACACGCCGACTTCGCGCGCGACGAGGCGGCCGAGTTCGACGCGCGCGGCGGCGAGCGCAGGCCAGTCGCGCATGTTGCCGTCGCCGATCGCGGGCGCGCGCTTGCGACGCGTGAAGCGACCGAGCAGCGTCTTCAGCGCCGACGCGCCACGGCCGAGCAGGAGCTGCAGCTGGCCGACGCGGAACCACGCGCCACGGTGCGCGTACGGGTCGAGCAGGAGCAGTCCGCACACGCGCTCGTCGGCGAGTGCGATCTTCCAGCCCTGGTCGGCGGCGCTGCACAGGCCACCGATGACGAAGCGGTCCGCGCCGACCAGCGCACCGAGCCGGTCGAAGCCGCGCATGATCACCGCGACATCGTCGCCACGCTTGGGCGGCGCGTCGCCGACGCCGGGCTGGTCGACGCGCAGCACGGCGAAGCCCTGCGCGGCGAGCGCGCGCGCGAGGTCGACGTGCATGCGGAACGGACCCGAGCGCGGGATGAAGCCTGCGTTGAGCAGCACCCACAGCGGCCGCCGCGTCGGTTGCGCGGGACGCGTGAGCACGCCGGTGAGGCCGTGGCCGAGGTCGAGCGGGGCTTCCTCGATCATTTCGCTTCCTCGCCCGGTGCCGCCTGCGCGAGCGCATCGATGCAGGCCGCGACCGGCGGCGTGATGAAGGTCGCGCGCAGGTCGATGCGCGCATGCCAGCCGGCCGCCGCAGCCGGCAGGGCGACGTGCTGGCGCGCCTGCGGCAGCGGCGCGGCGCGCTCGTCGTCGACGACGCGCAGGTCGAGCGCGGCATCGGCCGAGCGCGCCTCCGCGAGCAGTCCGTCGAGGCTCTGCGCGGCGATCTGCGCGCGCAACGACGCGGGACAGTACGACGCGAGCAGGCGATCCGCCTCGGCCGGTTTCGGCTGCGTGCCGATGAACGGGTAGCGCAGGCGCGAGGCGCGCTCGCGCGCATCCATCGCGACGAGTTCGTCGAGCCACGCACGGCCGTCGGTGAGCGGCTGCCACAGCCACAGCGGCAGGCGATGGCGTTGCGCGAGCCGTGCCGCGGGCCACGCGCCCGCGCGCGCGCCGAATGCGATCAGCGGCACCCCCGGCACGCGGCGCGCGAGTTCGTCGAGCGCGGTCCCGGCATCGGCGAACACGCCGTCGAGGGTGAACGCCGTCTCGTCGCCCCACGAATCGCCGCTGCCGTAGTAGTCGAAGCGCAGGCTCGCGATGCCGCGTTCGGCCAGGCGCGCCGCGACCAGCGACAGCAGGCGGTAACTGAGGAACTGTTCGTGGAAGAACGGCGGACAGAGCACGAACGCCGCGCGCGCCGGGCCGCGCGCGGCACGGAACACCGTGAACAGGCGCCGATCCGGCGCGCCCGCGAACGCGAATTCGTGCAAGGCTTCGCCGGCGCGCTCCGGCGCCGGCGGCGCGATCGTCGCCGTCATCCGCCGCGCCCGCCGAACAGTCCGCGCAGGCGCGACATCCAGCCGCCCTGCTTCGCCGTGCGTTCGCGCGGCAACATCTCGGCGACGCTGCCGAGCGTGCCGGTGGCGATCGCGAGCACGTTGAGGCGCACGCCGGCTTCGCGCTCGACGCGCGCCATCATGTCGACCGCGAGCAGCGAATCGCCGCCGAGGTCGAAGAAGTTGTCGTCGGCGCGTGCCTCGGCGACGCCGATGAGCTCGCACCAGAGCGCGGCGAGATAGGTGATGCGCGCGTCGGCCGGCGCGGCCACGGCGTCGTCCACGTGGCCACCCTGCTCGGGCGGCATCGGCAGCGCCTTGCGATCGGTCTTGCCGTTCGGCGTGGTCGGCATCGTCTCGAGCACGACGATGTGGTTCGGCCGCATGTACGGCGGCAGCGATTCGCGCAGGCGCTCGCGCACGCGGCCGGCGAGGTCGCCGTAGCGATCGCGCGAGGTCACGTAGAGCACGAGGCGCTGGTCGCGCGGGCCGAACTCGCGCACCGCCGCCGCGGCCTCGCGCACGAGCGGATCCTCGTGCGCGGCCGCCTCGATGTCGCCGAGTTCGATGCGGAAGCCGCGCAGCTTGACCTGGTCGTCGGCGCGGCCGTGGAAGTACAGCACGCCGTCCTGCAGGCTGCCGACGTCGCCGGTGCGGTACATGCGGCTGCCGTCGCCGGCGAACGCGTCGACGCGGAAGCGCTCGGCGGTGAGGTCGGGGCGATGCAGGTAGCCGTCGGCGACGCCGTCGCCGCCGATCCAGATCTCGCCCTGCTCGCCGGCGGCGAGCACGCGTCCCGATTCGTCGAGCACGTGGATGCGCGTGTTGGCGATCGGCCGGCCGAGCGGCACCGGCCCGTCGCCGGCCTCGACGCGGTGGATCGTCGACCAGATCGTCGTCTCGGTCGGCCCGTACATGTTCCACAGCTCGCCGCAGTGGCGCACGACTTCGTTGGCGAGGTCGCGCGGCATCGCTTCACCGCCGACGAGCAGCTTGAGGCCGGCGAGGCCTTCGACGCGGCCGCCGTCGCAGAGCAGGCGCAGCAGGGTCGGCGTCGTCTGCAGCACGGTCGCGCCGCAGTCCTTCACCAGCGCCATCGTCTTCTGCGGATCGCGCACTTGCGCCTCGGTCGCGATGTGCACGCGTGCGCCGCTCACGAGCGGCAGGTACAGCTCCAGGCCGGCGATGTCGAACGACAGCGTGGTCACCGCGCAGATCACGTCGTCCGCGGCGAAGCCGGGTTCCTCGCGCATCGAGCGCAGGAAGTTGACGAGGTTGCGGTGCAGGATGCGCACGCCCTTCGGCTCGCCGGTCGAGCCGGAGGTGAACAGCACGTATGCGAGGTCGGCGCCGCCGACCGCGGGCAACGACGCGACGTCGTCGTCGCCGACCGCGGGCAACGGCGCGACGTCGGCGTCGTCGACCGCGATCAGCGCGGCGTCGTGTTCGGTCACCGCTGCCGGAAGCTCGTGGCCGGCGAGCACCACCGTGTGGCGCAACGCCGAGCGCTCGATCATCGTGCGCAGGCGCTTGTCCGGGAAGCTCGCGTCGAGCGGCACGTAGGCGGCGCCCGCGCGCAGCACGCCGAGCGCCGCGGCGACCATCTCGCTGCGCCTGGGCATGCAGATGCCTACGAGGTCGCCGCACGAGACGCCGGCGGCGAGCAGGCGCGAGGCGACGCGCCCGCTCGCGCGCCACAGGTCGGTGTAGCGGTACTGCTGCGTTTCGCAGCTGACCGCGATGCGGCCGGGTGTCGCGTGCACCTGCTCCTCGACGAGGTCGAGCAGCGAGGGACCGGATGCGACGGCGTGGAGCGGCGGCGTCATCGGCGGGGCCGTGGCGGCCGCGGTCGCGGCCGTGCGTGACGATGCAGCGGCCGCATGATCGGAAGTTTGCATGCCGATGTCCTCGAGCATTCGTTCGTACGCGGCGATCCAGCGCCGTATCGTCGCCGCGTCGTACAGCGCGGTGCGGTAGTGCAGGTCGAGCGAGAGCTGGCGCCCGTCGTCGTTGAGGTTGAAGAACAGGTCCCACAGCAGCGCGACGTGGCGGCAGTCGCGCCATTCGGTCACGACGCCGTCGAACTGCGGCGCGCGCACGCGCGGGTTGAGGTTGAAGATGACCTCGCCGAGCGCCCCGCGCACGCTGCGCCGGCGCAGCGAGCGCGCGCGCAGGATCGTCATGAGCGTGAGGTCCTGGTGGTCGGCCGCGTCGAGCAGCGCGGCCTGCGCGGTCGACACCGCGGCGTCGACGCCCGCGCGCGGATCGATGCGCAGGCGCAGCGGCAGCGTGTTGACGCCGTCGCCGATCAGCGCGCCGCTGCCGGCGAGCGCCTGGCCCGCGAACGGTATCGCGATCGCGAAATCGCGCTGCGCCGCCAGCCGCGCGACGAACAGGCCGAACGCGCCGAGCAGCAGGCCGTAGAGCGTCGCGCCGCGACGGCGTGCTTCGGCACGCAGCGCGGCGGCGAGCGGCGCCGGGAACACGTGCCGCTCGGTGTCGGCGTCGAAGTCGGCGCCTTCCACGTGCGGGCGGTCGCCCGGGAGTTCGAGCGGCGCCGGGATGTCGGCGTAGACGCGGTTCCAGTAGGCCAGCTGCGCGGCACCGTTGGCGTCGCGGCGCGCACGCTCGGCGAGCGCGTACGCGCGGAAGCTTTGCGGCGGCGGCAGGCGCGGCTCGCGACCGCCCGCGTACGCGTTGTAGCAGGCCTGCAGTTCGTCGCAGAACACCGCGAGCGACCAGCCGTCCATGATCAGGTGGTGCGCGACCAGGTGCAGCGCATGGCGATGCTCGCCGAGTCGCAGCAGGGCGAACCGCGCCAGCGGCGCCCGCGCGAGGTCGAACGGCGTGCGCATCTGCCGATCGCACCAGGCCTCGAGCCGCTCGTCCGCGTCGGCGCCGGACAGGTCGACCTGCTGCAGCGGCAACGACGGCAGCGGCTGCAGCGCGAGCGTGCGGCCGTCGGCGGCGATGCCGAAGCGGAACGCCTCGTGGCGGTGCCAGACCGTGTCGAGCGCGCGCTGCAGCGCGGCGACGTCGAGCGCGCCGTCGAACGTGAGCACGACCGCTTCGTTGCAGGCGAGCGCGGCGCTCGAGCCGTACTGGCAGCCGAGCCACTTCTCGAGCTGGCCGTCGGTCAGCGCGACCGCGTCGGGCAATGCCGCCTCGTCGTTCGTGTTCGTCGCGGCCACGCTCGCGCGTGCGCCCGCGCGCGGCACCAGCAGACCCGCACCGAGCAGGCCGTCGAGCGCCGCGCGCACCGCGCCGACGATGCGTTCGACTTCCGCGGCGCCGTGCGCCTCGGTGAGGAAGCAGTTGAACTGCTCGTACACGTGCAGGCCGTTCGCGCGCAGCATGTACCAGAACAGGCTCGCGTACGGCTGGTCCTCGTCGGCGACGATGCGCCAGAGCGAGCTGAAGCCGACCGCCTTGAGCGGCGCCGCGCGTTCGCCGAACAGCGCATCGAGGCGCCCGACGAGGTCGTGCGTGCGCGCATTGAGTTCGTCCTGCAGCGCCGGGCCGCGCTGGCGCAGGTGCATCAACGCGGCCTTCGCCGCGGCGAGCGCGAGCGGGTGGCGCACGAACGTGCCGGCGAAGTACGTGACGCCCGCCTCCGGACGCGAATCGTCGCCGAAGCGCCAGTCGCCGCCGTCGAGCGCGTCGAGCCAGCGCGCGCCGCCGGCGATCGCGGCGAACGGCAGGCCGCCGCCGATGATCTTGCCGTAGGTCGCGATGTCGGCGCGCACGCCGTAGTACGCCTGCGCACCGCCTTGCGCGATGCGGAAGCCGGTGATGACTTCGTCGAAGATCAGCGCACAGCCGGCCTCGTCGCAGATCGTGCGCAGCACCTGCACGAACGCGCGCGGCTGCAACGACGGGTTCTTGCCCTGCACCGGCTCGATCATGATCGCGGCGAGTTCGTGCGCGCGCTCGCGCAGCACGCGCAGTGCGTCCTCGCTGCCGTAGTCGAGCACGAGCACGTTCTCGACCGCGCTGGCGAGGATGCCCGGTGCCGCGGCGATCGAACGCAGGCTGCGCGTGCCGCGCACGATCACTTCGTCGAAGATGCCGTGGTAGGAGTTGGTGAAGATCGCGATCGTGCGGCGGCCGGTCACCGTGCGCGCGATGCGCATCGCGCCCATCACGGCCTCGGAGCCGGTGTTGCAGAACGCGACGCGCGGCATGCCGGTCATGCCGGCGATAAGTTCGGCGACCTCGGCGGTCAACGGATGCTGCGGGCCGACTTCGAAGCCGGCGTCGACCTGCTGCTTGATCGCCGTGGCGACGTAGTCGGGCTGGTGGCCGAGGAAGTTCGCGCCGAACGAATTGAGGCAATCGACGTACTCGTTGCCGTCGACGTCGTGCAGCAGCGCACCCTTCGAGCGCTCGACGACGATCGGGTAGACGAGTTCCTTCCACAGCGGATGGAAGCCGGTGACGACGCGCGGATCGGCCATGCGCGCGCGGTGCTGCTGCGCGAACGCCTTCGAGCGCGCGGTGCGCGCGTTGTAGCGACGCGTGAAGTCGTCGACCCAGGCGCGCTGCGCGGGCGTCATCGCGTGATCGGGCTCGAGCGTGATGCGTGCGGACGCGCCGAACGGCCGCTCGACGAGGTTCGCCGCGGGCGCTTCTTCCGCGCGCGGCGCGGCGGCGGGCGGCGCTGCCGGCGGCCCGGCGACCGGCGCGGCGCCGCCGGCGAGGCTCGCGAGCAGTTGCATCTGCTGCTGCATGAGCGCCTGCTGGCTCTGGATCAGCGCGAGCAGCGGTGATGCCGAGGCCGCGGTCGCCGGCATGGCGACTGCAGATGCTGCCGGCGCGGGGATCGGCGGCGCCGACGACGCGGGCAGCGTCGGTTCGAGCAGGGTTGCAAGCTTGGCGATGCTGTCGACGTCCTCCATGAGGCGCCGGAACTTCAGCTTGAGCCCGTAGCGGCGCTCGAGTTCGAGCGCGGCCTGCGTCAGCGACAGCGAATCGAGTCCGAGCTCGAGGAAGCTCGCCTCGTCGTGCGTCGCGCCGAGGTGCTCGCCGGTCAGCGACTCGACCAGTTCGCGCAACTCGGCACGCAGGCGCGACGACGGCGGCGGAACGGCCGGCGTGGCGGCGATCGCGGGATGGGCTTCCTTCATGCTCGCTTCCCCAGGGACGCCGGCGGCCGGCGTCGGTGCATCGATCCAGTGGCGCTCGCCGCGGAACGGATAGCCCGGCAGCGCGACGCGGCGGCGCGCCTGCCCGGCGTAGTACGCATTCCAGTCGGGCTCGCGGCCGGCGACCCAGCACGCGCCGAGCGCGGCGGCGAGATGTTCCGCGTCGCTGCCCGGCTTCGCCGCCGGGCCGAGTGAAGCGACCGCGCGGCCACCCTCGCCGAGCTGGCTGCGCGCGAACGTCGTCAGCGCCTGCGACGGCCCGACTTCGACGAACAACGTCGCGCCGTCGGCGACCGCGTGCGCGACCGCGTCGGCGAAACGCACCGGTTCGCGCAGCTGGCGGCACCAGTAGGCCGGTTCCGCCGCGGCGAGCGCGTCGATCGGCGCGCCGCTCACGCACGAATAGAACGGTCGCGACGATGGCGCGAGGCGCAGGTTCGCGAACGCACGCTCGAACGGCGGCAGCGCGCCGTCCATGAGCGCCGAATGGAACGCGTGGCTCACCTTGAGCCGCGTGCTCGCGATGCGCTCGGCCTCGAGCGTGTCGGCGAACGCACCGATCTCGGTGTCGGTGCCGGCCACGACGCACAGCTCCGGCGCGTTGACCGCGGCGAGGCTGACGCCGCCGTTGAGGCGCGGCGCGATCGCATTGGCGACCGCGCGCACCGCGAGCATCGCGCCCGGCGGCTGCGCCTGCATCGCCGCGCCACGCGCGCAGACCAGTGCGATCGCGTCGTCGAGGCCGAACACGCCGGCAAGCGTCGCGGCGACGTACTCGCCGATGCTGTGGCCGATCATCGTGTCGGCGACGATGCCCCAGCTCTCCCACAGGCGCGCGAGCGCGTACTCGACGACGAACAGCGCCGGCTGCGTGAAGCGCGTTTGGGCGAGTTCGGCCGCGGCCGCTTCCGCGGCGTCGGCGGACGGCAGGATCAGTGCGCGCAGGTCGCGCCCGAGCCACGCGCTCGCGAGCGCGCAACCGCGGTCGAAGTGCTCGGCGAACACGGCTTCGGTCTCGACGAGCTCGCGCGCCATGTTCGCGTGCTGCGAGCCTTGTCCGGGAAACAGGAACACGAGCTTCGGCCGCGCCGCGCGTCGGGCCACGACCTGGGCGAGCGCGTCGCGCGCTTGCGCCGTCGTGCGCGCGACGACCGTCGCGCGCGAGGCCATCGCCTTGCGGCCGAGCGCGAGCGTCGCCGCGACGTCGGGCAACTCCTCGTCGCGCGCGTGCTCGAGCCGCGCGGCGAGTTCCGCCGCGCGGCGCTGCAACGCGTCGTCGTCGCGCGCCGACAGCACGAGCACGCTCGCGCGACGACCGACTGCTGACGGCGGAGCGAGCGGCGCCTCCTCGAGCACGACGTGCGCATTGGTGCCGCCGACGCCGAACGAACTCACGCCTGCGCGCCGCGGCGTCGCGCCGCGCGGCCACTCGACCGGCTCGCGCGCGAGCTTGAAGGGCGAATGCGCGAAGTCGATCTCGGGATTCGGCGCACGCAGGTTGATGCTCGGTGGAATGCGCCCGTGCCGCAGCGCGAGGGTCGCCTTGATCAGGCCGGCGACGCCCGACGCGGCGACGAGGTGGCCGAGGTTGCCCTTGATCGAGCCGAGCCAGCACGCCTGCGTCGCGCTGCCGTCGACGCGGAACGCGCGCGTGAGCGCCTCGACCTCGATCGGATCGCCGAGCGGCGTGCCAGTGCCGTGCGCCTCGACGTAACCGATCGAACCGGCGTCGACGTTCGCGCTGGCGAGCGCGAGGCGGATCGCGGCGGCCTGGCCGCGCACGCTCGGCGCGCCGAAGCTCGCCTTGTCGGCGCCGTCGTTGTTGACGCCGACGCCGCGGATCACCGCGTGGATCGTGTCGCCCTGCTCGATCGCATCGGCGAGGCGCTTGAGCACGACCACGCCGGCGCCGGACGAGAACACGGTCCCGCTCGCGTCGGCGTCGAACGGCCGGCAGTGGCCGTCGGCGGATTCGATCGCGCCTTCGGCGGGCAGGTAGCCCGATTCCTGCGGCACGACCACGTTGACGCCACCGGCGAGCGCGACGTCGCACTGCCAGCTCATGAGCGCGTACCACGCCTGCGCCACCGCGACGAGCGAGGTCGAGCACGCGGTGTACAGGCTGATCGCGGGGCCGGTCAGGCCGAGCCGGTGCGCGACGCGCGTCGCGAGGTAGTCCTTCTCGTTGGCGAGCATCGCGGCGAACTCGCCGCTCGCCGCGACGACGTCGGGGCGCGCGTCCACGAGCTTGCGGTAGCCGTTGTTCGACGTGCCGGCGAATACACCGATGGAGGCAGCGTCGCTGCCGCCGGCACAGCGCGACGGATCGATGCCGGCGTGCTCGAGCGCGTTCCAGCACAGTTCGAGGAACACGCGCTGCTGCGGGTCGATCAGCTGCGCCTCGCGTGCGGGGATGCCGAAGAACGCGGCGTCGAACCGGTCGGCGTCGGCGAGCGTGCCGCGCGCGCGCACGTAACGCGGGTGCTCGCGCAGTTCGCGCGGCACCAGCGGCGAGAGTTCTTCCGGGGCGAAGCGGGTGATCGATTCGCGCCCGGCGAGCAGGTTCGCCCACAGCTCGTCGATCGAGGCTGCACCAGGGAACCGCCCCGCCATGCCGACGATCGCGATGCCGTCGTGCGCGACCTCGCTCATCGGACGCCTCCGGCGCGCGGGCCGAAGCGCGCGAACGCGGCGCGCTGCGCGGCGCCGCGCGCGCGCTCGCCCGCCGCGTCGGCGACCGGCGCGGGCTGGACGGCGAGCGCGCGGGCCTGCGCGGCGACGGTCGGGTGCTCGTAGGCCTGCGCCACGCTCAGCACATGGCCGTGCCGGCGCAGTTCGGTCAGCGCGCGCACGACCAGCAGCGAGCGTGCGCCGTGATCGAACAGGTTCGCTTCCACGTCGAGATGATCCACCCCGAGCAGCTGCTTCCACAAGTCGAGAAGTTGATTCTGCAGGGATTCGCCGTCGAGCCAGCGCAGAGGCACCGTGGCCGGCGAGCCGGCGAGCGCGCGGCGATCGATCTTGCCGCTCGCCGTCAGCGGCAGCGCCGCGTGGGTGACGACCGCGCGCGGCACGAGGTAGTCGGCCAGCGATGCCGCACAGTGCGCCTGCAGGTCCGCAGCCAGCGCGACTGCGTCGATGCGCGCGTCGCGCGCGACCACGTGCGCGACGAGGCGCCGCCCGCCGGCCCCGTCGGCGGCGACGACGATCGCCTCGGCGACCGCAGGGTGGCGGCACAGCACCGCTTCGATCTCGGCCGGCTCGACGCGGAAGCCGTCGATCTTGAGCTGGTCGTCGAGGCGGCCGTGGCAGTCGAGCACGCCGTCGGCGCCGATGCGCGCGCGATCGCCGCTGCGGTACCAGCGTTCGCCGTCGCGCTCGACGAAACGCTCGGCGGTGAGCTCGGGCCGACGGATGTAACCGGCGGCCAGGCAGTCGCCGCCGAGCAGGAGTTCGCCTTCGGCGCCGTCGGCGAGCGGCGCGAGCGCGGCGTCGACGACGCGCACGCGCACGTGCGGCAACGGCGTGCCGATCGGCGGCAGGTCCGGCCACGCGGCCGGGTCACCGGCGAGTTCGTGCGCGGTCACGACGTGCGTTTCGGTCGGACCGTAATGGTTGTGCAGCACGGCCTCCGGCAGCGCGGCGAACAGCGCGCGGATCGCCGGCGTCACGCGCAGCTGCTCGCCGGCCGTGACGACGTCGTGCAGCGCGTGCGGCAGCATGCCGCCCGCGGCGACCGCTTCGGCGAGCGCCTGCAGGCCGACGTAGGGCAGGAACAACCGTTCGATGCGCTCGCGCGCGAGCAGCGCGAGCAGCGCGTATGGGTCGCGCCGCTCGGCTTCGCCCGGCAGCACGAGGCAGCCGCCGCCGGCGAACGTCGAGAAGATCTCCTGGAACGACACGTCGAAGCCGAGCGGCGCGAACTGCAAGGTGCGCGCGGCGCGGCCGAGGCGCGGATGGGAACGGTGCCAGTCGATCAGCGCGGCGACCGCGGCACTGCGCATCGCGACGCCTTTCGGACGCCCGGTCGAGCCCGAGGTGAACAGCACGTAGGCGAGTTCGCCGGCGACGTCGTCGCGCAACGGCGGAGCCTGCGCCTGGCGCGGCGGCTCGACACGAACGGTACCGGGAGGCAGGCGCGGGTCGGCGTCGCCGTAGAGGCAGCGTGGCCGCGCGTCGTCGAGCATCGCGGCGAGACGCGCGGCGGGGAAATCGAGGTCGAGCGGCAGGTAGGCCGCGCCGCGCGCGACGCAGGCGAGGATCGCCGCGATCGTCTCCGCGCTGCGCACCGCGGGCAGCGCGACGACGTCGCCGGCGACCACGCCGGCTGCGCGCAGCGCGTCGGCGTGCGTCGCCGCCCGCGCGAGCAGCGCGGGATAGTCGAGTTCGACGTCACCGGCGCGCAGCGCCGGGGTCGCGTGCCGGGCATGCGCGAGCAGCGGCGCGAGCAGCGAAGCCGCACGCCGTTCCGCATGCAACGGCACGCTCGCGTTCATCGCGCGCCCCAGGCGGTGTCGCGGTTCGCGCCGCCGAGTTCCTGCAGCGCGATCAGCGGCCCGACCGCGCGCAGCCAGAGGCCGAGCGCGAGCGCCTTGAGCGGCTTGCCGTTGCGCCGGCGCTCGTCGACGGCGTCGCCGATGAACGCGCTCCAGTTGTCCGGTCCGAGCGAGTCGAACGCGACCGAGATCGTCATGTTGAGGCTGCGCGCGGTGTGCCACCAGCCGCACGGCAGGAACAAGGTCTCGCCCGCGTGCACCACGACCTTCTGGCACTTCGCCTCGCGGAACAGCGGGTAGCGTTCGTAGTCGGGATGGTGGTGGTCGCGGATGCTCGACTGCCACGGCATGTCCGGATTGACGTAGAGCAGCTGTTCCTGCCCCGGCGCGTACAGGGTGAATTCCTTGTCGCCGTGGAGCTGGGTGATCCACGCGTGCAGGCGCAGCACGTCGTAGTGCAGGTACGGGAACTCGCCGCCGGGACCGCCGAAGAAGATCTCGAGGTTGTTGACGCCGGAGAACAGCCGCTGCGGCACGAGCGGATTCGCCTGCCGGTCGGGCAGGCTGTAGCCGAAGCGCGGCGTGACCTCGGGCAGCAGCTCGCGGAACGTCTTGGCGATCTCGAACTTGCACGGATACGGGCCGGGCTTGTCGATCGTCGACGCCTCGAGCAGGTCGATGAGTTCGGCGAGGCGGTAGTCGTGGCCGCGCACGCGCACGACGTGCGTGCCGTAGGCGCGCCGGAAGTAGTCCGGATCCGCGCGACCGTACAGCGGCCACGCGCGCGCGGCGTCGCCGAGCACGACCGGCTTGCGCGGATCGCGGTATTCGGCGATGAAATCGTCGACGCTGAGCCCACTGCGGCGATCGACCCAGCTGCTGCTGCCGGCGTTGCCGGCGGTTACGACGCCGGCAACGCCGGCTTGCGTCGTGTTCATGCTCGCCCCTCCCATGCTGCGGCCGGCGCTGCGCCGGCGATTCGATCAGTGCAGGCGCGCCATACCCCAGTCCGCGCGGCGATTCGCGCCGCAGCGTTCGGCGAGCGTCAGCATCGGCCCGAGCAGGCCGAGATACAAGCCCAGCCAGCGTGCGCGCGCGGCGTGGCCCTTGCGGTGTTCCTCGGCGACGACGTCGCGCACGAACTCGCGCCAGTTGCTCGATTCGAGCTGGTCGAACGCGACCGTGATGTTCATCGTGAGGCAGCGCGCGGTGTGCCAGGTGCCGCACGGGATGAACAGCGCGTCGCCGGCGCGCAGCACGACGCGGTGCCGGCGCGCCTGCTGCAGCAGTGGCCAGCGTCGCGCGTCGTGCAGGTCGTCGACGCGCGACATCCACGGCATCTCCGGGTGCACGTACAGCAGGTGCTCCTGGCCACGCTCGTACAACGTGAATTCCTTGTCGCCGTGCACCTGCGCGATCCACGCGTGCATGCGCAGCATGTCGTAGTGCAGGTACGGGAATTCGCCGCCCGGCCCGCCGAAGAAGATCTCAAGGTGGTTGACGAGGTCGAACACCGACTTCGGCATGAACGGGCTCGTGTGCCGGTTCGGCAGGCTGCACGGGAACCGCGGGGTGACGTCGGCCATGAGATCGGCGCAGTCGGCGAACGTGCACGGGTACGGCGCGGGTTGCGCCTCGCTCGACGCCTGTTGCAGCGCGATCACCTCGCCGAGGCGGTAGTGCCGGCCGCGAATGCGCACCGGACGGTCGGCATAGCGTTCGAGGAAGAACGCCGGCGTGAACCGGTCCGGCGCGCTCCATTGCTCGAGCGCGCTGCGCAGCACGACCGGGCGGCGCGGCTCGAGGTAGCGCGCGCGGAAATCGGCGGGGTCGAGCGTGTCGACCCGGTCGACCCACGTCGCGGCATCGACCTTCGCCGGCGCGTCCACCGCCACTGACCCTGCCCCGATCGTCATGAATCCGTCCCTTGCGATGCGCGTGTCGGGCCAGCCGGGTGCCGTTCGTCCGGCCCGGCGGCTGGCCTGCGCGCCGGTCACGCCACTCTTTCGACCCCGGAAAGGTGACGCAGTTCACATTTTAGCGCCGGACCGCCAATCTAAGCGAGGCACGCCCTGGTGCGCCAGTGGGGGCCGGTCGGCCCGCGCGGCAACAGGTAGAATCGCGCTGCGCCCGTTCGGGGAACGGGGTCCGCGCCCCGTGTCGGCCGGACCGGACCGGGCAGACCGTTCGGGGGCAAGCGTGCTCGACAAGGCCGATTTCTTCGCGCTCTACCAGCAGTTGGGGCTCAAGCCCGGCTGCACGCTGGACGAGCTCAAGGCCGCCTACCGGCGCCGCGTCGCCGAACTCCACCCGGATCGCCGTGGCGCGGACGCCGACCCTGCCGATGCCGCGCGCCTGCAGGAACTCACCGCGGCCTACAACGCCGCGAGCACGTTCCATCGCCGTTACGGCCGCCTGCCCGGCGGCACGCATTCGGCGCCGCGTGCGCCGATGCCGCGCGCCGGCCGCGTCGCGCAACCGCTGAACGAGGAGGCGCGTCCCGCGCGCGGATCGCGCCGCTGGCTCTGGCTCGCCCTCGTCGGTGGCCTGCTCTGGGCCGCGTGGAGCAGCGGCGTGTTCGACGGCACCGTCGACGTGGACGGCAGCGCCGCACCCGGGCGCCCCGTCGGTGCGACTGCGACCGCGCCCACGGCCAACCTGGCCGGACTCATCATCCTCGGCACCGACGCGGCGACCGTGCGCGCGCTCGAGGGTCGCCCGGTCATGGAAAGCCCGCAGCGCTGGGACTACGGCCCGTCGTGGATCGCCTTCAACGACGGCAAGGTCAGCGACTGGTACAGCTCGAAGCTGCGCCCGCTGCGCGTCGCGAGCGCGCATCCACCGGCGCCCGAGCCGGCCGCGCACTGAGTCGCCGGTCAGCGCGCGCCGCGGCCGAACAGCACGACCTCGACCGTCTGCACGAGGATCGTGAGGTCGAACAGCAGGTCGTGGTTCTTCACGTAGAACAGGTCGTACTTGAGCTTCTCGACCGCGTCGTCGACCGAAGCGCCGTACGGGTAGCGCAGCTGCGCCCAGCCGGCGAGGCCGGGTTTCACGCAGTGGCGCAGGTTGTAGTAGCGGATCTGCCGCGCGAGGTCGGCGACGATCTGCGGGCGCTCGGGCCGCGGCCCGATCACGCTCATGTCGCCACGCAGGATGTTCCACAGCTGCGGCAGTTCGTCCAGGCGCGTGCGGCGGATGAAGCGGCCGACGCGCGTGACGCGATCGTCGTCGCGCGTCGCCCAGCGGGCGACGCCGTCGCGCTCGGCGTCGGTGCGCATGCTGCGGAATTTCGCCAGTGCGAACACATGGCCGTGCTCGCCGACGCGTTCCTGCCGGTACAGGATCGGCTGGCCGGCGCCGGATTCGAGCCGGATCGCGAGCGCGACGAGCAGCATGAACGGCCACGCGAACACGAGCACGACCAGCGCGATCGACACGTCGAACACGCGCTTGATCGCGTGGCGCAGCGGCGAATTGTCGAAGCCGTGCGAGAACACGAGCCACGACGGCTCGACCAGCGACAGCTTGACGATGCCCAGTTCGCGCTCGAAGAACGAGGCGAGGTTGCTGACCGCGATGCCGGCCTGCTTGCAGTCGAGCAGCTCGTCCATCGGCAGCCCGCGGCGGCGATCGTCGGGGCCGACCACGATCTCGTTGACCTGCAGCTGCTCGGCGAACGCGCGCAGGCTGCCCTCGACCGCGAGCAGCCGCTCTTCCGGCACGCACACGGTTTCCTCGCCCATGCGCACGTAGCCGAGGATGATGAAGCCGCGCCGGTCGGTGCGCCGGCGCATGCGCTGCGGGATCGTCGCCGCGTGGGTGCCCGCTCCGAGCACGAGCACGCGCCGCTTGAGCGATTCGATGTCGACGAGGCGCGCGATCAGCACGCGCCAGCCCTGCACCGCGGCGAACCCGAGCACGAGCGCGATCGCGAACACGCCGCGGCCGATCTCCGTCGCCGGGAACAGGTAGTAGATCGTGATGAGACCGACCACGCCCAGAGCGAAACCGACCAGCTGGCGCGCGAACAGGCCGAACCAGCTCTCGCGCAGGTGCTGCTGGTAGAGCCCGAGCGCGGACATGCCGAGCACGAGCACGACCGCGAACAGCAGCGCGCGCGGCCACAGGTGCCCGGCGAAGCCGGCCAGTGCCGGCGCATCGGCGAAATAGCGCAGGTGCGCCGCGAGCTGCACGCCGAGCGTGAGCGACGCGAGTTCGAGCAGCACCAGCAGGGTGAGCCAGCGTATCGACTGTCGCCGCAGCGCCCGCAACATCCGCTCGTCTCCGTCCAGGGAACCGCCGATCCGCCGGCACCGCGGCACCCCGAAGCGAGGCGCGCGCCATCGTCGCGCCATGCCTGCGCCATGCCCGTGCCACGACCGGTCGGTTTATCATCTTGGCAGCGCGGGGCGACGCCGGCAAGGCGAGCCCGGCGACCCCGATCCCCAGCCGAGGAAGGCCCGCATGTGTGGAATCGTCGCCGCGACCGCGGCCCGCGACGTGGTGCCGGTGCTGATCGCCGGTCTCAAGGCACTCGAGTATCGCGGCTACGACTCGGCCGGCATTTCCGTGCTGGAGGACGGCCGCCTCGCGCGCGTGCGTGCGGTCGGCAAGGTGCGTGAACTCGAAGCGCTGTACCAGGCTGCGCCGGTCGCCGGCGTCACCGGCATCGCGCACACGCGCTGGGCCACGCACGGCGCGCCGAGCACGAGCAACGCGCACCCGCACGTGTCGAGCGAGCGCGTCGCGGTCGTGCACAACGGCATCATCGAGAACCACGCGGACCTGCGCGAGGAACTCAAGGCGAAGGGGTACCGCTTCGAGTCGGAGACCGACACCGAAGTGATCGCGCACCTGGTCGAGGACGCGATTGCCGGCGGCGCCGGCCTGCGCGAGGCGGTCATCGCGGCGACGCGGCGCCTGCACGGCGCCTACGCGATCGCGGTGATGAACCGCGACACGCCCGACCGCATCGTCGGCGCGCGCCGCGGCAGCCCGCTCGTCGCCGGCCTCGGCGACGGCGAGTATTTCCTCGGTTCGGACGTGCAGGCGCTGATCAAGCAGACCAACCGCTTCAAGTACCTCGAGGAAGGCGACGTCGCCGAGATCAGCCGCGGCGGCTGCGCGATCTACGACGCCGACGGCGCGCCGGTCGAGCGCGCCGAGCGCAAGAGCGAACTGTCCGCCGACGCGGTCGAGCGCGGCGAGTACCGCCACTACATGCTCAAGGAGATCTTCGAGCAGCCGCGCGCGATCGCCGACACGCTCGAAGGCCGCATCGCCGAAGGACGCGTGCTGCCGAACATCTTCGGCGTCGACGCCGACCGGCTGCTCCAGCGCGTCAGGCACGTGCAGATCGTCGCCTGCGGCACGAGCTATCACGCCGGCCTCGTCGCGCGTTACTGGCTCGAAGGCCTGGTCGGCCTGCCGTGCAGCGTCGAGGTCGCGAGCGAATACCGCTACCGGCGCGTGGTCGTGCCGGAAGGCACGCTGTTCCTCGCCGTGTCGCAGTCGGGCGAGACCGCCGACACGCTCGCCGCGCTGCGCGACGGGCGCAATCGCGGCTACCTCGGCTCGCTGGCGATCTGCAACGTGCCCGAGTCGAGCCTCGTGCGCGAGTCCGACCTCGTGCTGATGACGCGCGCGGGCCCGGAGATCGGCGTCGCCTCGACCAAGGCGTTCACGACCCAGCTCGCCGCGCTCGCCCTGCTCGCGATCGAACTCGCGCGCATCAACGGCATCGCCGCCGACAAGTACGCCAGGCTCGTCGCCGAACTCGCGACCCTGCCGCGCGTGATCGGCGAGGTGCTCAAGCTCGAACCGGAAATCGCGCGACTCGCCGAGCGCTTCGTGCCCAAGCACCACGCGCTGTTCCTCGGCCGCGGCGTGCACTACCCGGTCGCGCTCGAAGGCGCGCTCAAGCTCAAGGAAATCTCCTACATCCACGCCGAGGCGTATCCGGCCGGCGAACTCAAGCACGGCCCGCTCGCTCTCGTCGACGAGGACATGCCGGTCATCACGGTCGCGCCGAACAACCAGCTGCTCGAGAAGCTCAAGTCCAACCTCGAGGAAGTGCGCGCGCGCGGCGGCGAACTGTTCGTGTTCGCCGACACCGACGCGCCGGTGAAGCAGGACGGCGAGCGCGGGGCGGTGCTCAAGGTCGCATCGGGCGGCAATCTCATCGCGCCGGCGGTGTTCACGGTACCGCTGCAGCTGCTCGCGTACCACGTCGCTGTGCTGCGCGGCACCGACGTCGACCAGCCGCGCAACCTCGCCAAGAGCGTGACGGTGGAGTAAGCGCCGCCGTGGCGACCGACCGCGAGTTCGTCGATTACGTCGCCGAGCAGGCCGGCCTCGGAGAGCGGCTGGCGGTGCGGCGCATGTTCGGCGAGTACGGCCTGTACGTCGACGGCACCATCGTCGCGTTCTGCGCCGACAACAGCCTGTTCCTCAAGCGCGTGGCGCAAACCGCCGCGCTGCTCGACGACCTGCCGCAGCAGCCGCTGTTCCCGGGCAGCAAGCCGTACGCGCTCGCCGACGAACTGCTCGACGAGCCCGGGCGGCTGCACGACCTGCTCCTCGCGCTGCAACGCCTGCTGCCCGCACCGAAGGCGAAACCACCGAAGGCGAAGGCGCGCGCGCGGCGCTGACCCGACGCGCGTGCGGGTGCCGTGGCTCAGTTGCCGTCGAAGCCGTCCGTGAAGATGCCCGCGGGACCGGCGTCGACGTCCGCGGCCTGGTTGTCGCCCGGCTGGCTGTCGACGATGCCGCCGCTGAGCGTCGCCTGCGCCGACGCGACCAACGGGACGCCGTCGAACTCGGGCGCGTGCGCGCTGATCGCGAACGCGGCGCTGCCCCCCGCCGGCAGCACGATCGATTCGTCCAGCGTGCCGCTGCCGCTCGGCGCGCACGTGGCGCCGCCGACGCCGATGCAGGTCCAGCTCACCGCGTCGAGCGCCGGCGCGCTACCGAAGGTGACGTGCACGGTGCCGGCGCCGAGCGTCGGGCTGTGGTTGCCCACCACCAGCTGGTAGACGAGCGCCTGCCCCGGCGTGACCGCGACGACGCCGTCGTCGAGCGAAACGCCGACGTCCACGTCGTCGTCGACGATGACGCCGTCGGCCTGGTCCGGATCGAGCATGACCTGCGGGTTCGAACTCGCCAGCGCATGCAGCGAGAACGTGCGATCACCCTGCGCGACGAGGTTGCCGATGATCGGCACGCTGACCTGCTGCACTTCGCCGGCCACGCCCGCGAACGTCACCGAACCGCTCGTCGCGACGTAGTCGGTACCCGCGTGCGCGGTTCCATCGACCGTCCCGTACGTCACCGAAACGCCACCCGGTACCGGGTCGGCGAGGGTGAGGTCGAACGTGAACGCGCTCGAGCCGGCGTCGCCTTCCGGACCTGCCACGCCGGACACGGCGACCGTGGTGAAATCGTCGTCCGCGTTGCTGGCGCCGAGGTCGAACGAAAGCGCGCCGTAGCACGCGTCGGTGGCTTGCACCGCGAACGACACGTTATAGACGACCGGCCCGTCGATGACCGCATCGTCGACGCCGACGATCGACACGGCTTGCGGCACGTTCCACTGGTCGGCGGCGAAGGTCAGCGCAGCCGGCGTCGCGACGCCTTCGGCGGGATTGCTCGAGGTGATGCTCACGCTCACGTCGCCGGCCGGCGGCGCCGCGAGCACGACGGTGCCGGTGTAGCCCGAGCCGTCCTCGCCGGTCGACAGGATCGGCGGCAGCGGCGGATCGAACACCAGTGCCGGCGCCGTGCGCGTGACCGGCGATGCGATCCAGTTCGAGGTGCCGCCGGTCAACGCGAAATTCAGCAGGGTGCCGTCGTAGCCAGCGCCGCTGCCGTCGGGCAAGGTGGTCAGGCCCGTGTTGTCGCCGCCGGCGGTACCGACGTCGAAATCCCAGGACGCAACGAGCGGCGCGCCGGCGCCGCAGGTTGACAGGGCCTCGGCGCGTACCTGCGCCGGTGTCAGCGCCGTCGACCAGAGGCGGAATCCGTCGAGCGCGCCGTTGAGCGGCTGCGCGCCGTCGGTGCGACTGCCGAGCGTGAGCATGCCGTCGATCCCGGTCGACGAGCTGCCGCCGGCGGTCGTGGCGACCTCGCTGCCGCCGATGAACATCCGCGCCGTGGACGATGCCGCATCCCAGCTCACCGCCAGGTGCGAC
Organism: Dokdonella fugitiva; assembly: GCF_014138265.1. Lineage (GTDB taxonomy): Bacteria > Pseudomonadota > Gammaproteobacteria > Xanthomonadales > Rhodanobacteraceae > Dokdonella_A > Dokdonella_A fugitiva_A. Next base: position 93,697 of record NZ_JACGXL010000002.1, read on the forward strand.
CACTGGCCGGTCGGCAGGGAACCAGCGGTGGTCACGCTCGCCTGGCCGCTCGTCGTGCGCACGTAGAAGAAGGGCACGTTGCCGCCGCTGAGCAGGATGGTGGCGAACTCGTTGACGTTCTTCTGCGCGAAGAACACGCGTTGCGTCGCGCTGCCATCCGGCCGCAGCCACAACGACGCGGAGAAGGAGTTCGCGGCCGGATTGCCGAAGATCGTCGGCAGTGCGACCTGCACGCGATCGTTGCTGCCGTCGAACTGCAGCGCGTTGTTCTGCGCGTCCGCCGTCGATGAAAGCAGCAGCAGCGTTGCCGGAATACCTGCGAACCGATTCAGGTAGTGCATGATCGTCCCCTTCGACACTGCTCCGGACTTTGGCGCGAAGCGCGTCGGCGTGCAATGCCGGAAGGTGCTCTCGCGCCCGCGTACCGCGACGCGCCGGGCATCGGCGGCATGGCGGTCGGATCCCCGCGTTTCGTGACGCGGTTGGCGGTGCGTCTGCGCCGTGGATCGGCACATGCGCGGCCGCGGTGGCGCTATCGTCCCTTCACAGGGGAACGACGAGGGCTATCTCCATGTCACATCATCATCGCCTGGCTGCGGCCGTGCTGTTCCTGCTGCCGGCCTTCGCCGCGGCGGCGACGCGCACCTGGCCGACCACCGCGCCGTGCAACGGCGGAACGCTGCAGGCGTGCATCGCGGGCGCCGCCGGCGGCGACACGGTCGAAGTCGCGATCGACGCGACGATCGACGAGGACCTCGGCTTCGGCGTGCCGTTGACCTTGCGCGCGGCGAACGGCTACGCGCCCGAGCTCGCGGCCGATCGCTCGATCTCGGTGACCGCGGCCGGCGACGGCGACTACGCGGTCGAAGGCCTGACGCTGCAGCGCGGCTTCGTCTACGTGACCCACAGCGGCGGTAACGTCGGCGTGCGCATCCGGCGCGTGCGCGTGCTCGCGCCGATCGCGATCGGCGCGGCGCAGATCTCGCTGTACAACTCGGCGACGACGCCGCTCGAATACGACATCGGCGAGAACGAGCTCGCGTTCGCCTGGGGCACCTACGACGGCGCGATCCACGCGGCGCTGCAGGTGCTCGACACGCAGAGCGGCAGCAGCAGCGGCCGCATCCACGAGAACCACATCGACGCGGCGGGCCTGTGGGCGAGCGGCATCCTCGTGTTGAGCGCGAACCGCACGCACGTCGTGCGCGTCGACGGCAATTGGATCCGCGGCGGCTCGGCCTACGGCAGCATCGACCTGCGCCAGGGCTCGATCGGCGGCAGCGGCAGCGGCAGCCTGACCGCCTACGTCGTCGACAACGTCGTCACGCCGCTGCACACGGTGGGCGACGCCCAAGGCATCCGCGCGGATGCCTACTTCGGCAGTCTCGTGCTGCAGGCGTTCAACAACAGCGTGACCGGAGCCTACAGCGGCATCGACGTCTTCGGTGGCACGGGCGCGACGCTCGGCGGGCGCATCGCCAACAACCTGCTCGCCGGCAACATCCTCAACCTCGCCTACTCGAACAGCGGCGGCGGCAGCATCGGCAACGACCACAACCTGCTGCACGACGGCAGCACGAGCGGCATCACGCCGGGTGCGGGCACGGTCAACGCCGATCCGCTGCTGCGCGGCGCGCCGGGCAACCCTTGGCTCAACGCCGGCTCGCCGGCGATCGACGCCGCCGACGGCACCGCGCTCGCGAACCTGCTCGCCGCGGCCGGGCTCGCGCGCACCGACGGTGCCGGCCTGCGCCGCTTCAAGGGCAGCGGCAACCTCGCCGACATCGGCGCGCTCGAGTTCGGCGACGCGACGTTCCTGCATCGCGTCCACAATGCCTCGTCGAGCGCAGCGAGCGTGCTCGACGACGCGAGCGTCGATGCGCAGCCGGCGCGACGGCCGCAGCTGACCGCGAACTGGAATCCGCCTGGCGCCGTCGGCCTCTACTGGAACCATCCGGTCAGCGCGCTCTACAGCAGCGTCGCGTCGCACTGGTCGCTGCGCGACGAGGACCTCGCGCCGTTCGCCGACGACGTGCGTTTCAACATATTCGCGCCGGCTGCGGGCGACGGCAATTTCGCCCACCTGGCGACCGCGGCGAACGTCAGCGGCGACACCACGCGCCTGTCCGCGAGCGGCCTCGACGACGAACCCGACCGCATCCTCCTCGTCACGCGCAACTCGCTCGACCCGGGCGGCAGTCTGTTCGACGACGTGCATCCGTTCGGCGTGTTCTATCTCTCTTTCGGCGGGCCCGGCAGCTGGTTCGTCTCGCACCTCGATTCGACCGCGATGGGCGAAGGCGGTGGCTACGACGTGTATTGGCAGCCGCCGAGTGCGAACGCGTACCGGCATCTCGCAGCGCCCGGCAACATCGCCGGCAACTACACGCTGCTCGACCATCCTCTGCTCAATGGCAACGCCTGCGCGCAGGTGCACGTCACGCAGAGCGCGGGACAGGGCGTGTTCAACGGCCACCAGATCGGCGTCTGGTACACCGGCAGCCGCTGGTCGGTGTTCAACCAGGACGGCGCCACGATGCCGGCCGACGCCGAATTCCACGTCGTGGTCGACGCGCGCCAGGCGTTCGAGTGCGCCGACCTGATCTTCGCCGACGGCTTCGACTGACGCCGCGCGAGCGGCGCGCCCGCGCGCGCCGCTCGTGACCACGTCTCGGTCGCGCACTACACTGCGGCCCGCACGATCGGGAGGCCCCATGCGCATCTGCGTCTACTGCGCGTCCAGCGAACACGTCGACCGCCGCTACCACGATGCCGCGTCCGCGCTCGGTCGGGCGATCGCCGAGGCGCGCTGCACGCTCGTCTACGGCGGCGGCGCGGCCGGCCTCATGGGTTCGCTGGCGAACGGCGCGCTCGCCTCGGGCGGCGAGGTGATCGGCATCATTCCGCGCTTCATGACCGAGGTGGAATGGCAGCATCCGGGCCTCGCCAACCTCGAAGTGGTCGAAGACATGCGCGAGCGCAAGCATCGCCTGCTCGCCGGTTCCGACGCGGTGGTCGCGCTGCCGGGCGGCTGCGGCACGCTCGAGGAACTGTTCGAGGCGATGACGCTGAAGCGCCTCGCGCTGTACCTGAAGCCGATCGTGTTGCTCGACGTCGACGGCTTCTACGCGCCGCTCGAGCGCTTCCTCGAACAGACGATCGAGCAACGCTTCATGAACCCGCAGCATCGCGCGTTGTGGACCAGCGTCGCGCGCGTCGAGGACGTGCTGCCGAGGATCCGCGCAACGCCGGACTGGGACGCGAACGCGCGCGACTACGCGGCGGTGCGCTGAGCGCACGCATGGCGTGCGCACGAAGCGCGCCGCCGGTCGATCGCGTCGCCGGACGCGGCGACACTCGCGTTTCCGCTCGCCCCGCCCCTACTCGAAGCGGCTGAGTTCGCGATCCGCGTCGCCGCCGCCTGACGAGCGATCCTCGTCGTCGGGCTCGTCGAACAGGCTCGCCGGCGCGGATTCGCCAGCGGCATCGTCGGCGCCGCGCGGCGTGGCGCCCGGTTCGCTCGCGGCCTTCTGCTTCTCCCAGCGCGTCTTGATCGGGTTCGCCGATTCCGCCGCGTCGAGCGCGAGCAGCAGCTCCTGCTTCTGCTCCTCGGGCAGGTCCGCCCAGTGGCAGTCGGCGAGCGCGCCGGCCATCGAATAGAGCAGGTTCAAGCTCGGCCGGAAGCCGGCGCGCTTGACCTTGAGGAACGTCTCGACCGGACCGATGCGTGCGAGGTCTTCGGTCGTGCGCACGCCGACCTGGCGTAGCCACGCGGCCGACTTCGGCCCGACATTGCGGATCTTCACATCGCGCGCGCTCATGCCGCGGCTCCCAGGTCCGAAGGTTGACGATCAGCGCAGCGCGTCGAGGAACACGCTGCACAGTGTTTCCATGCCCGCGCGGTCCTCGTCGTCGAAGCGCGCGAGGTCCGGGCTGTCGACGTCCCACACGCCGACGAGCGTGCCGGCCGCATCGACCAGCGGCACGACGATCTCCGAACGCGACGCACCGTCGCAGGCGATGTGGCCGGGGAACGCGTGCACGTCGCGCACGACCTGCGTTTCGCGCGTCGCCGCCGCGGTGCCGCAGACGCCCTTGCCGAGCGCGATGCGCACGCAGGCGGGCTTGCCCTGGAACGGACCGACGACGAGTTCGCGACCGTCGAAGAAGTAGAAGCCGCACCAGTTGATCCGCGGCAGCGCGTGCCAGGCGAGCGCGGCGAAATTGGCGGCGTTGGCGACGCGGTCGCGTTCGCCGTGCAGCAGGCCGCGCGCCTGCGCGGCCAGTTCGGCGTACAGTCCCGCCTTGTCGGCGGCTTCGATCGGAGCAGCGGCAAACATGCGCGATCCCACGAGGCGGAAGTCGCATTGTATCGCGCCGCGTCGCCGGCGTGACGCATACTGCGCGCCCGCACCGCCCGACAATCGCATGAGCGCATCCGACCCGATCGACCACGCAAGCCCGCGCCGCCTCGCCCGGCGCGCCGGACGCCGATCGTGAACGCCGCGCGCGACCTGTTCGTCACCGGCACCGACACCGGCATCGGCAAGACGCGCGCCGGCGTCGCCCTGCTGCGCGCGTTGCGCGCGCGCGGCGTGCGCGCCAGCGGCATGAAGCCGGTCGCGAGCGGCTGCGAGGCGACCGCCGACGGTCTGCGCAACGAGGACGCGCTCGCGCTGATCGCGGCGAGCGACCCCGCGCCCGCTTATTCGACCTGCAACCCGTACGCGTTCGCACCGCCGATCGCGCCGCACCTCGCGGCACGCGCGGTCGGCGACGAGATCGTGCTGGCGCCGATCCGCGTGGCGTTCGACATGCTGCGCGCGCGCGCCGACCGCGTCGTCGTCGAAGGCGTCGGCGGCTGGATGGCGCCGCTTTCCGACTCCCTCATGCAGGCCGACGTCGCACGCGCACTCGACCTCGACGTCGTGCTCGTCGTCGGCCTGCGCCTAGGCTGCATCAACCACGCGCTGCTGAGCGCGCGCGCGATCGAGGCCGACGGCTGCCGCCTCGCCGGCTGGATCGCCAACCGCGTCGACCCCGCGATGGCGGTCGCCGACGACAACATAGCGACGTTGCACGCGCGCATCGACGCACCGTTGCTCGGCGTGCTCGAGCACGGTGGCGCCGACCTCGCGCCGATCGATGCGCATGCGCGCTGAGCCGCGCGCGATCCCGCGCGACGTCGTCGCGTGGGGCTGGCTGCTCGCCGCCTGCGGCTTCGCCTTCGATCTCGCCGGCTGGTGGCCGGGACAGATGTCGTACGACTCCGCCTACGCGTGGTGGCAGGCGCGCGGCGGCGGCGGCAACGACATCGTGCCGCCCGCATTCACGCTCGCATGGCGTGTTTCGCAGCACCTCGCGGACGGTCCCCGCGCCGTCTTCGCGCTGCATGCGCTGGCGTTCCGCAGATCGGCGCCGCCTTCAGGCCGTGGAGTGCACTGCCGTTGCTCACGGGCGCGCGGCACGGCATCCGCCAGCCGTTCGAGCCGCCGCTCGACGAGGCGCAGCTGCGCGAACTGCGTCGTCGCTGCTTCGATGCGATCCGCGCGGAGCCGGTCGCCTGGCTCGCGCACCGGTTGCGCGTGTCGGCCGCGCTGTTCGGCGCGCACGGCGCGGACTGGCCGCGCGGCCTCATCTACGAGGACGGTGAGTACGCGTACGGCGACAACCCGCCCGTACCGGCGAACGCCGGTGCATTGCATCGCACGCTGATGCATCTCGCCGGGCGACGCGCGTCGCTGGCGTGGCTCGCCGCGTGGCCGTGGCTGCTGCTCGGTCTCGTCGCGCTGCCGCGCGCGTGGCGGCAGCAACCCATCGGCGTCGCCGCGCTCGCGCTGGCCGCGAGCGCGTGGAGCTACGCATTGCCGATGTGCGTGCTCGCCGCGTCGGTGCAGCTGCGCTACGTCGGACGGTCCTGCGCGGCGAGCCTGCTCGCCGCCGCGGCGGCGTTCGCGCCGCGTACAGTTCGCGCTGCTAGACTCGAACCGAACGACCTGCAAGGGATGCCCATGGCCACCGTACAGCGCTACATCTTCACCATCGACGACCTGCCGAAGGCGCGCGGCGAATCGCACGAACTGTCTTTCCAGGGCGGCTCCGCGGAAAGCTTCGCCGCACTGTTGCAGCAGGCGCTGCGCGACCCCGTGTTGTGGCAGCGCTGGAAGGCGATGCAACCCGATCCCGACGCGGTCGACCCCGGCCTCGGCGCGAGCGATCCGACGGCGACGGTCGAGGCGCACCAGTCCGACGTGCACGTCAGCGTCGACGTGCGCAGCTCGCTGCCGCACGCGGTGATCAAGCACCGCATGACCCTGCTGGTCGGCAAGCACTGGTCGCTGCGCGACGTCAGCGCGGCCTGATCCGCGGGCGATTGCCCGTATACGAGGATTGTCGTAGAGTGGTGCCGGGCAATCCGGGGAGCACCGACATGGTCGTCGCCAGCCGCCTGCCGTACCGCCATTCGCGCCACCGTCCCGCCGCGTCGCGCACCGACTGGCGCGCGGTGATCATCACCGTGGCCGCGCACGTCGCGCTGCTGCTCGGCCTGCTCGCTTCGCCGTACGGCGCGCCGCTGCGCAGGGAAGTTGCGCAGATGATCCTGGTCGACCTGACCAGCTCGGACGTCGCCAGCGACCAGCAGCAAGCCGTCAAGGAAGCGCATGCCGCGGTGCGCGCACACGTTCCGACGACCGCTTCCGCGGCGCCCCGACGCGAAGCCGTCGCCGCGCCGACGCGCGCCGCGCGCGTCGTCGACGAAGGCCGCGAAACCATCGTCGCGAGCGGCGCGGCGAGCACGAGCGAAGCGAGCGCGACCGGCGCGGCGACCGCTGCGCCACTCGCCGGATCCGCGGTGGGCAGCGATGGTCGCGGCGAAGGCAGCGCGCGCGGCGCGCGTTTCCGCCCGCCGCGCGTGCTCAAGCGCGTGCTGCCGGCCTATCCCGACGAGGCGTACGCGCAAGGCCGGCAAGGCTCGGTCGACGTGATCGTGACGGTCGCGACCGACGGCTCGCCGATCGACGCCAGCATCTACACTTCGAGCGGCACGCCGTCGCTCGATCGCGCCGCCGTCGCCGCGGTGCGCTCGTGGACCTACGCCGCGGCGACGAAGAACGGCGAAACGACGCAGGCGCAGGCGATCGTCACGATCGACTGGAGCATCGCGCGCGAGATGCGCCTGCGCGGCGCCCCGCGCGTGGCGCAGGCGCCGTCGGCGGAACAGCGCGGCAAGGCGACCGGCGTGCGCAACTGCCTCATCCGCGACGCGCAGCACGCCGACCTCTGTCGCTGAGCGGCGACGCTCAGTAGGCGAACTCGCGGAACACGCGGTCGATGTCGCCGTTCCACTCGCCGTGGAACAGCTCGAGCTTGCGCTCGGCCGGCGTCTGGTTCGCGTCGACGATCTGCGCGAGGATGTCGAGGAACATCGATTCGTCGGCGCCGTGCCGATTCGTGCGCGCGCGCCGCGCGAGTCCCTGCGCGGAGATCTTCAACGCCTCGCCGGCGAGTTCGCGCACGGTCGCTCGCGTGCCACCGAGGCGCGCGGGCAGTTTCAGCGCATGCTTCGGCACGCCGTCGCGCAGCGCGTGGCGCTCCTCGCGCGTGAAATCCTTGACCAGGTCCCACGCGGCGTCGAGCGACGCCTGGTCGTAGAGCAGGCCGACCCAGAACGCAGGCAGCGCGCACAGGCGGTTCCACGGGCCGCCGTCGGCGCCGCGCATCTCGAGGTACTTCTTGAGGCGCACTTCAGGGAATGCGGTGGTCGTGTGGTCGGCCCAGTCGCGCAGGGTCGCGCGCGCGCCCGGCAGGTCGTCGAGTTCGCCGGCGAGGAACTTGCGGAAGCTCCGCCCGGAGAGATCGATGTAGCGACCTTCGCGATAGCTGAAATACATCGGCACGTCGAGCAGGTAGTCGACGTAGCGCTCGTAGCCGAAACCGTCCTCGAACACGAAGTCGAGCATGCCGGTGCGGTGGGGATCGGTGTCGGTCCAGATGTGCGAGCGGTAGCTCTGGTAGCCGTTCGGCTTGCCTTCGGTGAACGGCGAGTCGGCGAACAGCGCGGTCGCCACCGGCTGCAGCGCGAGCGCGACACGGAACTTCTTCACCATGTCCGCTTCGCTCGAATAATCGAGGTTCACCTGCACGGTGCAGGTACGCGTCATCATGTCGAGGCCGAGGGAACCGACCTTCGGCATGTACTCGCGCATGATCTTGTAGCGGCCCTTCGGCATCCACGGCATGTCCTCGCGGCGCCACTTCGGCTGGAAACCCATGCCGAGGAAGCCGACCCGCAAGTCGTCGGCGACGGTCTTCACTTCCTGCAGGTGGCAGGCGACCTCGCAGCAGGTGTCGTGGATCGTCTCGAGCGGCGCGCCCGACAGTTCGAGCTGGCCCGCGGGTTCGAGCGTGACCGAGGCGTTGTCGCGCACGAGCGCGATGAGCTTGCCGTCCTCCTCGACCCGCTGCCAGCCGAAGCGCGTCATGCCCTCGAGCAGCACGCCGATGCCGCGCTCCCCTTCCCAGGTCGGCGGGCGCAGGTCGTCGAGGCGGAAACCGAACTTCTCGTGCTCGGTGCCGATGCGCCACGCGGCGGCGGGCTTCTCGCCCTCGGCGAGGTAGCCGACCAGCTGGTCGCGCCCGCGGATCGGTTCGTCCTTGACGCTGCTCGGGCCGGACATCGGTCTACCTCGCTGGGGGTGGTCGGCGGAAATGGGGATGCGTGGTCCGAACAAAAGCCCTCGGACCCGCGAACGCGTCGGCTCGTGTCGACGGTGCGCCGGCGCGCTGCCTCAGAGGTCGAGCCACCCCGCGACGAGCGAGCGCGCCTCGTCGAGGCCGGTCTTCGCCAGCGAGGAGAACAGCTGCGCGGTCGCCTCGGGCGCGAACGTCGCCAGTTCCTTGCGCACCGCGGCGAGCGTGCGCAGGCCCTCGCTGCGCGACAGTTTGTCCGCCTTGGTCAGCAGGCAATGGCAGGCGCGGCCGCTCGCTGCGCCGAATTCGAGCATGTGGCGGTCGAACTCCTTGAGCGGATGGCGCGCATCCATGACGAGCACGAGGCCCTTGAGCGAGGCGCGGTTGCGCAGGTAGGTGTCGATGACGCCACGCCAGTGCAGGCGCATCGCCTCGGGCACCTTCGCGTAGCCGTAGCCGGGCAGGTCGACCAGGCGGGCCGCGGGATCGCCGACCGGGAACACGTTGAGCAGCTGCGTGCGGCCGGGCGTCTTCGAGGTGCGCGCGAGGCCCTGCTGGTCGCAGATCGCATTGAGCGCGCTCGACTTGCCCGCGTTCGAGCGGCCGGCGAACGCGACTTCGGCGCCGTCGTCGGCGGGCAACTGCTCGAGGCGGTTCGCGCTGACCAGGAACTGCGCCTTGCGGAACGGATTTGCGGACTGGGCGGACACGTCGGCCTTTGCGGATGGGGTCGGTGCGCGGCGTCGGCCACGCGTGCCGGCGTTGCGATGGTTTGACCGCCTTCGGAGTCGCGGGGATAATTCCGCGGTTTTCGCCCGCGTCGCCGAGCCGGCACGCGCAAGGCGGGTTCGCGGTCATCCCACGGGTTTGCGGAGTGAGTGTATGAGCTTTCGGCGCGTCTTTGTTCAGTCCCTGCTCGCCCTGACGGCGCTGGCCGCCGGCGCGGCACAGGCGCAGACCGCGCCGAGCGAACCGGCGGCGCCGGCACACGCGGAAGCCGCTCCGGCACACGCCGGCCCGATCCTCGGTGACGCCAAGGCCGGCGAGTCGAAGTCGGCCGCGTGCGGTGCCTGCCACGGCATCGACGGCAACCCGACCGACAAGCAGTATCCGAAGCTGGCCGGCCAGAACGAAGCGTACATCGCGCGCCAGATCACGCTGTTCAAGAGCCAGAAGCGCCAGAATCCGATCATGATGGGCTTCGCCGCGACGTTGAGCGAGCAGGACATGCACGACATCGGCGCCTACTTCGCCGGCAAGACTTCGCTGCCGGGCGTCGCCGACGACAAGCTCGTCGAGCGCGGCCAGGCGCTGTACCGCGCCGGCGACGTCAAGCTCGGCGTGCCGGCCTGCATGGCCTGCCACGGACCCGACGGCCGCGGCATGGCCGGCGCGGGCTTCCCGCAGCTCGGCGGCCAGTGGACCGACTACGTCGCGACCAAGCTCAAGGACTGGAAGGCCGGCACGACCTGGGGCGACGACGCGAACGCGAAGGTGATGCCGGCGATCGCGCAGAAGCTCGGCGACGCCGACATCAACGCGATCGCGTCCTACGTCGAAGGCCTGCACACGGCTGCGGGAACCCAGACCGCCGCGAAGTGATCCAAGCGGGGCGCGACGGATTGCAGTCGCGTTCAGCGGCCCGCATCGAGACTCGCGCCGCCGATCGTGCGGCGCCCGCGCCGTCCCCTGTTCCACGCTCCAGGAGATCCTCGATGTTGAAGGGCCTGTTCCAGACCGCGTCCGCGCTGCTGCTCGGCGCCGCCTTCGCCACCGCCGCGCACGCCGCCGACACCTTCGAGGCGGGCACGCACTACTTCGCGGTCGAGCCGCCGCAGCCGACTTCGACCGGCGACAAGGCCGAAGTGGTCGAGGTGTTCTCCTACGCCTGCCCCGCCTGCAACATGTTCCAGGCCACGATGCAGAAGCTCAAGGCGGCGCTGCCCGCGAACACCGAGCTCGTCTACCTGCCCGCGTCGTTCCGCCCGGACGAGGACTGGCCGGTGTTCCAGCGCGCGTTCTACACCGCGCAGGCGCTCGGCGTGCTCGACAAGACGCACGACGCGACGTTCGACCTCGTCTGGAAGGACGAAGGCACGCTGCGCATCAGCGACGCCAAGACGCACAAGCCGGTGAGCCCGATGCCGACCATCGAGGACGTCGCCAAGGCCTACGCCAAGTTCGGCGTTAAGGCCGACGAGTTCACCGCGACCGCGGGTTCGTTCGCGATCAACACGAAGATGAAGCGCGCCGACGCGCTGCTGAAGGCGTACGGTGTCGATTCCACGCCGACGCTCGTCGTCAACGGCAAGTACCGCCTGACCGCCGTCAGCGCCGGCGGCATCGACAAGATCGCCCCGCTGGTCAAGTTCCTGATCGAGAAGGACGCCGGCGCCAAGTAAGGCCCTTCGATCGTCGCCCGCGAGGAGAACACGATGTTCATGCGCAGTCTGATCCTGGTCACCGGCCTGTTCTGCGCGGTGTTCGCCCATGCGGCCGACGAACCCGCCACGAAGTGGGAGGCCGGCACGGCCTGGCAGCCGATCGATCCGCCGGTGCCGACGAGCACCGGCAGCAAGATCGAGGTGCTCGAGGTGTTCTCCTACGCGTGCCCGCACTGCGCACACTTCCAGCCGTACGCGGAGGCGCTCAAGGCGAAGCTGCCGAAGAACGCCGAGTTCGTGCTGATGCCGGCCGACTTCCAGCCGCGCTGGGTCGCGTTCGCGCGCGGCTTCTACGTCGCCAAGGACCTCGGCCTCGTCGACAAGACGCACCAGGCGCTGTTCGACGCGATCTACCGCGACCGCCGCCCGCTCAACTCGCTCGACGACATCGCCGGCTTCTACGCCGGCTACGGCGCGAACAAGGAGAGCTTCGTCTCGACGATGCAGTCGTTCGTGATCGACGGTCGCATCGCGAAGATCCGCGAGATGGAAGCGAAGTACGGCGTCGACCAGACGCCGACGCTGGTCGTCAACGGCAAGTACCGCATCGTCGCGAACCCGGACAAGGGCATCGGCTTCGACCAGATGGTCGAGATCGCGCTGCAGCTCGTGAAACAGGAATCCGCGGCGAAGAAGCACTGATCGCCGCGGCCCATCGAACGCGTTCCATCCGAAGGACACCGTCATGCTGAAACAACTGGGCTTCCTGCTCGCCGGCCTGCTGCTGGCATCGACCGCGACCGCGGACGAACCGGCCGCCGCGGCGCCGACGACCTGGGAAGCGGGCAAGCACTATTTCGTGATCGATCCGCCGCAGCCGACCACCAGCGGCGACAAGGTCGAGGTGCTCGAAGTGTTCTCGTACGCGTGCCCGCACTGCGCGCACTTCCAGCCGTACGCCGAGCAGGTCAAGCAGTCGCTGCCCGACTACGCCGCGTTCAGCTACATGCCGGCGATCTTCAACGCGCAGTGGGAGCCGTACGCGCGCGCGTTCTACGCGGCGCAGTCGCTCGGCGTGCTGGAGCAGACCCACCAGGCGCTGTTCGACGCGCTGCACCGCGACCACCTGCCGCTGCGCACGATCGACGACCTCGCCGGTTTCTACGCGAGCCACGGCGTCGACAAGGCGAAGTTCCTGTCCTCGGCCGCCTCGTTCGAAGTCGAGAGCAAGCTGCAGCACGCAGCCGAGGTCGTGCGCGGCGCCGGCGTCGACGGCACGCCGAGCATCCTCGTCGCGGGCAAGTACCGCCTGTCGGGGCAGTCGGCGGGCGGCTATCCGCAGATGATCCAGCTGGTCGACTACCTCGTGAAGAAGGAACACGACGAGCATGCGAAGCCGGCCAAGGCCGCCGCGAAGAAGAAATAGCGCCGTGCATCGGCGCAACGCCGCCGGCGCGCCCACGCGTGGCGCCGGCCATGCGCCGCATGCGGCGCTTGCCGCTGCCGCGCACGCTGGTTAGCCTCGCGTCATGACCCACCTCGCCGCCCGCACCGGGTCCGACGCGCGACGGCTGAATCTGCTCAGCTGCAACATCCTCGCCGGCGGCAGCGTCAAGCGCTATCGCGACTACGTCACGCACAGCTGGAAACACGTGCTGCCGCACGGCAAGCGCGCGAACCTCGATGGCCTCGCGCGCGTGATCGGCGACTTCGATCTCGTCGGCCTGCAGGAAGCGGACGCGGGCAGCCTGCGTTCGGGTTTCCTCAACCAGACGCAATACCTCGCCGAAGCGGCGCGCTTCCCCTACTGGACGCACCAGCCGAACCGGCGCGTGTCGCGCCTCGCGACGTCGAGCAATGGCCTGCTCGCACGGTTGCATCCGGACGAAGTGCTCGACTACCCCCTGCCCGGGCGCATCCCCGGCCGCGGCGCGCTGTGGGTGCGCTTCGGCAACGGCGACGCCTCGCTCGTCGTCATCATCGCGCACCTCTCGCTCGGCCCGGCCGCGCGCGCGCGCCAGCTCGCGTTCCTCGCCGAACTCATCGGCCAGCATCCGCATGCGGTGCTGATGGGCGACCTCAACACGCCCGCGCAAGGCAAGGAACTCGACCTGCTGTACGCGCGCACCTCGCTCGTGCGTCCCGACCACGCGCCGGCGACGTTCCCGAGCTGGCGGCCGACGCGCGCGATCGACCACATCCTCGTCTCGCGCGACATCGAAGTGGAGAAGCGCTGGGCGCTGCCGCACCCGGTGTCCGACCACCTGCCGATCGCCGCGAGCATCCTCATGCCCGCGGCCGCGACGATGGAGCGTGCAGCGGGCGCGCCCTGAGGCGCGCCCGCCGTGATCGTCAGTTGCAGCTCGCGTTGCCGCTACCCCGGAATGCGCTGCAACCGACGCTGTTGCAGGCGCGCACCCGGAAATACAGCGGCGTACCCGAATTGAACTGGGCGTAGCCGTCGGCAAGGCTGCCGTCGGTGTACGTGCTTGATACGCTCGAGAATGTAGAGGTCGTGGAGCGCTGCAGTTCGTAGTAGGTCGCGGTATTGGACGCGTTGACCGCGCCACCTTGCCAGTCGACGAAATAGTTCGGCGCGAAACAGGCGTCGCGCACGAGCGCCGCCGGCTGGCTCGGCACCGCCGAATAGCCGAGCGGCAGCGTGTACAGCCAGCGATTCGGCGATCCGTACAAGTGCCAGCCATTGGTTTCGGTGAGCAGGTTCTTCGACGATCGCCCGATGAGTTCCCACGACAGCTGGTTCGGCGTAAGGCTTGGATACTGCTGGAGCGCGAGCGCGGCCGCGCCGGCCGCATGCGGTGCCGAGTAGGAAGTCCCCGTGCCCGACTTGATCGCGGTGTCCGAGCCGGACGACGCGACGGGAATGGCCGAGCCCGGCGCGAACAGGTCGACGCAGGGACCGCGGAACGAATAGATCGCCGCGTCGGCGACGGTGAACGCCTCCGGCACGCGCGACGGCGACATCGCGCACGCGTCGTCGAAGCCTTCGATCGTCGTCGAGGCGCGATTGCCCGCGGACACCGAGGCGAAGAAGCCGCTCGCGATGACCGTCTTGAGCGCGTTGTCGAGCGCGGTCGACGGGCCGAACTGCAGGCTGAGGTTCACCACGCCCGGATGCAGGCCGTTCGCGTTGACCCAGTTGAGCCCGGACACGACCTGGCTCGCCGTTCCCTGGCCGGCACTGTCGAACACGCGCACGGAGTGCAGGCGCGCCTGCTTGGCGACGCCGTAGGTGCTGCCGCCGATCACGCTCGCGACGCCCGTGCCGTGGTTGAACGGATCGTTGGCCGCATTGTCGTTGGCGAAGTTCGCATCGGCGGTCGCGCGGCCGCCGAAATCGGCGTGCGTCGTGCGGATGCCCGAGTCGATCACGTAGGCGTGCACGGCCGGCGCGGTGTAGTTGTACACGTAGGTACCGTTCGTCGTCAGGCTGCGCTGGTCGACGAGGTCGAGGCCGCGTGGCGCGCCGGTCTGCGTCGCCTGTAGCTGCGCGACGTAGTCGGGCTCGACCGTGAGCACGCCGGGCACCTTGGCGATGGCCATCGCGGTCTTTTCGCTCGTCGCGGTCATCACGAAACCGTTCAACGCCGAGTTCCATACGGTCGTCACCGCGGCACGACGTTCGGTCAACGCGCGCGCCAGCGGCGCGCCGACCTTCTCCAGTGCCTTGCCGGGGTCGTGGTCCAGCACCACGATGTACTGGTGCGGTACCGCCGGCGCGCGCGCGGCGATGAACTCGCCCGCGTGTGCCGTTCCGCCGACGCAGAGGCCGGCGCATGCGATCGCCGTGGTGATCCTGTTCAGGGTCATCGATACTCTCCTTGGTGGTGACCTGCTCCGCGCCCATGCGGGAGCGCCCGTCGAGGGCAAGGCATCCTATCCGTCCATAGATGGCATTTTCCACTCGGCGCCAAAAAGAAAAGGGCCGCACGAGGCGGCCCTTCCCTTTCCCCATCAAGCGGTGACGATCAGAACTTCACGCTCGCCTCGATGTAGGTGAAGCGGCCCGGCAGGTCGTAGGTCGACGCGTCGTAGCCGTTGAGCGAGCACGACACGCAGACGGGCGGATCCTTGTCGAAGATGTTGTTGATGCCGCCGGAGATGCTCATGTCGTAGCGCACCGGCAGCTTCCAGCTCACGCGCACATCATGATAGGTCGTCGCACCGAGGTGATTGGTGCCTCCCGACAGGTCCGGCAACGGGCTGCTGCACACCGCGCCGGCCCCAGTGAGATCCGGATTGCAACGCTCGGTCAGGTCCGAGATGTAGCGCATCGTCCAGCTCGCGCTCCAGTCGGCCAGGCCCCAGTTGAGGCTCAACGTCGAACGATACTTCGGGATGCCGCTGTCGGTGACTTCGATGCCGACCGCGCGCGGCTCCGCCGCACCGGTGTCGGTCGCGACCGCCTTGTAGTCCTGCGTGTAGGTGATCTGCCAGTTGGCACCGATGTGACCCCACGACCACTCGGGGCCGACCCAGTTGACGCCGAGGTCGTAGCCCTTGGTGTCGATGCGACCGAGGTTGCGCAACGTGTTGTTGAAACCGTCGATCGAACCGTTGCCGGCGCGCGTGATGCCGGTGCAGAACAGCGGGTCGAGCGTCGCGACGCAGCGGTCGAGCTGGGTCTGCGCGTCCGGCGCCTGGATCGCGTCGTCGACGTGCAGCTTGTAGAACGTGAGTTCGAAATCGAGCTTCTGCGACCAGCCCGTATTCTCGGCCCAGCCCGGGCTGTAGATACCGCCGAGCGTGAGGCTCGTCGACGTCTCCGGCTTGAGGTGCTGGTCGCCGCCGGTGATGATCGAGATCTGCGGGTTGTTCTGCGTGAACCCTGCCGGCACGCCGAGCGCGGAGCAATTCGCCGTCACGTTGCCGCTGCACGGATCGGACAACTGCGCGTCGAAGCGCGAGAACGTGCCGAACAGTTCACCGATCGACGGTGCACGGAAGCCTTCCGCCCACGTGCCGCGCAGGGTGAAGTCGTCGACGAGCTGCCAGCGCAAGCCGAACTTGTTGTTGGTCGTGTTGCCGAAGTTCGAATAGTCCGACCAGCGCGACGCGACCGACAGGTCGAGGTGCTTGGCGAACGCCATGTCGGCGAGCAGCGGCGCGTTGAGTTCGACGTAGAACTCGTCGACCGAGTAACCGCCGTTGGTCGGGCCGGACGGCACGCCGTTCGAGTCGCCCGCGACGACGACCGCGTCCGGCGTGTAGGAACCATCGAGCTTGCGATGCTCGTAACCGGCGGCGATGTCGAGCGAACCGGCGGGCAGCTGGAACAGGTTGCCCGAGATGTTCGCGGTCCAGACCTCGAGATCCTGCGTGCTGTGGTCGTTCTCGACGAACTGGATGTAGTTGAGCATCTCCGGCGTGATCGAGCCCGGGCCGCCGAACAGGTTGAGCGGCACGCACGGCGCCGTGCACTGGTCGACAGGACCGAGCGCATTCATGATGTGGCGGATGTTGTACGTGCCGTTGACGGTCTGGCGCGCGTTGTTCGTGCTGTTGACGTAGTTCACGTCCCAGAAGAACTGATGGTCGGAGAAGCTGAAGTCGCCGTTGAAGCCGGCGGTGTAGTACTTCGTGTCGACCGTCTGCTTGAACACGCGCGGTCCGCCCTCGACCGCGCGGCGTCCGAGGCCGAAGTCGGGGCTGCTCGCGTCGAGCGAGAAACCGAACGGGTTGTACGGGTTGGTCGCGTCGACGCCGACGTTGTAGCAGAGGTCGCGCGCGGCGCAGAACTGCTTGCCGAGGAAGATCGGCTCGGGCGCGGCCTGGTTGGTCGAGTCACGCGTGTTGTACAGGCCCTTCAGCGTGAAGTTGACGTGGTCGGTGATGTGGTACGTGCCCTGCGCGAAGATGCCCGTGCGCTCCTGCGGCGTGAGCAGCAGGTTGTACGGCGCGAAGTTGAAGCGGTCGGCATTGCTCCACTGGTGGAAACCCCCCGGGAACGGCTGCACGCCTCCCGGGGGTGCCACGCCATTCGCGGTGATGTTGCAGAAACCACCCGCGCACAGGCCGCCGAAGTCCTCGCCATTGGGCGTGTCGAAAAGGTAGCGCGTCGTCGGCGTCGCGGAACTGCCTCCGAACAGGCCGGCGCCAGGCACCGGGAAGCTCGACTGGTCCCAGGCGCCCGAGCTGATGCCGTTCTGCTTGAAACGGCTGATGTCCATGAAGAAGTCGAACTTGTCGGTGCTGCCGCCGAGCGAGATGTTGCCCGACCAGGTCTTGCCGTCGCCGGTCGAGTAGTCGCCGCCGTAGACGTGGAAGCCGAGACCGTCCTGCTTCTTCTTCGTGATGATGTTGATCACGCCGGCGATCGCGTCCGAGCCGTACAGCGACGATGCGCCGTCCTTGAGGATCTCGATGCGATCGACCACGCTGGCCGGGATCGTGTTGAGGTCGACCGCGGCGGAGACGCCCGACGCCGACGATTCGTTCACCCAGCGCAGGCCGTCGACGAGGATCAGCGTGCGCTTCGCGCCGAGGTTGCGCAGCGAGATCGTGGTCGAGCCCGAGCCGACACCGCCGCCGTCCGGCGGGAAACCGAAGTTGCCGGCCGAGTTGAACTTGGTGTTGAGCGACGAGCCGCTGACCGACAGGCGCTGGATCACGTCACCGATCGAACCGAGGCCGGTCGCCTCGATGTCCTTCGACGTGATCGTGAGGACCGGCGTCTGGCCTTCGATCTCGGCCTTCTTGATGCGCGAGCCGGTGACTTCGATCGCCTGCAGCTTCTGGATGTCCTCGCCTGTCCTGTCCTGCGCCACCGCAGGCGCGACGTACAGCGCCGAAAGGATGGCGCCCGACAGGGCGTGGATCGCAACTCTGGCCAGACGTGAACGCATGAGGATCTCCAAGGGTGGTCACGGATCGGTTCGATGGAGGCACACGCACGGTGGTCTTCCCTCCCCCGGGCGCAAGCGTCAAGAAAATGTAAAACAAATGTTTCGTCTTTGCTATGCCGAGGCGCCGAAACCGGTCTTTCGATGGCCCGAGGGTGCGCGATGCGGCGTCGCAGCAAGCTACACTCTGGCCTTGCGCCGAATTCGAGCCGTTCAGATGCGTTCGACCCCTGTTCCCCGGCGATCACGACGTGCCCGCGCCGCCTGGCTCGCCGTCCTCGCCTTCACCGTGGCGTTGCCGCTCGCCGCCGCCGACCGCGCCAGCGAGCGGGCGCAGTTCCGCGTCGCCCTCGCGGCGGCGAAGAAACCGCCCGAAGGCGCCTGGCGCAAGCTCGCAGCCGGCCTCGACACCGCGCACTACCCGCTTTATCCCTATATCGAACTCGCCGCGCTGCGGCCGCGCATCGCCAAGCTCGGGCGCGCCGAGGTCGAGCGCTTCCTCGAGCGCTGGCCGGGCACGCTGCCTGCGCAGGACCTGCGCGAGGCGTGGCTGCGCGAACTCGCGCGCCGCGGCGACTGGAAGGCGTACCTGGCGACGTACACGCCGAGCGAGGACCGCGACCTGCAGTGCAGCGCGCTGCTCGGTCGCCTCGCCAACGACGAGAAGCTCGACTACGCGAAGGACGTGCAACCGTTCTGGCAGGGCGAGCGCGCGCTGCCGGGCAGTTGCGACGCGGTGCTGCGCGGCCTGCGCGCGCAACGCGTCGTCTCCGACGCGCAGGTGTGGGAACACCTCGAGCGTGCCGCCGACGCCGGCAATGCGGAAGCCGCCGACGACGCCGCGGCGCTGCTCGGCGGCAGCGACCGCATCGCCGCCGACCGCATCGTCGCCGCGTTGCGCGAACCCGCGGCGACGCTCGCGAAGGCGAAGGGCTGGGCCGACGAGCCGCGCACGCGCGACGCGGTCTCCTACGCGCTCGCGCGCCACGCGCGTCGCAACAGCGACGGCGCGGAAACCGCGTGGGCCGATCTCGGCGCGCGCTTCCAGTGGAGCGACGCGCAGAAGAACCGCATCCTCAACGCGATCGCGCTGTATCGCTCGACGAGCTATTCGTCCGACGCGCTCGCGCGCCTGAAGGCATTGCCGGCCGCGGCCGACGACGACGCGACGCGCGAATGGCGCGTGCGCATCGCGCTCGCCGGCGCCGACTGGGCGGAGACGCTCGCCGCACTCGATCGCCTGTCCGACGTGCAGAAGGCCGACGCGCGCTGGCGCTACCTGCGCGCGCGCGTGCTCAGCAAGCTCGGTCGCGACACCGAAGCCACGCCGCTCTACGCCGACGTCGCGCGCGAAGCGAACTTCCACGGCTTCCTCGCCGCCGACTGGAGCGGGCAGCCGTACTCGATCTGCCCGCTCACGCTCGCCGGCGACGCGAAGTCGGAAGCGGCGCTCGCGCAGCAGCCCGATCTCGAGCGCGCCTTCGAATTCCGCGAACTCGGCATGCTCGCGGAGGCGCGGCGCGAGTGGAACTTCGCGCTCGGCAAGTTCGACGCGAACCAGCGCCGGCTCGCCGCCGACTACGCCTATCGCAAGGGCTGGTACGACCGCGCGGTGTTCGCGTTCTCGGCCGACCCGCAGACGCAGCGCCTGTACGAGCAGCGCTTCCCGCTCGGCCTCGAGGCGCTGATCAAGCGCGAGGCGGCCGGTGCGGGGATCGACCCGTCGTGGGCCTACGGCATCCTGCGCGCCGAGAGCGCGTGGATGACCGACGCGCACTCGCACGCGGACGCCTACGGCCTCATGCAGCTGCTGCCGGGCGTCGCGAAGAAGCTCGCGAAGGCGGAGAAGCTGCCGTACTCGAGCGCGCAGGACCTGTTCGACCCGACCCTCAACGTGCAGCTCGGCACGCGCTTCCTCGGCCGAATGGCCGACGCCTACGACGGCAGCCCGTGGCTCGCGAGCGCCGCCTACAACGCGGGCGAGGCGCCGGTCGGGCGCTGGCTCGACGCCCGCGGCACGCTCGATCCGGACTTCTTCGTCG
Organism: Dokdonella fugitiva; assembly: GCF_014138265.1. Classification (GTDB taxonomy): domain Bacteria; phylum Pseudomonadota; class Gammaproteobacteria; order Xanthomonadales; family Rhodanobacteraceae; genus Dokdonella_A; species Dokdonella_A fugitiva_A. The sequence goes on from NZ_JACGXL010000002.1 coordinate 113,677, forward strand.
AAACGATCCCGTACAAGGAAACGCGCGAGTACGTCGCGCGCGTGCTCGCATTCAGCGTGATCTACGACTGGCGCATGAACGGCAAGGTACTCGCACTGTCGGCGCGCATGCCGAAGATCGGCCAGCCGTACCGCGCGCCCGACGATTCGACGCCGCGCAAGGCGGTCGCCTGCGCGACGACCGCGGTCGAGCAGAAGCCGCCCGCCGACGCGCCCGCGAGCGAAGTGCAGACACCGGATGCGGCCGTCGGCGCCTCTGCGGCGCCGCAGCCCTCACCGCCGTCGGCGGCGCAGTAGCATCAAAGCGGAAGCCTGAACACGTAGCGCACGGAACACACGGAGGAAGAGCGGTTCACTTCTCCTGCTTTCTCCGAGCGCTCCGTGTGCTCCATGTTTCAATCATTCCACCCCGGCAAACGACATCCTTGCGGCGCGCGTTGCAAGCGCACGCGAAACGCGCTAAATGGAAGGCTCCTCGCAGGAGCCCGCGATGAAGGCGCAGAAGATCGTCGTGCTCGGCGGCACCGGTTTCGTCGGACGCCATCTCGTGCCGCGACTGCAGCGCGACGGCCACGCGATCCGCGTGCTCACGCGCAACCGCGACCTGCACCGCGAGCTCGGCGTGCTGCCGCGCGTCGCGCTCGTCAACGCCGACGTGCACGATCGCGCGGTGCTCGCGCGCGAACTCGCGGGCGCCGACGCGGTGGTCAACCTCGTCGGCATCCTCAACGAGCGCGGCAGTGACGGCGCCGGCTTCCGCAAGGCGCACGTCGAACTCACGCGCACCCTGCTCGACGCCTGCGCCGGCACCGGCGTGTCGCGCCTGCTGCAGATGAGCGCGCTGCGCGCGGGCGAAGGCACGAGCCACTACCTGCAGACGCGCGCGCAGGCGGAAGCGCTCGTGCAGTCGTCGCCGCTCGCATGGACGATCTTCCGCCCGTCGGTGATCTTCGGCGACGGCGACGGCCTGTTCTCGCGCTTCGCCGCGCTGCTGCGCATCGCGCCGGTGCTGCCGCTCGCGCGGGCGCGCGCACGCTTCCAGCCCGTGTACGTCGGCGACGTCGCCGAAGCCTTCGCCCGCGCGCTCGCCCACCCGCACACGCACGGGCACACCTACGAGCTCGGCGGCCCGCGCGTGATCGAACTCGGCGAGATCGTGCGCTGGACCGCGCGCATGATCGGCAAGCGCCGCATCGTGCTGCCGCTGCCCGACGCGCTCGGCCGCGTGCAGGCGCTCGTCGGCGAGTGGCTGCCGGGCAAGCCGATCTCGCGCGACAACTTGCGCTCGCTGCAGCTCGACTCGGTCGTGCGCGACGATGGCCTCGCTGCACTCGGCATCGTCGCGACGCCGATGGAAGCCGTGGTGCCACGCCTGTTCGCGGGCGACGAACGCCAGCGCGACCTCGACAGCTACCGCCGCGGTTGATCGACCTCATGGGGCGGTACGCGCGAAGCGCGCGCCGCCGCGACGTGCGCGACGGCGATCGCGGCCTCGGGCCTAAGCCGCGACCGGCGGACTCGCCGCCGCGCGGCTCGACCCGTCCTACTGGCCGACGATCTGCTTGCGCATCGGGCCGAACAGCGCGAGCAACTGCTGCTGCAGGTCCTTCGGCACCGCCGCCTCGTCGAACGCACGCACGAGGTCGGCGACGAAGCGGTCGAAATCGTCGTCGGTGAGATTGAGGCCGCCGTGTGCCTCTTCCATGCTGCGCCCGGTGTACTCGCACGGGCCGCCGGTCGCGGCGCAGAACTGCTCGACGAGCAGGCGACGCAGGTCCGGCATGTCGGTGTTGGCGAAGAAGAGATTGATGTGCGGGTCGTTGTGGATCTCGACGAGCGCGGCGTCGACGACCTTCTCGATGCCCGCCTGCGCGCCGAGCGCGCGGTAGAGCGTGTCGTCGCGGGCGGCCGCGGGCGCGGACGGCGCCGTGGCGGGCGCGGGCTTCTTCGCGGTGGTCGAGCAGGCCGCGACGACGAGCAGGGCACAGGCGAGGACGGCGTGGCGTACGTGCATGCGGCTCTCCCCGGGGTTCGCTGGCACAATGCCAGCCGGTTTCCACGGGCAAGTCAAGCGATGCGCATCTATCTCGTCGGCGGCGCCGTGCGCGACCGCCTGCTCGGCCTCGACGTCGCCGATCGCGACTTCGTCGTCGTCGGCGCGACGCCGGAGGAGATGCGCGCGGCCGGCTATCGGCCGGTCGGCAAAGACTTCCCGGTGTTCCTGCACCCGCGGACGCAGGAGGAGTACGCGCTCGCGCGCACCGAGCGCAAGACCGGCCGTGGCTACCACGGCTTCGCCGTCGATGCCGACCCCTCGGTCACGCTCGAGCAGGACCTCGAGCGGCGCGACCTCACGATCAACGCGATGGCGATCGACGAACGCGGCGACGTCGTCGATCCGTTCGGCGGCCGCCGCGACCTCGAGCAGCGCCTGCTGCGCCACGTGTCGCCCGCGTTCGTCGAGGACCCGGTGCGCGTGCTGCGCGTCGCGCGCTTCGCCGCGCGTTACGCGCCGCTCGGCTTCCGCATCGCCGACGAGACGCGCGCGCTGATGCGTCGCATGGTCGACGACGGCGAGGTCGACCATCTCGTCGCCGAACGCGTCTGGGCCGAGATGCGCAAGGCGCTCGCCGAGCCCGCGCCGTCGGCGTTCCTGCGCGCGCTGCGCGACTGCGGCGCACTGCGCGCGATCCTGCCCGAAGTCGACGCGCTGTACGGCGTGCCGCAGCGCGCCGAGTTCCATCCCGAGGTCGACACCGGCGTGCACGTCGAGCTCGTGCTCGACCAGGCCGCGCGCCTCGCGCCCGGCGATGACCTCGTCGGCTGGTGCGCGCTCGTGCACGACCTCGGCAAGGCGCTCACGCCCGCGGACGAACTGCCTCGCCACGTGATGCACGAACAGCGCGGCGTCGCACCGCTGCGCGCGCTCGCCGCGCGCCTGAAGGTGCCGGCCGAGCATGCCGCCCTCGGCGAGCTCGTCTGCCGCTTCCATCTCGACGCGCACCGCGCATTCGAGCTGCGGCCGGAAACCGTGCTCAAGCTGCTCGAGCGCCTCGACGCGTTCCGCCGCCCCGAACGCATCGCGCGCTTCCTGCTCGCCTGCGAGGCGGACAAGCGCGGCCGCCTCGGACGCGCCGACGACGCGTATCCGCAGGCCGCGTACCTGCGCGACGCGCACGCGGCCGCGCGCGCGATCGACGCCGCGCCGTTCGTCGCGCAGGGGCTCTCCGGCGAGAAGATCGGCGAAGCGGTGCGTGCGGCGCGGCGGCGCGCGATCGAGGCCGTGCCGCGACCCGCCGGCGGGGGCTGACGCGCCGCCTCGTCAGCCGGCTCTCTCGAAACCGCTCACGAAGATCGCGTCCGGTCGCACGAAGCGACCCATCGCGATCGGGCTCTGGTTCACGCCCACCGTGGCGACGATCGCATCGGCGTCGCCGACGATGTCCACGACGTGCAGCTCGTCGTTGCCGGTGTCGGCGACCAGCAGATGCGGGCCGTCGGGTGAAATCGACAGGCCGTTGACCGCGAAGATCGCGGCGTCGTCGATGACGTCGATCACCGGGTCCGATGCGGCGTTCGGCACGCGTGCCAGATCGAGGACGATCACGCGACCGAGGCCCGTGCCGACATACGCGCGTCGACCCGACGCGCTGATGGCGATGCCGTTGGGCGACCCGTAGCCGAGCGGGAATGTGCGCGTGACGGCCAGCGTCGCCGTATCGACCACCGACACCGTCGCTTCGCCGTGGTTGACGACGTAGGCACGCGTGCCGTCCGGGCTGACCGCCACCGCGTTCGGATTGGCGCCGTCGTCGTCCGCGGCACCGACCACGACGCAATCGGCGTTCGCGACGCTCGTCGGCAGTGCGAGGAGGTTGATCCGGCACAGCCGATGGCCGACGGATGCGTCGGTGACGTACGCGCGCGTGCCCGCGAGGTTCAGCGCGATGCCGCTGGGGCTCGGGTTGGCCGAGCCCGACAGCGAACCGAAATCGACGCCGGTCACCGCGTGCGTCGTCGTGTCGATGACCGACAGGCCCGCGCTCGCGAAGTCCGCGACGTAGACGTGCCGGCCGCCGGGGTCGACCGCGACGCCGCGTGGATTGGAGCCGACGAAGTACGCGTGCGTCGTGACGCCCGTCGTCGTGTCGATCTCGAACACGGTTTCGTTGACCTGGTCCGACACGTACAAGCGATCGCCCTTGTCCGACAGCGCGGCGCCGTAGAAGCCGGTCGTATTCTCGGTGCCGGTCACGGTGATCGTCGCCGGCACGGCTGCCGTGTTCGACAGCTCGACCGCGGATACCGTCGGATGGCTGCTCGACGGCAGGTACGCGTACGGTCCGGCGGCGAACGCACTCGCGGTGTCGAGAATGCACGCGACGACGGCGGCGCGCACGCGCGCGCCGCGCACGTGCGACGGGATTGATCGAACGGTCATGGCAGGGTTCCGTGCAGGTGAAGGCACGGACGGGGAACGGCGCGTGGCGCGCGAATGTGCCATCCGCGTCGCGAACGCGCGCGGCGGAACCCGGAGGCGCGCGGGCTAAAGGCGATGCGAGAGGTCGAACGCGCGCAGGCCAGGCAGCGCATCGACGCCGCCGCGCGCGAACGCGATCGCCTGGAACCGCTCGCCCATGTCGCCGGGCAGGGTCAGGCGCTTCACCTCGGCGACGCGCTGCACGCGTTCGCGCTCGGACAGGCCGTCGTCGACGAGATCGAGTAGTCCGCTCGCGAGCAGGAACTGGCCTTGCGGCGCGTAGCCGACGAAATCGAAGCCCGCGCCGACGCCGGCTTCGGCGAGTGCGGTGAAGTCGACGAACGCGGTGAGGTCGGTCAGCCCGGGCCAGTGCAGCGGATCGGCGTGCGCGCGGTGGCGATAGTGGCAGACGAGCGTACCGTCGCTGCGCGCGGGCAGGTAGTACTCGGCGCGCGGATAGCCGTAGTCGACGAACAGCACGACGCCCGCTTCGAGCGACGCGCTCACCGCCTGCACCCAGTACGGCAACTGCGGCAGCACTTCGGAGCGGTAGCCGTCGGCGAACGCGGCGCCGAGCGCGCGCTCGAGATGGCGCACCGCATTCCCGACGAGCAGGTCGGCCGGGCGATCGACGCGCGCGAAACGGCCCGCCTCGTCGAGCGCGACGTGCTCCTCGTACACCTCGCCCTCGCGCAGCGTGAAGCGCGTGGTCGGCAGCGCGTCGACGACTTCGTTGGCGAACAGCACTCCGCGCCAGCCGTGTTCCGGCGGCCGCGCGATCCACGCCGCACGCGCGGCGATCCCCGGCGGCAGCTCCGCGGCGACACGCGCGCGTTGGCGCGCGGCGAGGTCGGCGCTCGGTTCGAGGATGAGGAATCGGCGCGGCAACACATCCTGCACGGCGAGTTCGCGCAGCGCGGCGACCGCGAACGCGCCGCTGCCACCGCCGATTTCGAGCACGTCGGCGTCGGCACCGAGTGCGCGCAGGGTCGGCGCGAACGCGCGCGCGAGGCAGCGCGCATAGAGGTCGCCGAGTTCCGGCGCGGTCACGAAATCGCCGGCCGCGCCGAACTTGGTGCGGCCCGCGCTGTAGTAGCCGAGCGCGGGCGCGTACAGGCACAGCTCCATCCAGCGCGCGAACGGCATCGAGCCGGTCGCGCGGATCTCGTTGCGCAGCAACGCCGCGAGCTGGTCGGAGTGTTCGCGTTCGTCGTCGTTCGGAGCGGGCAGTTGCGTGTTCAGGGCTGGTCGGCCGCGGCGTTCTGCGGCACTCTCGACAATGGCATGCGGGAAGCATAACCCGAAGGAGAGCGCGACGATGGCGAGCACGCAGCAACGGCCGGTGGCGCTCGTGACCGGCGCCGCGCGGCGTGTCGGCGCGACGATCGCGCGCACCCTGCACGCGGCCGGCTACGACGTCGCCCTGCATGCGCGCAACTCGTACGCGGAACTGGAAGCGCTCGCGCTCACGCTCGAAGCGCAACGCCCCGACAGCACGCTGACCTTGCAGGCCGAGCTCGCCGACGCCGACTGCCTGCCCGACCTCGTCGACGCCGTGCTCGCGCGCTTCGGCCGCATCGATGCGCTCGTCAACAACGCGTCGTCGTTCTTCCCGACGCCGCTCGCGACGGTCACGCCGTCGCAATGGGACGAGCTGTTCGCGGCGAACGCGCGTGCGCCGCTGTTCCTCGCCCAGGCCGCCGCGCCGCACCTGGCCGGCCGCAACGGCGCGATCGTCAACCTCGTCGACATCTACGCCGAACGACCGCTGCCGCGTCACAGCGTCTACTGCATGGCGAAGGCCGCGCTCGCGATGCTCACGCGCGCGCTCGCGCAGGAACTCGCGCCGCTCGTGCGCGTGAACGGCGTCGCGCCCGGCGCGGTGCTGTGGCCCGAGGCGGGCAAGGACTACGCCGACCAGCAGGAACTCATCGCGCGCACGCCGCTCGCGCGCGCGGGCACGCCCGACGACGTCGCCGGCACCGTGCTCTGGCTGCTGCGCGACGCGCGCTACGTGACCGGCCAGATCATCCGCGTCGACGGCGGCCGCTCGCTATCGATGTGATGCCGGGGTGGAAGCGAAAGATTGAAACACGAAGGACACGAAGAACACGAAGGAGAGCGAAAAGCAGGAAGAGATTGAAACACGGAGCACACGGAGCACACGGAGAAAGCAAGAAATGAAGTGACGCTACCTCCGTGTGCTCCGTGTGCTCCGTGTTTCAACCTTTCCGTCTCTTGCTTGCTCTCCTTCGTATTCTTCGTGTCCTTCGTGTTTCAGGCTTTGTAGCCGCCTACAGCGTGACCCGTTCGAAGCGAGTCGCGCGGTCGGGCGAGGCGGCCCAGAGTTCGGCGAGCGCGCGGCCATCGCCGGGGACGCGCAGGTCCGGCGCGATCTCGGCGAGCGGCTTGAGCACGAACGCCTCGCGCAGCTCGCGCCGCGGCACCTGCAGGTGGCCGGGGCCGTCGATGATCGCGTCGTCGAACAGCACGATGTCGACGTCGAGCGTGCGGCTCGAATAACGCGGCACGTCGCGGCGGCGACCATGGCGATCCTCGAGCGCGTGCAGCCAGTCGTTCAATGCGGCGGCGGCGAGATCGCTGTCGATGCCGGCCGCGAGGTTGACGAAGTCGGGGCCGTCGAAGCCGACCGCGGGAAAGCGGTAGGCCGGCGAGGCGACGATCGCGCCGAAGCGCGCGCGCAGCTCTTCGAGCGCCGCGCGCAGGTGGCGCTCGGCGTCGAGGTTGGAGCCGAGGCTGAGCCAGGCGCGATGCACGTCGCGCGTCGCTAGGCGCCGGGCGAGCGCTCGCCGCGCTCGATGATCACGCCGACCGCGCGCGAACCGGTCACCGCACCGGGCTTGGACAGCTTGAGACGCAGCCAGCGCACGCCGAACTCCGCGCGGATGATCTCGGCGCAGCGCTCGGCCAGCGTCTCGACGAGTTCGAAGCGCGATTCGCCGACGAACGCGATGAGCCGCTTCGACACCGCCTTGTAGTCGAGCGTGTCGCCGATGCGGTCGCTCGCCGCAGGACGGGTGTTGTCGAACGCCATCTCGATGTCGAGCGCGACGACCTGGCGCGTCGTGCGCTCCCAGTCGTAGATGCCGATGATCGTTTCGATGCGCAGGTCTTCGATGAAAACGAGATCCATGGAACGCCGCTGGCGGTGGAACGAACGTGCATGATCCCCGAACGCGCGGCGCAGCGGAACCCGCGCCGGGCGTCGATGCGCCGCCTGCGGCGACTTCGTTCAGGCGACCGGCGGCAGGCTTGCGAGGTCCCAGCGCGGACGCACGCGGATTTCCGGCGTTTCGTGCTGGCCGACGGCGAGGCGCAGCGCGCCCGCGAGCGCGATCATCGCGCCGTTGTCGGTGCAGAACTCGAGGCGCGGGAAGTGCACGCTGAAACCTTCCCGCGCGCCCGCCTCGGCGAGTTCAGCGCGCAGGCGACGGTTCGCGCCGACGCCACCCGCGATCACGAGACGGCGTGCGCCGGTCTGCGCGAGGGCGCGGCGGCACTTGATCGCGAGCGTCTCGACGATCGCTTCCTCGAACGCGCGCGCGACGTCGGCGCGGGTCTGTTCCGCACGGTCGGAGTGCTGCCAGGCGAGCAGGACCTGGGTCTTCAGGCCCGAGAAGCTGAAGTCGAGGCCTGGCCGGTCGGTCATCGGCCGCGCGAAGCGGAACACGCCGGGACGCCCCTGCTCGGCGAGGCGCGCGAGCGCAGGGCCGCCCGGGTACGGCAGGCCCATGAGCTTGGCGGTCTTGTCGAATGCTTCGCCGGCGGCATCGTCGAGGGTGTCGCCGAGCAAGGTGTAGCGGCCGATCCCGGCGACCTCGATGAGCATCGAATGACCGCCCGACACGAGCAAGGCGACGAACGGCGGCTCGGGCGGGTCAGCCTCGAGCAGCGGCGCGAGCAGGTGCCCTTCCATGTGGTGCACGCCGATCGCGGGCAGGCCGAGCGACCAGGCCAGTGCGCGCGCCGCGGTCGCGCCGACGAGCAGGGCGCCGACGAGCCCCGGCCCGGCCGTGTAGGCGACCCCGCCGAGGTCGGCGACGCCGAGGCCGGCGCGGGCCAGGGTTTCGCGCACGAGCGGCATCAGCTTGCGCACGTGGTCGCGCGAGGCGAGCTCGGGCACGACCCCGCCGTAGTCCGCGTGCATGCGGATCTGGCTGTAGAGGGTGTGGGCGAGCAGGCCGCGGGCCGGGTCGAACACGGCCACCCCGGTCTCGTCGCAGGAGGTTTCGACCCCGAGCACGGGGCCGTGGCCCGCCTTTGCAATGGGCTGATTCATCGGGATAGAATACACGGCTCGCCCGCCAGCCCCGGGCCTGTGTCATTGGAGAATGTATGCCCAGCGTCAAAGTTCGCGAAAACGAACCGTTCGAGTTTGCCCTGCGCCGTTTCAAGCGCACGTGCGAGAAGGCCGGCGTGCTGGCCGAAGTGCGCAAGCGCGAGTTCTACGAAAAGCCGACCCAGGAGCGCAAGCGCAAGCGCGCTGCCGCGGTCAAGCGTCACCTCCGCCGCGTTTCGCGCGACGTGACCAAGCGCCAGCGCCTGTACTGATCCGCGGATCCGTCCGCGCGAGCGCGCACGCCTGCGTGCGGACCCGCAAGGGCCTCGCTCGCCACGCGACGGATCGGATGAAAGGGCTGTTCATCGGCCGGCACCTGCGAAGGTGCCGGCTTTTTGCGTTGCGGCGGCGTCAGTCCGTCGCCGCTTTCGCGGCGATCGCCTCGGCCTCAGCGGCCGCGGTTTCGTACTGTTTGCGGTCGGCGTCATTCGCCGCGTCGGCGGCCTGCCGGCGCAGGTATGCGGCGAACGGCTTCGCCTCTTCGCCCTGCAGCGTGACATGGATCTCGACCTCGTCGCCGACCTGCGGCACGAAGCGGCCGAGGCCGAAGTCCGAGCGCTTGAGCCGCGTGGTCGCCTCGAAGCCGATCGACGGTACGCCGTTGCGCGGGTTCGTGCCGATCTTGTTGAGCGTCGCCTCGAGCACGACATTGCGCGTCACGCCGTGCACGACGAGGTCGCCGCCGACGCGGTAGCCGCCGTGCCCGCGCGCCTCGACGGTCCGGCTGGTGAACGTCGCCTCGGGGAATTTCGCGAGGTCGAAGAAGCTGTCCGAGCGCAGGTCCTCGTCGAGGTCGGGCACCCCGCTCGTCATCGCCGCGAGCGGGATCTTCACCTTCACCGACGCCTTCGCCGGCGCGGCCGGGTCGAACACGAGCACGCCCTCGACGCGCGCGAACTGCGCGGTCGGAAACGCGAAGCCGAGGTGGTCCCAGCGCACGACGCCTTGCGTGTGGCGGGACTCGACGAGGTAGGTCGCCGCCTGCGACGGCACGGCGGCGGCGAGCAGGAGGACGGGCAGGAAACGGCGCATTTCGGTACTCCGTGGGGTGGAACCGCGAGGCTGCCGCGGACGACCACCGCGAGTCCTGACGAACGCCTGAAGAATCCTGAAACAGCCTGAAACACCGCGCCGGCGCGGCGCGCCGACGCCGAGCTACAATCGAAGGTCACCCGCCACCCCGAAACGGACGCATGCCCGAGTCCATGGACAGCCCATTGCGCGTCGGCGACTGGCGCGTCGATCCGCTGCTCGGCGAGATCGCCCGCGACGGCCGCAGCGTGCGCCTCGAGGCGCGCAGCATGCGCCTGCTCGTGCACCTCGCCGCGCGCGCGGGCGAGGTCGTACGCATCGACGACCTGCTCGAACAGGTCTGGGCCGGCGTCGTCGTCACGCCCGACTCGGTCTACCAGGCGGTGACGTCGCTGCGACGCTCGCTCGGCGACGACGCGAAGAAGCCGGCCTACATCGCGACCGTGCCGCGACTCGGCTACCGCATGGTCGCGCGCGTCGAACCGTGGCGCGACGCGCCCGCTCCGGCGTCGGTCGCGCGCGGCGGTGTTCGCTGGCGCCGCGTCGGCGCGGCGGCGGCGGTCGCGGTCGTGCTCGTGGGCGCGCTCGCGTGGGCGACGTTCCGTGCACACGCGACCGTGTCCGCGCCATTGTCGATCGCGGTGCTGCCGTTCCTCGACCTGACCTCGCAGGCGATGGACGAGGAGTACGTCGCCGACGGCATGACCGAGGAAGTCATCGACGACCTCGGCGTCCTGCCCGGCGTGCGCGTGCAGTGCGCAGCCGAAACGTTGCACGGCAAGGAAGCATCGTTGCCGGTCACCGACGTCGCGCGCGCGCTCCGCGTCGACTACGTGCTCGACGGCAGCGTGCGCCGGTCCGATGCGACCTACCGCGTCGCCGCGCGCCTGCTGCACGCCGGCGACGGCCACGTGGTCTGGACGCAGAGCTACGACCGTCCGCTCGGCGACGTCGTCGCCCTGCAGAAGGACCTCGCCGGCGAGATCACCCGCTCGCTGCAGGCGCGCCTCGCGCCTGCAGCCACCAACGACGCCCGCTGACCCCCGCGGTCCGGGCCATGGAGTATCCGATGTCACTCAAGCAGCAGCTCACCGACGACATGAAGGCCGCGATGAAGGGCGGCGAGAAGGACCGCCTCGGCGTGATCCGCCTCGTCAACGCGGCGATCAAGCAGCGCGAAGTCGACGAACGCATCGTGCTCGACGACGCGCAGGTGCTCGCCGTGCTCGAGAAGATGCTCAAGCAGCGCAAGGACTCGGTCACGCAGTACGAGGGCGCGGGCCGCGAGGACCTCGCTGCGGTCGAGCGCTACGAAATGGGCGTGATCGAGGCCTACATGCCCGCGAAGATGTCCGCCGCCGAGATCGACGCGATCGTCGCCAAGGCGATCGCCGACGCGGGCGCGACGAGCGCGAAGGACATGGGCAAGGTCGTCGGCCTGGTCAAGCCGCAGGTCGCCGGACGCGCCGACATGGGCCAGGTCTCGGCGCTCGTCAAGCAGAAACTCGGCGGCTGACGCGGAGGAACACGATCATGACCGATGCACGGCCGCTGCGCCGTTCGCGCCGCAATCGCGTCGTCGCCGGCGTGATGGGCGGCATCGCCGAACATTTCGGACTCAACCCGACCGGGCTGCGCGTCGTCTACGTGGTCGGCTCGATCGTGTCCGCCGCATTCCCGGGACTGCTCGTCTACCTGATCCTGTGGCTGCTGATCCCGCAGGACGGCTGACGCGCCGGCGATCGCCCGGCGGCCACCGTCCACGCGTGGCATGCTGAGCACCCATGCCCGGCCGCATCCCCGAAAAATTCATCGACGACCTGCTCGCGCGCGTCGACATCGTCGACGTGATCCAGGAGCGCGTGCCGCTGAAGAAGGCCGGGCGCGACTGGTCGGCGCGCTGTCCGTTCCACGACGAGCGCTCGCCGTCGTTCACGGTGAGCCCGGCCAAGCAGTTCTACCACTGCTTCGGCTGCGGCGCGCACGGCAGCGCGATCGGCTTCCTCATGAACTACGACCGCCTCGAGTTTCCCGACGCGGTCGAGGAACTCGCGAACCGCATCGGCCTCAAGGTGCCGTACGAAGGCGGCCGCGAGGCGCCGCGCGAGGACAGCAGCGACCTCTACAACCTGCTCGACGCGGCCGCGGCGTTCTTCCGCCGCCAGCTCGACGCGAACGACCGCGCGCGCGCGTACTTCGACGGCCGCGGCCTCGACGCGACGACGCTCGCGCGCTTCAACCTCGGCTTCGCGCCCGATGCGTGGGACGCGCTGAAGAACGCGCTCGGCACGAGCGCGCAGCGCATCGCGCTGCTCGAGAAGGCGGGCATGCTCACGAGCGGCGAGCGCGGTTCGAAGTACGACCGCTTCCGCAACCGCGTGATGTTCCCGATCCTCGACCGGCGCGGACGCACGATCGCCTTCGGCGGCCGGATCATCCCGGAAGTGCGTGCTTCATTTGAAGAGTCCGGCGAGGGATCGCCGGTTCTTGATCGTCGCGCGCAGGATGCGCGCAAAGGGGAAACCGGCCCGAAGTACCTCAACTCGCCCGAGACGCCGCTGTTCCACAAGGGTCGCGAGCTGTTCGGCCTGTGGCAGGTGCGCGAGGCGCACGCGAAGATTCCGCGCCTGATCGTCGTGGAGGGCTACATGGACGTGATCAGCCTGCACCAGTTCGGCGTGCCGCAGGCGGTCGCCACGCTCGGCACCGCGACCACGCGCGATCACGCCGAGATCCTGTTCCGCCAGTGCGCCGACGTCTACTTCTGCTTCGACGGCGACCGCGCGGGCCGCCAGGCCGCCTGGCGCGCGGTCGAGTCGGTGCTGCCGCGCATGCGCGACGGCCGCCAGGCGCTGTTCCTGTTCCTGCCCGACGGCGAGGACCCGGACACGCTCGTGCGCAAGGAGGGCCTCGCCGGCTTCGAGCAACGGCTCAAGGACGCGATGCCGCTGAGCGAGTTCTTCTTCGGCGAACTCGGCAAGGACGTCAACCTCGGCTCGCTCGACGGCAGGGCTCGTCTCGCCGAGCGCGCGCGGCCGCTGCTCGCGCAGATTCCCGACGGCGCGTTCCGCGATCTCATGCTCGCCGAACTCGACAAGTCGACCGGCGTGCGCGTGCAGGTCGCCGCACCGCCGTCCGACGCGGCGGCGAAGCCGCGCAACGCGCGACCTGCGCAACGCTCGCTCGTGCGCGCCGCGATCACCCTGCTCGTGCAGCGCCCGGCGCTCGCGCTCGCGCTCGAACCGCCGTGGTCGTTCGCGGAGCTGCGCCAGCCCGGCATCCCGTTGCTGGTCGAGCTCATCGGGCTGTGCCGCACGCGCACGAGCCTCACGACCGGCGCGCTGCTCGAGCATTTCGGCGAGCGCGAAGAAGCGAAATCGCTGCAGAAGCTCGCGATCGTCGACTTCCCCGGCGGCGAGAGCGAGGCGCGCGCGGAGTTCGTCGACGCGATCGCCCAGCTCGAACGGCAGACCACGCAGCAGCGCCTCGACGACCTCTCGCGCAAGCAGGCCGAGGGGCCGCTCGCGGACGAGGAAAAGCAGGAACTGCGCGCCCTGCTCGCCGGCAAGGCGGCGCGAACCTGAACGAATGCGGCCCGTCGATTCGCTTTGCGGAGCGATTGCCTGTATGGTGGGTCCACTGTGTTTGTCAGGGTCACTGTGAACCGTGACCTGAAGCGATCGAAATTCGATCCGCTCCATCGCCTCACCTCGCTTTCTCCTTGCCAACCTCAGTCTCGACCCGGGATGTACCCGGATCGCGAATTCCATTGTTTTTTCGAGTAGCAGGAGTCAGTCATGGCGAATCGCCAGAGCGGTACGGTCAAGTGGTTCAACGATGCGAAGGGTTTCGGCTTCATCACGCCGGAAAGCGGCCCCGACCTGTTCGTGCATTTCCGCGCGATCCAGGGCACGGGCTTCAAGACCCTCGCCGAAGGTCAGCGCGTCACGTTCGTTCCCGTGCAGGGCCAGAAGGGCATGCAGGCCGATCAGGTGCAGCTGGCGTAAGCCGCTTCACGTGCGTTGGAATCAGGCAAACCCCGGGTCGCGAGGCCCGGGGTTTTCTTTTTGAAGGAGCCCGCCGATGGCGATGAAACCCAACTACAACTTCGAGAAGCGCCAGCGCGAACTCGCGAAGAAGAAGCAGCAGGACGAGAAGCGCCAGAAGAAGCTCGCGCGCGGTGGCGACAAGCCGGCCGGCGACCCCGCGCCGACGCCGCCGAAGCCGGCGCCGTAACACGCCGCCCTACTCGACCGTAGCCGCCGCGCACGTCGCCGGCGTCGTGTCGCCCGGCGCGACCAGGTCGAGGTCGATCAGCGCCTGTGCATTCGCCGGGTCCAGCGCGAGCGCGCAGCGGTAAGCACCCGCGGCGCGCGGCGCGTCACCGTCGAGCCGATAGGCATAACCGAGGTTGAGCCAGGCGCGCGCCTTGCGCGGTGAATCGCGCACGGTCGCCTGCCACAGCGCGACTTCGCTGCGATAGTCGGCGTTGCGCTTCCACGTCGCGACCGCGAACGTCGCGCACAGCATGCAGGCGGCGACGCCGGCGGGCACGCGGCCATGCGCCCTTCCCGCGGCACGAGCGAACACGCACGCAAGCGCGAGCATCGGCCCGGCGAGCGCGAGGTAGACGTGGCGATCGTTGGCGAGATCGAGTCGCGGCAGCAGCGAATTGGCAGGTGCGAGCTGCAGGAAGTACCAGCCGATCGCGAACGCGAGCCACGGCAGGCGCCGGCGCGCGGCCAGCATCGTCGCGACGAGGGTCGCGAGCAGCAGCAGGCTCGCGCTCAGCGTCCCCGACCATGCCGCCGGCACGCGCAGGTCAGGATCGATGTTGGTGGCGCCCGCGAGCGAATGCGTGATCAGGTATGCGTGCGCGAGGAGCTGACCCATCGCCTGCCCGGCGAGCGAGCGCGTCGACAGGCTCACGCCGAAAAACACGTGGTAACCCGGTGTCGCGATCGCGGCGAGCGCGGCCGCGGCGAGCACGAGCGCGTACGGCCACAGCGACCGCAGCGTCGCGCGCAGCGGATCGCCGCGCGCCCACGCGCGCAGCAGCGGGATCGCCGGCATCACCAGCGCGGTCTCGCGCACCGCGAGTGCGAGCGCGAACAGCACGGGGCCGATCCACGCGAGCGCGCGACGCGACGGTCGTTCGCGCGCGACGTCGTCGGCGAGCACGGCAGCGAGCACGAACGTCGCGGCGAGCGAGATCGAGCGACCGCTCGCATAGGTGACCGCTTCGGTCGCCGCGGGATGCAGCGCGAACAGCACCGCGGCCAGCCATGCCGCGGCCTCGACGCGGCCGAGTGAAGGCGCGAGCCGAGGCAGCCAGCGCCGCCACAGCGCCCACAGCAGGCATGCGTTGGCGGCGTGGATCGCGATGTTGGTCGCGTGGATCGCGACGGCGCCGCCGCCGAGATCGAACGTGAGCGCGTAGCCGAGTTTCAGCAGCGGCCGGATGCCCGGCAACGCGTGCCACCAGCCGGCGAGGCTGCGTGCCGACGGATGGGCGAGGATCGCCGCGAAATCATCGAACTGGTACGAGGCCGAGAGGGCGTTCGCATAGGCGACGAGGACGGCGGCGACGAGGATGATGAGCGCAAGCCCCGTGCGCGTGCCGAAGCGCGCCAGCGCAAGCGTTGCGGAGGCGGTCGGCGTGCCGTCGCCCGGAACGGGTGCGCGCGCGCCGACGCCATTCCCACCCGACCCTCCGCTCGAAGAGGAGGGCTGGAGCACGCTGCGTCGGGGAAGCCGTCGCGAGGTCACGCGCGCCTAGCGGATCGAGGCCGCCACGGTTTCGAACGCGAGCTCGACGAGGCCGACGCTGTCCCACCAGCGTTCGGGCGCGTGCAGCAGCACCGCGAGCACGCGATGCCCGTCGCGCTCGACGATCGCGACGAGGCAACGGCCGGCCGCGGGCGTCGTTCCGGTCTTGAGCCCGCGCGCGCCGGGCAGGTCGGTGAGCAACGCATTGGTCGAACGCGCCGACAGGATGCGGCCGCGCGCGGTCGCGATACGGATCTCGCGTCGTTGCGCGGCGTCGGCGAGCACCGGTTCGGCCAGCACCGCACGCGACAGCACTGCGAGATCGCGCGCGCTCGTGTGCTGCGCGGGATCGTCGTGTCCGCACGGATTCGCGTAATGCGTGTCGGACAGCCCGAGTTCCGCCGCGCGCGCGTTCATGCGCGCGACGAATGCACCGGCCGGGTCGCCCGCGTCGACCGCCGCGCCAACGTCGTCGGCGAGCGCGCGGCATGCGTCGTTGGCCGAGCGGACCATCGCCGCGAGCAACAGGTCGCGCCGCGTCACGTGCTCGCCGCGGCGCAAGCCGATGCGCGTGCCGGTTTCCGCCGCGGCACCCGCGGACACCTCGACCCAGGCATCGAGATCGCCCTGCTCGACCGCGACCAGCACGGCCATGAGCTTGGCGAGGCTCGCCATCGGCAGCCGCGCGTCGGCGCGGCCGGCCCAGAGCGGCCGGCCGTCGAGTTCGACCCAGTACGCGGCGGCGACGTCGGGATAGGCGTCGGTCGGCGCATCCGCCGCCGCCATCGACGACCGCGAGCCTGCACACGCGAGCCCCAGCACGAGCGCGCACGCCCGGGCGAACGTGCGCGACGCGTGCATCAACGACTGCCGTTCGGGCCCTTCGAGCCCGCCTCGCTGCCGCGCGCGCGCAGGCGTTCGGTCGCGTAGCTGCCGCAGAATGCGCGGTACGGCGAGGACTGCATCGCGGTGTAGCCACGACCTTCGCATTGCTGCGCGGCGAGCGTGCGCGCGCGGTCGGCGCAGTGCTGTACGAGGAAGCGACCGCTACGGTTCGGATCGGCGTCGGCGCAGTGCCTGGGCGCGAGATCCGGACAGAAGTCGCCGACGAAATCGAGGTTGCCGCCGGATTCGGCGCGGGCGCAGGTCTTCGCGAGGATCGTCGCGCGCGAGCCGCCGCCGCAGGCTTCGACGGCCTGCCAGGCGATGCCGGCGAACGTGCGATCGGCTTCGGCGAAATGCGCCGGATCCTCGGCCTGCCCCATCGTGCGGCTCACGTTCGCGCAGAACTTCTCCTTGTAGGTCGGACACGCCGCCTTCGGCCCGACGTACATCGAGTACGCCGGGATCGAACCGAGCTGCGCCTCGCACGCCTGCGCGGTCATCGCCTTGCCCATCGCCTCGGGCGATTCGCTCGCGTAGTCGCAGCCGCCGATGCGCTGGCCTTCGTAGCTCATCGTGATCTGCTGGCCCTGCACCTGTGCCTTCATGCTGCCGCGATAGCCGTCCGCCAGCGTCTCCATCTCGCCGTCGCCGGTCATCGCGTTCTTGCCGGTGCAGACGATGTGGTACGAGGCCTTGCTGCCGTCGATGCGGAAGTTCTGCACGTCGCAGTCCTTGTCCTTCGGGATCGCCTGCTCGCTGACCGGTTTGGCATGCGCGGTGCAGACCTCGACCGGCTTGCCCGGCATCGACATGCCGGCCATCTGCATCTTCGTGGTCACGCGATAGCGGTCACCGCTGTCGGGCGCCGCGACGGCGGCGATCGTGGCGCAGCACAACGCGGCGGCAACGACGTTGCGCAGGTGGAACGGGGTCATGGATCGCTCTCCGGAACGGCGCACGGGACGCCGGGTGCTTCCCTCTACGCGAAAGCGGGCCGGAAACCCCAAGGCCTGCGAAGCAGGCCGGCCGGCGCCACGGCGGGCGGGCGTCAAGACCGCGGGCGCGGCGATCACACCGGCATGGATGCGCGCCTGCCGTCGCGCCTCAGCCGCCCTTGCACGGCTGCGAGATGCACGGTCCGGCGACCTTTTCCTGCATGAGCTTCTGGCTCGCCTCGCGCTGCGCCTCGATCTCGCCGTAGGTACGGCAGGTGGTCGAAACGATGCGCGACCCCGGCACGGCGCCCCGTTCGCAGACGAGGCGGTCGCGGTCGCGCAGCTCGAGCACCGCGTTGACCGATTCCTGCGCGTTGAACAGCGCGATCTTGTCATCGCCGGTCATCGCATCGACCGAACCGGCCTTGTCGAACAACGCCAGCATCTGCGCGAGGCCGTGCTCGACCTTGTCGCGTTCGGCCGCCTTCACGTACGAGTAGCGGCCACCGCCGTCCATCTCGTGACGGACATTCGCAGCGACCGCCTCGAACGCGTCCTTCGTGGTCGCCTGCACCGGCTTGTCGGCAGCGGCGAACGCGGACGTGCCGCAGGTCGCGGCGAGCAGCACGGCGAGCATCGCTTTCATGCGCAACTCCGGTCACGAGGTCCGGTCGATGCTAGGACCGCGACGCATACGCGTCAACGACATGCCTCGTAGGGATCGCTCAGCGCAGGTCGTGCAGGATCGCGCGCGCCGCGTTGTGGCCGGGCGCGCCGGTCACGCCGCCGCCGGGGTGCGTGCCCGCACCGCACAGGTAGAGCCCGGCGAGCGCGCCGCGGTAGTCGGCGTAGCCGAGCATCGGGCGTGCGCTGAACAGCTGGTTGAGCGACAGCGCGCCATGGAAGATGTCGCCGCCGAGCAGGCCGAAATCGCGCTCGAGGTCGAGCGGCGACTTGATCTGCCGGCCGAGCACGGACGCCTTGAAGCCGGGCGCCCAACGGTCGACCGTGTCGATCATGAGGTCGGCGACTTCGTCGCGATGATCGTCCCACGAACGGCCGTCGGACAGCTGCGGCGCGACGTGCTGACAGAACAGGCTCGCGACGTGGCGGCCCGGCGGCGCGAGCGAATCGTCGAGCGTCGAGGGAATCAGCATCTCGACGATCGGTTGCTTCGACCATCCGTGAGCGCGCGCATCGAGGTACGCGCGATCCATGTAGTCGAGGCTCGGCGCGATGATGATGCCGGCGGTCAGGTGGTCACCCGCCGCGGGCAAGGCGCGGAAGCGCGGCAACTCGCTCAGCGCGACGTTCATGCGGAACGTGCCCGAGCCGCAGCGCCAGTTCGCCATGCGCTCGCGCACCGGCGCCGGCACGACCGCAGGGTCGAGCAGGCGCTCGTAGAGCAGTTTCGGATTGACGTTGGCGACGATCGTGCGCGCGCGCAGCGTTTCACCCTTGTCGGTGACGACGCCGACCGCGCGACCGCGCTCGACGATGATCTCGCGCACGCCGCTGCCGGTACGGATCTCGACGCCAGACGCGGCCGCCGATCTCGCCATCGCCTGGGTGATCGCGCCCATGCCGCCGATCGCGTGCCCCCAGGCACCCTTGACGCCGTTGACCTCGCCGAACACGTGGTGCAGCAGCACGTAGGCGCTGCCCGGCGTGTATGGACTCGCATAGTTGCCGACCACGCCGTCGAAACCGAACAAGGCCTTGATCGGCTCGCTCTCGAAGAAGCGGTCGAGGTATTCCGCCGCGGAGATCGCGAACAGGTCGAGCAGGTCGGTGCGCAGGCCCGCATCGAGCGCCTTCACGCGCTTGCCGAGCCGGCCCGCGCGCAGCAGTTCGGGCAGCGCCTTGAACCAGCCGCCTTCGACCACGTTCGGCGGCGCCTCGAGCGCGAGCGCGCGCAACTCGTCGGCGATCGCGTCGAGGCGGCGCTCGTACTCGGGCAGTCGCTCGGCGTCGCGCCTGGAAAACTTCGCGACCTCGGCGTGCGTGCGCCCGGCGCCGCTGATCAGGTAGTTCTTCGCCGGATCCGCATCGTCCGGCAGCGGCAGGAAGTTGTTGAGCTTGCGCTGCACGACGCGCAGGCCGTGGCGTTCGAGTTCGAGCTCGCGGATCACCTTCGGCTGCAGCAGCGACACCGTGTAGGCGGCGACCGAGTTGCGGAAGCCGGGATGGAATTCCTCGGTGACCGCGGCGCCGCCGACGACGTCGCGCCGTTCGAGCACGGTGACGGTGCGCCCCGCGCGTGCGAGGTAGGCCGCACAGACGAGGCCGTTGTGGCCGCCGCCGATCAGGATCGCATCGCGCATGGATTCGCTCATGCGCCGATTATCCGATGATTTCGCCGGCCGGCGCACCGCCGCGCCCGGACCCGCTCGCCGGTCAGCGCGCCGCGCCGTCGAAGCCGTCGACGAAGATCGCGTCGGTGGTTTCCGGCACGAAGCGCTCGGCGGCCACGGTCGGCATGTCGCCGACCGTGTCGCCCGCGAACGCCCAGCCGCCCGCGAGCAGGACGCTGCCGTCGGCGAGCGTGACCGGCGTCGCCTCGTAGCGCGGCACCACCATCGGGCCGATCGCCTCGAAGCTCGCGGTCGCGGGATCCCAGGCTTCGGCGATCGCGACCGTCACGCTGCCCGGTTCGCCGACCAGGTGCGCGCCGCCCGCGACGAGCACGCGACCATCCGGCAGGCGCGCCGCGGCCTGCATCTCGCGCGCGTGCGCGAGCGTGCCCGCGGGCGTGAACGTGGCGGTCGCCGGATCGTAGACGGCTGCGCCCGGGTAGTAGATCGGGAAGCCGCCGCCGTAGCCGCCGTCGCTGCCGCCGGCCATGAGCACGCGACCGTCGGCGAGGCGCACGAACGATTGCACTTCGCGCGGTTCGGGCAGGTCGCCGGTCGATGCGAACGTGCCGGTCAGCGGATCGTAGAGTTCGGCGCTCGCGAGCGGCCCGCCGACGCCGTCGCCGCCCGCGATGAGCACGCGACCGTCGGCGAGGCGCAGCGCGAGCGGCTGGATGCGCGCCTCGACGAGTGCGCCGGTCGCGCTGAACGTGCCTGTCGCCGGGTCGTACAGTTCGGCGCTCGCGAGCACGTCGCGCGCGGTGAGGCCGCCGGCGACGAGCACTCGGCCGTCCTCGAGCAGGGTCGCGCTCGCGACGTAGCGCGGGCCGGCCATCGAGCCGGTCCCGCTGAACTGGCCGGTCGCGGGATCGTAGAGCTCGGCCGTCGCGAGCGCGTCGCCGCTCGTGCCGCTGCGCCCGCCGAGCACGAGCACGCGCCCGTCGGCGAGTGCGGCGACGGTCGGTCGCATGCGCGTCTGGGTCATCGATCCGGTCGCCACGAATGCGTCGCTCGCGGGGTCGTACAACTCGGCCTGGATCAGATGCACGCCGAAGTCGGCGATGCCGCCGGTGAACAGCACGCGGCCGTCGGGCAGCAGCGCGGTGCCGTAGGACGCGCGCGGCGTCGCCATGTCGCCACTGCGCTGGAACGAGCCGCCGGCGATCGCGGAAGCGGATGAAAGGATGAAGGCGGGGATCGCGCAGGCGATCGGATGCGGGCGATGCATGGCGGACCCCAGTCGGCGGCAACGGACGCCGCACCCTGCGCCGATGCCGCCCCACCCGCATGCGCGCCGCCTCAGCGGTGCATTCGCGCGCCATTTGGAACGCGGTCGTAGCGACCGCGCAGGCTCACTCCCAGCCGTTCGCGAAGATGTGGTCGCGTTCGATCGCGTTGGCGACCGAGACGTCGCCGACGACGTCCTCGGTGTGGTGGCCCGAATAGTCGTACGCGGTCGCGCTGACGTCGTAGAGTCCGTTGGCAACCGTCTGCGTGTCCCAGTCGAGCCGGTACGGCAGGCTCGTGTCGGTACCGACGAGGTTTCCCGCGACGCGGAACTCGACGCGCGAGACGCCGAAGTCGTCGTGCGCATCCGCGGTGACAGTGGCGATGCCGCTCAGCACCTGGTTCTTCGCCGGCGTGAGCAGGTGCACGGTCGGCGCGTCGACGTCATCGCCGGGCGGTTGCGGCGGTTGCGGCGCGCCGCCGTCGTCGATGCGGTAGCTGACGATGTTGGACCAGTTGACCTTGCCGGCGACGTCGGTCGCGGCGAGCCGGAACAAACGATAGCCCGCGCCGAGCGGCGCCGTCGTCAATGCGAACTGGTACGGCGCAGTGTCCGCGCTCGCGCGCCGGATGTTGTCGACGTAGAGATCGAGGCGCGCGACGCCAGTGTCGTCGTAGGCGCGCGCGTCGAGCGTGACCGAACCAGCGAGCGCGGTGCCGCCGAGCGGCACGAGCAACGAGGACTGCGGCAGGCTGTGCTCGCCCGCCGGCGCGGCGAACGGCGCGATCGTCGTGCGCCCGTCGCGCGTGATGCGCACCGCCGTCTGGCCATCGTCGATGCGCACGACGTTGCCGGGTGGCGCGTCTGCGCTGAAGCCCACGTCGGACGGCGTCTGCAGCAACGGGTACTCGAAGTCGAGCGCATCCGGATTCACATTCGCGCTGCTGCCGATGCGCAACGCCGCGATGCGCGCGCCGCGCAGTGTCGCGTGGCGGAACACGGTCGGTCCCTGCGTGCCGTCGAACGTGTGGTCGTCGGACTGGATCAGGTAGTCGACGATGCCGGCGCCGTCGAACACGACGTCGTCGAAGCGCACGGTCGCGCCGTCGGCCGACACCGCCTGCAGGCGCAAAGCACCTTCGGCGTTGCCGTACAGGCGCGCGTCGAGGTAGTGGTAGGCGTTGCCGTAGGCGCCGTGCGCAAGGCCGGCGCCGCCGTTGTGGTACGCGGCGAAGTCGGCGAGCACGTGCGGCTCATTGTCGTTCTGCCAGACGAACAGGCCGTGGCGCGCGTTGTTGTGCGCGATGTTGCCGTGCGAGAAATCCCACACGCCGTGTTCCTGGCTCGCGCCGCTGCTTTCCGGCCAGTCGAAGCCGGACGCGTCGACGTTGCCTTGCACGCCGACCGCGACCGAATCGCGCACGACGTTGCGCATCCCTTGCGCGAGCGTGAAGCCGTTGAGGCGGAAGCCGCGGTATACCGGCTCGGAGAAGATGCGTGCCGCGATCGCATGGTCGTAGACGGTGTCGTGCGTCTCGTCGCCGCGCGCGTCGGGCGCGGCGAGGTCCCACCAGTAGGCTTCGTCGGCGGTCGAATAGGCGACCGTGTCGTGGAACGTGATGCCGTGGCTGAGGTGCGGCACGAACGCGTGCGAACCACCGTCGCGCACGACCGTGCCGAACACCTGCGAGCCGCGGCTGCCGTCCTGCGAATGGTGGAAATGCAGGCCGTAGCGGCCGAGCACGGGCACGGTCGCGTCCTCGCCCGGCTGGCGCGGCCCCATGTAGCGGATCTGCACGTACGCAATCGTCTGCGGGTGCCACGCATGCACGAACACGTGCGCGCGCCCGCTCGGCGTGCCTTCGATGCGCACGTTGCGCGTGAGGTTGATCACTTCGGCAGTCCAGCGGCCGTCGATCTGCGGATGCGCGCGCGCGGTCGCGACGTCCCAGTGGATCGTGCTGCCGGCGACGCCGCTCAAGGTCGCTTCGTCGAAGCCCTCGACGCTCGCCGCGCCGACCGTCGGCGATTCGGTCGGCGCGATGCTGATCGCATCGCCGGCCTGCCAGCCGACCGGTGCCGATTCGAGCGTCGCGCTCGTCGCGCCCTGAGCGAGGCCGCCCTGCAAGCGCAGCCAGCCGCTGCGCGGGCTGCCGACGAGGTCGAGCTGGCCCGGCCCCATCACCCACAGGCCGACGTCGCTCGCGAGCGGCATCATGCCGCCGCCGACGAAGGCCGCCTCGTCGACGTCGACGAAACGCAGCACCTGGTCCACCGCGGGACTCGCGGGCCGCATCACGAGGCGACCTTCGACGACGACGTTGGCGTCGCTCTCGAGCATGCCACCGTGGTCGGCGGCGTAGCGCAGCGTGCCGCCCGCGCGTACATGCAGGCCATGCACGCGCCGGCTCGCGACGTCGAACACGACGTCCGTGCCGGCGCCGATCGTGACCGAGTCGCCCTCGAGCGGAGCCGCTCCGCCCCAGGTCGCGGGTTCGCTCCACGCGCCGGAGGCGACGCTGACGCGTTCGACCGCGGACGCCATCGGCGATCCGCACAGCAGGACGGTCAGGAGCAACGACAGGCAACGGCGGTCGGTGCGCATCGGGCGGCCATCGGTCGGGCGATCGCCGCAGTCTAGGCGAAGCCGTGCCGACGGCACGTGCTGCGCGCCTCACTTCCGCATCAATGTTCCATTGTGCGCGCCGCGCGCATCGGCACGAAGGCGAGCACGACGCCGAGCAGGCACAGCGCCGCGACGTACCAGGCCGGCGCGAGCGGCGCGTCCTTCATGAGCATGGTGACGACGAGCGGGGTGAGGCCGCCGAAGACCGCGTAGGCGACGTTGTAGGCGAACGACACGCCCGAGTAGCGCACCGCGGGCGGGAACGCCTGCACCAGCAGCACCGGGATCACGCCGACCACGCCGACGCAGAAGCCGGTCGCGCCGTACAGCAGGTACAAGCGGTCGGGAGCCTGCGCGAGGCCGAAGTAGAACAGCAAGGTGGTCGCGAGCAGCAGCGCGCAGCCGAGGCCGAGCGCCCGCGCCGCGCCGAGGCGGTCGGCGAGCAGGCCGAACGCGATGCAGCCGAGCGTCAGCGCGAACGTCGCGACGCTGTTCGCGGCGAGCGCGCGCGGCGCCGGGATCGCGTACAACTTCTGGATCAGGGTCGGCGTCATGAGGATCAGCACGACGATGGCCGCAGTGAGCAGCCAGGTCAGCAGCATCGACAGCACGACGGCGCGGCCGTGCCCGGCGAGCACGACCTTGAGCGGCAGGCCGCGCACGAGTTCGCGCCGACGGCGCAGCTCCTCGAACACCGGCGTCTCTTCGAGCAGGCGGCGCAGGAACACCGCGCACAGGCCGAATACGCCGCCGACGAGGAACGGCACGCGCCAGCCCCAGGCGAGCAGTTCGGCCGCGTCGAAATGCGTGTTGACCGCGGTCGCGATCAGCGAACCGAGCAGGATGCCCGCGGTGAGGCCGGCAGTGAGCGTGCCGCAAGCGAAGCCGATGCGGCGTTCGTGCACGTGCTCGGCGACGAACGTCCATGCGCCCGGCACCTCGCCGCCGACCGCGGCGCCCTGCAGGATGCGCAGCAGCAGCAGCGCGATCGGCGCGGCGACGCCGATCGACGCCCAGGTCGGCAGCAGGCCGATCGCGAGTGTCGGCAACGCCATCAGCAGCACGCTCAGCATGAACATGCGCTTGCGCCCGTCGCGGTCACCGTAGTGCGCCATGAGGATGCCGCCCAGCGGTCGCGCGAGGTAACCCGCGGCGAACAGGCCGAAGGTCTGCAGCTGGCGCAGCCAGTCCGGCGTGTCGGGCGGGAAGAACAGCTGGCCGATCGTCGCCGTGAAGAACACGAAGATGATGAAGTCGTAGAACTCGAGCGCGCCGCCGAGTGCGGCGAGCGTGAGCGTGCGGACTTCGTCGCGGCGAAGCATCGGGGCGGGCGCGGCGGGCATGGTCATCCGGGGAAGCGGCGATGCGCATACATACCATCGCGGCCGGGCGCGTGCCTACTTGCCCGCGCCCCGGCCACCCCGCCCGCGGGCCGCCCCGTCGGCCCCGCCGGGCGCTGACGTCTCAGTAATATTGTATACGTAGTGCCATGTATACTATTGCTCGCGCGACGCCGTCCGGCGCCCGGCACGTCGCCGCTTCCACCCTCGAAGGAGTCGTCCCATGAACATGCTTCATGCTCTTGCGCTCGCCGTCGCGCTCGCCGCTTCGCCGCTCGCGTCCGCGGCAGGCAAGGGTCCCGCCAGCGCGAAGGATCGTTCGGAAAAGGCCGTGCCCGCCGCCAGTGCCGGCACCACCTCGCTCGCCTGCTATTTCCAGAAAGGGGACAGCACGACGTGGTACTGGGGCCTGACCTCGGATTCGCAGTGGTATCAGCTGCCGGGCGCGTGGCAGACGACGCCGTACACGAAGCTCGAGAAGTTCTTCTCGACCGCGAACCAGAACGACATCACGCAGGCCTGCGGCTACTCGTCGACGTACTACGGCCTGGTCGGCTATTCACTGCTCGCCGCGTTCGCCGCGCAGAAGAACGCCGGCTACAACTATCCGATCATCGTCGGCGGCAACACGGAGCTGTGGCCGCAGTACTGAGCAGGATCGACGACCGGCGTTCCACCGAACGCCGGTCGTCCGCTGCGCCGGGCTTCAGAGCCGGCCGGCGAGTTCCTTGCCGATCGCTTCGGGCGTGTCGGTCGGCGCGTAGCGCTTGACGACCTCGCCTTCCTTGTCGACGAGGAACTTGGTGAAGTTCCACTTGATCGCCTCGCTGCCGAGGAGGCCCTTCGCTTCCTTCTTGAGGTAGCGGTAGAGCGGGTGCGCATTCGTGCCGTTGACGTCGACCTTGGCGAACATCGGGAACTGCACGTCGTAGGTGAGCGAGCAGAAGTTCTTGATCTCCGCCTCGTCGCCGGGCTCCTGGTGGCCGAACTGGTCGCACGGGAAGCCGAGCACGACGAGGCCCTGGCCGCGGAACTTCTCGTACAGCGCCTCGAGCCCGGTGTACTGCGGCGTGAAGCCGCATTTCGAAGCGACGTTGACGATCAGCATCGTCTTGCCGCGGTAGGCGGACAGCGACTGCTCGTCGCCGTCGATGGTCTTCGCGCTGAAATCGTAGATCGAGGTCATTGGCCGCCTCCGTGTTCGGGCCAGTGTATGCCCGCGCCCGCGCGCAGCCTAGTGGGTCGCCGCGCGCGTCGACCGCCGGGCTCAGCCCCACACGTCGGTGAACACGCGCGCGAAGTTGCCGCCGAGGATCTTCTCGATGCGCGCGTCGGAATGGCCGCGCTCGGACAGCTTCGCCGCGAGCAGCGCGAAGCGATCCGGCGCGTTGAGGTCGGGGACGAAGAAATAGAGCCCTTCGGCCTTGCGCGCGGGGCCGAACACACCCTGCGCGACGGTGTCGCGCATGAGTTCGAGGTTCTGCTTCTCGAACGCAGGCGTGCGCTCGGTCGAGGTGATCGCGCCGTCGGTGCCGATGCCGACGTGGTCTTCGCCGCAGACGTCGATCGCGTGCTCGATGTGGCGGATCACGTCGATCGCGAGCGGCTGTCCTTCGGCGCGCAGGTACGGCCAGAACATGATGCCGACGACGCCACCGCGGGCGGCGAGCGCGCGCAGTTCGTCGTCGCCGACGAGGCGCGGCAGGTCCGACAGCGCGCGGCAGCCGCTGTGGCTGATGATCACCGGCGCCTTCGACGCCTCGATGCCTTCCTTCATCGTGCGCTGCGAACCGTGCGCGAGGTCGACGACGATGCGCTCCGTGTTGAGGCGTTCGACCAGCGCGTGGCCGAAGTTGCTGAGGCCGGCGTTGCCGGGTTCGAGCGAACCGTCACCGACGAGGTTGCGTCGGTTGTGCGTGAGTTCGATCACGCGGATGCCGAGCTGGCGGAATGCGGCGACGTGGTCGAGGTCGTTGCCAACCGGCTCGGCGCCCTGGAAGCGCAGGATCAGGCCGAGGCGGCGCTCGCGCTGCGCGCGGCGCAGGTCGGCGGCCGACTCGACGATCAGGAACGTGTCGGCGTGTGCGGCGGCGCGCGCGCGCGTGCGCATGATGTCGCCGACCGCCTGCTCGAAGTCCGCGCCCGTGCCCGTCACCTGCAGCAGGATCGCCGACAGGCCCGATTCGCGCGCCTGCGCGAGTTCGCGCGCGACCGCCTTGGCGTCGACGTCGTCGGCACGCAGCAGTTCGAGGCCGGCCTCGCCGTCGATCGACAACGCGTCGTGGTAGCGTGGCCAGCGGGCGGGTGCGCCGGCGCGCGAACGCGCCGGCCACGCGCCGAGCGCCGCGGCGAGCGCCGCCGCCTGCAGGAAACCCCGTCGATCGGTCATCGCGTCCTCCTCAGGCCCACACCTCGCCGAGCACGCGCGCGAAGTTGCCGCCGAGGATCTTCTCGATGCGCGCGTCCTTGTGGCCGCGCCGGGCGAGCATGCCGGCGAGCACGTCGAAGCGGTCGGCGACGTTGAGGTCGGGGATGAACATGTACAGATCGGCCGGACGCCCCTTCTCGAAGATGCCGTCCTCGACCATCGCCTTGATGTACTCGCGGTTGTCCTTCTCGAATTGCGGCGTGCGCTCGGTCGGCGCGATGCCGCCGTCGGTGCCGATGCCGACGTGGTCCTCGCCGCAGACGTCGATCGCGTGCTCGATGTGGCGGATCACGTCGATCGCCATCGGTTGCGTGTCGGTGCGCAGGTACGGCCAGAAGATGATGCCGGCGACGCCACCGCGCTCGGCCATCGCGCGCAGCTCGGCGTCGCCCGTGTTGCGCGGCAGGTCGGCGAGCGCGCGGCAGCCGGTGTGGCTGATCAGCATCGGTGCCTTCGACGCCGCGATGCCTTCGGCGATCGTGCGCTGCGAACCGTGCGCGAGGTCGACCACGACCTTGTCCGTGTTGAGCCGCTCGATCAGCGCGTGGCCGAGGTGGCTGAGTCCGGCATTGCCGGGTTCGGTGCAGCCGTCGCCGGCGAGGTTGCGCCGATTGTGGGTGATCTGCACGACGCGGATGCCGAGCTGGCGGAACAGCGTCACGCGGTCGAGGTCCTCGCCGATCGGCTCGCTGCCCTGGAAGCGCGGGATCAGGCCGAGCTGGTGCGCCTCGTGCGCGCGGGCGAGGTCGGCCTTCTCGCCGATGATGCGGAATGCGGCCGGGTTCTTCGCGACGATGTCGCGGACGCGCGCGAGCTGCGCCTTCATCTTTTCGAACTGCGCGTCGTTGTTCCAGTAGCGGCCGTTCGGTCCGATGCTGAGCAGCACCGCGCCGAGGCCGGACGCGCGCGCGGCAGCGAGTTCGCCGGGCGTATCCTTCGGATCCGCGTCGGGGGCGAACAGGTAGAGCCCACCTTCGCCGTCGATCGCGATCGTGTCGCGGTAGCGGGGCCAGGCCGGCGTGCCGGCGGCGTGCAGGGGGGACGTCAGCATTCCGGCCGCGGCGACTCCCGCGGCCACGAGGAACTCGCGGCGATCAGGCATGGCTATCCTTCGGCGTGCGCGAAGTACGACAGGCTTCGCAGGAAGCCGAGTATAGCCACGCCCCCACCGGGGCGCGCAAGGGTCAGCCGACGCGGCGGAAGGTGAGCGCGGGATCGGCCAGCGCGTCGACCGGCAGGTAGTGATCGACGAGCAGGAACGCGAACAACGCCATCAGGTATACGATGGAATAGTTGAACACGCGCATCGCGAAGAATTCGTCGGGCGGGTCGAGCAGGCGGATCGCGTAGTAGAGGAACGCGCCGCCGAGCACGAGCGCGCCGCCGAGGTAGAACAGCCCGCTCATGCCGGTCAGGTACGGCAGCACGGTGATGACGACGAGCAGCACGGTGTAGAACAGCACGTGCCAGCGCGTGTAGGTCACGCCGTGCGTGACCGGCAGCATCGGCACCTGCGCGCGCGCGTAGTCGTCGCGGCGGAAGATCGCGAGCGCCCAGAAATGCGGCGGCGTCCAGATGAAGATGATGAGGAACAACAGCAGCGCGTACGGATGCACGCTGCCGCTCACCGCGGCCCAGCCGAGTACGGGCGGCGCGGCGCCGGCGGCACCGCCGATCACGATGTTCTGCGGCGTCGCGCGCTTGAGGTAGGCGGTGTATACGACCGCATAGCCGATCAGCGAGGCGAACGTGAGCGCCGCGGTGAGCGGGTTGACGAACGCGATGAGGATCGCCATCGACAGCGCGCCGAGGATCAGCGCGAACGCGAGCACCTGCGTCGGTGTGAGCGCACCGGTCGCCAGCGGCCGGTGCGACGTGCGCGCCATCACCTTGTCGATGCGCTGGTCGATCAGGTGGTTGAGCGCGGCGGCCGACGCGGCCGCGAGCCAGATACCGAACATGCCCGCGATCGCCTGCCGCGGCGGCGGCAGTCCGGGCACCGCGAGGAACATGCCGATCACCGCCGTGAACACGATCAGCGCGACGACGCGCGGCTTGGTCAGTTCGAGATACTGGCGGGCGACGGGGGGCATGGCGGCGGATCGATTCTTGCTCGGAAAGGAATGGATTGAAATACGAAGGGCGCGAGGTAGGGTTGGAGATCAATGCCTGAAACACGAAGCACACCGAGGAAGAGCACTTCTCCTGATCAATGCTCTTGCCTTATTCGCGTGCTCTGTGTGCTTCGTGTTTCGATCTTAGCGGTTGCTTCCTTCCCGCCCTCGTGTTTCAGTCTTTGGGAGCCACGCCGTGCGGCAGAACCCGCACGAGCAGCGCGATCAGCGAGAACAGCAGCAGCGCCGCGACCCCATTGTGCGCGGTCGCGACCGGCAACGGCAGCAGCAGCTTGACGTTCAGGATGCCCAGCGCGACCTGCGTGCAGAGCAGGACGCCGACCAGCGTCGCGTTCGCGCGCAGGCCGCGACGCCAGGCGAGCACGGCAGTCGCGAGCACGTGGCCGAATACGACGAGCGCACCGAGGCGATGCGCGATCTGGATCGCCGCGCGCGCGGCGGCGTCGAGCACGCCGCCTTCGTAGTTGACGCCGATGCCGCGCCAGAGCACGAAGCCTTCGCGGAAATCGACCTGCGGCCACCAGCTGCCGGCACAGGTCGGGAAGTCCGCGCCGCAGGCGAGCGCGGCGTAGTTCGCGCTGGTCCAGCCGCCGAGCGCGATCTGCAGCGACAGCAGAGCCAGCGCGACGACGATCATCGGTCGCAGCCGCCGCTGCGCGTGATCCGGCGCGACGCGGGCCGCGAGCGCGAGCGCGACCGCGGCGAGCAGCGAGAACGTGAGCAGGCCGCCGAGCAGGTGGCCCATGACGACGATCGGCTTGAGCAGCAGCGTGACCGTCCACATGCCGAGCATCGCCTGGAAGATCACGACGCCGAAGGCGGCGACCGCGATGCGCCATGGCCAAGCACGTGGCAGCGTCGCCGCCGCGCCGAGCGGCAGCGCGAGCGCGAGCGCGGACAGCAGCGCGGAAGCGGCGTAAAGCCCCTTGATGTAGAGCGCGATGCCGACCGCCGCCGAGAGCGCGGCGGCGAGCAACGCCGCGACGTGCGCGCGACGCGGCCACGCCGCGACCAGCGCGAGCGCGAACACGAGCGTGCCGAGCGTGCCCGCGAGCATGCGGTGGACCTGTTCGCGCCACGCCTTGTGCGTCTCGAACGGGCGATCCGGGAACGCCTCATTCGCTCGCGCGATGTCCTGCTCGTGGCCGGGCCAAGTCGCCTTGCCGTAGCAGGTCGGCCAGTCCGGACACGACAGGCCCGCGTTGGACAGGCGCACGAAGGCGCCGAACACGATCACGAGGAACGCGAACACCGCGGCGAACGCGGCGAGGCGGAGCGGCGTCACGGCGAGGCGCATGTCAGTTCTTCACGAGCCGCGCGAGATCCTTGCGCAGCTTATTGGCGTCGTAGTCGACCGGATAGCGCAGCACGAGGAAGCCGTGGGGATCGGCGAATGCGACCGCGACCTCGTCCGCGCCGGCGGGACGCAGGCCTGCGAGGCGGCCGTCGACGTCGCGCGCGGTGGTCACCGGCTTCAGGGCTTCGCGCGTGTCCGCCGGCAATTCGCCGAGTACGACGACGCGCACGCGGTACGCATTCTGGTTCAGCGTGAGGCGCGCGCGGCGCAGTTCGTCGATGCGCTCGATGCACGCCTTCGCGCAAGCCGGCCCCGGGATCGCGAACACCGTCCACGACCATTCGGCGTCCTTCCAGGCGAGCACGCTGCCGTCGTCGTGCACGAAGCGTGCGTTCGCGAGGTCCTGTGGCGGTTCGATCATCGTGCCGTAGTTGCGCGTGCCCGCGGGGCGCCAGCCGAACGCGTTGAGCACGTACGCGGTCACGAGCGGGGCGGCGAACAGCAGCAGGATCAGGATCAGGCCAATCCGGTTGCGCGTGCGGGGAGTCATCGCGGTTTCTCGTGCGGTGACCGGCGCGAGGGCCGGTGCAGGATGAAGAACGTCGCCGCGACGACCGCGGCGAAGGTGTACCAGGTGAACGCGTAGCCGTAGTGCCGCTCGGGCGGGAACACTTCGGGCTTCCATTCGCGCACGAACGTGGTGACCTCCTCGCCCGGCAGCTGCAGCAGCACGCGCGTGTCGAGCGGGCGGCCGAGATCGGCGCCGACCTCGGCGAGGTCGAGGTAGATCGTCGTCTTCGGCCAGTTCACCTGGTGCGGCAACGCGTCGCCGCCGAGGCGCAGGCCGCTCCCGGGCGGCGGCGCGTACAGCGCGCGCACGGTCTGCGCGCCTTCCGGCGGCGGCGGGATCGTCGGCATCTCGCCGCGCGCGTCGCGCGCGAGGAAACCACGGTCGACGAGCACTGCGGTGCCGCCCGCGGCCGGCTCGAACACGTCGTAGACCATCACGCCCGGCCGACCGTCGCGCACCTGGTTGTCGAGCACGTAGGCGTGCAGCGGATCGAAGCGGCCCTTCACCTCGACGAGCGGATAGCGCGCGCCCGCTTCACGCCGTGCCTGCTCGAGCGGCACCGGTGGCTGGTGCGCGGCGCCGTCGAACGCGGCGAACAGCGCTTCCTTCTCGTGAGCACGACGGACCTGCCAGGTACCGAGCGCGAGGAACAATGCGATACCCGCGAGTGTCGCCGCGATCGCCGTCGGATGCGCGCGCCTAGCCACGGAGAGGCGGCGCTATAATCGGCGAGGCAGCCGGAACCGCGTTCCGGCCGGAAGCGCAAGCCATGCTCGGCACCGTCCTGATCGTCGTGTTCTTTCTCGCCATCGTCTACAACCTGGGCGCCGGCCTGTTTTTCATGATCACCGACAAGGGCGGCACGGACCGCACGCTGAAAGCGCTCACGCGACGCATCGCGCTGTCGGTGCTGCTGATCGCGCTCGTCATGCTCGGCATCTGGACCGGCATCATCCGCCCGCACGGCGTGGGCGGCTGATTCGCGCGGCGCGAAGGCTGCAAGCCGACGCGCTCCGTTTGCCGTCCGTCATTGTGTTGCGGTCCCGCGATCGCGAGAGCCGAGGGCGCGGTGTCGAGCCCCCAGCCCTCAGCCCTCAGCCCTCAGCCCTGTTCTTACAGCACGTACACGAACAGGAACAGGCCGAGCCAGACCACGTCGACGAAGTGCCAGTACCAGGCGACCGCTTCGAAACCGAAGTGGTTGTCCTTGGTGAAGTGACCCTTCGCGCAGCGGAACCAGATCACCGTGAGCATGATCGCCCCGAGCGTGACGTGCATGCCGTGGAAGCCGGTGAGCATGAAGAACGTGCTGCCGTAGACGCCGCTGCCGAGCGTGAGGTTGAGATGCCCGTAGGCTTCGGCGTACTCGTGCGCCTGGAAGCCGAGGAAGATCACGCCGAGCACGACGGTGAGCGCGAGGAACACGAGCAGCTGCTTGCGGTTGCCGGCGCGCAGCGCGTGGTGGGCGATCGTGATCGTGACGCCCGACGACAGCAGCAACAGGGTGTTGAGCAGCGGGATGCCCCACGGCGACATCGTCGAGAACGCGCCGCCGACACCAGCCGGGCCGTTGGTCGGCCACGCGGCCGAGAACGCGGGCCACAGGTAGTGGTTGGTGAGCGCGCCATGGCCGGCGCCGCCGAGCCACGGCACCGAGTAGGTGCGGGCGTAGAACAGCGCGCCGAAGAACGCCGCGAAGAACATCACTTCCGAGAAGATGAACCAGATCATCCCCATGCGGAAGGAGGTGTCGACCTGCTTGTTGTACTTGCCGCCGATCGACTCGCGGATGACCGTGCCGAACCAGCCGAACATCATGAACAGCAGCAGGGCGATGCCGACGGCCATGATCGGCTTGCCGATGTCGGCCTCGTTGAGCCAGAGGCCCGCGCCGCCGACCGTACCGAGCAGGCCGAACGAGCCGATGATCGGCCAATGGCTGCCGTGGGGAACGTAGTAAGCACCTTGTGTTTGCGCCATGGCGGCTGGTCCCGATCGTTGCGTCAATTTGCCTGGAGTCAGCCCGCCGCCGGCAGCGGCGAGCCCGTCTTGGGGTGTTGCTCGGCGGACAGCCGCACGGTGGCCGCTTCGTTCGCGTAGAAAGTGTACGACAGGGTCAGCTCGCGCACGCCCTGCGGCAGCTGCGGGTCGACGTAGAAGCGCACCGGCATGCGGCGCGATTCGCCCGCCCTCAGCACCTGCTCGGTGAAGCAGAAGCATTCGGTCTTGTTGAAGAACGCCGACGCATCGCTCGGCGCGATGCTCGGCACCGCGTTGCCGACGATCGCGTCGCCGCCGTTGTTGGTCGCGTCGAACCACACTTCGGTCAGCTTGCCGGGGTGCACGTCGACGCCGGAGAGCTCCGGCGTGAACGACCACGGCAGCTTGCTGTTGACGCCGGTCACGAACTGAACCCGCACGGTGCGGTTCACGTCCTCGACCAGGCCCGCGACGCGACTGCGGTCGACTGCGCCCGGCGCGAGCTTGATGCCGAGCACGTGTTCGCACACGACGCGATACAGCGGCACCATCGCGAAACCGAACAGGAACGCGCAGGCGACCACGACACCGGCCGTCTTCAGCACGCCGAGATTGCGGTTCCCCGCATTCATCGGCGCAGCACGACGTCGCCGATCGCGATCAGGTAGATCGCGACCGCCACCAGCCCGATGACGAGCGCGGTGCGGCGCGCCCGCGCGCGGCCTGCAGGGCGTTCGTCATTGGCAAGCTGTTGTTTCATTGCCTCGTCGTCGGTTCGCAGCGTGCTTTACTTCAATAGTGCGGCCATGGAAGGCCGCTCCTGGACCAGCAAATTCAAACGCCGCTTCGAACCGACGTCACCTCCATCGAACCAGCGATCACGGACGATCGCACCACTCAATGCGTCACGTCGCCGTGGGCGAGCACGTCGTCGCGGATCACCGGCGGCACCGTGAACGTGTGGTGCGGCGCCGGCGACGGCACGGTCCACTCGAGGCCGTGCGCGCCTTCCCACACCTGCGTCGTCGCGCGATTCTTCGAGAAGTAGACCGCGTGGATGACCACGCCGACGAAGATCAGCTGGCTCGCGCCGAACCAGAAGCCGCCGATCGACGAGATCATGTTGAAGTCGGCGAACGCGACGTTGTAGTCGGGGATGCGGCGCGGCATGCCGGCGAGGCCGAGGAAGTGCTGCGGGAAGAACAGCACGTTGACCGAGATCACGCTCGACCAGAAGTGGATCTTGCCCCACTTCTCCGAATACATGTTCCCGCACCACTTCGGCAGCCAGTAGTAGGTCGACGCCATGATCGCGAAGATCGCGCCGGTGACCAGCACGTAGTGGAAGTGCGCGACGACGAAGTAGGTGTCCTGGTACTGGAAGTCGGCCGGCACGATCGCGCACATGACGCCGGAGAAGCCGCCGATCGTGAACAGGATGACGAATGCGATGGCGAACAGCATCGGCGTCTCGAACGTCATCGAGCCGCCCCACATCGTCGACACCCAGTTGAACACCTTCACGCCGGTCGGGATGGCGATGAGCATGGTCGCGTACATGAAGTACAGCTCGCCGCCGAGCGGCATGCCGACCGAGAACATGTGGTGCGCCCAGACGATGAACGAGAGGAACGCGATCGACGCGATCGCGTACACCATCGCCTGGTATCCGAAGATCGGCTTGCGGCTGAAGGTCGGGATGATCTCCGACACGATGCCGAACGCCGGCAGGATCATGATGTAGACCTCGGGGTGCCCGAAGAACCAGAAGATGTGCTGGAACATCACCGGGTCGCCGCCACCGGCCGCGTTGAAGAAGCTCGTGCCGAAGAACTTGTCGGTCAGCAACATCGTGACCGCGCCGGCGAGCACCGGCATGACCGCGATGAGCAGGAACGCGGTGATCAGCCAGCTCCACACGAACACCGGCATCTTGAGCAGGTCCATGCCCGGCGCGCGCATGTTGAGGATCGTCGCGATGATGTTGATCGCGCCCATGATCGAGCTGATGCCCATGAGGTGCACCGCGAAGATCATGAAGGCGACGTTGGTGCCGCCCTCGAGCGACAGCGGCGGGTACATCGTCCAGCCGCCCTGCGGGCCGCCGCCGGGCATGAAGATCTCGGAGATCAGCAGGAAGAACGCGAACGGCAGGATCCAGAACGACCAGTTGTTCATGCGCGGCAGCGCCATGTCCGGCGCACCGATCATCAGCGGGATCATCCAGTTGCCGAGGCCGACGAACGCCGGCATGACCGCGCCGAAGATCATGATCAGCGCGTGCATGGTCGTCATTTCGTTGAAGAACTCCGGCTGCACGAGCTGCATGCCCGGCTTGAAGAGTTCCGCGCGGATGACCATCGCCATCGAGCCGCCGATGAAGAACATCAGCAGCGAGAACACGAGGTACAGCGTGCCGATGTCCTTGTGGTTCGTCGTGAACAGCCAGCGATGCAGGAAGCCTTCCGGCTTGTGATCGTGGTCGTCGTGGGCGTCGTGATCGATCGCGGGATTGGCAGCGGCCATGGCCTTGGAACCTCTATTGAAAAGTGCGGCCACGGATGGTCGCTTTTCGCTCTGCTCTCGCGTTCACGGATGAACGCACAAGTTGTCGAATGCTTTCGCGTTCACGGGTGAACGCACGGATTGCTCGTCAGCCCTGCGATGCCGGCGCCGGCGTCGCCTGCGCGGTCGCGCCGGCCTTCTCGGCGGCTTCGGCGGCTTCCTGGCCGGCCAGCCACTGCTCGAACTCGGCCTTCGGCACCGCCTTCACGACGATCGGCATGAAGCCGTGGTCCTTGCCGCACAGTTCCGCGCACTGGCCGCGGTAGATGCCCGGCTGGTCGATCTGCGTCCAGTTGTCGTTGATGATTCCCGGGATCGCGTCCTGCTTCCAGCCGAGGCTCGGCACCCACCATGCGTGGATGACGTCGTCGGCGGTGATCACGAAACGCACCTTCACGCCGACCGGCAGCACGAGCGGCTTGTCGACGTTGAGGAGGTAGCTGGGGAAGTCGCCGTCCTTGATCGAGTGCGGGTCGATGCCCGAACCGAGCTGGCGCGCCTTGTTCGAGTCGGCATCGAGGCTCGACACGAAGTTCACGCTAGACGCCTTCTTGAAGTAGTCGACGTACTCGTAGCGCCACTTCCACTGGTAGCCGGTGATCTTGATCGTCATGTCCGAGCCCTTCGCCTCGGCCATGTCGACGAGCAGCTTGGTCGCCGGCCACGCCATCACGACGAGGATGACGATCGGCACGACCGTCCAGATCACTTCCATCGTGGTGTTGTGGGTCCACTTCGCCGCGACCGCGCCCTTCGATTTGCGGAAGCGGACCATCGCGACGATCATCGCGCCGAACACGACGATGCCGATCGCTACGCAGACCCAGAACGCGAGCATGTGCACGCCATGGATGCGCTGCGAGATCGAGGTCGCACCCGGAGCCATGTTGAGCTGCCACGGCTGCGGATTCGCGAACGCCGTTCCGCTCGCCAGCAACGCGAGTACCGCGAACGCGCGGCAGGCGCGCAGGACCCCGGATGAAATCATCGCCATCACCTTTCTGGTTTTGCTCGGACGCGCCCCATTGCGCGGTCGCCGCGACGACCGCGCGACCGATGCCGGACGCGCCAAACGTCGGGAGCGTAACCCGTCAATGATAGTGGAGCGCGCGCGGCAGCGGCAACCACGCGGGGTCGCGCCGCAGGCGGCTGCGGCGCGCCCGGGCGCGACAAAGCGCCGCACCGGCCGGGCCGGGCAGGCCCTCGCGCGCGGTTCTTGGCCGGTCGCCGCGCGCTCACTACACTAGGCGATCCTGGCGTTTGCCCAGTCCCCGCACCGGCCGCCGTCCGCCGGTGCTCCCCAGCACCCGAGACCGGCCCTTGAGCGCATCGCTGCTGCCCGAACTCCCGCCCGCCCCCGACCCCGTCTGGGCCCGCATCACCGCCGCCTGGGCGCGCGACGAAAGCGACGCCGTCGACGACCTGCTCGCGCAGGCGACGCTGCCGCCGGCCGAGCGCGAACTCGTACTCGCGCGCGCGTCCGAGCTCGTCGCCCGCGTGCGGGCACGCGCGGGTGAGCAGAGCGCGGTCGAATCGTTCATGCGCCAGTACGACCTCTCCAGCGAGGAAGGCGTGCTGCTCATGTGCGTGGCGGAGGCACTGCTGCGCATCCCGGACACGTTCACCGCGGACAAGCTCATCCGCGACAAGCTCGGCGAGGCGGACTGGAAGAAGCACCTCGGTACGAGCGAGTCGGTGTTCGTCAACGCGTCGACCTGGGGCCTCATGCTCACCGGCCACCTCGTCGCGCTCGCCGAGGAGACGCGGCGCGACTTCACCGGCGCGTTCAAGCGTCTCGTCGGCCGCGCCGGCGAACCGGTGATCCGCCTCGCAGTGCGCCAAGCGATGCGCATCATGGGCCACCAGTTCGTCATGGGCCGCACGATCGAGGAAGCGCTCGACCGCTCGGCGCAGAAGGACAACGCGGCCTACCGCTATTCCTACGACATGCTCGGCGAAGCCGCACTCACCGCCGCCGACGCCGAGCGCTACCACCGCGCCTACAAGGACGCGATCGACGCGCTCGGCCGCCGCGGGCCGTTCGACAGCGTGCTCGACGCGCCGTCGATCTCGGTCAAGCTGTCGGCGCTGCATCCGCGCTACGAGGTCGCCAAGCGCGCGCGCGTGCACGCTGAACTCACGCCGAAGCTGCTCGAACTCGCCCAGCTCGCCAAGGCGAACGGCATCGGCATGACCGTCGACGCCGAGGAGTCGGACCGCCTCGAACTCTCGCTCGAAGTGATCGGCGCGGTGTTCGCGCATGCCTCGCTCGCGGGCTGGAACGGCTTCGGCCTCGCCGTGCAGGCGTACCAGAAGCGCTGCCCGTTCGTGATCGACTGGCTCGCCGACACCGCGCGCAAGGCCGGTCGCCGCTGGTGCGTGCGCCTGGTCAAGGGCGCGTACTGGGACTCGGAGATCAAGCGCGCGCAGGAACAGGGCCTGTCCGGCTACCCGGTCTACACGCGCAAGCCGAACACCGACGTGTCCTACCTCGCCTGTGCGCGGCGCCTGTTCGCGGCCGGCGCGGACCTCATTTATCCGCAGTTCGCGACGCACAACGCGCACACGATCGCGGCGATCCACCACTACGCGCAGAAGCGACCGTTCGAGTTCCAGCGCTTGCACGGCATGGGCGCCGACCTCTACGCGGAAGTCATTGGCGAGAAGCACCTCGACGCTCCGTGCCGCGTGTACGCGCCGGTCGGCAGCCACGAGGACCTGCTGCCGTACCTCGTGCGGCGCCTGCTCGAGAACGGCGCCAACACCTCGTTCGTCAATCGCGTCGTCGACGAGAACGTGTCGATCCGCGACCTCGTCGCCGACCCGTGCGAAACGGTGCGCGCGTTCTCCTCCAAGCCGCACCCGCGCATCCCGCTGCCGGTCGGCCTCTACGGCGGCTCTGCGCTTGCGCAGAGCCCAACCCATGCATCCAGGAAGAATTCCATGGGCGTCAACCTCGCCAACGACAACGAACTCAAGGCCCTCGCCGAAGCCGTCAACGCGCCACGCGCGCCGTGGACCGCGGCGCCGCTCGTGCCCGGCGCGAAGACCGGCGAAGCGCCGCGCGCGGTGACGAACCCGGGCGATCGCCGCGAAGTCGTCGGCGAGACGCGCAACGCGGACGCCGCGACGATCGAGAAGGCGCTCGCCAACGCGGTCGCCGCGCAGCCCGACTGGGACGCATTGCCGGCCGCGAGCCGCGCCACGATCCTCGAACACGCGGCCGACCTGCTCGAGCAGCGCCGCGGCGAGTTCATCGCGCTGTGCGTGCGCGAGGCGGGCAAGACGATCCCGGCCGCGATCTCCGAAGTGCGCGAGGCGGCCGACATGTGCCGCTACTACGCGGCCCTCTCGCGCAAGCTGTTCGGCACGCCCGAGGCACTGCCCGGCCCGACCGGCGAATCGAACCAGCTGTTCCTGCGCGGCCGCGGCGTATTCGTCTGCATCAGCCCGTGGAACTTCCCGCTCGCGATCTTCATGGGCCAGGTCGCCGCCGGCCTCGCCGCGGGCAACGCGGTGATCGCCAAGCCGGCCGACCAGACCACGCTCGTCGGCTGCGCCGCGGTGAAACTGCTGCACGAAGCCGGCGTACCCGAGGCCGTGCTGCAGTTCGTGCCGGCGAAGGGCTCGATGATCGGCAACACGCTGCTGACCAAGCCCGACGTGTCCGGCGTGTGCTTCACCGGCTCGACCGAGACCGCCTGGACGATCAACCGCACGCTCGCCGCGCGCAACGCGCCGATCGCCGCGCTGATCGCCGAAACCGGCGGCCA
The DNA here is from genome assembly GCF_014138265.1 of Dokdonella fugitiva. GTDB lineage: Bacteria > Pseudomonadota > Gammaproteobacteria > Xanthomonadales > Rhodanobacteraceae > Dokdonella_A > Dokdonella_A fugitiva_A. The sequence goes on from NZ_JACGXL010000002.1 coordinate 153,434, forward strand.
GAACGCGCTCATCGCCGACTCCTCGGCGCTGCCCGAGCAGCTCGTCAAGGACGTGCTCGCGTCGGCGTTCGATTCCGCCGGCCAGCGCTGCTCGGCCGCGCGCGTGCTGTACGTGCAGGAAGACATCGCCGACAAGGTCATCGCGATGCTCAAGGGCGCGATGGACGAGCTCGTCGTCGGCGACCCGGCCAAGCTGTCGACCGACGTCGGCCCGGTCATCGACGAACCGTCGCGTACGTTCCTCGTCGAGCACGCCGCGCGCATGGACCGCAAGGCGAAGAAGATCAACGAGGCCAAGCTCGACGCCGGCGCGGAGCACGGAACGTTCTTCGCACCGCGCGCGTACGAGATCCCGTCGCTGTCGCTGCTCACCCAGGAAGTGTTCGGCCCGGTGCTGCACGTGCTGCGCTGGAAGGGCAGCGAACTCGACAAGGTCATCGATGCGATCAACGCGACCGGCTTCGGCCTCACGCTCGGCGTGCACAGCCGTATCGACGCGACGATCGAGCACATCGCGCGCCGTGCGAAGGTCGGCAACTGCTACGTCAACCGCAACCAGATCGGCGCGGTCGTCGGCGTGCAGCCGTTCGGCGGCGAAGGCCTGAGCGGCACCGGCCCGAAGGCCGGCGGCCCGCACTACCTCGTGCGCTTCGCGACCGAACGCACGTTGACGATCAACACGACCGCGGCGGGCGGCAACGCGTCGCTGCTCACGCTCGGCGAATGACGGTGCGTCCGCGGTCCGGCGAATGATCGGCCGCGCGCTCGCCTCGACCGTGCTACGACGCCCGTTGCCGCACTGCGCGACGATCCTGCTAGCGCTTGCGGCATCGGCCGCGAATGCGGTGCAACCGTCGTCGTTGGCCCGCCTGCAGCAGTATCACGATCCCGCGTACATCGGCGGGCTCGACCAGGCCGGCGTCACGCTCGCCGCCGAGCTCGCGCACGACCTTGGCGCGTCCGTCGCCGCCGCGAGCACGCCGTGCGACGCACCCGATCCGCGTGCCGGGCAGCGACTGCGGGGCGGCCGGAATGACAAAGGCGATGGCTTCGCGCAGGTTCCGCCCGAACTGCGCGACCTCGCATTGGCCGCGCGCGACGGGACACCCGAACAACGAGCCGTCGCGCTGTCCGCCATCGGGCTCGTCGGCAACGGAGCTCGCGCCGCCGCACCGTTCATCGAATCGCTGCACGACCCCTGGAGCCGGACCGCGCTGTCGCGGGTAACCTGCGAGCAGTGGACGGCGGGCGCACTCGCGCGACTGGTGCCACCGGCCGCGATGCCCGCATCGCATCGGGAGAACGGCTGCGACGCCGCCGTCACCACGTGGTTGTGGCGCCAGAGCCTCGACGTGCAGCGGACCTGGCCCGACGACGTCCTCGTGTCGCAATGGGGAGAACTCGTTCAAGGCTGCGCGTCTCCGACGATCCCTGCCGATGAGCTGGCGATATTGCGCCGCCGCCTCGATGACACCTCGGTTTCCCTGTCGCGCAAGGCGGAATGGATCGAGATGCTGCCGCCGGTGGGGCCGCGTGCGGCTTCGCTGGCCGACGTGCTGACCCTGTATGCGCACGCGCCCGACGCGCGCGTCGCGTTCGCGGCGCAGCGCGCGCTGGTCGCAACGGGAACGGAGGCGGGCGCGCGCGTCTTCGTCGAGTGGCTCGACCACGGGGTTTCCGCGCTGGCGTGGGGCGGCACGCGACAGCTCGCGCCGCATTCCCGCATCGTGCTGCCAGCGCTGGAGCGTGCGCTGGACGGCGCGGACTTCCGCAATCGCGCAGCGGCCGCCGAAGCGATCGGCGCCTTCGGCGACCCTGCCGGCGTGTCCATCCTCGTGCGGCATGCGTTGCGCTCGATCGACTGGCCGACCGCGCAAGCCGCGATCAATGCCCTCGCCGGATTCGCGGCGACCGACGCCGACGCCAAGGCCGCCTTGCGCGAGGTCGCGTCCGGCTACTGGTCCGGGCGCGTGCGCGAGGTGGCGCGGCTCGCGCTCGCAACCGGCCGCGGCCTCGAAGGTGATCCGTTCGGCTGTGCCCAGACGCCCGAACAGGCGCAAGCCAGGGAAGCGGACGCGCGCGTGGGCGACAAGACCGGAATGACCTGCATCCGGATCTGCTACGGCTGCACGCTCGACCATCGCCTCGCCGAATGCGGCACCGAACATCACCGTCGCGGTACCTATGCGATCGCGGACGGCCGGCGGATGCATATCCGCTGGAACACGCCGAAGCGGCAACCGCTTCCTCGCGTCTCCGTCGAAGCATTGTCGTCGTGGTGCGCGTCGATGGGATCGACGTCGACGCTGCGCGTCGGTGACGACGGCTGGCTGGTCGGTTGCGACGGTTTCGAGAACGACGGCGCACTCGCGTTCGTTCCCGCCAAGGGCGAGGCGCGCGTCGTGCCGATCGGCGAAATGGGCGTCGTCGCCCTGCTCGAATGGAACCATCGCTATTTCGCCGCGGGGTCGTCGCCGCTCGCATTCGGCGACGCAGGCGCGCTCTACGAACTGGTACGCCGCGATGCCTCGAACTGGGAGGCGAAGGCCGTCGCAGCACTGCCCTCGGTGCCGACGGGCGCCGCAGCGACACCCGCGGGGCTGGCCTTCGCCGACGAGCGCGGCGCCGTGCTGTTCGATCCCGCTGCGGATGCCCTGTTGCCGTTCGACTGCAGCCGCTGACGTCCTTACGGCGGCGCTCGCCGGGCCGTCGCGCGTGCAGCCATCGCGGCGTCGTCCTTGCCGCGGGCAGCGTGACGCCGAAGCGCCCCGCGCGCACGAAGGCGCGTTCGAGCAGGCCGACGAGGCGTTCGGCGAGGCGTCCGTCGGTGTCGAGGTCGGGATCGAAGATCGTGAGCTCGAGGCCGAGCGCGCGCGGTGAGGCAAGCGCGAGCGCGAGCGAATCCTCGAGTTCGGCGAGGCGCAGGCCGCCCGGATCGGGCGAGTCGACCGCAGGCATCACGGCCGGGTCGAGCACGTCGACGTCGACGTGGATCCAGAAACCGCGCAGTTCGTCGCGCTCGAGCCGCAGCAACGCTTCGCCCATCGTCGCGGCGACGCCGCGTCCGCGCAGGCGTTCGATCGGCAGACGCAGGAATGCGGCGCGTTCGAAGCGCTCGGTCTCCACTTCAGCGGGCGTGCCGTGGTCGCGATACGCGTAGGCGACGGTGTCGCCTTCGGCGAAGTACGGCCTGCCGCCGTCGATGCCGACGAGCGCGTCGGGGCCATGGCCGGTCGCGAGTGCGAGATCCATGCCCGCCGCGGTGAGCGGCCGCGGCACGCGCGGGAAGTAGAAGTCGCTGTGGCCGTCGACGAACAGCAGGCCGTGGCGGCCGCGCCGGCGCAGCGCGAGCGCGCCGCCGAGCAGCACGCTGCAGTCGCCGCCGAGCACGAGCACGAAACGGCCGTCGTCGAGGCTCGCACCGATGCGCTCGGCGAGCCGCGGCGTGTACGCGACGAGGCCGGCACCGTTGCGGTAGCCGGTCGCCGCATCGGGGGCGGGATCGTAGGCGGGTGCGACGACGTCGCCGCGGTCGCGCGCGCCGAGCCGCTCGACGACGCGCCGCGCGCGCAGCGCCGCGGGTGCGCGGAACGCGCCGGGCACATGGCCCGGACGCAACGGCCTGAGGCCGAGGTTCGATGGCGCGCCGACGACGTCGATGCCGCGTGGCGCCGCCGCGCGCAGGGTCGGCGCGACCACGCAGGCGCCCGCCGCGAGCATCGCGCCGAGCATGCGACGGCGCGCGGGATCGGTTTCGGTCGTGCCCATGATAACCCTCCATACGCGTTTAGATGGTTAGCATGCGCCGGATTTTTAAACCTGTCAAAATGCGTTTACCGGTTATCTCGGAAGGCCATGAACGCGGAACTCGCCCGCATCGAACGCGTCGGCGGCAGCCTCTGCCTCGACTTCGTCAACACGCGCACCTCGCATTTCGACCCCGCCGCGCGCGAATACCTCGCCGGCTACGTCGACCTGCTCGAATGGCTGCGCGGCTGCGACGACGGGCTCGGCGCACGCACAGCGACGCAGCTCGCCGCCGTGGCGCGCGCGCACCCGCGGCGCGCGGCGGCCGTGTTCGCGCGCGCGCGAGAGCTGCGCGACCTGCTGCAGCGCGTGTTCGCCGCGCGCGCCGAAGGACGCGCGCCGACACCCGCGGATCTCGACGCGCTGAACCGCGAAGCCGCCGCCGCGCTCGCGCACCGGCGACTCGAACCGGGCGCGCACTGGCACTGGCGCTGGGACGACGACGACGCGCTCGAGCGGCCGCTGTGGCAGGTGCTCGCGTCCGCGGTCGAACTGCTGCAGCACGGCGAACCGGCGCGCCTCAAGCAATGCCCGGCGCCGGACGGCTGCGGCTGGCTGTTCCACGACGGGAGCAAGAACCAGACGCGGCGCTGGTGCAGCATGCGCATGTGCGGCAACGGCGCGAAGGTGCGTCGCTTCCAGCAACGCAAGCGCGACGCGGGCGGCTGATCCGGTCCGGCACGCGTGTCGGATTGACACCTCGCATGCGAGGAATCACGCCGGGCAGCGGCACGCGCTGTGCGCGTAGCGCCCTACGTGGTCGCGCGATGTCGTGGGAGCGGCGGAAGCGGCGATGCTTTCGTCCCGACCAGCGCGTCACGGCCTCGGTCGGTTACACCGTAACCTTTCCCCGACCCCGAAAAAGCGACAGGCACCCGAAGGTGCCTGCCGGTCCCTCCCCATCCGATGCGCGAGCGTCAGAACACGTATTGCGCCGACACGCCGAGCACGTTGCCGGAGCTCTGGAACGCACCGGTCAGATGATTGAACGTCGACGTCGTGTGGTCGACCGTGCCGTCGTCGACCCACAGGTGGACGAAGCCCGCATCGAAGCGCCAGTCCGCGTTCGGCTTCCAGCCGACGCCGACCGAGAGCCAGGTGCGGCTGCCGTCCGGCACCCGCGGCGTGCGCGTGACGTCGTTGGTCGGCGTCTCGTCATAGGCGACGCCCGCACGCAGCGTCCATTCGTTGTTGAGGCGGTACTCGCCACCGAACGCGTACATCCAGGTGTCGTCCCACGCGAATTCCTGCGCGCGCGTGAACGGCCCCATCGCCGCATCGGAGTACTTGATCAGGAGTTGCTCGAAGCTCGACCAGTGCGTGAAGCTGATGTCGGCACCGAAGCTGAGGCGGTCGTCGAACGTGTGCCACCAGCTGCCGGTCACGTACCACGGCGTGTCGAAGTCGGCCTGGCCCTTCTGGTTGAGGAACGCCCCGCCGAGCAGCGGCAGGATGTTGCTCGGCACCTGGAAGCGCGCGTCGCCTTCGAGCGTGTGGTCGATCTGCGAATGGAAGTTGACGCCGATGCGGTCGCTCGCGGTCGGCTTCCACAGCAGGCCGACCGTGAAGCCGTAGCCCCAGTCGTCGCCCTTGAGGCCGCCGAAGCCGTCGGCTTCCTGCGGCAGCACAGCGCCGTTCGTCGGCGAGGCGAGGATCGTGCCGAAGTCGACGACCTGGGTCAGCTCCGCGCTCGTGCGCTGGGCGATGATGCTGCCGCCGATCGACCACTGGTCGTTGATCTTGAACGAGGTCGCGAAGCTGAGGTCGATCGACTCGAGCTTGGACAGCACGCCCTCGTAGCGCAGCACCGAACGGTCGTCGTACTCGGTCTCGAAGCCGAACGGCGCATTGACGGAGGCTCCGATCGACCACTGGTCGTTGATGCGGTGGGTCAGGTAGATCGCCGGGACCGGCTTGGTCACGCCGCCGTCGCCACCGTTGTTGCCGGTCAGCGGGCGGCCGAGCAGGTCGGTGCCGCTGCCGTGGAATTCCGTCTTGAAATTGATGACGTTGAGGTCGACCTGGACGCAATTTTCGCTGCCGATGTCGCCGATCGCCGCCGCATTGTTCGCGACCATCGAACAGTCGTTCGGCGCGGACGCGCCGCCGGCGTAGGAACGGCCCAGACCCTGGACGCTGTTTTCCTTGAGCTGGAAGCCGCTCGCGAGCGCGTCCTGGCCCGCGAGGGCCGCCGCGAGTGCCAACGGCAGGGCGGCGAACGACGGGACGAGCCTGGTCCGACGGGTCTTGTGCTGCATACGGCACTCCTTGGGGCGAACGGTTTCTTTGCGGGTCTGTAACGAATCCGCAGCGATCTTAACGTCAAGTTCGACGATCTGACCATCGTGCGCTGCCGCAAACGGGGGCGTATGGTCGGCCCGCCCGACCCCGGCCGCCCGGCTTTCGTGACGCCGGCCGCGACAGGCGCCAGCGGCGGTCGTTAAGGTGCCCCGACATCGCCCTGCGGAGAATGCGCGTGCGCCTGAAGCACCTCGTCGCCCTGCTGTTCGGCTTCCTGCCATACGTCGGCGTACCGGCGCTCGCGATCGCCGCGACCACGGTGCGCCTGCCGGGCGCGATGTGCCCCGGCGGCGACGCGATCTTCGATGACGGCTACGAGACGCGCGTGGTGCCGCACGACGCGTCCGGCGGCAGCGGCGGCAGCTATCCCGGCAACATCACGCGCACGATCAGCGTGCCCGGCGTCGGCACGCGCAGCTACTACCTGCGCGTGCCGCCCGGCTACCAGCCGTCGCAGGCGTCACCGCTGCTGCTCGCGCTGCGCGGGCAGTCGCTGCCGACCGCGAGCGGCGCGCAGCAGGCACGCACGGACTGGTCGAGCTGGGTCGACGCGAAGGGCTTCATCGTGCTCGCACCGATCGGTAATTCGACCCAGGGCGGCTGGGGTGCGGCCGGCGACATCGAGGAGATCAGCGCCGCGCTCGACGACGCGGCCGCCGCGTACAACATCGAACGCAGCCGCATCTACCTCTGGGGCTATTCCGCGGGCGCGCACTACGGCCACGCGATCGCGCTGTCGAACACCGACTATTTCGCCGCCTACGGCGTCAGCGCGGGCTCGCTCGAGCAGTACGCCTGCACCGACTCGGGCACGCCGCCGCCGACCTGCGCGAGCCTGCTCGGCGGCGCGCAGCCGAAGATCCCGGTCGACATCCATCTCGGCAACAGCGACCCGCTCTACACGCAGTACGGCGCCGGCGGCGATCCGCAACGCTTCACGAATGCGGGCTGGGTGCTCGGCGACGATCTCTATTACACGCTGTTCAACGGCGGCCACATCTACACGGTCGCCCACCTCGGCCAGATCTGGGCGCACCTGTGCCCGTTCGCGCTCGGGCCGTGACCGGCGCTACGCGCGCGCGGCCGGATCCTCGCGCGCGAGGTCGGCGATCGCCTCGCGCACGAGCGCGTCGAGGCCGGCGCCGCCCGCGGCCGCGTGCGCGTGGATGCGTCGCCGCATGCGCGGTTCCCAGAAGCGGCGGATGTGCGTCGCGATGCCGGCGACCGCCGCGGCGTGGTCGGGCTCGGCGCGGAAATACGCGCCGATGTCGTTGGCCATCCTCACGAGCTGTTCGAGTCCACTCACGCGCGCACGTCCTCCGCGCCGTGGATGCGGCCCGCGTGCGCGTAGACGACGTGGCTGTCGCCGCGCGCGAAACCGACGAGGGTGAGGCGCGCCTGCGTCGCGAGCTGGATCGCCAGCGCGGTCGGCGCCGAGATCGCCGCGAGCAGGCCTACGCCGAGCGTGGCCGCCTTCTGCACCATCTCGTAGCTCGCACGGCTGGTCACGACGGCGAAGCCACCGCGCACGTCGATGCCGCGACGCACGAGCGCACCGAGCAGCTTGTCGAGCGCGTTGTGGCGACCGACGTCCTCGCGCACGAGCACGATCGCGCCGTCGACGCCGGCCCAGCCGGCCGCATGGGTCGCCCCGGTCGCCGCGGCGAGCGGCTGCTGCGCCTGCAGCTGCGCGAGCGCACGTTCTAGCGCGCGCGGGTCGATGCACGGCCCGTCCGCGACGGGCACGGGCTGGCGCAGCGCGTCTTCGAGTGCCTGCGCGCCGCACAGGCCGCAGCCGCTGCGTCCGGCCAGGTTGCGCTTGCGCCGCTCGAGCGCGTCGGCGCGCGCGGCGGGCACGCGCAGCTCGAGTTCGATGCCTTCCAGCAACGTGCGCGTCGCGGCGACCTCGAGTTCGGCCGCATCGGCGACGACGGCTTCGCTGAGCGAGAAGCCGAGCGCGAAATCGTCGAGGTCGCGCGGCGTCGCCATCATCACCACGTGCGGCCGGCCGTTGTAGACGAGCGCGACCGGCACTTCCTCGGCGACACGGTCGTCGGTCCGCTCGAGCACGCCGGCGCGCGAGCGTGTCACCGGACGGCGCACCCAGCCCGCGTGCGCGTCGTCGCCCGCGGGTTCTTCAGCGCGGATCGCCGGCGGTCGTCGCATGACGGGCCTGTTCGAGCAATGCGCGCTGCCGCTCGTCCGCGGCGCGGAAGCGCTGTTGCCAGTCGGATGGCTGGCTCACGCGCGTGACCTCGACCGCGGTGACCTTGTACTCGGGGCAGTTCGTCGCCCAGTCCGAGTTCTCGGTCGTGATCACGTTGGCGCCGGAGCCGGGGAAGTGGAACGTCGTGTAGACGACGCCCGCCTGCATGCGGTCGCTGAGCAGCGCGCGCAGCACCGTCTCGCCGGCGCGACTGGCGATGCCGACCCAGTCGCCGTCGCGTATGCCGCGCTGTTCGGCGTCGTGCGGGTGGATCTCGAGGCGGTCCTCGGCGTGCCAGAGGTTGTTCGCGGTGCGGCGCGTCTGCGCGCCGACGTTGTACTGGCTGAGGATGCGCCCGGTGGTGAGCAGGAGCGGGTACTTCGCGGTCACCTTCTCGCTCGTCGGCACGTACTCGGTGAGCATGAAGCGGCCCTTGCCGCGCACGAACGCGTCGACGTGCATGGTCGGGGTGCCGTCCGGATGCTCGGCGTTGCACGGCCACTGGATGCTGCCGAGTTCGTCGATGCGCGCGAAGCTGATGCCGGCGAAGGTCGGCGTGAGGCGCGCGATCTCGTCCATGATCTCGGCCGGATGCGCGTAGTGCATCGGATAGCCGAGCGCGTTCGACAGCCGCTGCGTGACTTCCCAGTCGGCCAGGCCGCCGCGCGGCTCCATCACCTTGCGCACGCGCGACACGCGCCGCTCGGCGTTGGTGAACGTGCCGTCCTTCTCGAGGAAGGTCGAACCGGGCAGGAACACGTGGGCGAACTTCGCGGTCTCGTTGAGGAACAGGTCCTGCACGACCACGCATTCCATCGCGGTGAGCGCGGCGGTCACGTGCTGCGTGTTCGGATCCGACTGCGCGATGTCCTCGCCCTGGATGTAGAGCCCCTTGAACTCGCCGTCGAGCGCAGCCTCGAACATGTTCGGGATGCGCAGGCCGGGCTCGGCCTGCAGCGTCACGCCCCAGGCCTGCTCGAAGGTCGCGCGCACCGCGGCGTCGGCGACGTGCCGGTAACCGGGGAACTCGTGCGGGAACGAACCCATGTCGCACGAGCCCTGCACGTTGTTCTGGCCGCGCAATGGATTGACGCCGACGCCGACGCGGCCGAGGTTGCCCGTCGCCATCGCGAGGTTGGCGATCGCCATCACCGCGGTCGAACCCTGCGAGTGTTCGGTCACACCGAGGCCGTAGTAGATCGCCGCGTTGCCGCCGGTCGCGTACAGGCGCGCGGCCGCACGCACTTCGACCGCGGGCACGCCGGTGACCGCCTCGAGCGCCTCGGGCGACTGCGCCGGATCGGCGACGAACGCGCGCCAGCGCGCGAACGAATCGGCCTCGCAGCGCTCGCGCACGAACGCCTCGTCGACGAGTCCCTCGACGACGACGACGTGGGCGAGCGCGTCGAGCAGCGCGACGTTGGTGCCCGGTCGCAACTGCAGGTGGTGGTCGGCGCGCACGTGCGGCGTGCGCACGAGTTCGATGCGGCGCGGGTCGGCGACGATGAGGCGCGCACCGCGGCGCAGGCGCCGCTTCATCTGCGATGCGAACACCGGGTGCGCGTCGGTCGGGTTCGCGCCGATCACGAAGATCACGTCGGCCTGCATGACCGAATCGAAGTCCTGCGTGCCGGCCGATTCGCCGAGCGTGCTCTTGAGCCCGTAGCCGGTCGGCGAATGGCACACGCGCGCGCAGGTGTCGACGTTGTTGCTGCCGAACGCGGCGCGCACGAGCTTCTGCACGAGATAGGTCTCCTCGTTCGTGCAGCGCGACGAGGTGATGCCGCCGATCGAATCGCGGCCATGGCGCGCCTGGATGCGCCGGAACTCGGCGGCGGCGTGCGCGATCGCTTCGTCCCAGCCCACTTCGCGCCACGGATCGGAGATCTTCGCGCGCACCATCGGCGCGAGGATGCGCTCGCGGTGCGTCACGTAGCCGGTCGCGAAGCGCCCCTTCACGCAGGAGTGGCCGTGGTTCGCGTGGCCGTCCTTGTTCGGCACCATGCGCACGAGCCGTTCGCCCTGCAGTTCGGCGCGGAACGAGCAGCCGACGCCGCAGTAGGCGCAGGTGGTGACGACGCTGCGCGTCGCCTGACCCTGTTCGAGCAGCGATTTCTCCATCAGCGCGCCGGTCGGGCACGCCTGCACGCAGGCGCCGCAGGAGACGCAATCGGACTCCATGAACGACTCGCCCTGGCCCGCGACGATCGCGGAGGCGTAGCCGCGCCCCTGTACCGCCAGCGCGAACGTACCCTGCTGTTCGTCGCAGGCGCGCACGCAGCGCGAGCAGACGATGCACTGCGCGGGGTCGAAGCGGAAGTACGGATTCGACGCGTCGACCGCCGCGTGCAGCGGATTGTCGCTGCCGTCGGCGCGCGCCGACGCGACGTGGCTGGCTCCGTCGAAGCCGTAACGCACCTCGTCGACGCCGATGCGTTCGGCCATGCGCTGCATCTCGCTGCCGAAAGCGCCGGCGAACGCGTCGAGCGGATGATCTGAAAGGTAGAGCTCCATCACGCCGCGGCGCAGGCGGTCGAGCTTCGCGCCATGCGTCGTCACCTTCATGCCGGCCGCGACCGGCGTCGTGCACGAGGCGGGGAATCCCTTCATGCCTTCGATCTCGACGAGGCACAGGCGGCACGACCCGAATGCGTCGAGCAAGTCGGTCGCGCACAGTTTCGGGATCCCGATGCCCGCCTCCGCCGCCGCGCGCAGCACCGACGTGCCGGCCGCGGCGTGCACGTCGACGCCGTCGATCGTCAGCGCGACGGTCCCGGTGGATGTCGATTTCGGCGTGCCGAGATCGGTTTCGGCGATGGACAGCATGACGCGACTCCGATACTGGTCTTCCTGGGAACCGACCTTAAACCTTCCCGCGCGAGGGCGCGAAATCCTCGCCGAAGTGTCGCAACGCGCTGGCCACCGGATCCGGCGTCAGCCCGCCGAGCGCGCACAGCGAACCGTGGCGCATGGTTTCGCACAGGTCGTCGAGCAAGGCGAGGTTCTTCGCGCGCTCGATGCCCGCGCCGATGCGCTCGAGCACTTCGACGCCGCGCGTCGAACCGATCCGGCACGGCGTGCACTTGCCGCAGGATTCGACCGCGCAGAACGCCATCGCGTAACGCGCCTGCTCGAGCATGTCGACGCCGTCGTCGAACGCGACGATGCCGCCGTGGCCGAGCATCGCGCCGATCGCGGCGAACGCCTCGTAGTCGAGCGGCGTGTCGAACTGCGACTCGGGCAGGTACGCGCCGAGCGGCCCGCCGACCTGCACCGCGCGGATCGGCCGCCCGCTGTACGAACCGCCGCCGTAGTCGTAGAGGAGTTCGCGCAGGGTCGTGCCGAACGCCTTTTCGACGAGCCCGGTGCGCTTGAGGTTGCCGGCGAGCTGGATCGGCAGGGTGCCGCGCGAGCGGCCGACGCCGTAGTCGCGGTAGTAGTCGGCGCCGCGATCGAGGATCAGCGGCACCGAGGCGAGCGAGATCACGTTGTTGACGACGGTCGGCCGGCCGAACAGCCCCTTGATCGCGGGCAGCGGCGGCTTGAAGCGCACCTGGCCGCGCTTGCCCTCGAGGCTCTCGAGCAGCGCGGTTTCCTCGCCGCAGATGTAGGCGCCTGCGCCGAGCCGCACTTCGAGGTCGAAGCGGCGGCCGCTGCCGCGGATGTCGGCGCCGAGCCAGCCCGCGGCGTAGGCATTGGCGATCGCCGCTTCGAGCGCGCGGCGCGCGTGCGGATATTCGCTGCGCAGGTAGATGTAGCCCTGCGTCGCGCCGACCGCGAAGCCGGCGATCGTCATGCCTTCGACGAGGCAGAGCGGGTCGCCTTCCATGAGCATGCGGTCGGAGAACGTGCCCGAGTCGCCTTCGTCGGCGTTGCAGACGACGTACTTCGTGGGCGAGCCCGCGCCATCGGCGCTGGTCGGCGCGTCGAGCACGGTCTTCCACTTGATCCCGGTCGGGAACGCGGCACCCCCGCGTCCGCGCAGGCCCGATGCGGTCACCGCGGCGACGATGCCGGCGCCGTCCATCGCGAGCGCGTTGTGCAGGCCGCGGTAGCCGCCGTGCGCGACGTAGTCGGCGACGCTGAGCGGATCGGTCGTGCCGACGCGCGCGAAGCACAGGCGATCCTGGCGCGCGAACCAGTCGAGCGATTCGATCGCACCGACGCGCGCCGGATGCGCACCCGCGTTGCCGAAGCCGGCATCGAACAGGCCCGCGACCTCGTTCGCCGCGACGGGCCCGTAGCCGACGCGCGTTGCCGTGCCGCCCGCGACGACCTCGACTTCGACGAGCGGCTCGAGCCAGAACAGTCCACGCGAACCGGTGCGCACGAGATCGATCGCGATGCCGCGCTCGCGCGCGACGACCTCGATCGCGCGCGCGGTCGCCTCGGCGCCGAGCGCGAGCGCGCTCGCGTCGCGCGACACGTACACGCGCAGTGGCGGTGCGACGACGCTCACCGGCGCATCCCCGCGACGAGCGCGTCGAACGCGGCCGGCGTCACGCGCGCGTGCAGTTCGTCCTCGTCGACGAGCAGCGACGGGCCGCAACCGCAGTTGCCGAGGCAGTACGCGGGTTCGAGCGTGACCGCGCCGTCGGCGGACGTGCCGTGCCAGTCGACGCCGAGCGTGCGCAGCGCGTGCGCTTCGAGCGCACGCGCGCCGAGCGCCTGGCAGGCCTCGGCACGACACAGGCGCACGACGTGGCGCCCCGGCGGCGTGTTGCGGAAGTGGTGGTAGAAGCTGACGACGCCGTGCACCTCGGCGCGACCGAGGTCGAGCGCGCGCGCGACGGTCGGCAACGCCGCGGGCGGCACCCAGCCGAGCGCGTCCTGGATGCCGTGCAGGATCGGCAGCAGTGCGCCGGGCCGGGCGCGGTGCAACGCGAGCACGGCGTCGACCGCGGCGCGCTGGCCGAGCGTCATGTCGCCGTCATGCGGGGACGGATCGTGCGGTGGTTGCGGCGTGTCGCCCATGGGTGGTGCGCGGCAGCGTGCAGCCGCGGCGCGAAAATCCGGTTCGGACCTCGACTCTGCACCACGACGCCGGCCGCTGCAACCACGCCGGCGGCTCGCCGCGACACGCAACTGCCACGCGGCTGACGCGCACGCGCAACGCGTGCGCCATCGCAGCTTCATGCGCCACCGTGAAGCTGCGCACCGCCATATCGGACCCTGGTGGGCGCATGCGCAACGCACCGCGCGGCGACGGCTGGTCGCGGCGACAGTTCATCCTCCGCGGCGCGGCGACGTTCGGCGTCGCCGGCTTCGGCCTCGGTGGCGGCCTGTTCGCGCGGCCGCGCTTCGACGCCTATCCGTTCTCGCTCGGCGTCGCCTCGGGCGACCCGTCCGCGGACGGCTTCGTGCTGTGGACGCGCATCGCGACCGCGCAGTCCGACGCCGCGTTCCTGCCGATGCAGGGCTACGAGGTCGAATGGATCGTCGCCGAGGACGAACGTCTGCGCCGCGTCGTGCGCAGCGGTCGCGGCGTCGCGCGCGCCGACGCGGCGCATGCGCTGCACGTCGAACTCGACGGCCTCGCACCCGACCGCTGGTACTGGTACCAGTTCCGCTGCGGCGACGCCGCGAGCCCGGTCGGCCGCACCCGCACGCTGCCCGCCGCGGGTGCGTCGGTCGCGCGCCTGCGCCTCGCGCTCGCCTCGTGCCAGCACTACGAGCACGGCTACTACGCCGCCTACCGGCACATGCTCGGCGACGACCTCGACCTCGTCGTGCACGTCGGCGACTACATCTACGAAGGTTCGTGGGGACCGCAGGTGCGCCGCCACGAGTCCGCCGAAGGCGCATCGACGCTCGCCGGCTACCGCAACCGCCACGCCTGCTACAAGCGCGACCCCGACCTGCAGCGCGCGCACGCCGCGTATCCGTGGCTCGTCACTTGGGACGACCACGAAGTCTCCAACGACTACGCCGGCCTCGTTTCCGCCTACGACGAGCCGTCCGACACATTCGCCGCACGCCGCGCCGCCGCCTACCAGGCGTGGTGCGAACACATGCCGCTGCGCGCACGCACGCGCGCGACCCTGCGCATGTACCGCCGCTTCGCCTTCGGCGACCTCGCTGCGATCAACCTGCTCGACGACCGCCAGTACCGCGCCGCCCACGCATGCGCGGAGCGCGGCGAGATGATCGACGCCGGTACCTGCGCGGAACTCGGCTCGCCCGCGCGCAGCCTGCTCGGCACCGCGCAGCAACGCTGGCTCGACGACGGCCTCGCGCGTGGCGACGCGCGCTGGAACGTGGTCGCGCAGCAGACGCTCGTCGCGCCGTTCGTCTCGCGCGACGAGGCCGGCGCGCCGCGCGTCTGGGCCGACGGTTGGGACGGCTATCCGGCTGCACGCGCGCACCTGCTCGGCCACGTCGCCGAGCGGCGCATCCCGAACGTCGTCACGCTCGGCGGCGACGTGCACGCGTTCTACGCCTGCGACCTCAAGGCCGACTTCGCCGACCCGGACAGCGCGACGATCGCGACCGAGTTCGTCGGCACCTCGATCAGCTCGCAGGGCGACGACCACGACGCACGCGTGCGCGATCTCGACCTCAACCCGCACGTGCGCGCCTACGACGGCCGCCGGCGCGGCTACCTGCGCTGCGACATCGGCCACGACGCGTGGCGCAGCGACTTCGTCGCGCTCGACGACGCGACCGACCCGCGCAGCGCCGCCCGCAAGATGCGCACGTTCCACGTCGAGAACGGTCGCGCTGGCGTGCAGACCTGAGCGCGCGATGCACGTCGTCGACCTCACCCTGTTCTTCGCCCCGCACAGCGGCGGGGTGAAGCGCTACCTGCTCGCCAAGCGCGCGTTCCTCGCCGCGCAACGGGACGTGCGCCACACCCTCGTCGTGCCCGGACCGCGCACCGCGGCGAACGCACCCGGCCTGATCGAGCTGGCGAGCCCGCGCATCCCGTTCGGAGCGGGCTACCGCGTGCCGCTGCGCCTGCGCGAATGGACGGCGACCTTGCGCGAACTGCGCCCCGACGTGATCGAGGCGGCCGATCCCTATCATCTCGCCTGGCTCGCGCTGCGCGTCGCCGACCGCCTCGGCGTCGCCGCGACCGCGTTCGCGCATTCGGACCTCGCGCGCCTGCTCGGCGACCGCGTCGCGCCCGCACTCGGTCGCGCCGCGAGCGCGTACCTGCGCAACCTGTACCGGCGCTTCGACTGCGTGTTCGCGCCGAGCCGGCTCATCGCCGAGCGCCTCGCCGACCTCGGCGTCGAGCGCATCGCGCTGCAACCGCTCGGCGTCGACGGCCGCGTGTTCCATCCGTGCCGGGCCGACCCCGGCCTGCGCGCGCAGCTCGGCCTCGATGCCGACGCGCGCGTGCTCGTGTTCGCCGGCCGGCTCGCCGCCGAGAAGAACGTGCCGCTGCTGCTCGACGCGTTCGCGCGGCTCGGTGCGCCGTACCACCTGCTGCTCGTCGGCGGCGAGCGCGAGCAGCGCCTCGCGCCGCACGCGACGATGCTGCCCTACCAGCAGGACGGCACGCGGCTCGCGCGCCTGCTCGCCAGCGCCGACGCGCTCGTGCACGCGGGCCGCCACGAGACGTTCGGCCTCGTCGTGATCGAGGCGATGGCCTGCGCGCGCCCGGTCGTCGCGCTCGGCGGCGGCGCGATCGACGAACTCGTCGACGCATCGGTCGGCGTCGTCGCCGCACGCGCCGATGCGGCCGCGCTCGCCGACGCGGTGCGCACGCTGTACGTGCGCGACCGCGCCGCGATGAGCGCACTCGCGCGCCATCGCGTCGCGCGCGACTACCTGTGGGAGCGCACCTTGCCGCGCCAGCTTGCGCGCTACGCGGAACTCGTGCGTGCGCCATGCGCGCGCGACGACGCGGTCGCGGAGGCCGCGTGACGCCGCGCCTGTGCATCGCGATCCACGACGTCGCGCCGGCGACCTGGCCCGCATGCGAGCGCCTGCTCGCGCTCGTCGACGCGATCGGCGCGCCGCCGCTCACGCTGCTGGTCGTGCCCGACTGGCACCGGCGCGGCCCGATCGATGCCGATCCCGCGTTCCGCCGCGCGATCGACGCGCGCGTCGATCGCGGCGACGAAGTCGCGCTGCACGGCCTCGTGCACCTCGACGAGGCGGGACCACCGCACGGCGTGCTCGACCGGCTGCGCCGGCGCGTGCTGACCGCGGATGAAGGCGAGTTCGCCGCGCTCGACGAAGCGGAAGCCTCCGCGCGTATCGACGCCGGGCTGCAGCGCTTCGCGCAATGCGGCTGGAGCGCACAGGGTTTCGTCCCACCGGCGTGGCTGGCCGGCGACGGCGCGCGCACGGCGCTCGCACGCACGGCGCTGCGCTGGACCAGCACGCACGCCACGCTCGAAGACGTCCGGCGGCGTTGGAGCATCGCCGCACCCGCGCTCGGCGCGTCCGCGCGTTCGGCCTGGCGTCGGCGCGCGAGCCGCGCCTGGCTGCCGCTCGCCGCGCGCGCGTGGCAGGCGGCACCGTTGCTGCGCGTCGCGCTGCATCCCGCCGATGCCGCGCACGCGGACCTCCTCGACGGCTGGCGCCGCGTGCTGGCCGCGCTGCTCGCACGGCGCGAAGCGCTGACGAAGTCGGCCGCGATCGCGCACGCCGGCGTCGCCTGCGAAATCGCCGCGCGTCGCGTCGTCGCGCTGCCGACGCGCGGATCGACTTGACGTGCGCTCGGTGCATCGGCCGCTGCTGCTCGCGCTCGCGCTGCTCGCGACGCTCGCGGTGCCGCTGCTGCTCGGTGGCCGCGCCGCGCTCGGCGCGTTGCGCGATGTGCCGGCCAGCGCGCTCGCGACGATCCTCGGCGTGACGCTGTTCGGCTGGCTCGCGCGCGCGGCCAAGCTCGCCGTGCTCGCGCACGGGGTCGGCCTCCGCTTGCGTGCGCTGCAATCGCTGCTCGTCTCGCTCGCGACCGACTTCGGTTTCCTCGCGACGCCCGGCGGGCTCGGCGGCTATGCGGCGAACGTGCTGTTGCTGCGCCGCGCCGGGGCGACGACGAGCGCGGCGACCGCGGTCGCCGCCGCCGACCAGATCGTCGATGCCCTGTTCTTCGCGATCGCGCTGCCGCTCGCTGCGTGCGCAGCGCTGCGCTCCGCGCTGCCCGAACTCATGCTGCGCGCCGCATTCGCGGGCAGCGGCGTGCTCTGCGCGGGCGCATTGCTCGCTTTCGTGCTGCGCCGCCCGCTGCTGCGCGCGGCCGCACGCCGTGCTGAAAGCCACCGCGACAGCCGCTTCGCGCGCGCGTACACGCTGCTCGCGCAGGCGCTGCACGACACTGCGCGCCTGCTGCGCGGCGACGCGCGCGCGACGCTTGCGCTCGCCGTGTTGACGACCATGCAGTGGACGACGCGCTACGGCGTGCTCTGGCTCGCGCTCGGTGCGTTCGGCCATGCCGTGCCCTACGCGGTGACCCTGCTCGCACAAGGCGTAGTCATGCACGTCGCGCAGTGGACCGGCCTGCCGTCCGGCGCGGGCGGCGCCGAGTTCGGCCTCGCCGCCGCGCTCGCGCCGTGGCTCACGCCCGCGCAGCTCGCGCCCGCTGCGTTGGTGTGGCGCGGCGCGACCTTGCACCTCGCCCTGCTCGCGGGCGGCTTCGCACTGCTGCACCTGGTGCGCGCGAACGACCTGCCCGGCGCGCGGCCGGCGGTCGCGCCCGAAGGCGCCTGATCAGCGGCCGTCGTCGTCCTGCGCGAGGCGACGGCACAGCGCCGCCGTCGCCTCGTCGACCGGGAAGCAGGTTTCGATGTGCAGTTCCTCGATGGTGACGTCGCGTGGCGTGCCGAACGTCGTGATCGCCGAGAAGAAATGCAGCTCCGTGTCGTCGCGACGCAGCACCGTCGTCAGCAGCGGCGACGGTGCGCGCTCGGGTTCGCGCCGGCGCCAGCGCGCGGGCACGCCGGGATAGGCGAGGATTTCCTCGAGCAGCGCCCGCGCGGCCTCGTCGTGCGGCGCCGAGGCGACGACGCCGTGCAGATGGCGGATGAGATCGCCGGCGACCTCCTCCCAGTTGGCGATCGCCGCGCGCAGGTCGGCCGGATCGAACACCGCGCGCAGCATGTTCGCGTGCATGCCGTCGCGGCCGAGCACGAAGCGGTTCACGCGCGTGGCGGCACGGTTCGCCATCAGCACGTTCCAGTGGCGGTCGAGCACGAACGCGGGATACGGCTCCTGCTGCGCGACGATGAACTCGATCGCGCGGCGCACCTGCGCCATCTCCGGCGTGGCGAGCGCGGTCTCCGGATACTTCGGCGCGAAGCCCGCCGCGACCAGCAGCGCGTTGCGTTCGCGCAGCGGCATGTCGAGCACGTCGGCGAGGCGCGCGACCATCTCGCGGCTCGGCTGCGCCTTGCCGGTCTCGACGCAACTGAGATGGCGCGCCGACACCCCGGCCTCGAGCGCGAGGTCGAGCTGGCTCAGGCGGCGCGTCGCGCGCCATTCGCGCAGCAAGACGCCGACGTGCGCGGGCGTGCGCGTGCCGGGGACGGGTTTCGCGGCGAGCGCCGTTGCGGACATGCGCGCAGCATACGGACGCGAGGTCGGCGTCGCCATGACCTGCGAGGTCATGCGCGCATGACCCGCGGCGTCATTGATGGTCGGCGCGCGTGCGTAGACGATGCAGCACCCTTCACCGTGGAACATCGCCATGAGCCGTCGCCGCTTCCTCGCCACCACTGCCACCGCGCTCGCCGCGGCCCCGTTGGCGGGCTGCCTCGCACCGGTCCCGCACGCGCGAACGCGCGCGAGTGCCGCCGGCGAAGGCCCGATCGACGCGCCCGCGTTCCATGCGATGCGCCGCTGGCAGGTGACGCCGCAGGGTCGCATCGCCTACGTCGAGCGCGGTCGCGGCGACGTCGCACTGTTCCTGCACGGCTTCCCGCTCAACGGGTTCCAGTGGCGCGGCGCGCTCGAGCGCCTGTCGGACCGGCGCCGCTGCATCGCACCCGACTTCCTCGGCCTCGGCTACAGCGAAGTCGCGCCCGGCCTGGCGGTCACGCCGGATGCGCAGGTCGCGATGCTCGTCGCGTTCCTCGACGCACAGTCGATCCGTGCGGTCGATCTCGTCGCCAACGACAGCGGCGGTGCGGTCGCGCAGCTGTTCATGACGCGCCATGCGGAACGGGTGCGCAGCCTGCTGCTGACCAACTGCGACGTCGAGACCGACAGCCCGCCGCCGGCCGTGCTGCCCGTGATCGAACTCGCGCGCGCCGGCCGCTTCGCCGACGAATGGCTCGCGCCGTGGATCGCCGACAAGGCGCTCGCGCGTTCGCCGACGGGCCTAGGCGGCCTCTGCTACGCCGATCCCTCCCATCCCGACGACGCAGCCGTCGACACCTACATCGGCCCGCTCGTCGCCTCGCCCGAGCGCAAGGCGCTGACGAATGCGTACGCGATCGGCCTTGCGCCGAATCCGCTCGCGGGCATCGAGGCTGCGCTGCGCCGCAGCCGCGTGCCGACGCGCATCGTCTGGGGCATGGCCGACACGATCTTCTCGACGCAGGATCCCGACTACCTCGACCGCACACTCGGTGCGTCGCGCGGCGTGCGTCGCGTACCGGACGCGAAACTGTTCTGGCCCGAGGAGTTTCCCGACATTGTCGCGGGAGAGGCGCGTGCGTTGTGGTCGGCCTGAGAGCGCGCGGCGACATCAGGGTGACTCGTGCGCGCGTGAAGTATCGCCGGAGGCCGGCACATCCGCGTCGGTACTCGCCAGCAGTGCGCGCAGGCGATCGGCCTGCGCGTCGTCGGGCCATCCGAGCAGGGACGCGGCGAGCGCACCGTCACGCAGGACGTAGAACCCGGGCGTTTCCCACGTCGGGATTTGCGGCCACTCCTCGCGTGCGTAGACGAGCGCCATGCGTGCGACCGGATGATCGCGGTTCCAGGCGGCGATCTCGCCGAAACCGGGCACGATGCCCTGCGGGATGACCCAGGTCGCATGCGCGCGGACGCGTTCAGCGAGCACCGGGTCCGCTTCGATCGCGGCGACCGCCTTGCGCGAGAAGCCGCACCATGGCGATCCGACGATCACGACCTGGGCGCCCCCACCCACGGCGACGTCGCGGCGCACGACGCTGGCGCCATCGTCCTCGACGCGCCACACGCTCGCCGCGGCGGCGGCGCCACGCTCGTCCCTTTCGCGCGGCGGCGCGGGCAAGTCTGCGTTTCCGGGAAGGTCGATGAACGCATGCGCATCGGCCAGCATGCGCGCCGCGACGTAGTACGCCAGCATGTCGCGGCGATCCTTGGGCGTGACGAGTTTCCTGCGCGCGAGTTCGTCGTAGGCGCGACGCATCACCTTGGTGTAGCGCCGTTCGTTCGTGTAGAACGAGAGGATCGCCGCGGCTTCGTCGAACCCACGCACGTCCTCGTCGGTGAGGCGGCCGACGCCGGTGCGGTCGACGAAGGCGAGCAGCGGCTCGAATCGCTGCGCGAGCGCGGTGACTTTCGCGCGCGTCTCGACGATATCGCGATCGGTCCGGCGAAGCGCGGTGAGCGCGTCGGCGACGCGGTCGGACGCCGTCGCCGTCGCCGCGGCCGTGGCCATCAACAGGGCGAGTAGCTGCAGCACCAGCCAGGTGGGGCGCGGGAGCGAAAGCTCGATCCGTCGGATGACGTGCGCGGGCATGATTCGCTTCTTCATCAAACGTCCTTCAATGTTCCGCACCGCCGATCGTGCGGGCCGCCGCCGCGATCTCCGCGTCGGGCAGGTCGGCGAGCGTGCGATGCAGGCGGCGCCGCTCGTCGTAGGCACCGTCTTCGCGGCGCACCGCGACCGGCGGCAACAGCCACTCGCGCAGGAACGCGTGCGCGGCGTCGGCGACCGCGCGCGGCGCGTGCGGATCGAGCATCGCCTCTCGCGCGGCGGGCGCGAACGCGAGGCCGACGTCGTAACGGCCGGCCTGGCTCATGCCGGCGAGCCGGTCGAACAGGGTCACGCGGTTGTCGTCGCCGATCGTGCGCATCTGCACGGTCACGGCCTCGGCGAGCGCGGCGAGCGCGGCGTCCGCGTTCGCGGGCGCGACGGCGGGCGGCGCGAAGCGCAGCCAGCCCAGTGTCGCCTTGTATTCGCTGTCATCGAGCGTCCATTGCACGCGCGTGCCGTTCGCGAGCACCGCGTCGGCCGGCGCACTCGCGCGCAAGCGGCGCACGTGGTCGACGTCCTCGAGCATGTCGCTGACGATGCGCGACATGCGCGAATCGACGTGGGCAATCGCCAGCGGCATGTGGCGGCCCCACCACGGCAGCAGCAGCAGCGGCAGGACCGTCGCGAACAGCAACGGCGCGCGCGGCAGGCCGCCCATGAGCCAGCCCATGCCGTACCACCAGAGGCCGAGTCCGAACGCGCCCGCGATCAGCGCGAGCGGCAGGTTGCCGTCGGCCTGCCGCGCCATCGCTTCGGCATAGCCGGCCGGCACGACGTCGGCCGGACGGGCGGGATCGAGCGCGAGCGGCAACGTCGGCGCCGGCGCGCTCCAGCCGGCGATCGCGTGTTCGAGCGGTCGATCGAGGTGGTACCGCAGCGCCGCGTACGCGGTGCGCGGGCGATTCAGCGGCGGCATGTCGTAGGCGGCCGCGTCGATCGCGGTGGCGGCGAGCCAGCCGCGCGCACGGTCGCTCAGGCGGATTTCCGGCACGGCGAAACCACGCGCGTCGCGGCGCCAGAAGAACGGCACGCCGGGCATGAGTTCGTCGAGCCCTTCGTTGACGTAGCGTTCGGAGAACTGGAAGCGGTCGCCGCAGAACGCACGCTGGATCGGCGCGCCCCAGTCGCCCGCGTAGGCGACGACCATGCACGGCAGCGCGCGCGCGGGCCGCTGCCAAAAGTCGCTGTCGCCGACATCGTCGGGATCGAAGTCGAGCGCGATCCAGCTTTCCACGAGCGTGCCCTGCGCGCGCGCCGTGTAGCTCGCGTAGCGCGCCGCGTCGAGGTGCGCCTGCGGACCGGTGTGCCAGGCGACCGCGAGCATGACGACCGCAATGCCGAGCGGCAACGCCGCGGCGATGCGCAGGTAGCGGCCGACCACGATGCCGCCTGCGTTCTCGTACAGGCCGTCGACCAGCGCGCCGATCCAGCGACCGCGCGCGCCGGCCTTCTTCTTTCGCTCGTCCATGGCGCTCCTCCCGCGCCGACTCTAGCGGTCCGCGCGGCCGCCGCAAGCTGCGCCGCATCGGACGGGCGCACGGGACGCGCCGCGCCGCGGCCGCGAGCGTCAGTCGAAGGCGTTCGGCCCGTCGCCGCGCGGGGCGGTCACTCGATCCAGTCGTAGCCGTCGACGAAGATCGTGTCGCCGAAACGGATCGGCACGACGTACGGCAGCTCGCCTTCACTCGTCGTCGCGGTACCGACGAGGCCGAGGTCCATGTCGGCGGGCGGTGCGGTCGAGACGAACTCGAAGTGGTAGAGCATGCCCCAGTCGAGGCTGTTCGCGCCCGACGGCGCGCTCCAGGTCACCGCGTTCGTCGTCGTCGCGACGCTCCAGTCGTTGCCGCCGTCGAGGTCGGCATCGTCGAAGCGCAAGTCGCTGACCGTCGTGCCCGCGGCGAGCGGCACGCTGAAGCGGACGAAGCCGTGATTGGCGTCGAGCTGGAGGTTCGGCTCGGTCGGATGCGCGGGATCGACCTGCGCGTGCGCGTAGTCGAAGTTCGCGAGCGCGAATTCGTAGCGCCAGTGGCCGCTGCCGGCGGCACGCACGCGCACCGCGACGCGCACGCGGCCGAGCGGTGTCGCGAGTTCGGTGTTGACCGCGTTGACGAGCGCGACCGCGGGACTCAGCCAGTGGTTGAGCGCGGGACCGTCGTGGTAGTCCGCACCCGCGGGCACGTCGCCGACGAGGTCGACGTCCCATGCGGCCGACGGCGGCGTCGTGCCGAGGTCGGACTTCGTGAACGCGACTTCGCGGTAGGCCATCGAATCGTAGATCGCATCGTCGTCGCGCACGACGTACCAGTATTCGAGGTAGTAGCGCGCGCCGGTCGACTTCGGCGGCAGCAGGTCGCTTTCGTCCACGAGCATGCGGTACTGGAACAGGTCCTGCGCACCCGAGCCGTCGTCGTTGACGCCGTCGCAGTTGGCGTCGTAGACCGAACCGCAGCGGCCCCACACCGCCGTGTGCGGCACGATCTCCGAACGCGGCCCGAGGTAGGTGCTGCCGTCGTTGTTGTAGTTCGAATAGGTGTCCTCGCACTGCGGATAGATCACGTGGCCCGGCCCGCAGCCCGGGTCGGTGCAGGCGAAATTGACCGTGTAGAACGCGTGCTTCACGCCGGACGCGCCGATCTGCCGGATGCGCCCGGCCGAGTCGACGCGATAGAGGTTCCAGATCAGGTACGGGTGCTGGTCGTTCGCGTACGGCGGTTGCGGCACGCCTTCCGCGCCGGGCTGGTTGCGGTTGAACTTCTCGTACCACGCGACCGCGGTCGCGCCGCTGTTGCGCAAGGTCGAATCGGCGTTGACGACGATGCGGCAGCTCGTGCTCGACGGCGTGCAGTCGCCGCTGTCGCGCTTGACGTAGACCGAATCGCTCCAGCCGGTCCAGGTCGTCGCGCCGTAGATCATCGAGATGCCGGCGGGATTGCCGGGCCCCGGCCACGGCGCGTTGCAGACGCCGCCCGCGGGCGCCAGCGCGGGCACGGCCGACGTCGATGCGTGCAGGTCGAGTCCGCCGACCACCGCGCCGGGGCGCGCGCCGAGCAGCGCGGCGAGACGCGGCGCGAGGCGCAGGTTCATGTGGCGCATCGCGAACACGTCGCGCGCATCGCCATCGCCTTCGAAGCCGTAGTGCGCGTGGTCCGCGGTGAACCAGGCGCGCCCCTGCGCGTCGACGAGATCGAGCCCGAGGCGCGTGTCCGCGCTCGCGCGCAGCGCGAAGCCGCGCAGGTCGAACGACTCGCCGCGATGGCGCAGCACGAGGCCGCCGGCGTGCCGCAGCGCGCCGCCACCGATGCCGCTCAGCGCCGCGCCGTGATGGTTGAACTGCAGGTCGCTCGCGGCGAGCGCGGCGAACTCGCTCGCGTCGTAGCGCAGGCCGGGCACGCCCTCGACGCGATCGAGCGCACCGTCGACGCGCTCGATCGCGAGATCGAAGCGACGCAAGGCATCCGGGTTGAACTCGATCCGCGTGCGGCCGCCCGAGGCGAACCAGCTGCCGTCGTCGGCCGACGGCGCGGGCGCGGTCGACGCGGCGACCACCGGCGCGGCGGCGATCGATGCGGCGGCGACGAACATCGCGAGCAACGATGCGCGCATGGCCTCTCCGATGTGCCGGATGGCGGCGCGACGCCGCCTCGACGCATCGAGGCTAGCACAACGTCCGCGCGCCGGCGTGCGCGTCGTCGCGTTTCCGCTGCCCTAGGGCGCGCCGCGCGAATCGCAGCGCCGCTACACTGGCCGCGGGCCCGCCGCCCGCCCGCCGGATGCATGTCCAGCCGGCGGGCGAAGCGGCGTTGTGCGCCGGGAAACGTCCGCGCAGGAATCCGCGATGACCGAGCCGTTGCCGAATCTGCGCGAGCTGTTCGAACACGCGCTCGCGCTCGCGCCGGACGAACGCACCGCCTGGCTCGCCGACTGCCCCGCGGAGGCGCGCACGACGCTCGAACGCATGCTCGCCGCCGACGCCGCGCAGGACGCACCGCTCGACGCCGCGTTCGAGGACCTGCTCGGCCGCGTCGGCGACGCCGACGCCGAGGTGCCGATCGCCGTGCACGGCGCGACGATCGGCCCGTTCGTGCTCGGCGAACGGCTCGGTGAAGGCGGCAGCTCGATCGTGTTCCGCGCGACACGCGAGCAGGCGGGCGTGCAGCAGGTGGTCGCGCTCAAGCTGCTGCGCCGGGGTATCTACACCGCCGACGAACAGCGCCGGTTCCGCAGCGAACGGCGCGCGCTCGCGCAGCTGCGCCATCCGGGCATCGCCCGCCTCATCGAGGGCGGCGTGACCGAGGCAGGCGTGCCGTACATCGCGCTCGAGCTCGTCGACGGCGTGCCGATCACCGACTACGCGCGCACGCGCAGGCTCGACCTGCGCGCGCGCGTGCAGCTGTTCGTCGCGGTCTGCCGCGCGGTCGAGGCCGCGCACCGCGCGCTCATCGTGCATCGCGACCTCAAGCCGTCGAACGTGCTCGTCACCGACGACGGCGAGGTGAAGCTGCTCGACTTCGGCATCGCCAAGCTGCTCGACGCCGACGATCCGCGCGACACGACGCGCACGCACGCGATCGCGATGACGCCTGCCTACGCCGCACCCGAGCAGTTCCGCCAGGGCCTCGTGACCGCGGCGACCGACGTCTACGCGCTCGGCGTGCTGTTCGGCGAACTGCTGACCGGCCGCCGCCGCGAACCGGGCGACACGCGCACGCTGTCGGCGCAGGCGCACGCCGCCGCGACCGACGCGCCACTGGCGCCGGTCGCGCTGCGGCGCGCGCTGCGCGGCGACCTCGACAACATCGTGCTGCGCGCGATCGACGCCGAACCGGAGCGGCGCTACGCCGGCGCCGGCGCGCTCGCCGACGACCTGCAGCGCCACCTCGACGGCCAGCCCGTGCTCGCCCATCCGCCGTCGCGGCGCTATCGCGCGGGCAAGTTCGTCGCGCGCCATCGCGGCGGCGTCGCCGCGGCGACGGCGGTGCTTGTCGCGATCGTCGCCGTGCTCGGCGTCGCGCTGTGGCAGGCGGACGTCGCGCGCGGGCAGGCGCGCCGGGCGGCGACGATCAAGGACTTCCTCATCGACATGTTCCGCGCGAGCGATCCGCGCGTCGCGCAGGACAAGCCGCGCGGCCAGGTGAGCGCGCGCGAGCTGCTCGACGCGACCGCACCGCGCATCGCGCGCGAGTTCGGCGACGACGCGCAGACGCAGGTCGAACTGCTCGGCGTGGCCGCGTCGATCTACCGCGAACTCGGCGACGACGCGCGCTACCGCTCGTTGCACGAACAGCAGGTCGAACTCGCGCGGCGCGCGTTCGGCGACGCGCACCCGGCGATCGTCGACGGCCTGCTCGACGACGCGCAGCACGCGAGCGACCGCAACGACTACGCCGCGTCGCGCCGGCTGCTCGAACAGGCCGACCCGCTGATCCACCGCGCCGGACTCGACCGCGCGGTGCAGCGCGCGCGCTGGTGGGGCATCCGCGCGGGCCTGTTCAACACGAGCGCGGCCGAACGCGAGGAGTCGCAAACGGCGCTCGACAACGCGATCACGCTGTACGCGCGCGTCGCGCCGACCGACCCCGGCTACGTGCACGTACTCGGCATGCTCGGCTTCCGCCGCGCCGGCGACGATCCACGCGCGGCCGAGCAGGCTTACCTGCGCGCGATCGACGCTGCGGCCGCGAGCCATCGCCGCGACGACCGCGAGCTGCAGCAGCTGATCCTGCCCGGCCTCGCCGCCGTGCGCGAGGACCAGGGCGACTACGCCGGCGCCGAGCATGCGTACGAACAGAGCGCCGAGCTCGCGCGGCGCACCTACGGCGAGGAGCACAGCACCGCGTGGGTACCGGCGGCGCAGCACGCCTGGATGGTGCACCGGCAAGGCGATCGCGAGCGCGCGCACGCGCTGTTCGACCACCTGCTCGCCCTGATCCCGGCCGACTGGGACACCGACTCCTACGACGAGTACGCGCGCGAGTTCTACGCCTCGTGCCTCGCCGCGGAAGGACGCGCGGCCGAGGCGATCCCGTTGCTCGAGGCGGCGCAGCGCGCCTACGTCGCGCGCCCCGGCGTCGACTACGAACTGCGCCGCAACCGCCTCATCCTCGGCGACGCCTACGACCGCGTCGGCCGTTTCGACGACGCGCGCGCGATGATCAAGGCGTCGCTCGACGAGCGCATCGAGAAGGAGAGCGCCGACGCGCGCACCCTGCTCGACGCGCGCGAACGCTGGGGCCGTTTCCTGCTCGAGCGCGGCGAACGCGACGCCGCCGAACGCGAGTTCCGCGAAGTGCTGGCGCAGCAGCACGGCCGCGCGCTGGTCACCGGCGCGCTCGCCGAGGGCGGCCTCGCGCGGCTCGCGCTCGCGCGCGGCGACGACGCCGGCGCGCTCGCCGCGAGCACGCGCGCGGCCGATGCGTTCGAGCACGTGCTCGGCCGACGCGACGTGCGCAGCGGACCCTACCTCTGGCTCGTGCACGCCGAGGCGTTGCGCCGCCGCGGCGACCGGGCCGGCGCGCGCGGCTGGGCCGAGCGCGCGCTCGAGGCGAGTCGCCGCTACGACGTCGCCGGAGCCGCGTCGATCATCGCGGCCGAAGCCGCGCTGCGCGCGATCGAGTAGCCCGCGGCGGGATTTCCCTCGCGCTGTCCGGCGCGTGCGCGAAGCGGCGTTCCACGCGCTGCCGGCGATCCGCCGGTGTCCTGGGGAATGCCGTGATGTCCGCCGTCCGCCTCGCGCTGTCGATCGTAGTGTTCGCCGTCGCCGTGCCCGTGCATGCCGCGATCCACCATCTGCGCGTCGGCGCGGGCTGCACCTACGCCACGATCCAGGCCGCGCTCGAGGCCGAACGCGCGAATCCGGGCAGCCCGGCCGACTTCATCTGGATCGCGCGCAACCAGGCGTACACCGCGCAGGACATCCAGATCCACGACCAGAACGTGTTCCTCTACGGTGGCGTCGACGATTGCGTCGACAGTTCGATCAGCGGCACGACGATCCTGAGCGGCAGCGGTGGCAGCGCGAAGAGCGTGATGACGATCAGCGGCCATTCGCAGGTCTGGCTCGGCGGCCTCACGATCAGCGAGGGCGACAACACCGCGAGCGGCGTCGGTGGCGGCATCAACTTCGTCGGTACCGGGCTGCTGAAGATCGGCAGTTCGACGATCACCAACAACCGCGCCGGCTACGGCGGCGGCATCAACTTCAATGGCGCCGGCGGCGCCGGCGACGTCGCCGAGCTGTGGATCAACTACGACACCCTGATCACCCACAATGCCGCGACGACGTCGGGCGGCGGGATCCGCATCGAAGGCAACGCCTCGATGCGCGTGGTCGACCCGCAGGTGTGGATCGCGTACAACGACGCCGAAGGCGGCTACGGCGGCGGCATCGAGGTGATCGGCCCGGCGCGCGCGAACATCGGTTCGCCCGGCTACCGGCTGATCGAGTACATCGCGCTGCTGTACGGGAACACCGCGCAGTACGGCGGCGGCCTCGCGGTCACCGCCGGCAGCGGCGACAACCAGGACGGCTTCGCGTTGCTGTTCACGACCGATGCGACGCATCCGCTGTGGTTCGACGGCAACGTCGCCGCGCACGTCGGCGGCGCGATCTACGCCCATCCCAATGCCGGCGTTGGCGGCGGCGACGCGTCGATCTGCGGCGGCGACGTCCGCCTCAGCGGCAACGTCGCGCAGGAAGGCAGCGCGGTCTACGCCGACGAGCAGTACGACGCGATCACCGGTTATCACGGCGCCAGCGTCTCGCTCGGGCCCGAACGCATCCACGCCACCACGCCGGCATGCGGCGGCGCCGAACCACCGTCGTCGTTCGGCGCGGTCGAATGCACGTCGCCGTACTGCAATCTCATCGACGGCAACCTCGCGCAGAATCCGTCGGGCCAGGCGGTGCCCGGCTCGACGATCCTCGTGCAGAGCAACGCGTCCGTCGTCGTCGACCACACGCGCGTGCTCGACAACCATGGGGCGCACGTGATGCGCCTGGTCGCGAACGATTCGGCGAGCTCGGTGAATCCGAGCAACGGCTACCTGTCGGACAGCCTCGTCGCCGGCAACGTCGTCGACGGCGACCTCGTCATCGCCGATTCGCAGACGCGGACGAAGATCACCAACTGCACGATCAGCGGCAACCAGATCGGCTCCGCGGTAGTGCATTCGGACGGCATCCTCGACCTGTTCGACGACATCGTCGCGCAGGGCCAGACGACCACGCTCGTATACACGGGCGGCAACCCGGACAACCTCACGATCGACTACCTGCTGTCGATGGAAGTCGCCTCGCTCGCGCAGGGCTCGCACGTGATCCACGGCGATCCGGCGTTCGTGAACGTGGCCACCGGCGACTACCGGCTGATGCCCACGTCGCTCGCGATCGACGTCGCGCCGGCGGTCGGCGGCGACGATTTCGATCTCGACGGCCGCCTGCACGATCAGGACATCGCGAGCGTGCCGAACCTCGACGGCGTGCGCGACCTCGGTGCCTACGAACGCCAGCTGCGCTACTGCGGCGCGGCCGACACGGTGTTCTGCGCGACGTTCGACTACGACTGAAGCACGATTTCGTCAGCTTCGCGACAGGATTCGCCGCGCTTGTCCGTGCGCGGCGTGGAGCGGCGTTCTTCGCGTCGTCCACCTGCGGAGGGCGCCATGTCCATGCACGCTTTGCACGATCGTCTCGTCGGCGCGACGCTGATCGGCGCGCTCGCCTTCGCGTCGCCGAGCCACGCGACGCAGTACCACGTCGGCGCCGGCTGCGACTACGCGACGATCGCGGCCGCGCTCACCGCGGCCGCCAGCGACCTCGGCGGCAACAAGGAGATCCTCGTCGCGGACAACCAGGCCTATGCGAACCAGGCCCTCGCCATCGACGGCATGTCGATCACGATCGAAGGCGTGCCCGCCTGCAACTACGTGCAGCCGAGCGGCAACACGACGATCAACGGCGGCAGCGGCCACAGCGTGCTGACGATCCGCGGCGATTCGCACGTGCGCCTGAAGAACCTCACGATTTCGGGCGGCCATCCGTCCGACAGTGCGGCCGGCGGCGGTATCGACTTCGCCGGCACCGGCGCGCTGACGATCGACCACACGACGATTTCCTCCAACCATGCCGGCTACGGCGGCGGCATCAAC
Organism: Dokdonella fugitiva; assembly: GCF_014138265.1. Classification (GTDB taxonomy): domain Bacteria; phylum Pseudomonadota; class Gammaproteobacteria; order Xanthomonadales; family Rhodanobacteraceae; genus Dokdonella_A; species Dokdonella_A fugitiva_A. The sequence goes on from NZ_JACGXL010000002.1 coordinate 183,538, forward strand.
TTCAACGCATCGGGCGGCGTCGCCTACCTCGGTTTCGGCACCGAGACGCAGATCCTTTCCAACACGGCGACGACCTCGGGCGGCGGTGTGCGCATCGAAGGCAATGCGGTGCTGACGATCACCGCGCCGCAGGTGTGGCTCGCGTTCAACGAAGCGGTCGGCGGCTACGGCGGCGGACTCGAAGTGATAGGCCCCGCGCGCGCGGACCTCGGCTCGCCCGGCTACCGGATCGCCGAGTACGCGGGCCTGGTGTACGAGAACAGCGCGTTGTACGGCGGCGGCGTGGCGATCTTCGGTGGCTCCGGCGCTAGCCAGCACGCGATCGTGCGCCTGTTCGCGACGGATGCGGCGAACCCCGTGATGATCCGCGCGAACAGCGCTACGCAGACCGGCGGCGGCGTCTACCTGCAACCCGACGCGGGGCCGAACCAGAGCTTCGCGACCTTGTGCGGCATCGACTACCGCCTTACCGACAACACGGCGCAGGAAGGCAGCGCGATCTACGCCGACGAGGACAGCACGTCGCTCGACGGCTACACGGGCAGCTTCATCAGCCTGCGTCCCTACACCGACAACGCCGACTGCACGCAGGTCGCGCTGCCGTCCAACGTCGTCGCCTGCACCAGCGAGAGCTGCAATTCGATCGACCACAACGTCGCGCAGAACACCGCCGGCCAGGCGACCGCGGGATCGACGATCCTGATGCAGACGTTCGCGATGGGCTCGTTCGACCGCCTGCGCCTGCGCAACAACACAGGCGAGCATGCGCTGCGCCTCGTCGGCGGCGGCGGCGCGTTCGAAACGACGATCGCGAGCGTGTCGAACGCGCTGCTCGTCGGCAACGTCATGCGCAACGAACTCGTGCTCGCCGACTCGGGCACAGACCTGACCGTGAATAATGCGACGTTCACCGGCAACCAGAGTCCGTCCGGGGTAGTCATCCGCGCGAACGGCCGGCTCACGGTCGGCGAGAGCATCTTCGCGCAAGGGCCGGCGTCGAGCGTGCTGTTCGGCGGTTCGCCGTCGAACCTCGATCTCGACTACATCCTGTCGATGGAAACCGCTTCGCTCGCGAGCGGCACCCATATCGTGCAAGGCGACCCGTCGTTCGTCGACGTCGCGCAGGGCGACTACCACCTGCGGCCGAACTCGCTCGCGATCGACGTCGCGCCGCCGGTCGCCGGCGACGACCGCGACCTCGACGGCAACCCGCACGACCAGGACATCGCGAGCGTGCCCGACCAGGACGGCGACCGCGACCTCGGCGCGTACGAGCGCCAGCAACGCTACTGCGGCGCGGCCGACACGGTGTTCTGCGCGACGTTCGACTTCGACTGAAGCGCGGCGGTGGAGGCCGCGGCGGCGAGTCCGTATGCTTCGCGCTCCCACGGAAAGGAGTGCCATCGCATGAAGAACCGCATCGCCGTCGCCATCGCCGCCAGCTTGTTCGTCGCCGGTGTCGGCGTCGGCTACGCCGCGCAGAAGGTCGGCGCGTCGACGTTCCAGGGCAAGTCGAAGGACGACGCCGCGCGCGCGCTGCTCGACGTCGCGCGCGTGCAGGCGAAGGACGGCAGCTGGGAACGCATCGCGATCGGTCGCGTGCTCTACCTCGGCGGCCGCAAGTCCGAAGGCCAGGCGATCTTCGACGGCCTGCTCGCCGGCGACCACGAGGACAGCGACGAATTCCGCATCGCGCGCGTCTACCGCGAGGCGGGCGAATGGGCGAAGGCGAAGCCGCTGTTCGACGCCTTCGCGGCGAAGAATCCGAAGGACGAGAAGGGCCTCGCCGAGATCGGCGCGTTCTACCTGCTCAACGGCGACCGCGCCACCGCGGAGACGTTGTTCGAGCGCTCGTTCGGCGTCGCCGCCGAGTTCTGGGCGACGGTCGGCGCCGCCGGCGCGTATCTGGGCGTCGTGCCCGAGGAGTGATCGCGGCGGTCGCGCGCTGCGACGCTGAAGGGCGCGGCTGCGTCGGTTCCGAAGAGAGATCATCGGGGGATCCGCCATGAGGTGCACCGCCGCCGCAGGCGTCGTCATCGCGGGCTTCGCGCTCGCGGCTCCGCTCGCCGCAGGCGAGCTCTGGCGCAGCGACGCCGTCGTGTCCGCGCCACCGACCCTCGATGCCTTCGTGCCTGCGCCGGCATCGGGCAAGCCAGCCGCGGCCGTCGCGTTCGCCGACGACGGCGAGGTCGTCTACGGCGCGCTCGCCGCGAGCACGCTCGACGTCGAGGTGGTGCGCGTGCGCGCGGACGGCAGCGTCCGCTGGCACTACGCGCTCGGTGCATCGGCGGCGCCGCAGACGATCGCCGCGCTGCTCGCCGATGCCGACGGCGGCGCCACGTTCGCGCTCGCCGATCCGCTCGAGGACGATCGATTCAACCGCGTCGTGCACGTCGACGCGGACGGGCAAACCGGCTGGTCGCGCGCGCTGCCGGCCGGCTGGCTCGCGCGCCTTCCGTCCGGGCGCATCGCGAGCGCGGGGTACACCCACCTCGACGTGCTCGACGCGGCGAGCGGCGACGTCGTGTGGCAGCGCAGCCTGTCGCGCGTCGGCAACGGCGCGGTCGGCGGCCTCGCCGTCGACGCCAAGGATCTTTACGTGTCGTCGACCCTCGGTGACGGCACCGTGCGCACGCGCAAGTACGGCGACGACGGTGACCTGCAATGGGAGGCGGCGACGCCAGGCGATAGCGGCGGCGTGGTCGCGGCCGGCGCGGGCAAGGTCTATGTCCGCGCCGGGTCTCAGCTGCATGCCCTCGATGCCGCCGATGGCCATGCGGCATGGAGCGACTTCGCCGGCAGCAGCATCGTCCGCCTCGGCGGCGCGGCAGCCGAACCGATCGTCGCCACGGCCTACACCGTTTCGCGCCTTGCTGCTGGCGACGGCAGCACGCGCTGGAGCACGCCGCTCGCCGACATCCGCAGCGTCGACGTGATCGACGATGCACTGCTCGTCGCGACGTCGTCGGTGCGCGCCCGGCTCGACATGGACAGCGGCGCGATCGTCTGGAGCGTCGCTTACGCGGATGGCCCTCGCCTGCCGTTCGGCTTCGGCCCAGGCGGCGGCGCGCAGGCGCGCGTGCTCTCGCGCCCGATCGCGACCGCACCCGGTATCGCGCGTGCGATCGACGAACGCATCGACCTCGCGAGCGGCGCGGTCGCGGCGTCGGTACAAGTAGCTGCGATCGAGCACGGCATCGATACCGCGAGCGTGCTCGACGACGATGGGCACGTGCTCGAGGCCGGCGCGAGCCAGCAGGTCGATGGGCCGCGCCTGCAACTGCGCGCGATCGACGGCGCGAGCGGCGCCGCGCTGTGGCAGATCGACGACGCCATTGCGTCGCCCGGCGGCGATTTCGCGGCGTCAGTGCTGCGTGCGCGGCCGGCGATCGCGTCAGCGCCCGGCGTCCTCGCGGTCGCCCAGGTCATCGGCGACACCGGCCGATGCAGCAGCAACGCGGGCTGGGTCCGCGTCGCCGCGTACGCGAGCGCGAACGGCGAGCGACGCTGGGCGAGTTGGCTGCGCGATGCCGACGCGTCGTATTGCCCCTACGTATCCGAGCCCGTCGTCGACGACGCGGGCAACGCGTTCGTCTCCGTGGTGACGCTCGTCGCCTGCCAGACGCCGAGCCTCGGCTGCCAGCGGCGAACGCTCTACAAGCTCGGCGCGTCCGACGGAGCGGTGCTCTGGCGCCACGACGAAGGCCTCGACGCGGGCATGGAAGGCCTCGTGCTGTCGCCGCACGTACTCGCGTCGAGCGGCGGCGGCGACGTCGTCGTTCCAGGTGGCTTCCTCGACAACCAGGCGAGCGCCCTGCGCGTGTCCGGCGCCGACGGCTCGGTCGTGTGGAGTTCGCACGTGTTCGACGGGCTCGCACTCGGCGACGCGCTCGATCGCCTCGGCGACGGCTCGTTCATCGCCTACGCCGGCGCCGACTCGAGTTATTCCTGGGCGCGCCTCGATGCCGCGACCGGCGCAGCTGCGTGGACGAGTACGGCGCCATGGGTGCCGTGCTACGGCGCGGGCTGCAGCGGCTACGGCACGGCGCTGTTCCTGCCCGGCGACGACAAGCTCGTGCCGTTCCAGCGCGACTACGCGCCATGGCTCAAGCGCCAGCACGACGACGGCAGCGGCCTCGTCGACGAATGGATGCTCGGCGATGCGTCGCCGATCCTTTCCTCGTGGGTGCGCCAGGTCCTGCGTGACCCAAGCGGGCAACTCCACGTCTACCTGCGACGCGGCCATCGCTTCACGGGCTCGGTGAGCTTCCTCGCTGCGCTCGATGCGCAGGGCAACCTGCTCGGCCAGCAGGCGTTCTATCCGTACGACGCCGATCCGCTTGATGCGTGGTCGTATCCCGAGCCGCTTGCGATGCCTGCGCCGGACCGCGTGCTCGCGCGCACGCTTGCGGCGCGGCCGCCACTGCCGACGACGTCCGGCGTCGCGTTGTTCGACACGAGCGTGACCGCTCGCGGCAACCTCGCGGTCGCGCTCGATACCGACCGCATGCGCGTGGGCGCGGACATGCCGCTCACGTTCCACCTGCGCGTGACCTACACGGGCGACGCGCCGGTCGCAGGCGCGCGCCTCGTCGCGAACCTGCCATGGGCGAGCGGCATCACCGGCGCGACCTGTGCGGTGCAGTCGGGCGGCGATTGCACGCTCGACACGCGAACCGGCAACGTGCGCGCGACGTTCGATCTCGCTCCGGGCGGCACGGTCGACGTGTCGGGTTCCGTGCGCGTGCTCGACGCCGACAGGGAAACGCCTGCGATCACCGCGACGACGTACGGCCCGACCGGGCTCGCCGAAGCCGACACGATCGACAATTTCGCGCGCATCGATGTGATCCAGAGCCTGTTCGTCGACGGCTTCGACGGCGACTAGGTCCGGCGGCACGCGCGAAGGCGGCGTGCCGCTGCTACGATTCCACATTGCGCCGTTCTTGGCGTGGTCCCCGTTCAGCGAACCCGCTCTCGCCGGGCGCTGCGCGCTTTCCAATCCGACATGCTGCAAGGATTTTCGAACATGCGGTCGACATCCCACTACCGCTGCTCGGCGCTCGCCTTCGTCGCTGCCTTCATCCTCGCAGGGGCGATCGACGCCCGCGCGGATGATGCATGGAGCAACCCGTGGCATGCGTCGGCGCCGCCGACGCTGTCCCCCACGCAGGCGCTCGGCAAGCCGCAAGTCACCGTCGGCTTCGCTGCCGACGGTGACGTGCTGCTGAGCGGCCACACCTTCACCGGCGTGGACGGCACGCTCACGCGCGTCGCGGGCGACGGCAGCCTGCGCTGGAGTTCCAACGTCCGTTCGACTGCATCGCTGTTCGCCTCCGCAGTGCAGGCCGACGACGGCGGCGCGATCGCCGCGTTCGGCTCGAGCGAGGGTGTGAGCCGGGACGATGGCAATTTCCTCGTGCGCTTCGACCCATCGGGCGCCCGCCGCTGGTCCCGCTTCATTGCGACCGGATGGCTTGCACGCGTCGGTGCGACTCGGCTCGCGAATGCAGGATGCGCGACCCTGACGATGCTGGACGTGGATTCGGGCGACGTGCTCTGGCAGCGCCCTTACGGTGCGCCCGATTGGGATTGTCGCGGTGGCGGTCTCGTCGGTGACGGCGCGGGGAATCTGTATGCCGCATTCGAGATCCCGTCGGGAGTCGGCGCGATTTCCGGTTCGCGCCTGGTCCGCATCGACGCGGACGGCCGCGAAGCCTGGAACATCGCGGTCGCGGGCAGCGGCATCCGTTCCGTGCCGGGAACGGTCGGGTCCATCGTGCTCACGACGGATGCGACGACGATCCAGGGCCGCTCGATCGCGGACGGCCATGTCGTGTGGCAGGCCGCCATCGGCAACGGCGAGCGCGTCCTCGGCGTAGTGGGCGCGAGCGGCGATCCGGTGCTGGTGTCTTACGGCTCGATCCGCGTGCTCGCTGCAGCGAGTGGAGACGAGCGCTGGTCGCAGGCGGCCCACGTCACCGGCGCCGACATCGTCGGCGGCGCGCTGATCGTCGCCGGCGACTCCACGCTCGAACGGCTCGACGCCGCCACCGGCACGCAGGCATGGAGCACGGCGTTCACTGACCCGATCTGGTTCGGCGCAGGCGGCTACGACGGCACGACCTTCGCCATCGTGAGCACGAGCGCATGGCTGCAACCGCCCACGGTGTCGCGCTTCGATTTCGCGAGCGGCACCACGACGAGCACGCCGACGGCGCCGCCGATCGCGCAGCCGGTCGAGGGATCGACCGCGTTCATGGCCGACGGCCGCGCTCTCGGCATCGGTGTCACCGGGAAGGGCGGCGACTATGCGATCCACCTTCGCGCCCTCGACACGCCGACGGGCACGACCGATTGGGAAGCCGTCGACCCGGGCAACAGTTTCTCGTACCGCGACTGGACCGGTGTCGCCGAACCTGCCGTCGCGGCCGACGCCGGCGCGATCGCCGTCACGCTGCAAGCCTACTGGGGATTGGACGAATGCCCATACACGTTCACCCAGGCGTATCCCGTATCGCTGTATCGGGCATCGGACGGCGCGAGGACCTGGCAGGTCTCGCTCGCGGATCCGCAGGGGCTGTCCCGCTGCAGCCGCGTGTCGCGCCCGCGCCTGGACGGCGCCGGTGACGCTTTCGTCGCGGTCGACGAGTTCCGGCAATGCCCGCTTCCACTGGGCGGCTCGTGGGGCTGCGGCCGCAACACCGTGTACAAGCTCGCGCGCACCGATGGCCACGTGCTGTGGCGCGCGGACGACGACACGCGCACGGGAGATCCCGACCGCTGGTCGATGGTCGGCGACGACGTGCTGCGCTATGGGCCATTCGCGGGCTCGACCGACACGATCCGCCGGATATCCGGCACGGACGGCCACGTGCTGTGGTCGTCGACCGTGTTTTCGGGCGATGGCATTTCCTCCGAAGTTCATCGCATCGACGACACCCACGTCGTGGTGTTTCCACTGTTCTACGGATCGGGACAATGGGCGCTGCTCGACACGTCGACCGGCGCGACGACCTGGCTCGCGGACGCCGGCCCGCAGAGCTGTCCGTATCCGGCCTGCTATGACGCCGCCGGCGTCGTGCTGCCGGGCGGCGACCTGCTCTATCCGGCCCAGCGCGACTACGGCATGGCGGTGAGGCGCCTGCACAACGACGGTTCGGGCACGATCGAGACGCGAATCGTCGGGCCGAACGATCCGTCGCTCATCTCCGGCCTGGGGCACTTCGTCGCCGATGCCGGGGGTCAGTGGCATGCATTCCTCTCCCGCAGGTTGCGGCGCGCCGCGCACGCGTCGCCGGCCGGCAGCGTGGAGTTCATAGCCCCGTTCGACCTCGCCACGGGCATCCTGGGTGCACAACAGGCCGTTAGCGCCTTCAACGGCGACGCGGACGACTGGTCTCTGTTGCAGTGGTTCGATTGGCAGGCGGACCCGCTCGACTCGCTGCGGATGCCGGACGGCGACCACCTGCTCGGCAGCGCCATCGAGAAGCAGGCGCCTGCGCCAACCACGGCATCGACGCGCATGATCGACCTCACGGTGACCGCACGCGGCGATCTCGCCGTTCACGTCGACGTCGATCGCACCCAGGTCGCGCCAGGCGATCGCGTGTCGTTCGTGCTGCGCGCGACCTACACTGGCGACGCACCGATCGCAGGCGCGCACCTCGCGGCGATGCTGCCGTGGTCGAGCGGCGTCGCCGATGCGACCTGCGTCGTCCAGTCGGCGAGCCAGTGCGAGCTCGACGTCGCCTCGGGCAACGTCAATGCGACGTTCGACGTTGCGCCCGGCGGTTCGATAGAAGTGCACGGCAACGTGCGCGTGCTCGACATCCCGGCGATTCCGCTGCTGTCGGCGATGGCGTACGGCCCGACCGGCCTCGCCGAGCAGGATACGATCGACAACTTCGCCGGCGTCATGCTCGCCCAGAGCCTGTTCGTCGACGGTTTCGACGCGCCCTGACGCCCCGTCGCGCAGGCGACCCTCCCGCCCTGCGCGCATCCGGACCGGCATGACTTCCGGCAGGTTGCATCGGCCGCATCGATCTACTACAACTGTAGTACTACGACTGTAGAGAGTGGATGCCGATGGCGCGGACGAAGGACGTCAGCCTCAGCGAGCTGCAGATCGCGCTGATGCGCGTGCTGTGGCGGCGCGGCGAAGCGAGTACGGCCGACGTTGCCGCCGAGCTCGGCGATGCACGCGGCCTCAAGCACACGACCGTCGCGACGCTGCTCACGCGGCTCGAAAAGCGCGGCGTCGTCGAGCAGCGGCGCGACGGTCGCCAGCTGCTCTATCGCGCGCTCGTCGACGAAGCCGACGTGCGCCGCTCGATGGTCGACGACCTGCTCGGCGCGCTGTTCGGCGGCGACGCGCGCCAGCTCGTCGCGCATCTCGTGCAGGAATCGGAGATCGCACCCGGCGATCTCGCCAAGGCGCGGCGCAGGCTCGCCCGCGGAGGTCGCGATGAAGATTGATCCGTTCGTCGCCTGGCTGCTCACGTTCGCGCTGCACGCGGGCGTGATGCTCTCGATCGCATGGACGCTCGATCGCACGATCCTGCGCCGGCTGCCGGCGTGGCGCGAACTGCTCTGGCGCGTCGCGCTGTTCGGCGGCGCGCTCAGCGCGAGCGCGCAGCTCGCATTGTCGTCGCCATTCGCGACGCGACTCGCGTTCGAGCGCGGGGACGGTTCGCCCGCAGCGCAAGCCGCGGCTGCGCCGGTCGACGACGCGCGTGCGAGTACCGCACCGCGCACGGCGGTCGCGCCGGCCGACGCGCGCCCTGCATCCGCACCTGCGCACGCGCGCGCCGCCGGCGCCGCGCTCGCCGGCAACGACGCCCCGCACGACACGCTCGCGCGCCTCCGGCCGGGCTGGCCGCGCGTGCTCGTCGCGACGTGGCTCGCTGGCGCGCTGCTGCTGCTCGGACGGCTCGGCCTCGCCTGGCTCGGCCTCGTGCGCACGCTGCGCGACGCGACGCCGCTCGAGGACGCGGCGCTCGCGCGCGACGCCGACGCGCTCGCGCGCGCTGCGCACATCGCCGCGCCGCGCCTTGCTGCACTCGCCACGCTGGCGAGCCCGATCGCCGCACACGGTCGCCGCATCGCCCTGCCATGCTGGGCACTGGAATTGCTCGACCGCACACAGCTGCGCGCGATGCTCGCGCACGAAACGGCGCACCTCGCGCGGCGCGATCCCGCGTGGAAGCTCGCGACCGCGGCGTGGTGCGCGCTGCTCTGGTTCCTGCCGCTCGCGCCGCTGGCACGGCGACGCCTCGACGAGATCGCCGAACTGTCCTGCGACGCGTGGGCCGCGCGCCACCTGGGCGACGGCCGCCCGCTCGCCGAATGCCTCGCCGAATGCGCGAGCCGCCACGTCGGGTGCGACGACCTCGCCCTCGCGCCGGCGATGGCGCAGCGCGAGTCCCCGCTCCTGCAACGCATCGAACACCTGATCGAAGGCCATCCGATGAACACGACTCCTTCGCGCCTGCGCGCGTTCGCGGCGACCGCCGCGCTGATCCTCGCCGCCGCGCTGCTGCCCGGTTTCACCGCGGTCGCGCAGACTTCGCCGCCGGCTCCGCCGGCCCCACCCGCGCCGCCTGCACCTCCGGCGCCGCCGGCGCCACCGAAGGAGGGCCCCTCGCGCATCCATATCTCGAACGACGGCGGCGCACTCGGCCAGTCCACCTACGTCGAGGTCGGCGACGGCGATCGCGAGTACCGCGCGCGCATCAAGGGCAAGATCGTGTTCAGCGATCGCGACGACGACGTCGCCAGCCTCGTCGACGGCGGCAGCGCGATGTTCGAGGAGTCCGCGCCCGGCCTGGAACGGCGCGTCGAGTACCGCAGCAGCGGCGGCAAGCTCGTGCAGCGCTACTTCGTCAACGAGCGCGAGCAGCCGATCGACGACGCCGGCCGCACTTGGGTCGCCGGCGCGATCGCCGGCCTCGTGCGCGAGAGCGCGCTCGGCGCCGACGCCCGCGTGAAGCGGATCCATGCGGGCGGCGGAGCGGACGCCGTGCTCGACGAGATCGCCCGCATCCAGTCCGGCTACGCGCGTGGCGTCTACATCAAGCTGCTCGCCGGGCTCGGCCACCTCTCCGGCGCGCAGGTCACGCGTGCGATCGGGCTCGTCGACGGCATCGATTCCGACTACGAGAAGCGCAACGCGCTCGGTGCGCTCGGTTCGGCGCAGCCGTTCGACGCCGCACAGCAGAAGCTCGTCGTCGCGCAGGCGCGGAAGATCGGGTCCGACTTCGAGCGCGCCGAGCTGCTGACCGGGCTGTTGCCGTCGCTCGCGCCGGACCCGTCGCTGCGCGCGGCGTGGCTCGCCGCCGCGAACGGCATCGGCTCGGACTTCGAGCACCGGCGCACGCTGACCGCACTGCTCGCCTCGCACGAGGTCGACGACGCGACGCTCGCGACGGTGATCGACGCGTCGACGACGATCGGCTCCGACTTCGAGCGGCGCAGCCTGCTCGTCGACGCGGTCGGCCGCGTACGCGACGCCGAGCGCGTCGCCTCCGCGTACGCCGCGGCGAGCGCGCAGATCGGTTCCGACTTCGAGCGACGCGAGGCGCTGCTCGCGCTCGTGCATGCACCGAAGTTCGGCGCTGGCGGCGCGCGCGCGGTGCTCGACGCCGCCGGCTCGATCGGCTCCGACCACGAGTGCGGCGAGGTGCTCGTCGCGCTCGCCGGCGTGATGCCGAACGACGCCGACCTGATCGCGCGCTATCGCAGCGTCGCGCGCAAGCTCGGCGACGTCGAGCGCGGCGAAGCCGAGCGCGCACTCGACCGCTTCGCGGGCTGAACCGGTGGCAACCACGGCGGCGCGTACGCGTGCCGCCGTCCGGCCGCGGGTGCATGCTTCACGGCGCACCCTCGCGGAGAATCCTGATGAACCGCCTCCCGATCGCCTGCGTGCTCGCGGCGTGCTGCCTCGCCGCCGCCAGCGCGCACGCCGACACGCGCGAGACGCAGCGCGAGAACCTCGAACGCTACACGCCGTACCTGCAGGATCCGGTCGACGCATTCCCGTTCTGGAACCTGCACAAGTGGCAGCTCGTCGGCCCGCTCGAGGTGGTCGTCTGGTCGACGATCAAGGACGCCTACCTCGTGCAGGTGCGCGCGCCGTGCCCGCGCCTCGAATGGGCGCGCTCGATCGCGGTCACCTCGAAGCAGTCGCACCGGGTGAGCGCGCGCTTCGACGAAGTGCGCGTCGGCGGCGCCCGCTGCCCGATCGAACGGATCCGGCCGATCGATCTCGCCCGCATGGCCGCGGAGCGCGAGCGCGCGCCCTAGCGCCACGATCGACCACGGCGACGCAACCTTCCGGCGCGCCGCCGGTACCCACGCATGAATGCCCGCCGCCACCCGTACGGAGTCCATCATGCGCATGCGCATCGCGTTTTCCATCCTCTGCCTGTTGTTCGCCGGCCTGGCGCAGGCGGAGAACCATACCGTCACCGTCAGCAGCAATCGCTTCAGCCCGGCGCAGCTGACCATCCAGGTCGGTGACACGGTCACGTTCACGAATGCGGGCGGCTTCCACAACGCCTCCGCCGACGACGGCTCGTTCCGCTGCGCGCAGGGTTGCGACGGCGTCGGCAACGGCAACGGCAATCCGAGCAACACGGCATGGAGCGCGGTGGTGTCGTTCGACGCGGCGGGCGTGCATCCGTACCGCTGCGAAGTGCATGGCGACATGGGCATGACCGGCACGATCACCGTCGAAGGCACCGCGCCGGCCGGCTTCAACATGAACCAGCACGGCATCGCCGGCTCCTGGGCCAACACCGCCACCGAGTCGCAGGGCATCGTCATGGACGTGTTCCCCGACTTCTTCTCCGCCGGCACCGGCCTCCTCTTCGGCGGCTGGTTCACCTTCGACACCACCGCCGCCGGCGGCGTGCGCTGGTACACCGTCCAGGGCCAGGTCACCCACGACGACACCGCCACCATGGCCGTCTTCCAGACCCTCGGCGGCAGCTTCGATTCGACCCAGGCCACCACCACCAACGCCGTCGGCCAGGTCACCTTCCACTTCGACGACTGCACCCACGCCAGCCTCGACTACACCTTCTCCGACGGCTCCGGTCGCCACGGCACCATCCCGCTCACCCGCCTGCTCGACAACCTCGCCTGCACCCCGACCGGCACCACCCCGGGCAACCCCGGCAACTACCTCCTCGGCGGCACCTGGTCCGATCCGGCCAACAGCGGCCAGGGCCTCGTCTTCGACGCCAATTCCGCCCAGGGCGTGCTGTTCGCCGCCTGGTACACCTACCTGCCCAACGCCGCCGCCGATGCCGGCGCACCCGCCCAGCACTGGTACACCCTCCAGGTCGCCGTCAGCCCCGGCTTCACCACCGTCAACGACGTCGGCATCTACGAGTCCACCGGCGGCGTCTTCGACCAGCACGCCACCACCACCACCACCCGCGTCGGCACCGCCACCCTCACCTTCAACAGCTGCACCTCGCTGACGATGACCTACGCCTTCACCGCCGGACCCCACGCCGGACTCACCGGCACCCTCGACCTCGGCCGCCTCGCCCCCGTCCCCGCCGGCTGCTCGCTCTGAACGATTCCCACCGGCGCGCGATCACTCGCGCGCCGGTGGCTTCGCGATGACCGCGGCGCGCCCGCGCGCGAGCACGACGCCGTCGTGCTCGACGCGGAACGCGTACTGCCAGCTGCCGCCGCCGCCGAGCAGGCACTCGGCATGCACGTCGAGGGGGCGCGGCAGGTCGTCGATGCGCTCGACCTCGAGTTCGACCCCGCGCAGCGAAACCAGGTAACCCGGAGCGGCAGCGCCCCCCGCGGCGCGGGCGACGAGCCCGCCGTGCACGGCCATCGCCTGGGCGCCGTACTCGCACAGATGCAATGCGCGCAGGCGGCCGTCGCTTCGCAAGGGATGGTCCACGCGCCGGTGCGACGACGTGCGCATGTGGATCAATGCCGCATCCCACGCCACGACGTCGTCGAGCAGGCACATCGCGCCTGCGTGCGGGATGAGCCGGCGCCAGTCGTCGTGCGCCGGCGCGGGGTTGTCCGGTTCCTGCATGGTGCGCCTCGATCGGAGCCGCCGATTATGCCTGCGCGGTGCCGCCACGATCCGCGCTAACCTAGCGCGATGGCAACACCGTTGATTCGCTTCGGCGCTTTCCGGCTCGATCCGCAGGCACGCGAGCTGTTCGAGAACGGGGAACGCGTCGATCTTCCGCTCAGCACGATCGAATGCCTCATCCACCTGATCCGCCATCGCGACCGCCCGGTCGGGCGCGACGAACTCGCATCCGCGGTCTGGGGACGCGTCGACGTCAGCGAGGTCTCGCTGAGCCACGCGATCGTGCGCCTGCGTCGCCGCCTCGGCGACGACGGCAATGCGCAGCGCGTGATCCGCACCGTGCCGCGACTCGGCTATCGCTGGGTCATGCCCGACACGGTCGAGGAGCCGGCGGGCGAAACGCCAGCGGTGGCGGCGGACGCCGTCGCCGTGGCCGCGCCGCCCGCGCGCGGCGGGCTCGCGATCGCCGTGTTCATCGTCGGCGCCACCGTCGCACTCGCCTTCGCCGTGTTCGCCTGGCGCATGCACGAACGCACGCCGGACACCGCGCCCCCGCCAGCGAACAGCGCGCTGGTGCTGCCGGTGCGCGTCGACGCGGGCGCGGAATGGGCCTGGCTGCGCCTCGGCCTCATGGATCTCGTCGCGACCGAGCTGCGCCGCGGCGGTCTCGCGACGACGCCGAGCGAAACCGTCGTCGCGCAGGTGCAGGCCCGCGGCGAAGACGGCGTCGACCTGCCCGCCGCCTGGCGCGTGACGCCGCACGTCGCGCACGAGCACGCGCAATGGCACGTGCGACTCGACGTGCACGGCGCTACGCGCGATCTCGCGATCGACGCGCGCGCGGCGGACCCGTTGCGGGCGACGCGCGACGCGACCGACGAGCTGCTGATCAAGCTCGGCCGCACGCCGCCCGCGGACGACGGCGACGACGACGCGCTCGCCGCGGCGACCCTGCGCCAACGCGCGCACGCCGCGCTGCTCGCGAACCAGTTCGACGTCGCGCGCCGGCTCGTGGAGCAGGCCGCGCCCGGCTTGCAGGCGAGTCCGGAGATCGCGCTGATCCGCGCCAAGCTCGCGTTCTACTCGGGCGATTACGAGGGCAGCCGCCGGCAGGCCACCGAGTTGTTCGCGCAGTTGCCGCCGGGCGCGGACGCCGGCTTGCGCGCGCGCGTCGCCAACACGCTCGCGTCGGCGCATTTCAGGCTCGCCCGCCTCGACGACGCCGAGCGCGTCTACGCCGATGCGATCCGCATCGCGCAGGACGCGCACGAGCCGGACGTGCTCGCGCACGCGTACCTCGGCCGCGGTGGCGTGGCGAGCCAGCGCGTGCGGCTGGAGGCAGCCGCAGCCGATTTCGGGCGCGCGCGCACGCTGTTCGAAGCCGGCAACGATCCGCTCGGCGTCGCCGCGATCGACCTCAACCTCGCGATCAACGCGATGCAGCGCGGCCAGCCGGCGACCGCGCTGCCGCTGCTCGAACGCGTGCGCACGCGCCTGCGCGCGCTCGCTGCGGTCGACGCGCTCGCCGCGACCGAGGTGACGATCGTCGAGGCGCAGCTCGTGCTGCTCGACCACGACGGCGCGCTCGCGACGAGCGCGGCGTTCGTCGCGCCCGACAACGAGAACGGCAATCCGCGCCGGCGCTGGCAGTTCACCTTCGCACGCGCCGCGGCGCTCGCCGGCAGCGGCCGCCTCGACGAAGCCGACCTGCTGCTCGCGCGCCTGCGCGACGCGAGCGACCCGGACGCCGACGCGATCGCGCGCGCGCTCGCCGAATCGCTGTCCGGCGAGATCGCCCTCGCGCGCGGCGAGCCTGCGCGCGCGGCCGAGTACGCCGCCGGCGCGCTCACGCCCGTGCTCGCCGCGTTCAACCGCGAGCAGTACGTGCAGGCCTGGTGTGCGCGCATCCGCGCCCTGCAACGCGCCGGCGCGGTCGCCGACGCCGCAGCCGAGATCGAGCGCCTGCGCGCGCAGGTCCTCGCGCCCGGTGACGGCGCCATGGCCGACCCCGGCGCCGAGGTGCTGCTCGCGCTCGCGGGCGCGGAACAGGCGGAAGCGGAGCGGCGTCCCGAACTCGCGCTGCAGCATTACGCGGACGCGATGGCGCGCGCGACCGCGCGCGCGGTCCCCGAGGAACTCGTGCGCGTCGGCGCGCCGTACGTGCGTGCGCTGGTCGCCGCGGGTCGGGTCGACGAGGCCGCCTCCGTGCACGGTCGCATCGCCGCCTGGGCCGACCGCGACCTGCGCGCGGCGTGGAGCGCGGCGCTCGTCTACCACGCGCTCGGCCAGGCCGCCGCCGTCGACGCGTCGCTCGCGCGGGCGCGCGCGCTCGCCGGCCAACGCAGCATCGCCGCGCTCGAAACGGCCGTGCGCTGAGCCGAACCACGCGCATACATATCCGATACATGGTTTTTACATGCCGTCCGCGCCGGCTTCGCGGATGGTCGGGACCGCGCGACCTGCCGCTCCCCGCTTCCGAGGTTCCGATGATCCTGCGTTCGACCCGTTCCGCCCCATGCCGGCTTCGCCTGCCGGCGGCCATCCTCACCGTGGTCGCGAGCGCACCCGCGCTCGCCGGCACCCCGGCGCCGCTGTACCACCTCGTCACGCTCGACGCCCCCGGCGGCAGCGCGATCGCCGCGCACGACATCAACGACGCCGGCCAGGTCGTCGGCCGCTACCTCGACGCCGGGTTCAACGGTCGCGCCGCGCTGTGGGACGCCGACGGCACCCTGCATGACCTCGCGCTGCCCGGCCTCGGCGACGGCGAGGCCGACGCGATCAACAACGCGGGGCAGATCGTCGGCGCGTTCAACGACTACCAGAACCCGCAAGCCGGCCTGCTGTGGGATCCGGGCGTATCGGCGCAGCCGCTCGTGCTCACCGCCGACGCGGGTGCGTTCGTCGCGCCGCTCGACATCGGCGACGGCGGCGAAGTCGTCGGCGGCTACGGCCAGCCCGCGCAGGAGCGCGCGTTCGTCTGGACCGCGGCGACCGGCCTCGTCGACTACGGCCTGCAGGACGCGAACATGCAATTCCAGCAGGCGCGCTGGTCCGCGGTGAACGCGAGCGGCGTGCTGGTCGGCCATTGGAACCAGCATTCCTCGAACGTGCACGCGATCATCGGCCAGGTCGGCAGCGCGAGCGTGCAGTCGATGAGCAGCATGACCGAAGCGTTCGCGAGCATCGCGACCGCGGTCAACGACGGCGGCGTCGCCGTCGGCCTCGGTCTCGCGGCCGCGGCGCCGGAGCTCGTACCGGTGGTGTTCGCCGCCGACGGCAGCTACAGCGAGATCGCCGGCGCGACGCTCGACCAGGACAACGGCTGCGCCGCGGCGATCAACGCCGCCGGCGTCATCGTCGGCAGCGCCGGCATCGGCACCGCGAGCGGCTGCGTGCCCGGCCTCAAGGCGTGGGTGCTGCGCGACGGCACGGTGTACGACCTCTACGACGTCGTCGACGACCACGGTCCGTTCGCGAGTTTCCAGATCGGGCGCGCGATCAACGCCGGCGGCGTCATCGTCGGCACCGGCCTCACCGCCGACCACGAGACGCTCAGTTTCAGGCTCGTGCCGATCGCCGGCGATCCGGTGTTCGCCGACGGCTTCGACGGCTGACGCGCTCAGCGGCGCGCGCGCGCCATGAGGATCGACAGGCAGAAGTGGAAGCCGACGCCGAGCGCGACGGTGAGGCCGATCGCGCGCAGCACCGGCAGCGACGACAACGCCTGCAGGCCGAACACGAGCAGGGCGGACGCGACGCAGACGAGCGTCGCGTGCAGCGTGCGGCGCGCTTCGGCGGGATCGGCGACGGGTCGTTCGAAGAACAGCGCGTAGTGCAGCCCGAGCCCGGCCGCGAGCGTGACCGCGACGAGGTGGAACAGCGACAGCGAGAGCCCGCTCGCGCGCTCGACCACGATCACGAGCAGGGTCGCGAGCGACATCGGCGCGAGCACGTGCCAGGCGCGCCGCGTGCTGCGCAGCGCGACGACGACGGTCAGCGCGAGCAGCACCAGGGCGAGGCCGAGCGCGCGCAGGATGCGCTCGCGATAGGCGACGACGAGCGATTCCGACGCCGCCTTGAGGTCGAGCAGGCGCACCGCGCCGTGCGTCGACTCGGCGAACGCGGCGAGCGCGGCGGCGTCGTGCACGCCCGACAGCGTGGCGAGGCCGAGCCAGCCGTCCTCGCGCGCGACGAGCATCGTGGCGAGGCGCGTGCCGAGGGGCGACGCGGCGAACGCGGCCGGCGTCAGCGGTTCGAGCGTGCGCGCGGTCTCGACGTCGTCGACGAACGGCGCGAACAGGCCGGTGCGGAACGGCAGGTCCGCACCGGCCTGCGCCTGTGCGAGTGCCTGCTCGAGCGTCGCGCGATCGGGCAGCTTCGCCTGGCGCGCGCGCTGCGTCGCGATGCTCGGCAGGTAGCGGCTCGGCAGCTCCGCCGCGTCGAGCACGTGCTGGCGCACGAGCGCATCGAGGCGCGGCTCGATCGACTCCGACGCCGCGAGCACGCCTTCGGCATCGGCTGCGTGCAGCACGAGCAGGTAGCGCACGTCGGGCGCGCCGAGTTCGCCGCGCAGCTTCGCGTCGCGCAGCAGCAGCTCCTGCGGTACCGGCGTCAGCGCGGCGAGGTCGTTCTCCCACATCGGCCCCGGCGCGCGCCAGAGCACGGCGAGGCCGAGCAGCGCGAGCAGCCATGGCAGCCAGCGCGGTCGCGGCAGCACGTCGAGTGCATGCACGGCGCGCGCGAGCCAGGCGTGATCGGCGACGTCGCGGAAGCGCGCCGGCAGCACGCGCGGCAGCAGGTAGCGCGTGCTCAGGCCCGCCGCTAGCAGGCCGGCGATCGTGAACACCGCGAGCTGCTGCAGGCCGGTCACGCCGGAGGCGAAGAAGGCGAGGTAGGCGATCGCCGCGGAGACGATCGCGGTCGCGAGCAACGGCCACAGCGCGCGCACGCTCGATAGCGCGTCCTCGCCCGCGCGGCGATGGCTGAGCAGGCGGATCGGATACTCCTGCGCGACGCCGAGCAGGGTGAAGCCGAATGCGAGCGTGATGCCGTGCGCGCTGCCGAACAGCAGCGCGAGCGCGGCGATGCCGGCGAGGCCTCCGCTGAGCACGGGCAGGCCGGCGAGCAGCAGCGACGGCAGGCTGCGATAGGCGAGCAGGAGCAGCAGCACGAAACCGAGCGTGCTGACCAGGCCGATGCGGTCGGCCTCGCCGCGCGTGCGCTCGTTGACGAGCACGGTGAACCAGCCCGGGCCGCTGATCGTGAGTCGCGCCGCACCGGCGTCGGGCAGCGCGCGGAACGCCGCGTCGAGCGCATCGATCGCCGCGCCCTGCGCGGCCGGGTCGAAGCCCGCGCCGCGCGTCTGCGCGAGCAGCAGCGCCGCGCCGTCGGACGAGAACCAGACGCCGTCGCGCACGACCGGCGCCTTCGGCGGCGACCAGCGTTGCGCGAGCGCGAGCACCTCGAGCGTCGGATCACGCGGCAGCAGCGGCTTCAGCAGGGTCGCGGCGGGCGAGGCGAGATCCTCGACGCGTTGGCCGAGCTGGTCGGCGAGGTAGTCGGCATCGAGCGCGTGCGCGTCGAGCGTCGGCGACAGCAGCCAGCGGTACGGCAGCAGCTTCTCGTCCAGCGCGGAGGCGTCGAACGCGCCGTTGATCGCCTGCTCGAAACGCGCGTCGGCGCGGAGCTTCGCGACGAGGCCGCGACTGAGCCCGGCGAGCCGCGCCTCGGGCGGGCCGTCGATCGAGAGCAGCAGCAGGCGCGTGCCCGGGCCCTCGCCGATCTGTTCCATGAGCAGCTTCTGGTCGGGCGTGCGCGGCGGCGGCATGAAGCTGCGCAGGTCGGTGCCGATGCGCAGCGAATGCAGCGCGAACGCCGCGAGCACGGCGAGCGCGGCGAGCCACGCGGCGAGCAGCGCGACGCGCGCGCGCATCAGGCGGCGGTCCGCGCGGCGGATGTCACGGCGTGGCGCCGTCGCGGCAGATCGCTTCGAGCTGCGGCTGCGACGGCCGTGCCGGCAGCTTCGCCGCGGCGAGGCGGTCGACCAGCAGCACGGCGACGTCACCGTCGCCTTCGCGCGTGACGAAGCAGAGCGGCGTGCGCTCGCTGCCGTCGACGCGGATCTCGCCGACGCGGCGGGCGAGGCGTTCGTCGCGCGGCTTGAGCACGAGCTGCCACGCGTGCGCGTCCCCGCTCGCCGACAGCGTGAAATCCGCGGCGAGCGTCGCGGCGTCGCCGCCGAGCAGCGCGGCGAACCCGCGCAGGAAACCTTCGAGCTCGGGTGCCTGGCCGAGCGAGAACGTGCGCGCGGGGCGATCGCCGCGCTGCACGCTCGCCGCGCCGTTCTCCACGCGCGTCTGCTCGCGGTACGGCGTGTCGACGCGCTTGCCGAGGCGGCCGGGGCCGAGGTACTCGAGCTCGCCGCGCAGGATCAACGGGCGTTCGAGCAGGCCCGAGAAGCGCACTTCGGTGTAAGGCGTGCGCGCCGGCACGTCGCGACGCAGTCGCGCCACGAGCGTCGCCGCGTCCGGCGCCTCAGCCGGCGCTGCGTACGACGGCGTCGCCGCGACGAGCGCCGCCAGCAGCGCGAGTCGTCGCGCCCGCTTCGACGCCGCGGCCTTCGGGATTCCAGAAGTCATGCCAGTTGAACCAGTTGTAGGGATCCTGCCGCACGTGGTGTTCGAGACGCGTCGCGTAGCGCTGCACCACCTCGCGCAGCGCCGCCTCGCGTTCGCGCCGCGGCAGCGCGAGCTCGTCGGCGAGCGCCTCGAAGTGCAGATCGTAGCGGTTGCCGCCGCGGTACATGCCGAGGCAGAGCACGATCGGCACCTTGAGGATCGCGCCGAGCAGGAACGGCGCGGTCGGGAACGGCGCGGGCGCGCCGAAGAAATCCGCGTCGACCGTCGCCTCGTGCTCGCGCGCGCGATCGGCGAGCAAGGTCGCGAGCGCGCCCTCGGCGAGCGCTTCGGACAACGCCAGCACGATCTCCGTGCCCGGCCGCGATGCGTCGATGACGTTGCGACCGATCTCCGGATTGAGCGCGTGCAGCAGCTCGGTCAGCGCCGGCGTCTTCTGCGTGTCGAGCACGACGCGCACCTTGATGTCGGGCCGGCCGTCGGCGGCGACGCGCAGCACCTCGAAGCTGCCGACGTGCGCGCCGAGCAGCAGCACGCCGCGGTCGGGCCGCATGCGCGACGTCAGCTCGTCGAGCCCGTGCATGCGCACGTCGAAGCGCGCGTAGCGTTCGGCGAGCAGGAACACGCGGTCGAGGATCGTGCCGGCGAAGCGGTGGATGTGCCGCAGCACCTGCCATGCGCTCGCGCGGCGACCGGTCGCGCGCTCGAGGAACGCGTACGAGACGCGTCGCTCGTACGGGCGACGGAAGAAGAAGTACAGCGTGATCGGCAGCAGGCACAGGCGCGCGACGCCGCGGCCGCCCTTGAGGCCGATCGTGCGGATCAGCCAGATCGCGAAGCGGCCGCCGCCTTCGGGTCGCGCGCTCCAGTGCTCGCTCATGCGAGTTCGCCTTCGCCGCCGAGGATCGCGACGCCGTCGCGCTCGATGCGAAAGCGCACGCGCGCGCCGTCGCGCTGCAGCGTGAGCGCGGCCTGTTCGCCCGGACGCAGCGGCGCGAGGAACTTCACCGAGTGGATCCGCCGCAACGCACCGCCGTCGCGCTCGATCGCCGCGGCGACGCGGTCGAGCAGCACGACGCCAGGCACGACCGGTTCACCCGGGAAGTGGCCGGGCAGGCTCGGATGGTCGGCATCGATGCACACGGCGATCGTCATCGCGTACTCCGCGCGGATGCGCCGCCGGCATCGGCAGCGAGGCTCTCGAGCAATGCCGGCCAGCGCTGCACGACGCGCGCGACGAACAGCGGCAGCGACGCGTGCGGCTCGTCGCGCAGGTGCACGCGACGGTAAGCGTATTCGAGCACGAACACGACCGGCACGAGCGCATAGCCGCCGACGTGCAGGTAGAGGCGCCAGCCCGGCGCGGCGAACGCGGCCGGTGGCGCCGCACCGAACGCGGCGAGCACGCCGTCCGGCGCGAGGCAGAGGATCGCGCCGAGCACGCAGGCCTGCGCGCCGAGCAGCAGCGCCCACGCCCAGGTGAGCTGGCGCGCGTAGGCGGCGACGCGCGGCGAGGCGAGCCGCTCGCGGCTTTCGAGGATCGCGATGAAGCGCGCGATCAGCGGTTCGCGTCCGTGCCGCAGCGTGCTCGCGAACAGCGCGCCCAGCGCCGCATTCACGAGGACCGGCAGGGCATCGAGCGCGAGGCGGCCCTCGCCGTGCCCCGCGAGCAAGCCGAGCAGCACCGCGATCGCGAGCCAGGCGAACCCGGCGACGACGCTGCGCCGGCGCAGCGCCGGCGACAGCAGCGCGCTCGCGAGCACGAACACCGCGAGAGCGGCGAGCCACGCGCGCCCGCTGTACGACGCGGCGAGCGCGAGCGCGAAATAGATCGCGACGCCGACGAGCAGCAGGCGCGAACGGCGCACCGGCGCGACGGGCGAAGCGGCGGGAGCGGGCAGGGACACGGAAGCGGACACGCGCGGCGACGAGGCAGGAAGTGCGGCCGGAATGTACCACGCGGCCGCGCCGCTTCGTGGCCGCCGCAGCGCACGGCGAGGTCCGTCCGGCGCGGACCGCCCGCATGCGCGAAGGCCGCGCGTCGTACCGTTCACGCGCCGCGCCGCGCATGCGCCGCTGCCTCGCCCGTTCCGGATAGACTCTTCGGACCTTCGACGGAGGAATGCAGGCGATGCCGAACACGATCGAATGCGACGTGCTGGTGGTCGGCGGCGGGCCGGGTGGGTCGACCGCGGCCACCTTGCTGCGCAAGCAGGGCCGGCACGTCGTGCAGCTCGAGAAGGATCGCCACCCGCGCTTCCACATCGGCGAGTCGCTGCTGCCGTCGAACCTGCCGATCTTCGACGCGCTCGGCGTGATGGAGAAGGTGCGCGCCCTCGGCGTGCTCAAGCTCGGCGCCGATTTCCCCTCCAAGGAAGGCCACTACCAGACCTTCCATTTCCGTCGCGCGCTCGGCAACACGCCGCCGCACGCGTTCCAGGTCAAGCGCGAGGAATTCGACCGCATGCTGTTCGAGCACGCGCGCGAGAGCGGCGTCGACGCACGCGAGAACGTCAAGGTCGAGAAGGTCGAGCTCGACGGCATCGGCCAGGTCGTCGCGCACGCGAAGGACGCCGCCGGCGACGAGCTGACCGTGCGCGCGAAGTACCTCGTCGACGCGAGCGGGCGCGACACCCTGCTCGGCAACGCGCTCAAGCTCAAGCGCAAGAACGACGCGCACCAGAGCGCGGCGATCTTCGCCCATTTCACCGGCGTGGAGGCGCGCCCCGGCGACGACGCCGGCAACATCAGCATCTACAACTTCGAGCACGGCTGGTGCTGGTTCATCCCGCTGCGCGAAGGCGTGATGAGCATCGGCTGCGTGTGCCGCCCCGAATACCTCAAGCAGCGGCGCGGCCGCAACGAGGAATTCCTGCTCGCGACGCTCGCGATGATGCCCGACGCGGTGCGGCGCATGCAGGGCGCGACGATGGTGTCCGACGTGCGCGTGACCGGCAACTACTCCTACACCTGCGAACGCATGCATGGGCCGGGCTGGGTCATGGTCGGCGACGCGTGGGCGTTCGTCGACCCGGTGTTCTCCTCCGGCGTCTACCTGGCGATGCACAGCGGCAAGCAGGCGGCCGCGATGGTCGGCGCCGCGCTCGACGATCCGGCGCGCGAACGCGCGCTGCAGGCGGACTTCGAGAAGCGCATCCGCCGCGGCGTGCGCGTGTTCTCGTGGTTCATCTACCGCTTCAACTCGCCGATCATGCGCCGCCTGTTCGCGAGCCCGCGCAACACCTGGCGCGTCGAGGAAGGCGTGATCTCGATGCTCGCCGGCGACGTGTTCGACAGCCCGCCGGTGATGCGCCGGCTGCACCTGTTCAAGCTCATCTACGCGACCGTCGGCATCGCCAACCTGCGACGCTGGCTGGGCGAGCTCGCCGAACGGCGGCGCCAGGCGAAGGTCGCGTTCACGGGCGGCAACACGCCGGTCGATCCGGCGTAAGGGCGCCCTCGGACCGCGACGCGGCCGTGCCGACCCGGCTACGCGGCGCGATGCTGTTCGATGTGCGCCGCGAGCGCGCGCAGGCTGCCGAATATCTTCTTGTTGTCCGGGTTGTCCGAGCGCAGCTGGAAGCCGTAGCGCTTGGACACCGCGAGCGCGAGTTCGAGCGCGTCGATCGAATCGAGGCCGAGGTCGCCGCCGAACAGCGCCGCGTCCGGATCGATCGCTTCCGCCTTGATCCAGTCGATGTTCAGGCTGTCGACGATGAGCCGGGCGAGTTCCTGTTCGGCGGGCGTCTGGCTGGCGGTGGCGAGGTCGGTCATGGCGGGCGCTGGCTCGGGTATTGCAGGCAGTGGCGATCGGGCCAGTGTATCATCCGCGACCCTCTCCGACCCCTGAACGCGCGGCACCGATGTCCACCCCGATGAGCCTGCCCGCAGCGCCCGTGGCGCCGCTCGCGATCCGCTACGAGCACGCCGCGCTCGACGCGCTGCTCGGCGCGGACGACGTGCTCGCCGTGATCGGTTTCGGTCGCGCGGCGCCCGCCTCGGACGATCCGCGCGTGCTGCGCGTCGGCCTCGAACCGCTCGCGCCCGCCGCGACGCCCTTCGAGGTCTGGCGCGGCGTCGCGCCGGTACGCCATGGCCGCGCCGGCGAACTCGCCTGGAGCAGCGACGGCGAACACCTGTTCTTCTCGATCGAGGTCGACGAGGCCGCGCACGGCGGCGTCGGCGGCGCGGCCGAACACGCGTACGCGTGCCTCGGCCCGTTCGTCGCCGCGAGCGACGCGCCGCACATCCTGCGCCTGTGGAACTACCTCGACGCGATCAACCTCGGCGACGGCGACGACGAACGCTATCGGCGCTTCTGCGCCGGCCGCGCGCGCGGCATGGACGCGCACGTGCCTTCGCGCTACCCGGCCGCGACCGCGATCGGCCGCCACGACGGCGAGCGCCGCCTGCAGGTGTACGGCCTCGCCGCGCGCCACCCCGGCACGCCGGTGGAGAATCCGCGCCAGGTCAGCGCCTGGCGCTATCCGCGCGAATACGGCCCTACCGCACCGACGTTCGCGCGCGGCATGCGCACCGCGAGCGCGGAACTGCTGATCTCCGGCACCGCGGCGGTGGTCGGCCACGCCTCGCGACACGCGGGCGACATCGACGCCCAGCTCGACGAGACGATCGCCAACCTCGAAAGCCTCGCGATCGAGGCCGGCGCGCGCCCGCCCGGCCTCGACGGCCACAGCGTGATGAAGGCGTACGTGCGCCACGACGCCGATGCGCCGCACGTCGCCGCGATGCTGCGCGCGCGCCTGCCCGCGCTCGGCGGCCTGCTCCTGCTCGGCGGCGACATCTGCCGGCGCGAGCTGCTCGTCGAGGTCGATGGCGTGCACGTGCTCGTGGACTGAGCCGTGAAGTTGCGCGTCGTCCGCGCGTGCCATGGCGTGTTGCCGGTCGCACTCGCGTCGCTGCTCGGCGCGTGCAGCGGCCCGTCCGGCGATTCCGCCGCGGTCAGCGACGCGGCGAAGGCGGGCGGCAGCAACGAACACGGGCTCACGCGCCTGCGCAACCCGCTCGAAGGCGACGCCGCAGCGATCGCCGCAGGCCGCGCGCTGTTCGCGAGCAAGGCCTGCGCGGGCTGCCACGGCGCCGAGGGCGGCGGTGGTATGTGTCCGCCGCTGGTCAACGACGCCTGGGTCTACGGCAGCGACGACACCACGCTCTACCACCTCATCCGCGAAGGCAGCGCGGCGATGCGCGCACGCGGCTACCAGCGCGGCGACGCCGAGAAGGTCGCCGGCGACATGCCGCCGCTCGGCGGCGCGGTGACCGAACAGGAAGCGTGGCAGCTGCTCGCGTGGATCCGCTCGCGCAACGCTCGCGCCGCCGCAGGCGCCGCGACACGGTGACGCCAGCGCGCGCGAGCGCGTATCGTGTCCGCCCCTGCCGTCGTACCGGAGTCGCGATGTCGAATCCCCTTCCGCGCCTGCTCGCCGCCGCGCTGCTGTTCGCCACGGGCGTCGCCGGTGCCGCGCCGTTCGCCTACGTGCCGAACCAGAAGAGTGGTTCGATCTCGGTGATCGACACCGCGAGCGACACCGTTGTGCGCACCCTCACTGCAGGCGGCGCGCTCGGCGACCGCGTGCAGGCGATCGATGCCGACGCGCGCGGCACGACGTTGTACGTCGTCGACGCCGGCAACGAGCAGCTCGTCGCACTCAATCCCGCGGGCGATCGCGTGCGCGGCAAGGTCGCGATCGGCGCCGACGCCGAAGGCGTGCGGTTGTCGCCGGACGGCAAGACGCTCGCGGTGTGCGCGGAGGGCCAGCACCAGGTGCTGCTCGTCGACGCGACGACGCTGGCGATCGGCGCGCGCATCAAGGTGCGCGGGCGCAACCCCGAGCATTGCGAGTTCTCACCCGACGGCAAGTTCGTCGTCACGAGCAACGAAGGCTCCAACGACCTCGACGTGATCGACCTCGCCGCGCGGGCGTCGACCGGCACGATCGCGACCGCGGGCCATCCGCGCGGCGCCGCGTTCCTGCCGCGCTCGTCGACGCTCTACGTCGCGCAGGAATCGGCGAACGGCGTCGACCTCGTCGACTTCGCCGCGCGCGCGAAGGTCGCGACGATCGCCACCGCCGATCGCGCCGCGGGCGTCACCGCAGCGCCCGACGGCAAGCGCATCTACGTCGCCAACGGAAGCGGCAGCGTGACCGTGATCGACGTCGCGAGCAATATCGTGATCCGCGAGATCGCTGTCGGCAAGCGCCCGTGGAACATGGCGATCACGCGCGACGGCCGCAAACTCTACGTCGCCAACGGCCGCTCGAACTCGGTCAGCGTGATCGACACGCGAACGTTCGCGGTGACGAAGGAGATCGCGGTCGGCGAACTGCCGTGGGGCGTCGTGATCGCGCCCTGAGGCGCCTCCCCTTTCGCCGCACGTACGCGCGGCGCGACAATGTCGGTCCGCGCCGCCCGGCGCCGACCATTGCGAGGTGATCGATGAAGACCCGTGCCGCCGTCGCCTGGGAAGCGGGCAAGCCGCTATCGATCGAACAGGTCGACCTCGAAGGCCCGCGCGCGGGCGAAGTGCTCGTGCGCATCGTCGCGACCGGCGTCTGCCACACGGACGCATTCACGCTGTCGGGCGCCGATCCCGAAGGCCTGTTCCCGGTCATCCTCGGCCACGAGGGCGGCGGCATCGTCGAGGAGGTCGGCCCCGGCGTCACGAGCGTGAAGCCGGGCGACCACGTGATCCCGCTCTACACGCCCGAATGCGGGAAGTGCAAGTTCTGCCTGTCCGGCAAGACCAACCTGTGCCAGGCGATCCGCGCGACGCAGGGCAAGGGCCTCATGCCCGACGGCAGCTCGCGCTTCTCGCTCCACGGCAAGCCGATCCTGCATTACATGGGCTGCAGCACGTTCTCCGAGCACACGGTGCTGCCGGAGATCGCGCTCGCGAAGATCGATCCCGCGGCGCCGCTCGACAAGGTCTGCTTGCTCGGCTGCGGCATCACGACCGGCATCGGCGCCGTGCTCAACACCGCGAAGGTCACGCCGGGCTCGAGCGTCGCGGTGTTCGGCCTCGGCGGCATCGGCATGTCCGTGATCCAGGGCGCGGTGATGGCGAAGGCCGCGCGCATCATCGCGATCGACACGAACCCCGAGAAGTTCGTGATGGCGAAGCAGCTCGGCGCGACCGATTGCGTCAATCCGAAGGACTACAAGGACACGCCGATCCAGCAGGTGATCGTCGAACTCACCGACGGCGGCGTCGACTATTCGTTCGAGTGCATCGGCAATGTCAACGTGATGCGCTCGGCGCTCGAGTGCTGCCACAAGGGCTGGGGCGAGTCGATCATCATCGGCGTCGCCGGCGCGGGCCAGGAGATCTCGACGCGACCGTTCCAGCTCGTCACCGGCCGCGTCTGGCGCGGCTCCGCGTTCGGCGGCGTCAAGGGCCGCTCGCAGCTGCCCGGCTACGTCGACCGCTATCTCGCGGGCGAACTGAAGATCGACGAGTTCGTCTCGGCGGAACTGCCGCTCGAGCAGATCAACCACGCGTTCGATCTCATGCACGAGGGCAAGGTGATCCGTTCCGTGATCAGGTACTAGAAGAACCGTCGGATGCAGCATCATTCGCGCGAAGGCGCGAATCGTCCTGCGCCGATGCGTCGAAGCAAGAGCAGAATGGATTCCCGCGGAATGGCGGGATTTCGGCATTGCTACCGAAAAGCGATCCAGCCGGGATCGCCGCGATCTGGACGGGGCGGATTCGCCAGGGATTGGGCAGCAGTAGTCCAGCGCGGCCATCCTGACCACGATGGATCGATGTGCGATCTGGAAGGCGATCGGCGCGCCAGGGGATCGGCTTCGCAACATTGGCGACACTGGACTTCAACCGGAGGCAATCATGGCCGTTGCAATCCATCCGTCGGTCGACCGCGGGATCGCTCCCGCCGCGCCCGGCTTCGCGGGCGGCACGCTCGCCTGCAAGTGCGCTTCGAATCCGGTCACCGTCACCCTGAAGGCGCAGACCGCGCACAACCACGTCTGCGGCTGCACGCAGTGCTGGAAGCCGGAGGGCGCGCTGTTCTCGATGGTCGCGGTGGTGCCGCGCGACAAGGTCGAAGTGACCGCGAACGCGGACAAGCTGCGCGTGGTCGATCCGTCGAAGACGATCCAGCGCCACGCCTGCATCGCCTGCGGCACGCATATGTACGGGCGCATCGAGAACGCGAAGCACCCGTTCCACGGCCTCGACTTCGTGCACACCGAACTGTCGCCGCAGAACGGCTGGTCGCCGCCGACGTTCGCCGCGTTCGTATCGTCGATCATCGAATCCGGCGCCGACCCGGCCGGCATGGGCGCGGTGCGCGCGCAGCTGAAGGCGCTCGGCCTCGAACCGTACGACTGCCTGTCGCCGCCGCTGATGGACGCGATCGCGACGCACGTCGCGAAGGCGTCGGGCGTGCTCAAGGCTTGAGCACGCGGACCGCGCGGCGGCGGCGGCGCGGCGCCGCGCTCGTCCTCGCCGTGCTCGCGGTGCTGCGCAGCGCGCATGCGCAACAGCGCGGCGACGAGGACGTCGACGCGCTCGATCTCGTGCGCGTCGTCGGCGTCACCCCGGTCACGGGCACCGAGCTGCCGGCGGCGAAACTGCCGTACGACGTGCAGTCGGCCGACGACGTCGCGCTCGCGCGCGCGCACGTGTCCAGCATCGGCGACTACCTCGATCGCCACCTCGCCGGCGTCAGCGTCAACGCCGCGCAGAACAACCCGCTGCAGCCGGACCTGCAGTTCCGCGGCTACACCGCGACACCGCTGCTCGGCGGCTCGCAAGGCCTGTCGGTCTATCTCGACGGCGTGCGCGTCAACGAAGTGTTCGGCGACACGGTCAACTGGGACCTCGTGCCCGACGCCGCGATCGAGCGCATGAGCCTGCTCGCCGGCGCGAACCCGATCTTCGGCCTCAACACGCTCGGCGGTGCGATCTCGATCCGCACGAAGAGCGGCTTCAGCGATCCGGGCACGCGCTTCGAATTCCAGGGCGGCTCGTTCGGACGCAGCGACGCGACGTTCGAGACCGCCGGCAACGCGGGCGCATGGGGCTGGTACCTCATGGGCCGCCGCTTCGACGAGGACGGCTGGCGCGATGCGTCGCCATCGAACGCGAAGAACCTCTACGGCACGCTGTCGTGGCGCGACGACGACGCTTCGCTCGACCTGCACCTCGGCCACGGCGACACCGAGCTGATCGGCAACGGGCCCGCCCCCGCGCAGCTGCTCGCAGAACGCTGGCAAGGCGTCTTCACCGCGCCCGACCAGACCGCCAACCGCATGGACCTCGCGAGCGCGGAAGGCTCGCTCGCGCTCTCCGCGCACGCGAAACTTTCGTTCACGCTGTTCCGCCGCGACGTGGCGACCCGTTCGTACAACGGCGACGGCAGCGACTTCCAGGCGTGCGCCGGCGACGACGCGATCCTCTGCGACGACGACGGCGAGGTCGTGCGCGACCAGCACGGCGATCCGCTGCCGTCGACGTTCGACGCGATCAACAACCTCAGCCGGCGTCGCCAGCGCAGCAACGGCGGCACCGTGCAGTTCGCGTTCGACGCGCCGCTCGCCGGGCGCGACAACCAGCTCGTGGTCGGCCTCGACGTCGACGACGGCCGCCTGCGCTTCGATTCCGCGGTCGAAGCCGCCGTGCTCGACGCCGCGCGCCACACCTCGGCCGATTCGGGGCTCTTCATCCCGGTCGACGCGCTCGCGGTGCGCAGCCGCACGCGCAGCGTCGGCCTCTACGCGACCGACACGCTCTCGCTGACGGAGCGGCTCGCGCTGACCCTGTCCGCACGCGGCAACCGCACGCGCACGACGATTTACGACCCCACCGGCGAGAACCCCGACCTCGACGGTCGCCACGCGTTTTCGCGCGCGAATCCCGCCGCGGGTTTCACCTGGCGCTGGAACGACGCGTTGAACGCGTACGCGGGCTACAGCGAATCGACGCGCGCGCCGACGCCGGTCGAACTCACCTGCGCGGACGAGGACGCGCCGTGCAAGCTGCCGAATCAGTTCCTAAGCGATCCGCCGCTGAAGCAGGTCGTCGCGAAAGGCTGGGAAGCCGGCCTGCGCGGTGCGCTCGCGGAAGACGCGCGCGGCGACCGCATCGACTGGCGCGTCGGCCTGTTCCGCACGACCAATACCGACGACATCCTGTTCCAGTCGACCGGCGGCACGCAGTCGAACGAAGGCTTCTTCGCGAACGTCGGCGACACGCGCCGGCAGGGCCTGCAGGCGGGCCTGTCCGGCCGCTCGTTCGATCAGCGCCTCGACTGGTACGCGAACGCGACCTGGCTCGACGCGACCTATCGCAGCGGCTTCGCCGAGCACAGCGCGAACCATCCTGACGCCGGCGCCGACGGCCTGATCGTCGTGCAGCGCGGCGACCGCATCCCCGGCCTGCCGCGCCGGAGCGTGAAGATCGGTGCCGACGTCGCGCTGACGCGCGGGATTTCCGTCGGCGGCGACGTCGTCGCGAACGACGGCCAGACCCTGCGCGGCGACGAAGCGAACCTGCTGCCGCGGACCGGCGGCTGGGCGGTCGTGAACCTGCGCGCGAGCTGGAGCGTGAGCGCGCACGCGAGCGTGTTCGCGCGCGTCGACAACGTGTTCGACCGTCGTTACGCCACGTTCGGCACGCTCGGCGACGCCGGCGCGATCCTGCCCGGCTTCGACGATCCGCGCTTCCTCGGCCCGGCACCGCCGCGTGGAGCGTGGGTCGGTTTCCGGCTTTCAATGTGAGCGCGATTGCAAGAGTCCTCGCGCGCGGACGCGCTTGCTAGAATCGAACGCGAGGCCGCCGCGGCGGCCTTTTCGTTTCGACACGGAATCGACATCGCAATGCAGAGCATCGAACAACGCATCGCCGCCGACATCGCCGCGCAACCGGCGCAGGTGAAGGCGGCGGTGGACCTCCTCGACGGCGGCGCGACCGTGCCGTTCATCGCGCGCTACCGCAAGGAAGCCACCGGCGGCCTCGACGACACGCAGCTGCGCCTGCTCGAGGAACGCCTCGGCTACCTGCGCGAACTCGAGGATCGCCGCGCGGCGATCCTCGCGAGCATCGAGGAACAGGGCAAGCTCGACGACGCGCTCAAGGCGCAGATCCTCGAAGCCGACACCAAGGCGCGCCTCGAGGACCTGTACCTGCCGTACAAGCCCAAGCGCCGCACCAAGGCGCAGATCGCCCGCGAAGCCGGGCTCGAGCCGCTCGCGCTCGGCCTGCGCGAGGATCCGACCGTCGCGCCGGAGGCGCGCGCCGCCGCGTTCATCGACGTCGACAAGGGCGTGCCCGACGCCAAGGCCGCGCTCGACGGCGCGCGGCAGATCCTCATGGAGTCGTTCGCCGAGGACGCGACGCTCGTCGGCGGCTTGCGCGAATGGACCTGGGGCAAGGGCCAAATCCGCGCGAAGGTCGTCGAGGGCAAGGAGAACGAAGGCGCGAAGTTCCGCGACTACTTCGACCACGCCGAACCGATCGCGAAGATCCCGTCGCACCGCCTGCTCGCGCTCATGCGCGCGCGCAACGAAGGCGTGCTCGCGCTCGAACTCGTGCCGACCGCGGAAGCGGAGCAGGGCCACGCCGAAGCCGAGGCGCGCGTCGCCGCGCATGCCGGCATCGCCGCGCGCGGACGCGCCGCCGACGCGTGGCTGATCGAGACCTGCCGCCTCGCCTGGCGCGTGAAGCTGCACCTCTCGCTCACGCTCGACCTGTTCTCGCGCGCGCGCGAAGCGGCCGAGGAAGAGGCGATCCGCGTGTTCGGCGACAACCTCAAGGACCTCATGCTCGCCGCGCCCGCGGGACCGAAGGCGGTCATGGGCCTCGATCCGGGCATCCGCACCGGGGTCAAGGTCGCGGTGGTCGACGCGACCGGCAAGCTGCTCGCGACGACGACGGTCTATCCGCACGAACCGCGCAGGCAGTGGAACGAATCACTCGCCGAACTCGGCGCGCTCTGCCTCCGGCACGGCGTCGAACTGATCGCGATCGGCAACGGCACCGCCTCGCGCGAAACCGACAAGCTCGCCGGCGAACTCATCAAGAAGCTCGGCGAGCGCGCGAAGGTCGCGAAGATCGTCGTCAGCGAAGCGGGCGCGTCGGTGTATTCGGCGTCCGAGACCGCGGCGAAGGAGTTCCCGGCGCTCGACGTCTCGCTGCGCGGCGCGGTGTCGATCGCGCGGCGCCTGCAGGATCCCCTCGCCGAGCTCGTGAAGATCGAGCCGAAGGCGATCGGCGTCGGCCAGTACCAGCACGACGTCAACCAGGCGCGGCTCGCGCGCGCGCTCGACGCGAAGGTCGAGGACTGCGTCAACGCGGTCGGCGTCGACGTCAACACCGCGTCGGCGCCGCTGCTCGCGCGCGTCGCCGGCCTCAGCGGCAGCGTCGCGGAAAACATCGTCAAGTACCGGGATGAGCACGGTGCGTTCGCGACGCGCGCGGTGCTGAAGAAGGTGCCGCGCCTCGGCGACAAGGCGTTCGAGCAGGCCGCCGGCTTCCTGCGCATCCCGCACGGCGACAACCCGCTCGACGCGGGCAGCGTGCATCCGGAAGCATATCCGGTGGTCGAGCGCATCCTCGCGCATTGCGGTCGCGAGGTGAAGCAGCTGATCGGCGACGGCGCGTTCCTGCGCGGCCTGCGCGCGGAGGACTACGTCGACGAGCGCTTCGGCGTGCCGACCGTGCGCGACATCATCCGCGAACTCGAGAAGCCCGGCCGCGATCCGCGTCCGAGCTTCGTCGCGCCCGCGTTCGCCGACGGCGTCGAGGACCTCAAGGACCTCGTCGTCGGCATGGTGCTCGAAGGTCGCGTCACCAACGTCGCCGCGTTCGGCGCGTTCGTCGACATCGGCGTGCACCAGGACGGCCTCGTGCACGTGTCGGCGCTGTCGCACACGTTCGTGCGCGATCCGCGCGAAGCGGTGAAGGCGGGCGACATCGTCAAGGTGAAGGTCATGGAAGTCGACCTGCAGCGCCAGCGCATCGCGCTGAGCATGCGCCTCGACGACGTGCCCGGCGAAGCGCGTGGTGGCGCGCGCCCGCCGCGCGACGAGCGCGCCGGCGAGCGCAACGGGCGTCGCGACGCGGCGGCACGCAAGCCCGCGAGCGCACCCGCACCGACCAACAGCGCGTTCGCGGACGCATTCGCGCGCGCGCGCAAGAACTGATTCCGGGGGCCTGAAGAGCCGAGATTGAAACACGAAGCACACAGAGCACACGAAGGAAAAGCTCTCTCGGATTTCCTGCGTTCTCCGTGTGCTCCGTGTTTCAAGCGTCGATCGCGCAGAGCGGATCGCGGTGACTCCCTTCGCTGAACGCGTTACCTGAGCGCAAGCCGAACGGAAATCCGCGACTTCGCTAAGCACGCCGGTCCGCGCCGTAGACTGCGGCGGGGAGTTACCGTCCGGATGACGCCATGAACACGTACACGATGCTCAGCAAGATCACGCTCGCCGCGGCGCTCGCCAGCGCGCTCGCCGGATGCGGCGACAAGCCGCCCGCCGCGAACGCGGATGCGAACGCACCCGCCGACGCCGCAGCCGCACCAGCGCAGCAACCGTCCGCGCCCGCATCCGGCCAGGGCCTCACTGCGCGCGAGATGATTTCGGCGCCGCGCGGCAGCGTTCCCGCCGCGCAGGACGCGCGTGGCGATGCCGCGCCGGAAGCCGAAGCGCCGCCGCCCGAGACCGCGCGCGCGAACATGGATGCCGAATCGCCCGCGCCGCGTACGCGGATCGCCGGTCGCGCCGAGCCGTCCGCACCGCCCGACGACGCCTCGCGCGACGCCGGTGCGCGCTACGCGAACGTGATCAGCGTGCAGCCGGTCAAGCAGAAGGCGACGCGCGAACGCGAGGAATGCCGCGACGAACGCATCGTGCACAAGCATCGCCCGAAGGACGACCACCAGATCGCCGGCACGGTGATCGGCGCGGTCGCCGGCGGCGTGATCGGACACCAGGTCGGCGGCGGGCGCGGGCGCGATCTTGCGACGGTCGCCGGCGCGGTCGGCGGCGGCTACGCGGGCAAGAAGATCCAGCAGGGCCAGCAGGATCGCGACACGTACACGACGACCGAGCGTCGCTGCCGCACGGTGAAGGAGCCGGTCGCGGACGTCGCCTACGACGTCGTCTACGAATACCTCGGCCAGACGCACCAGGTGCGCCTCGACCACGATCCGGGCGAGCGCGTCGAACTTCCGGTGCGCGGCATCGAATAGCCGATGCGCGCCGCCCGCGTTTTCGCGGGAGCGACGGACCCGTCAGATGCCGTCATTTCCGCGCAAGCGGGAATCCATCGCTTGCGCGGGAATGACGTGCTCGAGGCGCGCCGTACGCGTCGCGGCTGAGCGGTCCGTCAGGGCGCGCCGTACTTGACCGAGCAGCCGTACGGCTCCGACGTCGGCGCGCTGACCGCCTTGCCCGCGGCGAGTTCGGCGAGCGCCTGCGGCACGTACTGCGTCGCCTTCTCGATGTCGTCGGGGTCGGCGCTCTGGATCGAGTCGATGCCGCCCATGTAACGCAGCACGCCGCCACCATCGATCACGTAGAGGTGCGGCGTCGTCTTCGCGTCGTACGCGTGGCCGACCCTGCCGTCGCCGTCGATGAGGTACGCGCTCGCCTTGCTGCCGACCTTGGCGATCCACGCGTTCGCGCCGGCCGCGTCGAAATGGCCCTGCTTGCCCGGCGCGCCGGAATTGACCGTGAGCCAGACCACGCCGTGCGCGGTCGCATCGCCCTGCTGCTTCTGCAGGTTGCCCGCGCCGTAGTGCTTGCGCACGAACGGGCATTCCGGATTCGACCATTCGAGCACGACCGTCTTGCCGGCATAGTCGGCGAGCGCGTGCGTCTTGCCGTGACTGTCGATCGCGCTGAACGCGGGCGCGGGTTCGCCGACGACGGGCTTGGCGGACAACGGCGTGGCGACGGTGCAAAGCAATGCGAACAGGAACATCGGTTTCATCGCGGACTCCCGTGCGGTGGCAGGACAGGGTTTTCGGACCTCAGTTCGCGTGCGCGGTTCCGGCGGCCGCGTACGGCACGCGCACGTGCCAGCCGCGCGTCGCGACGCCGTCGGTCGTGGTCACGACGAGATCGATCTGCGGCGGCGCTTGCGTGAAGTACTCGCTGCGTGCCGCCTCGATCACCAGCGCGTCGCCGTCGCGGCGGATCGCCGGCGGCCGATTGTCGACCACCTTGCGCTGCACGACGAACGCATCCAGCGCGACCGACGCCGGTGGCAGGCCCGCGCCGGCCAGGCGCACGACGATGCGCGCACCGTCGTCGTGCACGCCGCCGCTCCATGCGCTCGCCTGCGGCTGCGCGAGGCGCGCCCGGGTGAACGCCGCGGTCCAGCGCGCATCCGGACGCGGCAGTTCGCGCGCGACCGGCAGGTCGAGCGCGAGCGTCGCCTTGCCCGGAAGGCATTCCTCGCGGCAAACGAGCCATTTCACGGTCAGCGCGACGTGCGCGTTCGATCCGACCGTCCCATCGGACGGCACCGTGAGTGCGACCGGGAGCAGCACGTCGCCGTCGTAGCCGATGTTGTAGAGGCCGCCGACGTCGAAGCGCTTCGGTACCGGCCATGCGACGTCGCCCGCCGCATACCCCGACGGCAGCGACCATGCGAGCTTCGTCGGCAGGCCCGAGTCACCGGGATTGATCCAGTAGCTGTGCCAGTGCGGCGCATGGCGCAGGCGCACGCCGAGCGAGAGCGAGCGCCCCGGCACGAGCGCCGCGTGTTCGGCGACGAGCTCGGCCTGCAACGGTTCGGGCGAGGTCTCGGCTGCGGACGCCGCATGCGCAAGCGCGACGAACGCGAGCGCGGTGCCGCAATGGAGCGAAAAGGGGAACGCGCACGGATGGCGCATCGGCGTCGGCTCCTCGAATCCGCGCACGGTAGACGATCGCGTGTTAGCGATGCGTAACGTCGCGCGAAGGTCGCGCCGAAACGAAGGAATGGTGCCGCTTATCCGACTCGAACGGATGACCTACCGCTTACAAGGCGGTTGCTCTACCAACTGAGCTAAAGCGGCACGCCGGCGGATTCTAGCAGCATCACCCGGGGCGACCCGGCGGCGCGCCGGAGGCCGCGGCACGCGGCTACAGGCAGCGCGTCGGCTCGATGTGCGCCTCGTGCGCGCCGGCGACGCGGCTCGCGAGGTCGGCCGGTTCGGCGCCGGCGAGCGCGAAGTCGAGCCAGTAGACGGGCAGATCCTCGGTGCGCGTGTTCACCTTCGGCACGAAACCGAGTGCGGCGATTTCGGCGCGGCGCCGATCGGCATTGCCCTGGTCGCGGAACAGGCCGAGCGAGATCGTGTTCTGCTGGTCGCCCGCGGTGACGACGTAGTAGTCGTGCACACCCTTGCCGGCGAGCGCGCGCGCGGTCGACAGCGCCTGCTCGCGCGTCGGCATCGCGGGCAGGTAGACCCAGTAGCCGCGCGTCTGCGTCGCATGCTCCTCGCGCATGCGGATGCGCTTGGTCAGCGGGGTCAGGGTGTTCATCGCGGAGCGCGCGTCGGCCTGGGTCGGGAACGGGCCGAAGCGGCGGCACTGGTCGTTGGCGAGATCGGCCGGGCTCTCCGGCGCGCTCGCGAGTTCGGCGTGGTCGTCACCGTCGCGCTCGGCGAGCAGTTCGAGCCGCGGCACGCCGGGATCGGTCGCCGGCGCCGCGTCCACGGCCGGCCGGTTCGCGAACGCGAGCCAGCACGCGCCACCGAGGTTCAGCGCGAGCAGGAGCATGAACAGGGCGCGGACGAACATGGGCAGCGTTCGGGAGGCGGTGATCGACGGATGGATCGACCGATTCTAGTGGACGCATTCCGAATGGGCACGCCCCGCGTGCCCGCGATCGACGCGTCGCGATCGGCGAAGCCGGCTAGCCGTCCGGCGTAGCGCCCGCGGCGGCCTCGCGCGCCCACAGCGCGAGGCCGTGCAGCACGAGGTCGTGCACGCGCTCGACCGGCGCGAGCAGCGGTTCGAGTTCGTCGGCGCCGCCGCCACCGAGCAGCAGCGGCGGCGACGCCTCGCCCGCGCGCACGAGGCTCGCGCGGAAGCGCTCGATCGCGCCGGCCGCGGCGTACAGCGAGCCGGTCACGACGGCGTCGGCGGTCGAGCGCGGATACGCCTGCAGCTGGCCGCCGCGCGCGTCGACGCGTGCGGTGCCCGCGACGATCGCCTGGCGCATCGCCTGCGGGCTCGCGACGATGAGGCCGCCGAGATGGCTGCCGTCCGCGTCGAGCGCATCGACGGTGAGCGCGGTGCCGGCGCTGACCAGCACCTGCAACCGCGCATCGCGCGCATGCGCGGCAGCGAGCGCGAGGAAGCGGTCGACGCCGAGGCGCTCCGGCTGGGCGTACGCGTTGCGCACGCCGAGCGCGGCCGCCGGGCTGCGCACGAACTGCGCGCGCAGGCCGAAGCGCTCGCGTACGAACATGGCGAGCTCCTCCTCGCGCGCGGCCGACACGACGCTCGCGATCCACGCGGCCTCCACCCGCGCGAGGCCGCCCCATTCGCGACGCAGCTCGCCGACGAGCGAGCCGCCTGCATGCGCGAACACGCCTCCCGGACGCAGGCGTGCGTCGTCGGCGATGCTCGCCCACTTCAGGCGCGTGTTGCCGACGTCGACGAGCAGCTTCATGCGCGCACCCGCAAGCTCACTTCGCCGGCATCGACGGTCTCCTCGCGACCGCCGAACGCGACGCGCAGCGCACCGCGCGCGTCGATGCCGCGCGCGACGCCGTGGCGCCGCTCGGCACCGCGCACGACGTCGACGTCGCGCCCGTGCAATGCATCGTGGCGCGCGTAGGCGTCGGCGAACGCGGCGAAGCCGTGCGTGGCGAAGCGGTCGAGCGCGGCGACGAGATGGTCGAGCAGGCCCGCGACGACGCGCGTGCGCGACGGCTCGGGCGCGAGCG
Organism: Dokdonella fugitiva; assembly: GCF_014138265.1. Taxonomy (GTDB): domain Bacteria; phylum Pseudomonadota; class Gammaproteobacteria; order Xanthomonadales; family Rhodanobacteraceae; genus Dokdonella_A; species Dokdonella_A fugitiva_A. Next base: position 221,181 of record NZ_JACGXL010000002.1, read on the forward strand.
CGGCGAGGTCGATCGCCGCCTGGTCGATCATGTCCGCCGCGGCGCCGAGGCGCAGGTTGATGCCGAGACCGATCACCGCATGGCACGGGCCGAGCGCGTCGCCGCCGAGTTCGACGAGGATGCCGCCGAGCTTGGCGCCACGCGCGACGAGATCGTTCGGCCACTTGAGCGCGACGCCGTCGATGCCGCACGCGGCGAGCGCGTCGACCGCAGCGACACCGACCGCGAGGCTGAGTCCGGCGAGCGAGGCCATGCCGGCGTCGAAGCGCTTGAGCAAGGACAACGCGATGCCGCCGCCGGGCGGCGTGTGCCAGCGCCGACCGCGGCGACCGCGGCCGGCGGTCTGGATCTCGGCGAGGCAGGCGAGCAGGTCGCGCGGATCGTGCTCGGCGCGGCGCAGCAACTCGCTGCTGGTCGAGTCGAGCTGCCAGTGCACGGCGAGATCGCCGAGCCGTGTCGCTGGCGCGAGCGTATGGCGCAACGCCGCCTCGTCGAGCAATTCGAGCGGCGCGCCGAGGCGATAGCCGCTGCCGGCCTGCGCCTGGATCTCGACGCCGGCTTCGCGCAGGCGCTCGACCTGCTTCCAGACCGCCGCGCGCGATACGCCGAGGCGCTCGGCCAGCGCACTGCCGGACATCGCACGGTGCGCACCCAGCTCGGCAAGGACCGCGCGGGCACTCGGCTCGGCGGCGGCGGTCGATCGGCTGGGGCGGGGTTCGGCCACGCGAAATGGTCGGAAGCGGGGTGGACCCGCAGTGTAGCCGCGGCCGACGCCGGCGCGGACAGCCGGCCGGCGGCGGCGTCCGGCCGGCTGTCCGCGGGTGTCCGCCAGTGTCCGACGGACACCGTCAGCGGCGCTGCGGCCTTGGCGGAGCCGTGCCGAAAGACACTGGCACGGCTCGTGCTTTCCTGTGGGCAGGCCGACTGGAGTCGGGATCGGGATCGTGCGAGCATTGCGGCTTCCTCGGCCGCGCCGCCAGGGAACCCTGCCATGAACAAGACCGCCATCCTCTTCATCGTCCTCGGCTGCTCGATGAGCGCCGCGGGCGCGCACGCGCAGAGCGCCCCGCTTCGCGGCGCGAGCCTGCTCGCGCTCAACACGACCGATGCGAGGGCCGGTGCCACCGTGGTCGAGCGCATCGACAGTGGCGGCGGCTCCGGCGGTTCGACCGGCGCGCGCGCGCTGCGCGGCAGCGACATCACGCCGCGCGCGACGCAGAGCGAGTCCGAAGAGGACGCGACGGCGCCGCTGCCCGATCCGCTGCCGAAGCCGATCGCCGGCGGCGATCCGTCGGCACCCGCCGCGGCGACGCCCAAACGCCCGAGCTATCGCTGGCAGTCGCTGGTGCCCGGCGCGATCAAGTGACCGACGGATGCATCGCGCGCATGCGCTGACCGGCGCATCCGCGTCGCTACCGCCGCGCACGCTCGAGCACGCATGGCGCGCTGGCTGACCCGGCTGCGCGATGCGCTGCAACCCCCTGCGCGCATCACCGACGCCGCCTGGGACGCGCTGCTGGCCTCGTCCGCGCTGTTCGCGCGCGTGTCCGGCGCCGATCGCATCGCGCTGCGTGCGCTCGCCGAGCGCTTCCTTGCCCGCAAGTCGTTCAGTGCCGCCGGCGGCCACGTACTCGAACCCGCGCACGCGCTGGCGATCGCGACGCTCGCAAGCCTGCCGGTGCTGCACCTCGGCCGCGACGCGCTCGCCGGCTGGCGCGAAGTGATCGTGTATCCGGGCGAGTTCCGCGTGAAGCGCGAGCACCACGACGAACACAGCGGCGTCGTCACCGAAGGCGAGGACGTGCTGATCGGCGAGGCGTGGGAACGCGGGCCGCTGATCCTGTCGTGGGCCGACGTCGCCACCGACCTCGCGCATCCGTTCGACGGCTTCAACGTCGTCGCGCACGAGATCGCGCACAAGCTCGACCTGCTCGACGGCGCGATGAACGGCGTGCCGGCGCTGCCGCCCTCGATCGCGCGACGCGAGTGGATCGCGGCGATGCAGGCCGGCTACGACCGCCTCGTGCGCGCGGCCGGGCGCGGCCGCGACACCTTCATCGACCCGTACGCGACGGAGAGCGCGGACGAGTACTTCGCGGTCGTCAGCGAACTGCATTTCTCCGATCCCGCCGGCCTCGCGCGCGCCGAGCCGGCCGTGGCCGCGCTGCTCGCGCGCTATTACGGCGGGTCGGGCGCGTGAACTCGGTTGCGTCGCCGCGGTCCGACCGGTAGCCTGCTTCGTTTCGGTCGTACACGCGGGCCTCTTTCGCGGACCCGCCTTTCCATGCCCATCCGACACCTCCTGCGCGCGCTCGCGCCCGTCCTCATGCTCGTCCCGCTGTCCGCCTTCGCCTGCGAAGGCGAACTGCATGTCGAACTCGAGCAGGTGGGCGTCTACGCGCTCGACCATGCCGCGATCGTCGCGACCCAGCCTGGCCTGGCCGACTGCGCCGTGGACGACCTGTGGCTGAGCCAGGCCGGCAAGGAGGTGCCGCTGCACGTCGTCGCGCGCAGCGCGCGCTTCGCCGATGGCGACCGCATCGAGTGGATCGGCGCGCGCCTGCACGGACCCGAGAGCTGGAACGACCCCTACACCGTGAACAATGTCTACGTGCTCGGCGCGAGCGCCGGTGCACACGCGCGCATGCGCGTCGCCGAGGCGGCGGGCGAAGGGCATGCCGCGCTCGAGCGGCAGGTCCACCTCGAGCAGGAAAACCTCATGATCCGGCTCGACCAGAACCAGCAGAAGCCGGGCGAGGAGCCCGACGTCTGGCAATGGGCGAAGCTGACCCACGTCGATCCGCAACCGTTCGAGCTGCGTTTCGACCTCGCCGACCTCGATCCGCACGGCGGCAACGCACGGCTCGCGCTCGCGTTCCGCGGCCTGTCCGAACTGCAGCGCCCGCGCAAGGGCGTGGTCGAAGCGATCGACGACCATGTCGTCGAACTCACGCTCAACGGCGCGCCGCTCGCGGCGCAGGGCTGGAGCGGTCGCGACGAGGTCCGGCGCGAGATCGAGTTGCCCGTCGCGCGGCTGAAGGCGCACGACAACCTGCTCGTCATGCGCGTGCCCAAACGCGCGCTGCCGTGGGCGGCGAAACAGGTCGCCGTCGACGTCGTGATGTTCAACTACCTCGATGCCCGCTATCCGGCCGGTGGCGATATCGACGCGAACGCAGGCCCGCTGTCGGTGCGCGCCGACGCCGCGGCGACGGTGCAGTTGAGCGCGGGCGAGGCGCCGGCACTGTACGGCGAAGACGGCGTGCTGCGCCTGCCGCGCGCGATCGGCGCGCGTCGCCACGCATACGCGCCGGCGGCGAGCGGCGTCGAACTGTTGCCGGCGACCGCGCGCACGCTCGCGAAGCCGGTGTTCCTGCGCGCCGTGCGTGGCGAGGAGTGGCGCGCGCCGGCGCAGGGCTACGACTATCTCATCGTCGCGCACCCGCGCCTGCTCGAGGCGATCGAGCCGCTTGCCGAATTCCACCGCAAGCGCGGGCTGTCAGTCGCCGTGCTCGACATCGACAGCGTGTACGACCAGTACAACCACGGCATCGCCCACCCGCAGGCGATCCGCAACCTCGTCGACGCGGCGTGGCACCGCTGGCCGTCGAAGCCGCGTTTCCTGCTGCTCGTCGGCGATTCGAGTTTCGACATCCGCCACGAGACGTACGACGACCTCGCCTACGCGAAGTGGACCGATCGCGAACTGCTGTTCCCCGGCCACTTCGGCGCGGTGTCCGGCGGCACGTACGCGAACGCGCCGAAGAAGCTCGCCGACCGCAACCTCATCCCGACCTGGCAGTACCCGTCGCCGGAAGGCCAGTCGGCGAGCGACAACTGGTTCGGCGCGGTCGACGGCGACGACTGGCATCCGGTGGTCGCGGTCGGCCGCTTCCCGGTGGTCGAGCCGGAAGAGGTGGCCGCGATCGTCGACAAGACGATCGCCTACATCGCCAAGCCCCAGCTCGGCGCCTGGCGGCGCGACGTGATGTTCATCGCCGACGAGATCGACACGTTCCAGCGCGCGTCGGACGAGATCGCCGGCGCGCTCGGCAAGGAAGGCTTCCTCACCGACAAGGTCTACGCCAAGCCCGACGTCACCGAGAACGCAGTGCACCAGCGCGCGATCCACGACGGCATCGACGCCGGCCGCCTGCTCGTGCACTTCATCGGCCACGGCGGCCGCTACATCTGGCGCACCGGGCCACCGGACCTGCGCAAGAACAACGACCTGTTCACCCTCGACGACGTGTCGAAGCTCGGCAACGGTGCACGCCTGCCGATGGTGCTGTCGATGACCTGCTATTCGGCGCCGTTCGACAACCCCACCGAGGATTCGATCGGCGAGCGCTTCCTGCGCGAGAAGGACAAGGGTGCGATCGCGGTGTTCGCCGCGTCGTGGCGCAATTCACCGTCGCCCGCGTTCAGCAAGGACGTGATCACGCAGCTGCTCGAGCCCGGCGCGACGATCGGCGAAGCGATCGTGCGCGCGAAGAAGAAGTCGCAGGACCGCGTGCTCGTCGAGATGTACAACCTGCTCGGCGACCCCGCGGTCGTGCTCGAGCGGCCGCACGACGACCTCGTCGCCGCATTCGACGACGATCGCTGGAACCCGGGTCTGCTGGTCGATCTCCGGCAGGCCGGGTTCGACGGCGAAGTCGCGGTCGATTGGCTCGGCGCGGACGGCAGCAAGCTTGCGACATCGAGCTACGTCGCGCATACCGAGCGCTTCCGCCTGCCACTGCCGGCCGGCGCCGCGATGAAGGTGATCCAGGCGCGCATCTACGCCGCCTCGCCGACGAGCGGGCGCGACGCGGTCGGCGGCGCCGAACTGGGGCGCACATCGCCGCCCTCGATCGGCGCGCGCTTCGCCGCCGCATGGAAGCACTGGTGGCATCCGTCGAAGCCGTCGCAGCGCCGCGACGACACGATCGCGATCCTCGACTTCGACGGACCCGCGCGCTGACCGCGGCGCGCACGCACGAGCGCCTCAGTCGGACATCATCATCGCCGCGGCATCGTCGCCGGCAGGCTCTTCGCTGCGCGCCGCGTCGAGGCGCGCCTTCAGGGTCGCCGCACCGTCGAAGAACGCCGCCGGTGCGCGTGCGGGTGCGAGCCGCAGCCATGGCGGCGCGAGCCGCTGCAGCACGATCGGCTGGCCCCAGTCCGCGCGACGGTCGGCGATCGTGAGCGCCTGCGTCGCGATCGCGAGCGTCGCGAGCGCGCCGACGACGACCGCCTTGAGGCGCAGCCGCTTGCTCGAGACGACGCGCAGGTGCGCGAAGCAGGTCGCGGCGAGCGCGATCCACGCGCCGGCCCACGCGTACAGCTCGAGCCGCGGCCACGACAGCGCGAACGCGATCAGTTCGCACAGCGGATCGTACAGGCTGTAGGCGAGCACGCCCGCGGCGGCGACGAGCAGGTGCGCGCCGAAGCGCGCGTGGCCGGCGAACAGCCGCGAGACGAGCGCCCACGCGGCCGTCCACAACGCGAGCAGGGTCGCCAGTGCGAGCGCACCGGTGACGTAGCGGATGAACTTCGGTTCGCCGGTTTCGCCACGCCACAATTCGAGCAGCGCGACGAGCACGACGAGCGCGACGAGCACGAGCGCGGCGGGCCATGGCGAACGCCGCTGCAACGGCACTTCCGCCGCGACTTCCTCGTCGCCGCGATGCAGGCGCACGAGGCAATGGCCGACCTGCAGGGTCAGGTGCGGCGCGAGCACGACGCGATCGCGCCGGCCGCGCTCGCCTTCGACGTGCAGGCCGTTGACGCTGCCGAGGTCGTGCGCGGTCCAGCCGCCGCCTTCGTCGCGCTCGAGGCGCAGGTGGTGCGCGGCGACGTGCGGATCGTCGAGCACGATGTCGTTGTCCCACGCGCGGCCGAGCGTGAGCGAATCGGTGATCACGCGCTGGCGCAACGCGTGTTCGCGATGGCGCGGCAGCACCTCGATCCAGGTCACTTCGTCCATGCGACGCCCTCCAGGAAGCGGCGACCGAGCGCGAGCGCGTTGTCGTAGGCGATGCCCTGCACGACCAGGCGCGAGACGAGCGCCTCGTGGTCGCGGTCCTGCGTGACGAGGGTCAGCGCGACGTCGTAGAGGTCGGCGAAGTCGCGATAGGCGCGCGCGCACCAGATCGCGTGCAGCGCCGGCGCGGTCGGCGACGCGGCGACGAAGCGTTCCTCGCATTCGGGCCGCGTCAGCCGCTTGCGCTGCCACGCGCCGGTCGTGCCGGCGGAGCGATAGATCGGCAGCTGCGAGACGAACGTCGCGAACTGGAACGCGTTGAGCTCGCTGCTGCGCACGTAGGCGTGGCTGAACTGCGCGCTGCCGCTCTGGATGTCCTCGGCGACGAACAGCGCGCTCGACGTGCTGCAGGTCGAGCCGTCGATCTGCGCGCGCGGCTTCGGCGTCTTCTCCGCGTTCGTCTGCGCCCAGCAGTTGAACCACGGCGCCTCGCTCTCGGGCGCGAGGTACGGTCCGAACGTGGTCGAGCGCCAGCCCTTGGCGACGAGCGCGCCGTAGAAACCCGCCTGCCACTCGAGCAGCTGGCGGTCGATCTCCTCGCGCACCGCGTCGATGCCGATCGGCGGGCCGCTGCGCGCGTGCTCGACCAGCGCGGCGGCCTTGCGCGCGGGCACGAGGAAGCTCACGAGTTCGCCGTCGAGGCGCTTGGCGACGTTCACGCCGACGACGCGACCCGTCGTGTCGACGGCCGGGCCGCCGCTCATGCCCGGATTGATCGCACCGGTGAAATGCACGCGCTCGTTGTAGCTGCGCTCGACCAGGCCGTTCCAGGTGCCTTCGACGATCGTGAAGCCGAGGTCGAGCGGATTGCCCATCGCGTACGCGCGCTCGCCGCGCGGCAGCTCGCCGTCGACCGCGCGCGGATCGAACGCGAGGTGCGGCAGGTCCTTGCCGTCGACGCGCACGACCGCGAGGTCGTTGGCGATGTCGATCGCGAGCAGCTCGAGAGCGCCCTCGCCACCGTCCGGCCGCTTGAACTCGAGCCGGTAGGTCTTCGGCTCGAGCGCGTACTGCGAGACGACGTGGTAGTTCGTCACCGCCAGGCCGTCGGCGCCGACGAGGAAGCCCGAGCCGATCGACGACTGCCGCCCGGCGGCGGCGACCAGCGTGCGGATCTGCAGCAGGCTCGGCCGCACCTGGGCATAGACGCGTTCGGCGGCGGCCGATACCGGCGCGTCGGCCGGCGTCGCGGCGGCCGCAGCCTGCGTAGGCGGTTGCGGTTGCGGTTGCAGCCGTGGCGCCGGCTCCTGTTGCGCCGACGCGATTCCGATCTGGAACGCGCACAGCAGCGGGACGAGCAGGCGCCGGCGAATGGCACGATCCATCGGCGACTCCAGCAATGATGGTCGCAGCCTATAGCACCTCGCGATAGACCGCGACCGTTTCGTCGACGCAGCGCGACCAGCTGTAGCCGCCCGCGCGCGCGACGCCGGCGTCGACGACGCGTGTGCGCCACGCGTCGTCCTCGAGCACGCGCGCGAGGCCGTCGCGCAGTGCTGCTTCGTCGAGCGGGTCGACGCAGAGCGCGACGTCGCCGTCGTCGCCGCGCACGATCTCCGCCAGCGACGAACCGGCCGAGGTCAGCACGGGCACGCCGCTCGCGAGCGCTTCGAGCACGGGCAGGCCGAAGCCTTCGTACAATGACGGAAACGCGAACGCGTGCGCGGCTGCATACAGCAGCGGCAATTCGGCTTCGTCGACGTAGCCGAGCCGGCGTGCTTCGCCCGCGGCCTCGAGCGACGCCAGCGCGCGCTCGAGGTCCGCATTGAGCCAACCACGCGCGCCGACGACGACGAGCGGGTGACGCCGGCGCAGCGTCGTCGGCAACGCCGCATACGCGCGCGCGAGGCGCGCGAGGTTCTTGCGCGGCTCCTGCGTCGCGACGACCAGCAGGTAGTCGAGTCCGTCGAGGCCGTGGCGCGCGAGCGCGGCCGCGCATTGCACCCGCGCGCGCGGCCGGTAGGCGGCATCGACGCCGAGCGGCACGACGCGCAGCTTCGCGCGCGGAACGCCGAGCTTGGCGACGATCTCGTCGGCGATGAAGCGCGAGTCGGTGAACACCACGGCGGCCTGGTCGAGCGAACGCGGCAGGTGCCGCTCGAGGAAGCGCACGCGCTCGGGCGGATGCGTCTCGGGATGATTGAGCCAGGACAGGTCGTGCACGGTCGTCAGCGACACGCCGTCGAACGGCATCAGCACGTAGTTCGGCGTGTGCAGCAACCAGTCGCGCATGCCGCGCGTGTGCAGGCGGAACAGCGACGAGCGCATGCGCGTGTACAGCTCGAGCGCCGCACCCTTGAACGGCACGTGGCGGCGCACCGCGGCGATCGTGCGGTTCGCGCCGAGCGCGTGCTCGGGATCGTCGACCCACTGGTAGGCCGAGTACAGGCGCAGCGCGTCGACGTCCGCGTGGCGACCGAGCCCGCGCGCGAGCTCGAGCGCGTAGCGGCCTATCCCGGTCAGCGGTGCGGTGATCGCATCGACGTTGAAGATCACCCGCATGCGTTCGCCGCTTTTCGAAGGAAGCGCGAAAGATTGGAACGCGGAGCGCACGGAGGAAGAACTGAAGGAGTGTCTCTCCGTGTGTTCCGTGTTTCAAGCTCTTGATTCATATCGAAGCCACACGCTCGCGGGCGAGATCGGCTTCGACCATGCGGCGCGCGAGGCCGGCAAGGTCGACGCTCGGCGTGAAGCCGAGTTCGCGGCGCGCCTTGGCGGCGTCGCCGACCAGCAATGGCGCGTCGACGGGGCGGAAGAACGCGGCGTCGACGCGCACGCGCACCTGTCCGCTGCCGCGCTCGACGCCGACCTCGTCGAGGCCGTCGCCGGACCAGTCCAGCGCGATGCCTGCGGCGGCGAACGCCGCGCCGGCGAAATCGCGGATGCTCGCGGCCTGGCCGGTCGCGAGCACGAAGTCGGCGCCATCCGCGCGTGCGGCGATCGCGGCCATCGCCGCGACGTAGTCGGGCGCGTAGCCGAAGTCGCGGCGCGCATCGAGGTTGCCGAGCGCGACGTCGCGCTCGCGGCCGAGCGCGATGCGCGCGACCGCGCGACTCAGCTTGCGCGTGACGAATGCCTCGTCGCGCAGCTCCGATTCGTGGTTGAACAGGATCGCGCTCGACGCGCGCAGACCGTAGCTCGCACGCCACGCGCCGACCGCGGCATGCGCGTACAGCTTCGACAACCCGTACGGCGAGCGGGCCGCGAGCGGCGTCGATTCGTCCTGCGGTGCGGCCTGGGGCGCACCGAAGATCTCCGCGCTCGCGGCGAGCACGAAGTGCGCGGCCGGCGCGCGCGTACGCACCGCTTCGAGCAGATGCAGCGTGCTCGTGCCGTTCGCCTCCGCGCTCTCGCGCGGGTCGCGGAACGAATCGGCGACGCGCGACTGCCCCGCGCAATGGAACAGCGCGTCCGGCTGCACGTCGGCGACGAGCCGCGCGCAGGCGTCGCCGTCGCGCGGGTCGAGTGCGACCGCGCGCAAGCGCGCGTCGCCATCGATGCCGAGCTCGCGCAGGCGCCAGCCGCGCGCGTCGCTGCCGGGGCGATGCGTGCCGACGACGTCGACGCCCGCGCCGAGCAGGCGCGCGGCGAGCAGTGCGCCATCCTGGCCGCTGAGGCCGGTGACGAGGGCGCGTCGGATCGGGTTCATCGGGAATCGCTCGGCAGGCGCGCGGGAGGCAGCCATTCTGCCGTGCGCAGCGCCGCCGCGGCACTCTCGCCGAACGGCGCGGCGATGCGCAGCCGCGGAACGCCGAGCAGGCCACAGAGGATCTCGGCGACGGAGTCGCGCGCTTCGGTGACGAGCAGCGCCTCGATCGCGTGCAGCTGCAGCCAGTCCCACAACGCGCGGTACGAGGGCTCCGGGTCGTGCGCGATCCACGCGCTCGCGGCGACCACCTTGCCGGCATGCAGGAGCTCGTTGCGCGCGCGGTTCGCGCGCAGGTTCCATACCTCGGCGTCGCGCCATGCCGGTGCACCCGCGCCGACCCAGAGCAGGCGCCGCAGCGGCGCGGCTTCGGTGCGCGCGTCGGCATGGATGCGCCTGACGCGCCAGTCGAGCACGCGGCGTTCGTACGAGTACAGCGTCCGCGCGACGTCGTCTTCGTAGCGCGGCCAGCGTTCGCGCAGTACCGCCATGCCGGCGCGGCCGAGCGTCGCGCGCCGCTCGTCGCCGAAGCTCGCGCTGCGCGCATGGCGCACGAACACGTTGCCGGCGACCACGTGGCGCAGGCCGCGCTGCGCGGCGCGCTGGCTCCAGTCGTTCTCTTCGCCGTAGCCCTGCGGGAACGCGGCCTCGTCGAGCACGCCGACCGCGTCGAGCACGTCGCGGCGCAGGTACATGCAGAAGCCGTTGCCGGTCGGCAGCTCCGGATAGGCGAGGCCGGCGTCGTGCCATGCCGCGCGCGCCGCGTGTTCGGTCGTCCAGCCGTCGGGCAGCGCGTTGTAGCGTTCGAGTTCGGGCACAGAGAACGCGCCCGCGTTGTCGGACACCGCGGTCGCGCTGGCGACGTCGTCGGCCGCGTACGCGGCGCGGCGCAGGCCGGCGAGCCAGTTGGGGCCGACTTCCGTGTCCGCGTTGAGCAGCACGACGTCGGCGCGGTCGGCCTCGGCGATGCCGCGGTTAGCGGTCGCGGTGAAACCGCGATTGACCTCGTTGCGCAGCACGCGCGCGAAGCCCGCCGCGCGCTCGAGCAGCGGCGCGATCGCCGGATCGCGGCTTGCGTCGTCGATGACGATCACGCGCGTCGCGGCGTCGACGTGCCCGCGCAGCGCCGCGAGGCAGCGTTCGACGAGTGCGGGCGCATCGTGCACCGGCACGACCACGGCGACTTCGCGCGCGGCGACGTCGCGGCCGAACGGCACGAGGCGCGACGCCGCCAGCGGCGCGAGCGGCGAGCGGCGCCATCCGGCGGACACCGCGACGAGGCCGGCCTTGCCGAACTCGAGGCGCAAGGGGCCCGCGGCGAGCGCGGCGCCGTCGCGCCCGGCACGCGGCAGCAGTTCGAGCGTATCCGTGCCGGACGGCGCGAATGCGAACGTGCAGCGCGCGACGCCCTGCGCGTCGGGGACCAGGCTCGTGAAATGGCAGCCGTCGAGTTCGAGCGCGACCTCGACGAGCGCGCCGGGCGTGCACGCGAGGCGCAGCTCGCGACCATCCCAGTGCAGGTCGAGCAGCGGCGCGAGCGGCACCGGTTTCGCGCGTCGCAGCAGGCCGAACATCATGCGCCCTCCGGCATCAGGCGCTCCGCGGCACGACTATGCGTGCCTCGACCGACGCGGCATCGAGGATGCTGCGGTCGGCGATCGCGGCCTGCAGCGCGCGCTGCGCCGCGCTCGGCACGGCGCCCGGCGCGCGCACGCGTTGCGTGTTCGGCTCGATCCAGTCGCGCAGCACGTCGACCGACGGCATCGCGACGCCGGCGATGCCGGCCGCGCGCAGCGCGTCGAACAACCGGCGCGCTTCCACCTCGGGGGCGACGCACAACGCGTCGTAGTCGACGACGATGCGCGGCCAGCCGCGGCTCGATTCGAACGCGTCGCGCGTGTAGCGCTCCCACAACGCGAGGGCCGCGGAAGGTGTGAAACCGTCGCGCGCGGCGAGCGAGTCGGCGACCGCGACGGGATCGCGCACCACGTGCACGAACAGCGGCCGTGTCAGCAACGGCAGCAGCTCGCGCGCGACGAGGCACAGGCGCGGCTCCTTCAACAGCCACGGCCGCTGCGCATCGAACTCCTCGACGAGCGCGCCGACCTCGCGGCGGAATGCGTCGATCGCGGCCGGCGGCGCCGCGTCGGGTGGATCGCGCCAGTCGCCTCCCGCGGCCGCGAGGCGACGCACGCAGGCCATGTGCAGGCGCGCGGATTCGTAGTGTCCTTTCGGGTTGTCCGGTCCCTGCAGCAGGTCGTCCGCGGGACCTGCCGCGACACCCATGCGCGCGAGCAGACCGGCGACGCTCGACGTGCCCGAGCGATGCATGCCGAGCACGACGATCTGCCCGCTCGCCGCGCGCGCGAGGTCGATCGGCCGATGCGGCCGCGGAACCGGAGCGGGTGCGGGCAGGCCCGCGAGTTCGCCGATGCGCGCGGCGAGCCGGTCCGCACTCGCCTCGACGTCGTGCGCACGCGCGAACGCGTCGGCCTCGCGCCGCGCGCGCGCGAGTCGCTCCTCGTGCTGGTCGTGCACGTCGCGCAATGCCGCGACGAACGCATCGTGATCGGGCTCGGCCCACGGCGATCCGCTCGCGGAGTCGGTGACGCGCCCGCTGGCGACCGCGCGACCATGCGTGCGCGCGAGTTGTGCCTGGCTTCCGAAGTCGGCGGCGACGAGCAGCTTGCCGCAGGCGAGCGCTTCCGCCGCGTACGGATCCCAACCGCCACCGCGGCGCACGGATACATAGACGTCGGCGCCCGCAAGCAGTTGCGCGCGCTGGTACCACGGGTGCATCCAGTCGACGATCAGGCGGATGCGCGCGTCGCCGGCGCAAAGCGGCGCGAGTGCGTCGGCGATCGCGAACGCTTCGGCGCCGGGGCGCACGTGGATGAGCAGTGCGACCGCTTCGTCGCGATCGAACGCGGCGCGGAACGCGCGCACGAGACGGTCCGGCGCGTCGCGTCCGTACGCGTCGACGACGGCGAGGAACACCAGCCGTCCGGCCGGGTCGCGCGGCGCAGGCACGCGCGGATGGCAGTAGTCGCGATCGACGCCGGGCGGCAGGATCTCGATCGGCGCGTCGACGCCGGCGGCGCGGAACGCGTCGCGCTGGAACGCGTCGGGCACGAGCAGCAGGTCGAGCGAGCGCGCTGCTGCAGCCCAGCCGTCGGGCACGCGCTCCCATTCGCCGCAGCGCAGGCCGACGCGCACGCGCGCGTACGCCGGTGCGGCGGCGCCGCCGCAGACGACCGCCGCATCGATCGGCGGACGCGCGCGCCGCCGGGCAGCGAGGTCGAGCCTGAAATCGTCGCCGGGAGCGATCTCCGCGGCCGACGTCGGCCGCGTCATGCGCAGGCCGCGCGCGTCGAGGCGCCGCACGAACGCGTGCGCGAGATGGGCATCGGCGTACGGCAGGCGCGCGGCGCCATGCCAGGCGACGTCGCCGCGATACGACGCACGCAGCCGCTCCTGCCAGCGCCCGGCGAACGACGCGCGACTCGCATCCCACAGGCGGCGGCGGAAGCCGCCGTCGTCGCGCGTCGAACCGTGCTGGTGGTGGTGCAGCGTGACCGCGCCGGCGACGATCGTCGCGATGCCCGCGTCGGCGGCGCGCAGGCAGTAATCGGTGTCCTCGAAATAGCTGTGGAAGATCGGGTCGAGCGCGCCGATGCGGTCGAGGCAGTCGCGGCGCAGGTAGGCGAGCGCGAACGCGACGCCCTGCACGCGCCGCGTCCTGTCGAACTGGGCGACGTCGCGCTCGAACGGACCGGTCTCGACCTGATGGCCGCGCAGCTCGTCGGCTTCGATGAAGCCGCCCGCGTGATAGAGGCGTCCCTCCGCTTCGGGGCCGAGCTGGCGGCAGCCGACGACGCCGTACTCCGGCGCCGCATAGGCCGCATCGCGCAGGCGTTCGAGCCAGTCCGCCTGGATGAACACGAGGTCGTTGTTGAGCAGGACGACGTCGTCGTCCGCGCGTGCAGCGGCGATGCCGGCATTCATGCCGCGCACGAAACCGAGGTTGTCCGGCAGCGTGACGATGCGCACGCGCCCCGCATAGGCGGCGAGCGCGGCGGGCGTCTCGTCGCTGCTGCCGTTGTCGACGACGATGACTTCGGCTGCATGCGGCGCGGTCGCGAGCAGCGAGTCGAGGCAGCGGCGCGTGGTCGTCCACTGGTTCCAGGCGAGCACGATCAGGGCCGCGCCGCGCACGTCAACGCTCCGCCACGTCCGCCCAGATCATGCCGAGCGCGTTGTCGATGTCGTCGAGCGCGTACGCGCCAGGACCGAGCCGGGCGAGCGCAGCAGCGGCTTGCATCGCGGCCGGCGCGTCACGCAGGCGCTCGATCTCGAGCTGCAACCGCTCGCGGTCGAACGGCTGCCCTGCTTGCGCCGCGCGCCGCGCGAACAGGACCAACAGCGCGTGCGGCTCGAGGCCAAGGCGGGCGGCGAGTGCCTCGAGGCGCGCCGCCTCGGGCGCCGCGGCATTCACGCCGCCTCCGGCGGATGGTGCAGGTCGCGATGATAGGCCTCGAACACTTCGTCGCGCGGCCCCTCGAGCACGCTGCGCCCGTGTTCGATCCACAGCACGCGATCGCAGCGATCGGCGATCTGCTTCTCGTCGTGGCTGACCAGCACGACGGTGTGGCCTTCGCCCATGCGCGCGCGCAGCGCGGCGCCGGACTTCTCCTGGAACTCGGCGTCGCCGACCGACAGCACCTCGTCGATGAGCAGCACGTCGGGCTCCACCTGGATCGCGACCGAGAACGCGAGGCGCAGGTTCATGCCGGCGGAATAGGTCGCGATCGGCTGCTCGAAGAAGTCGCCGAGTTCGGAGAAATCGCGGATCGCCGGCAGCCGCGAGACGATGTCGCGCCGGCGCAGGCCGAGCAGCAGACCCGACAGGATCGCATTGTCGCGGCCGGACAGGTGCGGTACGAAACCGAGTGCGAGCGACATGAGCTGGCACGATACACCGCCGCGCCGGATCGCGCCGCGATCGGGCACGAGGATGCCCGCGAGCACGCGCAACAGCGTGCTCTTGCCGGCACCGTTGCGGCCGATCACGCCGAGGCGTTCGCCACGACGCAACCGCAAGCTGACGTCTTCGAGTGCCCAGTAGCGCGATCCGCCGATGCTGCGTTGCGAACTGAAGGCGACGCCGACGCGGTCGAGTTCGATCACGACGTCGTTCACGCGGGCCTCGCGCATGCGGGGGCATTCTTCGGCATCGTCAACTCGCGAGCTTCGGGAAACGCGGCGCGAGGCGCTGCACGAACAGCAAGCCGACCACGCACAGCACGACGGAAATGAGCGCGACCTTCGACAGGCCGGTCCAGTTCGGCAGCTGCCCGTGCAGCAGGATGCCGCGCGCGTCGTCCATGACCACCGCGACCGGATTGAGCGCCATGACCCAGCGCAGGTGCTCGGGCACCTTGTCGAGCGGGAAGATCACGCCGGACAGGAACATCACGACCATGAGCACCTGCTCGATCACGAAACGCAGGTCGGGGACGAGCGGGACCAGCGCCGAGATCACGAAACCGGCGCCGGCGGCGGCGAGGAAGATCGCGGCGAACACGATCGGCAATGCCCAGTACGCCGCGTTCGGCGGATAGCCGAGCGCCCACAGGATCGCCACCAGCAACACGAAGATGCAGGCGAACTTGACCGTGTCCGAGAGCATCGCGATGAGCGGGAACACGAGTGGCGGCAGTCGCACCTGGCGCACCATCGGCAGGCTGCCCCAGATCGCGTAGCCGCCGTGCGTGATGCACGACTTCATCCACTGCCACAGCGTCATGCCGATGAGCAGGAACGGCACGTAGTCGGGGCCGCCGGTCTTGAGGATCACGTCGAACACGAGCCAGAACGCGCCCATCATCATCGCCGGCTCGAGCACCCACCAGATCAAGCCGAGGTAGCTGCGCGCGGCTTCGGCGCGCAACTCGGCATAGGTGCTGAACAGGACGAGTTCGACGAGGTGGAGACGCATCGGAGGCACGGGCAGGGGGCGGGCGCGAGGATACCGGATTCGCCGCGGCTCAGCCCGCGCAGAGGCGATCGAGCGCGGGTCCGGCGAACGCGAGGAACAGCAGCAGCGCGGCAAGCGCGCCACCGACGGCGAGGCGCACGGGCGTCATCGCGATCGCGTCGTCGACGCGACGGCGGTGCAGCGCGGCGAGGAAGCTGCCGGCGAAACCGCACAGGAAGGGCAGCAACGGCAGCAGGAAACGCGCCTTCACGTGGATCAGCGCGAACAGCGCGAGCTGGTAGCCCGCGAACAGCGCGAGCACGAGCAGGAGGCGATCCGGCCGGCGCCGCCAGGCGGCAATGCCGAACGCGGCCGCGACGAGGATCAGGGCATGGAACGCGTCATTGCCCCGGCGCAGCGCGCTCGCGAGCGCCGGCGACGTCGCGTACGCCGACAGATGGCCCGCGCACGCGGGACCGGGCAGCTGCGACACGAGCGGCGTCTTCGCGCTGAACAAGCGGAAGTACTGCCGGCCGAACTGCGCGGCCGCGACGTCGACGACGCCACGCTCGGCGACGAGCGCGCGCACCTTGTCGAGGTAGATCGCGTTGCGCGCCTGCGGCGTGTCCGCACTGGCGAGGAACTCCGGCAGCGTGCGGCCGCCCATGTCCGCGACGTAGTCGCTGCGCCAGCGGTCGCCGAGGCCGACCCACAGGTTGTAGATCGAACTGTCGGCGATCATCGGCTTGCCGTACTCGCGCCAGCCGTGCAGCAGCGCGGGCGCGGTGACCAGGCCGATGCCGAGCGTGAACGTCGCGACGAGGCGCACGCCCGCGAGCGGCCGCGCGCGCGGCACGAGCAGCACCGCGAGCACCGGCCAGAACAGCGACAGCAGGCTCTTGGCGAGCAGCGCGAGGCCGATGCACAGGCCGGCCGCGAACGCGCGCGCGCGCAGCAGCAGGGCGAGTGCAGCGAGCAGCAGGAACAGGTGCGGCACCTCCGGCCACAACCAGTGCGCGTACGCGGCGATGCCCGGATCGAGCAGGAACAGTGCGGCGGCGGTGTTCGCCGCGGCGACGCTGGCGCCGAAGCGGCGCCAGATGTCGCGCAGCAGCGCGCCGCAGGCGACGAACAACAGCGTCTGCGCAACCTGCGCGACGAGCACGTGCGCGCCGAACAGCGCGTACAGCGCGGCGAGCAGCAGCGGCTGCAGCGGCGGCCAGATCGTGCTGGGCATCCACGCGCCGCCGCCGAGGATCGACAGCGCGGTCTGCTGGTAGGTCAGCTCGTCGCCGATCAGCGCCTTCGCGCCGTGGCCGTAGTAGGCGTACCAGAGCAGCCCTTGCGACAGCGCGAACGCGGCGATGAATAGCGCGGCAAGCGCGCGGCGACGCCGCGCGATCGCCGCGTCGGCCTTCATCGCGGCGCGTGCCGGCGCGGCATCAACCGTTCTTCGCCGGTTCCGGCGTCGCCGCGGCCGCCGCGCGTGCGCGCACTTTCGGCGGCGCACGGAAGGTCGGCGTGAACTTCTCGTGCGAACCGGTCGTCGTGATGCCTTCGACGTAGTACCAGTATTCCTTGCACGGATCGATCGTGTCGTCGCGGTACTCGTACTTGTGCGTTTCGTCCGAGGTACCCGCGCCGAGGATCGGTTCCTTGGTCAGCTTGGTGAATTCGCCCTTCTCGCTGTCGCCGCGGAACACGTCGAAGCCGAAGTTGTTCTGCTCGCTCGCGGTGGTCCAGCGCGCCGTGTTGGCGATGCGTTGCTCGGGCGGCAGTTTCGACTGGTCGCCGCAGTCGCCCTCGGGGATTTCCTTCGCCGGTGCCGCAGCGGGCGCAGCCGCCGTCGGTTCGGCTGGTTTCGGCGCGGCGGCGGGCGCCGCGGGGGCAGCCGACGGTGCGGCGGGCTGCGGGGACGGGCTGCAGGCGCACAACGCGGCGGCGAGGACGGTGAGGGCGAGCGGACGCATGCGGAACTCCCTGGATTCGTGGCTGGACAACGGCCGGCGCCGGCAACGATAGTCGGCGGATGCGTCCACTGGCAACCGCACCGTATCGACGCCCACTCCGCACGCTGGTCGGCGCCAGCGCGCTCGCGCTCGCGTTCGCTGCGTTTCCGGCGCGCGCGTTCGACTGGCAGATCGATGTGACGCCCGCGGGCGAGCTGTTCCCGGCGCTGCAGCTGTCGCAGTCGCCGCGCCCGCGCGCGGGCGGTTTCGGCGACGGCGACGGCCTGGTCAGCGTGAGCGTGCGTGGCGACGACCTGCCGCGCCACCTGCGCCTGCGCATCGACACGCCCGGCCTGCGCCGGCCGGCCGTGCTCGAGGCCGACGTCGAGGCGGGAACGCACCGCGTCGACCTGCACCCGCGGCTCGAATGGGACACGACCTGGCTGCGCGCCCTCGACGGCACGCGCGAGCAGGCGCTGCGCCTGGGCCTCGAGGCCGACGGCGTCACCCGCACGCACCGCGTCGACGTGCGCGTGCACGCGCTCGACGACGCGCCGTACTACGTGCGCGAAGGCCGCGATCGCGTCGATCTCGGCTGGGCGTTCGCCGGTTACGTCGACCCGCACGATGCGGTCGTCGACGAGATCCTCGCCGACGCGCGTGCGTCCGACGCGGGCTTCGACCGCGGCAGCGACCTGCATCGCGTCGGCGCGGTCTGGGCCGCACTGGAGCGGCGCGGCCTGCGTTACGACGCGGGCGATCCCGCGCTGAGTCGCGGGCCGGTCGTCTGGAGCCAGCGCGTGCGGCTGCCCGCGGCCGTGTGGCGCGACCGCCGCGCGAACTGCATCGACAGCAGCGTACTCATCGCGGCGGTGCTCGAACGGCTCGGCATGCGTGCGCTCATCGTGCTGGTGCCGGGCCATGCGTTCGTCGGCTATCGCGACGGCGAGCGCGCCGAGTATTTCGAGACGACCCTGCTCGGCGCCGCCGGGGGCCGCGCCGACAGCGCGGCCGCGAACCATTTCGCCGCCGCGCGCGCCGCCGGGCACGCACGCTGGCGGCGCGTCGCGGCACGCCTCGACGGCCGCCACGGGCCGGACTATGCGCTCATCGACATCGGCACCGCGCGCGCGTATGGCATCATTCCGCTCGGCGCCGGGGAGCGCGCCAGCCGACATCCATCCGAGGCCCCACCGGCACCCGCCGGATCCTCCCGACAGCGCGGGTTGCCGTGAATTCCGATCGCAACGACGAACAGCTCGAGCAGGTCCGGGGCGAGATCCGCGCCGCTGCGGCGACCCTGCGCGATCGTCCACGGCTCGCGCCGTCGGCACCCGCGCCGGCTGCGGGCGCCGACGGCATCGAAGCGGCGCGCCGCAGCTACCGCATCGCCGAACTCACCGATCCGCCGTATCACGCGTTCGTCGAACACGCGTTCCGCGCCCTGCTCAAGCGCGCGCCGACGCCCGTCGAAGCCTCCGCACAGCTGGATCTGCTCGGACGTGGAGCGAGCAAGACCGAAGTGCTCGGCAACCTGCGCTGGTCGGCCGAAGGCCGCCGCGTCGGCGTCGGCGTCGCCGGCCTGCTGCCGCGCTACCTGCTCGCCAAGCTCGGCCGCGTGCCGCTGCTCGGCTACCTCGTCGAAGGGGCCGTCGCCTTCGCCGCGCTGCCGCTGCTCGCGCGCCAGCTGCGTGCGGCCGATGCGGCGATATCCGCCGGCGACAGCGCGCTTGGCGCCGGGCAAAAGGCGCTTGCCGCGCGCGCCGACGTGCTGAACCAGCGCATCGACGACCTGCGTGGCCTCGCGCACGAACTCGGCCTCGCGCGCGACGAACTGATCCGCACCCTCAACATGATCGACGAGGGCTTGCGCGCACGCGCGTCCGCGACCGAAGTCGCGCTCGACGACCTCGCCCGGCGCCAGCACGACCTCGAAGGCGTGCGCCGCGACGAACTCGAGTTCGTGCGCCGGCGCGTGTACGTGATGGATCGCTGGTTCGAGGCGCTGCGAGGCGCGCTGGACGAAGTGGAGTTGGCGGCCGGGCGCCGCGACGCGCGCGTGCGCGAGTTCGAGGCACGCACGCGCGACGCGATCACTGCCGCCGACGGCGGAGCGAGCGCGGCGCGTCTCGATCGCTGGCTCGACGCGCTCCAGCCCGCGTGCGCCGCAGGCGCGCGCGTGGTCACGATCGGCGACGACGACTGGAACGAACGGCTCGCCGCGCGCGGCGCGATCGCGACTTCGTTCGCGGGTACGCGTGCCGGCGATGGCCCCGGGCTGCGCGACGCGCTCGCGCACGTCGAGGACAGCTGCCTCGGCGCGCTGGTCGCACCCGCGTTTCCCGCGCTGCTGCGCGCGATTCCCGCCGACGAGTTCGTCGATGCGGCGACGCGCGTGCTGCAACCGGGTGGACTGCTGCTGCTCGGCTTCGCCCACGAACCCGTGCTCGCCGCCGCGCTCGCCGGCGACATCGTGCCTGCGGTGCAACCGGGCGTGCTCGCGACGACGCTCTCCGTGGCCGGGTATTCGACCCGCCGCATCGACGCCGCCGACGGCACGCCGGCCCTGCTCGCGTGGAGGGAGTCGCACTGAATGGACGCACTCGCTTCCCTCGCCGAGGCATCCGGCCGGCTGCGCACACAGGCAGCGGACGACGCGTTGCTGCGCCGCTGGCAGACCCGTGCGACCGTGTGGGCGGCCAGCTGCGACGCTGCCGGCTCGCCGGTCCTGCTCGACGCGTTCCATGCCTGTCTTTCCCATTGCGATGCCGCCGCACGCCTGCTCGTCCTCGACCCCGGCGCCGAAGCGGCGGTAGCCGCCGCCTCGAGCCGCGGCATCGACGCGCACGTCGAGTGCGTGGGCGACGCCGCCGACGCTCGCAAGGCGGCGCTGCTCGCCGCGGACGCGCTCGTCGTCTGCGGCGGCGGCGCCGCGTTCGTGCTCGACGCCCTCGCCGTCGGCACGCCGGTCACCGGCGTCGAATGCGCCGCCACCATGGACGCCGCCGGCGACGCGGCGCTGCTGTGGCGCGCGGGCGACCCCGCCGCCGAGCTGATCGCGGCGACCGTGGAGCGCTTGCGCGCGGACGCGCCGCTGCGCGCACGGCTGCGCGCGCGCGGCCACGCACGCATATCCCGCATCGCTGCGCCATCGGAGTCGCCCGCATGACGCGCATCGCGATCGTCGTGCAGCGGTGCGACGAATCGGTGGTCGGTGGTTCCGAAGCCCTCGCCTGGCAGTACGCACGCCTGCTTTCGGATCGCTTCGACGTCGAGGTGCTGAGTTCGACCGCGATCGACTACGTGAGCTGGCGCGACGAGCTGCCTTCGGGCGTGCGCCTGCGCGACGGCATTCCCGTGCGCCGTTTCCCCACGCTGTTCGAACGCGGCCCTTACTGGTACGGCCTGCACCAGCGCATGATGCTCGAGGTGCAACCGTTCGCAGCGCCGCGCGACGGCGCGCCCCTCGCATGGCGCGAGGCGCTGCAGGACGAGTACGTGCGGTTCCAGGGGCCGTGCTGTCCCGGCCTCGACGACTGGCTGCGCGACCACCACCCCGATTACGCCGCCGTGCTGTTCTGCACCTATCTCTATCCGACCACCTACTTCGGCATCGCCGAAGTGCCTGCGCACAAGACGCTGTTCGTGCCGACGCTGCACGACGAGCCGACCGCCTACCTGCCCGCATTCGCGCAACGCTACGCCGCGCACCGCAACCGCATCTGGCTCACCGCCGCCGAGCAGCGCACGGCGGCACGCATCTGGGGCTATGACGAGGGCGACGTGATCGGCATGGCCGTCGAACACAGCGAATCGGCGATGCCGGAGTCGCGTGCGCGGCCGTACCTCCTGTACTGCGGCCGCATCGAGGCCGGCAAGGGTTGCGACGAACTCGTGCGCGCGATGGAGCGCGTCGCCGATCGCGGCCTCACCCTCGTGCTGACCGGCGTGGACAACATGGGCCTGCCGCGCCAGCCGTGGATCGAGTACCTCGGCTTCGTCGACGAGCGGCGCAAGTTCGAACTCATGGCCGGTGCCACCGCGTTCGTGCTGCCCTCGCAGTACGAGAGCTTCAGCATCGTCACGCTGGAGGCGATGGCGCAGCGCGTACCCGTACTCGTCAACGGCCGTTGCGACGTCATGCGCGAGCACATCGAGCGTTCCGGCGCGGGATTCCACTACGACGGCCTCGACGACATGGTCGCGAAGATCGGCCGGATCGCCACGCTGGATTCAGGCGAGCGCGCCCGCATCGGCGCCGCGGGCCGCGAGTATGTGCTGGCGAACTACCGCGAGGAGCGCGTGCGAGCGCGCCTGGTCGAGCAGGTCGAACGCGTCATCGGCGCAGCTGCAGGCTGAAATCATGGCGCATATCTACATCGACCTGACCACGAGCATCCGCTGGCGCCGTCCGCCGGTCGGCATCGTGCGCGTCGAGCGCGAATTCGCCCTGCACTGCCTCCGGCACGAGCCGGGAACGGTGTTCTGCGAGATCGATGCGGCGGGCGAGTATCGCGCGATCGAACCGGCCCAGGCATCCCTGATCCTCGACGACGCCTGGTGCCGAGCCGAGCCGGTCGCGGCGATCGGCGCGCACGTCGCCGCCGCGACTTTGGCGCCCGTGCGCGGGCGCGTACAGCGCCTGTTCGACTGGCTCGCCGCGCGCGGGCCGAAGCTCGTGCCGACCGCGGCGTACCCGCTGTTGCGCGATCTCGGCCGCGTACTCGTCGACCACCACGCGGCGTTCGTGCGCCATCGCGCCGCGAGGAAGGCCTTGCGCGAGGCAGCGGCGCCCGCCACGACCTCGGTGCCGCAAGCCGTCGCGCCGCGCATCGAGCCGACGCCGCAGGACCTGTTCTTCTCGATCGGCCT
This sequence comes from Dokdonella fugitiva, assembly GCF_014138265.1. Lineage (GTDB taxonomy): Bacteria > Pseudomonadota > Gammaproteobacteria > Xanthomonadales > Rhodanobacteraceae > Dokdonella_A > Dokdonella_A fugitiva_A. The sequence continues at coordinate 243,653 of NZ_JACGXL010000002.1, forward strand.
GCAGTGGCACCACGGCGCGATCCACGCCTGGCGCCTCAAGCAACGCACCGGCATGCGCGTGATCGAAGCGTGCTACGACACGATCCCGATCGACTATCCCGAATACGCCGGCAGCGCGAAGCAGCCGTTTTCCGAGCATTTCACCACGATCGCGCACACTGCCGACGTCGTCTTCGCGATCTCCGACACGTCCAACGCCGATCTCGCCGCGTTCTACCGCCGTGTCGGCCTGTTCGAGGTGCCGCCGATCCGCACCGTGCACCTCGCCACGCCGGAAGTGCATCGCGACGCCGACGTCGACGCGCTCGCCGAGGACGAGCGGGCGGCGCTGGACGCGCTCGCCGCGCGCGACTACGTGCTCTACGTGAGCACGTTCGAGACGCGCAAGAACCATCGCGTGCTGTTGCAGGTGTGGAAGGAGCTGTACCGCCGCCGCGGCGAGGCCTGCCCGACGCTCGTCGTCGTCGGCATGTTCGGCTGGGGCGTCAACGACCTGTGGGCCGAGATGCAGGCGAGCGAGGTGTGGGAAGCCGGACGCATCGTCCTGCTACACCACGTCTCCGACGCGCTGCTCGCGCACCTGTACCGCGGCTGCGCATTCACCGTGTTCCCGTCGATCTACGAGGGCTGGGGACTGGCCGCGACCGAGAGCCTCGCCTACGGCAAGCTCGCGATCGTGTCCGATGCGCCGGCGTTGCGCGAGGCGACGCAGGGCCTGTGTCCGACGATCCATCCCTTCGATTTCCCGCGCTGGCACGAGGCGATCGCGCATTATCTCGACGATGCGGGCGCGCGCGCCGAGGCCGAAGCGCGCATCCGCGCGACGTACGTGCCGCGCCACTGGAGCGACTTCGCGGTCGACCTGCTCGCCGCGGCGAGGACGCGGCCATGAAGCGCATCGTCCAGCTCACGACCTATCCGCTGAAGTCGCCCCGCCACGGTGGCCAACTGCGCTGCGCGGCGATCCGCGCCTGCTATCGCGAACTCGGCTTCGAGGTCGCGACGATCGCCGCGATCCACGGTACCGACTACCGCCCGTCCGACCTCGAGGGCGACGACCTCGTCCTGCCGGCGGACCACGCCGCGTTCGACCCGCGCCTCGCGCGCTTCATCGACCTGCAGAGCGGCGAGCTGATCGCCGCCGACGACGGTGCGACCTGGCGCGCGTTCGCGCGCACGCTCGACCGGCTCGCCCCGGACGTGATCGCGCTCGAACAACCGTGGCTGTACCCCGCCGCGCGCCGCTGGATCGACGCGCGCATCGCTTCGGGTGCCGCGGTGCCGCGCCTCGTCTATTCTTCGCAGAACGTCGAGGGAAAGCTCAAGCGCGACGAGCGTCCCGAAGGCGCGCGCGACGCGCTGCAGGACGACGCGGTCGCGCGCGTGGAACGACTCGAACGCGAAGCGGTGTGCCACGCCGACCTCGTCGTCGCGTGCACCGACGAGGAGCTGGCGGAGCTGCGCGCGATGGACGACGCGCCGCAGTCGCGCGCGTGGATCGTCGCGCACAATGCGATCGCGCCGTTCGAGGCGGATCCGCAGCGCGTCGCCGACGTTCGTCGCCGCCTCGGACTCGACCGCTACGCGTTGTTCGTCGGCAGTGCGCACCCGCCGAACGCCGACGGTTTCTGGCGCATGCTCGCGCCCTCGCTGGCGTTCCTGCGGCCGGACGAACGCATCGTCGTCGTCGGTGGCGTCGTCAACTACCTGCGCCAGCACCGCGTCTATCGCGCGTGGCCCGCGATCGACGAACCGCGCCTCGTCACGCCGGGCGAGCTCGATCGCGACGATCTCGTCGCGCTGCTCGGCGGCGCACACGTGGTACTGCTGCCGATCACCACCGGCGGCGGTTCCAATCTGAAGACCGCCGAAGCGATCTACAGCGGTCGGCCCGTGCTGGCGACGCCGCACGCGCTGCGCGGCTATGGCGACGCCGCACATTGGCCGACGGTGACGGTCGCGGCGAGCACCGATGTGTACCGGCGATCGCTGCGCGCGATGCTCGATCGCGATACGCCGCCGCTCCCGGCGGACTACGCATCGATCCGCGAGGAAGTCACCTGGCAGCGCAGCCTGGCACCGCTCGCACACGCGGTTAGCGCGCTCGCGCCGTAGCCGTGGTGCGCCAACCCGATCGCTTGCGCGACGCGATGGACGGCTCGTCCACGCAACCGCTCGAATTCGTGCAGGCGTTGCGCGGAATCGCGGCGCTGCTCGTCGTCCTCTGGCACGCGAGCATCTACCTGGGCCCATATGGCACGGGCATCGGCGGCAGGCTGTTCGGGTCGGGGGGGTCGATGGGCGTCGACCTGTTCTTCCTGATCAGTGGCTTCATCATGGTGCACACGACGCGCGCCAGCGACGGTTCGTGGAAGGATGCGGCCGTGTTCGCCATCAAGCGCGCCAGCCGCATTTGGCCGGTATGGGTCGTCGCGCTCGTGTTGTGCGTGCTATCCCGCTCGGATGCCCATGCATTCTTGGTCGATCCCGGAAAGCGTTCGTGGCTGCTGCATTCCCTGGTGTTCGTGCCCGCACCGGGTGCGCCGTCGGACTTCGCGCCCATCTACGGTTTCCCCGTGCTCGGCGTCGGCTGGACGCTCAACTACGAGATGTACTTCTACGCGATCTTCGCCGCGTCGATGCTGTTCGCCCGCTGGCGCTGGCATGCGTTCTTCGCCTGGATCGTCGCGACCATCCTGTTGCTGCCGTATTGCGCCGGACATCTCGTGACGACCGCGGACTGGGGGGGACTCGCCGCTTCCGGCAACGCGCATCGATTCCAGGTGCACTATCTCGACCTGGCGACCAACCCGCTGGTCCTGCTGTTCGTCGCCGGCGTGCTCATCGGCTTGCTCCATGGTTCGCGCCATGCCGTCGGCAATGCGCGCGTGCTGAAGATCCTGTGCCTGGCAGTGACTGTCGGCGCGGTGCTGCAGTACGCGATGCAGTGGCGCGTCGGCCACGGAGTCGGTCGGTGTGGCGTTTCGCTGGGCCCGCTGCTGCTGGTGTACTGCATGGCGAGCAAGCGCATCGCCATGCCCGTGCCGCGCTGGCTCGTCGGCCTCGGCAACATGTCGTTTTCCCTGTACCTGCTGCATCCGATCGCGCTGGGCATCCTGCAATCCCTCGCGATCCGGCCCGGCCCGAATCATGGATGGGCCGCGATACTCCTCATGATGGCCTTGTCCGTCGCCCTCGCTGCGCTGTCGTACTTCGTGATCGAACGGGGCCTGTGCGAGTGGCTCAAGGAAAAGATGTTGCGCTGGCTCCCTTCGCGGCCCGCGGCGAGCTGCGCCAGCACGGGCTGATCAGCGCACGCCGAGGCGCGTGACGAAGCGCGCGCCGCCGAGCGTCGGCGAACGGTCGACGACGAGTTCGCCGCGGTACGCGCGCACGATGTCCTGCACGATCGCCAGGCCGATGCCGTGGCCCTGCACGCGCTCGTCGCCGCGCACGCCGCGCTGCAGGAGATGCTCGACCTTGTCGTCGGGAATGCCCGGTCCGTCGTCCTCGACCGAGAACTCGAGGCCCGCGCGCCGCCCGCCGGCAGTCGCGAGCGGGCGGGCGTCGAGCAATACGCGCCGGCGCGCCCACTTGAATGCGTTCTCGAGCAGGTTGCCGAACAGCTCCATGAGGTCGCCCTGGTCGCCGTGGAAGCGCGCCGCGGGATCGATCTCGAACTCGCACAGCACGGACTTGCCCGCATAGACCTTCTCGAGGCTGCGCACGATCTCTTCCGCGTACGGTTCGATGAGCAGCGGCGCGGCGAACGTCTGGTGGCCCGAGGTCGCCGCGCGCGAGAGCTGGTAGGCGACGATCTCGTCCATGCGCCCGACCTGCTCGAGCACGGTCCAGCGCAGCGATTCGCCGTCGCTGCCGGTTTCGAGCTGGCTGCGCATGACCGCGAGCGGCGTCTTCAGGCTGTGCGCGAGGTCGGACAGCGTGTTGCGGTAGCGCTTGACGCGGTCGCGCTCCGCTTCGATGAAGCTGTCGAGGCTGGTCGTGAGGCCGGACAGTTCGACCGGGTACTGGTTGCCGAGGTGCTCCTGCATGCCGCGCTCGACGCGCACGAGGTCGGTGGAGACACGGCGCAGCGGCGCGAGGCTCCAGCGCAGCACGGCGAGCAGCAACAGCAACAACGCCACGCCGAGCACCCCGAGCCAGGTCAGCAGGGTGCGCCGGAACACGTCGATCTGCGCACGCAGCGCGTCGCCGTCCTCGCCGACATAGAACGTCAGGTGCAGTGCGTCGCTCTTGCCGCCGCTGTTCCAGTCGACGCCTTGGGCGAGCACGAACAGGTCGCCCGCGGGGGTCTCGACCGGCCCGCGGAATTGCGCCGGCCCTCGCGGCAGGGGTTCGGTGAACGGCAGTTCGCGCCCGACCGCCGACGGCGAGCGCCAGCTGCCGTCCTTCGAGCCGAGGATCTTCGCGCCGACGATGCCGGCGTAGAGGCCACTCTGCGAAGGGCGGTCGAAACGCGGGTCCGGGCCGACCTCGGGCGGGATCAGCGCGCCCGCACGGGTCGTGTCGGACCCGGCGAGGTAGGCGTACATGTAGCCCTGCAGGCGCTCGCGCAACGAGCTCTCGGCCGCTTCGTAGAACGCGCGGTCGAGTGCGATGAAGGCGAGCGCGAGGAACGCGGCGAGCACGAAGCCGGCCGCCGCGAGGGAGCGCGCTTGCAGCGACAGCGGGCGCGCCACGTGCGCGGTCTCAGGCGTTTTCTGCCTGCGCGTTGTCGTCGACCGGGTTGTCGCTGCGCTCGAGCGCGAAGCGGTAGCCGCGGCCGCGCACCGTCTCGATCGGCTTGATCGCGTTGTCAGGGTCGAGCTTGCGGCGCAGGCGGCCGATGAACACCTCGAGCACGTTCGAATCGCGGTCGAAGTCCTGCTGGTAGATGTGCTCGGTCAGGTCGGCCTTCGAGACGAGCTCACCGGCATGCAGCATGAGGTACTCGAGCACCTTGTATTCGTAGCTGGTCAGGTCGACCGTGCTGCCGTTGACCGCGACCGTCTGCGCGGTCGTGTCGAGCACGACCGGCCCGCACTCGAGCGTCGGTCGCGACCACCCGCTCGCGCGCCGCACGAGCGCATTGAGCCGGGCGAGCAGTTCCTCGACGTGGAACGGCTTGACCAGATAGTCGTCGGCGCCGTTCTTCAGCCCCTGCACCTTGTCCTGCCACGACGAGCGCGCGGTGAGGATCAGGATCGGATAGCGCTGCCCGGCCTCGCGCAGCTGCTTGACCAGATCCATGCCGGACAGTTTCGGCAGGCCGAGATCGATGATCGCCACGTCGAACGGCACTTCGCGCCCGAGATAGAGGCCTTCCTCGCCGTCACCGGCCGCATCGACCGCGAAGCCGTCGCGCTTGAGGCGCGCCGCGAGCGTTTCGCGCAGGGGTGCCTCGTCTTCCACCAAAAGTACGCGCATGTGTCCTCCGTCAGTCTCGTCCGTGCCCGCGCCGATGTGCCGCCTACTGCTCGGCCTGCACCTGCACGATGCGCACCTGGCCATCGCGGGTCAGGATCTTGATGCGATACACCTTGCGCTTGCCGACATTGAGCGCCTGCACCGACAGCACCTTGCCGCCCACTTCCTGCTGCGCCTGCGCCACCGCTTCCTGCACGCTGATCTCGCGCGCGTGCGCTACCGTCGCGGCGAGGACAGCGCAGAACAGGAGCAGCCGGCGATTTCGATTGGTTCGCATCACTCCGTCCGCATCATAGCGACCGCGGCTCTAACCGCGGAAGCCACGATCGCCGTTGGCCGGAGTCTCGGCAGCGGGGATTGAATTTCGGCTGAACCCGCTGCAAGGCCCTGCCCGCGCGAACAAAATTCCGCGCACCGGGAGCGCGGTGAAGCAGCCGTCCGCTGCGTCCGGCGAGGGCGGCTCAGAAGATCTCGGCGACGCAGCAGCGCAGGCTGCCGCCCGCCTTTTCGATTTCGTCGAGGTCGACCGCGCCGAGGGAGAAGCCGCCGCGCTCGAGCAGTGCGCGCTGCGACGGTTCGAGCACGGCCGCCGCCGCCGCGCTCATCCAGACGCGGTCGGGCGCGAGCGCGATCGCGTTGCCGGCGAACGCGCGCTTCTGCGCCGGGCTCAGGCGGACCGCCTGGCCGCCGTACGCGCGCGCGATCGCGTCCGGCACGGCCGGGTCGGCGAAGCCGTCGCCGGCGAGGATCACCGCGCGGCCGGCGAGCACCGCGAGCACGACGTTGGTGTGGTACTCGCCCGCGGCGAGTTCGAACGCGAACGTGAGGCGCAGGCCGAATGCCTCGTGCATCGCGCGCGCGCCGGCCATGTCGCAGCGTTCGGACAGGCCGCAGTAGCCGATCCCGCGCGCGCGATCGATGACGAGCGCACCGGTCAGCTCGGCGACGTAGTCGCCGCCCGACAGGTCGAGCTCGTGATAGCCGAGCACGTCGCGGAAGAAGCCGCGGATGTCGTCGCGCGCGGCCTCGCGCTGGCGCACCGGATGGCGCATGCGGCCGACGATGAGGTTGCCGCGCGCGGTCGCGAACACGTTGTTCGGGAACATGCCGTCGGGACAGTCCGGGTCGCCGGGGAAGGTCAGCACCGGCACGTCGGCGCCGAGGCGGCGCGCGAGTTCGGCGTGCTGGCGCAGCGCGCGCAGCGGGTCGGGCGCGCGCGAAAGATCCATGTAGCGGTTGTCGCGCGCCGATTCCTCGGCGAGCACGCTGCTCGCCGGGCTGACCAGGAACGCGCTGCGCGCGGTCGCCGCGCCGCGCATCGGGTAACGCTCGTCGGTGAACTCGGCGAGGAACGCGGCGGGGTCGGTGACGAACATGGATCAGCCTCGGATCACGGCGTCGTGGCGGAAGCAGCCGACCAGGTGGTCATTGACCATGCCGGTCGCCTGCATGAACGCATAGCAGATCGTCGAGCCGACGAAGCGGAAGCCGCGCTTGCGCAGGGCCTTGCTCATGCGGTCGGACACGTCGGTCGTCGCCGGTACTTCGGCGCGCGTGCGCCAGCGGTTGCGCAACGGCCGGCCGTCGACGAACGACCACAGGAACGCGTCGAGGCTGCCGTGCTCGGCGATCGCCTCGAGCGTCGCGCGCGCGTTGTCGCGCACGGATTCGATCTTCATGCGGTTGCGGATCAGCCCGGCGTCGCCGAGCAGGCGCTCGACGCGCGCGTCGGTGATGCGCGCGCAGCGCGCGATCTCGAAGTCGCCGAACGCGCGGCGGTAAGCCTCGCGCTTGGCCAGCACCGTGCGCCAGCTGAGGCCGGCCTGCGCGCCTTCGAGGCAGAGAAATTCGAACAGCGCGCGATCGTCGTGCAGCGGAACGCCCCACTCGCTGTCGTGGTAGTCGCGTTCGATCTCGCTGCCTGCGGCCCAGTCGCAGCGGACAGGCTCCCGGCCTTTCATGTAACGACCCTCGATCGTGGACACGTATCATACGCAGCCCGCCGCCCGCGCCACGCGCACGACTGTGACCGACGTCTCATCTTCCCGCCGTCCCGCGCTCGTCGCGCTCGCGCTGCTCACGCTGATCTGGAGCTACAACTGGATCGTCATGAAGCAGGCGCTGCGCTACAGCGGCCCGTTCGAGTTCTCCGCGCTGCGCTACGTGCTCGGCAGCGGGGTGCTGTTCGCGGCGCTGCTGCTGCGCGGCGAATCGCTGCGGCCGCCGCCGCTATGGCCGACCACGCTGATCGGCCTCGCACAGACGACCGGCTTCCAGCTGTTCGTGCAGTCGGCGCTGCTCGTCGGCGGCGCCGGCAAGACGGCGCTGCTCGCCTACACGATGCCGTTCTGGGTCGTGCTGATCGGCTGGCTCGCGCTCGGCGAGAAGCCGACGCGCCGCCTCTGGCTCGGCCTCGCGGTCGCCGGTGGCGGCCTCGTGCTCGTGCTCGAACCCTGGCACGGCCTCGGCAACGCGGGCAGCTCCGCGCTCGCGCTCGCCGGCGGCGTCTGCTGGGCGATCGGCGTGGTCGCGTCGAAGCGGCTGTTCCAGCGCGGCGGTACCAGCGCGCTGTCGCTGACCGCGTGGCAGATGCTGATCGGCACGCTCGTCGTCGGCGTGATCGCGCTGCTCGTACCGGAGAGGCCGATCGAGTGGACGAACTGGTTCATCGGCGCGCTCGTCTACAACGCACTCCTCGCCTCGGGCCTCGCCTGGCTCATGTGGTCCTACGTGGTCGCCCGGCTGCCGGCGAACGTCGCCGGCCTGTCGAGCCTCGTGATCCCGGTCGCCGGCATCGCGTTCGCGTGGCTGCTGCTCGGTGAAGTACCAACGCCGATCGAAGGTGCCGGCATCGCACTCATCGCCGCCGCGCTCGCCCTCGTGAACCTGCGCCGCGCTGGTTGACCTATCTCGATAGTCCGCGCGACATGATCACCGCTGCGAGCGGGATCAGCGCGAGCAGGTGCAGCTCGACCAGGACCCAGCGCCGCGCGCTGCGCCATTCCGCCTCGGGCACGCGCCAGCCCGGATCGACGCGGCGCGCGCGACGCCAGCGCAGGAATGCGCGCGTCGGCAGGATCGACAGCAGGCCGACCAGCACGAACAGCGTGACCTTCAGGTGGAACACCGGCGCGTGGGCGTAGAACGACCAGCCCTTGAGGCCGTACACCGCGCGCAGCGCGCCGCTCAGCAGCACGATGCCGGCGAGTGCGCCGTAGCCGGCGTCCGCGCGCGCGATGCGCTCGACGTCGAGCGCTCCGGCACCCGCGCGCAGCAACGTCCATTCCTTCGACAGGAACCAGATCATCGTGAAGATCGCCGCGAAGTGGAAATACGCGAGCAGGGCATCGGTCCACATGGGTTTCGACTCCGCTGGTCAGTCGACGTTGCCGCCGGACAGGATGATGCCGACGCGGCGGCCCGCGAACGCGTCGCGATGGGCGAACACCGCGGCGAGCGCGATCGCCGACGACGGCTCGACCACCTGCTTGAGGCGCGCGGCGATCAAGCGCTGCGCGGCGAGCGTGTCTGCGTCGTCGACGGTGAGCACGCGCACCGCGCAGGCTTCGAGCAGTTCGAGGTTGATCGCGCCGATCGCGCCACGCAGGCCGTCGCAGACGGTGTCGGGCACGAGGTCGGTCACGCGCGTGCCGCGCCGCAACGATTCGTACGCGTCCGCCGCGCCGGCGGGTTCGGCCGCGAACACGGCGATGCCCGGCGCGAGCGCGCGTGCGACGAGTGCGCTGCCGCCGATCAGCCCGCCGCCGCCGACCGGCGTGAGCAGCACGTCGAGGCCGTCGATCTCGCGCAGCAGTTCGAGCGCGGCCGTGCCCTGGCCCGCGATCACGCGCGGATCGGTGTAGGGATGCACGAGCGTCGCGCCGGTCGCGCGGCGCACCCGCTCGGCCGCCTCTTCGCGCGCGGCGATCGTCGGCGCGCAACGGTGCAGGGTCGCGCCGTAGGCTTCGATCGCGGCGAGCTTGGAGCGCACCGCACCCTCAGGCACGACCACGTGCGCGCGAATGCCGCGCGTGCGCGCCGCGAGCGCGAGCGCCGCGCCATGGTTGCCGGAGGAGTGCGTGACGACGCCGCGCGCGGCATCCGCCTCGTCGAGCGACCAGACTGCGTTGCAAGCACCGCGGAACTTGAACGCGCCGACGCGCTGCAGATGCTCGCACTTGAAGTGCAGCTCGGCGCCGGCGAGCGCATCGAGCGAACGCGAATGCATGACCGGCGTGCGGTGCGCGTGCGGCGCGATACGCGCGGCCGCGGCTTCGATCGCGCGGAAATCCGGCAGGGTGTGCGCTGGCATGTTCGCGGCGGCAGGCAGGCGGAGCGCGTCACGATACACGCGCGCGCGGCGTGCATGCTAGCCTGCCGTCCCGTTCCACCCCTGCCGCCGTCCCGCCGATGAACGACCCCGCCGGCGCCAAGCCGACCCGCTTCCTGCGCGACTACCGCGCGCCGGCCTGGCGCATCGACGACGTCGAACTCGACGTCGAGCTCGACGCGGCCGCGACGACCGTGCATGCACGCCTGTCGTTGCAGCAGGACGATGCGACCGCGCCGCTCGAGCTCGACGCCGAAGCGCTCGACCTGCTGGATCTGCGCGTCGACGGCCGCGTGCTCGCGGGCGACGAGTTCACGCTGGCCGACGGCCGGCTGGTCGTGCCCGGCCTGCGCGGCCCGCTCGTGCTCGAGTCGCGCGTGCGCATCGCGCCGGATCGCAACACCGCGCTGCAGGGCCTCTACCTCAGCGGCACGCCCGAGCACGGCTTCCTGCTCACCCAGTGCGAGGCCGAGGGTTTCCGTCGCATCACGCCGTTCCTCGATCGCAGCGACGTGCTCGCGCGCTACACGGTGACGCTGCGCGCCGATCGCGCGCGCTACCCGGTGCTGCTCGCGAACGGCAACGCCGACGGCGCCGGCGACCTCGGCGACGGCCGCCACTGGGCGCGCTTCGTCGATCCGCACCCGAAGCCGAGCTACCTGTTCGCGCTCGTCGCGGGCCGGCTCGAATCGATCGAGCGTACGTTCGTGACCGCGCAAGGCCGGCGCGTGCGCCTCGTCATCCACGCCGAGGCCGATGCGATCGGTCGCTGCGACTGGGCGATGCAATGCCTCGAGCACGCGATGCGCTGGGACGAGCAACGCTTCGGCCGCTGCTACGACCTCGACGCGTTCCACGTCGTCGCCACGCACGATTTCACCATGGGCGCGATGGAGAACAAGGGCCTCAACATCTTCAACGCGAAATACCTGCTCGCCGACCCCGCGAGCGCGACCGACGACGACCATCGCCACGTGCTCGCGGTGGTCGGCCACGAGTACTTCCACAACTGGAGCGGCAACCGCGTCACCTGCCGCGACTGGTTCCAGTTGTGCCTCAAGGAAGGTCTGACCGTCTACCGCGAACAGGAGTTCGAATCCGACCTCGCCTCGCGCACGCTGCGCCGGATCGAGGACGTGCGCCTGCTCTGGCGTGCGCAGTTCAGCGAGGATGCGGGTCCGCTCGCACACGCGGTGCGACCGGACCGCTACAGCGAGATCAACAATTTCTACACCGCGACCGTGTACGAGAAGGGCGCCGAGATCGTGCGCATGCTCGGCGTCGTGCTCGGCCGCGACGGCTTCCGGCGCGGCCTCGACCTCTACTTCGCGCGCCACGACGGCACCGCCGCGACGATCGAGGACTTCCTTGCCGCGCTCGGCGACGCGAACGACGTCGACCTTTCGCCCTGGCTCGCCTGGTACGAGCAGGCCGGCACGCCCGAACTGCGTGCGAGCGGTCGCCACGACGCGCGCCGGCGCTGCTACGAACTCACGCTCGAACAACGCACGGCGCCGACGCCGGGACAGGCGCACAAGCGCGCGTTGCCGATCCCGGTCGCGGTCGCGCTGTTCGACCGCAGCGGACGCGCGTTGCCGCTGCGGCTCGACGGCGAGGACGCGGCCGTCGCCGCGAACGAGCGCGTGCTGCTGCTCGGCAGCGACAGCGCGACGTTCCGCTTCGTCGACGTCGACGAGGCGCCGACGCCGTCGCTGCTGCGCGGATTCTCCGCGCCCGTGCGCCTCGTGCAGGACACGTCGCCGCAGGCGCTCGCCGCGCTCGCGCGCCACGACAACGACGGCTTCAACCGCTGGTTCGCGAGCGACGCGCTCGTGCGCCGCCTGTTCGCGCAGGCGCTCGCGCACGGCGAACCCGAGGCCACGCTGTTCTCCACGTGGACCGGCTGCGTCGGCAGCGCGCTCGACGACACCGGCGTCGATCCCGCGCTCGCCGCGGAGATGCTCACGGTCGCCGACGCGACGTCGCTCGCCGACGGCCTCGACGACGTCGATCCGGAAGGCGTGCACCAAGCGCGCGCGCGCGTCGAGACCGGGCTCGCGTGCGCGCTCGTCGCGCCGCTGCTGCGCCGCCGCCTCGCGCTCGGCGACGGCGGCGACCTCGCGGTCGAGCCGCTCGCGCAGGCGCGCCGGCGCCTGCGCAACGCCTGCCTCGCCGCGCTGTGCCGCGCCGACGTCGCGCATGCGCCGCTCGCGCGCGCGCAATACGAACAGGCACGCAACCTCACCGACCGCCTCGCCGCGCTCGGCGTGCTGCTCAGCATGCGCGATGCCGGGGCGAGCGCCGCGCTCGCCGATTTCGCCGCGCGCCACGCCGGCGACGCGCTCGTGCTCGACAAGTGGTTCTCGCTGCAGGCCACCGAAGCCGATCCGCGCGCGTGCGAGCGCGTCGCGGCGCTGCTCGCGCATCCCGCGTTCCGCTGGAGCAACCCGAACAACGTCTATGCGCTGCTCGGCGCGTTCGCGCTGCGCAATCCGCGCGCGTTCCATCGCGCCGACGGCGATGGCTACCGTCTCGTCGCCGACGCGATCCTGCGGCTCGACGCGCTCACGCCGCAGGTCGCCGCGCGCCTGGCGACCGCGTTCGGCGCCTGGCGTCGTTACGAGCCGATCCGGCGCGCGCTGATGCACCGCGAACTCGAGCGCATGCTCGGCCGCGAGCACCTCTCGCCCGACCTCGCCGACATCCTCGGGCGCAGCCTCGCGGTCTGAGCGGCGCGCGGCCTGATAGCCGCACCCGCCGCAATCCGCTTACCCCAGTGCGCGGCGACGCCATCCGGCGCGCCGTCCGCGATCGCCTCGCATCGCCACTGGGGAGTACCGCCATGCATCGCCCGTCCGTCCCGCGAACGCTTCGCCTCGCCCTGCCGCTCGCCGGCCTGTGCGCGGTCGCGGCCGCCGCCGCGCCGCTGCCGCGTTTCGCGACGCATGAACTCACGCCGCTCGACTGCGCGCAGACGCCGTTCGGCCGCCACGTCACGCTCGGCGGCGAAGCCGAGTACGTCGACCTCGTCGCGGCCGGTGCCGCGTTCAGCAACATCGACGAGTACCAGCCCGCCGCGCCGCCCGGCGATCCGCTCGTGCGCACGTTCCGCACCGGCCTCCATCCCGGTGCGCTCGCCGGCAGCACTTTCCTCAAGGCGGTCAGCGTCGACCTCGACGGCGACGGCCGCGACGAGGTCGTCACCGCGAATCGCGCAGCCGGCGGCGCGCTCGTGCTCGGCGTGTTCGAGCGCGGCGCGGGACCTTCGGCGAGCCTCGTCGACACCTGGACGATGGCGCAGCCGTTCAACGTCGTCGACATGGTCGCCGGCGATTTCGACGGATCGACCGACCAGCAGCAGGAACTCGCGGTGCTCGTGCGCACGAGCACGTTCGGCCTGCGCCTGTTCGTGCTCACCGGTGCTGCGGGCGGCGGCATCGCCCAGGCCGACGGCGGCGCCGCGGGCGAGTGGGTGCGCAGCGACGCGGTCGGCCAGGTCAGCCTCGCCGCCGGCGACCTGCTGCTCGACGGCCGCGCGCAGATCGTCGTCGTCGACGAGAAGAGCTTCGGCGCGTCGCGCACGCTCGACTACAACCTGCTCGAGTACCAGCCGGGCACGACGCAGTTGCCCGTCGCCGCGGGCGACAGCGCGATCGGCAGCAAGGTGTTCACGAGCGCGATCGGCATGACCTACCAGGCGGAGAACGGCTCGCCCGGCATCGACAACGTGCTCAAGCTCGAGGCGGACGCGGGCGACGTCGTCGACAGCGCCGCGGCCGAACTCGTCGTGCACATGCAATTCGAGCAGTCGGGATACAACTACATCGGCGCGCGCCTGCACCACTTCACGACCACGCGCGACGGCGCCAACGTGATCACCGGCATCGGCTTCGCGAGCCGCGGCGCCGGCCAGGAATACGACTCGAGCCGCATCGTGCAGGGGCAGAACGAGGACGGCGTCGCGAGTTTCGAGGCGACCGTCGCCGACGTCGACCGCGTGTCGCCCGGCGAGATCGTGCTCGCGCGCGCGGACCCGAACTCGCGCCTGCAGGTGGACGTGTACAAGGCCGAGGTCGACCTCGCCGCCGGTTACACCTGGGTCGAGAGCGGCATGGCGGTGCAGTTCACCAACACTTCGACCGGCGCGGTCGTGCAGCGCGACTGGAACTTCGGCGACGGCACCGGCCTCATCCACGACCTGCACCCGACGCACCTGTATACCAGCGCGGGCAGCTACAACGTGAGCCTCAAGGTCACCGACGACGGCGGCGGCACGCGCACCTACGCGCAGACGATCGCGGTGAGCGCGGGCGGCAGCGGCTCGGGCGGCAACGCGCCGGGCTACATGTACCACCTGCGCAGCTCGCCGAGCTACGCGGCGGGTTATGCCGTCGACAGCCTGCAGGCGCTGTCGTTCGTCAATGTCGCGGTCGGCGACATGGACAAGGACGGCATTCCCGAAGTCATGACGATCGCGCGCAACACGACCGACACGCTGCTGCGCTCGGTCTGGCGCCTCGCCGACACGTCGGTGCCGGCGAGCTTCGCCGGTCGGCATTCCAGCGAGAGTTCGACCGCGTTCCCGGCGATGACCGCGCTCGACCTCGTCGCGAGCGACTTCGACGGCGATTCGGTGCAGGCGACGCTCGGCACCGACTGCCGCCAGGTCGAGGAACCGCAGTTGCGCCAGGTGGTGTGGCTGCCGCCGTACTTCCAGCGCCTGCAGGCGTCCGCCGGCAAGCTCTCGACGTTCGGCGAATCGACCAGCGGCGGCTCGAGCTACGAGAAGCAGTCGGGCAGCTTCACGTCGCACGACGTGTCCGCGTACATCGGCGTCGGCGTCGGTTCCGACCTCGCCGGCGTGAACGCGTCGGTGCATGCGACCGCGGGCTACAACTACCAGTCGAGCTATGGCGCGATCCACGGCAGCGAGAACACCTTCACCGTCGACCAGGGCTACGCGCAGGACCACGGCGAGGCGCTCGCGGTGATCGAGGAGAACAGCTTCAACTGCTACTCGTACCAGGTCGAGAGCGAGGCCGGCGGCGTCGACGGGGGCAGCGCGGTGCGCATGTGCGAGGTCATCGACGGCAGCCGCTTCATGTCGGCGAGCGACGCGCAGGCGTGGGACAAGGAGATCCCGGCCGCGTCGCCCGGCCATCCGCCTGCGCAGTGGATGCCGCTGCAGCGCGACTGGAACAGCATCGCGCTGTTCCGCCCGGTCGCGAGCAACGCCGCGTTCGCCGGCGGCAACGGCGCCGACAAGGCGACCGACGGCCTGTTCTCGACCGCGACCGAATCGAATGCGAGCTCGCAGCCGTACCTGCAGGTCGATCTCGGCGACGTGCGCGACGTGTCCAACATCCGCGTGTTCCCCGCGCACGGCGAGGAAGCGTCGCTGAAGGGCTTTCGCGTCTACGCCTCGGCGAGCCCGATGAACGGCGCCGGCGTGCCGTCCGGCGGTGGCGTGCGCACGTTCGCGCCGGAGACCGCGGACGATGTCGGCTTCGACCGCTGGAACATCTGGACGCGCGACGCCGCGAATCCGTCGACGATGCTGCGCGCGCGCTACATCCGCCTGCAGAATCCGGGCGCGGCGAGCCTGCACGTCGCGGAAATCCAGGTATTCGGCGACGTGCACGCCGAGCCGCCCGCGTATCCGGACGCGGTCTGCGACCCGGTTGCCGGCGACGGCCTGTTCAACGCGTACGTGTGGGACGCGGCGCAGGCGACGTTCCGCAGCATCGAGGTGCGCGGCGACCTGCTCTGGAGCGGCGCCGGTTCGATGCCCGGCTGCACGAACTATTCGGGCCTGCTGCAGGCGTCGATCTGGCCGAACACCGTGGTCGGCGCGAGCGGCACGGTGACGTGGAACCTGAGCCAGGACGCGAGCACGCTCGTCGGCAGCAACACCAGCTTCGAGAGTTCGACGCGCGTCGGCGCCGAGTTCGACCTCGAGGCGGGCTTCATCGCGACGGTGCAGGCCGGCGGCGCGTACGAGTACACGCAGGGCATCACCGAAGACGTGCAGACGACGAGCTTCTGGGGCAGCGGCCTGGAGATCGGCGGCGAGATCAGCGGCTTCGATCCCGCCTACGCCTCACTCATCACGAGTTGCCGCTACAACCCGCGGCCGTACGCGTTCCATCTCGTCGACCTGTCGAACACGGGCTACCGGCACGACGTCTACGCGGTCGACTACACCGTGCACCAGGGGGCCGGCCTGTGGCAGCGCGGCGGCGTCCCCGTCCTGTGCCTGCACGACGACGCGATCTACGCGAACGGCTTCGACTGAGAAAAAAAATCGGAGCCGCGCGCCGCACGGCTCCGATCTTCCCCTGTTCCACCGGTTGCGCGCGGCGCGATGCCGCGCGCGTGTGTTCTGTCAGGCCGGAAGCCTGCTCAGCGCTTCGTTGATCTTCGCGAAACGCGTTTCGAGCTGGTCGAGCGACGTGTTGGACGGCGCTTCGGACCGCGCGCCTTCGATCGCCATTTCGAGGCGACCCAGTTCGATCATCAGGTCGTGACGCAGGAAGAGCGGATTGATACTCATGGTGGCGATGTTGCTCATGGCGCGTGCTCCCGGATTCCCTGTGTCCAGTACACAGCAAGGCCTGTGCCAACAGCGGAAACCGCGTATTGCGCGTTGCGATCACGATTTCGCACGCGCATGATGGCGTCGGCAGCGACGCGGCGCGTCGAAACCTGACGCGGTAAATCCCTCGCAGGCGATGACGGGCAAGAGTTCGCGACGATCGTCACAGTCTGCCAGTGGCGGTTGCGGCTAAGGTCGGAGCATCGGTGTCGCACAGCCACGCGGCGGCACCTCGACTGGGGAGGTTTCCAGGCGGAACGCGCCGTGAGGCGATTCCGAACGACAAACCGGGGGGCACAGGGGCCGCCCGGCACTTCGCAAGCGCACGCTGGCGCGGTTTTCCCGCAGATTTCCGGCGCGCCGCATCGATGCGGCATCGCCACCACTCACTGGCGCCCGGCACACGGTCCTCTTGGATTCCCCCTGTTCCTACGACCGCCGGGCGCCAGCCTCTCCCTCGCGAACACGACGTGCCGCAACCGCGCGAACGCGCAGGCGCACACGCGCTTTTGGAACGCCTGCCTCGTAGAGGCCGTACTCCTCTTTCGGAATGGCCGCCTCGGATCATCGAGGCCGCGATTCATTTGAGAAGTGCGGCCATGGATGGCCGCTGGTGGACGAGCCCGAAGCCGGGACATCACAAGCAGCAGCTCGGTCGATCCAGAAGGCAGCGATCCAGGACGGATCGCAAGAATGAAGGTGCTCCCACCGACGCAGGCCGGCCCCTGAATTCCGGCCATCGGCGTGCTCGCATACGCCGTGCGTCGGTGGGAGTGTACGTCCAGTGCAGCATGTTCCGTGCCAGCATCGGACCGGCGGCTTGCTAGAATGCGCGCGCGGCCGGCGTTCCGGCCGGCACCGGTCGGCACTGCACCATGTATACGTATGACGTCATCGTCGTCGGCGGCGGCCACGCCGGCACCGAGGCTGCGCTCGCCAGCGCGCGCTGCGGCGCGCGCACGCTGCTGCTGACCCACAATATCGAGACGATCGGCCAGATGAGCTGCAATCCTGCGATCGGTGGGATCGGCAAGGGCCATCTCGTGCGCGAAATCGACGCGCTCGGCGGCGCGATGGCGCTCGCGGCCGACCGCGCTGGCATCCAGTGGCGCACGCTCAACGCCTCGAAGGGACCGGCAGTACGCGCGACGCGCTGCCAGGCCGACCGCGTTTTGTACAAAGCGGCCATCCGGCGTCGGGTCGAGACGCAACCGGGCCTGACCCTGTTCCAGCAGGGTGTCGACGCGCTGCGCGTCGAGGGCGGCCGGGTGACCGGTGTCGTGACCCAGTCCGGTCTCGAGTTCCGCGCCGCGGCCGTCGTGCTGACCGCCGGCACGTTCCTCGCTGGCAAGATCCACGTCGGCCTGACCCAGCACGCGGGCGGCCGCGCCGGCGACCCGCCGGCGCAACGGCTGGCCGAAACGCTGCGCGAGCTCGCGCTGCCGGTCGGCCGCCTCAAGACCGGCACGCCGCCGCGCATCGACGGCCGCACGATCGACTGGTCGCAGCTCGAGGAGCAGCCCGGCGACGATCCCGCGCCGGTGTTCTCGTTCCTCGGTTCGACCGCCGACCATCCACGCCAGGTCAGCTGCTGGATCACCCATACGAGCGAGCGCACGCACGCGATCATCCGCGGCGCGCTCGACCGTTCGCCGCTCTACGGCGGCGTCATCGAAGGCACCGGCCCGCGCTACTGCCCGTCGATCGAAGACAAGGTCGTGCGCTTCGCCGACAAGGCCTCGCACCAGATCTTCATCGAGCCGGAAGGGCTCGACACGTTCGAGATCTATCCGAACGGCATCTCCACCTCGCTGCCGTTCGACGTGCAGGTGGAGCTCGTGCGCTCGATCCGCGGCCTCGAACAGGCGCACATCACGCGGCCTGGCTACGCGATCGAGTACGACTATTTCGACCCGCGCGGCCTCAAGGCGTCGCTCGAAACCAAGGCGATCGACGCGCTCTACTTCGCCGGCCAGATCAACGGCACCACCGGCTATGAGGAAGCGGCTGCGCAGGGCCTGGTCGCCGGTCTCAACGCCGCACGGGCGACGCGCGGCCTCGAGCCGTGGACGCCGCGCCGCGACGAGGCCTACATCGGCGTGCTCGTCGACGACCTCGTCACCAACGGCACGAGCGAGCCGTACCGCATGTTCACTTCGCGCGCCGAGTACCGCCTGCAGCTGCGCGAGGACAACGCCGACCTGCGCCTCACCGCGCAAGGCCGCGAACTCGGCTGCGTACCGCAGGAGCGCTACGACGCGACCTGCCGCAAGCGCGACGCGATCGAACGCGAGAGCGAGCGCCTGCGCGACCTGTGGGCGTCGCCCGCGAATGCGCTCGGGCGCGCGATCGACGCGACGCTCGGCATCACGCTCGCGCGCGAGACGAGCGCGCACGATCTTTTGCGCCGGCCCGAAGTCGGCTACCGCGACCTCGTGCGCGTCGAGGGTGTCGGCCCGGGCGTCGACGACGCCGCGGTCGCCGAGCAGGTCGAAGTCGCGGTCAAGTACGCGGGCTACCTCGAGCGCCAGCGCGAGGAGATCGAGCGCAGTCGCCGCCACGACGACACGGCGATCCCGCCCGCGTTCGACTTCGACGCGGTGCGCGGCCTGTCGACCGAAGTGCTCGGCAAGCTCAAGCTGGCGCGACCGCTCACGGTCGGCGAGGCGCGCCGCATCTCGGGCGTGACGCCGGCCGCGGTGTCGCTGCTGCTGGTCCACCTCAAGCGCGGCCTCGGCCGCCGCGTCGCCTGACGCCGTGCGCATCCTCGTCGTGGAAGACGATGCGCTGGTCGCCGACGCGATCCGGCGCGGCCTCGGCGAGGCGGGCTACGCGGTCGACCACGTCGATTCGGCCGAACGCGCGGGTACCGCGCTCGGCGCCGAGTCGTTCGATCTCGCGGTCGTCGACATCGGCTTGCCGGGTGCCGACGGGCTGGCCTTGTTGCAGCGCATGCGACGTGGCGGCAGCGCCGTCCCGGTGCTCATCCTGACCGCGCGCGACGCGCTCGCCGACCGCGTCAGCGCGCTCGACCTCGGTGCCGACGACTACCTCGTCAAGCCGTTCGCGCTGCCCGAACTCGTCGCACGCAGCCGCGCGCTGATCCGGCGCAGCCGCTCGGCGGCGAGCGCGGAGCTCGTGATCGGCGCGTTGCGCCTCGATCTCGCGGCGCGCCGCGCCGAGGTCGACGGCACCGCGGTCAGCCTGACCCGTCGCGAATGGGCGGTGCTCGAATGCCTCGCTCTCAACATCGGCCGCGTCGTCGCCAAGGACCGCCTGCTGCAGGCGATCGCCAACTGGGACGAGGACATCGGCGCCAACGCGATCGAGGTGTACGTGTCGCGCCTGCGCACCAAGCTCGGCGGCGCGGCGCCGATCCGCACCGTGCGCGGGCTCGGCTACCGCCTCGATGACGCGCCCGGCTGAGTCTTCGGTCAGCCGGCGCCTGCTGCGCCTGCTGTTGCTACCGCTCGCGCTGCTGCTCGGCATCGGCGTGTTCTTCGACTACGTGAGCGGTTCGGCGACGATCCGCGCCGCGTACGACCGCGCGCTGCACGAGATGGCGCTCGCGGTCGCCGCGCACCTGCGCGACGCCGATGCCGACGGCCGCATCGACGCCGACCTGCCGCCGCAGGCGGTCGCCGTGCTGCGTGCCGACAGCGTCGACTCGATCTATTTCGCGGTGCGCGCGGGCGACGGCCACCTCGTCAGCGGCGATGCCGACCTGCAGGCGCTCGCGGCGGGCAACGGCTCCGAATTCGGCGACGGCCACCTGCACGGCGAAGCGATCCGCTTGGTCACCCATCCGACGGTGATCGGCAGCACGCCGGTCACGATCACGATCGCCGAGACGACGCGCAAGCGCACGACGGCGATCCGCAGCATCCTCGCCAGCGTCGTGCTCACCGACATCGTGCAGCTCGCCGGCACGCTGCTGCTGGTCTGGCTCGGCGTGCGTTACGGCGTACGCCCGCTGCGCGCGCTCGGTGAACAGATCGAGCAGCGTTCCGCGCGCGACCTCGCGCCGCTCGACCGCGCGCAGGTGCCGGTCGAAGTACGTCCGCTCGTGCACACGCTCAACGCGCTGTTCGAAACCGTGCGCGACAGCGCGCGCGCGCAGCAGCAGTTCCTCGCCGACGCCGCGCACCAGCTGCGCACGCCGCTGACCGGCATCATCGCGCAGCTCGACCTGCTCGCGCGGGAAGCGAGCGGCAACGGCTTCGCGCCGCGCGTGCTCGCGCTGCACGAGGGGACGCGCCGCCTCGCGCACACGGCGAACCAGCTGCTCGCGCTGGCGCGCTCGGAACGCTCGGCGACGACGCACGACGACTTCGCGCCGGTCGACCTCGAGGCGCTCGCCACCGACGCGGTCGCGCAGTACCTCGACCGTTCGCTGCACGCACGCATCGACCTCGGCGCGGAAACCGAGCCGGCGCGCACGCTCGGCAGTCTCTGGCTGCTGCGCGAGCTGCTCGGCAACCTCGTCGACAATGCGCTCGCGTACACGCCCGCGGGCGGCCGTGTCACCGTGCGCAGCGGCGTCGCCGGTGCCGTCGCGTTCCTCGAAGTCGAGGACGACGGTCCCGGCATCCCCACGGATCAGCGCGCGCACGTGCGCGAGCGTTTCCGCCGCCTGCCCGGTTCGCCCGGCAACGGCTGCGGACTCGGCCTCGCGATCGTCGACGAGATCGCGCACGCGCACGACGCGAGCTTCGTGATCACGGATGGCAACGACGGGCGCGGCACGCGCGCGCGCATCGAATTCCGCGTCGCCTGAGCTACGCCCATCGCCGGCTCCAAGGCCTACGCCGCAGGAATGCGCCGTTGCGCGCGTGGGGCGCCGGAAGGATGCCCTTCGCTTCGAAGGACGACGGCCGCTTGTCAGCTTGGCGAAAGCGAGTCGGCGCTATCGTCGCGGCGCGATGGGCGCCGGGACCTTCCACCCCAGGGAAGCACCGGCCGATTCGCACTCAAGGCGGCCCATATCCCCCAGGATGGGCCGCCTTCTTTTTGTGCGATCGTCCGTGATCGCGGCTTCGACAGAGCGATCCTGACCGCAGGATCTTTCGGTCTTCAGAGCTAGAGCGGCCATCCATGGCCGCACTTTTCATCAAGAGCACAAGAAGAAAAAGCTGCTTCTTCGTGCGAAGTTACTTCTTGCGGGCTGCGTCGAGTTTTTCCTGTGCCATCTGCAGCGCCTTCATCGCGGCGTCGTGCATCGAGGTGATTTCCGCAGGCGCGACCTGGCCGCCGCCGTGCTTCTCGTTGATGAGCACGGAGCCGTCGTCGCCCCAGCCGACCAGCGCTCCGCCCTTCTGCTGCACGGCCATCAGCTTGCCGTCCTTGAAGCCGTAATAGACGGCCGAACGACCACCGGCGTCGAGTTCGGTGTTGACGCGCACGTAGCGCACGACACCGCCTTCGCCGAACGCGTCCCACGCGACCGACGTGGTATCCGTCGTGTAGGTGCCGTTGACCGTCTTCATGCCGCCGATGCGGCCTTGCAGCTTCGTGAACTCGGCCTTGAGGCTCTCGGCGGGCGTCGCTTCGGCGGTGAGCACGATCTGCACGTTCGTGCCCGCGCCGTGCGTGAGCACCGGCGCGGCGAGGCCGGCCTGGAAGCGACGGTCGCCGTCGACGAGCGTCGTGTTGACCACGTAGGTGCGGCCCGCGACGATCTTCGAGCGATCGAAGTCGAGCGAGAAGTTGAACGGAGCGGCGCCGCTCACGTCGAGCGTCTTCTCGGCGATCGCCGGCTGCGGCTGCGCGACGTCGACGAGATGCACCTCGAGCTTGCCCGCGCCGATCGTCATCGGGTCATGCAGGGTCACGCTACCGGTGATCGCCGCGCCTGGCGCGATCGCCGGCGCCGCGGCCTTGTCGGTGGTCGCCGTGTCGGTCGAGGAATTGCAACCGCCGAGCAGCGAGAGGGCGGCGATCGCCGCGAGCCAGTAGGTGCGCATGACTGTCATCTCCAACGAGAACGAAAATTATCGTACAAAAGCGGGCTTGGCGCGGAAAACGGACGGGAACAACGGGCGTTCGCCGCGACCGGGGTCGTGCTGCGACGCGGCGACGCAGCCGCGGCACGCCGATGGCTCACCATAGTCCGCGCCCGCGTCACGCGCAATCGCAGTGGCCGACTGCGACGTGAACGGTGCGCAGGATCGGCAACACCGGTGCATCGGGCCGCGCGGCGGCGGCCGGAAATCCCCGTGCGGCACCGATGCGGCGTCGGAGCCGCCGCGGCGGCCGCGTCATGCATTCGTGCCGCGTTCATGCGGGCGGGCTAGGCGGCCGGCAACTGCGAGATGTCGGCGACGGCGAGGAACGAGCCGGCGACCGCGCCGAGCAGCGACAGGCGGTTCGCGCGCACGCGCTCGTCGTCGACCATGACCATGACGTCTTCGAAGTAGCGGTCGATCGGTTCGCGCAAGGTCGCGAGGCGCCTGAGCAGGCCGACGTAGTCGCGCTGTTCGACGTACGGCTTCGCGTCGACGAGTGCCGCGCGGTACGCCTCGCGCAATGCGCGCTCGGCGCCGTCTTCGAGCAGCGCATCGTCCACCGCGCCGAGGCCGATGCCGGCGGTCTGCCGCAGCAGGTTGTTGATGCGCTTGTTCGCCGCGGCGAGCGCACGCGCCTCGGGCAACGCCGCGAATTCGACCACCGCGCGCACGCGCCTGTCGAAGTCGGCGAGGTCGGGCGGCGCGAGTTCGCGCACGGCCTCGAACGCTTCCGCGGGAACGCCGCGATCGACGTAGTAGCCACGCAGGCGGTCGATGATGAAATCGTACAGTTCGGTCGCCAGCGCCGCTCGACGCTCGGCAGGATCGGGCGCGACGACGCGACCGTCCTTGCCCTTCGGCACGCCCGCAGCGAGCGCGCTGTCGGGCAGCTGCGCGAGTGCTTCGTCGAATTGCGCGCGCAGGTCGAGCGCGAGGCCGCCCTCGATCAAGGTGCGCGCGAGGCCGAGCGCGGCGCGGCGCAGCGCGAACGGATCCTTGTTGCCGGACGGCTTCATGCCGACCGCGAAGATGCCCGCGAGCGTGTCGATGCGCTCGGCGACCGCGAGCACCTGGCCGACCCGGCCTTGCGCGATGCCGTCACCGGCGAAACGCGGCCGGTAGAACTCGTCGAGCGCGAGCGCGACGTCGGCGTGCTCGCCGCTCGCGGTCGCGTAGTAGCGACCCATCGTGCCCTGCAGCTCGGGAAACTCGCCGACCATGCGCGTCATGAGGTCGCACTTGGACAGCGCCGCCGCGCGCGTCGCGAGCGCCGCGTCGACGTCGATGCCGGTGTCGCGCAGGCGGTTGGCGATCACGCGCGCGAGCTCGGCCACGCGCAACGTCTTGTCCCACACCGAGCCGAGCGACTGCTGGTAGGTGACGCTCTTCAACGCCTCCTGCTGCGCCGCGAGCGGCGATTCGAGGTCCTCGTCGAAGAAGAATTTCGCGTCGGCGAAACGCGGCCGGATCACGCGTTCGTAACCCTTGCGGATCTCGGCCGGATCCTTCGAATCGATGTTGGCGACGCCGATGAAGTGCTCGGTGAGGCGACCGTCGGCGTCGAATGCAGGTACGAACTTCTGGTTCGTCTCCATCGTCGTGACGAGTGCTTCCTGCGGCACGGCGAGGAAGTCGCGCTCGAACGCGCAGGCGATGCCGACCGGCCACTCGGTAAGGTTCGCGATCTCGTCGAGCAGCGCGTCGGACAGGCGTGGCACGGCACCCGCGGGCGCGACGCGCGCGACTTCGGCGCGAACGCGCGCACGCCGCTCGGCCGGATCGGCGAGCACTTTGGCCGCACGCAACGCGTCGAGCCACGACTCGGCGTCGACGACGTGCACGGGTTGCGGATGATGGAACCGGTGGCCGCGCGAACTGCGCCCGGACCTGAGGCCGAGGACCTGCGCATCGACCACGGCGTCGCCGTGCAGGATCACGAGCCAGTGCGCGGGGCGCACGAACGAATAGTCGTGGTCGCCCCAGCGCATCGGCTTGGGGATCGGCAGCGCCTTGAGCGCGTCGCCGACGATCTCCGGCAACAGCGCAGCGGTCGGCTGGCCCGGCTTCTCGCTGCGCGCGACGAAGCGCTCGCCCTTCGCGTCGGTCGTGCGTTGCAGCTGGTCGACGGCAAGGCCGTTCTTCGCGGCGAAACCGAGCAGCGCGGGCGTCGGTTGCCCGTTCGCGTCGAGACCGATGTTCGCATACGGGCCGAGCGCTTCGGACTTCTGCAGCGGCTGCTGCGCGGCGACGTCCGGCACCAGCACGGCGAGCCGGCGCGGCGAACAGTAGCGCCTCGCGGCGGCGACGTCCGCGGCGATGCCGCGCTTCACGAGGCCGTCGCAGATGCCGCTCGCGAACGCGGTCGCGAGTTCGTCGAGTGCCTTCGGCGGCAGCTCTTCGGTGCCGAGTTCGATCAGGAGGGGGGCGGTGGCTGGGCTCATGGCGGCAATCTTGGTTTGCCGTCATTCCCGCGCAGGGGGGAATGCGGCGATGACGTCGTGGTGGTCGGGAATCGTCTCAGGCGGCGGCGGGCGTCTTGCGCAGCGCCGGGAAGCCGAGCTTCTCGCGCTGCGCGTAGTACGCCTCGGCGACCGCGCGCGACAGCGTGCGCACGCGCAGGATGTAGCGCTGGCGTTCGGTCACGCTGATCGCGCGGCGCGCGTCGAGCAGGTTGAACGTGTGGCTCGCCTTCATGACCTGCTCGTACGCGGGCAGCGGCAGGCCCGCTTCGACGAGCCGCTTGGCCTCCGCCTCGCAGGTGTCGAACCAGTCGAACAGCTTGGCGACGTTGGCGTGCTCGAAGTTGTACGTGCTCTGCTCGACTTCGTTCTGGTGGAACACGTCGCCGTAGGTCACGACGCCGTGCGGCGCGCGCGTCCAGACGAGGTCGTACACGTTGTCGACGTTCTGCAGGTACATCGCGAGGCGCTCGAGCCCGTAGGTGATCTCGCCCGTGACCGGGCGGCATTCGAGGCCGCCCGCCTGCTGGAAATAGGTGAACTGGGTGACTTCCATGCCGTTGAGCCAGACCTCCCAGCCGAGGCCCCAGGCGCCGAGGGTCGGCGATTCCCAGTTGTCCTCGACGAAGCGCAGGTCGTGCACGAGCGGATCCACGCCGAGTGCCTTCAGCGAACCGATGTAGAGGTCGAGGATGTCGTCCGGGTTCGGCTTCAGCACGACCTGGTACTGGTAGTAGTGCTGCAGGCGGTTCGGGTTCTCGCCGTAGCGGCCGTCCGTCGGTCGACGCGACGGCTGCACGTACGCGGCCGCCCACGGCTCCGGGCCGATCGCGCGCAGGAACGTGGCCGGATGGAACGTGCCGGCGCCGACTTCGGTGTCGAGCGGCTGGATCAGCACGCAGCCTTGCTCGGCCCAGTAGCGGTTGAGGGTCTGGATGACTTCCTGGAAGGTCGGTCCGGGCATGCGCCAACTCACAAAGTTGCGTGCGAAAAGCGCGCTAGTATAGCGACGATACCCCTGCCGGACTCGCACCATGGCCAGCGTGACCCAGCTCCCGGGTGCCCCGAAACCGCACGCGCTCGGCCTGCACCGCCGACTCGACCTCGACGAGACGCTCGCCGCGCTGATCGGCGACGGGCTGCTGACCGAGGCCGACGCCAAGCGCGTCCGCGCCGACATCCGCACCACGCGCGGGCGCAGCGAGCTGCACCCGCTGGTGCTGGTGTCGAACCTCAAGCTCGTCGATCACCGCCAGCCGGACAAGCCGCTCAGCCTCGAAGTGCTGACGCAATGGCTCGCCGCGAAGGCCGGCCTGCCCTACCTCAAGATCGATCCGATGAAGATCGACGTCGCCAGCGTGACGCAGGTGGTCAGCCACGCCTACGCGCAGCGCTATCGCATCCTGCCGGTCGCGGTCAGCGAGATGCAGGTCGTGTTCGCGACGTCGGAGCCGTTCGACGCACGCTGGATGGCCGATCTCGGCCACATCCTGCGGCGCGACATCCAGCGCGTCGTCGCGAGCCCGCTCGACGTCAACCGCTACCTCGCCGAGTGGTGGAGCGTGCAGCGCTCGATCCAGCGCGCGAAGGACGCGAAGAACGACGTCCACGACGGCCGCGCGATCCTCAATTTCGAGCAGCTCGTCGAGCTCGGCAAGACCGGCGAGGTCGGCGCGGACGATCGTCACGTCGTGCACATCGTCGACTGGCTGCTGCAGTACGCGTTCGAGCAGCGCGCGTCCGACATCCATCTCGAGCCGCGCCGCGACATGAGCAACATGCGCTTCCGCATCGACGGCGTCATGCACAAGGTGTTCGAGTTGCCGACGCCGGTGATGACCGCGGTCACGTCGCGCATCAAGATCCTCGGTCGCATGGACGTCGCCGAGAAGCGCCGCCCGCAGGACGGCCGCATCAAGACGCGCTCGCAGGGCGGCCGCGAGGTCGAGCTGCGCCTGTCGACGATGCCGACCGCGTTCGGCGAGAAGGTCGTCATGCGCATCTTCGACCCGGACATCGTCGTCAAGGAGTTCCGCCAGCTCGGCTTTTCGCCGTCGGAGGAGACGGTCTGGCGCGAGATGGTCGAGCGCCCGCACGGCATCGTGCTGGTGACCGGCCCGACCGGCTCGGGCAAGACGACGACGCTGTACTCGACGCTAAAGCACCTCGCCACGCCCGACCTCAACGTCTGCACGGTCGAAGACCCGATCGAGATGGTCTCGCCCGAGTTCAACCAGATGCAGGTGCACGCGGCGATCGACCTCGATTTCGCCGCGGGCGTGCGCACGCTGCTGCGCCAGGACCCCGACATCATCATGGTCGGCGAAATCCGCGACCTCGAGACCGCGCAGATGGCGGTGCAGGCGTCGCTGACCGGCCATCTCGTGTTGTCGACCCTGCACACCAACGACGCGCCGAGCGCGCTCACCCGCCTGCTCGACCTCGGCGTGCCGAACTACCTGATCCAGTCGACCCTGACCGGCATCGTCGCGCAACGCCTCGTGCGCACGCTGTGCCCGCACTGCAAGGCCGAAGCGCCGCTCGACGTGCAGGCCTGGGCCGCGCTCACGCACCGCTGGCATCTCGCGCCACCGGCGAAGAACTACGGGCCGAAGGGCTGCCTCGAATGCCGCAAGACCGGCTTCCTCGGCCGCACCGGCATCTACGAGATGCTGCGCATCACGCCGGCGGTCCGCGCGCTGATCCAGCCCGACATGAATCTCGCGAAGCTGACCGAGACCGCCTACGCCGAAGGCATGCAGCCGCTGCGCGCGTCCGCCGCGGCGCAGGTCGCGCGTGGCGTCACCACGATTCCCGAAGTCATCAATGTCCTGCCGCCGACCGACTGACCGCCGACCCGCCGCGCGATTCCTGATCGTCCAGACCGGCAGCACGCTGCCCGCGGTGCGCGCGCGCCACGGTGATTTCCCCGACTGGTTCCGTTCCGGCGTCGGCCTGCACCGGCGCGACGTCGACGTCGTGCGCGCGCACGCGGGCGAACGGGTGCCCGATCCGCGCGCGTATGCGGCCGCGATCGTGACCGGATCGCCCGCGATGGTCAGCGAACGGCTGGCGTGGAGCGAAGCGACGGCCGCATGGCTGCGCGACGCGATCGCGCACGGATTGCCGATCCTCGGTGTCTGCTACGGCCACCAGCTGCTCGCGCACGCACTCGGCGGTCGCGTCGACTACCACGCGAGCGGGCGCGAGATCGGCACGGTCGACATCCAACGCCTGGCAGCCTCCGACGATGACGCCCTGCTCGCCGCGGCGCCGGCGCGCTTCGTCGCGCACGCTTCGCACCAGCAGAGCGTGCTCGAGTTGCCGGACGGTGCGGTCGTCCTCGCACGCTCTGCGCACGACCCGCACCACGCGGTGCGCTACGCGCCGCGCGTCTGGGGGCTGCAGTTCCACCCCGAATTCAGCGTCGAGATCATGCGCGGCTACCTGCGCGGCCGACCGCGTGCGGCCAACGGCGACTGCCCCGCCGGCTGCTGCCCGGCGCGCGAACACGCCCCTGCGCCGGCAGCGCGCCGGCTGTTGCGCCGCTTCCGCTCGATCGCGCTGGCGAACGCCTGAAGCGCCGCCCGGCGCGCAACCCCTTCCGCCTTACTTGCGCGCGCGGCCCGCGCGACGGATCGCGGCGAGCGGATCGCCGAGCTTGAGGCCCGACAGGTAGTCGCTGATCGCCTCGTTGGTGACGTCGTACAGCGGTCGACCCATGACCGCGGCGGCGGCCTTGAGGCTGTCACGTACGCGCTTGGAGACGCGCAGGCTGGCATCGCGCGCGTCGTCGGATTCTGCCGCAACTGTGGACTTCTTCATGTTCTCTCCCGGCACCGGTGTGTAACCGCACTTTATTTTGACTGTTTTAGAAGTGTAACTGTGATTAGGGCGCGGCAGGTAGGCCCGGGCGGACAACTGTGTGACGTTTTGTAACCTGAGCCAGGCCCAAGGCGGCCACGACGGCCACGACGGCGCGCCGGGCGCCCGAAGGGCCCGGCCGAGGAAGACCGGAAAATCAGCTCCGCGAAGCGGCGTCGGACGGGGGCGGGACGGGGCGGGCGAGGGTACGTGCGCCGAAGATGCCGACCTCGTACAGCAGGCACATCGGCACCGCGAGCATCGTCTGCGAGAGCACGTCCGGCGGGGTCAGCACGGCGGCGATCGCGAACGCCCCTACGATCGCATAGCGGCGGCCGGCGGAGAGCTGGTCGGGCGTGACGATGCCGAGCGCGACGAGGATGACGAGCACGACCGGCACCTCGAAGCAGAGGCCGAACGCGAGGAACAGCATGAGCACGAAGTCGAGATAGCGGCCGATGTCCGGCGTCACCGCGACCCCGGCCGGCGCGATGCCGGTCATGAATGCGAACACGGCCGGCAACACGAGGAAATAGGCGAACGCGCAGCCGACGTAGAACAGGATGACCGAGGACACGAGGATCGGCACGGCCAGGCGCTTCTCGTGGCGGTACAGCCCCGGCGCGACGAACGCCCAGAGCTGGTACAGCACGAACGGAATCGCGATGAACAGCGCGACGAAGAACGCGAGCTTGAGCGGGGTCAGGAACGGCGAGGCGACTTCGGTCGCGATCATCGTGCCGCCCTGCGGCAGGTGGTGGATCAGCGGCAGCGCGAGCCAGCCATAGAGCTTGTTCGCGAACGGCATCAGGCCGACCAGCACGAGCAGCACCGCGGCGACCGCCTTGAGCAGGCGCTCGCGCAGTTCGACCAGGTGCGAGATGAACGACTGCTCGCCGTCGTGCTCAGGTTCGCTCATCGGTCGGCGCTGCTGGCGGCGGTGGCGTTGGATTCACGCGTGCGGCGGCTTCGACGTCGGCCGCCGTCGCGTGGACGTCGGCGCGCACGTCGGCGGCGCGGCGTGCTTCGTCGATCGATTTCTTGAGGTCTTCGGCGGCGAGTTCGCGCTCGATCTCGCTGCGCACGTTCTGCCAGCTCGAGCGCGCACGGCGCACGAGCGCGCCGGCCGTGCGCGCGACGCGCGGCAGGCGCTCGGGGCCGAGCACGAGCAGGGCGACGACCGCGACGAGCGCGATCTCGCTGAAGCCGACATCGAACATGCGTATTCCCTGGGACCGGCGCGCTCGCGCGCGCCCGCACGTCAGTCGACGCGCTCGTTCTTGCTGGTGTTGTTCGCCGGGCCGGCGTTCGCCGCCGGCGGATCGGCCTTGAGCTGGGCCTGGTCGGCTTCGCCGTCCTGCATGCCCTTCTTGAAGCCCTTGATCGCAGCGCCGACGTCTTCGCCGACGTTGCGCAGCTTCTTGGTACCGAACACGAGGGCGATGATCGCCAGCAGGACCAACCAGTGCCAGATGCTGAAACTACCCATGGGACCACCCGACGAAATGACCGACGCGGCGCGTCGCGTTACTTCGTAGTGTACTCCTCCAGCAGGTCGCGGAAGTCGACCACGGCATTCGGCACGCCGGATACGCCGCCCTCGAAGATGCGCCGCGCGGTCACGCCATTGCCATACACGGCCTGGTTCGCGTCGTTGTCGATCTTCAGCGCGGTGCCGTCGAGCGCCGCCCCCGCGAACAGGCCGCGCGAGCGCGAATAGGAGTAGATCTCGGCCTTGAGCTGGGCGTCGGTCGACGCCTGTGCCGAGCGGCCGACCGGACCCGCGGCCGCCGAGGCGTCGGCACCGAGCGTGAACTTGCCGTGCACGATCGAATCGACGCCACGCTGCGTGCGGAACACGAGGATGACGTCGGTCGACGAGACACCGGCCTGGAAGCCGATGCTGCCGCCGGTCATGCTCACGAACGCGGGATTCGACCAGACGCCGTCGCGCGTCTTCACGGTGACGAGCCCGCTGCCGTGGCGACCGCCGATGACGAGGCCGGCCTTGATCACGTCCGGCACGACGGCGATCGCATGCGCGTTTTCGAGCAGGTCGCGCGGAATCGCCTTGTCCGGCGCTTCCATGACTTCCTTGAGCACGCGCACCGCGTTCTCGGCGAGCTTGTTCTCCTCTTCGCCCGCGCGCGCCGGCACGGTCATCGATGCGAGCACGGCGGACAGCAGGGCGAACAGGGTGGCACGCATGCGCGACTCCGGAAGGTGGATTCGGCCTACGTTAATCCGCGCGAGCTGAGCCGGCGATGAAGCGTGTTCAGGCGGGCCGGCCGCGACGATGCACGGCGACGGCCGCCACGAGCAGTATCGCGAGGACGCCGAAAGCGAGCGGCGAGCCGGCCGGCGCGGCCGCGGGCACGGCACCGGCGATGCATTGGGTGGAGCCGGTCGTGAAGCCCTTGATGCCGACTTGGCGCAGCGACTCGGGGCCGGTGATCGGACCAATCACGTGCACATGGCCGGTGTCGGGATCGATCGTCGCGAGATCGCTCCAGTCGGCGAGCGGGTCGGTGTCGTGTTCGGGTGGGATGTAGTTGATGACCGCCCACAACGTGCCGGCGTCGTCGAAGCTCATCGCGACCGAATTGACCCAACGCTGCAGGTCCGTGCCGAACGGACCGATCGCGGTGGCGGCGCCGGTGTCGCGATCGATCCGGTAGAACGTGTTGTCGCCCTTGCCGCCGGCGCCGTAGAGTGTGTTGCCGCGTGCGACGAGGCCCGTGATCGTGTGCCCGGTCGGACCGACGAGGGTGGTCGCGCCGCTGGCCGGGTCGACGGTCCAGATCTTGTTCGCGACCGCCGAGACGAGCCAGAGCGTGTCGTCGCAGCTCGACGTCATGTTGAGGTCGAGCGCGTCGTTGCGGGTCGGATCACCCTGGCCGGTGAGGCCGAAATCGCCGATCACGCTCGCGCTGCCGCTGTCCGCATCGATGCGCACGAGCAGCTTGAAACCGCCCGCTGCCGCGTACAGCGAGCCGTCGCGCAGGGTGGTGAGGCCACTGATGTTGCCGATCAGCTGGCCGGCGTAGCGGCCCGCCTCGCCGACGCGCGTCGCCTCGTGCTTGTCGAGGTCGATGCGGTACAAGGTGTCGAACGCCTCTCCATAGGCGGTCGCCGCCTGCGCCGGAACGGCGGCGACGGCAAGCATCCCTGCTGCGATGACGCAGGTCAGTGGGCGCATGGCGGCATGTTATCGTTATGGTAATCGTCTGCCCCGCGGTTGTTCCGCGTGGCGGCCCGAGTCTACCAGTAACGTCAACGCCGTCAAAACCTTAGCTTCCGGCGGCCTCGCGCAGGGTCGCCGCACGGCGGCCCCCCTGCCCGAACCCACGATGCCGCGCTACTTCGGACTGTCCAACCACCGCCACGGCGATCCCGTCGCCGCCGGCGTGCTGCTCGTCAACCTCGGCACGCCCGATGCGCCGACACCGCGCGCAGTGCGGCGCTATCTCGCCGAGTTCCTTGCCGATCCGCGCGTGGTCGAGCTGCCGCGCTGGCTCTGGCGCACGATCCTGCACGGCTACGTGCTGCGCGTGCGGCCGGCGCGCTCGGCCGCCCTGTACCAGCGCATCTGGACGCCCGAAGGCTCGCCGCTGGCGACCGGCACGGACGCACTCGCGCAGCGGCTGCAGGCGGCGCTGCGCGCGCAACGCCCCGGCCCGATCCTCGTGCGCCACGCGATGCGCTACGGGCGGCCCGGTCTGCGCGCGGCACTGCGCGACTTCGCCGCGGCCGGCGTGCGGCGCCTGATCGTGCTGCCGCTGTTCCCGCAGTACTCGGCGACGACGACGGCATCGGTGTTCGATGCGGTCGCGCGCGAATTCGCCGGCTGGCGCTGGCCGCCGGAGCTGCGTTTCGTCAACGATTACCACGCCGAGCCGCTGTACATCGAGGCGCTGGCGCGCAGCGTCGAAGCGCACTGGCAACGCCACGGCCGCGCGCAGCGGCTGCTGCTGTCGTTCCACGGGATTCCCGAGAAGAACCTGCATCACGGCGACCCGTACTACTGCCAGTGCCAGGCGACCGCGCGGCGCCTGCGCGAGCGCCTCGGCCTGGACGAATCCGATCTCGTCGTCACGTTCCAGTCGCGCGTGGGCCGCGCGAAGTGGCTGCAGCCGTACACCGACATGACCCTGGGCACGTTGCCCGCCGAAGGGGTCGGGCACGTGCAGGTGCTCTGCCCCGGTTTCGCGGTCGACTGCCTGGAGACGCTCGAGGAAATCGCGATCGGCAACCACGCGCGGTTCCTGCACGCGGGCGGTGAACGCTTCGACTACATCCCGGCGCTCAACGCCGGCGACGACCACGTCACCGCGCTCGCCGAGCTCGTGCTGCGCCACGGCCAGGGCTGGAGCGAATTCGATCCGGGCTGGGACGCGACGCGCGCGAACGCCCAACTGG
The DNA here is from genome assembly GCF_014138265.1 of Dokdonella fugitiva. GTDB lineage: Bacteria > Pseudomonadota > Gammaproteobacteria > Xanthomonadales > Rhodanobacteraceae > Dokdonella_A > Dokdonella_A fugitiva_A. Next base: position 276,752 of record NZ_JACGXL010000002.1, read on the forward strand.
CCGCCGCGCGCACGCGGCACGAACGGATCCGCGATGCGCAGCGCTGAAGAGCTGCGCATCGACTTGCCGGCGGCGACGCTCGCCGCGAAGCGCTGGGGCGATCCTTCGGCACCGCCGCTGCTCGCACTGCACGGCTGGCTCGACAACGCGGGCTCGTTCGACGAACTCGCGCCGCGGCTCGCTGCGCGCTGGCAGGTCGTCGCCCTCGACCTGCGCGGCCACGGCCGGTCTTCGCACATCGGCGCGGGCGCGTGGTACCACTACGTCGACTATTTCGACGACATCGGCGCCGTGCTCGGCCATTTCGGCTGGGCGCGTGCGGACCTGCTCGGCCACTCGCTCGGCGGCACGCTCGCGAGCCTGTTTGCGGCGGCATATCCCGAACGCGTCGGCGAGCTGCTGCTCGTCGAAGCGCTCGGTCCTCTGACGACGACGCTCGAGGATGCGCTGCCGCAGCTGCGCCGCGCGCTCGACCAGCATGCCGCGTTCGCCGCGCGGCGGCCGCTGCGCGTGTTCGCGACGCTCGACGAAGCCGTCGCCGCGCGCATGATGGCGAACGATCTTTCCGATGCGGCCGCGCGCGCGATCGTCGCGCGCGGCGTGCAGGCGGTGGACGGCGGTTACGTCTGGTCGAGCGATCCACGCCTCACGCTCGCGAGCCCGCAACGTTACGGCGAGGAACAGGTGCGCGCGATGCTGCGTGGCATCCGCGCGCGCACGCGCCTCGTGCTCGCCGATCCGTCGACGAGCTACCTGCCGACCGCGATGATGGATGCGCGCGCCGCGTGCGTCGCGGACATCCGCGTCACGCGCGTGCCGGGCCATCATCACTTGCATCTGGAGAACGCTGCAGCAGTGGCTGATGCGCTGCTGGTCGAAACGAAAGACTGATGCACCGAGCGCACGAAGAAAGCGCAAAGCTGAAGTCTTTTCCCCGCGCTCCGTGTTTCAGTCTTTTCCTTTCTCGATCGCCTTGGCCCGGTCCATTCCATCGGACGCCTGCGTCAGGGCGAAATCCAACCGAGATTGACGGCGACGATGAACGCGACGGCGACGAGCGACAAGCCCGCTATTGTGCCGAGCAGATAGTGCAATACGTCGCGACGTGCGCGACTCACGCCTGGATCAGGCGACTCAGCTCGGCCTTGAGCGCCTGGCCGTTGAGGCGCAACCAGTCGCGCTGTTCGCGCCAGTCGGGCATGAGCTTCTCGACCAGCGCCCAGAAGCGCGGCGAGTGGCTACGGATGCGCAGGTGACACAGTTCGTGCACGACCACGTAGCGAAGCGCCGCGGGCGGCGCGAGCGCGAGCGCGAGGTCGAGCGTAACGCGGTCGCGCGTGTCGAGACTGCCCCACAGGCTCTTCAGCGGCCGCAGCTTGACCGCGGTCGGCGCACGGCCGAGTTCGGGGCAATAGCGCGCGAGCCAGCGGCTCACGTCGCGGCGGATCTGCGCTTCGAGGAACGAACGCAGCAGCGCGCGGGCCGCGGGCAGGGTCGACTTGCCGTGGGGACGCGGCAAGGTCAGCACGAGGCGGTCTTCGAGCTGCTCGATCTGCGGGTAGGCGCCGTCGCGCCACGACAGGCGCGTAGTCTCGCCACGCAACGGCATCACGGTCGCCGCACCCGGCTTCAGCGCGGGCGGCGCCGAGCCGAGGCTGAGTTCGTCGAGCTTGCGCTCGAGCCATTCACCGTGCTTGCGCAGGAATGCGAACACCTGGGCCGGATGCGTGCCTTCGGGATAGGTGACGCGCGCTCCGCCCGGCGTCACGGTCAGGCGCAGGCGGCGCGCCTGCGGATGGCTCTTGCGCAACACCTTGATCGTTTCGCCGGCCGGCGTCGCCAGTTCAAGGTAGTCGTGCGCAAGTTCCACTTCATTTCTCCGACAGATCCGCGCGCGCGGCGCTCAGTCGCGCTCGCCCGGACGGGGAATTCCGAACCACTTTTCCAATCGCTCGAACAGGTTCTTCAATTCGAGCGTCATCAACGCAAATGTCGCATCGAGTTCGGCGCGCGCCGATTCCGCGGTCCCGTCGCCGAGCTCGTCGAGCACGCCGTCGAGGAAGCGGAGCTTGCGCACGACGAGATCTTCGCCGAGCACGAAACCCATCCGGTCGTCGAACACGAGGCCAAGCTGGAAGACCTGCTTGCCCGACTTCAGATGCTCCCGGATTTCGTCCGATTCAAGGTCCTGCCGACGGCAGCGAACGATCGCGCCCGCTTCGGCCGGATCCCGCAATTCGACCTCCTCGCCGAGCACCAGTCCTGCCGGCAGTTTCCCATCTATCAGCCAGCCCGTCATCAGGTTGCGCGGGGATTCCGACGGCGCCATCGGCGTAGCCGGGAAGCGGCCGAGCGCCTCGCGCACCTGACTGACGGCGTCCTCGGCCGCCTTCCGGCTCGCGCTGTCGACGACGAACCACCCCTGCTCGGCATCGAGATAAGCAGACAGCCGTGACGGGCGTATGAACGCGCGCGGTAAAAGTTCCGAAATTACCTCGTCCTTCAATCGTTTGCGTTCTTTCGCGCCGGGCCGGCGACCCTCCTTGTCGGCGATCTTCGCGATGCGGTCGGCGAGTTCCTCGGCCACCACGACGCCCGGCAACAGGCGTTCCTCGGCACCGATCGTGACGAGCGAATATGCACCGGTCTGGTGCAACAGTTCCTCGCTGTCGCGCCCGTACGGCGACACGAAGCCGCGGGTCGCCAGTTCCAGCGGCCCGCAATCGCGCAATCGGTGTGAATCGAGGTCTTTTGGCAGGTGTTTGATGCTTTTGGTGACACTTTCGGGAAAACGGAACAGGCTGAGGTTGCGGAAGAACATGGCGGGACCGGATTCGGGTTCGGGAACGGGGTTCGTGGGCGCGATTCGCGGTCGGGGTTCGCGAAGCGTGGCGGACGTGTCATCGCGCGGAAAGCGGGAATCGACGTGGTCGCGCGTAGGTGGATCGCGATGGGATTGCGGCTTTCACCGGAATGCCGGGCAGGACAACGATGCGCAAGGACGCCGTAACGACGGCGGCTGCGGTCAGCTCGGGCCGTCGTCCGCACGCGCGGGCTCCGTGCCGGCGAGCCACGCCTGCGCGTCGGCGCGCCCGGCTACGGGATTCGCGCCGAGCCCGGCGAAATCGAACAGGCTGCGATCGGCGAGCTGCGACGGCGCGACGTTGCCGAGCGCACGGAAGATCGTCTCCGTGCGCCCCGGATGCTTCTTCTCCCACTCGGCGAGCATCGCCTTGATCGTCTTGCGCTGCAGGTTCTCCTGCGAGCCGCAGAGGTTGCACGGCATGATCGGGAAACCCTGCTGTTCGGCGTACGCCGCGATGTCGTCCTCGGCGCAGTACGCCAGCGGGCGGATCAGCACGTTGCGGCCGTCGTCCGAGCGCAGCTTCGGCGGCATCGCCTTCAGCGTCGCCTGGTGGAACAGGTTGAGGAACATCGTCTCGACGATGTCGTCGCGGTGGTGGCCGAGCGCGATCTTCGTGTAGCCGCGTTCGGCCGCGTGCGTATAGAGCGAGCCGCGGCGCAGGCGCGAACACAGGCTGCACATCGTCTTGCCTTCGAGGATCACGCGCTTGACGACGCTGTAGGTATCCTGCTCGAGGATCTCGAAGCGTACGCCGAGGCCGCGCAGGTAGTCCGGCAGGATCGCCGGATCATAGCCCGGCTGCTTCTGGTCGAGATGCACCGCGACGAGCTCGAAGCGTACCGGCGCCTTCGCCTGCAGCTTGAGCAGGATGTCGAGCAGCGTGTACGAGTCCTTGCCGCCGGACAGGCAGACCATGACGCGGTCGCCGTCTTCGATCATGTTGAAATCGGCGATCGCCTGGCCGACCTGGTGGCGCAGGCGCTTGGCCAGCTTGGCGGTTTCGTAGTCGTGCTTGCGGGACGGAATCGCGTTCATGACCGCCTATTGTAGTCGGCGCCGGCGCCGGTTCCGAGACGCCCTCGCACGGACCGTTGCCTTCACTTCCGCGACCGCCGCCGATACGGCAAAATTCGCGCCCTCTGCGCACCGGGACGGAATCCGGGCGAATCCCTCGTCTTCCGCACGTCCGTCGCCCGGCGCCGCCGGCATCGCGCGTGCCCATCCGGAGTTGCGTCATGACCAGCCCGAGCGTCGATACCGCCCGCCTCGCCAATGCAATCCGCTTCCTCTCCGCGGACGCGGTCGAGCAGGCGAAATCGGGCCATCCCGGCATGCCGATGGGCATGGCCGAGATCGCGGTCGCGTTGTGGACGCGCCATCTCAGGCACAACCCGGCCAACCCGCACTGGGCCGATCGCGACCGCTTCGTCGTCTCCAACGGCCACGGCTCGATGCTGCTCTATTCGCTGCTGCACCTGACCGGCTACGACCTGCCGCTGGCCGAGCTCAAGGCATTCCGCCAGCTGCATTCGAAGACGCCGGGCCATCCCGAAGTGCATGTGACCCCGGGCGTCGAGACGACCACCGGTCCGCTCGGGCAGGGTCTCGCCAACGCGGTCGGCATGGCGCTGGCGGAGAAGCTGCTCGCGGCCGAGTTCAACACCGACGACGCGCGCGTGGTCGACCACGCCACCTACGTGTTCCTCGGCGACGGCTGCCTCATGGAAGGCATCTCGCACGAAGCCTGCGCGCTCGCGGGCACGTGGCAGCTCGGCAAGCTGATCGCGCTGTACGACGACAACGGCATCTCGATCGACGGCCAGGTGCAGGGCTGGTTCACCGACGACACCGCGGCGCGCTTCCGCGCCTACGGCTGGCAGGTGATCGGACCGATCGACGGCCACGACGTCGATGCGGTCGATCGCGCGATCCGCGAAGCGAAGGAACACACGACCCAGCCGAGCTTCATCATCTGCCGCACGACGATCGGCAAGGGCGCCCCGACGCGCGCGGGCACCGCCAAGGCGCACGGCGAGGCGCTCGGTGCCGACGAACTCGCGGCGACGCGCAAGGCGCTCGGCTGGGAACACGCGCCGTTCGAGATCCCGGCCGACATCGTCGCGGCGTGGGACGCGCGCGCAGCCGGTGCTCGGCACGAAGCGGAGTGGAACGCGCGCCGCGACGGCTATCGCGCGAAGCACGCGGACCGCGCCGCCGAACTCGAGCGCCGCCTCGCCGGCGAACTGCCGGCCGACTTCGCCGAACGCGCCGCGAAGCTCGTCGCCGAAGCGAACGCGAAGGCCGAAACCGTCGCCTCGCGCAAGGCGAGTCAGTACGCACTCGAGGCGTTCGCGCCCGCGCTGCCGGAAATGCTCGGCGGCTCGGCCGACCTCACCCACTCGAACCTCACGTTGTGGAAAGGCGCGCCGCTACTCGCCGGCGGCGGCACCGGCCGGCACATCAGTTACGGCGTGCGCGAGTTCGGCATGGCCGCGATCATGAACGGCATCGCGCTGCACGGGGGCTACATCCCGTTCGGCGGTACCTTCCTCACCTTCAGCGACTACAGCCGCAACGCGATCCGCATGGCCGCGCTGATGAACCAGCGCGTGATCCACGTGTTCACGCACGACTCGATCGGCCTCGGCGAGGACGGCCCGACGCACCAGTCGATCGAGCACGTGTCGAGCCTGCGCCTGATCCCGAACCTCGACGTCTGGCGCCCGTGCGACACGGTCGAGACCGCCGTCGCTTGGAAGCTCGCGCTCGAACGCCGCAACGCGCCGACCGCGCTCGCACTGTCGCGGCAGAACCTGCCGTTCGTGCCGCGCAGCGATGCACAGATCGCCGCGATCGAACGCGGCGGCTACGTGCTCGCCGACAGCGACGGCGCGCCTGCGCGCATCCTCGTCGCGACCGGATCGGAAGTCGGCCTCGCGCTCGCAGCGAAGAAGCTCCTCGACGCCGACGGCCTGCCGACGCGCGTCGTGTCGATGCCGTCGACGGAAGCGTTCGACCGCCAGGACGATGCGTATCGCGCGTCGGTGCTGCAGGCCGGCGTGCCGAAGGTCGCGATCGAAGCGGGGACGACGGCATCGTGGTGGAAGTACGTGCGCGGCGACGGCAACGTCGTCGGCATCGATCGCTACGGCGAATCCGCGCCGGCCGGCAAGCTGTTCGAGTTCTTCGGTTTCACGCCGGAGAACGTCGCTGCGGTGGCGAAGAACGCGTAGGGCGGGTGTAGGGCGGGTCGAGCGCGCAGCGCGAGTCCCGCCGCGCCATCGGACTCCATCCGTGCCAGCGTGCGCGCGCTGCGCGCGTATCGCCCTACGGTAGACTGCGCGATGCCATGTTTCCCGACGACCCCGCCGCCATCGTCCGCCGCCTGACCGAACTGCGGATCGAGCATCGCGACCTCGATGCGGCGATCGCGCGCCTGCCGACCGGTCCCGGCTGCGACGAGCTGCAGCTCACGCGGCTGAAGAAGCGCAAGCTCAAGCTCAAGGACATGATCGCCTACCTCGAGAACAAGCTGATCCCCGACCTCGACGCCTGAGGCGCGGCGGTCAGGCCTGCGTCGACGCCGCGGCTTCGCTGCGCGTGAGCTCGGCCTGCTTCTCGGGTGTCAGCTTGAGGATGCCGTGGCGGATCTCGCGCGAGAGGATCACGCGCGCATCCTTGGCGACTTCCTCGAGCGTGAGGTCGAAATCGAGCTTGCCGTTCTCGTCGGCCCACACCACGCGCCGCTCGCGCAGTTTCTGGATGAAGCCGCGGAACAGGCTGCGATCGAAGAACTCCGGCGCATTGAGTTCGTGCAGCAGCGACAGGCGCTGCGCGCTGAGGTAGCACAGGTTCTCGAGTTCGCCCGCGGTCAGCGTGTGCGGGCCGTTCTTCACGAGCAGCGCGAGACCGATGTAGTAGCGCTCGATCGCCGGCAGCAGCGTGTGCGCGAGCGCGCGCAGGCGGAACGCGGGATCGCTCTGGCCCGGGCCGCGCTCCATGATGCGACCGTCGGCGTCCGCCTCGAGCAGCCCCTGCGCGATGAAGAAGTCGAGCGTCTTCTGGATGCGCTCGCCGAACTCGTCCTCGCTCCACGGCAGGAACAGCTCGGCCTGCACGAACGGGTAGATGAGACGGCCGAGGCGCAGGATCGACGTGCGCGCGAGGCGCCGGTTGTTGAGGAAGCAGCAGGCGACCCACGACGCGGTCGCGAACAGATGCGTGACGTTGTTGCGGAAGTAGCTCAGCAGGACGCCCTGCTTCGCGTCGACCGTTAGCACGTCGCCGAGCGGGTGCGCGACGCGGCGGATCCACTGCATCTTCTCGCCGTAGGCGATGATCTCGGCCGGACCGAGCGACGTCAGCGTGACGCGCTCGGAATACGGCAGCGTCGAGAGCAGCGCCTTGTATAGCTCCAGCTGCGCGAGCAGGTCGGCCTCGGCCATCGCGTGCTTGGGCGTCGCGAGCAGCGCGACCGCGAGCAGGTTGATCGGGTTCGCGTGCGCGGCGCGGTTGATGTTGACGAGGATGCGCTCGCCGAGCGTGTCGACCGCGGCCTTCAGCCACGCGGGCTTCGCGTCCGGGTTCTCCGCCGCGCTCCTCCAGTCCGGCGCGATCTGGTCGAGCAACGGGGTGAGGAACAACGGCTCGCCGAAGTTGACCGTGACCGCACCGTAGTTGTCGCGCAGCGCGCCGAGGCCGCGCAGCAGCGCGCCCCACGATTCCTTTTCCTTCGGCTTGCCCGAGAGCTCGCCGATGTAGGACTCGCCCTCCATGATCTTCTCGTAGCCGATATAGACCGGCTGGAACACCACCGGCCGCTCCGGCTGGCGCAGGAAGCTGCGCAGGGTCATCGACAGCAGGCCGCCGCGCGGTTCGAGCGTGCGCCCGGTGCGCGAGCGGCCGCCCTCGATGAAGTACATCAGCGAGATGCCGCGCGCGATGAGCTGGCTCATGTACTCGCGGAACACCGTCGAGTAGAACGGGTCGCTGAAGCTGCGCCGCAGGAAGAACGCGCCGCCGCGCCGGAGCAGCGGGCCGATCAGCGGCAGGTTGAGGTTCACGCCTGCGGCGATGTGCGGCACGGTGAGCCCGTTGCGGTACAGCAGGTACGGCAGCAGCGCGTCGTCGGTGGTGCTGCGGTGGCACGGCACGAACACGACTTCGTGGCCGGGCACGATCTTGCGCAGCTCGGCGAAGTGGTTCATGTGCACGCCGCGGTAGATCTTCTCCCACAGGCCGGTCAGCATGAACGATGCCGAGCGCACGACCAGGTGCGACTGGTCGGCGGCGATCTCCCACGCGAACGCGCGCGCCTTGCGCGCGGCCTTGTCGCGATCGATGCCTTCCTTGCTCGCGTTGGTGTCGATCGCCTGCTGCACGGGCGCGGCGTTGACGACGCCGTCGATGAGCGTGCGTCGATGCGACAGGTCGGGCCCGATCACCGCGGCGCGGATGCGGCGGAAGTGCGCGCGCAGGATGCGCTGCAGCTTGCGCACGCCGCGCTCGGCTTCCGGCTGGTCGGCGATGACTTCGCGCAACGACACCGGTGCGGCGAACTGCACGTGCGTGTCGCGGCCGTTGAGCGCGAGCGCGAGCAGCCGGCGGAAGCGGCCGACGACGACCCAGTTCTCCGAGAACAGCACGCTGAACCAGCCCGATTCGCGATCCGGCGCGCGGCCGACGAAGATCGACACCGGCACGAGGCGCACGTCCTGTTCCGGATGCGCGCGCACGATGTCGGCGAGCAGGCTCAGCGTCTCCGAACGCGTCGGATGCGGCTGGCGGCCGAACACGCGTGGTCGGCGCGACAGCGCGACCACCGCGCGACGGCGCTTGATCGGCAGCTGGTCGGCGGCCGCGTAGGGCGAGGGCAGGCCGGCTTCGGCGCACGCCTGCTCGAGGATCAGCGTGTCGGACAGGCCGTAGCGTTCGATCACGTAGACCGTCGGGCGCGCGTCCTCGGGCAGCAGCGTGTGGACGTCTTCAGGCGTGCGATGGATGCGGATCCACGGGCGCAGCAATGCGCCGAACGCCTTGAGCCAGGCAGGCACCTGCGCGGCCTCGGGCGGGCGCGGCGCCGGTTGCGAGTCGTTCATGCGTCGAGTCTATCAGGATGGCGGAACCACGCCCTCGCACGCGCATCGACGGAACGCGTCGATGCGCATGCGGGTAGCGCGGATCCGGCCGACGAGCGTGCCGCGCCGGGCGCGGCGCGCGTCAGCCCTGCTTCGGTTCCGCGGCCGGCGCGGTCTCGACCTGCGGCGCCGCGGCGGCCGGTGCAGCGGACTGCTCCGCGGCCTTTTCCTTGAGCTTCTCGATCGTCTGCTTGCCGTACCAGCGGCCGTCGACGTTGACCATCTCGGTGGTCGCGGTGAGCGGCGCGCCGAGCAGCGTGTACGACAGCTGCACCGATGCGGTCTTGCCGTCGTTCGACAACACCTGCGGCTTGATCGAATCGAGCGTCTGGTCGATCGAGAAGCCGTACACAGCGAGCGCGTCCTTGAGGCCGATGAACGCGATGCGCGCCTTCTGCATCGACTGGTCGTAACTGAGCGCGCGCGCTTCGTCGAGCGACTTGAGGTTCATGTCGCGCGCGGCCTTGGCGACGATCGCGATGACCTTCTTGATCGATTCGGCGTCGGTGAAGCGCGTCTTCACGACCCACGCCTGCAACGCATCGACCGCGGCCACGGCCTGCGTGCGTTCGGCTTCCGACATCGTCTGGTTCTGCTGGATCATGTTCTTGACCCAGCCGGCGCCGGCCATCGCGTACATCGGCAGCTGCTGCTGGTACTGCGCGTCGAATTCCTTGAGCTTCGGCTCGATCTCGGCGAATAGCTTCTGCTCCGCGTCGGGCGCGGTCAGCTTCGCCATCGTCTCGTTGAACTGAGTGCGCTGTTCCTCGGTGATCGGCTCCTGGTCCTTGTCCTTGCCCCAGTCGGCCTTCGCCTTGGCGAAGTCGGCCGGCGGCAGCGCGTTCTGCATCAGGCCGGCGATGTCGCCCTGCTTGATCGACTGCACCGAGGCGAGGATCGCCGCGTCCGGCGTCGCCGCCGCCGCAGGTGCGGTCGCAGCGGTTTCGGCAGGCTTCTGTTCGCAGCCGGCGAAGAAGACGAGCAGCGACGCCGCGAGCGCCGCGCGGACCAGAGGCTTGACCATGAGCGTTCCCCAAGGGTTGGAAGGCCGCGAACTGTAGCAGCGCGCCGATACAGCGGCCACTATGCGCGGCCGCCCGTCCGCCACAAAAAAATAAACCCGGGCGGCGGAGCCATCCGGGTGGAATCCGGCAGTGCCGGAGGAGGAAATCGTACGTCGTTCTCTGGGGGCTGTCCCGTCGGGCGACCGGTTCATCGGCCGGCCCGCAATTCCTGAGGACGATTGTACTTAGCGGATGGAGCTGAGGCAACACTTCATGTGTATACGAATAAGTAGTTGATCAGTAACGAAGTTGATCCAGCTTGGCCGCACGCTGCCGCGTTTCGGGCTGAGCCCAGTCGTTGTTGAACAGCGCCGGCTCCCACGAACCGTAGGTCGGGTTCGGCAGCACGAACCAGCGCTCGCCGAACCAGTCCGCGTAACCGGACACGGCATCGCGGCGACCTTGCGGCGTGTTCGCCAGCACGTCGACGAAGTCGCCGAGCTGGTCGCCGAGCTGCAGCAACACGCGGTGCGTGCGCCCGATCAGGCGGCGTCGGCAACCCTTTTCGCTACCCGACTGCTCGCAGCCGTCGACGACCGTGCCGAGGCCGAGGAACACGGGCTCCGCCACCGCGATCGGGAAGCCGGCCTTGCGCAGGTTCGCGAGCGTCGCGTCGTTGAGGTCCTGTGCACGATTGGACAGGTAGAACACGGTGACGCCGCGCGCGGCGGCGAGGCGCGTGAACTCGAGCGCGCCGGGCAACGGCTGCGCCGTTTCCTCGCGGCACCACTGCGACCACGTGAACTCGTCGAAGCGCTTGCCGTCACGCACGAGTCGCGCCTGGTACGGCGAGTTGTCGAGCACGGTCTCGTCGATGTCGAGGATCACCGCAGGCGCGAGTCGGCGCGCCTTGCCCGTGCGTTCCTCCCGTGGCAGCGCATCCCAGTCGCGATCCTTCAGCGCGTGCAGCAGCTGTTCGCCGGCATGACGGTACACCTCGCGATAGAGGAGATCGTGCTCGATCGCGGTCTGCGTCCACGCGACCGCGTTGAGGTTGTCGTTAGCCGCGGGACCCGCGACGACCGGCGCTACCGCGGCCGGCGCGTCGGCGTGCGGACGCGTCGCCGCGCAACCGGCGAGCGCGCCGAGCGAGAGCGCGATCAGGAAAGGACGGACGTTCGGCATCGTGGCTCCGGGATTGGAAAGCGCGAGGGCAGCCCCTAGGATCAGGAGAGTGTATGACACGCGCTCGCACGGACGCCCGTCCGACGCTGCCGCTCGCCAGCCATCGCCCGGGACGCCCATGGATCCTTCGATCAGTTCGCGCATCCAGATCGCCTCGTACGTGCTCGCTGGCCTGGCGCTGGTGCTCATCCTCGAACTGCACCTGCTGCCTGCGTTGCTCGCCGGCCTGCTCGTCTACGCGCTCGTCGAGGCGCTCGCGCCGCCGCTGCAGCGGCATCTTCCCGGCGCGCGCGCGCACGGCCTCGTCGTCGCCCTGCTCAGCGTCGTCGTCGTCGGCCTGCTCACGCTCGCGATCATCGGCACGGTGTCGTTCCTGCGACGCGAACTCGGCGAACCGGGCGCGCTGTTCGAAAGCCTGATGCCGCTGATCGATCGCGCGCGTGCGCAGCTGCCGCAGGTCGTGGTCGACCACCTGCCCGACAGCATCGACGACTTCCGCACTGCGGCGGTCGAGTGGCTGCGCGCGCACGCGTCGCAGCTGCAGCTCGCCGGCAAGACCGCCGCGCGCGTCGTCGTGCACCTGCTCATCGGCATGGTGCTCGGCGCGATGGTCGCACTCGCCGACGCGGCGACGCATCCGGACAAGCGCCGCGGCCCGCTGGTCGAGGCGCTCATGCAGCGTTGCCGCAGCCTCGTCGCCGCGTTCCACGACATCGTGTTCGCGCAGGTGAAGATATCGGCCGTCAACACGCTGTTCACCGCGATCTTCCTGCTCGTCGTGCTGCCGCTGTTCGGCACCAGCCTGCCGTTCGCGAAGAGCCTCGTGGTCGCGACGTTCATCGCCGGCCTGTTGCCCGTGGTCGGCAACCTCATCTCCAACACGCTCATTTTCGTGGTCGGCCTGTCGCTGTCGTTCGGCGTGGCGATCTCGGCGCTCGTCTACCTCATCCTTATCCACAAGCTCGAGTACTTCCTCAACGCGCGCATCGTCGGCACGCAGATCCGCGCGCGCGCCTGGGAGCTGCTCATCGCGATGCTGTTCATGGAAGCCGCGTTCGGCGCAGCCGGCCTCGTCGCCGCACCGATCTACTACGCCTACCTCAAGCGCGAGCTGTCGACGCTGAAGCTGATTTGAACCGCGCTCAGGCCGGGGGCGGGATCGCGTCGGGCCGGCGCAGGCTGAGCGCGGTGCCTGCCGCAGCCGCGACGATCGCCGCGATCGCGAGCCATTGCAGCGGGTCGAGGCGCTCGCCGAGGAAGGCCGCACCCGCTGCCGCCGCGAGCGCAGGTTCGAGGCTCAGCAACGTGCTGAACGTGCGCGACGGCAGGTGGGTCAGCGCGATCATCTCGAGCGTATAGGGCAAGGCGGAACTCAGCACCGCGACGCCGAGCGCGAACGGCAACAGCGACGGCGACAGCAGCGCCGAGCCGGCATGCGCGAATCCGATCGGAACCGCGAGCAGTGCGCCGATCGAGGTGCCGAGCGTCGCCGCGTCGGCGCCGTAGGACGCTCCGGCCCGCTTGCCGAGCACGATGTAGAGCACCCAGCCGACGCCGGCCGCGAGCGCCAGCGCGACGCCGAGTGGGTCGAGCGAGCTCGCCTGTTCGCGCAACGGCAGCAGCATCAGCAGCCCGACCACCACCAGCGCGACCCAGACGAAGTCGACCCAGCGGCGCGACCCGAACAACGCGAGCGCGAGCGGACCGGTGAACTCGAGCGCCACCGCGATGCCGAGCGGGATCGTGCGCAGGGACAGGTAGAACACGAGGTTCATCGCGCCGATCGCGAGGCCGTAGCCCCACAGCGCGCGCCAGTCCCTGCCCGCGTGCGAACGGCGCCACGGGCGCCGCCACGCCAGCAGGATGAGCGCGGCGAGGCCGAGCCGGTAGGCCGTCGCGCCGGCGGCACCGACCGCGGGAAACAGGTGCTTGGCCACCGCCGCGCCGCACTGGTAGGACAGCATGCCGACCAGCAGTGCGCCGATCGCGAGCAGGATGCGCGTGAAGTTCGAACGCGTGGACATGCAGGCAGGCCGGAGCAGGATGTGCGGCGATCTTCGCAGATGTCGGGCCGGCGCATCCCGCACGCGCGTGCGCCTGCTGCCAGCCCGTGTCAGCAGTAACGGGTCAGTCGGCGAGCAGGCTCGCGAGGCGGGCGATGTGCGAGGTCGCGAGTTCCTGCTTGTGCGCGGCGTCCTGCTCGGCGTCGCGGCCGCTCCAGTGCAGGTCGTCCGTCGGCAACTCGGCGAGGAAGCGGCTCGGCTGGTTCGCGATGATCTCGCCGAAGCGCTTGCGGCGTTTCGCGTACGACAGCGACAGCTGTTCCTTCGCGCGCGTGATGCCGACGTAGAGCAGGCGGCGTTCCTCCTCGATGCGGCCTTCCTCGACGCTGCCTTCGTGCGGCAGGGTCGTGTCGTCGACGCCGACGAGGAAGACGAAGCGGAACTCGAGTCCCTTGGCCGAGTGCAAGGTCATCAGGCGCGCCGCATTGCCGGGTTCGTCGCGATCGCCGTGGCTGAGCAGCGCGAGCTGCGCCGCGAGGTCGCCCGCCGCGCCTTCCTTCTGCATCGCGCGGAACCACTCGCCGAGCTCCTTGAGGTTCTCGAGCCGCCGCTCGCGCAACGCGGGTTCCTTCACCTGCGCGGCGATGTGCTCGGCATAACCGATGCGCCGCACGAGTTCGTCGACGAGATCGGCCGCCGGCATGCGCTCGGCCTTCGCCGCGAGTTCGCGCACGAGGGTCGCGAAGGCGACCAGCGACGACGCCGCACGGCCGGTGAGCTGGCCGAGCACGGCGTCGCTCTGCGCCGCGCGCAGCAGCGAGACGTGGCGCGCGCCGGCGAGTTCGCCGAGCTTCTCGAGCGTGGTCGCGCCGATGTCGCGCCGCGGCAGGTTGACCACGCGCAGGAACGCCGCGTCGTCGTCGGGATTGTTGGCGAGGCGCAGGTAGGCGAGCAGGTCCTTCACCTCGGCGCGATCGAGGAACGCGGTGCCGCCGGTCACGTGGTACGGCACGCGCGCGAGGCGCAGCGCCTTCTCCAGCGCGCGCGACTGGTGGTTGCCGCGATAGAGGATCGCGAATTCGTGCCATGGCGCCTTGTGCTTCTCGGCCAGATGCGCGATCGCGCCGGCGACGCACTCGGCTTCGTGCTCGTCGTCGCGGCATTCGAGCACGCGCACCGGCGGCCCTTCGCCCTGTTCGCTCCACAGGCGCTTCTCGAACAGGTGCGCGTTGTGCGCGATCACCTTGTTCGCGCAACGCAGGATGCGCCGGGCGCAGCGGTAGTTCTGCTCGAGCTTGACCACGCGCAGCTTCGGATAGTCGCGCGAGAGTTCGGCGAGGTTCTCCGGGTTGGCGCCGCGCCACGCGTAGATCGACTGGTCGTCGTCGCCGACCGCGGTGAACAGGCCGCGTTCGCCGGCGAGCGCCTTGACCAGCCGGTACTGCGCCGAATTCGTGTCCTGGTATTCGTCGACGAGCAGGTAGCGCAGGCGTTCGCGCCAACCCGCGCGCGCTTCCCCGTCGCCTTCGAGCACGCCGAGCGGCAGGCGGATGAGGTCGTCGAAATCGACCGCGTTGAACGCGGCGAGGCGGCGCTGGTAGGCCGCGTAGATCTCCGCCGCCTCGCGCTCGCGCGCGCCGGACGCGGCCACCGCGGCCTGTTCCGGCGTGAGTCCTTCGTTCTTCGCGCGCGAGACGAGCGACTGCAGCGCGAACAGCGCGTCCGGCTTGATCGCCTTCGGCGCGAGTTCCTTGATCATGCCCTGCGTGTCGTCGGCGTCGAGGATGGAGAAACCGCGTCGCAGTCCGGCGCGCGCGTGCTCGATCTGCAGGAACTTCAACCCCAGCGCGTGGAACGTGCATACCGTGAGACCTTCCGCGGCGGTGCCCGAGACGAGCTTGCCGACGCGCTCGCGCATCTCGCGCGCGGCCTTGTTGGTGAACGTGATCGCGGCGATCTTCGCCGCCGGCACCTGCCGGCGCTTGATCAGGTGCGCGATCTTCTCGGTGATCACGCGCGTTTTTCCCGAACCCGCGCCGGCGAGCACGAGCAGGGGGCCGTCGCAGTACTCGACGGCGGCGCGTTGTTGCGGATTGAGGCTCATCGGCGCGAATTCGTCGGCGCGAACCGGAACGGTCGGGCGATTGTGCCGTGCGCAGGCCGCCGCCGACAGCTTGACAGGAGGCGGGACGCGTTCTGACGAGGCGCCCGGACACGAATCGCGTGGATCGTTGGGATTTTCGCCGCGCCGTCGCGTAACGGGAGGGGCCACCATCGCCCTTCATGGAGCCGCCATGTCCGTTGCCCGCTCGACCTGTCGCCCGATCGCCGCCGCCCTGCTGCTCGCCTTCGGCCATGCCGGCGCGGCCGCGATCATCGACGTGGACGTCGGTGGCGACGTGCACGTTTCCGGGCACTGCACGCTGCGCGAAGCGATCGCCGCCTCGAACACGCACGCGAGCCCGGCCGACACGAAGTGCAGGGCAGGCAGCGACGGCGGCAACACGATCGCGATCCCGCCCGCGCTGGCGCCGATCGAGCTCGGCGGTGCGCCGCTCGATATTGCCGACGCCGGCGGTGAAACGACGATCCGCTCGGCCGTCAGCGGTGTGCGCGTGGACGTACGGCGGGTGTCCGGTTCCGGCTCGGTGTTCAGCGCGAGCCGGCCGGTCGCGTTCGAGGACGTGGCGATCTCGGGCGGCCACGGCGACATGGCAGGCGGCGGCATTTCCGCCGGCGCCACGACCGTTTCGCTGACGCGCAGCCGCGTATCGGACAACTGGTCGAACTACTTCGGTGGCGGCATCCTCGTCACCGACGGCAGCACGCTGACCCTCGTCGACAGCACCGTGTCGGACAACGCCACCGGCGACCTGGGCCTCGGCGGCGGCATCGCCGCGGACGACGCCTCGACGATCGTCCTCACGGGCAGCACGGTGTCGGGCAATACGTCGGGCGACGGCGGCGGCGTGTTCGCGTGGCGAGGGACGGTCAGCCTGAGGAACAGCACCGTGTCCGGCAACACCGCGACCGGCCAGGGCGGGGGCATCGCGACGTACCAGGTCGACGGGCTCGACCTGATCCAGAGCACGATCACCGCCAACACCGCATCGGTGGGTGCCGGCATCCGACTCTACAGCCGCGCCGCGCTCGGCACGTCGGTGACCGCCTTCGGCAGCCTGCTCGCGGGCAACACCGGTTCGCCGGACATCGAGCACGCGAACGGCGCGGACGACGCCATCACCGGCGACCACAACCTGATCGGCACGATCAGCGCGCACATCGCGTATCCGTCCGACACGCTGAGCTGCGACCCGCGTCTGCAGCCCCTCGCCGGCAACGGCGGTCCGACCGCGACGCACGCGCTCGCCGCTGACTCGTGCGCGCGCGACGCCGGCGGGTTCATGGCGTGGAGCAACTACGACCAGCGCGGCGAGGGCCATCCGCGATTCGTCGGCGATGCGATCGACATCGGAGCGTACGAGTACGCCGCCGCCGACACCGACCGCCTCTTCGCCGACGGCTTCGATTGACGCGTCATCCGCACGCCTGCAACGCGCCGAGCACCGCGGCGCAATCGGCCTCGATCTTCAGCGACAGCAGGTCGTCCGCGCGCGTACGGCCGAGGTTGAGCGCGGCGATCGGCTTGCGCGCCCGTTCCGCCGCGCGCGCGAAGCGGTAGCCCGAGTAGACCATCAGCGAGGAGCCGACGACGAGCATCGCGTCGGCGGCTTCGAGCGCCTGCGTCGCGCGCTCGACGCGCTCGCGCGGCACGTTCTCGCCGAAGAACACCACGTCGGGCTTGAGCAGGCCACCGCAGCTGTCGCAGTCGGGCACGACGAAGCGCTCGAAGGCGAGACCCTCGAGATCGGCGTCGCCGTCGGGCGCGTCGAGTGCGTCGAAAGAGAGCCATTCCGGATTGCGCCGTTCGAGTTCCTGCTGGAACTGCGCACGCGGCGTGCGGCGCTCGCAGCCGAGGCAACGCACGCGATCGAGCCGGCCGTGCAGGTCGACCACCGCTGCGTGACCCGCTGCCTGGTGCAGCCCGTCGACGTTCTGCGTGACGAGCAGCGCGATGCGTCCGTCGCGCTCGAGCGCCGCCAGAGCGCGGTGCGCCGCATTCGGGCGCGCGACACCGAAGCGGCGCCAGCCGACGAGGCTGCGCGCCCAGTAGCGCGAGCGCGCGAGCGCGTCGCCGACGAACGCCTGCAAGGTGATCGGCGGCGTGCGCTTCCAACCGCCGTCGCGGTCGCGATAGTCGGGGATGCCCGACGCCGTGCTGATGCCTGCTCCGCCGAGCACGAACAGGCGAGCATGCGCTTCGATGAAACCGGCGAGGCGCGCGGCGGCGTCGGCGAGCGCGGCCGACGCCTCGGGAACGGCGTTCATGCGCGCATTCTCGCGCGTTCCCCGCGCGGATGCAGCCGTCGCGGGTATGCTGTGCGCCCGCTCCGCGTCCCGCGTCCCGACCGATGGCCAAACTGTATTTCTACTACTCGGCGATGAATGCCGGAAAGACCACCACCCTGCTGCAGAGCGCGTACAACTACCACGAGCGCGGCATGCGCACGCTGATCCTCACGCCGCAGCTCGATACGCGCGTGGGCGAAGGCGTGGTCGCCTCGCGCATCGGCCTGCGCGCGAACGCGCGCCGCTTCACGCGCGAGGACGACCTGCTCGCGCTCGCGCAGGCGGACATCGGTGCGCGCGGCAAGCTCGACTGCGTGCTCGTCGACGAGGCGCAGTTCCTGTCGAAGGCGCAGGCCTGGCAGCTCAGCGACATCGTCGACGTGATCGGCATCCCGGTGCTCGCCTACGGCCTGCGCACGGACTTCCGCGGCGAACTGTTCGAAGGCAGCCAGTACCTGCTCGCCTGGGCCGACAATCTCATCGAGATCAAGACGATCTGCCACACCGGGCGCAAGGCGACGATGGTCGTGCGCGTCGACGGGCACGGCCGCGCGGTCACCGACGGCCCGCAGGTCGAGATCGGCGGCAACGATCGCTACGTCTCGGTCAGCCGTGCCGAATTCAAGAAGATCATGGCCGGCGAGAGCACGGTCGAACTGCAACAGCCGGTGCTGCCGCTCGACCATCCGCGCGAGCCGGCCTGAGCCGGGAAGCGCACGCGACGCGAGCGCGCTCGCTCAGCGCGCCGGTGCCGCGGCGCCTCGCTGCAACGCCTTGCGGATCGCCTCGACGACCGCATCCGGCCGGTCGAACTGCACGTCGTGCGAGGAATGCGCGACCGCGACGACCTCGCCGCGCGTCGAAGTCGCCGCGAGCGCCGCCTGGGTTTTCCGGCGCGTCGGTTCGAGCACCTTGCGGTCGTCCGGCGAGGCGTCGTCGAACGGCGCGTCCGGCTGCAGCACGATCAGCGGCATCGCGCCGTGCGATTCCCGCGGCGAAACCGCCTGCTTGTAGAGCGCGTTGCTCGTTTCGTGCATCGATATCAGCGTGCGCCAGAACACCGGCTGCGCCTTGTACGCATGTTGCGCGGCGTTCAGCGCATCGCTGAAGCGCGGATCCGGACCGCGCAGGCAGCGCTGCAGCTCCGGCGGCGGCGATGCGTCGAGCTCGTGCTTTTCGGCACCGCGTTCGCAGATGCGGTAGTAGGCGAGGCCTTGCGCCGTCTGCTCGTCTTCGGACTGCTGCCATGCCGGCGAGAACTCCGCGACGTGCTGCGGCGGCGGATCGACGAGCACGAGCGCCGCGACGTCGGCGGGATGCCGGTCGGCGTAGCGACGCGCGATGTTGGTGCCGTACGAATGGCCGACGAGCACGATCGGCGTGGCGAGGTGCGCCGCATGCACCAGCGCGTGCAGGTCGGCCGCGTACGCGTCGATGTCGCGCGGCAGCGGTCCGCCGTCGCTGAAGCCGTAGGCCGCGCGATCGTAGGCGCACGCATGCGCGAACTTCGCGACGTCGGGTTGCACCTTCGACCACGCCA
Source organism: Dokdonella fugitiva (assembly GCF_014138265.1). Taxonomy (GTDB): domain Bacteria; phylum Pseudomonadota; class Gammaproteobacteria; order Xanthomonadales; family Rhodanobacteraceae; genus Dokdonella_A; species Dokdonella_A fugitiva_A. The sequence continues at coordinate 295,897 of NZ_JACGXL010000002.1, forward strand.
TCGAATCCGCGGTGGCGCCGCTTTCCAGCAGCACGGTCGGGCCGCTGCCGGAACAGCGCAGGTTCAACGCACGCCCGCCGATGTCGACGCGCGTGCCCGGCTTCGCATAGGCGTCGAGCGCCGCGTCGGGCCGGTCCGCCGCGTCGGCACGCGCGAAGGACACGGCGAGGATGCAGCAGCGCCACAGCGTGCGCGACGAGCGAATCACGCGACCCCCGGGGTCCAGGCGGAAACACAGTCTGGCCAACCGGCCGTTGCAATTGTTGCGCGCTCGCGGAACGCGTCGACGCGCACGTTCAACGCTGGCAGCGCGGGCAATGGAAGGTCGAGCGCTGGCCGATCACGCTCGCACGGATCGGCGTGCCACAGACGCGGCACGGCTCTCCCGCGCGACCGTAGACCGCGAGTTCCTGCTCGAAGTAGCCGGGCGTGCCGTCCGGGCTGATGAAGTCGCGCAAGGTGGTGCCGCCGCGGCGAATCGCGTAGGCAAGGATGCGCTTCACCTCCGCGGCGAGCCGCACGTAACGCTCGCGCGAGACGCTGCCGGCCGCGCGCTTGGGATGGATGCCCGCGGCAAACAGCGCTTCGCTCGCGTAGATGTTGCCGACGCCGACGACGATGGCCTGGTCCATGAGGAACAGCTTGACCGCCGCGGCGCGACCGCGCGAGCGCGTCCACAGGTAGTCGCCATCGAAGGTGTCGGACAGCGGCTCGGGGCCGAGGCCCGCGAGCAGTTCGTGCGTTTCGCCGCGCGGCTGCCAGAGCTGCGAACCGAAGCGGCGCGGATCCGTGTAGCGCAGCACGTGGCCTGAATCGAGGTGCCAGTCGACGTGGTCGTGCAGCCCGACCGGCGTCGCCGCGGGCAGTACCCGCAACGATCCGGACATGCCCAGGTGCAGCAACGCGCTGCCCGGCTCGGTGTGCACGAGCAGGTACTTCGCGCGCCGCTCGATCGCCTCGATGCGTTGCCCCGGCAACTGCGTGCGCAACTCGCGCGGGATCGGCCAGCGCAGGCGAGGCTGGCGGATGTCGAGCGCGACGACGCGGCGACCGACGAGGTGCGGTGCAAGGCCGCGGCGCGTCGTTTCGACTTCGGGCAGCTCCGGCACGTGCCTAGTCCTTCTTCGCCGCGATGGCGCTCGTGAACAGCAGCGCGCTGAAGCGGTCGGGCACCAGCGCGATGGTATCGCCGACCGCGACGTAGCGATCGCCGCGGATCGCATCGGTACCGCCGAAGCGCAGTTCCGTGTCGTCGATGCGCAAGGTCGCAAGCGGCGGCACGAGCCCGACCTTCGCCGCTTCGAGATCGGCCGCGGCGTGGCGGAAGCGCACGGGCGCGTGCGCGATCGCGAGCAGGCGCGCGACCATCGCGTCGTCGGCGGGCGCATCCGGGTCGCGCTGGCGCCAGTGCGCGTCGACCTTCTCGTAGTGGCGCGCGGTGCAGCCTGCGCAGGTGACGTCGATGCGCTTCGCCGCCGCGGGATCGAGCGTCGTCAGCGGGTCGAGCGCGAGCGCGCGCTCGTGGCGCAGCTCGGCGAACACGGCCGCGCCGAGTACGGCGGTCGCAGCGATAAGGAACACGAGGGTGCGCGTGCGTCGCCTCATCGACGCAGCCTAGCAGGTCGCGCGCACGCGATCGCGTCGCCTGCGCTCAACGGCGCCGGCGACGCCACCAGATGAGCACGCCCGTCGCCGCGAGCAGCAGCGGCAGCGCGACGAGGAACAGCAGCGCGAGCCCGGTCAGCGCGCCCTGCGAGAGCGCGAGTTCGCGGTCCGGCGCGCTGCGGTCGGGCACCGCGATCTGGGCGTCGTCGCCGAGCAGCCAGTCGAACACGCGCTGGCCGAACTCGCGGTTGCCGCCGTTGCCGAGGTAGCTGTTGGAGAGGAAGTCGCCGTCGCCGACGACGACGATGCGCTGTTCGCGCTTGTCCGGTCGCGGCGACACGCGGCTCAATGCGAACGCGAGGTCGAGCGGCCCGGGAATCTCGCCCGCGTCGGCGTCCTGGCGGACCGTGTCGGCGTTCTCGCCCGCCTTCGGGATGTGGCCGGTTTCGTTCCACGATTTCGCGCTCGAGCGCAGCAGCGGCTGCACCGCCCAGCGCGTGTCGCTGAGCTTCGCCAGTGCGACCGGCTGCGGCAGCAGCGTGGTGAGGGCGAAGTCCTTCGTGAGCGGCGACGGTGGATATGTGTTGATGGCGACGAAACTCGGATCCTGCAGGCCGAATGCCTGGCCGTTGCCGTCGACGACGACGCCGGGCAGCACGCGCACGCCGAGCGTGCCGGCGAGTTCATCGAGGCCCGCGTCTTCGTCCGGTTCGGTGAGCCAGAGCAGCGCGCCGCCGCCGTCGACGTAGGCGACCAATGCGGCGACGAGCGCCGGGGCGAGCTTCACCTGCGGATCGGCGACGACGACGAGGTCGGCGTTGTCGGGCACCTTGCCCGTGCTCGCGAGCGGCAGTGGTACCGCGCGCACGCCGCGGCTGGCGAGGTTGGCGACGAACGAGCCGAGGTCCGCGTTCGCCTTGCCGAGCGGCTGCCGCTCGCCGTCGCCCTCGAGGAACGCGACGATGCGCTCGCGCGTGCGCGACAGGCGCAGCAGCGCGCTCGAGAACTCGCTTTCGCCGAGCACCTTGAGGCGCTCGCTGCGCTCGCGGTAGCGCAGCTCGAGTTCGCCGTCGACGCTGACGCCGGCCGCGCGCATCGCGCCGGGATCGGCGTCGGGATCGACGAAGCGCAGCGTGAGATCGGGCTTGGCACGCCGGTAGCGATCGACGAAGTCGCCGACGACCGCGCGCAGGCCGCCCTGGCGGCTCGCGTAGCTCGTCACCTCGACCGGGCCGTCGAGTGTCTTGAGCAACGCGATCGAGTCGGCGCCGAGGCTCGCGCCGTGGCCGTGGCTCCAGTCGCTCGAGAAGCCGAAGCGCGTGCCGAGGAATGCGAGCAGCGCCGCGAGCAGCAGCACGAACAGCACGTACAGCGCGTTGCCGAAACGCTCGCGCATCAGTCGGCGCTCCCGCGCAGCGTGTCGAGGCGACGCGTCGCGAGCGCGAGCGCGAGCGCGGCGGCGAGCACGAAGTAGACGATGTCGACGCTCGCGACGATGCCGCGGAAGAACGGCTCGAGGTGTGTCGGCAACGCGAGGTAGTTGATGCCGGAGTTGGAAACGCCCTGCAGGCGCGCACCCGCGTCGACGACCGCGAGCAACGCGGACAACGCGAACGCGGCCGCCGCGGCCAGCGCGGGCTGCGAGGCCCAGGCCGAGCACACGAGGCCGATGCCGGTCAGCGCTCCCGCGAACAGCGCGAGGCCGAGCAGCGCCGCGGCGATCTTGCCGAGGTCGAGCGTGGTGCCCGCGGCGAGCGCGAGCGGCATCACCGCGACGAGCGCGACCAGCACGAGCACGTAACCGAACGCGCCGACGAACTTTCCGAGCACGATGCGCAGGTTGCCGACGCCGCTCGCGAGCAGCAGCGGCAAGGTCGCGGCGCGCCGTTCGCCCGCGAACGCGCGCATCGTCACGAGCGGCACCAGCGGCAGCAGCAGGTTCGACAGGCTGCGCAGCAGCGGTATCGCGACGAGATCGGTCACGCCGGGCGCGTCCTTGAGGCCGCCGAGCTTCGGCGCGAGGTCGACGAATGCCTGCAGCGCGAGCAGGAACTGCCACGCCATGAACGCGAGCACGACCGCCGCGAGCGTCCACGCGAACGGCTGCGCGCGCAGGCGCCGCCACTCGTGCGCCGCGATGAGCAGCGTCGCGTTCATGCGACCGCGGCCGGTGCGTCGCTCGCGGCGATCGCGAGGAAGGTCGATTCGAGCGGCAGCGCGTCGGCGCCGAGCGCGGTGAGGCCGAAGCCGTGCGCGACGACCGCGGCGGCGAACGCGTCGATCGCGCTGCCGGGCGCGAGTTCGACGCGCCAGTGGCCGAGGTCGAGCGGCTCGGCCGCGACGACCATCGGCAACGCGCGCCAGTCGTCCGCGCGCAACGCGCGCGCGACACCGACGCGCAGCGAGGTCGTCGCCGACGCGTGCACCTCGCCTGCGTGGCGCAGTTCGCCGCGATGCAGGATCGCGACGCGGTCGCAGCACGCGGACACGTCGGGCAGCACGTGCGTCGACAGCACGACCGCGTGCTCGCGGCCGAGGCCGCGCACGAGTTCGCGCAGCCGGAGCGCCTGCACCGGGTCGAAGCCCGAGGCCGGTTCGTCGAGCACGATGAGTTCGGGTTCATGCACGATCGCCTGCGCGACGCCGACGCGCTGACGGTACCCTTTCGACAGCGTACCGAGCGGGCGGCGGCGCATCTCGCCGAGCTCGCAGCGCTCGATCGCGCGCGCGACCGCGGTGGTGACCGCGCCGCGCGCTACGCCGTGCAGGCGCGCACAGAAGCGCAGGTACTCCTCGGCATCGAGTTCGACGTGCAGCGGCGGCGTCTCGGGCAGATAGCCGATGCGCCGGCGCGCGAGTTCGGGGTGTTCGTAGAGATCCTCGCCGCCCAACCGTACGCTGCCGGATGTCGGCGCGAGCACGCCCGCGATCATCCGCAACGTCGTCGTCTTGCCGGCGCCGTTGACGCCGAGCAGGCCGAGCACTTCGCCACGCGCGAGTTCGAGGTCGAGGTCGCGCACGACTGCGCGGCCGGCGAGCCGACGGCCGGCCTGGACGAGTGCGAGGGTGGGTGCAGGGGACGTCACGACGTTCGATTGTTAAGGTTTCGGCCCGCCGACGGCAAGCCTGAACGCGCGAAACCGCGTCGCAAACCTTGACGCAATCGCATGGCGACCCCACCCCGGTACGCGTATAGTCGACTTCTCCTCCCGGGGTTCTTCGCAATTCCATGTCCGACACACTGATTTCGCTGGCCGCCCGTGGCCTGACCCAGGCCAGCTGGGGCACCTGGATCGTCTATCTGCTGGTCGTGACCCAGCTGACGATCTTCGCGGTCACGCTCTACCTGCATCGCAGCCAGACGCATCGCGGCGTCGACTTCCATCCGGTCGTCGCGCATTTCTTCCGCTTCTGGTCGTGGATCAGCACCGGCATGGTCACGAAGGAATGGGTCGCGATCCATCGCAAGCACCACGCGAAGGTCGAGACCGAGGAAGATCCGCACAGCCCGCAGATCTACGGCATCCGCAAGGTGTTCTGGGAAGGCGTCGAGCTGTACCGCGAGGCGAGCGAGAAGCGCGACGACATGGAGAAGTACGGTCGCGGCACGCCGGACGACTGGATCGAGCGCGTGCTGTACAGCGGCCACCCGTACTGGGGCCCGACTCTGATGGCGATCATCGACCTCGCGCTGTTCGGCGCGGTCGGCGGTGTGATCTGGGCACTGCAGATGGTGTGGATCCCGTTCTGGGCCGCCGGCTTCGTCAACGGCATCGGCCACTGGTGGGGCTACCGCAACTTCGAATCCGCCGACACCTCGACGAACGTGTCGCCGTGGGGCGTGTGGATCGGCGGCGAGGAACTGCACAACAACCACCACGCGTTCCCGAGCTCGGCGAAGTTCGCGCTGCGCAAGTGGGAATTCGACATCGGCTGGGCGGCGATCCGCGGCTTCGAGATGCTCGGTCTCGCCAAGGTGCTGCGCGTCGCGCCGACGCTCGACGTCCGCCCGAACATGAACCTGCCCGACACCGAGACGGTGAAGGCGTTGCTGTCGCACCGCTTCCACGTCATGAGCGACTACTTCCGCGGCGTGATCGCGCCGACCCTGCGCGAGGAAGCCGCGAATGCGGGCGCCGGCATCAAGGCGCTGCCGCGCAAGCTGCGCAAGGCGCTCGGCAACGGCGGCCGCTGGCTCGACGCGGCGTCGCGCGAGCGCATGACCGCATTCACCGAGAAGCATCCGCAGCTGCGCACCGTGTGCGAGTTCCGCGCACGCCTGGCCGAACTCACCGAGCGCAACGGCCGCAACGCGGAAGGCATGCTCGAGGGCGTGAAGGAGTGGTGCCGCGAGGCGGAACAGACCGGCATCCGCACGCTCGCCGATTTCGCCGCACGCCTCAAGGGCTATCGCCTCGCAGGCGAAGCCGCCTGACGGCGATCCGCCGAGCTCTTCGAAGAAGCCCGCCGCGTGCGGGCTTTTTCATGCGCGATCAGTCGAGGAAACGCGCCGCATGGTCGGGCTCGGGCAGCCAGCACGCCTCGCTGCGACCGAACCAGCGGTAGCGGTGGCGCGCAAGCCAGCGATAGGCAGGATCGCGCAGCCTCCGCGGCACGAGCCGCAGCAGGCGCGTCGCGCGCCAGGCGCCACCGAAGCCGTCGAGCACGCGCAGGATCGCATCGCTGTCCGTGCTCGCGCGGCCGCGCTCGAGCAGCAGCAGCGAATTCGGATCGTCCGGATCGAGGCCGTGCTCGCGCAACAGCGCTCGTCCGTGTCCGGACTGCATCGACGCGAAGCGGTAGCGCGCGGCGTGGTCACGCGCGAGCACGAAGCGCACCCAGCGGCTGCACAGCAGGCACACGCCGTCGTAGACGAGGATCGCCTCACCAGCGGACGCGTTCTCCGTCGCGGGCGGCGGATCCCCGGTGGCGGTGGTCTTTTCCATGCGCGCATGCTGCCGCAATGCGCGCGCAAAGAAAAACCCGCCACGGGGGCGGGTTCTTCGTCGATCGCAGCGTGCGGCGCGCAGGCCGTTCGCTTACTTGATCTTGCCTTCCTTGTACTCGACGTGCTTGCGCACGACCGGGTCGTACTTCTTGACCGCCATCTTCTCCGGCGTGTTCTTCTTGTTCTTGTCGGTGGTGTAGAAGTGGCCGGTGCCGGCCGAGGAGATCAGACGGATCTTGTCGCGCTTGGATGCCATGGTGTTCTCCTCCTCAGACCTTTTCGCCGCGCTTGCGCAGTTCGGCGATGACGACTTCGATGCCCTTCTTGTCGATCGTGCGCAGGCCGTGGCTCGACACGCGCAGGCTCACCCAGCGGTTCTCGCTCGGCACCCAGAAGCGGCGCTCGTGCAGGTTCGGCAGCCAGCGGCGCCGCGTCTTGTTGTTGGCGTGGGAAACGTTGTTGCCGGAAAGGGCGCCCTTCCCGGTGACTTGGCAGATTCTGGACATGCGAACCTCGATGTTCGGTGCCGACCTTGGCCAGGACGACGGCGGCCCAGCGGCGACGTTGCGCCATGCGGTGCTGGAAGCCCCTGACCGATCGACGCGGGCGGACCGCATGCCGGGATCCGCGTCCCCGAAGGGCGATGAACGGTGCAGGGAGCCGCGCTTTATAGCGGAATCAGCGGCTTGCGGCAAGTGCGGCCTTCGCCCGCCTGGCCCGGGCGGGTCGGGCGGGCGGGCCCACCCCCAGGTTGCCTCATCGGCGCCGTGCCGAAATCTGCTGCAGCGCAGCGAGCACTGCTAAGCTCGGGCTTCATTTGCCCGGAGCCCGAAGGCCGTGCCCACGACGCGCGAGGCGGAATTCGAACCGACCGACCCCGCCCTGCGCGAGGACGTGCGCCGGCTCGGGCGCCTCGTCGGCGAACTGCTGGTCGAGCAGGCGGGTGAACCGTTCTACCAGCGCGTCGAATCCGCGCGCGCGGAGGCGATCCGCCGCCGCAACGCGGGCGAGGGCGTCGAGCACCTCGCCGAGCGCCTGTCCGGCTTGGACGCCGCCGAAGCCGATGCGCTCGGCCGCGCGTTCTCGACCTACTTCCAGGTCGTCAATGTGGCCGAACGCGTGCAGCGAATCCGGCGCCGGCGCGACTACCAGCTCGCCGGCGCGGCGCCGCAGCCGGACGGCCTGCACGACGTGCTGCTGCGCCTGCGCGCGGCCGGGGTCGGCGCCGCCGAGCTGCTCGACGCGCTGCCGCGCATCGACGTCGAGCCGGTGTTCACCGCGCACCCGACCGAGGCGTCGCGCCGCTCGCTGCTCGAGAAGGAACAGGAGATCGTGCGCGCGCTCGTCGCCGATTTCACCGGCCCGCGCACCGACGCCGAACGCGCGGTCGACTGGGCGCGCCTGCGCATGGCGCTGACGAGCAGCTGGCAGACCGCCGACCTCTCGCCCGTGCGTCCGTCGGTGCAGGACGAACTCGACCACGTCGACTTCTACCTGTCCGACCCGCTCTATCGCGTGATCCCGGTGTTCTACGAAGTGCTCGAACAGGCGATCACCGACGTCTATGGCACCTGCCCCGCGCTGCCGCGCATCGTGCGCTTCGCGTCGTGGGTCGGCGGCGACATGGACGGCAACCCGAACGTCGGCGCGGCGACGATCGCGGCCGCGCTGCGCAAGCAGCGGCAGATCGTGCTCGGCTGCTACCGGCGCGAATGCGCCGACCTCGCGCGCCTGCTCACCCAGACGCTCGACCGCGTCGACGTCGACGAACGCGTGCTCGCGCGGTTCGCCGCGTATCGCGAGCTCGTGCCCGAAGCCGCCGCGAAGATCCGCCCGCGCCACGAGAACATGCCCTACCGCTGCCTGCTGCAGCTCGTCGGCGCGCGCCTGGCGGCGACCGCGCACGATGCGCCGGGCAGCTACGACGACGCGAACGCGTTCGCCGCCGACATCGAGCTGGTCGCGGCGAGCCTGCGCGCGCATGCGGGCGCGCACGCGGGCTGGTTCGCCGTACGCCGCCTGCAGCGGCGCATCGCGACGTTCGGGTTCCATCTCGCGCGGCTCGACGCACGCCAGGATTCGCGCGTACACGCGATCGCGCTCGCCGAAGCGCTCGGCAGGCTGCCCGACGACGCGGTCGCGCGCGCGGCCGCCATCGCGCCGTACGCGCACGGCGCACGCGTGCTCACCGTGCGCGACGAGGACGTGGCGCTCGCGCGCACCGTCGCGGTGTTCGCGACATTCGCCGACGCGCGTCGGCGCCACGGCGACGCCGCGCTCGGCGCCTACGTGATCAGCATGGCCGGCAGCCTCGCCGACGTCCTCGCCGTGCTCGCGCTCGCGCGTGCGGGCGGCCTCGTCGACGCCGGCGGTGCGGTGCCGCTCGACGTCGCGCCGTTGTTCGAGACGATCGACGACCTGCGTGCCGCACCCACGACGTTCGCCGCATTGCTCGCCGACCCGGTCTATCGCGCGCACCTCGCCGCGCGCGGCGATCGCCAGACGATCATGCTCGGCTACTCCGACAGCGCGAAGGACGGCGGCATCCTCGCCGCGCGCTGGGCGTTGCAACGCGCGCAAGTCGAACTGCTCTCGGTCGCGCGCATGCACGGCGTCGCCCTCACGTTCTTCCACGGCCGCGGTGGCTCGATCAGCCGCGGCGGCGGCAAGGTCACGCGTGGCGTGATGGCCGCGCCGCGCGGCGCCGTCGACGGGCGCCTGCGGGTGACCGAACAGGGCGAGGTGATCCACCAGAAGTACGGCATCCGCGCGCTCGCGCTGCGCAGCCTCGAGCAGGGCGTCGGCGCGGTGCTGCTCGCGACCTTGCGGCCGCGCGCGCCCGAGCCGCGCGAGTCGCGCTGGCGCGAAGCGATGCACGCGCTCGCCGACGACGGCGCGTCGGCCTATCGCGAACTCGTCGCAGGCACGCCGGGTTTCGTCGACTACTTCCGGCTCGCCACGCCGATCGACGTGATCGAGCGCATGACGCTCGGCTCGCGCCCGGCACGCCGCGGCGTCGGCGCGGGTGGCGTCGAATCGCTGCGCGCGATCCCGTGGGTGTTCGCGTGGACGCAGTGCCGCGCCGGGCTCACCGGCTGGTACGGCGTCGGCAGCGCGCTCGAACGGGCGGCCGCGCGCGGCGACGAGGCGCTGCTCGGCGAGATGGCGCGCGACTGGGCGTTCTTCCGCACGCTCGTCGAGGACCTCGAGATGCTGCTCGCCAAATGCGACCTCGGCATCGCCGAACGCTTCTCGCAACTGGCAGGGCCGTTGCACGATGCGTTCTTCCCGCGCATCGTCGCCGAGTTCGAACGCACGGTCGCCTGGCTGCTGCGCCTGCGCGGGCGCGAGCGCCTGCTCGCCGACGACGCGCGTCTCGCGCAGTCGATCCGCCTGCGCAATCCGTACACCGATCCGATCAGCCTGATCCAGGTCGATCTGCTGCAACGCTGGCGCGCGGCGGGCGGCGCCGACGACGCGATGTTCGCCACGCTCGTGTCGAGCGTGCACGGCGTCGCGCAGGCGCTGCAGAACACGGGCTGACGGGCCACCACCCGACGCGATGCGTCCGTGCAGGTTCGGCACGCAGCGCGACACGCGCGCAGCGCGCGGCGCCGCCTCAGACTTCTTCGGTCGCGGTGCGCTTCGAGCGCTTGATGAGCCAGGCGACGCCGCGCAGGTCGGCGATGCCGACGAGCGCGCGGTTGAGGTTGTTGTACTTCGAGATGCCGCTGCCGCGCGGGCGGTGGTTGACCGGCACCGACTTCACCTGCCAGCCCGCGCGCTGCATCAGCGCCGGCAGAAAACGGTGCATGTGGTCGAAGTAGGGCAGGTCGAGGAAACTCGCGCGCTCGAACAGCTTGATGCCGCAGCCGGTATCGGGCGTATCGTCGCGCAGCAGGCGCGAGCGGATCGCGTTGGCCCACTTCGACGCCCAGCGCTTGCTGCCCGAGTCGCGGCGGTTCACGCGCCAGCCCGCGTAGAGCTTGATCGCCGCAGGGGACTCGTCGCGCATCGCGAGCAGCTTCGGGATGTCGGCGGGATCGTTCTGGCCGTCGCCGTCGAGCGTGGCGATCCACGCGCCGCGCGCGGCCTTCACGCCGTTGCGGATCGCCGTGCTCTGCCCGCTCTGCGCGAGGTGGCGCACGACGCGCAGCTCCGGATAAGCCGCCTTCGCGGCCGCGAGCACCGCGAGGCTGTCGTCCTTGCTCGCGTCGTCGACGTAGACGATCTCGAAATCGACGCGACCACGCAGCGCGGCGGCGATTTCGGCGAGGAGCGGCGGGATGTTGTCGCGCTCGTTGAAGACGGGCACGACCACGGACAATGCGGGCATGGCGGCGGGCCGGTTCGCGAAAGGCGCGCATTATCGCCGGTTTTGCCGGCCGCGGCGGCGACCGGCGCGAAGCCCTGCGCGCAATTGCCGCAGGGCTTAGCCGCGTGCGGTCCGCGCCGGACGCCGCCTCAGTTGGCGCCCGAAGCGACCCGCGGCAGGCCTTCGAGCGCGTTGCGCCAGGCGTGTTCGAGCGCGTCGAAGCGCGCATCGGAAGCGGCGAGCATGAACAGCGTGCCGTCGGCCATCGGCACTTCGCGCGCGACGAGGCCGGCGCGATGGAAGCCCGACGCCTTCTCGGCGCGGTCGCGCACGATGTAGACGACGCTGACAGGCCCACCGGTGCCGGCGCTGACCATGTGCACGCTGCGCCAGCGGCCGATCGGGCACTCGCTGACGTAGGCGACCTCGGGTGGCACGTCGGCGAGCTTGACGCCGCGGTCGGCGAACGCGTGCTCGACCTCCGCCTGCGGCACGGGCGCGACCATCGCGAGCGCATCGTGCTCGTCCGGCGCGGTCACGTGGGCGGCGACCATCGCGCGCAGGCTCGTCGCCTGGCGGTAGCGCACGACGCCGAACGCGAGCAGCACGCTCGCGGCCGCGGCGAGCGCGATCCAGCCGAGCCGGCGACGCGGCTGGAACGGTTCGACCACGTCGCTGCGTCGTGCGGCGAGGATGCGCTCGGCGAGACCATCGGGCACGGGCACCGCGAGCGCCGCCGACAGGCGTGCCTCGAACGCCTCCGCGTCGGCGGCGAGCGCGGCGCAGGCACTGCAGGTCGCCATGTGCGCGCGCGCGTCGGCGTCGCCCACCTGCGGGTCGCTGCCGAGGAGCCGGCGGAACTCAAGGCAGTCCATGCAGCTCCGCCTCCGGTTCCTTGCCGTCGAGCAACGCGCGCAGCTTCTGGCGCGCGCGGAATACCTGGGTCATCACCGCCGATTCGCTGATGCCGAGCTGCGCCGCGACCTCGGCGCAGGAGAAGCCGCCGAGCACCTGCAGCACGAGCGGCTCGCGGTACTTCGGCTCGAGCCTGGCGATCGCCGCGCGCAGCACCGCGTCTTCGCCGCGGTGTTCGGGGCCGGGCGTGTCGTCGCTGAGTTCGAGGTCGGTGATATCGGTGGTCGGCATCGGCTTGCGTTCGTAGAGGCGCGCGTGTTCGCGCCGCAGGATCGTCGCCAGCCATGCTTTCGCCGCGATATCGTCTCGCAGCGCATCGAGCGAGCGCCATGCGCGCAGGAAGGTCTCCTGGACCAGATCCTGCGCGAGCGCGTCCTGGCCGCAAAGCCAGTACGCGTAGCGGTAGAGCTCGCCCGAATGCGCGCGCACGAGTGCCTCGAACTGCTGCTGGCGGTTACCCGCCACGCCAACAGACCGGGGTTTGCCGTCCTGGCTTGCAACTTCCGTCATGCGCGGGAATCACCCATCGAAGCCGTTTTCGAAGATCAGGTCGGGCGTATTGACGGTGAAACTGACCGGCAGCGTCAACGGGTCGTGAGCCACGTCGTTGCTGTGCACGCATATGTTCGCACTGTACGCGCCCGGTGTCAGGCTGGTCGCGTCGAGGGTGACGCCGATGCTCGCGGCGACCCCGCCCGCGGCGATCGAGCCCGAAGTCGGGGCGAGCGCGATCCACGGCACGTCGACAGGCGCGACGCAGCCGGTCGAGGAGGTGTCGACCGTCCAGTCGAGGGTCGCGCCACCGGTGTTGGCGAGTTCGAACCCGGTGGTCGCGCTGCCGCCGGCCTCCGCCGATCCGCTCACGCTGCCCGGCGTGACTTCGACGTTCGGCGTCGCCGCGGAGCCGACCGTGATCGAGCCGGCCATGCCGATGCCGCCGGAGCCACCATGGATTTCGCAGTAGTAGCCGATCGTCCCCGCGGTCGGGAACGTGACCGTGGCTTGCCACGCATTCGCCGACGCGTCGCCGTTGCCGCTGCCGACGCCGTCGCAGCCGTCGGCGCAGCGGAATTCGGTGATCGCACCGTCGTCCGACTTCACGTTGTGGAAGCCGAGGCCGGCCGGGTCGTTCATGAACGTGACGGTGTCGCCGACCGCGATGGTCAGCGGCGAAGGCTCGAAATGACGTCCGCCGGGCCCGTTCTTGGCGAGCACGACGTGGTCCGCGGCGAACGCGGGGGTGGCGCAGAAAGCGAGGCTGGCGACGGCGAGAGCGGTACGACGCATGGCGGTGACTCCCCAGGGGTGGCGGTCCCCGTGGGTACCGGAACGGAGCGCGCGGGTTGCCTGTCGTCGAAAATCATACCTCTAGGCGGAGTACGGCTCCGCCCGCAGCATTAGCGGATGCGCTCGAGGATGCCGTCGAGTTCGTCGAGGCTGTGGTAGTGGATCACGAGCTTGCCGCGACCGTTGCGCGCGTGGGCGAGGCGCACGCGCGTGGCGAGCTTCTCGGCGAGGTCGCGCTCGAGCGCGGCGATGTTCGGGTCCGGTTTCGCCGCGGCCTTGGCCGGCTTCGCGCCATCGCCGCCGGCGCGGCGCACCGCGTCCTCGAGTTCGCGCACGGACCAGCGCTTCTCGACCGCAATGTGGGCGAGCGCGACCGCGCGCGCCTCCGGCAGGGTCGCCAGCGCGCGCGCGTGGCCCATTTCGAGCTCGCGATCGTCGAGCAGGCGCTTGATCTCGGCGGGCAGCTCGAGCAGGCGCAGCAGGTTCGACACCGCCGCGCGAGAACGGCCGACCGCTTCGGCGGCCAGCTGGTGGGTGAGGCCGAATTCGTCGATGAGGCGCGACAGCGCCTGCGCTTCCTCGAGCGGCGAGAGGTCCTCGCGCTGGATGTTCTCGATCAGCGCCATCGCGACGACGGCCTGGTCGGGCACCACCTTCACGAGCGCGGGAATTTCGCCGAGGCCGGCCTGTTGCGCGGCGCGCCAGCGGCGCTCGCCGGCGATGAGCTCGTAGCGGTCCGGTCCGATCGCGCGCACGACCACGGGCTGGATCAGGCCCTGCGCGCGGATCGACGCGGCGAGTTCCTCGAGAGGCTCGGCGTCGAAGTGGTGGCGCGGCTGGTATTTGCCGGGCTGGATCGCGTGGATCTCGAGCGTGCGCAGCTCGCCTTCGGTGTCGACCACGGCGGCCGGCGCGTCACCGCCGCCGCCGAGCAGCGCGTCGAGGCCACGGCCGAGGCTGGAAGGGCGTTTCTTGGCTGCCATGCGTGCGGTTCCTCGTGCGCTCGTCGCGTCAGTGCGTCGCCGCGCTCGCCGGATGGCGTCGCAGCATCTCGCCGGCGAGACTCAGGTAGGCGACGGCGCCGCGCGATTCGCGGTCGTACAGGTTGATCGGCTTGCCGTGGCTCGGTGCCTCGGCGAGGCGGATGTTGCGCGGGATGATCGAGCGCAGCACCTTGTCGCCGAAGTGCTTGGTCAGCTGCAGCGACACCTCGTTGCCGAGGTTGTTGCGCGCGTCGTACATCGTGCGCAGCAGGCCTTCGACTTCGAGCTGCGGGTTGAGGCGCAGGCGCACCGCCTTGATCGTGTCGAGCAGGCTGGTCAGCCCCTCGAGCGCGAAATACTCGCACTGCACGGGAATGAGCACGCCTTGCGCGGCGGTGAGCGCGTTGATCGTGAGCAGGTGCAGGGTCGGCGGGCAGTCGATGAGCACCGTCTCGTAGCGGTCGCCGAGCTTGGCGACCTGCTCCTTGAGGCGCGATTCGCGCGCGAGCGCGTCCATGAGCTTGAGTTCGGCCGCGGTGAGGTCGCCGTTGCCGGGCAGCAGGTCGAAACCGCCCTCGGTCGTCACGATCGCGCGTTCGATCGGCGCCTCGTCGAGCAGCACTTCGCAGCCGTTCGGCTTGGCCGTGCGCTTGTCGATGCCGGACGCCATCGTCGCGTTGCCCTGCGGATCGAAATCGATCAGCAGCACGCGGTGCTTTTCCTCGGCGAGTGCCGCGGCCAGATTGACCGCGGTCGTGGTCTTGCCGACCCCGCCCTTCTGGTTCGCGATCGCGATGATGCGCGTCATGCCCGTGCCACCCGTTCCTGTGGGTCCGGGCCGTCGGCGCCGGAACCGCTGATTATGACCACGTGGCGCTCCGCCTCCAAACCGGGCACGACGAGCGGCTCGACCGCCTCGACCGTGAAGCCGGGCGGCAGCGCGTCGATTTCGTCCTGCGGATGGCGCCCCTTGAGCGCGAGCCAGCGGCCGCCCGGCGCGAGCAGGTGGCCGCCCCAGGCGAGCATGTCGGCGAGCGTCGCGAACGCGCGCGCGGTGATGCAGTCGAACCGGCCCCGCACCGCCTCGACGCGCGCCTCGGCGACGCTCACGTTGGCCAGACGCAGTTCGCGCACGGCCGCGCGCAGGAAGCGCGTCTTCTTGCCGTTCGAATCGACCAGGGTCACCGCGCGTTCCGGCGCTACGATCGCGAGCGGGATGCCGGGCAGGCCGGCGCCCGTGCCGAGATCGGCGAGCGTCGCGCCGCGCACGTACGGCATGATCGCCAGCGAGTCGAGCAGGTGGCGGGTCACCATCTCGACCGGGTCGCGTACCGCGCTGAGGTTGTAGGTCGCGTTCCAGCGGTGCAGCAGCGCGAGGTAGTCGAGCAGGCGCGCGACGACGACGTCGGGCAGGTCGATTCGCAGGGCTGCGAGACCCGCGCCGAGGCGCTGCCGCAGCGGATCGCGGTCAGACATGGCGGTCGCAACGATACGGGGGGCGCGCAGTATCCGCGCGCCCGCGCGCAAAATCCACCGCGCGGGCGATATTCAGGCCGCGGCGAGGTCGACGCGGGCGACGAGCAAGCCGCGCTCGCGAAGCTCGCTGTTGAGCGACTGCTTGAGCCAGCGCCGGCGCGCCTCGGCCTCGTCGGGCAGCACGGCGTAGTCGAACAGGCGCCGCGTGGTGACCCGCAACAGTCCCTCGACGTCGTCGATGACGACGTCGGCGCGCTGCGGGTCGAGCACCTGGAAGTAGACGAGCGCGTGGTAGTCCTGCGCACCGCGGTGCAGCTGGTCGACCGCGACGGTCGCCCCGGCGAGGTCGATCTTGTGGGCGACGCGCTCGAGCAGCGGCAGGACGACGTGCAATCCCGCGCCGACCGTACGGATGCGGCCGCCACGGCTGCGCAATGTGTAGACCTGGCCCTGGGGGATGCGGCGGACGCACGCGGCGACGAGCAAGGCCATCCCGCACAGCGCGGCGATCAGGATCGGGGAACTCACGTTTTCTTCTCTGCGACGTTCTTGTTATCGGGACAGCAACTACGGAGCACTTGACCACGATACGCCCCGAAGGACTAACGATTGCTTAACAGTTTTTCATGCTGCGCCGCGAAACCGGCGTGACATCTTGCCCAGTGAGGCGCGCGGGCGGCCGCGTAGAATGCGCTCCAGTCCGCAATCGAAGACTTCCCGAACCGATGGCCTACCCGCATACCCGCCTGCGCCGCATGCGCCGCGACGCGTTTTCGCGCGCGCTCATGCGCGAAACCGACCTCACCCCGTCCGACCTCATCCTGCCCGTGTTCGTGCGCGAGGGCCGCGACGTGGTCGAAGCGATCCCGTCGATGCCCGGTGTCGAGCGCGTCTCGATCGATCGCCTGCTGCGCGTCGCCGAACAGGCGCATGCGCTGGGCATTCCCGCGCTCGCGCTGTTCCCGGTGACGCCGCCCGAAGCGAAATCGCTCGATGCAAGCGAGGCGTGGAACCCCGACGGCCTCGCCCAGCGCGCGGTGCGCGCGCTGAAGCAGGCACTGCCCGAGCTCGGCGTGATCACCGACGTCGCGCTAGACCCGTTCACGACGCACGGCCAGGACGGCCTCGTCGACGAGCGCGGCTACGTCGTCAACGACGCGACCGTCGAAGCACTCGTCAAGCAGGCGATCTCGCATGCGGAGGCGGGCGCCGACGTCGTCGCGCCGTCGGACATGATGGACGGGCGCGTCGGTGCGATCCGCGCCGCGCTCGAGGTCGACGGCCACGTCAACACGCGCATCCTCGCCTACGCGGCGAAGTACGCGTCGGCGTTCTACGGCCCGTTCCGCGACGCGGTCGGCTCGGCCGGCAACCTCGGCAAGGGCAACAAGTACACCTACCAGATGGACCCGGCCAACGCCGACGAGGCGCTGCGCGAAGTCGCGCTCGACCTCGACGAAGGCGCCGACATGGTCATGGTCAAGCCGGCGATGCCCTACCTCGACATCGTGCGGCGCGTGAAGGAGCACTTCGGCGTGCCGACGCTCGCCTACCAGGTCAGCGGCGAATACGCGATGCTCAAGGCCGCTTTCGCCAACAGCTGGCTCGACGAGCGCGCCTGCGTGCTCGAAGCGCTCACCGGCATCCGTCGCGCCGGTGCCGACGCGATCCTCACCTACTTCGCGCTCGACGCCGCGCGCTGGCTGCGGGGCTAGCGACGGCAACCGTCCTCGGGCGACCGCATGAACCGCTACGCCGTATTCGGGCAGCCGATCGCGCATTCGCTGTCGCCGCGCATCCACGCTGCGTTCGCCGCGCAGTTCGACATCGCGCTCGACTACCGTGCGATCGAAGCAGGGCGCGACACGTTCGCACCCGCGCTCGCCGCGTTCACGCGCGACGGCGGCTGCGGCGCGAACGTGACCCTGCCGCTGAAGGAAGATGCCGGCGCGCTGTGCGCCGCGCTCTCCGATCGCGCGCGTCGGTGCGGCAGCGTCAATACGCTGGTCCGCGTGGGCGACGCCTGGCACGGCGACAGTACGGACGGGGCCGGCCTGCTGCACGATCTCACCCGCCACGGGATCGAGGCGCGTGACGCGCGCGTGCTGCTGCTCGGCGCCGGCGGTGCCGCACGCGCCGTCGCGTTCGCGCTCGCCGACGCCGGCGCACGAGAACTCTTCGTCGCGAACCGCACGCAGGCGCGCGCGCAGGCGCTCGCCGATGCGCTCGACGCACCGGCGCGCGCGCGCGCCTGGGATACGTTGCAGCGCGAGCCTGCATTCGACCTCGTCGTCAACGCGACCTCCGCCGGCCATTCCGGCGACGCGTTCGTGTTGCCGTGCGCGGCGATCGGCGCGACGACCGCGTGCTACGACCTTTCCTACGGCAACGCAGCGCGAGCGTTCCTCGCCGCCGCGCGGGCGGCGGGCGCGCGCGTCGCGTGCGACGGTCTCGGCATGCTGGTCGAACAGGCGGCCGAATCGTTCGCGCTCTGGCATGGCCGGCACCCGCACACGACGCCGGTCCTGGCAGCGCTGCGTGGCTGAGTGGTCGCTGTGCTGATCGCCGGCTCGCCCGGCGGGTATCGCCGTTCGCAACCCACGGCACAAACATCCGTCGCCTCGCGTTCCTCGCTGTGGCCTACGCCTCGAGGATTCGACGATGCATTCCTTCCCTGCGCACCGCACGACCACGACCCGCGCTCTACGCGACACCCCGAGCTGGCTCGCCGCCGTCGCCGCCCTCCTCGCCTCGGCGTCGCAGCCGGCGCTCGCGTTCAACGTGTACAAGGTCGGCGGCGACGCCGCATGCCCCTACGGCACCATCCAGGACGCGGTCGCCGCCGCCGCCGCGAACCCGGGCGTGGACTACGTCTGGATCGCCAACAACAAGACCTACACCAACCAGCGCGTCGTGGTCGCCAACCAGGACGTCATCATCGAGGGCGGGTTCGCGAGTTGCGAGAGCGTCGACGTCGACTCGACGCCGACCGCGATCGACGGGCCGAACAACGACTCCGCCTTCATCGTCGCCGGCAACAGCAACGTCCAGCTCGGTTATCTCGAGATCAGCGGCGGCAGCGGCGACTTCGGCTACGGCGGCGGTGTCGTCTTCGAAGGCAATGGCAGCCTCGTGATCGACCACGCCTGGCTGCACGGCAATGTCGCCGACTACGGTGGCGGGCTCGCGATAGTGCCGACCGGGAGCGCGGTGGTGCAGGTGCACAATTCCACGCTGTCGCTCAATCACGCGACGAACCGCGGTGGCGCGATCTACGTCGGACCGAACACGACGTTCTTCTCCGACAGCCACACCTACATCACCCACAACGACACGGGCACCGGCGCGGCCGGCAGCGGCGGGGGCATCTACGTCGCCGGCGGTGCGACCGCCAGCGTCAGCTCGAACCTCAACAACAACGTGTCCGACTACGGTGGCGGCATCGCGGCATCGCTCAACGACGCACCGACGCGCATCAACCTCTACACGACCGACGCGGGTGCGGCGGCGACCCTCTACGCGAACGTCGCGACACAGAACGGCGGCGGCCTCTACCTCGACGCGAGTTCCCAGCCGGTGACGCTCTGCGCGCAGGATTTCGCGATCGATGCGAACTCCGCGCAGAACGGCGCCGCGTTCATGGCGACCGGGCCGCTGGCGGACGTGCACCTCAACGATGCGACGTTCGGCGACTGCGCCCCGGGTAACGCGCCGGTGCCTGCGGTGGCCTGCACGACGGGCCCGTTCTGCAACGAGATCGCCGACAACGTGTCCCAGCAGAGCGACGCGACGCCGACCGGCGGGTCCACGCTCGTGCTCGGCGCGTTCGGCAGCCAGAGCGCCGGCAACCTGCGCGCAGCGCGCTTCGCCGCGCGCCGCAACCATGCCGGCGCGCTCCTCTACGTCAACGACGAGAACGCGCCGGCGAGCGGGGACCACATCGCATCGATGTCCGATTGCCTGATCGCCGACAACGTCAACGCCTACTACGACATCTGGGCGCACGGCGGCGCGACCGGCACGCTGCTCACGCTGCAGAACTGCACGCTCGCCCACGACGGCGGCACGCTCGCCGCCGCGATCCGCGCCGAAGTGGACCTCGTCACGATCGCGGGCTCGATCGTCGACGAATCCGTGCCCGTCCTCGACGCGACCGGCCTCGGTTCGCTCGTCGCGCAATACGACCTGCTCGGCGACGGCGCCGGTTTTTCTTCCGGCACCGGCATCACCGTGGGCCGGCCGACGTTCGTCGATGCGGCGAATGCGGACTACCACCTGCAGCGCACGTCGCCCGGGGTCGACTACGCGCCGGCGGGCAGCGGCATCGACCTCGACGGCCATCCGCGCGTGGTCGACCTCGCCGATGTCGCCAACGTGCACGGCCCCATGGATCTCGGTGCGTACGAGATCCCGGGCGCCGCGTGCGGGCGTGACGACACGGTGTACTGCAATGGCTTCGATCCACCCTGAGCGGATGCGGGTGCGCGCGCCGGGGCGTCGCCGCATCGCGCGACGCCGGCGCGCATCGGTGGAACGAGCGACAATCCGCGCATGGACCCGCGCCGGCACGTCCCATGACGCCCGATCCCGAGCCGACCGTGGTCGCTTGCCGGGAAGGCTGCGGCGCGTGCTACATCGCGCCGTCGATCAGTTCGCCGATCCCGGGCATGCCGCACGGCAAGCCGGCTGGAATTCCGTGCGTGCAACTGACCGACGACCTGCGCTGCCGGCTGTTCGGGCGACCCGAACGACCCGTGGTCTGCGCGCGCCTGCGGCCCGATCGGTCGATGCGCGGCGACGATCGTGGCGAGGCGCTCGCGATCCTGTCGCGGCTGGAACGCGACACCGCCTGAGCACGACTCGCCCTCTGGCGGCGCACGGCGCGGACGCGCACACTCCCGCCCGGAGGCCGCATGAATCCGAATCCGTCGGTTCCTGCGCAGAGCGCGCAGGAAATATTCGCCGAAGTCTACGCGCGCCTGAAGGCGATGGCCGCGCACCATCTCGCCGCCGTCGGGCCGGCCGCGCGCGTCGATCCGACCGTCCTCGTTCACGAGCTGTTCCTGCGCATGGACGCGCAGGATGGGCTCGTGTTCGAGCATCCGGCGCAGTTCTTCAGCTACGCCGCCCAAGCGATGCGACACCTGCTGCTCGACCTCGCGCGCAGCCACCGCAGCCAGCGTGCCGGTGGCCTCTGGCAGCACGTGACCTTGACCGCGAACAACGAGACGCTCGTGCTGGAGAGCGCCGACCAGGTGATCGCGCTGGACCGCGCGCTCGAAAGCCTGGCCGAGGTCGACGCGCGAGCCGCGCGCGTCATCGAGTTGCGCTATTTCGCGGGCTTGACTTCGGAGCGCGCGGCCGAAGCCCTCGGCATCAGCAAGCGCACGGCTGACCGGGACTGGACGTTCGCCCTCGCGTTCCTCAAGTCCGAACTCGACGGATGACACGAAGCGTGCCGGACCGGCGTTACCCGGTCTGATCGACGACGGACGCACCGATGGCCGAGCCGGCACCGACGCTGCGGGAACTGTTCGAGGCCGCGCTCGCGATCGAGTCGCCGGCCGAGCGTTCGCGCTTCCTCGACGCGCACTGCGACGCGGGTACGCGCGCGCGCGTCGAACGCATGGTCGAATTCGCGCGCGACGAGGCGGTGCCGGCGCCGTCGGTCGCTGCGGTCGCGGCGGTACTCGCCGAGAACGCGCCGGGCTGGGCGCTGCCGCCCGGAACCGGCGTCGGACCGTTCACGCTCGGCGCGGCGATCGGCGAGGGCGGCTCGTCGATCGTGTTCCGCGCGACGCGCCTCGTCGACGGCGTGCGCCAGGAGGTCGCGTTGAAGCTCCTGCGGCGCGGCCTGCATTCGGCCGACTCGCAGCGACAGTACCGGCGCGAACTGCAGGCGCTGTCGCAACTGCGTCATCCGGGCATCGCGCGGCTGATCGACGGCGGCGTGACCGAATCAGGCGCGGCGTATCTCGCGCTCGAACTCGTCGAGGGCCTGCCGATCATCGAGTTCGCGCGCGCGCACCGCCTCGATCTGCGGCCACGGCTCGCGTTGTTCCTCGAGGTCTGCCGTGTCGTCGAGGCGGCGCATCGCGCACTGATCGTGCACCGCGACCTGAAGCCGTCGAACGTGCTCGTCGACGTCGAAGGCCGACCGCGCCTGCTCGACTTCGGCGTCGCCAAGCTGCTCATGTCCGACGACGAGACGCACACGCGGCACGCCGCGTTCACGCCCGCGTACGCGTCGCCGGAGCAGCGCAGCGGGGAGCCGATCACGACCGCGACCGACGTCTACGCGCTCGGCGTCGTGCTCGGCGAGTTGATGACCGGCGAGCGTCTCGGCGACGGCGACCCGCGCACGCCTTCGGGCAGCGTCGTCGAGGGGGCCGACGCCGGCGTGCTGCCCGCATCCGCTCCTGCGACGCGGCGCATGCTCAAGGGCGACCTCGACAACATCGTGCTGAAGGCACTGCAGCACGATCCGGCCGACCGATACGCCTCGGCGGGCCGCCTCGCCGACGACGTCGAGCGGCTGCTCGAGGGCCGACCGGTCTGCGCGCATCCGCCGTCGCGCTGGTATCGCGCGCGCAAGTTCGTCGTGCGCCACAAGGGCGGTGTGGCGACGACCGTCGCATTCCTGCTGGCGGTCCTCGCCGCGCTCGGCATCGCCGTGTGGCAAGCCGACGTCGCGCGCCGGCAGGCGCGCGCGGCACGCGAGCAGGCCGAGCGCGCCGACACGATCCGCGCGTTCCTCGTCGGCGTGTTCGACCAGGCGGAGCCGGACGCGAACCGCGGCCAGCCGATCGCCGCGCAGCAGCTGCTCGCGCTCGGCGAGCAGCAGTTGTCCGCCGGTGCGGAACTGCAGCCTGCCACGCGCCTCGACCTCACCGCGCTGATCGCGCGCCTGTACTGGGACCTCGGCGACTACGAGCGCGCCGAAGCGTTGCTGAAGAAGGCCGTCACCGCGGCGGCGGACCCCGCGATTCCCGGCGAAGTCCGCGCCCGCACGCTCACCACGGTCGCGAAGACGGAATCGGAAAAGCGCGCGTTCGCCGACGCGCTCACGCACGCGAGGGCGGCGATCGCGATCGCGCGCGAGGTGGGCGCGGCCGCGTACGACAGCGAATCGGAAGCACGGCGGGTCGTCGGCGAAGCGCTGCACGGCCAGGACGATTCCAAGGATGCCGAGCCCGTGCTGCGCGAAGCGCTGGCGACCGACCTCGCCGTCTACGGCGATCGCCATCCGTCGGTCGTCGACGACTGGACCAACCTCGGTTCGGCGCTGATCGAACTGTCCCGCTTCGAGGAGGCACGCACGGCGCTTCGCAATGCGCTCGATCTCGCCCATGCGCTGCACGGGCCCGTGCACAGCCGCGTCGCGGCGATTCTCCAGCTCATGTCAGCGGTCTCGGGCTACACCGGCGATTACGCGGCGTCGGAACGCGAGCAACGCGAGTCGCTGGAGATCTACGAGAAGGTGTATGGCCCCGACCATCGCGAGACGCTCACCGCGCGCGGCAACCTGCTGTGGACGATCGAGCACCAGGGCCGCTACGAGGAAGCGCTGCCCGACCGCCTGCGGATGCTGGCCGCGCTCGAACGCATGTCGCGCACGCAGCCGGACCCGTTCGCGTACACCTATGCCGCGATCGGCAACGACTACTTCAAGCTCGGCCGGCTCACCGAGGCGGAGCAGGCGCTGCGGCAGGCGCTCGCGAGCTGGGCCCGCTTCGAAGGCTCGAACGACGAGTGGGACAGCGCCGATCCGCTCGGCATCCTCGCCGACGTGCTGCGCTGGGAAGGTCGCTACGCGGAGGCGGAGTCGACGATGCGCAAGGCGGTCGAGATCGAGCGCAAACACGAACCGGCGGACTCGGGCTGGCTCAACCGCGATGTCGCGGCGCTCGGCGACATCATCCGGCAGCAGCATCGCCACGACGAAGCGTTGCGGCTCGTCGAGTCCGCCGCGGCAGCGCGGCATGACGCCAAACCCGATCCGATCCAGTGCCACATCCTGTCCCGGCTCGCGATGGCGCGGCTCGATGCCGGCGACGCGGAGGCGGCCTATCGGATCGCGAGCGAAAGCGTCGCGACGGCGCGCGCCGTGTTTCCGCCGCACCACTTCAATCTCGGATCGCCGTTGTTCGCGCTCGCGAGCGCCGCGCTGGCGACGAACCGAGCGGCCGATGCGGAGCCGCTGCTGCGCGAGGCGCTCGCGGTACGCAGTCCACCGATTCCGCGTGACGACCTGCGCGTGCTCGAAATCGAGGCCGCGCTCGTGCGCGCACGCGACGCGCTCGGCCGCAACGAGGAGGCTGGCCGCCTGCGCGCCGAGATCGAACCGCCGCTGAAGGCAAATCCGTCGCCGTACGCGGCGGAACTGCTCGCGTCGATGGCCAGGGCGCGCGGCGCCGGCCACTAGCCGCGTGGCACACGCGCGCGCGCGCGCGTTCCTCGACGGTGCCTGCGTCAATTCCGGGTACCGCCATGAACCGTCGTGTTCCGCTCGCGCCCACCGCGCTCATCCTCGCGCTCGCCGGCAAGGCGTTCGCCGCATGCTCGATCAATCCCATCGTGCTGCCGCTGCATTACCGCGTCGGCGCCGACCCCCAGGCTTGCCAGTACGGTGACATCCAGTCCGCGATCGACGCGGTCGGCGAATGCCCGACGATCATCGACATCACGCGCGAGCACCTGTACACGCACCAGCATCTGGGCATCGCCGACAAGGCGAACCTCACCCTGCAGGGCTGGGGCGACGGCGTCACCTGCGCCGATGTCCCGGGGCCTTTCACGTTCCCGCCGTACGCACCGCCCGAGGCTACCGCGCCGTTGGTCACGATCACCGGCAGCAGCGACGGTGGCGGCAGCGTGCTCTACGTGACCGGCACGACCCACCTGAGCGTGCGCAACCTCACCCTCTCCGGCGGTCTGACCTGCACCGGCTGCAGCGGCGGCGGCATCTACTTCTCGGGCCAGGGTTCGCTGGCGCTGACCCGCAGCACGGTCAGCTTCAACGAGTCCGGCTACGGCGCCGGCATCGAGGTCGACGGCAGCAGCGGGCCGGCGACGCTGACGCTCGGCAGCGACACGCTCGTGCTCAGCAATACCGCGGACACGTCGGGCGGCGGCCTTCGCATCGAAGGCGACGCGCGCCTCTACGCGCTGGAGCGGAACACGCTGGTCGCGTACAACCACGCGCCGAACGGCTACGGCGGCGGCCTCGAGGTGCTCGGCCCCGCGCGCGCGGACATCGGTTCGTCCGGCTACAACGGTCTCGGCGTGATCTACGGCAACGATGCCGCCTACGGCGGTGGCGTCGACATCCTCAACTTCGGCGACTCCGCGGAGGCGATCGTGCGCGTGTTCACGACCGACCCCGCGCAGCCGGTGCAGATCGCGCAGAACTTCGCATCGCACACCGGTGGCGCGTTCTATCTGCGACCGTACGAAGCGCTCGGCAGCGCGGGCGGCGGTGCGATCCTGTGCGCCTACGATTTTCGCATCGAAGGCAACGCCGCACAGGAAGGCGCGGCGATCTACGCCGATGCCGACTACGACGGCTTGGGCAATCCGCTCGGCGGCGCGGTCGCTCTCAATGCCAATCCCGCGCCCTACAACGATCCGGCCGGCCGGCCGTGCGTGAAGACCGAGCCGCCGACCGCGCTCGGCGCGGTCGCCTGCGCGGCCGACTCCCCCTGCAATACGCTGGCTGCGAACAAGGCGGAGGACGCGGGCGGAAACCCGACCGGTGGCTCCATCGTTCTCATGCAGAACGCGGCCCAGCTGGTCGGCGATCGCGTGAACATCCGGCACAACACCGGCGCGCACCTGCTGCGTCAGATCGGCGACATCGACATCGGCCCGCCGCGGGCCACGCTGACCAACTGCCTGCTCGCCGGCAACACCGTGAGCGGCGAGGTGATCGCCCAGACCGACGGCGAAGACTCGGTCGTTACGCTCGCATCCTGCACCATCGCCGGCAACAGCATCGGCGCACCGTACGCGTTCCTCGCCCCCGGCGCGCTCGGCTTGTACGACAGCATCATCGACCAGCCCGGGCGCGCGACTGCCGATCCGGCGATCAGCAGTCCCGGCAGCGCCCAGAACGTGCTCAGCAACGACCGCAGCACGTTGCCCGACCGGCCCGACATCCGCGAGGGTGAGCCGAGCTTCGTCGACGCCGTGCACGGCGACTACCACCTGACGCACGCGTCGCTCGGGGTCGACTTCGCGCCACCGAATACCTATACGCCGCATGCCGATCTCGACCGCAAGCCGCGGGTCGTCGATCTGGTGAACGTACCCGACCAGTACGGCCCGATGGATCTCGGCGCCTACGAAATCCAGCCGGCGTGTTCGAGCGCGGACACGGTCTTCTGCGACGGCTTCGATCTCGACTGACGCGCGGACACGAACACGTTCCTCCGGAGACCCGCCATGGCCGCCAACCCGTATCGCCGCTTGATCTCCGCTTTCGTCGCGACCGCGTTGTCCATGGGCGCGCCGCTCGGGGCTGCCGCAACGCCCGCGCCGCGCGGCGGCACGGTCGTCGCGGTCACCACCTGCGACGACGCCGGCAACGGCAGCCTGCGCGACGCAGTGCAGGACGCGCCGGACGGGGCCGTGATCGACCTCGGCGCGCTGCCGTGTTCAGACCGCACGATCCATCTCACGAGCGGCGAGATCGCGTTCACGAATGCGGGCACGCTCTCGATTCGCGGCGTGCCGATCGTGTTCGCCTCGACGCCGGGCGCGTCACCCGCAGCCGTCACGATCGACGCCGGCGGGACGAGCCGCGTCTTCTCGCAGAGTGGA
Organism: Dokdonella fugitiva; assembly: GCF_014138265.1. Lineage (GTDB taxonomy): Bacteria > Pseudomonadota > Gammaproteobacteria > Xanthomonadales > Rhodanobacteraceae > Dokdonella_A > Dokdonella_A fugitiva_A. The sequence continues at coordinate 322,247 of NZ_JACGXL010000002.1, forward strand.
ACCGGCTTGCTCGCGATCGTCGGCGTCGCGCTGCGCAACGGGCGTTCCGACGAGCCCGGCGGTTGCCTCGCGTCCGAAGGCGACGTCCGGCTCGAGGACTCCGTCGTCGGCGATTGCGTGGTCGCCGCAACCACGTTCGGCAGCGGCGTCGGCGGTGGCCTCTACGTCGCGCATGCGCTGACGCTGGTGAACAGCATCGTCGTCGGCAATGCCGCGCGCGGGGACTCGGCCGTCTCCGGTGGTGGCTTCGCCGTCGGTGGTGCCCTCGACGTCGCCTACAGCACGATCGCCGGCAACTCGGCGATCGCGACGGGCGTGTTCGGCGACGGCGGCGGCCTGTCCGCGAACGGCGACGTGCTGATCGAGCACTCGACGATTTCCGGCAATACGGCGACCGACATCGGTGGCGCCTACCTCCTCGGCGCCGACGGCGTCGCGACCTTGCGCATCGTCGACAGCACGATCTCCGGCAACAGCGGCGCGCAGGTCGGCGGCATGATGGCACTGCAGTCGCCGGTCGCGATCGCATCCTCGACGATCGCGTTCAACTCGGCCAGCGGAGCCGGCGGCGTCGGCGGACTCGCGGTCGCGAACTCGCCGACGCTCGAAAGTACGATCGTCTCCGGCAACCTCGCGGCCAACGTGGCCGCGGACGTCTCCACGAGTTGCTTCGGCGGCGGCGATTGCGGCTTGCACGTGGACGGCCATGCGAACCTCTTCGGTGCCGCGAACCTGCCGGTTCCGGTGGACACGCTGTCCGTCGACCCCCGGCTGCTCGCGCTCGCGGACAACGGCGGCCCGACGCGGACGCATGCGCTGCAGCCGGGGAGCCCGGCAATCGATGCCGGCAACGCGACGGGCGCAGGTTCCGGAACGCTCGACTCGGACCAGCTCGGCGCGGACTATGCGCGCATCGTCGGGACCGCCGCCGACATCGGCGCCTACGAGAGCGGTGCGGGGCCGCAACGGATCTTCGAAGACGGTTTCGACTGCATCGTCACGCCGGCATTTCCGGTGGCGAAGGTCGAATGCTGAGGCCGGGTCAGGCCTGGGCGGCCGCGAGGTAGCGGTCCTTAAGGCGCATGTAGTGCTGCGCCGAGTAGTACAGGCGCTCGATCTCCTGCGCGGACAACTTGCGCACGCAGCGCGCGGGATTGCCGACCCAGAGCTCGCCTTCGCCGACGACCTTGCCCGGCGCGACGAGCGCACCGGCGCCGATCATGCTGTGGCGATGCACGACCGCGCCGTCGAGCACGGTTGCATGCATGCCGATGAGGCAGGCGTCGTGGATCGTGCACGCATGCACGACCGCGGCGTGGCCGATCGTGACGTCGCTGCCGATGACCAGCGGGAAGCCCTCGTCGGTGTATTCGCCCGCGTGCGTGACGTGCAGGATCGACCCGTCCTGCACGTTCGTGCGCGCGCCGATGCGGATGTAGTGCACGTCGCCGCGCGCGACCACGCCCGGCCACAGCGACGCGTCGTCGCCGAGTTCGACGTCGCCGATCAGGTGCGCACCCGGATCGACGTAGACGTTCGCGCCGAGGCGCGGAAGGATGCCCTGGTACGGCCGGATGTTCATGGCGGAGCCTCGTTGAGACGCGCAAGCCTAGCATCGGCGCGCCGCGCGCGGACGCTTGATTTCGGTCGCGCGACGCGCCACGTTGTCGGACCGCCCCGCACGATTTCCGCTCCGATGACCAACCCCAATCCCCTGCTCGCCGCATCCGGCCTGCCGTCGTTCTCGGCGATCCGGCCAGAACACGTCGAGCCCGCGATCGACGCGATCCTCGCCGACTACCGCGCGCGCATCGACGCGCTGCTCGCCTCCGACGCGCCACGCGACTTCGCCGGCGTGCTGCTGCTCGGCGAGGAACTCGAGGATCGCCTCAACCGCGCCTGGGCGCCGGTGTCGCACCTGCACGGCGTCGCCGACTCGGAAGAGCTGCGCAAGGCCTACGCGGCCGCGCAGGAGAGGATCGTCGAACATGCGAGCGAACTCGGCCAGAACCGCGCGCTGTACGCGGCGGTCGATGCGGTCGCGCGACGCGGCGACAGCGCGAACCTGCCGCGCGCCGCGCGCACGCTGATCGAACACGAGCTGCGCGACTTCCGCCTGTCCGGCGTCGCGCTGGAAGAGCCGGCGCGCTCGCGCTTCCGCGAGATCGCGAGCGAACTCGCCAAGCTCGCGACCGAGTTCGAGGAAGCGGTGCTCGACGCGACCGACGCGTGGAGCGAGACGATCGCCGACGATCGCGCGCTCGCCGGCATTCCCGAATCGGGGCGAGCGGTGTTGCGCGCGTACGCCGAGGAGACGTCGCAGGACGGCTGGCTCGTCACGCTGAAGCAGCCGAGCGTGCAGGCCGTGCTCACCTACGCCGACGATCGCGCGCTGCGCGAACGCGTCTATCGCGCGTACCAGACGCGCGCGTCGGACCAGGGTCCGAACGCGGGCGAGTACGACAATTCCGCGCGCATCGACCGCATCCTCGCGCTGCGCCACGAGGCGGCGCAGCTGCTCGGCTTCCGCGACGCCGCGGAGGAATCGCTCGCGACCAAGATGGCACCGGCGCCGGACGCGGTGTTCGCGTTCCTGCACGACCTCGCCGCGCGCGCGAAACCGGTCGCGCAGCGCGAGCTGGCCGAATTGCGCGCGTTCGCCGCCGCCGAATTCGGCCTCGCCACGCTCGAACCATGGGACGTCGGCTACGCCGCGGAGAAGTTGCGCGAGCGCAAGTACGCGCTCAACGAAGAGGAACTCAAGCCGTACTTCGCGCTCGATCCGGTCATCGACGGCCTGTTCGCGATCACCGCGCGCGTGTTCGGCGTGTCGCTGCGCCGTCGCGACGGTGTCGATACCTGGCATCCGGACGTGCGCTACTACGATCTCGTCGACGCCGACGGGCGCGTGTTCGCGGGCGCGTACGTCGACCTCTACGCGCGCAGCGGCAAGCGCGGCGGCGCCTGGATGGACGTCTGCGTGAATCGCTTCGTACGCGGCGACGCCGTGCAGCTGCCGGTCGCGTTCCTCACCTGCAACTTCGCACCGCCGACGGCGACGACGCCGTCGCTGCTCACGCACGACGACGTGCTCACGCTGTTCCACGAGTTCGGCCACGGCCTCCACCACCTGCTCACCGAGGTCGGCCTGCCGGGCGTCGGCGGCATCAATGGCGTCGAGTGGGACGCGGTCGAGCTGCCGAGCCAGTTCATGGAGAACTTCGGCTGGCAGCGCGAGGCGCTCGACCTGTTCGCGCGCCACTGGCGCACCGGCGAGCGCCTGCCCGACGCGCTGTTCGAGCGCATGCAGGCGGCACGCCATTTCCATGCGGGACTGTTCCTCGTGCGCCAGCTCGAGTTCGGCCTGTTCGATTTCCGCATCCATCGCGAGTTCGATCCCGCGCGCGGCGCGCGCGCGCTCGAGATCCTCGACGAGGTGCGCGACGACGTCGCGGTGATCCGCCCGCCCGCGTGGCAGCGCTTCCCGCACGCGTTCACGCACATCTTCGCGGGCGGCTACGCGGCCGGTTACTACAGCTACCTGTGGGCCGAAGTGCTGTCCGCGGACGCGTTCTCGCGCTTCGAGGACGCGGGTGTATTCGACCGCGCGACCGGCGAGGCGTACCGCCGCTCGATCCTCGCCGTCGGCGGCTCGCGTCCCGCGCTCGAGTCGTTCATCGAGTTCCGCGGCCGCGAGCCGCGACCGGACGCGCTGCTGCGCAGCTACGGCCTCGCCGCGTGAAGGCGACGGGCGCGTCGGAGGCTTGCGCTAAGATGGCCGGATGAAGATCGCGAGCTGGAACGTCAATTCGCTCAACGTGCGCCTGCCGCACGTCGAGCGCTGGTGCGCGGAGGCGATGCCGGACATCCTCGCGTTGCAGGAAACCAAGCTCGAGGACGCGAAGTTCCCGGTCGCGGCACTCGAGGCGGCCGGTTACCACAGCGTGTACTCGGGACAGAAGACCTACAACGGCGTCGCGATCCTCGCGCGCACGCCGATCAGCGAGGTCGAGCACGGCATCGCCGGCTTCGACGATCCGCAGCGGCGCATCCTCGCCGCGACGGTCGGCGACCTGCGCATCGTCAACCTGTACGTCGTCAACGGCCAGGCGGTCGGCAGCGAGAAGTACGCCTACAAGCTCGACTGGCTCGCCAAGGTCGGCGCATTCCTCGCCGAGGAGATCCGCCGCCATCCGCGCCTCGTCGTGATGGGTGACTTCAACATCGCGCCCGACGATCGCGACGTGCACGACCCGGCCGCGTGGCACGAGCAGATCCTCTGTTCCACGCCAGAGCGCGACGCGCTCAGGCGCGTGCTCGACATCGGCCTCGTCGACAGTTTCCGCCTGTTCAATCAGGATGGCGGACACTACAGCTGGTGGGACTACCGGCAAGGCGCGTTCCGGCGCAACCTCGGCCTGCGCATCGACCTCGTGCTCGCATCGGAGGCGCTGCGCGCGCATTGCCGCGCTGCCTCGATCGAGCGCGAGCCGCGCACGTGGGAGCGCGCGTCCGACCACACTCCCGTCGTCCTGGAACTCGAAGATGGCCGCTGACTGGATGGTGTCGCCGAGCGACAGCGAACTGGAGGAGCTCGACAAGTTCCTGCGCGCGCACGCGGGCGACGAGGACATGCTGCTCGACGGCGTGCACGGCTTCCTCACCGCGCTCGCGATCGGCCCGGTGCCGGCGAAACCCGAGGAATGGTTGCCCGAGATCCTGCACGAGCCGTTCGTCGACGCGAACGAAGGCGAACGCGTGCTGACCTTGCTCGCGCGCCTCAACGACGCGATCACCCCCGAGCTCGAAACCGGCAGCTACGAACCGATCCTCGGCGAACTCGACGTCGAGGAAGGGCCGCCCGCGTTCACGGCGCGCGGCTGGTGCGAGGGCTTCTCGCGTGGCATCGACCTGCGCGCGCCGTCGTGGGAAGGTCGCCTCGGGCAGGATTCGGAGCTCATGGAGCTGCTCTCGCCGATCATCGCGCTGGCGATCGACGACGGCGTGTTCGAGAGCGACGCCGAGTTCGCGCCGCTCGGCGACGAGGACTACGACGAGTGCCTCGCGCAGATCCCGAACGCGGTCGGCGCGGTCGCCGAGTACTGGCGCTCGAATCCGCTGGGTGCCGACGAGACGCCGCGCGAGGGCGGCGGATTGCCGCCGCGCCGACGCGGCGGCCGCTGGGTGCACTGAACCCGCGCGGCGCGGTGCACGACCGCGCCGCGCGCATCGCTCACGGCGCGTCGAAGCCGTCGTCGAAGATCGCATCGACCGGTGTCGCCGTGCAGTCGCGGTACCACGGCGTGATGCCGGTGATCGCATCCCACGCAGGCGCGTCGACGTGGTCGAATGCATTCGGGCACAGCGAGGCGCCGTATTCGCCGAGGCTCGCCGGCGGCATGGGCAACGCGCCGCTCAACGCGTTCGCGTCGACGTAGAAGCCGGTCAGCGCGGTGAGCCCGTCGAGCGGTGGCAGCGATCCCGAGAGCTGGTTGCCCGACGCGGAGAACCAAGTCAGCGCGGGCAGCGCGCCGAACGGCGGGATCGCACCTTCGAAGCGGTCGGCGAGAAACACGACGCTCTGCAGGTTCGACAGGCCGGCGAGCGAGGGCAGGTTGCCGCCGATCGAGGTGTTGCGCACGTCGATCGACTGCAACCGCGCGAGGCCGGTGAGCGCGGGGAACGTACCTGCGAGCTGCGGCTGGTCGCTGATCTGCAGGCTCGTGAGCGCGGTGAGCTGGTTCAGCGTCGCCGGCAGCGCGCCGACCATGTTGGTGAATGCGAAGGTGAGGCCGGTCACGTGCGAGCCGCTCTCGTCGCACATCACGCCGGACCAGCTGCATTCGGTGCCGGGCGCGCCGAGCCAGCCGGTCTGGTCCCACCAGCCTGAACCGTTGGTGCCGTCGTAGATGTCGACGAGCACGGCGCGCTCGGACGCGGGAATGCCGTCCGACACGAAATGGTAGAAGTACGCCTCGCCCTGCTGGTAGTGATCCCAGTCGGGTGAGTAGCCGAAGACGCCCGCGAGCACGCTGTCGCCGTCGAGCGCGACGGCCGAGCCGAACGCCGGCGGCACGACGCCCTCGTTCGCGGTGAATGTGTGCGACCCGGCGAAGCTTCCGCCCGCGCGCGTGAACAGGTACGCCGCGCCCTGGCCGTCGTTGCCTTCGATCGTCACGTTGCTCGCGCCGACGAGCGCACGGTCGCCCTGCAAGGCGACCGCGATGCCGAAGTTGTCGCTTGGGGGCAGGCCGATGCCGTCGGTGCCGCTCGCGCCGGCGCCGTCCGCGCGTTCGGCGCCGTCGGTGGCGGCAAGGCGTTGCGTCTGGGTCCAGCCGCTGCCGGTGTCGTCGTACACGTAGACGACACCTTGCCCGCCCGTGCGCCACATCGTGCCGATCAGCGCGGTGCCGCCGTCGAGCGCGAGCGACGTGCCGAGCTGGTCGCTCTCGACGCCTTCGGCGACGACGATCTTCTGCGCCTGCGTCCAACTGCCGGCCGTGCGCGTGTAGCGATACACCGCGCCCTGCGCGTAGTTGGCGCCGACCGTCGCGCCCGGAGCACTCGCGATGAGCGTGTCGCCCGACAGCGCGATCGCCTGGCCGAACGCATCGCCGCCGTCGCCGTCGTCGGCGACGAGCTGCTGTGCCTGCGTCCACGTGCCCCCGGCCGCGGTGTAGACGTACAGCGAGCCGCGCATCGCCTGGTCGGCGTAGTGCGCGCCGTACGCGCCGACGACGATCGTGTCGCCGGCGATCGCGACCGCGTTGCCGAACCAGTCGACCGGCCTGCCGTCGGCGGCGACGAGCTTCTGCGTCTCGCTCCAGTGGCCGTCGCTGCCGCGCGTGAAGACGTACGCCGCGCCCTGCGAGTTGTTGCCGCCGATGTTCGCGTTGATCGCGCCGATCACCGCGACGTCGCCGTCGAGCGCGACCGACCAGCCGAACTCGTTGTAGGCGCCGCCGTCGCTCGCGACGAGCGTCTGCACGAGGTTCCAGCTGCCGTCGGCCGCGCGTTCGTAGGCGAGCACCTTGCCTTGCGTCTCGTTGGCGCCGATCGGTGCTTCGGATGCGCAGACGAGCGCGACATCGCCGTCGAGCGCGACCGCGCGACCGAACTTGTCGAAGCCGAGCCCTTGCGGGTCAAGCACGCGCTGGGCGGTCCAGCTCGTTACGTGCGGCACGGCCGCGTGCGCGCGGCCGGCGGCGGCGAGCGCGAGCAGCAGCGCGACCGCGGCGGCGCCGAGCAGGACACCGCTCGCCAGGCGATGGAAGGATTCGGTACGGGTGGCCATCGGACAGCGTCTCCAGGATGCGAAGGGGCCGCACCGATGCGTCGGTGCGGTCGACCACGCACGTTGCCGAGGCGGGCGCCGAACGGCACTCCCGCTCCGTTAGCGCTGCGTTTCCGATCCGTGAATCGCCGTCGAAGCAAAGACTTGCGATGCGACTGCCCGCACGGCGCGGCACTCGCGGGCGTCAGCGCGCAGCGTCGGGCGCGCGAATCGGCGCGGCGCTGCCGCTCGCCGCGGGCGGGACCGGCCGCTCGCCCGCGAGCGCCTGCGCGCGCGCCAGCGCCTCGCGCCACGGCTGTTCGCGCCCGAGCGCGCGGTACAGCCGCGCCTGCGCGACGCTGCACGCGAAGTCCACCTCGGCCCAGCGCGCGACGCGGCCGAGCACGGCACTCGCGTGGTCGAGTTCGCCTGCGTCGAGCAGGCGCTCACCCCAGCCGATCGCGACCGCACCGATGTCGAGCGGGATGCCGGTCGCTTCCGCCGAGGCGAGCGCGCGCGCATACGCGGCATCCGCGCGCGACGGATCGCGTTCGCCCTCGGCGTCGGCGAGCGCCACCCAGGTCGCGACCGAGGCGATCGTGCGTGGCGCGGCCCAGGTCGCGAACGCCGCCTGTTGCGCGGCGACGTCGGCGGGCGCGGCGCCACGCAGCGCGCGCAGGTACGTGTGCCAGGCGATCGCGCGCTGGCGCGCGTCGTCGGGATTGGCGAGCGCGTCGACCGCCGCGCGCGCATGCTCGACCGCGGCCTGCGGGCGACCGCTCGCGAGTTCGATCTCCGCCTGCGCCGTGCGGGCGCGGCCGAGCACGGGCTTCTCCTGCGCCGGATCGGCTTCCGCGACGACGCGCGCGAGCAACGCGCCCGCCTCGCCGAGCCGGCCGTTCGCGGCGAGTGCGCGCGCGTGCTGCACCTGCAGGCCGTGGCGCACTTCCGCATTCGCGGTCTGCGGCAGCAGCTGCCAGCCGCGTTCGCTCGCCGCGAGCGCGTCGAGCGGCTGGCGCAAGGCGAGATGCGCCTCGATCTGGTCGTTCACCGCCATGATGACTTCGATGCGCCCGCCGAGGCGCTTGAAGTGCTGCTCCGAGCGGCGCATCACGTCGAGTCCTTCGGCGTAGCGCCCGCGCGTGATCTCCACGAGGCCTTCGTTCGCCTCGATGCGCGCGAGCGAGAGCGCGTCGCCGGTGATCTCGAACGCGATGCGCGCCTGCGCGAATTCGGTCATCGCCGCATCGAAGCGACCGACGCTCGCGTACGCGACGCCGCAGGCGGAGCGTGCGCGACCGAGCGCGGCGGGCTCGTTGCGCCCTTCGAGCAATGCGGCCGCGGCCGCGCAGGCGCGCAGCGCCGCATCGAGGTCGCCGAGGTGCACCGCGGCCGAACTCGCGACGACGAGGATGCGCGCGCGCAGTACCGGATCTCCCTCCGCACCGACGTCGCTCAGCAGACGCTCGAGGCGCGCGCGCGCGGCTCCGATGCGCCCGTCGCGCAAGTCGATCTGGGCGAGGCGATAGCGCAGTTCGGGCGCGTCGCGCACGTCGGCCGACGCGGTCTCGATCGCGCGCCGCGCGCCGGCGAGGTCGTCGACGAGCATCGCCGCCTCCGCGCGCTGGCGTACCTCGTCGAGCGAGGCGGGCGCGCGCGCATCGACTTGCGCGACCTGCCGGCCGAGCCGCTGCAGCAGCAACGCGACGCTCGCGCGCGTCGCCGCGACCGGATCCGCGCCGGGCGCCTCGACTTCGATCACGTCCGCCTCCGCGTGCAGCACGAGGCGCGTGCGCCAGCCGTCGCCGTCGCGTCGCGCACGCGCATCGAGCCAGCGCTGCACGCCGGTCGCGTCGCGCAGGCGCCGCGCCGCGGCTTCGGCGTCGCCGTCGCGATCGCCGACGACGGCGACGATGTTGTCGCTCGGCATCACGGCGAGCCCCGCATGGCGCAGGTGCTGCGCGACGAGATCCATGAGGCCGAGGCGCAACCACGACCACGACGCATCGGCGTCGATGCCGACCGGCAGGACCGCGACGATGTCGGCGCCGGGCGCGGCGCGCGGCGCCGGCGGCGCGTGATCGTGCAGCCACCATGCGAGCGCGAACAGCGCGGCGACGACGAGGCCGCCGACGAGCACGGCGATGCGCGAACGATGTCGCGGCGCAGGCGCGGGCATCGATGCCGGTGTCGCTTCGGGCACGGGTGTCGCGACCACGGGTTCCGTGGCCACCGCCGCATCCCCCGGCGTGGACGCGTCGGCGCGATCCTCGGCCACGACGTCGGCGATCCAGCGATAGCCGAACCGCGGCACGGTGCGGATCGCACGCTGCTCTTCGCCGGTGTCGCCGATCGCGCGCCGCGCCTTCAGCACGGCTTGGCCGAGCAGTGCGTCGGTGACGTCGGCGCGGCCCCAAACGGCCGCGATGAGTTCATCGCGGCCGACCGCGCGATCACGATGCTCGATGAGGTAGGCGAGGCAGTCGAAGATCTTCGGCGACAGCACGACGAGCACGCCGTCGCGCTGCAGTTCGCGCGCGGCAGGATCAACGCTGCAGTCGCCGAAGCGGTAGATCACGCGGGCCATGCGTCATGCTACCCGCTCGCGCGGTTTCAGCGCGCGGCGGCTGCGGCCGCCGTTGGCGCCGGCGGCGACGCCATGGCTTGCGCGTGCGCGAGCTTCTCGTCGAAGTACGCGGCGATCATCGCGTAGACGTGCTTCTTCAGGGCCGGCGTCGACAGCCCGTGCTTCGCGCCCGGATAGGTCATGAGGCGGAACGGTACGCCACGCTGCTGCAGCGCGGCCATGAGCTTGGTGGAGTTCGAGAACAGCACGTTGTCGTCGGCCATGCCGTGCACGAGCAGCAGCTTGTCGGCCGGCAGGCCGTCGAGCCAGTGCAGCACGTCGGAGGCGACGTAGCCCTGCGCGTTCGTCTGCGGCGCGTCGAGGTAGCGCTCGGTGTAGTGCGTGTCGTAGAGCGACCAGTCGGTCACCGGTGCGACCGCGACACCCGCCGCGAACGCGGCCGGTGCCTTGGCCAGCAGCATGAGCGTCTGGTAGCCGCCGTAGCTCCAGCCGAAGATGCCGATGCGCTGCGCGTCGACCCAAGGCTGCGCCTTGAGCCAGGCGACGCCGGCGAGCTGGTCGGCGACTTCGGCCTTGCCGAGCTGGCGGAAGATCGCATCGGAGAAGCGCCGGCCGCGGCGCGGCGTGCCGCGGTTGTCGAGCGCGAACACGACGTAGCCGTGCTGCGCCATGTACTGCTCGAAATGCGCACCCCATGCGCGGTTCACGTACTGCCGGCCGGGACCGCCGTAGTAGGTCATGAACACCGGGTAGCGCTTGCCTTCCTCGTAGCCGAGCGGCTTGTACACGCGGTAATAGAGGTCCTGGCCGTCCTCGCCCGCGAGGTGCCCGAACGCGGGCTCGACGAGGCTGTCGCGATACGGCCAGTACGGATGGCCGGCCTTGAGTTCGTTCTGCTCGATCCACGCGATGCGGCTGCCGTCGGGCTTGCGCAGCGACACCTGCGGTGGCGTGCGTGGATCGGAATAAGTATCGACCCACGCGGTGGCGTTGTCGCCGAACACCGCGTCGTGCCAGCCGTCGCCTTCGCTGATGCGTCGCGCGCGATCGGCTTCGCTGCCGTCGAGGCGCGCCGCGTACACCTGCGCCTGCAGCGGGTCGTCGCGGTTCGCCGCGAAGTAGGCGGCGCCGCCCTTCTCGTCGATCGCGAGCAGCTTGTCGACGTCCCACGTGCCGCGCGTGAGCGCGCGACGCAGGCGGCCGTCGAGCCCGAACACGTACAGATGCTTGTGGCCGTCGCGTTCGGACGCCCACACGAACGCGTCCTCGTTCTTCAGCCAGCGCAGATCGTCGTGCAGGTTGACCCAGGTCGGACTGGTTTCGCTGAGCACGGTGGTCTGGCGTTGCGTCGCGAGGTCGGCGACGACGAGGTCGAGCACGCGCTGGTTGCGGCTCTCGCGCTGGAAGCTCAACCGCTTGCCGTCCGGCAACCAGTCGACGCGCGCGAGGTAGATGTCGGTGTCGTGGCCGAGGTCGACCCAGTGCGTGCGGCCGCCGCGCGGCGCGACGACGCCGAGGCGCACGGACACGTTCGGCCGGCCCGCCGCGGGATAGCGCTGGCGGACGGTCGCGCTGTGGTCGGCATACACCTCGGTGCGTTCGACCTCGTCGACCTTCGCTTCGTCGTAGCGCTCGAACGCGATCGCGCTGTCGTCGGGCGCCCACCAGTAGCCGGTCGGGCGATCCATCTCTTCCTGCGCGACGAACTCCGCCTCGCCGTTGTGCACGGTGCCGTTGCCGTCGTGGGTGAGCTGGTAGTTGAGGTTACGCTCGAGGTCGATCACGTAGAGGTTCTGCCGGCTCACGAACGAAACGAAGCCGCCGCGCGGCGACACCTTCGCGTCGTTCACCTCGAATCCCTGCGGAGTGAGCGCACGCAGGTTCGCGCCGGGTTTGCCGTCGAGGTCGTACAGCCACAGGCGCTCGTCGACGCTGAACAGCAGCTTGCGGCTGTCGGGCGACCAGCGATACGAGACGATGCCCTTGAGCTGCGCGATGCGTTCGCGTTCGCGCCGCGCCTTCTCCGCGTCGGACAGTTCCCTGTGTTCGCCGAGCGCGGCGGAGTCGACGAGGCGCTGCATCGTTCCCGCCGCGACGTCGTACTGCCACAGGTCGAGCTGGTTCTGGTCGTCCTCGCGGCCACGCAGGAAGCCGACGCGCGTACCGTCCGGGGCGATCTTCAGCGCGCGCGGACTCGGCCCGTTGAGGTCGGGGTCGGCGTAGATGCGTTCGATGCTCAGGCGTTCGGCGTGCACGAGGGGACTCAACGCCAGCAGGGCCGGCAGCAACAGGCGGTACATGGGGAGACTCCGCTGGATCGGAGCATTAAACCGCAGCGCACGCGCAGCGCCAAGACGCAAACGTCATGGGCGCAGACGTCACCGTGGCGACTCGACGCCGTGAGCCCCGGCGAAGTCGTCGAGCAGGCGTCCGAGTTCGGCGAGGTCGTCGGCCATCGGCGCCGGCGGCGATGCGTGTGCGGCGTTTTCGATCTGCGCCGCGCGGGTGGCGACGGCATCGGCACCGACGAGGCCGCTCGCGCCCTTGATGCGATGCGCTTCGCGCGCGATCGCGCCCGCGTCCCGTGCGGCGACGGCCGCGGCGAGCGCGGCGAGATCCTGGCGCGTGCTGCCGACATAGTCGCGCAGCAGGTCCGCGTCGACCGCGAGCGGCGCCACGGTCGGCGCCGACGTGGCCGCGCGATCGAATGGCAGGTAGCGCTGCAACGCCGCGGCGAGCAGCTGCAGCGGCGCGGGCTTGGCGATGAAGTCGTCGATCCCCGCGGCACGGCTGCGCTCGACTTCCTCGGTGCTCACGTTCGCGCTCATCGCGACGATCGGCCGGCGCGGGCGCAGGCCCGCGCGTTCGTCCGCGCGCACCGCTTCGGCGAGCGAGTATCCGTCCCGCCGCGGCATGTGCAGGTCGGTGAGCAGCAGCGCGTAGCGCGCGGCGCGCCAGCGCTCGAGGGCGGATTCACCGTCGCCGGCGACGTCGCAGGCGTAGCCGAGCTGGCGCAGCTGGCGCGAGATCACCGCGCGGTTGGTCGGATGGTCGTCGACGAGCAGGATCAGGCGCCCGGTGCGCTCGGCTTCGTCGATGCTCGGCGCGACGCGCGCAGGCACGCTCGCGGCCGGCGAAGCGCGCGCGGCCGCGGTCGCGTCGGCGAGCGGCAGCTGCACGACCAGGCTCATTGTCGTGCCGACGCCGAGGCGGCTTTCGACCGTGATCTCTCCGCCCATGAGCTCGGCCAGGCGACGACAGATCGTCAGGCCGAGGCCGCTGCCGTCCGCGCGTTGCGCGCCGCCGTCGCGCGCCTGCACGAACGGCTGGAACAGGCGCGCCTGGTCCTCGGCGCCGATGCCGATGCCGCTGTCGCGCACGCGCAGCGCGACGAGTTCGCGATGGCCGGCCGCGGCGAGGCGGTCGAGCGCGACGACGACGCTGCCGCGCTCGGTGAACTTCAGCGCGTTCGAGAGGAAGTTGCTGAGGATCTGCCGCAGGCGCAGCGGATCGGCGAGATGCGCCGGCGCGAGGCGCGCGTCGATCGTGCAGTCGAGGCGCAGCCCCTTCGCCGAGGCGGTCGCGAGGAAGTTGCCGGTCGAGGCGCGCACGAGTTCGCGCAGGTCGACCGGCACCGGCATCAGTTCGAGCCGGCCCGCTTCGATCTTCGAGAAGTCGAGGATGTCGCCGATGATCTGCAGCAGGCTCTGCGCCGAGCCCTGCACGATCTCGACCTGCTGGCGCTGGTCGGCATCGAGGTCGGTGCGGGCGAGCAGTTCGAGCATGCTCGCCACGCCGACCATCGGCGTGCGGATCTCGTGGCTCATCGAGGCGAGGAACGAGGATTTCGCGCGGCTTGCCGCCTGCGCGCGCGCTTCGCTCTCGCGCAGGCTACCCTCGTAGCGGAGCAGATCCTGCCGCATCGTCGACAGTGCTTCGTGCACTTCGCCGAGTTCGCCGTCGGGCACGTGTCCGCCCGGCTCGTAGTCGCGTTCGCGCGCGTGCCGGGCGAGATGCTTCAGGCTCTCGACGCCCTTGTAGATGTTGCGCAGCATGCTGCGCCCGACCACGAGCACGATCGCGAGCGTGATCAGGCTGAGGATCACCCGCCAGCGGCCGACGCGACGCGCGGTGTCGAGGTGCGCGTCGATCATGCGCTCGGTGTCGAACATCTTGAGGTCGGCGAGGAACTTCAGGCGCGACGCGACCGGGTCCATCGCCGGATACAACTCGGTGTCGGCGAAGCGGCCGAGCGCGCCGATGTCCGCCGCGTGGAAGATCGCCAGCAGCTTCTCCGCGGCGCGGTCGGCGCTGACGCGCGCGCGCGCGATCTCGTCGACGACCGCACGCTGCTCGGGCGGCAGCTCGGACGCGACGAGCTCCTTCCAGTCGCGATCGATCGCGCGACGCGCACCTTCGACGACCTCGACGCCCTGGTCCCAGCCCATGAGGTTGTTGCGCACGCGGAACACCGCGCTGACGATGTCGAGGCCGTACGCGTCGGATATCGATTTCGCCAGTCGCAATCCCGCGAGCGACTGCCGCTGCACGCTCTGGAACGTCGCGACGTCGGAGCGCTGGTTGATCTCGTCGAGCACCAGCACGGTCAGCCCGGTCAGCAGCAACAGGCCGAACAGTGCCTGCAACTGCACGCGGATGCGGACGCGGCGGTACAGCGGGATCATCGCGGCGGCGCATCCTCCGGCTGGTGCCAGTCGCGGATCGCCCCGGGCAACGCATGGCCCGGTACCGCGGCGCTGACGAGGAAACCCTGCACCTGCTGGCAACCGAGTTCGGCGAGCATCTGCCATTCCTCGACCGTCTCGACGCCTTCGGCGACGACGGTGAGGTGCAGCTTGCGCGCGAGGTCGAGGCTCGCTTCGACCACCGCGCGCTTGCGCGGTTGGGTCGGTGCGCCACTGACGAAGCCGCGATCGATCTTCAGTTCGGTGAACGGAATCTGCGACAGCTGCGCGAGCGACGAGTAACCCGTGCCGAAGTCGTCGATCGCCAGGCCGAAGCCCTTGAGGCGCAGCCGCGCGAGCACGTTGAGCACGTGCGCGGCTTCGCTCATGACCGAGCTTTCGGTGACTTCGATGACGAGATCGCGCGGGCGCGCGCCGTGGTCGGCGACGATCTGCTGGTAGCGGTCGGCGGTGGCGACGTCGGCGAGGTTGAGCATCGATACGTTGACCGACAGGCCGAGTTCGAGGCCTTCGTCGGCCCAGCGCCTGCGCCAGCAGCACGTCTGCTCGAGCATGCGCTCGGTGAGCTGGCCGATCATGCCTTCGCGCTCGAGCAACGGGATGAAGCGCGCGGGGCCGATCATGCGTCCGTCGTGCGGCCAGCGCGCGAGCGCCTCCACGCCGATCACGTGGCCGGTGCTGATCGCGACCTTCGGCTGGAACCACGCTTCGAATTCACCCGCAGCGAGCGCGCGGCGCAACGCGTCGGGACCGATCTCGACGTCGGGCTCCGCCGCCGGGCTTTCCTCCTCGTTGTGGAAGCGGCCGAGCACTTCGGCGAGCTTGAACGTGGTCAGCGGCTTCTCGACGACGCCGAGCACGCGCAGGCCGTACGCGCGCGCCATGCCCTGCACGGTGTTGAGCAGTGCCGGGTCGAGCGCGCTCGTCAGCACGATCGCACCGGCGCGCTTGTGCGATGCGACGTGGCCGATGAATTCGATGCCGTCCATCTCGGGCAGATCGAGGTCGACGAGCACGACGTCGGCCGGCCTCGTTTGCAGCGCTGCGAGCGCGGCGCGGCCGTCCGCAGCTGCCTCGACGTGGCGCAGCCCGAGTTCCTCGAGCAGGCGCAATGCGACGCGGCGCTGGAAGCCGTGATCCTCGACGACCAGCACCGACAATTCCGACAAGCGCATCGTCAGCCCTCCCCCGGGGCGCCAGACTAGCGCAAACACCACGAAGTACAGAAGGCGCGGGGTCGATCGCGCGCCGTTCGCCCAGCTAGCGCCGCGTCTCCTGGCCGAACAGCACGCGCCGCGCTTCGTCGCTGAGCGGCTGGTCGGTCGGCGGATTCACTTCGACGCCGCGTGCGTAGGCGCGTTGCGTCGCCGGGCGCGCGGCGATCGCGGCGTGCCAGCGGCGGATCTCGGGATAGGCGGCGAGATCGATCGGCGCCTTGCCGTACGGGCTGATCCACGGATAGCAGGCGATGTCGGCGATCGTGTAGTCGTCGCCGGCGATGAACGCGCGTCCGGCGAGCTGGCGTTCGAGCACGCCGAGCAGGCGATGCGCCTCCTTCGTGTAGCGTTCGATCGCGTACGGGATCGGCTCGGGTGCGTAGACGCGGAAGTGGCCGTACTGGCCGGTCATCGGGCCGAGGCCTGCCATCTGCCAGAACAGCCACTGCAGCACGGTTTCGCGACCGCGCAGGTCGGTCGGCATCATGCGACCGGTCTTGTCGGCGAGGTAGAGCAGGATCGCGCCCGACTCGAACAGGCTCAGCGGCGCGCCGCCGTCAGCCGGCGCGTGGTCGACGATCGCCGGCATGCGGTTGTTCGGCGCGATCGCGAGGAATTCCGGGCGGAACTGCTCGCCGGCGCCGATGTTCACCGGCTTGATCGTGTAGTCGAGCCCGGTTTCCTCGAGGAACAGGGTGATCTTGTGGCCATTCGGCGTCGGCCAGTAGTGCAGGTCGATCATGGATCGCGTCTCCGTGTGCGGTCGCCCCGTGGTTGGGTCGCGCGGGTGCGTTCTCAATGCGGTCCGCTCGTAACATTGCGTCCCGTAGCGGACGGTTCGGGCACCGGGCGGTCCCGCGCATCGTCGTCGTGCGAGGTCGACCGCACGCGATGCGTGGTCATTTGCCGATGCAGAACGACGAGAAGATCTCGCCGAGCAGATCGTCGGCGCTGACTTCACCGGTGATCTCGCCGAGCGCGTCGTGCGCGCGACGCAGGTCCTCCGCGGCGAGTTCGCCGGCATTGTGCTCGGCGAGCGCGGCGAGCGCCGCGTCGAAATGCGTGCGTGTGCGTTCGAGTGCGGCGACGTGGCGCGCGCGCGCGCTGAACGCGCCGGCATCGCCTTCTTCCGCGCCGGCGTGGCGGCGCAGCTCGGCGACGAGCGCGTCGAGGCCTTCGCGCGAAAGCGCCGACAGCCACAGGTGCACGACGCCGTCGTGTTCCTCGCGGCGCGCGCGCGCGCCCGCGAGATCGATCTTGTTGTGCACGACGATGCGCGCGGCGCGCGGCGGCACGGCGCGCAGCAGGTCTGCGTCGAGCCGCGCGTGTTCGTCGTCGCTGACGAGCACCGCGAGGTCGGCGCGCTCGAGTTCGCCGCGTGCACGACGGATGCCTTCGCGCTCGACGACGTCCGCGGCTTCGCGCAGGCCCGCGGTGTCGACCAGGGTGAGGGCGACGCCGTCGAGGTCGATCGTCTCGCGCAGGACGTCGCGCGTGGTGCCGGCGACGTCCGTGACGATCGCGCGTTCGCTCGCCGCGAGCGCATTGAGCAGGCTCGACTTGCCGACGTTCGGCCGGCCGACGATGACGACGTGCAGGCCGTCGGCTAGGCGCACGCCGCGGCGTGCGGCGCGCAGGAGCGCGAGCAGGTCGGCGTGCGTCGCGTCGACTTCGGTCGCGAGTTCGGGCGCGGCGAGGAAGTCGATCTCCTCCTCGGGAAAATCGATCGCCGCCTCGATCCAGACGCGCAGGCGCACGACGCGCTCGGCGAGCGCGTGCACGCGCGCGGAGAACTCGCCGTCGAGGCTGCGCTGTGCCGCGCGCGCGGCGGCTTCCGATCCGCTCGCGATGAGGTCGGCGACGGCTTCGGCCTGGGCGAGGTCGATGCGACCGTTGAGGAACGCGCGTTCGGAGAATTCGCCCGCGCGCGCATGGCGCGCGCCGAGTTCGACCAGGCGCGCGAGCAGCACGCGCAGCACGACCGGACTGCCGTGCGCCTGCAGCTCGAGCACGTCTTCCCCGGTGTACGAACGCGGAGCGGGAAACCACAGCAGCAAGCCGCGATCGATGACGCCGCCGTCGGCGGCGCGGAACGCCGCGTAGTGCGCGTGGCGGGCGCGCGGCGGGCGACCGAGCATCGCCTTCGCGATCGCCGCGGCGCGATCGCCGGACACGCGCAGCACGCCGACACCGCCCGCGCCGGGCGCGCTCGCCACGGCAGCGATCGTGTCGGCGCGCGCGTTCATGGCATCAGGCCGCGGCCGCCTTCTCGCCCGCGTCGATGCGGCGCGTGATGATCCACTGCTGCAGCAGGCCGAGGCCGCCGTTGACCGTGTAGTACAGCACGAGGCCGGCCGGGAAGAACGCGAACAGCACCGAGAAGACGACCGGCATGATCTTCATCATCTTCGCCTGGGTCGGATCCATGCCCGCGCTCGGCGTGAGCATCGTCGTCGCGATCATGACGAGACCGTTGAGCACGGGCAGCACGTAGTACGGATCGGGCGCGGTGAGGTTCTGGATCCAGCCGATGAACGGCGCCTGGCGCAGCTCGACGCTCTCGAGCAGCACCCAGTACAGCGCGAAGAACACCGGGATCTGCACCAGCATCGGCAGGCAGCCCGCGAGCGGGTTCACCTTTTCCTTCTGGTACAACTCCATCATCGCCATGTTCATCTTCTGGCGATCGTCGCCGTAGCGCTCCTTCAGCGCCTGCATCCGCGGCTGCAGCTTGCGCATCTTCGCGCCGGAGCGGTACTGCGTCTCGCTGAGCTTGAAGAACAACGCCTTGATGATCAGCACGAGCAGGATGATCGCGAAGCCCCAGTTGCCGGTGAGCTTGTGCAGCTGCGCGAGCAGCCAGTGCAGCGGCTCGGCGATCACCGTGAACATGCCGTAGTCGACGGTGAGGCTGAGACCGGGCGCGATCTGGTCGAGCGTGCTCTGCAGCTTAGGACCGACGTACAGGCGCGCGGCGTCGGTGTACGTCGCGCCCGGCGCGACGTTGATCGCGGGCGACTGCGTGCGGACGAGGTAGCGGTTCACCGCGCTGCCGTCGGCCGCGTGCGCGACGTAGGTCTTGGTCGAGTACTGGTCGCTCTCGCCCTGCGCCGGGATCCACGCCGCGAAGAAGTAGTGCTGCAGCATCGCCGCCCAGCCGTCGGCGATCGTCTTGTCGAGCGGGTCCTTCGCGAACTGGTCGAACTTGAGCTTCTGGAACTTGTCCGCCGGGCTGTACCACGCGGCGCCGACGAAGCTGTAGCGCTCGATGTTGCTGTAACCCTTGATGCCGCTCGTGTCGATGACAGGCGGCACGCGCTGCAACTGCCGATAGGCGTTGCCGGTCCACGCCGCGCTGCTCTTGTTGTTGATTTCCTGGCGTTGCTCGACGACGTAGCTGCCGCGCTTGAACACGAACACCTTGCGCACGGCGACGCCGGACGCGTCGCTCCAGCTCAGCGGGACTTCGACCGCATCGCTGCCGTCGGCGAGCGAGTAGGCGGTCTTCTCGGCGGTGTATTGCGCCTGGTGGTCGGGCGCGGCGCCGCTCGCACTGACGAGACCGCTCTGTGCTTCGAAGAAGTCCGCGTCACTGCTGTCGAGCAGGCGTTTGGGATGGGCGTAGTCCTTCGGCTGCAGCGGATAGGCGAGCAGGTCGGCGACGACGACGTTGCCGCCGCGCGTGTCGATCTCGACGCGCAAGACGTCGGTGGTGACGACGACGCGCTGGCCGGGCGTGCCTGCCGCGGATTCCTTGCCGCTCGGCGACTGTGCAGGCGTGGCGCCGCTGCTCGCACTCGGCACGTCGGCGCCGTTCGAGGCGGACGCCGCCGCCGGCGTCGCGGCGCCCGGCGTGGTCGCGGTCGCTACCGGCGTGGCGACGGCAGGCACCTTGCCGTAGTCGTCCTGCCACTGCATCCAGAGCAGGTAGCCGATGAACAGCAGGGCGATCAGCAGGAAATTACGCGGACTCGTCATAGGGAACCGGTTCGGCGGGGGCGGGCGTCGCCTGGCGGCCGGCGGTCGCGTCTGGCGCTGCCGTCACGCTGCCCGGGACAAGGGGGTCGAAGTTGGTCGCGCAGGAAGCGCTGGGCTGGAAGTCAGTCGCGCATTGTGCCGGTGGCATCCGCGGCGTTCAACGCCGCGATGCGTTGCCAGAGGCGCACGAACTCCGCATGCAGGCTCGGATTGTCCTCATGGTCGGCGCTGCCGCGCGCGATCACGAGGATGTCGACCGCCGGCAACGTGCCACGATGGCGACGGAAGCTGTCGCGCGCGATGCGCTTGATCCGGTTGCGGTGGACCGCGCTCTTGGAGACGCGACGGGAAACCGCGAGGCCGAGGCGCGCGCCGCCCGTGTCGCGCACGGCGACCTCCGCGGTGAGATGGCGGGTACCGATGCGCCGGCTCGCGTTGCGCAGCCGGGCGAAATCGCGGGGAGTCAGCAGGCGCGCCGCGCGCGGGAAGGTTGCGGGCGCCATCCGGGGTTCGCTGCCGGCGTCAGACCGCCAGGCGCTTGCGGCCCTTGGCGCGACGCGCGTTGATGACTTTGCGGCCGCCGCGGGTCTTCATGCGCGCACGGAAGCCGTGGTCGCGGACGCGCTTGAGGTTGCTCGGCTGGTAGGTGCGCTTGGTGGCCATAACGGTACGCCAACTTGCTGAATGGAAAAGGGCGCGGATGTTAGGCGCCGGCTGCGGTCCGTGTCAAGGCGCGCCGGTGGCGCCCGTTCCCGGCGCGGGCCGCCCGGCACCGGCGTGCTGCTAGACTTTCGCATCTTGCCCCCTATTCGCGCGAGCCCGCCGTCCCGGCCGGCTCGCTGCCCGCATCCGGAAACGCACCCTGCAATGAGCGAACTTTGGCGCCGCTGTCTCTCCCGCCTCGAGGCGGAGTTCAGCGCAGAGGATCTTCACACCTATCTAGCCCCCCTGCAGGTCAGCGAGGAGGAATCCGGCTTCACGCTGTGGGCGCCGAATGCGTACACGATGGAGACGGTGCGCGAGCGCTTCCTCGCTCCGATCGTCGAGGTGCTCGAACACCTCTGCGACGGCCCGGTCGCGGTCGAGGTGCAGGTCGGAGCGCGCTCGCCGGACCGCGGCGTCGGCAAGCCCGCCACGCGCACGCGCACCGCGCCGGAACGCGTGGCCGGTTCGGATTCCAGTCTCGATCCGAACTACACGTTCGAGAATTTCGTCGAAGGCAAATCGAACCAGCTCGGCAAGGCGGCCGCGACGCAGGTCGCGATGAATCCGGGACGCGCCTACAACCCGCTGCTGCTGTACGGCGGCACCGGCCTCGGCAAGACGCACCTGATGCACGCCGCGGGCAACCTCATGCGCGCGAACAAGCCGGACGTGAAGATCCTGTATCTGCGTTCGGAACAGTTCGTGAGCGGCATGGTGCGCGCGTTGCAGCAGAAGGGCATGGACGATTTCAAGCGGCGTTTCCGCTCGGTCGACGCGCTGCTCATCGACGACATCCAGTTCTTCGCCGGCAAGAACACGACGCAGGAAGAGTTCTTCCACACCTTCAACGCGCTGTTCGAAGGCAAGCAGCAGATCATCCTGACCTGCGATCGTTATCCCAAGGAGGTCGACAACCTCGAGCCGCGCCTGAAGTCGCGCCTCGGCTGGGGATTGTCGGTCGCGATCGAGCCGCCGGACTTCGAGACGCGCGCGGCGATCGTGCTCGCGAAGGCGCAGGCGAAAGGGGTGGAGCTGCCGGAAGACGTCGCGACGCTGATGGCCAAGCGCATGCGCTCGAACGTGCGCGATCTCGAGGGCGCGTTGAACACGCTCGTCGCCCGCGCGAACTTCGAAGGGCGCCGCATCAGCAGCGAGTTCGCGCAGGAAACACTGCGCGATCTGCTCACCGTGCACGCGCAGGCGATCACCATCCCTAACATCCAGAAGACCGTGGCAGACTACTACCAGCTGCGTCTCGCGGACCTGCTGTCGAAGAAGCGCAGCCGATCGATCGCACGCCCACGGCAGATGGCGATGGGGCTCGCCAAGGAGCTAACCGAGCACAGCCTGCCGGAGATCGGCGACGCCTTCGGCGGCCGCGACCATACGACGGTGCTACACGCCTGCCGCACGATTCGCGACCTGCGCGAAACCGACGGCAAACTGAGACAGGATTGGGAAAAGCTGGTGCGCACGCTGACCGAGTGAAACCGTACGGACAGGCTGTGGACAAGCTGTGCTGAACGCGCGACGCGAATATTATCCACAGATGACCCACAGGCGAGGCGTTTCGTTCTACAGCGCCTAAGCTACGCGTAAACGATTGATTTACAAGTGCTTTTAAGGGCTTCCGCGCTTATGCACAAGCCCAGCTACCACCAACGCTCCACATAAAGAAACCAAAGACAGGAACGGCAGACCATGCGATTCAGCATCCAGCGCGAAGCTCTACTCAAGCGGCTGCAACATGTGGTGGGCGTGGTGGAGCGGAGGCAGACACTGCCTGTGTTGGCGAACCTCTTGGTCGTCGTCGATGCCAGCGGTGTCGCGCTGACGGGTACGGACCTCGAAGTGGAAATGGTCGCGCGCACGGCAGCGGACGATCTCGATGCAGGCGAAGTCACCGTTCCCGCGCGGAAGCTGTTCGACATCTGCCGCGCGCTGCCCGATGGCTGCCGGATCAAGTTCGAGCAGAACGGCGAGCGAGTCACCGTGAGTGCAGGGCGCAGTCGTTTCACGCTGGCGACGCTGCCGGCGACAGAATTCCCGACGATCGATTCGATCGAGCTCGTCGAACGCGTCGCGCTGCCCGAAGCGACGTTGAAGGAACTGATGGATCGCACCAGTTTCGCGATGGCGCATCAGGACGTGCGCTACTACCTCAACGGCATGCTGCTCGACCTGCGTGAACAGGCGTTGCGGTGCGTCGCGACCGATGGTCACCGTCTTGCACTCGCCGAGGCGAAGCTCGAGGCGAAGGTCGGCTCACCGCGCCAGGTGATCGTCCCGCGCAAGGGCATCAACGAGCTGCAGGGGCTGTTCGAAACCGGCGACGGCGTGGTCGAGCTCGAGTTCGCGCGCAATCACCTGCGCGTGCGCCGTGGCGACGTCACGTTCACGTCGAAGCTCATCGACGGGCGCTTCCCGGACTACGAGGCCGTGATCCCGATCGGTGCCGACAAGGAAGTTCGCTTGCAGCGCGACGAAATGCGCGCAGCGCTGCAGCGCGCGGCGATCCTCTCCAACGAGAAGTACCGTGGGGTGAAGATCGAAGTCGCGCCGAATCGCGTTCGCGTCGTCGCACACAATCCGGAACAGGAAGAAGCAGTCGAGGAAGTCGAGGCGCGTACCGGTGTCTCGGACCTCAGCGTCGGTTTCAACGTGAACTACCTGCTCGACGCGCTCGGCGCGATCGGTAGCGAGGAAGTCCTGTTGTGCCTGCGCGACGGCCAGTCGAGCTGCCTGGTGCGCAAACCCGATTCCGACGACACGCGGCATGTGATCATGCCGCTGCGCCTCTGACGCACGCGCGAACGCGTCCCGCGTGCGCGGCGGCGACCGTGTGAGCCTGCGCCGCCTCGCATGAACCTGCTCGAACTGCGGATCGAGAACCTGCGTGTGCTCGCGCAGGTCGAGCTGGCGCCGACCGCCGGCTGGAACGTCTTCACGGGCCCCAATGGCGCCGGCAAGACGTCGCTGCTCGAAGCCGCCTATCTGCTCTCCCATGGCCGCAGCTTCCGCAGCGCGTCTCGCGAAGCGCTCGCCCGTGACGGCAGCGGCGGGTATTCGGTGTTCGGTGAGGTCGGACGCGCCGACCGGCGATTTCGCGTCGGGCTCGCTCGCACTGCGCGTGGACTCGAGGCGCGCGTCGATGGGGTGGAGGCGCCGATTGGCGATCTGTTGCGCCAGGCGGCCGTGGTCTGTTTCGAACCGGGATCGCATGAATTGATTGCCGGCGCGTCGGACGAGCGCCGCCGCTACCTCGATTGGGGTGTGTTCCACGTGGAACATGCCTTCCTTCCGGCGTGGCGGCGTTATCAGCGCATCCTCAAGCAGCGCAATGTCCTGCTACGACGACTCGTCGACGCGAGCGAACTCCAACCTTGGGACCACGAGCTTGCCCGCGCGGCAGCGCCGCTCGCGGCGATGCGGCGCAGCTACTTCGACGCGCTCGTTCCCTACGCACAGGAGTTGCTTGGCGATTTGTTGCCCGAGCTGGGCGACGCTGCCATCACGTTCGACCCCGGCTATGACGACACGCAATCACTGGCGCCGATCCTGACCGAACGGCTCGATCGCGATCTCGCGCGCGGCCATACGGGGCGCGGACCGCACCGGGCCGACTGGTCGCTCGGCTTCGCGGCAGCGCGTCGTCGTGACCATCTGTCGCGCGGGCAGCAGAAACTGAGCGCCTTCGCGTTCGTGCTTGCCCAAGCCCGATTGTTCGCGGAACGGGCCGGGGAGTGGCCCGTCATCTGTCTGGATGACCTCGCCTCGGAAATCGATGCGGAACACCAGCGGCGCGTGCTGCATGCGGTCGCGGCGAGCGGAGCGCAGGTGTTCTTGACGGGTACGGAAGAGCCTGCTGCGCTCGCCGAGGTCGTCGTCGAAGCCGCAAGGTTCCACGTGGAACACGGCCGCGTAACGCGGTTGCGCTAGCTGCGGCTGCTATAATCCGTGGATTGAGTTCCTTGGCAGGGTTCGCTTCGGCGCGCCAGCCCCGTCGCGTCCGGAGATCGAATGACCGACCAATACGATTCCAGCAAGATCAAGGTCTTGAAGGGCCTCGAGGCCGTACGCAAGCGGCCCGGCATGTACATCGGCGATACCGACGACGGCACCGGCCTGCATCACATGGTATTCGAGGTCGTCGACAACTCGATCGACGAGGCGCTTGCGGGCTATTGCGACAGCGTCATCGTCACGATCCATGCGGACGGCTCGGTCAGCGTCGCCGACAATGGCCGCGGCATCCCGGTCGGCATCCAGCCCGAAGAAGGGCGCTCTGCAGCCGAGGTCGTGATGACCGTGCTGCATGCGGGCGGCAAGTTCGACGACAACAGCTACAAGGTGTCCGGCGGCCTGCACGGCGTCGGTGTCTCGGTCGTCAACGCGTTGTCGGACCATCTCTGGCTCACGATCTACCGCGATGGTCATGAGCACCAGCAGGAATACGCGCTTGGCGAGCCGCTGTATCCGCTCAAGGTCGTCGGCACGTCGGCCAAGCGCGGCACCACCGTGCGGTTCCACCCGAGCCCGGCGACGTTCTCGACCATCGAATTCCACTACGACATCCTCGCCAAGCGCCTGCGCGAGCTGTCGTTCCTCAATTCCGGGGTCAAGATCGAACTCATCGACGAGCGCACCGACAAGCGCGACGTCTTCGAGTACGAGGGGGGCATCCGCTCGTTCGTCGAGCATCTCGCCCAGCTCAAGACGCCGCTTCACCAGCAGGTCATCGGCTTCAGCGCGCAGCACGAGGGCACGACCGTCGACGTCGCGATGCAGTGGACCGACGCCTACCAGGAAACGGTGTTCTGCTTCACCAACAACATCCCTCAGCGTGACGGCGGCACCCACCTCGCGGGCTTCCGCGGAGCGCTCACGCGCACGCTGTCGAACTACATCGAGTCGTCCGGCCTGCAGAAGTCGGCGAAAGTCGCGCTGTCGGGCGACGACATGCGCGAAGGCCTGATCGCGGTGCTGTCGGTGAAGGTGCCGGATCCGAAGTTCTCGTCGCAGACGAAGGACAAGCTCGTCTCGAGCGAGGTCAAGGGCGTCGTCGAGTCGATCGTCAACCAGAAGCTCGAGGAATTCCTGCTCGAGAATCCGAACGAGGCGAGGGCGATCGGGGCGAAGGTCGTCGACGCCGCACGTGCGCGCGAAGCGGCGCGCAAGGCGCGCGAGATGACGCGCCGCAAGGGGGCGCTCGACATCGCCGGCCTGCCCGGCAAACTCGCCGACTGCCAGGAAAAGGATCCGGCGCTGTCGGAACTCTTCATCGTCGAGGGTGACTCGGCCGGCGGCTCGGCCAAGCAGGGCCGGAACCGGAAGAACCAGGCGATCCTGCCGCTCAAGGGCAAGATCCTCAACGTCGAACGCGCGCGGTTCGACCGCATGCTGAGTTCGGCCGAAGTCGGTACGCTGATCACCGCGCTCGGCACCGGCATCGGCAAGGATGAATTCAACGTCGACAAGCTGCGCTACCACCGCATCATCATCATGACCGACGCCGACGTCGACGGCTCGCACATCCGCACGCTGCTGCTCACGTTCTTCTATCGCCAGATGCCGGCGCTGATCGAGCGCGGCCACATCTACATCGGCTTGCCGCCGCTGTACAAGCTCAAGCAGGGCAAGCAGGAGCTCTACCTCAAGGACGACGCGGCTCTCAACGCGTACCTGATCTCGAATGCAGTCGATGGTGCCGAGCTCACCTACAGCGCGGACGCGCCGCCGATCAGCGGCACCGCGCTCGAGAAGCTCATGGCGGTCTACCGCGCCGCGCTCGACCAGATCGAGCGGCTCGCGTTCCGCTTCGATGCGGCCTTCCTGCACGCGCTGATCGGCGCGCCGTTCTCCAGCGAAGGCTGGCAGGACGCGGCCGCGCTGCAGGCGTGGGTCGATCGCCTGTCGTCGTCGCTCGCGAGTACCGGACTCGGCCGCCCGCGATACGCATTGCGCATCCAGCCGGCGACCGCGGAGCACGGCGCCGGGCTCGTGGTCGAACGCGACCAACACGGCTTGCTGCACACGCATGTGTTGCCGGCGACGTTCCTCGCTGCGGCCGAATTCCGCCCGCTCGTCGAAGCCGCGAACCAGCTCGCCGACCTCATCCAGCCCGGCGCGCAGGTACGCCGCGGCGGCAAGAGCCAGGCGATCTCGCGCTTCGGCGAAGCCTACGAATGGCTCATGGAAGAGGCCAAGCGCGGCCGCACGATCCAGCGCTTCAAGGGCCTCGGCGAGATGAACCCGGAGCAGCTGTGGGACACCACGGTCAATCCGGACACGCGCCGCCTGCTGCAGGTCAGCATCGAGGACGCGGTCGCCGCCGACCAGATCTTCTCGACCCTGATGGGCGACGTGGTCGAACCGCGTCGCGACTTCATCGAGCAGAACGCGCTGCGCGTCGCCAATCTCGACGTCTGAGCACGCATCGCGCCGCCGCCACAGCGGCGGCGCTTCATGCTGCGAAGCAACATGTGAAGTCCTGCATGCGCGCTTGTGCAGTTCGCGCGCGCAGGGGTACCCTCTGCGCCCCGTTTTCGTCCCGCCAAGTGGACGACGTCCTTCGTATGTTCAGGAGTGAATCGACATGAAACTCTCGAAGTGGCTCATCGTCGCGGTCTGCAGCGCCGCCATGGTCTGCGGCACGGTCGCTTTCGCCAAGGACAAGAAGGAAGAGAACAAGTATCCGAACGCGACGCGCCAGGAGCCGAAGGTGAGCATGTCGCCGGGCGACCAGCGCGCGCTCAACAAGGCGGCCGACCTCGTCAACGACAACAAGTCCGACGAAGCGTTGCCGCTGATCCAGAAGGTCGTCGACAACGGCAGCGCGAGCAAGTACGCGCAGGCGTTCGCGCACCAGCTGCTCGCGCAGATCTACTGGGACCAGGAGAAGGGCGCGCAGTCGATCGACGAATACAAGAAGGCGATCGCGTTCGACGCGCTGCCGAACGACAGCCAGTTCCAGCTCGTGTTCGCGCTCGCGCAGACGCAGATCCAGGAAGAGAAGTACCAGGACGCGCTCGCGACGCTCGCCGACTGGGAGAAGCTGACCGGCGCGCAGACCGCCGACGAACTCGCGCTGAAGGCGAACGCGTACTACCGCGTCGATCAGTTCCAGCCGGCCGTCGACGCGATGAAGAAGGCGCTGTCGATGACCGACAAGCCGAACGACAGCTGGACGCAGATCCTCATGGCGAGCTATTTCGAACTGAACCAGTTCGACCAGGCCGCCGAGCTCATCAAGGGCCAGCTCGCCAAGGACCCGAACAACAAGAAGCTGATCAACCAGCTCGCGACCGTCTACATCCAGGGCGACAAGGACCAGATGGCGCTCGACCTCATGGCGAAGGCGAAAAGCCAGGGCCTGGTCACGACCAACGACGACTACGTCCAGCTCGCCAAGCTGTATGCACAGGCCGACAAGCCGAAGGACGCCGCGGCGACGATCAAGGAAGGCTTCGCCAAGGGCGCGCTGCAAGGCACGTACGACAACTACAAGCTGCAGGGCGACGTCTGCACGCAGGCCGAGGACGATCCGTGCGCGATCGAGGGCTATACCAAGGCCGCGCCGATGTCGAAGGACGGCAACGTCGATTACCAGCTCGGCTACCTGCTGTTCTATTCGGGCAAGTCGAAGGAAGCGGTCGATTCGCTAAACAAGGCGATCTCGCGCGGCGGCCTGCGCCAGGAAGGCGAAGCCTACCTGCTGCGCGGCGACGCGCAGAACGACCTCGGCCAGGGCGCGGCTGCGAACGCCGACTGGCAGAAGGCGGCCGGCTATGCCAGCACGAAGACGATGGCCGAACAGCGCCTCAAGGCCGCCAAGAGCGGCGTCAAGATCAACCGCGCCAAGAAGAAGTAAGGATGCGTTCCGCGCACGCACTGCAACCCGCGGTCGCGTGCGCGGAACCATAATGAGCTCCAAGGGCCGTAACCCCGGGGAGGGGTCCAGGCCGTTGGAACCTAAGGTTCCACCGAAGAACGTCACACAACTCCATAATCACGTGCAGGTCGCCCGCTGCAACCGCTTGTCCTGAGGGCATCCGCTGTTGTACCGTGGCCAGCTCTCGCGCCTACGCCTCTCGGGGTTTGCAATCGGGGCGAAGCGACGGCGTCGCCACGACGGCCGCACAGACACAATCTCGTTGGTCAATACTGATGGCAGATACCAATCAATCTGGCGGCGATTTCAGCTGGCGACGCGTCACGGCGTTTGCAAGTGCATTCGCTCTGCATGCCTTCGCATTCGCGATGATGATGGCGCCGGTTGCCCCGCCGCCGCCGAAGGACAAGACCATCGACAAGAAGGTCATGGTCGAGTTCATCGAGCCGCCGCCGCCGCCACCGCCGCCGCCGCCGCCGCCGCCGGAGCCGCCGAAGAAGCCGCCGCCGAAGATCATCGAAAAGGTGCAGCCGCCGCCGAAGGCGCCGCCGCCGCCGCCGGCCCCTCCGGTCGTGACGGAGGAAGCGACGCCGATGTCGACGCCTGCGCCGCCGCCGGCTCCGCCTGCGCCGCCGCCGCCGCCGGAAGATATCGCACCGAGCGAGAACATCAGCTACCGTAAGATGCGTCCGCCGCGTTATCCGCCGCAGGCCGCACGCCAGCACCAGCAAGGCAAGGTACTGCTGAAGGTCCTCGTCGGTGTCGACGGCTCGCCACAGGAAGTGACGGTCGAAAAATCCAGCGGCTCGCGCCTGCTGGATCAGGCAGCGATCGAAGCCGTGAAGACCTGGAAGTTCAATCCAGGCTCAAAGGGTGGTAGACCCAGCACCGGGTATGCCTTGGTTCCCATCGAATTCAATTTGACCGAGTAAGGTAACGCCATGCAGCAAGATGCCTCTCAGACCCCCGCAGCGGCTCAGCCTGCTGTCGTTCCCGCTCCCGGCGGCGGCAGCAATGCCGCGGCCATGAGCCAGATGGGCTTCCACGATCTGATCCAGAACTTCGACGCGCTCGGCTGGATCGTCTTCATCACGCTCTGCGTGATGTCGATCTCGTCGATCTACTTCGTGGTCGCCAACTTCCTGCGCAACGGCATGATCCGCGCGCGCATGGAGAAGGTCATCAACACGTTCTGGGACACGCCGTCCGCGCAGGACGCCGTGCGCTTCCTCGAGGAGCAGCCGAAGGGTGAGCCGTTCTCGAAGATCGCGCTCGACGCCGCGCAGGCTGCCGCGCACCACCAGCGCAACGAAGGCAGCCGCCTCGTCGAGGCACTGAATCGTTCCGAGTTCATCGATCGCTCGCTGCGCCAGGCCGTCGCCCGCGAAAGCTTGCGCCTCGAAGGCGGCATGACGGTGCTCGCCACGGTCGGTTCGTCGGCGCCGTTCGTCGGTCTGCTCGGTACCGTGTGGGGCATCTACCACGCGCTGATCAAGATCGCCGCGTCGGGCAACGCCTCGATGGAAGCGGTCGCCGGCCCGGTCGGTGAAGCGCTGATCATGACCGCGTTCGGTCTGTTCGTCGCGATCCCGGCGGTGCTCGCGTACAACTTCTTCGTGCGCCAGAACCGCGTGATCTACGCGCGCTTCGACGAGTTCGCGCACGACCTGCACGATTTCTTTGCGACCGGTTCGCGCGTCGACGGTGGCGCTGCTCCGGTTGCCGTCGCGAGGAAGTAAGCCATGGCAATGAGCACGGGTTCGGGCGGCGGCCCGATGGCGGAAATCAACGTCACGCCGCTCGTCGACGTGATGCTGGTGCTGCTGATCATCTTCATGATCACGGCGCCCCTGATGTCGCACAAGATCCGGATCGACCTCCCGCAGGCCAATCCGAACGTGCAGCAGGAAAACCCGCCGGAGCCGATCGATCTGGCGATCAAGGAAAACGGCGACCTGTTCTGGAACGACGAACCGGTCACCGATGCGATCCTGCAGGCCCAGCTGCGCGTCGCCGCGCAGAAGAGCCCGCAGCCGGAGCTGCAGATCCGCGCCGACAAGCCGACGCAGTGGCAGAAGATCGCCACCGTCATGGCCGAGGCGAAGGCAGCCGGCATGGTCAAGCTCGGCTTCATGACCACCGGCGGCAACGACCAGTAATCCGGTCGGCTGACGCGAGAAGCAATGGAACGGCGCCGCGGCAACGCGGCGCCGTTTTTTCTTTGCCATGCGATGCTCCTTGATCGCAGCTTCGGCGAACGATGGGACGGGCGCGAGCGTCTCGGGTTCGCGGGGTCAGAGCGACCATCCATGGCCGCGCTTGTTACAAACAGCCTGCTCCACAAACAGCCCGCTCCGTTTGGGGGTCGCCTGGAGGGCGCGCGGCGCGGATTGCGTGACCGCGATCGGCAGGCGTAGGCTGGGGTCGCCCGACCACAGCCGACGGAGACGACGATGACGACCGATGCGTTTCGTTCCCATGCCGCTGCGACCCAGGCCGAGATCAACGTCACGCCGCTCATCGACGTGTTGCTCGCTCTCGTCGTGATCCTCATGGTCACCGCGCCGCTCGCGATCAAGCGCCTGCCGCTGCCGCTCGGCAGCGACGGCACTGTCGCGCCACCGCCGCGCACGCTCGGTTTGTCCGTGCTGTCGACCGGCGAGCTTTATCTGGAAGGTCACGCCGTGTCGCGCGCCGAGCTCGCCTCCGCGCTCGCGATCGAAGCGCAGAAGCCGAAGCCGCCCGTGCTCGAGATCCGCTCGGATGCCGACACGCCGTACGCGAGAGTCGTCGACGCGCTTGCCGTCGCGCGCAGCAGCGGCATCGAGGGTATCCAGATCGAAGGAACCCGCGCGAAGTAGGCGTGCGTTCGCTGCGGCCGCTGAGGTCGCGGCCGCGAGCGATCCCGTGGCGCCTCGCTCAGTCCGCGAGGATCGCGAGATACGCGCGCACGGTCGGCGCGAGCCCCGCGTAAAGCGCTTCGCCGATCAGCGCGTGGCCGATCGAGACTTCGGCGAGAAACGGAATCGCGCGCTTGAGCGCACCCAGGTTGAGCTGGTTGAGGTCGTGCCCCGCGTTCACGCCGAGTCCGCAGTCGCGCGCGGCTTCCGCGGTGCGCACGCAGGCTTCCAGTTCGCGCGCGTGGTCGCCGCTCGCATGCGCCCGCGCGTACGGTTCGGTGTAGATCTCGATGCGGTCGGCGCCTGCCGCGACAGCCCGTTCGAGGTCGGCTGCGCCCGTGCCGGCGTCGACGAACAGGCTGACGCGGCAACCGAGTGCTTTCAGCTCGCCGACGAGCGGCGCGAGGCGCGCCGCGTCGGCGGCGAGATCGAAACCGTGGTCCGAGGTGATCTGCGCATCGCCGTCGGGCACGAGCGTCGCTTGCGCGGGGCGCGTGCGACGCACGAGTTCGACGAAGCCGGGATAGCTGCCGCGCGACGGCGCGAACGGATTGCCCTCGAGGTTGTACTCGACGGCGCGGTCGCGCGCGTTCCACGCAGCGACTTCCGCACCGACGCGCGCGACATCGTCGACGCGGATGTGGCGTTGATCCGGGCGGGGATGCACGGTGATCCCGTGTGCGCCGGCCCCGATCGCGATGCGCGACGCAAGCACGGGATCGGGTTCGGCATGTCCGCGCGAATTGCGCAGGACGGCGATTTTGTTGACGTTGACGCTGAGCGCGGTCATCCGACGATGATCGCGCAAGCGCGCGCGTGTGTCGACGCGCGCGCCACGCGGATCAGCGGCAGCTTTCGGTCGTCTGCTTCCAGGCCACCGGATCCCAGTACGCGCCGTCCTTCCACTCGTTGCGCTTGTCCTCGTTGAGGCGCGCCGCGATCAATACGGTCGTGTCCGGCGGCACGTCGACGTCGAGGGTCTTGTAACGGTCGTTGCCGATCGCCGAATTGCGCGCGCGATCGTTGAACGACAGGTAGCGACCCTCGATCTGCTCGGTCACCTTGATCGCGTGCCGACCCGCGCTCACGCGGTACGCGCGCGTGCCGGTCGGCCCCGGCGAAACGCCGTCGATGCTGATGATCTTCGCCGCGTGCAGGTGGTCGCCGCGCGGCGCGACGTCGAAATCGCTGACGCGACCGCAACCGCCGGTGCTCGCTGGCGTAGTGCCGCCGCCACCGCCGCCTGCCGCAACCTGCGCGCCGTCACCGACGGTGAGGTGCATCGCCGGCAAGTACACGCTCGACGGCGTGCCGGCGAGCGTCTGCCGGCGACCATCGCGTTGCACGTCGAACGCGAGCTGCGCGCCGTCGGGCAGCTGGTCGACCGAGCGGCGCAACGCCGCCGCCGCGCCGTCCGTGTTCGCGAGCGCCGTGCCGTTCACCGCGACGAGCACGTCGCCGCTGCGCAGGCCCATCTTCTCGGCGGCGCCGCCCGGCGTGATCGCGAGCACGTGCACGCCGTCGCGATCGTCGCGCGCGCTGTCGACGAGCAGGCCGAGGTTGCTCACGCGTTGCGCCGGCGCATCGATGTCGAGACGGATCTCGTGCGGGGGCGCCGCGCCGAATGCGCCGCTCTCGACGAGTTCGGTCATCACGGCGCGCAGTTCCGCGCGCAGGCGCTGCTCGGCGCCGGCGCTCGCGCCCGCTTCGCCGCGCAAGGCGGCCGCGGCGACGCTGCCGGCGAGCGGCGTCGCGCTGTCCGCATAGGCGCCGCCGGTGGCGAGCGCGAGTGCCAGGGCGAGCGAACGTACCGCGCGCGGTACCGTGTTGTGCATCTGCCTGCTCATTTCGTTACCTCTGCCTCGTCATTCACAACTGCGTGATGCTCGACGCGCGCCCGTAGGCGCCGTCCTGCATCGCCGCGATCAATCCGCGCAGCGCCCGGTTGCGCTGCTGCCACAACGACGCGAGTTCGTCCGTGGCTGCGCCACGATCGTAAGCGGCCTGCAGCTCCGCGTCGATCGCGCGCAGGCGCGTCGAGCCGAGCGCGGCCGCCCGTGTGCCGGCGAGCCGGTGCCATTCGCCCTCGAGCGTGCGCGATTCGTCCTGCATCGCAGCCGTCGCGGCCGGTGCCACGGGTGCGACGCCGAACCGGCCGGCGACCAGCACGGCTGCGGCGACCGACGCGGCGAGCGCGCCGCCGAACGCGGCACGCTGCCAGCGGCGCACCGACACGCGGCGCTGCTGGGCCGCGGCGATGCGCGACCACAGTGCCGGGTCCGGAGCGAATTCCGGCAGGCGTCGCGGATCGAATCCGCGCGCCGTCGCACGTTCATGTTTCATCCTGCACCTCCGCTGATCCGCCCGCGTCGTCATTGAGCCGCTTCAGTGCGCGCGCGAGGATCGACTTCGAATAACTCTCGCTCTGCCCGAACAGTTCCGCCATTTCCTTGTGCGTGTAGCCTTCGACCTCGTGCAGCACGACCACGGCGCGCGCGCGCGGCGGCAACCGCATCAACAGCGACCACGCGTCGACCCCGTCCTCCGCATCCGCGGCGACCGCGGGCATCGCTTCGAACAACGCCTCGACGTCGTCGCCCTGGTAGCGCTGGCGCGCGCGCAGCACGTCGATCGTCGCATTCGCGGTCAGCCGCTTGAGCCACGCGCCGAACGGGGCATCGCCGCGGAAGCCACGCACCGTCGAAAACATCTTGAGAAACACGTCCTGCACGATGTCCTCCGCAGCCGCCGGCTCACCGAGTACGCGCAACGCGAGCGTGTAGCAGGCACCGCCGAAGCGGTCGTAGATCGCCGCGAACGCGGTCATGTCGCCGCGCCGCGCGCGCTCCAGGGTCACCCGGTCGAGCGTCTGGCCGAAGCCCGATCCCGAGGGTACCGCGTCCACGTAGCTGGTCTGTCCGTCGGCCATCTGCTGCAAAGGACGGTCCACCGCGCCGGAACGTCGCGATTCCGTCGTCACGACACGAGTCGTAACGGTTGCACCACGCGTGGCGCGCCTCGCCAGGCGAGGCAGCCGACCACCCCGGGCACCGGCTCGAACGGCCGCAGCTGCCAGTCGGACGGGTGGCCGGCTTCGGCGGCGAGGCGACCGAGGCGGGCTACGTGTCCGTCGTCGGCAAGGTCGAATTCGATGCGATCGAGGCCGAAGCCGAGGCCGTCGCCGAGCGCTTTCAACACGGCTTCCTTGTGCGTCCACAGGCGCAGGAACGCAGGCTGGCGGGCGCCGGGTTCGATGCGGTCGAGCGCCGCCGTTTCGGCCGCTCCGAAAAATCGCGCCGCGACCCCGTCGACGGCGACGCGGCGATCGAGCGGCTCGATGTCGATGCCGAGCGGTTGGCCGCGTGCGAACGCGATGGCGACGTACGGGCCGGCATGGCTGAGGTTGAAGTCGAGCCACGGCAGCGCCGGTGCGAACGGCTTGCCATGGGCGCCGGTTTCGATCACCGGCGCGCGGTCGTCGCCCGCATAGCCACCGAGCAAGCGGTCGAGCGTCGCGCGCGCGGCGTCGCGCACCGCGCGCGGCCGCGTTTCACCGGTGTCGTGGATCCACACGTGGATCGCCTCGCGATCGAGCAGTGGCGGCGCGGGAAGCGGCAGGAAGGCATCGGCATCGGTCGATCGCATGCACCGATGCTTGGCGCGTCGGCGCGCGGCGTCAAGTCGCCGAGCGGGGGGAACGAAAAAGGCCGGCTTGCGCCGGCCCGGATTCACCCCTGGCGTGCATTCACGTCGCGCGTTTGAACAGGCCGATGAGCACGAGCAGGATGATCGCGCCGATCGCCGCGTTGATGATCGCCGCGACGAGGCCGCCACCGATCATGAGTCCCAGGCGCGGCAGCAGGAAGCCGGCGAGGAACGCGCCGACGATGCCGACCACGATGTTGCCGACCAGGCCGAAGCCGTGGCCCTTCACGATCTGCCCGGCGAGCCAGCCGGCGACCGCACCCACGATCAGAAAGATGAGCAGCGATTCGATGGTCACGCCAAATCTCCCGTCATGGCGTCGCAGGACGCGACCACGGGATTCTGCGTCAACCCGCGTTGGGGCGCACGACGCGGTGCGGCGCGACGCCCCGCGACTTCAACGCGGCGCCGAAGGCGGCGACGTTTGGCCCGACGACGGCGCCGAAGCGGGCGGCCGCGGCGCAGGTGGCAGCGGCCGCGTCGCGGGCTTGCGCATCGCTGCGAGATCCGTCGGCGATGCCATCGCGGTATCCGGACGCGAACTCGCCGACACGCGATCGGCGGCGAGCGAGAACACGAAGCCGATGAAACCGACGATGCCGAGCACCAGTCCAACGCCGAGCAACGTCGGGCTGCGCGTGGTGAAGACGAAAATGAATCCGAGTATCGTGGCGGCGAGCAGGAGCCAGCGGATCATGGAGCACCTGGAACGACAGCAATGGCCAAGGCGCCACGCTAGCAGAAACGGCGCCGCAGGCGGATGTCCACTGGTCGGGCGATCCCGGCCGGTCGCTGCACGGGAGCGCTCGGAGGCGTGATGGATTCGTTGTCGCAACTCGCGCTCGCCGGAGGCCTTGCCTGGGCCAGCGGGATCCGCCTGTACGTGACGATCCTCGTGGTCGGCCTGCTCGGCCGCTACGGCTACCTGCACCTGCCCGAACCCCTGCTCGTCCTGCAGCATACGTGGGTGCTCGCGGCGGCCGGCATCATGACGGTCGGTGAATTCCTCGCCGACAAGATTCCCGCGTTCGACTCGTTCTGGGACGCGCTGCATACGTTCATCCGCATCCCGGCCGGCGCGTTCCTCGCCTGGGGCGCGATGGGTGACGCGACGCCGGCGGCGCAGATGGCCGCCGCGATCGTCGGTGGCCTCATCACGAGCGGCACGCATCTGGCGAAAAGCGGCGGGCGCGCCGCGATCAACACGTCGCCGGAGCCGTTCACCAACTGGACCGCGAGCGCGAGCGAGGACGGCCTCGTACTCGGCGGGCTCTGGCTCGCGATCGCGCACCCGTTCGCGTTCCTCGTCGCGCTCGTGCTGTTCCTCGGCGTCGTCGCGTGGCTGCTGCCGAAGCTGTTCCGCTTCGCCGCGCGCATGCTGCGCCGCCTGCGTGGGCGCGGTCCGCCGGCGTTGCCGATCGCGCAGCGCTGAGCGCGGTCCGCCGGTCAGCGCATCCGGCGGTAATCGCCGCGCATGAACTCGACGTAGTCGTCCTGCCCGGCGAAGCGGTTCTCGATGCGCAAGCGCAGCGCGTCGCCGTCGAGCACGAACGTGTAGCGCGCGGCGCCGCGCGGCGTGTGCTTCTCCATGCGCAAGGTGTCGCCGTCCCAGCGGCCGCGCGCGGGCGGATCCGGCGCGAAACCGAAGCTGTCGAACCACCACCACGCGATGTCGTGTGACATGGGGTCGACGATGAACACGCCGTGGCCGCGGAAAGCGACCTGTCCTTCCTTCTCCTCCTCGTAGTCCTGCAGCAGCGCCGTGCCGTCAACGCCGACGCGGAACGCGAAGCGCCCGATCGCGACGCCGCCTGCGCCCCAGGGCGAAGGCGACAGCTGTTCGTCGCCGCTCCACGCACCGACGAAGCGCGTAAGGCGCGCGTGATCCGGACCAGGCTTGGGCATTTCCATCGGGGCGCTCCGCGGGAGGGCGCCATCGTACGCCGCTCAGCGTTCGGAATGTCCTGCCTCCCAGTAGTCACGGCGCGTGAACAGGCCGGGCCGCACGAGGTCGATGAATGCCCGCGCCTCGCTGCTGAGGTACTTGCCCTTGCGCACGACGACACCGTAGCTGCGCTGCGGGAAGTACGCGCTCATGTTGCGCACGGCGAGGCGCGCGCGGTCCTCGTCGCCGATGCAGATGCCCGTCACGATCGAGATGCCGAGGCCGAGGGAGACGTACTGCTTGATCACCTCCCAGCCGCCGACTTCGATCGCGACGCGGAACGGCACCTTGCGCTGCTGGAAGATGAGGTCGACGAGGCGATACGTCGTCAGGCGCTGTGGCGGCAGGATCAGGCCGTATGGCGACAGGTCCTCGAGGCGCACGTCGCGCAGCTTCGCGAGCGGATGGTCGGGCGGTGCGATCAGCATCGGATCGTACGACTGCACCGGCTCGTAGCTGAGGTCGTTCGGCACGTCGAGCATCGAGCCGATCGCGAAATCGACGTGGTCCGAGCGCAGCAGGGCGAGCCCGTCCTTGCCGGTCACGTTGTGCAGCTGCAGCTTCACACCGGGATGCTGCTCGCGGAACGCGGCGACGAAGCCCGGCAGCAGGTACTGGATCGTCGAGGTGCCGGCCGCGACGTGCAGCTCGCCGCCGGCGAGCCCCGAGCGCAGCGCGCGGAACCGCTGGTCGAGCTGGTCGAGTCCCTCGATGAGCGGCAGCGCGAGGTCGTATAACGCCTGCCCCTCTCGCGTCGGCGCGACGCGCCGGCGGCGGCGCTCGATCAGGGTCGCCCCGAGTTCCTGTTCGAGCGCGCGCAACTGCAGGCTGACCGACGGTTGCGACAGGAACAATGCTTCCGCCGCGCGCGACAGCGTGCCGAGCTTCACGATCATGCAGAACGCGCGCAACTGCTTGAGCCGGCTGCCTTTGTAATAGAACCGCGGTGGTTGCGCCGGCTCACTGCCACGACTCGAGCGCGCCGCTTTGCGGCGCTCCGGCTTGGGCGCATCGCGCGATGGGTCACGGCTGGATCGATCGGCCTGCTTCATCCGTGGATTCAAACACTTGGTCATGTTTTGAATAAGTCAATGTATCGCATTGAAACGTTTGCTTTGTCAAAGTCAAGTTTCCGCGCCTAGGCTTGCCGCATCGCACCACGGAATCGGTCCATGAGCGCTACCGTCGAAGACCTGTCGCAGGCCCGCCTCAGCCATCGCCTCGACGCCCGCCAGGCCGAAGTGCTCGACGCCGGCGCGCTCGCGTTCCTCGCCGACCTCCACGAGCGCTTCGATGCGCGCCGACGCGCACTGCTCGCGGCGCGCCGCGAACGCCAGGCGCGCTTCGACGCGGGCGAGCTGCCGGATTTCCTGCCCGGGACGCGCGCGATCCGTGAAATGGACTGGCGCGTCGCGCCGATCCCCGCGGCGCTGCAGGACCGCCGCGTCGAAATCACCGGCCCGGTCGACCGCAAGATGATCATCAACGCGCTCAACTCGGGCGCGAACGTGTTCATGGCCGACTTCGAGGACTCGACCGCGCCGACGTTCGCCAATCTCGTCGACGGCCAGCTCAACCTGCGCGATGCGGTCGCCGGCACGATCGACTACCGCGCCGTCGACGGTCGTGCGTACGCGGTCGGTGCCGATCCCGCCGTGCTCGTCGTGCGCCCACGCGGCTGGCATTTGCCCGAGCGCCACGTCGAAGTTCGCGGCAAGGCGATGTCCGGCGCGCTGTTCGACTTCGGCGTGTTCGCGTACCACAACGCGGTCGCGCTGCACGCGCGCGACCGCGGCCCGTATTTCTACCTCCCGAAGATGGAGAGTCATCGCGAGGCGGCCTTGTGGAACGACGTGATGGATCACGCCGAGGCCGTGCTCGGACTGCCGCAGGGCGCGATGAAGGCGACCGTGCTGATCGAGACCCTGCCGGCCGTGTTCGAGATGGACGAGATCCTGCACGCGCTGCGCACGCGTGTCGCCGGCCTCAACTGCGGCCGCTGGGACTACATCTTCTCGTACCTCAAGACGCTGCGCGCGCATCGCGATCGCGTGTTGCCCGAGCGCGGCCAGGTGCTCATGACCGTGCCGTTCCTGCGCCACTACTCGGAACTGCTGATCCGCACCTGCCACCGTCGCGGCGCGTTCGCGATGGGCGGCATGGCCGCGCAGATCCCGATCAACCACGACGCCGCGGCGAACGCTGCCGCGTTCGCGAAGGTGCGCGCGGACAAGTTGCGTGAGGTCACCGCCGGACACGACGGTACCTGGGTCGCGCATCCCGCGCTCGTCGCGGTCGCGCGCGAGGTGTTCGACGCGCATATGCCGATGCCGAACCAGCTGCAGGTCACGCGCGACGACGTCGTCGCCGATCGCGACACGCTGCTCGCGCCGAGCCCGGGCACGATCACGCGTGCCGGCTTCGACGGCAACATCGAGATCTGCCTGCGCTACCTCGCCGCATGGATCGACGGCCAGGGCTGCGTGCCGATCCACCATCTCATGGAAGACGCCGCGACCGCGGAGATTTCTCGAGCGCAGCTGTGGCAATGGTTGCATCGCGCCGACGACGGCGTTTCCACGCCGCTCGCGTTCGACGACGGTGCGCCGATCGACTTCGCGGCGTTCGACGCGTCGCTCGCGACCGCGCGCGCGCTACTCGCCGCCACCGCGATGCCCGGCCAGGCGCGCGTCAGCGAAGCCGCGACCCTGCTCGCTCGCCTCACGCGCGCCGACGCGCTGGCCGATTTCCTCACCCTCGAGGCGTACGAATACCTGTGCGATCGTCCCTGATCGCATGGCAAAAGCGGCCGTCCAGGGCCGCATATCTCACCACAAGCCCCTTCCACTGCTACGAGGTTGCCATGAAGACGCAGTTGCCGACCGCCGAACAGATCAAGCTGGACTGGAGCAACAACCCGCGCTGGCACGGCGTCACGCGCAACTACACCGCCGAAGACGTCGTGCGCCTGCGCGGCACGATCGCGGTCGAACATTCGCTCGCTCGCCTCGGTGCCGAGAAGCTGTGGGGTTCGCTGCACCGGGAGCCGTTCGTCAACGCGCTCGGCGCGCTCACCGGCAACCAGGCGATGCAGCAGGTGAAGGCGGGCCTCAAGGCGATCTACCTGTCCGGCTGGCAGGTCGCGGCCGACGCCAACATCGCCGGCGAGATGTATCCGGACCAGTCGCTCTATCCGGCCAACTCGGTGCCGATGGTCGTCAAGCGGATCAACAACACGCTGCTGCGCGCGGACCAGATCGCGCACGCGGAAGGCAACGACGGCGTCGATTTCCTGCAGCCGATCGTCGCCGACGCCGAGGCCGGCTTCGGCGGCGTGCTCAACGCGTTCGAACTCATGAAGGCGATGATCGAGGCGGGCGCAGCGGGCGTCCATTTCGAGGACCAGCTCGCGTCGGTGAAGAAGTGCGGCCACATGGGCGGCAAGGTGCTCGTGCCGACGCGCGAGGCGGTCGAGAAGCTCAATGCCGCGCGCCTCGCGGCGGACGTCTGCGGCGTGCCGACCCTGCTCGTCGCGCGCACCGACGCCGAGGCGGCCGACCTGGTCACGTCGGACATCGACGAGAACGACCGCCCGTTCACCACCGGCGAGCGCACGGTCGAAGGCTTCTACAAGACGCGCAAGGGCCTCGAT
The DNA here is from genome assembly GCF_014138265.1 of Dokdonella fugitiva. Lineage (GTDB taxonomy): Bacteria > Pseudomonadota > Gammaproteobacteria > Xanthomonadales > Rhodanobacteraceae > Dokdonella_A > Dokdonella_A fugitiva_A. Next base: position 362,806 of record NZ_JACGXL010000002.1, read on the forward strand.
CAGGCGGTCAGCCGCGGCCTCGCCTACGCGCCCTACGCGGACCTCGTCTGGTGCGAGACCGGCAAGCCCGACCTCGCGTTCGCGCGTGCATTCGCCGAGGCGATCCACGCGAAATATCCCGGCAAGCTGCTCGCCTACAACTGCAGCCCGAGCTTCAACTGGAAGAAGAACCTCGACGACGCGACGATCGCGAAATTCCAGAAGGAGCTGGCGGCGATGGGCTACCGATTCCAGTTCATCACGCTGGCCGGCTTCCACTCGCTCAACTACTCGATGTTCAACCTCGCACACGGCTACGCGCGTCGGCAGATGAGCGCGTTCGTCGAACTGCAGGAAGCCGAGTTCGCGTCGGCCGAACGCGGCTTCACCGCGGTCAAGCACCAGCGCGAGGTCGGCACGGGCTACTTCGACGCGGTCACGCAAACGATCCAGCAGGGGCTGTCCTCGACGACCGCCCTCGCCGGCTCGACCGAGGAGGAGCAGTTCCACGGCGCCACGCCGCGCGCCGCCTGACCGGCGCCCGGCGAACAGGCACACGAAGACCGCCGCGGGGAGAGCGGCGGGCTTCGTGTTTCCGGGAGAGAGGGCCGGAAGGTGCAGCCGACCGGCATCGGAACAGGCCGGGAGAGAGGGGACCCGGGCAGCTGGGGAGTGCGCCGGGTCGAGCCGTTCCGATGCCGGCCATGCCCTGGATCGCCGCGGGAGCGGCCGGGAGCCAGGGCGGCTGGCAAGTCAGGCCAAGCAAGAACCGGGCCTAACCTCCTCCAGCTTGCCCGTGCGGCATGACAGCACGGAGACGCCACCCGCGCCGCCACGTCGCCTGCGGCGCCCTCGCGCAATCCGTGCAACAGGCTTCGCACGCTCGAAGGGCGCTTGGCTCACAGCCGGAATAGCTGTTTTCTTACGACACTCCTTGTCACTCCGTGCCAGCCCGTCGGCCACATGGGTTACCATGACCCATTGATCGGGCCCCTAGGGGGAGGTTCGAGTGTCCAGCGACAAGGCAGAGTCGACCAGCGAACTCGCGCACGCGCTCTCCGCGACCCCGCTGCGCCCATCCCTGTTGCCCCGTCAACTGTCGGAAGACGAGTTCGCGCTGTTCGCCCGCGTCGGCGTCGCGCGCGAGGTGAGCCAGGGCGAGGTGATCTTCCGCCGCGGCGAGCTCGGCCGCAGCATGTTCATCGTCGAGGCCGGCCAGGTGCAGCTCGAATTCGGCGACGGCCTGCCCGACAAGATCATCGGCGCGCGCGAGTTCTTCGGCGAACTCGTGTTGTTCATCGGCAGCCATACGCGCGTGGCCAACGCGGTCGCATTCGGCCCCACGACCCTGCGTATCGTCGACCAGGAAACCTTCGAACACCTCATCTCGACGGAACCGCGTTTGCTCGCCCAGTTCATGCGCCGCTCGTTCTCCTACCTCGTCGCGAGCGAGCAGCAGCTCATCCAGAGCCTGAAGCGCCGCAACGAGGACCTCATGGTCACGCTCGATTCGCTGCGCCAGACGCGCACCCAGCTGTCCACCGCGCAACGCCTCGTGCAGACCGACGAACTCTCGGGCTTGTGCAACCGGCGCGGCCTCTACATGTTCCTCGAGCGGCTCGGCGAGCACCGCCTGCCCGGTACCGTGCTCGCGCTGCTGCTCGTCGATCTCGACCGCTTCAAGCAGATCAACGACCGCTGCGGCCACCTCGTCGGCGACCAGGTGTTGCGCGCGATCGCCGAAGAGGTGCAGAACGCAGCCTCGTCGGTCGATGTCCCCTGTCGTCTCGGCGGCGACGAATTCGCGCTGCTCATGCAGGTCACCGGCGAAGAGGAGCTCTGCGCGCGCGCGACCCAGATCATCGGCGCGGTACGCGCACTGCGCTTCCCGGGTTGCAAGGACGGCCTCGCGATCACCGTCAGCGTCGGTGGCAGCCTGTGCGGCGAGCATGCGGACTGGGCGGTCTGGTACAGCGACGCCGATGCGGCGTTGTACGAAGCAAAGGGCCGCGGCGGCGACGGTTATCATGTGGCGATACCCGGCAGCGTGCGCTGCGTGGTCTGAACCGAGAACACGGCTCCGGGCGCGCGGGAGCGAATGATGGACCAGCGCGCACATGCGGCGAATCGCCCGGCCCCATGCCCCGCGGCCGTCGAAGCACGAATCCGGCGGCGACGCATGCCCCGTCGCACCTGGATCAGCAGGACGCGTCGCTCCCGCAGCGCGCTGGAAGGCAGTAAGGCATGAACGCATTGCTTCATCCGTCAGCGCCGATACCGCAAGCCACGGCAATTCCGCTGTTGCGCACGCTCGTGCTCTGCGACCTCGTCGATTCGACCGCACTGACCCAGCGACTCGGTGACCAGCACGCCGCCGAGCTGTTCCGCAAGCACGACCGCCTCGCGCGCGCGCTGCTGCCGCTGCACGGCGGTCGCGAGATCGACAAGACCGACGGCTTCCTGCTCATGTTCGAGCGGCCGGTGCAGGCGGTCGCGTTCGCGATCGATTACCAGCGCGCTTTGCGCGAGCTCAACGCGACGGAAGGCAGCATGCTCGCCGCGCGCGTGGGCATCCATGTCGGAGACGTCGTCGCCTGGGACAACAGCGCCGAGGACATCGCGCGCGGCGCCAAGCCGATCGAGGTGGAAGGCCTCGTCAAGCCGATCACCTCACGTCTGACGCAACTCGCACTGCCGAACCAGATCCTGCTTTCCGGCGTCGCGCATGCGCTCGCCCATCGCGCGCAGGGCGAACTCGGCGAGCGCCTCGAAACCCTCCGCTGGCGCACGCACGGGCGCTACCGCTTCAAGGGCGTACCCGATCCGATTCCCGTCTTCGAAGTCGGCGACGAGGGGTTCGCGCCGCTGAAAGCGCCGCCGTGGTCGGGCAAGGCGCACCGCGAAGTGCCGTTCTGGCGCCGTCCGGCGACGCTCGGTATCGAGGTGGCCGCACTGCTGCTGATGCTCGCGATACCCGCTTGGTATCTGCTCCGGCCCGCCCCGGCGATCGCGTTCGCCAATCGCGACTGGGTCGTCGTCGGCGATCTCAAGAACCTGACCGGCGACACGCGTTTCGACGATTCGATCCAGACCGCGTTCCGTATCGGCCTCGAGCAATCCCGTTACGTCAACGTGCTGTCGAATCTCAAGGCGCGCGAGACGATCGGGTTGATGCGGAAGGACCCCGAGAAGACGTCGATCGACCGCGTCGTCGGCGCGGAGATCGCCTTGCGCGACGGCGCGCGCGCGTTGATATTGCCGACCGTCGCGGAAATCGGCGGTCGCGTCCGGGTCACCGCCGAGGTCGTCGATCCGACCACGCAGACGACGGTGTACTCGGAATCGGCGGACGGTCTGGGCGTCAACTCCGTGTTGCCTTCGCTCGATACCGTATCCCAGAAGCTGCGCGTTCGCCTCGGCGAAGCACTCGCCACGGTGGCCAAGGAGACCCGGCCGCTCGCGAACGTGGCGACGGCGAACCTGGAGGCGCTGCGCGCGTACTCGCTCGCGATCGATGCCTATGTGGGATATCGCTACAAGGATGCGTTGCCACTGTTCGAGCAGGCGATCAAGCTCGATGCGGATTTCACGCTGGCCAGGATCGGCATGGCGCGAGTGCTGTTCCTGATGGACCGGAACCAGGACGCGTCCGAGCAGCTGAAGCAGGCCGCCGCGAAAAGCGAGCGATTGTCGCCGCGCGATTCACTCTATCTGGATGCCTGGAGCGCCTCGTTGGCGACGCCATCGGCTTCCCTGCAGAAATGGAAGGTATTGGCCGAACTGTATCCGGACTTCTTCGCCGCCACGGGATCGTACGCGTACTTCCTCTGGCTGTCCGGCGGATCGTACGACGCCGCGATCGCTGCCGCGAAGAAGTCCGCCACGGAACAGAATCCCCATCGCGGCGTCAGCCATCAGTTGCTGGGCACGTTGTATCTGGGGACCGAACGATTCGGCGAAGCGGTCGACAGCTTCGAAAGGGCCAACGCCGCCGGTGTGTTGACGCAGAACGAATACTACGCGGCGACATATGCGGCCCAGCGCAAGTTCGCCAAGGCGAAGGAATTGCTCGACAAGGGTTCGGCCCCCGGCCAGGACTCCGAAAAGTCCTGGGTCCGCGTCGCCATGGCCATCGATCAAGGGAAGCTCGACGACGTCATGCACGTTGCCGCGCCAGCGGGGGCCGCATCCGCTCCGTCGCGCGTGGATCGCCGATCCCTCGGTGTCGACCTCGCGCTGCGAACCGCCGTCGGTTCATCCGATCCGCTGCTCGCCAAGGCGCTGACGAGCTATCGCGACGAGGGTGCCGCGTTGTTGAAGGCGTCCTCCGACGACGTCGATCGCGCCGATACCGAGTTCGAGTTGCTGCTCGCGGACTACCTGATGGCGCAGCGCGCGGAATCGGGCCAGGCACACGCGCCTGCCCGCGCCAATCTCGCGGAAGCCGGCAAGGGCACCCATGCGGCGCTGGATCAGATGCTCGCGATCGCGCAGGCCGAGGAGCTGCGTGCGAACAATCGACCCGACCAGGCCATCGAGCTGCTTCGATCGAAGGCGACGGGCGACGAGCTCTACCTTTCGCACGCCGCCCTGCTCGATGCGTACATCGCAGCGAAAAAGAACACGGAGGCGCTGGCCGAAGCCCGGTGGCTGACGGCGCACCGCGGTCGGGCCTACGCCGAGTACAACAGCCAGCGCGAACTGACTGCGTTGAACGTGCTGCGCTCGAACCTCGCGCTGCTGTCGATCGCCGAGCTCACCGTCGCCACGGACAAGGATGCGGCGAGAACCGGCCTGGACGCCTTCCGACAGGCATGGCCGGATGCCGAGCGCGTGCCGACGCTCGCCAAGCGGATGCAGAACGTACGGTCAGTGCTGGGCGGCGGCGGCCAAGCGCACTAACTCCGGCTGCCGTAGTCGAGACGCAGATTGGGGATGATCATCTTGTCCACGCACTGGACGGCGCTGTCCCCCAGCTCTTTCATCGCGGACGAGAACTTGGCTTTTTCGGCCAATTTCAGCGGCGCGAGGCAGGCCGCCCGGAGGTTGACGACGGTCTCATGGGGGATGCCCAGTTCGACCAGAGCCGCGGCCGGCTTCTCCTCGAAACGGGCGCGAAACCCGTCGTTGCTCGCCAGTTCCCGCAACAGCTTGATGGCCTGTTCGGTCGTGAGTGTGGCGTCGCTCATGGATTTCCCCTTCTGATGGCCGATGGCCGATACGGACGCGGTTTAACCGCGCGCCAAACTTAGTCATGCTGTTACTGAAATGCAATGCGAATTCCATGCCGATCGGCGGAGGCGGCCGCTCCCGGTTCCGCGGGCGGAGCGGCGGCACGTCCGTCGCGAAGGAGCGCGGTGCCCCATGCTCGACCCGGCCGCCGCCGGTGAACGGCAAGGTTCGGAGCGATTCTCCTCCGCACGTCCCCCTTTCCCGTTGATGCAAGGAAGTCGATGCGCCTGCGCCGCTGTGCCCATTTGCTGATCGAGCCCCGCGAGAGGCTCGAATTCGATCTCGCCCTGCTCGCCGTCGGCGGCGACGGACTGCGCAAGCCGGTCGACCTGGTCGCCCTCGCCCCGCACCTCGCGGGCGAAGTCGTCGTGTCGCCCGCCGAAGCGGCGGTCGCGATGGCGGCATCGCCGACCGATTGGCGCCCGTACGACGCGTTCGAAGCGGACGCGGCGGTCGTCGAGGCTTTGCGCGCCAAGGCGTTGTTCGTCGTCGAAGGCAGCGACATGGACGCGCGCGACCGGCTGGTGCGCGTCACGCATTGGCGCGCCGTCGCCGCTGCAAACCACTACGCATCACGCTGGAGCGACATCGACACCGAAGCGGCGCAGGAACGCCTGGCCGAAATCACCCAGGACAGCCTGCTCGATCGCCTCGGGCCTTCGCCTCCGCCCGTGCGCGAGCGGACCCCGCCATCGCAGCGCCGGAAGCTGACGGTTCCGGCACCGAGCGCGATCGATGCGCTGCTCGACCACCGCGTCACCTGCCGAAACTTCGACCGCACGCACGCGCTGACGCGGGAGCAGTTGTCGGCCGTGCTATATCGCGCCTACGGCGCCCGTGTCGTGCACGACTATGCGCCCGGAGTCCAGCTGCTGAAGAAGGGAGTTCCTTCGGCGGGCGCGCTCCACCCGACCGAAGCCTACCTGCTGGTCCAGCACGTCGACGGCGTCGATCCCGGCTTGTACCACTATCACCCGGTCGACCATGCGCTCGAACCCATCCGCGCGATGGACGCGGAGGAGGCGGCGTCGACCGCACGCCGCTTCGTCGCGGCGCAAGGCTACTTCGTCGATGCCCACGTGATGGTCATGCCGACCACGCGCTTCCGCCGCACCTTCTGGAAATACCGCAATCACGCCAAGGCGTACCGCGCCGTGATCCTCGACGTCGGTCACCTGTCGCAGACGATGTATCTCGCCGCCACCGAACTCGGCCTCGGCGCCTTCATCACCGCGGCGATCAACGAGGTCGACATCGAGCAGGCGTTCGGCCTCGATCCGCTCGAGGAAGGCCCGCTCGCCGTGACCGGATTCGGCGTGCGCGGAGCGGAACGCAACGAAATCGAGTTCGACCCGCTCAACGCGATCTGGCCGGCATCCTGACCGGGCCGGCCTAGCCGGCACGGGAGGGCTGGCGCGAGCGGCGGCAACGAAACGCCTTGTAATCGTTTTCGGGCGTATCGCTGGCCATCGTCGGGTATCCGGCGCAAAATGGTGCGAATGCAGCAAAGGGGCGGCAAGCAGGGTGACTGCAGACGAATCAGCGCGGATCGACGGCATGACCGGCAGCACGACGTCGGTGCTGCGCACGCTCGTCCTCAGCGACCTCGTCGATTCGACCGCACTCGTCGAACGCCTCGGTGACCAGCGGGCGGCCGACCTCATCCGCAAGCACGATCGTCTCGCGCGCTCGCTCATGCAGCAGCACGGTGGCCGCGAGATCGACAAGACCGACGGTTTCCTGCTCGTGTTCGAGCGGCCGATCCAGGCGGTCGCCTACGCACTCGATTACCAGCGCGAACTCAGCGAACTCGGCACGCAGGAGAAGACCGAACTCGCCGCGCGCATCGGCATCCACGTCGGTGACATCGTCGTCTGGGACAACAGCGCCGACGACGTCCGCCGCGGCGCCAAGCAGACCGAGGTCGAAGGCCTCGTCAAGCCGATCGCGGCGCGCCTCATGGGTCTCGCGCTGCCGCGCCAGATCCTGATGTCGGGCACCGCCTACGACATCGCGCACCGTGCGCAAGGCGAGCTCGGCGAAAAGCTCGCGCGGGTGCGCTGGCGCACGCACGGGCGCTACCGTTTCAAGGGCGTGCCGGACCTCGTGCCCGTGTTCGAGGTCGGCGAGGAAGGCTACGCACCGTTGCGCGCACCGGCCTGGTCCGGCAAGGCGTACCGCGAGATGCCCGTCTGGCGTCGCCCGGTCGCGATCATCGGTGAAGCGCTCGCATTGGTGGTACTGCTCGCGGTTCCTGCGTGGTACCTGTTCAAGCCCGCGCCGGCGATCGCGTTCGCCAACCGCGACTGGGTCGTTGTCGGCGACCTCAGGAATCTGACCGGACACAAGGTTTTCGACGACTCGCTGGAAACGGCTTTCCGCATCGGGCTCGAGCAGTCGCGCTACGTCAATGTCATGCCGGAACTGCAGGTCCGCGATGCGTTGAAACGCATGGAGCGCGATCCGTCGGCGACCGCGGTCGATCGTGCGATTGGCTCCGAGGTCGCGCTGCGCGAAGGGGCACGTGCGGTCGTTCTGCCCACGGTCGCGGAAGTGGGTGGTCGCGTCCGATTGACGGCGGAGATCGTCGATCCGAACACGCAGACGTCGGTCTACAGCGACTCGGTCGAAGGCGTCGGCGAGGCCGCGGTACTGCCGGCGATGGACGACCTATTGAAGAAGATGCGCGGCCGTCTCGGCGAATCGATCGCGAGCATCGGTGAGACCAGCGCGCCGTTGGCCGAGGTGACGACGCGCAACTTCGATGCGCTGAAGGCGTACTCGCTCGGACTGCAGGCCGTCGCCGGAGGACGCGGAGGCGAGGCACTGACGCTGTTCAACCAGGCGATTTCGCTCGATCCGCAGTTCGCGCAGGCCTATCTCGGCCTCGCCAACGTCTACTACAGCACCAGCCAGAAGGCGAAGGCACACGAAGCCGTGACGAATGCGGTGCGCGACCTCAATCACCTGAGCGTTCGCGAGCGACTGATCGCGCAGGGATACGCTGCGTTGTTCGGAACTCCGGACGCAATGCGCGAGAAATGGTCGATGCTCACCAGGCTGTATCCCGACGATCTGGTAGGTACGCAGAACCTCGCGATGGTGCTATGGCAATACGACAACGACCTCGAGCAGGCCGCGCAGTACTTCCAGAAAGTGACCGCCAGCCAACATCCACGCCGCGGTTACGCATGGTTGTACCTAGGTGACATACAGGTCGCCAGGGGCGACTTCACGGCGGCGGCAAAGAGTTACGCGACCGCGCGCCAGGTGGGTTCGCCGCAGAACTACCTCGATCCCGTCAATCTCCCCATCGCACAGCGCGACGCTTCCGGCGCGACCGCCGCACTCGCGAAGGAAGACACCCATCACTACCCCTTCTTCGACGTGGAAGCGCAGCTTCGTAAGGCGGCCATCGAGGTCGGACGAGGGCATCTCGCGAGCGCGCGAGCAGCAGCGGACGCGGCAGTAGCGCTCGCCGACCATGCGAAACTCGAGTCGTCGCGGCAGCGCGCGCGCCTCGCGGGCCTGGCGATCGCGTTCGCGCAAGGTGATGCCAAAGCCGGCGAGAGCCTCAAGGCATTTGTCGCCGACGAGCTGCGCCGCATGAAGAACGCGCCGGCGACCTACGATTTCAGCAGCTACGTTCATCTCGGCGTGGCCTCAATGCTCGCACTGCGCCACGGCGATCCCGCACTGGCGGAGCGCGCGCTGGCGGCGTTGACGCCGGCTGCAGAGGCGAGCGGCTACGACAGCCTGCGGCAACTGACCCGCATAGCGGCCTGCGAAGCGCGCAGCAGCGCCGATGCGGCAGGTGCCGTCGCCTGCTTGGAGGCGCTGCCTGTGGAAAAGGCCTACTACCAGAAGCGGGTGGCAATGCTGCACGCATACCGCGCAGCCGGCCGCGACGAGCAGGCGCTTGCGACGGCGCGCTGGTTGACCGAGCACCGCGGCCTCGCGACGGCTGATTTCGTCGGCGAGTTCGCGAGCCAGGTGCCGAACCTGCTAGCCAGCGACGCGGCCCTCGTGGACGTCGCGGAACTCGAGCTGAAAGCGGGGCACGCCGACACCGCGAGGAATGCACTCGCCGAGTTCAAATCCGCTTGGAACTCCGCCGAGGGCGACCTCCCGCTGTCGCGGAAGGCCGCACGCCTCGAAGCGTCACTTGTTCAATAGGAACCAACCCATGCCGACGGCGCCATCTACCTTGGCGCGGATGGCGGTGCGCTGCGACTGCAGCGCTTCCTTCGAGGGAAGACTGCGCACCGCCGGCACCGCGGCCGGATCCACCTGCACGCCGTGTTCGGCGAGCGCTGCCGCCGGATCGCCGAGGAATTTCTCGCGGAACTGATCGTCCGTGCCGAGGCGATCGAGCAACTGGTCGAGCTGCTCGGACGATGCGATGCCCTTGCCCATGGTCCCCTTCCCCTTTCGTGTGTGACGGAATCTGAAGCCCGGCTAAGCTTAGGGCGTCGCGCCGGACAACTCCAGCGCCTGCACCCGGATGTCCACGATGGAGAGCGATTCGCGCCTGCGCCGCTGCAGTGTCCTGTTCGTCGAACCGCGCGAGACGCTCGACCTCGATCTTGCCGGACTGCTGGGCGGCCGTGACGTGGTGGCCTCGCATTGCCGCTGGGTCGCGCTGGCACCTCATCTCGACACCGAGGTCGACATCGACGACGAAGAGCTGGCCGTGCTCGGCCGGGTGGGAGAAACGCCGTGGCGTCGATATGAAGACCTCGCATCGACCGCCTCGCGCGCCGTCCTTGCGCGCCTGCTCGACTGCGGCCTGCTGATCAGCGATGCGCCCGCGCGCGAAGGCATGCGGCGACGCGACGAGATCGTGCGCGGAACGCATTGGCGCTCCCTATCGGCAGTCGCGCACATGTTCAGCCGTTGGCGCGGCACCGACGTCGCGGACGATGCACGCATCACGCGTGACCGCACCCTCGTCGATCTCGTCGACGAGTACGGGCTGCCGCCGCCGCACCGCGTCCAATGCGGCGAAGCGCGCATCGACCTGCCGGATTGCGAGACGACGGCGCTCGATGGCCTGCTGCGTTCGCGTACGACCTGTCGCAATTTCGATCCTAGCAGCGAGCTCGCGCCGGCGGATTTCGCCGCGGTGCTGAAGCGCGTCTTCGCGGCGCACGCCGTCAGCGAGCCGCTCGCCGGTGTGCAGGTCATCAAGCGCGCCAACCCTTCCGGCGGCGGGCTGCACCCGCTGGAGGCATACCTGCTGCTGCGTGGCGTGCAAGGGGTTGCCGCCGGCTTGTATCACTACGATGTCGTCGGTCACGCGCTCGAACCGCTTGCCTTGCTCGACGCCGCCACCGCGACGGCACTCGCCGAACGCTTCGTCGCAGGCCAGAAGTACCTGTCCGGCGCGCACGCGCTGGTCGTGATCGCGGCACGCTTCCAGCGAACCTTCTGGAAATACCGCAACCACGCAAAGGCTTATCGCGTGCTTCTGCTCGAAGCAGGCCATGTCTCGCAGAACATCTATCTGGCCGCGACCGAGCTCGGGCTCGGCGCGTTCATCACAGCGGCGATCAACGAGGGCGACATCGAGCAGGCGTTCGGCCTCGATCCCCTCGAGCAGGGACCGATCGCGGTTTGTGGCTTGGGGATCCGCGCACGGCGCTGCGACGTGACCGAATTCGATCCGCTCGGCGTCGTGTGGGACGAATCCGGGACGCGGCGCTGACCGACGTGCCCGAAAGCCTGCGGGCGAGCCATCCCCAGCCACCCCCGATATCGGTGTCGACCGACACGGCCGGGACCGACGGCCAAGTTGCCCGACATGCCTAGGCAGATGCACGTGCTCGTTGCTAGGCTAGATGGCCCGATGTTCGGGCACCGCTCACCATAGAAGGGATCGAAGATGACCAGCGAATCGCCGGAAAGCAAGGCCGTATTGACGTTCGAGGCGGCGAAGGGAAAGGCCCTGCCGGATCTTCCCGGTCAGGTGCAGCTCGCCTCCGAAACGGAAGAGCAGAAGTCCGTTATTTTCGTATTCGCCGCCGCCAAGTGAATCTCGGCGATCGCAGCTCGTAGCATCCCGCCGGCCCACGCGAGTGGGCCGGTGGTCACATTGCGGGAACCGAAAGTTGCTTGTCGAAGCATGAAATCCCCTACAGCAGGACAGGCTGCGATCTTCTGCAGGGCCGCATCTTCGTCTTCGGACACCCTCCCGGAGGACGCGAGCTGCATCCAATCGGTAGCCGTTTCCGGCGCCGATTTGTTGCGGCAAGACAGCGCCGACACGCGCCGGCACTTCGAACACGCATTGGATCGGTTGCAGCGGTCGGCGACGTTGGATCGCCTCGTTTCCGGCGAGGTATCCAGGCTCGCACACGACGGCGCGTACATCCCCGAACGCGTCGTTCCGGGGCGCTTGTCGCTCTACGAGAACGCGGACTGTCGCCTTGACCTCGTGACCACGCGCACGAGCGCCGAGCAACCGTCGACGTTCCTGTATTCGAACACCACGAGTCTCGTGCACGTTTCACTCGACGATTCGGCGCGCGTCTCGATCTCGGCCTACCAGGCGCCTCGGGTCGAGCGCAACGACACGTTCGTCGCCGGAGCGAAGCTCGAGTTGATCGAGCAGCGGAACCTCGACCGCTATCACGCTATCCGCGCGTCGGCGGACGGGCTTACGGCGCACGACCTGTGCAGCGACCGACCTTCGGTCCTGCTCCGTCTCGCGCTGAAACGGGAGCTTCCTTTCGTTTGGGGATTCGATCGCGAAGTACTGGCTGCGAAGTTCTACTACCCGAGCGACGTGGGAGCTTCGAGGAGGGCGCTCGCCATCGATTTCCTGCTCGCCACATCCCACCCGCGGCTCGCCGAGTTGTGCTCGCTGTTGCGAGCCAGCCAATGGCATTTCCTGCGCTGGCGCGCGATCCAGGTCATGGCGAGGGAGGGTTTCGCCACCGTCGACGAGTTGATGCATGCGGCGTGCGACGACAATCATCCCGAGATCCGCTCCGCGGCCCGCGATACGCTCGATCAGATGGCGCAGGCGTAGGCCGATGCCCGTCAAGATGCCTTCGGTCGCGTGCCGACCAGTTTCTCTGGCCGAGTACGTCGAACACATCGAGGCGGAAGTCGACTTCCGGGATCGTGACTCGATCATCGCGTCGGCGCCCATGCTGCAACGGCTTGCAGCGAACAAGAACTTCTTTGGCGATTGGCTGATCGACCAGCTGTCCGCCGACGCGAGCGAGTTCCAGCGCGGCAACGACTACAACTACCAGTCGATCGTCCTGCGCGTCACCGACGACTATTTGCTGAGGGTCAATTTCTGGGTTCCCGAAGCGCACATTGCGAAGCATGGAGCACGTGAAACGGTGGCGTTCGGTTACAACGCGTACCACAACCACAATTTTAATTTGTTGACAGTCGGATACAGCGGTTCGGGTTACGCGACCGACATCTACCGCATGCGTGAGCCGTTCCGCGCGCACGAGATCGGCGACGAACCGGACCTCGAAGCATTGGGACGATGGCACCTCGGCTGCGGCGAAGTGATGTTCTACGATGCATTCAGGGATGTGCACTCGCAGATCGCACCAGCTGAGCTGTCCGTGTCGATCAACCTCATGACTCATTCGGCGCGCGACACCTGGCCGCAATACATGTTCGACGCGCAAACGATGGCGATAACCGGTATCGTCGGATCGCCCCTGGATGCGCGCATACATCTGCTGACAGTTGCCAAGCGCCTGGTTCCCGGACTCGCGAATGAAGCCCTGCAGGACCTCGCAAGGAACGATCCGTCTCCGAGGCTGCGAAAACTTGCTGCTGACGCATTGGATGATCGCTTCACCGATTGGCGCTAGACGCGTCCCGTGGGCGATCGCGGTCCATGAAATCGCAAGGCTGCGCACACCGCGTTTGGTTGTTCGAACCGACCGGCATTTCGCTCGGACGCACGGCGGCGCTGTCCCGTGTCTGACGCGAGGAATACTCTACGCGCGCTGCTCGGCAAGCCCAATAATGATGCTTTCGGGACCACGGATGTAACAGAGCCGAGACATGTCCCTGTAGTGCACGATTTCGCCGACGAGTTGGGCGCCATGGGTCTGCAAGCGTGCGAGGACTTCATCGACATCGTCAACGACGAACATGACGCGCCGTATGCCGAGCGTGTTTACCGAAGCGTTCTTCGGCTCTGCATTGACCGCCGCCGGCGCACGGAATTTGAGCAGCTCGATCCGACCGTGACCGTCCGGGGTCTGCATCATCGCGATCTCACACTGAACACCCTCGAGCCCAACGACAATATCCACCCAGCGTCCCTCGAGGGGCATCTCACCTTGCAACTCCATACCGAGCTCTACAAAAAACGCTTTAGCAGCCTCAAGGTCGTCAACCACGAGGAGAACGTTGTCCATCCGTTGAAGCGCCATCGTTCCTCCGCCACCGTCGAAGAAATCGATATTTAAAGGCGCAATTCAGACTCGGGTCAATGGAGAAAGGGCGCCCGCGCGACCAACGTTCGACCATGAATGAATTCGACGCAGTCTGGGTTCTTTCCCGCATGCGGCGCGCCCATGAGCCGCGACGAGATTGGTTGATCATGAGGCTCCTTCTGATCGGGCGAGTCGCACGAAGCTATCGCGATCCGTAGGTTGCGCGGGGTTGCGTACACCGCGTCTGGTTCTTCGAAGTCTCTCTCTGGAAACCGACGTAGCGGACTCAAGCGCCCCGAAACGGCAACGAGCGCAATCGTTTTCCCGTTAATGCGAACAGCGCATTGCCGACCGCGGGCGCGATCGGCGGCGTGCCCGGTTCGCCGCAGCCACCCATCTTGTCCGTGCTCGGCACGATGTGCACTTCGACCTTCGGCATCTCCGGCAGGCGCAGCGCGACGTAGTCGTTGAAGTTGTTCTGCTCGACGCGCCCGTTCTTCAGCGTGAGTTCGCCGTGCAGCGCCGCGGACAGGCCGTAGGCGATGCCCGACTGCATCTGCGCCTCGACCGTGAGTGGGTTCACCACCGGCCCGCAGTCGATCGCGCAGACGACGCGATGCACGCGCACCTTGCCGTCCTCGACCGATACTTCGGCGACTTGCGCGACGTAGCTGTCGAACGACTGGTGCACGGCGAGACCCGCCGCGTGGCCCTTCGGCAGCGGCTTGCCCCAACCGAACTTCTCCGCGGCGAGATCGAGCGCGCGTCGTTCGCGCGCGCCCTTCGGCAGCAGCGCGCGGCGGTACTCGAGCGGATCCTGCTTCGCCGCGTGCGCGAGTTCGTCGACGAAACTTTCGACGACGAATGCCGTGTGCGAGTGGCCGACCGAACGCCACCAGAGCACGGTGACTGGACTCTTGGGCGAATGCAGCTCGACGCGATGCGCGGGAATCGCCGCGAGATACGGCGAGTCGGCCGCACCTTCCACCGAGGTGGCATCGACGCCGTCCTTGACCATCATCGGCTCGAACGGAGTGCCGGCGAGGATCGACTGGCCGACGATCGTGTGTGCCCACGCGGCGGGCTTGCCGTCCGCGTCGAGCGACGCGCGCAGGCGTGACAGCCACATCGGGCGGTAGTAGCCGCCGTGGATGTCGTCCTCGCGCGTCCACACGACCTTCACCGTGCGCTTCGCCGCTTTGGCGACGAGGGCGGCCTCGACGATGAAGTCGGACGTGGGACTCGCGCGCCGGCCGAAGCCACCGCCGAGGAACGTCGTGTGGATGCGCACCTGCTCGGGCTTGATGCCGAGGGCTTTGCCGACGTTCATCTGGTCGACGGTCTGGAACTGGGTGCCGGTCCAGATCTCGCAGCCTTCGCCATCGATCGAGACCGTGCAGTTGAGCGGCTCCATCGGCGCATGCGCGAGGAACGGCACTTCATACTCCGCTTCGATCGCCGACGGCGCGCCCTTCAGCGCTGCCTCGACGTCGCCCGCCGCCTTCGCGGTCGCGCCCGGCGTCGCGGCGAGCTTGCGGTACTCATCACGCAGGTTCGCCGTCGAGACCTGCGCGAACGCGCCTTCGTCCCACTCGAGCACGAGTGCGTCGCGCCCCTGCTTGGCCGCCCAGAAGTGCTTGCCGAGCACGGCGACGCCGCTCGGCACCTCGACCACGTCGAGCACGCCGGCGATCGCCTTCGCCTTCGTCGCGTCGACCTTCTTCAACGTCGCACCGAATACCGGCGCGCGCGCGACGAGCGCGACCGCCATGTCCGGCCGCTTCACGTCGAGTCCGAACTCGGCCGTGCCGGTCGTCTTCGCCCTGCTGTCGAGGCGACGCGTCGGCTTGCCGATCAAGGTCCAGTCCTTCGGTTCCTTCAGCTTCACGCTCGCGGGCATCGGCAGTTTCGCCGCGGCGTCGGCGACCTCGCCGTAGCGCACGCGCCGCTCGCCGTGCACGACGTGGCCGTTGTCGACCCGGCATTCGGCGGCCTTCACGCCGAGCTTCGCCGCGGCGGCGGCGACGAGCAGCTCGCGCGCCATCGCGCCGGCGGTGCGCAGCTGGTCGAACGATTCCCACGTGCTCGTCGATCCGCCGGTCATCTGCATGCCGAACGCGGTGTGCGCGTATTCGGGCGCGGCCGGCGCATGCTCGACGCGCACCCGGTTCCAGTCGCAACCGAGTTCCTCGGCGACGACCATCGGCAGCGACGTCCACACGCCCTGGCCCATCTCCGAATGCTTGAGCAGGATCGTCACGCTGTCGTCGGGCGCGATGCGGATGAACGCGTTCGGCGACACTGGCGGCTTCGCCGCGGGCGCCGGCTCCGCCGCGACCGCGCGTCGCGCCGCGACCGGTACGATGAACGCGACGACCAGACCCGCGGCCGCGGACTTCACGAACGCGCGACGGCTGAGTCCTGTCGCGAGCGGCACCGGTGTCGCCGGCTCGGCGGGTGCGAGCGGAATCGGAAGCTGCATGCCATCACGCCACATGGCCGCCCTCCTTCGATGCGAGTTCGGCTGCGCGGTGCACCGCGCCACGGATACGCTGGTAGGTGCCGCAGCGGCAGAGGTTGCCCGCCATCGCGGCGTCGATGTCGGCATCGCTCGGCGAGGGCTTCTGCGCGATCAGCGCGGCGGCGCTCATGATCTGCCCCGACTGGCAGTAGCCGCACTGCACGACGTCGAGTTCCTGCCAGGCTCGCTGCACCGGATGCGAGCCGTCGCTGGACAGGCCTTCGATCGTCGTGACCGACTTGCCCGCGGCGGCGACCGCAGGCATCACGCACGAACGGATCGCCTGGCCGTCGAGATGGACGGTGCACGCCCCGCACTGCGCGAGGCCGCAGCCGAACTTCGTGCCGGTCATCCCGAGGATGTCGCGCAATACCCAGAGCAACGGCATGTCGGCCGGCGCATCAACCTCGTGCGGCTGGCCATTGACGACAAGCTTCATCGGCGTCTCCGGTGCGTGCGGGGATGCTCAGGCTACTCCCGCGCGGAGATGCCCGCCAGCCGCTTGCAGGATCGGACAAGAACCGCGCACGAACAGGCAAGACCGCGCCCGCACGGCCACAAATCGACGAAGCACGCAGGCCGGACGACCGCAGGTCGGCCGGCGGGACCCGTGATCGTCAGGACGGCTCCCGCGCGAGATCGCCCGGCGTGTCGAGATCGCGCGCGAGCGCCGGCGCGGCGATCGCGATGACATCGTCCGCGCGCTCGCGCAGCAGCGCCCGCGCGCCGGTGTCGCCGCGCAACTGCAGGATGCCGGCGAACCACGCGCGCGGCAGCAGCGCCGGCACGCCGAGCACGCCGGCGTAGGCGCTCGCGCTCGCTCGCGCGGGCGTCGCTCGCCAGGCGTCGCGCAATGCTCGCAGGTGCGCGCCATCGAGCGCAGGCTGGTCGGTCAGCGCGACGAGCGCGCCGTCGCAATCGGCCGGCAGCGCGGCGACGCCGGCGCGCAGCGAGGCAGCGAGGCCCTCGGCGTGGTCGCGCGCGACGATCCGCTGGAGCGGCAAGTCGGCGATGCAAGCGCCCACCGCGGCCGCGTCGTGGCCGAGAACGACGACGAGCGTATGCGGAGACGTTTCGAGCAGTGCGCGCGCCGCGCGCCGCAACAGCGGCTCGCCGTCGATCTCGATCAGCTGCTTGGCGCGACCGAGCCGCGTCGACGCGCCCGCGGCGAGCAGCACGGCGCCGTGCGCGAGCTCATGCGTGCGCTGCACGCGCGAATTCCTGCTGCAGCTGCGCGACGATCGCGAGCGCGATCGCCTCGGCGCCTTCGCCGCCGAGCCGCAGGCCGATCGGCGCATGCAGGCGCGCCCGCAGCGCGTCGCGCGCGTCGCCGATCTCCGCCAGCAGTTCGTCGCGCCGCGCGGCGGGACCGAGCAGGCCGACGTACGGCACCGCGCTCGCGGCGAGCGCGCGCAGGCAGCGCGCGTCGAGATCGAGGTTGTGGTTCATCACGAGCGCGGCGTCGAAGCGTGTCGCCGCAACGACGTCGGCGAGCCGGTCGGGACCGTCGCGATGCTCGTCGTCGATGCCGCTGCCCGTGGCGAAGCGCAGCCAGCGCTCGCGATGTTCGGCGAGTTCGACGCGCCAGCCGAGCAGGCGCGTGAGCGCGAGCAGCGGTCGCGTCTCCGGACCCGCACCGAGCAGCAGCACGCGCGGCGCCGGTGCCACGCGCACGTGGCCGGTCGTCGCGAACGCGATGTCGTCGTCGACGGCTCCGCCGCGTTCGTCGAAGCGATAACGTTCGTCGCCGGCGCATGCTTCGCCGCTGCCGAGGCGCTCGCCGTCGGTGACGAAGTCGAGCACGAGTTCGACGTCCCGCGCGTCGGCCGCGCGCAGCGCGCGGCGCAGCGGCGCGTTGCTCGCCGGCAGCGGCAGCAGCAATACGTCGATCGAGCCGCCGCAACCGGTGCCCGATCCGAACACGCGATCCTCGTCGCCGCTCGTGTCGAAGCGCGCCGACTGCGCGCTGCCGTTGGCGAGCACGTCGCGCGCGCGCGCCTCGAGCTCGGCTTCGAGGCAACCGCCCGACAACGCGCCGACGCGGACGCCGGCCGCATCGAGCAGCACCAGTGCACCCGGCTTGCGATAGGTCGAACCGCTGCTGCCGACGACCACGCAGAGAACGCCGTCGCGCCGCGCGGCGGCGAGTGACTCGACGCCGGCGACGAGCGCGCGCAAGCCGCCGAGCGGCGGCGGCGGAAGCGACGGTTCGACGACGATCGGCATGCGAGTCATATTCCCGGGAAACGCTCATCATAACGACGCGCATCGGGCGGCGGCGCAGACCGCGTCACAGGCTGCCGCTCAGCGCGCCACGAAACGACTCGGCAACAGGCGCGCGAGCCACGGTCGTCGCACGAGCACGTTGCCGAGCCGCTCGAGCTTGAGGCCGACCTTGCGCACGCCGTCGTCGTCGAGCTCGCGCGCGATCAGGCTCACCGGGCCGAGCCGCACGCGGTCGCCGATTTCGATCGTGTGTTCGTAGCGGCGCGTGAAGTGCTCGGCGAGCGTGAGCGGCGCGTCCTTCGCGCGGATCGGCAAAGCGTAGAACTCGGCGACGTCGGCGAGGCGCACGTCGGCGTCGAAGCTGAACTCGCCGAACATCTCGCGCTCCGCCTCGCGCGCTTCTTCCGGCGGCGCGAACAGCCAGTCGAGGCGGTAGACGCGGCCGGGTGGCGCGAGCAGGTAGGCATAGTCGCCACCGGCGAGCGGGCCGCTCGCGTCGGGCATGAGGATCGCGCCGCCGCGCACGATCATCGCGAGCTGCGCCCAGCCGGGCAATGGCGCACCGGTGAGGATCGCCGCACCCGGTGCGACCGCGTAGCCGACCATCTCGCGTTCGAGCGAACCGGGCAGGTCGAGCTCGACGCGCCGCACCGCGCGATCGCGGTGCGGCAGCGCGACGTCGAGCAGGCGCGCGGCGAGGCCGAGCGTCCAGCCCTGCACGAGCAGCGACGCGAGCACGACGATGAACGCGACGTTGAAGATCAGCTGCGCGTTCGGCAGCCGCATGAGCATCGGTATCGAGGCGAGGAAGATGCCGACCGCCCCGCGCAGGCCGACCCACGCGACGAAGCCGATCTCGCGCTTGCCGTAACGGAAAGGTGCGAGGCAGAGCGTGACCGCGAGCGGACGGCCGACCAGCATGAGGAACGCGGCGAGGCCGAGTGCTGGCAGCAGCGCCGGACCGAGAGTATGCGGCGTCGCGAGCAGCCCGAGCACGAGGAACATCACGATTTGGCACAGCCACGTGCCCGCATCGAGCACCGACAGCAGGTTGGCGAAACCGGGCACGTTGCGGTTGCCGACGACGACGCCGGCGAAGTAGACCGCGAGGAACGCGCTGCCGTGCAGCCAGCCGGTGACGCCGAACACGAACAGTGCGGCGGCGACGAGGAACAACGCGGCGAGGCCACCCGTCAGCGGCAACCGGCGCATCGCGGCGGCGATCGCGAATCCGCCGAACGCACCGCCGAGCGCGCCGACGCCGAACTGCAGCGCGAGTTCGAGCGCGATGTCGCCTGCGGTGACGCCGGTCGGCGCGGCGAGGAACTCGGCGAGCAAGGTCGTCAGCAACACCGCGACCGGATCGTTCGCGCTCGATTCGATCTCGAGCGTCGCGCCGACGCGCGAGCGCAGTTGCAGGCCACCCGCGCGCAGCAGGAAGAACACCGCGGCCGCGTCGGTCGAGGCGACGACCGAACCGAGCAGCAGCGCCTGCACCGGGCCGAGGCCGAGCAGCGCGCGCGCGGCGAGGCTCGTGAGCGCGGCGGTCACGACCACGCCGACCGTCGCCAGCAACAGGGTCGGCGCGGAAACACCGCGGAAGCTTTCGCGTCGCGTGCGCAGCCCGCCGTCGAACAGGATCACCGCGAGCGCGAGCGAACCGATGCGATAGGTCGTGCCGACGTCGTCGAAATGGATGCCACCAGGACCATCGACGCCGGCGAGCATGCCGACGACGAGGAACACGAGCAGCAACGGGGCGCCGAAGCGACGCGCGACGAGGCTCGAGCCGATGCCGACGAGGACCAGCGCGGAGGCGGCGGCGAGCAACCAGTAGATGTCGTGGATCGCATTCATTCGTCGGTGCTCCGGCAAGGATCATAGCCGGTTGTCGAACGCGCCGACGCGCGCCGCGGCCGGCGCTCAGGCGCCGAAGCGGCGGTACTGGATCGCCTCGGCGAGGTGCACGGCGTCGATGCGCTCGCTGGCGGCGAGGTCGGCGAGCGTACGTGCGACGCGCAGCACGCGGTGGTAGGCACGCGCCGACAGGCCGAGCCGCTCGACCGCACGATCGAGCAACGCGTGCAGGCTCGCATCGAGCGCGCAGTCGCGCTCGACTTCGCGGTTGCCGAGCCACGCGTTCGGCTTGCCCGCGCGCTGCAGCTGGCGCACGCGCGCACTCGCGACGCGCGCACGCACGGTCGCGCTGTGCTCGCCGGCGGCGCCGTCGCGCAACTCGGCATGCGCGACGCGCGGCATCTCGAGCTTGAGGTCGATGCGATCGAGCAATGGACCCGACAGGCGCGCGCGGTAGCGTGCGATCATGTCCGGCGTGCAGCGGCAGCGACCGGACGCGTCGCCTGCATATCCGCACGGGCACGGGTTCATCGCCGCGACGAGCTGGAAGCGCGCGGGAAACTCCGCCTGGCGCGCCGCACGCGAGATCGCGATGCGGCCGGATTCGAGCGGCTCGCGCAGCACTTCGAGCACGTGGCGATCGAACTCGACGATCTCGTCGAGGAACAACACGCCGTGGTGCGCGAGCGAGATCTCGCCGGGGCGCGGCACGGTGCCGCCGCCGACGAGCGCGGCGGCCGACGCGGTGTGGTGCGGCGCGCGGAACGCGCGCCGCTTCCAGTTCGCGACGTCGGTGTCGTGGCCGGCGACCGAGCGCACCGCGGCGAGCTCCAATGCCTCGTGCTCGTCGAGTGGCGGCAGGATGCCGGGCAGTCGGCTCGCGAGCATCGTCTTGCCGGTGCCGGGCGGCCCGACCAGCAACAGGTTGTGCGCGCCCGCGGCGGCGACCTCGAGCGCGCGCCGCGCGTGCGGCTGGCCGCGCACGTCGGACAGGCACGGCGACGCGATCGCGACGGTGTCGGTCATGTCGTCGACTTCCGCGTGCGGCAGGTCGATGCGGCCGGCGAGGTGCGCGCACACTTCGAGCAGCGAGCCGGCGACGCGCACGTCGGCATCTTCGACGAGCGCGGCCTCGCGCGCGTTCTCGCGCGGCACGATCACGCGCCGTCCGCGTCGCGTCGCCTGCAATACCGCGGGCAGGACGCCGCGCACCGCGCGCAGTTCGCCCGACAGCGCGAGCTCGCCGATGAACTCGCAGCCATCGAGCGCGTCGCGCGGCACGCTGCCGTTGGCGGCGAGCACGCCGAGCGCGATCGGCAGGTCGAAGCGGCCGCCCTCCTTGGGCAAGTCCGCCGGCGCGAGATTGACGGTGACCTTGCGCTGCGGGTACTCGAGCTGCGCGTTGAGGATCGCCGCGCGCACGCGATCGCGCGCTTCCTTCACGGTCGTTTCCGGCAAGCCGACGATCGACGTGCCCGGCAGGCCGCCCGAAAGGTGCACTTCGCAGGAGACGAGCGGCGCGACAATGCCGACTTGCGCGCGGCTGTAGACGACCGCGAGGCTCATCGGCGTGCCGGCGGCGCGGCGGAAAAAGAGCCCGCCGTCCGCGCCATGGGGTGAACTGCGGCGGACAGCGGGCATCCCGGGAAATCCGTTCGGCGGCATTCCATGCAAGCGGCCTCCCTGCCGCGGACGCGTTCGCCCGTCGCCGCCGCAGCGGCGCGTCCCTTCGATGAGCGGGCGGATGAAGGCGACGGCGGTGCCGCCGCGACGTGCGTCAGTGCTTCGGCGCGGGGTTCGCCGCGAGGCTGCGTTCGAGCGCGAGCACCTGCTGCTCGAGCTCCTCGATCTTCTCGCGCGTGCGCAGCAGCACGCAGCGTTGCACGTCGAATTCCTCGCGCGTGACGAGATCGAGGTCGCGCAGGCCGGCTTGCAGCGCGCTGCGGAAGTTCGCCGTGAGGTCGGCGCGCGCTTCGTGCAGACCCGGTGGCACGAGCGCCGCGAGGCGCTGTGCGAGCGTGTCGATGGCTTGGACGTGGATCATGCGTTCACCCTGGCATGCTGATGATGGCGTACATCGTAGCGGGCGGACCGCAGCCTGTGCCGGCTGTTCGGAACCGTTGCATCTCGTTTCCCCGTCCGTGGGGGCGACCGGTGGCGAACGCGATGGTCCGCCACCGGCCGGAGCCTCCCTGCGGCGCCGTTCCGTCGGCGCAACCTCCCCGCGCCAGCCAGTCTAGGCCGACCCTCGATCGCCGCCATCCGCGGAATTCGGATTGCTCTGTAGGAAATTTCCTACCGGTCGATCGGCTATAGTCGCGATGCTGAACAAGACCACCCGGGAGACCGCGATGCAGATGGTCATGGCGATCATCAAGCCGTTCAAGCTCGACGATGTGCGCGAAGCGCTCGCCGAGATCGGCGTGCAGGGCATCACGGTCACCGAAGTGCGCGGCTTCGGGCGCCAGAAGGGCCACACGGAGCTCTATCGCGGCGCCGAGTACGTGGTCGACTTCCTGCCGAAGATCAAGCTCGAGGTCGCGGTCGCGGACGACCAGCTCGAGCGCGTCGTCGAGGCGATCAGCCAGGCCGCGAACACGGGCAAGATCGGCGACGGCAAGATCTTCGTCTGGCAGCTCGACCGCGTCGTGCGCATCCGCACGGGCGAACTCGACGCCGACGCGCTCTGACGCGCTGCGCGCGCGTCATGCCGGGACGGCGGCGCGATCCTCATCCGGCATCCGCGCCGACACCTTCGATGTCCGCCTCGACGTAGGCGATGCCGCCCACGCTGCCGGCGTCCGCGCGGGCGCCGACGACGCGGTCCCGACCGGCGCATTTCGCGCGATAGAGCGCTGCGTCCGCGAACGTGATGACCTGGTCGACGCTGCCGTGGCGCGGCGCGCGCGCGTCGAACGGAAACGCGGCCCAGCCGATCGAGCACGTCACCTGCAGCGGCGTCGCGCCGACGATGAACGGTGTCGACGCGATCGCGTCGCGCAGGCGCAGCGCCGAAGCACACGCGCGCTCGCGCTCGGTGTCGCGCAGCACGACGAGGAACTCCTCGCCGCCCCAGCGCAGCGCGACGTCGCCGCTGCGCAGCAGCGCGCGCACGCGCCGCGCGAACTCGACCAGCACCGCGTCGCCCGCGGCGTGGCCGTGCGCGTCGTTGATGCGCTTGAAGTGGTCGACGTCGGCGAGCACGAAGATGAGGTCGGCCGCGCACTCGCCGCGCACGGCGCGGCGGATCGCGCGCTCGCACTCGGGCGGCAGCTCGAGGCCGAAGTAGCGACGGTTCCACAGGCCGGTGAGCGGATCGGTCAGCGACGCGTGCGCGAGCTGCCGGTTCGCCTCGGCGAGCGCGCGCGTGCGTTCGCCGACTTCGTGCTCGAGCGCGCGGGCGCGCGCGGCGAATGCGCGGGCGCGCACCCGTCCCGCGAACAGCCCGAGCAGGATCATCGCCGCGGCGTAGAGCAGGAACGCCCACGGCCGGCGCCACCACGGCGCGTGCACGCGGAACGCGTGCGAAACCGTTCCGCTCTCGACGCCGTCGGCGGCGCGCGCCCACGCACGAAATTCGTAGCGGCCGGGCGGCAGGCGGCTGTAGCTGCGGTGAGCGCTGTCGTTCCACTCGCCCGGCTGCGGCTCGAGCCCGACCAGCTGCGTGCGATACCGCGTGCGGTAGTCGCGCTGGTAGGACAGCAGTCCGAGCTCGAACGCGACGTTGCTGGAGGCTTCGTCGAGGTCCGCGCTGTCACCGAGATCGCCGCCGCCGCGTTCCTCCTTCGCGGCGAGGATACGCAGCGGCCGCGGCGCCGCCGGCGGCCGCTCCGATGCCGGGTCGTACATCGCCGCGCCTTCGATCGTGCCGCCCCACAGGCGGCCCTGCGCGTCGAGCAGCGAAGCACGCGTGAACTCGAGGTCGGGCAAGCCGTCGGCGAGATCGAATCGTTCGATGCCGGCGTCGTCGGGACCACGGTAGCCGGCCGGTAGGCGCAGCACGCCGTTCGCGCCGAACAGGTACATGCGCTCGCGCGCATCGAACTGCAGCTGGTAGATCGAGGCTGCGTTCGGCGACGTCGGCAGTGCGATCCGCGTGCACGCGAGATCGCGATCGAGGTCGACGCGCAGCACGCCGTCGAACGTCGCGACCCAGAGCCCATGCGCATGACCCGGGGCGCCGCGCTCGCGCAGGTCGAACACCGCGGTGTCGCCGAGCCCGCTGCAGGCGAGCCGGCGCCAGGCGCCGTCGCGCGCGAAATACAGGCCGTGTTCGGATCCCGCCCAGAGCGTCGCCGCACCGCTCGCGTCGCGCGTGTCGCGCAGCACGCGCACGAAGAAGTCCGCGGGCTCTTCGGGCACGGCTTCGCGCTCGAGGCGGTCGCCGCGCACGCGCGCGATGCCATGTCGCGTGCCGAGCCACAGCGTGTCGCCGCCGTCGCCATGCTGCAGGTGGAGGCCGACGACGGTGTCGTCCGGCAGCGCCGAGTTCGCGCTCGTGTACGCACGCACGCCGTCGCTGGCGACGCGCAGCAGGCCTTCGCGTGTTGCGACCCAGAGGTGGTCGCCGTCGCGCACGACGTCGAACACTTCGCTGCGCGCGTATTTGGCCGGCAGCCACGACCGCCATTCGTCGCCGTCGCGACGCACGCTGCCGCCGCTCGTGCCGATCCAGACCGCTTCCTCGCCGTCGAGGAAGCGCGTTTCGCCGAGCGCGAGCACGACGCGATGCGGCAGGCCGTCGCGTTCGACGAACGCGGACCACGTCTGCGGTTCGCCGCGCAGCACGCCGCTGTGGCCGGAGCCGAGCCAGAGCACGGGCGAAGGCTGGTCGGCGTCGGTGACGAGCGCGGTGTTGATCGCGTTCTCGGGCAGGCCGTTCGCGGTCGTCGTGCGCCGCCAGTGGCCGTCGTCGTCGAACTCGGCGAGGCCGCCGGTCGACAAGGTCGCGACGAGGCGCTCGCCGCCGCTCGCGCGCGGCATGCGCACGAAACGACTCGCACCGCCGGCGAACCCCGAAGCGCCGGCGTACACGAGGAGGGTCGCGTCGGCGAGTCGCGCGACACCGCGCGCGGTCGCGATCCACAGGTCATGGCCGTTCGCGCCGCCCCATTCGGCGAGCGCGGCGACCGCATCGTCGGGCAGTCCGTCCGCGTGCGTGAGTCGCCAGGCCGATCGGTGCGACGAGCCACGCGCGTCGTCGATGCGCACGACCCCCGCATCGCCCGTGCCGACGTACAGGGAGGCGACCGTCGCGCCGCGTGCGGGCAGCAGGCTGCGCACGTGCAGGCCGCGAGCAGCGTCGAGCGCACGACAACCGTCGGCATCGCAGCGGTCGATACCGTCGTCGGTACCGACCCAGACGACGTCCGCGTCGGTCTGCAGGCAGGTGACGCCGCCGCTCGCTGCCGTCGCCAGCGCGCGCCGCTCGAGCCGGCCGTCGCGCCAGGCGTACAGGCCGGCCGTATCCGTGCCGATCCAGAGCGTGCCGTCCGCCGCGGCGGCGAGCGCGGTCACGTACGGCTGCCGCGTCGACGCCCCGGGCGGAAGCGGCACGCCAACCCAGCGCCGGCCGTCGTAGCGCGCCAGGCCTTCCTCGGTGCCCGCGTAGACGAACCCGTCGCGATCCTGCGCGAGCGCGGTGACCCAGTTGCGCGGCACGCCTTCGCGGCTCGCGTAGCGCCGGTAGCTCTGCCAGCGCAGTGACGCGTCGTGGGTCGGCGCGGGCCCGTCGACGACCGCCGGCGGCGCGGCGCCGGCCGCTGCGCAGAACACGAGCGCGAGCACCGCGGCGCCGATGCGGCGCGCGTGCGCGAGCCCGCGAGAGCGGCGCAAACGGCGGGCGATTGGCAACATGGGACAAAGGATCGCGCGTCTCCGCTCCGAATGGCCGTCGCCGCGCCCGGCTGCGTCGGCCTCAGCGCAGCAGGATCCAGGCCCCGAGCGCGGCGAACAGCAGCGCCGCGCCGATGCGCGCGGCGCGCAACGGCAGTTTCGCCGCGAACCGCGCGCCGAGCCAGACGACCGGAACGTTTGCAAGCAGCATGCCGAGCGTGCTGCCGGCGACGACCTGCCACAGCGGCGAATACTGCGCGGCGAGCACGACCGTCGCGACCTGGGTCTTGTCGCCCATCTCGGCGAGGAAGAACGCGACGAGCGTCGCGATGAACACGCCATGGCCGGCACCGCGCTCGGCCTCGTCTTCGTCGGCCGCGTCCGGCTTGAGCGTCCATAGCGCGACCGCGAAGAAGCTCGCCGCGACGATCCACTTGAGCGCCTGCGGCGACAGCCAGTGCGCGACGAGCGCGCCGACCGAACCGGCGAGCGCGTGATTGACGAGCGTCGCGAGCAGGATGCCGAGACAGATCGGCCACGGCCGGCGGTACTTCGCGGCGAGGATCAGCGACAGCAGCTGGGTCTTGTCGCCGATTTCGGCGATCGCTACCGCGGCGGTCGAAACGAGCAGGGTTTGCATGGGGAACTCCGGGGCCGGGAAGCGGACGCGATGGATCGCGCACGCAGTCCCGGCCGGGTGCTGCCTGCACGAACCAAAGGTCTTGCCGAAGGTCCCGGTGGAACCCCGCGCGCGCCATGGCCTGCCGGCCAAGTGTGTTGACGCTCGCCACGCACCTGCGCGCGGCTACTCCCCGATGGAGCGCGCGCAGTGTAGCGGCGTGGGCGCGGGGCGGCCAGCCCGCGCGCGCCGCCGTCAGTCGAAGCCGTCGGCGAAGATCGCGTCGCCGTTGCCGACGCGCATCGTCACCGGCACGACGACGGTCGCTGCCGGCGCCGCTGCGGACGCGAGGCAGATCGAGCCGCCGTGGACGCCGTCGGCCGTGCCGCCGGCGTCGAACATCGCCTGCAGAGGCAGCATCGCGTCGGCTTCGATGTGGCCGGCCGCGGGCGCGAGCGCGAGCCAGCCGACCGGCGCCGCGGTCGCACCGCACGGGTCGCTCGCGAGCGTGTCGAGTTCGAGGATCAGGTGGACCCAGTCGAAACCGACTTCGGGATACGCGAGCGGTTCGTCGATGCCGCAGTCGTGCGCGGCCCAGTACGCGGGGGCGCTCTCGCCGTCGCTGTTGCCGCCCGGGTAGAACGTGTTGCCGCCGGCCATGCCCGACGGAACGTGGATCTCGGCGACGAGCACGCTGTCGCCGGCGACGTGCAGCGGCGCGTCGAACGCGATGCTGATGCGCTGCAGGCTCGTGTCGGCGACGTCGATGGTCTTCTCGGCGAGCAACTCGAGGTTGGCGAACGTGAACTCGCCGTGCAGCGCGTGCACGCGCACGGTGACCGGCTGCGATCCCGTCGTCGACATCGCCGAGTCGACCGCGAACGTCACGCCACGCACGACCATTTCCGTGGCCGGCACGCCGCGCGTGGCGAGGTCGAAGCGGCGCAGGTAGCGGTTGTCGAGCGAGTAGCCGGTCGGCGGATTGATGCAGGCGAAACTCGCGTTCTGCGTCGGCGCCGGGCTCGTCGTCTGCACGAGCGGCACCGGCGAAAGCACCGCGGGATCACCGCCCACGCGCGCGCTCCAGTCGGTCGCGGCCGCGCCGGTGTTGAGCAGGTCGAGCGCGAGCGACGTCGTCTGCCCGGCGGCTACCTCGCCGAGCGGCGCCGCGGGATCGGTGCCGAGGCAGGCCTGCAGCGCACGCAGGTCGATGTCGGCCGGCGTTTCGCCGCCGGCGGCGACACTGAAATCCTGCGTGACCGGGCGATGGCCGACCGCGTCGACGGTGAGCGCGAACGGACCGTGGGTGGCGTCGACCCAGTAGCGGTACGCGCCGTCGGCGCCGCTCGTCGTCGTCGAACTCTCGCCGGTGGCGGCGTGGATCGTGATCGTCGCGCCGGCGAGCGCCAGGGGATGCGCGTCGCAGGCGCCGAGGCTGCGCACCACGCCGACCAGCGCGCCGTAGCTCGCCGGTGCGGTCACCGTCATGGTCGCTTCGACGTCGCCGAACGGCCAAGCGTACGGTGTGTCCTCGGCGATGCGGATCGGCACGCGGTAGGTGCCCGGCTGCGCGACGTCGCGCGCGTCGAACGCGACGTCGAGCGTGCGGCTCGCGCCGGCGGCGAGCGTGCCGTGGTCGGGCGCGACGTCGAGCAGCGTGCTCGCGTTGATCGATTCCAACAGGTGCACCTGGTCGACGACGACCGAGCCCCACGGCGGCGTGCCCGTGTAGTGGAAGCGCACGCGCACGTCCGGCGCGCCGGTGAATGCACTGAGATCGAGTTCGATCAGCGCACCCGGACCGCTGCCGTTGTTCTCGTGCGTCTCGCTGTCCACGGTCGTCCACGTCGTGCCGCCGTCGGCGGAGGCGTCGACGTCGAGGCGCGGCGCGTTGTCGGCGCCTTCGAACAGCGACAGGAAGAAGCCGACCGACGCGGTATGGCTGGTCGACAGATCGAGCGGCGGCGACACCAGTGCCGTGTCCGACGCGTCGCCGCCCCAGCACGGGTAGAGGTCGACCATCGCCGCGCGGCCGTCGCCGCCCGCGGTGTTCGCCGCGTGCGCCGGATCGAGCGCGCTCCATGCGCAGCCCGCACCGACGTTGACCACGCTCCAGCCGTCGGGCGGGAACGTCGCGCCTTCGAAGTGTTCCTCGATCGCGACGCCCTCGAGGCCGAACTGCAGCGGCGCCGTGCCGCTGTTGTCGAGCGTGAGCGACGTGTGCGCGGTCGCGCCGAGTTCGACGCTCGCCGCGGGTGCCGCCGGATACAGGCGCAGCCGGCCGGCGGGCAGGGCGAGGTCCGCGCGCACGGTC
Organism: Dokdonella fugitiva; assembly: GCF_014138265.1. GTDB lineage: Bacteria > Pseudomonadota > Gammaproteobacteria > Xanthomonadales > Rhodanobacteraceae > Dokdonella_A > Dokdonella_A fugitiva_A. Next base: position 391,809 of record NZ_JACGXL010000002.1, read on the forward strand.
GCGCCGGTGGCCACGTTTGCGGCTTGCGCCGCATCGCCGTAGCCCGCGGGCTGGCGTCCGCGCGTCGCCGTCACGAGCGGCGCGCCGCTCGGCGCGTACGCCGCATAGAAACCTTCGCCGACGCCGGGATCGGCGCTGCGCGCGGTCGTGACCGCGATGCCGCCGGCGACGCGCACTTCGGCGCCGTCGAGACCGATGCCGGTGTTCGCGTCGCGGACGTGGCCGACGACGAGGCCGCCGCTCGCGGGCGCCGTGCACGCGCCGCGCACGCTCACGTCGTCGATCGCCCACGGTCCGCCGACGCGCGGATCACCGTCGCTGCTGCCGTCGTCGGCGTGGAAGCGCAGGCGCGCGCCATTCGCCGCCGCGGCCGACAGCGCGACCGTCTCGTCGGTCCAGCCGCCGAGTTCGTACGCCGATCTCGGCGCACCGAGCGCATTCCACGTCGCGCCGCCATCGGTGCTCGCCTCGATGCGCGCGCGGCCGCCGGTGTCGACGTAGTAGCTGCGATAGCGCAGCACCGGGTTCGCGATCGCGAGGTTCAGCGCCGGCAACTGCAGGTAGTCGCTGCGACCGTCGTTGTCGAGGCCTTCGCCGGCACCGAGTTCGTCGCTCGCCGCGGCGATGCGCCCGTGCGCGGGAATCGGGAAGATCGAACCGCCGACGTCGGCGGCGTCGCCGAACAGCCAGCCGAGTCCCGCACTCGAACGGCTCCAGCCCGGCGGGGGCGCGCTGCCGTTACCCTCGAAATTCTCGCCGAGCAGGCTCGTCGCATACGCGTAGCCGGGTGCGTCGCATGCGACCGGATCGGCCGCGAGCGCGAAGTCCTGCTCCGCGCCGCTGGCGATCGACGCGAGCTCGCGCGACGTCGTGCGGTAGCCCGTGATGTCGCTCGTGACGTCGAAGCGGTAGGGACGTCCGTCCGGCAGGCGCACCGAGTAGCGGCCGCTGAGCGGATCGGTCCACACCGGGCCGTCGGGATAGCCGGAGATCTCGATCTTCGCGTGCAGCGGCCAGCCGGTCGCCGCATCGACGGCGCGACCGCCGACCTTGATCATCGGCGCCGGCGCGAGCGCGACGTCGTGGCGCGTCGTCGCGTCCGCCTGCACGCGCACGCCGGCCTCGCTCGAAGGCAGGTAGCCGTACGCGGTCACGCGCACGGTGTAGCCGCTGCCCGCGTCGACCGGCAGGCGGCGCACGTAGCCGCCGTCGCTGCCGCTGGTCGCCTGGTACACGCGCACGTTCTCGTCGACGAACATTTCGATCGTCGCGCCGGCGATCGGCGCGCCCGCCGCGCTACCGACCTGGCCGCGGACGAAGCCCTGCGGTCCGCACGCGTGCGCGGCCGCTTCGACCGCGCGCGGCGCGTCGATCTCGCCCCAGCCGGTCGCGTAGTTCGGCAGGTTGCCGACACCCGGCGGCGGCGAGCCGCCGCTGGCGTAGTCGATCGGTCGCGCGGTCTGCATGACGATGCCGCCGAGCGTGGCATAGTCGCCGCGCAGGCATTCGCCCGCTTCGAGCATGAGCGCGACGAGCCCGCTGATGTGCGGCGCCGACATCGACGTACCGGTCATCGTCGCGTAGCCGTCGCTGCCGTCGATCGCCGAGAGGATGTCGACGCCGGGCGCGACGACCTGCGGCTTCATCGTCGGATAGCCGCGCGGGTCCGGATACGTCGGCAAGCCCTCGCTCGCCTCGAGCGCGGGCCCCCACAGCGAATGCGGTGCGTACGCACCGTCGTGATTGCCGGTCGAGCCGACCGCGAACGCGCTGCCGAGCGATGCGGGGCTCGTCACCGTCGACAGGCCGGGCGGCTCGGGCAGGCCGCAGTTGCCCGCATTGCCCGCGGCGAACACCGGGAACAGGCCGGCGGCGACCCACGCCTCGACGATGTCGCGGTAGAAGTCGTCGGCGCTGCCGTCGCAGAGCGCGTAGCTGCCCCAGGAATTGTTGACGACCTGCGGGCGCAAGTCCGGGTTCGGCGCGCTGCCGTCGGTCTTCGTCGGCGCGAGCATGAACTCGCCGCACGCGGGCAACGCGAACTCGGCGCCCTTGATCGGCAGGCCGAGGCAGGCGATCCAGCGCGCGCCGGGTGCGACGCCCGTGCGATGGCGCAGGATCGGGTCGGCCGCGCCGTCGTCGCCGAGGACCGTACCGGTCACGTGCGTGCCGTGCCCTTCGCCCTGCGAGCCGTCGGGTTCGGTCGTCAGCAGCAGCGGTGCGTACCAGTTGTAGTCGTGCACGAAGCCGCCCGCGCCGAGATTGCCGCGGTACTGCCGCACGATCGCTTCGTGGCGGTAGAACACGCCGTCGTCGATGATGCCGACGGTGACGCCGTCGCCGGTGGTGCCGTCGTTCCAGACGTGGTCGGCACCGATCCAGGTGATGTTGTCGGTCGCGCCGCCGGCATCGACGGGCCGCGCCGCCGCGCGCACGGGCGGGTGCTCGGGCGCGACGAGTTCAGCCTTCGGCAGTTCGCGGATGCGCGCGACGCCGGGCGCCTGCGCGACGCGTTGCAGGGTGGCGACGTCGCCCTGCTCGACGAGGATCGTGTTCTTGATCCAGTAGGCATGGAACGCGACGCCGCGCTCGCGCAACAGGCGCCGCACGCCGGCCTGGCTGCGCTCGGCGGTCTCGCGCAGGCGTTCGTGCACGTAGCGGCCGCGCGCGATCCAGTCGAGCGTACGCGCGGCGGAGAGGTCGGCGCGCTCGCGGAATTCGATCGCGAAGCCGCCGCGCTCGCCCGCGGCGAGGCGGCGCTGCAGCGCGGGTGCGATCTCGACCGCGGTCGTCGCCTGGCCACCCGCTGTGCCGGCGCTGCCGCGGACCTGTGCCGCGGGCGTGCGGACCTCGCCCGTCGACGCGAGCAGGCCGTTGCAGAAGACCAGCAGGGCGACGCCGAGCAGCGGCGACCAGAACCGGCCCGGCGCAAGCGGGCGGTGTCCGCGCGGCGTGCGCGCGTGTGCGACATCGTGCATGGGAATCTCTCGTCGTTCTTCGGCGGCGGGCCCTGCGCGACGACGGCGGTTCGCCGTCGATCGTCGCGACGACCACGTCGCCGCAGGCTAGGCCAGCCCGCCCGCCGCGTGCATTCGCGAATCCTTTGCGCGCCCTGTGCTGTCGCTGAATCGCAGCAACGACAATGCGTTAGCGCGCGGCGCCGCGCACCGGCTCGCGCGTGAGTTCGAGTGGGACGACGCGTTCGCCGGCGAGTCGGCGCGCGCGTTCGAGCGCGTTGTGCCACGGCTCGACCTGGGCGAGCGCGTGGTAGAGGCGCACCTGCAGCAACGCGGCGTCGTAGTCCTGTGCCGCCCAGCCCGCGATGCGCGCGGCGACGGGACCGGCGCGCGCGAGCTCGCCGCGCGCGAGCAATGCCTGCGTGTAGGCGATGCACACGCGCAGCAGATCCTCGGGCACGCGCTGGCGTTCGGCCTGCGCGAGCGCGGCGGCGAAGTCGGCGTCGGCCTGCGCGGCCGCGTCGCTCGCCGCCGCGTGCTCGGCGCGAGCGAGCACGGCGTAGAGCGCGGCGACCGGCGCGCCGTCGCGTTCGGCCCAGCGCGCGAGCGCGGCGACGTCGCCCTGCGCGGTCGCCGCATCGCCACGCGCGATGCGCGCGCGCACGAGGGTAAGCCAGGCGCCCGCCTGTTCGCGCGGCGTCTCCGCCTGCCAGTCCGCCTTCAGCACTTCGCCGGCTTCGTTCGACGCGCGCGCCGCGTCGCCGTCGGCGAGCGCTTGGCGCGCGGCGATGATGCGCGCCGAGCCGAGCAGCGGCGCGTCGCCGGCGCGGATGGCGTCCTCGAGCACGCCGCGCAGCAGCGTGCGCGCTTCCTCGAGCCGGCCGTTCGCGGCGAGCACGTCGACGCGCGCGAGCGTCGCGTAGCGCTTCCATTGCGGATTCGGTTCGCGCTCGACCAGTTCGCGCAGGCGCGGCTCGCCCGCGAGCGCGGCGGCATCGTCGAGCAGGTAGAGCTTCGCGTAGGCGGCCGCCACGCGAGCGAACAGCTCGCTGGTGAGGTCGTGGAAATTGGCGAGCTGGCCGGCACCGCGCTCGAGCAGCGGCAGCGCCTCGGCGTAGCGGTCGCGGCGCGCTTCGAGGATGCCGAGGTTGGCGTCGATGCGCGCGAGGCCGAGGCGATCGCCGACGCTCTCGAGCACGACGCGCGCCTGCGCGAAGTCGGCGACCGCGTCGTCGAAGCGGAACAGCGCGCTGCGCGCGATCGCACGGCCGGTCAGCGCGCGGCCGAGCTCGGGCGACGGCGCGGCGTCGCCGAGCAGCGCGACGACGCTGCCGGCGATGCGCTCGACCGCGGCGTAGTCGTCGCGGCGCAGTGCGACGTTGCCGAGGCCGTTGAGCACGCGCGCGTGGAACAGCGGATCGTCGCCGGCCGATCCGGAATCGAGCAGCGCCTCGAACGTCGCCTGCGCGGCGTCGAGGCGGCCGCTGCGGAAATCGATGCCGGCTCGGCGGAAGCGCACGTCGGGACGCGCGCCCTGTTCGGCGTCGAGCGTGTCGAGCAGCGCGCGCGCGGTGTCCGGCTGGTCGGCGAGCATCGCCGCCTCGGCCTGCTGCAGCACGCCGTCGAGCGCCCGCTCGCGCGGTGAGCGGAGGTCGTCGTCGCGCGGCGGCGCGAGGCCGAGCTGCGCGGCGGTGCGATCGGCGGCGATGCGTGCGGCTTCGAGCAGTTCGCGCGCTTCGCCTTCGGCGAACAGCGCCGGCGAGCGTCCGCGCAGGCTCTGCACGCTCACGCGCCAGTAGCCGGCCGAGAGGGCAGCGCGCGCGCGCAGCACGATCGCCGCGGTCGACGCCTCGGTGATGTGCTGCAGTTGCGCGGCATCGGGCGCGTCGCCGCCGAGGTCGCGTGCGAGCGGGATCACGTTGTCGCTCGGCACCATCGCCTGGCCCGCGCTGCGCAGCCGGTCGGCGATGAGGTCCATCGCGCCGAGCCGCGCCCAGCCGTACTTCGCGTCGGCGTCGACCGCGACCGGCAGCAGCAACGCGAGGTTCGCGTGCGCCAGCGGCGGCGGTACCGGCGTGCGTGACCACCACCAAGCGGCCGCGCCGACCGCGAGCAGCGCGACGACGATCGCGCCGATCGCGTGGCGCGCGCGCCGGCTCGATGGAGTGGCCGCAGGCGTTGCATCGCGCGCCGTCGCTTCGGCCGCTTTCACGCTTCCGACCTCGCTCGCCGGCAGCACCGCCGGCGTGCCGGACGCTCGATCGGCGTCGATCGTTTCCACCGGCGCGACCCAGGCGTAGCCGAAGCGCGGCACGGTGCGGATCATGCGCCGCGCTTCGTCGGTGTCGCCGAGCGTGCGCCGCGCGCGCAGCATGACTTGGTCGAGCAAGTTGTCGCTGACCTCGCTGCGTCCCCACACCGCGGCCATGAGTTCGTCGCGGCCGACCGCACGCGCGCGGTGCTCGATCAGGTAGGCGATGCAGTCGAACGCCTTCGGCGGCAGCGCGAGCAGCTCGTCGCCGCGACGGAGTTCGCGTCGCGCGGGGTCGAGCCGGAAATCCTCGAAGCGGAACTGGTGCAAGCGTGGGGCTTCCCGGCGGACGTGCGCGACGCGGGCCTGTCGCACCCGCGTCCCAACGCTGGATGGTAGCCGCGAAGGGCTGCTTCGGCGCACTCGTGAGGACCTGACGGCGAGGATGCAGAATCAACACGTTGACAAGCAAATGCGAATCATTATCATCTAGGTGTCCGTACACTGGAGCGATGGCCATGTTCGATTCGACCGCTACCCCGCCGCTGTCCGCGAACCCGTCTGCTGGCGTCGCGCTGCGACGGCCGATGACCCCGCCGCCGCGCGCCGCGCGCGTGAGCAGCGGCAAGCTGCTCGACGGCGGGCGCGAGCTCGTCATCGAGCACGCGGGCCAGGAATACCACCTGCGCCTCACGCGCAACGACAAGCTGATCCTCACCAAGTAGGCACCGCGCGTCCGATCGCGCATCGCGTGGCGATCGACGCGAGACGGGCCGCTGTGCGCGACCCGGCAGACTCCAACGTCGCCAGCCTGCACCGGTACGCCACGCCGGTTCTCCGCCAGCCGCCGTCACGACCACTGGACCCTGGAACCGCGTGCTGCACCGCGGCGCATGCCGGCCCCGCGCCCGATGTCGCGGCGAATCGCGTGCGCCCGGTGTCTCGCCCGCGTCGATTCCGACCTTCGAGGAGGTTCCCCGATGCCCCTGCACGACGACGGCAACGACGGCGGGTTCCCGCCGCATTTCGACCCATCACCGCACTCGCCGCCGCAGGCACCGGCGCCGCGCGGCCTCGATCTCGCGCGCCTCGCCGACCTCCTGCCGAAACTCGGCACCGTGCTCTGGCTCGAGCGGCGCGCACCCGCGGCGGCCGTCGGTGGTGCGCCGCCGCGCGGCCTCGTCCTGCTCGATCATCCGGCGCTCGCGGTGCTCGCGCGCTGCAGCGACGTCACCGTGCGCGAGGCCGTCACGCCGAACGGTCCGCGCGAATGGCTCGCGTTCGCGGCCGCGGACGGCGAGGCGCGCGCGAAACTGTTCCTGTTGCCCGACAGCGACTACCTCGCCTGGGACGAGATGGCGGCACAGTGCCGCAGCGTGCCTGCCGGCGATGCGCCGACGCGCCGGAGCGCGCACGGAGCATTCCTGCGCCACGCGTTCGCGCGCCTCGCGGGCGGGTGGCGCGCACGCCTGCTCGCGTTCGAACAGCGCCGCCGGCCGTGGTTGCACACGCTCGATGCGCATGCGCCGCTGCGCATCTCGCTGCTCGGACTCGAGCTCGCGCGCGCGATCGCACGCGACGAAGGCGCCGAACTCGTCTCGCCGCTGTACGCGGCCTGATCCGGTCGACGCGCCGGCTCAGGCGCCGCGGTCGCAATGCAGCGCGCGCGTCGCGCGGCGGTCGCCCGCGGCGCGGCGCCCGACCAGGATGCCGAGCGCGATGATGCCGGCGACGACGAGCGCGGCACCGAGCGCGGCCCAGCCGTGCGGCACCGCCTCGCCGAGCCAGAGTACGCCGAGCCCGCTCGAGAACAGCAGCTCGGCGGCCTGCATCGCTTCGACCGCACCGAGCGCGGCGGGATCATCCTGCACCATCGCGGTTGCGCGGAAGAACAGGATCGTCGCGATTGTGCCGGTGAGCAGCGCGACGCCGGCGGCGAGCAGCACCTGCATCGGCGCCGGCGCGCCGGCGGCGTGGCCCGCGTAGGCGGCGACGAGCCACCAGAACGGCTGGCTCGCGAGCGTCATGCCGAACACGCGCTGGGTCGCGTCGAGCTGCTCGCCGGTGCGTTCCAGGTGCAGCAGGATCGCGCGATTGCCGAGCGGATAGAGGAACGCAGACAGCGCGACCGAAGCGAGCGCGAGCCAGGCGTCGCGATCGAGCCGACCGTGGAAATGCGCGCCTTGCATGAGCGCGACGCCGAGCACGATCACGCCGCCGAACGCGAGCGCGGCGAGCGGCAGGCGCGCGCGTTCGTCGCGATACAGCAGCGGCGCGAGCAGCATGCCGGCGATCACGGTGAGCTGGAACGTACCCGCGACGAGCCACGCGGGCGCGAACGCCGCGGCCCAGGTCAGGCACACGCAGAACAGGCCGAAGCCGACGCCGCTCCACGCGAGCCAGGCGAACGGGTGCGCGCGCAGCGCCGACCACACCGCGCCGAAGCCGCCTCGCCAGGCGAGCACGAGCGCGAGCATCGGCAAGGTGAGCAGGTAGCGCAGCGCCGCCGACCAGGCCCAATGGCCGCCTGCGGTCGCCATCGCGCGGTTGAGCACGTAGGTCGCGGTGAAGAACAGCGCTGCCGCGAGGCCGAGTGCGACTGCGGCGAGCGCCCGCGTTCGGTAGGGACGCAATGAAGGCATGGTTCGGGTCGTGCAGGGTCCGAACGCGGCAGTCTATCCGGCCCCGACCGTGCCTGCCGCCGCGCCGTTGGACCGCACCGTCGTGCGCACGGCTCAGCGGCGCCGGCTGCCGCGCAGGCGTTCGATCGGAAAGCTCGCGACGTCGCCGCCGCGCTCGCGGCGCGGCTGGCCGGGCGCGGGGGCGCGCGCGATCGCGTAGACGACCTCATACGTCGCGGGCAGGACGCCGTCGGTGCGGAAACGCTCGTACGCGGTGTCGACGCGCGCGAGATGCGCCTTGCCGGTGAGGCTGCGCTGGCGCCGCGCGTCGGCGTTGGTCGCGCCGATCGCGCGCAGTTCGTGCATGAGGCTGCGCACGTCGGCGTAGGTGAGCGTGAAGTCTTCACGCTCGAGCACCGGATCGCGGAAGCCGCTCGCGAGGAGGCCGTCGCCGATGTCGTGCATGTCGATGAAGCGGCTCACGTGCGGGCCGCGATCGACTTCGGCGAACGCCGCGCGCAGTTCCTTCAGCGTGTCCGGTCCGAACGTCGAAAACAGCAGCAGGCCCTCCGGGCGCAGCACGCGGCGGAACTCGGCGAGCGCAAGGCCGGGATCGTCGCACCACTGCAGGCACAGGCTCGAATGCACGAGGTCGACGCTCGCGTCGGCGAGCGGCAGCGCCTGCGCGTCGGCGCAGACGGGGAGGAAAGCGGGGCCAGGTTCATGTTCCGTCGAGGTCGAGGGCAGCGCTTCGCCCACGGAAAACGAACCCGACTCCGTTCTCCCCAACGCTTCGCGCAGCATCGGCAGCGCGAGGTCGAGCGCAATCACCTGCGCGTGCGGATAGCGCGCGCGCAACGCGACACAGCCATCGCCGGGGCCGCAGCCGACGTCGACGATGCGTCCCGGTGCGAAATCCGCGATCCCGTCGAGATGCTCGCGCAGGCGCGCGGCGACCTCCGACTGCAGCGGCGAATGCGCGGCGTAGCTCGCCGCGGCACGACCGAACGCGCGGCGGATGTGACCGCGATCGAGGCCCGCGCTCATGCGGGCAGCTCCGCCGAGAACACGACGAGCGCGTCGGCGATCGCGGCTGCGAACTCGAGGAACGGCGCATGGCCGCTGTTGAACTCCAGATGGCGCGCGTGCGGCGCGTGGGCGGCCGCCCATTGCAGCGCGGCCGGCGGCACGAGGCGGTCGCGCCGTCCGCCGATCCACAGGCTCGGCATCGCGAGCCCGGCGAGCGCGTCGCGCAGGTCGCTCGCGTCGAGCGCGGCAAGGCCGTCGCAGAGCGCTTCGACGCTCGGCTCGCCGCGGGCGAACACGAGCTGCTTGAGTTCGCGCAACTGCGCCTGCGCGTGCGGCGAACCGAGCGTCTCGAGCGCGAGGAAACGTTCGATCGCGTGGCGGTAGCGCGCGCGCAGCTCGCTCGCGAACTCGCCGAACACGGTCGCGGCGACGCCGTTGGGCCAGTCCGGTGCGGCGACGAAGCGCGGGCTCGAGGCGAGCATGGCGAGCCCGCGCACCTGCGCCGGCGCGTCGAGCGCCGCGCGCAGCGCGACGAGGCCGCCGAGCGACCAGCCGACCCACAGCGCGCGCGGCGTAGCCGCCGCGATGCGCCGCGCGCTGTCGGCGACGTCGAAATGCGCCTCGTCGCGCGCGAAGCCGTGGCCGGGCAGGTCGACGAGGTGCACGCGGAAGTGCGGCACCAGCGCGGCGAGCAGTGGAGCGAAGATGCCGCCGTGCATCGCCCAGCCATGCACGAGCACGAGGTCGGGACCTTGGCCGTGGATTTCGATATGCATCGCGGATCGGGTCAGCAGGATGAGGTCGGGGGTAGTGCGGTCGCGCGGGCGCGCGCGACGCGCGGGCCGAGCAGTCGCCACAGGAATTCCGCGTGGCGACGCGTGCAGCGCCCGCGTGCGCGCAACCAGCGCGGCCTGCGCTGTTGCGCGAGGATCGCTTCGGCGAGCCACTGCATGTCGAACGCGTCCCACACGCCCGCGGTCGCACAGAGGTTCGCGCACACCGCCGGGTGCACTTCGTCGAGCAGGATCGCGCGCAGCTCGTGCGCGCTGTAGCGCGTTGGTGCGAGCGCGGCCGCCGCGGCACGCACGTGCGGACGGACCGGCGCGTCGAGATAGAGGTCCGACAGCGCGCGCCAGACCGGTTCGCGTCCGGCGCGGTCGTCGCACGCCGGCATCATCGCGACGCACCCGCGAGTGCATCGAGCAGGCGCTCGACGTCGCTCTCGGCGTGCCGCACCGACAATGCGACGCGCAGGCGTGCATGGCCCTTCGGCACCGTCGGCGGACGGATCGCGGGCACGAAGAAGCCGGCATCGCCGAGCCGCTGCGACAGCGCGAGCGCGGCGGCGCTGTCGCCGACCACGACCGGCTGGATCGGCGTGCGCGAATCGAGCACGCCGATCCCGCGCGCGGCCGCGCCGGCGCGGAAATGCGCGACGAGGCGCTGCAGGCGATCGCGGCGCCAGCCTTCGTGGCGCGCGACGTCGATCGCCACGCGTGTCGCCGCGGCGAGCGCAGGCGGCAGCGCGGTCGTGTAGACGAACGTGCGCGCCGACTGCACGAGGCCGTCGACGAGCGCCGCGCTGCCGGCGACGAACGCACCGGCGACGCCGAGCGCCTTGCCGAGCGTGCCCATCAACACCGGCACGTCGTCCTGCGTGAGTCCCGCTTCGGCGACGCTGCCGGCACCGTCGGCACCGAGCACGCCGAGGCCGTGCGCGTCGTCGACCATGAGCGTCGCGCGTTCGGCGTGAGCGAGCCGGGCGAGTTCGCGCAGCGGCGCGACGTCGCCGTCCATGCTGAACACGCCGTCGGTCGCGAGCAACGCAGCGGCATCGGGCTTCGCACGGAGCTGGCGCGCCGCGCTCGCGACGTCGCCGTGCACGTAGCGCTTGAGCGCACAGCCGGCGAGCTGCGCCGCGTCGAGCAGGCTCGCGTGGTCGAGCTTGTCCTCGACGCAGAGGTCGTCGGCGCCGAGCAGCGCGGTGACGACGCCGAGGTTGGCCATGTAGCCGGTCGAGAACAGCAGCGCGCGCTCGCGCCCGGTCCAGCGCGCGAGCGCGTCCTCGAGGTCCGCATGCTCGCTGCGATGGCCGCCGAGCAGGTGCGCGGCACCTGCGCCGACGCCCCAGCGCGCCGCCGCACGCGCGAGCGCCTCGCGCAGCGCCGGATGCTGGGCGAGGCCGAGATAGTCGTTGCTCGCGAAGTCGAGCAGGCGCCGGCCGTCGACGACGATCGTCGCGCCGTCGACCAGCTCGACGTTGCGCAAGCGGCGCAGCAGCGACGCGCGCGCGCGCTCCGCCTGCACATCGGCCAGGCGGGCGAGCAGGTCGGGGCGCATCGGCTTCGCCGGCGAAGGCACGCGCGGATCAGGCGGCGGCTTCGGCCGCGCAGCGCTCGACGATGTCCGCATGCACCGTGTTCGATTCGACGTCGACCTCGAGCGCATGGATGCCGAGGCGCGCGAACAGCGCCTGGTCGTGCTCGACGTCGGGGTTGCCGGTGGTGAGCAGCTTCTCGCCGTAGAAGATCGAATTGGCGCCGGCGAGGAAACACAGCGCCTGCAGCTCGTCACTCATCTCGGCGCGGCCGGCGGACAGGCGCACCATCGACTTCGGCATCGCGATGCGCGCAGCCGCGATCGTGCGCACGAACTCGAACGGATCGAGCGCCCTGGTGCCCGCGAGCGGCGTGCCCGCGACCTGCACGAGGCGGTTGATCGGCACCGAATCCGGATGCGCGGGCAGGGTCGCCAGCGCGTGCAGCAGGCCCGCGCGCTGTTCGCGCGATTCGCCCATGCCGACGATGCCGCCGCAGCAGATCTTGAGGCCCGCGTCGCGCACATGGCCGAGCGTGTCGAGGCGATCCTGATATTCGCGCGTGTGGATGATCTCGGTGTAGAACTCCGGCGCGCTGTCGAGATTGTGGTTGTAGTAGTCGAGACCTGCGTGCTTGAGCGCATGCGCCTGCGGTTCGCTGAGCATGCCGAGCGTCGCGCACGTCTCCATGCCGAGCGCCTTGACCGCACCGATCATCGCGGCGACCTTCGGGATGTCGCGGTCCTTCGGCGAACGCCAGGCTGCGCCCATGCAGAAGCGCGTCGCACCGGCCGCCTTCGCCGCCTGCGCCTTCGCGAGCACGGCGTCGAGGTCCATGAGCTTCTCGGCCTCGACGCCGGTCGCGTAGCGCGCGGCTTGCGGGCAGTAGGCGCAGTCCTCGGGGCAGCCGCCGGTCTTGATCGACAGCAGGGTCGACACCTGCACGGCGTTCGGGTCGTGGTGCTCGCGGTGCACGCCTTGCGCGCGCGCGACGAGGTCGGCGAACGGCAGCTCGAGCAGGGCGAGGATTTCGGCGCGGGTCCAGTCGTGGCGCAGGGCGGTCATGCGGAATCCGGGAAGTCGTACGGAAAGGGCGGTTCGGGCGCGCTCGCGGTGCCGGCGTGCGCGGTGCAGGCTCGGCAGTCTCGGCATCGCGCGGGAGGCTGTCAACCTGATGGAGGCCGGCATGGTTGACGGCTGGATCGATCGTGGCTTGCGCGTGCTGCTGCCGCCGCGCTGCCTGCTCTGCGGTGCCCGCGGCGCCGGCACGAGCGACCTGTGCGCCGGTTGTGCGGCTGATCTCGCGCCGAACGCCCCGTGCTGCCCAAGCTGCGCGTTGCCGCTCGCGACACCGGCGCCCGCGTGCGGCGCCTGCCTTGCGCGCGCGCCGCCGTTCGCCCGCGCCTGGGTACCGCTGCGCTATGCCCATCCGCTCGACCTGCTCGAGGCACGCTTCAAGTTCCACGCCGACCTCGCCGCGGGGCGCGTGCTCGCCGGCCAGCTGGTCGAATGCGCCGCGCGCGCCGCGCCCGACCTGCCGGCGATGATCGTGCCGGTGCCGCTGCACGTCGCGCGCCTGCGCGAGCGCGGCTACAACCAGGCGCTCGAGCTCGCGCGTCCGCTCGCGCGCGTGCTCGGCGTTCCGCTGTGCCACGACGCGCTGCGACGCGCTCGCGCGACCCCCGCGCAGACCGGCCTCGACGCGAAGATGCGCCGGCGCAACCTGCGCGGCGCATTCGCCGTCGCGCCGGGCTTCGAATGGCCCGACCACGTCGCGTTGTTCGACGACGTCATGACGACCGGCGCGACCCTGCGCGAAGCCGCCCGCACCCTGCGTCGCGCAGGCGTCACACGTGTCGACGCGTGGGCATTAGCGAGGTCGCCATAGCGGTGAGATGGGGGCCAATGCCAATTCAACCGCCTTGTCGCTTGACACTTGCTGAAAAACAGTGTCCAGCACTAGACTCTGAACTATGGCAAAGGCACCAGAAGGATTTGAGACTCGGGAGGCCGCGGCTATTTCTGGGCTGCGCGTAACGGTTGTCGATTATTTGGCACGAACGCAGGTCGTCATTCCCTCAATAAAAGCCACTCCAGGAAGAGGGCGTCCACGTCTATATTCTTTTGGGGACCTTGTCGCACTTCGTGCAGTGAAGTCACTCCTTGCAGCGAAAGTCGAGGTCGCTAATGTGAAGCGCTGCATGGCAACGCTGCAGCGAAAGTACGGCAAGAACTTGACGACCTGTCCGGCAGACTATTTATTCACAGATGGCCAATCTGTTTTTCTCTCGGATGGCGATAGGTCGGTCGCCGACGTGACCAAGGGCGGCCAGCAAGTATTCCTATTCATGTGCGATCTACGGCAAATCCACGCGTTGACCGCCCGCGCCGCCATCAAGCGGCGGGCTGTCAGTGCGTAAGAAAAAGCAGCAACGCTGGGCCGCTAGAGTTAGACTAATCGACCGACGAGCCGGCCCAATTGGCGTTCTGTTTCGGGTATATCAAGACTTCCCTACCTACTGTGGGAGTGACTCATGAGCGACCCAAGCCTTCACACGCGAACCGCTCAAGCAATTAACTTTGGGTTGCTCGCTGCTCGGTCATCCGACGCAATCGCTAGAGCTGGCTCGCAGGCTCTTTCGTTGGAAGATCAAGCAATCTTGGGCAAGGCGGCAGACTTTTTGCATCAGGCGGCACAAGGCGCCGAATTCATCGCGAGCGGCACACAATCTGGAGGAAGTGCGTTCGCAAGCACGGAAGCGCTTGGCTACGCGCTCCGACCAGTCGAGTCACTTGATGCAGTGCTCAGAGGTCGACAAGCACCGCTCGTGTTCAGTGAGCTGGAGACTGCCGTGCGCGAAATTGCGGCGGGACATAGCGCTTCGGTTGACGTGAATACATTAAACGCGGTCAGACTTTTTTTTGATCGTCTCTATACGTCATTGCTTGGCATGATTGAGCACAACCGCCTGCGGCCTTCTCGCCATGACCTAAAAGTTGGCCTTGGGTACCACGCCTAGTCAACCGTTTCAGACCGTTCACTATCGCCGTCTTCAGGCGGCCGGCCTTTGCTCGGCCCTTAAGCAGCGTTTTGCTGAGCTAAGGTCGCGCGATTTCCCGGATGAAGGCGCTGCTCAAGCTCTCGAACTGCTTGAGGAATTGCTCTCTACACTTAGAAGCGAAATCGCCAGCATTTCCGATGAGCGTACGCTCGTCATGGTTACGCTGGTCGTGTTCGAGCTTGGCAAGACCCTCGAATATTTCGACAACGCGGGAACAGATCAAACTCCCCGTGGACTCGTGTGTCTACTGCGGTCTCTCTACGAGCGATTAGGGAGAAACTCTGCGTTGCTTGCCTGGCCGCAAGCTGACTACAACTTCACAATCCGAAATTACGTCGAAACGTTGAAGCGACTCTTTGCGAATATGGGGCCGAACGCAAAGATGGACGGCATACTTGCAAAGTACAAAGGCCCAGCAGACTTCGTCTCGTTCCCACGAATCGAAAGAGATAACGTGCTAATGCACGCTATTTTCGGTCATGAGCTTGGGCATCCCATTGCTACAGATTTCCTGACGCAGGAGTCCGCGAAGCCAGAGTATGCGACGAAAGAGCTTGAGATTCGTAACGAGGTGAGCGCCGCTTTGGGCGCTGCGAATTCTCTCGCGGAGCTGCATACAGCGATGCAAACGGTATTCGCGCTGAGATTTCGTGCGCTTGAAGAGCTGATCTCCGACACCGTGGGTATCTATCTGTTCGGTCCCAGTGCCCTTTTCGCTGGCTACGAGATAAATCTGTGGGCACTGGATGTTGTGCCTTCTGCAGGCAACGACTGCTATCCCCCGGGCCGAATGCGAATTCGCGTATGTCTGGAGGCCGCGCGTTCTCTGAAGCATCTCGCCGTGCTCGCAAACCACTCGGATTCGCCATCTTTCCGCGCAGCGGCATCGCTCACGGATCAGCTGGCTGCTCTAGCTGCCGAGGATAGTGACAAGAAGGCGATTGAGACAAATGCCCTCGCGAAAATCGCCTATAAATGGGTGGATGCTTCGTTGTCAGACGCCCAAGCATTTGCGAAACAAGCAGTGGGAAGTGCTGTATACGAAGACGCGATATTCGAGGCCGAAGTGCCCGACCTTGTTGGACGCCTGAAAAACGGCCTCCCACCAAACGAGCTTGGAAATTCTCTGAACCCGCGGCGAGTTGATGAGCGATCGGCGATCCTCGCTGCATGGCTCGCCGTATTGGAGGAATCACAGTCGCCTACAGCGACGACCGGGAGTACCGATGATGTCGCTAGGCTCAACGAAAAAACTCTCAGGGCTCTTGAATATATAGTGCTGGAACGCGAGTATCGCGAATGGGGCAAGACCCGATGAGCGTGCTGGGTAAAACGAGGCTGATATCGGCGATCGAGCAAACCGATCCAAAGGCGCGGCTTGTCGTAACCCCTCTCCTGAACCGAACTCAGATTGGGGAGGCGTCCATTGATATCCGCTTGGGTAACGACTTTGTTGTGACGAGGCGCGGAAATCTCGCATCTATTGATCCAGCGAGCTCCGATCCGCGTTCTATACGGTACAACTCTCGTCATTACTCCAATTTCGGGGCGAAATTTTTTCTTCACCCAAACGAACTCGTGCTCGGCAGCACTCTCGAGTACATCAAACTACCGCAGAATCTGGCCGGGTGGGTGACATCGCGCTCGCGCTGGGGCAGAGTGGGTCTCGTCATTGCCACAGCGACGGCAATTCAACCGGGTTTTGCAGGCACCATCACATTGGAGCTTGTCAATCTCGGCGAAGTCCCGCTGGTTCTGTATCCCGGCCTACTCGTAGCGCAAATTATTCTTTCGGACTGCGAGGGCGCCGCCGCCTATGGCGGAACATTCGCGCAGCAGGTCGACCCGGGGCACGGCAATATTTCTGCTGACGCCGAAATGAAATTTTGGACGGGGGAGGGTCTCCGCCAGCCGTAGTGCCAGAGCCTTTCCGCAAGCAGGAGAGGAAAAAACTAGCGCAGCGGCGCGGAAAACCAGAGCCGTCCATCGCGGGGTAGCACCCACATCGCGACGAGCGCGACCTACCGAATCGCCATCGCGAACAACAAGCCGAGCCAGATCAGCAGCCCGACGAGGTTGTTGTTGTGGAACGCGGCGAAGCACGCGTCGCGCGCACGCGCGCGGATCAGCCATTGCTGCCAGCCGAACAGGCCGGTGGCTCCGGCGAGGCCGAGGAAGTACGGCCAGTGCAGGTGCACGCGCGTGCCGGCGAGCAGCATCGCGAACAGGAACGTCGCCATGAGCACGCCGATGATCACGCGATCGGCGTCGCCGAACAGGATCGCGGTCGACTTCGCGCCGACGCGGATGTCCTCGTCGCGGTCGACCATCGCGTATTCGGTGTCGTAGACGACCGAGAACAGCACGTTGGCGAGGAACAGCAGCCAGCACAGCTGCGGCAGCGAGTTGGTCACCGCGGCGAACGCCATCGGGATCGACCAGCCGAACGCGGCGCCGAGCACGACCTGGGCGAGGTGCGTCACGCGCTTGGTGAACGGATAGACCGCGGCGAGCGCGGCGCCGACGAAGGCAAGCTTGATCGTCAGCGCGTTGGTGAACAGCACGAGCACGAACGCGAACGCGAGCAGGCCGCCGAACAGCAGCAGGGCCTCCTTCTTCGTCACGCGTCCGGCCGCCATCGGTCGGCCGCGCGTGCGCTCGACGTGCGCATCGAGCCAGCCGTGGTCGGCATAGTCGTTGATCACGCACCCGGCGCTGCGCATGACGAACACGCCGAGCGTGAAGATCACGAGCACGCCGGGCGGCGGGAAATCGTTGGCCGCGAACCACAGTGCCCACCAGGTCGGCCACAGCAGCAGCAGCGCGCCGACCGGGCGGTCGAGGCGCATGAGCACGAGGTACTCGCGCACGCGCGCGCGGTGCGCATCCGGCACGTAGCCGAGCACCCAGTCGATGATGCGCGCGCTGCGCGTGGACGTGTCGGCCGGGCGCGCGGGCGCGGGCGCGCGCCGTGGCGGCTCCGTCTTGCGTGCGAACGAAGGCACCATCGCGGGTGCATCGTCCGGCGCCTCCATCGCCGTGATCCCCGCGGGCGCAGGCGGCGACGCGTGGGTGATCGGCGGCGCGTTCGGCAACGCGCCCGCGGGCACCGCGCCGCCGCCCGTCGTGGCGTCGCCCGGCGCGCCGGAAGCGGGTGCCTTGCGCGTGCGCGGCGCGCGCTTCGGCGCGACGCCGTCGGCATCGTCACCAGCGGCAGCTGCCGCACTGCGCCGCGCGCGCGGCGTCGCCGCAGCCGGCCTGTCGTCGGCGACATCGCCTTCGCTCGGTTTGCGCCGGCGCGGCTTGGGGCGCTCGCTGTCTTCCATCCGGCGAGTTTAGCCCGCAATGACGACGGTGGAACCTCGGCTATGCTCATGCACATGCCGCGGCGCACCGCGACCCGACCGGAGTTGCCGATGGAACAGTGGCTGCCTTCGCGCTATCTCGCCTTCATCGCCAGCGTGCTCGTCTGCGCGCTCGCGTTCGCCGGCTGGCATCTCGGCCTCGGCGTGCGCCTGGTCGCGCTCGCGAGCGCCGCGCTCGTCGTCGTCGGCGTCGCCGACCTCGCGCAGAAGCGCTCGACCCTGCGGCGCAACTATCCGCTGATCTGCCACGTGCGCTTCTTCTTCGAGTACGTGCGGCCGATGCTGCGCCAGTACGTGGTCGAGTCCGACAACGAGGAAGTGCCGTTCTCGCACGTGCAGCGCGCGGTGGTGAAACAGCGCGCGAAGAATGCGCTCGACGTGCGCCCGTTCGGCAGCGAGCTGGACATGTACGCCGAGCGCTACGAATGGGTCAACCATTCCATCCGCCCGAGCCGCATCGACAGCCACGACTTCCGCGTCGACGTCGGCGCGCAGTGCGCGAAACCGTATTCGGCGAGCGTGTTCAACATCTCGGCGATGAGCTTCGGCGCGATCTCGCCGAACGCGATCCGTGCGCTCAACGAAGGCGCGCGCCGCGGCCGCTTCTACCACGACACCGGCGAGGGCTCGCTGTCGGCGTACCACCGCGAGAACGGCGGCGACATCGTCTGGGAGCTCGGCTCAGGCTATTTCGGCGCGTGCGAACGCGCGGGCGTGCTCAGCGAGGCGCGCTTCGCCGAGAAGGCCGTGCTCGACCAGGTGAAGATGATCGAGATCAAGCTGTCGCAGGGCGCCAAGCCCGGCCACGGCGGCGTGCTGCCGGCGCCGAAGGTGAGCGCCGAGATCGCCGCGACGCGCGGCGTCGCGATGGGCGAGGACTGCATTTCGCCGGCGCGCCACTCGGCGTTCGACACGCCGGAAGGGCTGCTGCGTTTCGTCGCGCGCCTGCGCGAACTGTCGGGCGGCAAACCGACCGGCTTCAAGCTCGCGATCGGCCATCCATGGGAGTGGTTCGGCATCGCCAAGGCGATGACGACCACCGGCATCCTGCCCGACTTCATCGTCGTCGACGGCGGCGAGGGCGGTACCGGCGCCGCGCCGCTCGAGTTCACCGACCACGTCGGCGCGCCGCTGCGCGAAGCACTCATGCTGGTGCACAACACGCTGGTCGGCCTGGACCTGCGCGATCGCGTGCGCATCGGTGCGAGCGGCAAGGTGATCACCGCGGTCGACCTCGCGCGCACGCTGAGCATCGGCGCCGACTGGTGCAACGCCGCGCGCGGCTTCATGTTCGCGCTCGGTTGCATCCAGTCGCAGAGCTGCCACACCGATCGTTGCCCGACCGGCGTCGCGACGCAGGATCCGCGTCGCTGGAACAAGCTCGATGTGCCGGACAAGGCCGCGCGCGTGGCGAACTTCCACGAGAACACGCTGCACGCGCTGAAGGAGCTGCTGCAGGCGGCCGGCCTCGAGCATCCGTCCGAACTCGGCCCGGAACACATTATCCGCCGCGTGTCCGGCAACGAGGTGCGCTCGCTCGCCTCGCTGTATCGCTTCCTCGAACCCGGTGAGCTGCTCGCCGGCGTGCCGGAGCACGCGGTGTTCCAGCGCTTCTGGCTCGCCGCGCGGCCCGATTCGTTCGCGCCGCCGGAAGAACTCAGCGCACGTCGCCGCAGCAAGTCGCGCTGATCGCGCGCGATCCCGGGAAGCCATGCGGCTTCCCGGGCCGTTCGAACGCGTCACTCGCGGTTGGTGCGCGCCTGGCAGCGCGACAGGTCGCGGTTGTCGATGCGCCAGATGCGGTCGGCGCCGCACAGCGAGACGTCGCGCACGATGCACTCGTTGTCGTCGTCGTCGACCATCTTCACGTCGTACTTGTCGCAGCGGATGCCGGTCAGCGTGAACGTGTCGTCCGGATGCACCGAATGGTGGCCGAGCTGGTTCGGCCCCCAATGATCGCTGCCGACCGGCGCGAAATACAGTTCCTGCAGCGACCAGCGCGACTGGTTCCTCAATTCGATCTGCGAATCCGAAGGCCGGTCGTCGCCCTTCATCTTCGTCTCGAGATCCTGCTGCGCGAACGCCGGCGCGGCAGCGAGCGCCGCGACGAGGGCGAGATACGAAGCGCGATGGATGAACGTGTGCATGGTGCCTCCTCGGGACAATGTCGCTCGGATACGACGTCCGGATTCGAGCACCGCCGTTCGCTGCACCGCAAGAAACGCGCGCTGAATGTTCAGTCGCGGGATAGGCGGGCGCGGTTCAGCTGCGCGCGCGTCGCACCGAGCCATCCACGCGGAGCGGTCGATGTCGCCGTACACTCGCAGCGTCGGGACGTCCAGGGGCCGGCATGGCGGGCATGCGCATCGGGGTGGCGATCGTCGGTGTCGTGTTCGCGGCGCTCGCGGCGAGCGCGTCGGCACAGCCGGACGGCGCGCTCGAGTGGCGCGCGTTCCGCAGCTTCACGAGCGCCGACGGCCTGCCGCAGAACAGCGTGCTCGCGCTGCTGCAGGACGCCGACGGCTACGTCTACGCGGGCACCAACCACGGCCTCGCGCGCTACGACGGACGCTCGTGGCAGGCGGTCGAGCTGCCGACCGGCGAGCGCGCGTACGCGGTCGGCGCGCTCGCGCAGGCGCGCGACGGCGCGTTGTGGATCGGCACCGACGCGGTCGGTGCGTGGCGTGTCGTCGGCGGCGTCGCGAGCGCGGTGCCGCTGCCGGGCGCGGAAGAAATCAACGCATTCTGGGAGGCGCCCGACGGTCGCCTGTGGGTCGCCGCTTCGGGTGGCCTGTTCCGTTGCCGCGCCGATCATTGCGAACGCATCGACGCGCTTGCCGACGCCGGCGCGCGCGGCCTCTACGGCGAGGCGGTCGACGGCGTGTGGCGGCTGTGGGTCGGCACGAACCTCGAGGGCGTGATCCAGATCGAAGGCATCGACGAAGCGACGCCGCACCGCACCGGCATCGCGTTCGACCGTGCGCACGGCCTGCCGAACAACGTCGGCCTGTCGATCCTGCGCCACGCGGGCGACTTGTGGATCGGCAGCGGCCGCGGGCTCGCGCGCTGGGATGGCCACCGGCTCGAATCGTGGACCGCGACGCGAGGCCTGCCGAACGCGATGGTGTTCGCGATGCAGTCCGACGTCGACGAGCAGGGCCGTCCCGTGCTCTACGTCGGCCTGCGCCCGGGCGGCCTGCTCGAGATCCGCGCCGACGGTGTCTGGCGCCTCGTCGACAGCCAGCACGGCCTGCCGTCGAACGCGGTCGCGAGCCTCATGCGCGAACGCCACCGCGGCGCGTTGTGGATCGGCACGATGAGCGCAGGCGTCGCGCGCGTCGAGCGGCATCGCTGGGCGCTGTTCGACGAGCGCATGGGATTGCCCGACCGCATCGTGCTCGGCGTCGGCTGGTCGGCGCCGTCGCGCATGCTGTGGGTCGGTACGGCGAGCGGCGCGGCGCGCTGGAGCGACGGCCGTTTCGTGCCGCTGCTGCCACCCGCGCGCAACACCGAGCTCGTCTACGACCTCGTCGACGCGCCCGACGGCAGCCGCTGGATCGCCCACCGCGCCGGCCTGCAACGCTGGCGCGGCGATGCGCTCGAACTCGATTTCACGGTCGACAACTCCGCGCTGCCCGCGGTGTCGGCCGACCGGCTCGCGCTGCGTCGCCTCGCCGGCGGCGACTTCGAACTATACGCGGCGAGCGGCCACGGTCTCGCGCGCTGGCGCGCCGATGACGGTCTGCGTCGCATCGAGAACGTGCCCGGCCTCGTGCCCGGCGGCGCGGTGCCGAACCTCGTCGCCGCACCCGAACCCGGGGGCTCGGGCGAGGACCGGCTCTGGGCCGCGACCGACACCGGCCTCACGCGCCTCGACCGCGACGGCTGGCACGTCGTCAGCGCGCCGTGCCTGGACGGACTCGCACCGTTCGCGCTCGACGTCGAGGACGGCGGCGCGCGCACGTGGATCGCCTCGCGCAACGGCCTGCGCCGGCTCGACGCGGACGGACGCTGCGTCGCCTATCCCGCTGCGCGCGCGCTCGGCGCGCTCACGCGCGTGCGCGTCGTCGGCGACGAGGTCTACGTGTTCGGCGCGCGCGGCGTCATGAGCCTGCGCCGCGACGGCGACGGCGACCAGGCCGGTCGCGTCTACGGTCCCGAAGCGGGGCTCGCCAGCCCAGAGATCGGCGCGGTCGCGGTCGACGATCGCGGCCGCGTGTTCGGCGCGACCGCGGCGGGACTCGCCGCGCTGCGCCCGCAGGCCGACGCGCCCGCGCCGCCCGCGCCGCTGCGCCTGCTCGATGCGCGCCACGGCAGCGCGCTGCGCCCGCTCGCGGTCGGGGCGCAATTGTCGCCGGACGACAGCAGCGTGCGTTTCGACTACGGCCTGTTCGCGTTCGACCGCGAGTACGCGACGCGCTATCGCGTGCGCCTGTCCGGCCTCGACGACGCGTTCGGCCCATGGAGCGCCGAGACGGGCGTCACCTATCCGCGCCTGCCGCCGGGTCGCTATCGCCTGCAGGTCGAGGCGCGCGACGCCGACGGCGTCGACGCGGCGCCGATCGACTTCGCGTTCGGCGTCGACGCGCACTGGTGGCAGCGCGCGTGGGCGCTCGCGGCGGCGGCGCTGCTGCTGCTCGCGATCGGCCTCGGCATCGGCCGCTGGCGCCTGCGCGCGGCGAGCCGGCGCGCACAAGCGCTCGAAGCCGAAGTCGCATTGCGCACCGGCGAACTGGCCGCGGCGAACGCGCGCCTCGAGCAGGCCGCCGTCACCGATCCGCTGACCGGGCTGAAGAATCGCCGCTACTTCGCCCTCGCCGGCCATGCGGAAGCCGAACGCGCGCGCCGCGCGTCACCCGCGCGTGCGCTGCTCGTCGTGCTGCTCGACGTCGATCACTTCAAGCGCATCAACGACGATTGCGGCCACGATGCCGGCGACGCGGTGCTGGTCGAGATCGCGCGCCGACTGTTGCGCGTCGCGCGTGCGGGGGACATCGTGCTGCGCTGGGGCGGCGAGGAATTCCTGCTGCTGCTGCGCGACGTCGAGCGCGACGCGGCCGACGCACTGCTCGTGCGCCTGCTCGCCGAGCTGTCGTCGGCGCCGGTACAGGCCGGCACGCATCGCCTCGTCGTCACCGCGTCGATCGGCGCGATCGCGTTCCCGCCGGCGGAACCGCCTGCGCTCGACCTCGAACACGCGATCGCGCGCGCGGACGCGGCGCTCTACCGCGCCAAGCGCGAGGGCCGTGATCGCGCGATGCGCGTCGACGCGCGCCACGGCGAGGGCACGCCGCCGTGCGTGTGCGCGACGCGCGCGGCGCGCGCCTGAATTCCTGCGACGGCGCGCGACGCCGCGCTACTCTAGGCGCATGACCTCCCACGAGTACCGGTTCGGCGACTATCGCCTCGCTCCGGCGGCGCGCGAGCTGTGGTACGGCGAACAGCTCGTCGCACTGCCGCCGAAGTCGCTCGACTGCCTGATCTGGCTGGTCGAGCACCGCGAGCGTGCGGTCGGCCGCGACGAGCTCATCAGCGCGGTCTGGGGTCGCGTCGACGTCAGCGACGACGTGCTCGCGCAGACCCTGCTGCGCGCACGCCGCGCGGTCGGCGACACCGGCAACGAGCAGCGCGCGATCCGCACCGTGCCGCGCTTCGGCTACCGCTGGGTGCTCGCGGTCGAGGAGGTCGGCGCATCCGTCGCGCCGGCCGCGGAGGCGACGGTCGCGTCCGCGGTCGTGCCGCCAGCCGCGGCGCCCGAGCGCGCGCGCGTCGGCGCGCGCGTGCTCGTGGCCGTAGCGGTCGTCGTGTTCGCCGCGGTCGTGTTCGCGTTCGCCTGGAGCCGACGCGGCGCATCGGACGCGGCGCCGTCGGCCGTGGCGAACGTCGCGCGCGGCGAACGCGTCGTCATGGTACTGCCGGTCGACGTGCGCGGCGGTGACCGCGGTGCGGCGTGGGTGCGCCTCGGGGCGATGGACTTCCTCGCCGCGAACCTGCGCGGCGCGGGCCTCAAGGTATTGCCGAGCGAACAGACGCTGTTGCTCGCCAGCGGCAACTTCGATCCCGCCGATGCGGGCACGCTGCATCGCCTCGAGCTGTCGACCGGCGCGCGCTACATCGTCGCGCCGCAGGCGACCTGGGCCGATGACGCGTGGGCGGTCGTGCTCGACGTCTACCACGACGGCGGCGTGCTCAGTTACGAGGCGCGCGCGGACAACCCGCTCGACGCCTCGAGCCTCGCCCTCGCGCGCTTCGCCGCCGCGCTCGGCGTCACCGCCACGCCGGCGGCGCGCAGCGGCGCGGCGACCGAACTCGTGCAGCGCATGGACGCGGCGCTGCTCGCGGGCGACCTCGAGGAAGCGCATCGCCTCGCCGACACGACGCCGGCGAACCTTGCCGGCGATCCGGCGGTGCGCGTGCGCACGGGCCAGATCGCGTTCCGTGCCGGCCGCCTCGACGAGGCGACCGCGTTGCTGCAGCCGCTCGCCGACGATGCTGCAGTGGCCGCCGACCCGCGTGCGCAGGCGCAGATGGGGCTCGGTGCCGTCGCCGTGCGGCGCGGCGACTTCGACGCTGCCGAACGCGCCTACTCGGCGGCGATCACGATGCTCGCGAACGTCGCGGCCAACGCGGACCTGCTCGGCAGCGCCTACAGCGGCCGCGGCGTCGCGCACGGCGCGCGCGGCCACGCCGACGCCGCGCTCGCCGATTTCGCGCGCGCGCGCGTCGAGTTCGAGCGCGCCGGCGACCGCACCGGCGCGGCGACGGTGGAGGTCAACGCCGCGCTCGTCGAAGGCGGCCGCGGCCGCTACGACCAGGCCGATGCCGCGTTCGATCGCGCGATCGCGACGTTCAATCGCTTCGACGTGCGCGACAACCTCGCCGCCGCGCTGCTCGGCAAGGCGAACGCGCAACTCGCACTGCTCGACGACGCCGGCGCGCTGGCGAGCAGCGAGCGCGCGGTTAACCTCGCCGCGCAACTCGAGAATCCGCTGCTCAAGCGCCGCGTCGCCGCGGTGCGCGCGAGCGCGCTGATCACCGCCGGCGCGCTGGCGGCGGCCGAGCGCGTGCTCGACGAGAACGGCGGAGCCGCTGCGGGCGACCGCGAGTTCGAACAGTTGCGCGCGACGCTCGCATTCGAACGCGGCGACGGCGCGCAGGCGAGCGCTCGCGTCGCCAGCTTGCTCGATCGCGGCCGCGGCGACGCCGACCTCACCCTCTCCAACCTCGTGCTCGTCGCCGCCGAGGCGCTGCGCCGCGGTGGCGACACGGCGACGCTCGAGCGCGTGCTGCACGCATTGCAGACCGACGCGGACGCGAGCGGCGATCGCGATCGCGCGTTCGCGCTCGAACTCGGCGCCGCCGCGCTCGCCGTCGCGCACGGTTCGGTCGACGCGGCCACGCACTTCGACGCCGCGCTCGTCGCGGCCGACCGGCGCGGCTCGCCCGAGGCGGTCGCGCGCGTCGCGGTCGCCGCGCTCGCCTGGCGCCTGCAGCAGGCCGACCGTGCCGGGCTCGACGCCGCGGCGACGCTCGTCGGGCGCCTCGTCGCCTGGGACGAGCGCGACTATCGCTGCGCACGCGCGGCCGCCGCCTACTACCGCGCGATCGGCGACGGCGCCGCGGCGACCGCCGCGGAGGCCGCGCAACGACGCCTCGCCGGCGAACGCGATCCGCGCCTGCCGCTCTAGCCCGCCGGCCTCGTAAGCGTGCAAGCGTTTGAAGCAGGGCCGATTTCAGCCGCCTGTCAGGCGCCTTTGAGGCGACCGTCAGCGCATCGCCAGCCGCCGCTCAAGCGCCCACGCCGGCACGGGCGGATGCTGGCCGCATGTTCCGAATCCTGCCGTCGCTGCTCTACCTGCTCGCCGCCTCCAGCGCGGCCGCCGGCGAGTTCCATGCGCTCGCCTTGCCGGGCAGCCAGCTCGCCGCGCTGTCGGCGGACGGCCGCGCCGCCGCGGGCGGCGTGATCGGTGGTGCCAGCGGCGGCTTCCGCTGGCGCGAAGGCGAGGCACCGGTGCTGCTCGACCGCGCCGTCTCCGTACGTGCGATCTCCGCGTCCGGTCGCTACGTCGCCGGCTCCTCGCTCGACGCGCAGCAGCGCGAAGTCGCGACCTGGTGGGATGCCGACGGCCGCATGCATGCGCTCGACGGCCTGCCGGGCGCCGAAGCCGCCGCGGGTGTGCTCAGCGTGGCCTGGGGCATCGACGACGAACCGCAACTGGTCGGTATCGGCGCGAGCGCTGCGGGCACCGTCGCCGTGCGCTGGAGCGCGGCGTCGGGATGGCAGGTGCTCGACGCCGCGCCGAGCGCGGCGATCGGCATCAGCGACGACGGTCGCCGCGTGTACGGCTGGAGCGGCCAGGCCGCGACGCGCCACGGCGTGCTGTGGACCGACGCGCGCGTGTGCTGCACGACGGCGGCGGCGCGCCTGCACGACGACGAACTCGTCGGCGCGAACCGCGCGGCGACGATCCTGCTCGGCACCAGCGGCAACGACGTGCACGGCCACGCCACGTACCGCTGGACGCCGCCGGCGAGCGTCGTCGCGCGCCTGGCGCCGGCGACGCGCTTCAGCGCGAGCAGCGACGACGGCAGCGTGCTGGCGGGTGTCGCCGGCAGCGGTGCGCAGCGCGTCGCGATGATCCGCACCCGCGACGGCGGGATCGCGCGCTTGCGCGACGTACTCGCCGCGCGCGCGATCGACGTGCCGCCCGGCTGGACCTTGCTCGCCGCTACCGCGGTGAGCGCCGACGGCGGCCGCATCGGCGGCTTTGGCCTCGTCGACGGACGCTTCGATTCCTTCATCGTCGACCTCGGTGTCATCGCGACGCCCGGGTCACTTCCACCGACGGCGCGCTAGCGCCACCATGCCACCTGGAGACATCGCCATGAAGTGCAGGTTCCTTCTTCCGCTCCGCGTCGCGTCGCTGGCGCTCGCGGCTTCGTTCGCGACCGCGGCGCACGCGCAGTGGTCGTCCGACGCGGCGAACAACCTCGTCGTCGGCGACGCCACGGGCGGCACGACGCAGCCGAAGATCGTCGCCGCGCCGGACGGCGGCTTCTACGTGAGCTGGTTCGGCAACGGCGCCGACGGCTACGACATCCGCCTGCAGCGCCTCGACGCGGGCGGCCACGAGCTGTGGGCGCACGACGGCGTGCTCGTCGCCGACCGCGGCTACAGCTTCACCTACGACTATGGCCTCGCCGTCGATACCGCCGGCAACGCCTACGTGTCGTTCAACTGCTGCACGAACAACTCGACCGACGAACACATCGTCGTGAGCAAGGTGCTCGCCGACGGTTCGCTCGCGTGGGGCGCGGCCGGCCTCACCGTGTCGGCGCCGGCGTCGACCGAAGCGGTCTACAACGCCTACGTCACCGGAACGAGCGACGGCGACGTCGTCGTCGCCTGGTCGGCCGACGGCGGCGTGCGTGCGCAGAAGCTCGATCCCGCAGGCACGGCGCTGTGGGCCGCGAACGGCGTGCTGCTGAACCAGCCGAGCGGGTTCAAGCTGCTCGGTGGCGTGCAGCCCGGCCTCGGCGGCGACGCGATCGCGTCGTGGTCGAACCAGTCCGGCTCGACGCGCATCCTGCGCGCGCAGAAGCTCGCTTCCGCCGACGGTGCTGCGCTGTGGGGCAGCGGCACCGCGGTGCGCGTGTTCGGCGCGGGCAACCTGCAGGCGGGTTACTACCCGCCGTTCATCGCCGACGGCGCCGGCGGCGGCGTGTTCTGGGACTACGACGCGATCGGCCTCGTGCAGAACGCGCGCGTGCAGCACCTCGACGCGAGCGGCAACCTGCTGCTAGGCGCCAACGGCGTGCTCGCGACGACCGACACGGCGAACTCGCACCTCGGCACCGTCGCGAGCTGGGATGCCGCGAGCGGCAGCATCTACGTGGTGTGGAACGACTACCTCAATTCCGGCGGCAGCGACTACGACGGCGTCTCGGCGCAGCGCATCGACAGCAGCGGCGCACGCATGTGGGGCGACACCGGCAAGGTGCTCGTGCCGCTCACCGATTCGACCGACGGCACCCACGTGATCTCGCAGCTGACCGCGCTGCCGACGCCCGACGGCGTGCTCGCGGGCTGGGTCACCGGTGCGATCCCGGCCGCGGACCAGCCGCTCACGGTCGCGCGCCTCGACGCCGCCGGCGACTACGTCTGGGCCGCGCAGACGACCGCAGTGAAGACGCAGCGCTACACCGGGCGCATGACCGGCACGATCGGCAGCGACGGTTTCGCGGTGTACGCCTGGCAGGACGGCGGCAACGGCGACGACGCGACGATCCGCGCGCAGAACCTCAACCTCGACGGCACGCTCGGCACGCCGGTGGCGACCTACACGATCGGCGGCAGCGTCAGCGGCCTCGTAGGCAGCGGCCTCGTGCTGCAGCTCGACGGCGCGAACGACCTCCCGGTCAGCGCCGATGGCGGCTTCACCTTCGCAGCGCCGCTCGCCGATGGCAGCGCGTACACGGTCAGCGTGCTTGCCCAGCCGGGCAATCCGGCGCAGACGTGCAGCATCGCCAATGGCAGCGGCACGCTCGCGGGCGCGAACGTAACGAACGTCGAGGTGAACTGCGTCACCGACGCGAACGACGTGATCTTCGCCGACGGCTTCGACGGGACGTGAGCCTTCGCTGATGCGCAGGCAGGGGGCGTGCACCGCCCCTGCCTGGAAGCGCTCGTTCCCTGCCGTCGACGTCGCCGCCCGTCTTCGCGCAGGCGGGTTCCGACGCGGCGCCGCGCGCCCGTCGCCGCCATCGTCGTCCTCCCTCGGCGATGGCGGATCTTCCCGCCGCGGCATCGGCGCCTTCGCACGCGCTTCGCCGTGCTGCACTGCGCCGATTGCCCGATCGCGTTGCGGCTATGATCGACGCTTCCGCCCAGGGGAATGCCGCATGAGCCTGCTCGCGCAACTGACGCGTCACAAGCCGATCGAACAACTGCAGGCCGAACTCGGCTCGCGCCGCGACTTCCGCCGCGTGCTCGGCGTCTGGCAGCTCACCGCGATCGGCCTCGGCGGCATCATCGGCGTCGGCATCTTCGTGCTCGCGGGGCAGCAGGCCGCGGTGAATGCGGGCCCGGCGGTCGCGCTGTCGTTCATCATCGCGGGCATCGCGAGCGCGGCGGCTGCGCTCTGCTACGCCGAGTTCGCCGGCCTGATCCCGGTCACCGGCAGCGCCTACACCTACAGCTACGCGACGCTCGGCGAACTCGTCGCCTGGCTGATCGGCTGGGACCTGCTCCTCGAGTACGCGCTCATCGTCGCCGCCGTCGCGAGCGGCTGGTCCGGCTACGTGCTCAACCTGTTCGACGCGTTCGGCGTGCACCTGCCCGAGGCGTTGCGGGGCGCGCCGCATTCGGGCGACGGGCGCGTGTTCAACCTCATCGCCGCGCTCGTCGCGATGGCGGTCGCGGTGCTGCTGACGATGCGCACGGAATGGGGCGCGCGCGCGAACACGCTGATCGTCGCGATCAAGGTGGTCGCGGTCGTGATCGTGATCGGTGTCGGCATGTTCCACGTCGACCCCGCCAACTGGCACCCGTTCGTGCCCGAACGCGTCGTCGGCGCCGACGGCGTCGGCCACTACGGCTGGCAGGGCGTCGTCACCGCGGCCGCGGTCGTCTTCTTCGCGGTGTTCGGCTACGACACGCTGACCACCGCTGCGGAGGAGGCGAAGGATCCGCAGCGCGACCTGCCGCGCGCGATCCTGCTCTCGCTCGGCGTGTCGATGGCGCTGTACATCACGATCACGCTCGTGCTGACCGGCATGGTGTCGTACACGCAGCTCGGCAACGACGCGCCGGTCGCGCACGCGTTCCAGGCGCTCGGGATGAAGTGGATCGGCGCGGCGATCTCGGCGACCGCAGTCGCGAGCATCCTCAGCGTGATCTTCGCGTTCATGCTCGCCGCGGCGCGCATCTGGTTCGCGCTGTCGCGCGACGGCCTGTTGCCGGGCTGGTTCGCCAAGGTGCATCCGAGCTACGGCACGCCGCACCGGCCGACGCTCGCGCTCGGCCTTTTCACCGCGATCGTCGCCGGCCTGTTCCCGCTCGGCGAGGTCGCCAAGCTCGTCAACATCGGCGTGCTGTCCGCGTTCATCGTGATCTGCAGCGCGGTGCTCATCCTGCGTCGGCGCAAGCCGGACCTGCCGCGCGCGTTCCGCACGCCGTGGGTGCCGGTGGTGCCCGTGGTCGGCATCGTGTTCTCGCTGTGGCTGCTGTCCGAACTCGCGGCGATCACCTGGGCCGTGTTCGTCGGCTGGGTCGCGCTCGGCCTGGTCATCTACTTCGCCTACGGCATCCGCCACAGCCGCCTCGCACCGCCGCGCTGACGCGCGGTACACTCGTATACGCGCCGGCAACCTCGCCGGCGCGGGAGCGCGCCATGCCCGGTCCGATCCGCGAGTACCCGCTCGACCGTTGCGACCTGTTCCTCGCGCGCTGCAAGAGTCGCAGCAAGGCGATCAAGGTGTTCGCGACCGGCGATTCGTGGCTCGCCGCGCCGGGCGGCTGGTGGCGCGGTTCGTCGGTGGTCAACCTGCTCAACGACGACGACTGGGTGCGCTCGATCGATCCCGCGCATCCGGGGTTCAACGTGCTGTCGATCGCCAAGGTCGGCTTCGAGATGAAGCAGATGCCCGGCGACCACGATCTCGTCGCGCTCGACTACGTGCGCAGCGAGTTCGCGCGGCAGCAGCGGCCGTTCGCGTTCGACGCGTTCATGGTCAGCGGCGGCGGCAACGACTTCATCCCGAAGATCCAGACCTACGTCGGCGGTGGCGACGGCGACGCGCGCATCGACGACGCCGCGCTCGACGCGATCTTCGAGCAGGTGGCGAACCGCTGGAGCGCACTGCTCGCGCGCCTCGTGCCCGGCGGCGCGCCGGTGCTCACGAACGGCTACGGCCCGATCATCCCGACGCTCGAGCCGGGCTCGACCTGGCTGCCGCTGCTCGGCATCGGTCCGTGGGTCGGGCCGTGGCTGCTGCAGCATTGCGGGCTCGACGCGGTGCACGCGCGCGCGATCGTCGACGAGGTCATGAACCGCTTCAACGCGCGCGTGTCCGCGCTGCCCGGTGTCGCCTATTTCGACCTGCGCCCGGTCGTCGCGGCGATGCCGGCGTCGTTCTGGCACGACGAGATCCATTTCACCGCGGCAGGCTGGGAACGCGTCGCGCAGCGCTGGATGGAGGAACTCGATGCGCGCGTCGGGCGCACGCCGCAGGTCGGCGCGGCGAGCCTGCGTGGCCTGCGCATGCCGGCGCTCGCGGGCGCGGGCGCGGCGAAGAAGGCGGCCGCGTCGCGCAAGGCCGCGGCGAAGCCCGCGCGTGGTCGCGGCCGTCGGCCGCGCTGAGTCGTCGCGATGGCGCCCGCAACGCGGATGTGCTGCACTGGTGCACCATCCCGTCGGCCGGAGTCGCCTCGATGTCGTCGTCGTTCCTTTCCCTGCGCCTGATCGCCGCTGGCGTCGCGATCTGCCTCGGCAGTGCCGCGTGCGCGCCCGCGACGCCGCGCGCGAGTGTCGCCGGCACCGCGATCGACGTGCCCGTGATCCACCATCCCGACGGCGAGACGCCCGACTGGTGGTTCCGCGCGGGCGCTGCCGCCGCGCACGCGAACCTGCCGCAGCGCGCGCACGCGAAGAACGTGATCGTGTTCCTCGGCGACGGCATGAGCATCCCGACGATCACCGCCGCGCGCATCCTCGACGGCCAGCGCAAGGGCGGCTCGGGCGAGGAGAATCGGCTGTCGTTCGAGCGCTTCCCGGCGAGCGCGCTGAGCAAGACCTACGAGACCGACCACCAGACGCCCGACTCGGCCGGCACGATGACCGCGATCATGAGCGGCGTGAAGACGCGCTTCGGCGTGATCGGCGTCGACCAGCGCGCGACGCGCGGCGACTGCGCCTCCGGCAAGGGCACCGAAGTCGTCAGCGCGCTGGAACTCGCCGCCGCGGCCGGGCTCGCGACCGGCGTCGTCACGACCACGCGCATCACGCACGCGACGCCCGCGGCGACCTACGGCCACCTGCCCGAGCGCAACTGGGAAGTCGATGCCGAGATGTCGGACAAGGATCGTGCCGCCGGCTGCACCGACTTCGCGCAGCAGCTCGTCGACTTCCGCATCGGCGACGGCATCACGGTCGCATTCGGCGGCGGCCGCACCGAATTCATGCCGGCGAGCCAGCAGGATCCGGAGTACGCGGGCTTCCCGGGCAAGCGCCTCGACGGCCGCGACCTCGTCGCCGACTGGAAGAAGCAGCCGGGCGCCGCCTACGTCTGGAACACGCAGCAGCTCGATGCACTCGACCTCGCGAACACCCGTCGCGTGCTCGGCCTGTTCGACGTCGAGCACCTCAAGTACGAAAACGAGCGCGCACGCGATCCGGCCGGCGAGCCGAGCCTGTCGGAGATGACGCGCGCCGCGCTGACGGTGTTGCAGAGGCGTCCGAATGGGTACTTCCTCATGGTCGAGGGCGGGCGCATCGACCACGGCAGCCACGCCGGCAACGCGTTCCGCGCGCTCAACGAGACGATCGAGTTCGCGCACGCGGTCGCGGTCGCGAACGAGATGACGTCGGCCGACGACACGCTCATCCTCGTCACCGCCGACCACAGCCACACGCTCACGTTCGTCGGCTATCCCGCGCGCGGCAATCCGATCCTCGGCAAGGTGCGCGGTTCGAGCGGCGAAGGCACGCCGACGAAGGACTACGCGCGCGACGCGACCGGCCTGCCGTACACGACGCTGCAGTACGCGAACGGCCCGGGCTACCCGGGCGCGAGCGAGCGCCAAGCCGAAGGCCCGAAGCGTTACCCGCACGACCCGACCGGCTACCAGCGCACGGAACACGGGCGGCCCAACCTCGAGCACGTCGACACCGAGGCCGAGGACTACGAGCAGGAAGCGATGGTCCCGCTCGGTGCGGAGACGCACGGCGGCGACGACGTCGCCGTGTACGCGCGCGGCCCCGGCTCGGCCGCGGTGCACGGTTCGATGGAGGAGAACGCGCTGTTCCACGTGATCGCGCAGAACGCGGACGCGATCCGCGCCGAGCTGTGCAGGCTCGGCAGCTGCGATGCGAACGGCGTGCCGGTGAAGCGGCCGACGCGCGAGCAGTTGCTCGCGGCCACCAAGGCGCCCTAGGCGTTTTTCCCGCGCGGCATGCGACGCATGTGCCGGCCGCGCCGTGCGCGTCCGGCCTGCGTGCAGAGCGCGGCGACACCGCGATCGCTTCAGCCGTCGAAGCCGTCGTCGAAGATCGCGTCGGCGTCGATCGGCGTCGCGATGAAGCTGCCGACGTCGAAGTCGCCGACGCGGCCGAGGCCGACGACGACGCCATGGTCATTGATCGCGGCGGCCTTGAGCAGGTACGGGAAGCCCGCGTCGCCGTCGCATTGCTCGAGCAGGTCGTAGGCGACGCCACCGGCGTAGACGAACGCCTTGAAGGTCAGGGTCGCGAAATCCTGCGCGCGCCCGACGATCGTGCCGTCCGCGTTGATGCCGTAGGCGGCGCCGTTCGGCAGGCCGAGCAGCGCGCCGGGGATCGCCGTCGCCACGCCGCCCTGGAACACCACCGGCACCGCATGGCCGTCGCCCGCGACGTCCATCTCGCCGACCGCGGTGCCGGCTTCGTCGATGCCGTGCGCCATGCTCGCGACGTCGTCGACGCCCGCCGCGATCGCGTCGATGCCCGCGGTGCCGAACGTGCCGGTGGTCGCATGCGAAACCGCGAAGATCGGATTCCAGCCGCCGACGATCGTGCCGGCGTCGTTGATCGCGGACCAGTACGCCTGCGTGTCCGGCCCGTGCGCCGGCACGCCGTCGTCGACGAGGCCGCCGCCGGCGCTCCAGCTGAACGCGCGGAACGCGCCCTCCTGCGAGGCGAGGCCGACGACGACACCGTTGTTGTTGATGTCGGCCGGGTTGAGCTTGTACGCCTGGTCGTCGCCGATCACGACGTAGTCGCCGGGATGCGCCGCGTCCCACAGCAGCGCGGTCGTCTGCGCGCCGTCTTCGGTGATCGTCGAGGCATAGCCGACGATCTGGCCGAGATCGTTGATCGCGGCCGCGGTCGCCTCGTCGCGGCCGGCTGGACGCGGCAACGTGATCGCCTGCTGTCCGTCGAACAGGAACGCCTGGTTGGCGAAGTTCGCGTCGATGTAGTAGCCGACCGCCTGGCCCGCGTCGTTGACGTCGGCGACGTAGACACCGTTCGAATCCGGGATCGTGATCGCGGCGAGGTGGTAGTGCGGCGCGGGTGCGCCCGCGATCGCGGCGGCGGCGGGCAGGACTGCGAGGAGCAGGGACGGGAAACGGCGCAGGTGCATGGAGGCCTCGAGCTAGGTGTCGCCGCGCGGGTCGCGGACCGCACGAGCCTGCCGCGGCGCGCGCAGGCGCGCGTTCGGATCGGATGCGAATCGCGTTCGGATCGTGTTCCGGCCGCGGATTCAGCCGGGCGGCACGCCGAGCACGCGCGGGATCGCGCGCTCGCCGGCGAGCCGGCGAGTGGCGTCGAGGGCGGCCTGCCACGCTTCGCGCCGCCCCTGCGCGCGGGCGAGCGCGAGCTGCACGAGCGCCGCGTCGTAGTCGTGATCGGCCCACAGCGCCACCTGGTTCGCGATCACGGCCGCCTCGGCGACGCGCCCGCGCGCGAGGAGGTGGTCGACGTAGTCCTGCGCGACACGCAGGATCGTCAGCGGCACGCCCTGCGCCTGGGCGAGCGCGAACGCCGCGGCGAACGCGTGCGCGGCCTCGTCGTCGCGCCGTTCCGCCCAGGCGCGGTTGGCGGCCGCGAGCAGGCGGATCGGCGTGCGCGCGTTGGCCGGCCGGTCCCCGCCTGGGTCGGCTGCACCCGGACTCGCGCGCGCATGGCCCGTCGCGCGCTCGATGCGCGCGCGCAGCAGTTCGACGTCGGCGCGGATGAGGTCGCTGTCGGCCGAGGCGAGGGCGCCGGCGGGCACGGGTGCGAGTTCGGCGAGCGCGCCGTCGCCGTCGCCGCGGCGCCAGGCGAGCTCGGCGCGCAGCAGGCGGATGCGCTCGTTCTCGGCGGCGTCGGCCGGCCGGCCGTCGTTGGCGGGGTCGTCGAGCAGCGCGCCGGCTTCGTTGTGGCGGCCCTGCTGCAGCAGCTGTTCGGTGCGATACAGGCGCATCGAAAGGCGCGAATAGCGGCTCGGCACGCGCGCGCGCTGCGCCCACGACGCGTCCATCGCTTCCCACGCGCGCGCGTCGTCGAGCTGCGCGCGCCGCGCTTCGAACAACAGCTGCAGTTCGCCGATGCGTTCCTGCACGAGGCCGAGCGCTTCGAAGCGTGCGATCGCCGCGGTGAGATAGGGCTCGGCCTGCGCCGGATGGGCGCGCAGCAGTTCCATCGCGCCGATGTTGCCGTCGACGCGCGCGACACCGCCTTCGTCACCGGCGCGCTGGAACGCGTCGCGCGCGATGCCGTAGTCGAGCAGCGCCGCGGGATAGTCCTCGAGCGACGTGCGGCTGACCGCGCGCCCGTTGTGCAGGCGACCGCGCAGTTGCGGCTCGGGTGCGTCGCCGAGCAGGTCGATGCCTTCGCCGAACCAGTGCCCGGCGTCGGCGTACTCGCCCGAACGCACAGCAATCAGGCCGCGTGCAGCCAGCAGTTGTGCGCGGAACACGCGATCCGTCGTCGTCGCGGGGAGCAGTTCCTCGAGCGTGCGCCTTGCCTCGTCGAGGCGACCGGCGCGGATGTCGACTTCGGCCAGCTGCTGGCGCAGGCGCGGCGTGTCGTGCGCGAGCCGTGCGTCGCCGAGCAGGATCGAGCGCGCCGTGTCGGGTTCGTTCGCGAGCAGCGCGGCCTGCGCACGTTGCAGCGTTTCGCCGACCGAGTCGGCGTCCGCGGCGTCCGCCGGCATGCGGCCGAGCGCCGCGGCGAGGCGGTCGGCCGCTCCGCGCACGGCCGCGATCGCGCCGGCATCGTCGCATGCCACGGAAAGCGGCGGCGCGTCGCCCTCGCGCGTCGCGCGCACGCGCGCGAACCAGCGGCCGTCGCGCTGCCGGACCTCGCCTTCGACGAGCGTCGCCGTGGGCGCGATGCGACGCAGCGAGGCCGCCGCATCGCCGTCGCCTTCGCCGAGCGCGCGCAACTGGCCGACGGTCAGTTCGCTCGGCTGCACGACCAGGCCGCTGCGCCGCAGCCGATCGGCGACGAGGTCCATGCCGCCGAGGCGCAGCCAGCGGTCGTCGCCATCGCCGGTGGCGAGCGGGAGTACGACGACGCGCGCGATCGATGCATCGCCGCGCGCCTGTTCGCCGGAGCGATGCCACAGCCACGCGGCGGTTGCCGCGAGCAGGATCGCGAACATCAGCGCGAGCCCGACCCGTCGTGCCCGCCGCGGTTCGCGCACCGGCGGGGGCGGCGCGACCGCCGCGTCGCGGTCGCGCGGCGGCGCCGGCGCGGGGGGTGCCGAGGCGACCTCGACCGCCGCGGTCGGCGCGACCCACTGGTAGCCGAATCCCGCCACCGTGCGGATCGCCCATTGCGTCTGGCCGTCGTCGTCGAGGGCGCGCCGGCATTGCACGACGAGCTGGCCGAGTTGCACGTCCGTCGCGGCGCCGTGGCGCCAGAGCGCGCGGATGAGCTCGTCGCGATCGACCGCGCGCTCGCGTCGTTCGACCAGCATGAGCAGGCAGGTGAACGCACGCGAAGGCAGTGCGATGCGCGTGCCGTCCTTGCGCAGTTCGCGCGTCGACGCATCGAGCGTGAACGCGCCGAAGTGATACGCGGTCATGCGCGCGCCGGCATGCACTCGAGCGCGGCGACCGAACGCATCAGCCGAGGCGACAGGTACGCGTGCGAGCCGCACGCGATGAGTCCGGCAGCCGCGAACCGCGTGCGGTACCAGGTGGGCGAACGGGCGATGAAGCCGCGCGTGTCGCCGCCCGGGTCGTCGCGCGCGGTGAACACCTCGATGAAGGCGAGCCCTTCGAGCAGGTCGGCGAAGCCCGACAGTCCGCGCGCGACCTCGCGCGCGGGCACGTAGTGCAGCATGTCGCTGCAGACGACGAGATCGAAGCGTTCGTCGAAACGCAGCTCGGCGAGCTGGCCGAACGTGGCGAGGCCGACGTTGCGCGAGCGGCCGTAGCGCGCGACCGCGTACTCGCTCGAGTCGAGGCCGCGGTAGGCGAGTTTCGGCCGCAGCCGCAGCAGCGGCGCGCGCCACGCGGCTTCGCCGCAGCCGACGTCGAGCACGTTGCGCAGCGGCCGCGCGAGGTAGTACTCGGCGAGGTGCACGACCATCGCGACCTTGCGCGCGAGCTCGGCGCGCGAGCCGACGCGGTGCATGCTGCTGCGGTACCACTTGTCGAAGTAGGCGCGGTCGTACGTTTTGTTCATCGTGGGTGGCGCCGCGGGCAGGGAAGCGCCCATGGTAAGCGACGCGCGCGCGCCGGCCGAGCGGAGGTGGATAATCGAGCGGGACGCCGGGAGGGGCGATGGGCAAGCAACGGGCGGGGAAGCGCACGGCCACGGTCGCACCGGCGTCGCCAGCGGATCCACCGGCGAGCGGCTGGCGCGCGTTCGTACTCGGCAACGCGGTCGGCCTCGCGGTCAGTCCGCTGATCCGCTTGATCGCCGCGTTCCCGCTCGGCTTCGCGATCGTGCTGCTCAGCACCGGTTGGCTGGTCGGGCCCGCGCGCCTCGTCGACGCCTGGCAGTACCGCAGCTACACCGCCGCGGCGCAGGGCCGCATCGTCGACAGCTGGCTCGCGATCGATTTCGACGCCGCCGCACAGGGCGATCGCGGCAACTGGGCCGGGCCTGCGCGTGCGACGCACTGCGCGGTGGTCGCCTACGACGGCGAATGGGGCGATCCGCTGCGACGCGCCTACTGTGGCAACCGCCTGAACGTGCACGGCGAGGAGACCTTGCCGATGCTCGTCGACGACGTGACGATGGCACCCGGCGTGCCGTTCGCGATGCCGCGCGACGCGCACGGGTTCAGCGTGCCGACAATCCGCATCGGCGACACCGAGAGCGCCTGGCTGAAGGCGCATCCGCCGTTCAGCGGCTTCGACGCACGCGCGTCGCACACCGCGTGGGACGCCTTGCGCCGGCGCCTCGACCGTCCGCTCGATGCCGCGCTCGCGGGCTGGGGCACGTCGCCGCCGGCGTTCCCGCTCGCACTCGATCCACGCGATCCCGGCGCCGCGATGCCGGCCGCGTTCGTCGCCGCGAAGCGCAGTCCCGGCAATGCGGGCGCGTGGCTCGCGGGCGCGCTGCTGCTCGCGGCCGGCATCTGGCTCTGGCTACGCGGCATGAACGTGCTGATTGGCGGCCTGCCGCACGCGGCGATGCTGTTCGCGGCGATCGGGCCGTTGCTGCTGCTGCCGTGGTGGGGCGAGCGCATGCCGCGCGCGCTCGCGCACGTGCAACCGCAGATCGCCGAAATCATCGGCGACATGCTCGCCGACATCGACGTCACCGGACGCCTCGTCGCCTCGTCGCCGGCCGCGGCGCAACTCGCGCACGGCGGCGAACGCCTCGTCTGGCGCGTCGGCGAAGGCGCCTACGCCGACACGCTCGGCCCCGTCGACTGGGGATCGCCGCCGGCGCTCCCCGCCGACGCGACGAAGGCGCTCGCGGCGCTCGTCGCGCGCGTCTCCGCACACGTCGCCGCCCTCGCACCGGAGCAACGCGAGGCGCTCTTCGCTCGGCTGCGCGACGACAAGGACGCCGGCCGCTATGGCGGCGGCCTGCTGTTCGTCCCGGCCGCGGCCGACCTCGCCTGGGACGACGCGCACGGCGCGGACGAGCGGCGCGCCGCGGCGCGTTTCCTCGACGCCTGGGTCACCTCGCCGGTCGAGACGCCGTCGCCGACCGATGCCGGCTTCGCCGCGCGCGTCGAACTGTTCCGCCGCCTCGCCGAGGTGCCCGACGCGGCGATCGCGAACCGCGCGCGGGCGATCGCCGACGACGCGCAGCCGCACTGAACCGTCAATCGCGCTCGAACGCGGCGAGCTCGTCGAGCGCCGCCTGCGCGCGGCGGATGCTGCCACCCGCCGCGGAGTCGTCGAGCTTGCGCCCGAACGCGGCGCGTTCGGGCCGGTTCGCCCAGCGGTGGAACCACCACGTCCCGAGCAGGCCGATCGCGCCGATGGCGAGCTGGATCGCGACGACCCAGGGCGCGTCCGCGAGCATGCGGCCGTCGCCGAGCACGATCAGCAACGGCACGTAGATGAACCACCACGGCAGGCCGACGATCATGCCGCCGATCACGTAGGCACGGCGCAGCGCGAGCAGCTGGCGCTGGATCGCGAGCACGGGCGCGGCGTAGTCGATCGCGGCGATGCGTGCCTCGACGACCGCGCCGACGATGACGAGGCCGAGGCAGTACGCGTGCAGCACGAGGCCGCACGCGAGCAATGCGGGTTCGTGCAGATGGCGGACCCAGTACGGCGCGAACACGAGCATGCCGGCCGCGCCGATGAGGATCTGCAGCGCCTGGCCCCAGGCGAGCGGGCGCAGGCCGCGCCGCGCGTTGTCGGTGCGGCTGTTCTTGAGCAACTGGAAGCCGAGCGCGTTCTGCTGCTGCAGGCGGCGGTCGAGGGTCTGCCAGGCGTGCTTGAGGTCGTCGAGTTCCATGGTCGTTTCCATCTCATTCACCGAGTTCGTTGCGGATGCGCGTCTTCAGGCGGCCGATCTTGGTCGCCACGTTGGTTTCGCTGAGGCCGAGGATCTCGCCGATCTCGCGCTGGCTGCGCTCGTCGAGGTAGAGCAGCATGAGCGCGCGATTGAGCGGATCGAGGCGCTCGATGCAGGCGTACAGCGCGCGGATGCCGTCGTCGGACTCGCGCGCGGCGTCGGCGTCGTGGCTCGGCTCGACGCCGGCCTCGTCGAGCGGCAGGTGCTGGCGATCGCCGGCCGAGCGCGCGTGCGAGATCGCGACGTTGAGCGCGACGCGGTACATCCAGGTCGAGAACGGCCGGCCGCGGTCCCACGCCGGCAACGCCTTCCACAGCTGCGCCGCGATCTCCTGCGCGAGGTCGCGCCGGTCCTCCGTGTCGCGGCAATACGCGTGCGCGATCTTCAGCACGATGCCGCGATGGCGCTCGAGCAACTGCTCGAACTGCTCGCGCTGCGCCGCCGTCGTCATGGTCGCCCCTGCAAAGTCCACCCCGGCCTCCGATCCTGCCTCATGCACGGGTGATACGCGTGGGGGCGGCGGATATCACACGCTGCCGAGGGACGGTCCGGCCCGCGCGGGGCCCGGGTGGCGTAGTCGACTAGACTGCGCACCATCGGACGACAGGAGCCAGGAATGAAGCAACAGGCCCGACGCGCGCTCGTCACCGGCGGCAGCGGCGACATCGGCGGCGCGATCGCGCGCGCGCTCGCCGCGGAGGGCTGCGACGTGCTCGTGCATGCGCATGCCGGACTCGAGCGCGCGCAGGCAGTGGCCGGGGCGATCGTTGCGGCCGGTGGCCGTGCCCGCGCGCTCGCGTTCGACCTCACCGACGGCGAGGCGGCGCGGGGCGTGCTCGAAGCCGAGCTCGCGCACGGGCCGATCCCGATCGTCGTGCACAACGCCGGCATCCACGACGACGCGCCGCTCGCGGGCATGCGCGAGGAGCAGTGGCGGCGCGTCATCGACGTGTCCCTGCACGGTTTCTTCCACGTCGTGCAGCCGCTGCTGCTGCCGATGGCGCGCACGCGCTGGGGGCGCATCGTCTCGCTGTCGTCGGTCGCCGCGGTGCTCGGCAATCGCGGCCAGGCCAACTACGCCGCAGCGAAGGCCGCGCTGCACGGCGCGACGCGGTCGCTCGCGCGCGAGATGGCTTCGCGCGGGATCACCGCGAACGTGGTGGCGCCGGGCGTCATCGCCGGGCGCATGGTCGGCGACGCGTTCGACGAGGCGCAGCTCAAGGCGATCGTGCCGGCCGGGCGTGCGGGGACGCCGGACGAGGTCGCCGCGCTCGTGCGCTTCCTCTGCTCCGACGCGGCCGGCTACGTCAACGGCCAGGTCATCGGCGTCAACGGCGGCATGGGCTGACGGTGGTTTCGTCGCCGCCGCTGCCGCGGTCCGCGCTGACGGGAGTGCCTGGAGCGCGAAAATGTGACGGCGTTCGCCTTGTGCGTGCCGCATGCATCGCGGCACCTCGCGCCGGCGGCGCGCAGGATGCGGCCACACCCACCCGAGGAGTGCCCGCATGAACCTGCTCGCCCGTACGCTCGCCGCCGCCGTCGTCGCCGGCCTTTCGATGTCGACCGTCTTCGCCGCGAACCCGGCGCCGCGCGCGGTCGCCAACGACCTGCACTGGTCGGCCGACGTACCGCTGCCGAAGGCGTCCGCCTCGATGCGCGGCGCCGGCAGCGCGGCGCCGGCCGCATCGCCGGGCGCCGACGACGTCGGCGACGCCGATTCGTTCGGCCGCAACCTGACCTGGCTCGGCCTCACCGACGGCTCGGTCGAACTCTCGCCGGACTGCAGCAGCGGTGCGGAGCACTGCCAGGTCCTCGCGCCCGCGCCGGCGGCGACCGCGTTCTCGTTCTACGACATCGGCCGCATCAAGCTGCCGAGGAACGCGACCAACTCGCTGCTCTGCTACTGGTTCTCGCCCGTGCTCATGATCGACTACGACAACCCGACCGCGTCGCCCGCGGTCGCGCGCCTGAGTTACGTGCCGACCGTGACGGTCGAGAATCCCGTGCTGGATGATCCGTCGCTGATCGACCCGAACACCGGCCTGCCGTTCGGCGGCAGCCTGCTCACCGGCGTCACGTCGTCGGAACGCTTCGAGGTGCCGCTCGACCCGGGCCAGCATCTGTTCGAGCGCGAGCGCGACTCGGCCGTGTGCATCGCCGGCCTGCTCAGCAAGCAGTCGCTGATGCAGAATTACGGCCTCAGCGAGACGCTCGCGCGCCAGTTCTTCCGCAAGCCGACCACGCTGCGCCTGAACATCGAGGGCAGCGCGCAGTTCGTCGGCGACGCGTCGCTCTACTTCGGCCTGCGCATCGTCGGCGACTGACCCGGCCCCGCGCCGCGGCGGCGTGTCATTCGCGCGTCGTCGCG
Organism: Dokdonella fugitiva; assembly: GCF_014138265.1. Lineage (GTDB taxonomy): Bacteria > Pseudomonadota > Gammaproteobacteria > Xanthomonadales > Rhodanobacteraceae > Dokdonella_A > Dokdonella_A fugitiva_A. Next base: position 433,459 of record NZ_JACGXL010000002.1, read on the forward strand.
GCGTGCGCGTGCGCACCGTCGCGGCCGCGGCGCAGGCACGCCTCGAGCATCGGCGTCGCCATCAGCGTCGTCACGATCGTCATCGCCATCAGCAGCGTGAACATGCCGGCGCCGATCACGCCGGCATCGAGGCCGACCTTGAGCACGATCAGCTCCATCAGGCCGCGCGCGTTCATCAGCGAGCCGACCGCGAGCGACGAACGCCAGTCCAGCCCGGCGATGCGTGCGCCGCCGCCGGCGCCGAGGATCTTGCCGAACACGGCCGCGGCGAGGATCAGCAGCAGCGCGGACACGCCGGACCCGGTGAACGCGTCGGCGGTCGTGCCGAGCCCGGCGAGCGCGAAGAACACCGGCATCAGCACGAGCACGGCGACGTGTTCGAGGCGCTCGACCAGCGTGTCGAGCAGGCGGTCGTCGCGCGGCAGGCACACGCCGGCGAGGAACGCGCCGAACACCGCGTGCAGGCCGAGCCACTCGGTCGCCGCCGCCATCGCGCAGGTGCCGATCAGCAGCACGCCGAGCACCGTCCCGCCCGGGCGGCTGTCGCTGGCGTGGCGCGCGAGCAGGCGCGCGAGCAGCGGCCGCAGCAGGCCGAACGCGATCGCGCAGGCGAGGGCGAGTCCGCCGATCGTGCGCGCGAACGCGGCGTTGCCGTGCGCGGAGATCGACGCGATCACGAACGCGAGCAGGATCCACACGAGCACGTCGGCGATCGCGGTCGCGGCGAGCGACAGCTGGCCGACCCGCGAGCGCGTGAGATCGCGGTCCTTGAGGATGCGCGCCATCACCGGGAACGCGGTGATCGCGAGCGCCGCGGCCATGAACAGCGCGAACGGCCACGCGCCGACGCCCGCGGGCGCGAAGCCGTCGTACAGCGCCGGCGCGACCGCGAGGCCGAGCGCGCTCGGCAGCAGCACGCCGGGGATGCCGACCCACGCCGCGGCGACGAAGCGCGCACGTGCGCCGTCGGGTGCGCGCAGCTCGGCGCCGACGATGAACATGAACAGCACGAGGCCGAGCTGGCTCAGTCCCTGCAGCGCGGCGAGGCCGTCCTTCGGGAACAGCGCCGCGTGCCAGTCCGGCGCGAGCGCACCGAACACGATCGGGCCGAGCACGAAGCCGGCGATCATCTCGCCGATCACGGCTGGCTGGCCGAGCCGGCGCAGCAGCAGCGCGAGCACGCGTGCGGTGGCGAGGATGACGCTGAGCTGCAGCAGCAGGTGCGGCATCGACGCTCCGGTCACGCGCCCGCGGGCGGATCGTAGATCAACGGCGGGCGATCGTGCCCGCGGCGGTAGCTGTCGACGACGCGGCCGTAGTGGACGACGCGGCGGATCGTGTACAAGGTGATGCGCGTGACGTCGCGCACCGGGCGGAAATGGCTGAGGCGGAACTCGCCCTGGTAGCGCGAGTCGATCGGCACCGAGACGACGCCGAGCTTCTTCTCGCGCGTCGCCGCGATCAGCAGCGCGGCCTCGAATACGAAGTCGTCGGCGGCGAGGTCGGCGAGTTCGAGCGCGGCAAGCGGGTAGTAGCGCTGGCCGCTCTGCGTGTCGGCGATCGGCAGTGCGCAGCCCCACGAGATGCCCCAGTCGGCGACCGCGTTGGCGCGGCGGCGCGCGGGCGGCTGGTTCTCGCGCGCGCGGATGCGCGCGCCGATCACGATGTGTTCGGGGTAGCGGCTCGCCGCGGCGAGCAGGCGCGGGATGTCCTCGGCCAGGTGCTGGCCGTCGCCGTCCATCGCGATCACTGCGTCGAAACCGAGTTCGAGCGCCTTGCGGAACGCGTCGCGCAAGCCCTGCCCCTTGCCGAGCGGCGTGGCGTGGCGGATCAGCGTGTGCGGCAGGTCGGCGATGCACTCGACCGTGCGGTCGGTCGAGCCGTCGTCGACGACGATCACGTTCGGGCAGATCGCGAGCACCGACTCGACCACGCCACGGATCGCGCGCTCCTCGTTGAGCGCGGGGATCACGACGACGATGCGCGCGGGATCGGTCGCGCTCATGCGAGCACCTCGATCGCGAGCGCGGTACCGCGGCCGGCCGGCAGGCGCAGCCGCGCCGAATGGCCGTGCGCGAGCGCCCCGAACAGCGGCAGCAGTGCCACGCCGAACCACGCGCCGCGTGCCTCCGGCACGTCCGCACCGTCGCCGTCGCCGTCGTGGCGCAGGCGCAGCGCGGCGACGGTGCGCGCGCCGCGTTCCGGGCTCAGCACGAAGGCGACGCCGTGGCTCGCCTCGGCGCGCATCGTCTCGGCGAGTGCGCCGCGCGCGCCGGCGTCGTAGGCGGCGAACAGCGTCGACGTGCCGTTCGCGTGCGCTTCGGCGGCGGCTTCGAACAGGCCCACGGCGAAGCTCGCGCCGGATGCCGACAGCGCGTTCGAGGCGGCGTGGCACTGCGTGGCGACGGTCCAGTAACCGGTCGCCGCGTTGAGCACGGAGTTGTGGAACTTGGTCGGCGAGAGTTCGAGCGGATTCGCGGCGAGCGTCATGCAGAGATGTTCGGTGATCGCGATGTCGCCATGCATCGAGGCGAACACGCAGGGAAGTTGCGCCGGTTCGGACGCAGCCATCGCGCAGGCCTGGCCGGCGACGTCGCAGGCGAGCAGTACGGTGTCGGGCGCGCGACGGCGCTCGTTCGGCGGCAGCAGTGCCGGGCTCGCACCGCTCGCGCCGATCAGCGCGGGCGCGCCGCCGTCGCGCAGCAACGCACGCGCGGCGTCCCAGTCGGCGAGGCCGGGCGAGCGCCAGCCGATGCCGTCTACGTGCACGGTCAGCACGCCGTTCATGCGGCGCACCCGAACGCGAGCGTGCAGTTGTTGCCGCCGAACCCGAACGAGTTGCTCAGCGCGACGCGCACGGCGCGCTCCTCGTTGGCGAGCGCGAGTCGCGCGTCGCAGAGCGGATCGCGCGTGTCGGTGTTGAGCGTGCCCGGCACGAAGCCGTGCTCGATCGCGAGCAGGGTGATCACCGCCTCGAGGATGCCGGCCGCGCCGAGCGTGTGGCCGGTCCAGCCCTTGGTCGAGCTCGCGCGCGTCGTCGGCGGGAAACTGTCGGCGAGCAGCGCGGCCTCGACCTCGTCGTTCTTCACGGTCGCGGTGCCGTGCAGGTTCACGTAGTCGACCTCGTGCGCGCCGACGCCCGCGCGCGCGAACGCGTCGGCGAGCGCGAGGCGTGCGCCGAGGCCGTGCGGATGCGGCGTCGACATGTGGTGCGCATCGGACGACTCGCCGTAGCCGAGCAGGCGCGGCGCGCCCGCGCCGTCGCGTTCGAGCAGGGCGAAGCCGGCGGCCTCGCCGATCGAGATGCCGCGCCGCGCGACGTCGAACGGCCTGCACGCCTCGGGCGCGACGAGTTCGAGCGCGTTGAAGCCGAACAGGACGCTGCCGCAGAGCGTGTCGACGCCGGCGAGGATCGCCGCGTCGACGATGCCGAGGCGGATCAGGCGTTCGCCCTGCGCGAAGATCTTCGCGCTCGACGAGCACGCCGTCGCGATCGTCGAGCACGGACCGCGCGTGCCGAGCACGTGCTCGAGGAACAGGCCGAGCGAGTGCGGCGTGTGCAGTGCGGGCGAGGCGAAGGCCGGCGCGAAGCGGCCGTCCTCGAGCGCGAGATGCGCCTGCTCGGTCGAACCGATGCTCGCGGTCGACGTGCCGACGAGCAGCGCGACGCGGCTCGCCCCATGGCGGTCGATCGCGGCGCGCGCGGCGTCGAGGAAGCCGTCCGCGCCCAGGCCGAGCCAGGCGAGGCGATTGTTGCGGCTGTCGTGCTCGGCGAACTCGGCCGGCAACGGCTGCGCCTCGAGGCCGTCGACGCGACCGATCGCACAGGCGAGCGGCGCCGCCGTGAAATCGTTGTCGCGCAGGCCCGTGCGCCGGTCGCGCAACGCCTCGACGTGTGCGCGGCGTCCGCGGCCGAGCGCGGACGTGGCGGTGTACGCGGTGATGGCGAGCGGCGGGATGCGGCTGGGCACGCGGCGACGGGGTGGATGAATGGCCGGAAATTATGACACAGCGCCGCAGGCGGGCCGGCGCGGCGGTCCGCGCTGCTACCATCGCCGCGTCCCGATGCGACGTACGAGGCGCCGATGGTCGAGTCCTTCATGCCCCACGGCGACCCTGCGCCCGAGGTGCGCCTAGACCTCGTCCACGCGTTCCTGACCGGCCTGCAGGACCGCATCTGTGGCGCGCTCGAAGCGGCCGACGGCGACGCGCGCTTCGTCGAGGACAGCTGGCAGCGTGCCGAAGGGGGCGGTGGCCGCACGCGCGTCCTGCGCGACGGCGCCGTGTTCGAGCAGGCCGGCGTCAACTTCTCGCTCGTCTCCGGGGCGCGCCTGCCGCCCGCGGCGAGCGCGCATCGCCCCGAGCTCGCCGGCGCGCCGTGGACCGCGCTCGGCGTGTCGCTGGTCGTGCATCCGCGCAATCCGTACGTGCCGACCACGCACATGAACGTGCGTTACTTCGAGGCGCGCCCGCAGCGCCCCGGTGCCGACCGCAGCTGGTGGTTCGGCGGCGGCTTCGACCTCACGCCGTACTACCCGCTCGACGAGGACGTCGTGCACTGGCACACGGTCGCGCGCGACGCGGTCGCGCCGTTCGGCGACGACCTCTATCCGCGCTGGAAGCAATGGTGCGACGAGTATTTCTTCCTCAAGCACCGCAACGAGACGCGCGGCGTCGGCGGGCTGTTCTTCGACGACCTCGCCGCGGGCGGATTCGAGCGCTGCTTCGGCCTCATGCGCAGCGTCGGCAACGCGTTCCTCGAGGCCTACCTGCCGCTCGTCGCGCGGCGCAAGGCGACGGCGTACGGCGAGCGCGAGCGCGAATTCCAGTTGTACCGGCGCGGCCGCTACGTCGAGTTCAACCTCGTCTACGACCGTGGCACGCTGTTCGGCCTGCAGTCGGGCGGCCGCACGGAATCGATCCTCATGTCGCTGCCGCCGCGCGTGCGCTTCGAATACGCCTACGTGCCCGAGCCGGGCAGCGACGAGGCGCGTCTCGCGGACTACCTCAGGCCGCGCGACTGGCTCGCTGGTTGAGGCGATCGCGCCGGGCGAACCGGCGGCACGCGCTTTTCGCGTACCGCTCTACTTCCACTCGTACAGCGAGTAGTAGACCGGCGATACCGGGCCTTCCTTCGGATCGCGCACGAGGCGGCCGCTGCCGTCGTTCGCCATGAAGGTCTGGCTCGGGCCGGTGACCGGGATGATCTTGATCATCCAGACATGGCCGTTCTGGCGGTACTCCTCGACCGTGTCGTCGCCCTGCTTGCGCTTTACGATTTCGCTGCGCGCGATGCGCTCGTCGGTCGCGCCCTTGTCGCGCGACGCCTTGTCGCGCACGAGGCGCGCGTCCGGCTTCGGCAGCGGCGCGAGCGGATCGTCGCTGGGTGCCGGTGCGGCAGCGGGCTGCTCGGCCGGGACCGACTGCGGCGTGGTCGTCACGCCGGGCTCGTTCATGCCCGGCGGCGGCGGCACGTCCGCCTTCGCCGGCGTGCGATCCGCGGCGACCGCCGCGCCCATCGCGGTGGCGAGCAGCACGGATGCGAACGAAACGATCGGCTTCATGGCGTCACCTCGAAAGGTCATGCGTGCAGCCTAGCAGACCTGCATGAACGTGCACGCGAAGCCCGTCGCAACGGATCGAAAAGGTTCAGCCGGACAGGCCGAGCAGGCCCGCGGTGCGCTCGGCCGCGGCGCGGCTGATCTCCTGCGGCAGCATCGCCGCGCGCAACGCCGGCAGCGCGGCGACGAGCAGCGTGCGCGCCTCGGTGCGGTCGCCCGCGCGCAGGCGCACGGCGGCGAGCTCGCTGCGCGCGATCGACAGGTCGATCGGCTGCGCGCCCGCGGCTTCGAATCCGTTCACCGCGGCGCGCAGCTCGCGTTCGGCGCCGGCGAGGTCGCCGCGGTCGAGCGCGAACGCGGCGCGCGCGCGCCGCATGTGCAGGAAGATCGGATGCTCGGCCGGCGCGAGGCCGTGCCAGCGCCGCTCCGCCTCGTCGAGCAGTGGCAATCCGGTGTCGGGCCGATGCATGTTGCGCGCGAGCACGACCAGTTGCCAGGTCAGCATCGCGTACTCGCCCGAATCCTCGCCGTCGATGCGCGCGGCGCGCCCGCGCAGGTCGGTGAGGCGTTCGAGCGCGCGTGCGTGCTCGCCGGCGAGGCCGAGCGTGCGCGCCTGCTCGCGCTCGATGCGCCGGCGCACCTGGTGGTCGGCGCCGATGGCGGCGCCGTCGAGCAGCGCGAACGCGTTGTCGTAGTGGACGAGCGCGACCGCGTAGTCGCCCGCGTTCTCGAGCACCGCGGCGAGGTTGCCTTCGGAGATCGCGCGATCCGCCGCGCCGTCGATGCCGGCGCCGGTCATGTGGCGGTCCGACTCGCGCAGCAGGTCGGCCGCCTCGCGGTAGCGGCCGAGGTCGTTGACCGCGATCGCGAGGTCGTTGGTGAGTTCCATCATGCGCGAGCCGCCCGGATCGACCACGCGCTGCTGCAGCGCAATCGCCTCGCGCAACAGGCGTTCGGACTCGGCGGCATCGCCGCCGGCGCTCTTCGCGTTCGCCTTCGCGCGCAGCAGCAGCACGTGTTCGGGCGATTCCTTCGGCCGCAGCGCGTCGACGCGCGCGAGGCTTTCTTCGGCGATCGCCAGCGAGGCGTCGGCGTCGCCCGCGGTCGCGAGCAGCGCGGCGAGTGCCTGCGCGATGTTCGTGTACAGATCGAGCGGCATCCCCGGCAGCGCCTTCGCTTCGGCCATCGCCTCGCGCAGCAGGGCGATCGCGCGCTCGTCGTCGCCGCTGCGATGATGCACGAGGGCGAGCGACTGGCGGCTGCGCAGCTGTTCGACGCGATCGTCGGGCGCGAACTGCGCGCGCCAGTCCGCCGCGCGCTGCGCCGCCGCGAGCGCCTCGCCGACGTCGCCCTTGATGCCGAGCTGGCTCGCGTACTCGTCGTAGTCCTCGGCGAGGCGCAGGGCTTCGGCGCGATCCGCCGGCGCGGCGTCGCGCACGCCCTCGCGCATGAGCTGCAGGCCGGTGCGGATGTCGCCGAGGTCGCCGTAGAGGTGCGCGAGCAGGCGCTGCATCGGCCGCACGAGCGCGGGATCGCTGCGCTGCTCGAGCTTCGCGCGGGCGGCGTCGAGCAGGTCGCGCACGCTGACCTCGCGGCTCATCGCGACGTCCGGCGCGGCGGCCGCGATCGCGTCGCTGAGGAAATCGAGCGACGCACGCGCGCGGCTCGCCTCGCGTTCGGCCGCGACCAGTGCCTGCTGCGCCGATGCCTCGGCCGCGCGTGCGCGCGTGCGCTCGCGCTCGAGCCGCCAGACGAACGCGGCCGCGACCAGCACGGCGAGCGACGCGGCGACGAAACCGACGCGATGGCGCGCGACGAACTTGCGCAGCCGATAGCCGTGCGTCCAGCGCGCGGCACGCACCGGACGCCCCTCGCGATGGCGGCGCAGATCGTCGCGGAACTCGCTCGCGCTCGCGTAGCGATGCGCGGGATCGGGCTCGGTCGCCTTGGCGAGGATGCCGCGCAGGTCGGCATCGAGGCGCAGCGGCGCGATCGGCGACGCGCGCACGTCGGTCGCGTCGCGGCGGCCCTCGAGCATTTCGCGCAGCAGCACGCCGAGGCTGTAGATGTCGCTCGCGGTGGTGATGGCCCGGCCCTGTTCCTGCTCGGGGCTCGCGTAGCCGCGGCTGAACACGCGCGTCGAAGTCTCGCGCTGAGATTCCTCGCCGGCTTCCACGAGGCGCGCGATGCCGAAGTCGAGCAGCTTGACCGTGCCGTCGGTGGCGACCATCACGTTGGCGGGCTTGATGTCGCGATGCACGACGAGGTGGCTGTGCGCGTGCGCGACCGCGTCGAGCATCGCCTCGAACAGCGCGAGGCGGTCGCGCAACGCCGGCGCGTGCGTCGCAACGTGCTCGAGCAGCGGCACGCCGTCGACGTATTCGAGCGCGAGCCACGGCTGCCCTTCCGCGGTCTCGCCGCCGTCGAGCAGGCGCGCGATGTTCGGGTGGTCGAGGCCGGCGAGGATCTGACGCTCCTGGCGCAGGCGCCGCGTCGCGTCGCGGGTCGGGAAACCGCGCAGCAACTTGACCGCGACGGCCCGCTCGAACTGGCCGTCGGCGCGTTCGGCGAGGAACACGGTGCCCATGCCGCCGGCCCCGAGTTCGCGCACGAGGCGCCACGCGCCGAACTCGCGCGGGCCCTCGCCGTGCAGGCGCGCGGCACCGTGCGCGATCGCCTCCGCGAGCGGGTCGCCGTCGGCGGCGTCGGCCGCGAGCAGGCGCTCGAGGCGCGCGCGCGAGGCGGGATCGAGCGACAGCCTGGCGATCTCCTCCGCGCGCTGCGCCGGATCGAGCGTGCGCAGGCGCTCGAAATGCGGCGCGAGCGTGTCGAGCGTCGACGCGCTCATGCTTCCAGCGCGCTGCGCAGCCATGCGCGCGCGAGGCGCAGGTCGCGATCGACCGTTCCCTCCGACACCTGCAGCGCCTGAGCGACCTCGATCCGGCTGAGGCCGCCGAAGTAGACGAGCTCGATCATCTGCGCGCGCCGCGCGTCGCTCTGCTGCAGGTCGCGCAGCGCGTCGTCGATGCGCACCAGCTCGGTGTCGCCGTCGTTCGCGGCGACGCCGAGCGCGGCGTCGAGTTCGACTTTCTCGGCGCCGCCGCCGCGCTTGGACGCGAGGCGCTGGCGCGCGGCGTCGACGAGGATCTGCCGCGTCGCCTGCGCGGCGACGTGGAAGAAGTGACGCCGATCGCTCCAGGCAGCGTCGGTGCCGAGCAGGCGGATCAGCGCCTCGTGCGCGAGGTCGGTCGCGCTCAGGGTCGCGCCGGGCATCTGCCGCAGCGACTGCGCCGCGATCGCGCGCACGTTGGCGTAGACGCGTTCGACCAGCGCCTCGCGCGCGCCTTCGTCGCCGCTGCGCCAGGCGGCGATGAGGCGGGTGACGTCGTGGTCGCCGGGGCCGTCGTTCATGCTGCGTCGCCGTTGGGATTTTCGTGGCGGTTCTTCGTAACAGTCATCGAACCGTCCTCGGAGCCATCCCATGATCATACGTCCTCGACACGGTCTGCAGACTGCGGCGTGGTTCGCGCTCGCACTGTCGACCGCCGCGCTCGCGCAGGCGCCCGCGCCGCCGTCGCCGGCGGGTCCGCTGACCTTGCCCGGTCCGGATCTGGTGACGCCCTGGTACAACGGTGCGTTCACGAGCATCGGCACCGTCCAGTACTGCCTCAGCGATCCGCCGATCTTCGCGACGCGCGTGATGGGCTACACGGGGTTCAGCCACCCGCCGCCGGACTTCTCGCCGGCGGTCGGCGAAGTGTTCTACACACACCTCGTGCTCGGCCATCCCGGCAATCCCTGCACCGGCAGTGCGGTCGGCATCGAGTTGATCCTGCCGCCGGGCATGCAGACCGCCGTTTCGGCCGACAACCCGGTGTTCTGCTTCTCGATGGTGCCCAACCCTTCCAATCACCTCATCGACCTCGACACCGACGCCGATTACGGCTGCCCGACGACGTTCCCGCAGGGGCTGGAAGGGCTGGCGGTGCGGCCGTTGCGCGGTGGCCTGGGCAACAGCGGCGCGTGGGGCATGGCGATGGGGTTCTATCTGGAAATCCTCATCCCGGTGCGCGCGACGCAGGTGCAGCTGGGCAACCAGTCGATCGCCTGGCGCGTGAACCCCGACGTCGGCGTGGTCGGTTATCCGCAGGTGCCGGTGTTCGCCAACGGCGACGTGGTCTTCCGCGACCAGATGGAGAACACGCTGCTCAACCTCGACCTGTGCACGCTCGATCCGCTGCCGCAGGGCTGTTGAGCGCGCGAGCCGGCCTTGACGCCGGCGTTGCAAAGCCGGCGGGCGCGCGCGAAGCTGCGCGCCCGTCGTCCTGCTCGCCCGCCATGCCGCCACGCCTCGTACTCATCGACGGTTCGTCGTACCTCTACCGTGCGTTCCACGCGCTGCCGCCGCTGACCAACGCGGCCGGCGAGCCGACCGGCGCGCTGTTCGGCGTCGTCAACATGCTGCGCACGATCCTCAAGCAGCGGCCCGACTACGCCGCGTTCGTCGCCGACGCGCCCGGGCGCACGTTCCGCGACGACCTCTACGCCGAATACAAGGCGAACCGCCAGGCGATGCCCGACGACCTCGTCGCGCAGGTCGAGCCGATGCTCGCGATCGTCGGCGCGCTCGGTTTCCCGATCCTGCGCGTAGACGGCGTCGAGGCCGACGACGTGATCGGCACGCTCGCGCGGCGCGCGAACGCGGACGGCATCGACGTCACGATCTCCACCGGCGACAAGGATTTCGCGCAGCTGGTCGTGCCCGGCATCGAACTCGTCAACACGATGACGAACACGACGCTCGACGCCGCCGCGGTGATGGAGAAGTTCGGCGTGCGGCCGGAGCAGATCGTCGACTACCTCGCGCTCATGGGCGACAGCGTCGACAACATCCCCGGCGTGGAGAAGTGCGGACCGAAGACCGCGGCCAAATGGCTGGCCGAGTACGGCAGCCTCGACGGCGTGATCGCGCACGCGGCCGAGGTCGGTGGCAAGATCGGCGAGAACCTGCGCAAGGCGCTGCCGCAGTTGCCGCTGTCGCGCCAGCTCGCGACGATCCGCACCGACGTGCCGCTCGCCGAAGGCCCGCGCGACCTGCATCTGCGCGAGCGCGACGCCGACACGCTGCGCACGCTCTATCGCCGCTACGAATTCAACGCGGCGTTGAAGGAACTCGACGCCGGCAGCGAGCCCGTCGCGCGCGCCGCGCCCGATCTGCCCGCGGCCGAGCTGCCGCAACGGCGCGAATTCGGCGTGCGCGGGATTTCGCCGCCACCGGCACCGAGCACGGATCCGCAACTGACGGGGCCCGGCCACTACGAACTCGTCATGACCGAGGCCCAGCTCGACGCCTGGCTCGCGAAGCTCGCCGCGGCCGACCTCGTCGCGTTCGACAGCGAGACCGATTCACTCGATCCGATGCAGGCGCGCATCGTCGGCGTGTCGATCGCGGCGTCGCCGCGCGAGGGCGCCTACATCCCGCTCGCGCACGACTACCCCGGCGCGCCCGCGCAACTCGACGCCGCGCACGTGCTCGCGCGCCTCAAGCCGCTGCTCGAGGACGCGACGCGGCCGAAGGTCGGCCAGCACGCGAAGTACGACATCAACGTGCTGTCGACGCACGGCGTCGCCTTGCGCGGCGTCGCGCACGACACCATGCTCGAATCGTACGTGCTCAATTCCACCGGGTCGCGGCACGACATGGACACGCTCGCGCGGCGGCACCTCGGTTACGAGACCGTGCCGTACGAACAGGTGACCGGGCGCGGCGCGAAGCAGATCCCGTTCTCGCAGGTCGACCTCGACACCGCGTGCCGCTACGCCGCCGAGGACGCCGACGTGACCCTGCGCCTGCATCGCGCGTTGTGGCCCAAGCTCGAAGCCGAGCCGGGCCTGCGCACGGTGTACGAGACGATCGAGATGCCGCTCGTGCCGGTGCTCGCGCGCATGGAACAGCGCGGCGTGCTGATCGACGTCGCGGCGCTCAAGCGGCAGAGCCACGAGCTCGCGCGGCGCATGCACGAGATCAACGAGCGCGCGCACGCGATCGCCGGTCGCAGCTTCAGCCTCGACTCGCCCAAGCAGCTGCAGGCGATGCTGTTCGACGAACTGAAACTGCCCGCGCTGATGAAGACGCCGAGCGGGCAGCCGTCGACGAACGAGGAGGCGCTCGAGGCGATCGCCGACCAGCACGAACTGCCGCGCCTGATCCTCGACTACCGCGGCCTCGCCAAGCTGCGCTCGACCTACACCGAGAAGCTCGCCGACAACGTCAATCCGCGCACCGGCCGCGTGCACACGAGCTACAACCAGGCGACCGCGGCGACCGGCCGGCTGTCGTCGGTCGAGCCGAACCTGCAGAACATCCCGATCCGCACCGAGGAAGGGCGGCGCATCCGCCAGGCATTCGTCGCGCCGCCGGGCTGGAAGGTCGTCGCCGCCGACTATTCGCAGATCGAGCTGCGCATCATGGCGCACCTGTCCGGCGATCCGGGCCTGCTCGCCGCGTTCCACGGCAACCAGGACGTGCATCGCGCGACCGCGGCGGAAGTGTTCGGCCTGCCGCTCGAGCAGGTCGACGGCAACCAGCGTCGCGCGGCGAAGGCGATCAACTTCGGCCTCATGTACGGCATGAGCGCGTTCGGGCTCGCGCGCCAGCTCGGTGTCGGTCGTGGCGAGGCGCAGGACTACATGGCGCGCTACTTCTCCCGCTACCCGGGCGTGCGCGACTTCATGGAGCGCGTGCGCGAGCAGGCGCACCGCGACGGTTACGTCGAGACCGTGTTCGGTCGCCGCCTCCACCTCGACTACATCCACTCGCGCAACGCGGCGCAGCGCGCGGGAGCCGAGCGCGCCGCGATCAACGCGCCGATGCAGGGCACCGCGGCCGACATCATCAAGCGCGCGATGATCACGGTCGACGCCTGGCTGCTCGAGCGCCAGGACGCCGCGCACATGCTCATGCAGGTGCACGACGAACTCGTGTTCGAGGTGCGCGAGGACGCGGTCGAGGCGATCGTCGCCGGCGTGCGCGAGCGCATGGCCGGTGCGGTCGAACTCGATGTCCCGCTCGTGGTCGATGTCGGCGTCGGCGCGAACTGGGACGAAGCGCACTGAGGCGCGGAAAGGGCGCGTCCGCGCCCATATAGGCCATTCGTCATGCCCGCGCCGAAGCATGAATGCCCGCTAAACGGGACCGAAAGCGGGCTGGAAACTTTCGCACCGAATCCCGATCTATCTTTCCGGGTGCACGCAACGGCACCCCCGGTTGGCTCACCTCCCTGAGTGCAACCCGCGAAGCCCGATCCCTCCCCAGATCGGCCTTCCCCGCCCCGAGGGCTCCCCCTGGCCCTCGGGGCTTTTCTTTTGTGCGTTCGTCCGTGAACGCTGCGATCTGGCAGGTCCTTCCGAGCACCCGTACGGGTCGGCTTCGGATGGTCCAGAGCGGCCATCCATGGCCGCACTCCTCAAATGAAGCATGCTTCGATCGAAAGGCGCGAGTTGCATCTCGTCGGCCGACGCGTTCGGGCGAAGCGCGCTTGCGGGAGGGACATTCCCTGAACGGGATCATCGGCGCAGGGCTTGCACCTATACTGACTGCAGGGTGTTTGCCGGGATAGGGGCATGGCCGGGGATGTCACCGCGCTCATCGAGGCTGCCAGCGGCGGAGGGGACGCTTGCGCGTTGCAGGCGTTGTTCGAGCGCGTCTACGACGAACTGAAGGTGCTCGCCCGGCGGCAGCTCGCGAGTTCGGGCTCGTCGACCCTGAACACCACGGCGCTCGTCCACGAGGCCTACGTCAAGCTCGCCGGGTCGCGCGAGCGCGAACTGCACGGGCGTGCGCATTTCTTCGCGCTCACCGCCAAGGCGATGCGGCAGATCGTCATCGATCACGCACGCGCACGGGCGACCGAGAAGCGCGGCGGCCATCCGGCCAACATCCTCGAACTCGATGCGGCAGCCGACGTCATCGCCGGCGAAATGCCTGCGGACGAGCTGTTGCGGCTCGACCGCGCGCTGACCTTGCTCGAAAGCGAGGAGCCGCGCCTGGCGAAGCTGGTGGAGCTGCGCTTCTTCGGCGGCCTCGGCATCGCCGAGATATCCCTGCTGCAGGCGATCAGCCCGCGCACCCTGAATCGCGACTGGCGGCGCGCGAAGGCGCACCTCTACGTCCACATGCACCCCGACGTATGAAGCGGCCGCGCGGCGCCGACCTGGCGGCGGATTCCTTCGGCGCCCGGCGCGGGCGGCGCGACGGCGCCGGCGGTCGCCGCGGATGAACCGCGCGCGCGTCGATGCGTTGTTCGCGCACGCGATCGACCTGCGCGAGGACGAACGCGCGGACTGGCTCGCGCGCGAGTGCGCCGACGATGCCGAGCGCGCGCACGTCGAACGGCTGCTGCGCGCCGACGCAAGCGCCGGCGATTTCCTCGAACAACCACCCGCGCTGGTCGCGGCCGCCGTGAGCGGCGTCGTGCAGGAGCGCGGCAGTCCGACCGTGTTCGGCGCCTATCGCGTCGTGCGGTCGATCGGCGTCGGCGGCATGGGCGAGGTGTGGCTCGCCGAGCGCGACGACGGCGAGTTCCAGCAACGCGTCGCGATCAAGCGCCTCGCCTACCCGACGCCGGGATTGCTGCACCGGTTCCGCCAGGAACGGCAGATCCTCGCCCGGCTCGAGCACGCGCACATCGCACGGCTCATCGACGGCGGCCTCGACGCGGGCGGCATGCCGTACCTGGCGATGGAATACGTCGACGGCGTGCCGATCACGCGCCACGTCGCCGACGCGGCGCCGGACCTGAAGGCGCTGCTCGAGCTCTTCCTGCGCGTCTGCGACGCGGTGCAGTACGCGCACCAGAACCTCGTCGTCCACCGCGACCTCAAGCCGTCGAACATCTTCGTCACCGCCGACGGCACGCCGAAGCTGCTCGACTTCGGCATCGCCAAGGTGCTGAGCGCCGATACGACCGATGCGCCGACGCAGACGGTCGCGCGCCTGCTGACGCCCGACTACGCCGCGCCCGAACAGTTCGACGGCGGCGCGATCACCACCGCGACCGACGTCTACGCGCTCGGTGTCGTGTTGTACGAGTTGCTGACCGGCAGGCATCCGTATCGCCATGCGCGTGGCGGCGCCAGCGCGGGTGACGTTCCCGACCCGCTGCCGCCGAGCGCCGCGAGTCGCGATCGCCGTGCCGCGCGCACGACCGGCCGCGTGCCGCGCGGCGACCTCGATCGCATCGTCCTCGTCGCGATCGCGCGCGATGCGTCGCGCCGCTACGCCTCGGCCGAGGCATTCGCGACCGACATCCGCCGTTACCTCGACGGTCGCCCGGTCAGCGCGAACCCGGGCAGCCTCGGTTACCGCTTGCGCAAGTTCGCCGCGCGCAACCGCTACCCGCTCGGCGCCGCACTGGTCGTGGTCGCGGCGTGCGTCGCGGCGACCGCGGTGGGCTGGCGCCAGATGCAGCGCGCGAACGAACAGGCAGCGCGCGCGCAGGCGGCGCGGCAGTTCCTCGCCGGTGTCTTCGAGCAGGCCGGCCCGAATCGGAGCCAGGGCAAGCCGATGACGGCGCACGAACTGTTGGAACGCGGCGAACAGCAACTGGGCCGTTTCGGCGGGGAACCGGCCATCGAAGCGGATCTGACCGGCCTGATCGCCGGGCTGTACTGGGACATCGGAGACGCCGAGCGTGCGCTGGCCTTGCTCAAGCAGGCGGACGCCGCGATCGACGATCCGCGCGTACCGGACGAGATCAAGGCGCGCAACCTGGTCAGGCGGGCGATGATCGAGAGACGCAACAAGAACAACGATGTCGCCGTGGTGCATGCACGACAGGCGCTGGATCGTGCCGAGCGTGCCGGAGCCGTCGCGGCGCGCGAGCGCTCGGACGCCCGCCGCGCGATCATGCTGGCGACGGAGGGAGCCGCCGGCGTCGACTACACGGCGGTCGCGCGCGACGCGCAAGCATTGCTGGCCGAAGACGAAGCGCGGTTCGGCGGGCGCAGCGACATGGTCGCCAAGGATCTCGGTCTTCTCGTCGTCGCGCTGCTGAATGCCGGTCAATACCGCGCGGGCGTCGATGCGTCGCGTCGCGCGCTGGAGATCGATGGCGCGCTGTACGGCGAACGCAGCGCTGCGGTCAGCGACGACCTGTTCTACATCGGCATGGGCCTGCTCCAGATGGCGGATTTTGCCGGCGCCGAGGCCGCGCTGGAACACTGCGCGGCCGTCCGCACCGACGTGTACGGCGCCGACAACATCGAAACGATCGACGCCCGCACTTTCGTGCTGCTGGTCGAGGAATTGTTGGGCCGCTACGCCGAAGTGCTGCCGAAACGATTGCAACTGCTCGAGGATCAGCGTCGTTTCCGCGACAGCAACCCGGGCATGCTGGCGGACGCATACAACATGCTCGGCGACAGCTACGTCATACTCGGCCGGTTCGCCGAAGCCGAGAGCGCGCAGCGCGAGTCGCTGGCGATACGGGCCGGCAAGGACGGCACCAATGACAGCATCGCCAGTCGGCGGGCGCTCAGCAGTCTGAGCGACGCGCTGCAACTCGAGGGACGCTACTCCGAGGCGGAAGCGGCGCGCCGCAAGACGCTCGCGCTCGCCGTCGCCGCCTATCCCACCGGCGGCGACGTGCCCAACGCCGAGCGCGGCGAGCTGGGCAACATCCTGCGCCTGCAGCATCGCCACGCGGAAGCGCTCGATGAGTTGCGCCAGGCGGCGACTGCGCTCGAAGGCGGCAGCAAGGTCCATGCGTCGATGGTGCAGGCCCAGCTGGCGGAAGCCGAGCTGGACGCAGGCCATCCCGACCTTGCCTTCGCCGCGGCGACACGCGGCCTCGAACTCGGGCGCGCGAGCATGCCTCGCGGCCAGCGCCGGCTCGCCTATCCGTTGTTCGCGCTGGCCCGGGCTGAACTCGCGCGCGAGCACCCGGCCGAGGCCGAGCCGCTGCTGCGCGAAGCGCTCGCCGTGCGCAGCCCGCCGTATCCTGCGCACGATCCACGCGTGCTCGAAGTGAAGGTCGCGCTCGTCGATGCGCTGACCGGGCTCGGCCGGCCGGCGGAAGCACAGGCGCTGCGCGCCGAGATCGAGCCGCTGCTGAAGGCGTCGGCGACACCGTATGCGAAGGACCTGCTCGAACGACTGGGCGCGCGGCG
Source organism: Dokdonella fugitiva (assembly GCF_014138265.1). Classification (GTDB taxonomy): domain Bacteria; phylum Pseudomonadota; class Gammaproteobacteria; order Xanthomonadales; family Rhodanobacteraceae; genus Dokdonella_A; species Dokdonella_A fugitiva_A. The sequence goes on from NZ_JACGXL010000002.1 coordinate 450,189, forward strand.
GTAGGGCGTCTTCGAGCGAGCAAGGCGGAGTTCTGGCGTGCGCGCTTGCGTCGTGCGGGCATTCCTCGTCCGGATGCGCGTGCGACCGCGAAGCGCCGCTGCGACGGTTCGCGCGGCGCCGCCGACCCGATGGCGTCGTTTTGCGCGCCTTCCCGTACGAGGCAGTGAGGGAGCATCCCCTCGCCACGCTTCGGGAACCGTCATGAATCGTTGGACATGGCTCGTCGCGCTCGCCGCAGCGCTCGGCGTCGGCGCGACCGCGGCACGCGCGCAAAGCTTCACCTACCACGGCTCGCTACAGGACGCGGGCAAGGCCGCCGACGGCCGCTACGACATGCAGCTCACGCTCTACTCGCAGCGCAACGGCGGCACGATCGTCGCCGGACCCGTCACGCTGTTCGGCGTCGTCGTGACGGAAGGCCGGTTCGTCACTCAGGTCGACTTCGGCACGTTGCCGCACGCGCTCGCGCAGGGCTGGGTCGAAGTCAAGGTGAAGGCGGCCGCCGATACCGCGTTCACGTCGCTCGACGCGCGCTCGCCGGTCACGCCGGACGGCGGCTGCCCGGGCTCGTGGGCGCTCGATGGCAACGTCGGCACGTCCTCGAGCAGCTTCCTGGGCACGCTCGACGCGATGCCCGTGTGGATCGAAGCGAACAACACCCTCAACACCGTATTCCGCCCGAACGGTGCGGTCGGCCTGGCGCATCCGGACGGAGAGAACGGCGCGTATTCGGTCGCGATCGGCTTTCACGCGAAGACCAACAACGCCGGTTCCACGATGGTCGGCGGTTACCAGGACGGCGGCCTGTCGCAGGCGATCGGCGGCGATTCGGCGCCCAACCAGTTCATCGTCGGTGCGGCCGGTGGCATGGGCATCAACACCGCGCATGCGCCCGACGGCAACGCATTGCGCGACGAGCTGACCATCGCGCCGTCCGCCGTGCTGCCCGGCACCAACGCCGACCTCACGCTCGAAACGAGCACGACGGACGGCTACTCCGGCTTCCATTTCGAGGCCGCACCGAACGGATTCCTCACGCTCCACGGCCTGTACACCGCGAGCGGCGTGCTCGACTACGACAACCTGCTGCGGGTGAACTACAGCCACAACATCGGCGGCTATTTCGCGTTCAACGGCAGTACCTACACCGGTCCGATCACGGTCGGCAATGCCGGCGGAGGCTTCGGCAACGGCGCCTACGTGTCGACCGGCGGCGTCTGGACCAACGCATCGAGCCGCTCGTTCAAGGAAGGTTTCGCCGCGGTCGATGCCGCGGCGGTGCTCGACAAGCTCGTCGCGCTGCCGTTGCAGACCTGGGTCTACAAGGCGTCGCACGAGGAAGGGCAGCACATGGGGCCGTTCGCCGAGGACTTCGCGCGCACGTTCGGCCTCGGCAACGACGAGCAGCACATCGCGACCGTCGACGAGAGCGGCGTCGCGTTCGCGGCGATCCAGGGACTCAACCGCAAGGTGGAGCGCGAGAACGCGGCGCTGCGCACGCAGAACGCCGAGTTGCGTGAACGGCTGGAGCGGATCGCCGCGCGGCTCGATGCGCTGGACGCCCGCGGGGAGAAGTGACATGTCGACCTTCAACCCGGTGATCCGCGGCGGGCCGACCTGGCTCGCGTTCCTCGTGCTGGCCGGCATCGGCGCGACGCCGGTGCCAGGCAGTGCCGAATCGCCGCGCTACACGCTGCGTGGCAGTTTCGAGTCGAGTCCGCGGTCGCAGGACGGTGCCGCGTCGATGCAGCTCAGCGCGCGCCTGTCGTCGCCGGCACGCGGCGCGGTCCTGCAGGCAGGCGGCGACTTCGTCGTCGTCGCGGGCATCGCCTCGTCGCCGCTCGGCTGCGCCGACGACACGATCTTCGTCAACGGCTTCGAGACGCCCGGATGATCGTCGCGCGCGCGGCGGGATCGGCGGCTCAGGGGCGGCCGAGCGCGGCGAGCAGCGCCGCGCGCGGCAGCTTGCCCGTTTCGTTGCGCGGCAGCGCCGCGATCTTGCGCAGCGGCCGCGGCAGGAACGCGGCGTCGATCATCTCGCGCAGTTCCTGCAGCAGGTCCGCTTCGCTGCGCGTCGGCGCGACGACGAGCGCGGCGATGCGCCGCACGCCGGTCGCGTCGGCGTCGTCGAGCTGCAGCACGACCGCGTCTTCGACGCCGCGCAGCGTGCTCACGCGGCGCGTGAGGTCGCCGAGCGAGGCGCGCTTGCCCGCGATCTCGACCAGGTCGGCGTGGCGGCCGCGCAGGCGGAACGCGTGATCGGGCAGGAGCTCGACCAGATCGGCAAGCACGACCGGCGCCGCGAAATGCGGCGCATCGACGAGCGTGCCGTCCGGCTGCGGACGCAGCGTGACTTCGGGATAGAGGTGCCAGTCCTCGTCGATCGCGCAGCGGCGCTGCGCGATCACGCAGGTTTCGGTCGAACCGAACAGCTCGAGTACGGGTGCGCCGTAGCGCGCCTCCGCTTCCGCCGCGAGGTCCTGCGGCAGCGGTGCGGTCGCCGAGGTGATCGCGGCGAGCGGCGGCAGCGCGAGCCGTTCGCGCAGCAGCGCGCGCAGGTGCACGGGCGTCGTCACGAGCACGCGCGGCGCAGGCACCGCGGCGAGCGCGTCGGCGACGTCGGCCGGGAACAGCGGCCGGCCCGCGTGCACGCCGAACGGGCCGAGCAGCGGCAGCAGGACCGACAGCTCGATGCCGTACATGTGCTGCGGCGGCACGGTCGCGACGATCTGCGCGCAGTCCGACCCGTCGAGCCCGGGCAGCGCGGCGAACGCGCGCACGTTGAGCGCCGTGCTCGCACGGAACGAGCCCCAGGTCTTGGCGTTCGGTTTCGGCTGGCCGGTGCTGCCCGAGGTGTAGCCGACGACGACGACCTGGTCGGCGGGAATCACGGGAACCTCGTGCCGCTCGCCGTGCACGCCGAGCGGCGGCAGGCGCATGCCGCGCCCATCCAGCGACGGCGGCTCGACATCGGACAGCGCGTAGCTGCCCGGGTGGCCGGCGAGGATCTCGCCGATCGCCTGCGGCGTGCGTGCGGAAGGCAGCAGGTTGGTGCGGCCACGGCAGGCGACCGCGCAGAGCGCAACGAGGAAGGCGTAGCGGTCCTCGCAGAGGTTGATCGCGTCCGCGTGCGGCGGCAGGGTCGCGGCGACCGCGGCGACGTCGGCGAGGAACCCGCCCACGCTGACCGCGTGGCCGTCACGCCAGGCGAGTATTCGTGACGGTTCGGCGCGCACGAGCAGCGGCAATGCCGCGCGTGCTGCGACGCGACCTTCGGGTACCGCTGACATGGATTCCTCCCCCTCCGGGCCTAGTTCCGCAGACTCTCCCCGGTGATAGCGTCGCGGATCGGCGTCGGCCGCTCAAGTCCCCCGGTTTCGCCGTTCAGGATCGCATCGATGCCGGTGGGGAAGGCATGCCGCACGTCCTCGCTTCGGCGCGCGGGCGGCTCGCCGTGGCGGTTGGCGCTGGTCGACACCAGCGCACCGCCGAAGGCGCGGCACAGCGCGGCTGCGGGTGCGTGCGCGGTCACGCGCAGGGCGATCCCGGCATGGCCGCCGGCGATCCATTCCGGCACGCCGGCGGCGCGCGGGAAGATCCAGGTGTGCGGGCCGGGCCAGGTCGCGAGCGCGCGCGAAAGCGCATCCGCCGGCGTCGCGGCGAGGTCGATGTACGGCGCCACGTGCGCGAATTCGGCGCCGATCAGCAGAACGCCTTGCGTCGGCGGACGCTGCTTGAGCGCGAACAGGCGTTCGAACGCCGCGTGGTCGTGCGGATCGCAACCGAATCCGAACACGGCTTCGGTCGGATAGGCGACGACGCCACCGCGGCGCAACGCGGCGACGGCCTGCGCGAGATCATCGTGATCGGTGTTCATCCGTACAGTGGCAGGTGGCAGTGCGCGCACGCCTTGCCGGCGTCGGCGCGCAAGCCGGCGCCATCGAGAACGCGGCCATTGAAGCGCTTGCCGCAGCGCGGGCAGGCGAATCGCGCGACTTGAACATTGGCGATGATCATCGTTGCGACGAACAGCAGCACGAGCGGCCACTGCGCCGCCGTGAAGACGGGCTCCAGCGCAGGCCATCGGCCTGCCGCGATCGCGAATACCATCCCCGCGCCGATCACGGACAGCGGCAGCCATCGCCAGCGTCGATGGCTGCGCCAGGCGTCGGCGTAGTCGCGATGCGCGGCCGGCGGCGTCATCGCCGCCTCAGCCCGGCGTCTTCTTCGCCGCGGTCTTCCTGGCCGCCGCCTTCTTCGCAGGGGCCTTCTTCGCTGCGGTCTTCTTCGCCGCCGCCTTCTTCGCGGGCGCCTTCTTCACTGCGGCTTTCTTCGGCGCGTCGGCAGCAGGTGCCTTCGTCGACCTGGCGGTCTTCGCGGCTTTCGCCGGCGCCTTCTTGCCGAAGCGGCCACCGCGCTTGGGCCGGTTCGGCGCCGCCGCGAGCAGCTCGACGCATTCGGCCTCGGTCAGCTCGCGGGGCTCCTTGTCCTTCGGGATGCGCGCGTTCTTGTCGCCGTCGCTGATGTACGGGCCGTAGCGGCCATTCAGCACCTGGATGCCGTTGCCGAAGTCCTTGATGATGCGGTTGGCGATGAGCTCGGCCTTTTCGCGCACGAGTTCGAGCGCGCGCGGCAGTTCGATCGTGTACGGATCGTCCTCGGGCTTGAGCGAGGCGTACATCGATCCGTGCTTGACGAACGGGCCGAAGCGGCCGACACCGACGGTGATTTCCTCGCCGTCGTCGGTCTGGCCGAGCTTGCGCGGCAGCTTGAACAGCTCGAGCGCTTCCGCGAGCGTGATCGTGTGCATGCTCTGGCCCGGGCGCAGCGAGGCGAACGTCGGCTTGTCCTCGTCGTCCTTGCTGCCGATCTGCGCGAACGGTCCGTACCGGCCGAGGCGCACCTGCACCGGCTTGCCGCTCTTCGGATCGATGCCGAGTTCGCGCGCGCCGGTCGCCTCGGAGCGGTCGACCGTCTCGCTCTTCTCGTCGACGGTCGCCTTGAACGGCTTCCAGAACTTCTCGAGCAGCGGCACCCAGTCTTCCTCGCCGCGGCTGACCGCGTCGAGTTCGTCCTCGAGCTTCGCGGTGAAATCGTAGTCGACGTACTGGGTGAAGTGGCCGGACAGGAACTTGGCGACCGCGCGACCGACGTCGGTCGGGCGGAAACGACGGCTGTCGAGCGTGACGTACTCGCGGTTGAGCAGCACCTGGATGATGCTCGCGTAGGTCGACGGCCGGCCGATGCCGTATTCCTCGAGCGCCTTCACCAGCGATGCCTCCGAGTAGCGCGGCGGCGGCTCGGTGAAGTGCTGGTCGGCGTCGATCGCGGCGAGCGGCACCGCTTCGCCGATCTCCATCTTCGGCAGCTTGCGGCCCTCGTCGTCGTCTTCCGCATTCTTCGCGTCGCGGCCTTCCTCGTACACGGCGAGGAACCCGGGGTCGACCACGGTCGTGCCGCTCGCGCGGAACAGCGAATCGCCGCCGGCGTCGAGGTCGACGCTGACCGTGTTCAGGGTCGCGTGCTGCATCTGGCAGGCGACCGCGCGCTTCCAGATCAGCTCGTACAGCTTGCGCTGTTCGTCGTTGAGGTAGGCGGCGACCGCGCGCGGGCGATGCAGCGCCGAGGTCGGGCGGATCGCCTCGTGCGCTTCCTGCGCGTTCTTCGACTTGTTGCGGTAGTAGTGCGGCGCCTCCGGCAGTGCCTGCGGGCCGTAGTCCTTGGCGATGACGTCGCGCAGTTCGTGGATCGCCTCGGCCGACAGGTGCACCGCGTCGGTACGCATGTAGGTGATGAGGCCGACCACGCCCTCGTCGCCGAGCGCGACGCCTTCGTACAGGCCCTGCGCGATCTTCATCGTGCGGCTGGTCGAGAAGCCGAGCTTGCGCGCGGCTTCCTGCTGCAGGGTCGAGGTCGTGAACGGCGGCGCCGGGCGGCGCTTGCGCTCCTTCGACTCGATGTTGGCGACGACCAGGCGACCCTGCGCGGAGCGCTCGAGCGCGCTGCGCGCGGCCATCGCGTCGGCTTCGTTGGTGAGGTCGAACTGCTCGAACTTCTTGCCGCGCAGCTTCAGCAGGCGCGCCTTGAAGCGCGTGTCCGGGTGCGCGCAGTCGGCTTCGATCGTCCAGTATTCGCGCGCCTTGAACGCTTCGATCTCCTCCTCGCGCTCGGCGATCATGCGCAGCGCGGGCGACTGCACGCGGCCCGCGGAGAGGCCGCGCTGCACCTTGCGCCAGAGCACCGGCGACAGGTTGAAGCCGACCAGGTAGTCGAGCGCGCGGCGCGCCTGCTGCGCGTTGACGAGATCCATCGACAGCTGGCGCGGATGCGCGACCGCTTCCTTGATCGCGCGCGGCGTGATCTCGCTGAATACGACGCGATGCAGCGTCTTGCCTTCGAGCAGCTTGCGCTGCTTGAGGATCTCGGCGATGTGCCAGGAGATCGCCTCGCCTTCGCGGTCCAAGTCGGTCGCGAGGTAGAGCGAATCGGCCACCTTGGCCGCCTTGGCGATCGCGTCGACGTGCTTCTCGTTGCGGTCGATGACCTCGTAATTCATCTGGAAGTGGCGATCGGGGTCGACCGCGCCCTCCTTCGGCACGAGGTCGCGCACGTGGCCGTAGGACGCCAGCACGTGGAAGTCCTTGCCGAGGTACTTGTTGATCGTCTTCGCCTTCGCGGGCGACTCGACGATCAGGAGGTTCTTTGCCATGTGGAGTCCTTGGCGGGTGCGGGCGCGGCGCCGGCGGGGCGCGGATCGGGTCGCCGGCGCGGGCCGGGACATGGGCGCGCCGACGGCACGCAGTCGTTCTCTCTTTTTAGTGGAAACACGTCGCGTGCCGGCCTGTCAAGCCGAACCCAGCCCCCGGTGGTGGTGGACGGCCCGCCGCGTGGATGCGGTCGGATCGGTGCAACACAAGGCGCCGCCTCGGTTTTTCAGGCCGCGGGACCGGCGCGGCGCGCATAGCCGCCGCGTTCGGCGACGACCTCTCCCTCGAGTTCGAGCATCAGCAGCATCGATGACAGGGCCGCCACCGGCAGGCCGCTGCGCTCGGCGAGCGCGTCGATGCCGAGCGCGTCGTGGCCGAGCGCCGCGTACAGGCGAGCGTAGTCGGGATCACCCGCGCGCGAGGACGCGGTGCTCGGCGACCTCTCCGGCAGGCCGGCCGCCTCCGGCCCGTGCAGGCGTTCGCGCAGGCTCGCGCCGAGGCGCAGTGCGAGCGGGGCGAGCTCGGCGACGATCTCTTCGGCCGTTTCGACGAGCTTGGCGCCGGTGCGGATCAGCTGGTGGCAGCCGCGCGCGAGTGGGTTGTGGATCGAGCCGGGGATCGCGAACACTTCGCGCCCGGCTTCCGCGGCCTGGCGTGCAGTGAGCAGCGAGCCCGAGCGCAGGCCCGCCTCGACCACGAGCGCGCCGAGCGCGAGCCCGGCGATGATGCGGTTGCGGCGCGGGAAATGCGTCGGATGCGGCGGCGTGCCGAGCGGGAACTCGCTGACCAGCGCGCCACCGTTGTCGACGATCCGCGCGGCGAGGTCGCGGTGGCGCGGCGGGTAGACGAGGTCGGCCCCGGTGCCGAGCACGGCGATCGTCGCGCCGCCGGCGTCGAGCGCGGCCGCATGGGCGGCACCGTCGATGCCCTCGGCGAGGCCGCTGGTGATCGCGAAGCCCGCGACGGCGAGCGCACGCGCGAACGCGGTCGCGTTCGCATGGCCGCCCTGGCTCGCGCTACGGCTGCCGACGATCGCGACCTGAGGCCGCCACAAGGCATCGGAGGCGCCGGCGACGAACAGTGCCGCGGGTGGTGTCGCGGTGTCGTCGAGCAGGGCAGGGAAGTCCGCCTCGTCGCAGGCGAGCAGCGCATGCCGCGGCTGCGCGAGCCAGGCGAGGTCGGCTTCGACGAGCGCGGCGTCGGGCGCACGCAACCAGTCGCGGCAGGCGGCCTCGCGCGTGCGTTCGTAGCTGCCGCGGCGCGCGGCCGCGAGCGCACCGGGCGCGTCGCCGGCGTCGGCGAGCAGCTCGCGCAAGGTGGCGGGGCCGAGGCCGGGTGCGCGCAGCAACACGAGCCAGGCCTCGAGCCGTGTCCGGTTCGCCGCGATGTCCATGCGCGGAGTCTAGCGGGCGCGCAAAGGCACGCGGCGCGATGTTGCCATCGCGCCGCGTGAGAGATTGCCGATGGGCGTGCGTTGCACGCGGTCGATCGTTGGGGCGTGCCGTGCACGCCGCCGGATCAGGGCGTCTTGTCCGGATCGAACAGGAACTGGCCGATGTTCACCGGCTTCACCGCGTCCATGACGAGGCCGTAGCTCACGCGCTGGAACGTGCGGAACACCATCACGTGGCCGATGAATTCCGGCGGCAGCGTCGGGCGCGCGTCGTGCGGATGGAAGAACCGCTTCACGCTGCCTTCCGGATAGTCGGTGTCGTCGACGACCTGCTCGCCATCGGCGTAGACGCTGAAGGTCTGGCCGTTCTCGATGCCGTCCTCGCTGCCGCGCGAGAGCGCGACGACCTGGCGCGGGCCGACCGCGTCGAGCGCATCGCTGAATGCGATCACGCGCATGTTCTCGGGCACCTTCGCCGGCGCGTGCGGCACGTACTGGTCGTCGTACGGGCGCGGGTCGATCGGCAGCACGTAGTCGCCCGCCTTGACCTCGAAATCCGAGCTGACCACGAGCGCGGACGACACGTCCGCGCTGCGCGTGACTTCGGCGACGCCGAAATCGCGCACTTCGTAGCCGAGGAAACGCACGTTGCCGGTGAGCGAGAATTCGTTCGGGCCGTGGCGCCAGAGGATGTCCGGGCGACGGTCGTGGAAATCGTCCTTGGCCTGGCGATAGACCTCGCGCGGGCGACCGTCGTCTTCCGGCGGCATGTCGTAGTAGCGGCCGCTCGGGCGCACGAGTGCGAGGCGCGTGCCCGGCTGGGCGGAGAGGCCGCGGATGTAGACGAGCTGGCCCGGCGAGCCGCGCAGCTGGTTTTCCTCGATGCCGACCACGTGCGGTGCATCGCGCAGGTCGTCCTCGCCGATGATGCGCGTGTTCTTCAGCCACTGCTTGAGCGCGGACAGCGGGATCGGCGGGATCGCGTCTTCGTACGCCGACGAGCGCACGTGCGGCCCGAAGCCGCCTTCGGTGCCGAGGCGATGGTCGTTGATCACGAGCACGTCACCCGGATAGATCAAGTGTGGATTCTTGATCTGCCCGTTGTCCTGCCAGATCTCGGGCCAGTGCCACGGCTTCTTCAGGAAGCGCGCGGAGATGTCCCAGAGGGTGTCGCCCTTCTTGACGACGTACCGGTCCGGGTGGTTGTCCGCCCACTCCGTCGTCGCGGCGTAAACCGTCAGCGTCAGCAGCAGGCCCGCCGAAACCGAAAGGAGTTTTTTAAGCATGACTGCCAATCCCCCGATCCCCAAAGGTTTTCCCGAGTGTAATGGAAAAGTTAGGTACAGGAAAACGAACTGCGTCGCAGCTGCGGAAGGCGGCCCACGGGCGCCTGCAGCAGGTTCCGGCCGGCCCGCGGGGCTGCCGCCGGCCCGGGACGGCGGGTAGAATGACTGGCCCGGCCCTTGCACCCGACTGCCCCGGCCGCATACTGGGACCGCCATGGCCTTGCTTCCGATCCTCGAATTCCCCGACCCGCGCCTGCGCACGAAGGCGCAGCCGGTCGCCGTGTTCGACGCCGCCCTCAAGCAGCTCGTCGCCGACATGTTCGAGACGATGTACGCGGCGCCGGGCGTCGGTCTCGCCGCCACCCAGGTCAACGTGCACCAGCAGCTGCTCGTCGCCGACATGTCGGAGAACTCCGACCAGCCGCTCGTGCTGATCAATCCGCGCATCCTGACCAAGGACGGCGTGCAGGTGTTCCAGGAAGGCTGCCTGTCGTTCCCCGGCATCTTCGCCGACGTCGAGCGCGCGCTGCACGTGAAGGTCGCGGCGCAGGACGGCGACGGCAACGCGTTCGAGCGCGAGTTCGAAGGCCCGCTCGCGGTCTGCATCCAGCACGAGATGGATCATCTCGTCGGCAAGGTCTTCGTCGACCACCTGTCGCCGCTGAAGCGCTCGCTGCTGCTCAAGCGCCTCGAGAAGAAGCGCCGCCAGAGCGCCTGACGCCGTCCGGCCCGAGTCAAAAGCCTTCGACACGAAGGACACGAAGAACACGAAGGAGAAATCTGGTTTCCCTTCGTGTTCTTCGTGTCCTTCGTGTTTCAATCTTTCAATCCTTCTCTAGTCTCCTCCGCCACTCGCCATGTCAAAACCGCTGCGCCTCGTCTTCGCCGGCACGCCCGAGTTCGCCGTGCCTTCGCTCGCGGCGTGCCTGGCGAGCGGTGCCGAGGTCGTCGCGGCCTACACGCAGCCGGACCGGCCGGCCGGGCGTGGGCGCAAGATTGCGGCGAGCCCGGTGAAGCAGGCTGCGCTCGCCGCGAACGTGCCGGTCGAGCAACCGGAGACCTTGCGTGACCCGGCCGCGCGCGCGCGCCTTGCGGCGTACGCCCCCGATCTCGTCGTCGTCGTCGCCTACGGACTGATCCTGCCCAAGGCCGTGCTCGCGCTGCCGCGACTCGGTTGCTGGAACGTGCACGCGTCGCTGCTGCCGCGCTGGCGCGGCGCGGCGCCGATCCAGCGCGCGATCCTCGCCGGCGACGCCGAAACCGGGGTCGACCTCATGCAGATGGAAGCCGGCCTCGACACGGGGCCGGTGTTGCTCGAAGCGCGCACGCCGATCGCGCCGGACGACACCGGCGGACGCCTGCACGACCGCCTGGCCACGCTCGGCGCGGCGACGCTCGCCGACGGCCTCGCACGCGTGCGGCGCGGCGACACGCTCGCGCCGACCGCGCAGCGCGAGGACGGCGTCGCCTACGCGCACAAGCTCGACAAGGCCGAGGCGCGTCTCGACTGGAACGAGCCGGCCGTCGCGCTCGCGCGCAAGGTGCGTGCATTCGATCCGTGGCCGGTCGCCGAAGCCGTCATCGACGGCGAGCGCCTGCGCATCTGGTCGGCACAGGCGCTCGACGCCGACACCGGCGGTGCCGCGCCGGGCCGCGTGGTCGCGACGCAGCGCGACGCGATCGACGTCGCGACCGGCGCCGGCGTGTTGCGCATCACCGAACTGCAGCGCGAAGGTGGCCGCCGCATGGCGGTGCGCGACTGGCTCAACGCGCGCCGCGACGGCGTCGCCGCGTGAGTCGCCCGCCCGCTCCGCCGCGGCGTGCGCGCTCGAACCCGGTGCCGCCCGGCGCCGCGTTGCGCGCCGACGCCGCACGTGCGCTCGCGCGCATCGCGCTCGACGGCGTCTCGCTGCGCAGCGCGCTCGCCGAAGCGAATCAGCGCGTCGCTGATCCGCGCGACCGCGCGCTGCTCGCCGCGTCGCTGTTCGAATCCTCGCGCTGGTGGCTGCGCTTCGACGCCGCGCTCGCGCGCCTGCTCGAAAAGCCGCTGCCGCCGAAGGCGCGCGACGTGCGCGCGCTGCTCGTGCTCGCGTTCGCCCAGCTCGCCGTGCTCGGCCTGCCCGAGTACGCGGTCGTGGCCGCCTCGGTCGAGGCGGTGCGCGCACTCGGCCAGCCGCAGTTCGCCGGACTCGCGAACGCGTTGCTGCGGCGCTTCCTGCGCGAACGCGCCGCGCTCGACGCCGAACTCGATCGCGATGCGTCGTTGCGCCATGCGCATCCGCGCTGGCTCATCGAAGCGATCGAGCGCGACTGGCCGGAGCAGGCCACGGCGATCCTCGCCGCGAACAACCGCGAGGCGCCGCTGACGCTGCGCGTCAATCGGCGCCGCACGACGCGCGAGGCGTTGCTCGCGCGTTTCGTCGAAGCCGGCATCGCCGCACGCGCGCCGGACGGACTCGCCGACGCGCTCGTGCTCGACGACAGCACCGACGTGACGCGCCTGCCCGGCTACGCCGACGGCGCATTCTCGGTCCAGGACGGCGCCGCTCAGCGTGTCGCCGAGCTGCTCGCGCCTGCCGCCGGCATGCGCGTGCTCGACGCCTGCGCCGCGCCGGGCGGCAAGAGCGCGCACCTGCTCGAGCGCGCCGACGTCGACCTGCTCGCGCTCGACGCCGATCCGGCGCGCCTGCCGCGCGTGCGCGAGAATCTCGAGCGCCTCGGCCTCGCCGCGACGGTCGTCGTCGGCGACGCGGGCGAACCTGCGGCGTGGTGGGACGGCCGGCCGTTCCAGCGCATCCTCGTCGACGCGCCGTGTTCGGCGACGGGCATCGTACGCCGCCAGCCCGACATCAAGCTGCACCGCCGCGGCGCCGACGTCGCGCCGCTCGTCGCCGGCCAGCTGCGCCTGCTCGCCGCGCTGTGGCCGCTGCTCGCCCCCGGTGGCCGCCTGCTCTACGCGACCTGTTCGTTGTTGCGCGCGGAAAACGAAGGCGTGCTTGCCGAGTTCCTGCGTGGCCGTGATGATGCGCGCGCGATGCCGTTGGACGAACGCTGCGGCCATGCCGCAGGGATCGGCCGCCAGAACCTGCCGGGCGAAGGCGGCATGGATGGCTTCTACTATGCGCTGGTCGAAAAGCAGGCGTGAGCGATTCCGGCGCGGCGCGCGCGCGTTCGCGGCTGCCGCGTTCGCCTGCGCGCTCGCCGCGTGCGGCATGCTCGCGCCACCGGGTTCGCTCGGCGTGCGCGGCGTGCAGCTGTACTCGACCGCCGGCACGGCGGTGCTCGAACTCGGCCTCGACTGCCGCTTGAGCGGGCCGATGCAGGACGCGCTCGACCGCGGCATCCCGATCACGTTCGCGATCGACGTGCGCGCCGGCGACTGGCCGCGCCGGCAGGCGCGCGCGACGCGGGCGATCGAGCTGCGCTACTACCCGCTGTCGCGCCGCTACCAGCTGCGCCTGGGCGACAACCCCGACGACGTGCGCAGCTTCACGACGCAGGCCTATCTCGTTTCCGCGCTCGGCTCGCTGCGCCTCGGCCTGCCGGCCGAATTCGCGCACCTCGCGCCGGCCACGCCGCTGCATGTGCGCGCGGCGATCGACCCGACCGCGCTGCCGGGCGCGCTGCGCCTGCCGGCGCTGTTCGAACCGGCCTGGCGACTCGCTTCCGCGGACAGCAGATGGCCCGCCGCGACGCGCTGAACTTCCTGTTCCGCCGCGTGCTGCCCGCGCTCGCGGTCGCGGTGCTGCTGGTCGCGTCGCTCAAGCTCGCCGAGGACGCCGCAGCCGACAGCGCGCGCTTCGCCGCGCACTACCGCTGGGTGCTCGGCGCGGCGCTCGTCGCGCTCGTCATGCTGGTCGGCGCGATCGGCCTGCGCCTGTGGCGCCTGCGCGCGGACGTGCTGCGCGGCGTGCCCGGCGCGCGCCTCAACCGGCGCCTGCTGCGCCTGCTGATCCTGCTCGCGCTGCCGGCCAGCGTCGTCGTCTACGGCTTCGCGTTGCGCTTCCTCGACGCGACGATCGACAACTGGTTCAACCTGCGCCTCGAGCAAGCGCTCGACGACGCGCTCGAACTCGGCCGCGTCGTCATCGACGAACACCTGCATCGCGACGAAGGCGCGAGCACGCAACTCGCGGTACGCCTCGGCGAAGAGCCGGCCGAACGCGCGCAGGCACTGCTCGACGAAGCGATCGAGGGCCTCGGCGCGATCCAGCTCAGCGTGCTCGGCGCGGACGGCCGCATCGAGGCGAGCGCGAGTTCCGATCCGCGCTACCTCGATCCGCCGATTCCCGACGGCGCCGTGCTGCTGCGCGTGCAGGGCGATCGCCGCTACGCCGCGGCGGAACCGTTCGGCAGCGGCCTCGCCCTGCGCGTGGTGCTGCCGATCGCGCCCGCGGCGCGCCCCGCGCAGGCGGCGCAGGAGCGCCTGCTGCAGGGCCTGTTCCCGCTGCCCGCGCGACTGCAGCCGCTGGCCGCGCGGATCGAACGCGCGAGCTTCGACTTCCAGCGGCTGAAGTTCCTGCGCGGCTCGCTCAAGCTCACGTTCGCGTTGATCCTCACCTTCGTGTTGCTGCTGTCGGTGCTCGTCGTCGTGCTGGCCGCGTTCGGCCTCGCGCGCCGGCTGGTCGCGCCGGTCGGCCGACTCGCCGCGGCGACGCGCGCGGTCGGCGCAGGGCGTTACGACACGCCGCTGCCGGCGCCGAGCGACGACGAACTCGGTTTCCTCGTCGCCTCGTTCGCGAAGATGACGCGCGAACTCGAGTTCGCCGGCGCGCGCGCGCAGAAGAGCGCGCGCGAGACCGAGCAGCAGCGTGCCTGGCTGGAAGCGGTGCTCGAGCGGCTCTCGGCGGGCGTGCTCGGTTTCGATCGCGATGGCCGCCTGCGCGTCGCCAACCGCGCAGCCGACACGATCCTCGACGTCGACTTCGAGCAACACCTCGGCGCGAGCGCGGTCGAGATCGGCACGCTGCACGCCGCGCTCGCGCCGTTCACCGACCCGCTCGCGCGCCACCTGCGCGAGGACGTGCGCGAATGGCGCGAGGAGGTCGTGCTCGACACCGCGCAGGGGCGACGCAGCCTCATGGTGCGCGGCACCGCGCTGCCGGGGCAGGCCGGTTACGTCGCCGTGTTCGACGACCTCACCGTGCTCAACCGCGCGCAGCGCGACGCCGCCTGGGGCGAGGTCGCGCGACGCCTCGCGCACGAGGTGAAGAACCCGCTCACGCCGATCCAGCTCGCCGCCGAGCGCCTGCGCCGGCGCTTCCTCGGTCGGCTTGCGCCGGAAGAGGGCGAACTCATCGATCGCGCCACGCACACGATCGTGAGCCAGGTCGAGGCGCTCAAGACGATGGTCAATGCGTTCGGCGACTACGCGCGGCCGCCGCAGCTCGCGCCGCGTCCGCTCGCGCTGCACGCGCTGCTCGGCGAAGTGCTCGACCTGTACGAGAACGACCAGCGCCTGAGCCTCGCACGTCGGTTCGCAGCGGGCGAGCCGCGCGTGCGCGTCGACGCGGTGCGCCTGCGCCAGGCGCTGCACAACCTCATCAAGAACGCGCTCGAGGCGATCGGCGAAGTGCACAAGCCGCAGCTCGTCGTCGCCACGCGCGTGTTCGAGGAGGACGGCGAAGCGTGGGTCGAGCTGTCGGTCGCCGACAACGGTCCGGGCCTGCCGGCCGACTTCGGCGAGCGCTGGTTCGAGCCGTACACGACGAGCAAGTCGCGCGGCACCGGGCTCGGCCTCGCCGTGGTCAAGAAGATCGCCGAGGAACACGGCGGCAGCGTACGTGCGGAAAACCGCGCCGAGGGCGGCGCGCGATTCAGCGTGCGCCTGCCGCTCGACACCGCGCCGGACTGAGCCGCCTGGCTCAGCCCTTTCAGTCGCGCGCGTCGCGCAGATCCGGCGGCGGCGCGCGGAATTCGTCGAGATGGCCGTCGAGGCCGTGTTCGCAGCGCACGAGGCCGCGCGCGAGCGTGTCGGCGAGCAGGCCGTCGTTCGCTTCGTGCAGCGTGCGCGTGCGGTGCCACAGGTGCAGCGCGAGGCCGCCGAAGCGCAGGTCGCGGCGCTGCAGGCCCGCGTTGAACGCGCGCGCGGCCAGTTCGTTGTCCTCGCGGCCCCAGCCCGTCATCGCTTCGTTGAATCCGTTGATCGCGACGAGGTCGTCGCGCCAGAAGCCCCAGTTGCAGCTCTTGATGCCGCGCTGGCTGCGATGCGGCCGCGCGTACAGGCGTGCGAGCAGCGGGATGCGCAGCGTGTGGCGGCGGCGCTCGATCGCCGGTTCGAAGAAGCCGATGTCCAAGCGGCGTTCGGCCAGCACGCGCGTGCTGCACGCTTGCGAGGTGAGCACGCGCGAGCCCTGCACGAAGCAGCCGCGGCGCGCGAAGGAGCGATGCTCGGCGATGCAGTGGCGCTCGGCGACCATGTCGCCGTCGAAGAACACGATGTAGTCGCCTTGCGCGGCGGCGATGCCGCGGTTGCGCGCGCGGCTCATGCGCGCGCCGTCGTCGGGCTGCCACAGGTGCACGAGCCGCGTCGGGTAGTCGCGCGCGAGTCCGCGCAGCAGCACCGCGGTGTCCTCGCGCGACC
The DNA here is from genome assembly GCF_014138265.1 of Dokdonella fugitiva. Lineage (GTDB taxonomy): Bacteria > Pseudomonadota > Gammaproteobacteria > Xanthomonadales > Rhodanobacteraceae > Dokdonella_A > Dokdonella_A fugitiva_A. Next base: position 466,159 of record NZ_JACGXL010000002.1, read on the forward strand.
CGTCGTCGGTGACGATGACCTCGTCCGGCAGCACGGTCTGGCGCGCGAGCGCACGCAACACGAGGTCGAGCGCCTGCGGCCAGTTGTAGGTGATGACGACGACGCTGAGGCGCATGCCGGCTCCGTCCGCTGCGGGCGCGCATGGTAGCAGGCGCGCGACGGTGCCTCGCGCCACGCCGTCTCCGGTCCCGTGCACCGGCGCGCGCGCCCACGGCCGATGCGCCATAATCCGCGCCCCGCGACCGGGTCCGAGCGCGCATCGCGGCGAACGGCACCGTCCGGCGGGACGGCTTGGGCATGGACACTGGGACGGTATCGATGGACAGCGTGCTGGTCACCGGCGGCGCCGGGTTTCTCGGGTCGCACCTGTGCGACCGCCTGGTCGAGCGCGGCCACGACGTGCTGTGCGTCGACAACTTCTTCACCGGCAGCAAGCGCAACATCGCGCACCTGATCGGCCGGCCGTACTTCGAGCTCATGCGCCACGACGTGACGTTCCCGCTCTACGTCGAGGTCGAGCGCATCTTCAACCTCGCCTGTCCGGCCTCGCCGATCCATTACCAGTTCGATCCGGTGCAGACGACGAAGACGAGCGTGCACGGCGCGATCAACATGCTCGGCCTCGCCAAGCGCGTGAAGGCGCGCATCCTGCAGGCATCGACGAGCGAGGTCTATGGCGATCCCGAGATCCATCCGCAGACCGAGGACTACTGGGGGCGGGTCAACCCGATCGGCCTGCGCTCGTGCTACGACGAAGGCAAGCGCTGCGCCGAGACGCTGTTCTTCGACTACCACCGCCAGCACGCGCTCGACGTCAAGGTCGTGCGCATCTTCAACACGTACGGTCCGCGCATGCATCCGAATGACGGCCGCGTAGTCAGCAACTTCATCGTGCAGGCGCTGCGCGGCGAGGACATCACGATCTACGGCGACGGCAGCCAGACGCGCAGCTTCTGCTACGTCGACGACCTGATCGAGGCGATGCTGCGCATGATGGACACCGAGGCCGGCTTCACCGGTCCGATCAACATCGGCAACCCGGGCGAGTTCACGATCCGCGAACTCGCCGAGAAGGTCGTCGCGCTCGTCGGCGGTCGCTCGAAGCTCGTGTTCAAGCCGTTGCCCGCCGACGATCCGCGCCAGCGCCAGCCCGACATCGCGCTGGCGAAGGGAAAGCTCGACTGGCAGCCGCGCGTGGCGCTCGAGGACGGCCTCGGCGAGACGATCCGCTATTTCCGCGACCTGCTCGCGGCCTGAGGCGCACGATGACGGGTACGAGCTTCGCGGTCGTCGTCACCTGCTACAACTATCGCGACTTCGTCGCCGAGGCGGTCGACGCCGCGCTCGCACAGACGCGCGCGGCGGCACAGGTGATCGTCGTCGACGACGGCTCGCGCGACGGTTCGCCCGAGCTGCTGTGCGAGCGCTACGGCGACGATCCGCGCGTGACCGTGCTGTGCGTCGCCAACGGCGGCCAGCTGTCGGCGTTCCAGCAGGGCCTCGCGCGCGTCGACGCCGACGTCGTCTGCTTCCTCGACGCCGACGATCGCTGGAGCGCGGACTACCTCGCACGCATGGCCACCGTGTTCGATGCCGAGCGCGAGGTCGACTTCGTGTTCTCCGACGTCGAGTTGTTCGGCCACGAACAGCGCCGGCTCGGCTATGCCGACGCGCCGGTCGACTTCGGCTACACCGCGATCGCGACCTACCTCGACGCGCACTGGTACGGCGCGCCGACCTCCGCGCTCGCTCTGCGCACGCCGCTCGCACGGCGCGTGCTCGACCTGCCCGGCGAGCTGCTCGCGACCTGGCGCCTGAGCGCCGACAACTGCCTCGTCTACGGCGCGAGCGTGCTCGGCGCGCGCAAGCGCTTCCTGCCGACCGGCGCGGTGCACTACCGCATCCACGGCAACAACGGCTGGTGGGGCAAGCAGAGCGCGCAGACGAAGTTCCTCAACCGCTACCGCTCGCGCTGCCTCATCGAGCAGTATGCGCGGCGCGTCGGCCTCACCGATGCGTGCGCCGAGGACATCAAGCTCGAGTACCGCAGCAAGCCGGCGCCGTCGTGGCGCGAGACGCGCCGCTACGCGCGCCTCGCGATGCACGGACGCGTGTCGAGCCTGCTCAACCTGTCGCGCGCGCTGTCGATCCTGCTCGCGCGCATGCGTGGCTAGGCGCATGCATCGCGCGCCATTCATCGCACTGCTCGGGCTGCTCGGCGGCTGCGCCGGCTTCCATCCTGTCGCGATGGACGAGCTCGCCGCGGGCCATGCGAGCCGCATCCACGGCGTGCGCATCGCGCACGAGTCGCCCGGCCATCTCGACCTCGAAGTCGACTACACCTACGACGGCGCGGTCGGCACCTGCGCGTTCGCCGGCGCGACGAGCCGTTGCAGCGGCGCCGACGCTTGCCGCGACGCGCCGCCCGCGCCGTGGGCGTAAACGCCGGCGCCGCTCGAGCCGGGGCGGCATGTCGCGCACGTGCTGGTGTCGATGAACGACGACGCGCCGCGCATGTACGCGAGCGACGAGCTGCACATCGAGCTCTACGAGGGCGGCAGGAGCGAGTTCGCGACGGCGACGTTCGCGTATCCGAAACTCTGGCGGCGCGAGCGCGCCTCGCCACGCTGGGTCGGCGACTGGGCCTGGTGCAAGGCGCCCGCCGCGCGCACCTGCGACTGACCGGCGAAAATCGGCGTCGCACTGCCGGCGCGGTCGCGCTATCCTCGCTGTCTCCTTTTCGCAACGCTGGAACGAGCGATGGCGGCAGCCGCACGCGTACTCGTGGTCGACGACGAGCCGGACATCCGCTCGACGATCCGAGACATCCTCGAGGACGAAGGCTACGCGGTCGATCTCGCCGACTCCGCCGCGGCCGCGCGCGAGGCGCGCCGGCGCCAGCGGCCCGACGTGGTCCTGCTCGACATCTGGATGCCCGACCTCGACGGCATCAGCCTGCTGCGCGAATGGAACGAGCGCGGCGGCCTGCCGTGCCCGGTCATCATGATCAGCGGCCACGGTACGGTGGAAACCGCGGTCGAGGCGACCCGCCTTGGCGCCTGGGACTTCATCGAGAAACCCATTTCGCTGGCCAAGCTGCTGCTCGTCGTCGGACATGCGCTCGAGGCGGGCCGGCTCAAGCGCGAGAACGAAGGCCTGCGCCGCCAATTGCCCGCACCCGGTGACCTCGTCGGTTCCGGTCGCGCGATGCAGGCCTTGCGCGCGCAGATCGACAAGATCGCCGCGCACGACACCGGAGTTCTCGTCGCCGGGGAGCCGGGCACGGGCAAGGAAACGATCGCGCGCGCACTGCACGATCGCAGCGCGCGCCGCGCCGGCCCGTTCGTGACCGTGGCCGCCGGCGCGATCGCGCGCGCGACCGCCGCGCTCGCGCTGTTCGGCGCCGAGGACGCGAACGGCGTGCAGCACGGCCTGTTCGAGCAGGCGAACGGCGGCACGCTCTACCTCGACGAGGTCGCCGAACTCGATCCCGAGCTACAACTGCGCCTGTCGAGCGTGATCGAGCGGCGCGCGCTGATCCGCTGCGGCGGGCATGAACCGGTCGCGCTCGATGCGCGCGTGATCGCCGCGACCGCGCACGATCTCGGCGCGCTCGTCGCGGCCGGACGCTTCCGCGAAGAGCTCTACTACCAGCTCAAGATCGTGCCGCTCGCGGTGCCGTCGCTGCGCGAGCGCGGCGACGACATCCCCGAACTGCTGCGCTATCACACGGACTGGTTCGCCAACCGCGACCAGTTGCCGTACCGCAATTTCCCGGTCGCGGTGCAGAACCGCCTGCGCCACTACGCGTGGCCGGGCAACTTGCGCGAGTTGCGCAACCTCGTGCAACGCCTGCTCGTGCTCGGCGCCACGAGCGAGGTCACGCTCGAGGAAGTCGAGGCCGCGCTCGGCTCCGCCGGCGCGGTGGCGACGCCCGTGGCGGGCGCGTCCGGGGTCGACTTTTCGCTGCCGCTGCGCGAGGCGCGCGAGCAGTTCGAGCGTGCCTACCTGCTGCACCAGCTCGATGCGGCCGGCGGCAGCGTCGGCAAGCTCGCCAAGGCGGTCGGCATGGAACGCACGCACCTGTACCGCAAGCTCAAGGACCTCGACATCGACCCGCGCCGGGTCGACCAGGCCGGTTGAGGCAGGGCCACCGGTTCAACCGCAGCTGAACGGACTGGTATTTTCGTGCTGCAATGCGGAAACTTCGGCGTCATGCGCGGGTCATATCCAGCAGCTTCATTCACACTCCAACTGGGCGCCGCCGCGCAAGCAGCAGCGCCATTTTTTTGTCCGGGAATCGGCGCAGGCGAATCGGGCACCCGTGCGGGCGACCGGCGCCGCCCGTGACCTCCCCACCTGCGGCCCGCCCGTGACCGCGATCAGCTAGAGGAACCCCCATGCGACTCGATGGCAAAGTGGCAATCGTGACCGGCGCGGCGAGCGGCATCGGCAAGCGCATCGCCGAGGTGTACGCGGCGAACGGTGCCGCGGTCGCGATCGCCGACCTCAACCTCGACGGCGCGCAGGCGACCGCGAAGGAGCTGGCCGACAAGGGCGCCAAGGCCGTCGGCATCGCGATGGACGTGACCGACGAAGTCGCGGTGGACGCCGGCGTCGACGCGGTCGTGAAGGAACTCGGCGCGGTCGACATCCTCGTCTCCAACGCAGGCATCCAGATCGTCAACCCGGTCGACACGTTCGCCTACGCCGACTGGAAGAAGCTCATGGCGATCCACGTCGACGGCGCGTTCCTCACCACGCGCGCGTGCCTACGCCACATGTACGCGCGCGGCAAGGGCGGCGCGATCATCTACATGGGTTCGGTGCATTCGAAGGAAGCGTCTAAGCTGAAGGCGCCGTACGTGACCGCCAAGCACGGCCTGATCGGCCTCGCCAAGGTCGTCGCGAAGGAAGGCGCCGAGCACGGCGTGCGCGCGAACGTGATCTGCCCCGGCTTCGTGCGCACGCCGCTGGTCGAGAGGCAGATACCCGAGCAGGCGAAGGAGTTCGGCATCTCCGAGGACGACGTGGTGAAAAAGATCATGCTCAAGGACACCGTCGACGGCGAGTTCACCACGGTCGACGACGTGGCCGCGTGCGCGCTGTTCTTCGCCGGCTTCGAGACCAACGCGCTGACCGGGCAGAGCATCGTCGTCAGCCACGGCTGGTGCATGCAATGAGCACGCGTCGGCGCGGTGCCGCGGAACGCCGCGTCGCGCGCGGCCGCGCGCTCACGCGACCGGCGGCGCGCACGTTGTCGGCGCCGGCCGAATCGGCGGGCGCGTACGAAACCGTCGCGCTCGTGTTGCAAGGCGGCGGTGCGCTCGGCGCCTACCAGTGCGGCGTGTACGAGGCGCTGCATGAGGCGGGCATCCGGCCGGCGTGGTTCGCCGGCACGTCGATCGGCGCGATCAACGCGGCGATCCTCGCCGGCAACGCGCCCGAGCGGCGCGTCGAGCGCCTGCATGAATTCTGGGACACGATCTGCGCGCCCGCGGGCGCGGTCGCATGGCCGCTCGTCGCGCTCGCCGGGATCTCCGACTGGCTGCCGCCGAGCACGCCGTTGAGCGCGTGGCTCAATGCGCTCGGCGCCTGGGGTGCGCTCGCGCACGGCCAGCAGGGTTTCTTCACGCCGCGCCTGCCGCCGCCGTACGCGTTCAGCGACGGCAGCGCCGCGGCGACGAGCTTCTACGACACCGCGCCGCTCAAGGCCACGCTCGAGCGCCTCGTCGACTTCGACCGGATCAACGCGGACGGCGTGCGCCTGTCGGTCGGCGCGACCAACGTCGCGACCGGCAACTTCCGCTACTTCGATTCCGCACGCGAGCGCATCCGCCCCGAGCACGTGCTCGCCTCGGGTGCGCTGCCGCCCGCGTTCCCCGCCGTGGTCGTCGACGGCGAGCCGTACTGGGACGGCGGCCTCGTCTCGAACACGCCGCTCGAGTACGTGCTCGAGTCGGTGCCGCGGCGCGACACGCTCGTGCTGCAGGTCGACCTGTGGAGCGCGCGCGGGCCGCTGCCGAAGACCGTGCTCGACGTGCTCGAGCGGCAGAAGGACATCCAGTACTCGAGCCGCACGCGCCAGGGCACCGACCAGATCGCCGCGCGCCAGCGCCTGCGCAACGCACTCGGCCTGCTGCTCGAGCGCGTGCCGGACGGCAGCCTGCCGGCCGAACTCGGCGCCGAACTCGAACCGTGGTTGTGCGATCGCGTGTTCAACATCGTGCACCTGATCTACCGCGCGAAGTCCTACGAGGAGCAGTACAAGGACTACGCGTTCGCCGCCGCGACGATGCGCGAACACTGGGCGAGCGGCCACGACGACATGCGCCGCAGCCTCGCGCGGCCGGAGTACTTCATGCTGCCGCAGCGCGGCCTCGGCGTGGTCACGCACGACATCCACCGCGCGCGCGGATAGCGCGGGCCCGCGGCAGGGGCTCCCGCCTCGCGCGCCAATTCCGGCCCCTCGCGTCATCCGGATCCGCTCCCGCGCGTTGCAAGGAAACGTTCGCGAATCGAGGAATTTCGATGGATTCGGCCGTGCCGCGTGTATCCGTCACGCCGACGCGCGATGATGCGCGGATGGAACCGGACTTCATCGCCCGCCTGCGTACGCAGCTCGGTGGCCCGCGCGACGGCGCGCTGCTGCGCTTCTCGCTCGGCAATGCGCTGCTCGGGCAGGGCGATGCCGCGGGCGCTGCCGTCGCATTGCGCGAGGCGATCGCGTTCGATCCGCACTACTCGGCCGCGTGGAAGCTGCTCGGCCGCGCCCTCGCCGAAGGCGGCGACCCCGCCGCGGCGGCGGACGCGTTCGAACGCGGGATCGCGGTCGCGCGCGAGCGCGGCGACGAACAGGCCGCGAAGGAAATGGGCGTGTTCCTGCGGCGCCTGCAGAAGCCGGCGGCGTCCTGAACCGATTGCATGCCCTGCTGCTGCTGTCGATCGCACTGCTCGCGTTCGGCGGCCTGCGCTGGGCGATGCATCGACCGGTCGCGCATGCCGCGGGCGTGCTCGTCGACGCGGTGCCGCGACAGACCGATCCGAGCGACCGCTCGCTCGTGCAGCACGGCGACTATGCCTTGCAGCCGCTCGCCGATTTCGACATCGAGGCGCGCGTGCTGTCGCGCGCGGACTATTCCTTCGATGCCGGCGCGGCACTTTCGCCGACCGATCTCGCGCTCGGCTGGGGACGGATGTCCGACACGGCGGTCATCGACGCGCTCGACATCGAGCAGTCGGTGCGTTACTTCAGCTACCGCTGGCGCGACGCACCGCCGATCCCGCCCGCGGAAATCGTGCGCTCGGCGACCAACCTGCACGCGATCCCGACCGATGCCGCGACCGCCCGCGCGCTCGCGCGCGTGCGCGTCGGCGACGTCGTCGAATTGCGCGGACGCCTGGTCGAGGCGAGTCGCGCCGACGGCTGGCACTGGCGCAGCTCGCTCAGCCGCGAGGACAGCGGCGCGGGCGCATGCGAACTCATGCTGGTCGAGTCGATCGACCGGCGACCGGCGCGATCCGACTGAGCGCGCAAGCCGGTCGTCCCGTGAGGCGGGATTGGCTCCCCGTGCATCCGGAGCGACAGGGATTCCCGCGTTCGCGGGAATGACGGGCACCTTGGCCTATGGAACGGCCGCGGCCGCCGTGGGCGCCAGCGCGTTCGGCCAGCGCTTGTAGGTCCACTGGTATTGAGCGAACGCGAGCCGCACGCAGTCCTCGACACCACGGTTGAGCGCGGTGCAGGCGACGCCGATGTCCGGGTCGGCGATGCCGGCCGGCGCGGGCAGGAAGTGCACGCGGAAACCCGCGCCGTGCGGCAGGCGTTCGACGAAGCTGAAGAGCACGCATGCGCCGGTGCGCTCGGCCAGGCGCGGCAACAACACCATCGTCGGTGCGGGCACGCCGAAGAAGGGCGCCTGCGCGCCTTCGCCCTGGCGCGGCTGCTGGTCGGGCAGGATGCCGACCACGCCGCCGGCGGCGAGGCGCTTGTACAGCGTACGCACGCCGGCTCCTTCCGCGCGCACCTGCTCGACCGGCAGCGCGCCGCGCGCGCGCAGCAGCAGCGGCTCGAGCACGGCATGGCGGGGGGCGCGGTAGAGGATCGCGAGCGGCGTCTGCGCGGCGAGCCAATAGTTGAGCAGTTCCCAGCAGCCCAGGTGCGGCGCCGCGACGATCAGGCCGCGGCCGGCCGCGAGTGCCGCGTCGAACAGCTCGCGGCCGCGCACCTCGCGCACGAGCGCGAGCGCGTCCTCGGGCCGGTTGCCCCAGATCGCGGCGACCTCGGCGAGCGCCTTGCCGGTCTCGACGAGGCTCGCACGGGCGAGGCGTTGTCTGTTTTCGGCGCTCTCTTGCGTCAATACGAGGGAGAGGTTGCGTTCGGCGATGCGGCGGGTGCGCCCGTCGCGCAGCCACGACAGCCAGCCGAACGCACCGCCGAGCGCGTGCACGAGGCGGAGCGGACAACGGCCGACGAGGCGCAGGCTGCCGTAGAGCAGCGCGACCGGCCAGGACAAGGCGGGAGACGGCATGGCGGCGGCGATTGTAAAGGCGCGACGGGTGCGGTGCGGACGGATTGACCGTCACGGGTCGCACGGCGAGCATGCTGGGCTTTGCAGTGGAGGCCGGGATGATCGCCCTGATCCAGCGCGTCGGCGAGGCGCGTGTCGAAGTCGACGGCGCGGTCGTCGGCGCGATCGATGCCGGCCTGCTCGCGTTCGTCGCGGTGCAGCCGGGCGATGGCGAGGCGCAGGTGCAGCGCCTGCTCGAGCGGCTGCTCGGCTACCGCGTGTTCGCCGATGCGCAGGGGCGCATGAACCGCTCGCTCGCCGACACCGGTGGCGGCCTCCTGCTGGTGTCGCAGTTCACCTTGGCCGCCGATACGCGTTCCGGTACCCGACCGGGGTTTTCGACCGCGGCCGCGCCGGCCGAAGCGGAACGCTGGTTCGCGCGCCTGGTCGAATTGTCAACTTTGCGCCACGCGAGGGTGGAAACCGGGCGTTTCGGGGCCCATATGAAGGTCCATCTGGTCAACGACGGGCCGGTCACGTTCTGGCTCGAGACGCGCTGAGCGACGCCGGCGTGATCCACGCGGGCGGCGTTTTACGTATTAGGAGTAATGGGCCCGCCGGCGCACGGGCTCCCGCGGCCGGACGCCGCCTGCAGGACGCCGGATCCCGCTCGCTTGCGTGGGGCCCGGCGGCGACGCCGCGAGCCGGCCGGCCGCGCCCTTGACGCGGCTCCTATACTCAATTTCCTTTGCCGTACAGAATCTTCCGGAACCGACATGGCCGCAGAGCACAACCAGGAGCAGCAGTCCGAGATCAAGACCCTGATCATCAAGGGCAAGGAGCAGGGCTACCTGACCTATGCCGAAGTCAACGACCACCTGCCCGACGACATCGTCGATCCGGAGCAGATCGAAGACATCATCGGCATGATCAACGACATGGGCATCGAGGTGCATGAAGTCGCACCCGATACCGAGACGCTGCTGCCGGAGACGCCGGTCGCGACCGACGACGACACCGCGACCGAGGAAGCGGTCGCCGTACTCAGCGCGGTCGACGCCGAAGTCGGTCGCACCACCGACCCCGTGCGCATGTACATGCGCGAGATGGGCACGGTCGAGCTGCTCACCCGCGAGGGCGAGATCGCGATCGCCAAGCGCATCGAGGAAGGCCTGAACCAGGTGCAGGGCGCCCTGGCGAGCTTCCCGTGGTCGATCCAGCTGCTGCTCGAGGAATACGACCAGCACACGGAGGGCAAGAAGCGCCTGTCCGAGGTGCTCGCCGGCTTCGCCGACATGGAGCAGCCGGACGTGGTCGTCGCCGAGGCGTCCGTGGACGCCGAGGCGGTCGCCGAGGAAGACGAGGAAGAGACGGAGGGCGGCGGCGACGAGTCCGATCCGGCCGACGTCGGCCTCGACCTCGCCGAGGTCGCGCGCCGCATGGACGAACTGCGGCAGATCTATGCGAAGTTCCAGAAGACCGCCGACAAGTACGGCACCGCCGACCGCAAGTCGCAGAAGCTGCGCGACGAGATGGCCGAGGCGTTCCTCAAGCTGAAGCTGCCGGCGATCATGATCGACGGCTTCGTCAAGAAGCTGCGCGACGTCGTCAACAACATCCGCAACCACGAGCGGGTCATCGGCGACCTGTGCATCAAGCACGCACGCATGCCGCGCAAGGATTTCCTCAAGCTGTTCCCGTCCAACGAGACCAACCTAGAGTGGGCGGACGAACTCGCGCGCAAGCGCCAGAAGTGGTCGCCCGCGGTCAAGGTGCAGCGCGACGCGATCGTCGCCGAGCAGGAGAAGCTCATCTCGATCGAGCAGGCGCTCTACCTCGGCGTCGCCGACATCAAGGAGATCAACCGCGCGATGTCGATCGGCGAGGCGAAGGCCCGCCGCGCGAAGAAGGAGATGGTCGAGGCGAACCTGCGCCTGGTGATCTCCATCGCGAAGAAGTACACCAACCGCGGCCTGCAGTTCCTCGACCTAATCCAGGAAGGCAACATCGGCCTGATGAAGGCGGTCGACAAATTCGAATACCGCCGCGGCTACAAGTTCTCGACCTACGCGACGTGGTGGATCCGCCAGGCGATCACGCGTTCGATCGCCGACCAGGCGCGCACGATCCGCATCCCCGTGCACATGATCGAGACGATCAACAAGCTCAACCGCATCAGCCGCCAGATGCTGCAGGAGATGGGGCGCGAGCCGACCCCGGACGAACTCGCGGTGAAGATGGAGATGCCCGAGGACAAGATCCGCAAGGTGCTCAAGATCGCCAAGGAACCGATCTCGATGGAAACGCCGATCGGCGACGACGAGGATTCGCACCTCGGCGACTTCATCGAGGACTCGACCATCGTTTCGCCGATCGAGTCGTCGACGAACATCGGCCTGATGGAAACGGTGAGGGACGTGCTCGCCGGCCTCACGCCGCGCGAGGCGAAGGTGCTGCGCATGCGCTTCGGCATCGACATGAACACCGACCACACGCTGGAAGAGGTCGGCAAGCAGTTCGACGTCACGCGCGAGCGCATCCGCCAGATCGAGGCGAAGGCGCTGCGCAAGCTGCGCCATCCGAGCCGTTCGGAGCAGTTGCGCTCGTTCCTCGACATCGACTGATCCGCGCTCCATTCGCCGCGAAACGCCCGCGCCTGTCGCGGGCGTTTTTCGTTTCCACGCCCGCATCACGCCCACACGTGCAACCGCGCGCTGCGATCCCGTTCACGCGCTCGCGGGGTGTCCGCCGTCGCCCATCCGCGCCGGCGGCTTCGGGCCGTGCCGACGATCCCGCGGCGTACGGCGGGGCGCCTGCGCGAAACCGCCGCGTCGGGGTAGACTCGGGCGTTCGGTCGGAGCGGAGACACCCGCGAGGCGCCCGGGGTGGGAGGGACCCCGGTCCGCCTGCGTCGCCGCCCGCGCCGCGTCCCGACCTGTGCGTCGCCACCATGTTGCTGGGGAGAGTCCATGAAGCGTCCTGCCGTTCCTTCGATCCGTCGTTCCACGCGCGGCTTCGCGCTGTGCGCCCTCGCGTTCGCCTGCAGCCAGGTGCTCGCCGCCGAGATCAGCCCGTCGCTCGCCGTCGAGGCCGATGCCGCCGGTCGCGTCGAGGCGCTGATCGTGTTGCCGGACCAGGCGACGCCCGTGCTGTCGCCGCTCGGCGGCGACGCCGACTACCTCGTGCGCCGCCGCGCGCTCGTCGATGCCTTGCGCGCCCGCGCGACCGCGCAGCAGGCCGGCGTGGTCGACTGGCTGCGCGCCCGCGGCATCGAGCATCGCGCGTACTGGATCTCCAACCTCGTCTGGGCGCGGCTGTCGAGCGCGGATCTCGCCGAACTTGCGACGCGCACCGACGTCGCGCGCGTCGAGGCGAACCCGCACGTCCAGCAGGCGTTGCCGGTCGACGAAGTCGCGCCCGCGCAGCCGGCATCGATCGAGGCGATCGAGTACGGCGTCAACAAGATCAATGCGCCGGGCGTGTGGGCACTCGGCTACACCGGCCAGGGTGTCGTCATCGCCGGCGAGGACACCGGCTACCGCTGGGATCATGCCGCGCTGAAGTCGCACTATCGCGGCTGGAACGGCAGCAGCGCCGACCACAACTACAACTGGCACGACTCGATCCACGATTCGGTCGGCAACGTCTGCGGCAACGATGCGCCGGCACCGTGCGACGACAACAGCCATGGCACGCACACCGCGGGCACGTTCGCCGGCGACGACGGCGGCAGCAACCAGATCGGTGTCGCGCCCGGTGCGAAGTGGATCGGTTGCCGCAACATGAACGCAGGCGACGGCACGCCCGCGCGCTACATCGAGTGCATGCAGTGGATGCTCGCGCCGACCGACCTCGCCGGGCAGAACCCCGATCCGGACAAGGCGCCCGACGTGGTCAGCAACTCGTGGGGCTGCATCCCGTCGGAAGGCTGCACCACCGGCACCGAGATCAAGACCGCGGTCGACAACGTCGTCGCGGGCGGCATCTTCTTCGCCGCCGCCGCCGCCAACGACGGCCCCGGTTGCGGCTCGATCACCGATCCGCCGGCGATCTACGATTCCGCGTTCGTCGTCGGCGCGACCGACAGCCAGGATCGCATGGCCTCGTTCTCGAGCCGCGGCCCGGTCAGCGGCGTCACGCGCATCCGTCCGGACGCGTCCGCACCCGGCGTGAGCACGCGTTCGGCGACCAACGCGAGCACGACCAGCTACGGCACCAAGAGCGGCACGAGCATGGCGACGCCGCACGTCGCCGGCGCGGCCGCATTGTTGATGTCGGTGAACCCGGCGCTCAAGGGTCATCCCGACCAGGTCGGCGACCTGCTGCGCAACACCGCGGTCACCGCCGGCGTGACCGATCCGTCGAACTCCGGTTGCGGCGGCCTCACGATGGCCGATCATCCGAACTACCAGGTCGGCTGGGGTCGCATCGACGTGCTCGCCGCGGCGCAGGCCGCGATGGGCTCGAACCACACGGTGACGCCGAGCGTGGCCGGCGGCAACGGCGCGATCTCGCCGTCGACCGCGCAATCGGTCGCCGACGGCGCGACGATCGCGTTCACGCTCACTCCGGTCGCCGACTACCACCTCGTCACGCCGATCGGCGGCACCTGCGCGGCGGGCTCGCTCGCGGGCAACGTCTACACCACCGGCGCGATCACCGCGGACTGCACGGTCGTCGCGAGCTTCGCGATCGACACCTGGACGGTCGACGCGAGTGCAGGCGCGAACGGCACGATCACGCCGGCGTCGCAGACGATCGATGCCGGCACGAGCGCGACCTTGACCGTCACGCCCGACGCCGGATACACCGTCGCCGCCGTCGTCGGCGACACCTGCAGCGTCGCCCCGAGTGGTGCAGGCACCTACGCGACCGGTGCGATCCACGCCGATTGCGCGATCAGCGCGACGTTCGCGCCCGACGGCAACGACACGATCTTCGACGACGGCTTCGACGGTCCCTGAGCGTGCCACGCAGGCGGCGCCGCGCGATGCGGCGCCGCCCGGGCGTCAGTTCACCGTGAGCGTGACCGGCACCGGCACGCGCCGGTTCGTGAGGTCGTTGTTGGCGATGCAGACGTTCGCATGGTACGTGCCCGGAGCGAGCGTCGACGCGTCGAAGCCGACCGTGACCGGCGTCGTCGCGCCCGCGGCGGTCGAGCCGCGCGTGGTCGAGTAGGCGAGCCACGGCACGTCGTTCGGGTACGCGCACACGCCGGCGAGCCGTGCGACCGCGAACGCCGCGAGCTGCGTCCGCGTCGGGTCGGCGCCGCTCGCGCCGACCAGCATCAACGCGCCGGTCGACGGCTCGATCGTGTACATCTGCGCTTCGCCGACGCTGTTGTTGAACGCGGCGTAGTAGAGCTGACCGGTGTAGTCGTCGAAGTCGAGGCCCTGGGCGAAGTTGGCGTCGAAGCCGAGCGAGGAAACCACCGCCGCTTCCCCGTTCGCCTTGTCGATCGCGACGAAGTCGTCCGCGACGATGTCCACGCCGTACATGTGGCCGTCCGCGTCGACCGCGATGTCGACGACGAGCGTGCCGTTGGCCGGATCCCCGATGCCGCCGATGCGCCCGACCAGGGTCGCCGCCGCGGTGAGCGGATCGATCGTGTAGAGGAACGAATCGATGCCGAAGCGCCCCTGCGCGTAGGCGGATGCGTACAAGGTGCCGGTCGACGCGTCCCAGGCGAGGCCGCTCCAGTTGATCCCGGCGCCGTTCTGCAGCACTGCGGTGCCGACGACGGTGCTGGTGCCGTCACGCGTGTTGAGCGTGAGCAGATGCCAGCTGTAGTAGTCGATCGCGTACAGCTGCGTGAAATCTTCGTCGACGAACTCTCCCGCGGTGAGGATGAGGTCGCCGACGCTCGCGACCGGCGTGATCGTTTCCGGGTGCGTCGCGTCGAGGCCGACCAGCGAGGACGTGTCCAGGTCGATCGCGAACGCCGACACGCCTTCGGCTTGCGGCGCCTGCGCGGGTGGGGTCTTCGGCGGATGCGCCTTGCGCGGCGGCGCCGGCATCGCGGTGGTCGCCGCGGGATCGCCGAGCGGAACGGTGTAGCGCGAGGTCGCGGGAAGGTGCGAGGCGGTACCGAACGAACCGATGTTCCAGGTCAGCGGCCGGTTGCCGATGTTGCCGATGTCGAGCGTCGCGCTGGTCGAGCCGCCCGCGGCGGCCGCGACGTCGAACTGCGCCGGCGTGACGGTGATCTTCGGTACGCCGACGTCGAGCGTGACCTGCGCGCTCGCGCTGTAGGCGACCGGCGTCGTCGGCGAGAACAGGATCGCCTTGCCCGCGGAGACCGAGGCGCTCTTGTACGAGTACTGCAGCGCGGCGTCGACGCCGGCCGGCGCGTTGAGGCCGATCGTCGCGCTGATGCCGTCGTTGCGCAGCGGATCGCCGACATCGGTGTCGGCGTACTGGAACAGGATCGCGTTGCTACCTTCGTAGATCACCGTCTCGAACGTCGCGCTGTCCTGCTGGATGCCGCCGATCATGATCGGCAGGTTGAACCACTCGACCACGAAGCGCCGGTTCGGCGCGCTGCCGAGCGTGGCGACGTAGATGTCGCCGTCGCCGGGCTGCTGGTAGTAGATGTCGGTCCAGTACGGCAGGATCGCCGCGCCGACGTCGGTCGTGGGCAGAGGCACGTTCTGCGGCGTGAACCAGCCGGCCTCGAGATCGAACAGGATGCCGCCGTTGTAGGCGACGCGCAGGCGGTCGGCGGTGAGGCCGTAGTAGGTGAACGGGAAGCCGACGTCGACTTCCGCCGTGCTGTCGTCGTCCTCGAGGCCGAGCGGCGTGCCGACGCCGGTGATGTCGACGAAATCGTAGACCGGCTCGCCGTTGCCGGCGCCGTCGAAGCCGTCGTCGAAGACGCGTTCGCCGGCGAGCACGTTCGCGGCGAGGGCGTAGCCCGGGTGCACGTCGTACGCGGTCCAGTGCGTGTCCGGCGCCTGCGACTCGCGGGCGGTGACGATGCGGTTGTATTGCCGGCTCGCGCCCGGCGGCAGGTTGATGGGCGCCGCGCTGAGCAGCACGCCGGAGACGTCGTCTGCGAGCGTGTGCCAGGCGAGCGTCGTCGACGAATGGTTGGTCACGACATAGCAGAAGTTGACCTGATCGAGCCGGGTCACGTCGAGCTGCGTGTCGCCGCCGCAGGCACCGTCGGCGAGGTCGGTGCCGAGCGTGACCGAAAGGTCGATGCCGGCGCCATGCGGTGCGGCGGCGGCCATCGTCGCCGCGCCGGCCATGGCGAAGGCGGTGCACAACGCGACGGCGGTGCGCAGGCGAAGCCGCGCGTGAACGGATTGCCGCGGCTCGGTCGTCCGTCGGTGCTTGCGAAATGGCATTGGGGGTCCCCTCTGTTCGGTCGTGTCCACGCGGCGGCGCGCAGCACGAGCCGGCGCCGTCGGCGAGCATGGGCGCCGGCGACATTGCGGGCATTAGTCGAGCATGAGTGATCCGTTGCGCGGCGATGAATCGCGCGCTCAGGCGGGCCCGGCCGGCGCCGATCCGGCCGCGGCGGCCTCGGCCGCGATCCCGGCCGACCAGCGCTCCCCCGCAAGGCCGTGCGCACGAGCGAACCAGCTGCGCGCGAGTGCCGGGTCGCCCACCTGCGCGGCGACGCGCGCGAGCAGCAGGGCGCTCGCGAAATCGTGTTCGGCATACGGGCCGAGCACGCTCGCGGTGCGACGTGCTCCGTCCGCATCGCCGTGCGAAAGCAGGAACTGCGCGTAGGGTACGGCCGCGTCGCGCAGGATGACCGGGGTCGCGAATGCCTGCGCGAGCTCGAACGCCTGCGTGAACGCCGCCGCGGCGGCCGCGTCGTCGCCGCGTCGCGCCTGCCAGCGTGCCCGTGCGACGAGCGCATGCACGCGCGAGGGTGCGAGCGCGTTCGCCGGTTGCCACAGCGCGGCATCGGCGCCGAGCGCGTCGGCGGCCGCATCGTCCGCCTGCAGGTGCAGCTGCAGCAACACGGCCGCGGTCTCGAGGCGCAGGTCCGCTGCGCCGTCATGGCCGAGTCCGTTCCTGACCGCTTCGGCGCGCCGCAAGCCGGCGGCGATGTCGCCGATCGCGAGCAGCACCTGTGCCTCGTCGAGGCGCACGTCGACGACGGCATCATCGACGGCGCCCGCGCCCGCCTCGGCGTCGAGTCCGGCGAGCACCTCGCGCGCGGCGCCGAACGCGCCGCTCTCGGCGAGCATGCCGGCGTAGGCGACCATGCCGAAGCGGTGCAGCGCGGGGTAGTCGAGGCCGCGCAGGCGCGGCAGCAGCTCGCGCATGCGCTCCAGTGCCACCGCGTGGTGCAGGAGGAACTCGTGCGCCTGGGCGATGTTGAGGCGCGATCCGAGCTCGGTCTCGTTCGCGCCGAAGGCGGCGGCCATCGAGGCCGCCTGCTCGTACGACAACAATGCATCGGCCATCCGACCGCGCCGTGTCGCGATGTAGCCGAGGCCGTCGGTGATGCGTGCGAGGACGAGGCGGTCGCCGGTCGACTCGAGCTCGACGCGCGCGTGCAGGTAGCTCTGCTCGGCATCGTCGAGATCGTTGCGCACGACCTGCGCGATACCGAGCCCGCGCCACGCGAGCCCGGCCGCGCGCCGGTCGCCGCTGGATCCGAGCAACTCGAGGCTGCGTCGGAAGTGCGCTTCGGCGATCGCGGGACGCCCGCGCGCGAGTTCGCAATCGCCGAGCGCGCTCCAGGCCGGGCCGAGCCAGCGCGTCGCCGGCGCCGCGTTCGCCTGCTCGATGAACGCTTGCAGCGCGGCCGCGGCGTCGTCGGCGCGTCCGAGCTGGATCAGCGCTTCGCTGCGCAGCAGGATCAGCGCGGGTGCCGCGGCCGCGTCGGCCGGCGCGGCGTCGTAGAGCGCGAGCGCGCGGCCGTTCTGGCCTTCGAGGATCGCCGCGCGCATGCGCGCGCGCAGGGCGACGACGTCGGGCGGCAGTGGCTCCGCCTCTTCGTGGCCCTCGCCGTCGGCGAGCAGCTGGCGCACGTCGCGCGCGAGCGCGCCGCCCGCGCTGACCGCATCGGTGGAACGGCTGCCGACCATCTGCGTGTTGCCGTCGGCGCCGAACAGCGTCGCGCCGAGCGACCAACCGTCGCCGCTGCGCACCGCTTCCGAGGTGATCACGATCGTCGCGCCGGTCTCGGCACGCAGGCGCGCGAGGTCGTCCGGGCCCGACTGCGCGATCGCGGCCAGCGCCGTCTCGTCGGGTACCACCGCATGCCCGGGCAGGTCGCGCAGCGCCTGCGCGAGCAGCGACATCACGCCGAGGCGCATCCAGCCGTCGTCGCCCGTGTTGCCTTGCACGCGCGTCGGCACGACGAGCACGAGGCCGGCGACGGGCTTCGTCGTGCTCGCCACTGCAGCGGGCGGCGCCGGAGCCTTCGAGGAAAGACCATCGCGCTGCGCGAACAGCGCGACGAGCACGCCGAGCGCGAGCACAAGCGCCGCAGCGGCGGCGATCGGGCGCCGGCTCATGCGCGCGGCCGGCGGCGGCGCCGCTCCTCGTGCGTCGTCCTCGCGTGCGGTGTCGGAAACGGGAACCGACGGCGCGTCGAGCATGCGCGTGTCAGCCACCCACTGGTAGCCGAAGCGCGTCACGGTGCGGATGTGGTGCTGCGCATTGCCGTCGTCACCGAAGGTACGGCGCGCCTTGAGCACGGCTTGCGCGAGCAGCGCGTCACCCGCCTCGGTGCGGCCCCAGACCGCGGAGATGAGTTCGTCGCGCCCGACCGCGCGGTCGCGATGCTCGATCAGGTAGACGATCAGGTCGAACACGCGCAGGCCGACGACGACGTCGGCGCCGTCGCGGACCAGGCGACGCGACTCGGGTAGCAGTTCGTAGTGGTCGAAGCGGAACGATGGCATGTCGGCTCGCGCGCGCGGCGGCGTCGACGCCGTGGCGCGGCGGACCTCCGCATGCGCGCGGGCGGCGATCGTCGCCTAGGATGCCAGAAGCGCACGCGCCGGGGTCACCGCGGGCTCGTCGCCGCGCCCGCGCACGGTTACACTCGCGGGCCTTTCGGGCCTGTAGCACAGCGGTTAGTGCAGGGGACTCATAATCCCTTGGTCCTCGGTTCGAATCCGAGCGGGCCCACCATCCATCGATCGGGGGGACACGGACCACGCCTACAGGGTCCGGCGCCCGCCCGCACCTTGCATGGCCGGAACGAATCGCGCCAGGCGACCGGGCCCGGACGCCCGATGCGGCGCTTCGTCGCATCCCGTGGCCGAGTTGACGTGCATCAAGTGCGCGACGGCGCGCACTCCGAAGATTCCGTTCGACGAACGTCTTCCCACTCGAACGGAGCATCAACATGTTGCGCAAGTTGACACTGGCGATCGTGGTCGCGATCGGTGCCGCTACCGCCGCGCACGCGGAACAGGGCGACTGGCAGGTCAAGATCGGCGCCCACGCGGTCGATCCGAAGTCAAACAACGGCCACCTCGCGGGCGGCACGCTCGCGGCCGGCGTGGATTCGGCATGGAGCCCGACCGTGACGCTCGAATACTCGGTGACGAAGAACCTCGGCATCGAGGTGCTCGCCGCGCTGCCGTTCGAGCACGACGTCAAGCTCAACGGCGCCAAGGCGGCGACGGTCAAGCAATTGCCGCCGACGGTATCGCTGCAATGGCACTTCGTGCCCGACGCGAAGGTGAGCCCGTTCATCGGCGTCGGCGTCAACTACACGCGCTTCTTCTCGATCGACGAAACCGGGCCGCTCGCCGGAGCGAAGCTCGACCTCGGCGATTCGTGGGGCCTCGCGGCGCACGCGGGCGTCGACGTCGCACTCGCGCCACGCTGGTCGCTCACCGTCGACGCGCGCTGGATCGATATCGACACCGACGCCAAGGTCGGCGGGGTGAAGGTCGGTTCGGTCGCGATCGATCCGTTCGTGTACGGCGTCGCGCTCGGCTACCGGTTCTGAAATGGACGGGGGCCACGACGCGGGTCGACCGATCGTCACCGACGCGGTCATCGTCGGTGCCGGTCCGGTCGGCCTGTTCCAGGTGTTCGAGCTCGGCCTGCTCGGCCTGCGCGCGCACGTGATCGACGCGATGCCGCAGGCCGGCGGGCAATGCGTGGAGCTTTATCCGGACAAGCCGATCTACGACATCCCGGCGCTGCCGCGCTGCGACGCGCGCGAACTCGTCGAGCGCCTGCTCGAGCAGGCGCGCCCGTTCGCGCCCGAGTTCCATTTCGGTCACGTCGCCAGCGGGCTCGAGCGGAGCGCGGACGGCCTCTGGCGGGTCACCACGCATCGCGGCCTCGTGTTCGACGCCGCCGTCGTCATCCTCGCCGCCGGCCTCGGTGCCTTCATGCCGCGCAAGCTCGACCTCGACGAAGCACGCCGTCTCGAAGGCGTCGCGGTGCATTACAAGGTCGCCGACGCGCACGCGCTCGCCGGGCGCGAGATCGTCGTCGCCGGCGGCGGCGACTCGGCGCTCGACTGGGCGGCCGAACTCGCCGGGCTCGGTGCGTCGGTCGTGCTCGTCCATCGCAGCGCCAGGTTCCGCGCCGCGCCGGCGAGCGTCGCGCGCATGCACGCGCTCTGCGACCAGGCGCGCATGCAGTTCCTCGAAGGCGACATCGTCGGCCTCGACGCCGACGGCGAGGCGTTGCGCGCGGTGCGCGTGCGCGCGCGCAGCGGCATCGTCCAGCGCGTCGGTGCGGAACAGCTGCTCGTGTTCTGGGGCTTGCACCCGGCGTTGGGGCCGATCGCGGATTGGGGACTGGATCTCGAGAAGAACCAGATCGCCGTCGACACGGCGACCTTCGGCACCGGCGTGCCCGGCGTGTACGCGGTCGGCGACGTCAACACGTATCCCGGGAAGAAGAAGCTCATCCTCAGCGGCTTTCACGAGGCTGCGCTCGCCGCGTTCGCGGCGAAGGAATACCTCAGCCCCGGGCAGAAGGTCCCGCTGCAGTACACGACCACGAGTCCGGCGATGCATCGACGGCTCGGCGTCTCCCCGGATCTCTCCGATCTCGCCTGAAGCTTGCTCGAGCGCTCCGACGGCGGTCGAGCCGCTTCGTGCTACGCATGTGCCGCATCGACATGGCGAACTCTCGCGCGCGAGTTCGATGCCTTTCACGCCGCTGCCGAGCATGACGTCGGTGAACCAGCAGCGCGTCCGCGCGCAGCGCGGCGAACGCTCAGCGCGCGGGCGCGATGCAGTCGAACGACAGCCACGCGTGCGCGGGCAGGTACGGTGCGAGCCACGGCCCGATCGCCACGAGCATGCCGCAGGCGAGCAGGACGAGACCGGCGGCTCGACGCACGTGCGTGCGCGCCATCGCGCGCGCGACGCGCGGGAATCCCCACGCGGTCGCGAGCATCGCCGGCGCGGTACCGAGGCCGAATGCGAGCATGGTCGCCGACGCGTCGAGCGCCGAACCGGCGAGCGCGGCGACGAGCAGCATCGAATAGGCGAGGCCGCACGGCATCCAGCCCCAGATCGTGCCGAACGCGAACGCGCGCGACGGGTCCGTCACGGGCAGAAGGCGCACCCCGAGGCGCGAAAGACGTGGCCATAAGCGCAGGCCGAGCGCGAGCCCGGGTGCGCGCCGGCGCCACAGCAGCGACAGCGCGGTCGCGGCGATCGCCGCCGCGGTGGCGAGGCGCAACGCCACGCGCACGCGGTCGGCGTCGAGCCAGTGCAACAGGCCGTCCCCGATGGCACCGGCGACGAAGCCGGCGAGCGCGTACGAGGCGATTCGCCCCGCCTGGTAGGCGACGAGCAGGTCGCGTCGCGCGCGACCGTCCGCGCCGCGTGCACTGACCATGCCGAGCGCGCCGGCGATGCCGCCGCACATCGCGACGCAGTGCGCGCTCGCGACGAGGCCGGCGAACGCCGCGGCACCGATCGTGATCGATGCGCTCATCGGCGCGCGGGCTCGTCGGTGCGCGTGGCGTCGTCGTCGACGAGCGGCGCGAGCGCGGGCGTGTCGAGGTCGTCGTACTGCGCATCGTCGACGGCCCAGAAGAATGCGGCGACGCCGACGCCGAGCAGGACGAGGCTGACCGGGATCAGGGCGAGGATGATGTTCATGCGGCCTGCACGCGGGCGAGCGGCACGGACGCCGCAGCCGGCGGCGCGGGGCGCGCGGCGGCGCGCGTGCGGCCGATCGCGAACGTGTTGGCGACGACGACCAGCGAACTCGCCGACATGCCGATCGCGGCGAGCCATGGCGGCACCAGGCCGAGTGCCGCGAGCGGTATCGCGAGCAGGTTGTAGGCGAATGTCCAGCGCAGGTTGCGCCGGACCACGGCGAGCATGGAGCGCGCGACGCCGCGCGCATCGACGATGCCGCCGAGGTCGCTGCCGGCGAGGACGATGCCGCTCGCGGCCTGGGCGAGCGCAGCGCCCTCCCCGAGCGTGATCGCGACGTCGGCGCCGCCGAGCGCCGGCGCGTCGTTGACGCCGTCGCCGACCGCGGCCACGGCGTCGCCGCGTGTGCGCAGCGAGGCGAGGTGGGCGAGCTTCGCCTCCGGCGTCGCGCGCGCGCGCCATTCGGCGACGCCGAGCGCCACCGCGACGCGCTGGACGCGCTCGGCATGGTCGCCGCTGACGATCTCGCAGGCGACGCCCGCGGCCTGCAGCGCGTCGATAGCTTCGCGCGCGCCGGCGCGCACGCGTTCGACGATCGGGAAGCGCGCGATCTCGCCGGCGTCGTCGGCGAGCACGAGCGCGTCGCCGTCGCCGTCGACGAGCGCGAAGTCGGGCCGGCCCAGGCGAAGCGTATGGCCGTCGAACCGGCCGAGTACGCCGCCGCCGGTCTCGCGCACGTCGGCGATCGCGGGCAGGGCGAGGCCGCGCGCGGCGTCTCGCAGCGCGCGCGCATACGGGTGCGTGCTCGCCTGCTCGAGTGCCGCTGCGAGGGCGAGCGCGCCCTCGCGCGACCCGCGCGCGACGCGCAGGCTCGCGACGTCGATCGCCGGCTCGGTCAGCGTGCCGGTCTTGTCGAACACGATGCGGTCGACGCCGGCGAACGCTTCGAGCGCATCGGCGTCGACGACCATCACGCCGCGCCGCGCGAGCACACCGACCGCGCGCGTCAGCGCCGACGGCGCCGCGAGCGCGAACGCGCACGGGCAGCTGATCACGAGCACGGCGACCGCGCTGGCGAACGCGCGCGTCGGATCGATCGCGGCCCAGGTGAGCGCGACTACGCCGGTCGCGGCGAGCACGCGCACGACGAAGCGCGCCGCCGCCGCGTCGGCGAGCCGGGCGATGCGCGGCCGCGCTGCGGCGGCGCGCTCGACCATGCGCGCGAGCGCCGACAGCACGGTCGCCGGGCCGACCCGCCGCACCTCGACCTCGACGGGTCCGTCCAGCGCGACGCTGCCCGCGACGACCTCGTCGCCGACCTCGCGCAGGCACGCGGCGGATTCGCCGGTCAGCAACGATTCGTCGACGCGGCAGCGTGCGCCGCGCAGCACGCCGTCGACGGGGAACGTCGCGCCGGCGCCGACGCGCACGACCTGGCCCGGTTCGAGCTCGTGCACGCCGATCGTCTCGCAAGCGCCTTCGGTGCAGCGCTCCGCGGTCGCCGGCTGCAGCCGCACGAGCGCGTCGGCGACCTCGCCCGCGCGCTGGCGCGCGCGCAGCTCGACGTAGCGCCCGAGCAGCAACAGGAACACGAACATGCAGACCGAATCGAAATACACTTCGGCCCCGCCGAATACCGTGGCGACGACACTGCCGGTGTAGATCGCGCCGATCGCGAGCGCGACCGGCGTGTCCATCGACAGGCGGCGCGCGCGCCACTCGCGCACTGCGCCGGCGAAGAACGGTCGCGCCGCATACAGCACGACCGGCGTCGCGACGAGCATGCCCATCCAGCGCAGGAACGCGCGCACCGCCGGATCGATGCCGTCGAAGGCGCCTGCGTACAGCGCGACCGCGTACATCATCGCCTGCATCGCGCCGAAGCCGGCGACGACGAGGCGCTTGAGCGCCGCGCGCCGCTCGCCCGTGCGCAGCGCGTCGATGCGATCGCCCTCGAGCGGGTGCGGGCGGTAGCCGAGCCGCGCGAGCGTCGCCAGCAAGGCCGGGAGGCGCACGCGACTCGGGTCGAACACGATGCGCACGCGCTGTACCAGCGGCGACACGGTCGCCTCGTGCACGCCGTCGCGGCGCGCGAGCGCGCGCTCGATCAGCCAGGCGCACGCGGCGCAGCGCATGCCTTCGACGAGCACGGTCGCTTCGGCGCGGTCCGCGCCGAGCTCGCGCACGTGCCGGCGCGCGAGGCGCGGCCGGTCCCATTCGGCGTAGTCGTCGGCGGGCGCGGCGCGCTCGCCGGTGACCTCGCGCAGGCGGTAATAGTCGGCGAGGCCGAGGCCGTCGATCCATTCGACCGCGGCGCGGCAGCCGATGCAGCAGACCGGGTGCGACTGCGTGCCGATCGTCGCGAGCAGCGGGACGCCGCCACCGATCGGTTCGCCGCAGTGGAAGCAGGCGCCGGGCATCGCGTCAGCGCCGTGGCGGCGCCGCGCCGGCCGTGCGCGCGGGCGGCTGGTGGCCGGGCCGCGGCGCGTCGTCCGGCACGACGATGTGCGCATCCGGATGGCGCACCGCGGTGGCGACCAGCGACAGCGAGCCGGCCACGGTCGCGCCGAGCAGCACGAGCATGAGCCAGACCTCGCCGACGCGATACCAGCGCATCGGCGCGGCGGGGGCGGATTCGGCGGGTGTGTTCATGGGGACTCCGGGGCGAAGAACTGCGCCTTGGCGCGCGCGAGCTCGCGGCCGTCGGCGGCGACGACGACGATCGTGATGGGATTGCGTCCGCGCACCGCGCCGCGATCGGCACGCAGGGTCAGCGGCAGCGAGAACACTTCGCCCGGGTCGAGCAGCACGCTCGCGTTGCCGATCGCGTGCAGCGCCAGTGGCGTGTCGGGGCGCAACGACAGCGCGACTGCATGGTCGGACTTGTTGGCGAGCTTGACCGCGTAGCTGTTCTCGATCGCGCCGCCGGGGAGCGGACGGAACAGCCCGTTGCGGTCGTGCAGCACTTCGGCGATCAGCGGCGCGCGCGCGACGACGCCCCACGCGAACGCGGCGACGAGCGCACCCAGCAGGGCGGCGTAGGCGTACACGCGCGGGCGCAGGATCTGCCGCGGCGAGCCGGCCAGTTCGTTCTCGGTGGTGTAGCGGATCAGCCCGCGCGCGAGGCCGACCTTGTCCATCACGTCGTCGCAGGCGTCGATGCACGCGGCGCAGGCGATGCAGTCGATCTGCAGGCCTTCGCGGATGTCGATGCCGGTCGGGCAGACCTGCACGCAGGCGCGGCAGTCGATGCAGTCGCCGAGCGCCTTCGGCGCGGACACCGCCGCGCCGACGCTGCGCAGCTGCGCGCGCGAGCGGTGCCCGCGCGGCTCGCCGCGCGCGACGTCGTAGCTGATCACCAGCGTGTCGCGGTCGAACATCGCGCTCTGGAAGCGCGCGTAGGGGCACATGTACTTGCACACCTGTTCGCGCAGCAGGCCCGCGTTGCCCCAGGTCGCGAACGAGTAGAACACGATCCAGAAGGCTTCCCAGCCACCGAGGCGCCACTGCGCGACTTCCGCGCCGAGTTCGCGGATCGGCGTGAAGAAGCCGACGAAGGTGAAGCCCGTCCACAGCGCGAACACGACCCAGGCGGCGTGCTTGGCCGTCTTGCGCAGGAGCTTGGTCCGGCTCCACGGGTCCTTGTCCAGACGCATGCGCGCATTGCGATCGCCCTCGATGCGCCGCTCGATCCACAGGAACACTTCCGTCCACACGGTCTGTGGACAGGCGTAGCCGCACCACAGGCGACCGGCGAGCGCGGTGAAGAAGAACAGGCTCAGCGCGGCGATGACGAGCAGCAGCGTGAGCAGGTAGAAGTCCTGCGGCCAGAACGTGAGGCCGAACACGTGGAAGCGGCGCGCCGGCAGGTCGAACAACACGAGCTGCTGGCCGCCGATGCTGATCCACGGGAACGCGTAGAACATGCCGAGCAGCCAGAACACCGCGGCGATGCGCAGCCGCTGGAAACGTCCGTCGGTCTCGCGTGGATACACCTTCGGCTGCTTCGCGTAGAGCGCGCCGCCGCCGTCGACGACGCGCACGTCGATCTTGCGCGAGTCCGCATTCACCGCGTCGCTCCGTCGCGCGCAGGCGCGCGCAGCAGCAGCGCGGTGAACAGGCTCGACGACGCGGTGCAGAGCCAGAACATGAAGAAGCCGATCGAGTAGCCGAGCTCGCGCGAGAACGCGAAGCGCGGCCAGGTGATCGTCGCGAGATCGAGCGGGTCGACGACGGCGAAGAACACCATCGTCGCCACTCCCGCGGCGAAGAACGACGGCCACAGGATCGCGCCGAGCCAACGCACGCTCGCGCCGTGCATCGTCATTGCGTCGCTCCAGCGGGTGCGCCGGCCGAAGCGCCCGCGTCGTGCGGGTTCTGCGCGAGCAGCCAGGCGACCGCGAGGCGCGCGCGATCCTCGCCGAGCACGGAGGCCCACGCCGGCATCGTGCCGCTGCGGCCGTCGACGATCGCGGTGCGCACCGCCGCGACGTCGCCGCCGCCGTGCAGCCAGACGTCGTCGGTGAGGTTGGGGGCGCCGAGCGCGTGGTTGCCCTTGCCGTCCTTGCCGTGGCACGCGGCGCAGATCGTCTCGAAGCGCGGCTTGCCGAGCTCGGCGAGGCGCGCGTCGTGCGGTCGGCCGGACAGGCCCATCACGTAGTTCGCGACGTCGTCGACGCCGCCGTCGGGCAGCGTCGCGGCGAGCGGCGGCATCACGCCGTGGCGGCCGTGCAGCACGCTCGCGAGCATCGTGTCGCCGTCGCTGCCGTAGAGCGCGTCGTCGTCGACGAGGTTCGGGTAGCCGACCGCGCCGCGTGCATCCGACCCATGGCAGGCGGCGCAGGTGTTGGCGAACACGTTGCGACCGATCTTCACGGCCTTCGGGTCGCGCGCGAGGTCGGCGAGCGGCCGACCGCGGAAGCCCGCGTAGAGCGCTTCGAGCTTCGCGTTGGTTTCGCGCAGTTCGTCGGCGGCGGCGCCGTTCGAGGTCCAGCCGAGCCGGCCGGCGAAGTTGCCCATGCCCGGATACAGCACGAGGTAACCGATGGCGAAGATCACGGTCAGCACGAACAGCCCGAACCACCAGCGCGGCAGCGGGTTGTTGAGCTCCTCGAGGTCACCGTCCCAGACGTGGCCGGTGGTCGCGCGGGCGTCGCCGGCGTCGCCGCGGCGACGGCGCGCGGTCGCGAACAGCAGCACGACGAGGCCGACGATGTTGGCCACGACGAGCAGGATGATGAACCAGCTCCAGGACGCGCTCATCGGGAATCCTCCGCAGGCAGGGTGTCGACCGCGGGCTCGAGGGCGAGTGCGGCGGCTTGGTCGAATGCTTCGCGGCGGCGCGTGCTCCAAGCCCACGCGACGAGCGCGGGGAACAGCACGAGCATCGCGGCGATGAGGATTCCCGAGGTCATTTCGCAGCCTCCGGTGCGGGCGGCTGCACGTTCGTGCCCAGTCCCTGCAGGTAGGCGACGAGTGCGTCCATTTCGGTCTGGCCGGTGACCGCCGTGCGCACGCCCGCGAAGTCGGCGTCGGTGTAGGGCGTACCGAGCAGCTTCAGCGCGTGCATCTTCTTCGCGACGAGGTCGGGATCGACGAGCGCCTGCGACAGCCACGGGTAGCCCGGCATGTTCGATTCGGGCACGACATTGCGCGGGTTCTTCAGGTGTACGCGGTGCCAATCGTCCGAGTAGCGGCCGCCGACGCGCGCGAGGTCCGGTCCGGTGCGCTTGGAGCCCCACTGGAACGGCCGGTCGTACACCGATTCGCCCGCGGCCGAATACGGTCCATAGCGCAACGTTTCGGAAGCCAGCGTGCGGATCATCTGCGAGTGGCAGCCGTAGCAGCCCTCGCGCACGTAGACGTCGCGACCGGCGAGGCGCAGCGGCGAGTACGGCTTGACCCCGGGCGCGGGTTCGACCGCCTGCGCCTGGAACATCAGCGGCACGATCTCCGCGAGGCCGCCGCTGAGGATCACGACGAGGATGAGGGCGGCCATCAGGCCGACGTTCTTTTCGATGAAGGCATGCAGCATGGGGGGCGACCTCAGGCGTGGACCGGCAGCGGAACGGGGACGACCGGCAGCGCGCGCCGCGGCATGCACGTCTTCCACGCGTTCCAGCACATGATCACCATGCCGGTGAAGAACATGAGGCCACCGAGAACGCGCGTGACGTAGTAGGGGTAGGTCTGGCGCAGCGACTCGATGAACGTGTACGTGAGCGTTCCGTCCGGGTTCGTCGCGCGCCACATCAGGCCCTGCATGACGCCGGCGATCCACATCGCGGCGATGTACAGCACGACGCCGATCGTGGCGATCCAGAAATGCACGTCGATGGCGCGCGTCGAATGCATGCGCTCGGCGCCGAACAGCTTCGGCAGCATGCTGTAGACCGCGCCGATCGTGATGAAGGCGACCCAGCCGAGCGCGCCCGCGTGCACGTGGCCGATGGTCCAGTCGGTGTAGTGCGACAGCGAATTGACCGTCTTGATCGACATCATCGGCCCCTCGAAGGTCGACATGCCGTAGAACGACAGCGAGACGATCATGAACTTGAGGATCGGGTCGGTGCGCAGCTTCTGCCACGCGCCCGACAGCGTCATGATGCCGTTGATCATGCCGCCCCAGCTCGGCGCGAGCAGGATCAGCGAGAACACCATGCCGAGCGACTGCGCCCAGTCCGGCAGCGCGGTGTAGTGCAGGTGGTGTGGGCCGGCCCACATGTAGACGGCGATGAGCGCCCAGAAATGCACCACCGACAGGCGGTACGAATAAATCGGCCGCTGCGCCTGCTTGGGGACGTAGTAGTACATGATCCCCAGGAAGCCCGCGGTCAGGAAGAAGCCGACCGCGTTGTGCCCGTACCACCACTGAACCATCGCGTCGACCGCGCCGGAATAGATCGGATACGAATCGGTCAGCGTCACGGGGATCGCCAGGCTGTTGACGATGTGCAGCACGGCGACGGTGAGGATGTACGCGCCGAAGAACCAGTTCGCGACGTAGATGTGCTTGACCTTGCGCTTCACGATCGTGCCGAAGAAGACGATCGCGTAGACCACCCAGACCACCGCGATGAGCACGTCGATCGGCCAGATCAGCTCCGCATATTCCTTGCTCTGCGTATAGCCGAGCGGGAGCGTGACCACGGCGAGCAGGATCACCGCCTGCCAGCCCCAGAACGTGAACGCGGCGAGGCGGTCGCCGAACAGGCGCGCCTGGCAGGTGCGCTGCACGACGTAGTAGGAAGTCGCGAATAGGCCGCAGCCGCCGAACGCGAAGATCACCGCATTCGTGTGCAGCGGCCGCAGGCGACTGTAGGTCAGCCACGGGACGTCGAAATTGAGCGCCGGCCACGCCAGCTGCGCCGCGATCAGCAGGCCGACGGCCATGCCGACGACGCCCCAGACGATCGTCGCCACGGTGAATTGGCGCACGACCCGGTCGTTGTACGTTTCCACATTCTGCATCGGAGGCCCCTGGGTAGTTCCGCGCGCAGTGTCCCCGGACGTCGTCGCGGACAATTGATCGAAGTCAAATCCGAGAGCGGCGACACCCTCGTGCGGCATTTCGTCACGGCTCGCCGCGCATGCGCGAGGCGAGCCCCTGTCGCGAACCGCTCGGGCGATCAGAGCTTGAGCGAATGGATCACCTGGCTCGCGTCGAGCGGGTCCGCGCGACGCATGAAGCCGAGGTACGCGGCCAGGTCGCGCATCTCCGGGTTGTCGGCCGCGTCGAGCGAAACCATTTCGTGGATGCCGCGCGCGCGCGCGACCGCGATGAGGTGGCGCATCAGCAACGTGCCGAGCCCCTTGTGCTGCCATTCGTCGGCAACGGTGACCGCGCATTCGCACGACTTGCGGTCGGCGCCGAGGCTGAAGCGGCTGACGCCGATCAGGTGCTTCTCGCCCTCGCGCGCGATCAGCGCCGCGAACGCGACTTCGCGGCGGAAGTCGAGCTGGGTGAGCTGGCGCACGAGCGCGTCGCTCGGCGAGCCGATCAGGCCGAGGAAGCGCAGCCGTTTCGAGCGTGCCGACAGGTGTTCGATGAACTCGCGTTCGAGCGCGGCGTCGTCCGCGTGCAGCGGGCGGATCAGCACGCGCGTGCCGTCGAGCAACTCTTCGTGCCAGTGCTGCACTTCTTCGCCGGCATGCATGGTCGCGGATGGAATCGTTCCGGTTTGCGGTTGCATTGACCGATCTCCTGGGGGATGACGCATTCATCCTGATCCGGCCGCGCACGCGCGCGTTGATCTGGATCACCTTGCGCGCGGATCGCACGAGGTGCGGCGGTGGTTGATCGGGATCAATCGGTCGGCGGGCGCGCAGCGCTAGCGTGGCAACCGACGAAGGCGAGTGGAGACCATCGTGCAGCCTCGACACCCCGCTTGCGCAGCGACCGATCCGGCGGCGACCCGCGTCGCCACGGACCTGCTGTACAACGTCGCGGGCCTGGACGCAGCCATCCTCGATTTCGCCGCCGAGCGCTGGCGCAAGAATCTCGATGCCTTCGCGCGCCTCGTCGCCTGCGGATCACCGCTAGCACTCGTGTTGCTGTCGATCGACCTCGCCACGGAGGCGACCGCCGACGGCTTCGCGTTCGCGCAGCGCCTGTGCGGCGTGCTCGACCCGGCCGTCGTCGACAGCTCGCTCGCCGTGTCCTGACCCCGGAGAACGAACATGCGTGACATCATGGTCCATACCGGCCGCTACGACGCCTGGAGCACCGGCGTCGAATACGCCGCCGATCTCGCCGCGCGCCTCGACGGCGCGCTCACCGGCGTCTTCGTGCATCCGTCGCCGCTCTACATGATGCCGCCGTACGTGTCGGGCGACGTCGTCCAGGCCGTGTTCGAGACGGCGCGCGAGGTCGAGCGGTCGGCCTACGCCGCGCACGACGCCTTCGCGGCGTGGGCGTCGCGGATCGGCGTTCGACAGGCGTCCTGGCAGGTCGCCGAAGGCCGTACGCCGGAAACGCTCGCGCACATCGGCAACTGGCACGACCTGCTCGTGCTGGAGCGCAACCCCGCTGTCCCGTGGGGCGCCCCGCCGGACCTCGGCGCGGTCGTGCTCGCCTCGCGGCTGCCGTGCGTCGTGGTGCCCCCGGGTTGCCGCGAAGCCGCGCTCGGCCGCATCGCGATCGCCTGGAACGGCTCGGCGGAGGCGGTACGCGCGCTGCACAGCGCACTGCCGCTCCTGCATCACGCCTCGAACATCGTGCTGCTCGACGGTCCGCGGCGCGCGCCGGAGATCGAAATAGGGTGGCTGCCACCGTTCGACGTGCAAGCGTGGCTCGCGCGGCACGACGTGCGCGTGGTGGCGAAGCCGATCCTCGCTCCCGACGACCGCGCCGGGGAGGCGATCCTCGCCGCCGCGGGCGAGGTCGGCGCAGATCTGCTCGTGATGGGCGCGTACGGACGCTCGCGCTTCAGCGAGTGGGCGTTCGGCGGCGCAACACGCACGGTCCTGCACGAAGCGACGCTGCCCGTGCTCATGCGAAATTGAGGAGCGAAGCCATGGACCACGCGAACGAAGTACTTCTGCTCGTCGCCGCGCTCGTCGCGGTGCCGTCGCTCGTTGCCGGCACGATGTACTGGACGCACCGCCGCGGCCTCGGTGTGGTCAAGGGATGGGGTGGGACATTGTTCATCCTGCTGGGCTGGATCGCCGCGCTGGCGCTGATCCTCTATCGCACCGCACACTGACGGGCGCGCGCCACGGCGGCGCCCGTCGCGGGACTCAGCGCAGGTCGAACACGACGCGACCGTCGACCTTGCCCGCCTTGAGGTTCGAGAGCACCACGTTGACGTCCTCGAGCCGCGCCGCGTGCACGCGCGTGCGTACCTTGCCTTCCGCGGCGAACGCGAGTGCCTCGGCGAGATCGCGGCGCGTGCCGACGATCGAGCCGCGCAGCGTGATGCGTTTGAGCACGACGTCGAACACCGGCGTCGGGAAATGTCCCGGCGGCAGGCCGACGAGGCTGATCGTGCCGCGCCGCCGCACGACGGCGAGCGCCTGCTCGAACGCCGGCAAGGAGACGGCCGTCACGAGCACGCCGTGCGCGCCGCCGCCAGTCGCCTGCAAGGTGCGCGCGACCGCATCCGACGCGGTCGCATCGAGCGCGAGGTCGGCGCCGCATTCGCGTGCGAGCGCGAGCTTGTCCGCGGCGATATCGAATGCGACGACGTGCAGGCCCATCGCCTTCGCGTACTGGATCGCGACGTGGCCGAGGCCGCCTACGCCGTAGATGGCGATCCATTCGCCCGGCCGCGTCTCGGTTTCGCGGATGCCCTTGTAGGTGGTCACGCCCGCGCAGAGGATCGGTGCGATCGACAGCGCATCGACGCCTGCCGGCAGTGGCGCGGCGTAGGCGGCGTTCGCGATCACGTACTCGGCGAATGCGCCGTTCACGCTGTAACCCGTGTTGTGCTGCGCCTCGCACAGCGTCTCCCATCCGGCGTTGCAGTACTCGCAATGCCCGCAAGCGTCGTGCAGCCACGGTACGCCGGCGAGGTCGCCTTCGCGCAGGCCCTTCACGCCGCTGCCGAGCGCGGCAACGACACCGACGCCTTCGTGCCCGGGAATGAACGGCAGCGCCGGCTGCACCGGCCAGTCGCCGTCGGCGGCGTGCAGGTCGGTGTGGCAGACACCGCTCGTCTGCACCTTGAGCAGTACCTCACCCGGGCCCGGGCGGGGCGCCGGCAGGTCTTCGATCGCGAGCGGTCGACCGAACGCGCGTACGACGGCGGCTTTCATGCGGAGCTCCGGTAACGGAAAGGACGGATGCACCGTAGCGCGTACGGACGCGCGCACCTTGACCGGAATCAACCGCTCCCGAGTTGATGCACATCAACGAGCCGATCGCGGGACGGCATACCGTCGATGACGAAGACCCATTGCGGAGCCATCGCCATGTTCCAGCGCATTCTCGTTCCGACCGACGGTTCCGACCTGTCGAAGAAGGCGGTGCGAGCCGCCATCCGCCTCGCTGCATGCACCGGCGCGCACCTCGTCGCGTTCCACGCGATCCCGAAGTTCCGCATGTTCACGCTCGACGCGCAGATGCTCGAGGACACTGCGGGGGAATATCGCGTGGCGTCTGTAGCGCGGGCGCGCTCGCTGCTCGCCGGGGTCGCCGCGGAGGCGCGCAAAGCGGGCGTCGCCTGCGACGTCGCGCACGCGACGAGCGATCAACCCTGGGCGGCGATCATCCGCGAGGCGAAGCGCAAGCGCTGCGATCTCGTCCTGATGGCTTCGCACGGGCGCAAGGGGCTGCAGGGCGTACTGCTCGGCAGCGAAACCCAGAAGGTGCTCACGCACAGCACGATTCCCGTGCTCGTCTACCGCTGAGTGGAGGCCCCGCCGTGTTCGAACACATCCTCATTCCGACCGACGGCTCGAGGCTGTCCGAGAAGGCCGTGCGCAAGGGCATCCGCTTCGCCCACGCGATGGGCGCGCGCGTGACCGCATTCCACGCGATCCCGAAGTTCCAAGCGAGCGACGTCATGATGGACCTGCTCGGCACGAACCGCGGCGACTACGCAAGAGCGGCGCAGGCGTACTCGAACGAGCGCCTGCGATTCGTGCAGAAGGCGGCGGCCGCGCTCGACGTGCCGTGCGAAACCCGCCATGCCACGACCGATGATCCCGCCGGAGCGATCATCGAAGCCGCCCAGGCGAGCGGCTGCGACCTCATTCTGATGGCGTCGCATGGACGTCGCGGTCTAGGCGCGCTGCTGCTCGGCAGCGAGACGCAGAAGGTGCTCACCCACAGCTCGATCCCCGTGCTCGTATATCGCTGAATCGCGCATCGCCGCGCCATTCGACGGCTGCTCAGGCGTGTCCTGCCGCCGGGGCCGAGGCGCGCGTTCGCGCGACGAAGAGCGGCACGAGGGCTGCGAGGGGGAGGCCGGCCGCGAGCGCGAGCACACCCGCAGGGGGGGCCTCGAAGCGGAACAGGTGGCCGAGTTGCGGCAGGCCGAGCGTTGCGGCGAGCACGCTCGCTGTACCGGCAGCGACGATCCAGAACGCGTGATTGCGCTTGTGCAGCAGGCCGCTGCCACGATTGAGCGCGATGAGGCCGACGTTGCCGACGACCAGCGCGACGAAGGTCGCGGCGGCGACACCGGCATCCGGGCACCTTAGCGCGCGTGCCGTCGCGTACACGAACGCGGAAGCCGCGAGCATGAGCGCACCGTCGAGAACGCCGCCGGCGAGCAGGCGCAGCCCGAGCACGGTACGGTGCGGATCGCGCGGCGGTCTACGCATGACGTCGCCTGCCGCCGGCTCGCGCTCGAACACCAGCGCGCAGGCCGGGTCGATCACGAGCTCGAGAAACACGATGTGGATCGGCCAGAGCACGAGCGGCCCGCCCGTCAGCAGCGGAAGCAGCGCCATGCCCATGATCGGCACGTGCACCGCGAGGATGTAGCGCATTGCGCGCACGATGTTGTCGTGGATCGTGCGCCCACGGCGGATGCCACGCACGATCGAAACGAAGTCGTCGTCGAGCAGCACGAGCGCCGCTGCCTCGCGCGCGACGTCGGTGCCGCGCCGGCCCATCGCGATGCCGACGTCCGCCGCCTTCAAGGCAGGCGCGTCGTTGACGCCGTCACCGGTCATCGCGACGATCTCGCCGCGAGCGCGCAACGCCTCGACAAGGCGCAGCTTGTGCTCCGGCGTCACGCGGGCGAACACCCGCCGGTGCGCGCAGATGGCCGCGAGTTGCGCGTCGTCGAGTACGGACAGGGCTGCGCCGGCGAGCGGGCCGTCGCCTACGTCGATGCCGGCCTGCCGCGCGATCGCCGTCGCCGTCTCCGGGAAGTCGCCGGTCAGCATCACCACGTCGATGCCTGCCGCGGTCGCTTCGGCGACGGCCGCGGCGACGCCCTCGCGCAGCGGATCGGCGAATGCGACGAGGCCGGCTTCGACGAAGGCGAGAGCGTCCTGCCGCTCGGGCAGCGGCAGTGACACGGGATGCTCGAGCGCCCCGATCGCGATCACGCGAAGGCCGTGCCGCGCGAGCACCGCGACGTCGGCGAGCATGCTTTCGCGACGCGCAGGCGCGAGCCGGCACAAGTCGGCGATCGCTTCCGGCGCCCCGCTGCATGCGCCGACGAGCCCAGCGGGCGTACGCCACACTTGGGTGCGCGCGAACAGGCCTGGCATGAGCGGGTATTCGCGGACGAGCGTACGTTCGCCAGCGCCGGCCCGGGGCGCTGCAGCCTCGACGATCGCGCGCTCCATCGGATCGGTCGGATCGATGCGGCACGCCATCAGGGCACGAACGAGCAGGTCGTCGAACTCCGCTCCGATCGGCACGCCGGCCGCGACATCCCATGCCGCCCCGCTCTGGCGCAACGCCGCGATGCGCATGCGGTTCTCCGTGAGCGTGCCGGTCTTGTCGACGCACAGGACCGTGATTGCGCCGAGCGTCTCGATCGCCGGAATGCGTCGCGTGAGCACGCGCTCGCGGGCGAGGCGCCACGCGCCGAGCGCGAGGAACACGGTGAGCACGACCGGGAACTCCTCCGGCACGTTGGCGATCGCGAGCGTGACCCCCGCGAGCAGCGCATCGATCCATCCGCCGCGCAGCAGCGCGTACAGCAGCGTCACGCTCGCGCAGAGCCCGAGGCCGGCGGCTGCGAACACGATCACCGCGCGGTCGATCTCGCGCTGCAGGGTGCTGCGCGGTGGATTGGTGCGCTCGAGCGAAGCGCCGATGCGGCCGACCGCGGTGCGCGCGCCCGTCGCGACGACCTCGGCGAGCGCGTACCCGTGCACGACGAGCGTGCCTCGGTACACGTGGTCGTCGCGCGTCGGCGCCGCTTCCGCTTCCGCGCTTGGCGCGCATGTTCCTTTCGGCGCGGGCGACGCTTCGCCGGTCAGCAATGATTCGTCGATGCCGAGCTGCGTGGCCTCGATCAAGCGCGCATCCGCGGGCACGCGGTCGCCCTCGCCGAGTACGACGACGTCGCCGGTCACGAGCCGGCGTGCATCGATGCGCACCCGATCACCGTCGCGCAGCACCGACGCCTGCGGCGTCGAGAGATCGCGCAGCGCGTCGAGCGCCCTTTCCGACTTGCCCGCCTGGCGAAGCGTGATGCCGACGACGACCGCAACGGAGGCGGACAGCACGAGCGCTTCGCCGAGATCACCGAGCACGAGATACAGCGTCGTGGCGGCACCGAGCAGCAGGAACATCGGCTCCCTCAGCACCGCGAGGGTACGCACGAAGAAGCCGCGGCGACGCGCCGTCGGCAACTCGTTCGCGCCATCACGCGCCAGGCGGCGTTCCGCTTCGGCCGTGTCCAGGCCGCCCCGCATCGGTTGGAACGCGATGCGGCCGCGCAGCGCGGGCGCGTCGTTCATGCGTCGCTCCCAGTTTCAATCTTCCGCGCCGTGCCGTGGCCGGTGCCGCCGTGTGCGTCGCGGCAGCATGCGCGCCAGCGCGTCGTCGCGCAGCAGGTAGTGGTGCACGAGCGCGGCGCCGGCATGCCCCCCGACGAGCGCGTAACCGGCGGTGGCGACGCCTTCGTGGACCTCCTCGGCGATCTGCGCGAGTGCACGATCGGGCGGGACGAGCGCGGGCAGCTGGAATGCGCCGAGCGTGATGGCGGTACCTTCGGCGCTGGCCAGCAGCCAGCCGAGCAGCGGCATCGCGATCAGGAACGCGTACAGCAGCACGTGCATCGCGAGGGCGAGGCGCGCCTGCAGCCGCGACGGCGGCGGCACGATCGCCGGCCGCGGGCCGGTTCGCAAAGCAAGCCGCGCGAACACGAGCACGAACACGGCTAGGCCGGCGCATGCGTGCGCCGTGGCCAATCCCGTGCGTTGCGGACCATCTTGGGCGAACAGCTCGCGAGATTCTGCGGTCGCGTAGGCCGCGACGACGAGCAGGACCATCGCCCAATGCAGCGCGATCGAGGGCGAGCTGTAGTGGTGCGTCTCGTTCTTCCAGTACATGCGGTGCTCCTCGTCCTTTCAGGAACGTCCGCCGACGAGACCGAACTCGACGGGCCAGCACACATGGGTGAGTGCGAGTGGTTCGCTCGCGAGCGAATCGATCAGGCGTCGCGCTTCCTCTTCCGGCAGCACGAACTCGACGAGGAGCGGTTGGCTGCCGGGCAGTTCGCCGAAGCGCGGTTCGTGCAGGCCACCGTGCCGACCGAATCCGGCGATCGCACGGAAAACCGAACCACCCGCGATACCGATGCTGCGCGCATGCTGGAGCAGCCATTCGTGGCGCGGCGACGCGGATTCGCCCGCGTCGTCGCAGAAATAGAACCGCAGGCACTGGCCGCGCATCGGAGCATTCCTCGGCAGGATTCCGCTTGTGCTGGGACGCACCGATTGTCGACCGTCGCCGCGACGGTGACTTGATCGGCGTCAATTACGCGTGGACGACGCCGATGCCGACGCGGAAAGGAGGCAGCCTTGGCGGACGCCAGGGCTGCCACCATCGCGCAGCAGGTCGCGACGCGCGTCGCGACCCACTGCATCCGTCCGTGGATCGGGCCAGCCGTATGTCTCTCCTCATCCGGCCGACCCGCAGCATCAGAACGTCACGCTCCAGCTGTCGATGTAGCCGGTGTCCTGCGCGGCGTTGTCGTTCACGCGCAGCTTCCACGTGCCATTGAGCGCCTCGCTCGACAGGTTGAGCGTCACCGTCTTGTTGATGTTGTCGGTGCCGCCGCCGGTATGGTTGTGGATGTTGTAGAGCGTGCCGTCGGGCGCGACGAGATCGACCTTGAGGTCGCCGATGTAGGTGTGCACGATCGCGACGGTCACCGAGGCGTTGCTGGGTGCATTGCCGCTGCGGCCGGACACGGTGATCGGGCTCTCGACGGTCGCGTTGTCGGCGATCGGATAGTCGGTCGCGTTGCTGTAGGTCTGCGTGCCGCCGCCACTGGTCGAATAGCTGCCGGTCAGGCTCGTGCCCGAATACGCGGCGTACGCGTGCACGAGCACGTGGTACGTGCCTGCTTGCGCCGTCGCGATGCTGCAGGTTTCGGCGGTCGTGCTTCCTTCCGACTTGCAATCGTACGTCGTCGTCGTCGGGTCCGCGCCGAACTTGACGTAGAGGTCGGCATCGCCGCTGCCGCCCGCGGTCACGAACTTTAGGTGGGTCGCGCCGGCCGGTACGTCGAGCGTGAAACGCTTGTCGGCACCCGCTGCAGCGGACAGGCCGGTGACGGGCACGCCGTTCTGCAGCACGTTGCCGCCGCCGGTGGAGACGGTGACCGAGCTCGTCTTGGTGTTGGTGGCGCCGCCGTTGTCGGTGACGGTGAGCGAGACGCTGTAGGCGCCGGCGCTGGCGTAGGCGTGGCTCGGGTTGGTCGCGGTCGAGGTGCCGCCGTCGCCGAAGGTCCACGCGCGCGAGGCGATCGTGCCGTCGCTGTCGGTGGAGCTGTCGGTGAAACTGGCGGCGAGGCCGCTCGTCGTCACGCCGTAGTTCGCGACCGGCGGCACGTTCGCGGGTGGCGTCGTGGCGTGCGTCTTGCCGAGTTCTCCGACGAAGGCGAGGCCCAGTTGCGCGAACTTGACGCTGTTCTGCGCCGAGTTCGCCATGTTCGCGAGCGTGTCGTTGGCTGAATGGATGTACGGGAAGTAGCCGCTGGCGTCGCCGGCCTCGAACATCATCGCGGCCGGATAGCCCGCGCTCGTCCACGAGGCATGGTCGGAACAACCGTAGCCGCAGGTATAGGTGCCGCGGTTGAACCCGCGCGGAGCGAGGTAGGCGTCGAACAGGTCGGTGAGGAACGTCTGCATCGCCACGTTCGAATAGTCCGTGATCAGCTGCATGTCCTCGACGTTGCCGGACTTGTAGTTGGTCATGTCGAACTGCATGACGCCGACGACGTTCGTGCCCGCGTTCCTGAACGATTGCGCGATCGCGTTCGAACCGCGCAAGCCGACTTCCTCGGCCGCATAACCCATGAACTTGACCGTGCGCTGTGGGCGCCAGCCGTTCGCGAGCGCGACGCGGATGACTTCGGTCAGCGTGGCGATGCCCGAACCGTCGTCGTCCGCGCCCGGCGCGGTCTGCTCGGTGCTGCCGCCGGCCGAGCCGTTGATCGAATCGAGGTGCGCGCCGAGCACGACGACTTCGCTCGGCAGGTCGGCGCCCTGCACGGTGAGGATCACCGACGGTTGCGTCGAGCAGTTCGTGCAGCCGGTGTAGAGCTCGGCGACGACGTCGCTGCGGCTCCCGGCGAGGCCGGCCCAGGTCGAGCGGATCGACTCCGCCGCGCTCTTGCCGTAGGTCGAGGTGTAGTAGCGGTTCTTGTAGCCCGACAGCGACGAGATCGTGCCGCGGATGTTCGCTTCGCCGACGAGCGGCAGCCAGGCGTCGACGGTGGCGTGGTTGTCGATCGTGTAGGCGACCAGCGCCGAGCGCCCGGCGACGACCGCGGAGCGGTCGCCCGCGACGAACGCGTCCGCCTCCACGCGCGTGCGGAACGCGAAGAAGCCGCCGCAACGCAGTTCGCGTTCATGGATGCGTTCGGCGATCGCGCCGAGCTGGAGCGCCTCGACCTCCGACACCATCAACGCGCCACCGGTGGCGTCAAGGCGCGGCGAAGCGGCGAGCGTGAGCGGGCGGATGAGGTCGTAGGTATCGCGCGAACTGACGATGAACATGCGCGCGAACGGATCGCTTTCGGCGTCCATACCCGCCGCGAGTGCGGTCGTGGACGAAGCGGGTGGCGCGAACACGGCCGCGCCGAGCGCGAGCGTGGCGCCGAGGACGTGGGCGGACAGCTTCATGGAAGGCTCCTGCAAGGCCGCACGGTGCCGCACACCGTTGCGCGCGGCGGGCTTCGGACGGCGAGGCGTCGCCGGCGGGATTCGGCGATCGCGAAAGAAAGGCAGCCCCGGCGGGGGCCGGGGCTGCCGCCATTGCGCAGCGGGTCGCGACGCGCGTCGCTACCGCCGCATCCGTCCCTGGATCGGGCCGGACGGATGTCTCTCCCCCATCCGGCCGGCCCGCAGCATCAGAACGTCACGCTCCAGCTGTCGATGTAGCCGGTGTCCTGCGCGGCGTTGTCGTTCACGCGCAGCTTCCACGTGCCATTGAGCGCCTCGCTCGACAGGTTGAGCGTCACCGTCTTGTTGATGTTGTCGGTGCCGCCGCCGGTGCGGTTGTGGATGTTGTAGAGCGTGCCGTCGGGCGCGACGAGATCGACCTTGAGGTCGCCGATGTAGGTGTGCACGATCGCGACGGTCACCGAGGCGTTGCTGGGTGCATTGCCGCTGCGGCCGGACACGGTGATCGGGCTGTCGACGGTCGCGTTGTCGGCGATCGGATAGTCGGTCGCGTTGCTGTAGGTCTGCGTGCCGCCGCCGCCGGTCGAGTAGCTGCCGGTGAGGCTGAGGCCGGTGAAGCTCGCGTACGCGCGCACCATCACGTAGTACGTGCCGACCTGCGGCGAGGCGAACGTGCAGGTCTCGCTCGACGAACTCGTGTACGGACGGCAGTCGTAGCTCGACGTGGTCGGCGCGCTGCCGAACTTCACGTAGAGGTCGGCGTCGCCGTTGCTGCCCGAGGTCGCGAACACGAGGTTGGTCGCGCCGGCCGGCACGTCCATCGTGTAGACGGCGGTGTTGGTGCCGGTGGTCGCCGACAGGCCGGTGACGGGCACGCCGTTCTGCAGCACGTTGCCGCCGCCGGTGGAGACGGTGACCGAGCTCGTCTTGGTGTTGGTGGCGCCGCCGTTGTCGGTGACGGTGAGCGAGACGCTGTAGGTGCCGGCGCTGGCGTAGGTGTGGCTCGGGTTGGTCGCGGTCGAGGTGCCGCCGTCGCCGAAG
The DNA here is from genome assembly GCF_014138265.1 of Dokdonella fugitiva. Lineage (GTDB taxonomy): Bacteria > Pseudomonadota > Gammaproteobacteria > Xanthomonadales > Rhodanobacteraceae > Dokdonella_A > Dokdonella_A fugitiva_A. Next base: position 506,534 of record NZ_JACGXL010000002.1, read on the forward strand.
GTCCACGCGCGCGAGGCGATCGTGCCGTCGCTGTCGGTGGAGCTGTCGGTGAAGTTGGCGGTAAGGCCGCTCGTCGTCACGCCGAAGTTCGCCACCGGCGGCACGTTGCCGCCGCCACCGCCCGAACACGCCGGGCGCGTGCCGCAGGCGATGCCGTGCGCGTTGAACGCATCCCAGATGCGGCAGCCGTTCGGCGTACCGTTGGCGAGGTTGCCGTCGTCGTCGTCCGCCGCGAGATAGACGGTGTACCAGTTGTTCGAGCCGCAGCCGTTCACCGTGGCGCTCGCGTTGCACTTGCCGCCCGAAGTGACCTGGTATGCGCTCTTGCTCGGCGTGAGGCTGCCGTACCAGATGCGGTCCATCTCGGCCCAGCCCTGCGTGCTGCCGTACTGCGTGACGAGCGCCTGCGCGAGATCCCAGTTCGCCGAACTCGCGATGTAGCTCTCGCAATGACCCTCGTAGCCCATCGGGCCCTGGTACGGCGTGATGCCGTTGGCGAGATAGGGGCAGGCGTAGCGGTCGCAGTTGATGCTCGAGTTGTTGGTCACGTTCGCCGGCTTGGCGATGACCGCCGCGCCGAGCGTGCTGAACGCGTTGACGTCGCGAACGCCGGTGCAGCTCGACGAGCAGTTCGCGCACGGCACGCCGGGCTGGAAGTTGTTGCCGATGCAGCCGTCCTTGGTCTCGAGGAACGCGAAGCTGTCGCCGACCGCCTCACCGGTGCCGTACTCGGATGCCGAGCCGCCGCTGTTGGTGTCCATGCCGTGGCCCCATTCGTGCAGGAACACCGCGGCGATCTCGCCCGTGTTGGAGCAGCCGCTGCCGGACTTGAAGAAGTTCAGCGAGCTGCCGTCCCAGTACGCGTTGCAGACGTCGTTGACGTTCATGTTCGCGGTCACCTTCGAGGCGATCCACGCGTTGCCAGGCAGGAAACCCGATGCCTTGCGATTGATCTTGGTCAGGTAGTAGAAGCCGTTGCGCGACGCGCGCGTGTTGCCGTTGCCGCCGGCGCCGCCGGCCGCACCGCAGTCGGTGCTCGTGTCGGTGCCGAGGTGCAGGTTGCCGTCGCTCGAGTTCGACAGCGAGATCGAGCCGCAGGTGTCGACCATCTTGAAATACTTGCCGTCGAGCGCGGTCGTCGCGGTGCCGCCGGAGTAGTCGTAGATGCCGAGCGCATCGGTGACCTTCGCGCTGCCGTTGGTGACTGCAGCGAACGGCATCGCGACGATCGTCTCGGCGCCGGTGTTCACGCCGGTCGCGTAGATGCCACCGTCGATGGTCGCGCTGACGTAGTCGTTGAGGTCGCGCACTTCGATCACGCGATTGGTCTTCGCGTCGACCATGGCCTCGTAGGTGCTGCGGTCGCCGCCGATGCGGAACACGTAGCGCCAGGCGAGGCGATGCGCGTAGCCGGCGCCGTCGGCGCCGCTGAAGCCTTCACCGGCGCCCTTGCCGTCGGCCGCGTACGGCAGCAGCAGCAGTTCACCCGGCTCGAGCATCTCCTTGACCCGTGCACCGCTGCCGAAGTCGAGTTCGCCGAACGCGAGCTCGAACGCCTTCTCGCGCGACGACACCGGCTGCGTGTCGATCGCGACCGGCGCGACCAGGTGGCTGCCGAACTGCACGATGTTGCCGTGCGAGATGCGGAAGAACAGGTTCGCTCCGCGCACGCGCACGCCGCCCTTCGACTGCGCGAGCTCGACGAACCAGTGCGAATCGCCCTTGCCGTAGACCGTGCTCGACGTTTCGTCGAGCTGGAACTCGAGGCCGTCGGTCTTGAGCAGCGCGTGGTTCGCGGCGATGAAATCGAGCAGGCGCGTCTCGACGACGGCCATGTCGACGTGGTCGCTCGCGCGCAGGCCGAGCGAAGCCAATGTGAGCGCGTTGCCGCGGCCGGGCACGAGCGGCACGCCCGCGCCCTGGACGAGGTCCGGGCGGTCAGCGCGGCGGTCCCAGCGCATCTCCCAGGCCCCGGGGTTGCGCCGCGCGAAGTCGGCTGCCTCGACATGGCGACCGGTTTTCGCGTCCAGTGTCGCGGTCGCCTCGAGTTCGGGCTGGACCTGCAGTTCGGGCGCGACGAACGCGTGGCGCAGCCGTGGTGCCTCGCGCGCGGACTCGACCGGCTGGATCGCCTGCGCGAACGTCCCCACGGCGAGCAGGCCGAACAGCAGGGGCTGGAGCAACATCGGGGCCGACCGCCAGAGTGGCGTCGAGCGGCCCCGGGTGGATGCCGAACGATTCATTGGGCTCTCTCCCTCAAGAAATACGTCGTACCAGGGGTGCCGCCGGTGGCGAGGCAGAACGCGCAGCCGCGCGGTGCGCTGGGCGCACCGCGCCGCGAGCCGTGCATGGATCCCTCGGACAGGCTGGCGTCGACCGGTTTCGCATATCGGCGCACGCTCCGCCCTTGCGGAATTCTCTGAAATATCTCTCCATGAACGACGGTGGGCGTCGCGTGCTGCAGCCATGCTGCAATTCGCGCGAAACTCGGCGAACACGTGAATCTGAATGGACGTCCATCCGCTATCGCATGGCGGAGGCGTCGGCGAGCGTGCGATGCACCGCAGCTTCGTGCATGTCCCCTTGAGCGCGACGCTCGACTGCGCTATATCCGAACGTTCACAGGCTTCCTTGCGCAACATTGAGGGTGCTCCGACCACGCGACCAGGGGTGGTTCGTGCCGGAGTGGCGATGGGGATCGCTCCTGGGGAGGAGCCATGACCGAACGCATCGGGCTTTCATGGCCCGCCGAGGCGCAGAAGATCGTGCTCGGCGGCATCGAGGTCGACCTGCGCTATCGCGTGGTGCGGCGCATGGGCGTGGCGCACGAACTCAACCCGCGCACGTTCGACCTGCTCAGCCTGTTCCTGCACGAACCGCGCGTGCTGCACACGCGCGAGGCGATCTTCGCGAAGATCTGGCCCGGCGTGATCGTCGAGGATGCGAGCCTCACCACCTGCGTGTGGATGCTGCGCCGCGCATTCGGCAACGACGCGAAACAGTGGATCCGCACCGTCTCCAAGCAAGGCTACGTGTTCGACCCGCCGTGCGAGATCCGCCTCGTCGAGGGCGACGCCGCCATCGCGCCGGCCGAGATCGTCGATCCGTTCGCCCTGCTCGACGCCGCCGACGGCACCGACGAACCCGCGTTCCCCGCGCGGCCGCGCGTGCGGCGGTGGGCGAAGGTGGCGGCGCTCGCGGCGCTCGTCGCGTGCGCGACGAGCGTGACCGTGCTGCGTGGCGGTGCGTCGCGCGCGCCGACGCGCGTCGCGCTCGTGCTCGCCGACGGCGCGGGCGGCGAACCGGTGCAGTGGCCGGCCGCGCTGCTGCGGGCATGGCTCGACTGGCAGGTGCGCAGCCTGCCCGATCTCCTCGCCGCGGACGCGAGCGATGCGTGCGACGCCTGCGACGACGTCGCCGTGCTGCTCGAGGTCGAAGCGCCCGCGCGCCGTGACGGCGAATGGCGCGTCACGGCACGGTTCCGCGGCGACGCGCGCCGCGGCGACATCGAGCAGCGTTGCAGCGAGGGCCAGCTCGTCAGCGCGATCGATGCCGTCGGCCGCGCCACGCTGCACGAACTCGAGCCGTCGATCGATGCAGCGGCGTTCCCGGCGCTGTCGATCGATGCCGCCAGCGCGCGCGAACTCGTCGACGGCCTCGCCCACGAGCGACGCCATCGCTGGGGCGATGCGGTCCGCGCCTACGCGGGGATCGCCGAGCGCGACGCCGCCTTCGGTTGGGTGCAACTGCGCCTCGCCGCGAGCCTCGCCGAGATCGGCCAGCGCAGCGGTGCCGAACGCGCGCTCGAACGAGCGCTGCCGTGGCTCGACGCGCTGCCGCCGGCGCTGCAGCAGCCGGCGCGCGCGCAACAGGCGTTCCTGCACCAGGATTACGCCGCGGCCGCGGCCGCGTTCGCGCGCCTGCAATCTGCGTACGCGCGCAACGTGCCGTTGCGGCTCGACGAAGCGGACAGCCTGCGCCGCGCCGGCCGCATCCAGGAGGCGGCCACGCGCGTCGAAGGCGAGCTGCCGGCCGGCGCGTCGGGCGTGCGCTGGCTGATCCGGCAGGCGGAAATCGCGTCGTCGAATCGCGATCCCCAGCACGCCGCCACCGCTGCCGAGGACGCGATCGCGCTGGCCGAACACCGTGACTGGCCGCACGACCGCGCGCAAGCCACGCTGCTGCTCGCCGATGCGCGGCTCGCGCAGGGCGACGCACCCGACCCGGCGCTGTACGAAAGCGCCGCGAGCGACTACGAACGCAGCGGCGATCGCCTCGGTGCGCTGAGCGCGCGCCTGCAGGCGGACCTGCAGGCGACCGCGACGGCGGCGCGCGAGCCCGCGCACCTGGACGAACTGTTGTCGGAGGCGCGGCTCGCCGGCAACACCGACGTCGAGATCGACGCGCTGCGCCGCACCGCGCTGTTCCACGATCGTGCCGGCGACATCGCGCGCGCCCGCGAGAGGTTCGCGCAGGCGGCCGCGGTCGCCGACACGGCCGGCAACGCCTACGAACGGCGCAAGCTCGACCTCAACCTGCTGCAGGAGGACGCGCTGCGGCTCGACTTCGCGATGCTCGACCACCGCCTCGCCGCGTTGCGCGCCGAGGCGCCGCAGGGCGGCATCGCGTTCGGCGTCGGCCTGCAGGCCGCGCGGCTCGCCTACCTGCGCGGCGATTTCGACGGCGCGCTCGCGCGGCTCAGCGAAGCGGAAGCGGCGGTGCGCGACGGCGACCGCGGCCGCGCGCCGCACGTGTCGACGATCGGCTGCATGCGCGTCGCCGTGCACATGATGCAGGGACGCACCGCGGCCGCGCGCGACGACGTGCGCGATTGCCGCTCGTCCGGCGTACCCGTGCTCGATCATTTCGCCGACATCGCCGAGGCCGAACTGGCCATCCATACCGGCGACCTCGCGCAAGCGCGCCGGCTGCTCGCGCCGATGCGCGAGACCTTGCGCGCGCAGGCGAACGAAGTCGATCGCTGGAACCTCACGATCGAGATCGCGCCGCTGCTCGCACGAGCGGGCGAGCTCGACGTCGCACGCGCGGTGCTCGACGAGGTGCTGCCCGAGATCGAGGGTTCCGGCTATCGACTGATCGAGGCCGACGCGCGCGCGACGCGCGCGGAGATCGCGCTCGCCGACGGCCGCCTCGACGACGCCGCGCGCGAAGCCGCGCTCGGCGGCGCGCTCGTGCCTGCCGACGACTGGTACGAGATGCGCCGGCTGCGCACCGTGCGCGCGCTTCTCGCGCAGGCGCGTGGCGAGCCGGAAGCCGCGGCGCAGATGCTGCGCGCGCTGCACGCCGACGCGCGCCGGCACGAGGACGTGCTCGCCGAGCTGCTCGCGCACAGCCTGATGAGCACGCGCGCATCGTTCGACGACTGCCCCGAGGCGCGGCGCGCGCACCTCGTCGCGCAGAGCGGCCTGCGCGGCGCGTCGGATCTGTGGATGAACCCAGCCGCGCACGGCCACGGCGCGCTCGCGAAGGCGGCGCAGTGAGCGGACGAGCGAAGCGGGGAGCCTGCCGGCGGGGCGTGCCGCCGGCTCGAAGATGGCGCGCCCGAGAGGATTCGAACCTCCGACCACCGCCTTCGGAGGGCGGTACTCTATCCAGCTGAGCTACGGGCGCATCGTCGTGGCCGCCGGCGGTCGGACCGCCGGCGGGGCGGCAGTATAGCCGACGACCGGCGTAATCCGGGTCGGGACGCGACGGGCAGCGGAAGGTCCGGGCGGCCGCCGCCTTCCGCGGGCCGGGGCGCGCCCGCTATAATCCCAAGACTTTTTGTACGCCGATCGGGCCCTGGCCCGGCGATTCGCGTTTTTTCGAGGTGGTTCCGTGACCAATCCCGTTCCCAAGACCGACATGGTCTTCCTCAAGCACTTCGCGCAGCTGATCGCGTTCCTCATGCTCGTGGCGGTGCTGCTGATCGCGCTCGGCTCGTACATCTATTCCAAGCATCCGCCGGAAGAGAACCCGGACAAGGCGAAGGTCGTCACCGACCGCATCGCGCCAGTCGGTGGCGTCTACGCGGGCGATACCGGCCGCGCCGCAATGCAGGCCGCGCAGGAAGCCGCCGCCAAGGCCGCCGCCGCGCAGGTCGCTTACGGCGGCACCACCGACGGCAAGACGATCTACGGCAACCTCTGCCACAGCTGCCACGACACCGGCGCCGGCGGCGCGCCGAAGATCAGCGACAAGGCGGCCTGGGCGCCGCGCGTCGCGCAGGGCGTCGACACGCTCGTCAAGCATGCGATCGAAGGCTTCACCGGCAAGGCGGGCGTGATGCCCGCGCGCGGCGGCAACCCCGCGCTCAACGACGCGCAGGTCAAGGCCACCGTCGAATGGATCGCCGGCGAGGTCAAGTGACGCGCTTGCACGCTGCCCTCAGGCAGCGTGCGCGTCACTTGGATCGGTCCAGGATGGACCGACGGCGATAGCTCCAGGGACGGCTGCTCGAGAAGCCCTGGTTGCGCGATGTCATCCGACATCGCGCGCTCGTCACTTGGGTCGATCCAGGTTCGATCCAGGATGGAGTGACGGCGCCAGCTCCAGGGACTCCGGTCACGCCACTCCGAATCGCGCCCGCTGGTGCTCCGCATACGCGAGCAGATCCGGAAAGAACGCCGCAAAATCCGCTTCGAGCGCATCCGCCTGCGCCTCGACCACGGGCAGCGCGCGCGCGAGCGGGTTCTCGCGCGACAGCCGCTGCGACAGGCCGCCGAACACGTCCGCGATCATCGGGCGCTCGCGATAGCGCGCGGGCAGGTCGTTGCGGCGCAGGTACTCGACGAAGCGGCGCATGCGCGGCGGAACCTCGTCCGCGCGGCGATCCAGCAGCGCGCGTACGTCGTCCGAGAACGTCGTGAGCGGGCCGGCGCCCCAGCGCGACCAGTCGCGCGCGAGCAGGTGGTCGAACCAGACGTCGAGCACGATGCCCGCGTAACGGCGGAACGGCGGCTCGAAGCGCGCACGCGCCGCGACGACACGCGGGTGCGCGTCGGTGTACGCGTCGACGCCGCGGTGCAGGGCGACGCCCGCGCGCACGCCCGCGCGGAGCGTGGGATCGATCGCGCCGCGCACGAAATCACCGACCAGGCTGCCGAAGCGGACATCGTCGTCCGCTCCGGCGAGCAGCGCATGCGCGAGCAGGTTCATGCCGCGATCGTCGACGCGCGTCGCACCGGCGTCAATCGCATCAATGTGGATCGCGGCGACGTCAGGGCAGGGGATCGCCGAGGAACGCGAGCAGTTCGGCGTCGCCGACCGCGCCGGGATCGGCGAGGTCGAGCCCCGCGAGCGCAGCGGGAACGACCGGACGCTCGAAGCGGAAGTAGTCGAACTGCGCGCGCAGGTCCGGATCCGCGGGCACCTGCGCGTCGAGCCACGCATGCTCGATGCGCGTGCGGTTGTGCTCGGCATACGGATACGTCGAAGCGATCGCCCAATCGGTATAGACGGTCATGCCGACCTGCAGCGCGAGCGGGAAATCGTCGCGCCGGTAACGGCGGTGCACGATCCACGACGCGCCGGGATCACGCACGAGCAGCAGCAATGCGCCACCGATGCGCGCGACGCGCAGTTCCTCCTCGTCGGCCTGCGCGGAGGCGATCTCGAGGTTCGACACGCTGTGCGTCTCGGGCGCGATCGCCGCACGCGTCGTCTTCGCTTCGAGCTGGTACGTGCCGGGCTGGTCGGCCGCGCCGAACGAGAGGAACACGTAGCGTTCCCCGCCCGGCTGCCACCACGACGAATCGCAACAGGCGACGTCCTCGTGCGGCGCACGCACGAGGATGCCCGCGAGCGAGAACTCCGAGCCGGCCGCGCCCCCGTGCGTGCCGCCCGGCGCGGCGTTGCCGCCACGCGCACGCGCGCGCACGCGCGTCGTCGCGACGAAGTCGCCGCTGACGGGTTGGAACGCGAGCTCGCCGACGTAGTCCTCGTACCACGTGCTCGTCCACGGCACGAACGTGATCCAGCCCGCGAGCGGAGAGCCGATGTCGAACTGCTCGAGCGGGTCGCGCCCCCAGTATTCCTCGCGCCAGATGCGGTGCCAGTTGCCGAGCGTCGCGGGCGAGTCGAACTCGTCCGACATCGGCGCGATGTCGGCCGATTCGGGCCGTTCGAAGCCGTCGCGCAGCACGAGATCGGGCAGCGGGGCGCCACCCGCATGCACGCCGCCCGAGGCGAGCACGGCAACGAGCACGAACATCAGGCGCAGGCGTGGATGCGTACGTGCGGTGTTCATGGCGAACCTCCCGATGCGAGCGCGCGCTGCACGCGCAGCGGCGCGAGTCCCGGCGCCACGGTGGCGGGCGCCGGACCGCGTGCGAGCGCGAGCGCGGCGAACAGGCGGTGCCCGGGCGCAAGCTGCGCACGCGCCTGTGCTTGCGCCTCGTCGAGCAAGCGCATCGAGCGCGCCGCGTCGCCGCGTCGTTGCGCGACGAGCGCCTCGCCGAGCGCCGCCTCGATGCGACGCGGATGGCCGAGCGGCTGCACGCCGTCGAACACGCGCCGTGCGCGCGCGAAATGTTCGGCCGCTGCCGACGCGTCGCCGCGCGCGAGCGCGACGAAGCCCGCGTCGAGCGCGGTGTAGCCGTGGATGAGATGACCATCGGGCACGCGGCCGCGCAGGTCGGCGTCGATGCGTTCGACGCGCCGCGCGGCGTCGTCGAACGCGCCGCGCGCCTCGTCGAGCTCGGCGACGACGCGCTCCCAGTACGTGATCGCCGGCGACGTCGTGCCGAATGCGTTCGCGAGCAGCGCGAACGCGGGCTCGATCTGCGCAGCGGCCTCGTCGTAGCGACCGAGGTCGAGCAGCAGGCGGCCGTAGCCGAGGTGGCTCGCGATCGTGTTCGGGTGCGTCTCGCCGTGCGCCCCGAGCTGGGTCGCGATCGCCGTGCGGTAGAGCCGTTCGGCTTCGTCGTAGCGGCCCGCGTCGCGCCGCACGTCGGCGAGGTTGCGCGCGATCGCGGGCGTGAGCGGATCGGCGTCGCCGACGGTCGCGCGTGCGCCGTCGAGCGCGCGCGCGAGCTGCGCGCCGGCTTCGTCGTAGCGGCCGCGGCTGTGCAGCAGGTCGCCGTAGTAGTGGCGCGTCGACAGCGTCCAGCGCGCGTTCTCGCCGATCGCGGCGACGCGTTCGTCGAGCGCGTCGCGGAACAGCTCCTCGGCTTCGGCGTAGCGCCCGCTGAAATGCAGCAGGGTCGCGAGGCTCGCCTTGCTCGCGCCGCGCCACTCGGGCGCGAGGTCGGGCAGCGACGCGTGCAGCGCGAGCGCCTCGCGGATCGGCGGCTCGGCGAGCGCGTACTCGCCGCGCGCCATGTAGACCTCGCCGATGAGGCCGATCACCGCGGCCTGCAGTTCCGGTTGCGCGTCGAGGTCGCGGCGCGCGTTGGCGAGCCCGTCGGCGAGCATCTGGCTCGCGCGCGGATCATTCGACTTCACGTCGGCGGGGTCGGCGGTCTGGAACCAGCCGACGAGGTAGTCGCGCAGCGCGCGGTTGATCGAAGCCTCCTGTTCGAGCCGACGCGACTGCGACACCACCGCCTGCAGGTAGGCCGCGCCGAACGCGGCGACGGCGGCGATGCCGAGCGCGAGCACGCGGTGCCGACGCAACCACTGGCGCGCGCGCTGCAGCGGCGCACCGCGCCGCGCACGCACGGGTCGCCCGGAGCACCAGTTCGCGACGTCTTCGCGCAGCGCGTCGACCGTCGCGTAGCGCTCGCCCGCGGCGCGGGCGAGCGCGCGCCGCACGATCGCGTCGAAATCGCCGCGCAGGCGGCGCGCGAGCGCGTTCGGCGCGGAGGCGCGCAGGACCGCGCGCCCTGCCGCGTCGGCGCCGCGCGCGGCGAGCGCCGAGGCCGCGGGGGCGTCGTCCTCGCGGATGCGACGCTCGCACTCCGCCGGGCTCGTGCCAGCGGTGCGGTACGGCTGCACGCCGGTCGCGAGTTCGAGCAGCAGCAGGCCAAGCTGGTAGACGTCGCTCGCGGTCGTGACCGCGTCGCCGCGCACCTGCTCCGGGCTCGCGTACTCGCGCGTGAGCGCGCGCGCATCGCCAAGCGTCGCCGGTGCCGCGTGCGGGAAGCCCTGCGGGTCGAGCAGCTTGGCGATGCCGAAATCGAGCAGCTTGACCGCACCGTCGCGGCTGACCAGCACGTTGGCGGGCTTGAGGTCGCGGTGGATGATGAGCTGGCGATGCGCGGCGGCGACCGCAGCGGCGGCGTCGGACCACAGCGCGAGGCGCGCGGCGAGGCCGAGGCGGCGCTCGTCGCAATGGGTCGTGATCGCGACACCGTCGACGTATTCGAGCGCGAGCCATGGCGTGCCGTCGCCGCGCACACCGCCGTCGAGCAGGCGCGCGATGCGCGCTTCCTCGAGGCGCGCGAGGATCTGCCGCTCCTGCTCGAAGCGTGCGGCGAGCCCGGCGGCAACGATGCCCGGCCACGGACACTTGATCGCGGCCCACTGCTGGAACGCGCCGTCCGCGCGTTCGGCGAGCAGGACGCGCGCCATGCCGCCGTGCGCGAGCGTGCCGACAGCGCGCCAGGCGCCGAAGCGCTCGCCCGCGGCCGCGTCGTCGGCGAGCGCGCCCCAGACGCGCGCGTCGAGCGCGTCGGCGAGCGCATCGCGCGGCGCCTCGGCCGCGGCGAGCAGCGCCGTGAGCGTCGCCGCGCTCGGCGGGTCGAGCGCGGCGAGGAAACGTGCGCGCGGTTCGCCCGAGAGCTCGAGCGCCTGCTGCAGCAGCGCGTCGATACGGCCGAAGCGTTCGGCGTTCCAGTGCGCGTTCATGGCGACATGAGCTCGGCCATCCAGGCTTTCGCGCGCTTGAGCTCGCGCTGCACCGTGCGCAGCGACAGGCCGGTGAGTTCGACCAGCTCGTCGCTGTCGAGACCGATGAACCAGTGCTGCTCGATCAGGCGCAGCAGGCGCGGATCGACGCGCTCGAGCAGCGCGAACGCGTCGTCGAGCGCGAGCAGTGCGTCGTCGAGCGTCGCGTCGTGCGCGTCGGCCGTGGCGAGGTCGACCGGCGCGTGGCCGCCGCCGCGCTTGGCGCTCGTGCGTGCCCGCGCATGGTCGATCACGATCTGGCGCATGACGCGCGCCGACAGCGCGAGGAAATGCTCGCGCGTGAGCCGCGCGTCGGCACCGTGCGCGGCGACGCGTGCGTAGGCCTCGTGCACGAGCACGGTGGTCGACAGCGTCGCGCCGGGCAGGCGGCGGAACAGCTGGCGGTGCGCGATCCGCTTCAATTCGGCGTAGACCTGCGGCAGCAGCACGCGCAGGTCGCGCGCGTCGCCGTAGCCGGCATCGGCGAGGCGGTCGGCGAGTTCGGCGTCGCTCGTCCCCATGGCAAGGCCCGCGCCCCGCCGCGGCGCGGCGGGCACGCCGGCGATTGTCGCGCGGGCGGTCGCGCTGCGCACGCGGCGCCGGCTCAGATGCGGTCGAATGGTTCGAAGAAGATCACGTCGCCCTGCAGCTCGACCGCGCCGATGTCGCACAGCGCGGCACCGTCGCCGTCGAAGTCGACCGGGCGGTCGGCGAGCGACTGGTCGTCGTCCTCGCAGCCGGTCGCGCTGAACAGCGGATGGCCGTGGTCGATCGCGACGCTGTTCGGCGCCGGCCAGATCGTCGGCGTCGGTCCGCCGTGGTCGGCGAGCGGCGTGAGCTGCGGATCGACGCCGACATGGTTCGAGCCGCCGCCCGACAGCGCGCAGGAATCGTCGGAATCGAGGTTGTAGCGGTTCGTGTCGGTCGCGACGCCGCCGGCGATCGCGCAGTCGGCGAGTCCGTTGTGCGCGATCATCGTGTTGTGCATGAGCACGCTGCCGTCGCTCATGCCGAGGCCGCGTTCGGTGTTGCCGGCGATCGTCACGCTCGACAGTTCGAGGTCGCCGCCGTCGATGTTGATCGCGGTGCCGGTGTTGTGGAAGAACGTCGTGTTGGCGATGCGCACCGAACCGGAGCCGGCGCCGAGCGGCTCGCTGTCGATCGCGTTCGCGGTCGGCGTGAACGTGCCGGACGGCGCGTCGGGCAGGCTGATCGGCACGCCGCTGTTGTGGTGGATCACGCTGTAGGAGACTTCGAGGTTGCCGCGATTGCGGATCGCGCTGCCCGACGGCGTCGCCGTGCTGTCGCCGCGGAAGATGTTGTTGCGAAAGACCGAGCCGCTCACGCGCGTGTCGGCGCCGGCGTTGTAGAGGCCGCCGCCGAGCTCGGCGGTGTTGCCCGAGACCTGCATGAGGATGAAATCGACCGAACCGGCGCCGGAGCGCACGAGCACGCCGCCACCCGACGTCGCCGCGGCGCTCGTCGCGGCGCCGCCGGAGATCGTGAAGCCGAGCAGGGTCACGTTGCCCGCGATCACGTCGAACACGCGGTCGATGCCGGCGGCGGACACGACCGGGCGTTCGCCCGAGGCGAAGAAGCGGATCGTGAGGTCGTCGCTGATGTCCAGGTCGCCCAGCGCGGCGGTGTCGTCGCCCTGGCCTTCGCGGTCGAGCGTGTAGTGGAACCCGGCGAGCAGGTCGATCGTGTCGGCGCCGGCGAGCGCGTTCGTTTCCATGATCGCCGCGCGCAGCGTGCACGGTCCCGCCCCCGGCTGCGGGAACACGTTGCAGAAGCCGTTGCCGGGAATGAGGTCGGGCAGGTCGGCTTCCTGGTTCGCGGTGAAGGTCGCGCCGCGCGCGACCACGCAGGCAGCGGCAAGGACGATGGCGATCGGCAGGCGGGCGTGCATGTGGATGCTCCTCGGTGGGCATCCGGTAGTACGCAAATGGATGACGCAAACGCCATCCACGTATCATTCGCGCATGAACGACCTCCCTGCCACCGGCCCGGCGTTCCCGACCGGGTCGTCCAGCCTGCTGCTGCCGGGGCCCGCCGGCGCGATCGAACTCGCCTGCACGCTGCCGACCGAGGCACCGCCGCGGGCCGGCGTCGCGATCATCGCGCACCCGCATCCGCTGCAAGGCGGCACGATGCACAACAAGGTCGTCACGATCACCGAGCGGGCGCTGCTCGAACTCGGTCTCGCGACGGTGCGCTTCAACTTCCGCGGCGTCGGGCACAGCGAGGGCGTGCACGACGAAGGCGTCGGCGAGACCGACGACCTCGTCGCGATCGGTACCTGGCTGCGCGCGCAGCGCCCGGGCGACACGCTCTGGCTCGCCGGCTTCTCGTTCGGCAGCTACGTCACCTTGCGCGCGGCGTCGCGCCTCGATCCGGCCCAGCTGATCCTCATCGCGCCGCCGGTCGGCCGCTGGGACTTCTCGATGATCGGTGCTCCGACCTGCCCATGGCTGGTCGTGCAGGGCGAGGACGACGAGATCGTCGATGCGCCCGCGGTGTTCGCCTGGGCCGAGGCGCTGCAACCACCGCCGCAGCTGATCCGCATGCCCGAGACGGGCCACTTCTTCCATCGCCGGCTGATGGATCTGCGCGGCGCGCTGAAGAACGCGCTCGCGCCGAACCTGCCACCGACGCGCGCATGAGCGAAGCCGGTACCGACGCCGGCGCCGACGCCACGCCCGGCGCGCGCTACCGCCGCGGCGTCGCGGCGGGCGAATGGCAGGCCGATCCGGCCCAGCTCGCGGTGCTGACCGCGTTCGATCGCCTCGCCGCGGAACTCGCGCACGCGCCGGAGCGATCGCTCTGGCAGCGTCTGCGCGGCGAGCGGCCGCCGGCACCACGCGGCATCTACCTGTGGGGTCGCGTCGGCCGCGGCAAGACATTCCTCACCGAGCTGTTCTGCGCCGCGCTGCCGACCGCGCGCAAGCGGCGCGTGCACTTCCATCGCTTCATGCAGGACGTGCAGGCCGAACTGCGCATGCTCGAGGGGCGCAGCGATCCGCTGGTCGACGTCGCCGCGCGCCTCGCCGCCGAACTGCGCGTGCTCGTGCTCGACGAGTTCTTCGTCGGCGACATCGGCGACGCGATGATCCTCGGCAACCTGCTGCGCGCGCTGTTCGAGCGCGGCGTCGTGCTGGTCACGACCTCGAACACGCCGCCGCGCGACCTCTACAAGGACGGCCTGCAGCGCGAGCGGTTCCTGCCCGCGATCGCCCTGCTCGAGCAGCATTGCGAAGAGATCGAGCTCGTCTCGGCGACCGACTGGCGCCTGCGCGCGCTCAAGCAGGCGCCGGTCTACTACACGCCGCCCGGCGCGCCGGCCGAGCGCGCGCTGCAGGCGGCGTTCCAGCGCGTCGCGCACGGTGACGTGCGGCGCGACTTCGAGCTCGCCCTCAACGATCGCGCGATCCCGGTGCGCGCGGAGGCCAATGGCGCGATCTGGTTCGAGTTCGCCGCGCTATGCGAGGGGCCGCGCGGCGTCGCCGACTACATCGAGCTTGCGCGCGCGTACCACACGCTGCTCGTCTCCAACGTCCCGCAGTTCACCCCGCAGACCGACGACGCCGCGCGGCGCTTCGTCGAGCTCGTCGACGAGGTGTACGATCGCGGCGTGAACCTGGTGCTGTCCGCGGCGGCGCCGATCGTCGACCTCTACGACGGCGAGCGCCTGCGCGCGGAGTTCGCGCGCACCGAATCGCGCCTCATCGAGATGCAGAGCGAAGACTACCTCGCACGGGAACACCGGCCATGAGCGCGTCGCCGCGCCTGCGTGCCGCGCTCGTCGTCCTCGCGATCGTGCTGTACGCGTGCCTGCTGCAGGGCGTGCGCCCGCTCTACTCGCCCGACGAGGGCCGCTACACCGACGTCGCGCTGATGATGCTCGACGACGGCGACTGGCTGCATCCGATGCTGCACCCGGAAGTGCCGCACTGGTCGAAGCCGCCGCTCACCTACTGGAGCATCGCGGCGAGCGTCGGCGCGTTCGGCCACACCGAGTTCGCCGCGCGCCTGCCCGGCGCGCTCGCGTTCGCCGCGACGATCCTCCTGCTCGGGCGCCTCGGCCGACGCTTCGTGCCGGCGCAGCCGTGGCTGCCGGCGCTCGTCTACGCGACGTTCGCGTTCCCGTCCGCGGCGTCCAACCTCGTCACGACCGACAGCCTGCTCGCGCTGTGGGAAACGCTCCAGGTCGTCGCCTTCGTCGAACTCTGGTGGGCCGCCGATGCGCGCGAATCCCGCCGCGCGCGCCGGCTGCTCGGCCTCGCGCTCGCGCTCGCCTTCCTCACCAAGGGGCCGCCCGGCCTGCTCGCGTTCGCGGCCTGCCTCGCGTTCGCGGGCTGGAGCGAAGGCACGCGCGGCCTGCGGCGCACCTTCGGCTGGGACGCGCTGCTGTTGTTCCTCGTGGTCGGCGGCAGCTGGTACGCGATCGTCGCCTGGCAGGAGCCGGGCGTGATGCGCTACTTCCTCGTCGAGGAAGTCGTCAACCGCGTCGCCAGCGACAAGATGCACCGCAATGCCGCATGGTACGGCGCGTTCAAGGTGTACGTGCCGACGCTGCTGCTCGGCACCTTGCCGTGGCTGCCGCTGCTGCTCGGCGCGGCCTGGCGCCATCGCCGCGATGTCGTCGCGCACGTGCGCGCGGACGCCGAGCTGCGCTTGCTCGCGTGCTGGCTGCTGCTGCCGCTCATCGTGTTCATGCTCGCGCGTTCGCGCCTGCCGCTGTACGTGTTGCCGCTGTTCGCGCCGATCGCACTGGTTGCCGCGCGCGAACTCGCGCCGTGGACGCCGCGGCGTTGGCAGCTCGCGCTGCTCGGCGCCTGGTGCATCGCGATGGTCGGCCTGCGTGGTTTGCCCGCGCGGCTCGACGTCGACGCCGACGACCGCGCGCTCGCGCAGGCGATCGATCGCGAACTGTCGCCACGGCCGGCCGAAGTCGCGTTCGTCGAGGAAGCGCCGCGCTTCGGCCTGCGCTTCTACCTCGGCAGCGAGATCGAGCGGCTCGACCTGTCCGACGAGCCGCCGCAGGCGCAGGCGCAGGACCTGCCGAGCGAACTGCGCGAGCGCGAAGGCTGTCGCCTGCTGCTCGTCTCGCCCGAGCTGCGCCCCGAACTCGAACGCGCGCTCGTCGCCTACGGCGTCGGCTGGCGCCGCATCGTCGACGTGCGCGGCTACGCCGCGCTCGCCCAGCTCAGCGACGATTGCGCGTGGCGCGCCGACGCGCACGCTATGCTGCCGCCATGACCGCCACCGGCAGCCATGGACCCCTCGGGCGCAGCGTCGCCTACGCGAGCCGCTACGATCCCGGCCTGCTGTTCCCGATCGCACGTGCGATCGGCCGCGTCGAACTCGGCCTCGGCGCGACCCTGCCGTTCGACGGCGTCGATGTCTGGAACGCGTACGAACTGTCCTGGCTCGACGCGCGCGGCAAGCCCGAGGTCGCGCTGGCCGAGTTCCGCGTGCCGGCGTCGTCGCCGAACATCGTCGAATCGAAGTCGTTCAAGCTCTACCTCAACAGCTACAACCAGGAGCGGCTCGCCTCGATCGACGCGATGCGCGAACGCCTCGTGCACGACCTGTCCGCGGCCGCGGGCGCGGCGGTGGAGGTCACCCTGCTGCCGTCCGCGCGCTTCGCCGCGCTGGCGCTGCACGAGCTCGACGGCGAATCGATCGACGACCTCGCGCTCGACGTCGACGACTACGGTCCGCCGAACCCGGCCCACCTTCGCGCGGACGGCGCGCCCGTCGCCGAGACGCTCGTGTCGAACCTGCTGAAGTCGAACTGCCCGGTCACCGGCCAGCCCGACTGGGCCAGCGTGCAGGTCCGCTACCGCGGCCCGCGCATCGCGCGCGACGGATTGCTGCGCTACCTCGTGTCGTTCCGCGAGCACGCGGGTTTCCACGAGCAGTGCGTCGAGCGCATCTTCGTCGACGTCACCCATCGTTGCGCGCCGGCCGCGCTCGAGGTCTACGCGCGCTACACACGCCGCGGCGGGCTCGACATCAATCCCTGGCGCGCGAGCACCGGCGCCACCGCGACGAATCCGCGCGGCGCCCGCCAGTAGCCGTCCGCGCGATGCAATTTGTAACGCATGCGAGCGAGCCTGCACTCATTCGCGGTTAAGCGCGATGGGGTGTAATGTGCGGGTCCTGCAACGGAGAGGAGAGCGGACGATGGCCAACGAGCCGAAGAAGCCGGATTTTTCCAACGTGCAGGGCGGCGGCCAGTCGACCGCGCCGCCGCCGGCACCGAAAGCGGATTTCAGCAACGTGCAGTCCGGCGTGCAATCGACCGCGCCGATCGTGGCACCGGCCACGCAGACCTACACGGTCGTCAAGGGCGACAGCCTGTCGAAGATCGCCAAGCACTTCTACGGCAGCGCGAACCGCTGGAAGCAGATCTTCGATGCGAATCGCGACCAGCTCGACGATCCGGACCTGATCAAGCCGGGACAGGTCCTGAAGATCCCCGCAGACAACGATTGACGCCCGACACCCTGGAGGAACGACGATGATCAAGCCACGCAGTCAGCTCACCCTGATCGCCGCGATCGCCGGCGCATTCGCGCTGTCCGCTTGCGGCAAGAAGGAAGAACCCGCTCCGGCACCGGCGCCGCCTCCGCCGGCCGCTTCGACCCCGGCTCCGCCGCCGCCGGCTGCGCCGGCACCCGCGCCGGTCGCAGTCGCCTCGGTCGACCTCGGCTCCGCGGTCGGTCCGGACCAGAAGGTGACGACGCCGACGACGGCGTTCACGCCGAAGGACACGATCTACGCCGCGGTGTCGACCACCGGCACGGCGCCGAACGCGGTGCTCAACGCGAAGTGGACGTACCAGGACGGCCAGACCGTCAACGAGTCGAGCCAGACGATCGCGCCGAACGGCCCGGCCGTGACGAGCTTCCACATCAGCAAGCCGGATGGCTGGCCGGCCGGCAACTACAAGGTCGAGATCTCGCTCAACGGCACGTCCGTGGCGTCGAAGGATTTCTCGGTCAAGTAACGCGCATCGCCGTCATGGCTGCGAACGGAAGGGCGCGAGCGATCGCGCCCTTTCTTTTTCGTCAGCTGCCGAACTCGTGTTCGGGCGCGGCGAAGCCGATCGTGACCGCGCCGGTACCGACGTTGACCATGCCGGTCACGCTCATCGGCGCTTCGAATACCTCGACCCCGTGTCCGGCGCAGGTCTGCTTGAGCGAGGCGTAGCCGGGCAGCGCGTCGAGCTCGTCGAGCTTGCCGCCGTAGCTCACGCACACGGTCGGCGTGAGCAGGCCCGCGCGCACGCGCTTCTCGGCGTAGGCAAACAGCGTTTCGGCGCCGTGGTCGAAGCCGCGCACCTTCGCCACCGGCGAGGTCGTGTTGCGATAGCCGCGCAGCAGCGGCTTGATGTCGAGCGCGGTGCCGAGCGCGGCGCTGAACCAGCCGACGCTGCGATCGCCCTTCTTCTGCGCGCGTGCGCGCATGTAGTAGAGGTCGCGCACGATCATGTAGCCGAACGTGTTGTGCGCGATGTATTCCAGGCGCTCGCGCATCTGCCCCGGATTCATGCCACTTTCGCGCAGGCGCACCGCCTCGACCGCGGTCACGCCGGTCGCGGCGAACAGGTTCTCCGAATCGATCACGCGCATGAGGAACGGGCCGGACACGCCGGCCTCGCGGCGGATCGGCCGGTAGTCGGTGAGGATCGCGAAGCTCGCCTTGCTCGCGTTGGCATGGATGCCGCTGCGCGAAGAGGCGATCGTGATGCAGAACACGCAGTCGTAGTCGACCACGAGGCGGCGCAGGAACAGGTCGCGGATCTCCTCCACACCGAACGGCTCGGTCTCCGCCGCGTGCGCGCGCGTGCCGAGGTCCTCGTCGAGGAAGCGTTGGCGCACCGCGGGGTCGCGATCGTCGACGAGGGTCGCCTCGTCGATGCGCGTGGTGATCGGGAGGATCGTGAAGCCGTGCCGATGCAGGTAGTCACCGGGCAGGTCACAGGCCGAATCCACCACGAAACCGATGCGCATAGCAGGTCCTCCACGACGTCGCCGTGCGCCGTATCCCCGATCGACCGATCGGCGGCGCGTCGGAGCCGCGCTCCAAACTTAGCATGGCGATGCCCTTGCAAGGATCGTGCAGCGCAGCGTGAAAATCCCTCACTGCGCACTGCCGGTGCCCGGCGCGGTGCGCTCCGGACGGTGTCGTATGGAGGCCGCCGGTCGGGCGCCCGGCTTCATCGGCGCCGCCGAACGCGCGACAATGGGCGGCTTGCCGCCGGGTTCGCGTCGTTCGACGCATCCGGCGGCGTTCCCATTCGACATCCGCGCCGCCGCCCCGCGGCGCGACGCCACGACGAGGTTGATCCCGCCCCATGTCCGACAGTCCGAAGATCATCTACACGCTCACCGACGAAGCGCCGTGGCTCGCCACGCAATCCCTGTTGCCGATCGTGCAGGCGTTCGCGCGCACCGCCGGCGTCGCGGTCGAGACGCGCGACATCTCGCTCGCCGCGCGCATCCTCGCCCAGTTCCCCGACCTGCTCGGCGAGCGCAAGGTCGCCGACGATCTCGCCGAGCTCGGCCGCCTCGCGACCACGCCCGCGGCGAACATCATCAAGCTGCCGAACATCAGCGCCTCGGTGCCGCAGCTCAAGGCCGCTATCAAGGAACTGCAGGCGCAGGGCTGGCCGCTGCCCGACTACCCGGACGAGCCGAAGGACGCGCGCGAGAAGGACGCCAAGGCGCGCTACGACAAGGTCAAGGGCAGCGCGGTGAACCCGGTGCTGCGCGAAGGCAACTCCGACCGGCGTGCGCCGCTGTCGGTGAAGAACTACGCGCGCAAGCACCCGCACAAGATGGGCGCGTGGAGCGCCGATTCGAAGACGCACGTCGCGCACATGGACGGCGGCGACTTCTACGGCAGCGAGACGTCGACCACGGTCGGGCAGCCGACCACGGTGAAGATCGCCTGGTTCGGCAAGGACGGCTCGAGCACCGTGCTCAAGGAGAAGACAGCGCTCAAGGCCGGCGAGATCATCGACGCCGCGGTGATGAGCCGCACCGCGCTCGCCGCGTTCATCGACGCGCAGATCGCCGATGCGAAGGCCCGCGGCGTGCTGTTCTCGCTGCACCTCAAGGCGACCATGATGAAGGTGTCCGACCCGATCATGTTCGGCGTCGCGGTCGGCGAGTTCTACGCCGACGTGATCGCGAAACACGCGGACGCGCTGAAGCAGGTCGGCTTCGACCCGAACAACGGCATCGGCGATCTCGACGCGCGCATCGCGAAGCTGCCGGCGGACCAGCGCGCCGCGATCGAGGCCGACCTGCGCGCGCAGTACGCGACGCGTCCGGGGATCGCGATGGTCAACTCGGACAAGGGCATCACCAACCTGCACGTGCCGAGCGACGTCATCGTCGATGCGTCGATGCCGGCGATGATCCGCGACTCCGGCCGCATGTGGAACGCGCAAGGCAAGCTGCAGGACACCAAGGCGGTGATCCCGGACCGCTGCTACGCCGGCATCTACGAAGCGGTCATCGACGACTGCAAGGCGCACGGCGCATTCGATCCGGCGACGATGGGCAGCGTGCCGAACGTCGGCCTGATGGCGCAGGCGGCCGAGGAGTACGGCTCGCACGACAAGACGTTCCAGATCGCCGCCGCCGGCGTCGTGCGCGTCACCGACGACGCGGAGCACGTGCTGCTCGAGCAACCGGTCGAGGCGGGCGACATCTTCCGCATGTGCCAGACCAAGGACGCACCGGTGCAGGACTGGGTCAAGCTCGCGGTTTCGCGCGCGCGCCTCAGCAACACGCCCGCGGTGTTCTGGCTCGACGCCAAGCGTGCGCACGACGCGCAGCTGATCCGCAAGGTAGAGAAGTACCTGAAGGACCACGACACGCACGGCCTCGACATCCGGATCCTCGCGCCGGTCGACGCGATGCGCCTTTCGCTCGCGCGCATCCGCAAGGGCGAGGACACGATCTCGGTCACCGGCAACGTGCTGCGCGACTACCTCACCGACCTGTTCCCGATCATGGAGCTCGGCACGAGCGCGAAGATGTTGTCGATCGTGCCGCTGATGGCCGGCGGCGGCCTGTTCGAGACGGGCGCCGGCGGCTCCGCGCCGAAGCACGTGCAGCAGTTCCTGCAGGAGGACTACCTGCGCTGGGATTCGCTCGGCGAATTCCTCGCGCTCGCCGCGTCGTTCGAGCACCTCGCCCAGCGCCATGGCAACGCCGCCGCCGGCGTGCTCGCGCGCACGCTCGACCAGGCGAACGGCCGCATCCTCGACGAGAACCGTTCGCCCGCGCGCAAGGTCGGTGAGCTCGACAACCGCGGCAGCCACTTCTATCTTGCGCTGTACTGGGCGCAGGCGCTCGCCGCGCAGGACGACGATACGGCGCTGAAGGCGAAGTTCGCGCCGCTCGCTGGCGCGCTCGCCGACGCCGAGGCGAAGATCGTCGCGGAACTCAACGGTGCGCAGGGCAAGCCGGTCGACATCGGTGGCTACTATCATGCCGATTCCGGCAAGGCCAGCCGCGCGATGCGCCCCAGCGCAACGTTGAACGCGGCGCTCGCCACGCTCTGAGCACGGCGGTGACGAGGCGTGCGTCCATGGAGGGCCGCACGCGGCGGGTTTGAACGACGTCATTCCCGCGCAAGCGGGAATCCACCGTCCGGTTCGAGGGAAACGGGAAAATGGGTGCCCGCTTTCGCGGGCACGACGCCGCAAGGCTCATTGACGGTGAGAGGGGTGGACCAAGGCGCATGGCGCCGACTACCGTTCGCCGCAGGGACGCACTCGGGGGAGAGCGCGATGGGCAAGGCAACGGCGGATGCGACGCGCGCGTTCTTCGACGCGGTCGATCGCCTCGATGCGCCACGCCAGCAACCGCGGCGCGTCGAAGCCGCGCTGCGGCGCGAGCTGCTGCGCATGTCCGCGGCGCAGCTCGAGGATTTCCAGCGCGGCTTCGACCTCGCGCTCGCCGAATTGCGCACGCCGGCGTTGTGGGCGGCGGCCGGTCTCGTGCACGAACCGCTCGACCCGTACGACTACGACGGCTTCGCCGCTTGGCTCCTGTTGCAGGGCGAGCACGTCGCGCGCCGCGCGCAGGACGATCCCGACGCGGTGATCGCCGCGCTCACGCGGCGCCTGTTCGGCCGGCGCCGCCGGCCGATGTACGACGATGTGCTGGAGACCGCGCAGCGCATCTACGAGACGCGCTTCGACAGCGATCTCTACGAGGCCGTCGCCGCACCGGCTTGGCACCTCGATCCGCTGTACGCGGACGGGCCGGTCGCGAACGTGCGCTGGACGCATCCGGAGATCCTCGAGCAGCGCTATCCGCAACTGTGGCGCGCCTTCGACACGCGCGCGCTGCGCGTGATCCCGATGAGCGACGACAGCGGCGACGCCTGCACCTGCTGCGGGCGCGTCTACCACGTCGGCTACGGCCTGCTCGCGCACAAGCGTGCGCCGCTCGGCGCATACACCGTGCATTTCGTCGAAGGCGCGTTCGGCGCGGTCGATTCGACCGTCACCCTCGACGACGGCGAACGCAGCGTGATGATCGGCGTGCGCCATTCGCAGCGCGGCTCGCGCAGTGGCGTGCGCGTGCTCGACGAAGACGAGATGCCGTGGCGTCCCGACGACGATCGCGTCGTGCTCGGCCGCGACGCTGCGCGCGCGCACCCGCTGTACCGACGCGCGCTGCAGGCGATGCTCGGCGTGTGGGACCGCGAGCCGCGCCTCGCCGGCCATCGGCGTGCGTGGCGCCAGCGCCGATGGCTCGCCGATGCGAGCGCGCGCCGCGTCGCCGCGCCGCCGGCCCCGGCCGACCGCGCTTGCGGGAGTTGCGGCCGCGTGCACGGCGACCTCGAGATCAGCCATCGCTTCCCCGACGCGCTGGCGACGATGTCGCGCTGGCAATGGCGCCATCGCGTGCAGGGCGACGGCGACGACCTGCTGCTCGACGGTCGGCGCCACTTCCTGCGCGGCCTGCTGCCCGTCGCGGTCGACGGCGCGAGCACGCCGTACCGCTTCGGCGTGTGGATCGAACGCCTCGATCCGAGCCTCGGCACGCGCGAGATCGACGGCCGCGAAGAAGCCGAGCGGCGCCTGCAGCGCGGTGCACGCGGCCTGCTCGCGAACGACCTGCTGTTCCTGCCCGAGTCGACGCTCGGCCTCGAAGTGTCCGTGCGCCAGCGCGACGACGGCGAACGCCCCGAGTTCCAGTTCGACCACGACACCGATCACCCGCTCGCGAAGATGCAGCGCGACGGCCTCGCCGCGGACCTGCCGCGGCGGTTGCTCGCGCTCGTGCCGCACGATTGAGCCCTGCTGCGTCGTCATGACGTCTGCATGCGACGTCATTCGGACTCATCCGCGCCGATCACGTGCTCGCCTGCGCGCCAGTGCCCCGCGTCACGCGCCGGTTGCGTTCAGCGCACGCTCGGCACGATCGCGCAGGGTTTCCGTAGCGTCGCGCAAGCCCGCGAGCGCCGCGCGCAACAGCGGTTCCGCCGCCGCCCGATCGCCGCGCTTGGCGAGTGCGAGACCGCGCAGCGCATCGAGGCGGAACGTCCACAATCCGTCGCCGGCGCCGGCTTCGAGCGCAGCAGGGTCGAGCGCGTCGAGTCCGCGCGTCGCGTCGTCGACGCGACCGAGTTCGATCTCGGTCGCGGCGAGCCAGAAGCCGGCGACCTGGCTCTGCGGATTCTTCGCGCCGAGCTGGGCGGCGAGCTTGTCGTGGGCGGGTTGCAACTTCGCCGCTGCGTCGCGCGCATCGCCGGATTCGTACAGCGCCTGGCCCCAGTTCGCGAGCGTGACGGCGGTGACGTTGTGGTCGGCGCCGAGCCGCTTGCGGAAGGCTTCGTGCACGCGTCGCGCGTAGTCGAGCGCGTGTGGCCAGTCGCGCTGCTTCATCGCGACGTCGAACAGGTCGCTCAGCACCATGAGATTGCGCGTGTGGTCCTCGCCGAGGCGCTCGACGATCGTCTTCTGTGCTTCGATCAACTGCTGCTGCGCCTTCGCCGGATCGCCGCCCTGCGTGTAGGTGCGTGCGACCGCGGCCTGCGCGAACGCGATCACCAGCCCGTTGTCGTCGGCACGCGTTCGCGCCTCGGCGATGAGGGACTCGCCTTCCGCGCGCGCCTCGTCGAGGTGGCCGGTCTGGGTCAGTGCGCCGACGAGGTCCATGCGCATCGAATCGCGCAAGGTGACGTTGTCGGGATCGGTCGCGCGCAGCAGCGGGATCGCGGTGCGGTATTCCGGCAGCGCCTTGGCGTAGTCGCCGCGGTTCATCGCATAGATGCCCCAGGCGGACGCGCGCAGGAAGCTCCGCTGCGGATCCTGCGAATCGCCGACCAGGCGATCGAGCGCGTGCAGGTGCTCGAGCGACTCGTCGAACTTGCCGATGCGCGTGAGCAGGCGCGCGAGCAGGGTGCGCGCCTTCAGCGCGTCGAGGCTCGCTTCGCCTTCCTCGCGCTCGTACAGCGCGAACGCGCGGCGCGCCTCCTCCTCGGCCTCGGGCAGGCGCTCGATCATGTTGAGCAGCATCGTGAGGCTGGTGCGGATCGACGCTTCGGTCAGCGGCTGCCCGGCGAAGCGCGTCGCGATGCGCGCGCGCGCGCCGAGCAGCACGTCCTTGAGCGAGGCGTCGCCGCCCTTGGACAGCACGAGCGGGTTCGAGCGACCGATCAGGTCCTCGTTGAGGAAGCGGTTGATCGCGTTCGCACGCGCGAGTTCGCGCTGCGCGTCGTCGCGCGCGCGCGACGCGGCGAGCCACAGGCCGAGCGCGGCGACGAGGCCGGCGGCGAGCGCGCCGAGCAGCGCGATCGCGTAGGGACGACGCGCGCGACTGCGCGCGAGCGCCTCGCGCGCCTCGCGATCGCGTCGTTCGGCCTGCGCGGACGCCGTGCGTGCGTCGCGCCGCGCCGCGAGGCTGCGCAGGCGTGCGGCGAGTTCGGCCGCGCTGGCGAGGCGGCGCTGCGGCTCGCCGTCGGTGGCGAGGCGGATGTCCTCGCGCAGCAATTCATCGTCGACGTCGCGTTCCCAGCCGGACGCCATCGGCCGTGCGAGGTCGCCGGCGAGCAGCTGGTAGAGCATGACGC
The DNA here is from genome assembly GCF_014138265.1 of Dokdonella fugitiva. Lineage (GTDB taxonomy): Bacteria > Pseudomonadota > Gammaproteobacteria > Xanthomonadales > Rhodanobacteraceae > Dokdonella_A > Dokdonella_A fugitiva_A. The sequence continues at coordinate 531,473 of NZ_JACGXL010000002.1, forward strand.
CGAGCGAATAGACGTCGCTGCGCACGGTCGGCGCCTGCCCCGCGAACAGTTCCGGCGCGACGTACAGCGCGGTGCCCGCGGTCGAGTCGGTCGCGACATCGCGTGCGGTGGCCGGCCCGAGGCGCGTGATGCCGAGCTCGGCGAGCCGCTCGGGATCGACGAGGTGGCCGCTGCCGAAATCGGTCAGGCGCACGTGCGGCGTTCCGTCGCGGTCGTCGACGAGCACGTTCGCCGGCTTCAAGTCCTTGTGCAGTACGCCGACGCCGTGCGCGGCGTCGACCGCGTCGGCGACCTGCAGGAACAGCGCGAGGCGCGCATCGATGCCGGTCGCGCCGAGCGACGCGATCGACCATTCGAGCAGGTTGTCGCCGCCGTACTCGCATTCGAGGAAGAATGGCGGGTTCTCGAAGTTCCAGTCGATGATGTCGACGAAGCGGCTGCGCTCGTCGAGGCTTTCGCGCAGCACGCGCGCGAGCGTCGCCTCGCGCTTGAGCGCGCGCAGGCGCTCGCCGTCGGCGCCGAACTTGTAGACGCGCAGCACGTGCGTCTTCGCCTGCTCGGCGAGCCAGACTTCGCTGCCGCGGTTGGCGCCGAGCTGGCGGCGCAGGGTGAAGTTCGGCCGCCCGGGCACCGGCCGGCCGGGCGCGAGGTCGAGCCGGCTGTCGATGCGGCGGCCGGTCGCGACGCGCGCGACCTCGCCGTCGAGGCGGTAGCCGATGCGTGCCTGCGTCACGAGCCGCTCCGCGTTCGCCTCGCCGAGCGCGCGGCGCAGCTTGGCGATCGCGTTCGGCAGCACCTTGTCGACGGTCACGCGCCCGGCCCACACCTCGCGCAGCAGTTCTTCCTTGGTGACGACCTCGCCGGCGTGGCGCAGCAGGTAGCCGAGCACGTCGAGCGCGCGGCGTTCGACCTCGACCGGGAGGTCGGCGACGCGCAACTCGAAGCGGGCTTCGTCGAATTCGGCGCTGCCGAAACGGTAGCGGTAGCAGTGCGGTTCGGTGCGATCGGGGTCTTGCATGCGGCGACGGGGAAGCGCAGGCCGCGACACCGAAGGCATCGGCGAGGCCGGGCGTGCAGGGTACACGACCCGGTTCTCGCGCCGCGAGTGTCGGTGCCGCCGCGAAATCGCCTCGCGTGGACGATCCGTTACCGAACCGTGGTGCTGGCGTAACCCCATGTGCGACGCATTGCTCTACGCTCCGCGCCCGTCGTCGCATCGGGCTCGCCGCATGCGGCGCCGTTTTCGTTCAGCAATGTCTTCCAAGGAGCCGTTCACGATGAATCCCCGCCTCGTTCCCCTGGGCCTCGCCATCAGTCTCGTCCTCGCCGCGCCGTGCGCCCTTGCGCAGACCGTGCCTTGGCGCGCGGTGATCGGCACGAACTCGAGCGTCGTCGTGCCGGGGCTGCCGAGCGTGGCGCGCTCCTACGGCGACGTCGTGCTCAGCGATGCCGGCGGCGGCCGCGTCGGCGTGCGCATGAGCTCGTCGAACTACGCCGGCTACTGGGCGTACAAGCAGGGCGCATGGGCGCAGTACATGAAGGAAGGCGTGACCGGCGTGCTCGGCCCGGGCCGCAGCGGTGGTGAAGCCGCGCACGTCTTCCTCGACTACAGCAGCGGTTTCGGCGCAGCCGGCTTCGACGGCCAGCGCGTGTTCGTCGCCAAGGCCGGCAACCCGGCCGACACCGTCAACGCGACCTGGGGCGTATGGCGCTGGGACCAGCAGAAGAACGTCGAGATCGCGCGCGTGCTCACCGACGGCACGCTCGGCCCGGGCATGGGCCTGGACTGGACGTACGCGGCCGGCGTCTCCTTCGGCGTCCGCGCGATGAGCGGCGGTCGCGCCCTCATCAATGCCGACGTGACCTCGCCGACCAGCCAGGTCAACCGCCTGCTCGTGCAGTCGCTGCCGGGCGCGGCGAACCAGCCGTGCATGCTGCGCAACTCGACCTCGCGCGATCTCGCGCCGAACCTGGTCGCGGGCGACACCTTCGACACGGCCTGGGATTTCAATGCGCTGGCGGTGACACCCGGCAATCGCGTCTACGGCGCGTTCAGCGCGAGCAGCGGCGACGGCATCTGGGAAGTCTGCAACGGCGCGCCGCGCGCGCGCGCGGCGACCGGCCGCACCGATGCGCTCGGTCCCGACATCGGCGTCGCGACCGCGCAGTTCACCAGCTCATTCACCACGCCGCGACCGGGCAACGAAGGCAATGTCTACTTCTTCGCCAACTTCCGTCCGACTTCGGGCGACAGCAGCCGCGCGGGGCTGTTCTGGAACGACGGTGCCAGCAACCGCGCGCTCGCGATGAACGACGCGAGCGGCACCTGGGGCCCGCATTGGCTCGATGCGACCTGGAGTTCGTTCGACACCGGCTCCCTGATGAGCGCGGGCGAGTGGAGCGCGTTCACCGCCACCGTACGCACCGGCGACGGCGGCACGCCGGAAGGGCTTTGGCGCGTCCAGGCCGGCGGTACGCCGGAACTGGTCGCCTTGTTCGACCTGCCCGGCAGTTATGGTCCGGAATCGGGACGCAGCTGGTCGAGCTTCTACGCCCGCGCGATCCTCTCCAATGGCGACATCATCGTTTCCGCGTACACCAATCCGAACAGCGAATACGCGCTGTGGCTGCTCAAGCGCGGCGCCGCGCCGCGCCGCATCCTCGCGGCCGGGCAGAGCGTGTCGATCCCGACCTCGTCGGGCATCGTCGCCGACACGGTCAGCAGTTTTTCGTTCGATGACTCCGGTCCGGCGTTGTACGGCGCCGGCGTGGATTCGTGGGCGGGCGCCGACGGCAGCGTGCTCGTACAAGTCAACGCTGCGACCTACGGCAACGTGCGCGTGATGGCGATCCCCTCCAATCCCGTCGATCTCATTTTCCGCAACGGCTACGACGGCTAGCCCCCGGTCGCGGTGCGCGCCAGCACGGATGCGGCGCGCATCACGACCGGCTTCCGTCGCGCGCGCTACACGCCCGGCCCGCGTCGCCCCATGACCAGCGAGACGACGAACAGCACGAGGAAGACGAGGAACAGGATCTTCGCGATCGATGCCGCGGTGCCGGCGATGACGCCGAAGCCGAGCACGCCCGCGATGAGCGCGATCACCAGAAAGACGATGGCGTAGTACAACATGCGGTTCTCCTTGCAGGGTTTCCGTGCGGTCGCCGCGGCGCGCGGCGTCGTTCGCGGCTCCACGGTGGAGCGCCGCGCGTGAATGCGTGGTGACCCGCGCAGGCCACCGTTCAGCGCGTGGACGGGCGTGGTCGCGAGGGCGCTGTGCTAACCTCGCGCACCCGAGAATCCGTGCCCGATCAAGACCCGAGGAACGCCATGAACAAGCTCGCCTGCCTCATCCCACTCGCGCTCGCGCTCGCCGCCTGCGGTTCGAACGAATCGACCGCACCGGTCGCCGCGACGCCGAAGCCGGCTGCGCCCGCACCGGTCGACCAGCCCGCGCAGCCGACGCCGCCGCAAAGCGCGAACGAGCTGCTCGGCGCGAAGCTCGACGGCATCCTCGCCGGCGACTGGCGTTCGGCCGCGAACAAGGCGCGCGACCAGTACCGTCATCCGAAGCAGACGCTCGAGTTCTTCGGCCTCAAGGCCGGCGACACGCTCATCGAGATCACCCCGGGCGGTGGCTGGTACACCGAGATCCTCGCGCCGCTCATGAAGGGCAACGGCACCTACATCGCCGCGGTCGCCAAGCCGAACAAGCCCGACGGCGAAGCCGCGACCGACAAGGCGAAGCTCGAGCAGCGCTTCGCCGCGGACGCGGAGCGCTACGGCGAGGCGAAGACGGTCGAGTTCGACGGCCAGGCGCCGGTGCTCGGCGCGCCGGGTTCGGCCGACGTCGTCGTCACGTTCCGCAACGTGCACAACTGGGCCGTCGGCGGCAGCGCCGAGGCGAAGTTCAAGGCGTTCTTCGACGTGCTCAAGCCGGGCGGCGTGCTCGGCGTGACCGACCATCGCGCCGCGCCGGGTGCCGAGTTCGAGAAGATCAAGGATTCGGGCTACCTGCCGCAGGAGATGGTCGTCAAGCTCGCCACCGACGCCGGCTTCAAGCTCGTCGCGACGAGCGAGATCAACGCCAACCCGAAGGACACCAAGGACTACGAGAAGGGCGTGTGGACGCTGCCGCCGACGCTCCAGCTCGGCGACAAGGACAAGGACAAGTACCTCGCGATCGGCGAGTCGGACCGCATGACGCTGAAGTTCGTCAAGCCCGGCCCGGACACGATCTTCCGCCAGCCGGACCAGGCACAGAAGCACTGACGCGCGTTCAATGCGGCGCTCCCACGACGGCGAGCGTCGCGCGGTAGCGTTCCGGGTACGGCGCCGGCTGCTGCAGCAGCACGGCGCCCGCGCGCTGCAGCAGCCGTCGTGCTTCGTCGCTGCGCCCACTCGCATGCCATGCGCGAGCCAACACGCGGCGCGCTTCGGCGATGCGCCAGTCGTCGTCGCCGAAATGCCGCGCGAGGATGCGCAGCGCCTCGTCGATCGTTCGCGTCGCCTCGTCGACGCGGTCCAGTTCGACGAGCGCCTCCGCGTAGCCCATGAGGTTCTCCGCGATCCGCTTGTGGTCGGGAGGGAGCTTCGCGCGCAGTACCGCGAGCGCGGCCGCGAAGCTGACCGCTGCCCGCTCGTATCGCCGCTGCCCGGACTGCGCGTAGGCGAGGCGCGTGCGATCGATCGCGACATCGACGCTGTCGGCGCCGAAAACCGTGCTTTCGGCGGCAATCACGCGCGCGAAATCCGTGGCCGCGCCCGCGTAGTCGCCACGCTGTTCCTGCAGTCGCGCGAGGTTGTAGAGCACCGCGGTCACACCGGGCGCCCGGTCGCCGAGGCGCGGTGCCATCACGGCGAGGGAAGCGCGTAGCGCTGCCTCCGCTTCGTCGACGCGACCGAGATGCATGTAGAGCCCCGCGCGATCGGCCTGCGCCTCGGCGAGCGCGAGCGGATCGGGCGGCTGCTGCCGACGGTAGGCGGCGATCGCGCGGTCGAACACGGCGACGCCTTCGGCATAGTCGCCGGCGTCGCGCATCGACAGGGCGATGCCGAGCCCGTGCAGAGCAGCGGCATTGCCGCCGCCGTCGCCGGCCGCGCGCACCGCTTCGCGAGCGCGTTCGATCGCCCGATCGAGGTGGCTGTCGTCGCGCTCGATCGCGGCGAGTTCGGTCAGGTCGCGGGCGAGGTCGTCGGAGACGCCGCCGAAGCCGCGTTGAAGGTCGATCGCCTGTTCGAGCAGGGAGCGGGCGCGTGAATGGCTGCCGAGCGCGTGATGGACGCGGCCGATCGTGTAGAGCAGATCCGCGCGCACGCGCGGTTGCGATGGGAAGGCGCCGGCGATGCGCTCGCTGCCGGCGTCGAGCACCTTGCCGACGCTGAGGTTCTCGCCCTCCGACTTGGCAGGGTCGGCCTGCTCGAACAGTTCGACGAGAAAGTCGCGGGTGGCGGCAGCCTTGGCGGCCTCGATGCGCGCGGCGTCGCGCTGCGCCCGAACTTGTCGGTTCTGCGCGACCAGCGCGCCGGCGTAGGCGAACGACACCACGAGCGCGCCCGCGACCGCGGCCGCGACGAGGCGGTGGCGCCGCACCAGCGCGCCTGCGCGTTCGCCCCACGTCGCCGCGCGCGCGGCGATCGGCTCGCCGGCGAACCAGGCGACGAGGTCGCGATCGAACGCGTCGACCGACGAGTAGCGCTGCTCCGGTTCCTTCTGCAAAGCGTGCGACACGATCCGTTCGAAGTCGCCGCGCAACGCGCGCGGCGCGACCGATGTGACGTGGCCGGCGCTGCGCCTGCGCTCGAGCACGTCGGCAGGCCGCGGGGATTCGCATTCGCAGAGCGCGCGCTCGAGTGCGACGCGGTCGCCGTCGTACGTCGCGAAAGGACGTTCGTCGCAGGCGAGCTCGTACAACAGCAAGCCGAGCAGGAAGACATCGGTGGCGGTACTCGCCGGCTCGCCGCGCAGCTGCTCCGGACTCGCGTAGTGGGGCGTGAGCAGGCGCGCACTCGCCTGCGTCACGTCGCCGTCCTCGTCCAGCGGCTTGGCGATGCCGAAGTCGAGCAGCTTGACCTGCCCGTCGCGGCTGACCAGCACGTTCGACGGCTTGATGTCGCGATGCACGACGAGATGTCGGTGTGCGTGCGCGACGGCGCCGGCGACGTCGCGGAAGAGCTCGACGCGAGCACGCAGGTCGAGTGCATGCTGCATGCAGTAGCGGTCGATCGGCAGGCCGTCGACGTATTCGAGCGCGAGCCACGGCCGCCCGTCCGCGGCGATACCGCCATCGAGGTAGCGCGCGATGCGCGCATCGGTCAGCCGCGCGAGGATCGCGCGCTCGCGCAGGAAGCGCATGCGCAGCGCGGGCGAGGCGAAGCCGACCGCCATCAGCTTGAACGCGGCGACTTGCCGCACGCTGTCGTGCACGCGTTCGGCCAGGAATACTTCGGCCATTCCGCCTGCGCCGATGCGTTGCCACAATCGCCAGCCGCCGATTTCGATCGCGGCCGGTCGCGCGGCATCGAGCGCTTCGTCGAGCAGGCGCGCCGCGTCGAGCGCCTCAAGCGGACCGGCGCGTCGCGCGTGCCCGAGCAGCCGTCGCAGCTCGTCCGCGAGATCGGGTTGCGTCGCGCAGTGGCGCGCGAGCCACGCCGCCTGTGCATCCGCCTCTAGCTCGAGCAAGACGCGCAAGGCCGCGTCGAGCGCTCGCCAGCGCGCCGCGTCGGGCCACGGGCTCATTCGTTCGCCTCGAGTGCAAGTGCATGGCCGATCCAAGCGCGCGCTCGCAGCCACTCGCGCTGCACGCTGCGCGGCGTGAGCCCCAGCAGCGCCGCGGCCTGCGTGCTGTCGAGGCCGCCGAACAAGCGGTATTCGATCAGGCGTACGAGGCGCGGGTCGCGTTCGGCGAGCGCGGTCAGCGCTTCGTCGAGTGCGACGATCACCTCCGGTCGATCACCGGCGCTTGCTTCGATCGCGCCGAGAGGGAGCGCGCCGCCACCGCCTCCGCCGCGCTTTTCGGCGTGGCGACGACGGGCGTGGTCGACCATGATCTGGCGCATCGCGCGCGTGCACAGCGCGAGCAGATGCGTGCGGTCCTGCAGTGCCAGTGCCGCGTTCCCTGCGAGCTTGACGTAAGCCTCGTTGACGAGCGCCGTCGTCGACAGCGTCGCTCCGCCGCTCGCGCGCAGCAAGGCCCGATGCGCGATGCGGCGCAGCTCGTCGTAGACGAGCGGGAACGCCTGCGCGAGCCGCAGGTGCTCATCACCACAGCCGGTGGCGGGCAGGCGGCCAACGCCGTCGTCGGTGCTTTCGTGCATGGTCAGCGACTCCGCCGCTCGCACGAGCCGGCCCACAGGCTCGCGCGCGGCGGCGGCGATTGCAAGCGCGTCATCGCACGACGACATCGGAGCCGAGGTGCTCACAGCCGTTCGAACGGATCGTGGAACAGCACGTCGTCGGAAAGTTCGATCGCACCGACGTCGCAGCGCGCGTTGCCGTCACCATCGCCGTCGGCCGGCCTCTCGGCGAACATCTGGTCGTCCTCCTCGCACCCGATCGCGCCGATTACCGGGTGCCCGGCATCGACCATCGGACTCGTCACGAGCGGCCACGCGGTCGGCGTGAAGCCGCCGTGGATGGCGAGCGGAGTCAGCTGCGGCTCCACGCCGGGATAGTTCGAGCTGCCGCCGGCGAGTTCGCAGGTGTCGTCCGAATCCATGTTGTAGCGGTTGAGATTGAGGGTCGCTCCGGCGGACACCGTGCAATCCTGGCCGCCGTTCTTCGCGATCACGCTGTTGCGCATCTGGAACGTGCCGCCGACGCCGCTGACGGCAATGCCGACGTTGCTGTTCGCCGCGATGGTGGAGTTGCGCACGACCAGCGTCGCGGCGTCGAGGTTGCCGACGCCGATGCCGAGGTTGTCGGCGATCGTGCTGTCGACAACGCTCAGGCTCGGCGAGCCGGAGAACGGCGGCACGTTGCGGATCGCGAACGCGCCGAGCTCGCCGACGCCGTGATTCGCGTGCACGCTGCTGTGGTCGATCACGAGCGTGCCGCGATTGAGGACCGCCGCCCCGGCACTGTCGACGAAGTCGTCCGCCTCCTCGTTGTCGAAGAACTCGCATGCGCTGCAGCGCGTGTCGGGACCGTCGTTGTAGAGGCCGCCGCCGAAGTTCGCGCGGTTGCCGTAGAAGCGCATCAGCGACAGTTGCACGACGCCGGCGTCGAAGTCGACGGCGATCCCGCCGCCCGCCTGGTCGCTCGGCAGGGTCGCATCGCCGCCCGTGATGTCGAAGCCGAGCATGGTCACGTTGCCGCCGTGGACATCGAACGCCCGCTCGAGGCCGCCGGCATCGACGATCGGGCGCTCGCCCGAGGCGAAGAAGAGGATCGTCACGTCGTCGGTGATGTCGAGATCGCCGACGAGCGCGGTATCGTCGCTGCCGCTGCGGGTGAGCGTGTAGAGCTGGCCCGCGTCGAGGTTGATCTGGTCCGCGCCGGCGTGCGCGTTCGCTTCCTGCACCGCCGCACGCAGCGTGCACGTGCCGGGCAGGCCGAGTTCCGCGTGGCAGATGCCGTCGCCGACGTCGTCGTCGGGGACGTCGGCCGCGCTGGTCACGGTGAAGACGGTCGCATGCGCCGGCAGGGCGAGCGCAGCGACGAAGAGGACGAGGACGAGGTGGCGCATGATCGGGCTCCTGTGGGGTTTCCGATCCACAGAACGCAGGCGAGGCAGCGAAACGACATCGAGCGTGCCGACGACGTGCTAGGCTGCGCGGCCGATGCTGATCCTGCTCAACAAGCCGTACGGCGTGCTGTGCCAGTTCACCGATCGCAGCGTGCCGCCACGGCGCACGCTCGCCGGGTTCGTCGACGTTCCGGGCGTCTATCCGGCCGGCCGTCTCGACCACGACAGCGAAGGCCTGCTGCTGCTCACCGACGACGGCGCGCTCGCGCACCGGCTCACCGATCCGCGCCACAAGCAGCCGAAGACGTACCTCGTGCAGGTCGAAGGCACGCCGACGCCGGTCGCGCTCGATGCGCTGCGCCACGGCGTCACGCTCGCCGACGGACCGACCCTGCCCAGCGATGTCGAAGCGCCCGTCGCGCCGCCCGACTGGCTGTGGCCACGCGTGCCGCCCGTTCGCTTCCGCAAGAGCGTGCCCGACGCATGGCTCGCGCTGACGATCCGCGAAGGCCGCAATCGCCAGGTGCGGCGCATGACCGCCGCGGTCGGCCTGCCGACCTTGCGCCTCGTGCGCGTGCGCGTCGGCCCGTACGCACTCGACGGCCTCGCGCCCGGCGAGACGCGCGTCGTGCCGGACCACGCGTAGGCCGGATCCGCGAGAAATGGATCCGGTGCCCGTGGGCGCCGCGCAAGCCGCGATGCTCTTGCGATTGCGGCGTGGCGGGAACAGCATCGCGGTTCCGCCGCTGCCACGGGAATGCGCATGTCGTTCAAGGACCATTTCTCCGGTCACGCGGGCGCCTACCACGAAGCGCGGCCGACCTATCCGGACGCGTTGTTCGACTGGCTCGCCGCGCAGGCGCCGGCGCGTTCGCTCGCCTGGGACGTCGGCTGCGGCAACGGCCAGGCGAGCGTCGCGCTCGCGCGCCGCTTCGCGCGCGTGCATGCGACCGACCCGAGCGCGGCGCAGATCGCGAATGCGGAAACACGACCGAACATCGACTACCGCGTCGAACCGGCTGAAGCATGCTCGCTCGCCGACGCGGGCGCGGACCTGGCAACCGTCGCGCAGGCGCTGCACTGGTTCGACCATGCGCGCTTCTACGCCGAGGTGCGACGCGTGCTCGCGCCGGGCGCGCTGGTCGCGGCATGGAGCTACGCCGACTGCAGCGTCGCACCGGCCGTCGACGCGGCGAAGAACCGGCTCTACGTCGACCTCACCGGGCCGTACTGGCCGCCCGAGCGGCGCTACATCGACGAAGGCTACCGCACGCTGCCGTTCCCGTTCGACGAGATCGCCGTGCCGGCGTTCGACATGCACGTCGAATGGACGCTCGCGCAGTTCCTCGCCTACCTGCGTTCGTGGTCGGCGACGCAGCGCTACCTCGCCGCGAACGGGCATGATCCCGTCGCGCTCGTCGAGGACGAGATCGCGCGCGGCTGGGGCGATCCGCTGCAGGCGCGACGCGTGCGCTGGGATTTCCACCTGCGCGCCGGGCGCGCCTGAGCTCCGGCGATCGGCCCCATCAATCACGCACGAAATGGACCGGGGATGGGGCCGCCTGCGTGACTAGACTCGCCGGCGATGCGGTTCGCGCATCGTCATGACGAGGTTCCCATGGCTCGCACCCCGGTTCTTCGCAACGCGACCTTCGCGGGCAGCGTGCTCGCCGCGTGCCTGCTCGCATCCACGTCGTCGGCGAGCGCCGGCGCACCGCCCGACGCGCCCGGCTACACGACCGCGCGAACCGGCGGCGCGCACGACTTCGAGTATTTCGCCGGTGGCTGGCGAACGACGCAGCATCGCCTGAAGGCACGCGGCGTCGGCAGCAACGAGTGGGACACGTTTCCTGCCACGCTGTGCATGACGCCGTACCTCGACGGCCGCGTCACCGCGGACGAGATCCGCTTCCCGACCAAGGGCTGGGCCGGCTTCACGCTGCGCAGCTACGATATCGCCAAGAAGCAGTGGTCGGTCTGGTGGATCAACAGCACGAGCGGCCGCCTCGAGACGCCCGTCGTCGGCGGCTTCGACGGCGCGCGCGGCGAGTTCTACGGTGAGGACGTCGACGACGGCCGGCCGGTCAAGGTGCGCTACCGTTGGGACAAGGTCGATCACGACCACGCGCGCTGGGAACAGGCGTTCTCCTACGACGGCCGCGCATGGGAGACGAACTGGACCGCCGACTTCGTGCGCGCCGACGCCGCGACCGCGTGCAGCCAGGGGCGACCGCGCGACTAGCGGTGCCGGCGCGATCGTCCGCGGTGCGCGCCTACAGGCGCGTCCAGTCGATGCCGAGCGCGCGCAGCCCGGCGTCGCCGCGCGCACCGAGCGCGAGCGCGCGCGAGTCCCGCCGTGGCCGCAACCAGCCGCGCTCGAACAGGCGCTCGGCGAGGCGGTTGCCGAGCGCGCCGGCGAGGTGGAAGCGGCGTTCGGTCCAGTCGACGCAACTGCGTCCGGCGAGCGCGAGGCCTTCGTCGTCGTCGAACAGGCCCGCATCGTGCAGCCAGCGCGCGCCCGCGGCGCTGAGGCGGATCGCGTCGCTGCCGAGCTCGAGCGCGTCGCGCTCGCGCAGGCGCTCGAACAGCGCGACGCCGAGGCGGCCGGCGAGGTGGCGGTAGCACGTGCGCGCACGGCGCAGCGGTGTGTCCGCGGGCGACACCGCAGCCGCGGCCGGCGCGTGCGCTCCGGCGAGCGCGAGCGTCTCGACGAGGTGCGCGACGTCTTCGCCGGCGAGGCGGAAATAGCGGTGCCGGCCCTGTGCGTGCAACGCGAGCAGGCCACCGGCGACGAGTCGCTGCAGGTGCGCGCTCGCGGTCGCCGGCGCGACGCCGGCGAGCGCCGCGAGTTCGCCGGCCGGCCGCGCGCTGCCGTCGATGAGCGCGAGCAGGATGCCCGCGCGCGCGGGCTCGGCGAGCAATGCGCCGATCTCGGCGAGGCGGTGGCGGCTGGTCGGTGCGGCACTCGTCATGCGGCGAGCGTAGCCGATCGCCGCAGGCGTCGTTTCGGCCGCCGCCGAAGCGTCCCGCGCGCGGCGCGGGCACACTGCACCGGTTCCATCCGATCCGCACGAACTGGCCCGCTGCGGGGGCTGGAATTGGCCAAGAGTGGCCGCATGCAAGGACACCCGCCGCCGCGCGACTGCCGGAGACCCGCGCCATGAACGACACGCTCGCCGCGACCGGCGCACCGCGCACCGACTGGCTGACCCCGCTCGAACTCGTCGCCCTCGGCGCGATCTGGGGCGGCTCGTTCCTCTTCATGCGCGTCGCCGCGCCGCAGTTCGGCCCGTTCGCATTGGTCGAAGTGCGCATCGTGCTCGGCGCGCTGATCCTGCTGCCGTTCCTGTGGCGTGCGCGAGCATTGCTCGATGCGAAACGCCTCGTGCAGTTCGCGATCGTCGGCGCGCTCAATTCGGCGATCCCGTTCTCGCTGTTCGCCTGGGGCGCCGAGCGCGCGCCTGCCGGCGTCGGTGCGATCGCCAACAGCCTCACCGTGTTGTTCACCGCTCTGGTCGCGCTGCTCGTCTACGGCGAGCGCGTGAGCCTGCGCCGTGCGTTCGCGATGATCGTCGGCTTCGTCGGCGTCGTCGTGCTCATGAGCGGCAAGGTCGCCGGCTCCGACGTGTTCTCGGCCGCGCTCGCGGGCACGGCCGCGTCGGCGTGCTACGGCTTCGCCGCGAACTTCACCAAGCGCTGGTTCGCCGGCGTGCCGCCGCTCGCCGCGGTCGCCGGCACGCTCGGCTGCGCGGCGATCCTGCTCGCGCCGTTCGCTCTCGCGACCTGGCCCGCGCAGTCGCCGTCGAGCGCGTCGTGGGGCAGCGCGGTAGCGCTCGGCGTGCTCTGCACCGGCATCGCCTACGCGTTCTTCTTCCGCCTGATCCAGCGCGTCGGCGCCGCGCGCGCGACTACCTGCACCTACCTCGTGCCGCTGTTCGGCGTGTTCTGGGGCTGGCTGCTGCTCGCCGAAACGCCGACCGCGACGATGCTGATCGCGGGGACGATGATCCTCGGCAGCGTGATCGCGAGCCAGCGCGAGGGCCAAGGGCGGCGCTGAGGCGCCGCCTTCGTCGCGCTTGCGCTTGCGGGAGCGTTGTGCGGTGCGCTGTTCGTTGTCGTTTCGTCGTGTTGGACGGCAGCGCAAAGCACTTTCGCGACAACCGACCCGCATCCCTGCGTGTTCCGCTCGCATCCGTGCGAGCGGGTTCCTTTTCTTTGCTTGTCCAAAGAAAAGGAACCAAAAGAAAGGACCCCCCGACAGCGGCGCCCTCCGGGCATCCTGCCCTGCGGGTGCGTGAACGGCGGCCGGGATTCGCCGACGGCGCCTCCTGCGCCGACGGCGAACGCGCACACGTCCTGTGCGCGCCCCTGCGGGCTGATCCGTCCGCCGTTCACCGCCGCTGAGGGGGCCCCGAGAGCAGCGCGCTCCTGCGCGCAGAAGCCAGCAAAGCAAGCGGACGATGCGGACACGTCGTCGCGTCGGTCCCCGTCGACCTGGCGGCCGGCACGGCCGAGCCGAAGCCGCACGCGCGAAGTCACGCGTGACCGTCCGCCCTCTCGCTGTCGGGAGAAGCCGACGCGGGCAGCGAGGCGGGCGGGTGCGCCGAAGTGATGCGCCCCTACGCTCGTGGGCACTTCACCCGAACCGCAGAGGCCACCCAGGGAAGTCGACCGGCCGACGACGCGGCGTCGAACGCCAGGACAAGTGCTCGAACCTCCCGGAACCGCCCTTCATCCGCAGAGCGCGGAACTCGGCGCGCCAGGCGCGACGCTCGAAACGTCCGACGCAGGACCCGAGCCTTCGAGCGCCGAACTCGAAGGCCGGAGCCCGGATCTCGAACGCTCGAGCGTCGGACGCCAACGTCGGAGCAAGCATCTCGAAATGTCGAGCACCCCGCCCGAGCTTTCGAGCTCCGAACTCGAAAGTTCGAGCTCCAGGCGCAGCACACCGAGCTCGGAACGCGAAATGCCAAGCTCCATGCCCATACCCCCGGTCCCGGAACCCGATCTCCCGCGTCGAACGCTCGCGCCGTCGAGCAACGAGCGCCGATGCCGCGCATGAGCGCGCGCGCGCCGGCGTACCTCACTCGGCCAAAGGGCGCGCTCGTCAGCGCCCCGGCGCGCAGGGCCGCGATGCGCCCGGAACGGCTTCGAGCCACCCGTTACGCTCATGGTTCCAGATGCGTGAACCGCTACACCCCCTGCCGGCGGCATGTTGCGCGGCGCTGCGGCATGGCCCGATCCCGCGGTCGACCAAGCGATTGAAAGCGCGTTGGAAATCGGCTTGACCAGTATTGCTTGGTCGAGCACGATGCCGTGCAACGCCCCGATTCGGGGTCGATTTGTAGTATGGCACCTGCATCGGAACGCCATTGCCATGCCTAAGCTCATGCTCGTGCCGCTGCTCCTGGTCGGCTTATCCTTGCCAAGCTTTGCGGCCGAACAAGCGTCGATTCCCAAGTGGCTCCTGGGTATTTGGGAACTCACGGACGATCCTGATCACAGTCCGACAGACTGGATGGAGTTTCGCGCTGACGGCACATTCGTGAATACGCTCGTCGATTGCAGGAAGGTCGCAGGGACATTCCACCTGTTTCGAGGCGATATCTATCTCGCCATCGAGCAAAACGGGAAGTTCTTGGCGAATGGCTCGCGACCGAATCAAGAAAAGACCAAGCTTCTTTACACTTCGCCGCGAACCAGAAATACAGCAACCTATGAGAAGGTCGCATCAGTGGAGTGCCACGGTGGCTGACTATTCGGTCAAATGGACCGAAGCCCGCTGTACTCCGATGCATGTGTGGCAGCGGCCACTACCTCAAGAGTTAGCTCTCATGAAGGCCACCTTGCCGTCCGTACTTGCGATTCTTCTATTCGCCGATTGCTCACTAGCATGTGAGCACGACTTGAGTGGCGTATGGAAGTCCGATGCCGACGCATCCATGTCGTTTAATAGAGCAAACGCCAAGCTCCAATCCAAGACGGATGCATTTCTCGCCGCACTGCTAGGCCACTTGACGTTGACGTTCGCTGGCCATGAACTGCATGAAGTGATGCCCGATATCGAAGTGCCGGTTGCTGGCCAATCAAAGCCGTTTTCGGGTTCTGATAAGCGCAAGCCGTACAAAATTCTATTCTGTAGTGCCTCGATGATTGTTTGGTCGGCCAAACGATCCTTCGCCGAAGGAGAAGAGGCTACCACCTTCAACTTTGTCGATGCTGATACGTTTTGGGTCTATGCCGGTAGCACAGAGCCTGGCTTACCGGATCTTCACGCGCGCGAGTATTTTCGGCGGGTGCGCTGAGGGCTAACATTTGTGTATGGACTCCCCTTGCAAATGACCGAGTGATTTCGCTTCTGGCAAGCGGTGCGGTTGCAGTCGTGTATTCGGACTTGGAGTGAGCAGCAGATGCTCGGGCCATGATGGAATCCGCCGGGGGCGAGCGGTCGCTGCTCTTTCGCAGCGACCTACCCCTCACGAAACTCATGTCCCGCGCGGCTTCGCGCGATGCGTCGGCACCGCCGTCCACGGATCGTCCGGCCACGGATGTTTCGGGTAGCGGCCCTTGAGTTCCTTCTTCACTTCCGGATACGTGCGTTCCCAGAAGCTGCGCAGGTCCTGCGTGACCTGCACGGGTTTGCCGCCGGGCGAGAGCAGGTGCAGCGTGAGCGGTACGCGGCCGCCGGCGATGCGCGGCGTGTCGGCGAGGCCGAACAGTTCCTGCAGCTTCACCGCGAGCACGGGGGGTGCGTCGTCGGCATAGGCGATGCGGCGTTCCATGCCGCTCGGCACGCGCAGCGACACCGGTGCCTGTTCGTCGAGCGCGCGACGCTGTGCGAAGTCGATGCGCGCCGCGAGCGCTTCGGCCAGTTGCGCCGCCTGCAGCGCATCGAGGCGGCGCTTGCCGGTGAGGTAGGGCGCGAGCCAGTCGTCGAGCGAGGCGAGCAGGGCAGCGTCGGAGAAGTCGGGCAGGCCGAGTTCGGGGCACCAGCCGCGCAGCGCATTCACGCGCAGACGCAGTTCGCGCGCGTGATCGCTCCACGGCAACGCATCGAGGCCGAGTTCGCGCACCGCGGCGAGCAGCGCGGGCACCGCGTCCTCGGGGCGCGTGGGCACGCTGCGGCGTTCGAGCACGATCGCGTCGAAGCGGCGCTGCTCGAATGCGTCGACCGCGCGCGTGTCGCGGTTCCAGCGCACGCTGCGCTCGCGCACGAGGCGCGTCGCGAAGTCGCGTTCGATCAGCGCCGGATCGAACGGCGCGGCGGCGTAGACGAGGCTGTCGCGATCTTCCTGTCGCAGGTCGACGACGACGAGCCACGGCTCGCCGTACAGCGCGCTGTCGTCGGCAAGGCGCGCGCCGCGGCCGTTGGCGAGCGTGTAGCGGCGCGGGTTGGCCCCATCCTGCTTCGCGATGCGATCGGGGAATGCGTGCACGAGCACGTCGCCGACCGCCGTCGCCGCCGAACCTGCCGTCGTGGGAGCGGCGGAAGCCGCGATGCCCCTGATGGCGGTGGACATCGCAAGTGCATCGCGGCTTCCGCCGCTCCCACAGCGGCGCCGCCACGCATCCGCTGCCTGGACGATCGCCGCAAGCGACTTCGGCTCGGCGCCGACTTCGCGCACGCGCGCTCCCTCGCGTGCGCGCGATGCCTGCAATGCGGCGACGCGCACGCGGAAATCGTCATTGCGGCCGGCGTCGCCGCGCAGCGGATTGCGTGCCTCGACGAGCGCGACGACGTCGCAGGCGAACGCGGCGTGCGTCGTGTCGGCGCGCAGCACTGCGGCACCGAGGCGTGGCGTCGCGCCGAGCGCGAGCATGCGCCGGCCGAGCGGCGCGATGCGGTCGTCGGCGTCGAGCGCGCCGAGCCGGCGCAGCAGTTCGCGTGCCTGCGCGAGCGCGCCCGCGGGCGGTGCATCGAGCCAGCGCAGCGCGTCGGTGCCCCAGGCCGCGAGTTCGAGTGCGAGCTGCGACAGTTCGACCTGCGCGATCTCGGGCGTGCGTTCGGCGTCGAGCCGGCGGCTCTGCGGCCAAAGGCGATACGCGTTGCCGGGACCGAGGCGGCCGGCACGGCCGGCGCGCTGGTCGGCCGAGGCCTGCGAGATCGCACCGGTGTCGAGCCGGGTGAAGCCGCTGTTCGGATCGAAGCGTGGTTCGCGCGCCAGACCGAGGTCGACGACCGCGCGCACGCCGGGCAGGGTCAGGCTCGATTCGGCGACATTCGTCGCGAGCACGACGCGACGCCGTCCCGCCGCCGCGGGCGCGAGCGCCGCGTGCTGCTCGGCGAGGGCGAGGTCGCCGTGCAGCGGCAGCACGTCGAGCGCGTCGCCGAGGTCGGCGAGCGTCGCGCGCACGCGCTCGATCTCGCGCTTGCCGGGCAGGAACACGAGCACGTCGCCGTCGGCTTCGGCGAGCGCGGTTTCGATCACGCGGCGCACGCCGAACGGCCAGCCGCGTTCGGGCCACGCTTCTCCCGTGCGCGCGGGTGGGTGCAGGATGCGCACCGGGTGGCTGCGCCCTTCGCTGGCGATGCGCGGCGCATCGAACCAAGCTGCGACGCGTTCGCCGTCGAGCGTCGCCGACATGACCACGAGGCGCAGGTCGGGACGCAGGTTCGCCTGCACGTCGAGCGCGAGTGCGGCGCCGAGGTCGCCGTGCAGGTGGCGTTCGTGGAATTCGTCGAACAGGATCGCGCCGACGCCGGACAGTTCCGGGTCGTCCTGGATCATGCGCGTGAGGATGCCTTCGGTGACGACTTCGATGCGCGTCGCGGCCGACACGCGGCTCTCGAAGCGGATGCGGTAGCCGACGCTCTCGCCGACGCGTTCGCCGGCCTGCGCGGCCATGAACTCCGCCGCGGCGCGCGCGGCGATGCGGCGCGGCTCGAGCAGCAGCACCTTGCGGCCGGCGAGCCAGTCCGCGCCGAGCAGCGCGGGCGGCACGCGCGTCGTCTTGCCCGCGCCCGGCGGTGCTTCGAGCACGAGGCGCGTGCCCGCGGCCAGCGCGCGCTGCAGGTCGGCGAGGATCGCATCGACGGGGAATCGCGCGGGGTCGTCACGCATGCGGGGTCATCGGGCCGGCCCCCGGAAAAAACGATCCCGCCGTGCGGCGGGATCGTCGGTGCTGCAGTGGGCGCTGTTATTCGCAGGCGAGTGCATTGATGTCCGCGACGCGCGTCCAGATGCGCGAGCCGCTGCCGCCCGGGCCGTTGTCGCCGGTACCGGTATGGCCGTTGAAACTGAAGGACATGTGCATGCAGTCCGGGAACGACACCGACAGGGTGCCCCAGTTGGCGAGGGTCACGGTCGAGCCGAAATCGCCGGCGAAACCGCCGCCGCTCGTGTAGTAGACCGGCACGTTGGTGAGGTCGGTCTGGAAGTGCGGCATCGTGCCCTGGATGATCAGCCAGTACGGCAGGCCGAGCTGGTCGTACGTGTACCAGGCCGCGAAGAACGTGCGCGACGCCGTGCCGTTGTCGATGATCTGCGTGAGCATGCCCTCGCCGTTGTGCGCTGGGTCGTACCACGAGGCGCTCGAATAGCCGTCGATCGGCAGCGGTTCGAACGCGGCCGGGTACGCCGACTGGGTCGGCACGTAGTCGGCGATGGTGAACTCAGCCGGCGACACGTTGCCCGCGTACGGATGCACGCGCAGCTTGAACGCGTAGTTGTACATGTGCAGGTAGTCGGCGCCGAAGTTGTAGTTCTCCAGCACGAACGTCGTGCTCGAGAACACCGGCGTATCGAACATGTAGTCGGCGACGAACGTGTTCGGCTCGGTGGAGGCACGCACGAAGCTCGCGGCGTCGTTGTAGTCGATGCTGCCTTGGGTGACCTGCAGCGCGGGGAACGTCGGGAAGTAATCCGTGTGGCCTTCGTTGGCGGTGTCACGGTCGATGCGCATCAGCGTGATGGCGTTGTAGCCACCGTCGCTGTTGTACGGGGTCTCGTTGCCGGAGCTGCTGCACGGTACGCGCCAGACCGAGATCGTGACGGTTTCCGGATTGAGCGCGTTGCCCGCGCTCGAGCGCGTGTAGAGCGGCAACCGCGCGGTCGACACCACGCCGCTGGCCTTGTCCGGCAACGGCCAGGCCGCGCAGCTCGGCGGGTAGGCGCGGTACTCGTTCGCGAGCGGCGTGCCCGGGAACACGTTGTTGCCCATCGCCTTGCTGCGCTTGGCGGAGCCGGTGCCCGCCGCGCGGGCACCCTGGGCGAGGGTCGCGCGCACGTTCTCGACGGCGGCCTCGTGGGCGGCTTGCGCATCCGCCGGCGCCGCGGCCGGGGCTGCGAACGCGTGCGCGGTAACGATGCCTGCGGTCAGGGTGAGCATCAGGCGGAGCGGGCTTTTCATTGGTAGTTCCCCAAGTTGGACCGCGCGAGCTTCCCCGGGCGGCAATGAATTCGCGGTGAACCGCGCCGGATGCGAGCCCGACGCAGAGTGCGCATAATCGCGCGTTTGCATGGCCGGATGAAGAGCCACCCGAGATGAAGGATACCGACCTGGCGCTGGTCGACATCGGCGCGAACCTCACGCACGAGTCGTTCCGCCCGGATTTCGACGCCGTGCTCGACCGCGCGCGTGCGCACGGCGTGGCCGCGATCGTCGTCACCGGCGCGAGCGCCGGCGGCAGCCGCGCCGCGCATGCGCTCGCGCAGGCCCATCCGGGCTTCCTGCACGCGACCGCGGGCGTGCACCCGCACCACGCACACGAATACGATGACGCCACGGACGAGTTGCTGCGCGACCTCGTCGCGACGCCCGACGTGAAGGCGGTCGGCGAGACCGGCCTCGACTACTACCGCAACTACTCGCCGCACGCGGCGCAGATCGCCGCGTTCGAGCGCCAGCTCGCGATCGCAGCCGACAGCGGCAAGCCGCTGTTCCTGCACCAGCGCGACGCGCACGCGGACTTCATCGCCTGCCTCGACGCCGTGCGCGGGCGTGTCGGCCGTGCGGTCGTGCACTGCTTCACCGGCGAGCGCGCCGAACTCGTCGACTACCTCGACCGCGACTGCTACATCGGCATCACCGGCTGGATCTGCGACGAACGCCGCGGCGAGCACCTGCGCGAGCTCGCGCGCCTCGTGCCGGCCGATCGGCTCATGATCGAGACCGACGCGCCGTACCTGCTGCCGCGCGACCTGCGCCCGAAGCCGTCGCATCGCCGCAACGAGCCGATGTACCTCGCGCACGTGTGCGCGGCCGTCGCGCGCGCGCGCGGCGAGGACGTGGCCACGACCGCGGCGATCACGAGCGCGACCGCGCGCGCGTTCTTCGGTCTCGCCGCTTAGCGGCGAACGCGCCACGTGCGCGCTCACCGCCGTGCACGTCATTCGCAGACGAGGCCGTTCGGCGCGAACAGGCGCTCGTAGGCGACCGGTCCGTCGAGCAGCGGTATCGGCGCGGCGACGTCGTCGCGCGCCGCATAGTCGAGCGAAATGTGGTTGCAGTCGGTGATCGACACCGTCACCTGGCCCCACGGCACGTGCACGAGGTCCGGACCGAGGTAGATCAGGTCGACGGTGACGCTGGTCTGGCCGGGCGTGAACGCCGCATTGCCGACCAGCCACAACGGGTCGCCGTTGTCGTCGGCGAGCAGCACGTCGAGCACGAGCTGGCGCACGGTCGAACCGTCGCCCTGACGCTGTTCGGTCATCTGCACGAGCAGGCTCTGGTTCTGCGCGTAGTTGATCCACTGCGCCGCGACGTAGCCGTCGAACGGGCGCGGCGTGGTGACGACGCCCTGCGCCGCGGCGTACGCGGGCACGGCGATGTCGACCGGCTGCACCGTGCCCGGCACGTTCGGGTCGACGCGCAGGGTGAAGGCGTCGCCGTAGGTGAAGAAGCCCGCGTCCGCATCCGGGAAGTTCTCCAGCACGAAGGTCGTGCTGTCGATGATCGCGTTGTCGTAGTTCGCGCTCTCGCGCACCGTGTTCGGCTCGCTGGCGATGCGCGGAAAGCTCTTCGGATTGCGCGCGGTCGCGCTGCCCGAGGTGATCGTGAAATCGATCGAGCCCTGCTTCACCTGCAGGATCGGGAAGGTCGGGTAGATGTCGTCGTGGCCTTCGCGATCGGTCGCGCGGTCGATGCGCACGAGCGTGATCGAATTGGGCAGGCCTTCGCTGTTGTAGGGCGTCGCCGCGCCGCTGCTGCTGCACGGCAGGCGCCAGACGCTGACCGTCACGTTCTCGAGGTAGCCGTGGTTGAGATCGGACGGCTTGCGCGCCCAGAACGGCATGTTGGTCGAATACACCGGCGCGACCGGCTTGTCCGGCAGCGGATCGGCGGCGCAGCTCGGCGGATAGGCGCGATAGCGGTTCGCGAGCGGCGTGCCCGGCGACGTATGCGTGCCCTCGACTTTCGCAATCGCGCGGCGAACGCTGCCGACGCGCGGCGCGGCCGCTGCGCGTGCCGCAACGACGTCGGCTGGAAGCGGCTGGTCGGCGGTCGCGGCGAAGGCCGCTACCGCAGTGAGGCCCGCCAGCAGCGCGAGCGAGGCGAGTGTCGTCTTGTTCATTCGTTCTCCCAGGATTTGCGGATCGCAGGCGATCGTCGGCGGCGCATCTTCGCACGCCTGCCGGTGCCACCAACGCACGGCCCGCGCGGGCGGCATGCACGCGCGGCGCCTAGTGGACGCGCGGGCGCGCGCAATCGTCGCAGCGGGCGCTCGCCGGTCGTGTCGCTCGCCGGCGCGTCGCGTCCTAGCGCGTGGCGTCGCGTCCCGCTGCGCGCGAGGGCGGCGCATCCGGCCGCGCGTGCGGCGAATGCGCACGCACCGGCGACGCCGAACCGTCGGCGACCGCGGCGAGACCGACGCGCATGACACCGTCGACCGCGCCGAATTCACCGCCGACGTAGATGCCGTCGGGCGCGCGGACGATCGCATGGATCACCGTGCCGTCGACGACGGCAATCGGCACCGTTTCCGAGCCGTCGACGCGTGATCGTCCGACCAGGCTAGACGTTCCAACGTACGGAAAGTCGCTGTAGCGGCTGCCGCCGACGACGACGACACCGGCGTCGATGAGCAGCGCCGAAGCGGCCGGATGCTCGCCCCGGACCGCGGTCGCCGCGTTCCATGGCGCGTCGGGTTCACCTGCGGTCGTGAAGGCGAGTACGTCATTGGTCGCGTCGCCGGTGAGGAACTGGCCGCCGACGTACAGCATTCCCTCGGGGGCGAGCGCCAAGGCGCTGGGCATGCCCGGCAAGGGCTGCCTCCAGCGCAGGCTGCCGCTCGCGTTCGAGAACCGCGCCAGCGAGTTGCCGCCGCCCAGGGGCAGCGCGTACGAGCCATATCCGTCCGCGAGGTAGAGCGCGTCCTCGGCGTCGTCGACGACGATCGCGTTCACCGGGAACATCGACGTGCCCCAGGCAGGGAGCACGCTCGCATCGCGCAGCGACAGGCGCGCGAAATGCTCGCGCGCGAGGTCGGCGACATGCGCGAAGTAGCCGCCCACGTAGAGCGCGCCGTGCGTGTCCGGCGCGAGCGCGTGGACCCAGCCGTCGACGACGACGTTCCAGCCGGGGTCGATCGCGCCCGCATCGCCGTCGATGCGTACGATCATCGACGCCGTCTGGTACGACGGCGCGGTCGATTCACCGCTGGCGTACACCTCGCCCTGCGCGCCGATCGCGATGGCATCGACGCTCAGCAGCTCGGTCGACGGATGCCACGTCGGGTCGAGTCGACCCTCCGGATCCAAACGCAGCAGGTTGTCGCGCATCGTCGTGCCGGCGACGTCGAAGTGGCCGCCGATGATCTTGCTTCCGTCGGGTTCGACGGCGATCGCATGGACGGCGCCGGGCTTCGCCGCATCCGCGCTGGCGAGGAAATGCCCGTCCACGCCGTCGAGGCGGGCCAGGGCGAGACGCGACGGAAGTCCCCACCCGCTCGCGTAGACGGAACCGCCGGCAGCCGGCGCGAGCACCCTCACGCCCTCGGCCGGCGTTCGCCATGCCGGATCACCGGTGCGCGCGGACCAGCGCGCGAGCTGCGGCTCGACGGTGCTGTTTCCGCCGAGCGCCGCGAAGACGGCATCACCGTCGACGGCGAGCGCGGTCACCGGTGCGGAGCAGGGTGGATTCCACGCCGGATCGAGCGCGCCGGTGCTGCCGGAGATGCGTGCGACGTAGCGTGGCGCTGCACCGTTCTCCGCAGGGAAACCGAACACGGAGGACGCCATGTAGAGGGAGCCGTCCGCGCCGACGGCCGTTGCGTGGGGCAAATCGTCGAATGCAGGTCGCCAACCGGCGACGTCGTCGCCGTGGCCGGTCTCGGTGACCTTGTGCACGGCGACTTCGCCGTAGGACGCGCCGCCGACCACGTACAGGAAGCCTCGCGTATCGGACATGATCGCGTGCACGCTGCTGCGAAGCGTCGGATTCCATTGCGGGTCGATGAGGCCTGCGGCGGAGATCTTCACCGCATGATGCGGGCCGAGCTGCGCAGGCCCCGCCACCTCGCCGGCCGCGAATACGTCGCCATGCAGGCCCACCGCCAAGGCGGCAAAGCCGTACGTGGCGTCGATGTTCCTGCCGGGGTTCCATGCGCGATCGACGTCGCCGTGCCGGCCGGCCGCGATGCGGGCGATATCGTGGCGTGGTTCGCCACCGACCGCGTCGAACGAACCGGCGACGTAGACGCGTCCGCTCGCGTCGACGGCGAGGGCGCGAACCACGCCGTCGACGGACGGGTTCCAGTCCGGATCGAGCGAGCCGTCCGCACGCAGTCGCGCGAGATGGCTGCGCTGGACGCCGTCGATCATCGAAAAGTCGCCGCCGATGACCATGGCACCGTCGGCTTGGCGCGCGATCGCATGGACGTCGCCGGCGACTCCGAGCGGAAGATCCGGCAGCGGCGATGGCGCGGTCGCGCACGCCGAAGGCGGCACCGCGCCCAGCCATCCGAGCGCCAGGCCTGCCGCGATGCGACACCATGCTGAACGATGCACGTCGTGTCCTCGTCCGGACAACTACCTTGCGCATGATAGGCGACTCGCGCCGGCGACGGTACCTGCAGGGATTCCGCGCCCCGGGATCTCGCCGGCGTGGCGCATCGGCGCCACGCCGGTCGCAGGGTCACGCGCTGTCGACGAGCACGACCTCGGCGTCGGCGAGGGCGGTGACCTCGAACGCGTCGACGTCGCGGATCGCCGCGCCGTCGCGCGCATCGACGCGCAAGCCGTCCACCTCGACGCTGCCCGCGGCGGGCACGAGATAGGCGTGGCGACCCGCGCCGAGCTCGTAGCGCACCGATTCGCCGGCTTTGAGCGTCGCGCCGAGCACGCGTGCGTCGGTGCGGATCGGCAGCGCGTCGCCGTCGCCGGCGATGCCGCTGGCGAGCGTGACGAAGCGGCCCGATCGGTCACCCTTCGGGAACGGTCGCGCGCCCCACGACGGCGAACCGCCGCGGCGCGTCGGCAGTATCCAGATCTGGAAGATGCGCGTCGTCTCGTCCTCGAGGTTGTACTCGGCATGCTGGATGCCGCTGCCCGCGCTCATGACCTGCACGTCGCCGGCGGCGGTGCGGCCCTGGTTGCCGAGGTTGTCGCGATGGGTGATCGCGCCGTCGCGCACGTAGGTGATGATCTCCATGTCCGCGTGCGGATGCGGCGGGAAGCCGCTCTGCGCGGCGATCTCGTCGTCGTTCCACACGCGCAGGTTGCCCCAGCCCATGCGCGAGGCGTCGTGGTAGCCCGCGAACGAGAAATGGTGCTTCGCCTTGAGCCAGCCGTGGTCGGCTCCGCCGAGCTGGTTGAATGGTCTGCGTTCGATCATCGTCGTTTCCTTCGTGCCCGCACCGGGCACCGCTGACGCCCAAGGTAGGGTGCGCGCGACGCGCGGACCAGTCGGTGCGGCGGTGACGCAGTGTTCACGGGGATGCACGCCGGCCTGCAAGCATCGTGGGAGCGGCGGAAGCCGCGATGCTCTTCAACCCGCAGCCCTCGGCCCTCAAGGCATCGCGGCTTCCGCCGCTCCCACAGGCGGGCTTCCGCCGTCAGCTGCGCAGGCCGACGCCGCGGCGCAGCAGGGTCAGCGCGATCGCTGCGAGCACGACCGCGAACGCGAGCATGACCGCGTAGGCGGTCCACATCGGGATGTCGCTGATGCCGAGCAGGCCGTAGCGGAACGCGTTGACCATGTAGAGGATCGGGTTCGCGTGGCTGATCTCGCGCCACGGCGAGCCGAGCTGGTTCACCGAATAGAACACGCCGCCGAGGTAGGTCAGCGGCGTCAGCACGAAGGTCGGCACCAGCGCGATGTCGTCGAACTTCTTCGCATAGACCGCGTTGACGAAGCCGGCCAGCGAAAAGACGATCGCGGTGAGCAGCACGGTCGAGAGCGTGATCCATGGGTGGTACAGGTGGATGCGCGTGAAGAACAGCGAGATCGCGAGCACGATCAGCGCGACGATGAGGCCGCGCAGCACCGCGCCGGTGACGTAACCGGCGAGGATGACCCAGCTCGGCATCGGCGAGGCGAGCATCTCCTCGACGTAGCGGCCGAACTTGGATCCGAAGAACGACGAGGAGATGTTGCCGTAGCTGTTCGTGATCACCGCCATCATGATCAGGCCGGGCACGATGTAGTCGATGTACTGGATGCCGTCGGCGATCTCGCCGATGCGGCTGCCGACCATGCGGCCGAAGATGACGAAGTACAGCGTCATCGTGATCGCCGAGGGCAGCAGCGTCTGCATCCAGATGCGCAGGATGCGCACGACTTCGCGGCGCGTGATCGTGCCGAACGCGACGACATTCGGGTTCGCGCTCATGCGGCCGCCTTGCCGGCGTCGGCACTGCCGGTTTCGACCAGGCGCACGAACAGCTCCTCCAGCCGGTTCGCCTTGTTGCGCATCGAGCGCACCGCGATGCCGCGCTCGGTGAGCGCGGCGAACATCGAATTGAGGTCGTGCTCGCGCGACATCTCGGCTTCGAGCGTCACGTCGTCGACGCGGCTGAACGCGACGCCGGGCACCTCGGGCAGGTTCGCGCACGGGCGTTCGAGGTCGAGCACGAAGGTCTCGACGTCGAGCTTGGACAGCAGCGATTTCATCGTGGTGTTCTCGATGATGCGGCCCTTGTCGATGATGGCGATGTTGCGGCAGAGCTGTTCGGCTTCCTCGAGGTAGTGCGTGGTGAGGATGACCGTGGTGCCGGCGGCATTGATCGCGCTGATGAACTTCCACATCGAGCGGCGGATCTCGATGTCGACGCCGGCCGTCGGCTCGTCGAGGATCAGCAGCTTCGGCTCGCTCATCATCGCGCGCGCGATCATCAGGCGCCGCTTCATGCCGCCCGACATCGTGCGCGCGGGCTGGAACGCCTTGTCCCACAGCTGCAGCTGCTTGAGGTACTTCTCGGCGCGCTCGCCCGCTTCCGCGCGCGGGATGCCGTAGAAGCCGGCCTGGTTCACGCAGATGTCGAACGGCTTCTCGAACATGTTGAAGTTGAGCTCCTGCGGCACCAGGCCGATCAGGCGCATCGCGGCGCTGCGCTGCTCGCGGATCGACACGCCGAAGATGCGCGCGTCGCCGCTGCTCGGGTTGACGAGCGAGGACAGGATGCCGATCAGGGTCGACTTGCCGGCGCCGTTCGGGCCGAGCAGGGCGAAGAAATCGCCGGGCTGGACGCGGAGCGAGACGCCCTTGAGCGCCTCGACGCCGTTCGCGTAGGTCTTCTTCAGCTCGACGACGTCGAGCGCGGGGGTCGTGGTCATGGAGCCTGGGATCGCCGGGGCGGGGTCGTTTGGCGGCTGCTGGTAGTATAGCGGGCCGTTTTGCGCGTCCTACCTGCTGCCTCGATGGAACATTTCAAGCTCCGCCTCGCCGCGAGCCACATGCTCGCCCCCACCGTCCGCCACCTCGCGTTCGAACGCGAGGACGGCACGCCGTTCGCGTTCGTGCCCGGCCAGTTCCTGCAGATCCACTTCCACTACGCCGACGGCAAGCCGACCAAGCGCAGCTACTCGGTCGCGACCGTCGGCGACGGCAAGGCGCCGGTGCAGCGCATCGAGATCGCGGTGTCCTACGTCGAGGGCGGCGCCGCGACCGAGCTGCTGTCGACGCTCGACGAAGGCGGCACGATCGAGGCGAGCGGTCCCTACGGGCGCTTCTGCCTCATGGACGGCGACACCAACTCGCGCTACCTGCTCGTCGCGACCGGCACCGGCGTGACGCCGTACCGCGCGATGCTGCCGCAGATCCGCGCGCTGACGCAATCGCGCGGCTGCACGTTCGCGCTCGTCTACGGCGCGCGCAACGAGACCGAGCTGCTCTACGGCGACGAATTCGAGGCGTTCGCGCGCGAGGTGCCCGGCTTCACGTTCCATCCCTGCCTCAGCCGCACGCCGCGCGCGGTGCCGCGCCCGCACGACCGCCATGGCCGCGCGCAGGTCGCGCTCGGCGAGCTCGGCCCGAACGCGGCGAACGACATCGCCTACCTGTGCGGCAACCCGAACATGGTCGACGAGGCGTTCGCGCTGCTCAAGGAGGCCGGGTTGCCGGTACCGCACATCCGCCGCGAGAAGTACGTCTCCTCGCGCTGAGCGGGGTCAGTAGGTCACCGTGACGGTGATCGTGTCGTTGTAGGTGCCGGCCGCAGGCGTCGTCTGCGCCGGCACGCTGCCGTAGACGGTGAGGTTCTGCACGCTGCCGTTGCCGGTGCCTGCGACCGTGTTGCTGCCGACCGTGTCGCCCCATACGGTCGTGCGTGCCGCGTTCGAGTAGAGCTGGTAGCCGACGAGGTTCGCGCCCGACGCCATCTTGCGCGTGGTGATCGAGGCGCCGTTGCTGCCCTTGTCGAGGCCGACGTTCCAGGCGCTGCCGCTCGAGCACTGCACGCCGATCGTCGAGGTACCGAGCGTGTTGGCGAGCAGCAGGCCGACCGTGCCGAAGTCGAGCGTCGTCGCGGTCACGCTGCACTGCTTGGCGACGGTCGCGGTCACGGTGAAGCCGAAGTTGCTGTCGATCGTCGTGTCGCAGCTGCCCGGCGGCGAGCCGATCGCTTCGTTGATCGTGAGCGCGGTATGGCCGCCCGCGAAACTGTCCTGGTAACTGCCCGGGATCGCGCCGGCCTGGCCGGCGTTGACGCGGCCGTACATCGTCGCACTGCCGCTGACCGAGCCGTTGGTGCCGCCGGTGCGGCGCGGAATGGTCAGGTTGACCATGTACGGCGTGTTGAACACGCCGAAGAAGCTGCTGCCCCAGACGGTCGAGTACGACGCATTCTGGTACAGCTGGAACTGCAGCACGTCGGCCGCACCATCCTGCATCTCGCGCGGATTGGTCTGGCCCGAGCCCTGCGCGCCGTCGCCGATGCTGAAGCAGACCGTCGCGTAGCGCGTCGACGTCGCGCTGTTGGTGCAGGTGTAGTTGAGCGTCGCGTTCGCGGTGGTCAGGCTCGACAGCGGGTTGACCGTGCCGAACGCGACATTGCTCATCGTCGCGCTGCAGGCGACGTTCTGGGCGAGCGCCTGCGTGCCGCCGGCCGAGAGCAGCAGCACGAGCAGGATGCGGAGGGACGGTTTCATCGCGGACTCCCGGTGCATGCGAGCGGGCCGATCACCGGCACCGTGTGGGCCGGCGCACGGTAGTCGAAGCCGACCGAGCAGGTACCGGTCGGCGTCTGCACCGCGAGCGTGTTGTGGTCGGCGAGGCCTTCGAGATAGACGACGCCGTCGTAGCCGACCGCGGTCGCCGACGCCGGCTTGCCGGCGAGGCTGACGAGGCTGCCGACCGGCAGCGGCTTGCCGTTCGCGTCGTGCAGCACGATCGACGCGGCGCGCACGGTCTCGACGCCGAAGCGCACGAGCATGCCGGCGCGGTCGGACGGCGTCACCTGCGCGTCGACGCGGTCGATGCGCACGTCCGCCGGCAGCTGCATCGGGTCGATCGACAGCTTGTTGCGCTGGTACGCATTGAGCGGCGTGACGAGCAGGTCGCCGCGCGCGTCGGTGGTGCCGATCGGGCGGTTCTCGAGCAGCACGGGCAGGCCACCGACGCCGTTCGCCGACACCACCGCGAACGCGTCGTCGATGCGCCGCGAGGCGAACAGCTGGCCGTCCATGAACACGAGCGCGCCGGCGGCGTCGGCGTACGCGCGCGTTTCGTCGTCGCGGTTCTCGATGCCGGCGAGCAGCTGCACTTGTTCGGCGCGATAGCCGACCTCGGCCTGGCCGCCGTGGCCGTTGCTGCCGTCCTCGGCGCGCACGCGCCAGCCGTAGCCGCCGTCGGGATTGATCGGGCGGTTCGCGTCGACCACCACGGTGTTGCCGTTGGCGTCGTGCTGCGCGGACAGGCCGAGCGAGCGGTTGTCGTCGAAGCTGAAGGTGAGCCCGGCGAACACGCTGCGATCGCGGTGGTCGTCGAGGTTCTGGTTCGCGCTCAGGCTGAACGAACAGCGGCGACCGAGTGCGAGGAAGTAGTAGCCGCTCGCGAAGCGCGTGCGTTCCTCGCCCGGATAGCGCTGCTCGACGTAGCTGACGCCGAGGCTGCCGGCGCGGCCGAGCATGACGCCCGCGAGCGCACGGTCCGAGCGGCGCGGCGGCGCGCGGCCGAATGCCGCGGCGACGTCGCGGTAGCCGCCGAACGTGCGCGTGCTGTCGAGCGAGAAGTTGAAGTGGTCGTTGCGCCAGGTGTAGCCGAGCTGCGCCTGCGTGCCGTCGTCGCCGTGGTCGCGGCTGCCCGCGAGCGCGAGGTTGACGATGCCGGCGCGGCCGACGCCGAGCACCGCGCCCGCGCCCGCGTTGGCGAGGCCGGCGCTCGCTTCGGCGTGGCTTTCGACGGTGAGCCAGTCGGTGAGGCCGTAGCGCCAGCTGCCGCTCGCGGCCGGGTCGTGCGCGTAGGAGAACGAGGTGACGCCGTATCCCTTGCGCACGTAGCCGGCTTCGAACGAGAAGTCGCTGAGCCCGCTGCGCAGCAGCTGGTTGGCCGTGTAGAAGGAGAAATCGAGCGTGTTCTGCCGGCCCATCGCATCGGTGATCACGACCTGCGCCTGGCCGTTGCCGTTGACGATCGGCACCGTGTTGAGCTGGAACGGCCCGGCCGGCACCGGGCTGCTGTATTGCTTGAGGCCGTTGATGTAGAGGTCGACCGTCGACGGCAGCGTCGCCTGGCCGTAGAACGCCGGCACCGGGAACGTGACGAGATCGGGCTGCAGCGCGAAGTTGCGCTGCAGCTGGATGCCGCCGAAGCGCGTCGCGCGCGTCCACGACAGGTTGCCGCTGACCGCGTCGCCGATGCGCAGGGTCAGCGCGCGATCGACGAACGAGTGGCTGAAGGTCGTGTCGAGACGCATCGAATCGGCGCCCCAGCCGCTGCCCGGCGAATCGGTCACGCGCGAGAGCGCAGTGGTCGACAGCACGCCCCAGGCGTTGAACAGGCGCAGCTCGGCGAATGCGGACAGCCCGAGTGCGTCGTGCTGGTCGCGCGTGCCGTACAGGTCGTAGTTGAGCAGCGCGCCCGGCGAAGCCTGCGGTTCGGGCACCACGGCGACGGTCGCGTTGAGCACGGAGGTCGCCTGGTCGAGCTGGTCGGCCGGCGCATCGATCTCGACGCGCTGGCGCTCCTCGTCGTAGCGGAACGAGGTGCCGGCGATCTCGCGCAGGTCGAGCGAGGCATCGCCCTCGCGACCCTTCAGGCGGAAGCCCAGTTCGCGCAGGGTCGCCGCGCTCGCGCGCAGGCGTTCGCCGTCGCGCATGAAATGCGCGATCTTGCGCGTCGGATTGCCGTTCAGCACGACCTCGAGGTAGAGGTCCTGTCCGATGCCCGCGGACGCGCGCTCGGGAATGACCGTGAGGCTCGACGGGTCCGGCACCGGGTCGGGCGTCGGGCCGGGATCCGGCGCCGCGGTCGCGAGCCCGTGCAGCAGGGCGCTAGCGAGACAGGCCGACCGCAAGTGCCTGATCGATCGCCTTGCCATTGATCTTCGCCTTGATCGCGAGCGGGCCGCCGAGGCGGTCCGGCGTCGCCTTGAGCGGCCAGCGCATCGTCATGCCCGGCAGCACGTAGCCGTACAGGCCCGTCGCCGATTCGAGCGCGTCGCCGCTGCCGCCATGGAGTTCGAAATCGCTGATCTGCGCGTGGCGCGTGCCCGGGTTGCGCACGACCAGCGCCGCGCCGTTGCCTTCGCGCTCGATCGACCACTGCAGGGCCGCGGCGACGTCGGCATCGGAGGCCGGTGCGCCGGCGACGAACACCGGGATCGAATAGCGCAGCACGTACTGCAGGCCGCTCGATTGCGCCTGCGCGGCCTGCGGAAGTTCGTCGACGAGTACGCGGAACGCGTCCTCGTTGCCACCGGACGACGCGCCGCCGGTGCGGATGATCCGCACCAGCTGGCGTGCGCCGGGTGCGAGTTCGAGCATCGGCGGACTCGCGACGAGGCCCTGGCTCGCGGCGAGGTCGTCCTTGCCGCTCGCCTGGGTCCAGTGGAACACGCGCACCTGCGCGCGCAATTCGCGATCGCCGGTATTGGTCAGCCAAAGCCCCTGCGCCGAACTCGAAGGCGTGAGTTCGAGGCCGATGGGTGCGACCTGCAGACCGGACGCACCCACCTTGCCCGCCGTCGTGAGCAATGCCGCCAGGACGATGCCGCAGACGACGTTCCGACGCATGGTGGCGAACCTCAGTAGGTGACCGTGACCGTGACGTTGTCGGTGTAGACGCCGGCGGCCGGGGTCGTCTGCGGCGGAACGCGGCCGTAGACGGTGACCGACTGCGCGGAGCCGTTGCCCGTGCCGGCGAGTGTATCGGTGCCGACGGTGTTGCCCCAGTTCAGGGTACGCGCGCTGTCGCGGAACAGCGAATAGTTCACCGGCGTCGTGCCGTTCAGCATCGTGCGCGCGGTCACGCTGCCGCTGACGCCGCCGTTGAGGCCCACGTTGTAGGGAGCGAGGTTGGTGCAGGTGACGGTGATCGTCGAGGTCTGGTCGATGTTCGCGACCAGCGGACCCTGGGTGCCGAAGTCGAGCGTGGTCGGCGCGGTGGTGGTGACGTTGCAAGCGTTCTGGATCGTGATCTTGACCGGCATCGAGTTGGTGACGGTCGCGGCCTGCGCCGTGGCGAAGGCGAAGCCGAGGGCAGCCAGCGCGATCGCGCCGGAGAGTTTGACGTTCATGTGCTGAGCCTTTTTTCGAATGTCCCGGAGGACGGAGCCCCGCATCAGGCGAAATCGACCCCTTCGGATCGTCGGCAAGCGCAGGTGCGTAGGCTTAAGCAAGGGGTGTGCCAAATGAGAACGCCGTCACATTTCGGCAGAGCCTGACAATCCGCGGGCGTAGGGGCGCAGCCGGCGTCGCATTCGCGCCTGGCCTGGGCCAAATTTGCGCAACTGCGGCATTCTGCGCGGACGCATGTAAAGGGTGCTTGACACGCGGCTGGCTCCCGGCGCAGCATGATGTCAAGCGAACTTGACAGGCGACCCGCATGCTCCGCGAGTACTTCTGCGCCGGCGCGACGCCACGCTACTGGCGGCTCAGCGCGCTGCTGATGACGCTCTATCTCGGCTCGATCGCGCTCGCGCTGGTGTTCGGCCCGGGCTTCACGACGCCGTGGGCACGCGCCGCCGCGGCGCTCGCGCCGGTACCGCCCGTGCTCGGCTTCGTCGTGCTCGAGTTCCGCCGCATCCGTGCCGCCGACGAATTGCGCCAGCGGATCGAGCTCGAGGCGGCCACCACGGCGCTCGCGCTCGGCATCCCCGTATTGCTCGCGCTCGGCCTGCTCGATGGTGCCGGCGTGCTGCCCGTGCGCATGATCCTCGCGTCGCCGGTGCTGATCGGCGTCTACCTGCTCGCGCAACTGTGGGCGCACTGGCGTTATCGATGAACAACCAGGTGCGCGCGTTGCGCGAGGCGAAGGGCTGGTCGCAGGGCGAACTCGCCGAGCAGCTCGCGGTGTCGCGCCAGACCGTCAACGCGATCGAGACGGGCAAGTACGACCCGAGCCTGCCGCTCGCGTTCCGCATCGCGCGCCTGTTCCGCAAGCCGATCGAAGCGATCTTCCACCCGGAGGAATGAGAACGATGGACTCCCGCAACGCCCTCAAGGCCGCCGCGATCGCGCTCGCGGTCGCCGCCGTCGCCGGCAAGGCGCTCTGGCGCCCGGCCGACCACGGCGGTGGCGCGGCGCCCGGTGCCGACCTCGTGCAGAAGCCGGGCGAGCGCGGCTTCACGCTCGGTACGCTCGCGTTCGCGCCGTGCGAGCTCGAGACCGACCAGACCGCGGCGACGACGCCGGCATGGTGCGCGCCGTTCCAGGTGCCCGAGGACTGGCAGCACCCGGACGGCCGCCGTATCGACCTCAAGCTCGCGCTCGTGCGCGGCAACGCGCCGCTGGCCGAGCGCGACCTCGTCGTGCTGCTCGCGGGTGGCCCGGGCCAGGCCGCGACCGAGGCCTGGCCGCGCGCGCGCGGGGGCTTCGCACCGCTGCTCGAGCACCGCAACGTGCTGCTGCTCGACCAGCGCGGCACCGGCGGCTCGAACGCGCTGAACTGCAAGGGTGAGGACGGCGACGACACCGAGCAGCCGTTCGACCTCGAGCGCGTGCGCGCACGCACGCGCGCCTGCCTCGACGCGGTGTCGAAGCACGCCGATCCGCGCTTCTACACGACCGGCGACGCACTGCGCGACCTCGAAGCGGTGCGCGCCGCGCTCGGCTCGCCGCAGTTCGACCTCGTCGGCGTCTCCTACGGCACGCGCGTCGCGCAGCAATACGCGGCGCGCTACCCGCGGGGCGTGCGCAGCATCGTGCTCGACAGTGCGGTGCCGAATGAGCACGCGCTCGGCGCCGAGTTCGCGCGCAACCTCGACGTCGCGCTGCAGGCGCAGTTCGCCGCGTGCAAGGCCGCGCCCGCGTGCGCGAAGGCGTACGGCGATCCGTGGGCGAACCTGCTGCATCTGCGCGAAACGTTGCGCGCGCGACCGGTCGAAGTCGCCTATCGCGACCCGTTCGACCATGCGCAGCGCACGATGAAGCTCGGCCCCGCCGTGCTGGCCGGCCTCGTGCGCATGTACGCGTACCTGCCCGAGACGAGCGCGCTGCTGCCACTCGGTATCGCGCGCGCGCAGGCCGGCGACTACGCCTCGCTCGCGGGGCAGATCCGCATGCTCGGCCGCGACCTCGAAAGCCTCGCCGAGAACGCGATGCAGCTGTCGGTGATCTGCAGCGAGGACGCCGACCTGCTGCCGGCGTCCGGCGACGATGCCACGACCCTGCTCGGCAGCGAGTTCGTCGATACCCTGCGCGCGCAGTGCACGATCTGGCCGCACGGTGCACGCGCGGACGATTTCCATGCAGCGTTCGCGAGCGACAAGCCGGTGCTGCTGCTCGCGGGCGAATTCGATCCGGTGACGCCGCCGCGTTACGCCGAGCAGATCGCCAAGACCTTGCCGCACGGCCGCGTGCTCGTCGCGAAGGGACAGGGCCACAGCGTGATGGGACGCGGTTGCCTGCCCAAGCTCGTCGCGCGCTT
The DNA here is from genome assembly GCF_014138265.1 of Dokdonella fugitiva. Taxonomy (GTDB): domain Bacteria; phylum Pseudomonadota; class Gammaproteobacteria; order Xanthomonadales; family Rhodanobacteraceae; genus Dokdonella_A; species Dokdonella_A fugitiva_A. The sequence goes on from NZ_JACGXL010000002.1 coordinate 565,629, forward strand.
CGTCGACACGCTCGACGCCGCCGCGCTCGATGCCGGTTGCATCGCCGACTTCTCCGCGCAACCCGCATTCATCGACTTCAACGGAGCCGCGCCATGAACGTTTCGAGTGCCGTGTGGTGCCGTCGCAGTGCGCGCCACGGAGGGCGCGCCGCGCAGCCGACGAGGCTGCGTCGGAGCCGCGTCCGGACCTGCGCCGGACGCAGCGAGACGAAGACGGTCCAGGACGGGCCGTCTTCGTCCTTCGGCAAGGATGGCGCACCATGATCGAAGCCCGCGACCTGCACAAGGCGTTCGGCGCGGTGACCGCGGTCGACGGCGTCTCGTTCGTCGCGCGCGACGGCGAGATCACCGGCCTGCTCGGCCCGAACGGCGCCGGCAAGACGACCACCTTGCGCATGCTCTACACGCTGATGCGGCCCGACCGCGGCGAGGTGCTCGTCGACGGCATCGATGCCGCCGGCGACGCCGCGGCGGTGCGTCGCCGCCTCGGCGTGCTGCCCGACGCGCGCGGCCTGTACAAGCGCCTCACCGCGTACGAGAACATCGAGTACTTCGCGCGCCTGCAGGACATCGACGCGGACACGCGTCGCCGGCGCATCGACGCCCTCGTCGCCGCACTCGACATGCGCGACATCGTGGACCGACGCACCGAAGGCTTCTCGCAGGGGCAACGCGTGAAGACCGCGATCGCGCGCGCACTCGTGCACGATCCGCGCAACGTGATCCTCGACGAGCCGACCAACGGCCTCGACGTCATGGCGACGCGCGCGATGCGCACGTTCATGCTGCGCCTCAAGCAGGAAGGACGCTGCGTGCTGTTCTCCAGCCACATCATGCAGGAGGTCGGCGCGCTGTGCGACCGCATCGTCGTCATCGCGCGCGGCCGCGTCGTCGCCGACGCCGCGCCCGAGGCGCTGCGCGAGCAGACCGGCGCGGCGACGCTCGAGGACGCGTTCGTGAAGATCATCGGTTCGGAAGAAGGACTCGCCGCATGAGAGCCGCACTGACCGTGTTCTGGAAGGAAGTGCGCGAGAACCTGCGCGACCGCCGCACCGTGATCAACACGCTGTTGACCGGGCCGCTGCTGGCGCCGCTGATGTTCGTGCTCATCATCAACGCGGCGATCACGCGCGAACTCGACAAGGCCGACAAGCCGCTGCCGGTACCGGTCGCGGGCGCGGCCAACGCACCCAACCTCGTCGCTGCGCTGCGGCGCGCGGGCGTAGAAATCAAGGACGCGCCGGCCGATCCCGAGCGCGCGGTGCGCGAGCAGGACGTTGACCTCGTGCTGCGCATCCCGGCCGGCTACGCCGAGGCCTGGGCGAAGGGCGATCCGGCGCAGGTCGAGCTCGTCTACGACCAGTCGCAGCGCGACGCGCAAGGTTCGGTCGCGCGCCTGCACGGACTGCTCGACGCGTACGCGCAGCAGACCGGCGCGCTGCGCCTCGTCGCGCGCGGCGTGTCGCCGAACGTGACGCGGCCGCTGGTCGTGGCCGAGCGCGACCAGTCGACCGCGCAGGCGCGCAGCGGCACCTTGTTCGGCATGCTGCCGTACTTCTTCATTCTGGGCGTATTCATCGGCGGCATGGCGCTGGCGATCGACACCACCGCGGGCGAACGCGAGCGCCAGTCGCTCGAGCCGCTGCTCGTCAACCCGGTCGGCCGCGGCGGCATCCTCGCCGGCAAGCTCGGCGCGACCGCCGCGTTCGCCTTCACCAGCCTCGTGCTCAGCATCGTCGCGTTCTCGATCGCGGGACGGTTCCTGCCGACCGCCAAACTCGGCATGAGCCTCGAGCTCGGCGCCTCGTTCGCGCTCGCGACGCTGTTCGTGATGTTGCCGCTGGTGGTGATGCTCGCGAGCCTGCAGACGCTCGCCGCGGCGTTCGCCAAGAGCTTCCGCGAGGCGCAGACCTACCTTTCGCTGCTGATGTTCGTGCCGGTGATCCCGACCCTGCTGCTGTCGCTGTTCCCGCTCAAGACGCAGAGCTGGATGTACGCGGTGCCGCTGATGGGCCAGCAGGTATCGATCATGCGCCTGCTGCGCGGCGACCCGATCGCGCCGTACCAGCTCGGCCTGTGCTTCGGCGCGACCGCGCTGGCCGCGCTGCTCGCCTGCCTCGTCACCGCCTGGGTCTACCGCAGCGAGCGTCTCGCGATCTCGGCCTGACGCGCCCGCGGCAAGGAAGGATCGGCCTTGCTGCGGCGCAGCGCGCTCGGCGCTATCCTACGCGGCTGCGGGCGCCGTTCGCCCGCCGGAGCAGGCTGGCGTGATCAAGTGGGTCGTCCTCGTGGTGTTCCTCGCATGCGCGGCGTACGTGCATTTCCGTGGTCGCGTGCGGCTGCGCCTGACCCGCCAGATCACCGACCACTCGACCTTCATGGCGCCGCTCAACGTGCTGCTGTACGCGTGTTCGGGCGTGCCGAACGGGCGTTACGTCGGCGTCGAGCGCTTCCCCGAACTCGCGCCGCTGCGCGAGCGCTGGCAGGAGATCCGCGAGGAGGCGCTCGCGCTGCGCGCGGCGCAGCAGATCAAGTCGTCCGACCGCCACAACGACGTCGGCTTCAACTCGTTCTTCCGCCGCGGCTGGAAGCGCTTCTACCTCAAGTGGTACGACGACGCGCATCCGTCCGCGCGCGAACTGTGCCCGCGCACGACCGAACTGCTGCGCGCGATCCCGACGGTGAAGGCCGCGATGTTCGCCGAACTCCCGCCCGGCGGCGAACTGCGCCGCCACCGCGACCCGTACGCCGGCTCGCTGCGCTACCACCTCGGCCTGGTCACGCCCGGCGACGACCGCTGCTACATCGAGGTCGACGGCGAACGCTACAGCTGGCGCGACGGCGAGGCCGTCATGTTCGACGAGACCTACATCCATCGTGCCGAGAACACGACAGAACACGACCGCATCATCCTGTTCTGCGACATCGAGCGGCCGATGCGCTGGCGCTGGGCGACCGCGCTCAACCGCTTCGTCGCGCGCAACTTCGTCGCTGCGGCGAGTTCGCCGAACACCGATGCGGACCGCACCGGCGGCCTCAACCGCGCGTTCGGCTACTTCTACAAGTTGCGCCAGCCGGCCAAGCGCCTGCGCGAATGGAACAAGCACGTCTACTACATCGTGAAGTTCGGGGTGATCGGCGCGCTCGCCTGGCTGCTGTTCCGTCCCTGATCGCGCTCCCGTGCCCGTGCGTCGATCATGCGCGGGTCACGCGTCGGTGCGCGTGACACCGGCGAGCGCGTCGCGCAACACGAGCGCGAGCCGGTCCGATCGCGCGAGCGGAATACCCGCCGCATGCAGCGCGCCGATCACCGCTTCGTGCAAGCCGTCGTCGCAAGGGCGCTCGGCGACCGGCGACGCGCCGGTCGCGTAGCCGAGCCAGTCGTCGACATCGGCGAACGCACCGCGCAGCCAGGCGATCGTCGGCGCATCGAGTTCGCGCGTGCTCTCACCCGGCGGCTCGCCGCGCAGGAGCGTGCGGTCGACGACGCCGAGCCCTAGCAGCCGGCGATCCTCGGCCTTGACGCGTTCGACCGACGACGCGTCCGCGGCGCGCGCGAGCTCGCCTGGCGTCGTGTCGAGCCCGAGCCATGCGGCCACGCCGGCGAGCGTCGCGAGCGCATCCGCGCGATAGTCCTCGAAGCGCACGACGCGGATGTCGGAACGCTCCGCCTCGTGCCGCCAGCTGCGCAGGAACACGCGCAGGTAGTCGCGCCGCGACAGCGGGTAGTGGAAGTAGCGCGCATTGCAGTAGGCGCGGAAATCCGGCGTCGTTCCAGCGTGCGCGAGGTGGCGGCGCCAGTCCGAGTACAGCGCGTCGCACGGATCGCGCACGAACAGCACGCGGCGCGCCGCCGCCGGATACACGCCGGGCCAGACGTGATGGACGCGCACGCACGCGCCTGCGCGGAAACGCAACGTGCGCCCGTCGCGCAGGGCGGGCAGCAGCCGGCTCCAGCCGTTGTCGCCGCCGACGTAGCGGTGTGATCCGTCGTCGCCGGTCGCCCAGTGCGTGGCGTCGTCGCTGCCCCACGGCTTCCACGCCGGCACGCCGAGTTCGATCAGGCAGTTCGCGAGCCAGGACGCGCCGCACGGAAGCTCCGGCGAGGCGATCTCGATCGTGTAGCGGTCGTAGCCGGGCCGGTCGGGCACGGCGTGGAAGCGCGTCAGGTCATGCATCGCGCGCCTCGCCCCAGCGCGCGACGATGCGCGCGCCGATCTGCGCGGGCGATGCGGTGCCGCTGTCGAGGCGCAGCTCCGCCGCGAGCGGCCATTCGGCCGGAATGTCGCGGCCGACCTCGGGTGCACCGTCGACCGGGCGCGGGCGCCGGCGCTCGCGCTCGACCTCGTCGCAGGCGAGCAGCACCTCGAGGTAGCGCGCGAAGCGTTCGCGATTGCGCGCATGCACGTCGGCGAACAGCGACACCGTCGCGACGACGGCGGTGATTCCCTGCGCGCTCGCGTCGGCGGCGAGATTGGCGTAGACCTCGGCTAGGCGCCGCCGGTCGCGCTCGCCGTAGCCGCCGCCGAGCGGCGCGAGCGCCGCGCGCAGGCGATCGCCGTCGAGCAGAAGCGCATGTTCGCCGGCCTCGTGCAGCAGCGCGACGACAGCGGCTGCCGCGCTGCTCTTGCCGACACCGGGTAGCCCGGTGATCCAGATCACGCCCATGCGCCGTCCTCCGCGCGCGGGCGCCAGTCGTGGCTCCACGGCGCGTTCCCATGCAGGCGGCGACGACACAGGCGAAGATCGTCCGCGCTGTCGATCTCGCACCAGCGTCCGTCGAGCGGCACGTCGGCGACATCGACGCCCTCGCGCAGCATCGCCGCGAGCAGCGAGGTCGCGTCGTGCGCGGCGCACGCGAACGACGAAGCGCGCACCCAGCCCGCGGCGCTGAAACGGATGAGCCCGGCGAACTGCGCCTGCACCTCATCGAGCGAGCGCGGGCATGCGCCGATCGCGCGCAGGCGGCCGTCCGCGGCGAGATAGGTCTCGGCGTCGACGAGAGGGTCGCCATGGCGCTCGCGCCAGAGCCGCTGCCACTGCCGGTCGCCCGCCACCGCGACGTCCGCGCGTGCGTCGAGCAATGCGGCGATGTTCGCGGGATGGTGCGGGCAATCGGCGTAGGCGAGCAGGAAACCTTGCTCGAAGCGCGACGGCTGCGCCGCAGCGAGCGAAGCGAGCGGGCCGGTCTCGTGCCACCTCGGCGCGAGCACGGCTTCGACGCCGGCGCGCGCGAGCTGCGTCGCGCGATAGCCACCGACGACGACGATCGGTGCGAGCCCGTTCGCGCGCAGCGCCTGCAGTTGCCAGTCGAGCAGCGTCCGCCCGCCGGCGCGCACGAGCGCCTTCGGCAGGTGGCGCGCATGGCGCCCGAGGCGCGAACCGCGCCCCGCGGCGAGGACGATCGCGGCTGTCACGCGCTCTCGCGCCGCCACGCGAGCCAGATGCGCGTCGTGAACGGAACGTCGATCGCGGCGTGGCCGGCGAGCGCGGAGTGCATCGCATCGAGCACGGCCGGCATCGCCGCACCCGCCTGGCGCACGAGCGTGGCATGGGCACGGAAGCCGTCGACGAAGTCGTCCGCGCGCACGCGGTGCATGAACCGGCCGACGATGTGCTCGACCGCGCCGAAGCGGCCGTCGGCCTCGATCGTCGCCGACGGATCGTCGCGGCGGCTGCCGTGCGCGTAGCCGGGCACGTGACGTTCGATCGCGGCTTGCACGCGCTGCTGCAGCGGATCATCGAGGTCACGGTGGTTCCACAGCACGAGCAGCGCACCGCGCGGCCGCAGCAGCCGCGCGGCGATGTCGAGCGCGCTGCGCACAGGCATCACGTTGAACGACGAACCGAACGTGAGCACGGAACAGCAGTCGGCGTCGAGCCCGCAGTGCTCGGCGTCGGCGCCGATCCAGCGCGCGGCCGGGACTTCGCGCTCGCCGATCGCGCGCATCGGCGCGCTCGGCTCGACCGCAGTCACGCGCAGCCCGCGCACCACGAGCTCGGCCGTGAGGCGGCCGCTGCCGGCGCCGATGTCGACGCAATCGGCGCCGTGTGGCGCGGACCGCGCGACCGCGGCGTCGAGCGCAGCCGCGTCGTACGGCGCGCGCAGCCGGTAGTGCGCGGCGAGCGCGTCGTAGTCCCAGTCGCGCCTGCGCGCGACGTTCATCCCTTCATCCATGTGCGTGCCTCGAAATCGATCGCTAGCGTGGCGCCGCCGCCGATGCGACGGAAGGCATCCGGACCGACGCCGAGCAGCGCGGGCACGCCCGCCGCGGCACAGCGGATCGCCATGTGCGAATTGGGCCCGCCGAACGCGGTGAGCAGCGCGCGCGGCTGGCGCTGGAAGATCCAGTCATAGCCGGGGTCCGCGCTCGCGATCGCAACGATCGAGCGCAGCGGCACGCTCGCCGGATGCGTCGTCGCCTCGATGCGCGCGACGCGGCCGTGGATACGGCCGTGGCCGACGTAGTTGGGCTGGCCTGCGGCGTGGTGCACGACGTCGAGGCGCGTACCGTCGATGAGCAGCGGCATGCGCACGCCGGCTTCGACCGCGTGTCGGCGGCGTGCCGCGGCGACCGCGGCGTGCAGGTGGTGCGGATCGGCGAACGGGTCGAGCAGCGCGTCGAGTTCGAGCCAGCCAGCGTCGTCGCGCGCGATACCGCAGATGCGTGCGCGCTCGCCGAGCGCGTCGAGGCCGAGCGAGACCGCGCGCGCGAGCGCGAACTTGCCGAACTCGCGCGTGCGCAGCACGTCGACGTAGTGCGCGCACAGCGCGTGCGCGTCCGCCTCGACGCCGAGCCCGCGCAGGGCCGCGGCAAGGCGCGTCGCGACGGGCGCTCGCGGTGGCGGCGCGGGACCGGCCAGCGCGGGCGCAGCCGCCACGAGCCTCCATTCGCGTCGCGTCGGCGCGGCGATCTCGAAGGTACCTGCACGCACGTGGTCGTCGTCGCCGTCGCCGACGCGGCCGGCCGTCGCGCCGGACCTCAGCTGGCGCAGGATGGCCGCGTCGAGCAGTCCGTGCTCCACCGCCGAGCGCATCATCGCTTCGAGCATGAACGCCTGCCGCGCGGCTTCGGCGAAGCGCGCGGCCGTGCGCAACTCGAGCCGGCCTAGCCAGCGCGCGAGTGCCCCGTCATGCGCGGGAGGTGCCTGCAGCCGCAGGTCGCGCTCGAAACTCGCATGCAGTCGCGCCGTGCGCGAGCGGTCGAGCGCGCGACGCATCGGCTCGCGCAGGGCGCAGGCGAGCGCGGCGACGTCCACGGCGGCGAACGCGCCGGCGTAGCGCGCGGCGAACCACGCGTCGAAACCGAAATGGAGCGCGGCCGGCATCACCTCGAACTCGACCTTGTCGTGCAGGTGCGGCTGCGCGCGCAGGCGCGCGCAGGCCGCGTCGACAAGGCGCGCGCCGAGGTCCGCGTCGAGCGACGCGGGCAGCAGCGAATGGAAGCTCGTGCGCACGTCGACGTACGGGCGCCCCGCGTGGAAGCGCAGCAGGTCGCGTCCACCGCCGGCATGGCCGAGCGCCGCGCGGCCGATCGACCACGCGCGGCGCGTGACGAGGCGGTCGAACAGGGTGCGCGCGAGCGGACGCGGATGCTCGCCCAGCAGTTCGGCCGGATTCCAGTCCGGCATCATGCCGAGCAACGGCGGCGCGACCTCGCGCGCGAGCGCGGATTCGACCGCATGGCGCGCGGTCGTGGTCGCGTGCGCGTCGTGCCGCGGGCATGCGAGTGCGCGCGCCTGCAGTAGCCATGCGCTGCCGCCCACGTCGAGCGCGAGCTCGATCTCGCACGGCTGCATGCCGGTGATCGCTTCGACTTCGCGCAAGGCATCGAGGCAGTCGCGCACCGCGCGCGGCAACGTGACCGCTGCGGCGCGGTCGCGCGCGACGTACCAGGTGTCGACGTCGGCGTCGCCGCGCGTGACCGCGTCGGTGCGCGGGCCCGCGGCGATGCTCACCGCGTAGTACGGCGCGGCGTCGGGCAGTGCGTGCGTGAACGCCACGCAGGCATGGCGCACGGGCGCCACCTGCAGTTGCACGAACACTTCGTCGCGCGGATCGGAACGCGCGTAGCTGGCGAACACCGCATCGATCGCTCGCGCGACCGCGTCGCCGTCGGCGGCGTCGACCGCGAGGACGCTGCGATGGCGCCCCGCGTCGGAGCCGCCGGCCGCGTCCTCGTCGGCGGCGTCGCTGCGCACGGCGATGCGCGCGCCGGCGAACCGGCGTGCGATCGTGTCCAGCGTTTCCCCTCGCGCCGACCGCCAGGACGTGCGCGCCACGCCGATGCCGTCGGCGACGAGGCTGCGTCGCGTCCTCGGTCGCAGCCATTCGAGCATGGCGCGCTTGCCGCGCCAGCGGATGGCATCCGCGGCGTCGCGGGTATCGGCGGTTGCTTGCATGCGCAGGGGTCGGGTCGTGCGTCGGCGAGTCTAGCAGGTGGCGACAATGTACTTTTCTTGCACTTGGGTGACCGCGTGCGGCGTCGTTCGTTCCGGCGCGCCGCTCGCGTGCGCTTCCGACGGATCAGCGCGTCGTATCGTCGCTTCGCGGCGGCGGCCGGCTTCCCCGTGGCGGTCCGTCGCGCGCGCTGTCGACGAAATGGTGCAGCAGGTGCGCGCCGGCGATGCGACCATCGCCGTCATGGTCGAACTCGGGATGCCATTGCACGCCGAGCACGAATGCGTCGGCGTCCGCGCGGACGGCCTCGATGCAGCTGTCCGCCTCGCAGGTCGCCTCGACGACGAGGCCATCGCCGAGGCGTGCGACCGCCTGGCGGTGCGCGGAGCTGACGCGACCGCCGGCGATGCCGTACAGCTGCGCGAGCCGGCCGCCTTCGCTGAAGGACACGCGATGCGCGTGCGCCGCGTAGGCGGGCGGATCGCTGTGGTGCTTCGCCTCGGTCGCGTCGAGGTCGCGCAGCGTCCCGCCGTAGGCGACGTTGATGAGTTGCAGGCCGCGGCAGATGCCGAGCACGGGCTTGCCGAGCGCGCGGAACGCCTCGAGCAGGGCGAACTCGAACGCGTCGCGCGCACGGTCCAGCGGCGTGAGGTCGTCGGCCGAGCGGGCGAGGTTGGTGCCGCCCTGCAGGAGCAGCCCGTCGCAGCATTGCGCATACGCGATCGCCGCGGACGTCGCGCGTGCCGGCGTCGCGGCGAGGCCGGTGCCGACGACGAGTGCGCCCACGTCGGCGAGGCGATCGAGCAACGTGCGCTCGAAGAACACCTGCTGGCGTGTCCACGCACCGCCGGCGGCGGCATCGCCGCCGAACAGGCGCGGCGCCACGGCGATGCGCGCGGCAGGGATGTCGTCTCGTGCTTGCATGGCCGCCTCCGGCGTCGGCGGATCATAGCGCTGCGCGCGCGTCCGGCTCAGAACAGTTCACCCTGCGGCGACGCCGCGCGCGGCGGCGCGAACCGCGACGTGTCGAGGCCGAGCTCGCGTTGCGCGTTGATGCCGTGGCGACGGCAGGCGAGCCGGAAGCGCTGGCGCACGAGCTCGGCGAACTCGCCTTCGCCGCGCATGCGCGAGCCGAAGCGCGCGTCGTTGTCCTTGCCGCCGCGCATCTGGCGGATCAGGCTCATCACGTGCTCGGCGCGTTCGGGCACGTTCAGCGCGAGCCAGTCCTTGAACAGGTCCTTGAGTTCGTGCGGCAGGCGCAGGATCGTGTAGCCCGCGTGGCGCGCGCCGGCCACCGCGGCGCGCCCGAGGATCTGCTCGATCCAGCGGTCGGTCACCATCGGGATGATCGGTGCGACCATCACGCCGCACGGCACGCCCGCCGCGTTCAGCGCGGCGACGGCTTCCAGGCGCCGGTGCGGCGCACTCGCGCGCGGCTCGAGCGTGCTCGACAGGCGGTTGTCGAGCGAGGTCACCGAGACGAACGCGTGCACGAGGCGCGCCTTCGCCATCGGGACGAGCAGGTCGAGGTCGCGCTCGACCAATGCGTTCTTCGTGATGATCGTGCACGGGTGATTGCACTCGGCCAGCACTTCCAGCACCGAACGCGTGATGCGGTAACGACGCTCGATCGGCTGGTACGGATCGGTGTTCGCGCCGAGGTTGATCGGCGAGCAGGCGTAGCCGCGCTTGGCGAGTTCGACGCGCAGGAGTTCGGCGGCGTTGGTCTTGGCGAACAGCTTGGTCTCGAAGTCGATGCCGGCCGAGAGGTTCAGGTACGCGTGCGACGGGCGTGCATAGCAGTAGACGCAGCCGTGTTCGCAGCCGCGGTACGGATTGATCGACTGCTCGAAATGGATGTCGGGCGAATCGTTGCGGCTGATGATCGAGCGCGCGCGCTCCGCGGTGACGACCGTGTCCGGTCGCGGCGCGGGCTCGTCGTCGCGATGCCAGCCGTCGTCCTCGCGCGTCTTCGCGACGCCCTCGAAGCGGCCTTCGGGGTTCGACGCCGCGCCGCGGCCCTTGATGCGTGCGGGCGCATCGAGGCGGTTCGGGTCGGTCGGCGGTCGCGGTTTCATCGCGGCGAGTATGCGCCGGCGCGTCTCAGCGGGTGCGATCGCACGGGGGCGAGGCGGGCGCACCACGAAGGTGAGCCAGGCGCCGATCGCCGCGAAGGACGGCACGGACTGACGGGAGGCGCCCGCCTGCCGATCGCTTTCGGCGCGCTAGTCGCGTGCGTCGCCCGCGCGTGCGTCGCGCGCATCCGCCCGACGCAGGATGCCGTGGCGGCCGAGGTCGGCCGGCTCCTCGCCGACCAGTCCATGCATGAAATCGAGCGCGCGCGCGACCACGCCGCCGACCGGCTCCCAGTACGCCGCGTCGCGCACGCGCACGCGCAGCACCGCGAGATGCGGGTCGTCCTTGCCCTGCGGGAAGAACACGCGTTGCGGCAACGTCCACAGCTCGTCGACCGTCGCGCGCTCGCGGTCGACGCGCGCGCTGCCGCGCACCGACACGTAGCGCTGCCGGCGCGGATCGGAGAACGCGAGGTTGACGTCGGCGTGCTCGTCGAGCTGGGCGACCTTGAAGCTGTCGATCGCCGTGAAGAACACGAATTCGCCGCCGGCGTCGAGTTTCAGTACCTGCAGCGGACGGCTCACCATCGAGCCGTCCTCCGCGTGCGTGGTCATCATCGCGACGTCGATGCCGTCGACGAGTTCGGCGAGCCGGCCGAGCTCGACCGTCCGCTGGTCCTCGATCTTCATGGCCTGCTCCCTGGATGGATTCGCCGCCACCGTCCCACCTTTCGCGTTAATCGCGCGTGACCGGCGCGCCGCCGCGCGCGCGCCGTTCAACGTCGATCAAGGTGCGCTTGCGCGTCAGGCCCCAGCGGTAGCCGCCGAGCGCGCCGTCGCCGCGGATCACCCGATGGCACGGCACCAGCACGGCGACGCGGTTGCTCGCGCAGGCGGAGGCGACCGCGCGCGTCGCGCGCGGTGCGTCGATCGCGGCCGCGGCTTCGGCGTAGGAGACGACCTCGCCGTACGGGATGCGGCGCAGGTAGTTCCACACGCGCACCTGGAACGCGGTGCCGCGCAGGTCGAGCGGCAGGTCGAGATCGGGCGTGCGCCCTTCGAGGTGCTCGTTCAGCGCGATCATCCAGGCGTCGAACGCCTGCCGTGCCTCGTCGCGCATCGGCGCGAGCCGCGCCTGCGGGAACTCCGCGGCGAGTGCGGCGAGCAGCGCGTCGCGGTCCTCGCCGAACTGCAGGAAGCAGATGCCGCGATCGGTCGCGCCGATGCAGGCGAGTCCGAGCGGCGTGCTGCCGGTCGCATGCGAGATCTCGAGGCCGGCGCCGCCGCTGCGGTACTGCTTCGGCGTCATGCCGAGCGAACCCGGCGCGCGCTCGTACAGGCCGCGACTCGAGCCGAGCCCGGCATCGTAGATCGCGTCGGTGACCGAGGCGGAATGGCGCAGCGCGTGGCGCACGCGGCGCATGCGCGCGTTCTCGATGTAGTCGCCGGGCGTGATCGTGAGGTAACGCTTGAACAGGCGGTTGAGCTGGAACACGTCGCGGCCGGCCGCCTGCGCGAGTGCGGCACCGTCGGGGAGTTCGTCCGGCGCGGCGTCGATGCGCCGGCACAGCGCGAGCAGCAGCGCGACTTCGGGGTCGTCCTGCCAGCGCTCGAGCGGGCGGCAGCGCTTGCACGGGCGCAGGCCGGCCGCGGCGGCCGCGGCAGGGTCTTCGAAGAAGCGCACGTTCTCGCGGCGCGGCCGGCGCGAAGCGCAGGACGGCCGGCAGTACACGCCGGTGGTCGTCACGCCGTAGACGAAGCGCCGGTCCATCGTGGCGTCGCGCTCGAGCACCGCCTGCCATTTCATCGTGTCGTTCATGCCGTCTCTCCATCGGGTCGATGGGGGCATGCTCGCGCCGGCGCAAGCCGCCGGCCATCCGCGCCTTGCGCCGCATGTCGGCCGCCGTCACCGATGCCGCGCAAGGCGCGGATGGCCGCGCCGGCCCGCGTTGGCGATGCTGCGGCATCCTTCCACGGAGTGCCGCCATGCTCACCCTGTACGACTACCTTCCTTCGCAGAACGGCTGGAAGGTGCGCCAGCTGCTCGCCCACATCGGCCTGCCGTATCGCAGCGAGTTCGTCGCGATCTTCGACGGCGAGGGCCAGTCCGCGGAGTATCGGCGCATCAATCCGACCGGCACCGTCCCGGCGATCCGCCTCGACGACGGCCGCACGCTCGCCGAATCGAACGCGATCCTCGCCTTCCTCGCCGAAGGCACGCCGTACCTGCCCGGCGACGCCTTTGGCCGCGCCAAGGTGCTGCAGTGGCTGTCGTTCGAACAGGAACGCGTCGAGTCGACGATCGGCGCGCTGCGCCACTGGCGCCTCACCGGCAAGCTCGCGCGGCGCCCGCCCGAGCTCGTCGCGATGAAGCACGACGCTGCGCTGCGCGCGCTCGCGATCCTCGACGCGGAATTCGCCACGCGAGCATTCGCTGCCGGCGACGCCTACACGATCGCCGACATCGCGCTGTTCGCCTACGCCGCGCATGCCGAACAGGCCGGTTGCGCGCTGCAGCCGTTCGCGCATTTCCGGGGCTGGCTCGCGCGCGTGCGCGCACAGCCGGGGCACCTGGCAACGACGCACGCGTACGCGATCGATCCGCATTCGACGCGCGAGCTGCCGCGTGCGCCCTTGCCCGCCGAGGTCCTCGCGCACGAAGTGGACATCGCCGTCGCCGGAGCGGGCTGAGGTTCAGGCGCGCGCGACGCGCGCGAGCAGGCGGTCGAGCTGGTTCGCGAACGCGCGCGCATCGCGTGCGTCGTACGCGGACGGCCCGCCCGTGTCGACGCCGGCGCCGCGCAGGCTGTCCATGAAGTCGCGCATCGACAGCTGCTGGCGCACATTCTCGGCGGTGTAGAGCTCGCCGCGCGGATTGAGCGCGGTGATGCCCTTGTCGACGAGGTCGGCCGCGAGCGGGATGTCGTGGGTGACGACGAGGTCGCCCGGCTCGGCCCAGCCGGCGATCGCGCGATCGGCCGCGTCGAGCGTGCGCTCGACCGTGCGTCGGCTGATCAGCGCCGAGCGCGGCACCGCGATCGGCTGGTTGGCGACGAGCACGAGTTCGATGCGCAGCCGTTCGGCGGCGCGATAGAGGATGTCCTTGACCGCGCGCGGGCACGCGTCGGCGTCGACCCAGATCTTCATGCTTCCCGCCGCATTTCGCTTTAGGATGAGTATGCCCTGCCGCGCGGCGCGTGGTTCGGGAGCGGTAAAGCCAGGCTCTGCTACTCACGCAAGGCCGCGCGGATCGGTGTGCGGCCCGGTTCACGAACAGCGAGGTACCGACATGAAGCGAGTCGCATCGAAGAAGTCCGCGGCGAAGAAGGCGGTGAAGAAGGCCGCGAAGAAGTCCGCCGCCCGCAAGGTCGCGAAGAAGGCGGCGAAGAAGGTCACGCGCAGCCCCGCGCGCGTCGCGGCGAAGAAGGCCGTGAAGAAGGTCGCCCGCAAGGCGGCGAAGAAGGTCGTGAAGAAGGCGGTCGTGCGCAAGCCCGCGCCGAGGAAGGCCGCCGTGAAGAAGGCCGTGAAGAAGGCGGCACCGAAGAAGGTCGTCGCGAAGAAGCCGGTCGCGAAGAAGGCCGTCGTCGCGAAGAAGGCGGTCGTGGCAGCGAAGCCGGCACCGGCCGCACGCCCGATCGCTGCGCCCGTGGTCAAGCCTGCGGCGCCGCCGGCACCCAAGCCCGCGATGGCCGCGCCAGCGCGACCGGTCGCGGCCGCGCCGAAACCCGTCGCACCCAGGCCGGCCGCTGCCGCGGCGCCGAAGCCCGCGCCGATGCCGAAACCGGCGCCACCCGCGCCGCCGGCTGCGATACCGCCTGCGCCGAAGCCGGCCGCGTCGTCGGCCATGCCTGCCGCCGCCGGCGCCGCCGCAGGCGCGATCAGTGCCGAGGTCGCGATGCAGCACTTCCGCGACGCGTTGCGCGCCAAGCAGGAACGCGTGCGCCAGGGGCCGGTCTATCCCGCACCGAATGCGTACACCGGCCGCCATGACACTGCGACGACCGGCGAAGGCGACGACGGCGACGAGTGAGCTGCGTCGATCGGGCCTGGCGGTACCTGCCGCGCGCCGGCGGGTACCGAAGCGACCCTGACCCGCGTTCGATGTCCAGGCACGTCCACGCGGGGACTTGTATCCGGTCGCGGCGTCGCCACGTCGGGGCGACGCCCGGGCCGGCGTGATGCCGGCGCCGCGTCCACCCCGCCGAGGAGCCCCGCATGACGCTGTCGATGTACGAAGCTTCGATCCCCGTGTTCAAACGAGCGCTGACCCAGCTGTCGGCCGTGCTGCACAAGGCCGCGGCGCATGCCGAGGCGAAGAAGTTCGATCCGGCGGTGCTCGTGAACGCACGCCTCGCGCCGGACATGCTGCCACTGTCGCGGCAGATCCAGATCGCCTCCGATCACGCGCGCGGCGCGGCCGCGCGCCTCGCCGGGCTCGCACGCCCGCCCGTGCCCGACAACGAAACCACGCTCGACGACCTGCAGGCGCGCATCGCCGCGACGCTCGCCTACATCGACGGCTTCACGCCGGCGCAGATCGACGGCAGCGAAGCGCGCGAGATCACGTTGCCGCTGCGCACCGGTGAAGTGAAGATCCAGGGGCAGCCGTACCTGCTGCACTTCGCGTTCCCGAACTTCTGGTTCCACGTGACCGTCGCCTACGCGATCCTGCGCCACAACGGCGTCGACATCGGCAAGCAGGATTTCCTCGGCCCGCTGCCGACCTGAGCCCACGAAAAACGACGCCGCGCGCGAGCGCGGCGTCGTCGGGCGCATCGGGCGGCTCGACTACTGCTTGAGCTTGCTCGCCGCCGTCTCGGTATTGTCGAGTTCGGACTTCGCATGCTGGCGCTGCGCGTCGGCATTCGCCTTCGCCATGTCCTTGCACGCGCCCTGCTGGGCGTCCGGCAGCGTGCCGCACTTCTGCACGGCGACGTTGTAGTCGGCGTCGGCCTGGGTCAGCGCGACGTCGTAGCGCGCCTTCGCGTCCTTGATCATCGCGTCGGACTGCTCCTCGGCGACGTCCTGGCCGGTCTTGCGTTCGACCTTCTCGGCGGCCGCGCTCGCGTCGTTGATCTTCGCGCCCGCGTCGGCATTCGCCTTTTCCACTTCGGCGTTCGCCTGCGCGCGCGCCGCGTCGACCTTCTGCCGGGCCTCGGCCGAGACCTCGGCGGCCTTCTGCTGCGCCTTGGCGACGTCCTGCGCGGCCTTGTCCTGCGCCTTGGCGACGTCCTGCTGCGCCTCTTCCGGAGACTTGCCGCAGCCGGCGAGCGCGACCGCCCCGCCGAGCACCATGAGCCAACCGAATCTGTTCATGCGCACACCTCATCCATGCCGACACGTTCGGCGACGATGCATCGTTGAAGCCAGGCGCTTTACGCGAAATGAACACCTCCTCGGCATGCCGGCCAGCGTTCAGCCGCGCCCGTGCGCCCGCTAGAATGCGCGCATGGTCGCCTTCTGGAACTCGCTCGTCGACGGGCTCAACGCACACGCGGTGACACCGTTCCTCGCTTTCGTGCACCTCACCGGGCTCGCCGGCGATCCGCGCGAGATCGCCGAGGCGCTGCTCATCGCGGCCGCGCAGGTGCTCGTCATCGGCCTCGTGTTCCGCCCGCTCGAAAGCCTCGCGCCGGCCGAGCGCTGGCCCGATCGCCGCCTCGCGCGCATCGACCGCACCTACACGCTGCTGATGCTGCTCGGCCTCAACCCGTTGTTCGCCTACCTCGTGCTCACGCCGTTCGCGAACGCGTTCGGCGGTGGCGCCAGCGAGGCGGTCAGCGGCCTGCCGGCGTGGATCCCGTGGTTCCAGCAGCATCCGCTCGCGCTGTTCCTCGCCTACTACGCGATCTACGACTTCGCCTACTACTGGATGCACCGCGTGCAGCACTGGATCCCGTGGTGGTGGGCGCTGCACAGCATGCACCACAGCCAGCGCCAGATGAGCTGCTGGAGCAACGACCGCGGCAGCTACGTCGACGGGTTCCTGCAGTCGATCTTCCTCGCCACGGTCGGCCTCGTCGTCGGCGTCGAGCCGGACCAGTTCGCGCTGCTCATGTTCGTCGGCGAACTCGCGCAGAACTGGTCGCACGCGAACGTGCGGTTCGGCTTCGGCCGCGCGTTCGACAAGCTGTTCGTCGACCCTAAGTTCCACCGCCTGCACCACATGATCGTCGATCCGGAGCGGCCGCGGTTGCACAATTGCAACTATGGACAGGTACTGTCGGTGTGGGACGTGCTGTTCGGCACCGCGCTGTACGGTGAACCCGCGCGGCCGACCGGCGTCGGCGACCCGATGGTGGACGCCGACAACGGCCGCGGCGTCGTCGCGATGCAATGGGGTGCGTTCCGCCGCTTCTGGGGCGCGCTCTGGTGCGCTGCCGGCTGGAAGCCCGGCGACGTCGCGTTCGGCCCGGACCACGTCCCGGTGCCGACCCGCCACATGGACCTGCACCGCTTCGACCGCCCGGCGCAGCTCGCCGACGGGGCGCCCGCGGATGGGCGCGGCGCCGGCGGCGGGCTCGTCGGCGAACCCGCGCGCGAACCGGCTTGAGGCCGCCGGCATGCGGCGTATGATGGCGGCGTGGGATCCGGCATCGCCGCCCCGCGTCCGGTCGCCTCGCGCCGGCGCGTCCGATATCGTGTCCCCGCACGGAAAACGGGATCGAGGATGATCGACGACCGCTCCAGCGCGGCGCTGCAGCGTCTCCAGGGGGAAATCCTGGAAGCGGTCGCGCGCGGCGAATCGTTGCTGCGCGTCGCCGACCTGCTGTGCCGCCGCGTCGAGGTGCTCGCGCCGGACGTGCTCTGCTCGGTGCTCGCCGTCGACGCCCAGGGACGCGTGCATTCGCTCGCCGCGCCGAGCCTGCCCGAACCGTATTCGCATTCGCTGGACGGCATGTCGATCGGGCCCGTCGCGGGTTCGTGCGGCACCGCGGCCTGGCGTGGCGAGCCGGTCGAGGTCGTCGACATCGAGCGCGATCCGCTGTGGGCCGACTATCGCGACCTCGCGTTGCCGCTCGGCCTGCGCGCGTGCTGGTCGAGCCCGATCAAGTCGCGCGACGGCCGCGTGATCGGCACGTTCGCGTTCTACTACCGCACGCGCCGCGGGCCGGCGGCGCTCGAGCGCGCGATCGTCGAGCGCTGCGTCGATCTCTGCGCGATCGCGATCGAGCACGACGCGGTGCAGGCGCACGTGCACCGCCTCGCGTTCCACGATCCGGTCACCGGCCTCGCCAACCGCTCCGCATTCACCGAGCACGCGTCGCGCACGCTCGCCGCGCTCGCGCCGGGCGAGTTCGTCAACGTGCTGTACATCGACCTCGACGACTTCAAGGCGGTCAACGACACGCTCGGCCATCGCGTCGGCGACCAGCTGCTCGCCGGCGTCGCGCAGCGCCTCGCCGCGTGCATGGGCAGCGATGCGTTCGTCGCGCGCCTCGGCGGCGACGAATTCGCCGTGCTGCAGCCGTGCCGCGAGGCGGAGGCGGACGGGCACCAGCTCGCGGCGAAGATCAAGGCCGTGCTCGACGATCCATTCGAGGTCGACGACCAGCGCGTCACGATCGGCGCGAGCGTCGGCATCGCGAACGCGGCCGCGCCCGGACTCGACCTCGACGAACTCGCGCGGCGCGCGGACATGGCGCTGTACGAGGCGAAGGCCGCCGGCCGGCGCACGCACCGCTTCTTCGACGCGGCGATGGACACGCACGTGCAGATGCGCCGCAGCCTCAAGCAGGACCTGCGCGCAGCGATCGACGCGGGCGCGTTCACCCTCGTCTACCAACCGATCATCGCGCTCGAGACGGGCGAGCCGGTCGCGGTCGAGGCACTGCTGCGCTGGTCCCATCCGGCGCGCGGCAACGTGCCGCCGGCGGCGTTCATCCCGGTGGTCGAGGAGATGGGGCTGATCGCCCCGCTCGGCGACTGGGTGCTGCGCGAAGCCTGCAACGCCGCGGCGCGCTGGCGGCGCGAGATCAAGATCGGCGTCAACCTGTCGCCGCTGCAGTTGCGCAAGGCCGGCTTCGTGCTCGACGTGGTCGGCGCGCTGCAGCAGTCGGGCCTTCCCGCCGAGCGCCTGGACCTCGAGGTGACCGAGAGCGCGCTGCTCGCGAGCGACATCGCCACGCGCACCGCGATCAACGAACTGCACGACCTCGGCGTGCGCCTCTCGCTCGACGATTTCGGCACAGGCTACTCGTCGCTGCAGCTGCTGCGCGCGTTCCCGTTCGACAAGATCAAGATCGACATGTCGTTCGTGCGCGACATCGGCATCGACGCCGATTCGGAAGCGATCATCCGCGCGGTGATCCGCCTCGCGCGCGACCTCGGCATCCGCACCGCCGCCGAAGGGGTCGAGACAGCGGCGCAGTACGACTGGCTCGCGCGCCATCGCTGCAGCGAAGTGCAGGGCTTCCATTGCAGCCGCCCGCTGGCGGAACCGGAGCTGCGCGGGCTGCTCGAGCGCGGCATGTCGCGCGAAGCCGCCGCGGGGGCGGGCCTGCGGCCGTCATCCTGAGGCGACGGCTCAGACGACGCCGGTCGCGTGGTACAGCGCGATCACGGCGAACACCGCCAGCGTCTTGATCACGGTGATCGCGAAGATGTCGCGGTACGACTGCCGATGGCTGAGCCCGGTCACCGCGAGCAGGGTGATCACCGCGCCGTTGTGCGGCAGAGTGTCCATGCCGCCGGACGCCATCGCGGCGACGCGGTGCAGCACGTCCATCGGGATGCCGGCCGCCTGCGCGTTGTGCGCGAACGTGTCGGCCATCGCCGCGAGCGCGATGCTCATGCCGCCCGAGGCCGAGCCGGTGATCCCGGCGAGCGTCGTCACCGACACCGCTTCGTTGACGAGCGGGCTCGGGATCGCCTGCAGCGCGTCGGCGACGATGCGGAAGCCGGGCAGCGCCGCGATCACCGCGCCGAAGCCGTACTCGGACGCGGTGTTCATCGAGGCGAGCAGGGCGCCCGCGACCGCCTCGCGGCTGCCGTCGGCGAACGTGCGCGCGATCGTGCGCCACGCGCAGGCGAGCACGCAGGCGATGCCGAGCAGGAGCGCGCCCTCGACCGCCCAGATCGCGGCGAGCTTCGACACCTCCTGCACGACCGGCTTCGCCTCGCCGATCACCGCCGGGACGAAGCTCTGCGTCGCGCCGTACCAGCGCGGGATCGCGTGCGTGAGCGCGAAGTTCGCCGCGCCGACGAGCACGAGCGGCAGCAGCGCGAGCAGCGGGTGGGCGAGGCGCACGCCGTCGAACGCGCGCGGCTCGTTGCGCATTGCGTCGCCGTAGCCTTCGCCCGCGGCGGCCGCGGCGCGCCGCCGCGCATCGAGCCAGGCGAGGCCGGCGACGAGCACGCACAGCGCGCCGAACGTGCCGAGCCAAGGCGCCGCCCACGCGGTCGTGCCGAAGAACGTCGTCGGGATGATGTTCTGGATCTGCGGCGTGCCGGGCAGCGCGTCCATCGTGAACGTGAATGCGCCGAGCGCGATCGTGCCGGGGATGAGGCGCTTGGGGATGTCGGCCTGGCGGAACAGCTCGGCCGCGAACGGATACACCGCGAACACGACCACGAACAGCGACACGCCGCCGTAGGTGAGCAGCGCGCAGACGATCACGATCGACAGCATCGCGCGGCCGCGTCCGAGCACGCCGATCGTCGCCGCGACGATCGACTTCGAGAATCCGGACAGCTCGATCAGCTTGCCGAACACCGCACCGAGCAGGAACACCGGGAAGTACAGCTTGAGGAACGCGACCATGCGGTCCATGAACAGGCCGGTGAAGATCGGTGCGACGAGCGACGGATCGGTCAGCAGCACCGCCCCGAGCGCGGCGACGGGCGCGAACAGGATCACGCTGTGACCGCGGTATGCCGCGAGCATGAGGAATGCGAGCGCGGCCAGTACGACCAGCAGAGCCATCGATGGGTCCTTCGACTGCGGTGCCGCGGGCGCCGGCGGCCACCATGGCCCGCGTCGCGCGATCCTTCGGCACGAGTATGCGCAGCGCGCCGGCGCGGCCCACTGTACGAAGGTACAAGTGCTTGCGCGCGCGCCGGCGCCTAGCCTTGCCGGCATCGCATGGCCGGTGGCCGGCTCGATGCTGGAGGGGACCCGATGAAGCGCCAGAAGCTGTTCGTTGCGATCGCCTGCGCGTTCGCGTTCGCCACCGCGGCCGTCGCCGCCGAGCCGACCGACGCGGCCACCGACGCGGCCGCCGCCGATGCCGCGGATGCGCCCGGCGACGACGCGGCCACCGACCCGACGCGCCTTGAAGGCGTGACCGTGACCGCGCGCAAGCGCGAGGAAACGCTGCAGGACGTGCCCGTAGCGGTGACCGCGTTCACCTCCGACCGGCTCGACACGCTCAACGTGCAGGACCTTTCCGGCCTCGCCGGGCAGGTGCCGAACACGACGATCTACGCCGCGCGCGGCTCGACCAGCACGGTCACCGCCTACATCCGCGGCATCGGCCAGTCCGATCCGCTGTGGGGCGTCGACCCGGGCGTCGGCATCTACCTCGACGACGTCTACATCGCGCGTCCGCAAGGTGCGCTGCTCGACGTGTTCGACGTCGAGCGCGTCGAGGTGCTGCGTGGCCCGCAAGGCACTCTGTACGGCAAGAACACCATCGGCGGCGCGATCAAGTACGTATCGCGCAAGCTCGACAAGGACTTCGGCGGTTACGCGCAGGTCACCGCGGGAACCGACGACGAACTCGACGCGAAGGCCGCGGTCGGCGGGTCGTTCGACGCGAACGGCATGCTGCGTGCGCGCCTCGCGGTGGCGAGCCTCAACCGCGACGGTTTCGGCGAGAACCTCTACACGCGCCAGCCGGTCAGCGACAAGCAGATCGACGCCGCGCGCTTCAACCTCGGCCTGTACGCGACCGAGACGTTCGACGTGCAGTTCGCCTACGACTGGATGAAGGACCAGTCCGGCGTGCGCGGCGCGCAGATGCTCGCGGCCAACCCGCTCGCGCCCGACTACGCGCCGCTCGACGACCGCTACGACATCCGCAGCGCGATGCCGAACGTCAACGACACCGACATGAAGGGCACCTCGCTGACCGCGAACTGGATGCTCGGCGACGCCTGGTTCCTCAAGTACGTGTTCGCGCACCGCACGTCCGACACCGACACCAACATCGACTTCGACACGACGCCGCTGCCGCTCGTCGACGTGCACGCGTTCTACAGCGACAGCCAGAACAGCAACGAGCTGCAGCTCAACTACGACGGCGGCGGCCGTGCGCGCGGCGTGATGGGCGTGTACGCGTTCAACGGTCGTGCCGGCGGCCAGGTGCTCAACCACTTCGAGAACCCGCTGCTGCCGGCCACCGCGACCAACCCGCTGTTCGGCGACACCCAGGGACGCGTCTACACGAGCAGCATCGCCGCCTACGCCGACTGGACCGTCGACCTCGCCGAGGCGTGGAAGCTCGACCTCGGCGCGCGCTACACCGACGAGGAGAAGCACGCGATCGCGCTGAACCGCTTCTACACCGACGGCAGCTACGCCACCGCGTGGGCGACGGCGGCGAACTTCGACAAGAAGGTCAGCTTCAGCAACGTCTCGCCGAAGGCGTCGATCGACTGGCAGGTGACGCCGGACGCGCTGCTGTACGCGTTGTACTCGAAGGGCTTCAAGTCGGGCGGCTTCAACATTCGCGCCAACACCACCGCGGTGCCGCGCTCGGGCGAGCCGTTCAAGGACGAGACCGTCGACAGCTTCGAGGTCGGCAGCAAGCTGTCGTTGCTCGACCAGCGCATGTTCCTCAACGTCGCACTGTTCCACAACAAGTACAAGGACATCCAGCTGTCGGTATTCACCTCGTACACATTGCCGGACGGCACGCAGAGCTTCTTCGGCGACTTCACCAACGCCGGCGCGGGCACGATCAACGGCGCCGAGGTCGAATACCAGTTCCTGCCGACGCCGAACTGGCTGATCAGCGGCAACATCGCCTGGCTCGACGCGAGCTACGACGAATTCTTCGACCGCGGCGTGAACGTCGCCGACAGCCAGCGCTTCACCAACGCGCCGCGCGTGTCGGGCGGCGTCAACGTCGAATACCGCACGCCGCTCGCCAACGGCGGCAATCTGTCCGCCCGCATCGGCTACACGTACCAGAGCGAGGTGTGGCCGACCACCGACCTCAGCCCGGCGATCCGCCAGAAGGGCTACGGCTTGCTCAACGCGGGCGTGATCTGGAAGATCGACGACGCCTGGTCGGTCGCGCTGCAGGGCACGAACCTGACCGACAAGGCGTATCGCACGACCGGCTACAACATCGCCGCCTACGGCGTGCTGACCGGCTTCTACGGACCGCCGCGCCAGGTCACCCTCAGCGCGACCTGGCGCTTCTGAAGGAATCCGCGATGAACCGCCGCATGCTCGCAACGATCGTCCTCGGTGCCGCCGTCGCATCGGCGACGGCGGCGCCATTGCCCACGCTCGAGCTCGACGCGTCGCGCACGACGGTGTCGGGGCTGTCGTCGGGGGCGTACATGGCGCACCAGCTGCACGTCGCCTACTCCGACCACGTCGCCGGAGCCGCGCTGATCGCCGGCGGACCGTACCATTGCGCGGCCGGCGCGCTGCAGACCGCGCTCGCGAGCTGCATGATGCCGGCCGACGACAAGCGTCCCGACGTCGCCGCGCTCGCCGCGCACGCGAAGGACGCGGCGAAGGCAGGACGCATCGCAGCGCTGGCGGGGCTCGCGGGCGATCGCGTGCTCGTGCTGCACGGGCGCGCCGACAAGACGGTCGCCGAATCGCTGAGTGCGGACACGGCCGCGCTCTACCGCGCGCTCGCCGCCGCTGCGAAGAAACCGCTCGATCTGCACGAGGATCTTGCCGGCGCGTACACGCACACGTTCCCGACGCTCGACGCCGGCGCCGCGTGCGACGTGTCGACTGCACCGTATGTCGGCAAGTGCGGCTACGACGCGGCGGGCGCAATCTTCGCCGGCCTGTACGGCAAGCCGAGGCACGCGGTCGCGGCGACGGCTGCGGGCGAGCTGCGCACGTTCGACCAGGACGCGTACCGCGTCGACGGCGTCGATGCGCACCTCGCCGCGACCGGCTACGTCTATGTCCCCAAGGCATGTGCCGCGGGCGCGCGGTGCGCGCTGCACGTCGCGTTCCACGGTTGCCAGCAGAACGCGGAAACCGCCGGCGAGGCATTCGTGCGCGATGCCGGCTACAACCGCTGGGCCGACGCCTACGACACGGTCGTGCTGTATCCGCAGACGCACGCGACGATGGCGCCGCTGAACCCGAAGGGTTGCTGGGACTGGTGGGGCTACGGCGGCGAATCGTACGACACGCGCGACGGCGCGCAGCTGCGCCAGGTCGCCGCGATGGCCGCCGCGCTCGGCGCGCCGCTGCGCTGAAACTTGGCTGGGGTGGATCGAACGCGCAGGGCGGGTCGAGCGCACTGCGCGACTCCCGCATGCCGTGACGCGCTCGATCGCGCGGCGAACCGGCGGCGCGTGCGTCGCGCGTACCGCCCTAGGAGCATCGCGGCGACGCGCGCCGGCGCATCAGGCCTTCTTCACGAATTCCGATTTCAGCTTCAT
Organism: Dokdonella fugitiva; assembly: GCF_014138265.1. Classification (GTDB taxonomy): domain Bacteria; phylum Pseudomonadota; class Gammaproteobacteria; order Xanthomonadales; family Rhodanobacteraceae; genus Dokdonella_A; species Dokdonella_A fugitiva_A. The sequence goes on from NZ_JACGXL010000002.1 coordinate 589,692, forward strand.
CGCGCCGATGCCGTCGATCCTGCAGTCGATGTCGTGATCGCCGTCGACGAGGCGGATGTTCTTCACGCGCGTGCCGACCTTGACCACGAGCGACGAGCCCTTGACCTTGAGATCCTTGATCACGGTCACGCTGTCGCCGTCGGCGAGCACGGTACCGTGCGCGTCCTTGATCACGCGGTCGTCGGACGCGTCCGACGCGTCGCTGGCGCCGGGCGTCCATTCGTGCGCGCACTCCGGGCAGACCAGTTGCCCGCCGTCCTCGTACGTGAACGTCGACGCGCATTTCGGGCAGGGTGGCAGCTCGCTCATCCGCATTCCTCGTTCGTCTTCGCCGTCGCGCGGTCCGCGACGGGGCGGCGATTATATGCGCCGCGACCTGCCGCCCGTCCGCCCGCGGCGGCTTCGTGCTTCAATCCGCCGCACGCATCCCCGCGCGGGCAACGCATCGGCGCATGACTTATCCGTCCGTCCTCGTCGCGTTCGCGGGCCTCGTCTGGCTCGCCCTGCTGTTCGCGGTCGCGCTGTACGGCGAGCGCCATCCGCAGGTGCTCGCGCGCCGCTGGAACCTCGTCTACGCGTTGTCGCTCGGCGTGCACTGCACCTCGTGGACGTTCTACGGCACGGTGACGCAGGCCGAGCGCTCCGGCTGGTGGCTGCCGCCGACGTTCGTCGGCCTGATCGGGCTCTACCTCGTCGCGGGCGGCGTGCTGGTCAGGCTCGTGCGGCTCGCGCGCGAGCATCACGCGAGTTCGCTCGCCGACTTCGTCGCCGCGCGGCTCGGCCGCAGCGCGGGCCTCGCTGCGCTCGTCACCGCGGTGACCGTGGTCGGCATCGTGCCGTACATCGCGTTGCAGCTGAAGGCGGTCGCGATGAGCTACGCGCTGCTCGCGCGCGGAAACGACCCGACCGCGCCCGCATGGCAGGACAGCGCGCTCTACGTCGCGATCGCGATGGCGTTGTTCGCGATGCTGTTCGGCACGCGCCGCGCGCCGGCCGCCGCGCACAACCGCGGCCTCGTGCTCGCGCTCGCGTTCGAGTCGGTGTTCAAGCTCGCCGCGATGCTCGCGATCGGCGCGCTCGTGCTGCAGCTGCCCGACGTCGAGGCGGCCGCGCGCGCTTCGCCGCGCGACACCAGCGGTTTTCCCGCGCTGATCCTGCTCGGCGCGCTCGCCGCGTTCACCCTGCCGCACCAATTCCACGCGGGCGTGGTCGAATGCCGCGATCCCGCGCACGTGCGCAGCGCACGCTGGCTGCTGCCGCTCTACCTGTGTGCGATCGCGCTGCCGGTGTTGCCGCTCGCCCAGGCCGGCGCGACGCGGCTCGCGCCGCTCGGCGTGTCGTCGGACCTGTACGTGCTCGCGCTGCCGCTCGCGCAGGGCCAGCGCGGCCTCGCCGTGCTCGCGTTCCTCGGCGGCCTGTCCGCGGCGACCAGCATGGTCATCGTCGCGACGCTCGCGCTGAGCCTGATGATCGGCAACCATTGGCTCGCGCCGCTGCGCGTGCGCGCGGACTGGGCGCGCGGCGAACGCGGCGACCTGCGCCCGGCGGTGCTGCGCCAGCGTCGCGTCGCGATCCTCGCGGTCGTGCTGCTCGCGTGGGGCTATTCGCGCGCACTCGCGGGCGGCAACGCGCTCGCCGACATCGGCGCGCTGTCGTTCTCGGCGCTCGCGGGCCTGATGCCGGCAGTGCTCGTCGCGCTGTACCGACCGGCGATCGGCGCGCGCGCGGTCGCCTGCGGCCTCGTCGCCGGCAGCGTGGTCTGGTTGTACGTGCTGCTGCCGAGCCTGTCTCCCGCACTCGCGCCGGCGCTGCGAGCGGGACCGTTCGGCTTCACCGCGCTCGCGCCGGCGACGCTGTTCGGCCTCGGCGGCTGGAGCGAGCTCGCGCGTGCGCTCGGCGCGAGCCTCGCGGTCAACCTCGCCGTGCTCGCGTTCGTCGCGCGCCTGCACCGCTCGCGCGACGGCGATGTCGCCCACGCCGGCGAACTCGCGGTCGACGAACTCGCCGCGCTCGCCGCGCGCTTCCTGCCGGACGAGCGCATCGCCGCGCTCGTCGGTGGACGGCAGGGCCGCGCGGACGCGCCGCTGGTCGCCGCGGTCGAGCACGAGCTCGCCGCGGTCATCGGCGCGGCCTCGGCACGCCTGCTGCTCGAAGTCGCGCGGCGCGAGCGCAGCGGGCAGCTCGACACGGTCGCCGCGATCGTCGGCGAGGCGAGCCAGGACCTGCGCTTCAACCAGCGCGTGCTCGAGGCCGCGCTCGAGAACATGAGCCAGGGCATCTGCGTCGTCGATGCGAACCTCGATGTCGTCGCCTGGAACCGCCGCTACGCCGAACTGTTCGACTACCCGCCCGGGATGCTCGCGATCGGCCGACCCGTAGCCGAGCTCACGCGCCACAACATCGCGCGCGGACTGGTCGGCGACGGCGACATCGGCGCGCGCGTCGAGCGCCGCCTCGCCTGGATGCGCTCGGGCTCGGCGCACCTGTCCGAGCGGCGCCTCCCCGACGGCAGCGTACTCGAGATCCGCGGCAATCCGATGCCCGGCGGCGGCTTCGTCGCGACCTTCACCGACGTCACCGCGTTCCGTGAAGCCGAGCGCGCGCTCACCCGCGCGAACGAGACGCTCGAGCAGCGCGTCGCCGAGCGCACCGGCGAACTCGCGCGCGCGAGCGCCGCGGCCGAACGCGCGAACCGCGCCAAGACGCGGTTGCTCGCCGCGGTCAGCCACGATCTCGCCCAGCCGCTGCACGCGGCGCACCTGTTCACGCACGCGCTCGCGCAGCGCATCGGCGACGCGCCCGCGCGCGAGACGGTCGCGCACATCGACGGCGCCCTGGGCTCGGCCGAGGCGCTGCTCGGCGGCTTGCTCGACATCTCGCGCCTCGACGCCGGCGGCATGCGCGCCGAGCCGCGCGCGTTCGCGGCCGCCGACCTGCTGGTGAACCTCGCCGCCGAGTTCCGCGTGCTCGCCGAGGCGAAGGGACTCACGCTGCATTGCGTGCCGACGCGTGCATGGCTGTGCAGCGATCCGCAGCTGTTGCGCCGCGTGCTGCAGAACTTCCTCTCCAACGCGATCAAGTACACGCGCAACGGCGGCGTGCTGGTCGGTTGCCGCCGCCGTGGCGCGAACCTGCGCATCGAGGTGTGGGACTCGGGCGCGGGCATCGCCGAGGCCGACCGCGCGCTCGTGTTCGAGGAATTCCGCCGGCTCGACCGCGGCGGCACCGGCCTGGGGCTCGGCCTCGCGATCGCCGAACGCGTCGCGCGCCTGCTCGGCCACGCGCTCACGCTGCGCTCGTGGCCGGGTCGCGGCAGCGTGTTCGCGATCGAGGTGCCGCGCACGGCGCCGGTGGGCGCGACTGCGGTCGTCGACGTCGACACGCGCGCCGCGCCCGCGCAGCGCGTGCTCGTCGTCGACAACGACGCGGCCGTGCTCGCCGCGACACGCGCGCTGCTCGAGGGCTGGGACTGCGAAGTCGCGGTCGCGGGCGATGTCGACGCCGCGCGCGCCGCGTGCACCGCGGCGACGCCGGACCTGCTCATCCTCGATTACCACCTGGACGAAGCGACCGGCCTCGAGCTGCGCACCGCGCTCGGCGCGCGCGTCGCCGCGCTGCCGTGCATCGTCGTCACCGCCGACCACGGCGAAGACGTGCGCCGCGCGGTGCTCGCCGCCGGCTGCCGGCTGCTGCACAAGCCGCTCAAGCCGCTCGCGCTGAAGTCGCTGATGGCGGGCCTGCTCGCCGCGCGCGAGCAGGCGTGAACGGAGGCGGGTGACGGCGACCCGACCACACATCGCCGCGCGAGGACGCGTTGGTTCGACCGACGGTCACGGCTCCCATAGCGGCGCGCTGCCGCTGTGGAATATGCCCTCCTCGACGAGCGCCTGCTGTGCGGGCGTGACGTCGGCCGTGACGACGATCTGACCGCAGGACGCGCCTGGCGCGTTCGCGTCCGCCGCGACGACGAGAAAATAGGCGCCGGAGTCGAGCGGGGAGAGATCGATCGTGCCGGCGGTACCGGGGCCGCTCCACGCAGCCGCGCTGCACGGCGCGTCGTCGGCGCACCGCGCGTGGAAAAGAAATGCCGTGGGCGCGTAGTTCGCATCCATCGACTGGATCGAGACGCGACCCTCCGGATACGGCAGATCGAGCCGCACGATCGTCGCCGGGCCCGCGAGCGGCACGACGCCGCAGGCGAGCGCGAGGGACGACTCGCCCTGGCAGGTGTCGAAAGCGATGGGCGTATTGCTGGTGATCGCCGACGGCGACGCGCACGTCTGCGCCGCCGCATGGCCGCAGGACAGTGCGCACGCCGTGGCGCAGCACAGGGACGGGAGATGCACGATGAGCCTCCTGGAACCGGCGGCCTCGGGGCGCGTGGCGGCCATGGTCACGCGCCTTCGAATCCGTTGGCGAAGATCACGTCGTTCGATTCGACCGCGCCGACGTCGGCGGCCGTGCCCACGACGCGTGCAAGACCGCGCTGGTCGACATCGAAGCCGTGCGCGGCGCCGCGGTCGATCGCCGGACTGTCCGGCAGCGGCAGATGGGTCAGGGTGGGGCCGCCGTTGTCCTGCAGCGGACCGAGCCGCGGGTCGGATTCGAAAACCGTGTCGATCGGCACCGGACGATGCGTCCATCCGACGATATCGGTGTCGCCGACGATCGTGAGCGAGGCCGGCCCGTCGATGTCGTCGGCGGCGTAGGGCGGGTCGCCGTCGTCGAAATAGTTGCCGGCGGCGATCGTGCCGGACATCGACACGGCCACCGCATCCTGGCCGAACACGATGCCGGCGCCGAACTTCATCGGGACCTGGTTGGTCTCGCTGTTCGCGGTGATCGTGCAGTTCGTGATCGTGCTCGTGGCCGTGTTCAGGTAAGCCGCCCCGCTGAGCCATTGCGAGGACGCCTGGCTTACGTTGCCGGACATCGTGCTGCTGTAGATGCGGGCCGCCGTATTGTTGTGACCGAGCATGACGATGCCTGCGGTGCCGCCGGACGAGGTATTGCGCGAGACCGTAGAGCGCAGCAATACGCCGCCCTCGCCGACCCAGGCGGCGCCACCGTCGCGCGAGGAAACGTTGCCGTCCAGCGTGCTGTCTTCGATCCAGACGGAACCGTTGGTCAGCAAGCCTCCGCCGGCCACGCTGGCCCCGGCCTGGGCCGAAGACACCCAGTTGTTGGTGATCGTGCTGCGGTACATGGCGACGGAGCCCTGCGCATACACGCCGGCGCCTACCGCGATCCCATGGTCGGTCCGCGCGATGTTGCTGTCGATCGTCGAGTCGTATAGGCGGACGTCGCCGGTTCCATAGGAGGCGATGGCACCGCCGCGCGCGTCGCCGTATTGTCCGACCGGCGTGACCACCGAGCAGGTGCGCATCACCGAGTTGCGAATGCGAAGGTTGCCACCGACCGACCGCAGGCAACCGCCGCCCTTATCGCCGACCGAGGCGTAATGACCGCCCTGGATCGTGACGCCGCTGACGTCGAGGCTGCCGCCTGCGCCGGCATGGTTGAAGATGCGGTGTCCCTGGTTGCCGGTGCCGTCGATCACGAGTTGCGCGGCGCCGGGGCCGGTCAGCTCGACGTCGTGCAGCGTGATCGCACCGGAGGTCACGGAGATCGTGCTGCAGGCGAGTCCGCCCAGGTCGATGCCGTCGCCGCTGTTCGCGTGTGCGGCGGCGTCGCGCAGGCTGCCCGCGCCGGCGTCGTCGCAGTTCGTCACCGGCCAGAGCAGGGACCCGTCCGGTCGCGTCGGAACGGACGCGGCTGCACGGTCGCCGGCGGCGTTCGCCCCGATGGCGACCGCCAGCGCGAGCGCGAGCGGCTGCATGCGCGAGCTCGATGCGGGTGACCGCGGATGCTTCGTAGGGAGGTGCGGCATGGTGGTTTCCTCGCCGGATGGAACGGTTTCTTTCGCCAGGGCGAATCGTGCGCAAGCCCGATGGCGCGCGGCGATGGCAAATGGATTCATGGCGTGCGGCGATCTGCGGTGCGCTGCTCGTCGCACCGAGGCTGCGCCATGGTGCGAGCGAATGCTTGAGGTTTGCATTGGAGATGCGTGAGGCCGCCGCGTGAGGTTTGTGAGGGAGCTGTCCGGACCGCGGCGGAAACGGAGTTTTGCGAGTCACCGCACTACGGAGCACAATCGTGCTGACTGGCCTGGACTACGCGATGGACGACGGCAAATCCGGCCCGACCCGTTACCGTTGCGGCGACATCGAAATCGACACGGGCCGGCATCGCGTGCTGCGTGGCGGAACGGAACTCGCGCTCGAACCGAAGGCGTACGGCGTCCTGCTGGAGCTGGTGCGTCGGCGCGGCGCCGTGGTCGCGCGCGATGCCCTGCTCGATACCGTTTGGGGGCATCGCCATGTCACGCCGGCGGTGCTGAACCGCATCATCGCCCTGCTGCGGCGCGAACTCGGCGACGAGGCGGACCGTCCGCACCTGATCCGCACCGTGCACGGTGTCGGTTACGAATTCATCGGCATCGCCGCTGAAACGAATGACACCGAGCCGGCACGCGCCGTCGAGGCGGTCGCGGGCCCGGCTGCGCCCATGGTCGGTGCGAGCGCGGCGCTGCCGGCGTCCACCGTCGCGATATCGCCGCGAGCAGCCCGTTCGACGCTGTCGAGGACCGCACGCAGCCTGACGCTGGCCCTGCTGCTCCTGGCGGTATCGCTGTTCGTCCTGCTGGCCTGGCCGCCATCGCCGCACTCGCAGTCCGGTGCGGCGGATACCGCGCCGGCCCCGGCGCGCAGCGTGGCGGTACTGCCGCTGGTGAATGTCGGCGGCGAGGCGGATCACGCGTTCTTCGCGGACGGCATTTCCGAGAATCTCATCACCACGTTGTCGCAGTACGAAGGCTTGAAGGTCATCGGGCGCGGCTCCTCGTTCCTGTTCCGCGACAGCACGGAAGATGTCGCGGCGATCGGCGCAAAGCTCGGCGTCGCGCACCTGGTCGAGGGCAGCGTGCAACGCATCGGCGACGACGTGCGCGTGAGCATCGAATTGATCCGCAGTGCCGACGGCACCGTGGCGTGGACGCGGCGCTTCGATCGCGCCTACAAGGACCTGTTCGCGCTGCAGGACGAGATCACGCTGGCCGTCGCCGGTGCATTGCAGGTGAAGCTGCTGCATGCGATGCCGTCGATGGTCGAGGCCGGGCGTCCGGCCAGCGGCAACCTCGATGCCTACGAAGCCTACCTGCGCGCCGCCGCGGAGATGAGCGTCGACGCCAACCCGAGCCGCAAGGCGATCGACGATTTCGAACAGGCGACGCGGATCGATCCCCGTTACGCACAGGCGTGGGCGTGGCTGGGCTTCGCGCGCACGGTGTACGCGCGCGGCAACACGGATCGCGACGCCGTGCGCGCGGCCTACGCGCAGGCGCGCGAGGCCATCGACACCGCGCTGCGACTGCAGCCGGAGTTCGGACAGGCACACGCGATCCGAGCCAACTGGCTGGGCGCGGCCGAGCACGACTGGAACGGCGCACTGGGGGAATTCCGCAATGCGCTGGCGTTCGTACCGGACAATGATCCGACGCACGGTGCGGTGAGTCGGCTGCTGGCCACGTTGGGCAGGGTCGACGAAGCGATCGCCGAGCGCCGCAAATACATCGATGGCGATCCGCTGGGGGCGTTCGCCCGCATCTATCTCGCGGAACTGCTGGCGAGCCGTGGCCGGCTCGACGAAGCCGCGGCGAGCCTGCGCGAAGCGGACGAACGAATCATCGATCCGGCCGCGACCGTGCGCGACTGGTCTACCGACGAAGGTGCGTACCTCGCCATCCTGCGCGGCGACGCGGCATCCGCGCTGGCCGCGGTCGACGCGACGAAGCCGGGCGCCTGGCGCGAGCGCTGGCGCGCGCTCGCCTTGCAGGTCGGCAGCGACCGGACCGCCGCCGACGAGGCGCTGCAGCGCCTCGTCGAAACCGACGAGCGGAGCAAGGGCGAGGCCTACGCGATTGCGCGCGTCTACGCCCTGCGCGGCGATGCCGGCCATGCGTTCGAATGGCTGCAACGCGATCTGGATCGCGGCGGCACCGCCGTGCACTACGCGCTGTTCGATTCACTGCTGCTGCGCTTTCGCGGTGACGCGCGTTTCGCGGCGTACTGCGCGCGCGCCGGCCTGCCGTCCCCGCTAGCCAGCGAAGCCTTCGGCCTCGACGCCATCCGTACTTCGCTCGCCCGGCGCTGAGCCGACGCCGCCGCCGTCGCGCAAGGCCGTTCGCGTGTCGTGTCAGCGCGCGACCGCGTCGGCGTCGCGCGCGAGCGCCGAGCGGACCTCCTCGAGCGCCCCGGCGTCGTCGAGCGTTGACAGGTCGCCGGCATCGCGCGCTTCGGCGAGCGCCTGGATCGAGCGGCGCAGCAGCTTGCCCGAACGCGTCTTCGGCAACGCGGCGACGAGGTAGACGCGCGCCGGACGCGCGATCGCGCCGAGTTGCTCGCACACGCACTGCTGCAGCGCCGTCGCCGTGGCCCGCCGCGCATCGCCTTCGACGGCAGCCTTGAGGGTCGCGAACACGTACGGTACCTGGCCCTTGAGTTCGTCGCGCACGCCGATGACCGCCGCTTCGGCGACCGCCGGGTGCGTCGCGACCGCTTCCTCGATCTCGCGCGTGCCGAGGCGATGGCCGGCGACGTTGATGACGTCGTCGGTGCGGCCGAGGATGAAGGTGTAGCCGTCGTCGTCGCGGATCGCCCAGTCGAGCGAGCTGTACAGCAGCTCCTTGAAATGGCCGAAGTAGCCGCGCAGGAAGCGCGCGTCGTCGTTCCACACGGTCGTCAGGCAGCCCGGCGGCAACGGCGGCTCGGCGACGAGCACGCCTTTCTCGTTCGGCGCGGCGTCCACGCCGGTGACTTCGTCGATGACGCGCAGCTTGTAGCCGAAGTTCGGGAAACCGGGCGAGCCGTAGCGCACCGGCTTCATGTCGAGCCCGGGTTGCAGGCAGAGCACGGGCCAGCCGGTTTCCGTCTGCCAGTAGTTGTCGATGACCGGCTTGCCGAGTCCGTCGGCGATCCAGCGCGCGGTCGGTTCGTCGAGCGGTTCGCCGGCGAGGAACAGCCAGCGCAACGCGTGCAAGTCGTGCCGCCGCAACCACGCAGGATCGTGCTTCTTCAGCACGCGGATCGCGGTCGGCGAGGAGAACATCGTGCGCACGCCGTACTCGGCGCAGAGCTGCCACCAGATGCCGGGATCGGGATTCACCGGCGTGCCTTCGTAGAGCAGCGAGGTCGCGCCGACGAGCAGCGGCCCGTAGATGTTGTAGCTGTGGCCGACCGCCCAGCCGACGTCGGAGGTCGAGAACATCACCTGGCCCGCGCCGACGTCGAACACCGTGCGCATCGACAGCGCGAGCGCGACGGCGTGGCCGCCGACGTCGCGCTGCACGCCCTTCGGCTTGCCGGTCGTGCCGGAGGTGTAGAGCAGGTAGCTCGGCTCGTTCGACTCGAGCCACGCGACCGGCACGTCGGTGCCGGCATGACGCGCGCGCAAGGTCGCGTAGTCGACGTCGCGGCCGTCGACGCGCGCGGGTTCCGGGTCGAGTCCGCGCGAGACGATCAGCACGTGGCGCGGCGGATGCTGCGCCTGTGCGAGCGCCGCATCGACGAGCGGCTTGTACGGGATGACCTTGCCTGCTCGCATGCCGGCGTCCGCGCAGACCAGCAGCGACGCACGCGCATCGTCGATGCGCAGCGCGAGGTTGTGCGCGGCGAAGCCGCCGAACACGACCGAGTGGATCGCGCCGATGCGCGCGCAGGCGAGCACGGCGAACACCGCCTCGGCCATGTTCGGCATGTAGATCACGACGCGGTCGCCGCGGCCGACGCCGAGCGCGACGAGCACTGCGGCGAAGTCGTTCACCTCGCGATGCAGTTCGCGGTAGCTGAAATGGCGGCGCCGGCCGGTCTCGGTCGAGATCGCGGCGAGCGCGAGCTGGTCGCCGCGTTCAGCGAGATGCCGGTCGACCGCGTTGTGGCAGAGGTTGGTCTCGCCGCCGGCGAACCAGCGCCGGAACGGTGGCCGCTCGTACTCGAGCACGCGCGTGTACGGCCGGTGCCAGTGGATCGCCTGCGCCTGCGCGTCCCAGAACGCCTCGGGCTGCTCGATCGACTGGCGGTACAGCGTCTCGTAGTCCATGGCCACTCCGCGCGCGACGCCCACGGCAGGCTAGCGGATGTCGCGCAGTGGCGGGTTGCGACTTTGGTCGAGACGCACGGGCGAGGTGATCCGCAGCGCCGGCGTCGCGGCGCGAGCCTCAGGCGTTCGCAGCGGGTTCGAGCGTGCGCAGCAGCACGCTCGCCTGCGTGCGGTTGCGCACGCCGAGGCGCTCGAAGATCGCGGTCAGGTGCGCCTTCACGGTGCGTTCCTGCACGTCGAGGCGATCGGCGATCTGCTTGTTGAGCAGGCCTTCGGCGACGAGGCCGAGCACGCGCATCTGCTGCGGGCTCAGCGAAGCGAGCCGCGCGGCGAGCGCGCGGTCGTCCGGACCCGGCGCGGCGGCGACGCGGTCGCGCATGTGCGGCGGCAGCCAGGTGCGGCAGTCGAGCACCGTGCGCAGCGCTTCGCCGAGCTCGTCGAGGCCGGCGCGCTTGGAGATGTAGCCGGCCGCGCCGCAGGCGAGCGCGCGCCGGATCGTCCCGGCGTCGTCCTGCGCCGAAACCATCGCGACCGCGATAGCCGGATGCTCCGCGCGCAGGCTCGCCAGGCCGATCAGCCCGTGGCTGCCGGGCATGTCGAGGTCGAGCAGGACGAGATCGGTGTCGGCGTGCGCGGCGAGGTCCGCGCGCGTCTCGTCGAACGTCGCCGCCTCGGCGAGCTGCGCCTCCGGTGCGGCCGCGCGCACCGCCTGCGCGAGCGCGAGGCGGAACAGCGGGTGGTCGTCGGCGAGCAGGATGCGCACGGTCGCACTGTAGCAGCGCCGCCGCTCGCCGCACCGCACTGGACTTTCGTACGATGACGCGCGCGTCCGCACCGCGCTAGGCTGCGCGGATGCGCCGACTCGTGTTGCCGTTCCTGTCCGTCGTGCTCGCCGCGTGCGCGACACGCCCCGTGCCGGAGGTTCCGATGACGATGAGCGAATTCGTCGGCGAGGTCCGCGAAAGCGTGCACCGCGGCCACGACGACCTGCTCAGCGCCGGGCTCGGCCTCGACGGCCTGCGCGCGAAGTCGCCCGCGTTCGCCGATGCCGCCGCGCCGACCGCGGACGAGCTGCGCCGGCGCGCGATCCACGCGAGCTGGAACGGCATCGCCGATCTCGGCCCGCTCGGCGGCTACGGTCGTGTCTACGGTGTGGTGCCGAACGTGCCCGGCCGCGAATACCAGGCGTTCGCGCGCGTGCCGGGTGCGCGATCGCCGCATCGCGTGCTGCTGCAGGCGCCCGATGCGTTCGACGCGCGCGCACGCTGCCTCGTCGTCGCCGCGTCGTCGGGTTCGCGCGGCGTGTACGGCGCGATCGCGCTCGCCGGCGCGTGGGCGCTGCCGCGCGGCTGTGCGGTCGCCTACACCGACAAGGGCGCCGGCTCGGGCTACTTCGACCTCGACAGCGACACTGGCGTCGCGCTCGACGGCACGCGCGCCGCGCGAGGCACCGCGCCGCTCGAATTCGAGCCTGCGCGCATCGCCGCTGCGCGCGGCGTTGCGATCAAGCATGCGCACTCCGGCGACGACCCGGAGGCGGACTGGGGCCGCCACGTGCTGCAGGCCGCGCGCTTCGGCCTCGCGATGCTCGACCGCGCCTATCCCGCGCAGGCACCGTTCACTGCGGCCGACACGCGCGTGATCGTGACCGGTGTGTCGAACGGTGCGGGCGCCGCGCTGCAGGCGGCCGGCCTCGATGCCGACGGTCTCGTCGACGGCGTCGTCGCGCTCGCGCCGAACGTGCACGTCGACGGCGGCCGGCCGCTCTACGACGTCGCGAGCGAAGCGGCGCAGCTGCTGCCGTGCGCGCTCACCGACGCGCGCTTCGACGCGACGCCGTTCGCGCGCACCGAAGGCGCGCCGCCGCCGGCGTGGCTCGCGCGTTGCGCGCACCTGCGCGAACGCGGCCTCGTCGACGGTTCCGATCGCGTCGCGCAGGCGCGCTCGGCGCTCGACCGCCTGCGCGCGGGCGGCTGGGACGAGCGCGCGATCGAAACCGCGGCGAGTTCGACCCGCTTCGACCTCTGGCGCGCGATCGCGGCGACCTACGCCGCGTCGTACCTGCGCGCGACGCCGGCGACGATACCGTGCGGTTTCCACTACGCCACCGTCGACGCGCGCGGCGCACCGGTCGCGGCGGACGCGCCGACGCGCGCGGCGTGGTGGTCCGATGCGAGCGGCATCCCGCCCGGCGCGGGCGTGTCGCTGCTCGGCGGCGTCGACGCGTCGGCGGACCCGACCGCCCTCGGCATCGATTGCCTGCGCGCGCTGTGGAACGGCGACGGCGCAGCCGCGCATGCGCTGCGCGCATCGGTGTCGGCGACCGCAGCGAAACTCCCGCGAGCGGACCTGCCGTTGATCGTCGTGCACGGCGAGGACGACGGCCTCCTGCCTGACGCATTCCATGCGCGCGCCTACGTCGGCGCGCTCGATGCGGCTGCGCGCCACCCAGCCTACTGGCGCGTGCCGAACGCGCAGCATTTCGACGCGTTCCTTGCGCTGCCCGGATTCGGTGATCACTACGTGCCGCTGCTGCCGTATGGCTACGCCGCGCTCGACGCGCTGTGGGCGCGACTCGTCGACGGTGCGCCACTGCCGCCGTCGCGGCGATTCGCGACGACCCCACGCGGCAGCGGCGCGCTCGAACGCGCCGCGCTCGGCCTCGAGCGCTGAGGTTCAGAGCTCCGCGCGCGGCGCCGCGACCTGCAGCCGGTGCGTGTCCTCGGCGAGCAGCTCGGCTGCCGCGGCGTTGATGCGCGCCGCGTCGATGCTCGTCCACGCACGCGTCGCGTCGCCGCCGAACAGGCGCGTGCGCAGCTCGCGCACGATGCGCGCGTTGGCGTGGCTGTGCGGCACGCCGCGATCTTCCGAGGTGTTGCCGCCGAACGCGTCGAGCAGGTCGAGCAGGGTCGCGTGCGCGCTCGCGATCTCGACGAGCTTCGCGCGGTACTCGAGTTCGGGTTGCTCGAGCGTGGGGAAGTGCGTGTTGTCCCAGTAGTGCTCGGCTTCGTGCGCGAGGTAGCTCACGCTGAACTTCTCGCTCGCGGTGTCGTACGCGCCGCGCACCGCGTAGAGTCCCTCGGGCTTGGTCCAGCCGCCGCTGTGCACGCGGTCGCAACTCGCGAAGCCGGCCCAGCCGAGGCTCGCGAAGTCGTCCATGAACACGACCGTCACCGGCTGCGGCCCCTGCGGCAGCGCGACGTCGTAGGGATGCCTGGTCTCGCTCGACCACAACATGAACTCGCGCAGCGGCAAGGTCTGGCCGAACAGCGCGTGGCGGCCGTGCGCCTCGATGCGCCTGTGCAGCAGCGGCTCGACGTCGCCCATCGAGGCGGCGGCGCTGCCGCCGTCGGCGACGACGAGCGCGTTCAGCGCGGCGAGCAGCTGCGCTTCGTTGTCGGCCGCGGGATGCTCGGCACGCAACGACCGCAGCCAGTATTCGCGATACGCCGCGAGCACCGAAGCCGCGAACGCGTCGTCGAGCGTGATCGCCGGCACATGGCGCGCGTCGAGGCGGTCGAGCATGCAGGCGCGCAGCGCACGCGCCGGTTCGGCGAGCGTGGCGGGATCGATCGCCTGCAGTTTCGCGACCGCGTCGCGACCGTCGCCCTGCAGCACCGCGGACATGGCCGCGCGCATCGCGTCGGTGAGGGGGGCAGGCGTCGCTTCCGACGCCGTACCCGCCGCGGGCGGTGCGGTCGACGCGCTGCAGCCTGCGAGTGCCGCCAGGGTGGCGGCCAGCACGGAACGAACGAGGGTGCGCATGGTGGGTGCTCCGGGAAACCGAAACCGTGCTTCTAACAGAAACCGCGCGTGCGCGCGCGCACGCCGGCCGTACCGCGCTCGAGCCGGCAACGCGGGCGCGGCGATCGCGCAGCGGACGCGCCGCCGAGGTCGCATGGCGGCGGCGCCCGGATTGGCGATAATCGCCGTCCTTCCACGAGGCGACCGTGTGACCGCGACACGCAGTGACGACGCAGCGAACCCCGACGACCGCGAGCGCGGACTGCCCGCGGCCGCGCTGCGCCTCGCGCGCGACGCGGCCGCGGCGATCGTCGCGGGTCGCGCAGCCGACGCCGATCGCCTGCTCGGCGACGCGCTGCGCCTCGCTCCCGCTCACGCCGAGCTGCAGCGCCTGCGCGGCGTCGCGCTGAACCAGCTCGGCCGCAACGCCGACGCGGTCGCGCTGCTGCGCGGCGTGGCCGCGCAGCGGCCGCTCGACGGCCTCGTCATCGCCAACCTCGGTTCGGCGCTCGCGAAGGGGGGCGATCTCGATGCGGCGGAACAGGCGTTCCGCCGTGCGAGCGAACTCGAGCCGGGCTTGCTCGATCCTTGGCTCAACCTCGCGCGCGTACTCATGCTGCGCGGCGACGTCGCCGCCGCCTGCGTGGCGTACGACGCCGCGGTCGAGGTCGCCCCGCATCGCACGGCGACGCGCATCCTGCGTGCGGATGCCTTGAAGACGCTCGGCCGCCTCGACGAGGCGGAGGCGGAGCTGCGCGCATTGCTCGACGACGAGACCGCGGCGCCGTCGGCGTGGATCGGCTTGTTCAACCTCAAGGCGATCCGACCCGGTGGCAGCGACGACGCGGCGCTCGCGCGTGTCGTCGCGAGCGGCCGCGGCACGCCCGCGCAGCGCATCGCGCTCGGGTTCGCACGCGCGAACCTGCTCGAAGCGGAACAACGCCATGCCGAGGCGTTCGCCGCGTTCGCCGACGCGAACGCGGCGCGGCGCCGCGAGATCCGCTGGAGCGCATCCGCGGTGAGCGCGCTCATCGACGCGATCCTCGCCGCGTTCTCCGCGCCGCCGCCGCTGCACGACGACGACGCCGGCGGCGGCGACCTCGTCTTCCTCGTCGGCATGCCGCGTTCGGGTTCGACGCTCGTCGAGCAGATCCTCGCCGCGCACCCCGACGTCGTCGGCGGCGGCGAGACCAACCTCGTTGCGCAGGTGCTGCAGGAAGAGTCCGTGCGTCGCGGCGTGCGCTTCCCGCAGTGGGTCGGCGACGCCGATGCGCGCGAATGGCGGCGCCTCGGCGACGACTACCTCTCGCGCATCGCGCCGATGCGGCGCGCGGGCGCACTGTTCACCGACAAGACGCTGCCGAACTGGCAGGTGCTCGGCGCGATCCTGCGCATGTTCCCGGGTGCGCGCATCGTGCATTGCGTGCGCGACCCCCTCGAGACCTGCTGGAGCTGCTGGAAGCACAACTTCGGCGAGGCGCAGTTCTTCGCCTACGACTTCGCCGAACTCGCCGCGTTCCACCGTGACAGCCTGCGCGCGATGGCGCACTGGCGCACGCAGGCACCGGCGTCGATCCACGCGCTCGTCCACGAAGCGCTGCTCGACGCACCCGAGGCGGGCGTGCGCGCGCTGCTCGCGCACTGCGGCCTCGCCTTCGACCCGGCCTGCCTGCGCTTCCATGAAGTCGAGCGCAACGTGCACACCGCGAGCGCCGCGCAGGTGCGCAGACCGTTGCGCCGCGACACCGCCGTCACGGCGGGTTACGGCGCGCTGCTCGATCCGCTGCGGTTGCTGTTGCGCGACTGAAGAGCGAAAGATTGAAACACGGAGCACACGGAGGAAGGACGCTGCACGACGTGCTTGCTCGTTGTTGCATTCTCCGTGTGCTCTGTGTGCCCCGTGTTTCAGGCTTTCCCGCTCTCCGCCGCTGACGATCCTGCCGCGGCGATCGTCTGCAGTCCCGCGGGGCTCCAGCGCGAGCCGGGCAGGGTCCACATCGGCGGGAGCTGGGCGAACGGCGGGCGGCGGTGCACCGCGAGCGCAGCGCCGAGGCGGTCGTCCACGCCGAGTTTCTCGAACACCTGGCGCACGTGGCTCTTGACCGTGTCGAGGCGGATGCCGAGCAGGCGTGCAATCGCTTCGTTCGATTTGCCGTCGGCGATCCAGCGCGCGACGTCGCGCTGGCGCGGCGTGAGGTCGGGGCAGAGGTGGATCAGCCGTTCCACCGGCGGCATCGCCTGCGCGGATCGCTCGAGCGCTTGGCGGTAGACGCGCGCGATGTGCGCGCGCAACGCCTGCATGCGGTCGCGCTCGGCATCGGTGAACGCGGGCGCGCCGAGCACGCGGTGCGCGGAAACCGACAGCGCATAGCCTTCGTGGACGATGACGAAGGCGATCTGCCGATGCGCGCCGCTCGGCAGGAACGCCTCCTGCGCGATCGGCAGCGCCATGAATTCCTCGTCGCTGAAGAAATCCGATTCGCGCAGCGCGCGCTCGCCGAAGAACGCCGGGTCCTTGCTCCAGAACGGATGACTGCGCGAGTGGCGAAGGTACGCCGCGGCCGAACGCGCGCGGCGTTCCGGGTCGGGGTCGATGCGCGAGAACTCGGCACGGAACTCGCCCGTGCCGAGGTGGAATTCGGTGTACGCGACCATGTCGTTGGCGGCGGTCGCGTCGACGCAGCCGAACACCTCGCGCGGCAACCTGTGCAGGTCCGGCTCCGCGGCGTACAGCTCGACCAGCCGGCGCATGAAGCCGGTTTCCGCAACCTCGGCGTCGGCGAGCAGCGTCATCGGATCACTCCAAAGTGTGATTGCGGGAATTTCGCACAGGCTTACGCTGCCGTGGTGGCGCCGCATGCGTGCTCCTTCACAGTTTCATCAGCGCTCCAGCCGAGCGGCAAGGGAGCGCGCGTGCCGGACGCGGAACCGATCGGCGTGAGGCGCCTCTGTCGGTGTCGACCTCGGCCTGCACGCTCGACTTCACGTTCCAGCCTCGGAACGTCCGGCGTTCGCGACGATGCGGCGATCGTGATCTTCCGCGACGGCTTGGACTGCGCCAACGAACAATCCCGGACCTCACCATGAAACCGAACATGCTCCTGCGTCTCCTCGTCGCGTCCGCGGCGTGCGTCGCCACGCCCGCGTTCGCCGACTACGTGATCGCGCCTGCGGGCGGCGACATCACGGGTGCGCGCTTGTCGGCGCAGCTCGCCAGCGGCGACGTCAACCTCGAGGCCGCGTCGGGCGACATCGTCGTCGACGACACGGTGAGCTGGGGGGCGCATACGCTCACGCTCTCGGCGCCGTCGGGCAGCGTCAAGGTGAACGCGGTGATGACCGCCTCGGGTTCGGCCGGCCTGTCGCTTGAAACCGACGCGTCCGTTGCCGACGGCGGCATGGTCATGGCGCTGACGGCCGGCGGCTTCACCGGGCGCGTGGATTTCACGGGAACGGGGCAAAGCTACCGCGTCAACGGCACGGCCTACACGCTGATCCACACGCTCGCCGAACTGGAAGCGATCCGTCCCCCCGCCAACGGCACCATCACCGCCGCCTACGCGCTGGCGGCGGATGTGGACTGGAGCGGCGCGGCCAGCCAGACACCGCTTGGTTTCCTTGGCGCCAGCGGTCGGTTCGACGGCCTCGGCCATCAGCTGCTCGATCTCGTCATTGCCGGTAGCGTCGACGATACCGGACTGTTTTCCTACAACTCGGGCGGCGTGATCCGCAACGTCGGCGTGCGCGGCGGCAGCGTGTCGGGCGGCGGGTGGGTCGGCACGTTGGTCGGCGACAACTTCGGCGTCATCGCCCACGTGTATTCCACGGCCGACGTCTCGGGCACCCTGTTCGTCGGCGGTCTGGTGGGCTTCCACAACGGCAACGGCAGCCTGATCGCCGATGCCTGGGCCAGCGGCAACGTGATCGGCACGGGTGCGGTCGGCGGCCTCGTGGGTACCACCCAATCTGGCGGTGCCGTCAACAACGTCTGGGCGAGCGGCAACGTAACGGGGCAGGACAGCATCGGCGGGCTGGTGGGAGTCACCCAGACCAATGCCACCGCCAGCGAGACCTTGCGCAACGCCTATGCCACCGGCAACGTGACGGGCAGCATCCAGGTCGGCGGCCTCGTGGGCCACAACATGAGCCCCGTCGAGCACGTCTTTGCCACCGGCAGCGTTTCGGCCAGCAGCAACAGCTATGTCGGCGGTCTGGTGGGTCTCAACGATGCCGGCCCTGGCGGCAGCGTCAGCGACGGCTGGTTCGCCAGCGACACGGCCGGCGCGCACCCGGACAATGGCGTCGGCACGGCGATTTCGCTGGTGAATCTGGTTTCGGCGTTGCCGGGCAGTTTCGACGCGGCCGTGTGGGACAACCAGAACCGCAAGACCACGCCGTACCTCAAATCCCTGCCCGGCGCGGTGTACGTGAAGGCGGAAAGCGCCACGCCGGCCGGCGCGCTGGTCTACACGCCGGTGACCACGCTCGATCAGTTGCAGGCCGTCGGCGCCAACCTTGCCGGCAACTTCGCGCTGTTCAACGACATCGACGCCAGCGCCACGGCGAACTGGAACGGCGGCGCGGGCTTCGTGCCGATCGGCAATTGCGCCGGCGGCTTCAACGGTCGCTTCGACGGGCTCGGGCACGTCGTCATCGATCCGACGATCAATCCCGGCGGCAGCAGCCTGTGCGTGGGTCTGTTCGGCGGCCTCGGCATCGGCAGCGTGTTGCGCAACGTGGGCGTGGACGGCGGCTCGGTTACGGGAGGCAACGCGGTGGGCGGCCTGGTGGGCTACAACGACGCGGGCGCCATCAGCAACGCGTTCGCGACCGCACGCGTTTTCGGAACCAACGACTGCGGCGGCTTGGTGGGCTTCACGACCGGCGACGTGAGCGACGCCTACGCCACCGGCAGCGTGACGGCCAGCGGCGGCGGCGCCGGCGGCCTGACCTCCGGCAGCCGCGGCGCGATCCGCCACACTTGGGCCAGCGGCAAGGTGACGGGCAGCGGCAGCAATGTCGGCGGCCTCGTCGGTCTGGCCATGGACGGCACCGTCGAGGACAGCTACTGGGACAGTTTCAGCACCGGCCAGGCCGTCGGGGTTGGCGTCGTCGTCGCCGGCAACGCGACCGTCACCAATCTCAACACCGTCACCAGCAATCCCGCGCAAGCGGCCGCGACCAACTACGCGTTCAAGCAAGGTGCCTACGCCAGCCTCGATTTCGGCAGCACCTGGACGGCCTTCGACGGCACACGCCCGTTCCTGCAAGGCGAATGGCAGACCACGCTCACCAACGCACACCAGCTGCAATTGATGAGCCTGAAGCTGGACGCGGACTACATGCTCGGCAGGAACATCGACGCCGGCGAAACCGGCCGCAACGACGGCACGGCCGCGAACAGCAACGGCATGTGGGCGCAGACGGGCTTCATGCGCGTGGGCACCGATGGTCCTCGCTTCGTTGGCAGCCTGGACGGGCAGCACCACGTCATCAGCGGCTTCGCCATCAACCGGCCGACGATCGACAGCTGGGTGGGCCTGTTCGGCAAGACCGGCGGAGCCGTCGTGAAGAACCTGGGCATGGCCAACGTTTCGATCGTCGGGTCGAGCGCCGTCGGCGGCTTGATCGGCCTGAGCCAAGGCGGCAGCGTCAGCAACGTCTACGTTACCGGCAGCGTATCCGGCGCCGGCGCGGTCGGCGGCATCGTGGGCGGGATGCAGGGCGGCAGCCTCGACAACGCCTACGCGAGCGTCGGCGTGTCCAGCGCCGGCAACGACGTCGGCGGCGTGACGGGCGGCAACCAAGGCGCAAGCATCAGCGACGTCTACGCCAGCGGCAGCGTGTCGGGCCAGAACGCCGCAGGCCTCGTCGGCTACAACGCCGACGCATCGGGCGCGGTCATCAACGACGGCTTCTGGAATACCGACGTGATGGCGCAGGGCATCGGCACCGCCGATACCCCGGGCGGCCTGAGCAATGGCGTCACGGGCCTGTCCACGCTGCATTGGCTCTCGCAAGGTCCGGCCGCGACGGGGCTGTGGAACACGGCCAACGGCTGGGTCACGGGCTATCCGTATCCCGTGCTGAAAGGGTTCCCCTACGTGCTCGTGGTCGCGCAGGGCACGCACGTGACGCAAGGCGTGCCGGCGGTGACGGTCGATTCGTACGCCGTGATCGACCAGGACGGCAATGACGCCAGCGCGCTGGTCGACGGCACGCCGACGTGGTTCGCCGACCCCGGCCTCGCGATCGGAGCGACCGCCAACGTCGGCGGAACGGGCGTGACGATGCTGGATCCGTCCTACCAGTTGACGTACGTCGGCTCGGGCGTGGTGCAGGCGCCGGTGCAACCGAACCTGACGCTCGCGTTGACGCAAGGCGGTCCGGACTACGTGACCTACGGCCAGATCGTCGACTACGTCGTCACGCTGTCCAACAACGGCAACGCCGCGGCGACGAACTACGCCGTGAGCGCGAGTTACGGCGGCGGCGCCGACGTCGGCGCGACGACGTGGCAGTGCATCGCCGGCAGCATCGACGCGAGCTGCGCGGCCGCGGGCAACGGACCGATCGTCGATCACGTGACGGTTCCGCCCGGCGTCTCCATGACCTGGCTGATCCACGTGCCGGTGTCGCCTTCGTCGCCCGCCGGCACGCTCGATTTCGACTTCAATGCCGACGGCCTCGCGCCCCTTTCCGACCACGTCACGATCGTGATCTTCCGCGACGGTTTCGACGGCGCCGGCGCATCGATGGAGGGAACACCCCGATGAAGGCAATCTTCCGTGTCGCACGCGTCGCACTCGCCGCGAGCACGTGCGCATCGGCTGCGACGACGGCCTTCGCGGGTCAGGGTGCGCTCGTGCTCGAGGCGAACGACAACCATGCCTACGCACGCTACGGCCAGACGCTCGCTTACGTCGTCACCTTGACCAACAACGGCACCGTTACCGCGACGGACGTCGCCGTCGCCGCCGTGCTGTCGCCCGCCTGGGACGCGCCGGGCGCGAGCTGGACCTGCTACCCCGGCACCGACGGTGCGACCTGCACCGGGAGCGGCAGCGGGCCGCTCGACGACGTCGCGACCTTGCCGCCCGGCGCGCGCGTGACCTGGGTGCTCGAACTGCCCGTGCGCATCGACGCCACGGACGTCACGGCGACGCTCGACGTGACCGCGACCGGCGCGGCGCTCGTGGCCGATACCAACGAACTCGTCATCTTCAAGGAAGGCTTCGACGTGCCCTACGGCGACGGTACGCAAGGCTCGTCGGAAACTGCCGATGCGTGGCCGCAAGGCGACTGAAGATCAAGAGATAGAAACACGGAGCACACGGAGCACATCAGACGACCGGATCACCCGGCGCGGTCGCGAGCGCCGCGCGCGACCGTCGCTCTTCCTTGCGCTTGCGTCGCCGCTCGCTCATGCGCGCGAAGATGAGATAGATCGCCGGCGTCGACAGCAGGGTCAGGCTCTGCGAGACGATCAAGCCGCCGATCATCGCGATGCCGAGCGGGCGGCGCAGTTCCGAGCCGACGCCGAAGCCGATCGCCAGCGGCAGCGCCGCGCAGATCGCGACCAT
The DNA here is from genome assembly GCF_014138265.1 of Dokdonella fugitiva. Classification (GTDB taxonomy): domain Bacteria; phylum Pseudomonadota; class Gammaproteobacteria; order Xanthomonadales; family Rhodanobacteraceae; genus Dokdonella_A; species Dokdonella_A fugitiva_A. The sequence goes on from NZ_JACGXL010000002.1 coordinate 611,174, forward strand.
CGAGGTCATCATGATCGGGCGGAAGCGCACCAGCGACGCCTCGCGGATCGCCTCGAGCGGCGCGAGGCCGTGCTCGCGCTCGGCGACGAGCGCGAAGTCGACCATCATGATCGCGTTCTTCTTGACGATGCCGATCAGCAGCACGATCGCGATCATCGACACGACCGAAAGCTCGGTGCCGGTGACGATCATCGCGAGCAGCGCGCCGACGCCGGCCGACGGCAAGGTCGAGAGGATCGTGACCGGGTGGATCAGGCTCTCGTAGAGCATGCCGAGCACGATGTAGACCACGATGATCGCGCCGAAGATCAGCAGCGAACTGTCGCCCTGCTGCTTCTGGAAGTTGCGGAAGTCGCCGGCGAAGTCGAGACGGATGTCGCCGGGCAGGCGCATGCCCTGGATCGTGCTCTCGATGATCTTCTGCGCCTGGCCCATGCTCACGTCGGGCGCGAGGTTGAAGCTGAGGCTCATCGTCGAGAACTGGCCTTCGTGGCTCACTTCGGTCGGCGCGATGCCGTCCTGCATCTTCGTCACCGCGGTGATCGGCACCATCGCGCCCGAGTTCGAGCGCACGTACAGGCGCTCGAGCGAGCCCGGGTCGGTCGCCTGGTTCGGCAGCGCGCTGAGCACGACCTTGAACTGGTTGACGTCGGAGTAGATCGTCGACACCTGGCGCTGGCCGAACGCGTCGTTGAGCGCGCTGTCGACCGCGGCGACGCTGATGCCGAGTCGCGAGGCGCTGTCGCGGTCGACGACGAGCGTCTGGCGCGGCCCCGATGCGTCGATGTCGCTGCCGACGTCGCGCAGCTGCGGGATCTTCTTCAGCGCTTCGACGAGCTTGGGCGTCCATTCCTGCAAGCTCGCGATGTCGTTGCCCTTGAGCGCGACCTGGTACTGGCCGCCGCTGCCACCGCTGCCGCCACCGCCGCCGCCGCTCGGCAGGTCCTGCACCGGGCGCAGGCGCATCTGCACGCCGGGCATCGCCTCCGCGGCGCGATTGAGCCGCGTCATCACCGCGAACGTCGATTCGCCGTGGCGTTCGGCGAGCGGCTTGAGCGTGATGTAGAGCTGGCCGGAACCGCCGCCGCCGCGGCCGAAGCCGCCGCCGAGGCGCGAGCCGACGCTGTCGACCGCGGGATCCTGCAGCACCAGCCCGGCGAGCTTGCGCGTCTGTTCCATCATGCGCGGCGGCGAGATGTCGGCGCCCGCGCTGATGCGTCCCTGCAGCATGCCGGTGTCCTGCTGCGGGAACAGGCCGCTCTGCAGGAAGCGCATGAGGAACACGGTCAGCACGATCAGCAGCAGCGGCTGCAGCGCGGTCAGGCGCGGCCAGCGCAGCGCATGGTCGAGCAGGCGGCGATAGACGTCGAGCATGCCCGCGTGGAATGCGTCGATGCGCGCGCCGAGGCGCGACGGTTTCGCTTGCGCGTGCGCCGACAGGAAGCGGCCGCACAGCGCGGGCGTCAGGGTCAGCGAGACGACCGCGGAGAACAGGATCGCCGCGATCAGCGTGATGCTGAACTCGCGGAAGAACTGCCCGGTGATGCCGCTGGCGAACATCACGGGCGCGAACACCGCGACCAGCGAGGCGGTGATCGAGACGATCGTGAAGCCGATCTCCTTCGCGCCGACGAGGGTCGCCTCGAGGCGCGACATGCCGGCGTCGACGTGGCGGATCACGTTCTCGATCACCACGATCGCGTCGTCGACGACGAAGCCGATCGCGATCACGAGCGCCATCAGCGACATGTTGTCGAGGGTGAAGCCGAGCACGTACATGACGATGAACGCACCGGCGATCGACAGCGGCACCGCGGTCGCCGCGATCAGCGTCGGCGCGAGCCGGCGCAGGAACAGCGCCATCGTGACGATGACCATGCCGAGGCTGATCAGCAGGCTGACCTGAACTTCGTCGATCGACGCGCGGATGATCGGCGTGCGGTCGAAGAACGGCGTCAGCGCGACGCCGGCCGGCAACCAGGTCTGCAGCAGCGGGATCTCCGCCTTGACGCTGTCGACCGTCGCGATCACGTTCGAATCGGCCTGCTTGCGCACGAACAGCAGGATCGCGCGGCGCGTGCCGTACCAGGCGGCCTGGTACTGGTCCTGCTGGCCGTCGCGCACGCTGGCGACGTCGCTGAGGCGCACCGGCACGCCGTTCTTCACCGCGATGACGAGTTCGGCGAACTCGGCGGCGGTGTGCAGCGAATCGTTCGCCGACACCGCCATCGTCGTGCGGCCGTCGGAGAGGAAACCCTGCGGCGATGTCACGTTCGCCGCGGTCAGCGCGTTGCGCAACTGGTCGGGCGACAGGCCCATCGAGTTGAGCGCGCGCAGGTTGATGTCGACGCGCACGGCCGGCGTCGCCCCGCCGGCGACGTCGACGTCGCTGACGCCGGGCAACTGGCGGATGCGCTGGGCGATCAGCGAGTCGGCGTAGTCGTACAGCTTGGACAGCGGCTCGGTGTCGGAGGTCAGCGCGAGCGCGAGCACGGGCTGGTTGTTCGGGTTCGCCTTGCGGTAGGTCGGCGCGTTGGTGAGCCCGGTCGGCAGGTCCGGCGCGGCGGCGTTGATCGCCGCCTGCACGTCGCGCGCCGCGTCGTCGACCTTGCGACTGCCGTCGAAGATGAGGATCACCGACGCGCTGCTCTCGCTGCTGGTCGAGTTGATCGTGTCGATGCCGGGAATCTGCCCGAGGTGGCGTTCGAGCGGTGCGGCGACGGTCGCCGCCATCACGTCGGCGCTGCCGCCGGGCTGGCTCGCGCTGACGAAGATCACCGGCGGCTCGAGGTTCGGCAACGCGGCGATGCCGAGCAGGAAGTAGCAGATCGCGCCCGCGGCGAACAGGCCGATCGCCAGCAACGAGGTCGCGATCGGGCGGCGGATGAACGGCGCGGAGATGTTCATGGGGCGTGTCCGTGCGTGGCAGCCGAACGCGTCGGGGGCGCGACGGAGCATCCGGGCGTCGACGCCATCATGCCGGTCTCGCTCGCGCGAGCGTGCGTGCATGGGCCTCGCGGCGGTCGCGCACCCATGCCGACAGCCGCTCGAAGTACAGGTAGATCACCGGCGTCGTGTACAGCGTGATCAGCTGCGAAAGCAGCAGGCCGCCGACGATCGACACGCCGAGCGGCTTGCGCAGTTCCGAACCGATGCCATTGCCTAGCGCGAGCGGCAGCGCGCCGAGCAGCGCGGCCGCGGTCGTCATCATGATCGGGCGGAAGCGCAGCAGGCAGGCGCGACGGATCGCGTCGTGCGGCTTCATGCCGTCGCGCTGCGCCTCGATCGCGAAGTCGATCATCATGATCGCGTTCTTCTTGACGATGCCGATCAGCAGCACGATGCCGACGATGCCGTCGACCGACAGGCTCATGCCGCAGACGATCAGCGCGAGCAATGCGCCGACGCCCGCCGGCGGCAGGGTCGAGATGATCGTGATCGGGTGGATGTAGCTCTCGTACAGCACGCCGAGCACGATGTAGATCACGACCACCGCGGCGAGCAGCAGCAGCGCCTCGTCGGTGAGCGAGGCGGAGAACTCGGCCGCCTTGCCGACGAACTGGCCGCGCACCTGCGGCGGGAACGCCTGCTCGGCCTCGACCGCGTGGATCGCCTCGACGGCGTCGGACAACGAGTAGCCGCGCGCGAGGTTGAACGAAATCGTCACCGCGGGCAGCTGGTCCTGGTGGCTGACCACGAGCGGCGCGTTCGTCTCGGTCGCGCTCGCCAGCGCCGACAACGGGATCGCGCCGCCCGCGCCGACCGCGATGCCGACGTTGCCGGCGCTGCCGATGCCGGACGGGGTCGCCGAATTGCTCGACGTAGCCTGGCCGAGCGTGGTCGCGTTGCTGCCGGTCAGCGCACCGTTGCCGTTGCCGCGCACGGTGAGCTGGTCGAGCAGCGCCTTGCTCGTGCGGAACTCGGGCGCCACTTCGAGCACGACGCGGTACTGGTTGAGCTGGGTGAAGATCGTCGAGATCTGGCGCTGGCCGAACGCGTCGTAGAGCGTGTCGTCGATCGTCTGCACCGGCACGCCGAGGCGGCTCGCCTTCTCGCGGTCGATCACCAGGTGCAGCGCGTTGCCCTGCGTCGCGAGGTTGTTGTCGACGTCGGCGAGTTCGGGGCGCTTGCGCAACGCGTCGGTCATGCGCGCAGCGAAGCCGGCGAGCTCGGACGAGTTCACTTCCGACAGCGCGTACTGGTATTCGGTCGGCGCGACGCGCGTGTCGAGCGCGACGTCCTGCACCGGCTTGAGATAGAGCGCGACGCCCGGGATGTGCGCCGCGGCGCGCTGCAGGGCGGGCACGACGTCGGCGAGCCCGCCGCGTTCGCCGCGCGCCTTCAGCACGATGCTGAGCTGGCCCTGGTTGAGCGTCGGGTTGACCGAGCCCGCGCCGACGAACGCGGCGACGCCGGCGACGCCGGGCACCTGCCGCACCGCGTCGGCGACGGCCTTCGTGCGCTCCTCCATCGCCGGGAACGCGATGTTCTGGTCGGCCTGCACGACGCCGGTGACGAGGCCGGTGTCCTGCTCGGGCAGCAGGCTCTTCGGGATCAGCACGTACAACGCGATCGTGACGACGACGGTCGCCGACGCGACGACCAGCATGAGCGGCTGGCGCGCGAGCACCCAGTCGAGGCTGCGCGCGTAGAGCTCGACCGTGCGCGTCCACAGGTCGCGCTCGCCCGCGTGCGAGGTGCCGTCGTGCGCAGAGTCGCCGGCCGGCAGCGCGTCGGCCTTGAGCAGGTACGCGCACATCATCGGCGTCAGGGTCAGCGAGATGAACATCGAGATCGCGACCGCGATCGTCAGCACCCAGGCGAATTCGTGGAACAGGCGGCCGGTCACGCCGGGCATGAGCAGCAGCGGCAGGAACACCGCGATCAGCGACACGGTCAGCGACAGCACGGTGAAGCCGATTTCCTTCGCGCCGATCTCGGCCGCCTCGCGCGGCTGCTTGCCCTGTTCGATGTAGCGGACGATGTTCTCGATCATGACGATCGCGTCGTCGACGACGAAGCCGGTCGCGACGGTGAGCGCCATCAACGAGAGGTTGTCGAGCGAGAAGCCGGCGAACGCCATCACGCCGAACGTGCCGAGCAGCGACAGCGGCACCGCGACGCTCGGGATCACCGTCGCCCACAGCCGGCGCAGGAACACGAAGATCACCGCGATCACGAGCAGCACGGTGAGCACGAGCGTGAACTCGACGTCCTCGACCGAGGCGCGGATCGTCACGGTGCGGTCGGAGAACACGTCGAGGTGCACGTCGGCGGGCAGCAGCGCGCGCAGCGCGGGAAGTTCCTTGCGGATGTCCTCGACCGTCTTGACGATGTTCGCCGACGGCTGGCGGCGGATGTCGAGCAGCACCGCCGGCCTGCTGTTGGCCCACGCGGCGAGCTGGTCGTTCTCGACGCCGTCGACGACGCTCGCGATGTCGGACAGGCGTACCGGCGCGCCGTTCTTGTAGCTGACGATCGTCGAGCGGTACTCCGCGGCGTCGGCGAGCTGGTCGTTCGTGCCGATGCTGTAGCTCTGCACGGTGCCGTTGAGGCTGCCCTTCGGCGCGTTGACGTTGGCCTGGGTCAGCGCGCTGCGCACGTCCTCCATGGTCAGGCCGAGGTTGGCGATCTGCGCCGGGTTCACCTGCACGCGCACCGCGGGGCGCACGTTGCCGGCGATGCTGACGAGGCCGACGCCGCCAATCTGAGACAGGCGCTGCGCGAGGATGCTGTCGGCGTAGTCGTTGACCTCGCGCAGCGGGCGCGAGTCGGAGGTGAGCATGAGGGTCAGGATCGGCGCGTCGGCCGGGTTGACCTTGTTGTAGACGGGCGGGTACGGCAGGTTCGTCGGCAAGGTGCCGCGCGCGGCGTTGATCGCCGACTGCACGTCCTGGCCGGCGGCGTCGATGTCGCGGCCCTGGTCGAACGAAATGATGATCGACGACAGCCCCGCCGAACTGTCCGAGCTCATCGTCGTGATGCCGGAGATCTGCCCGAACTGGCGCTCGAGCGGCGTCGTCACGAGCGCCGCCATCGTCGAGGCGCTCGCGCCCGGATACTGCGTCGTCACGATCAGGCTCGGCGCGTCGACGTCGGGCAGCGCGGCGACCGGCAGCGCGCGCCAGCCGATCACGCCGAGCAGGAGCAGCGCGGCCATCAGCAACGAGGTCGCGATCGGGCGGCGGATGAACAGGGTGGAGAAACTCATGGCGACTTCACTCGGCCGGGATGACGGGGCGGACGCGGCGCGGTGCGGCGCGCATCAGCCGCCTCCGCGTCGTCCGCCGCCGCGGCGCTGGCCCTGCTGCGGCGCGCCCTTGTCCTTCATCTTCGCCAGCTCCTCCGCGCTCGGCGGCGCCGGCGTCTCGCCCGGCGCGAGCGCCTGCACCTTGCTGCCGGGGTTGAGCCGGAACTGGCCTTCGGTGACGACCTTGTCGCCCGCGGCGATGCCGCTCGAGACGAGCACGCCGTCGTCGCCGGCGTCGCCTGCGGTCACCACCGGCTTCATCGCGACCGTGGCGTCGGCCTGCAGCGCGTAGACGTAGTTGCCTTCAGGGCCGCGCTGCACTGCGGTCGCTGGCACGACGAGGCCGCCGGCGACCGTGCGCAGCCTGACTCGCACGTTGACGAACTGGCCCGGCCACAGCGCGTTGTCGGCGTTGCCGAACTCCGATTTCAGCTTGAACGTGCCCGTGGTCGTGTCGATCTGGTTGTCGATGACCTTGAGTGCGCCGGTCGCGAGCACGTGCGCGTCGGTGCGGTCGAGCGCGGCGACTTCGAGGCCGCCGCTCGCCGTGCCCTGCGCGGTGCGCACGCCGTCGAGGCTCTGTTCCGGCAGCGTGAAGATCACGTTGATCGGATGCACCTGGGTCAGCACGACGAGGGTGCTCGCGTTCGCCTGCACGAGGTTGCCGACGTCGACCTGGCGGATGCCGGCGATGCCGGTGATCGGCGCGGTGATGCGCGTGTAGCCGAGCTGGGTGCGCGCGCTCGCGATCGCGGCGTCGTCGGCGGCGATCAGCGCCTGCTGCTGGCGCACGGTCTGGCGCTGGTTCTCCAGATCCTGCGCCGAGACGAAGTTCTTCTTGATGAGCTCCTCGTAGCGCGCGAGCGTGCTCTGCGATGCGCTCAGCTGCGCCGCATCCTGCTTCTTCTTCGCTGCGGCCTGGTCGAGCGCGGCCTGCAGCGTGCGCGGATCGATCTCCGCGAGCAGGTCGCCCTGCTTGACCTCCTGGCCCTCGGCGAAATGCAGCGCGTCGAGCTGGCCGCCGACCTGAGCGTTGACGGTGACCGTGTTGAGCGCCTGCACGGTGCCGAGTGCCGTCAGGTACACCGGCACGTCGCGCGTGGCCGCGGCGACCACGGTGACCGGCACCGGACCGTCGGCCTCGCCGCCCGCGCCACGGCGCCCGGCACCCGCGGGCGCGGCGCCGGAATGGAAGATGCGCCAGCCGACCAGGCCGGCGACGAGCAGGGCGACGACGATGAGCGCGAGCTTCCAACGCGACATGGGGCATTCCTTCGGACAGGGCCAGCGCCGGACTCCGCCCGACGCTGCGCGAAGGCTAGCAGTCGCGCCTGAACGATGGGCCATCGTGCCGCGTAAATCCATCTTTACAACGACCCTGCACGTTTCGTGCATGGCGCGCGCGCTTGCATTCGCGCGTCGCCGCCATCATCTGCTGCGGACCCGCAGGGCGTCTTCCGGCCGCATCGTTCGCGTCGACCATCGTCGCGCCCGGTGCAAGAATCCGTGCCGTCGACCGTTCCTGTTCCGCACCCGGCCGCGTGCACGTCCGCCGTGCCGCGACCGACCCACCGAGGAGTAGCCCATGAATGCCGTTTGCGATATCCCGGGCGCCGGCCTGGCCGTCGACCGTTCCCTCGTTCCCGATGCCGCGTTCGATCCGGCGCCGGCGGACGGCGTGCGCGACGCGCGCGCGGTGCTCGCGGGCGGCTGCTTCTGGTGCGTCGAGGCCGTGTTCCGCGAACTCGACGGCGTGCTCGAGGTGACCTCGGGCTACAGCGGCGACGACGCCGCGAGCGCGAACTACGAGCGCGTCTGCAGCGGCGCGACCGAGCACGCCGAAGCGGTGTCGATCCGCTTCGACCCGCGGCGCGTCAGCTACGGCCGCCTGCTCAAGGTGTTCTTCGCGGTCGCGCACGATCCCACCCAGGTCGATCGCCAGGGCAACGACCGCGGCCGCCAGTATCGCTCGGCGGTGTTCTACGCCGACGACGCGCAGCGCGACGTCGCCGCCGCGTATATCCGCCAGCTCGATGCGGCAAAGGTGTTCAACGCGCCGATCGCGACGCAGCTCGTGCCGCTCGAGGCGTTCCATGACGCCGAGCGCTACCACCAGAACTATGCTGCGCTGCATCCGGAGCAGGCGTACATCGCCGCGGTCGCGGCGCCGAAGGTCGCCAAGCTGCGCAAGCAGTTCGGCGACTGGCTGCGCGCCGACGGCCCGAAGGACGGAGGCCTCGCATGACGACGTCCGCGTCCGGTTACGACCTCACGCCGATCGCCGCGGACGAGCGCGACAAGCTCGCCGCGCGCCTCACGCCGGAGGAGCGCTACGTGTTGTTCGACCACGGCACCGAGCGCCCGTTCTGCGGCGGCTTGCTGCACGAGCACGGCGAGGGCGTGTTCGCCTGCCGGCTGTGCGGCCTGCCGCTGTTCCGCTCGGTGGCGAAGTTCGAGTCGGGCACCGGCTGGCCGAGCTTCTACGCGCCGTTCGACCCGGCGCACGTGCGCGAGATCCGCGATGCGAGCCACGGCATGGTGCGCACCGAGATCCGCTGCGCGCGCTGCGACAGCCATCTCGGCCACGTGTTCCCGGACGGCCCGCCACCGACCGGCAATCGCTACTGCATGAACTCGGCCGCGCTCGAGTTCGCGTCGGCCTGAAGCACCGCCGCGCGCGCGTCAGCGCGCGCGGACTTCCTCGGCGAGCACGCGCAGGAGCTGGTCCGGATCGACCGGCCGGTCGATGAAACGGATGCGCGGCAGCGGCGGCAGGTCGGGTTCGATCGTCGCGCGCTCGGTTGGCGCGGCGATCAGGATCAGCGGGCCGCGGTAGTCCTGCTCGAGCAGGTGCGACGCGGTCATCACGCCGGTCATCAGGGTCATGTGCCCGTCCATGAGCACGACGTCGGGCAGGCCGTCGCGTTCGATCGACTGCATCGCGACGGTGCCGTTGTCCGCGGGCGAGACGACGTAGCCGCTCGATTCGATGATGTCCTGCAGCATGACGAGCTTGCTCTCGCGTTCGATCACGACGAGCACGCGTTCGCCACGGCCGAGCGCGGTCGCGGCCGCGCCGCCGACGGTCGCTTCGGCGGCCGCCATCGGCAGGTAGATCGAGAAGGTCGAACCCTTGCCCGGCGCGCTGTCGATGCGGATCACGCCGCCGTGGTTCGCGAGGATGCGCCGGCACGAGAGCAGGCCGAGCCCTGTGCCCTTTTCCTTGGTGGTGAAGAACGGCTTGAACAGGCGCTCTTGCACCTCCTGCGACATGCCAACCCCGCTGTCGGTGATCGCGATGCGCAGGTAGTCGCCCGGCGCCACGGTTTCGCCCGGCTCGAAGAAGCCGGCATCGAGTGCGAGCGTGCGCGACGCGACGCGCAAGGTGCCGCCACCCGGCATCGCCTGCGCGCCGTTGAGACAGAGGTTGAGCAGGCATTGCTGCAGCTCGGTCGCATTGCCCTCGACTTCGAGCGCGCGATCGGGCGCGTCGACGACGAGCTCGACGTCGCGCGCGAGGCTGCCGCGCAGCAGCATGACGAGGCCGTCGATCAGCGAGGCGATCGAGACGCGATGCACCGCCGCGCGGGAACCGCGCGCGAACGACAGCATTGACGCTACGATCTCCAGGCCGCGCTGGGTCGACTCCTCGATGAGGCGACCGACCTTGCGGATCTCCTCGTTGGGATCGTCACGCAGCATGGCCACGCCCATCGCGATCGGCTGCAGCACGTTGCGCAGGTCGTGGCTGAGTCCGGAGGCGAGCAGGGCGAGGCTCTCGTAGCGTTGAACGCGCAGCAACTCGGCTTCGGCCGCGTCGCGCGCGCGCTTCTCTTCGATCTCGGCGAGCGCGCGACGCACCGCGCTCGCGAGGCGCGTGAGATTGTCCTTGAGCACGTAGTCGGTCGCGCCGCGGCGCAACGCCTCGACCGCGGCATCCTCGCCGATCGTGCCCGACACGAACAGGAACGGCACGCGCGGCGCCGTGTCGCGCGCGATCTCGAGCGCGCGGTAGCCGGAGAACTCCGGCATGCTGAGATCGGAGATGACGATGTCGGGCGCGAACGTCGCGAGCGATCCGACGAAGGCGGGCTCGTCCTCGACGCGCCGCCACTCGAGATCGAGGCCATCGTCGCGCAACTGGTCGAGCACGAGCTCGGCGTCGAGCTCGCTGTCCTCGACCAGCAGCACGCGCAGCACGGGTGGGGCGATCGCCATCAGGCCTCGGGGCGCGCTTCGTTCATGACGGCCCAGAACTGGCCGAGCGTCTGCACGGCGTCGAAGAACTGGCGCGCGTCGACCGGCTTGACCACGTAGGCATTGACGCCGAGGTCCCAGCTCGCGGCGAGGTCGCGTTCCTCGCGCGAGGACGACAGGATCACCACCGGGATCGTGCGCGTGGCTTCGTTCGTGCGGATCTCGCGCAGCACCTCGATGCCGTCCATGCGCGGCATCTTGATGTCGAGCAGGACGACCACCGGATTGCCGTCCCGGCGGCCGGCGAACGCGTTGCGCGCATGCAGGAAGTCGAGCGCGTCGACGCCGTCCTCGACGTGGACGATCGGATTGGCGATGCGCGCCTCGCGCAACGCGTCGATGGTCATCTCGGCGTCGGCGAGGCTGTCCTCGACGAGCAGGATCGTGCGGATTTCGCGGATCAAGGTCGTTACTCCCGGATGGTTTCGTGTCGCGGCAGCGTGAAGTGGATCGTGGCGCCCTTGCCGGCCTCACCCTCGGCCCAGGTATGGCCGCCGTGGCGCGCGATGATGCGGCGCACGGAGGCGAGGCCGATGCCGGTGCCTTCGAACTCGGACGCCTTGTGCAGGCGCTGGAACACGCCGAACAGCTTGTCGGCGTACTTCATGTCGAAGCCGACCCCGTCGTCGCGCACCCAGAACTCGCGCACGTCGCCGTCGTCGCGGAAGCCGATCTCGACCTGCGCTGGATCCCTGCTGGCAGTGTACTTGAGGGCGTTGTCGAGCAGATTCTGCCAGACCAGGCGCAGCATCGCCGCGTCGCCGATGACGACCGGCAGCGGCGCGACCCGCCACTGCACGCGCCGGTCCTCGACCGCCGACAGCAGGGTCGAACGGACCTCCTCGACGAGTGACTGCAGGTCGACCGGCTGCAGCCGCAGGGCATGCCGGCCGAGGCGCGAGTAGGCGAGCAGATCCTCGATCAGCGCGGACATGCGCTGCGCCGACTCGGCGATGATCGAACAGTAGTGGGCGAGTTTCGCGTCGCGTTCGTCGCCGAGCTGGGTCCGCAGCTTGTCGGCGAAGCCGGCGACGTGGCGCAGCGGCGCGCGCAGGTCGTGTGAAACGGAATAGGAGAACGCCTCGAGTTCGCGGTTGACCTCGGTCACCTGCTCGATCTTGCCCGACAGCTGCCGGTTCAGTTCGAGCACCTGTTCTTCGGAGTGCTTGCGCGCGGTGATGTCGCTGACCGTGACGAGCGCGGCCGGGCGCGAGATGTCGGGCAGGTCGATCGCGCGCGCGTTGACGATCACGCGCCGGCGGCTGCCGCCGGCGTCGTCCTGTTCGGTTTCGAAGTCCCACAGCTCGCGCCGCTGGCCGATGACGTCGCGCAGGCGCTGCATGAGGGCGGCGTCGCGCCAGCCCTCGACGCTGGTGAGCGCGGTGCCTTCGGCACGGTCGATGCCGTAGAAGTCGCCGAACGCCTGGTTCGTTTGCAACAGCGAGAGATCGGCGTCGACCACCGCGATCGGTTCGCGCACGGATTCGACGATCAGGCGCGCGCGCCCGACCGCGCTGCGCCGGTCCGCCTCGGCGTCGAGGCGGCGCCGGACCTGCTTCTCGGCGAGCCAGAGCACGATGCCGAGCAGGAGCACCTGCGCGATCGCCGTCGCGATCGTGACCGACTGCGCGAACACGATGCGCCCGTCGGTCTGTCGCTGCCGCTCGAGCGCGAGGCGGTTCTCCTCGGCGAGGAGGTCGTCGGTGACGTCGGCGATCGCGACGCGCGCAAGCGGCGCGGGCGCATCGCGGCCGTCGACGAAGTGGTCGAGTTCGCTGGTCGCCGTGGCGAGGCGCGCGCGCAGGAAGCCGATACGTTCCTGCTGACCGGGGTTGTCGATGGTGAAGTCGCGCAACTGCTGCAGCAGCGGCTCGAAGCGCGCATGCGCATCGGCGTAGCGCGCGCGCACCTCGGCATCGCCCGGCGCGAGCCGGCTCGCGTACGCGGCCGCCTGCAGTTCGGCGAGCGCCGCGTTGAGGTCGTACAGCGTCGAGCGCACCTGGTGCGAGTGGCCGAGCCAGCGGAAGGATTCGATCGTGTCGTCGCTGACGCGCTGGCGCACGACCCAGCCGATGAAGACGATCAGCAAGAGGCTGCCCATCAGCGCGAGGAAGCGCAGGTTCGCGGCTGTCGGTCGCACTCGTTCGTACCTCCCGGAAGACTCGTCGTACAGAGGGTATCTCGCACGGGAAGGCCCGCGCGTCCAGCGGCGCACCCTCGCGTGCGCTCCACCAACCCAAACTGAACGGAACCTCGCGACGCGAGCGCCGCGTTAACGATCCGTTTCACGGAGCGTAGCTACGGTGCCCCGGTCCATCACGACGCATCGCACAGGTCCGACCCAGCACGACCCGCCCTTGCCGGGCGAACCAAAAAAATGGGGATTTCGCCATGGGTTCCATCGCACCGCCTTCCACGTTCGCCGAACGCCGCGCGCAGCGCGCGAAACTCGCGGGGTCGCTCACCGGCGATCTCGGCATCATCGCCCTCAACCTGCATCATGCGCTCAAGCGCAGCGACATCGTGGTCTGGACCGATGCCGCCGCGGAAGTCTACTTCGACGCCGCCGATCGCTGCCCGAACGTCGAGGCCGACCACTTGGTCGGCACCTACGGCCTCGGCGCGAACATCGCCGACATCGAGGCCGACCTCGGTGTCGTGCGCAGCGAGCGCGTATCGAACGCGATGATCCTCTGAGGGCACGCCCATGGGCCTCGGTACCCTGCTTCTGATCATCCTCGTCGTCGTGCTCGTCGCCGGCCTGCCGGCGTGGCCGTACAGCCGTGGCTGGGGCTATTACCCGAGCGGCGGCGCCGGCCTGCTCGTCGCGATCGTCGTGATCCTGCTCCTGCTAGGATACCTCTGACGCCGTCGCGCGCGTCGCGGCCGATGCTTTAGGATGGCGGGCTTCCCCGAGAGCCAGCCTGCGATGCGAACGATCCCGTGGCGGTACCTGCCCGCCGTGGCCTGCCTGTGGCCGGCCGTCGCCCCGTGCGCCGAGACGGACCTGCCTGCCGTCGTGGTCACGGCGACGCGCACGCCGCAGGCCGCGTTCGACGTGCCGGCGTCGATCGACGCGGTCGCGATCGACGACGTCGTCGACGTGTTCGGCGTGAATCCGTCCGACTACCTCGCCGGCATTCCCGGCCTGCTCGCGCGCGACCGGCAGAACTACGCGCAGGACGAACAGATCTCGATCCGCGGCTTCGGCGCGCGCGCGACGTTCGGCGTGCGCGGCGTGCGCCTGTACACCGACGGCATTCCCGCGACGATGCCGGACGGGCAGGGCCAGGTGTCGCATTTCAGCCTCGACTCGGCCGCGCGCATCGAAGTGCTGCGCGGACCGTTCTCGGCGCTGTACGGCAATTCGTCCGGCGGCGTGATCCAGCTGTTCGGCGCCGACGGCAGCGTTCCGCCCGAAGTCTCGCTCGATCTCGTCGGCGGCAGCTGGGGCAGCGCGCGCGCGAGCGCGAACGCGCGCGGCGTCGCCGGCGACCTCGACTACAACCTCGACCTCACGCATTTCCAGACCGACGGCTGGCGCGACCACAGCGCGGCGAAGCGCGAATCGGGCAATGCCAAGCTCGCCTGGAAGATCGGCGACGGCGGCAAGTTGACCGTGCTCGCGAACACGCTCGCGTTGCCGAACGCGGATGATCCGCTCGGCCTCACGCACGCGCAGTTCGACGCCGATCCGCGCAGCGTCGCGGCCGTCGCGACGCAGTTCGACACGCGCAAGAGCGTGCACCAGAACCAGGGCGGCGCGATCTTCGAACAGGATCTCGGCGGCGGCCATGCGCTGCGCGTGCTCGGCTACTACGGCCGGCGCGAGGTCGAGCAGTACCTCGCGATCCCGGTCGCGACGCAGGCGAACCCGAAGCACTCCGGCGGCGTGGTCGACCTCGATTCTGGTTACGGCGGCAGCGATGCGCGCTGGACCTGGAAGGGTGAGCTCGCCGGTCGTGCGTTCGAGCTCGCCGCCGGCCTCAGCTGGGACCGCCAGGCGCAACACCGGCGCGGCTACGAGAACTTCGTCGGCGACCTGCTCGGCGTGCGCGGCGCGCTGCGCCGCGACGAGGACGACAGCGTGCGCGACTTCGACCAGTACGCGCAGGCGACCTGGCAGTTCGCCGATCGCTGGAGCCTCGTCGCCGGCGTGCGCCACAGCGACGTCGCGTTCGACGCGCGCGACCACTACCTCGCGGTCGGCAACCCCGACGACAGCGGTCGCGTCGACTACGGTGCGACCACGCCGGTCGCCGGCCTGCTCTGGCGCGCCGCGCGCGGCGTGAACGTGTACGCGTCCTACGGGCGCGGCTTCGAGACACCGACGTTCAACGAACTCGGCTATCGCGCCGACGGCGGCGCCGGCCTCGCGTTCGATCTCGATCCCGCGCGCAGCCGCAATGCGGAACTCGGCATCAAGCTGCGACCGTCGACGTCGATCGACGCGAGCGTCGCATTGTTCCGCGCCGACACGCGCAACGAACTCGCGGTCGCGACGAGCGCCGGCGGCCGCACCACCTACCAGAACATCGGCAAGGCGCGCCGCGACGGCGCCGAAGCGGCGCTCGCGTGGCGCGTCGACGACGCGTGGACGCTGCAGCTCGCCTGGACCTGGCTCGATGCGACGTTCCGTTCCGCGTTCCTCACCTGCGCCGGCACGCCGTGCACGACGCCGGACACGCCGGTCGCCGCGGGCGCGCGCATCCCCGGCATCCCGCGCAGCGACCTGCATGCGGGCATGCGCTGGGGCGGCGAACACGGCTGGCATGCGGGCGCCGCGGGCGACTACCTCGGCGCGGTCGTCGTCAATGATCTCGGCACCGACCGCGCACCCGCGTACTTCGTCGCCGCGGCCGACGTCGGCTACGCATTCGAACTCGACGCCGGCCGGCTCGACGCGTTCGGGCGCGTCGACAATCTGTTCGACCGCCACTACGCGGGTTCGGTGATCGTCAACGATGCGAACGGGCGCTACTTCGAGCCGGCGCCGGGACGCGCGTTCATGCTGGGCGTGAAGTGGACGTGGATGCGGTGAGGTTCGCCGTTCCCTCTCCCCGGTGCGGGAGAGGGAACGTCACGCGAGAAACCTCGCGCTCGTCACGCAAGCGCACCCCGCAAGGGAAGCAGCGCGTGCGGGAAA
The DNA here is from genome assembly GCF_014138265.1 of Dokdonella fugitiva. Lineage (GTDB taxonomy): Bacteria > Pseudomonadota > Gammaproteobacteria > Xanthomonadales > Rhodanobacteraceae > Dokdonella_A > Dokdonella_A fugitiva_A. The sequence continues at coordinate 626,827 of NZ_JACGXL010000002.1, forward strand.
AATCAGACGCGCCCGCGCGCCGCGCCACCCAGCATCTGCGATCCGACCTTCAGCAGGTCCGACAGGCCGAGCTGGCCGTCGCCGTCCTGGTCGAGGATCGAGCCGAGCAGGCCGCCGTGCTGGCCCTGGCCGATCGTCTGCAGTTCGCGGCCGAGCACGTCGCCGAGGCCGCCGGCGCCGCCGCCCTGGCGCTGCGTCATGTTGCCGAGCGCGGCCATCACGATCGGCGCGAGCATCGACAGCAGCGCGCCCGCGTTCGCGGTGCCGATGCCGCTGGCCTGGCCGACGTTCTGCGCGGCCTGGCCCTGGCGGTTGCCGAAGATGTGGCCGAGAATCGCGCCACCGTCGCCGCCGCCGCCGAGCACGCTGCCGAGGATCGAGCCGAGGTCGCCGCCGGCGTGATCCTGTGCGGCCTGGTGCAGCGCGTCCGCGCCGGCATCGGTCTGCGCGTTGCGCGCGAGCCCACCGACGACCACGGGCACGGCCTGCTGGATCGCGGCTTCGGCCTGCGACGGGTCGATGCCCAGCTGGGCCGCGATCGCCTCGATGCTCGCGGGATCGAGGTGGCTCAGCACCTGGTTGGTCAGATCGCTCATGGCAACTCTCCTTGGATGTTCGCATGCGCAGGGTCGCATGCCGACCTGTCGGGTACATGTCGGCGGGCGTGAAAGATCGTCACGTCTGTGCGCGACGACGCAACCCGCGGCACCGAACGGGAGCACTATAGTCCCGACCGACGGTGTCGCAGGGTGCCGATGGACGACACGGATCACCGCCTCGAATTGCTGCGCCGGCGCTACGCGCATTCGTTCCCGGCCAAGCGCGCGGCGCTCGCGGACGCCTGGCTCGCCTTCGTCGCCATGCCGGACGACCCGGCGCGCGCGCGCGAGCTGTCGATGCTGGTCCACCGCCTGTGCGGTTCGGCCGCCGCCTACGGCTACACCCGGCTCGGCGAATGCGCATGCGCGGCCGATCGCCTCGTCGGCGACGAACTCGCGGCGCCACGGCTCGCGCCCGCCGCGCGCGTCGGGCATTTCGAGGCGGTGGTGCGCGCGGTGCTCGACGAACTTGCGGCTGCCGTGGCCTGCGATCCGGGCTGAAGGCGCGCCCGGCGCGCCCGCGACCGGGTGTTTTCGTGACGGGACGGCGGTTTTCGCCGAGAATCCGGGTCGAACAAGGACCCGGGTGCGCCGCGGCGCTGCTCACCCCCACGTAGCCCAAGGCCCCCATGCAGACTTTCCCCCCGATTTCCCTCATCGGCGCCCCGACCGACATCGGCGCCGGCCATCGCGGTGCGTCGATGGGGCCGGAGGCGCTGCGCGTCGCCGGGCTCGCCGCCGCGCTCGCCGCGCGCGGCCTCGACGTCGTCGATCGCGGCAACGTCGCCGGTCCGTTCAATCCATGGCTGCCGCCGACCGACGGCTACCGCCACCTTGGTGAAGTCGTCGCGTGGAACCGCGCGGTGATGCAGGCGGTCGCGGCGGAACTCGCGCAGGAGCGCCTGCCGGTCCTGCTCGGTGGCGACCATTGCCTCGCGATCGGTTCGATCACCGCGGTCGCGCGCCACTGCCGCGAACAGGGCAAGCGCCTGACCGTGCTCTGGCTCGATGCGCATGCGGACTTCAACACGAGCGCGATCACGCCGTCGGGCAACGTGCACGGCATGCCGGTCGCCTGCCTGTGCGGCTTCGGCCCGCAGGAGCTGACCGGCCTTGGCGGCAGCGCGCCGGCGCTCTCGCCCGAGCAGATCCGCCAGATCGGCATCCGCTCGGTCGACGCCGGCGAGAAGAAGCTCGTGCGCGACGTCGGCCTGGACATCTACGACATGCGCTACATCGACGAAGTCGGCATGAAGCGCGTGATGGAAGAAGCGCTGCTCAACCTCGGCCCGCGCGACCACCTGCACGTGAGCTTCGACGTCGACTTCCTCGACCCGGGCATCGCGCCGGGCGTCGGCACCACGATCCCGGGCGGGCCGAACTACCGCGAAGCGCAGCTGTGCATGGAGATGATCGCCGACAGCGGTCGCCTCGCCTCGCTCGACATCATGGAACTCAATCCCGCGCTCGACGTGCGCAACCAGACCGCGATGCTCGCGGTCGACCTCGTCGAGAGCCTGTTCGGCAAGTCGACGCTGATGCGCGACTGAGCCGCGCGGCGATGGCGCCCGCGGCGCGCGAAACGCTCGTCGTGCGCTGGTTCGGCGCGTCGTTCGAGCGCCTGCACCCGCTGCTGCAGGCGCTGCATCGCGACGGCGGGCGCCTGCACGGGACGGTGGCGATCCGCAGCGGTCGCGGCATCGCCGGCTGGATCGGCCGGCGTCTCGCGCGCTCGCTCGGCATTCCGCTCGATCGCGCCGAGCGCGGTTTCGAGGTCGAGATCCGGCACCTCGACGATGCGCTCGTCTGGCGCCGTCGCTTCGATGACGGCAACGAGATGGTGTCGCGCTTCGAGCCGGTCGGCGCCTGGCCGGACGGTTGCTGGATCGAGCGTACGGGTGCCGTGCGGCTCGACCTCGCGGTCGACGTTGTCGACGACGGCGGCTGGCGCTGGCGCACGTTGCGCGCGCGTTGGAACGGCGTCCCGCTGCCGCTCGCCCTGCTGCCGCGTGCGCGCGCGGGCAAGCGCATCGTCGACGGCCGCTACGTGTTCGAGGTCGCGTTCGCGCTGCCGCTGTTCGGCGACCTGTTCGGCTACGACGGCGTGCTCGACGCCGAAACGGCGACGCCGGCATGGACAGCGGAGCGCGCGCGCGGTATGAACACGGGCATCGAACCGGGAGACCACGTCGGGGCTGCATGAGCGCTGAGTTCGCGATAGGGCTGATCGTGCTCGTGCTGGCGGCCGTCGTCGTCGTCGTTCTCATGCGCCGTCGGTCGGCAGCGCCGCCGGCGACGACGCAGGCACCGACGCGCGCCGTACCCGCGAGGAATCGCGCCCCGCGCAAGAGCGCTCGTGCGACACCCGTCGACGAGGTCGACGACGAGCTGCGCGAGGTGTTCGTCGCCGAAGCGCGCGGTGAGATCGGCAACCTGCGCCGCAGCCTGCCGCACTGGCGTACCGTGCCCGCCGACCTCGATCGCGCAGTGCCACTGCGCCGCTCGTTCCACACCCTCAAGGGCAGCTCACGCCTCGTCGGCGCCTTCGCGATCGGCGACTTCTGCGCGGCGATCGAGCGCCTGCTGCTCGCGGTCGTGGAAGGCAGCGTGCCTCCCGAACCGGCGGTCATCGACACGGTCGCGCGTGCGGTCGCGGCCTTGCCTGCGCTGCTGGGCGAATACACCGGCGAGCGCACGACGCGCACCGACGTATCCGCGCTCGTGCGCACCGCGGAGCATTTGTTGCGCGACGACGTGCCCGCGACCGCGAAGCGGCGCTGATTGGCACGCTGCTCCTCGATTCGATCTTCTGCCGGTCGCCGACGGGTCAGTCGAAACCGTTCTTGAAGATCACGTCGGCGGTCGCGCTGAGGCACGCGGGCGTGTGCGAAGCGATGTAGCCCATCAGGGTGGTGATCTGCGTCGGATGGAACTGCAGCGCGTTCTGTCCGCAATTCGCGCCGTTCGATCCGCCGGTGTTGCAGTAGCTCATGAGCGAGCCGAGCGGGTGACCCGGTCCGGAAGTCGGGCAGCTCACAGCACCGCCGTAGCAGCCGGAACCGGCCTCGCCCTTGTAGCAGACGTCGATCGTGTTCGACGACACCGGCCAGGTCGCACCATTGGACGCGCTCGTGCAATGCGTGTGCGCGGCGCCGAAATTGTGGCCGAGTTCGTGGCCGACGATGCGTGCGGAGAGGTCGACGCCCACCTGCGAACTCGTGAATACCTTGTTGACGCTGTAGCTGCCGCCGTTGCCGTTCTTGTTGCAGTACGAATTGATCCAGGCGATGCCGGATGCGGAGAAGCCGCTCGTCATCTGCCCCGACAGCAGCATCGTGAAATCACGGTCCACCGCGGCGTGGTTGGCCTGCCAGTAGTTGCCGAAGTTGTTGAGGTCGGTATTGCTCGCGGATGCATTCGCCGCGATCGAATACGGCGTCGCGCCGGTGCGGAAGATCGTCGTGCCCTGCTGCAGCATCACGTCGAGGTCGCGCACGTACATCACGTTCATCGTCGCGAACAGGTCGGCGATCCAGTTGCTCGCGGCGGTGAGGTTCGACGCGCCGGTGCCGCCGAAGCGGTTGACGAGCAGCTCGTGGTCGACATCGACCGCGATCAGCGCGCCGCGTGGCGTGGCCGCGACGTCGCCACCGCCGGCCGACAGCGGCAGGGGATCGGGCGGCGTGCCGAGGCCCATGACGCTGCCGTCGTCGGGCAGCACCTGCGGCACCACGCCCTTCGGCAACGCCTCGTCGGACGGCTGCACGACGAGGTGCAAGCCGCGCGCGTCGGTACGCGCGGATACCGCGAACGCACCGGGCGGACCCGAGCCCGCACCCGTGATGTTGCGCAGACCGGGATCGAACGCGAGCTGCGCGCGCACCTGATCGCCGGCGTCGCGGCCGATCAGCTCGATGCGCGCGCTGCGCGGCAGCTCGTGTTCGCCGCCGGGTCCACGCGTGAGGAGGCGCGCACCCGCGGCGTAGATGTCGATGCGCGTGAAGCGCAGGCTCGCGCGGCCGCCGTAGCCGTCCGGGAAGTCGTCGATCGCGATGGCTTCGCCGGTGCGCAGCGCGCCGAGCGCGTCGACGCGCGTGGGTTGCAGCGCGAGTTCGTGGCGCGCGGCGAGGGCGTCAACACAGCCGAGAACGAAGGTGAGGGCGAGCAGTCTGCGCATGGCCGTTCCTCCTGCAGGCGCGAGGGTGCGGCATCATTCTAGTCCGACCCGTCGCGCGTGGGCGTGACGCGGCGCGCGACTTTGCCGGTACGGTCAGCCGTGCGTGACGAGGATGTCGCGCAGCGCGTTGCCGGCGCGTTCGGCGGCGTCGACGGGCGCGTCGCCGCGGAACAGCACCTGGCGCTGCGCCGAGACCGCGACGCTGCGTCCGGGTGCGAGCCCGCTGCGTGCGAAGCGCGAGCGTTCCCACACCGCGACGAGCGGCTGCGCGAGCGCGGGATGGCGCACTTCGACGCGCATGTTCGCGCCGAGGTCGCGCACCTGTTCGACGCGCGCGCCGCCTTCGCCGGCGCTGAACTCGAGGTCGTGCGGGCGCACGAACGCGACCACGCGCTCGTCGTCGATGCCGGTCCAGCGCGCGTGCAGCGCAGCCGGCAGCTCGTTGACCTCGCCGAGGAAGCGGCACACGAACGGGTTCGCCGGATGCGTGTAGAGCGTTTCCGGGTCGGCGATCTGCTCGATGCGGCCCTTGTTCATGACCGCGATGCGGTCGGCGAGCTCGAACGCTTCCTCCTGGTCGTGCGTGACGAACACACTCGTCACGTGGATGCGGTCGTGCAGGCCGCGCAGCCAGCGACGCAGGTCCGCGCGCACGCGCGCGTCGAGCGCGCCGAACGGTTCGTCGAGCAGGAGGATCTGCGGTTCGACCGCAAGCGCGCGCGCGAGCGCGACGCGTTGGCGCTGGCCGCCGGAGAGCTGCGCCGGATAGCGGCGCGCGAACTCGCCGAGCTGCACGAGCTCGAGCAGTTCGCTCACCGCGCGTTCGAGCTCGGCGCGACGCGGGCGGCGGAACCAGCCGCGCACGCGCAGGCCGAACGCGACGTTCTCGAACACGGTGAGGTGGTTGAACAGCGCGTAATGCTGGAACACGAAGCCGACATGGCGCTTGCGCGCGCTCAGCGCGGTCACGTCGCGTCCCTCGAAGCGCACGCGGCCGCGGTCGGGGAACTCGAGGCCGGCGATCGTGCGCAGCAGCGTCGTCTTGCCGCAGCCGGACGGACCGAGTAGGGCGAGCAACTCACCCGATTCGATCGCGAGATCGATGCCGGCGAGCGCGGTCGCATCGCGGTAGCGGTACTCGATGGCGGACAGTTCGATGCTCATGCGTGGGTTCCGTCGGCGGGTGTCGCGCGGCGCATGCGCCAGCCGACGAGTTGCTTGAGCGCGAGCGTCGCGAGCGCGAGCAAGGCCAGCAGGGATGCGACCGCGAACGCCGCGGTGCGCTGGTATTCGTTGTAGAGGATCTCGACGTGCAGCGGCATCGTGTTGGTGAGGCCGCGGATGTGCCCGGACACGACCGACACCGCACCGAACTCGCCGATCGCGCGTGCGTTGCAGAGGATCACGCCGTAGCCGAGGCCCCAGCCGATCTTCGGCAGCACGACGCGCCAGAACATCGCGAAGCCGCCCGCGCCGAGGGTGATCGCGGCCTGTTCCTGCTCGCTGCCCTGCGCCTGCATGAGCGGGATCAGTTCGCGCGCGACGAACGGGAAGGTGACGAAGATCGTCGCGAGCACGATGCCCGGCACGGCGAAGATGATCTTCACGTCGTGCGCGGCGAGCCACGGCGCGAACAGGCCTTGCGCGCCGAACAGCAGCACGTAGATGAGGCCGGCGATGACCGGCGAGACCGCGAACGGCAGGTCGATGAGGCTGAGCAGCAGGCCACGGCCGGGGAACGAGAAGCGCGTGATGAGCCAGGCCGCGGCGATGCCGAACAGCGTGTTCGCAGGCACCGCGATCGCGGTCACCAGCAGGGTCAGGCGGATCGCCGCGCGCGCGTCCTCGTCGACGAGACTCGCGAAATAGAAATCGACGCCCTTCTCGAACGCGTAGCCGAACACCGCGAGCAGCGGCAGCACGAGGAACAGCGCGACGAACGCGAGCGCGAGCATCAGCAACGGCAGGCGCAGCCACCAGGGATCGCGCAGCGCGTTCGAGGCCAGGCGCGGCGCGCTCATGCGGACCCCGCGGAACGCCGCCGCACGGTGACGAGCTGCAGCAGGTTCAGCGCGAGCAAGGTTGCGAACGAACCGGCGAGCAGGACGAGCGCGATCGCGGTCGCGCCCGCGTAGTCGTACTGGTCGAGCTTGGCGGTGATCAGCAGCGGCGCGATCTCCGACACCATCGGCATGTTGCCGGCGATGAAGATGACCGAACCGTACTCGCCGAGCGCGCGCGCGAACGCGAGCGCGAAGCCGGACAGGATCGCCGGCCACAGGGTCGGCAGCACGACGCGCCACAGGGTCGTGAGGCGGCCCGCGCCGAGCGTCGCCGCGGCTTCCTCGACGTCCGGTTCGAGGTGTTCGAGCACCGGCTGCACGCTGCGCACGAGGAACGGCAGGCTCACGAACACGAGCGCGACGGTGATCCCGCTCGGCGTGTAGGCGATCTTCCAGCCGTGCGCCTCGAGCGCGCGTCCGAGCGGGCCGTTCGACGCGTACAGCGCAGTGAGCGTGATGCCCGCGACCGCGGTCGGCAGCGCGAACGGCAGGTCGACGAGCGCATCGACGAGCGTGCGGCCCGGAAAACGGTAGCGCACGAGCACCCACGCGAGCAGCGGCCCGAACACGAGGTTGACGAGGCCGGCGAGCGCGGCGCAGCCGAACGTGACGCGGTAGGCTGCGAGCGCGCGTGGCGCGGTCACGATCGCCCAGAACTCGCCCGCGCCGAGCGAGGCCGACTTCCACGCGAGCGCGGCGAGCGGCAGCAGCACGATGAGGCCGAGGTACGCGAGGCAGACACCGAGCGTGAGGCCGAAGCCGGGCAGTGCATGGCGGTGCTTCGCGCGCATCGGTGTTCCTGCGTCGCACGGGCGGCCTAGCGGCCGGGCGTGTAGATCTGGTCGAACGTGCCGCCGTCGGCGAAATGCGTCGCCTGTGCCTTCTGCCAGCCGCCGAACGCTTCGTCGACGGTGAACAGCGGCAAGGCCGGGAACTTCGCCGCGACCTTCGTCGCGACCGCGGCGTCGCGCGGCCGATATCCGTTCTTCGCGGCGATCTCCTGTCCCGCCGGCGTGTAGAGGAACTTCAGGTACGCCTCGGCGACCTTGCGCGTGCCATGCTTGTCGACGACCTTGTCGACCACCGTCACGGGTGGCTCGGCGAGGATGCTCACGCTCGGAACGACGATCTCGAAGCGCGCCTTGCCGTCGCCCTCGGCGAGCGCGAGCAACGCTTCGTTCTCCCACGCGAGCAGCACGTCGCCCTGGCCGCGTTCGACGAACGTCGTGGTCGCGCCGCGCGCGCCGGTGTCGAGCACGGGCACGTTCTTGAACAGCTTGCCGACGAAGTCCTTCGCGGCGGCGTCGCCGCCGAACTTCTTCGCGGCGTAACCCCACGCGGCGAGGTAGTTCCAGCGCGCGCCGCCGCTCGTCTTCGGGTTCGGCGTGATCACGCCGATGCCGGGCTTGACGAGGTCTTCCCAGTCCTTGATGCCCTTCGGATTGCCCTTGCGCACGAGGAACACGATCGTCGACGTGTACGGCGCGCTGTTGTCGGGCAGGCGCTTCTGCCAGTCGGCCGGCACGAGGCCGCCGTGCGCGGCGAGCGCGTCGATGTCCCAGGCGAGCGCGAGCGTGACGACATCCGCCTCGAGGCCGTCGATGACGCTACGGCTCTGCTTGCCCGAGCCGCCGTGCGACTGCTTGATCGTGACGGTCTCGCCTGTGCGCTGCTTCCAGTCGGCGGCGAACGCGGCGTTGACGTCGCGGTAGAGCTCGCGCGTCGGGTCGTAGGAGACGTTGAGCAGGCTCGCGTCGGCGCGCGCGGTGCCGGCGTGGCAGAGAGCACCGGCCGCGAGCGCGGCGGCGAGCAGCGAAACGGACCAGCGTCGCATGGCGGTTCCCCGGTCGAAGATCATGGGAACCAGTCTGGCAGCGAATTCGTTATCGAGGTGTTAGGCGCGCATGACGATTCGGCATGCGCATATGCAGCGGCGCCGCGGCGAAAAAAACGGCTGCCATTCCGCGAGGAATGGCAGCCGCATCGTGCAGCCGTCGACAGCGGGACTCAGAACTCGTACGAGGCGCCCGCGTAGAACGTGCGGCCGATCGCCGGCTCAAGGCCGCCGCTGAACACGCGCGCGTAGTACGTGCGGTCGGTGATGTTCGACACGCCGCCGAGCAGGCGCAGCTGCGGCAGCACCCACCAGTCGGCGGAGAAGTCGGCGACCGTGTACGACGGCACCTTGGCGGGAATCGTGACCGTGGTCACGCCGGCGTTGGTGACCGTCGCCGGGAGGTTCGAGTCCTGCCAGTACTGGCTCGCGACCGATACCGCCGACAGCGCGAGCTTGTAGTGCTTGTCTTCGCGCCACGACACGCCGACGCGGGCGAGGTAGTTCGGCGAGAACGCAGGCTTGTTGCCGAGGTTCGCGGGATTGCGCGTCGACGTGAATTCGGCGTTGAGCAGGCTCACGTTCGCGAACACGGACAGGTGCTGCGTCGTCTTCGGATCGCGGGCGGCGAGGAAGTCGTAGTCGATCTGGCCCTCGAAACCGCGATGGCGCGTGTCGCCGGTGTTCACGTTGATCGTGTTGCCGGGCGGCATGTCCGGGATCTGCGCCGACTCGATGCGGTCCTTCACGTTCACCCAGAACAGGCTCGCGTCGTAGAACAGGCCGTCGACCGGCGTGCCGTGCACGCCCGCTTCCCACGACACGACGTGGGTCGGGTCGGGATCGTTGATCGAGCCCGCGGCGGTGTTGCCGAACGGCGAGCCGATGTCGAAATAGCGCACCGGGCGCCAGCCCTGCGAGACGTTGAAGTACGTCTCGTTGCCGCGGCCGAAATCGTTGCCGAGGCCGAGGCCGAACAGCGGCACGGTGTGGTCGACGCTGCGATCGACGAGGTCGCGCGTGAGCGTGACCGGCTTCACCGTCTCGTTGATGTCGACGTTCTCGCGCTCGAGGCGCACCGACGGCACGAAATGCCAGTTGCCGGCGAAACGGAACACGTTCTCGGCGAACACCGCGCCGTAGTCGGTCGAGCGGTCCTGGCGCAGGCGTGCGCAGTTCTTGTCGGCCGGGCTGCCGCACGGGTTGCCGTGGCGGTCGTAGCGATCCGGATACAGCGTGTCGTCGGTCCACTGCCGGAACGGCGCATCGGAGTGGTAGTACGTCGTGCCGATCGTGAACGCGTTGCCGCGGCCCCAGTGGTGCACGAGGCGCGCGTCGAGGCCGCCGAAGCGGAACTGGTCGTCCTGCAGCGTCGCGGTCGTCGGCGGGTTGCCGCGATCCTGCGAGCGCGCGGCGTTGTCCTGGTAGCCATACCAGACCTTCGCGACGAGTTCGGTGTCCGCGTCGAACTTGCGCTCGTGGCCGAGGATCGCGACGTAGCGGTCGGTCCAGAGGCGGTTGTACGGCGTCGTCACGGTTTCCGGGTCGGCGACGAACTGCGGATAGAGGAGCTTGCCCGGATCCCCCGTGTTCAGGCTGTAGGCGTGGAAATCGAACGTGTAGTACGCCGCGTCGTCGGGGCGGTAGCCCAGGTGCAGGTCGCCGCCGCGCAGCTTCGAGTCACCGTTGTCGCGCTCGCCGTCGCTCGTGCGGTAGTGCGCGTCGACGAGGTAGTCCCATGCGCCCGACGTGCCCGACAGCTGGTTGAAGGTCGCGAACAGGCCGTTGCTGCCGGCGACGTTCTCGGTGTAGCCGGCGAGCTCGCGATCGGCGACCGGCTTGCGGCTGACGAGGTTGATCACCGGCGGCGGCTCCGGTCCGTACAGCAGCGAGCTGCCGCCACGGATGAGCTGCACTTCGGACAGGGTCTGCGGCAGCGGGAACGTGTAGATCGTCGGGTAGCCGATCCAATCGGACTCGAGCGGGATGCCGTCGAGCAGGACGGTGACGAACTCCGACTCCTGCGGATTGCCGATGCCGCGGTAGCTGAAGTTCATCTGGCCCGGCGACTGCTGCTCGGAATAGAAGATGCCGGGCGTCTGCGCGAACAGCGCGCGGTTGTTGTTGTCGACCACGGTCGGGATGCTGTCGAGCTTGGTGATCGACGTCTTCTTGGTCACCGTGATGAGCGGGCCGTCGACCTCGCGCATGATGTGCTGCAGCTTCGGTCGCGTGTCGTCGTGCATGCCGCGTTCGCGCACGTTGATCTTCGGCAGTTCGGTGGTGTTGTTCTGTGCGTCGGCAGCGGCCGTGGCATCGGCCGCGGCGACGTCGTCCGCGCGCGCGATCGCGGGCGCGAACAGGACTTGGGCAATCGCCAGGGCGAGCAGGCCCGGCACGAACGGAGTCGTCTTCATGCAACAATCCTCGGAGGGTCTTCGCGCCGCCCCCCTTGGACGTCGCGCAACCCCCTTTATCGCAGGCTTGCGCCGTATCGCGGTACCGCCTGAGGACTTAGGTCCATAGACGGAGTCCGGTGGGCGGGCGGGAATGAAAGGCATGGATCGACGCGGTTTCCTGCATTCGTGTGGTGCGCTCGCGGCCTCGGCCGCGGTGCCGGTCGCGCTCGCGGGCTGTGCGGCGACGCTGCCCATCGCCACGCGGCGCACCGCCGCGGCACCGGATCTGTCGTTTGCGGACGCGTGCGGCATCCCGCCGGTGCACGTCTCGGCCGAGCGCGAGATCCGCACGGTGGTCGGCCTGCGGCCGTACCGGCCGTCCGGTTTCGTCGTGCGGGCCGAGCGGTTCGGCGACACCCTCGTCGTGCACAACTACGGCCACGGCGGCTCCGGCATCACGCTGTCGTGGGGCACCTCGAAGCTCGCGGTCGATCTCGGCGCGCCCGGCCATCGCGGCCCGGTCGCCGTGCTCGGCAGTGGTGCGGTCGGCCTGTCGAACGCGATCCTGCTGCAGGAGGCGGGCTTCGACGTCACGATCCACACGAAGGCGCTGCCGCCCGAGACGACCTCGAACATCGCGGGCGGCCAGTGGTTCCCCGCGTACCTGTCCGAGCGCGCGAAGCGCACGCCCGCGTTCGAGGCGCAACTGCTCGCGGCCGCGCAGTTCGCCTACCGGCGCTACCAAATCATGATGGGACCGCGCTGGGGCGTGCGCTGGATGCGCAACTACTACCTGTCGCACGAGCCGTTCAACGAAGGCGGCTATATCGGCATGGACAGCCCATTACGCGAACTCATGCCCGAGCATCGCGACCTCGCGCCGGGCGAGCATCCGTTTGCCGACTACGCCCACCTGCGCCAGTTCGACACGCCGGTGATCGAGCCGCCGGTCTACCTCGCGGCGATGCTCGACGAGTTCCGCATCGCCGGCGGCCGCGTGCGCGTCGGTGAGATCACCGACCTCGCCGCGCTGCAGGCGTTGCCCGAGAAGCTCGTGTTCAACTGCACCGGGCTCGGCGCGAAGGCGCTGTTCGGCGACGCGGAACTCACGCCCGTGAAAGGACAGCTGACGGTCCTGCTGCCGCAACCGGAAGTCGAATACGCGGTGATCGCAGGCGACTTCTACATGTTCTCGCGTGCCGACGGCATCCTGCTCGGCGGCACGCACGCGGAAGGCGACTGGTCGCTCGAGCCCGACCTCGCGGCGAAGCGGCGCGTGCTCGCGGGCCACAAGTCGCTGTTCGACGGCTTCCGCGCGTGCGGGCGCAAGGCCTGACGCGCGCGTTCCCGGCAGGAGCGACGGACGTCGCGATGCCTTGCTTCGATCGAAGAAAGTGCATCGCGGCGGCCGGCGCGCGCGGAAGAAGCAATCAGCGCCGCGGCGGCGGATCCGGCACGAAGCCGCCCGGGAACGGCTGCGGTTCCGTGCGCGCGACCGGGCGCGCGATGATCCCCTGCGCGACGAGATTGGCGTAGCTGTCGTACCACACCGCGAGCGTTTCGGCGGGCGCGCGCGACGCGCGTTCGAACGTGGTTTCGTCGACGTGGGCGAATTCGCGCGCACCATGGCCGGTGCCGAGGCGTTCGGCCGGCGCAAAGGCGTCGGCCTTCGCGCGCGATTCCGGCTTCGCCTGCGCCATCGACGCGTTCGGTGCGGCCGCGCCCGCCGTCGCGGCGCGTTCGGAACGCTGCATTTCGGCGGCCGGTGCCGCGGCACTCGGGGCGGGCGGCGCAGGCGCCGCGTCCTTGGCGGCGTCGTTCGCGACCTGTTCGCGCTCGCGCCACACCGGCATGCGCTCGGTGAACACGGCGACGCCGATCACGCCGACGTTCTTCGGTCGGCCGGTACGCGCTGCATAGCTGTTCGGCAGCGCGGTGAAATTGAACTGCGCGATCTCGTCGAGGTTCTTGCGCCAGCCGGCGATCTCGGTCGATTCCCACGCGTCGAGCACGTAGCCGGTCTGGCTCGTGTCGGCGGTCTGGCCGCTGACCGCGTTGACGCCGTCGACGCTGAGCACGGCGAGCACGCGCGCGCCGGTGCGGTTGGACAGGCGCACCGAGTAGCGGTGGCCGGGGGTGCCGGCGACGTAGAGCTTGCCGTTGTCGGCGTAGGTCGGCAGGGTCTGGCCGGTGTCGCGGTCGACGACCGCGAGGTCGAGCAGGCTGCCCGCGTGCGCCGTCGAGGCGAGGCCGGCAGCGAGCAGGGCGGCGCAAAGCAGGGTACGCATGACGCATCTCCGTGGGTGGGCAGCGTTCGATCCAACGCCGCAGCGGGTGTCCCGGGGTTGAACGCGTGCCCGCGCGGGAAGCGAACGCCTCTCCGCCCGTCACCGGGCGCTCGGAGCGGGAGCCGAAAGCCTGAAACACGGAGCACACGGGACACGCCGAGGGAAAGCTCTCAGGAAAAAAAAAGCGTCTCGGCACTTGCCTCCTCCGCGTGCTCCGTGTGCTCCGTGTTTCCTCCTTTCGCCTTTGTGTCCCTCGGGCCGCACGCAGGCGACAGTTCCCGTAAACTCGTCGGTCCATCTGCAGCCCGTGCACCCGCGTGAGCCACGACCAGCGCCGGATCCTGACCGGCATCACGACCAGCGGTACGCCGCACCTCGGCAACTACGTCGGTGCGATCCGCCCGGCGATCGCCGCGAGCCGCCGTGCCGACGCGGAATCGTTCTATTTCCTCGCCGACTACCACGCACTGATCAAGACCGGCGATCCCGCGCGCGTGCAGCAGTCGACGCTGGAGATCGCCGCGAGCTGGCTCGCCTGCGGGCTCGACCCGGACACCGTGCACTTCTACCGGCAGTCCGACATCCCGGAGATCCCCGAGCTCACCTGGTTCCTCACCTGCGTGACCGCGAAGGGCCTGCTCAACCGCGCCCACGCGTACAAGGCCGCGGTCGACCAGAACAGCGCGGCCGGCGAGGACGCCGACGCGGGCATCACCGCGGGCCTGTACATGTACCCGGTGCTGATGGCCGCGGACATCCTCATCTTCAACGCGCACGAGGTGCCGGTCGGCCGCGACCAGATCCAGCACATCGAGATGGCGCGCGACATCGGCCAGCGCTTCAACCACCTCTACGGCGGCGACTACTTCACGTTGCCGGAGGCGCGCATCGAGGAGAACGTCGCGACCCTGCCCGGCACCGACGGGCGCAAGATGTCCAAGAGCTACGACAACACGATCCCGCTGTGGTTGCCGGCGAAGGACCTGCGCAAGGCGATCCTCGGCATCGTCACGGATTCGCGCGCGCCGGGCGAGGCGAAGGATCCGGATACGTCGAACATCTTCGCGATCTACCAGGCGTTCGCGGACGCCGACGAGACCGCGGCGATGCGCCGCGCGTTCGCCGACGGCATCGCCTGGGGCGAAGCGAAGCAGGCGCTGTTCGAGCGCGTCGACGCCGAGCTCGCGCCGATGCGCGAACGCTACGACGCGCTCGTCGCCGAGCCCGAACGCATCGAAAAACTGTTGCTCGACGGCGCGCGCCGCGTGCGCGAAATCGGCGTGCCGCTGTTGCGCCGACTGCGCAACGCGGTCGGTATCCGCCCGCTGGACGAAATTCACGGCAGCGCGCGTGGTGAAGCTTCTCGTGATCGAGTGACGTCGAGCGGAAGTGCGTTGCCGCAACTCAAGAGCTATCGCGAGGCCGACGGCAAGTTCTATTTCAAGCTCGAAGCCGCCGACGGCGCGCTGCTGCTGCAGAGCCGAGCGTTCGATGCGCCGAAGGACGCGGGCCGCTTGAGCGCCGCGCTCGTCGAGGCGGGCGACGATGCGACGGCGATCGCCGCGCTGCTGTCGCAATGCGTCCCCGACGCTGCCTCGGTGTTGCCGACGGAAGCGATCATCGCGGCGCTCGCGCGCCTCAAGGCCGACAAGCTCGCGAAGAAGACGCAGAAGAACTGAACGCCGCAGGCGACCGTCGGTCGGCCCGCCAGCTTGGCAACTCGCGCGGCTTGATCCGCGCCCGCGAGGCTCTACATCTTCCCCTGTGGGAGCGGCGGAAGCCGCGATGCTTTCGCCATCCGAGCAGAGCATCGCGGCTTCCGCCGCTCCTACAAAAGACGCCGATCAATAGGCCGCCGGCGCCTGACGGCGTATCCTGAGCGACCCCGAATCCCGAAATCCCCGCGTCCGTGTCCTTCCGCCTGATCCTCGCCGTCGTCGCCGTGCTCTACCTCGCCAGCGTGCTCTACGTGCACTGGCGCGGCCGCGAGCGCCTCTCGTTCCGGCGCCAGCTCGTCGATCACTCCGGCATATTCGCGCCGTACAACGTGCTCATGTACGCGTTCTCGGCGACACCCGCGCGGCCGTACCTCGACCGCGCCGCGTTCGCTCACCTCGACGCGCTGCGCGACGGCTGGCAGGGCATCCGCGAAGAGGCGCTGCGCCTGTTCGACGAGGGCTACATCCGTTCGGCCGAGAAGCACAACGACGCGAGCTTCTCGTCGTTCTTCAAGGAAGGCTGGAAGCGCTTCTACCTCAAGTGGTACGGCGAGCCGCTGCCGTCCGCGCACGCGCTGTGCCCGAACACGGTCGCGTTGCTCGGGACGATCCCGCAGGTGAAGGCGGCGATGTTCGCGCTGCTGCCGCCGGGCGCGAAGCTCAACCCGCACCGCGATCCGTTCGCGGGCTCGTTGCGCTACCACCTCGGTCTCGTCACGCCGAACTCGGATGCCTGCCGCATCTTCGTCGACGGCGAGGAATATTCGTGGCGCGACGGCGAGGACGTCGTGTTCGACGAAACCTACGTGCACTGGGCCGAGAACCGCACCGAGCAGACGCGCGTGATCCTGTTCTGCGACGTCGAACGTCCGCTGCGCACGCCGATCCTGCGCGCCATCAACCGCGTCGTCGGCCGCGTGCTCGGCCAGGCGACCGCGACGCAGAACGTCGGCGGCGAACGCGTCGGCGCGATCAACCGCCTGTACGGTCTCGCGCACGAGGCCGGCGTGCTGCGCAAGCGCTTCAAGCGCGCGACGCCGCGCCTGTACAAGTTCACGCGCATCGTGCTGCCGCTCGTCGTGCTCGCCTGGCTGCTGCTGCCGCTGCTGCGAACGTACGCGCCCTGAGCGCGGTGAACCGAAGGTAGGCCGGACGCGCTTCGCGTGGCCGGCACGTGCGCCGCGAAGCGCCGGCCGACCGATGGTCGCCCCGGCCTGCGGTTCGCGCTATGCCGCCGCGGCGAATTCGTGTGCCGCGTCCGCGGCGAGCGCATCGAAATACTCGCGCGTGAGGCGTTGCTGTTCGCCCGCGCTCTCGGCGCGGTTCGCGACCGCGCGGAATGCGGCGTTCTCGGGGCGGTCCTTCGCATACCAGCCGAGGTGTTTGCGCGCGATGCGCACGCCCTGCGCCTCGCCGTAGAACGCGTAGAGGTCGTCGAGGTGGCCGAGCAGGATGCCTTGCACCTCGCGCGGCGACGGCGGCGCGAGCGTCGCGCCGGTCGCGAGGTGGTGCGCGATTTCGCCGAAGATCCACGGCCGGCCCTGGGCCGCGCGGCCGATCATGACCGCGTCGGCGCCGGTGGCTTCGAGCACGTGTTTCGCCTTCGCGGGTGAATCGACGTCGCCGTTGGCGAACACCGGAATGCGGATCGCGGCCTTGATCGCCGCGATCGTCTCGTATTCCGCTTCGCCCTGGTAGAGGTCCGCGCGCGTACGGCCGTGCACCGCGAGCGCAGCGATGCCGGCGTCCTCGGCGATCTTCGCGATCACGAGGCCGTTGCGGTTGTCGCGGTTCCAGCCGGTGCGGATCTTCAGCGTGACGGGTACGTCGACCGCGTTCACGACGGCGGCAAGGATGCGCGCGACGAGCGGCTCGTCCTGCAGGAGTGCCGAACCCGACCAGACGTTGCAGACCTTCTTCGCCGGGCAGCCCATGTTGATGTCGATGAGCTGCGCGCCGTGGTCGACGTTGTAGCGCGCGGCTTGGGCGAGCATGGCCGGGTCATAGCCGGCGATCTGCACGCTGACGGGATCGGGCTCGCCGACGTGGTCCATGCGCTGGCGCGACTTGCGCGTCGTCCACAGGCGCGGGTCGGCGGTGGTCATCTCGGACACGGCGAGGCCCGCGCCGAGCCGCTTGCACAGCTGGCGGAACGGCTTGTCGGTGACGCCGGCCATCGGCGCGAGCACGACGGGCGGGTCGATCGCGTAGGGACCGATGCGCATGGGGGCGGCATTGTAGCTGCGCGGCGTCCGGCGCGCTCCGACGCCGGATCGGGAGGCGGTGGGCGATGCGGATCACGCCTCAAAGCGCGCACACTCGCACGATCTCGGCTGCCGGGAGGGGCGATGATCGAAGGAACCTGCCACTGTGGCGCCGTTCGCTGGCGATTCGACGGCGAGCCCGACGGCGCGACCGCGTGCAACTGCACGGTGTGCCGTCGCTACGGCGTGCTGTGGGCGTACGACTACGACGGCGAAGGCATCCACGTCACGGGTTCGACGCGTGCGTACGTGCGTGGCGAGGCGCTCGAATTCCATTTCTGCGCGAACTGCGCCTGCGTCGCGTACTGGCGCTCGCGCCGCGTGCAGAACGACGGCCGGCGGCGCATCGCGGTGAACCTGCGCCTGGCCGAGCCCGAGGCGGTCGCGCGCATCCCGATCGACCACTTCGACGGCCTCGACACGTTCGGCGACCTGCCGCGCGACGGCCGTTGCGTCGCCGACTACTGGTTCTAGCGCGGCCGTCGACGAGCGCAGACAAAAAGAGAGGGCGGCCCGCAGGCCGCCCTCTCCAGGCACGCAGCGCGAGCGGATCGCTCCGCCGCGCACTTCTTTACCGCTTCACCTGCTTGCGCAGCTTCGCCGCGGCCGCCTTCTCGAGGTGGCGGCCGAACGCGCGGCGTGCCGGCGTGTTCGTCGCGTCGATGCTGACGTCGTCGACGAAGATATTGCCGTCGAACGTGCCGCCGCCCGGGTAGTCGTACTGGAACTGGATCGTGTGCGGCGCGCCGTCCGCGTAGCTGGAGATGTCGATCGACTGCTGCACGTAGCTCGCGTCCGCGGCGATCGCCGACAGATCGGTCGTCTCGACCGCGGTGCCGTCGACGGTCACCGTGAGCGTGCCGGCGACGTCGGGGATGCCCGCGGCGAAGCGCCAGTAGTTGAGGTACTGCGGGCCGCTCGCCGGCATCGTCACGGTCTGCGCGAGCGTCTGCGTTTCCTGGTCGCCGCCGCCCCAACCGCCGAACCAGACGGTGTAGATGCCGTCGTGCGTCGGCATGCCGCCCGACACGAAGTCGGTGCCGCCGCCCGAATTCGGGTTGCCGTCGAGCGCTTCCCAGTGCGGGTTCGGGCCGTAGTCGCTGGGGGTCTCCTCGAAGCTGCCGTCCGTCACCACGGGCGGCGGCGGTGGCGGATCGAAGCCGTCGGCGAACAGGTGATCGACCGGCGAGTTGGCGCCGTCGACGACGAAGCTGACCATGCCGCCGGTCCCGTAGGTCCAGCCGGCGATCTTCGATGCGTCGCCCGACACGGCGGTGAGGCCGCCCGCGAGCGGCAGGACGAGGTCGCTCGGGATCGCGATGCCGCGGTCGGCGAGGTAGTCGGTGAGGATCTGCGAACCACCCGCTTCGGTCCAGATCAGCAGCGCACGCGGCGGGTTGTCG
Source organism: Dokdonella fugitiva (assembly GCF_014138265.1). Taxonomy (GTDB): domain Bacteria; phylum Pseudomonadota; class Gammaproteobacteria; order Xanthomonadales; family Rhodanobacteraceae; genus Dokdonella_A; species Dokdonella_A fugitiva_A. The sequence goes on from NZ_JACGXL010000002.1 coordinate 645,572, forward strand.
AAGAAGCCGCTCGCGCCGACGATCATCGCGCCGTCGTCGCTGACGCCGAACGCGAACGGCATGTCCGGGATCTCGGTGATCGCACCGGTCTGCACGTTCATGCGCCAGCCGCTGCCTACCGCCCACTGGCCGTTGCCGCTGATGCCGTCGGTCTCGCCGAGGTCGTTGCCCTGGCCGTCCCTCACGTAGGTCGCGACGCGATCGATCCAGACGACGCCACGGCGGAAGCCGGTGACCGGGTCGTCGCTCCAGCCGCCGACGACGTGGCCGTCCGCGCTGACGACGTTGCCGCGCGAGGCGCTCGTCGTGTTGTCGACGGGCAGGTCGACGACGCCGTCGACGGGGGAGTAGTAGTACGCCTTGGCGACGCTGAAATCGTCGGTCCAGGCCAGACCGACCGCGGTGCCGTCGTCGGCGAGGTCGTAGACGTCGACGTTGTCGATGCCGGCCGGCAGCGGCAGCGGCGTCGAGGTCGTCGCGCCGATCGGCGACACCGCGGGCAGGTCGTGGCCGCCGTTGGCGGAACCGCCGTCGTCGGAGCGCGCGCCCGAGACCGTGCCGAGGTTGTTGATGCCGTTCACGTAGACCATGTCCTGCACGAGGTCTTCCGCGCCCGTCGACGCGGTCCAGCGCAGGCCGCCGGCGCCGAACACGGAGCCGACGAGGTACTCGCCGTTCTGCGAGAACTTCGTCGCCTGGGCGTTCGGCGTCGACAGTTCGATCAGGCTCGCGGCATCGGCGACACCGCCGGCCGAGACGAGGACCGCGGCGAGCGCTGCGGCAATCGGGGAAATACGCATGCTGACTCCTGGACGTATGGATGGCCGGGTCACGTGTCGTGCGCCGGGGTTCCCGACGCTAGTCCGAGCCCGGCGGCGCGGGACTCCCGCGCCATTCGCGCCGCATTCGCGCATGCTTCGCGGAGCGTTTTCGCGAGGCGTGACAGCCACTTGCGGGGGCGAAAGTGCGCAGGCGACCGATCCCCGGCCGAAAAAAAACCTTCCCCGTCGCCGGGGAAGGTTTGCCATGCAAGGCGGTCGCGCGTTCGGGGGAGGGAGAGGGATGGAGCGCGCGAGCCGCCTTTCCCGAGCAGGAGGCTATTTGGAGATATCGACGTCCTTCGTCTCGCGCAGGAACAGCGTGCCGATCACGAAGGTCATCGCGGCGACGATCACCGGGTACCAGAGGCCCGAGTAGATGTCGCCGGTGGCCGCGACGATCGCGAACGCGGTGGTCGGCAGGAAACCGCCGAACCAGCCGTTGCCGATGTGATAGGGCAGGCTCATCGAGGTGTAGCGGATGCGCGTCGGGAACAGTTCGACCAGCCACGCCGCGATCGGGCCGTACACCATCGTCACGTAGATCACGAGGATCGTGAGGATCAGCAGCAGCATGCCCTGGTTGATCTGCGCGGGGTCGGCCTTGTCCGGATAGCCGGCCGTCTTCAGCGCCGCCTTGAGCTGGCCGGTGAACGCTTCGGACTGCGCCTTGAACGCGGCCGGCTCGAGGCCGGCGCCGTTGAACGACGGGATCGTCGTCGAGCCGACCTTCACGCTCGCCGCGTCGGTTCCCGGCGTCGCCTCGTTCGTGTACGGCACGCCGCCCTTGGCGAGCGCGCTCTTGATGATGTCGCACGCGTTCGTGAAGGTTTTCTTGCCGATCGGGTCGAACTGGAACGCGCACTTGTCCGGATCGGCGACGACGACGACCGGCGCCGACTTCGCGGCGGCTTCGATCGCCGGATTGCCGTAGTGGGTGAGCGCCTTGAACAGCGGGAAGTAGGTCAGCACCGCGAGCAGGCAGCCGAGCATGACGATCGGCTTGCGGCCGATGCGGTCGGACAGGCCGCCGAACACGACGAAGAACGGCGTCGCGATGAGCAGCGCGCCGGCGATCAGCAGGTTCGCGGTGACCGCCTCGATCTTCAGCACCTGGGTCAGGTAGAACAGCGCGTAGAACTGGCCGCAGTACCACACGACCGCCTGGCCCGCGGTCGCGCCGAGCAGCGCGAGCAGCACGACCTTGCCGTTGTCCCAGCGCGCGAACGATTCGGTCAGCGGCGCCTTCGAGTGGCGGCCCTCGGCCTTCATCTGCTGGAACAGCGGCGACTCGTTCAGTTGCAGGCGGATGTACACCGAGATCGCGAGCAGCAGCGCCGAGATCACGAACGGGATGCGCCAGCCCCAGGTGTCGAAATCGGCGCCGAGCATCTTGCGGCAGGCGAGGATCACGATCAGCGAGAGGAACAGGCCGAACGTCGCGGTGATCTGGATGAAGCTCGTGTAGAAGCCGCGCTTGCCCGGCGGCGCATGTTCGGCGACGTACGTCGCCGCGCCGCCGTACTCGCCGCCGAGCGCGAGGCCCTGCAGCAGTCGCAACGCGATGAGCAGGATCGGTGCGGCGACGCCGATCGATTCGTAGGTCGGCAGCACGCCGACGAGGAACGTCGACAGGCCCATGATCACGATCGTGATGAGGAACGTGTACTTGCGCCCGATCATGTCGCCGAGGCGGCCGAAGATGATCGCGCCGAACGGACGCACCGCGAAGCCCGCGGCGAACGCGAGCAGCGCGAAGATGAACGCGCTGGTCGGGTTGAGGCCGGAGAAGAACTGCTTGGCGATGATCGCGGCGAGCGATCCGTACAGGTAGAAGTCGTACCACTCGAACACGGTGCCGACGCTCGACGCGATGATCACGCGCTTGTGCCCGGTGCCGAGTGGAGTGGACGACGGGGAAGTGGTCGCTACGGTTGCCATGGTGTGGTCGCCCCCAAGTTGATGACGGCTGTCGCCGGCGAAGTGGATGATCGGCGGCATCGCACGGAGCGTGCGGGGCCCGGGGTCCCGCGCGCGTACGCGCGGGACCCGTGCGATCAGAACGTGTACATCGCGCTCACGGCGATCTGGTTGCCGCTGGTCTCCTTGGTCGTGTCGCCCGCGATCGACTTCAGCGTGTCGTGCAGGAACTCCAGTCCGAGCTGGTATGGCCCGCTCGCGTAGTGCAGGTTGAGCGCGGTCTGCCGGTTGCGCAGCAGGCCGCTCGCGCCGTTGCCGGCCCATGCGAGCACGTCGCCCGAGTCGGGCTTGGCCGAGGCGAAGAACGCGTTGACGCTCCAGTTCTTCGTGAAGTTGTAGCCGACCTGGAAGAAGCCGCCGGTCTCCTGGATGTCGCCGAACTGCGACATCGCGCCGAAGATCGGGCCGAGGCCCTTGCCGGTGTAGACGAGGCCCTTGAGGTTCCACGCACCCGGCTTCCACGAGCCGCCGATCTCGACGCCGGTGCTCTTCACGCCGGACTTGACCGGCGTCGCCGCGGCGCCGTCGACGCCCTTGAGATCGATGTCGGCATAGTGCGCGGCCGCGTAGGCGAGCCAGTTCGAGCCTTCGGCACGGATGCGCGCCTCGAGCTGCGGCCGGAAATCCGGGTTGCCGGCGGTCAGGTGGTTGACCGCAGTGCCCTGGTTGTTCCAGCTGCCTTCGAACGCACCGACGTCGAGGCGCCACTTCGTGCCTTCGGCGCCGTGGTTGAGGTCCTGCATCATCACGACGCCCGGATAACGCCAGCCGATCACGCCCGTGCCATAGCCGAGCGGGAAGGCGAGGTGCGAGAGCGAGGTCGGGACGTTGTCGATCGGGAACATCAGGTCCCACTGCTGGCCGACGCGCACCTTCGTGCCCGAATCGGCGCGCGAAAGATCGAGGTAGGCCTGGCGCAGGCGCGGCGTCGGCTGCGACAGGCTGTACGCGCCGGTGCCGTTGAAGCCGCCGAAGAAGTCCATCTCGATGCGGCCGCCGCCGGTCCAGTCGTCGTTGAGGCGCGCGCCGGTGATGTCGAGCCAGAAGCGCGTGTTGCGGATGTCGACGCCACTCAGCGTGCCCTTCGAGCCGACCACCGGGAATTCCGCGTTCTGGCCGTTGCCGTAGGTGAACGACTTGTTCTGGCTGAACGCGGTCACGTCGACGAAGCCGTGGAACGCGACGCTCATGCCCGGAGCGGTCGTGAACGCGGGCGTCTCCTTCTTCGGCTCGGCCGGCGGCGGAGGCGGCGGTGCCTGCACCACCACCGGCGGCGCTTCGCGTTGCGCCTTGATCTGGTCCATCAAGGCCTGGACCTGGTGCTCGAGTTCGCTGACGCGCTTCTCCAGCGCATCCTCGCGCTTCGAAGCGCCGGATGCGACCGCAGGCAATGCGAGCGCGCAGGCGAGCGCGAGCGCGCTCATGCGCAGGCCGCGACGTAGCTGTGCATGCATGGTGACCGACCCCTCTCTGTAGTGTGGAACCGCAGCGGTTCGACGTCTCCCCATGGCGAGCGCCAGGCGCATCGCCAGCCCCGGGTGCGATCCGCACCAGGCTCGCCGAGCTTGCGCGCGGCCGCGGCGCGGTCTCAATTCGCCAAAGGTCGCGACTCGACTAAAGTCGCAGGCGCGCCGCCGGCCCGCGCGTCGCGGGCTACCATGGCGCCACGCGTAATACGTACCGGAGAGTTCCCGATGGCCAGCCTGCACCCCGTGTCCGCCGACTTCGCCGCCCGTGCGCGCATCGACAAGGCCGCGTACGAGCGCGACTACGCCGAGTCGGTGCGCGACCCGGTCGCGTTCTGGGACCGGATCGGCCGCCGCCTCGACTGGATCCGGCCGTACACGCAGGTGAAGGACGTTTCCTTCGACGCGCGCGACCTGCACATCCGCTGGTACGCCGACGGCGAACTCAACCTCGCCGCGAACTGCCTCGATCGCCATCTCGCCGCGCGCGGCGACAAGACCGCGATCATCTGGGAAGGCGACGACCCCGCGCAGTCGCGTCGCATCAGCTACCGCGAACTGCACGCCGAGGTGTGCAAGGCGGCGAACCTGCTGGCGAACCTCGGCGTCGGCAAGGGCGATCGCGTCGCGATCTACCTGCCGATGATCCCGGAGGCCGCGGTCGCGATGCTCGCCTGCGCGCGCATCGGTGCCGTGCACACGGTCGTGTTCGGCGGCTTCTCGCCCGATTCGCTCGCCGGGCGCATCGCCGACTCCGGCTGCAAGCTCGTCATCACCGCGGACGAAGGCCTGCGCGGCGGCAAGAAGGTGCCGCTCAAGGTCAACGTCGACGAAGCGCTGCAGCGTCCCGGCACGAACAGCGTGGAGACCGTGCTCGTCGTGCGCCACACCGGCGGCGCGGTCGCGATGCAGCCGCCGCGCGACCGCTGGTGGCATGCGCTGATGGAAGGCCAGCCGGCGACGCACGCGGCGGTCGCGATGAACGCGGAGGACCCGCTGTTCATCCTCTACACGTCCGGCAGCACGGGCAAGCCGAAGGGCGTGCTGCACACGACCGGCGGATACCTCGTCTACGTGAGCTACACGCACGAGTGCGTGTTCGACCTGCGCGAGGACGACGTCTACTGGTGCACCGCCGACGTCGGCTGGGTCACCGGCCACAGTTACCTCGTGTACGGCCCGCTCGCCAACGGCGCGACCACCGTGATGTTCGAGGGCGTGCCGAACTGGCCCGACACGAGCCGCTTCTGGCAGGTCGTCGACAAGCATCAGGTGACCTTGTTCTACACCGCGCCGACGGCGATCCGCGCGCTCATGCGCGAAGGCGAGGCGCCGGTGAAGAAGGCCTCGCGCGCGAGCCTGCGCCTGCTCGGCACGGTCGGCGAGCCGATCAATCCCGAGGCATGGGAGTGGTACTGGCGCGTCGTCGGCGACGGCCGTTGCCCGATCGTCGACACCTGGTGGCAGACCGAAACCGGCGGCATCCTCATCACGCCGCTCGCCGGCGCGATCGACCAGAAGCCGGGTTCGGCGACGAAACCGTTCTTCGGCGTGAAGCCCGCGATCGTCGACGCCAACGGCGCGGTCCTCGACGGCGCGACCGAAGGCAACCTCGTCATCACCGATTCCTGGCCGGGCCAGATGCGTACGGTGTACGGCGACCACCAGCGCTTCATCGATACGTACTTCCGCACCTATCCCGGCATGTACTTCACCGGCGACGGCGCGCGTCGCGACGAGGACGGCTACTACTGGATCACCGGCCGCGTCGACGACGTCATCAACGTGTCCGGCCACCGCCTCGGCACGGCCGAGGTCGAGAGCGCGCTCGTCGCGCATCCGAAAGTCGCCGAGGCCGCGGTGGTCGGCTATCCGCACGACATCAAGGGGCAGGGCATCTACGCCTACGTCACGCTGAAGAGCGGCGAGCCGGCGACCGATGCATTGCGCAAGGAACTCGTCGCCTGGGTGCGCAAGGAGATCGGTCCGATCGCGACGCCGGACCAGCTGCAATGGGCGCCCGGCCTGCCGAAGACGCGCTCGGGCAAGATCATGCGGCGCATCCTGCGCAAGATCGCAGAGAACGCGCCGGACCAGCTCGGCGACACCTCGACGCTCGCCGATCCGTCGGTGGTCAAGAACCTCGTCGACGAACGCCTCGTGAAGTGACCGCCGCGGCGACCGAACGGATTCAACCCTCCCATGCGCGAAGTCCTGATCGCCGACGACCATCCGCTGTTCCGCGACGCGCTCAAGCGCGCGGTGCAGACCGAATGGCCGAATGCGCTGCTGCACGAAGCGGACAGCGTGCCCGCGCTGCAGGCGCTCATCGACGTGCACCCGGACGCCGAGCTGCTGCTGCTCGACCTGCACATGCCCGGCGCGAGCGGCTTCTCAGCGCTCGTGCACGTGCGCAGCCAGCATCCGGGCCTGCCGATCGTCGTCGTGTCCGCGCACGAGGAGAGCGCGGTGATCACGCGCGCGGTCGCGCACGGCGCGTCCGGCTACATCCCGAAATCGGCTTCGATCGGCACGATCGTCGATGCGGTGCGCGGCGTGCTCGCCGGCGAGGTGTGGCTGCCCGAATCGCTCGTCGGCTCCGGCGCCGCGCTCGCACCGGCCGAGGCCGACGCCGCCGCGCGCATCGCCGAGCTCACGCCGCAGCAGTTCCGCGTGCTCGCGATGATCGCCGAAGGCCTGCTCAACAAGCAGATCGCCTACGACCTCGGCGTGTCCGAGGCGACCGTGAAGGCGCACATGACCGCGATCATGCGCAAGCTCGGCGTCGGCAACCGCACCCAGGTCGCGCTGCTCGCGAGCCAGCTCGCGCTCGACGGCGAAGTCATCGGCGATAGCATCGGATGATCGCGGCGCCGCGCGCGTAGGCTCGTGCAGGCAAGCCCGGTGCGGCGAATCAGTCCGGCGCCTGCAGGAAGCGGAACATCACGTACACGTCGACGAGGCCGAGTCGACGGTGCTCGAACGCCTTCGGCAACGTGCCGACGACGGCGAAGCCGAGCTTGCGGTACAGCTCGACCGCTGGCGTATTCGTGCTGACCACGTAGTTGAACTGCATCGCCAAGAAGCCTTCGGCTTCCGCCCGCGTGAGGCTGTGCTCGACGAGCGCTCGGCCGATGCCGCGACCCTACACGGCAGGACTCACGACGTACGTCGCACTGGCGATGTGCGAACCGAGGTCGGGATGGTTCGCGCCCATCTTGTACATGCCGACGATCGCGTCGTCCGCCAAGGCGACGTACGCCGGCTGGGAGCCGAACCAGTGCAACCGGAACGTGTCGCGGTCGAACCCTTCCGCGAACGGCAACGCATCGCCGGTCGCGGTGACGGCGCGGAAGATGCGCCACATCGCGTCGAAATCGGCATCCGTCGCGCGACGAACGGCCATGACGGCGGCGTCTCGGCACGACGAATCCGGTGTCACGGCTCATTCCTGGTGGCGAAAACATCATCAACGCAGCGAGCGAGGCCGACCCCGGGGCCGGCGGTCGCCGTGTCGTTTGGTCTCGTCGAGCGCATGGTCCTCAGCGTGCTTCCGTCGCCGCACGCTCGGCATCGGGGTCGATCGTGCGCCGCGAACGACGGCCGAGTTGCGCGATCAGCGCGCGCACCGCGGCGGGACGCACCGGCTTGTGCAGCACGACGTAGCCCGCTTCGCGAGCCTGCGCGTGCAGTTCGGCGCCGTGGTCGGCGGTGATGAGCGCGCCGGGTGGCGCGGGTTCGCATGCGGCGCGCACGCGCGCGAGCGCGTCGATGCCGTTTTCGCCCGCGTCGAGGTGGTAGTCGGCGAGCACGAGGTCGGGCCGCTGCCGGCGCGCGGCGTCGACCGCGGCGGCGATGTCGCCGGCGAGGTCGCAGGCGACGCCCCACTGCGCGAGCACGGTCGCCATGCCGTCGAGGATCGTCGCGTCGTTGTCGATGCACAGCACGCGCAGGTCCGCGGCGAGGCCGATCGCGCGTGGCCGCGCCGGCGCGGCGCTGTTCTCCGTCGCGACCGGCTGCGCGCGCGCGACCGCCACCGAGAACACGCTGCCATGGCCGGGGCGCGAGCGCAGGTCGAGGCGATGGCCGAGCAGGCGCGCCATGCGGTCGCAGATCGACAGGCCGAGGCCGAGGCCCTTCTCGCCCCACGGCGATACCTGCGAGCCGCGATGGAACTCGTCGAAGATCGCGTGCTGCTGCTCGGGCGAGATGCCCGGGCCCGAATCGCGCACCTCGATGCGCCACGCGTCGGCGCCGGCGCGACGCACCCCGAGGAGCACGCTGCCGCTGCGCGTGTAGCGCAGCGCGTTGGCGAGGAAGTTCTGCAGGATGCGCCGCAGCAATTGCGGATCGCTGCGCACCCAGGCGCGCGTCGGCGCGAAGCGCAGGCGGATCGCGCGCGCGTTCGCCTGCACGCCGAACTGGTGGCGCAGCGGTTCGATCACGTCGGCGAGCGCGACCGTGGCGATCTCGGCGCGGTACTTGCCCGCGTCGAGGCGCGACGCCTCGAGCAGCGCGTCGAGCAGTTCCTCAGCGGCCTTGAACGCGGTGTCGATGCGTTCGGCGAGGCGGCCCGACTCGGCGTCGAGCTGCGGTTGCTGGCGCAGCGCCGAGGTGAACAGGCGCGCCGCGTTGAGCGGCTGCAGCAGGTCGTGGCTCGCCGCGGCGAGGAAGCGCGTCTTCGACAGGTTCGCCGATTCGGCGAGGCGCTTGGCCTGCTCCTGCGCGGCGAGCGCCTCGGACAACTCGTGCGTGCGCTGCTCGACGCGCTGCTCGAGCGTCTCGTTCGCCTCGATCAACGCCTGCTCGGCGTGCTTGTACGCGGTCACGTCGTTGAACGTCGTGAGATAGCCGCCGCCGGGCAGCGGTTCGCCGCGCGTCTCGATCACGCGACCGTCGTCGCGCGTGCGCAGCCAGATGTGCGGACGCGCGCGGCGCAGGTGGGCGATGCGCTTGCGCACGTGCGCGTCGACGTCGCCGCCGCCGAGCAGGCCGCGCTCGGCGTTGTGGCGGATCAGGTCGGCGACCGGCCGCCCGACGTAGACGTAGCCTTCCGGGTAGTCGAAGAAGTCGAGGTAGCGACGATTCCAGGCGACGATGCGCAGGTTCACGTCGACCACGCTGATGCCCTGCATCATGTTCTCGAACGTGACCGCCATGAGCTCGCGGTTGAAGCGCAGTTCCTGCGACGTCTCGTCCAGCATCGCGACCGCCTCGGTGAGGTCGAGGCCGGTACCGCGCAGCGCGGTCGTGAGCATGCGCCGCGCGGTCGCGGCACCGACCGCGCTGGCGAGCAAGCGCTCGGTGTGCTGCAGCAGCGCGCGGTCGGCGTAGGCGTCGTTGGCGAGCGGCGCCTGCTCGGCCTGCGCGTAGCTCGCGAACGCGCGCTCGGCGTTGCGCTCGCCGACGATGCGCTCGGCGATCGCGCGCAGCTCGCCGACGCGCACGCGCCCGCGCCATTCGCCCGCGCCCGACGGCCGCGCGAAATCCGGGTCGAGGAACGCGGCCGCGCGCAGGCGCTCGTCGACGCCGGGGCGGAAGCGCAGCGAGACGAACACGAGCAGCGCGACGTTGAACAGCAGCGACCAGAACGCGCCGTGCGTGACCGGCTCCCAGCCCTGCAGGTTGAACAGCGCGTGCGGCCGCAGCCAGCCGATCTCGAACGGGCCGCGCTCCATCCATCGCGTCGACAGCCAGCCCGCGCTCGCCAGCGTCGGCAGCAGCAGCGTGTAGACCCAGACGACGAAGCCGGCGACGAGGCCGCAGATCACGCCGAGCCGGTTGGCGCTGCGCCAGTACAGGCCGCTGACGATCGCCGGCGCGAACTGCGCGACCGCGGCGAACGACAGCAGGCCGATCGCGGCGAGGTTCTGGCTCTGCGTGCTCGCGCGGTAGTAGGCGAACGCGAGCAGCACGAGCGCGACGATCGCCACGCGGCGCACGCCGAGCACGATGCCGGACAGGTCCTCGCGCTGTTCCAGCCGCAGCGCGCGGATGCGCAGCAGCAGCGGCATGACGAGGTCGTTGCTGACCATCGTCGCGAGCGCGACCGAAGCGACGATGACCATGCCGGTCGCGGCCGAATAGCCGCCGATGTAGGCGAAGATCGCGAGCAGGCGGTCGCCGTTGGCGAGCGGCAGCCACAGCACGTAGGCGTCGGGCGCGATCGCGTAGCCGCGCGCGGCGGCGGCGCCGGCGTGCACGATCGGCAGCGCGAACAGGCAGATCACCGCGAGGTAGACCGGGAACAGCCAGCGCGCGCGGCGCACGTCGGCCGGGTCCTCGCATTCGACCACGCCGACCTGGAACTGCCGCGGCAGGCAGAAGATCGCGGTGAACGCGAGCACGGTCTGGGCGAGAAAGCCGGGCGGCAGGCCGTTCGATACGGCCGCCTCGAACGGCTGCACGAACACGTCGAGATCGCGGCTGCTGCCGAGCGCGTACACGCCGACCGCGACGAACGCGAGCAGCTTGACCAGCGATTCGGCGGCGATCGCCAGCATCATGCCGTGGTGGTGCTCGCTCGCGTCGATGCCGCGCGTGCCGAACAGGATCGCGAACGCGGCGAGGATCAGCGCGATGTACAGCGCGGTGTCGCCGAACGGCGACGCGGCGTGGCCGCCGCCGCCGGCGAGCACGGTGAAGCTCATGCCGACCGCCTTCAGCTGCAGCGCGAGGTAGGGCACGATCGCGGTCACCGCGATCAGCGTGACGAGCGCGCCGAGCGCGTGCGACTTGCCGAAGCGCGAGCCGATGAAGTCGGCGATCGAGGTGATGCGCCGCTCCTTGGCGACCGCGACGAGGCGTTCGAACAGGCCGAAGCCGGCGACGAACAGCAGGATCGGGCCGAGGTAGATCGGCAGGTACGCGAGGCCGTCGCGCGCGGCGGTGCCGACCGCGCCGTAGAACGTCCACGACGAGCAGTACACCGCGAGCGCGAGGCTGTAGACGATCGGCCGCAGCCACGCGCGCGTCGGGTAGAGCGGGCGGCGGTCGCCGTAGTAGGCGACGCCGAACAGCGCGCCGACGTACAGCACCGAAGCGAGCAGCAGGATCCAGCGTGGGATCATCCGGGGTCCTCGACGGCGCGTGCGCCGCATCGCCGATCATACGACCGGCGACGCCGCGTGCGCTGCCGCCGTAAAATGCGCGCTCCGTACCCCGTCCGGCTCGGCAATGGCGTTCCTCGACCAGCTCATCGGCCTGTTCATCCAGCACGGCTACCTCGCCGTGTTCGCGGTGCTGCTGATCAGCGGCTTCGGCGTGCCGATCCCGGAGGACCTCTCGCTCGTCGCGGGTGGCATCATCGCCGGGCTCGGCCACGCCGACGTGCGCGTGATGTGCGCGGTCGGGCTCGCCGGCGTGCTGGTCGGTGATTCGATCGTGTTCCTCGTCGGCCGCACGTTCGGGGTGCGCGCGCTGCGCGTTCGCTGGATCGCGCACCTGCTCACGCCGCGGCGCCACGCGCAGGTCAAGGCGAAGTTCACGCGCTACGGCAACCGCCTCATGTTCGTCGCGCGCTTCCTGCCCGGCTTGCGCACCGCGGTGTTCCTCACCGCGGGCATGAGCCATCGCGTGTCGTTCCTGCGCTTCATCGCGCTCGACGGCCTCGCCGCGCTGATCTCGGTGCCGTTCTGGGTCTGGCTCGGCTATTTCGGCGCCGAGCACCGCGAATGGGTGCTCGCCCAGCTGCACCGCGGCCAGGGCGTGCTCGCCGCGCTGCTCGTCGTGCTCGTCGCCTTCGTCGCGGTGTGGGCGTGGCGACGCGGCCGCGAGCGCCTGCGCCGCCTGCACGCGCACCGCGAACGGCGGGCGGAGCGTTCGCGCTCGTGATCGTGGCCGCCGTGAAGGTCGAAAGGGCGCAGAGCACGCGGATTGTAGGGCGGTGCGCGCAACGCGCATGCCGCCGGCCGTGCACCTCCGTGCGATGCGGCGGGACTCGCGCTTCGCGCTCGACCCGCCCTACCCGAAGCGTCGCGTGACGTCGGCGTAGCGCGGCATCGCCTCGGCCGCGCCGCGGCGTTCGGTCGACAGCGCGGCGCAGCGGTTCGCGTGCACGACGGCGTCGCGCAGCGGGCGGTCGCCGCCGCGCAGCAGCGCGGCGACGAGCGCGCCGGAGAACGCGTCGCCGGCGCCGGTCGTGTCGACGACGTCCGCGCGTTCGGCGGCGATGCGGTAGTACGGCTGCGCGTCGCCGCGGAGCTTCGCATCCGCGTGCGAGACGAAGCAGCCGTGCGCACCGAGCGTGACGACGACGCTCGCTGCGCCGAGTCCACGCGCGAGCCGGTGCAGCTCGGCGTCGTCGCGCGCGCCGAGCGTGGCCGCGTCGACGCGCGCGCCGCCGCTGCGCTCCAGCAGCAGCGCGAACTCGCTCTCGTTCGGCGTGACGACGTCGCAGCGCGCGAGCAGCGCGGCGTCGAGCGCGGCATGCACGGGCGCGGGGTTGAGCACGCGCAGCACGCCGTGCGCGTGCGCGAGGTCGAGCGCGGCGCGCGTCGCCTCGATGCCGTTCTCGAGCTGCACGAGCAGCACGTCGGCGGCGGCGAACAGGTTCGCGCGCTCGCGCAGGAACGCGGGCTCGAGGCGTTCGTTGGCGCCGAGCGCGACGATGATGCGGTTCTGCCCGCCCGCCTCGACGACGATGCAGGCGCTGCCCGTGGCCGCGTCGCCGCACACCTGCCAGTGCGCGTCGATGCCTTCGTCGGCGGCGAGCCGGCGCGCGCCGTCGCCGGCGGCATCGGTGCCGATCGCGGCGACGAACGCCGTGGACGCGCCCTGGCGCGCGCAGGCGACCGCCTGGTTGAAGCCCTTGCCGCCGGGCGCGGTGCGGAACGCATCGCCGCGCAGCGTTTCGCCCGCCGACGGCGCGCGCTCGACGCGCCAGGCGTAGTCGTGGTTGTAGCTGCCGACGACGAGCGCGAGCGGTGCGGCCATCGTCGACGCCGCCGCGCTCAGAGCTGTTCGAGCACGCCCGCGATCGTCGCGGTCATGAACGTGGCGAGCGAGCCGCCGAGCACCGCGCGCAGGCCGAAGCGCGCGAGGTCGGCGCGACGGTTCGGCGCGAGCCCGCCGATGCCGCCGATCTGGATCGCGATCGAGGAGAAGTTGGCGAAGCCGCACAGCGCGTAGGTCGCGATGAGCTGGCTCTCCTTCGACAGCTGGGTGATGTGCTTGGACATGTCGACGTAGGCGACGAACTCGTTGATGACGACCTTCTCGCCGATGAAGCTGCCGACCAGCGTCGCGTCGTGCCACGGCACGCCGATCAGCCAGGCGATCGGTGCGAGGATCCAGCCGAAGATCGTCTGCAGCGACAGGTCGACCGGATGGCCCGCGCCCGCGCTCAGCCAGGCATTGATCGACGAAGCCGGGTCCGCGCCCCAGGCGTGCGCGCCGAACCACTGGATCGGGCCGTTGATGAGTGCGATCAGCGCGATGAAGGCGAGCAGCATCGCGCCGACGTTGAGGGCGAGGCGCAGGCCGTCGCCGGCACCGCTCGCGGCCGCGTCGATGACGTTGGCGGTGGTCTTCTCGACGTCGAGCTTGACCGTGCCGCGCGTGAGCGGCTCCTCGGTCTCCGGCACGAGGATCTTCGCGAGCATCAGCGTCGCCGGCGCCGCCATGATGCTCGCGGTCAGCAGGTGCTTGGCGAAGAACTGCTTCTGCACCGGGTCGTCGCCGCCGAGCAGGCCGACGTAGGCGGCCATGACGCTGCCGGCGATGTGCGCCATGCCGCCGATCATCACGGTCATGAGCTCGGACTGCGTCATGCGCTCGATGTACGGCTTGATCGTCAGCGGCGCCTCGGTCTGGCCGATGAACACGCTCGCGCAGACGCTGGTGGTCTCGGCGCCGGACACGTTCATGACCTTGGTGATGACCCAGGCCATGCCCTTGACGATCTTCTGCATGACGCCGAGGTGGTAGAGCACGCCGGTGAGCGAGGCGAAGAAGATGATGGTCGGCAGCACCTGCACGGCGAACACGAAGCCGAACTTCGAGATGTCCATGAAGCTGCCGAAGATGAACTCGGAGCCGACGCGGACGAAATCGAGCAGGCGCACGAAGCCGGTCGCGATCGCGTTGAACACGTCGCGGCCGAGCGGCAGCTTCAGCACGATCGCGGCGAACACGATCTGCAGGGAGACGCCGGTGAGCACGAGGCGCCAGTCGACGGCGCGCTTGTTGTTGGAGAACAGGAACGCGATGCCGACCAGTACGGCGAGGCCGAACAGCCCGAACGCGATGTGCCCAAAGGCCTGCATCATCTGGAAGATCCCCCGGCCCGCGTGACGCGGGCGATCGGGCGAGCGTAGAGCAGCCTTCGCGCGCGGCGCAAGGCGGCGGCCGTGTATGCTCTGCGGCGCAGCGACGATGCTGCGCCGCGGCGACTGCCGGGAGTCGACGGGCCGACATGGCGCCGCCACGAGCCTCTTCCCGACGCGAGTCGACGCCACGGATCGGCCTGCCGCTCGCGATCGTCGCCTACGCCGGCATCGCGCTGCTCGCCGGCGCCGTGCTCGTCGCCTGGCAGGATCCTGCATTCGCCGCCGACGGTGCCGCGCTCGCGGCCGCCGGCATGGTCGCGACGAACGCGATCCCCTCGCTCGTGCTCGCCCTGTTGCTGCTCGCGCTGACGCGGCGGCCACTGCTTGCGCTCGGCCTCGCCCTGCTGCCGTTGTATCTCCTCTACTGCGCCAACGCGATCAAGCTCGACTTGCTCGACACGCCGGTGCTGCCGGCGGACTTCGTCCTGCTCGGCCACCTCGGGGACGGTGGTGCGCTGCTGCTGCGCTACCTGCCTGCCGCGGCGATCGCCGCCGCGCTCGCGTGTGCGCTCGCGATCGCCGCGCTGTTGCGTTGGGAGCCCGTATGGCAGCGGCTGCGCGGCTGGCGGCGTGCCGTGCTCGGTGCGGCCGTGCTCGGCGTCGGCGCGAGCCTGCTCGCCGGCGTGACGCCGTGGTCGCGCGTCTACGCCGCGGCGGAGGCGGACTGGCAGGAATGGTCGCCGGCCGCGTCGGCCGAACACAGCGGCCTGCCGGCGACGCTGCTGCGCTACGCATGGGGCACGACGTTCGTGCTGCCGGCGCCCGACCGCACGCTCGCGCAGCGCTTCATGCGGGAGCACGCGACGGTCGCGGCGGGGCCGTCCGAGCGGCCGGACATCGTCGTCGTGCAGAGCGAATCGTTCTTCGATCCCGCGCGCCTGCGCGGCCTCGAACCGGCACAGGTGCTGCCCGAGTTCCGCCGCGTCGCCGCGCGGTCGCGCCACGGCGACCTGTGGGTGCCGACCTACGGCGGCGGCACGATCCGCACCGAGTTCGAGGTGCTGACCGGCATCGCGATGCGCTATTTCCCGGACGTGCAATACCCGTACTTCCGCCTCACCGCGACCGCGGTGCCGAGCCTCGCCAGCGTGCTCGCCGGGCACGGCTATTCGACGATCGCGGTGCATCCGCACGAACGCGATTTCTGGAACCGCGCCGCCGCGCTCGACCACCTCGGCTTCGCAGAATTCGACGGCGAGGAGACGTTCGGTGACGCCGCGCGCGTCGGCTGGTACATCGGCGACGACGCGCTCGTCGACCACGTACTGCGGCGGCTCGACGCGTCGCCCGGGCCCGCGTTCGTGTTCGCGATCAGCATGGAGAACCACGGCCCGTACGACGGTTTCCCGAACGCGGACCCGCAGGACGTCGCGGCACAACCGGTGCCGCCCGGTGCGACCGGCGCGGCGGCCGATCGCCTGCGCGGTTACCTCTACCATCTTGCGCGCGCCGACCGCGCGCTCGGCCGCCTCGTCGATGCGTTGAAGCAGCGACCGCGGCGCACGCTGCTGCTTTTCTACGGCGACCACCTGCCCGCGTTGCCGCGCATCTACGAAGGCGACGGCTTCGACGACGGCGGGAACGGACCGTCGCAACCGGTACCGTGGCTGCTGTTCGACAGCGCGCACGCCGAATCGGCGCCCGCGGACGAGGCGACCGCCTCGTTCTACCTCCCCGCGCTGCTGCTCGCACAAGCCGGCATCGACGACGCCTACTTCGCCGCGCTCGAATCGGCACGGCGGCTCGACCAGCCGGGGCCGCACTGGACCCCGCGCGAGGACCAGCCGCTCGGCGCGATCATGCAGCTGCGCCAGCGCGGCGACGCCCCCTGAGCAGCGATGCCGCTGCGCGGGCGGCGGCCACGGGTAGAATGCGCGCGGCGGGCGCCGCCTCGCGCCGCAGGGAAACGGGGGAAGCATGTCGAATCCGTCAGTGAGCCGCACGCCGTACGTGGTGCGCGATGCGATTCATGCGCACGTCGAGGTCGCGCGCGCGACCGTCGACGACACCGCGCGGTTCCTCGCCGGCAGCGGTCCGCTCAAGTTCGGCCAGGGCACGATCGCGACGATCGTCGCGTTCTCGCTCGGCTTCCTCTGCCTGCTCGGCGTGCTCGCGTTCCATTTTCCCGAATACCTGACCACGCCGGAGCTGCGCCACAAGTATTCCGTCGACTTGCTGCGCCAGTTGCTGCTCGTCGCGCTGCTCGTCGCCGGCGGCCTGTCGCTCGCGAACCTCGTGCTCGGCATCCGCCGCAACCTCAACCTGGTCTCGTTCGCGTTCGTGATCGTCGCGGTCGCGCTCGGCGGCTCGCGCGTGCCGGTCGGCGACTTCCCCGACCACACGCCTTACATCGGCCTCGACTGGTTCATCCTCGACCTGCTCGGCTCGACCGTCGTGTTCGTCGCGATCGAGAAGCTGTTCCCGCTGTACAAGCAGCAGACCGTGTTCCGGCCGGAGTGGCAGACCGACCTCAAGCACTTCGCGGTCAACCATTTCCTCGTCGGCCTGATCCTGCTCACGGTGAACTTCACCATCCACCACGGCTTCGCCTGGCTCGTCAGCCACGACTTCCAGCTCGCCGTGCAGCGCCTGTGGTTCGTGCCGCAGCTGCTGCTGTGCATCCTCGTCGCCGACCTCGCGCAGTACTGGACGCATCGCGCATACCACGAGGTGCCGTTCCTGTGGAAATTCCACGCGGTGCACCACAGCGCGAAGACGATGGACTGGCTCGCCGGTTCGCGCCAGCACGTCGCCGAGATCGTGTTCACGCGCGTGTGCGTGCTCGCGCCGCTGTTCGTGCTCGGCTTCAGCGAGGCGGTGATCAACACCTACATCATCGTGGTCGGTTTCCAGGCCGTGCTCAACCACGCCAACGTGCACCTGCCGTGGGGGCCGTTGAAGTACCTGATCGTGACGCCGGACTTCCACCACTGGCACCACTCGTCCGACGACGAGGCGATCGACCGCAACTACGCCGCGCACTATTCGTTCCTCGACTACCTGTTCGGCACCGCGGTGAAGGTGCCCGCGCACAAGCCGCTGCCGGCGAAGTACGGCGTGGTCGGCGACTACATGCCGGACGGCTGGCGCGCGCAGCAGGCGTTTCCGTTCCGTGCGACGCGTGCTCCCTGAGCCCGGCGCGACACTTGAACGAAAATCTTCGTAGATATAGTCTTGCATTCGTATCCCATTGGAGCCCAAACGATGTTCAGTCCGCGCCGCGCATTCCTCGCACTGCTCGCTTTCCCTTCGCTCGCCATGGCTGGCTTGTGCGATACGCCGCAGTTTTCCGGCGGCGGCTGCAGCCAGACACGTACAGCGCAGATGCAGGCGGGATGGGTGCCGTCGGCGTTCGGAGAGACCACGGATTTCCGGTGCAGCCTGGATCGGTCCGTGTTCATCAACTGGCACATGAACGTCTACCTCGAGGACATCCCGTTGCCGTCCGACGGCTCCGAGATCACGTTGCTCGAACTGTCGCTCGACGACGAAGCGGCCAAGGATGCCGGGCCGGTGCTGCCGGGCACCACGACGGATGGCGCGTCCGGCACGCCGGTGCGCGACGCGGATGCGGACTCGCCTTCCAGCAAGGGCGTGCTGTCGCTGACGCTGGCGAGGTCGGCCACGGGCATGCGGGCGATCCGCTTCACGTGGCGCGAGGGAGATCCGCTCGCATCGGTCGTGCGCACGAGTCGCTTCGTGGGCGATCTCGGACCGACGGCACTGATCGAGCAGGTGTCCGGCGTATGGCCGTCGGTCGACGTCTACATCACGCCCAACCGGGACTGGTCCTCGCTCGATCTGAGCGTGGAGAGTGACCAACAGGAGCTGATCCACCACGTTCTTACGCCGGCGACGGGCGTGGACCGCGTCCACGTACCGCGGCGCCTGCGCACCGGGCTCCTCGGTGGCGAGCTCGCCGACGGGATGCGTAGCACGTTCTGGTTCTACGAGCAGCCGGGAATCTGCACGAACACCTACTGACGAAGTGGTTGCATCGACGCGACGCAGGTGCGGATCCGTCGCGTCTGCGGGTCCGAGGGCGCGTAGCGGTCGAGGACCTGGAGGGCGCTTTCCAGTTCGGCGGTAGCGGCGGCGTCGGGTCCCTGCGCGAGCGTGTCGCAGGCCAGCTCCGCGCGCGCCATCGCCTTGTTGACGCCGCGCGGCGCCGCCAGCCGTTCGAACGTCGCGAGCGCGTCGCGCAAGGTGCGGCGCGCTTCGTCATGGCGGCCCAGTTCGCGCAGGCTCGAGCCTAGCGCGAGGCGATAGATCGCCAGATTGAAGTGATCGGCAGGCCAGTGCCGGCTGCCGGTCGCGACCGCCGCCTGCAGATGCCGCAAGGCGCCATCCCGATCCTTGCCGGATGTCTGCAACAGCAGGCCGAGGTTGTATTCGAGTACGGCGACCTGGAGCGAATCCGCGCCGTAGACGTCGAGTCGGACGCGCAATGATTTCTCGACGAGGCTGATCGCTTCGTCGACGTTGCCACGCGCCTCGGCGATCGTCGCCAGCGTGTTCAGGGCCGACGATGCCTGCGAACTGTGCTCACCATAGATCGACGCTGAAAGCGTGAGCGCTTCGCGCGCATACCCGTCCGCGCGATCGGTATCGCCTTTGTTGCGCGCCAGCACGGCGAGCGCGGAAAGGATTTCCGCCAAGGCGGGGTCGTCCGCCTCGAGGCGCGATCGCGCTCTGGGCAGTACGCCGGTGAGCAGCGTCGCCGCCTCGTCGAAGGAGCCGATCGTGCGAAGGTTGGTCGCGAGGCGAATGGCCGCGTGCAACGTGCGAGGTTCGTCATTTCCGTGCGCGCCGGAGACGAGGGCGAGGTTCTCGCGCCAGATCGGCGTGGCGTCCTTCGGCTTGGCGAGGCCTTCGAGCGCGGTGGCTTCGGCCTCGAGTAGTGACGACCGATGCTCGGTATCCAGCGTCGCGCCGAGCGCGATCGTCGCGTTCACCAGGTCGAGCGCCTCCTGCGCCTTGCCGTTCGCGTTGGCGAGCCGGGCCAGCTGCAGCCGGCTCTCCGCCAACTCGGTCGCGTCGGCGCCGCCGCTTTCGCGCAACTTCGATGCCTGTTGCGCGAGATCGCGCGACGTCGCGAGATCGTCGACGACGAAGTAGACGTCGCTGAGCGCCGCCAGCATCGTCGCGCGCAGCTCGGGTTGCGCCGCCAGGCCGGCATCAAGGCGCGCCCGCCCGCGGTCGAGCAGCTCGCGGGCGCTGAGCGGATGGCCGCGCGTGCGCTCCGGCGACGTCGATCGGAACAGATCGACGAGGAACTCCGCCGCCGCACGCGCCCGCGACTGCTGGAACAGCGCTTCACGCTCGCGCTGCCGCGCTTCGTCGCGCTGCCGCGCGAGCTCGCGGTTGGCGGCGACGCCGTAGGCGATGAAGCCGACCAGCAAGCCCGCCGCGAGCGCAGCGAAGCCGACGGCCACCGCATGGCGGCGCATGAAGCGCCGCGCGCGGTAGCCGCGCTCGTGCGCCCGGATCGAGATAGGCCGGCGCGCGAGGTGGCGTCCGACGTCGTCGGCGAGCGCGGCGACCGAGACATAGCGTTGTTGCGGGTCCTTCGCGAGGCAGTGCGCGGCGATCGCGTCGATGTCGCCCTGCAGCGCGCGCCGCAACGCGCGCGGATCGGCGCCGCCGCGCCGCCGCGCGGCCTCGTCGTCGACCATCGTGCCCGGCAGCCGTGGCGGCGCGTGCAGGACGCGGTCCATCACGGCGTCCGCATCGAGGCCGTCGACGTCGATCGGGCGTGCGCCGCCGGCAAGCTCGCACAGCAGCACGCCGAGCGCGTAGACGTCGGCCGCGACGCCGACCGGGTCCTGCCGGAACTGTTCCGGGGCGGCCGAATGCGGAGACAGGAAGACACCGGACGCGGACGCCTCGCCGTGATCGGACGCCCCGTCCACGATCCGCATCGCGATGCCGAAGTCGAGCAGCTTGGCGAGGCCGTCGTCCCGCACCAGCACGTTGGCCGCCTTGATGTCGCGATGCACGACGAGCTGTGCGTGTGCGTACTGGACGGCGGCACAGACGTCGAGGAAGAGCGCGAGGCGGGCGCGCAGCGGCAGCGCACGCTCGTCGCAATGGCGCGTGATCGGCGTGCCTTCGACGTACTCCATCGCGAAATACGCGGTGCCGTCCTGTGCGGTGCCGGCGTCGATGAGGCGCGCGATGTGCGGGTGCTCCAGCGCGGCGAGCAAGCGGTACTCGCGCGCGAGGCGCGGCGCGGCGTCGGTGCCGAAACGTGCGCCCGAGACGAGTTTGAGCGCGACCCGTTGCGCGACCGTATCGTCGTCGCGTTCGGCGAGGTAGACCACGCCCATGCCGCCGCGCGCGAGTTCCCGCACGACGCGGAATGCGCCGAAGCGGGCTCCGGGCACCGCCTCGCTCCAGAGCGCGTCGACGCCGGCATCGATGCCGCGCGCGATGCGGTCGTCGCGGGTCGGGGCGAGATCGGCGTGGGTGGCGAGCAGCCGCTCGACCAGCGCGCGCAGCTCCGGTTCCCCGGTGGTCGCGTCGAGCAGTCGGCGGCGCCGCTCGGCGTCGTCGAGGTCGACGCAGGCGTCGAAGAGATCGCGTGCACGCGTCCAGCGCGCCGCTTCGTCGTCGCGATTCACGTTCCGGCAGCCGGCGCGCCGGGTTCGAGGCGCGCGTGCAGCCACGCGCGCGCGAATTGCCAGGAGCGCTTGACCGTGCGTTCGGACACATCGAGCACGTCGCCGACCTCGGGCACGGTCAGTCCGGCGAAATAGCGCAGCTCCACGATCTCGGCGGCGCGCGCATCGATGGACGAGAGTTCGTCGATGAGTCGATCGACCTCGACGAGATCGGCCAGCGATCCGCCGTCGGCGACGTCGACCTCGCCACCGAGTTCGTCGAGGCTGAGCGGCGCCTGCGCGCCCCCGCGCTTCTCGGCGCCGCGTTCGCGGAAGTGGTCGGCGACGACGCGGCGCATCACGCGCGCGGCGATCGCGAGGAAGTGCTGGCGGTTGCGGAAATCGGCGCGCTGACCCGGGAAGAGCCGCGCGTAGGCCTCGCCGATGAGATCGGTCGGCTGCCACGTCATCGGCGCGCTGCGGCGCAGACGATGCGCGGCGAGCTGGCGCAGCAGGGGATAGAGGTGCGTGAACAGCGCGAGCTCGTCGTCCTTGCTGCCTCCGTTGCGCCAGCGGTGGAGGAGGGCGGTGATCTCGTCCGAATCGGGAGTGGGCATCGTCGAAGCCGTGTCGTTGTGCGTCGGGACCGTGGCCCGCTTTTCCAGGAATCGCCGCGTCGTTGAGGCAATGGGCGGATGGACCGCCCAGCCGTACCCGCCCCGGCCCGACCGGCGCGGTGGCCGGCGGACGTCTGCTTTCGGCCGCAGACGGACGAATCCTACTGGAGCCGAGTACCCAAGACGATCGAGGTCACCATGAACCATGCTCTCAGCCGTTTCACCCAGCGCATCGCCAGCGGCTCCTGTGCCGCCGTCCTTGCCGCCGCCGGGTCGCTGTTCGCTGCCGTCGCGATGCCGGCATCGGCACAGGCCGCGCCGACGTTGACCTGCACGATCACGCCCGGCGGGACGCCGAGCACCACAAACTGCGGAACCAGCGTCGTCAACACGGCGTACAACGCGAACTTCGTCGTCACGGGACTGCCGTCAGGCACGTACAGCTACGCGTGGACGGCCACCGGTGCGCTGCCGCAGCCGATCTCGTGCTCCGGCTCGATCTGCAACCAGGCGCTCGATGCCGACCATCAGGATGTGCGCGAGAAGGTGCAGGTCGTCGCGACGAACACCGCGACGAACGCGACGTACACGCTGAGCGTGCGCGTCGGCCTGTTCGCAGTCTGCGGCGCCTACCTCTGCTGAAGACGGGCGATCGACCGTTCCGGCGCCATGCGGCCAGCGTGCCGCATGGCGTGGCCTTCGCCGTGCCGGAGCGCATCCTCGCGGAAGCGGTTCGGGCCCGCGGATGATTCACGCGCGCAGCGGGCGTTCCGGCTTCGCGCCACGCGGATACCGTGAGATCGGCCATCGGAACGACGCGTCCGCGGTGAGCGGCCTTCAGAACAACGCGTCGTCGCGCGCCTCGAGCAGGTCGACGCCGCACTCGAGTCGTTCGATCCAGCCGATGAAGCGTTCGACATGGTCCTTGCCGCGGATCGGCAGGCCGTGTTGCGGCACGATCATGTCGATGTCGAGCCGGCGTGCGCGCCGGGCCCACCAGCGGCAGGCGCGATTGGACGCCATGTAGCGGCGATGGAACGCCGCCATGCGCGGGATGTGTGCGTCGAAATCCTCGACCGGCGCATACGGCGTGTCCGCACCGACCATCGATGCGCCGAGATCGCCGCTGAACAGGATGCGGCTGGCCGGATCGTAGAACTGGAAATTGCCGACGCTGTGCAGGAAATGCGCCGGCACGGCCTGCAGGTGGCTGCGTCCGAGCGGGATCTGCGCGCCCTCGTCCGGCAGCAGCAGGTAGCGGTCGCTGCCGGCATTCTTCTGGTAGTGCGGCACGCTGTGCGGAATGAAGCGTCCCCACAGGCGCGAGCAGACCACGCGCGCGCCCGTGTAGAGCAGCCAGCTGTCGACCGAGCCGATGATGTCCGGGTCCTGGTGCGAAGCGAGCACCCAGGTCAGTTCGCGCGGCTGCACGTAGGTGGTCAGCGCCATGTTGAGCGGCGTGTACAGCAAGGCGCCACCCGGATCGATGAGCGCCGATTCATTGCGGTCGACGACGAGGAACTGGTTCGCCTGCACGCCGTCGTCGCCGCGTACGAGGTCGGTGAAGGCGACGCAGAGGTGGTCGTCGCCGCGGAAGAGTTCGGTGGCCATGCGGGGCAAGCGTCGGAAGAGGCCGCCAGTCTGCACTCGCCCACCGGCGGCTCGGTGATCTGGATCAAGTGCCGTGCCGGCGCTCGTTGCGCCGGTCTCGGTTCGTCGGCGCGCGACCGGCCGCGCCCGACTGCTACAATCCCGCTCTTGTCCAGCCCCCTTCGCCGGTAGCCGCCATGTCCGTCCCCGCCAACCAGATCGAGCCCGTGCTCGTCGACCGCGAGTACACGCTCGAGCACAAGTACACGCGTACCGAAGGTCGCATCTACCTGTCCGGCGTGCAGGCGCTGGTGCGCCTGCCGCTCATGCAGCAGATGCGCGACCGCGCCGCGGGCCAGAACACGGCCGGCTTCATCTCGGGCTACCGCGGTTCACCGCTCGGTGGTTTCGACCTCGAGCTGTGGAAGGCGAAGAAGCATCTCGCGGCGTCGAACATCGAATTCACGCCCGGCCTCAACGAAGACCTCGGCGCGACGATGGTGTGGGGCACGCAGCAGGCGAACCTGTTCCCCGGCGCGAAGTACGACGGCGTGTTCTCGATGTGGTACGGCAAGGGTCCGGGTGTCGATCGCTGCGGCGACGTGTTCAAGCACGGCAACGCGGCCGGCACCTCGGCGTTCGGCGGCGTGCTCGCGCTCGCGGCCGACGACCATGCCTGCCGCTCGTCGACGCTGCCGCACGGCAGCGAGCTCGAGTTCGTCTCGGCGATGATGCCGGTGCTGAACCCCGCCGGCGTGCAGGACATCCTCGACATGGGCCTGCTCGGCTGGGCGATGTCGCGCTTCACCGGGCGTTGGGTCGGCTTCAAGACGATCGCCGAGACGGTCGAGTCGTCGGCGTCGGTCAACGTCAATCCGCACCAGCTCGACATCGTGCTGCCGGAGGACTTCGCGCTGCCCGCGGGTGGCCTCAACATCCGCTGGCCGGATCCGCCGCTGAACCAGGAGATGCGCCTGCACCAGTACGCGGTGCAGGCCTCGCAGGCGTTCGCGCGCGCGAACCGCATCGACCGCGTCGTGCTCGATTCGCCGAAGGCGCGCCTGGGCATCGTCACCACCGGCAAGAGCTACCTCGACGTGCTGCAGGCGCTCGAGTACCTCGGCATCAGCGCCGCGATGGCGCGCGACATCGGTATCCGCGTCTACAAGGTCGGCATGACCTGGCCGCTCGAACCGATCGGCATCCGCGCGTTCGCGCGCGGCCTCGAGGACGTCATCGTCGTCGAGGAGAAGCGTTCCTTCATCGAGTCGCAGATGAAGGAATACATGTTCAACTGGGACGCTCGCCCGCACATCGTCGGCAAGTACGACGAGGAAGGGAACTGGATCCTGCCGTCGACGAACGAACTGACGCCGGCGATGATCGCGCTGGTGATCGCCAAGCGCCTCGGCCGCTTCTTCACCAGCGAGGCGATGACCTCGCGCGTCGCGTGGATCGAGGCGAAGGAAAAGGAACTCACGCTGCCGCGCGCGAACTTCCCGCGTGCCGCGCACTACTGCTCGGGCTGCCCGCACAACACCTCCACCGCGGTGCCGGAAGGCTCGCGCGCGCTCGGCGGCATCGGCTGCCACTACATGGTCACCTGGATGGACCGGCGCACCGACACCTTCACGCAGATGGGCGGCGAAGGCGTCACCTGGTGCGGCCAGGCGCCGTTCACCGAGACCAAGCACGTGTTCCAGAACCTCGGTGACGGCACCTACTTCCATTCCGGCTCGCTGGCGATCCGCCAGGCGATCGCGGCGAAGGTCAACATCACCTACAAGATCCTCTACAACGACGCCGTCGCGATGACCGGCGGCCAGCCCGTCGACGGCACGCTCACCGTGCCCGACATCGCGCACCAGGTGCGCAGCGAGGGCGTGCAGACGATCATCGTGATGTCCGACGACATCGCCAAGTGGAGCCAGCCGGAGATCTTCCCGACCGGCGTCG
Organism: Dokdonella fugitiva; assembly: GCF_014138265.1. GTDB lineage: Bacteria > Pseudomonadota > Gammaproteobacteria > Xanthomonadales > Rhodanobacteraceae > Dokdonella_A > Dokdonella_A fugitiva_A. The sequence continues at coordinate 670,929 of NZ_JACGXL010000002.1, forward strand.
AGTTCATCCACCGCGACGAGCTCGACGCGGTGCAGAAGCGCCTGCGCGACGTGCCGGGCGTGTCCGTGCTCATCTACGACCAGACCTGCGCGACCGAGAAGCGCCGCCGCCGCAAGCGCGGCAAGATGGTCGACCCGAACAAGCGCATCTTCATCAACTCGCTCGTCTGCGAAGGCTGCGGCGACTGCGGCGAGAAGTCGTTCTGCGTGTCGGTGTTGCCGAAGGACACCGAGTACGGGCGCAAGCGCGAGATCGACCAGAGCAACTGCAACAAGGACTTCTCCTGCGTGAAGGGCTTCTGCCCGAGCTTCGTCTCGGTCGTCGGCGGCGGCCTCAGGAAGAAGAAGGGCAAGGGCGCGGTCGACTTCTCGGCGTTGCCGTCGCCGGCGTTCGCGAGCGACCTCGCCCAGCCGTGGAACATCCTCGTCACCGGCATCGGCGGCACCGGCGTCGTCACGATCGGCGCGCTGATCGGCATGGCCGCTCACCTCGAAGGCAAGGGCGGCACCGTGCTCGACCAGACCGGCCTCGCGCAGAAGGGCGGCGCGGTCACCTGCCACCTGCGCATCGCGAAGACGCCGGCGGACATCCACGCGGTGCGCATCGCCGCGGGCGAGGCCGACCTCGTGCTCGGCTGCGACATGGTCGTGGTCAACGACTACTGGGCGCTGTCGAAGATCCGCGCCGGCCGCGCGCGCGTCGTGCTGAACAGCTACGAGGCGATGCCCGGCACGTTCACCACCAAGCCGGACATGCAGTTCCCGGCGCAGGGCATCATCGACGCGGTGCGCACCGCGCTCGGCGGCGAATCGCCCGAGGTCGTCGACGCGACCGAGCTCGCGACCGCGCTGCTCGGCGACACGATCGCGGCGAACCTGTTCATGCTCGGCTACGCCTGGCAGAAGGGCTGGGTGCCGCTCTCGCACGACGCGCTCATGCGCGCGATCGAGCTCAATGGCGCCGCGATCGAGATGAACAAGGCCGCGTTCGCGTGGGGCCGCATGGGCGCGCACGACATCGCGAGCGTGCGCGAAGCCGCGGGCATCGCGCCGCACCGGACGTCGGGTGCGATCCCGCTCGCGCTGCCGTCGCGCAGCGTCGCCGCCGATCCGCTCGACGACGCGACGCTGAGCGCGAGCCTCGACGAGCAGGTCGCGCGGCGCGTGAAGTTCCTCACCGGTTACCAGAACGCGGCCTACGCGGCGAAGTACAAGGCGCTCGTCGACAAGGTGCGCGCGGCCGAACAGGCGAAGGCACCGGGTTCGGGCAAGCTCGCCGAAGCGGTCGCGCGCTACGCATTCAAGTTGATGGCGTACAAGGACGAGTACGAGGTCGCGCGCCTGTACACGAGCGGCGAGTTCGAACAGCGCATCAAGGACACGTTCGACGGCGACTACAAGCTGCACTTCAACCTCGCGCCGCCGTTGTTCGCGAAGAAGGACGCCGAAGGCAAGCTGCGCAAGGCCGAGTACGGGCCGTGGGTGTTCTCCGCGTTCCGCTTGCTCGCGAAACTGCGCGGACTGCGCGGCAGCGCGCTCGACGTGTTCGGCTACACCGCCGAGCGGCGCATGGAGCGCCGCCTGATCGCCGACTACGGCAAGACCGTCGACGAGCTGCTCGCCGGCCTCTCGCCCGGCAATCTCGCGCTCGCGGTCGACATCGCCTCGGTGCCCGAACAGATCCGCGGTTACGGCCACGTCAAGGAACGCCACCACGCCGCCGCGATGAAGCGCCAGGACGACCTGCTCGCGGCCTGGCGCAATCCGCTCGGTTCGCGCGTCGCCGCCTAAGGCCGACCGCCCGCGCCGGCGTGCGCGCCGGCACGGCGGTCGCGCGCGCCGCCCGGCGCTTGGCGTCGCGCGTCGTCCCGCGCTGGACGCCGATGCGTCGATGCGTGCACCATGCAAGGTTGGACTGCTCCGGTCATCCGCATGGACGAGACCACCTTCCGCGATCTGCTGGCGCGCCACTGGACCACGCTGTTCGATCCGCACACGATCGAGAAGGGCGCGGACTACCTGCGGCGCGGCTATGTGCTCGGCGCGCACTACGAGGCCGGCGACGGCGAGGGCGCGCTGGTCGGCATGGTCGAGGGCACCGCGCGCGATCCGTACGCAGCCGGCGTGCGCCTCAAGTGGGACGGGCAGAACGCGCGGCTCGACAGCTACTGCACCTGTCCGCTCGAGTTCGAATGCAAGCACGTCGCCGCGACCGTGCTGTACGAACTCAAGGGCAAGCCGGCCGGGCAGCCGCGCACCGAACTCGAGCCGCCGACGCCGCAACTCGGCGCGTGGAAGGCATGGCTCGACGGCCTGCGCGCGCCGAGCGGCGATGCGCGCCTCGCGCGCGCGAACGACGACGCGCGCGGCGCGCGAGCGAACGACTCGGAAGGGTCGGTCTGCGCGATCATGCTGCGCGCGGACAACAGCCATCCGCTGCCGTCGCTGCAGGCGCAGGTCGTGCGCGTGAAGCCGGGCAAGAAGGGCGGCTACGCGACGCCGCAGCCGCTGCAGCCCTCGTGGGCCGATCCGGCGCCGTGGAGCGGCCTCGATGCCGACACGTTCCAGCTCGTCGCGGGCCTGCGCATGCGCGCGCCCGCGTTCGGCGGCAGCGGCGGCTGGTTCCAGCTCGCCAGCGGTGGCGACGAGCCGCTGCTCGAAACGCTGCTCGGCGCACTGCCGTGCTTCTTCGAAAAGGCGTCCGCGGGACGCCTCGTGCAGGGGCCGCTGCGCGCATTGCGCATCGGCTGGGAAGCGCGCGACGACGGCACGCAGAAGCTCGCGCTGAGTGTCGACGGTGCCGCCGCGAAGACGCGCCTGTTGCGTGTCGGCGGCCTCTGGTACTTCGATCCGGTCGCGCGCGAGCTCGGCCGCATCGACGGCAACACGCGCCTCGCCGAAGCGGTGCTGCGCGCGCCGCCGCTGCTGCCCGAGCAGGTGCCGCTGCTGATGGAGCGCTGGCGCGACACGCCGCTGCTCGCCGCGTTGCCGCCGCCGCTGGAGACCGCGGTCGAGCGCCGCACGGTCGCGCCGGTGCCGGTGCTCACCTTGCGCGCGGCGCCCGCGGTGACCGCGGCCGGTGCGCGTTACCAGGCCGGTTTCGCGCGCCTGGGCTACGACTACGGTGGCGTGCGCCTGCCGATGTTCCCCGCGCCCGCGCGCGAACGCCGCCGCGTCGGCGAACGCGTGGTCGAGATCGCGCGCGATCGCGCAAGCGAAGTCGCCGCGAGCGATCGCCTCGAGGAAGTCGGCCTGGTGCCCGCCGAGACGCTCGGTCGCCTGCCCGGCGTTCCCGCCGACGCGGTCACCGACAACGATTTCGTGCTCGAGCACGGCCGCGGCCAGGTCGGCGGTGCCGACCAGTTGTTCGCGCTCGCACCACGCCTGCGCGACCTCGGCTTCCGGCTCGAATCCGACGAAGGTTTCCCGTTCGCGCTGCTCGACGAGCCGAGCGACTGGTATGCCGAAGTCGACGAACAGACCGGCAATCCGTGGTTCGACCTGCGCCTCGGCATCGACGTCGGCGGCGAACGCATCGACCTGCTGCCCGTGCTGCACCGCCTGCTCACCGATCCCGCGTTCCCGCTCGTCGCGCGCAAGGGCGAGCCCGAGGACGCGATGTGGCTGGTGCCGATCGATGCGCGCCGGCGCGTGCCGCTGCCGCTGGCGAAGCTGCGCGCGTTGATCGCGCCGCTGCTCGAATGGCTGCAGGTACCGCTGCGCGAGGACGATGGCGCGCTGCGCCTGCGCCTGCGCCGCGCGCAGGCCGACGTGCTCGAGAAGGTCGCGAGCGGCATCGAGCGACCTTGGCGAGGCGGTGAACGTCTGCGCGCGCAACTCGAACGCCTGCGCGCACCGCGCGAGCCCGCGCGCGAGCCGGAAGGCTTTCGCGCGACCTTGCGCGGCTACCAGCGCGACGGCCTCGCCTGGCTCGGCTTCCTCGCCGACGCGGGCCTCGGCGGTATCCTCGCCGACGACATGGGCCTCGGCAAGACGGTGCAGGTGCTCGCCCACCTGCTCGCCGAGAAGCGTCGCGAGCGGCTCGACCGGCCAGCGCTCGTGCTGGCGCCGACCAGCCTCGTCGCGAACTGGGCCGACGAAGCCGCGCGGTTCGCGCCCGACCTCGACGTGCTCGTCGTGCACGGGCCGGAGCGGCACGGGCTGCATGAAGCGATCCCGCAGCACGACCTCGTCATCACGACCTACCCGTTGCTGCTGCGCGACCGCGACGCGCTCGTCGCGCACGCGTACTCGGTGCTCGTGCTCGACGAGGCGCAGGCGATCAAGAACGCGAAGAGCCAGGTCGCCAAGCTCGTGCGGGAGATCGACGCGCGCCAGCGCATCGCGATGACCGGCACGCCGCTGGAGAACCACCTCGGCGAACTGTGGGCCGAGTTCGACGCGGTCGAGCCGGGCCTGCTCGGCGACGAGAAGCATTTCACGCGCTTCTTCCGCACGCCGATCGAGAAGCACGGCGACGTCGAGCGGCGCGAGCGGCTGAACCGGCGCATCGCGCCGCTGCTGCTGCGCCGGCGCAAGGAGGACGTGCTGTCCGAGCTGCCGCCGAAGACCGAGATCGCGCGACGCATCGAACTCGAGGGCGACCAGCGCGAACTGTACGAAACCCTGCGCCTGACCCAGCACGAGCGCGTGCTCGACGAAGTGCGCCGGCGCGGCCTCGCGCAGAGCGGCATCGTCGTGCTCGACGCATTGCTCAAGCTGCGCCAGGCCTGCTGCGATCCGCGCCTGGTCAAGCTCGAAGGCGCGCGCGGCGTGCAGGGCTCGGCCAAGCTCGAGTACCTGCTCGACCTGCTCGGCAGCCTGGTCGAGGAAGGTCGGCGCGTGCTCGTGTTCAGCCAGTTCGCCGAGATGCTAGGGCTCGTCGCGCACGCGCTCGACGAACGCGGCCTCGCCTACCAGAGCCTCACCGGCGACACGCCGGGCACGCAACGCGCGGCACTGGTCGAACGCTTCCAGGCCGGCGAAGTGCCGGTGTTCCTGATCAGCCTCAAGGCCGGCGGCGTCGGTCTCAACCTCACCGCGGCCGATACCGTCATCCATTACGACCCGTGGTGGAATCCCGCGGTCGAGGCGCAGGCGACCGATCGGGCGCACCGCATCGGCCAGGACAAGCCCGTGTTCGTCTACAAGCTCATCTGCGCAGGCACGGTCGAAGAGAAGATCCAGGGCCTGCAGCAGCGCAAGGCCGAACTCGCGCGCGCCGTGCTCGAAGGCGGCAGCACGCAGGCATTGCGCTTCGACGAGGCCGACGTCGCCGAGCTGTTCGCGCCGCTGTAGGCGACGCGGCGCGCTCCGACCGGCCGCCTCAACGCGTGCGTTGCGGCGCGAGCTCGACGAACGCGTCGATCGCCGCGCTCGCGCGCCGGCGGTCGCCGCCCGCGAGCACGGCAATGAACAGACCGTCGAACACGCCGCAACACAGCGTCGCGAGCGCGGCGCGCCGCTTCGACCGCGGCAACGCGCGCTCGAACAGTCCGAGCCGCTCGAACGTGCCGCGCTCGAGGTGGCGCGCCGGGCCGCCGTCGCGCGCGGCGAGCACCTGCAACTCGTACCAGAGCCGCAGGTAGGCGAAGTTGCGCTGCTTCAGTGCCCAGTCCCACAGGGTGCGCAGCAGCGTCACGCGCGGCGTGCGCTCGACCGCGCGCAGGAATGAATCATGCAGCTGCCGCTGGATCACCTGCAGCACTTCGCCGAGCAGGCCATCCTTGGAGCCGTAGTGGTAGACGAGCAGGCGCGCACTCGTGCCCGCGCGCGCGGCGAGCGGTCGCAGCGAAAGATCGGCGACGCCGCGCTCGAGCAGGCACTCGACCAGCGTCGCCGTGAGTTCGTCCTTGCGCGTCGCGCCGGCGCGACGCGCGGCGGCCGCAGTCACGACCGCGCCGGCGCCGCACCGTCGACGGGCGGAGGCGGGCGACGATCGCCGTCGTGCGCGTCGTCGCCGCGGCGCGCGTGCGGCAGCAGCCATTGCGCGTAGCGGCGATAGCCTTCGTCGCCGAGCAGCTTGCGGATGCGCTCGCCGCTCTGGTCGTCGATCCGCTCCGCCTCGTCGCGGTCGTGCCTGCGCTGCGTTTCGAACGCCGCGTGCGACTTGTCGCGCAGCGCTTCCAGCGCGTCGCGGCGTTCGCGCAGGATCCTGCGCAGTTCGGCCTGCTGCGCGGCGTCGACGCCGGGGATCGCGGCGAGGGCTTCGGCCGGCGGCACGTCGGCGCGGCCGCGCGGCGGCGGGCCGGGCTCGGGCGGCATCGGTTGCGCGCCTGCGCTGGCCGCGAGCATCGTGGTCAACAGGGCGGCCAAGGTCTGCGTCTTCATCGAACGGCTCCAGGGATGCGGCGGATCGCCGGAGCATGACGATCGCAACGGAATGCGCAGCGCGAACGCAGGGATCGTGGAGAAATCGAGGATTCACGCGCGCGCGCCTTGCGGTGCGCGGGGCCGGCGCTATCGTGGCGGCATGTCCGGACCGCGTTCGAAGCTGCGCCTGCGCCTGTGGCAACGCCTGTTCATCGCGTTCGCGCTGCTCAGCGGCGCGGTGCTGCTCGGCTTCCTCGCGTGGCAGCAGCATGCGTTCCGCGGCGCCTTCCTCGACTACCTCGATGCGGTCGCGCTGCGGCGCCTCGCGCCGTCGGCGGAGCGGCTCGCCACGGCGTACGCGGAGCACGGCGACTGGCAGTTCCTGCGCAGCGCGCCGCGGCGGCTGGGCGACTATGTCGAGCTCGACCGCTGGCGCCCGCGCGGGCGCCCCGATGCCGCGCCGCCACCCGGCGACGTGCCGCCACCGCCCGCCGACCTGCCGCCGCCGCCGGGCGACATGCCACCGCCGCCGCCCGGCGACATGCCGCCGCCCGACGATGCCGCACGTGAACCGCGCCGAGGGCCGCCGCGCGGGCCGCCCGACCTCATGCAACGGCTGCTGCTCGTCGACGCGCAGGGCGAACGCGTCGTCGGCAATCCGCACGTGTCGGCCGACGCACCGTCGATCGCGGTGATGCTCGACGGCCGCGAGGTCGGTCGCTTGCGGCTCGGCCGCCAGCCCGAGCTCGGCGACGCGATCGACAGCGCGTTCGCACGCGCGCAAGCGCGCGACGCGCTGATCGCGGGCCTGGCGATCCTCGCACTCGCGCTGCCGCTCGCGTTCGCGCTCGCGCGCCGCCTGCTCGCGCCGGTGCGCGCACTCGCGCAGGCGACGCGCGCGCTCGCCGACGGCGACTACGCGCGCCGCGTCGACGCCTCGCGCAGCGACGAACTCGGCGAACTCGCCGGCGATTTCAACCACCTCGCGCTGACGCTCGACCGTAATCGCGAGGCGCGCCGCGCCTGGGGCGCGGACATCGCGCACGAGTTGCGCACGCCGCTGAGCGTCCTGCGCGGCGAGGTGCAGGCGCTGCAGGACGGCGTGCGGCTGCCGACGCCGGCCGCGTTCGATTCGCTGCAGGCCGAATGCGAGCGCCTCGGCGGGCTCGTCGAAGACCTGTACCAGCTCGCGCTCGCCGACGCGGGCGCGCTCGAGTACCGCTTCGAGCCGCTCGATTTCGCCGAGCTCGTGCAACAGGCCGCAGCGATGCAGGTGGCCGGCTGCGCCGACGACGGCCTCGCGCTCGAACTACCCGCGGCGAGTCGCATCGTCGTGCGCGGCGACGCGCGCCGCCTCGCCCAGCTCGTCGACAACCTGCTCGCGAACGCACGCCGCCACACCGAATCGCCGGGGCGCATCCGCCTCGCGCTGTCGGCGCGCGACGGCTCGGTCCGGCTGGTCGTCGACGACACGCCGCCGGGCGTGCCCTCGCAGGCGCTGCCGAAGCTGTTCGATCGCCTCTATCGCGTCGACGCCGCGCGTTCGCGCGTGCATGGCGGCGCCGGTCTCGGCCTGGCGATCTGCCGCGCGATCGTCGACGCGCACGAAGGCCGCATCGACGCGCAGCCGTCGCCGCTCGGCGGCCTGCGCATCGTGGTCGAGTTGCCGCTCGCGGCGGAGGGCCGCGCGTGAGCGCGCTCGTGCTCGTGATCGAGGACGAGCCGAAGATCGCCGCGTTGCTGCGCGACTACCTCGTCGCGGCCGGCTATCGCGTCGGCGTGCGCGAGACCGGCGAGGGCGCGATCGAGTGGGTGCGCGCGCAGGCCGCCGACGCGCTGCTGCTCGATCTCATGCTGCCCGGTATGGACGGCCTCGCGATCTGCCGCGGCGTGCGCGCGCAGTCGGACCTGCCGATCCTCATGATCACCGCGCGCGTCGAGGAGATCGACCGCCTGCTCGGCCTCGAACTCGGCGCCGACGACTACATCTGCAAGCCGTTCAGCCCGCGCGAGGTGGTCGCGCGCGTGCGCGCGGTGCTGCGTCGCGCGGCCGCGCGCGGCCAGCCGCAGGCGAGCGCGGTCGAACTCGACGACGACCGCTTCGAGGCGCGCGTGCGCGGCCGCCGGCTCGAACTGACGCCGGTCGAACTGCGCCTGCTGCGCAAGCTGAGCCAGCAGCCCGGCCGCGTCTATTCGCGCGCGCAACTCATCGACGCCGCCTACGAGGACCATCGCGTGGTGAGCGAGCGCACCGTCGACAGCCACATCAAGAACCTGCGCCGCAAGCTCGCCGACGCGGGCGTCGATCCGATCGCGTCGGTGTACGGCGTCGGCTACCGCTACGAGCCGGACGCCGCAGAGGACGCCTCGACGAGGTCGACGTAGGCGAAGCGGTCTTCGCGCAGCACGCGCTCGCCGCGCACGAGCTCGAGCGAGCGGGCGAACAGCGGTCCGCCGTGCACGCAGGTGTGGAATTCGCCGTGCTCGCCGCACGGGTCGCATCCCGCCGGCAGGTCGGCGAGCAGCGCCGCGTCGTAGTCGCGCCCGCAGAACGCGCCGTCGAGCTGCTGCGTGTCGACGCAGCAGAGGATCGCGCGATGGCCGCGCGCGACGAACGCACGCGCGAGCCGACGCGTGTCTTCGCCCCACAGCGGAAAAACGCCGCGCCAGCCGAGCCGCGCGAGCAGCGCCTCGCGGTACGCGCGCACGTCGGCGAGGAACAGGTCGCCGAACGCGATCGCGTCGAGGCCGGGTTCGGCCGCGCGCGCCCGCGCGAGCGCCGCGGCGAACGACGCCTCGTACGTCGCGTTGTCGGCCTGCGGGGGCATCGCCGCCTCGAACAGCGGCAGGTCGAGCGCGGCCGCCTGCGCGTGCAGGATCGAGCGGCGCACGCCGTGGATGCTGATGCGGTCGTACGCTTCGGTCACGCTCGTGAGCAGGCCGACGACGCGCCAGGCAGGGTCGCTGCGCAGGCGTTCGAGCGCGAGCGTCGAATCCTTGCCGCCACTCCAGCCGACCAGCAGCGGCCGGCTCATGCGCCCGCCGTCCGCGCCCGCGCGATCCGCGTGCGGCGATGCGGAAAGTCGACGTCGTCCGCATCCGTTGCCCGCGCGCGGGCGTATAAACCGAACGTGGCGCGCCGGATGCCGGCGCAACGAACGCAGGAGGCGCGGATGCCGGCCGGACTCAGGAAACGCGTGCTCGCCGGCATGGTGGTGGCCTCGCTGGTCATGGCGTTCGTCGCGATCGCGGTGTGGCTCGGCACGAGCCGCTTCCTCGACAGCTTCGACTGGGTCGACCACACCAATGCGGTGCTGCGCGCGCTCGAGCGCGACCATGCGGCGATCCGCGAGGTCGAAGCGTCGCAGCGCGGCTACCTCGTCACCGGCCAGGTCGACTACGAACAGGAATTCTACGCGGCGACGCGCCTTGCGCGCGATGCGCTCGCGGACACGCGCAAGCTCGTCGCCGACAACGCGGAGCAGTCCGAGCGCGTGCACCGCCTGGCCGAACTGACCGAGCAGCGCATGCAGATCGCGATGGCGACCGCGCAGGCGTTCCGCTCGGACGGCTACGACGCGGCGCGCAAGCTCGTCGTCGCGGGCAAGGGCCGCGATCTCATGGCGCGGATCGCCGCGCTGCATGCGGAAACGGTCGAAGCGGAGGAAGCGCTGATGGCGACGCGCCAGGCGCGTGCGGTCGCCGACGCGACGCGACTGCGCCTGCTCACGCTGCTCGGCCTCGCCTCGAGCATCGGCATCCTCGCGCTCGTCGGGCGGCGCATGCTCGTCGAGACGCGCTCGCGCGCGCGCGCCGAGGCGCACACCCAGGAAGCCAACCTCGCCCTGCACGAGAAGGTCGACGAGCTGCACCTGCGCGCGAGCCAGACGCGCGAGATGAGCCGGTACGCGGGCATGCTGCAGAGCTGCCGCAACACCGCCGAAGCGATCGCGGTCACGCGCGATGCGTGCCAGCGCCTGCTGCCCGACCTCGGCGGCGCGGTCTACCTCGTGCGTGCCTCGCAGGACCTCGTCGAAGGCATCGGCGTGTGGGGCGCGCACGTCGTGCCGAGCGCGTCGCTGCTGTCGCCGCAGGAATGCTGGGCACTGCGCCGCGGGCGCACCTACGAGGTCGCGGACGTGCACGCCGGCATGTGCTGCGCGCACGCGAGCGTGCCGCCGGCCGAGGTGCCCGCGTCGTGCCTGTGCGTGCCACTCGCGGCGCAGGGCGACGTGATGGGGTTCCTGTACTTTTCCGGCCGCGACCGCCTCGCGGTCGCCGCGCGCGACATCGTGGTCGCGGTCGCCGAGCAATTGTCGTTGTCGCTGTCGAACCTGCGCCTGCAGGAGACGCTGCGCGTGCAGTCGATCCGCGATCCGCTGACCGGCCTGTTCAACCGACGTTATCTCGAGGAGTCGCTCGAGCGCGAACTCGCGCGCTGCCAGCGCCGTTCGCTGCCGCTCGCGGTGCTGATGATCGATCTCGACCATTTCAAGCGTTTCAACGACACGCACGGGCACGACGGCGGCGACGCCCTGCTGAGCCAGGTCGGCCGCCTGCTGCAGTGGCAGAGTCGCGCCGAGGACATCGCCTGCCGCTTCGGCGGCGAGGAGTTCACGCTGATCCTGCCCGAGATGGACGCCGACGGCGCGTACGAGCGCGCGCAGCGCATGCGTGAACTCGTCGAGGGACTGCAGGTGTGGCACCTGCGCGAGACGCTGACGCCGGTCACCGCGTCGATCGGCCTCGCCTGGTGTCCCGGCGACGCGCGCGCGTCGGCCGACCTGCTGCGCGTCGCCGACATGGCGCTCTATCGCGCCAAGCGCGAAGGGCGCAACCGCGTCGTCCGCGCGGCCGATGTCGGGGATGCCTGAGCGGCGCGCTCAGGCCCGTTGCCAGAGCAGCAGGCGGTTGTTCGCCGGCATCGCGACGTCGGCGACGAACGCGAAGCCCGCGGCGCGCGCGAGCGCGTCGACGGCGGCGACGTCGCGCAGGCCCATGTGCGGTGCGCGTGACCTCAGCAACGCGTCGAAGTCCGCGTTGCTCTCGCTGGTGTGGTGGCCGTCGACGTCGAACGGGCCGTAGATCGCGAGCTTGGCGTCGCGCGTCGCCAGCGCCGGCAGCGCTTCGAACAGCGCCTCCACCTCCACCCAGGCCATGATGTGCAGCGTGTTCGCGCTGAACAGCGCGTCGAACGGACCGCTCGGCCACGGCCCGCTCGCGACGTCGAGCAGCAGCGGTGCGGGCGTGTTCTGCAGCGCCGCCGCGGCGAGCCAGGCACCGATCCCGGGCAGGTTCTCGACGCGGTCGGAACATTGCCAGGCGAGCGCGGGCAGTGCCCCGGCGAAATGCACGGCGTGCTGCCCGGTACCGCTGCCGATCTCCAGCACGCGGCGCCGATCGGCGAACCAGTCGCGCAGCACGCCGAGGATCGGCTCGCGGTTGCGCTCGCAGGCGGCCGAGTACGGTTTGTCGTCGCTCGCGTTGTCGTCCATCACGCGAGTGTGCCCGACGCGGCCCGCGCGGGACAGTTCCTGTGCGATGCTTGCCGCGGTCCCGTCGACGGTGCGCGCATGCTCAACCGGCTCTGGTTCGGCTTCTTCCTCGTCGCGGCGCTCGCCGCGCTCGCGCAATGGCTGCTCGGCGGCAACCCCGGCGTGTTCGCCGCGATGGTGGCGAGCCTGTTCGACATGGCCAAGCTCGCGGTCGAAGTGATGATCCTGCTGTTCGGCACGCTCACGCTCTGGCTCGGCTTCCTGCGCATCGCCGAACAGGCCGGGCTCATCGAGCGCCTCGCACGGCTGCTCGGCCCGTTGTTCGCGCGCCTCATGCCGGGCGTACCGCGCGGCCACCCGGCGATCGGCCTGATCACGCTCAACTTCGCCGCCAACGTGCTCGGCCTCGACAACGCGGCGACGCCGATCGGCCTGCGCGCGATGCGCGAATTGCAGACGCTCAATCCGAGCGAGACGACCGCGAGCGACGCGCAGATCCTGTTCATCGTGCTGAATGCGTCGTCGCTGACCCTGCTGCCGGTGTCGGTCTTCATGTACCGCGCGCAGGCCGGCGCGCACGATCCGACCCTCGTGTTCGTGCCGATCCTGCTCGCGACGAGTGCGTCGACCCTGGCCGGCCTGCTCGCCGTCGCGTTCATGCAGAAGATCAAGCTGCGCGATCCGCTCGTGCTGGTCTGCCTGCTCGCAGTCGCGGTGCTGCTCAGCGCGTTCATCAGCGTGCTGCTCGCGCTGCCGGCGGCGGCGCTCGCGCCGCTGTCGTCGCTGCTCGGCAACTTCACCCTCTTCGCGATCGTGTTCGCGTTTCTCGCGGTCGGCGCGTGGCGCAAGGTGCCGGTGTACGAGAGTTTCGTCGAGGGCGCGCGCCAGGGCTTCGAGGTCGCGCGCGACCTGCTGCCGTACCTCGTCGCGATGCTCTGCGCGGTCGGCGTGCTGCGTGCTTCGGGTGCGCTCGACTTCGCCCTCGACGGCGTGCGCGGGTGCGTGCAGGCGCTCGGCCTCGACGCGCGCTTCGTCGACGCGTTGCCGACCGCGCTGGTCAAGCCGTTCTCCGGCAGCGCCGCGCGCGCGATGCTGATCGAGACGATGAAGACGCACGGTGCGGACAGCTTCCCCGCGCTACTCGCGGCGACGGTGCAGGGCAGCACCGAGACGACGTTCTACGTGCTCGCGGTCTACTTCGGCGCAGTCGGCATCCGCCGTACGCGGCATGCGGTCGGCTGCGCGCTGCTGGCCGACCTCGCCGGGGTGCTCGCGTCGATCGCGGTGTGCTACTGGTTCTTCGGCTGAACATTGCATGTGCAACGCCCTACGCGGATAATTGCAGCTGAACGAGACCGCCACCGGCGCCACCGCGATGAATCCGTCCGCTGCCCGCAAGTCCGCCGCCGCGCCCGACCCGGGCCGCGTGCTCACCCGGGCCGCCCTGCGCGCGGCGGAAATCCTCGACGTGCCTCAGCGCACGCTCGCCGAGATCATCGGCGTGAGTCCCTCGACGATCTCGCGCGCGGCGCGCGCGCCGCTCGACCCGGCGAGCAAGCCCGGCCAGCTCGCCGCACTGTGGGTGCGCGTGTTCCGTTCGCTCGACGCGATCGTCGGCTCGAACGATGCCGCGGCACGCGCGTGGCTCACCACCGCGAACGCGGCCTTCGGCGGCACGCGCCCGCTCGAACGCATGCGCGACGCCGAAGGCCTCGTGCACGTGCTGCACTACCTCGACAGCGCGCGCGCGCGCCTGTGAGCGCGTCGCGGCTCCTGCGACGGGACCTCGCCAGGATGCCGCGTGAGCCGAGGTCCCTCGCATGAACATCCCGACCCTCGACGCGCTGCGCAAGGCGGCGCGCCGCATCAGCATGAAGCCGTGGCGCGTGGTCGAAGCGCAGCACCGCGCGTCGACGATGCGCCTGGTCGACACGCTCGCCGAGCAGCGCGTGCTCGAGGACCTGCTCGAGGCGGGCAAGCCGCCGCTGCCGGCCGAGGCGGCACATCTGCACTACCTGCTGGCCACGCCGTTCCGCTATCCGGCGCCGCCGCCCGCGGGTTCGCGCTTCCGCGGCATCGGCGATCCCGGCGTCTGGTACGGCGCCGCGGCCGTGCACACCGCGCTCGCCGAGGTCGCCTACTGGCGCCTGCGCTTCCTCGCCGATTCGCCCGCGACGCCGGACCTGCCGCCGGTGCCGCACACGGTGTTCCGGGCCGCGGTCGCCGGCCAGGCGATCGTGCTCGGCGACGCGCCGTTCGCGCGCCAGAGCACATTGTGGCAAGACCCGGCCAGCTACGTCGCGACGCAGGCACTCGCGCGCGGCGCGCGCGAGGCGGGCATCGCGCTGATCCGCTACGCGTCGGTGCGCGATCCGCAGCACCGCGCGTGTGCCGCGGTGCTCACGCCGAAGGCGTTCCGCGCGAGCGAGCCGCTCGAGCAGCACGGTTGGCTCATCAAGGTCACGCGCGCCCGCGTGCTCGCGCAGACGAGCTTCGGCACCGAGCGTGTCGCGTTCGAGGCGAGCGAGCTCGGCTTCGCCGTCGGCGCGGGGATGAAGGCGGAAGAGCGGAGCTGAAAGATTTCAGGCTTTCGCCGTTTCCACTGCCGGTTACTCCGCGCGCACACGCGCTTGCAGGTCGCGCAACGGTCGGCGGTACTGATCGCCGAGTTCCGGCTGCGCCGCATGGATCGACGCGGCATCGGCGGCGAGCACGCGTGCGGCGGCGCGGTCGCCGTGGTCGAGTTCGGCGCCGGCGAGCGCGATCATCGCCTCGGCCAGCTTCGGGCTCGCGGGGAGCAGCAGCTTGCGACGCAGATCGAGCGCGCGGTGCAGTGACGGCAGCGCGGTCGCGGTATCGCGGGCGAGCAGTGCGGCGCGGCCCGCGTCGAGCGCGGCGCGCGCGCTCCATGCGTCGAGCGCGTCGGTCTGGCCGCTGCGCGCGATCGCCTGCACGGCGGCGTCGGCCTCGACCGCGGCGCCCGTGGCATCGCCCGCGGCGAGCGCGACTTCGGCGGCGAGCAGGCGCCGGTCGAGGCGGTCGAACGACACGGCCGCGTCGCCCAGGTCGGCCTGCAGTTCGCCGAGGCGCTCGCGCGCGCGCGCCAGGTCGCCGCGCGCGAGCGCGAGCGTGGTCTGCAGGCGCAGGTTCGCCGCGAACGCCTCGCTGCCGCGCGGCTGCTTCGCCTGCGTGCGCAGCGCGGCGGCTTCGTCGAGGTCGGCTTGCGCGGGCGCATCGCGCCCGAGTTCGATCAGCACGGCAGCTTCGCGTTCGAGGCGCAGCGCGAGGTCGAGGCTGCCGGGCCGGTTCTTGCGATCGATCGCGGTCGCCGCCTGCGCGTCGGCGAGCGCGGCCGCGAGGTCGCCCGCGTTCGCCTCGCAGCGGCCGAGCGCGCTCAGCACCGCGCGGGTGTGGAACGGGTCATCGGCGCCGCGCAGCTTGATCGCGAGCTGCTTCGCGCCGCGCAGCAGCTCGAGGCCTTCCTGCATGCGCCCCATGTCGCAGAGCAGGCCGCCGAGGCGCTGCTGGGTCTGCAGCACGTCGATGTGTTCGGCACCACTGTCGCGCCTGGCCATCGTCCAGGCCGCGCGCAGGCTGCGCTCCGCGCCGGCGAGGTCGAGCTGCTGCGATTGCGCTTCGCCGAGGTAGGCGTAGTACTTCACCGCGTTCGGCGCGGCGTCGGGCACGACTTTCGCGATTTCGATCGCGTGCGCGAACGCGGCCGTCGCTTCGGCCAGCTTGTGCAGCTGCAATGCCTGGATACCCGCGCTGAGCAGCGAGTCGGCGAGGTCGACCGACGGCGGCTTCGCTTCGAACAGGCGCACCGCGCGCCGTGCGTAGTCGTACGCGCGCGGTGGATCGTAGTTCCAGTAATACTCGGCCTGGCGGCGCAGCCATGCGCCGCGCGTCGGCGAGTCGACGTCGCCTTGCGCATCGAGGATGCGGCCGGCTTCCTCGAGCACCGCCTTGCGCTCGTCGCCGGTCGCGCGCGAACTCTGCATCGCGCTCGCGAGGTGGACGAGCTCGTCGGCCACCTGCGGCGACGACGCGCCGTACACGCCGCGCGCGAGCTCGACCGCCTGGCGGCGCACGCGCAGCGCTTCGTCGGCGAGCTCGAGGTCGTCGTAGAGCTGGGCGAACAACTGCAGCACGCTGAGTTTCGCCTCGGGCACGTCGGTCATCGCGCCGTCGACGCGCTGCGCACCGAGGTCGAGCAGCTCGCGCGCGGTGGTCTGGCGCGCCTTCGCCGCGTCGGGCTGGTTGCGCGAGTTGGCGCGGAACACGTCGCCGAGGAACGCCTGCACCGCTTCGGCGCGGCGCGCCTGCACCTGCGCGCGCTGCGCCTGCACTTCGGCGCGGTGCGCCTGCCACAGTGCGAGCGCGAGCGCGGCGAGGATCGCGACGAGGAACAGCGCGCTGCTCGCGACGCCGCCGCGGTGGCGCGCGACGAACTTGCGCGCGCGATACCAGCGCGACGGCGGATGCGCCTGCACCGGCTGGCCCGCGAGATGGCGTTCGACGTCGTCGGCGAACGCGCCCGCCGACGCGTAGCGGCGCTCGGCCTCGGCCGCGGTCGCCTTCAGCACGATGTTGTCGAGATCGCCGCGCAGCTGGCGCCGCACCACGCGCGCGGGCGCCGGCAGGAGCGACTCGTCGGTGTCCTCGCCGATGCGCGACGACGGCGTGTGCGCGTCGCCGGGCGCGCGGCGCTGGCCGGTCACGAGTTCGCCGAGCAGCACGCCGAGCGCATAGACGTCGGTCGCGGTGGTGATCTGGCCGAGCGCGAACTGTTCCGGCGCCGCGTACGCGGGCGTCATCGCCTGGCGCTGCGTGCGGGTCGCGTCGTCGCCCGCATCGAGCAGCTTGGCGATGCCGAAATCGAGCAGCTTCACCTCGCCATCGCGCGTGACGAGCACGTTCGACGGCTTGAGGTCGCGGTGCACGATCAGTGCCCGATGCGCCGCTTCGACCGCGCGGCAGACCGCGACGAACAGGCGCAGGCGCGCGCGCAGGTCGAGCCGGTGCGTGCGGGCGTAGTCGGTGATCGGTTCGCCGTCGACGAGTTCGAGCGCGATGTACGGCACGCCCGCGTCGGTCACGCCGCCTTCGATGAGGCGGGCGATGCCGGGATGGCGCAGCTGCGCGAGTGCGCGCCGCTCGTCGCGGAAGCGGCGTTGCTCCTCGGGCGTGTGCAGGCCGCGATGCAGCAGTTTCAGGGCGACGGCCTGGCACACGCCGGCCTGTTCGCGTTCGGCGCGGTAGACGACGGAATAGCCGCCTTCGCCGAGGCGCTCGATCAGCGTGTAGTCGCCGACCAGCGTGCCGTGCGGCAGCGGTTGCGGTGGTGCCTCGACCTCGCCGACGCGGCCGAGCAACTGGTCGAACGGCTCGTCGAGCAGGCGTTCGCCGGTGTCGGCGTCGGCGGCGAGCAGGCGCAGCACTTCGGCGCGCTGCGCGTCGTCGCGGCAGTGCTCGGCGAGCCAGGCGCCACGCTCGGCCGGCGCGAGCGCGAGCGCGGCCTCGAACAGGTCGCGTGGATTGTCGGGTGTGGCGTTCATCGCGGTTCCCCCGGAGGCCGCTCCATCGGCCAGCGATAACGCCGTTGCGCCCGCGGCGCGGACATCATTCGAGCGCGGACAGCAGGAATGCGCGCGCGTAGCGCCAGTCGCGGTCGATCGTGCGCCGCGTCAGGCCGAGCAGCTCGGCGACCTGCTCCGGCGAGAGGCCGGCGAACCAGCGCAGTTCGACCACGCGCGCGGCGCGCGCGTCGACCTGCTCGAGCTTGGTCAACGCTTCCTCCAGCGCGAGCGCCTGCTCGGCGCTTTCGACCTGCGGATGCAGCGCCTCGCTGCCGGTGAGGCTCATGCGGATCCAGTCGCCGCCGGCCTTCTGGCGCATGCGGTCGCGCGCGCGGTCGGCGAGCAGATGGCGCATCGCGCGCGCGGCGTAGGAGAAGAACTGCGCCGGATGCTCGAACGCGAGCTCGCGCCCGGTGTTCACGCGCAGCCAGAGTTCATGCACGAGCGCGGTCGTGTCGAGCGTGCCGCGCGAGCCGCGCGCGAGCTGCCGACTCGCCATCGCCTTGAGCCGGTCGTAGACGGCGTCGAACAGCGCCCCGACGGGCTGGGCTTGCGCGGCGGTCTCGGCCGGGTTCGGTTCGCTTGCGGACATGACCACCTCGCGCGGACACCGTGCAGTGTAGCGCGCGCGTTCCGCGCAGGCGAAAGGCGCGCGCGTGGGGCCGTAGCGGGCCGCCGCGCGCGCAAGCGAAGCCTCAGTGGCCGCTGTCGGTCGCGTCCTTGACCGCGGCGGCGGCCTTGTCCTTCGCCATGTCGACGGCCTCGTCCTTCACCGCGCCGGTGGCCGCACCGCCGAGTGCCGAACCGCCGACCGCCGCGCCCGCGACGGCCGCGCCGCTGCCAGTATCGCCACCGACCAGGGTGGCGGCCTTGTCATTGGCGAGATCGACCGCCTTGTCCTTGGCCGCGTCGGTGGTGGCGTCCTGCGCGGACGCGACGACGGCGGCGCCGAGGGCCAGGCAACACACGAGCACGCGCTTCATCGCAACTCCCTGTCTCCGTTGGGGGGAGACCACGCTACGCCGCGCGCACCGCGCGATCGCCAAGTTTCGTGCGGTGATCGAGCGCGTTGCAGAAGTTCGCCATCGTCACGCGACGGGGCGGCCGCGCAGCACCCGCGCCGGCAGCAGGATGATGCCGCGCAGCAGCTCGAATACGCCCTCGACCGCGAGGCCGAGCAGACGGAACGGCAACAGCAGCAGCCACACGAGCGGGTACAGCACCAGCGCGAGCAGCGCGAGCGGCCAGCAGAACACCAGCAGCAGCAACCACAGCACGAAGGTCAACATCGACGTCTCCACGATGCCGGAACCGCTCCGGCGCAGCCATCCTCGCAGAATGGGGGCGCCGCACCAGTGTCGAAAGGGAGCCTTGAAAACCCGCGCGCCGGACCCGCGGCCCAGCGTGCGCGATCACTCGCGTTGCGGCGCAGGCTGGACGACGAGCTCGTCGGCGTCGGACACGACCGCGGGTTCGATCGTCGCGACGGCGGGCGCCGGGTACGTGACCGGCGGGAGGTGCCCGATCGTGCGCCACGCGATGATCCAGCCGAGGCCGACCATCGCCGCCGAGATCGCGAACGTGACGCCGGCCCAGGCGTCGTGCAGGTGCGCGCCGGTGACTGCGGCGAACGCGCGCGTGAAGATCGTCGGCGCGATGATGCCGGCGATGCTCGACAGGCTCGCGACCGCGCCCTGCAGCCGTCCCTGCTCGGTCGGGTCGACGTGGTGGGTCATCATCGCCTGCGCCGCGGGCGTCGCCACGCCCCACAGCGCGGCGACCGGCATGGCGGCCCAGAACCAGTAGCCGGTCGGCGCCAGTGCATACAGCATGAACCCGAGCGTGCCGCAGCCGAGGCCGAGCATGAGCGCGCGCCGTTCGCCGAGCGAGCCGACGATCTTCTTGATCAGCACGCCCTGCACGATCGCCGCGAGCACGCCGACCGCGGCGAGGGTGTAGCCGACCATCTGCGGTCCCCAGCCGAAGCGGTAGTCGGCGTACAGCACGAACGTGCTCGGATACACCATGTGCGCGAGCGCCATCAGGAACAGCACGCCGACGAGGCCGAGCACCTGCGGGTAGCGCGACAACAGGCGCAGCGAGCCGACCGGATTGGCGTGGCGCCAGTCGAAGCGCGGCGAGCGCTTTTCCGGGGGCAGCGATTCGGGCAGCACGAACAGGCCGTAGACGAAGTTCGCGAGGCAGAGCACGACCGCGACCCAGAATGGCGCGCGCTGGTTGATCTCGCCGAGGAAACCACCGATCGCCGGGGCGATCACGAAGCCGATGCCGAACGCCATGCCGATCATGCCGAACGCCTGCGCGCGCTTGTTCGGCGGCGTGACGTCGGCGACGTAGGCGTTGGCGGTGCTGAAGCTCGCCGCGGTGATGCCGGAGATGATGCGGCCGATGAACAGCAGCGGCAGCGAATGGACCATCGCCATCATGAGGAAGTCGAGGCCGAGCCCGAGATTCGAGGCGAGGATCACCTTGCGTCGGCCGAAGCGGTCCGACAGCGCGCCCTGCACGGGCGTGAACAGGAACTGCATCGCCATGAACACCGTGGCGAACCAGCCGTACCAGACCGCGGCGCGCGAGACATCGCCG
This sequence comes from Dokdonella fugitiva, assembly GCF_014138265.1. Lineage (GTDB taxonomy): Bacteria > Pseudomonadota > Gammaproteobacteria > Xanthomonadales > Rhodanobacteraceae > Dokdonella_A > Dokdonella_A fugitiva_A. Next base: position 690,921 of record NZ_JACGXL010000002.1, read on the forward strand.
CCGAGGAAGCTCTGGATCAGGTGCGGCAGCACGGGAATGATGAGGCCGAACGACAGGATGTCGATCAGCACCGTCACGAAGATGAAGATCAGCGCGGCACGACGTGGCGCGGCAGGGGCGATCGGATCCATTGCAGGGGCGGCCGGCGGGCGAAAGCACGCACGATAGCCGATCCGCGTCGCGCCCGCGCGTCGCGCATTGCTCGTTCGCGCGCGTCGCCTCGTATGGCATGTCGCCGTGGCGCCGGCCGGCGCAGGTCCGGCGCGCTCGGCAGATCGGCGCGCGTGCGGCTTGGCAGGCGACATCGCGATCGATTGATCGAGGCCGCTGCGGATTGCGCGAGCCAGACGCCGTGCGTTCGCGCGAGCGCTTCCCGCGGCCGCGATCAGGGGCGATCGCCGTCAGCCGTGCCCGTCGATGTCGATGAAGCGCAGGAATTCCGCGCGCGTGCGCGCGTCCTCGCGGAACGTGCCGAGCATCTGGCTCGTGATCATCGACACGCCGGTCTTGTGCACGCCGCGGGTGGTCATGCACTGGTGCGTCGCGTCGATGACGACGCCGACGCCGCGCGGCTTGAGCACCATGCCGATGCAGTGCGCGATCTGCGCGGTGAGCTTCTCCTGCACCTGGAACCGGCGCGCGTACGCGTCGACCACGCGCGCGAGCTTGGAGATGCCGACGACCTTGTCGGTCGGCAGGTAGCCGACGTGCGCGCGGCCGATGATCGGCGCCATGTGGTGTTCGCAGAACGACTCGAAATGGATGTCGCGCAGCACGATCATCTCGTCGTAGCCGGCGACCTCCTCGAACGTGCGGCCGAGGTACTCGGCCGGATCGATCGCGTAGCCGGAGAACCAGTCGCGATACGCTTCGGCGACGCGCTTGGGCGTGTCGATCAGTCCTTCGCGGCGCGGATCCTCGCCGGCCCAGCGCAGCAGCACGCGCACCGCGTCTTCGGCCTGCGCCTGCGTCACGGCTGGCGGCGGTGGGGTCTTCTTCGTGCGCACGGTCTTCTTCATCGGCGTCGGTCGATACAGGCGGACGCGCAGTCTAGCAGCGGTGCGCCGCGCCGGCCGCGCCGCGCCGCCGTTCAGCGTGCGCGCGGCTTGCGCGGCGCGGCCGCGCGCCGCGCGGGCTTCGCCTCGACCGGCGCGAGCACCCACGACAGCGCGACGAGCCGGCCGCGCGGGCGTTCGGTCGCGGGCTTCTGCACGAGTTCCATCAGGCGCGCGAGCAGGCGGTTGATCTCGGCGAGCTCCGCCGCGTCGACCCAGCCCTTGCCGCGCGCGGCCCACAATTCGCGCCGCGGTCCCTCGACGACGGTGTCGGGATCGGCGAGCGCGCGCGCGAAGTCGCGGCCCGCCACGCGCAGCACGCTCGCCGCGACGCGGCCGACCGCGTCGGCATTGGCGGTCGCGCCGGGCCGGTAGCGCAGGCGCAGGCGATCGCCCTTGCGCGTGCGCGAGCGGTAGCGGCGCCCGTCGGGCGCAGCCACCTCCTCGATCAGGCCGCCTTCGGCGAGCTGGCGCAGGTGGTAGTAGAGGCCGTCGGCGGGGCGGCCGACCGCGGCCGCGAGTTCGGCCACGCTGGCCGCGTCGCCGAGCGCCTCGAGCGTGTCGACGATCTCGATGCGCGTCGGCGAGGCGAGCAGGGCGATCTCGTCCGCGTCCTCGATCAGCGCCGTGCGGATCCGTGCCATCGGTTGGGTTGCCTCGTTTGAAATTCGATGCAATTATTCAAACAATGACGGCGCCGCGCAAGGGCGTGCGCCGCGATCGAGGAGAAGACGATGGGCAGGCATGCGATCGCGCTGGCGTTGCTGGCGCTCGGTTTCACCCAGGTGGTGCGCGCGGACGAGGCGGCCGACCTGCTCGCGCGCTGGAAGGCGGCGAGCGGCGGCGCGCGCTGGGACGTGGTGAAGAGCGTGCGCACCGACGGCACGCTCGGCGCGGGCGGGCTCAGCGGCGCGTTCGACGCGTTGCAGGACGTCGCCGGCGGTCGCTCGAACGACCACTACAAGCTCGGCCCGATCGAAGGCGCCGACGGTTACGACGGCACGGTCGCCTGGTCGCGCGATCCGGGTGGTGAAGTCGCCGCGCTCGACGCACCGGAAGCGAAGCGCCGCGCGCGCAGCCAGGCCTGGCTCGACGCGCGCGGCTACTGGTATCCCGCGCGCTTCGGCGCGAGCTACGCCAAGCCGGAGACGCGCGAACTCGACGGCCGCCGCTACGACGTGCTCGTCGCGACGCCCGACGGCGGCGACCCGGTCACGCTGTGGTTCGACGGCGAGACGCACCTGCTCGCGCGCACGGTGCAGAAGCAGGGCGCGGACACCGCGACCACCACCTTCGACGACTGGCGCGACGTCGACGGCGTCAAGCTGCCGTTCCATTCGACGACCTTCCTCACCGATACCGCCGGCCGTGTCGACGAGCGCAACCGCAGCGAGATCCGCGCGTCGAAGATGGCGCTGAACGTCGCCGTGGCCGATGCCGATTTCGCGATGCCGGCGATGACCGCGACCGCGCGCATCGACGCACCCGGCGGCGTCGCGCGGGTGCCGTTCGAACTCGTCAACAACCACATCTACGCGCGCGGCTCGATCGACGGCAAGCCGGCGCGCTTCCTCGTCGACACCGGCGGCGCGAACCTGCTCACGCCGGATTCGGCGAAGAAGTTCGGCCTCGCCGGCGAAGGCAAGCTCGCCGGGCGCGGCGTCGGCGACGAACTCGTCGACCTCGCCTTCGCGCACGCGAAGGAAGTGCGCCTCGGCGACGCGGTGCTGTCGCACCCGGTGTTCTACGTGATGGACCTCGGCAAGCTGCCTGCGGTCGAGGGCTACGACAGCGACGGCTTGGTCGGCTACGAGATGTTCCGCCGCTTCGGCGTGACGATCGACTACGGCAAGCGCGAACTCGTGCTGACCGAACCGGCGAAGTTCGCGCCGCCGCCCGGCGCGCACGCGGTGCCGTTCGAACTCGCCGACCGCATCCCGATCGTGCAGGGCACGCTCGACGGCCTGGCGGCGCGGATCAGCATCGACACCGGTTCGCGCGTGTCGCTGACCCTGCATGCGCCGTTCGTGCGCGAGCACGATCTCGTCGCCAAGTACCACGCGGCGCCGGACAGCGTCGTCGGCTGGGGCGTCGGCGGCCCGTCGCGCGGCCGCCCGGCTCGCTTGGGCACGTTGCAGCTCGGCGACCTCGCGGTCGCCGGCGTGGCCGGCGACCTCTACACCGGCGACAAGGGTGCGTTCGCGAGCCCGGACCTGTCGGCCAACCTCGGCGGCGGATTGCTCAAGCGCTACACGGTCGCGTTCGACTACGCCGCGAAGAAGATGTACCTCGCGCCAATCGCCGGCGCCGGCGGTACCGACGCGTTCGACCGCAGTGGCCTGTGGCTGCTCGGCGCCGACGACGCACTCGAAGTCGTCGACGTGGCGAAGGACAGCGCCGCCGCGCGCGCGGGCTTGCGCGACGGCGATCGCGTCACCGCGATCGGCGGCGAGAAGGTCGGTGCGCGTCCGCTGTCCGAGTGGCGCCAGCGCCTGCGCGAGCTGCCGGTCGGAACGAAGCTCGCGCTCGCCTACCAACGCGCCGGCAAGGCGGCGCGGGTCGACCTCGTGCTCGCCGATCGCATCGCGCCGGAGTGGAAGCCGTAGGTGGGCCCTGGCTCACCGGCATTCTTCCCGAGGGCGTATGCGTCGAGGCGGCGGGCCAGTGCCCGCCCTCCGCGCGTTCGCCTCACTCGACGCGGCAGATCGCGGCCTTGAGATAGCGCGACTCGGGCACGTGCGCCTGCCACGGATGGTCTTCGCCGGCGCCGGTCACCTTCAACACCTGCACGGTGCGACCGGCGTAGAACGCTGCGCGACGCAGCATGTCGAGGAACTGCTCCTCGCTGACGAGGCCCGTGCACGAGCAGGTCAGGAAGATGCCGCCCGGCTTGACCGCGCCGAGCGCGAGCTTGTTCATGTCGAGGTATTTCTTCAGCGCCGGGATCACCTGTTCGCGATCGCGCGTCATCTTCGCCGGGTCGAGGATGACGACGTCGTACGGATCCTTCTTGCCGTCGCGCAGCCAGTGGAAGATGTCGGCCTGCACGAAGCGCACCTTCGCCTTGTTGAGGCGCGCGTTCTTCTCGGCGATCGCGAGGATCTCCTCGTCGAGGTCGACGCCGGTCACCTCGGTCGCGCCGCCGATCGTCTTCGCGTAGATGCCGAAGCCGCCCGAATTGCAGCACAGGTCGAGCACGCGCTTGCCGTCGCAGAACGTCGACAGCAGCTTGCGGTTGTCGCGCTGGTCGGCGAAGAAGCCGGTCTTGTGCTTGGTGCCCGGCGCGGCGTGGAACTGCACGCCGTGCTCGTGGATCACGGTCGGCGTCGGCGGCGACGGGATGCCGCAGTCGAAGCTCTCCTGCTTCTGCACGTGCTCCTCGGCGAACCAGTACAGGTCGGCGTCGGGGAAGTGTTCGAGCAGGCAGCGCCGGATCAGGTCGCGCAGGCGGAACATGCCGGCCGAGAAATATTCGATCACGAGCGTGTTGGCGAAGCGGTCGACGACGAGGCCGGACAGGCCGTCGCCTTCGGAATGGATGAGGCGACAGGCGTTCGTGACCGCGTCGAGCTTCAGCACGTCGCGACGCAGCGACACCGCCTGGGCGATCTTGCGCGCGAAGAACGCCTCGTCGACCGCCTCGTCGGGATCGGCGGTGAGCACGCGCAACGCGATGCGCGAGTGGCCGTTGTAGAAGCCGCGTCCGGCGAAGCTGCCTTCGCGGTCGACGATGTCGACGACGGTGCCGGGCTTGGGCTTGTTCGCCGGCTTCTCGACCATCTTCTGGAAGATCCAGGGATGGTTCGAGCGGCGTTCGGTCTTGAGCTGGATGACGGGCAGCGCGCCCGTGTCGTGAGGGTTCATCGGCGGATTATAGGGCTGAGGGCTGAGGGCTGAGGGCTGGCAAGGCGCGCGAGCCGCGCCGGTCGGCGCGCGCACCGACGGGCTCGCCCCTGCATGAATCGCGGGTGGCCTCGCGCTTCACTCCAGCCTTCGGCCTCTCTCTCACCATTGTTGACACGCCGCGCTGCGCCCGACCTTGCAAGCGCGCCGGGCCGGCGCTAAGTTCGGCCCAGCAGAAGGGGAGTAGCTCTCCCGTCGCCGCGATCGTCATCACGGGCCGCAAGGCCCCGGTCCGGCGGGCGGTTCGCCACGGCGAGCCGCGAGCAAGACCTTCGCCGTCGACGGCGAAGGTGTGTCCCGAGCATTCGTGACCCGGCGCCATCGGTCCACCGAACCACTCTGGGGCACGACATGCACAGCATCGCGACACCGGGCATCTGGGCGGCTTTCGTCGCCATCCTCATCGCCGCACTGGCGGTCGACTTCGCGCTGCTGCGCGCCGCCGGGCCGCGCCGCGTCACGTTCCGCGCGGCGGCGCTCTGGAGCCTCGCCTGGGTCGGCCTCGCGTTCGCGTTCAACCTCGGCCTGTGGGCCTGGCTCGACGCGCACGCGGGTCGCGCGGTCGCCAACGAGATCGGCCTCGAGTTCCTCACCGGCTACCTCATCGAGAAGGCGCTCGCGGTCGACAACATCTTCGTGTTCCTGCTCGTGTTCAACACGTTCGCGGTGCCGCCGGAACTGCGCCAGCGCGCGCTCATGCTCGGCGTGCTCGGCGCGATCGTGCTGCGCGCGCTGCTCATCTTCGTCGGCGCCGCGCTGGTCGCCGAGTTCCACTGGATCCTCTACCTGTTCGGCCTGTTCCTGCTGCTCACCGGCCTGAAGATGCTGCTCGCGACGAACACCACGCCCGACCTCGAGCAGAACGCGATCCTGCGCTGGATGCGCCGCCACCTGCGCATCACGCGCGACTTCCGCGGCGAGGCGCTCGCCGTGCGCGAGGACGGCCGGCGCTGGTTCACGCCGATGTTCGTCGTGCTCGTGCTGATCGCGGTCACCGACGTGATCTTCGCGGTCGACTCGATCCCTGCGATCTTCGCGGTCACGCTCGATCCGTTCGTCGTGCTCACCTCGAACGTGTTCGCGGTGCTCGGCCTGCGCGCGCTGTTCTTCCTGCTCGCGGGCATGGCCGACCGTTTCCACCTGCTCGGCCACGGCCTCGCCGCCGTGCTGCTGTTCATCGGCGCGAAGATGCTGCTCGCGGGCGTGTGGAAGATCCCGATCGGCATCGCGCTCGGCGTCGTCGCGCTGGTGATCGCGGCGTCGATCGTCGCGAGCCTGCTGATCCCGCCGCGCAAGACGGATGCCGACTGAGCGGGCGAGGCGGCCTTATCCGTGTGCTCCGTGCTTCAATCTGCCGGATGACGGCTTCAGGCGCGGCCGCGCGAAACCTGCGACGCGACGGGTGCCGGCGCGAGCGTCGAATACGCGGCGCAACGGTTGCGACCGTTGTGCTTGGCCGCGTAGAGCGCGCGATCGGCATTGCGCAGCAGCGCGCGCAGGTCGCGCGTGCCGGCGTCGAGCGAGGCGACCCCGACCGACACGGTCAGTCGCTGTGGATGGCCGCCGATCGGCAGCAGCGCGCTGGCGACGTGCTGGCGCAGGTATTCGGCGAGCACGCACGCCTCGAGTTCGCCGATGTCGGGCAACAACACGGCGAATTCCTCGCCGCCGATGCGGCTGAGCGGCGCGTCGACCGCGAGTGATTCGCGCATGAGCCGCACCAGCCCAAGCAGCGCCTCGTCGCCGGCGTCGTGGCCGAACGCATCGTTGATGCGCTTGAAGTGGTCGACGTCGATCGCGAGCAGCGACAGCGGCCGGCCGTCGCGCATCGCGGCGTCGATCGCGTTCGCGGCGACGCGCGCGAGCGTGCGGCGGTTGTGCACGCCGGTCAGCGGGTCGGTCATCGCCAGGCGGCCGAGATCCTCGTTCATGCGGTCGCCGCACATGAGCATGAAGCCGATCGTGCCGAGCATCGGCAGGATCGAGCTGAAGATCAGCACGACGTTGAGCATGAACGGGCGGAACGACTCGAGGCCGAGCACGGGCGCGAGGAACTCGGTCAGGCCGCGCGCGAACGCGAGCACGGCGCAGGCGACGAACAGCGAACCGGTGAGGATGTCGGCCGGGCGCAGGCGGCCGCGGCCGAGCAGCACCGCGCGCGCGACGCCGAGCTGCAGCGCGACGATCGGCAGCGTGTCGAACGTGATGCGCCAGCGCGGCGACGGCCACGCCAGCGTGAACACGCACAGGATCGCGAAGGTGAGCGCGACCAGCAGCAGCGGCACGAGGCTGCGCGGGCGTTGCGCGAAATGGCTCATCGCGCGCCCCATCTCCGCGTACGACAGCGCGTACATGGTGTTGGTGAGGACGATCGGCAGCGCGTCGTCCCACGACGGGCTGCGCAGCGCCGCCGACAGCAGCGCGAGCGTCTCGATCAACAGGCCGCCGATCCAGATGCGCATGGCCGCGCGCAGGTGCGCCGGGTAGCGCGACGCGGCGAACGAAAGGCTCGCGCCGACGCACAGCGTCAGCAGCGAAGCGATCAACATGGCGGATGTGATGTCGAAGCTCATGATGGGTCGGCACGCAGACGCGAGCGACCACACGTGGCGGCTGCGCGTACTGCTGCCGGATGCACGGCGGGCCCCCTCTCCCGGTCGCGCTGCGGAATACCGAACGGCCGCGCGCCCTCACTTCGCGCGGATCTTCGGTTTAGTACGGCAAGGATTGTACCAATGGGTGTCGGCTACCATTCTGTGACGCAGTCGACTTGCGAAGCTGAATAGGGCGCCCAATCTGGCAGCTATGGACATCGCCCGCCCCGTCCCCGAACCCACGACTGTCACGGTCGCGCAGGACCGCCTGCGCATCCGCTACGCGCTGTTCGGCGCGGGTGCGCTGCTGGCTGGGATATGGGTCGTCTGGCTCGCGGCCTGGCTGCTCCGCTGGCCGATCGACGATCTCGGCATCGTGCCGCGCCATGCCGCGGGGCTCGTCGGCATCCTCACCGCGCCGTTCGCGCACGCCTCGTTCGAGCACCTCATGTCGAACACGCTGCCGCTCGGCGTGCTGGCGACCCTGACCCTGTACGTCTACCCGCGCGCGACGCGGCTCGCGTTGCCGGCGATCTGGCTGCTCTCGGGCATCGGCGTGTGGCTGTTCGCGCGCGACTCCGCCCACGTCGGCGCGAGCGGCATCGTGCACGGGCTCATGCTGTTCCTGTTCGTGATCGGCCTGCTGCGCGGCGATCGCCTCGCGGTGGTCACGTCGCTCGTCGTGTTCTTCCTCTACGGCGGCATGCTGCTCTCGGTGCTGCCGCACGAGGAGCGGATCAGCTTCGAATACCACCTCGCCGGCGCGGTCGCCGGCCTGCTCGCCGCGATCGTGTTGCGCCGGCGCGACCCGGCACCCGCGCGCAAGCGCTACAGCTGGGAAACCGAGGCGGCCAACGACGCGGTCGACGACGAACTCGAGCTGCCGCGCGCGGCCGACGTGCCCGTGCTCTGGCAGCGCAGCGCGGGCGATGGCGGCCACGGCCGCGTGATCGCGTTCCGGCCACGCGCGGTACCGCCCGCGGACGAGCGCGGAAACGACTGAGCCCACGGCGCACGCGCGGCCGCTCGCGCCACGCGCTAAGCTGTCGCGCATGAACTCCGGATCCGCGCCATGAACTCCTCCGAACCGCGCCGCATCGAACACCAGCAGACCGACAAGGGCTACGTGCCGGTGTACACCACTGCGGTGGTCGAACAGCCGTGGGCGAGCTATTCACGCACCGACCATCGTACCTGGGCGACGCTGTTCGAGCGCCAGCGCGACCTGCTCAAGGGTCGCGCCTGCCGCGAGTTCATCGAGAACCAGGAGCGCTTCGGCATGTCGCCCGACGCGATCCCGCGCTTCGACGATCTCAACGAGGTGCTCGCGAAGGCGACCGGCTGGCAGCTCGTCGGCGTCGAGGGCCTGCTGCCCGAACTCGTGTTCTTCGACCACCTCGCGAACCGGCGCTTTCCGGTCACCTGGTGGATCCGCAAGCCCGAACAGCTCGACTACCTCGCCGAACCGGACCTGTTCCACGACCTGTTCGGTCACGTGCCGCTGCTGCTCGAACCGGTGTTTGCCGACTACATGCAGGCGTACGGCCGCGGCGGCGTCAAGGCGCACGGCATCGGCGCCGAGGCGCTCGTGAACCTCACGCGCCTGTACTGGTACACGGTCGAGTTCGGCCTGATCCGCCAGGACGGCGGCCTGCGCATCTACGGCTCGGGCATCGTCAGCTCGAAGGGCGAGTCGATCTACTGCCTCGAATCGCCGGCGCCGAACCGCATCGGCTTCGACCTGCGCCGCATCATGCGCACGCGCTACCGCATCGACACGTACCAGAAGACGTACTTCGTCATCGACAGCTTCGAGCAGCTCATGGACGCGACGCGGCCGGATTTCCGCCCGCTCTACGCCGAAATCGCCGCGCAGCCGTCGATCCCGGCCGGCGACGTGCAGGGCGGCGACCTCGTGCACCACCGCGGCAGCGGCGAAGGTTGGGCGACCGACGGCGACGTCTGATGCGTCGCGCGGCCGTCGCGCTGCTGCTCGCCGCCTGCACCGCGGGCGCGCACGCCGCACGCAGCAACGCGGTCGTCGACGATCCCGCGTACGCGCACCCGACGCGCCTCGTCGACGTCGGCGGCGGCCGCCGCCTCAACCTGCATTGCAGCGGCGACGGCACTCCGACCGTCGTGTTCGACGCCGGCCTCGCCAATTGGAGCCAGATCTGGGGCCTCGTGCAGCCGGTGGTCGCGCGCACGACGCGCGCGTGCTCCTACGACCGCGCCGGCCTCGGCTTCAGCGACGCGGCGACGCGCGCGGGCACGAGCGCGACATCGCCGACGACCTGCACCGCCTGCTGCACGCGGCGGGCATCGCGCCTCCGTACGTGCTGGTCGGGCATTCCTACGGCGGCATGAACGTGCGCATGTTCGCCAACCTGTACCGCGACGAGGTCGCCGGCCTCGTGCTCGACGATCCGTCGCACGAGGAGCACTTCCTGCGCGTCGCGCGCATCTATCCGGAGGTCCGCGCGATCGCCGCGGCCGAGCGCGCGCAAGGCGACCGCGACGCGCAGGCATGCATCGACGCCGCGCGCGCCGGCTTCGTGCCGGGCACGCGCGTGTTCGCGCAATGCGTGTCCGGCGGCAGCAACCCGCGCTATCTCGACGCGATCAGCGCGGTGTATGCGCGCCTGCAGACGCAACCGTCGTTCCTCGAGGCGCGGTTGTCGGAAGAGCAGGCGTTCGACGGCGACAGCGCGGCACAACTGCGCCTGTCGCGGCGCGGCTACGGCGACCTGCCGATGATCGTGCTCACGCGCGCACTGTCCGACCTGCCGCCGGGTCTGCCCGTCGACGAACAAGGCCTGCTCGTCTACTTCCTGCACGAGGATCTCGCTGGCCTGTCGCGCCGCGGCGTGCACCGGCTCGTGCCCGAGTCGAGCCACGACATCCACTTCGACCAGCCGCAGGCGGTCATCGGCGCGATCCTCGAGGTCGTCGCCGCGGCGCGGAACCCGGCGGGCGCACGCGCGGTCGATTGAACATCGCAAGGGAGACGTTCATGCGCCGGATACTCATCACCGTCCTCGCCGCCGCGGGCGTGCAGGCCGCGCACGCCGAGGTCAGGCAGGCCGTGCCGGACGGGTTCATGCTCGCGTACGCGGCGCCGGTCAAGGGCGACGCGAAGCATGCATGGGCGTCGCTCGTCGCCGTGCCGCACTGGTGGAGCCGCGAGCACACCTGGTCCGGCAAGGCCGAGAACCTGAGCCTGAAGGCCGAGGCGGACGGCTGCTTCTGCGAGCGCTGGAGCGGCGGCAGCGCTGCGCACGGGCGCGTCCTGATGGCGTTGCCGGAGCGCATGCTGCGCCTCGACACCGCGCTCGGCCCGTTGCAGGAACTCGCGCTCGAGGGCGTGCTCACGTTCTGGATCCGCACGGCCGACGACGGCTCGACCCGGCTCGAACTCGAGTACCTCGTCAACGGCGCGTCGACGAGCGGCCTCGACGAGATCGCGCCGAAGGTCGACGACGTGCTCGGCGAACAGTTCGCGCGCCTCGTGCGCTGGATCGACAACGCCGATCCCGAACCACCGCCACCTCCGCCGCCGTCGGCGGCGGATGCCGCCGCCGCCGCGCGAAGCCGCAGCGCGATCCTCGAGGAATGGAAGCAGCACGCGCTCGAGGAGCAGGCGAAGAAGGATGCCGCAGCGAAACCACCGGCCAAGGAACCCAAGCGCTGACGGACGTCCTCGGACGCGTCGAGGTGCTGCTCGGAAAGCGAAGCAAAAGACTGAACCACGAAGCACACGAAGCACACGAAGGAAAGCAACAACGATTGAAACACGGAGCACACGGAGGAAAAGCGTTCAAGTCAAAAAGCTCTTCTCGTCCTTGCTTTCTCCGTGTGCTCCGTGTGCTCCGTGTTTCAAGCTTTTCCCTGCTTCTGCTTTCCTTCGTGTTTCAAGCTTCCGCTCTTCGGCCCGTCACGACTTCGCCGCAGCCTTGCGCGAGGCGATCCACGCATCGATGCGCTGGTCGAGCAGCGGCAGCGGCACCGAGCCCTCGGAGAGGATCGCGTCGTGGAACGCGCGCAGGTCGAACTTGTCGCCGAGCGCCTTCTCCGCGCGCGCGCGCAGCTCGACGATGCGGATCTCGCCGAGCTTGTAGCTGAGCGCCTGGCCCGGCCAGGAGATGTAGCGGTCGACCTCGGTCTCGACCTCGTGCCGGCTCAGCGCCGTGTGCGAGGCGAGGTAGTCGATCGCCTGCGCGCGCGTCCAGCCCTTGTGGTGGATGCCGGTGTCGATGACGAGGCGCGCGGCGCGCCACATCTCGTAGGTTTCGCGGCCGAATTCCTCGTACGGCGTGTGGTAGATGCCCATCTCCTTGCCGAGCTTCTCGCAGTACAGCGCCCAGCCTTCGCCGTAGGCGGAGATGTAGTTCTTGCTGCGGAACTCCGGTTGCTGCTTCTGTTCCTCGGCGAGCGCGCCTTGCAGCGAATGGCCGGGCGAGGACTCGTGCAGGGTCAGCGCGGGCAGGTTGTAGAGCGGGCGTGACGGCAGGTCGTAGGTATTGACCCAATAGGTCTGCGCGCTGCCGCGACCGGCGGTCCAGAACGGCGCGATCGACGCCGGCACCGGTTCGATGCCGAAGCGACCGCGCGGCAGAGTGCCGATGTAGCGACCGATCTTCGCGTCGACCTGCTTGGCGATCCACGCCGCGCGCATGAGCAGCTCGTCCGGCGTCTTCGCGTAGAACTGCGGATCCTTGCGCAGGAACTCGAGGAACGCGGCGAAGTCGCCCTTGAAGCCGCTCGCCCTCATCGTCGCCTGCATGTCCGCGTCGATGCGCTCGACTTCCTTGAGGCCGATCGCATGGATCGCCTCGGGGTCGAGGTCGAGCGTCGTGTACTCGCGGATCTGCTGCAGGTAATAGGCCTTGCCGTCGGGCAGCGCCTCCGCCGCGAGCGTGTCGCGCGCGTGCGGCACGTAGTCCTTGCGGAAGAACGCGAGCAGCTTCGCGTACGCGGGGATCACGTGTTCGCGGATCGCGCGCGTCGCGTCCTTGCGCAGCGCGGCCTGCTGCTCGGCGGGGATCGTCGACGGCAGCGTCTTCAGCGGCGCGTAGAACTCGCTTTCCTCGGGCGACTTCGCCTCGGCATAGCTCGCGATCGACACGTCGCGGCCGTCGAGCACCGCGCGCGGCACGCTGAAGCCGCGCTCGAGGCCGGCGCGCATGTTCGCGACCTGCTCGTCGAAATAGCGCGGCACGTCGTCGAGCTTGGCGATGTAGTTGCGCACCGCCTGCGCGTCGCCGAGCGGGCGACGCGTCATGAAGCCGAGATCGGACCAGAATTGCGAGTCGCTGTTGAACGGCATCTCGTAGCCGTGGAAGCGCACGTCCGCGGCGAGGTTCTCGACCTGTGGCCGGTACACGGCGAGGTTGACCTGGTTCTCCGCCGACAGCTCGCCGCTCGGGATCGCGGCGAGCTGCTTGAGCACATCGTCCCAGTAGGCGAGGCGCTTCGCCTGCGTCGCGGCGCCGACCGCAGGCAGGTGGTTGTCCTTCGGATCGGCCTGCTTGTCCTCGTCGTCGAGCCCGCCGAACTGCTGCTGGCGCCAGGTCCATTCCTTCGTGTAGAGCGCCTTGAAGCGGTCGTCGGCGCTTTCGGCGTGGGCGAGCGTCGCGAGGCTCGCGCAGAGCAGAAACAGGGCGGTGCGTGACATGGTGGGTCCCGGTCGGCGAAAAACGCATCTTCGCATCCCGCCGGGCCGATGGAAGTGCCCGGAAGTCATCCGGCAGCGGCCCGTGGGGCCGCTGCCGCCGACCGACGCCGGTACCTTACTTACTGCAGGCAGGTATTGCCCTGGTGATAGGTGTGCGCGACCGCGATGATCGCGGGCGTCGTGCTGCCGGGGCACGTGACCGTGGCGGTGCCGAACGAGTCGCAGGCGGTGCTGCCTTGCGAGGCCGCCGCCGAGGCGGAAGCCGTCGTCGTGCCGTGGGTCGTCGACGACTGCTGGCTCGTCACGTTGTCGTCGTTGTCGTAGGTGCCGGCGAAGGCATAGTTCGTCGTGTTGTACGCGCCATTGCTGTTGGTCGCGGTACCGGACGCGTTGACGCCGGAGTGCGACGTCGCGTTCACCGTGAGCGGCGTGCCCGTACCGCCGCATGAGCCATAACGGTACTCGTCCTTCGGCACCGGCTTGGCCATGTCCGCGATGAGGCCGTCGAGGAAGCCGATCCGGCCGGTCGGCGCGTGCGAGGTGGCGCCGCCGCGACCCGCCAGCTTCGCGCGAAGCGCGACGAGCTTGGCGAGCAATGCCTTGCGTCCGGCGGCGTTGGTCGCGACGTAGGATTCGCCGGCGCCGCCGACGTTCGCGTACAGGCCGTCGGCGAGCTGCGTCATGCCGTCCTCGACGACGAGCGCGTCCTCGAACGAGCGCTGCGGCGCGTCCTGGGCGGTTGCGGCGGTTGCCGCGGCGGCGAAGGCGAGAGCGAGCAGGGTTACATGGGATTTCATGGCAATCTCCTGGATGAGGGCGGGTGCGGCGCCGTGGCCGGCGTCGAGCACACCGAAGCTGCGGGCCGTTCACGCCCGCCCAGGGAATACGCGCACTATGTGGAAATGTCGGGCCACGGGTGGCCCGGTCGCGATCAGGAATCGCGATCGGCGTCGCCGCCGACGACCCGCAGATACGCCGCCAGCCCGCGCGCGTCGGTTTCGACGAAGGTCTCGCCGGTCGGCTCGAACGTGACGATGCGGTCCGGGCGGAACGTGCGGAAATCCACGCGCAGGCGGCACCAGCTGCCGAGCGTCCACACGCCGCCCCAGAACGCGAGGCAGAGCGGTTCGACTTCGCGCATCGAGATGCGACCCGCTTCGTCGCGATAGTCCAGGCGCAGCACGTGCTGCGCGGCGATCGCCGCATGCAGGCGGTCGATGAGACCGGTGCGCGCCTCGTTCCAGCCCGCGGGCGCGAAGATGCGAGAACGCATCGCGCGCTGCTTGAGCTCGGGCGGCAACACCGCCTCGATCTTCAGCAGCGCCGCCTGCGCGCCGCGGTGCAGGCGCGCGCCCGCGAACGCCTTGACGAAGCGCGTGCCGACGACGAGGGCCTCGAGTTCTTCGGCGCTGAACATCAGCGGCGGAATGTCCGCGCCCTTGCGCAGCACGTAGCCGACGCCGGCTTCGCCTTCGATCGGCACGCCGGACAGCTGCAGGTCGGCGACGTCGCGGTAGACCGTGCGCAGCGAGACGCCGAGCGTCTCGGCGAGCCCGCGCGCGGCGAGCGCGGTGCGCCGTCCGCGCAGGGCATGGATGATGAGGAACAGGCGATCGGCGCGGCGCATCCGACGATCATGTCGCCGAGGCGGCATCCAGGTAAAGCGCGCGTCGCGACAGCCGCGCGTATCATGCGCCGGTCCGCTGCAACGGGAGTCCGAGCATGGCGTCGTCCCTGCCCACGGCCGAACTCGCGCCGGTCTACCTGCATGTGCGCGTGCTGCTCGGCATGATCGTCGGCCTCGGCCTCACCCACCTGTTGCGCCAGTTCGCGCGCATCGTCGAGCACCCGCGCGACAAGCGCGTCTACTGGGTGCACCTGCTGTGGGTGCTGTCGGTGTTCCTGTTCCTGCTGCACTTCTGGTGGTGGGAGTTCCGCCTCGCGTCGATCGGCCAGTGGACGTTCAACCTGTTCCTGTTCGTCTCGCTGTACGCGCTGCTGCTGTACCTGCTGTGCGTGTTCATCCTGCCTGAAAGCCTGCACGACTACGCCGACTACCGCGACTACTACTATTCGCGCCGGCGCTGGTTCTTCGGCGCGCTCGCCGCGGTCTACCTGGTCGACTACATCGACACCCTGCTCAAGGGCGCCGACTACCTGCACGCGTTCGGCGCCGAGTACCCGGCGCGCAACATCGTGCACGTGCTCGCCTGCGCGGTCGCGATCGTGACGCGCCGCGCGTGGTTCCATGCGACGTTCGTGCTGCTCGCCGTGCTCTACCAGCTGTCGTGGATCGCGCGCCAGTTCGAGGTCATCTGAACGTCGGGGCGCGCGAGCCATCGTCGCCGCCTCAGAGGTGCCGCGTCTCGGCCGGCGGGTTCCACCAGTTGTTGGCGCGGCCGTCGAAATAGCGTACCGGCGCCTCGGCGAGTTCGGCCGGGTCGACGTCGTCGAGGCAGGCGATTTTCACCGAGACGTAGTCGCCGCCGATCTCCTCGATGTGGCCGCGCCCGAACGGGCGCACGCCGCAGTGGCGGCAGAACAGGTGGTGGTTGCTGTGCGTGCCGAACGTGTAGTCCGCGAGCGCATCCTCGCCCGCGAGCAGGCGGAACGCTTCGGGCTTGATCGTGATGCCCCAGTTGCGCGTCTTCGTGCAGATCGAGCAGTTGCAGCGGCCGGTGCCTTCGGCGAGATCGAGATCGGCTTCGAAGCGCACCGCGCCGCAATGACAGCTGCCGTGATAGGTCTTCATCATGTCGTGGTCCTCAGGGAATGGATGTCGCCGGCGCATCATCGCGCGCCGCGTGGTGCGAGCGAAACCGTTTGAGCGTGCGCGCTGCGCGGCGGCTCATCGCAGCAGCGACCGTGCGGTCGCAGCGAGGCGCAACGTCTGCAGTGGCACCGGCGCGATCGCCGCGAGTGCGTCGCGATGGCGGCGCCAGTGCGCGTCGTCGTCGAACGCGGCGAAGCAGGCGAGCACATGTTCGTTCTCGCGCACCGGCAGCGCCGGGAACGTATTCGGCGCATGCTCGCTGACGAAGCTCGCGAGCGGCGCCGCATCGGCGTCGGCGATCCACGCGGCGACGTCGCGCTCGAGCCGCGCGGCGACGTCGGCGTCGCCGCGCGGCACCGACCACAGCAGCGCGACGACGAGGCGCGCGCGCGTTGCCGGCGCATCCACCGGCGTGCGCGTCGCGCCGTCGAGCGCGAAGCCGCCGTCGGCGCGCAGCGGTCGCAGCAGCAGCACGTTGTCCGAATCGATCATCGTCGCGTTGGCGGCGTCACGATGCGCCTTCCATACCGGGCCGCCGTAGAACGCGCCGAGCGCGGCCGCGCGCGCGTCCATGCCGGCGAATCCGCGCAGCCAGACGAAGCGGTCGGTGTCGTCGAGGTCGCGGAACTGGCCGAACAGGCGCATGCCGCATGCTTCCTGCGTTTCGACGAACTCGCGCTCGAACAGCTCGACGAGATCGTCGCGCCGGCCCGGGTGCAGGGTGTACTGGCGCAGTTCGACGACCGGCCACGGGGTGCTTGCTGGGGTCACGCGCGGGACTCCTCGAGGGTGGTGTTCACGCCAGCCGCCGGCGAAGGCGGGGCGCGGGCGGTATGCGGCAAGCGCGTGTTCGACGCGGTGGCGTGCGTCGGTGGCAGCGAGCCCGCTCATGTGGCGTTCCGTTCGAACTCCATGATCCAGTTGGTTTCCCAGCGCTCGCCGTCGTCGGTCGAGAACGCCTGCTCCCAGCGCGCGCGGTCGGCCGAAAGGACCGTCCAGAGGAAGCGCGCGAGCACGGGTATGCCCGCATGCACGTCGCGGCCGTAGAACGTGCCGACGCCACCGTCGAAGCGGCCGCGCACCGGCGGTTGCAGCTGCACGCTGCGGTTGTCGACCCAGTAGATGCTCCACTCGCGCGCGCGCGGGTCGAACAGGCGGATCGTCATGCCGATGAAGCGGTTCGCACCGAAGGCGTCGGTGACGAGCTCGTCCTCGTTGCCGAAGCCGCCGAGGATCGGTCGGCACACCTGCACGCCGTCGAACGATTCCCACTCGGTGCAGCCGACGAGGCGCTCGCGCAGCCGGCGGTTGTGCACGAGCCAGCGGCCGTGCAGGAAATCGAAGTCGTGCGGGGGTTCGGGCAGTGCCTGCGGCGACATGGCGGGGCTCCGGTGACCGACCGCGCGCGCTGGCGCGCGCAGGTCGGACAGGGTGTAGAGGGCGGCGATGCCGAGCGCGCCGAGCATCGCGTCGCGCGCGGGACCGGCCACGATCGGCGCGGCGTTCATTGCGGCGAGAACAGGCCGACGCGGTTGCCTTCGCTGTCGCGGATCTGCGCGAAGAAGCCGATGCCGTCGGGCAGTTCGGTGCGCGGCACGAACACTTCGCCGCCGAGGTCGGCGACGCGCGCGAGCACGGGGCGGATGTCGTCGAGGCTGAGGTAGACGATGCTGCCCTGGATCGACGGTTCGCACTGCTGCATGTGGATCAGCGCGCCGGTCGCGTTCGGCTTGTCGCCGCGCGGGAATACCGCCATCGCCGGGCCGCCGAACTGCTGGCGCTGCAGGGTCGTGTCGAGCGCGGCCTCGTAGAAGCGCTGGGCGCGGTCGAGGTCGCGGGTCGGGATCTCGAACCAGGCGGGGACGTTCGGGTTAAGCATGTCGATCTCCTTGGCGGGGCCGGTCGTCGGCGTGGCGCTACGATGCCGCCCTGCCACTGCCAACGTGGTGTCAGCAGGCGTATCCCCGCCGCCGTGCCTGCGCGCGTATGGGGGGCCTTTCTCGACGCCCCGGGAGTCCGGACAATGCGCGTCCCGACCCGCCCTCCGGAGCCGCCCCGCCATGAAGTCGATTTCGCTGACCCAGTTCCTCATCGAGCAGCAACGCGAGGGTCGCATCAACGCCGACCTGCGCCTGCTCATCGAGGTGGTCGCGCGCGCGTGCAAGCGCATCTCGATCGCGGTCGGCAAGGGCGCGCTCGGCGGCGTGCTCGGCAGCGCGGGCACGGAGAACGTACAGGGCGAGACGCAGAAGAAGCTCGACGTGCTGTCGAACGAGATCCTGCTCGAGGCGAATGCCTGGGGCGGCCACCTCGCCGCGCTCGCGTCGGAGGAGATGGACGATCCGCACCCGATCCCCGACCGCTACCCGAAGGGCGAATACCTGCTGGTGTTCGACCCGCTCGACGGTTCGTCGAACATCGACGTCAACATCTCGGTCGGCACGATCTTCTCGGTGCTGCGTTGCCCCGAGGGCGTGAAGGAACCCGACGAGAAGGCGTTCCTGCAGCCGGGCACGCAGCAGGTCGCGGCCGGGTACGCGGTGTACGGTTCGAGCACGGTGCTCGTGCTCACGCTCGGCGACGGCGTCTACCAGTTCACGCTCGATCGCGAGCAGGGCAACTTCCCGCTCACCCACGCGAAGATGCGCATCCCCGAAGACACTTCGGAATTCGCGATCAACATGTCGAACATGCGCCATTGGGAGCCGCCGATGCGGCGCTACATCGACGAACTGCTCGCCGGCAAGACCGGCCCCCGCGGGCGCGACTTCAACATGCGCTGGGTCGCCTCGATGGTCGCCGACGTGCACCGCATCCTGACCCGCGGCGGCATCTTCATCTATCCGCGCGACCTCAAGGATCCCGGCAAGCCGGGCAAGCTGCGCCTCATGTACGAGGCGAACCCGATGGCGTTCATCGTCGAGCAGGCCGGCGGCGCGGCGACGACCGGGCGCGAGCGCATCCTCGCCATCGCGCCCGCGCAACTGCACCAGCGCGTGCCGGTGTTCCTCGGTTCGAAGAACGAAGTGGAGCGCGTGACCGCCTACCACCTCACGCCGGCGGATCGCGCCGACGCGTATGCGTGACCGCGCCGAGGATGCAGGCGCCGAGCAGGATCACCGCGCCGGTGCCGATCCATTGCGATGGCACATGGACGAGCCAGGCCGCGTAGGCGAGGCCGCCGATGAGCACGATCGCGCCGATGAGATAGAGTCCGAACGATGACATGGCCAACTCCCTCGAGCGGATGCTGCGCGCATCGTCCGACGCGCCAGCTGAACGCCCCATCACCGTGGCGGCCGCGAGCATGAACGACTTCATCGAGGTGTACGACGGCGCGCTCGACGCGAAGGTCTGCGCCGAACTCATCGCCGCGTTCGAGGCGAGCGACAAGGTCGTGCGTGGACGCACGACCGGCGGCGTCAACACGCGCCTCAAGGATTCCTGGGACCTGCACCTGAGCAGCCACCCGGAATGGAAGAACGCCGAGAACATGCTGAACGGCGCGATGCTGCAGGGCCTCGTCGCCTACCTGCGCAAGTACAGCCACCTCGCGCTCGCGCCGACCGCGCTGTATCGCAAGCCGGCGGGCAGCGAGGAGATGCAGATGCTCGGCGTCGACGACGTGCGCGCGATGCCGGACGCCGAGCTCAAGCAGCTTATCGTCCGCCTGTTCCGCCCCGGCGGCATCAACATCCAGCGCTACTACGCCGACCAGGGCGGCTATCCGTACTGGCACAGCGAGATCGCGCCGAAGGTCGAGACCGACGACAACCTGCACCGCGTGCTGCTCTGGACGATCTACCTCAACGACGGATTCGGCGAGGGCGAGACCGAATTCCTGTTCCAGCAGCGGCGCATCGAACCGAAGACGGGCGCGTTGCTGATCGCGCCGGCCGGTTTCACCCACACCCACCGCGGCAACATGCCCAAGGGCGGCGACAAGTACATCGCGACGTCGTGGGTGCTGTTCCAGCGCGCGCAGCAGTTGTACGCGACGCCGGACGCGCCGAAATGAGCGCGGACCTGCAACGCATGCTCGTCTATGGCGCGAACGGCTACACCGGCGCGCTGATCGCCGAGGAAGCCGTGCGGCGCGGCCTCGCGCCCGTGCTCGCCGGCCGCAATCGCGGCGAGGTCGAGGCACTCGCGCAACGGCTCGGGCTGCGCTCGCGCGTGTTCGGCCTCGACGACGCCGGCGCGGCCGCGCGCGGCCTCGACGACGTCGACGTGCTGCTCAACTGCGCCGGACCGTTCTCGCGCACGGCCGCACCGCTGCTCGACGCGTGCCTCGAACGGCGCGTGCACTACCTCGACATCACCGGCGAGATCGACGTGTTCGCCCACTGCCATCGCGCCGATGCGCGCGCCCGCGAGCGCGGCATCGTCGTCGCGCCCGGCGTCGGCTTCGACGTCGTGCCGACCGACGGCGTCGCCGCACTGCTCAAGCGCGCGCTGCCCGACGCGAACGCGCTCGTGCTCGCGTTCGAGGCGGGCGGCGGCACCAGCCCCGGCACCGCGAAGACGAGCGTCGAAGGGCTCGCGCGCGGCGGTCGCGCGCGCGTCGGCGGCGAACTCGTCGACGTACCGCTGGCGTGGAAGACGCGCACGTTCGTGCGCGAAGGCGTCGAACGCAGCGCGACGACGATCCCGTGGGGTGACCTCTATACCGCGTACGTGTCGACCGGCATTCCGGACATCGAGGTCTATC
Source organism: Dokdonella fugitiva (assembly GCF_014138265.1). GTDB lineage: Bacteria > Pseudomonadota > Gammaproteobacteria > Xanthomonadales > Rhodanobacteraceae > Dokdonella_A > Dokdonella_A fugitiva_A. The sequence continues at coordinate 711,631 of NZ_JACGXL010000002.1, forward strand.
TGGCGATGCCGCCACGCGCGATCCGCTCGCTGCGCCGCCTGCGCCTGCTGCGCCCGCTGCTGCGGTTCGCGCCGCTGCGCGCCTGGCTCGAAGCGCGCGCAGGGGCGCGGCCGGGCCCCGATGCGGAGCGGCGCGCGACGACGCAGTGCTGGATCTGGGGCGAGGCGCGCAACGCGGCCGGCGCGGTCGAGCGCATGCAGCTGGTCACGCCGAACGGCTACGCGCTGACCGTGACCTGTGCGCTCGACATCGCCGCGCAGGTGATCGCGCGCGCGCCCGCGGGCGGCTATCGCACGCCGTCGCAGCTGATGGGCGCAGGCTACGTGCTCGGCGTGCCGGGCGTGCGCGTCGCGGCAAGTTCGTTCGATCTTTCCGCCACGGGCTGATCGGGTCCGCCGCGCTGCGACCCTGCGCGGATGCGCGATGCGGCCGTTTTGCGGTAGCGTGCAACGTCCTCCGATCCCGCCGGACCCCGCATGACCCAACCCAAGTCCCCGCTGTCGCCGTTGCCCTCGCTGATCTTCTCCGCGCGCTGGCTGCAGCTGCCGCTCTACCTCGGCCTCATCGTCGCCCAGGGCGTCTACGTCGTGCTGTTCGTGAAGGAGCTCTGGCACCTCATGCACGACGCGTTCCGCCTCAGCGAGCAAGCGATCATGCTGATCGTGCTCGGCCTCATCGACGTCGTCATGATCTCGAACTTGCTCATCATGGTCATCGTCGGCGGCTACGAGACGTTCGTCTCGCGCCTGCGCCTGGAAGACCACCCCGACCAGCCCGAGTGGCTCAGCCACGTCAACGCGTCGGTGCTGAAGGTCAAGCTCGCGATGGCGATCATCGGCATCAGCTCGATCCACCTGCTGAAGAGCTTCATCGAGGCCGGCGCGATCGGCGGCGGCCTGCCGTTCTGCACGCCCGACCTGCTCGCGCAGGCGACGGCGGAGATCGCCACCGGCGCCGGCCGCGGCTGCACCATGGTCACCTCGAGCGGCGTGATGTGGCAGACGATCATCCACTGCGTCTTCATCGCCTCGGCGATCGGCATCGCCTGGACCGACCGCCTCATGTCCGCGATCAACGGCTCGCGCGAGCGCGCGGAGGCGCACTGAAGCAGTGCCTTTCAGAAGCTGAAAAAACGGAAACACGAACGACACGAAGGAAGGCAATGCAGGACTGAAACACGCCGGCGCGGAATCGAGCGGCAGCCGCGTCGGCTGCGGGGCGCGCGGGAAGCAGGATCAATGGACTGAAACACGGAGCACACGGAGGAAGAGCCGTTAAATGAAAAGCTCTTCTCGCCTAGCCTTCTCCGTGATCCGTGTTTCAAGCTTTCCCTGATCCTGCTTGTCCTTCGTGTTTCAGTCTTTCGCTTCGCTCCGATCTTTCACCTCGGTCGCACGCATGATCGCGGCTCGGACGGCGGCGTCGGCGGGGGCGTCGAGGGCTGGCACGTCCGGGAATCGCGTGAGCGTGCGGTACTCGCGCCAGCGGCGTGCGAAGACGTCGGTGGCGAGCAGCGTGTCGAGGCGTTCGACGAACGCCTGCGGCGTCCAGTCGCGCGTCGGTGCGAGGCAGCAGGCGTCGAAGCGGCGCAGCGCTTCGTCGACGCCGAGGCGGCCGCCGCTCGTGCGGCGCAGTTCGAGGTCGACGGCGAGCCAGTACGCGGTGCCGCTCCAGTAAACGCGCGTGTAGCCGTGCTCGTTCTCCATGTCGAGCGACGCGTGCTCGAGCGTCGACGCGCCGTCGCGCGGCGTCGCCGCGCGGCCGCGCGCGAAGCCGTCGGCGAGTTCGGCCCACGCCTGCGCGGGCGTGAGCAGGCCCGCGCGGGCGCGCAGCACGTTCTGCAGGTAGGTCGCGAGGCCTTCGGCGAGCCAGGCGCCGCGCGCGCCGAGGTGCGGGTGGAACAGGTGCGACAACTCGTGCACGGCGATCCAGTCGCGCTCGAACGCGCGTGCGTCGCGCGAGGGATCGACGAACAGGCTGAGGCCGTTGCCCTGGCCGCGCGTCGACTGGCCGAACACGACCGCGTCGCGCTGCGCGCCCACGGGGATCACGAGTACCTGCACGTCGGCGAGCGGCAGGCGACCGTAGGCGGTCGTCGCCGCGTCGCTGACGCGGCCGAGCCAGGCGAGCAGGCGCGCACGCTGCGCGGCGTCGGGCGTGCCGCCGATCGCGACGTGCAGGCGCCCGCCCGGGCGTTCGATCGTGGTTTCGGACAGGTGGCCGATCGCGACGCGCGCGAGCCAGTCTTCCGGCGTGTGCACGATGCGGTAGCGCCGCGTCGCGTCGGGCGACGGCAGCGGCGTCCACGGCGTGGACAGGGCGATCCCCGCCGGCAGGTCGACGCGCGCCTCGGCCGCGGCGACGTCGGGCGCCGCGAGCAGCCAGCCGCCCGGGTCGGTGATCGTCTCGCTCGCGCGCAGCGGGCTGCGTCGCGCGTTCGCATCGGCGATGCGGCCGAGGTCGGCGCGCCAGCGCAGGCATTCGCCCGCGCGCCAGTCGCGCGCGCTCCAGCCGTCGCCGTCGCGCTGCAGTGGCAGCCCGCTCGAACGCGCGAGGGCGTCGACGTGCTCCGGTGCGGAGCCGTCGCCGGCGAAACGCTGCAGCGGTGCGGCGCGGTCGAGGCAGAGCGAGACCTGCATCGTGCGCGCATCGGCGTCGTAGTGCAGCACGTACTGCGCGGGCTCGGCCGCGGCGGCGAGGCCCGCGACGGCGGGCAGCAGGGCGCACAGGGTCGCGATCCGCTTCATGGTGCAGATGATCGCCGCATCGCGCGGTTCCTTGCATCGGCCGATCGGCTCGGCTCGACGTTACAATCGCACGGATGGACGTGTCACACCTGCTCGACGGACTCAACGAGGCGCAACGCGAGGCGGTCACCGCACCGCCGGGTCACTATCTCGTGCTCGCCGGCGCCGGGTCCGGCAAGACGCGCGTGCTCACGCACCGGATCGGCTGGCTGCTGCAGGTCGAGCGCGTATCGCCGTGGTCGGTGCTCGCGGTCACGTTCACGAACAAGGCCGCCGGCGAGATGCGCGCGCGCACCGAGAGCCTCATCGAGGGCGACGGCCGCGGCCTCACGATCGGCACCTTCCACGGCATCGCGCACCGCCTGCTGCGCCGCCATTGGCGCGAGGCGAAGCTGCCCGAGACGTTCCAGATCCTCGACGCCGACGACCAGCTGCGCATGGTCAAGCGCACGATGCAGGGCATGGGCCTCGATGAGGCGCGCTTCCCGCCGCGCCAGGCGTGCTGGTTCATCAACGGCGCGAAGGACGAGGGCAAGCGGCCCGACGCGCTCGATCCCGGCTTCAACCCGGTCAACCGCGTGCTCGTCGACGTCTACCGCGCCTACGAGGACGCGTGCCGGCGCGCCGGCGTGGTCGACTTCGCCGAGCTGCTGCTGCGCGCGCACGAACTGTGGCTGCAGAACGACGAGCTGCTGCGCCACTACCGCGAGCGCTTCCGCCACCTGCTCATCGACGAGTTCCAGGACACCAACACGCTGCAGTACGCCTGGGTGCGCGTGCTCGCCGGTTCGACCGCGCAGGTGTTCGTGGTCGGCGACGACGACCAGGCGATCTACGGCTGGCGCGGCGCGCGCGTGGAGAACGTGCAGCACTTCCTGCGCGACTTCCCGAGCGCGCGCACGATCCGCCTCGAGCAGAACTACCGTTCGACCGGCAACATCCTCGCCGCCGCGAACGCGGTGATCGCGCACAACCCCGACCGCCTCGGCAAGCAGCTGTGGACCGCGGGCGACGACGGCTCGCCGATCGAACTGTACGCGGCGTACAACGAGCAGGACGAGGCGCGCTACGTGGTCGAGCGCATCCGCGAGGGCCTGCGCGGCGACGCGCGGCCGTCCGACCACGCGATCCTGTACCGTTCGAACGCGCAGTCGCGCACGTTCGAAGAACAGCTCATCCAGCACGACATCGCCTACCGCGTGTACGGTGGCCTGCGCTATTTCGACCGCGCCGAAGTCAAGGACGCGCTCGCCTACCTGCGCCTCGTCGCCAACCGCCACGACGATGCCGCGTTCGAACGCGCGGTCAACACGCCGCCGCGCGGCATCGGCGACCGCACGCTCGACAGCCTGCGCCAGCGTGCCCGGCGCGACACGCTCTCGCTGTGGGAGTCCGCGCTCGCCGAGCTCGGCAGCGACGCGCTCGCCGGCCGCGCGAAGAACGCGCTGCGCGGCTTCCTGCAGCTGATCGAGCAGCTCGCGCGCGACTGCCTGGCGCCGGCGCGCGACTTCGCGCTCGCGGGCGCGCGCCTGCTCGACGCGGGCGCACCGACCGAAGCGATGGTCGGCGACGCCGAACCGGTCGACGCGGACGAACCGCTCGCGCTGTCCGAACAGGTCGAGCACGCGCTCGCGCGCTCGGGCCTGCGCGAGTTCTACGAGAAGGACAGCCGCGGCAGCGCCGAATCGCGCACCGAGAACCTCGACGAGCTCGTCAACGTCGCGGCGCGCTTCCGGCGCACGCCCGAGGACCTCGAGGCAGGCCTGTCCGAACTCGCCGCCTTCCTCTCCCACGCCGCGCTCGAGGCGGGCGAAGGGCAGGGCGAGGCGTGGCAGGACTGCGTGCAGCTGATGACCCTCCACTCGGCCAAGGGCCTGGAGTTCCCGCAGGTGTTCCTCGTCGGCCTCGAGGACGGCCTGTTCCCGAGCCAGAAGTCGACCGAGGAGCCGGGGCGCCTCGAAGAGGAACGCCGGCTCGCCTACGTCGGCATCACGCGTGCGCGCGAGCGGCTCGTGCTCACCTACGCCGAATCGCGTCGCCTGCACGGCGTCGAGTCGTATGCGCGACCGTCGCGCTTCCTCACCGAGATCCCGGCCGAACTCGTGCACGAGGTGCGACCGAAGGTGCAGGTCAGCCGACCCGCGTTCTCCGCCCGTGCGGTCGCGCAGGACTCCGCGGTGCCGTTCAAGCTCGGCCAGGGCGTGCGCCATGCGAGTTTCGGCGAAGGTGTCGTGCTCTCCTACGAAGGTGCCGGCGCGCACACGCTGGTCGAGGTGAACTTCGCGGGCGTCGGGCGCAAGCGGCTCGTGCTCGCCTACGCGAACCTGTCCGCGCTGTAGGGCGAATGTCGGATCGCGAAGGGTGGGTCGAGCCGCGCAGCGGGGCGTCCCGCCGTCGCCCGGTCCGACGCCAGCGTACCGTCGGCGCATTCGGGGCGTACCGCCCTGCGGGATGCGGTCGCAAGCCACCTCGGCGACAATCGCCCGTCCTCCCCTGGAGAGGTTCGTTCATGCAGCGTCAGACCGTGCTCGTCGTCGTCGCCGTCGTCGCTGCCGGGGCGACCGCGCTGTGGCTGTGGCCGCTGCGCCCGGCCTCGTCGCCGCCGGCCGCGGCTGCGCCCGCGCCCGTGATCGCCGCGCCATCCGCACCCGCCGCGGCACCGGCTGCCCCGGCGCGCGCTGTGCCGCCGCGCGCTGCGCCGCCGCCGGCGGTCGAGGCGCCGCCGGCCGCGGTCGAAGCGGCGAAACCCGCGCCGCCGCCGGTCGCCGCGCCGAAGCCGGAAACGGCGGTCGCGCCGCCGACGCCCGATGACGCCGCGCCGCCGTCGACCGGTGACGTCGCCGCGCCGATTCCCGCCGAAGGCGACGTAGCGGGCGCCACGGATGGAACACTCGAAACGGACGCTGGCGAAGCCGAACCGACACCAGCGATCGACGAGGACCATGCGATCGACCTGTTCGCCGAACGCATGGCCGCGCTCGAACAGGGCGGTGACGACGAAGCGGACCGCAGCGACGCCAGCCAGCAGAAGGCTTTCGACGGGCGCGGCGATGGCGGCGAGGACGCGGCGACGCGCACGCGCGAACTGCGCGGACACCTGCAGGCGTGGACCGCCGGCTTGTCGCCGGATCACCCGCACGCCGTGCTGCTCGCAGCCGTCGAGTGCCGCGACGGCGGTTGCCGCGTGCTCGTCGCCGAAGGTGGCGTCGACATGTCCGGGCAGGCGGAAAGCGCAGGCAACGCTGCCGTCAATTCACTGCAGGAGTCGTTCCTCGCGTTGCGCTCGGCCGACTGGTGGCAGCAGCTCCAGCTCGGCGAAGCGAGCCTGTCGATGCACGCGGCCGATCCGGCGGTCGCGCCAGGCTATGTGCTGTGGACGATCTACATCGACGTCGTCGGCGCGGACGGTGGCGACGCGGCAGCCTCGCCGGCTGCTTGAGCTGCGGGCGGGCCTGGGCCCGCCCGCGTTCCGTGCAGTCGTTCGCCGCGCAAGGTGGGTCCCGGCCCGCCGTTTTCCGATCTGCGGCGATCGGCGGGCCAGGGTCCGCCCTACTGCTTGCTGTATTCGATCTGCATCGTCTTGCCTTCCTTGCCCTTGTGCGTCTCGTACCACTCGAACGTGTAGTGCGTCGGGTCGACGATGTGCACGACCGCGCGCACCGCGACCTTCGTCTTCGGCGCCATCGGGTCGTCCATCGAGCCGTGGTAGGTGTAGCTGTTGCTCGCCTTGTCGTAGCTGCCGTACGACAGCCAGAAGCCGGTCGACATGCTGTCGTACCACGTGCTGAAGAACTTGCCGCCGAGATTGTCGTAGCCCATCACGCCGCGGCCACTGAACGGCTGTCCCATCATGTCGCCGTCGAACTTCGTCTCGATGTAGCGCCCGCCGAACGTCGCTTCGCTGTGCGACTTGCCCTGGCTCTCCTGCGGCGGCGCCTTCGGGTCCATCCACATCGTGTTCTTCGTCTTCCAGTCGCCGACGAAATACTCGAGCTGCTTGTGTTCGGCGCGCACCGCGCCCATGCGCTCGAACGCATCGGCCATTTCCTGTTGTTCCTTGCTCATCTTCGGCTGCGCGGCGTCTTCCGCGCCGGCCGGCCCCACGACTGCGAACGCGAACGCGAACATTGCGAAGTGCTTCGTCTTCATGGTCTACCCCAGGTTGTGCCAGCGGATGGCGCGGCCATCCTAGTCCTGCGCGATGACGGGCGCGAGCACCTCGCATCCGGGGGCGCGTTGCTGCGCCGCACCCGTCGTTCGGCTTCGCTCTTACCTCCGACGACCTGTCACGCCGCGGTCACCGCGCCGGCCGAGACTGCGCGGCTTCGCCTCCACGGGTCCCGCTCATGGCCGTCCGTTCCACGCACGTCGCGACGCTGCTCGCCGCGCTGCTGTCCTTCGTCGCCGTCCCGGCCATCGCGCAGATGCGCATCACCGAATACATGTACTCCGGCGGCAACGGCGAGTTCGTCGAATTCACCAATGTCGGCGCGACGCCGGTCGACATGAGCGGCTGGAGCTTCGACGACAGCAGCGAAGTCGCCGGCAGCCAGGACCTGTCCGCCTACGGCGTCGTGCAGCCGGGCGAATCGGTGATCCTCGCGGACGCCGGCGTCACCGCCGCCGCGTTCCGCAGTGCGTGGTCGCTGTGCGACGCGGTCAAGGTGATCGGCGGCAACACCAACAACCTCGGCCGCGATGACGAGATCAACCTCTACGATGCGAGCCATGCGCTCGTCGACCGCCTCACCTACGGCGACGACACCGCGCTCGGCGGCCCGCGCACGAACGGCGCGAGCGCATGGCCGAATGCGGCCGGCCTCGGCGCGAACCTCGTCGCCGACTGGACCCTGTCGACCGTCGGCGACGGCGAAGGATCGGTCGCTTCGACCGGCGGTGACATCGGCAGCCCGGGACGCAGCACGCGCGCGAGCGTGCCGTTCGTCGCCTGCCCGGTCGGCATCATGCGCATCAGCGAGTACATGTACGGCGGCGCGAACGGCGAGTTCGTCGAGTTCACCAACATCGGCAATGGCCCCGTCGACATGGCCGGCTGGAGCTTCGACGACAGCAGCGAAGTCGCCGGCAGCCAAGACCTGTCCGCCTACGGCGTCGTGCAGCCGGGCGAATCGGTCGTGTTCACCGAAGCGGCCGCCGCGACGTTCCGCGGCGCGTGGGGGCTGTGCGACGCGGCCAAGGTGATCGGCGGCAACACCAACAACCTCGGCCGCGACGACGAGATCAACCTCTACGACGCGAGCCACGCACTCGTCGACCGCCTCGCCTACGGCGACGACACCGCGCTCGGCGGTCCGCGCGCGAACGGCGCGAGCGCGTGGCCGAATGCCGCCGGCCTCGGCGCGAACCTCATCACCGACTGGACGTTGTCGACGCCCGGCGACGCCGAAGGCTCGCTCGCTTCGACCGGCGGCGACGTCGGCAGCCCGGGACGCAGCACGCGCACGACGGTCGCGTTCGACAGTTGCGCGAGCGCGCAACTGCCGACCATCGCGATCGACCCCGGCGCGACGTCGCCGTACCTCGATCTCGCCGATGGCGGCGGCGCGGTCGGCGCGGTCGTCGACGATCCGACCGGCCCGGCCGCGACCGCAGGCATCGGCTTCACGTTCGCGCTGCCCGGCGGCGGCGATCCGGCGAACCTGTCGATCACGGTCGCGAGCAGCAACCCGGCGGTCGTCGACGCGAGCGGCCTCTTGCTCGACGGCAGCGGCGCGACGCGCCACCTGCGTATCGTCCCGCACGGCGTCGGCTACGCGACCGTCACGATCGGCGCGACCGACGCGCAGGACCGCACCGGCACGTATGCGATCGCGTACGCCGCATCGGCACCCGCAGCGACGCCCGCCGCGACGCGCTTCCACACCGGCGCGAGCGACGCGTCGGCGACGATCGCGCTCGACGACGACACGATGCTCGTCGCCGACGACGAGACGAACGTGCTGCGCGTGTACCACCGCGCGCATTCGGGCCTGCCGTTCGGCGGCTACGACCCGAGCGCGCAGCTCGCGCTCGGCGATCCGGAGAATCCGGAGCTCGACCTCGAAGGCGCGTTCCGCCTCGGTGCGCGCAGCTACTGGACCGGTTCCTTCAGCAACTCGAAGAACTTCCACGTGCGCCCGAACCGCCATCGCGTATTCGCGATCGACCTCGCCGGTGCCGGCGTCGCGACGACGTTCGCCTATGCCGGCCGCTACGACTGGCTGCTCGAGGACCTCGTCGCCTGGGACGCGGCCGACGGCCACGGCCTCGGCGCGAACGCGCTCGGCTTCGCCGCGAGCAGCGCGGAAGGCGTCGACTCGAAGACGCCCGCGGGCTTCAACATCGAAGGCCTCGCGCTCGCGCCGGACGGCAGTACCGCCTACCTCGCGTTCCGCGCGCCGCTGCTGCCGACGACGCAGCGCCGCGAGGCGCTGCTCGTGCCGGTGCGCGACTTCGACGCGCTCGTCACCGGCGCCGCACCCGGCTCGCACGCGCAGGGCTCGGCCGTGTTCGGCACGCCGATCCTGTTCGATCTCGGCGGTCGCGGCATCCGCAGCATCGACCGCAACGCGGCCGGGCAGTACCTCATCATCGCCGGCCCGCCCGGCGACGCGACCGGCATCGCGCCGGCGGACTTCCGCCTCTACGCGTGGACCGGCCAGCCGCAGGACGCGCCGTTCGATCTCGGCCTGGACATGACCGCGCTCGACATTGCCGGCGGCAGCTTCGAATCGATCGCCGGCGTGCCCGAGCAGCTCGGCGCAGGCAGCGTCCTGCAGCTCCTGTTCGACAACGGCGACAGCGTGTTCTACGCCGACGGCGTGCTCGCCAAGGACCTCGCCGAGCCACGCTGGAAGAAGGCGGCGAGCCTGCGCGTCCGCGTCGACGTGGTGTTCCCGGCCGCGGCGCTCGCGGTCACCGGCGGCACGCCGCAGGCGACGCCGGTCGGCACGCCGTTCGCCGATCCCCTCGCGCTGCGCGTCGTCGACGCGTACGGCCATCCGGTCGCCGGCGTGACCGTCGTGTTCGTGGCGCCGAGCGATGGCGCGAGCGCGGTGCTGTCGTCGACGAGCGCGCTCACCGACGCCGACGGGCGCGCGAGCGTCGACGCGACCGCCGACGCGGTGCAGGGCGACTACGCGGTCGACGCCCACGTCGCCGGCGTCGCCGGCAGCGTGTCGTTCGCGCTCCACAACGGCATCGACGAAACCGACGTGATCTTCCGCGACGGCTTCGACGCGGCGCCGTGACGAAGCACGGCGTCGCGCCGGCAGCTGCCGGCGCGACGTTCGCGCGGACGGTCACTCCGCGTCGGGATCGAGGCCGTCGGCGAAGATGAAGTCCGGCGCGAAGCCGTCGAGTTCCATCACGCGCGGCCCGAAGAACGGGCCTTCGCCGTGCTGGACGAACTGCGCGCGGAACTCCTGCGCGAGGCGCGGCCGCAGGTTCGCGCAGCGGTGCAGGCGGTAGTCGGCGCCGACCACCGGATACGGCGTGCGTACCGGGCTGTCGTAGACGGCGACGAACTGGCCGGTGCCGATGTCGCGCGCGAAGAGCTTGAAGTCGCGGAACGCGCGCACGAATGTCGGCGGCTGGCCGGCGAATGCGGACAGCGCGAAGTGGTCGAGTTCGAACGGCGCTGCGGTGCGCCACTCGATCGAATGGCTGAAGCCGTCGGGCATGTTGTCCTGGAACAGCAGCGAGTCGACCTCGGGCGTCGCGTTCGCCGCGCCGAACAGGCCGTCGGGGATGCTCGACAGGATCCCGCTCGTCGCCGTCACCTGCGCGTGCTCGAACGCGTCGTCGTGGTGCTCGCTCGCGCAGTCGGGCTTGCACTTGCCGGCGCTGCCGGCGGCGAAGATGCCGAGGATCTCGGCGTCGGTCAGCGCGCGGTCGTACAGCGACACCTCGTCGAGGTCGCCGCGGAAACGGCCGAGGCCGCGGCCGCTGCCGATCGTGTTCCACGACGCGTAGGCGTGCGTGCGCGCGCTCTGCACGCCGGTGCGCACGAGCGTGCCGTTCACGTACAGGCGCGGCGTGCGGTCCTCCATCACGACCGCGATGTGGGTCCAGTCGGTGATCGTGGTGTCGTAGCGCAGCAGGCACGGCACGTGGAAACTCGCGTGTTCGCTCACACAGATCGCATTGGTGCCGATGACGAGGCCGACGCCGGCGTCGTCGTTGAAGTCGCCGTGCAGCGGGAAGATCGCGAAGCGTTGCGCGGAGCCGGAACAGTTGCCTTCCGCGCCCTCGGGGCAGTCGGGCGTCGCCTCGGTCGGCCGCGCCCACAGTTCCCACGTGAACGTATTCTCGAGCGCCTTCTGTTCGTCGTCGGTGACGTCGGTCGCGATGAAGTCCTCGTCGCTGTCGAAGCGCACGGCCTCGCCGACCTTGCCGGGTACGAACGGCACGTCGCCGCCGACCGTGCCGTTGTAGAAGTGCGCGCGATCGTCGACATCGCCGTCGGCGGCGAGCCAGTACACGCGCCCCGGGGGCGGGGTGACGCAGGTTTGCGCGGGCGCGATCGGCGCGAACGCGAGCAGGACGAGGGCGGGCGGCAGCAGCAGGTGCAGGCGGAACATGGGGGTCTCCCTGGCGGTCGGCGGGCCGCGGTTCGCAGCCCCTCGCATCAGGGCACGGCAAAGCGGGCCCGGTTTTGCCATTCACGCGACGATTCCGCCGCGCGGTGCGCGGCGCAGTACACTCGGCGCGGGCCCTGGGGGACCGACATGGCGATCGACGAAGACGCGCTGCGCACCGGCGGCGCGCTGCAGGGAGCCGTCGCGGCGTCGCTGCTGCGCGCGCGCGAGCGCGCGGCCGAACTCGCGCCGGGCGAGCAGGTCGGCCTGTATCGCGTCGTGCGCGAGCTCGCGCGCGGCGGCATGGCGATCGTATACCTAGCCGAGCGCGCCGACGGCGAGTACGAGCAGCAGGTCGCCCTGAAGTGGATGCTCGACGCGCACCCCGACGCGGCGAGCGCAGGGCAGTTCCGGCGCGAGCGCCAGGCGCTCGCCGACCTGCGCCATCCGAACATCGCGCGCCTGCTCGACGGCGGCCGCACCGGCGACGGCCGGCCGTGGTTCGCGATGGAACTCATCGACGGCGAGCGCATCGACGTGCACTGCGTGCGCTCGGCGCTGCCGCTCGCGCGGCGCCTCGACCTGTTCCTGCAGGTGTGCAGCGCGGTCGCGTTCGCGCATGCGCGCGGCGTCATCCATCGCGACATCAAGCCGAACAACGTGCTGGTCGACCTCGACCTCAGCGCGAAGCTGCTCGATTTCGGCATCGCGCAACTGCTCGGCGACATCGACGAGAGCGTCGCGCGCGCGTGCACGCCCGATTTCGCCAGTCCCGAGCAGTTGCGCGGCGAGACGCCGACGATCGCCTCCGACGTGTACCAGCTCGGCCGGCTGCTGGCCGTGCTCTCGAGCCACGACGAGGCGGAACGCGCGACGCTCGCGACCGCCGCGACCGAGATCCAGGCCGAAGGCGCCGCGGCGCAGGCGGCCTTGCTCGCGGACTTGCCGGTCGACCTCGCCGCGATCGTGCGCATGGCGATCGCGACCGACCCGCACGCGCGCTACGCGACCGCCGACGCGCTCGCCGAGGACGTGCGCGCGTTCCTCGAGCGGCGTCCGGTGCGTGCACGGCCGCGTCGCACGCGCTACGTCGCCGCGCGCTACCTGCAGCGCCATCCCCTCGGCGCCGCGCTCGCCGCGTGCGCGCTCGCGCTGCTCGTCGGCGGCACGGCGTACTTCACCGCGCGCCTGCGCGCCGAACGCGACCTCGCCGAACGGCAGGCGCAGGCCGCGAACGCGGTGCTCGGCTTCCTCAACGACGACGTGTTCGACGCCGCCAACCCGTCGCACCGCGCACCCGACGCGCCGGACATGACCGTGCGCGAAGCGCTGCGCATCGCCGAGGGCCACGTCGAGCGCCGCTTCGCCGCGCAGCCAGCGCTCGCCGCGCGCGTGCTGACCACGCTCGCCGACCTGCGCTACCAGTTCGGCGACTTCGACGTCGCGCTCGCGCTGCTCGACCGTGCGGCCGCATTGCCCGGCGTGGCGAAGGACGGCGCGGAAGACCTGCGCGCGCGTGCCGAGCGCGGCATGATCCTCACCACGACCAACCGCTTCGACGAGGCCGAGGCGATCCTCGGCGCGGTCGTCGCCGCGGCGGAGCGCACGCTCGGTCGCAACCATCGCGACACGCTCGAGTACACGCTGCGCCAGGTCGAGAACGCGGAACGCCGCGATCCGGACCTGTCGACCGCGCCCCGCCTCGCCGCGCTGCGCGAGCGCGCCGATGCCGCGCTCGGCCGGCCGAACGAGATCAGCGGCATCGCCGACTACCTCGTCGCGGACGACGCGCGCCTGCTCGGCACGCCGCTGCGCGCGGCCGCCGAGGCGCGCCGCGCGGTCGACGCGCTGATGGCGACGAAGGGGCCGGACGACACCGCGACGCTCAAGGCGAAGGTCACGCTCGCCTTCGTCGAACGCGCCGAAGGCCATGTCGACGACGCGCTCGCCACCCTGCGCGCGGCGCACCACGCGCAGGCCGCGCGCTACGGCGCCGACACGCTCGACGCATTGTTCATGCAGAACGAACTCGGCATGCAGCTCGCCTACGCCGGACGCGACGACGAGGCAGGCGAGCTGTTCGCCGAACTGCTCGGCCGCCGCGAACGCGTGCAGGGCGCGCATTCGCCGCAGCTGATCCCGGCGCTGGTCAACCTCGGCGCGATCCGCTTGCGCCAGAAGCGCGCGGCCGACGCGCTCGCGCAGTTCGAGCGCAGCGTCGCGATCATCGACGCCTCGCCGGACACGCCGCGCTACATGATGGCGAGCGCGCGCCGCTCGCAGGCCGACGCGCTGCGCGAACTCGGCCGGCTCGACGAGGCGATCCGTGCACTCGACGCCGGCGACGAAGCGGCCACCGGACTCGCCGCCGACGACATGCGCAGGCTCGCCCTTCGGGGTGCGCGCGCACGCGTGCTGATCGCGAAGGGCGGCGTCGCCGCCGGCCGCACGCAGCTCGACGCGGTCATCGCCGCGATGCGCGCGCACGTCGACGAAAAGCATCCGGCGCTCGCGCCGCTGATCGCCGCGCGCGCGGCGTTGCCGTAGGCCGGACGACCGCAGGTCGGTCGGCAGCTCCTCCTCGCCGTCACCGGCTGCATGGGTAGGAGCCCACCCTGTGGGCGACCGAAGACGCGGGAAAGTCGCGATACCGCGGTCGCGCACAGGGTGCGCTCCTACACGCTCACGCGACGACGCGAGTCCGCAGGCCGCACGACCGCAGGTCGGTCGGCAGCTCCTCCTCGCCGTCACCGGCTGCATGGGTAGGAGCCCACCCCGTGGGCGACCGAAGACGCGGGAAAGTCGCGATACCGCGGTCGCGCACAGGGTGCGCTCCTACAGGCTCACGCGACGACGCGAGTCCGCGGGCCGCACGACCGCAGGTCGGTCGGCAGCTCCTCCTCGCCGTCACCGGCTGCATGGGTAGGAGCCCACCCTGTGGGCGACCGAAGACGCGGGAAAGTCGCGATACCGCGGTCGCGCACAGGGTGCGCTCCTACAGGTCACGCGGCGCATCGAGACGTGCGGAGGGCGGTCCGTCGTGGGAGCGGCGCAAGCCGCGATGCTTTTGCAACCGGAACCAGGAGCATCGCGCCTTCCAGCGCTCCCACAGGAAGCAGGCGCGCTCAGGCCGGGCGCAGCGCCGCGGCGAGCCAGGCGCGCGCCTCGTCCCAGTCGCGGTGCGCGGTGCGCGGCGAGATGCCGAGCGCGCGCGCGGTCTCGTCGTCGTTGAGGCCGCCGAAGTAGCGGCACTCGAACACCTGCGCGCGCCGCGGCGCGTTCGCCGCGAGCGTGCGCAGCGCGTCGTCGATCTCGGCGATCAGCTCGAACTCGCGCTCGTCGCGCGGTTCGACGTCGTCGATCGCGAGCGCGGCCTCGCCGCCGCCGCGCTTGCGCGCGAGGCGTTCGCGCGCATGGTCGACGAGCACCTGGCGCATGATGCGCACGGCGAGCGCGAGCAGGTGGTCGTGGTCGCGCGGCAGGCCCGCTGCGCGGGCGAGGCGCAGCCAGCACTCGTGGACGAGGGCGGTGGTGCCGAGCGTCGCGTCGCGCGGCTGCGCACGCGCGCCGCGCGCGAGGCGCTTGAGGTCGGGGTAGACGAGATCGACGAGGCGGCGCCAGGCGCCGTCGTCTCCGCCTTCGGCACGTTCCAGCAATGCGCCGATGTCGTCGGTGGGCGGCATGCGCAGCGGATATCCCGCCGCGGACTGCGCCGGAGCGCAGCCCGCGGCGGTCCCTCCCCTAACCGCGACGGCCGCGCGAGCGGAACTCGGCGAGCTGCGTGTCGACCGCGTCGAGCAGCGGTTCGATCGCCTCGCGCGCCTTCTCGGCCGCATTCAGGCTCGTGAAGTTGACCTGCTCGCCGCTGCTGCGCCAGAGCACGCTGCCGTCGGACACGCGGTACGCGCGCACGCCCAGCTGCACCGTGTACAGGGTCGAACTCTGGCCGTAGTAGTTCATCTGCTGCGTGCCGACTGGACGCGCGTGCACGAACACGACCGCATCGGCCTTGCCCGCGAGCGCGCGCAGGTTCGGCGAATCGCTGTGGCCGCGACCGCCTTCGATGACGCGGAAGCCACGGCTCTGCAGCATGCCGACGAGCGCGTCCTCGGCCGGCGAGGAGATCACGTCGTCACCGCTCGCCACCACCGCGATGGTCGGCACGCGCGGACGCGGCGGCGCGGCCGGCGGTTCGCTCGGCGTCACCTTGGCGACGCGCGGGGCGGGCGCCTGCGCGGCGTCCTCGGCGGCCTTCGCCGCGGGCAGGTCGTGCAGCGCTTCCATGCCCGCCTGCGAGGCGCGCGCGGCCGGCGCGCCGGAGTCGGTGTTCGCGTCGGTCGTGCCGGCGACGGCCTCGACCGGCGGCGGCGCGGGCGGCGGCGCGATCGACGGCGTGGTCGCCGTCGTCGACGCATCGGTCGCTGCCGGCGTGCTGGTCGCGTTCGGTGCGGTCGTCGCCGCGACGCTCGTCGCGCTCGGCGGTGCCGGCGGAGGGTTCGTCGTCGGCGTCGTGGTCGCGCCGATCGTGGCGCTCGCGCTCGGCGTCGTCGCGGTCGCCGCGACCGTCGGCGCGGGCGTGCCGAACAGGTTCGCGAGCACCGGGATGCGGTCGCGCATCGCGTAGCTGCCGGCGGCGACGCCGAGCAGCAGGACCGCGGCGATCGCCCACGGCAGCGCGGAGCTGCGCGCCGTCTGGCCGCCGATCGCGGTCGGGCGGTCGAGCACGGCCTGGTGGCCGCCCTGCATCGGCGGCGGCAGCGGCTGGCCGCTCGGCGTGATGCGCGTGTTCGCCTGCGCGGCGACGTTGCGCATCGGCGTCTGCGGCGTCTGCGGCAGCGAAGCCTGGCCCGACACCGGCGTCTTCTGGCCGATCATCGTCGCCGCGGCCGGCGACAGCTTCGTCTGCACGGTGATCGGGCCGCCCTTGGACACGAGCGGATGCGTGTTGAGGTCGGCGACGAGGTCGTGGCAGTTCTGGTAACGCTCGGCCGGGTCCTTCGCGATCATCTTGGCGAGGATCTGCGCGACCTGCGGATCGACGTCGTGGTTGAGCTCGCGCACGTCGGGGATCTGCGCCTTCACCACCTCGAGCATCAGGCCGAGCGGCGATTCGTCGTTGAACGGCATCTTGCCGGTCAGCATCTCGAACAGCACGATGCCGAGCGAGAAGATGTCCGAGCGCTGGTCGACCGGCTTGCCAAGGCAGACCTCGGGCGAGAGGTAACCCGGCGTGCCGACGAACTCGCCGGTGGTGGTCAGCTTCTTCGACAGGTCCTGGTTCGACAGCGCGATGCCGAAGTCGGCGATCTTGACCGAGCCGCGGCTGGTGATCATGAGGTTGCCGGGCTTGATGTCGCGGTGTACGACGCCGCGGTCGTGCGCGGTCGCGAGGCCGAGCGCGGTCTGCTGGATCACCTTCGCCGACTGCTCCACGGTGAGGCGGTGGTCGCGCTTGAGCATCGAGCCGAGCGATTCGCCCTCGACGAACTCCATCACGAAGTAGGTCTGGCCCTCGTCCTCGCCGATGAAGTAGATCTGGATGATGTGCGGGTCGTTGAGCGCCGCCATGCTGCGCGCCTCGCGCAGGAAGCGCTCCTTGATCGCTTCGTCGTGGGCGAGCGAATCCGCCAGCACCTTGATCGCGACGTAGCGGTGCAACGAGGCCTCGTAGCCCTTGTAGACCACACCCATGCCGCCGCGGCCCAGTTCGGCGACGATGTCGTAATGGCCAAGACGCGTTCTCATGACAGCTCCCTCCGGGGAGGATTCCCCGAGTGGAAGGCATCCTAGCACCGGGTCCCGGGGTCGTTGCCCGGAGCCGCGTCGCGCTCGGCAGGCGACCCGGTCGACGCCCCGAATGTGAACCGGTCGACGAAACGGGCGCCGGTTTGAGCCCTGTCACGTCCGCCACCTAGACTAGAGCGCTTTCCGGCCCCCGCGCCGGCGGAATGGCGAGGAGCGACCCGGTTTGGCCAGCGAGCGAACGACCCCGCGGACCCTCTGGCTGCTGCTCGCGGCGCTGTGGGCGATCGGCACCCTGCGCGCGTTCGTGCTGTGGTCGCACGATCCGCTGCACGCGTACGCGAACAGCTACGACCAGACGCGCTACACCAACTGCTTCCATTTCTATCCGGACCGCCCGGCGACGATCCCGCCGCAGCAGAACAGCCCGCAAGCGCCGTTCTCCGACTACCGCTTCATCGCGACCGGCGACCCGATGTGCTACTGGTCGAGCGAACTCGCGTTCACCGGCGCCACCGCGGGCATCTGGGCGCTCGCCGAGGCGTTCGGCGGCGGCCCCGTGCACGACGTGCGCTGGGTCGGCGCGTTGCGCTGGCTCGCGCTGCTCGCGTTGTCGATCGCGCTGTCGCGCGCGTGGCTGCGCCGCGGCGACGCGCGCGCCGCGATCGCCAACGCGGCGCTGCTGCCGCTGCTGTTCGCCGATCCCGGCAATACGCTGTACCTGAACACGTTCTACGCCGAGTGGACCGCGCTGCTCGCCGCCTACGCGACGTTCGCGCTCGCGCTGCTCTGGCGCGACGAGGCGCGCAGCGCGATGCGCTTCGCGCTGCTCGCGCTCGCCGCGTGGCTGCTCGCGGCCTCGAAGATCCAGCATCTCGTGCTGCCGCTCGGCCTCGCTGCCGTCGTGTTCGTGCTCGATCGCGTGCGTCTCGGCCATGCGAGCTGGCGCGCGCTCGCGCTCGGCGCGGGCGCGCTCGCCGGCTGCTGGCTGCAGGTCGCGCAGCTGCACCGCGAAGGCGCGATGATGGACGCGATCGACCAGTACAACCGCGCCGACGTCGTCTTCACCGCACTGCTGCCGTTCGCCGACGACCCGCGCGCGCTGCTCGAGGAACTGCACGTCGACCCCGACTGCGCGATCTATAGCGGCCGCCACGCCTGGGAGTTCCCGGACCTGCCCGAACGCGTCTGCCGCGGCCTCGTCAACTTCGACCGCGGCACCGAACTGCGCACGCTCGCCGCACACCCGCGCATCGCGCTGCGCCTCGCCGGCCACGCCCCGCTCGCGCTCGACCCGTGGATCGCCAAGAACCTCGGCCAGATCGAAGGCGGCGAGTTCGCGACGATCGCCGCGCTGCCGAGCCTCGGTCGCTTGCTGCACGCGTGGCCGTCGCTGCAACTCGCGCTGCTCGCCGCGCCGCTGCTCGCGCTGCTCGTATTGCTGGTTCGCCCCGGACTGCGTCGCGGCGCGCGTGCGCTCGACTTCACCGCGCTAGTAGTTGTCACGATGCTCGGCACGCTCACCGTCACCATCCTCGGCGACGGCCTCGCCGATGCGGCGAAGCAAGGGCATCTCGTCGTGAATGCGGCGCTGGCGTGGGTGTTCGCGATGCTCGTGTCGGGCGCGATGCGCCGCTTTCGGCCGGATTGATCGCCCCTACGTGCGGGCGGCGGCACGCGCTTCGCGCGTACCGCCCTATGCGCCCCACGGCTTTCGTAGGGTGGGACGGAGCGGCGCGAGAAGGCCGGTCTTCTCCAAGCGCTCGACCGCGAGTCCCACCGACGGCCGCACGCGCTCGGGATTCCGAAGAATTGCTCCGTCCCCTTTGTTGTCGGCAGCGTGGTCGCGAGTTTGAGGTGGGACTCGCCGCTGCGCGCCTGCGTCCCACCCTACGCGCTGGTCCGCTGGTGCACGCTTTGGTGGTGGATTACGCTCGCTGCTGGCTTCACGATGTTATGCCTCATCCGCTTCGTTGCGTGGCTGATTCGCAGATTGGCGGGCGCGTAGCGCGATCGTCGTCGCCTAGGCGGTCGTTAAAGCCGAGCCCGCCGCGCGCCTCGGCAAGCCGCGTAGGATTGCGATTCCGTCTCGGCCGCTCCGATGCCCAGCTCAATGTAGGCGACAGGTCGCAGTCGTGAAATATTCCGACGGCAACGAGGCGAAGCTCGGAGATTACGTCGCCATATCGGGCACGTATCGCGGCGTAGTCGTGGCGTGCATGGACCGCGATGAATACGACGAGGAGCACCCAAGGGAGCAATGGTCCTATTTGGGCAAAGGCATCCTGGTCAACACGGACTTTGGCGGCCTCGTCCACTACGAGGACGGGAGCGACGATCACTTCGCTCTCGTTTCACGCGCCAACGAGGCCTGACCAGGTGTTCGAGCGAACCGGCGCGGGGGAGGCTATGGTAGGCCCTGTGCATGCGCCGAATCCCGTAGGTGGGGCCTCAGCGGCGCGAGATAGCTCGCGTTGCACGAGGCGCGTGGCTTCCCCTCACCCGCGCCTGCGGCGCGACCTCTCCCGCGAGCGGGAGAGGCGATGGAGCGTCGCGGCTTGCGCCGTTCCCACGGAATGAATCGGAGGACCGACACGACGCGCCGTTCCACGATCGCTGTCCCTTCTCCCGCCTGCGGAGAAGGTGCCGGAGGCGGGTGAGGGGAATCGTGCGACGCGGCCGCGGGGCTCCCCTCACCCGCGCCTGCGGCGCGACCTCTCCCGCGAGCGGGAGAGGTGGAAGAGCATCGCGGCTTCCGCCGCTCCTACAGGGGGACGCCTCCGCTAGGATCGACGCATGATCCTGCCTTGGCTTCGTCGTCTGCTCCGCCGTGCGGCGTGGGTGATCCTGTTCGCCGTGCTCGCCGGGCTCGGCCTGTTGCTCGCGCGCGCGTTCGAAGCGCGCGGCAAGCCGGTCCTCATGCCGTGGCATCGCATCGTGCTCGCGCACGAGGTGCATGCCGACGCGCTCGACGCGCGCTTCACATGGGCCGACTATCTCGCGCGCGAACGGCAAGTGTTCGACGACCTGCACGCACAGCTGGCCACCGCTGCGGTCGCCGGCGAGTTCCGCTACGAGAAGGACAGCCGCCTCGGCGCGCGCGCGGGCCAGCGCGACTGGAATCGCTCGTTCGAATCGACGCCGGCCGAGCCGCGCGGCGGCGTGCTGTTGCTGCACGGCCTCACCGATTCACCGTACAGCGTGCGCACGCTCGCCGCGACCTACGAGCGTGCCGGCTTCGCGGTGATCGCGCCGCGCCTGCCGGGCCACGGCACCGTGCCCGCGGGCCTGCTCGACGTGCGCTGGCAGGACTGGCGCGCGGTCGTGCGCATCGCGATGCGCGAACTGCGCGCGCGCGTCGGCACGGACAAGCCGATCCACATCCTCGGCTACTCGAACGGTGGCGCGCTCGCGCTCGACTACGCGCTCGATGCGCTCGGTGACGCGCGCCTGCCGGCGCCGCAGCGAATCGTGCTGGTGTCGCCGATGATCGGCCTGCGCCCGTTCGCGTCGCTGTCGCGCTGGCTGCCGCTGTTCGGAGGCTTCGCCTACTTCGAGAAATCGCGCTGGATCGACATCCTGCCCGAGTTCAATCCCTACAAGTACAACTCGTTCCCGGCGAATGGCGCGCTGCAGTCGTACCTGCTCACCGCGACCTTGCGCGCGCGCATCGCCGGCCTCGCGGCGAGCGGGAGCCTGGCGCGCATGCCGCCGGTGCTCGCGTTCCAGTCGGTGCTCGACAGCACGGTCAGCAGCGCGGACGTCGTGCATGCGCTATTCGACCGGTTGCCCGCCAACGGCAGCGAACTCGTGCTGTACGACGTCAACCGCGCGAACCTGCTCGCGCCGATGCTGCGCTCGGCCGCGGCAGGCCAGGTCGATGCGCTGCAAGGCTCGACGCCGCGCGCGTACCGGCTCGACGTCGTCGGCAACCTCGGTCCCGACACGCTCGAGGTGGGCGAGAAGCGCTACGAACCGGGTGCGAGCGCAGCGGTCGACCATGCGCTCGGGCTCGCGTTCCCGGCGGACGTCTATTCACTGTCGCACGTCGCGCTGCCGTTCCCGTGCGACGACCCGCTGTACGGGTCGGCGCCGCGCACCGACGAGGACGTCGGCATCCGCCTCGGCACGCTCGTGCTGCGCGGCGAGCGCGGTGCGCTGCAGGTCAGCGCCGAGCAGTTGCAGCGGTTGACCTGCAATCCGTTCTTCGCCGATCTCGAGGCGCGGGTCGCCGCCGTGCTGCCGTAGCCGCGTGGGCGCCCCTTCTTCTGTGGGAGCGGCGGAAGCCGCGATGCTCTTCAGCCCACCGCCCTTGGCAGCATCGCAACGGAAGTCGCTCCCGCGAAGACGCAGGCTGTTGTAGCGAAAACCGCGGTGCTCTTCGGCCCTCTGCCCTCAGCCCCTCAAAGCATCGCGGCTTCCGCCGCTCCCACGGGGAGCAGGAACGTTGTGGCGCTCAGCCGTCGACGTCGTGGTTGCGGCCGTGGAACGGCCGGTACGACGCGCGCAGCGCGGCGATGTCGGCGTCGAGGTCGGCGGTCGGCGTGAACAGCGCGCCGACGACGATCGAACGCGTCGCGTAGTCGAACGCGATCGGCAGCACCGGCACGCCGGCGGCGCGCGCGATGTGCCAGAAGCCGCTGCGCCACTGGGCGACGCGCCGGCGCGTGCCTTCGGGTGCGATGCCGAGCCAGAGGCGTGGCTGCGCGCGGAAGCGCGCGACCATCTGCTCGACCAGGCCGTGCGCGGCGGTGCGTTCGATCGGGATGCCGCCGAGATGGCGCAGCAGCCAGCCGAGCGGTCCGACGAACAGCTCGCGCTTGCCCATGAACGCGATGTCGATGCCGATCGCGACCTTGAACAGCAGGCCCCAGACGCCGTCCCACCACGAGCTGTGCGGCGCGGCGATGAGCACGAGCTGCGGCACGTCGGGGAACGCGCCGCGCAGGTTCCAGCCGCACGCGCGCAGCAGCGCCGCGCACAGGCGCCGGCGTGCGTTCTGCGGCATCTGCGGCACCGACGGCGGCAGCGCCGCCCATGCCGATGCGGTCATTCGCCGCTCCAGTCGCGGCCGCGCGAACGCTTGATCGTCGAGCGCGTCTTCTTCGCGTCGATGCGGCGTTGCTTCGCGGCGCGCGACGGCTTGGTCGCGATGCGCTTCTTCGGCACGACCAGTGCGGCGCGGATCACCTCGGCGAGGCGCTCGCGCGCGTCGTCGCGATTCTTGGCCTGGTCGCGGAACCGGTTGGCCTGGATCACCAGCACGCCGTCGTCGGTGAGGCGGCGGTCGCGGCGCGCGAGCAGGCGCTCGCGCAACGCGTCGGGCAGGCTCGGCGACGAGCGCACGTCGAAGCGCAGTTCGACCGCACTGGCGACCTTGTTGACGTTCTGCCCGCCCGGTCCGGCCGAGCGCACGAAGCGTTCGACCAGTTCGTCGTCGGGGATTTCGATCTTGCCGTCGATGTCGAGCATCGCCGCATTCTAGCAATGCGGCGACACCCGACCGCGCAACGATGCGTCGTTACGGCTTGTCCGCGGCGGCGTTCTCGCCGATCTCGCCGAGGCGCTTGGCGTCGGCGGCGAGCTTGTCGAGCTGGTCCTTGTCGTTGCGGCCGACCGCCTGCTCCATGTTCGCGCGCAGCTGCGCCACGCGGCGCACGCAGAAGTCGGCGAAGCGGCGCGCGCGCTGGTTGGCCGGCTGCGACGTCGCGAGCTGCTGCACGCGCTGGCACACGCCTTCGGTCTGCTGCAGCGTGGCGCCGGCCGCGCCGAGATCGACCGTGCCCTGCGGCCTCGGCGCAGGCGGGGTCGTGGTCAGGACTGCCGGCGGCGGCGCGCCGGTGCCACCGGCCGCGCGCGCGAGATAGAGGGCCATCACGCGCGAGACGACGGCCGGCTGGCTGATCTCCTCGAACGTGAACTTTTGTGGATTGCGCGTCGCGTCGGCGAACCACGGATCGAGCTTCTCGCGACAGGCCTTCTTGGCGGCGTCGGTCTGCACCTCGGCCGGCAGGTTCTGCGCGAGCTTCGCATCGCCCGCCCAGGTGCGCAGGCAGGTCACCGCGGTCGCTTCGATGCGTGCCTTCGCATCGTTCGCCTGCGAGCGCTCGCCGCGCAGCAGCGCGGTGAGTTGCGCGTCGTCGGGAACGCGGGGCTGGGAACAGCCGGCGAGGGCGGCGGCGCAGGCGAGGCTGGCAAGGGCGATCGTTCTCATCGATGTCTCCACGGGAATCGGTACGGGGCTAGGACTTGCGCGCGGCGAGGGCGAACGCGCCGACCGCCGCGACGCCGAGCAGCCAAGCGGCGACGCGCGCGCCGGGTGGGGATGCCGCGGGCGCGAGGAGCGCGACGCAGGCGCTGGCGACGGCCAGCGAAACGCCCGCCGACAGCCAGATCGCGACGCGCTGGCCATGGCGCAGGCGGCGCTCGATGTTCTTCAGATCGTCGGAGGCGATGCGAAGTTCCATTTCGCCCGCACTCGCGCGCGCGAGGTAGTTGTGCACGAGCTGGGGCATGTCCGGCGCGGCGGCGAGCCATTCGGGCACGCGCCGGCGCAGCGACTTGAGCAACGCGCGCGGCCCGCGGCGCCGGTACCAGATGCGTTCGAGCACGGGCTTGGCGGTCGCCCAGATGTCGATCCGCGGATGCAGCAGGCGGCCGACGCCCTCGATGTTGAGCAGGGTCTTCTGCAGCAGGATCAGCTGCGGCTGCAGCGTCAGGTCGTGCCGGCGCGCGACCTCGAACAGCTTGACCACGACCTCGGCGAGCGAGATCTCGCTGAGCGGGCGCGTGAAGTACGGCTCGCACACGGTGCGCACGGCCGCCTCGAGTTCGTCGAGGCGCGCGTTCGCGGGCATCCAGCCCGCGCGCACGTGCAGCTCGGCGATGCGCGCGTAGTCCTGGTTGAACAGCGCGAGGAAGTTCTCCGCGAGCCAGTACTGGTCGCGTTCGGACAGCGAGCCCATGATGCCGAAGTCGAGCGCGATGAAGCGCGGGTCCGCGGTGCGCGTCGCGTCGACCCAGATGTTGCCCGCGTGCGCATCGGCGTGGAAGAAGTTGTCGCGGAACACCTGCGTGTAGAACAGGCGCACGCCCTTCTCGGCGAGCGCGACGCGGTCTATGCCGGCGGCGTCGAGCGCCGCGAGGTCGTCGACCGGGATGCCGCGCACGCGTTCGAGCGTGAGCACGCCCGCGCTCGTGTGCGACCAGAAGACCTCGGGCACGTAGAGGTCGTCGGAGCCGGCGAAATTGCGCCGCAGCAGCGAGGCGTTGGCGCCTTCGCGCTGCAGGTCGAGCTCGTTGGTCAGCGTCGTCTCGATCTCGTCGACGATTTCCTGCGGGCGGATCTTGTCCGCGCTCGGGTGCGTGCGTTCGACCACGCCGGCGAGCGCGCGCAGCAGCGCGACGTCGTCGTCGATGCGCGCGTGGATGTCCGGGCGCAGCACCTTGACCACGACCTCGCGGCCGTCGGCGAACGTCGCCGCGTGCACCTGCGCGATCGACGCCGAGGCGAGCGGCACGTCGTCGAAGCTCGCGTAGCGCGCCGCGATCGTGTCGCCGAGCGCGCGTTCGATCGCCGCGCGCGCCTGCGCCGCGGGAAAGGGCGCGACGCGGTCCTGCAGCTGGGTCAGCGCGTCGGCGACGTCGGCCGGCAGCAGGTCGCGCCGGGTCGAGAGGATCTGCCCGAACTTGACGAAGATCGGGCCGAGCCCGGTCAGCGCGAGCGCGAGGCGTTCGCCGCGCGGCAGCGCGAGCAGCTCGGCGCGCGGCGCGGGCGTCAGCGCGCGCAGCCAGGCGAGCGCGCGCGGCCGCCGCGGCGCCGGCAGCAGTTCGTCGAGGCGATGGCGCGCGAACACGCTCGCGATGCGCAGCAGGCGCGGCAACTGGCGCAACGGGATCATGCGCGGCCGGTTCCGCCCGCGCGCAGGCGATGCACGCGCGCGTCGAGGCGTTCGGCCCGTTCGCGCAGCGCGTCCACCTCGTCGAGGAAGCCGTCGAGTTCGGCGCGTGCGACGAGGTCGCGGCCTTCCTCGGTGAGGAACTCGGCGGTGTCGCGTGCGAGCGCGCGCGCGGACGCGCGCGACCAGGTGAACGCGCCGCGCACCGCGCGCGCGATCGCCGTGCCGGCGACGTCGCCGAACGCTTGCGCGAACGCGGCGTCGATGTCCGGCGCGTAAGCGCGCGCGAGTTGCTCGAGGCGCCGCGCGAGGTCGGCGTCGCCGGCGATCTGCACGCGGCCGGGCGGCAGCGCGTCGTCGCGCCCGCGCGCAAGGACGAGGCCGAGCAGGCTGCCCGGCGTCGCGGCGACGCGCAGCGCACTGTCGCCTTCGAACGCGGGGCCGACCCGCAGGCGCCCGCCGTCGACGACGATGCGCAGCGCCGGCGCGCTGCGCCCGCTCGCACCGGCGAGATCGAGCGTGACGGCGCGGCCGTCGAGCGCGGCGAGGCGCGAGCGCGTGTCGGGATCGAGCCGGAGCGCGCGTTCGAGCACGCCTTCGAGCACGCGGCCGAGCGCGGCGAGCAGGGGATTGGGCGTGCGTGCACGCGACGGAGCGGCGGACATGGGCGCGGATTCTACCTGCCTGCACCGTCGCGGCGGTCGATCCGCCACCCGGGGCCGCCGCGACGCTGGTAATCCGCCGCTCAGCCAACGCCTCGTAGTGTGGCCTGCGCCGAACCGGAGGGGCGTCATCATGCGGGCCTGGCTACATCTTGCAATCGCCGTGTTCCTGCTCGTCGGCGCGGCTGCCGTGCAGGCGGCGAGCCATGTCTACAGCGGCGAGGCGCCGTCGGGCGCGTGGTACCAGTTCGAGGTGCCCGACGGTTGGCAAGCGGGCGACACGCTCGTGCTCTACCAGCACGGCTTCGACCTCAAGCCGCCGGAGAACGCGCCCGGACTCGGGCCGCTGAAGTCGGTCATGCTCGCCGAAGGCTATGCGGTCGCCGCGACGAGCTACCGCCAGCGCGGCTGGGCGCTGTTCACCGCGATCGCGGACAACCGCGAGCTGCTGCAGCTGTTCGCCGAACAGGTCGGCGAACCCGGCGAAGTGATTCCGTACGGCGGCTCGATGGGCGGGCTGGTCACGCTGCGCCTCGCCGAGACGCGCGGCCTGCCGCCGATGCGTGGCGCCTATGCGCTGTGCCCGGCCGCCGCGGGTGCGCGCCTGTGGGACAGCGCGATCGACCTGCGCCTCGCCTACGACGTCGTCTGCCACGACGCCGGCGACCTGCCGCGCGGCGACGAGCCGCTGCCGTGGGCGGTCAACCTCGACGACATCCCCGACGACATCGGCGACCTCACCGACGACGAAAGCGTGCTGCGCGCGCTCGTCGCCGTGAACCAATGCACCGGCGTCAACCTGCCGCCGTACCTGCGCAACGACGCGATGCAGCGCCGCCTCGACGAGCTGATGGCGTTCACCCACATCACCGACGAGCACTTCTTCGTGACCAATGTCGGTTACGCGACCTACGTGCTCGCCGACATCGTGCGCGCGCCGGACAAGCTCGGCGCACGCAACCCGTTCACCACCGCGGGCGTCGACTATTCGAGCGACCCGGCGATCGATGCCGGAATCGAGCGCCTCGTCGCCGATCCCGCGGCCGCGCTCGCGCTGCGCCAGGCCTCGGATTTCCGCGGCGACACCGGCGACGTCAAGGTGATCTCGATGCACACGAGCCGCGACCAGCTCGTCGTGCCGGGCAACCAGGACTTCGTGCGCGACCGCATCGCGCCGGACCGGCGCGTGATCGCGATCGTCGACGAGGACACGCCGACCCATTGTGGTTTCAGCGACGCCGAGGGCGTCGCCGGCTGGGAAGCGCTGCGCGCATGGATCGGCGGAGCGGCGCAGCCCGACGTCGCCGGCCTGCAGCAGCAGTGCGAGGCGCTCGTCGCGGGCGATCTCGTCGACGGTCCGTGCCGGTTCGATCCCGACGCCGCGATCGTGCCATTCGACGACATCGTGCGGCCGCGCCCGTCGCAGGCTGCGACCGCGCCGCGCACGCATTCGTCGCACGCGCGCCCGTCATTGCCGACGGCGGTGCCGGCACGCGTGCGCGCCAGCGAGCGCTAGGAGACCTGAAGAGACGTCATCCCTGCTTTCGCGGGGATGACGAACGTCCTGCGGCGAGGGGTCGCGCTCAGTTCTTGATCGGGAAGGTCTCGGTCGAACCGTCCGCGTTCTTCTGCTCGATCTTCATCGGCGCGCGTTCGTGTCGACCGCAGTGGTAGGCGGCCCACGGCTGCTCGCCGTCGCGCGGGTCGCCCAGCGGCTTGATCGTGTCGGCGCCGAGCGTGGCCGCTTCGTTGCGCGCGAGCACTTCGAGTTCGTCGCGCACCTTGAGGCCGTTGCGGTCCATCGGGCCGACGTGATCCATCACCGACACGGTGACCTTGCCGACGTCGCGGCAGCCTTCGACGTCGCCGTTCCAGGCGGTGCGCACCTTCTCGCCGCCGGAGTCGAGCTTGATGCCCCAGCTGCAGGCGGCGAGCGGCAGGCACAGGACGAGCAGCGGTGACCAACGCTTCATGGAATTCCTCCGATCGGGCGCGCGCATCGTAGCGCGCGCCGCCTGAACGACGCGCGCACGATCCGCTGCAGCCCGGGCTCAGCGCACCTTCTTGCCGTCGGCGTCGATGACTTCGACGTCGCCGAGCTGGAGCTTGCGCAGCGGCTGCTCGATGCGCGCGAGGTCGCCGACCACGACCCAGGTCAGCGCGCCGGGCTGCACCACCTCGTGCGCGGCGGCCTGCACCGCGGCGTCGGTCTGCGCCTCGATGCGCGGCTTGAGCGTCTGCACGTAGTCGTCCGGGCGGTCGTACAGCTTCATGCTGCTGATCGCCGCGAGCACCGAGCCGGTGGTCTGGTACTCGCCCGGCAGGCTGCGCACGTCGCCGACCTTGATCTTGTCGATCTCCTCGTGCGTGAGCGGGCGCGCGCCGACGACCTCCTTCGCTTCGCGCAGGATCTCGGCGACCGACTCGGCGGTCTTGTCGGTCTGCACCGGCGCGTACATAAGGAACGGGCGCTGGCCGATCGCGTTCGACAGGAAGCTGCCGGCGCCGTAGGCCCAGTGCTTCGCCTCGCGCAGGTTCATGTTGAGGCGCGAGGTGAAGCTGCCGCCGAACGCGCCGTTCATGGTCTGGATCTCGAGGTTGTTCTTCGCCTTCGTCGACGGCGCGACCACGCCGGCGAGGATCAGCGACTGCGGCGCGCCCGGCTTGTCGAGCAGGAACAGGCGCGCGCGCTTGGGTGGCTCGACGTTCGCGATGTTCTTCTTCGGCACCGGCGTCGCGGCCGGCTTCCAGTCGCCGAACACGGTATCGAGCTTCGCCACGATCGCCTCGAGCGTGGTGTCTCCGGCGACGAGGATGGTCGCGTTGTCGGGACGGATGAAGTCGCGCACGTAACCGTGCAGGTCCGCCGCGGCGAGCGAGGTGATCGACGCTTCCGTGCCGGAGCCGGTGAACGGGATCGCGTAGGCATGGCCGGCGCCGTACAGCAGCGGCGGCAGGCTGCGCAGCGCGAGGCCGGTCGGCTGCGTCTTCTCCTGCGCGATGCGCGCGAGCCACTGGCCGCGGATGCGCGCGATGTCGGCGTCGCGGAACGCGGCGTTGCGCACGACGTCGGCGAACAGCTTCAGCGACGGCTCGAGCTGCGAGGCGAGCGCGTTGAGGCTCGCGTTCGAGCTGTCGAGGCCGGAGCCGGCACCGATGATCGCGCCGAGGCGTTCGGCGCGGCGCGCGATCTCGAGCGAGTCGAGTTCGGCGGTGCCTTCGTCGAGCATCGCCATCGTGAACGCGGACGTGCCGAGCTTGCGCCCCTGGTCGGACGCGTAGCCGGCGTCGAACAGGAACTGCACCTGCACGACGGGGATCGTGTGGCGCTGCGCGAGCACGACCTCGATGCCGTTCTTGAGCTTGCCGCGCTCGAGCTTGGGGAAGGTGAGGTCGGGGAACGTCGCCACCTCCGGCACGCCCTTGCCGCGGTCGACCGGCGACGGCGTCGTCGTGAACGCCTGCTCCGGCTTCGCCGGCCGCTTCGCCTCGGGGCGGCCGGCGAGCGCGGCGCGACCCGCCTTCTCCATCTCGTCGGCCGGCTCGCTCTTGTCGTCCTTCGGCGCGGGCGTGATCGTCAGCGTGTAGTCGCCGCGCGCGATCCACTTCTTCGCCGCGGCGAGCACGCTCGCCGGCGTCGCCGCATCCATGCGCGCGAGGTCCTGCTTGTAGGCGGCCGGATCGGCGCGATAGACCTGGCCCTCGGCGAGCACGCTCGCCTTCGAGTTGACCTTCTCGAGCGCGCGGATGAAGTGCGCGCGGTTGTCGACCTTGACGCGCGCGAGTTCGTCGTCGGTCGGCCCGTGTTCGAGGAAGGTCTTCCACTCGTCGGCGATCGCGGCTTCGACCTTGGCGGGATCGACGCCGCTCTTGACGTCGGCGGTGAGCTGCAGCATCGAGGCGAGCGCGAACGCCTGCACCGACACCGAGACGTCGTCGACGAGCTTGTCCTTGTAGACGAGGCGCTCGTACAGGCGCGAGGTCTTGCCGCCGCCGAGCACGTCGGCGGCGAGCTCGAGCAGGCCTTCGTCCGCGTCGGCGAGGCCGGGCACGTTCCACTCGCGCACGATGCGCGTCTGCGCGACGTGGTCGGTCATCGCGTCGCGCGTCGACTCCGTGCGCGGCGCGGTCCACGGCTGCTGGCGCGGCACCGGCGCGCCGGCCGGGATGTCGCCGAAGTACTTCAGCATCTTTTCCTTCGCGACCTCGGGCGTGATGTCGCCGACGATCGCGACGGTCACGTTGGCCGCGCCGTACCAGGACTGGAACCACTGCTTGACGTCGGCGAGCGAGGCCGCGTCGAGGTCCTTCATCGAGCCGATCGTGTCGTGGTGGTACGGATGGTTCGCCGGGAACGCGTTCGCCGCGACGCGCTCGTCGACGCGGCCGTACGGCTGGTTCTCGCCCTGGCGCTTCTCGTTCTGCACGACGCCGCGCTGCTCGTCGAGTTCGGGCTGGCCGATCGCGCCGAGCAGATGGCCCATGCGGTCCGATTCCATCCACAGCGCCATGTCGAGCGCGGTGGTCGGCACGGTCTCGTAGTAGTTGGTGCGGTCGAACCAGGTCGTGCCGTTCTGGTCGGTCGCGCCGGCGAGCTCGAACGGGCGGAAGAACTCGTCCTTGTGGTTCTCCGAGCCCTGGAACATGAGGTGCTCGAACAGGTGCGCGAAGCCGGTCTTGCCGGCCGGCTCGTCGGCCGAGCCGACGTGGTACCAGACGCTGACCGCGACCACGGGCGCCTTGTGGTCCTCGCTGACGACGACGGTGAGCCCGTTCGGCAGCGTGAAGCGCGTGAACGGGATGTCGATCGCGTCGCTGCCGGCCGCGTGCGCCGCGGTGATGCCGGTGCAGGCGAAAGCCGCGGCGGCGGCGAGGGAAGCTAGGGGCTTGCGCATGGGATCTCCTTGCACGGCGCGGATCAGGGGAAACACGCAGGGTACGCGGGCGCCGACGGCGGCCGCAACGGACGTTGGTCACGGCGGGTGCATTGCCGGGCGCCCGCACGCGGCCCGGGTCCTTTAGACTCCGGACCAGCGGCAGGGTTCGCCGCGTCGCAGGAGATGCGCATGCCGCATGCCCTCGTCACCGGCGCGAACCGTGGCATCGGCCTCGAGTTCGTGCGCCAGTTGCTCGCCCGCGGCGAGCGCGTGATCGCGACCTGCCGCCATCCCGGCCGCGCACTCGAGCTGACCCGCCTCGCCGGCGCGCATCCCGGTCACCTGCTCGTGCTGCCGCTGACCCTGCCGGAGGTGCGCTCGATCGCCGAGCTCGTGCGCGAGATCGCCACGCTCGATCTTCACGTAAGCCTGCTCGTGAACAACGCGGGCATGCTCGTCGAAGGCGAGCGCTTCGGTTCGATCGAGGCGAAGGCGCTCGCCGACAGCTTCGCGACGAACGCGCAAGGCCCGTTCCTGCTCGCGCAGGCGCTCGCGCCGCGTTTCGCCGACGGCGTGCGCGTGGTCGGCCTGACCAGCACGCTCGGTTCGATCAGCGGCACCGACTCGCTGTACAGCCCGAGTTACTCGATCAGCAAGGCCGCGCTCAACATGGCGAGCCGCCTCCTCGCGCTCGCGCTCAAGCCGCAGCGCGCGATCGTGATCGCGCTGTGCCCGGGCTGGGTGCGCACCGACATGGGCGGCGCGAACGCGCCGTTGAGCGCGCCCGAGTCGGTCGCGGCGATGTTGCGCACGATCGATGCGCTCAAGGTCGGCGACAGCGGCCGCTTCCTCTCCGAGCGCGGGGACGAGATCCCCTGGTAGCTGTCCGCGGCGTGTCCGCGGGCGTGTCCGCACGCGGCGGACGCGCGCGCCGCGTCGCGCACGTGCGCATCCGTCGCGTTCGCGACGAATCGGGCGACGACATGCCGACCCATCCGCGATCGCGTGAAAACCACGTGAAATCGCCTTCTGCGCGTGCGCGACATGACTTCCGGCCTAGCAACTCTTTTCGCCTTCGCTGCATCCATTAGTCCGTGAGCAGGGCAGCTCCCCTGGTTGGCACATCGCTTGCTCTGCATGAACTGGAAGCTCGTAAAAAGGAGACATGTCATGAACGTCCGCACTCCGCTCATCCGCGCCGCCCTGGCCGCGACGATGGTCGCGGGTTCCTTCGCCATCGAGCGCGTGCCGCTCGCCGCCGCCGCCGATGCAGGCATGTCGGTCGAGGCGCGCGCGCCGCTGCACGCGACGCTGCTGCCGGCACTGCGCGTGACCGCACGCGCGGCGAACCCGGACGCCGGCGGCGCCACCGAACTCGCCGCGGGCGAGGCGTTGCCGGTCACCTTGCTGCCGACCGTGCGCGTGACCGCGTCCGCCGCCGACTTCGCGATGCTCGTCGCACCGTTCGAGCGCGTGTTCGCCGGCGACGCCGACGGCGTGCTGCTCGCCGCCGAGTGACGCGACGGCGCGAGCGCGGCGTCGACGCCGCGCTCGCGCCACGGGTGCGCGCACCGCTCGCACCGATCCGGCGTCGACGTGGGCGATAATGCGCGCGTGCTGCACGTCGTCCTCTACCAGCCCGAGATCCCGCCGAACACCGGCAACGTGATTCGCCTGTGCGCGAACAGCGGCGCCGCGCTGCATCTCGTGCGGCCGCTCGGTTTCGACCTCGACCACGCCAAGCTGCGCCGCGCCGGACTCGACTACCACGAGTTCGCCGAGGTCGCGGTGCACGACGATCTCGGCTCGTTCCTCGCGGCGGTCGCGCCGCGCCGACTGTTCGCGTCGTCGACGCGCGGGCGCGTGCGCTACGACGAGATCGCGTACGCCGACGGCGACGCATTCCTGTTCGGACCGGAAACGCGCGGCCTGCCGCAGGACGTGCTCGACGCGATCGAGCCGGACCGGTGCCTGCGCCTGCCGATGCGGCCGGGCAACCGCAGCCTCAACCTGTCGAATGCAGTAGCGGTCGTCGTCTACGAGGCATGGCGGCAGCTCGGCTTCGCCGGCAGCGCATGATCGTGCAGGAGCAATCCCGCATCGCCGGCACGCCAATGTAGGTGGGCCTGGCCCACCGATCGCACCGAAAAACGGCGGGCCGTGCCCGCCCTACGGATACTCGGGCTTCTGCTCGCGCGCGAGCAGCGCGCGCATGCCTTCCGCCGGCGTGAGTTCCTCGTGCAGCACTTTCTGCACGAGCGCGGTGATCGGCAGTTCGACGCCGTGTGCGTCGGCGAGCTTCATCACGGTGTCGACCGTCTGCACGCTCTCGACGACCTGGCCGATCTCGGCGATCGCCTGCGCGAGCGGCGTGCCGCG
Source organism: Dokdonella fugitiva (assembly GCF_014138265.1). Taxonomy (GTDB): domain Bacteria; phylum Pseudomonadota; class Gammaproteobacteria; order Xanthomonadales; family Rhodanobacteraceae; genus Dokdonella_A; species Dokdonella_A fugitiva_A. The sequence continues at coordinate 744,515 of NZ_JACGXL010000002.1, forward strand.
GCCGAGCGCGAGGCCGAGGCGGCGGTTGCGCGAGAGGTCGCCGGTGCAGGTGAGCACGAGGTCGCCGAGGCCGGCGAGGCCCATGAGCGTTTCCGCGCGCGTGCCGAGCGCGCCGCCGAGGCGCAGCATCTCGGCGAGGCCGCGCGTGATCAGGCCCGCGCGCGCGTTGAGCCCCATCTGCATGCCGTCGGCGACGCCGGTCGCGACCGCCAGCACGTTCTTCATCGCGCCGCCGAGCTCGGCGCCGAGCACGTCGTTGCCGGTGTAGGCGCGAAAGCGCGGCGAGTGCAACGCGCGCGCGACGTCCTGCGCGAACGCGGCATCGGCGGAATGCACGGTGAGCGCGGTCGGCAGGCCGAGCGCGACTTCGCGCGCGAACGACGGGCCGGTGACGACCGCGGCCGCGTGGCCGGGCAGGCGCTCGGCGACGAGTTCGTGCAGGAAGCGGCCCGAGGCGGGATCGAAGCCCTTCGTCGCCCAGGCGACGCCGACGCCGGGTGCGACCCACGGCGCGATCGCGAGCAGCAGGTCGTCGAACGCGTGGCTCGGCACCGCGAGCAGCAAGGTGCGGGCGTCGCGCACGCACGGTTCGAGCGCGGCGGACAGCTGCAGCGCGTCGGGCAATTCGAGATCGGGGAGGTAGCGTGCGTTGCGGCGCGTCGTCGCCATGTCGACGACGGCCTGGGGCGTGCGTCCCCACAACGTGGTCGGCACGCCGTTGCGCGCGAGCTGCACCGCGAGCGCGGTGCCCCACGAGCCCGCGCCGAGCACGGCGAACGTGTTCATCGCGGCGTGACCGCGGCCCGGCGTCGGCCGGGCGCGGCATGCGGCATGGAACGGACGGCCATCATCCGCGGCCGTGCGGGATCAGGCGTTCGCGCCCTGCGGGGCGCCGGATTCGGCGCGGCGGCGCATCTGCTCGGCGTACAGCGCGTCGAAGTTGATCGGCTGCAGGAAGAACGGCGGGAAGCCGCCGTTCTGCACGAGCTCGGAGATCACCTGGCGCGCATACGGGAACAGCACGTTCGGGCAGTACGTCGCGAGCACGGCGTCGCGGCCCTGCGCGTCGAAGCCGCTGAGGCCGAAGATGCCGGCCTGCTGCACTTCGGCGAGGTAGGCGGTCTTGTCCTCGACGCGGCAGGTCGCAGTGACGCTGAGCACGACTTCGTAGACGTCGGTGCCGATCGGCGCGACGCGCTGCGCGAGGTTCAGCTCGACGTTCGGCTGGCCCTGCTGCTGGAAGATCTGCGGGGCGCCCGGTGCCTCGAACGAGACGTCCTTGACGTAGATGCGCTGCAGGTTCAGCTGCGCCTGGTTCTGCTCGGGGGCGGCCGCGCCATTGGTGTTGTCTGCCATGGGAGTGCTCGATTCGGAGGTAAAGGCTTTCGATTATCCCACGGACGCGCCGGCCGCGCACCCGGCGCCACGGCCGGGCGCGCGGTGCGGATCACGGCAGCAGCTGCAGGGTCGCGCCGGTCACCGACGATGCGTAGTTGTAGTAGATGTCGAACCACGACAGCGGCAGGGTCGACGCGCTGCAGTCGGCGCCGTCGTCGACCGCGGTGAGCGCGCCCGGCAGGGTCAGGCCGCGTCGGCTCGCGGTGAGCGTGCGCGACCAGCAGGCGCCGAACGGGTCGCGGTAGGTGTAGCTCTGCGTCGCGTCCGCCTGCAGGTCGGTGTTGTTGCCGGCGTCGTCGTAGAGGCGGCGTGCGCTCGTGACGACGTGGTTCGTGCGCTGCGCACCGCGCGCCACGTAGCCGTCGTAGCCGACGTCGACCTGCTGCTGCAGGGCCTGGTCGACGTGGCTCGCGAGCACTTCGTTGCCGTCGGCGCCCGGCCCGTCCTCGTAGGTGAACGTGAGCGGGTAGCTGCGTTGTTCGTGCACGACGCTCGTCGCGGCGCCGTCGGTGCGCGTGGTGGTCGAGTCGATCGTCGTCGTCTGCACCGTGTCCTGCTTGTACGGGTAGAAGTCGGCGTTGGTGGCGAGTTGCTGCACGCTCGAGAACGCGATCGCCTGGCGGACCTCGGTCGTCACCGGGCCGTGCGACGTGGCGAGCGTGCCGGCGATCGTGAACGTTCGGTTCGAGGTCACCGTGACCGTGCCGTGGCTGCCGGCGTCGTCGTCGACGACGTCTTCGCCCACCGACGGCGACGGATCGGCGGTGAGCGTGTTGGTGGTCACCGCGCCGGTCACGTGCGTCGCGCCGTGGTCGAGGTAGAGCATGAGGTTGGCCGCGGTCGAGAAGTGGTCGATCGCGTTGAACACGCGCAGCGACACCGTGTGCGGCGCGCCGTCGCTGAGCGTCGCCGCGAACGGCGTGAGGTCGACGCGGTACGGTTCGAACGCGAGCGTCTGCACGCCGGGAATCGGCCGCCACAGCAGCGGATCGGCGCCGCCGGTGAAGATCCACGGGAAGATCGGCACGACGCCCGCCGGGATGTCGTCGATCGCGACCTCGCCTTCGCGGAACGCGGTGTTGCCGTAGTCGGCGAACGTGCCGGCCACGTCGTCGGGCAGGTTGAAGTACCAGAACTCGTCCGTCCCCTGGCTCTGTGCGTAGACGTCGAGGAAGGCGCGCTCGATGTTCGTCGGCAACGCGTCGAAGGTGATCGCGAGCGCGTCGGACGAGCTCGCGAGGTCGGCGGTGCTTCCGTCGGCGCTGCCGGCGAGCGGCAGCAGCAGGTCGGGCCGCGGCGGGTGGTCGGGCACGCTCGCGACAGTGGGATAGAACACCAGCGACGCGTTGCCGTGGATGATGCCGGTGTAATCGACGCCGCCGGAATTGCCGACGAAGTTGCCGAGGATCGCGCGCCCCGCGTGCGCCGCGGAGAACAGCGGCGCGTAGTCGGTAAGGTCGCGCTCGACGTGCCACGACGGCGCGACCGTCGCCGACGGCTCCTGCGTCGTGCCGAAATAGAGGATCGCGCCGCCGAGCCAGATCGTCGCGGTGCGGTCGAACTGGCGCCCCGCGGTGACCGAATAGTCGAGGTCGAGCACGACCTTCTGCCACGGACCCGGGCAGTCCGCCGGCGGCGCGTAGGTGAACGGCTTCGCGTCGAAATCGGCGAACGCCTGGTCCTGGTAGAGGCTCACCGTGCACGGCGTGCCGGGCGGGCGCGGCACGACCGGATCGGCGACGGCGACGTTGGGCGAACCGACGGTCGGCGGATCGGCCGCGGCGGCGAGGGCGAACAGGGACAGCGACGACGCGAGCAGTGCCTTCAGGCCGCGCAACCCGCGCGGCGTACCGTTGCAGTACGACATGACCGACCTCCGTGCCTGGTGGGGCACGCAGGGTAGCATCCTGCGCCGGATGCGGACGTCCGGATGGCCAAAACCATCCGGACGCGGCGTGTCCCGCCTAGGCGCGACCCTTGGCCAGCGGCATCTGCGCCTCGCTCCACGCGGTGAGGCCGCCTTCGAGCCAGAACACCTTCGAGAAGCCGGCCTTCTTCAGGCGCTGGGCGGCCTGCGCCGAGGTCTGGCCGTTGCGGCAGACGACCGCGACCGGCAGGTCGCGCGCCTTGGCGAGGTCCTTGTGTTCGGGATCGAGCGCGCTCATCGCGACGTGCTTCGCGCCGGGGATGTGCCCCTTCTCGAACTCGGCCTGCGCCGACACGTCGATCAGCAGCGCGTTCTCGCGGTTGATGAGCTGGGTCAGCCCGGCCGGGGTCAGCGCCGCGTAGCCGCGCGTGAAGCGCTGTGCCTCGGTGACGAGCAGCGCGACGAACACGCCGACGAAGCCGAGGGTGAGGTAGAAGTGGTTGCCGAGGAACTCGGGCAGGCGGTGCAGGACGTCGGACATCGGTTTCGCTGGCGGGAGCACGGATGTGTGCAGCCGCCGATTATCCGGCACGCGGTGCGGCGAGGAAAGCGCCGACCGCCCCGCCGCGGCCTCAGTCGTGCCGCGAGATGTCCGGCAGGCCGGTCGTCAGCCACCAGCGCTTGCCTGCCTCGTCGTACTTCCATACCTGGCGGTCGACGACCGAGCGCGCGCTCTGCGTGTTCACGTTGACGAGTTCGATCTGCACGGTCTGGTGCATCTCGTTCTCGCTGACCGGCACGACCGGCTGTTCGTTGTAGCCGGTGACGCGCACCTGGCGGAAGCGGTCGAGTTCGAGCTGGGTCGGCGGATGTTCGGCCAGTGTCTTCGGCTCGACGAAGTTCAGCGCCTGCGCGACCTCGCCCCAGCGGATCGTCGCCGCGTAGCTGCGCAGCGTCTCGTCGAGCAGCGTGGTCTTCGAGCGCATCTTGTCCGTCGCGCAGCCGCCGAGCACGGCGACGGTGGCGAGGGTTGCGGTGAACAGCATGGACGGCAGGCGATGCATGGGGGTCCTCCGCGGCGGATGCGCCGATTGTATAGCGCCGATCGCGCAGCGAGTGCGGCGCCGCGTCAGCGTGCGGCGAGCGCGACGAAGCGCGCGTCGAGCGTCGCCGCGTCGCCGCCGTCCGGCAGCGGCACGCGGCAATGCACGCGCAGTCGCGCCTTGCCGCGCTCGGCGAGCGCCGCGGCGAACGCGTCGAGCGATTCGCCCGGCGCGGCCGCGGCGATCGCGCGGAAGTCGTGCCACACGGGCGCGATGTAACGGATGCTGCTGTCCTGGACGTAGATGTCCGCGTGCAGGGCGCGCGCCTCGAGCGCGAGTTCGAGCAGGCCCCAGCCGGCGAGCGTCATCAGGCTCGCGAGGCTGCCGCCGAACGCGCAGCCCTTGTCGTTCACGTTCGGCGCGAGCGGCGCGGCGAGCGTGAGCGCGTCGCCGTCGAAGCCTTCGACGGCGAGACCCATCGCGCGGGTGAGCGGGATGCGGTCGATCTCGGCGCGCAGGGTGGCGAGGGCGGCGGGCGGTGCGTGCATCGGCGTGTCCGGCAAAGTCGCACAGTGTGCGTATCCGGTGCGCGGGCCTCAAGCGGCGCCGTATGATCAGGGTCATGCCGAGCCCCGCCCGCCCGTCGCGCACCGACGCACGCCACGCCGCGCTCGCGGGCGCGAGCGTCATCGTGACGCGCCCCGGCGGCGCCTCGCTGCTGCGCAGCGCTCGGCGGCTCGGTGCACGCGCGTTCCCCCTGCCCGGCCTGTCGCTGCTCGCGATCGCGCAGCCGCGTCCGCGCGCCGCGTTCGATGCCTGGCTCTTCACGAGCCCGGCGGCGGTGCGCTTCGCGCTGCGCCACGCTCCGCGCGTGCGCGTGCCGAAACGCGCGCCCGTCTTCGCGATCGGCGGCGGTACGCGCGCGGCGCTCGCGCGGCACGGCATCGCCGCGACCGCGCCCGAGCGAAGCGACAGCGAAGGCCTGCTCGCCGTGCCGGGGCTCGCCGAGGTGCGCGGCCGTCGCATCGCCCTCGTCGGCGCGCCCGGCGGCCGCGACCTCATCGCGCCGGCGCTGCGCGCGCGCGGTGCGGTGGTCGAAGCGATCCACGTCTACCGGCGTGAACCGCCGCGCCTGACCCGCCGCCATTTCGACGCGCTCGCCGCCGCGGACGATCCGCTGATCACCCTGCTGTCGAGCGGCGAAGCGCTCGCGAACCTCGTCGCCGCATTGCCGCCGCCGCTGCTCGCCCGCCTGCGCGCGCAGACGATCGTCGTGAGCAGCGCGCGGCTGGCCGGCGCCGCGCGCGCGGCTGGGTTCGGCTCGATCGTGACGGCGACCTCCGCGGCGCCGCGCGACCTGCTCGCGGCAGCTGCGCACGCGCTCGCCCGGCATCGTTTGTGACACGGCGCCGCACTGCCGGCGCTGGCGCTTTCGGCTAGCATGGCGGCATGAGCGAAGACATCGGAAGTACCTCGCCCGCGGGCAGCAGCGAACTCGCGCCGCGCACGCCGCCGCGCACCGAGCGTCGCGGCGGCGGCATCGCCTGGCTCGTCGCCGCGGCTGCGCTCGTGATCGCGCTCGTCGCGCTGTGGCGCGTGTACGTGCTCGAGCACGGTCGCGCGGCGACGCAGGCCGCCGCGATCGACGACCTCGGCGCGCGGCTCGAGGCGCTCTCTCGCAGCGTCGAGCAGCGCAAGCGCGATCTCGACGGCGTGCGCGCGCGCGTCGCCGACGCCGACGAGGTGAACAAGAGCGTGCGCGAGGAACTGCTCGCGCTCGGCGAGCGCTCGCGCCATCTCGAGGATGCGGTCGCGAACCTGTCCGAGCAGCGCCTCAGCGGGCGCGACGCGCTTGCGCTCAACGAAGCCGAATTCCTGCTGCAGCAGGCGCAGGAACGACTCGCGCTGTTCCAGGACGCGCCCGCGGCGATCTCCGCCTACCGGCTCGCCGACTCGGCGCTCGCCGCGGCGGAGGATCCGGTGTTCGCATCGGTGCGGCAGACGATCGGCGCGGAACGCCAGGCGCTCGAGGCGAGCCGGCCGGCCGACGCGCCGGTGACGCTCGCCGCACTCGCGCACCTGCGCGAGGCGGTCGCCGCGTTGCCCGCGCGCCGCGCCGCGACCGCGGAGGCGGCCGCAGCGCCGTCGCGCTGGTCCGGCTTCATCGAGCAATTCGTGAAGATCAGCCACGACGACGGCCGCGGCGTGCCGACGCATGATCCCGGCCTCGCGCGCTCGCTCGTCGTGCTCGACCTGCGCGGCGCCGAGGCGGCGCTGCTCGTGCGCGATGCCGACGGCTACAAGGCCGCGCTCGCGAATGCGCGCGCGGGCATCGCGGCGACGTTCGACGACGGTGCCGCAGCGACGCACGCCGCGCTCGCCGAGATCGACCGCCTCGCGGTCGAACCGCTCGCGCCGAAGCTGCCCGAACTCGGCAGTGCGCTCAAGGAATTGCGCAACCTGCGTGCGACGCGCGCGCTCGCGCATCCGCCGGGAACCGCCGTGCCGATCACGCCCGCGGCGAAGCCGGACGGGGCAGGCACATGAGGCTCTGGCGCACCGTACTGATGTTCCTCGTCGTCGCGTTCGTCGCGGCGCTCGCCTGGCACTGGCTCGCGGCCGATCCCGGCTACGTGCAGGTGCGCCTGCGCGGCACGACGATCGAATCGAGCCTCGTCGTCGCGATCGCGCTGCTGCTGCTGGCATGGGCCGCGCTCACGCTCGCCTGGGGCCTCGCGCGCTGGCCGTTCCGCGCCTGGGGCCGCTCGGTCAAGCGGCGCGGGCGCGAGCGCCTCGCCGCCGGCCTCACCGCGTTCGCCGAAGGCGAATACGCGCAGGCCGAGCGCGATCTCGCGCGCGCGGCGCAGAACGCGGCCTTCCGTACGCCGGCGCTGCTCGTGTCGGCGCGCGCCGCCTACGAGCGCGGTGCGCCGGAGCGCGCGTCGCAGGCACTCGACGAGGTCGGTGCGAGCGGCGCGCGCGCCGCCGACGCGACGCGTGCACGCTTCCTCGTCGAAAGCGGCCGCCACGCCGATGCGCTCGCGCTGCTCAAGCCGAAGGCCGCGACGGGGGAACTGTCGTTGCGCGGATGGCGCCTGCTCGCCGAGGCCGCGCTCGCGCAGGGCGACGTGCAGGCCGCGCTCGATGCGCTGCCCGCGCTCGCGCGCAGCCAGTCGCTGACCGCCGACGCCCAGGCCGCGCTCGAGACGCGCGTACTCGCCGCCGCGCTCGCCGCCGCACCCGATGCGGCGCACCTCAACGCGGCGTGGAGCGGCGCGACGCGCGCGCAGCGGCGCCGTGCCGAACTCGTCGCCGCGTTCGCGCGCCGTTCCGCCGCGCTCGGCCAGGTTCTCGCGGCGATGGACGAAATCGAATCGGCGCAGCGGCGCGAATGGAGCGACCTGCTCGCGACCGTCTACGGTGAGCTCGGTGGCGCCGAGGCCGGCGCGCGCCTGCGCAAGGCCGAAACCTGGCTCGCGCTCGCGCCGAACAGCGCGCCGCTGCTGACCGCGCTCGGTCGCCTGTACGTGTTGCAGGGCCAGTACGGCAAGGCCGAGGAGTCGCTCGAGCGCGCGCTCGCGCTGACGCCGTCGGTGTCCGCGTGGGAAGCGCTCGGCGATTGCCGCAAGGGCGAGAACGACCTCGCGGGCGCGAACACCGCTTACGCGAACGCGTTGCGCTGCGCGCGCGGCGAGGCGACCGTCGCGCTCGCGCCGCTGCTTGCGCGCGGCCCGCTCGACACGCGGCCGATCGCGTTCGAGGAACGCAGCGAACACGGCGTGCCGCGTCTGCCGCTCACGTAGGGTGAGCCCAGGCCCACCGCTTCCGGACGCTGCGCGTCAGCGCGCGAGCGAATCGACCGCGTCGACGCGACCGTCGACGAGGCGCACGACGCGGACGTAGCGGCGGTCGCCGAAATCGTAGACCCAGTCCTCGCGGCGTTCGTCGCGCCAGCGCTCGATGCCCGGCGCGGCCCGACGCACGATCGTGTCGTTGCGGCTGCGTCGCGACGCGGGTTCGCCGCAGCGCGCGACGAGTTCGCCCGCGCTGAGCCCGCCGAGCAGGCGGTTCGGGTCGCAATCCTCGCCGATGCGGTCGACGCCGTAGCCGAGCGTGTCCTCCTGCGCGAGCAGGCCGTCGCGGAACACGAGCCGGCGCATGAGCTGGCGCGGACCGAAGTTGTAGTACCAGACGTCGTACTGCACTTCGCGCTGGCGCTCCACCGGCCCGTCGCGCCCGATCACCACGACGTCCGTGTAGCGGTCGGTCCAGAACGGATCGCCGCAGCGCTCGCGCACCTGGAAGTCCTGCGCGCCGTCGGTGACGAGGCGGTTGCCGCAGCGCATCGCCGCGGCGGGGGCGCTCGCGAACAGGGCGAGCAGGGCGAGCGGGAGCAGGATCAGGCGATGCATGGAGGTTCTCGCGGGTCGGGTCGCGGCATCGACCGCGAAGTGTCGGACAAGTTTCTCAGAGGCCGTCGATGCCCGCGCGGCCGCGCAGGATCTGTGCGATGACGTCGGGCGCGTAGTCGAACGAATCGTAGTACAGCCGTTCCTCGGGCAGGCCCGCGTCGGCGAACGCGCGGCGGCCGGCGTCGATCATCGCCGGCGGCCCGCTCATGTAGACGTCGAACATGGACAGGTCCGGCTCGTCCTCGAGCAGCACCTCGTGCACGAGGCCGCCGCGCGTCGCGTCGCCGCGCTTGGCGTCGCCCACCACCGGGACGAAGCGGAATGCCGCGACGTCGCGCGCCCAGCGTTCGGGCAGTTCGCGCAGGTACAGGTCGGCCATGTCGCGCGCGCCCCAGTACAACGCGATCGGTCGCCGCGTGCCGAGCGCGAGGAAGTGCTCGATCAGCGCCTTGATCGGCGCGAAGCCGGTGCCACCGGCCATGAACAGCATCGGCCGCTCGCTGTCCTCGCGCGGCACGAAGGTGCCGAGCGGCCCCTCGACGTCGAGCGTGGCGCCGGGCTGCAACACGTCGAACACCGTGTTGGTGAAGCCGCCGCCGGCGACGCGGCGCACATGCAGCTCGATCGCGTCGTCGTCGCGCGTGGGCGCGTTGGCGATCGAGAACGCACGCCTGCGGCCGCCGTCGAGCAGCACGTCGAGGTACTGTCCGGCCAGCCGGCGCAGCGGCTCGCCCGGCGCGGTCGCCAGGTGCAGGCGCGCGACGTCGTGGCCGAGCAGGGTCTTTTCGGCGACGCGCACGCGGAAGCGGCGACGCGGGATGTCGGCGACCGAGGCGACCTCGCGCGCGGCGATCGTGATGTCGCTGGTCGGCACGGCCTGGCACAGCAGCACCTGGTGGCGCATCTGCTCGGCCGCGTTCAGTGCGCTGGGCGGATTGCGCGGATAGGTGCAGGCGCCGTCGATGAGGGTCGCCTTGCAGCTGCCGCAGACGCCGGCGAGGCACGAATACGGCAGCGCCAGGCCGGCGCGGCGCGCGGCCTCGAGCACGGTCTCGCCGGGCAGGACCTCGAAGCGCTTGCCGCTGGCTTGCAGGGTGACGGTGTGGGACACGCGATCGGCGATCGTGGAATGGGGCGATTGTCGCCGAATTCGACTCGCGCAGGCGAAAAGCCAGCCGCGTGCCCGCATTCGGCCATCCGTCGGCGGCGATGCTCGCAGCGGGCGAAACGGCGGAGGCGCGATGGGCGACGAGCAGATCGACACGGCGGCCGACGCCGGTGCGGACGGGTTCGACGCGTCGCGCCGCCGCTTCCTGCAGGGCGCCGCCGCGGGCGCCGTGCTGCTCGCCGCGCTCGCGGGCTCGCGCGCATGGGGGCGGGGTCGGCCCGAGCCGCTCGTGCGCTGGACGCGCGAACTCGTCGACCTCAACGAACGCGTCGCCCGCGGCGAACTCGCGGTCACCGACTGGCAGGCGCGCATCGAGCGGCTCAACACGTCGGTCGCCGTCGACGACCTCGTCGCCTGGCTCGACATCGACCGCCTCGTGCGCGCGTTCCGCTATCCGACGCGCCTCGCCGACGTCGCCGATCCGCTGCTGCCGGCCGACCTCGTCTCGCCCGGCGCGCACCGTGCCTGGTTCGTGCGCGTGTTCGGCATGCGCCGCGACGGCGTGATCATCCCGCACGTGCACAACCACATGGTGTCGGCGCACCTCGTCGTGTCGGGCGCGTTCCGTGCGCGCACGCACGATCGCCTGCGCGACCTCGACGACGCGGTCGTTCTCAGGCCGTCGATCGACCGCCGCCTCGCGCGCGGCGACATCATCAGCATGTCCGACCGGCGCGACAACCAGCACTGGCTGGTCGCGCTCGAGGATCGATCGCTCACGTTCGACGTCGGCGTGGTCGACCTCGCGGCGTCATGGCGATACCGGCTCGCGGCGAACCGCTACAACATGATCTTCGTCGACGCCGACGCGAAGCCGCAGGCGGACGGCCTCGTCGTCGCGCCGGTGATGAGCTTCGAGGCGTGCGCGGCGAAGTACGCCGGTGTCGGAGGCGCGCAGGTATAGTCGTCGTCCCCGGCAGGAGACGGCGATGGCGATCTGGAAGCAGACGACCGACCTCGAACGCATCAATGCGTGGAATCGCGGCTGCCTGGTCGAGCACCTCGGCATGCGCGTGACCGCGATCGGCGACGACTGGGTGCAAGGCACGATGCCGGTCGACGCGCGCACGAAGCAGCCGTTCGGCCTGCTCCACGGCGGTGCGTCGGTCGCGCTCGCCGAATCGCTCGGCAGCCTCGCCGGCAACCTGTGCATCGAGTCGAGCGAGATGGCGGTCGGGCTCGACATCAACGCCAACCACGTGCGCGCGGCGACCGAAGGCGAGGTCACCGGCACGGCCCGCGCGGTGCACGTCGGCCGCACGACGCAGGTGTGGGAGATCCGCATCGTCGACGCGCACGCGCGCCTCGTCTGCATCTCGCGCCTCACGCTCGCGGTGGTGCCGCGGCCGACGCCGAAGGCGCTCTGAAGATGATGACGGCGGCCGCGCCGTACGACGCGCTCACGCCCGACACCGTGCTCGACGCGATCGAGGCGGCCGGTTACGCGACCGACGGCCGCCTGCTCGCGCTGCCGAGCTACGAGAACCGCGTCTACCAGGTCGGCATCGAGGACGGCACGCCGCTCGTCGCAAAGTTCTACCGGCCTGCGCGCTGGAGCGACGCGGCGATCGCCGAGGAGCACGCGTTCGCGCTCGAACTCGCCGCAGCGGAGCTGCCGGTGGTCGCGCCGCTGGTGATCGACGGCGCGACCCTGCTCGTGCACGGCGGCTTCCGCTACGCGCTGTATCCGCGCCGCGGTGGCCGCGCGCCCGAACTCGAATCGGCCGACCATCTCGCCTGGATGGGGCGCCTGCTCGCGCGCCTGCACGCGGTCGGCGCGCGCGCGCGCTTTCGTGCACGCGGCGCGATCGATGCCGACACGTTCGTGCGCGAAGGCGCACGCGCGGTGCTCGCCTCGGGCCTGCTGCCGGACAACCTCGAGGAACGTTACCGCGCGCGCACGGCGGCGATCGCCGACCTCGTCGAGCAGCGTTTCGCGAGCGTCGCGCCGGCGGTCCTGCGCCTGCACGGCGACTGCCACGGCGGCAACGTGCTGTGGACCGACGGTGGCCCGCACTTCGTCGACCTCGACGATGCGCGCACGGGGCCGGCAGTGCAGGACCTGTGGATGCTCGCGCCGTCACCGCGCGCGCTCGACGCGCTGCTCGAAGGCTATGCCGAGTTCCGTGATTTCGACCCGCGCGAACTCGACCTCGTCGAGCCGCTGCGCCTCATGCGGCAGATCCACTGGGGCGGCTGGGTCGCTGCGCGCTGGCACGATCCGGCGTTCCCGCGCGGATTCCCGCAGGTCGGCGAGCCGCGCTGGTGGGAGCAGCACCTGAACGACCTCGCCGAAGCGATCCTGCAGCTGCAGGACGCCTGAACGTCGCCCGCCCGCCGGCGTGCGGCGGCGCACCAAACTCCGCTACTATCGCGCCCATACCGTCACGCCACGATGAACCGACTCGTCGAATCTCCCGTCGCCGCCGCACCGCCGAGCGATCGCCTGCGTTCCTGGCGCTACGCCTGGCGCGTGCCGCAGCTGCTGCTGCACGCGATCATCGCGGTGCCGCTCGCGCTGCTCGCGCTCAATCCGCTCGCGGCGCGCATCCGCGTCGGCCGCGCGACGTTCGAGAAGGCGATGATCCGCTGGTGGTCGGGCCGCCTCGTGCGCATCTTCGGCCTGCGCATCCGCCGCTTCGGCGAGCCGCTGCCGGGCGCGGTGCTGTACGTCGCCAACCACATCTCGTGGCTCGACATCGAACTCATGCACAGCCAGCGACCGGTCAGTTTCGTCGCCAAGAGCGAGATCGCCGGCTGGCCGTTCGTCGGCTGGCTCGCCTCGCGCGCGGGCACGATCTTCCATCGCCGCGGCAATACCGATTCGCTCAACGTCGTCATGGGCCGGGTGGTCGAACGCCTGCGCGCAGGCGAACCGGTCGGCGTGTTCCCGGAAGGCGGCAGCGGCCACGGTGATCGCGTCGGCACGTTCCACGCGCGCATCTTCCAGACCGCGCTCGACGCCGACGTCGCGGTGCAGCCGGTCGCGCTGCGCTACGGTCGCGACGGCCGCCAGGACGCGCGCGTGCCGTTCGGCCGCAAGGAAAGTTTCTTCACCAATTTCCTGCGCGTGCTCGGCAACCCGGCGATGGACGCGGAGATCCACTTCCTCGAGCCGGTGCCGGCGACGCCCGAGGCACGCCGGCGCATGGCGGAAACCAGCCGCGCGCGCATCGTGCAGACGCTCGGCTATGGCGACGAGTGAAGGCGTACTGATCGGCGTCGCGGCGGACGCGCCCGATCGGCGCGACGAACTGTTGCGCGGCGCCGATTTCACGCCGTCGCGCTGGCTCGCCAATCCGCACCTGCAATCGATCCTCGCCTCGAGCGCGCTGCGCCGCTTCGCGCTGCGGCGCGCACGGCAGGCGATCGACCGGCGCAGCGCCGAACACGTGCTCGAGTGCGGTCCCGGCGTGCGCCTGCAGGGCTTCCTCGCGCGCCAGGACCGGCGCGAGCACGCGCTCGGCCTCGTCGTGCTGCTGCACGGCTGGGAAGGCAGCGCGCAGTCGTCCTACGTCGTTGGCACCGGCGCACGCCTGCTCGACGACGGCTTCGACGTGTTCCGCCTCAACTTCCGCGACCACGGCGACACCCATCACCTCAATCGCGAGCTGTTCCATTCGTGCCGCATCGACGAGGTCGTCGGCGCGGTGCGGGCGGTGCGCGGCGCGTTCGCCGCGGCGCCGGTCGCCGTCGCGGGCTTCTCGCTCGGCGGCAACTTCGCGCTGCGCGTGGCGCTGCGCGCGCCCGATGCCGTGCGCTACGCGCTCGCGGTGTGCCCGGTCGTGAGCCCCGCCGCGGGCCTGTTCGGCCTCGAAGAGGGGCCGTGGATCTACCAGCGCTACTTCCTGCACAAGTGGCGCGAATCGCTGCGGCGCAAGCGCGCGCTGTTTCCCGAGGTCGACTGGTTCAGCGCTGACGATCTCTCCTCGGACCTGCGCGGACTCACGCGCGCGCTCGTGCTGCGCCACACGGATTTCGGTTCGCTCGAGGCCTACCTCGACGGCTACTCGATCGCCGGCGACCGCCTGCGCGCGCTCGCGATGCCGGCGACGATCCTCACCGCGGCCGACGACCCGGTCATCCCGGTCGCCGACTTCCGCGCGCTGCAGTTGCCGCCGCAGGTCGAACTCGACATCGCCGCGCACGGCGGCCATTGCGGCTTCATCCTCGACGCGAGCTTGCGCAGTTTCACCGCCGACTACATCGCGCAGCGCATGCAGCGGCATCTCGCGCACGACGCGTCGGGCACATAGCCACTTCTCCTGTGGGAGCGGCGGAAGCCGCGATGCCTTCGTTCGGGACTGCGGGAGCATCGCGGCTTCGGTCGCTCGCACAGCGAGGTGTCGCTCAGTCGCGCAGCCAGCGCAGCATGTGCGGATACGGCTCGACGCCGCGGCGGCGAGCGTCGTCGCCGGCTGCGCAGAGGCCGAGCGCGACGAGGCCGGCGACGCCGACGTAGACGCCGAGCGAGAACGACAGCGCGAGGCCGGGCGACTGGCCGCGATAGCCGCCGTCGTGGAACAGGTCGGTGGCCGGCAGCGCGAGTCGCACGCTCGCCGCGTACGACCAGGCGATCGACTCGACTTCGCCGCCGTGCTCGAAGTGCTGCTCGGACGTCAGCGCGTCGTCGAGCGCGGCGCGATGCGCGGCCGGCACGAGCGCGATGTGGCCGGCCTCGTGCAGCAGGTCGGCGGGCCAGGCGATGCGTGCCGGGTCGTAGAGGAGCTCGCCGCGCGTGATGCGGATGCCGGGCAGGAACGTGTCGCCGCCCAGCGTCGCCGCGCGCGGTGGCAGGCCGATGCCGGCGAGGAACGCGACGATGCGATCGAGCGTGTCGTGCATCGTCGTGTCGGCGCGCTCAGTCCGCCGGCACCGTGCGGCCGCGCGCCCACGCGCGCAACGCGGCGACCTTCTCCGCCATGAGCACCGACAGCGGTCGCGTCGCCGCGCATTCGGCGAGCAGCTGCGCCTGCGTCGGCGCGTCCTGCTTCGCCGCGGCCGCCGCGTACAGCGCGGCGACGACGATCTGCTCGATCTCGGCGCCCGAGTAGCCGTCGCTCGCGCCGGCGAGCGCGGCGAGGTCGAAAGTGGCCGGGTCGAGGCCGCGCTGCACCAGGTGCAGGCGGAAGACCTCCGCGCGCGTGGGCCCATCGGGCAGGTCGACGAAGAACGTCTCGTCGAAGCGGCCCTTGCGCAACAACTCGGCCGGCAGCTGTTGCACCTCGTTCGCGGTCGCGACGAGGAACACCGGCGACTTGCGTTCGGCCATCCAGGTGAGCAGGTAGCCGAGCACGCGGCGCGACACGCCGTCGTCGTCGCCCGAGGTCGACAGCGCCTTCTCGATCTCGTCGATCCACAGCACGCACGGCGCGAGCAGCTCGGCGCTCTTCAGCGCCTCGCGCAGGTTGCGCTCCGTCTCGCCGTGATACTTGTTGTAGAGCGAACCGAAATCGAGGCGCACGAGCGGCACGCCGAAACCGCCCGCCGTCGCCTTCGCCGCGAGGCTCTTGCCGCAGCCCTGCACGCCGAGCAGCAGCACGCCCTTCGGCGGGTCGAGCTTGACCGTCTGCTTCTCGCCGAGGAACGCCGCTCGCCGCTGGGTGATCCACTGCTTGAGGCGCGCGAGCCCGCCGATGCGCGCGAACTGCGCGGTGTCGTATTCGAAGTGCAGCAGGCCGTCGCGGTCGAGCAGCGCATGCTTCGCGCGCGCGAGTTCCGGCAGGTCGGCAGCGGTGATCGCGCCGTCGTCGTAGATGAGCTTGCGCGCGATGCGCCGCGCGTCGTCGAGCGCGAGGCCGACGAGGTTGCGCACGATCGCGCGCGCGGCGTCGGCGTCGACCGTGACGCGGCGACCGTCGTGGTCGCGCGAATAGCGGAACGCTTCCTCGCGCAGCATCGCGGCGAGCGCCTCCTTGTCCGGCAAGGCGAACTCGAAGCGCGTCGCCACCGCGGCGAGTTCCTCGGGCAGTTCGATGCCGGCGCCGACGAGCACGAGCGTGTGCTCGGCCGAGTCCTGCCGTTGCAGGATCTCGCGCAGCAGGCGCAGGGTCATCGGGTAGCGCAGATACGGCTGGAAATCGAGCAGCAGGTAGACGCCGGCGACGGGCGTGCGCTTGATCGCCTGCAGGCTCAGGCTCGCGTCCGGCGCCTCGCGCGTCGCATCGTCGTCGTCCTCGTCGAGGTCGAGATCGAGCCGTTCCAGGCCGCCGGTGATGCTCCAGCGCCAGAACGGGCGCAACGACTGCGCGATCGCATGGCGGAAGCCCTCGATCACGCCGTTTTCATCGGCGGAATCGACCAGCAGCAGCGGGGTGCGTGCCCTGAGCAGGGTGGTGAGGTCCTGGTTGCGGCTCACGATCGGCGGCGTGCGAGGCTCGAAACGCGAAAGCCTAGCATGGCCGGATGCGGCATAATCGGCGGTCCGGCGCGCCCGCAGGCGCGCCTTCCGCAACTGCACGACGACGCACGCATGCTCAAAGACGCCATCGACCAGCATCGCCAGGGCCGTTTCGACGAGGCCGAGAAGGGGTATCGCGAGCGGCTCGCCGAGCAACCCGACGACGTCGAGGCGTTGCACCTGCTCGGCATGCTGCGCTACCAGCTCGGCGACACGCCCGAAGGCAGCACGCTGCTGCGTCGTGCCCACGAACTCGCCCCCGAAGACGCCGGCATCGAGCTCACGCTCGCCTCGCTGAACTTCCGCGAGGGCGACCACGAGGCGGCGCGACGCGGCTTCCACGCGGCGCTCGCGCTCGATCCGAACCTCGCCGGCGCGCACGCGGGCCTCGGCCAGCTCGCGCTCATGCGCGGCGAGCAGGCGGTCGCCGAGCAGCACTTCCGCACCGCGCTGCGCAACGGCGAAGAGCCGCACGCGCTGGCCGGCCTCGGTGGACTGCTGCTCGAACGCGGCGACCTCGAGGCGGCGCTGCGCCACCTCGGTCGGGCCGCCGACCTCGCGCCGAACGACGCGATGATCCAGTTCATGCTCGGCCAGGCGTTCGCGCGGCGCGACACGCCCGCGTTCGCCGAACAGGCGTTCCGCAACGCGCTGCGCATCAAGCCGGACCTGCACCAGGCGCGGCCTTGGCTCGGCGCGCTGCTGCTCAAGGCCGGTCGCCGCGCCGATGCCGATGCGCAATACCGCGAACTGCTCGGCGTCCCCGGCTTCGAGATCGCCGCGCAGGTCGGCATGGCCGACGTCGCTCGTGCGGACGGCCGCTACGACGACGCCGTCGCCTCGTACCGCGCCGCGCTCGCTGCGGATCCGGCGCAGCCGATGCCCGCGCGCGCGCTCGCCTGGTCGCTCGCGCGGCTCGGCCGCGTCGACGAGGCGATCGCCGCCTACGACGCCTGCCTGGCGATCTCGCCCGACGACGACGTGCGTGCCGCGCGCGCCGACCTGCTCAGCCTCGCCGGGCGCCTGCCGCAGGCGGCGGCGGTGTGGAAGGAACGGCTCGACCGCAACCCGGCCGACCTGCTCGCGCGCAACCGCCTCGCGCTGCTCGCCGAATACCTCGGCGAACTCGAAGCCGCCGAGGCGCACGCGGGCATCGTGCTCGCCGCGCGCGAGGATGCCGAGATGCGCCTCGTGCGCGCCCGCGCACGCCTGCGCGAAGGCGACCCGGACGGCGCGCGCGCGATGCTCGACGCGCTCGACCGGCAGGACCTCACCGAAGGGCAGGCGCGCCTGCGCTGGAACTATCTGGGCCGCCTGCACGATCGCGCCGGCGAAGCCGCCGAAGCGGTGCGCTGCTTCGCCGAGGCGCAGCGCGGCGCACCGCTCGCGGTGCCCGCGCTCGCCGATCCGCACCCGCAGCTCGACGTCGCCCTCGCCGAACCGGCACAGGCGCCGTGGGCGCACGCGCCCGTGCTGCTGCTCGGCGCGCCCGGGAGTGGCGTCGAGCGCGTCGCCGCGCTGCTCGCCGACCAGCCCGGCCTCACCGTGCTGCGCGATCGCATCGGTCCGGCCACCCGCGCCGACGACTTCAGCCAGCCGCGCTTCCAGCACTATTGCGGCGATCTCGACGCCGCCGCGCGCGAAGCCTTGCGGGAACGTTGGCTCGCGCCGTTGCGCGCCGCCGACATCGCCCTCGATCGGCCGATCGTCGACTGGCTGCCGCGCTGGGACGCGCACCTGCTCGCGCTCGTTCATCGCGCGATGCCCGGTGCGCGCATCGTCGTGGTCGAGCGCGATCCGCGCGACGCGCTGCTCAACTGGCTCGCATTCGGCTGGGCGCGCGGCTTCCCGTGCAGCGACGTCGACGGCGCCGCCGAATGGCTCGTGCGCGCGCGCCGCCACCTGCATCACGGCGCGGCGCTCGCCGCGCCGCGTCGCCTCGTCGTCGCCGCGGATGCGTTGCTCGAGGATCCGGCCGGCGCGGGTGACGCGCTCGCGCGCTTCCTCGGCCTCGACGTGCTCGAGCCGGGCGCGCAGTTCGCCGCGATGACGCGCAGCCTCGGTGGCTTGCCGGTGCGTTTCGCCGCAGGGCACTGGCAGGGTTACCGCGACGCGCTCGCCGGACCGTTCGGCAAGCTCGTCGCCAGCTGAACGCCGCGTCCATACGTGCGCGCACGACTGTCGCGTGCGCGCCGGCGTGCGCGATACTGCGGGCAGGAGGTGCCGCCCGTGCGTATCCACAGCGACGATTTCCGCGACATGCAGCCGATTCCCGACGATTGCGCGTTCGGGCGCCCCGGTTCCGCCGACACGCCGTGCGTACCGTCGGCGAACCGCAATCCGCACCTCGCGTGGGACCAGGTCCCCGAAGGCACGCGATCGTTCGCGATCACCTGCATCGACAGCGACGTGCCCACGCGTGGCGACGACGTCAACCAGCCCGGACGCCGCGTGCCGGCGTCGCTGCCGCGCACGGACTTCGTGCACTGGCTCATCGCCGACATCCCGGCCGATTGCCGCGAACTCGCGCGGGCGAGCTGCGGCGACGGTGTCGTCGCGCACGGCAAGCGCACGCCGCCGGGTCCGGCCGGCGCGTGCCAGGGGCTCAACGACTACACCGGCTGGTTCGCCGGCGATGCCACGATGGCCGGCGACTATCTCGGCTACGACGGGCCGTGCCCGCCGTGGAACGACGAGCGCGTGCACCACTACCATTTCCGCATCCACGCGCTCGACGTCGCCGGGCTCGGCCTGCGCAGCGGCTACTCGCTCGCGCAACTGCGCGAGGCGATGGCTGGCCACGTGCTCGCCGAAGCGGAGCTGACCGGCACGTACACGCTGAGCGTCGCCCTGCGGCGCTGATCGGCGGCGTGCGGCGACGTGCGGCGACGTGCGCTGCTAGCATGTGCGGTTTCCGCGCAGGGCACCACGACATGACCACGACTTCGGGAACCACGGCCGCCGACGAGCGGCGCGCCACCGCGCTCGCGTTCGTCGCGCAGGGGCGCGTCGCCGAGGCCGAGCGCGCGTTCGGCGAGTTGCTGCGCGAACACGCCGACGACGTGGATGCGCTGAACTTCCTCGCGATCTGCGCGCACGGCCGCGGCCAGGCCGACGCCGCGCTCGAACTGCTCGGCCGCGCGCACGCGGCGCATCCCGGCGACACGACCACGCTGACCAACCTCGGCGTGCTGCAGCGCGAACTCGGCCACCTCGACGAAGCGCACGCTGCGCTCGCCGAAGCCGTGCGCCTCGCGCCGGCGTTGTACGTCGCGCGCCTGCGCCTGGGTGAAGTGCTCGAGGCACGCGGCCGGTTGGGCCAGGCGCTGCCGGCGTACTTCGGCGCGATCCTGCACGCGCAGGAACACGGCCTGTGGCTCAGCGACGCGACCACCGACGCGCCGCTGCGTCCGCTCGTCAAGCACGCGATGCGCGCGGTCGCGTCCGGACGGCGCATGCTGTTCGCCTCGCTGCTGACGCCGCTGCGCGAGAAGCACGGCGATGCCGCGCTCGCGCGCGTCGGGCGCGGCCTCGCGATCTACCTGGGTGAACTCGAGCCCGACTATCCTGATCCGCGCCAGCGCCCGAAATTCTTCTACGTGCCCGGGCTGCCGGCGACGCCGGTGTTCGCGCGCGAGTTGTTCCCGTGGTTCGAGACGCTCGAGACGCACACCGCGACGATCCGCGAGGAAATGCGCGCGGTGCTCGCCGCGGACAGCGGCTTCGAGCCGTTCCTCGGCCATTTCGACGACACCGCGCCGCTCGCCTCGCACCTGCGCAACGAACGCGACACGCCGGTGTGGGACGCGTTCTTCTTCTTCCGCCACGGCGTGCGCAACGACGCCAACGCGGCACGCTGCCCGCGCACGTCGGCCGTGCTCGACACGCTGCCGTTGTGCCGCATCCGCGAGCATTCGCCGGAGGTGTGCTTCTCGGTGCTCACGCCGGGCTCGCACATCCTGCCGCACCACGGCGTGACCAACACGCGCGTCGTCACGCACCTGCCGCTGGTCGTGCCGGACGGCGACCTCGCGCTCGCCGTCGGCGGCCAGTCGCTGCGCTGGCAGGAAGGCCGCTGCTTCAGCTTCGACGACACGTTCGAGCACGAAGCCTGGAACCGCAGCGACGCGACGCGCGTCGTGATGCTGCTCGACGCGTGGAACCCGCACCTGACCGAGATCGAGCGCGAGGCGGTCACTTCGCTGATCAGCGGCATCGGCGACTTCAATCGGGCCGCCGGCCTGTAAGCGTCGCGATCGAGCGCGATCGAGCGCTCAGGCGAACGCGAGCAGCGCGAGCCCGAGCGCGATGCGGTAGACCGCGAACGGCGTGAAGCGGTGCGTGCGGATGTAGCCGAGCAGCCAGCGCACGGCGACGAACGCGGTGACCGCGGAGACGACGAACGCGAGTGCGAGCGCGCTCCAGTCCTCGTGCACTTCGCCGCCGCCCTTGAGCGTCTTCAGCAGCTCATAGCCGCTCGCCGCGAACATCGTCGGGATGCCGACGAGGAACGCGAACTCGGTCGCCGCGGCGCGGTTGCCGGTGCCGGCGAGCATCGCGACGAAGATCGTCGCGGCCGAACGCGACGTGCCCGGGAACACGCCGGCGACGACCTGGGCGAGGCCGACGAGGATCGCGACGGTCCAGGTGATCGTGCTGCGCTCCGGGCGGCGCGCGGCGACCGCTTCCGCGCCGAGCATCCAGACGCCGCCGAGCACGAGCGCCCATGCGACCGGCGTGATCGATTCGGGCAGCTTGAAGCCGAGCCGCGTCGCGGCGAAGCCGAGCACCGCGGTGACGAGGAATGCGGCGGCGAGCTTGAACGCGTAGTCGCGCTGCAGCGGATCGCCGAGACCGCAGGCGAGGCGCCAGAGGCGTTCGCGGTAGATGAGCACGACCGCGAGGATCGCGCCGGCCTGGATCACGACGTTGAACAGGTCCGATCGCGCGCCGAGCCAGTGCTCGGCGACGAGCAGGTGGCCGGTGCTGGAGACGGGCAGGAATTCGGTGATGCCTTCGATGAGGCCGAGCAGGACGGGGCTGGCGAGGTCGCTCACGGGACGGGGCGGGCGGGGAAGGGAGCGTGGATTGTACGGGCTGGACGCTGCGCCATCGTGGGGCAATGGCCGTCGGGTTTTGCACCATCGTGGTGCATTCGGCGATGCCGTGCCCTCGGGATTGGCGCCGTGGCGGCCCCTCGGGAGCTGGCACGACCGTTGCTATGACTCGTCGTCCATTCCTTGCCGAGGCTTCGCCATGCCCGCCCAGAACGTGTTCAAGATGATCAAGGACCACGAGGTCGAGTTCGTCGACCTGCGCTTCGCCGACATGCTCGGCAAGCAGCACCACGCGACCTTCCCCGCGCACGCGGTCGACGAATCGCTGTTCGAGGACGGCAAGATGTTCGACGGCTCGTCGATCGCCGGCTGGAAGGGCATCAACGAGTCGGACATGGTGCTGCTGCCCGACGCCGACGCCGCGTTCATCGATCCGTTCATGGCCGACAAGACGCTCGTCCTGCAGTGCGACGTGCTCGAGCCGAGCACGATGCAGGCGTACTCGCGCGACCCGCGCTCGGTCGCCAAGCGCGCCGAGGCGTTCCTCAAGTCGACCGGCATCGCCGACACGGCGTTCTTCGGCCCCGAGCCCGAGTTCTTCATCTTCGACGGCGTGCGCTGGCAGAACGACATGCAGAAGACCTTCTTCGAGATCGAATCGGAGGAAGGCCACTGGTCGTCGTCGGCGAAGTTCGAGGGCGGCAATTCCGGCTACCGCCCGGGCGTCAAGGGCGGCTACTTCCCGGTGCCGCCGGGCGACTCGTTCCAGGACCTGCGCAGCGAGATGTGCAAGGTGCTCGAGCAGGTCGGCATGACCGTCGAGGTGCACCACCACGAAGTCGCCACCGCGGGCCAGTGCGAGATCGGCACGCGCTTCAACACGCTCGTGCGCAAGGCCGACGAGCTGATGGCGATGAAGTACGTGATCAAGAACGTCGCGCACCAGAACGGCAAGACGGTGACGTTCATGCCCAAGCCCCTGGTCGGTGACAACGGTTCGGGCATGCACGTGCACCAGTCGCTGTCGAAGGGCGGCCAGAACCTGTTCGCCGGCGACCTCTACGGCGGCCTGTCGCAGACCGCGCTGTACTACATCGGCGGCATCTTCAAGCACGCGCGCGCGATCAACGCGTTCGCCAACGCGACCACCAACAGCTACAAGCGCCTCGTGCCGCACTTCGAGGCGCCGGTCATGCTCGCGTACTCCGCGCGCAACCGCTCGGCGAGCTGCCGTATCCCGTTCGTGCACAGCCCGAAGGCGCGCCGCATCGAGGTGCGCTTCCCGGATCCGATGCAGTCGGGCTACCTCACGTTCACCGCGCTGATGATGGCCGGCCTCGACGGCATCATCAACAAGATCGATCCGGGCGCGCCGGCCGACAAGGACCTGTACGACCTGCCGCCGGAAGAAGAGAAGAACATCCCGACCGTGTGCCATTCGCTCGACATGGCGCTCGAGGCGCTCGACAAGGATCGCGGCTTCCTCAAGGCCGGCGGCGTGTTCAGCGACGACCTCATCGACGCCTACATCGACCTCAAGATGCAGGAAGTCACGCGCTTCCGCGCGGCGACGCATCCGCTCGAGTACCAGATGTACTACGCGATCTGAGGCTCCGCGCCGGCGGTGCGATGCCGCCGGCGCATCGCTCGAACGCCGTGGGCGCCGGCCCGCGGCGCGGCAGGAGGGCGGGCATGAAACTGGTCACCGCGATCATCCAGCCGTTCAAGCTCGACGACGTGCGCGAGGCGCTCGCGCGCGCCGGCGCCGGTGGCGTCACCGTGACCGAACTGCGCGGCTATGGCCGCGCGCGCGGCCACACCGAGATCTACCGCGGCGCCGAGTACGTGGTCGACTTCGCGGCGGAGCTGCGCGTCGAGACGGTCGTCGTCGACGAGCGCGTCGACGCGGTCGTCGACGCGCTGCTCGAAGCGGCGCGCACCGGGCGCGAACATGACGGCCAGCTGTTCGTCGTGCCGCTCGAACAGGCGACGCGCGTGCGCACGGGCGAGGCAGGCGACGATGCGCTCTAGCGCGGCGCGCGCCGGTGTCGTCGCGCTCGCGCTCGTGCCGGCGCTCGCATCCGCCGCCTCCGTGCCCGACAAGGGCGACACCGCGTGGATGCTCGTCTCGACCGCGCTCGTGCTGCTGATGGCAGTTCCCGCGCTCGCGCTGTTCTACGGCGGGCTCGTGCGCAGCAAGAACATGCTGTCGGTGCTGATGCAAGTATTCGTCGTGTTCTCGCTGGTCAGCGTGCTCTGGTTCGCGTACGGCTACAGCCTCGCGTTCAGCGCGGGCAACGCCGTGATCGGTGGCACCGATCGCGTGTTCCTCGCCGGCATCGCCGATCCCGCGAACGGCACGTGGGCGCTCGCCTCGACGTTCTCCAAGGGCGTGCCGATGTACGAGATCGTGTTCGCGGTGTTCCAGGCGACGTTCGCCGCGATCACCTGCTGCCTCGTCGTCGGCTCGCTGGTCGAGCGCATCCGTTTCTCCGCGCTGCTCGTGTTCGTCGTGATCTGGTTCAGCGCGAGCTACCTGCCGATCGCGCACATGGTCTGGTACTGGCCCGGGCCGGATGCCTACGTCGTCGGCGCCGACGCCGCCGCGCTCGATGCCCGGGCGGGTTTCATTTGGCGCCTCGGCGCGCTCGATTTCGCCGGCGGCACCGTCGTGCACGTCAACGCGGGCATCGCCGGCCTCGTCGGCGCGTGGCTCGTCGGCAAGCGCATCGGCTACGGCCGCGAGGCATTGAGGCCGCACAGCCTGACGATGACGATGATCGGCGCGTCACTGCTCTGGTTCGGCTGGTTCGGGTTCAACGCGGGCTCCGCGCTCGAGGCGAACGGCACCGCGGCGCTCGCGTTCCTCAACACCTACCTCGCGACCGCGTGCGCGGTGCTGTCTTGGACCGCGGCCGAGTGGCTGCTCAAAGGCAAGCCGTCGATGCTCGGCGCCGCCTCCGGCGCGGTCGCGGGCCTCGTCGCGATCACGCCCGCGGCGGGCAACGTCGGCGTCGCCGGCGCGTTCGCGATCGGCGCGATCGCGGGCCTCGTCTGCCTGTGGGGCGTGACCGGGCTCAAGCGCCTGCTCGCGGCCGACGATGCACTCGACGTGTTCGGCGTGCACGCGCTCGGCGGCATCACGGGTGCGCTGCTCACCGGCGTGTTCAACGCGCCCGTGCTCGGTGGCCCCGGACTCGTGACCGACTGGGTCAGTGGTGCGACCGGCTACCCCGGCATCGCGGTGCAACTGTTCGCGCAGGCGAAGGCGGTCGCGATCACCCTGCTCTGGAGCGGCACGGTCGCGTTCGTCGCCTACAAGGCCGCCGATCGGCTGGTCGGCTTGCGCGTCGACGAAGAGCACGAGCGCGAAGGGCTCGACATCCGCTCGCACGGCGAATCGGCATACGACCACTGACGCGCATGCGCCGAACGGAATCCGATGACCACGCAGACCTGGCTCGCCTTCTTCGTCACCGAAACCGCGCTGTCGCTCGTGCCCGGCCCGGCGGTTCTGTACGTAGTGGGCCAGGCGATGCGCCACGGCGCGCCGCGGGCATTCGCGGCGAACCTCGGCATCCTGTCCGGCAACACGCTCTACTTCCTGTTGTCGGCGTTCGGCCTCGCCGCAGTCGTCGCGGCGGCGGCGCCGCTTTTCGTCGCGATCAAATGGCTCGGCGTCGCCTATCTCGCCTGGCTCGGCATCGCCGAATGGCGCGAAGCTCTGCGAGGGGCGGGCTTGCGCACGAGCGCCGTGCGCGGCACTCCCGCGCCGTTCGCGATGTGGCGGCAAGGCGTGCTGCTGCAGCTCGCGAACCCGAAGGCGATCCTGTTCTTCACCGCGCTGCTGCCGCAATTCGTCGATCCCGCGCAGGCGGTCGCGCCACAGATCGCCGTGCTCGCGCTGACGAGCGTCGCTTCCGAATTCGCCGTGCTCGCCGGTTACGCCTGGGTCGCCGCGCGCGGAAGCCGCGCGCTGCACGCGAATCCGCGCTACGCGCGCTGCACGGGCGCGGCGGCGGGAACGTGCCTGATCGGCGCCGGCATCGGCCTCGCGCTCGCGCAGCGGCATTGACGACGGACGACGCGGAGTTGCTTCGAAGGCGCGGCGAAACGTGCGGGCGGCCCCGCGTTTCGACCTGCTAGCCTAGGCCGCTCGCAACAGGCTTCGTTGCGCCTTGCCGGCCATGCCGATGACCTCATCCGATCCCGCCTCCGACGACGCACTCGCGCAGCTGCGCGCGGCCTGCGTCCGGAACCCGCGCGACGTCGACGCGTGGCTGCGGCTCGGCACGCAGGCGGACCAGCTCGGCCTGCACGCGGACGCGATCGCGGCGGGCGAGCGCCTGCTCGCGCTGCAACCCGGCCACGACGTCGCGCGCCTGCTGCTCGGACGCAACCTGCAGGCGCTCGGTCGCATCGACGATGCCGCCGCACACTACCGCGCGCTCGCCCGCGCCGGTGGCGCGCGCGCGTACCAAGGCTGGTTCAGCCTGGTCGACCTCAAGACCGTGCGGCTCGCCGACGACGAGGTCGTCGCACTCGAGCGGCTCGCGGGCGACGCGCGCATCGGTGCGGAAGCACGCATGGTGTTGCAGTTCGCGCTCGGCAAGGTGCTCGAGGACGCGGGTCGCCTCGACGACGCGTTTGCCGCGTTCGCCGCGGCGAACGCGCAGCGGCGCAGCCAGGCGAACTGGAGCGCATCGAACTACGCACTGCAGGTCGCCAATCTGCGCGCGGCGTTCGCGACCCCGCCCGTGGCCGCGCCGGCGAACCTCGGCGCGGAAATCGTCTTCGTGGTCGGCTTGCCGCGTTCGAGCACGACGCTCGTCGAGCAGATCCTCGCCGCGCATCCCGCGGTCGAGGGCGCGAGCGAGCTGCACGACCTGCCGGCGGTCATCGCCGCGGAAGGGCAGCGGCGCGGCCTCGGCTTTCCGCGCTGGAGCGCGGACGCGACGCCCGTCGACTGGGAACGCCTCGGTCGCGACTACCTCGCGCGCACGCGCCGCTGGCGCACGCGCAAGCCGCGTTCGACCGACAAGCTGCCCGCCAACTGGATGCTCGTCGGCGCGATTCGCGCGATGCTCCCCGCGGCGACGATCATCGACTGCCGGCGCGATCCGCTCGAAACGTGCTGGTCCTGCTACAAGCAGCTGTTCGCGCCGCGGCTCGCCGACTACAGCTACGACCTCGCCGACCTCGGCGCGTACTGGCGCGGCTACGACGCGCTCATGCGCGAGTGGGCGGCGCTGCACCCGCGCCATATCCGCTTGCAGGACTACGGCCGCCTGCTGCTCGAACCCGAGGCGGAGATTCGCGCATTGCTCGCCTTCTGCGGACTCGACTTCGACCCCGCCTGCCTCGCGTTCCACACCGCCGAACGCGGCGTGCGCACGCCGAGCACGGCGCAGGTGCGCCAGCCGTTGCGGCGCGACACCGCGCGCGCCGCCGCCTACGGTGATCGCCTCGCCGCGTTGCGCGACGCCTTGCGCGGCTGAGGTCGCGTTCCGCGAAGGGCATGGAGCGGCTGGAACCGCGCTGCGTGAGAGGACTTCCGCGGAAAAAAAAGAGGGCGGCCCGAGCGCCGCCCTCCACGTTGCATCCGGCGTCGACGTTACAGCGTGCGATCGAACTCGCGGATCTGCTTCTGCGCCTCGTCCTTGGCGATGCCGTAACGCTCCTGGATGCGGCCGGCGAGGTATTCGCTGTTGCCTTCGGCGACCTTGAGGTCGTCGTCGGTCAGCTTGCCCCACTTCGCCTTGAGCTTACCGGCGAGCTGCTTCCACTGTCCCTTGATCTTGTCTTCGTTCATTGCGTATCTCCCGTGCTGCTTGCGGTAGTCCGGAGCTGCTCGCGCGTCAGTTGCGCGACTTCAGGCCGCTCGAATCGACGTTCTTCACGCCCTTGACGCTCTTCGCGGCCGCGACCGCCTTCTGCACCGCGATGTCGTTCGCGAGCACGCCGGTCAGCGTGACGGAGCCGTCGACCGTCTTGACGTCGATGTCCATGCTCTTCACGCCGTCGGTGGTCGCCAGTTCCGACTTGACCTTGGTCGTGATCCAGGTGTCGGTGATCGGCTGGTCGGACTTCGTCGCGGTTTCACTGTTCGGCGCCGCCGCCGCTTCGGCCGCGGCAGCCAGGCTGGCGCCGCCGAAGCTGAGCAGCGTCGCGAGCGCGAGGGTCGACAAACGGAAAGTCTGCGTGTTCATGGGTACCTCCTCTCGATAGCGCGCCATGCTGCGGCGCGACGATCCCGGCGGGTCGTGCGGAAGACCCTAGGTCGTGCCGACTAACCCTCGAGTGAATAACGAAAATTTCAGTGTGGCTACGATTCAGGCTGGCACCACCGAAGCGATGCACTACAATGGTGCAATGAGCCTCGCCGACCCTGCCGCATCAGCGATTCCGCCTTCCGGCTGGACGCTGTCCGAGCAGTCGGCGACGCCGATGGCGCTCGTCGATCGCGGCCATGCGTTGCTTGCCGCGAACCCCGCGTTGCACGACTGGTTCGGTGGCGCCGCGCGCGGTTGGCGCGGCGAGCCGTTGGCCCTGCTCGATGCACGCCCGCCGCTGCTCAGTGAAGCGACCGAGCGCGCATTCGTCGAACAGCGGCGCGTCTGGCTGCGCGAGGCGCGCGTGCGCACCGCGATCGGCGACCGCGGTGCCGACCTCGCGCTGACACCCCTGGATGCGGACGCCTTGCTGCTCGAAGTGCTGCCGATCGCGGCCGAGCCGTCGACGACCACGCGCCTGTCCGAGTCCCTGCGCGGCTTCGCCCACGAGGTACGCGGTCCGCTCGCCGGCATGCGCGGTGCGGCGCAGCTGCTGCAGCGGCGCCTCGACGCCGACGACCGCGAGCTGGCCGGCCTCATCGTCGCCGAGGTCGACCGCCTCGCGAGCCTGTCCGAGCGCCTGCTGCACGCGGGCGCGAAGCCGCGCCTCGCGCGCGTGAACGTGCACGAGATCGTCGAGCGCGTGGCGGCGCTCGCGACGACCGGTGCCGACGCGCCGCTGCGCCTGCGGCGCGACTACGACCCGAGCCTGCCCGCCGTGCGCGTCGACGCCGACCGGCTGTTGCAGGCACTGCTCAACCTCGTGCGCAACGCGCTCGAGGCCGGCGCGCAGGAGCTCGTGCTGCGCACGCGCGCCGAGCACGCCGCGCGCATCGGCGAGCGCGCGGTGCGCCTCGCCGCGCGCATCGACGTCGTCGACGACGGCCGCGGCGTACCGGCCGAACTCGCCGACACGCTGTACGAACCGCTCGTCTCCGGACGTCCCGACGGCAGCGGGCTCGGCCTCGCGCTCGCGCGCGAGATCGCGCGCGAGCACGGCGGCGAACTCGGCCATGCGAGCCGGCCCGGCGCGACCGTGTTCAGCCTGCTGCTGCCGGTGAGCGAATGAAGGCGCGCGCGGGATGAGCGCGGCACCGCTCGCCTGGATCGTCGACGACGATCGCGCCGTGCGCCTCGTGCTCGCCGCCGCGCTGCGCGAGGCCGGCTTCGACGCGCGCGAGTTCGGCGATGCCGAGTCGGCGCTCGCGGCGTTCGCCGAGGCGAGCCCGGACCTGCTGTTCACCGACGTGCGCATGGCCGGCGCGAGCGGCCTCAAGCTGCTCGAACGCGTCGTCGCGCAATGGCCGCGGCTGCCGGTGATCGTGATGAGCGCGTTCACCGACGTCGCGACGACCGCGTCGGCGTATCGCCTCGGCGCGTTCGACTACCTGCCCAAGCCGTTCGACCTCGACCAGGCCGTCGCGTCCGCGCGGCGCGCGCTCGCGCAGCACCCGGCGGGTGCGCCGGCGCCGGTCGCCGCCGATTACGCCGAGCACGAACTGATCGGCCGCAGCGCGGCGATGCGCGAGCTGTTCCGCGCGATCGGCCGCGTCGCCGCGAGCGGGCTCGGCGCGCTCGTGACCGGCGAGACCGGCACCGGCAAGGAACTCGTCGCACGCGCGTTGCACCGCGAGAGCGCGCGCGCCGGGCAGCCGTTCGTCGCGCTCAACACGGCGGCGATCCCGAGCGAGCTGCTCGAATCGGAGCTGTTCGGCCACGAAGCGGGCGCGTTCACCGGGGCGGCACGTCGCCACGCCGGCCGCTTCGAGCAGGCCGAGCGCGGCACGTTGTTCCTCGACGAGGTCGGCGACATGCCGCTCGCGCTGCAGACGCGCCTGCTGCGCGTGCTCGCCGCCGGTGAGTTCTATCGCGTCGGCGGGCGCGAGCTGATCCGCGCCGACGTGCGCGTGATCGCCGCGACCCACCAGGACCTCGACGCGAAGGTCGCGCGCGGCGAGTTCCGCGCCGACCTGCTGCACCGGCTCGACGTCGTGCGCCTAGAAGTGCCCGCGCTGCGCGCGCGCGCCGACGACGTGCCGCTGCTGGCCGAGCATTTCCTCGCGCGCGCGGTCGCGCTCGCCGGCGGTGAAGCGAAGCACTTCACGCCGGCCGCGCTCGGCGCGCTGCGCGGCTACGCCTGGCCCGGCAACGTGCGCCAGCTCGAGAACCTGTGCCGTCGCCTCGCCGTGCTCGCGCCCGGGCGCGAGGTCGGCGTCGGCGACCTGCCGCCGGCGATCGTCCATGAAACCGTCGCGGCCGAGCCGGACGGCTGGGAGGCGGCATTGCGCCGCTGGGCCGAGGCGCGCCTCGGCGCGGGCGCGAGCGACCTGCACCGCGAGGCGAGCGCCGTGCTCGAGCGCGTGCTGCTCGACGCCGCGCTCGCCGCGCACGACGGCCACCGGCAGAACGCCGCGCGCTCGCTCGGGCTCGGCCGCAACACGATGACGCGCAAGCTCGGCAGCTCGCGCCGGCGGCCGCGCTGAGCGGCTGCTACCATGCACCGGTTTCGTACCCCCGGTTGCGCATGCCCGAGCTTGCCCTGATCCATGCGGCGCTGAACGCGCCGACACCCGATGCGCCCGTCGCGTTCGTGATCCGCTTCGAGGTCGACGCGGACGTGTCGTTCGACGTCGACGTGTCGCTCGACATCGAAGACGCGTCGACGTCGGCGTTGCGCCTGCACGCCCAGCTCGCGGCCGCGGGCTGGGACGTGAGCTGGCTGCCGCGCGGGCGCTACGAAGTGCATGCGCTCGCGCCACGCATGCCGTTGCCCGCGGGCCGCTACGTCGCGCACGTCGCGCTGTGGCACCGCGAGGCCGGCACGCCGGTGAAAGCCGCGGCGGCACGCATCGAGTTCGAGGTCGCGACCTCGGCCTCGACCACGAGCGGCGCACCTTCGACGACGTTCTCGTGGCAGCTCGACAGCCTGCCGGGCACGCCCGCGCTCGACAGCCTGTCGTGGCGGCGCGGCGGCGGCGACTGGTTCTACAAGCATTTCGACCACGCCGCGCGCACGACCGCAAGCTACCTGCTCGGCGATTCGCCGCTGCTGCGCGGGCGCATCCTCGACGTCGGTTGCGGCGACGGCATCACCGATCTCGGCATCGCGCTGCGCTGGCGCCCGCAGGAACTGGTCGGCATCGATCCGTTCCGCGGCTACGAGCGGCTCGGCGAGGTCCTCGCGGGCACCGCGCTGCCCGCGCACGTGGTTCCCGACAACCTGCGTTTCCTGCCGGCGAGCGCGAACGAGATCCCGTTCGACGACGACAGCTTCGACGTCGTGCTCTCGTGGGGATCGCTGGAGCACATCGTCGGCGGCTATGCGCAGGCGCTGGGCGAGATCCGCCGCGTGCTGCGCCCGGGTGGCCTGCTGATGGCGCACCCGGGTCTGTTCTATTCCGACGTCGGCAACCATCTCGGCGAGTTCCGCTTCGCGCGCGAGGAGCCGTACGTCCACCTCAAGCGCCCGCGAGAATGGCTGCGCGAGCGCATCCTCGCCACCGAACCGGATCGCATGGACCGCAGCGGCGACGTCGCCACGCCGGCACAGTATTGGCAATGGTTCACGGAGCTCAATCCGATCACCGTCGATCGCTTCGAGCGCGAGTTGCGCGAACTCGATTTCGAGCCGTGGCGCGTCGCGCTGCGCACGCACGACCGCGTCGACTACACCGCGGAATTGCAGGCGTATTCGTTCGTCGACCTCGCGGTCGGCGAGCTCTACGTGTCGGCGTGGAACCGCAAGCGATGAACGGCGACGGCGTGCGCATCCGCGACGCGGCCCGCGCCGACCTCGCGTTCATCGTCGAGGCGAACCTCGCGATGGCGCGCGAGACCGAGGGCAAGCCGCTCGCGCGCGACGTGCTCGAACGCGGCGTCGCCGCGGTGCTCGACCTGCCTGCGCGCGGCTTCTACCTCGTCGCCGAGCGCGCTGGCGAGGCGGTCGGCTGCCTGCTCGTCACGCGCGAGTGGAGCGACTGGCGCGACGGCGACTGGTGGTGGCTGCAGAGCGTGTACGTGGCGTCGCACGCGCGGCGCGGCGGCGTGTTCCGCGCGCTCTACGCCGAGGTCGAGCGGCGCGCCCGCAGCGCCGAGCGCGTGGTCGGCCTGCGCCTGTACGTCGAGCGCGAGAACCGCCCGGCGCAGGCGACCTATGCCACGCTCGGGATGGCGCAGACACACTACCTGCTGCTCGAAAAGGAAGGGTTGGGCGGCGAACCGTGAACTCCGCACGCGCATTGCGCAGGCATCTGCACGACTTCTGGATCCTCTACCTGGCGCCATGGCTGCCGTCGTGGCTGCCGTGGCCGATCGCCTACCGCTGCTACCGTTTCCTCGCGCGTTTCGCCCACGTCTATCCGGAGCCGACGAGCGCCGCCGTCGCCGTCGCGCCCGACTACCTGGCGATTCCCGATCGCGCCGCGTTCGCGCGCGACGTGCGCACCGTCTGGCTCGTCGACGCGGCCGACCTGCAGTTGTCGCTGCGCCATCGCGCCGACTGGCTGCCGTCGCACGTCGAGGTGCGCGGCGAGTGGCCGCAGGGTGCGTTCGTGGCGGTGAGCTTCCACTACAGCACCGGCCTGTGGGTGTTCCGCGACCTGCGCCGGCGCGGCCGCGACGCAGTGCTCGTCGCGGCGCGTTTCGAACGCGACGACTTCGGCCCGCATCCGGTGCGCTACCGCTACGGTTCGGCGCGCTTCGCCGAGATCGAGCGCCTGAGCGGCCAGCCGAACGCCTACCGCCCGGGCATCCGTGAACGCCTCATGGGCGCGCTCGCGAAGGGCGTGCCGGTGGTCAGCGTGATGGACATGCCACCGCGGCTCGCGCCACGCGGGCAGCGACCGGTGCACCTGCTCGGCCGGCCCGCGTGCCTGCCGGACGGCTCGATCGAGCTCGCGCGCGAGGCGGGCGTGCCGATCGTGCCGTACTGGGTCGAGTTCGACCTCGCCCGCGGGCAGCGCACGCTCGTGATCGGCGAGGCGATGTCGCCGCAGCCGGCGGATGCCGTGCTCGCGCGCCTCGCCGGCATGCTCGACGGCCTGATCCGCTCCGTCCCCGCGGCGTGGCTGTTCTGGAACGAATGGCCGGGCTGGCAGCGCGATGCGGAGGGATTGCATGCGGCGGCGTTCTCAAACGAAGCCGCAGAAGGTAGGCTCTCCGACAGCGCGCCCGTCGCACGGAACCAGCCATGAATCGAAGTCCAATCCGCGCAGGCATCATCGGCGGCGTACGCATCCCGTTCTGCCGCAACAACACCGCCTATGCCGAGGTCGGCAACTTCGGCATGGCGGTCAAGACGCTCGGTGCGCTGGTCGAGAAGTTCGGCCTGCACGGCCTCGAGCTCGGCGAGGTCGCGTACGGCTCGGTCATCAAGCATGCGTCCGACTGGAACATCGCGCGCGAGGCGACGCTGTCGTCCGGCCTCGCGCCGACGACCCCCGGCCTCACCACCGCGCGCGCGTGCGGCACCTCGCTAGACAACGCGATCCTGGTCGCGCAGAAGATCGCGAGCGGCCAGATCGAGGCCGGCATCGCCGGCGGCGCGGACACCACCAGCGACGTGCCGATCGTCTACTCGCGCGCGCTGCAGCAGCGCCTGCTCGCGGTGAACCGCGCGAAGACGCCCGCGGACAAGGCGAAGGCGGCGCTCAAGGGGTTTTCGTTCGGCGACCTCAAGCCGTCGTTCCCGGGCGTGGCCGAGCCGCGCACGGGCAAGTCGATGGGTGACCACTGCGAGCTCATGGCGCGTGAGTGGAACATCGGCCGCGAGGAACAGGACCGACTCACGCTCGCGAGCCACCAGAAGCTCGCCGCGGCCTACGAGCGCGGCTTCTTCAAGGACCTGGTCGTGCCATTCCGCGGCGTCGAGCGCGACAACATCCTGCGGCCGGACACGTCGCTCGAGAAGCTCGCCGCACTCAAGCCCGCGTTCGACCGGACGTCCGGCCACGGCACCCTGACCGCCGGCAACTCGACCGCGCTGTCGGACGGCAGCGCCGCGGTGCTCATCGCGAGCGACGAATGGGCCGCCGCGCGCGGCCTCGCGGTGCAGGCCTACCTCACCCATGCGCAGGTCGCCGCGGTCGATTTCGTGCGCGGTGAAGGCCTGCTCATGGCGCCGACCGTGGCCGTGCCGCGCATGCTCGCGGCAGCCGGCCTCGGCCTGCAGGACTTCGACTTCTACGAGATCCACGAGGCGTTCGCTGCCCAGGTGCTGTGCACGCTGCGCGCGTGGGAGTCGCCCGAGTACTGCCGCAACCGCCTCGGCCTGGAGCGCCCGCTCGGCACGATCGATCCGGCGAAGCTGAACGTGAACGGCTCGAGCCTCGCCGCGGGCCACCCGTTCGCGGCGACCGGCGCGCGCATCGTCGCGACGCTCGCCAAGCTGCTCGAGCAGAAGGGACGCGGCCGCGGGCTCATCTCGATCTGTACGGCCGGGGGCATGGGCGTCACGGCGATCCTCGAACGGCCTTAGACTGGAGGCCGGCGTGATCGTCGGCGGACGACTCGCGCCGAGCCGCAAGCGAGGAACTCGATGGAAAACAGCACCTACGCGCTGGTCCTGACCGGCGACGTCCTACCCGGCCACGCGGAAGAAGCCGTCTGGCCCGCGCTCGCCGCGTATTTCCGCATGGATCTGGACAAGCTGCGCTCGCAGCTCGTCGCGCGCGCACCGCTCGCGATCAAGCAGGGCGACGACCTCGGCAAGCTGCAGACGCTGCAGGCCGGCATCGCCGCGCTCGGCGCGGAAGCCGAAGTCTGCGCGCCCGACGAACGCGCGAGCCTGTTCGTCGTGCTCGCCAACACGCCGCGCGGGCCGATGCCGCGCGTGTTCGTCGACGACCGCATCGAACGCGGCCTGTGGGCGACGCGCCTGTCGGTGGCGGAAGTCGGCTCCTCGGCATGGCGCCCGTACGCCGATCTCGCCGCGCCCGCACCGGCGCCCGCTGCGCCGGTCGACCCGCCGGCAGCCGCGTTCGACGCGAATGCATTCACCTCGCGCGACACCACGCGCGCGCACAAGCCGACCTCGAAGGCGGACTACGGCCACAGCCTCGCCGCGGTCGCGACACCGACCGCCGCAGCGCCGCAGCGTCTGCCCCCAGGCGACGCGATCCATGCAGGATTCTGGCGGCGCGTCACGGCGACGCTCATCGACGGCCTGCTGATCGGCCTCGTGATGGGCGTGCTGCAGGTCGTCCTCGGCGTCGGCGCGATCGGCGGCTTCGCGGCCGCCGGGGACCCGGGTGCGGCGCTGTCGGCCGTGATCGGGTCGATGCTGCTGTTCTTCGCGCTCGCGTTCGTCGGCCAGTGGTTGTATTTCGCGCTGTTCGAAAGCAGCGCGATGCAGGCGACGCCGGGCAAGCGCGCGCTCGGCCTCAAGGTCGTCGACGAGCTCGGTGCACGCATCGGCTTCGGCCGCGCGACGGGCCGCTACTTCGGCAAGATCATCTCCGGCGCGATCTTCTACGTCGGCTTCCTGATGGCGGGCTTCACCGAGCGCAAGCAGGCGTTGCACGACCTCATGGCCTCGACGCTCGTCGTGTTCGGCGAGGTGCAGCCGGGCCAGACGGTTCCGTCGGCGCGACCGCCGATGCCGTGGTGGGCATGGCTCATCAACATCGTCCTGCTCGGCCTGCCGGTCGCGGCCATCGTGCTCGCGTTCGCGATGTTCCCGGGCGTGCTCGCCTCGCTGCAGCAGGGTTGAAGGAGTCGCGAGGGCGGTTCGCCCGGAGCGCGCCGGGGAAGTGCCTTCAGCCTCCCCATGAACGCGAAGGGCCGCGCGAGGCGGCCCTTCGGGAGGCAGGACGCGGCGCGCTTCAGCCGCGGAACGAGAACAGCACCGGCCTCCAGCCGCCCGAGCTCTGGTAGCTCTGGCCGCGGCGCTTGCGCATGCGGTCGATCAGTTCGAGGCGGCGCGCCTCGGCCCATTCGACGCGCTGCGTCTTCAGCGAGGCCGGGTCCACGCCGTGCGCGGCGGCTTCCTGCTTGCGGTAGGCGACGAAGTCCTCGTACGCATCGACTTCGTGCTGCAGTTCCTTCACGCACAACTCGATCATGATCGCGTCGTCGAGGAAGCCGAGTACCGGCACGTTGTCCGGGATGATGTCCTGCGGGTTCGCGAAGTAGGTCAGGCAGGCGAGCACGCGCTGGCGGTCTTCGTCGGGAAGCGCGAAGCCTTCGTCGTTGACCATCGCGATCATGCTGTCGAGCTTCTGCAGGCGATCGGCGATGAACTGCGGCAGCTTGTTCGCGTGACCGTCGACGAGCAGGCGCGAAGCGGCCTCGGTGACCTGCTTGGCGGACAGGTTCTTCGACTCCTGCTGCGAACGCTGCATGGCGTCGATGAAGTGCTGGAGGTCGGCATCGCCGAGCTCGATGGTGATGGCCAGCGACATGGATCAGCTCCAACCGAAAAGCGGAC
Source organism: Dokdonella fugitiva (assembly GCF_014138265.1). GTDB lineage: Bacteria > Pseudomonadota > Gammaproteobacteria > Xanthomonadales > Rhodanobacteraceae > Dokdonella_A > Dokdonella_A fugitiva_A. The sequence goes on from NZ_JACGXL010000002.1 coordinate 780,617, forward strand.
GGGAAGACTAGCCACCCCGGCGGGGGGCGTCAATCGCCGGGCTTGCGGGATCGACGTGCCGGCGCGGGGCGTCGCGGATGCCTACAGGATGCCGACGAGGCCGGCGCCGAAGGCGGTCACGATGCGCGTGTAGATGGTCTTCAGCGGCAGGTCGACCTCGGGGAAATCGCCGACGTCGACGTGGCAGGCGTAGAACTCGGGCGTGCCCGGCCGCGATGGCGCGCAGCCGGGCGCGAGCTCGAAGCTGCTCGCGTAGCGGAACGGCCACAGGTCGAACAGCGGCAGCGAGGTCGACAGGTCGGCGATCGCGTTGTTGATGCGCCCGAGCAGGCCGGCGCGGCGGCGCTTAGCGATCGTCCATGCGTTGCCCGGCGCGGTGTTGCGCTCGATCGCCGCGCCGACGCGCGCGGCGACCGCGGCGTCGTAGATGATGAAACCCGATTCGGTGTTGTAGTCGTCCGAGCGCGGGTCGAAGTTGTGCGAGCCGATCACGCTGATGCGGTCGTCGATGACGATCGATTTCGCGTGCAGGCCGAGGCGCACGCCGCCGCGCACCAGCGGCGCGCGTTCGTAGCGGTGGTAGCGGCCGGTATTGCCTCCGCCGGAGAGGCGCTCGTAGTCGGCGACGAACACGGGCGCGTCGTCCGGGAACGGCTTGAATTCGTGGATCTCGAAGCCGTAACGCTTGAGGTAGCGCTTCTTGTACTTGTACGACAACGCGTAGACGTAGAACGCGTCGGTCGCGGCGAGCGAGTTGGTCGAAACGAGCACCTCGACCGGCGGCTTGCGCCGGTGCAACTCCTGGAACACCTCGCGCGCGCGGCGGCTGAGCACGAGGTACGGCGTCTCGAACACGATGCGCTGCTGCGCGCCGCGCAGCAGGCCGCTGATGCGCGTGGTGAGCTCGAGCAGGGCGGCGTCGTTCGGCCGCGCCGCCTTGTCCGGCGCGTCGGAGAAGTAGTCGACGCGACCGACGCGCAGCGCGCGCGCGGCGAACTGCGCCTGCACGTAGGCGGGATCGCCGGCGCGTGAGCGCAGAGAGTCGATGCGCTCGCGGTCGACGCTGCTGCGCGGTTGCAGCGGCGCGTCCATGCCCGCATCGGCGACGAGGCGGCGGTTGACGTCGTTGAGCCGGGTCAGCGGCACCGCGCGCGGGTGCGCCCAGAAGCGATCGAACGACGCCTGCATCTCGGCACCCGCGGCGGGGCCGAGCACGAGCACGTCGCGGTCGCGGTAGTCGAATTCCTGGTCCCAGTCGAAGTAGCGGTTCTCGTAGTTGCGCCCGCCGGCGATGCCGATCTCGCCATCGACGAGCAGCAGCTTGTTGTGCATGCGCTGGTTGAAGCGCGAGAAGCAGCAGAGCAGGCCGGCGGCGAACTCGAGCGGTTGCGTGACGGCCTCGTCGAAGGTCGGGTTGTACAGGCGGAACTCGAGGTTCGCGTGGGCGCGCGCGATGTGCGCGAGCCATTCGACGTCGTCGAGCGAGAACAACTGGTCGGCGAGCACGCGCACGCGCACGCCGCGGCGCGCCGCGGCGGCAAGCTCGTCGAGCACGAGCCAGCCGGCGTCGTCGTCGGCCCAGATGAAAGTCTGGATGTCGATGCTGCGCCGCGCGGCGCGGATCAGGTGCACGCGCAGCAGCAGCGAATCCTCGCCGCGCTCGAGCACGTCGACGTAGTGGACCGGCACCGCGCCCGTGCTGTCGGCGCGCGCCCGCGCGGCGAGCTCGTGGTACGGCGATGCGATCGCGCAGTGGTCCTCGCGCGTGCAGTCGGTCGCCTGCGGCCGCGTCGCCGCGACGATCGCGTCCGCGCGGCGCGCGAGCGGCCGGTTCACGCCGCAGCCGGCGAGCAGCACGGTGGCGACCAACGCCACCCAGGCGACGAGGCGCGCGCGGCGGCGCGGCGGAGGACTCATCCCGGCGTCGGTGCGGGCGCGGTGTCGTGCTGCGGCGGTATCGCGTACACCGTGAAGTCGAGTTCGACCTTGTCCGAGAGCGTGCCGCGGTGCGAACCCATGCCGAACATCGAGCGGCGGATCGTGCCGGCGACGCGGATCGGGCAGTCGTAGGCGGGTCGTTCGCATTCGGCCGGCTGCAGGTCGAACTGCACGGGCTGGCGCACGCCGCGCACGGTCAGTTCACCGGGCAGTTCGCCGCCCGCGCGCAACCGCGCGCGCGGGAACGCGTCGGAGGTGAATTCGATCCGCGGGTGCGCCGCGACGTCGAAGAACTCGGGCGACTTCACCCATTCCTCGTAGGACGAACTGCTCATGTGCACGCTGGCGACGGCGATGCGTGCATCGACGCGCAACTCGTTGCGGAACGGGTCGAGCCGCACGGTGCCGTCGACCTTGCCGAAATGGCCGCGCACGCCGAGCAGCCACATCACCTTCACGCGGAAACCGACGTCCGAACGGCTCGCGTCGAGGCGGATGATCCCGTCGGGGGCGGGATCGCTCGCGCATGCGGAGCCGGCGCCGCCGAGCAGGCCGCAGGCCAACAGCAAGGCGCGTGCGCCGCCCATCGCGCGGACGTCAAGGCCACCAGAAATGGCGCACGCGCGCCGTGCCCGGTTCGATCGAACCGGCGGGCAGGGCCAGCCAGGCGACCGCGCCCGGCGGCATGCCGCGGCCCGAATCGGACGCGCCTTCGGTGAGCAGCGCGACGAGCGTCTCGAGGCCGGGATTGTGGCCGACGAGGAGGACGGTGTCGGCGTCGGCGTGGTCGTCGAGCACGCGGATCAGCGTGGCCGGCGTCGCGTCGTAGACGCGCGGTTCGAAGCGCAGGTCGGCGTAGCCGAGCGCAGCGAGCACGCGCTCGCAGGTCACGCGCGTGCGCGCGGCCGGCGAACAGAGCACGCGAACCGGCGCAGCCGCATGCTGTTTGAGCCACACGCCGGCGGCATCGGCCTCGGCCTCTCCCTGCGCGCTCAGCGGGCGGCTGGCGTCATCCTGGCCCGGCGTCGCGGCCTCCGCGTGCGCGTGGCGCAGCAGAATGATCTCGCGCATCGTCATCGGCGACTCCCTCCGTAAGTGCGATGAGCGATCATGCCGCATTCGTGCCCGCGGCGGTCAAGCGAAAGCGACGGCCGGCCGGCCATTGCTCGACCGGCCAGCCGTCGGGGGTGCCCGCTCAGCCTTTGTCGTCCGGCGTGGCGGTGGCGTCGTGGTGGCGGCCGAACGCGCCGCGGCGAGGCAGCAGCTGGTCGGCATCGAGCGTGCCCGAACCGCCGCTGAGGCGGTCGAAACGCGCCATCTCCTTCGCTTCGAAGTCGGCCTTGCTGACGTTGCCCGAGCCGCTCGTGTCGTAGCGGTTCACGAAGCGCTCGGCGCGCTTCTGCACGCGTTGTGCAACCTGCGGCGAGGCGGCGATCTCGTTGGCGTCGACGCGTCCGTCGCCGTTGGTGTCGAGCTTGGCGAAGCGGGCGTCGACCCAGGCCTGGTACTCGGCGCGGCTGACCACGCCGTCGTGGTTGGTGTCGATCTGGTCGAGGAAGCGTTGCTGGAACTCGGCGCGCCGCGCGGCGCGCGAGGTGGTGTCGCTCGAGGTGTCGGCGGCGCCGGCGCTGCCGGCGACGAAGGCGAGGGCGAGCAGGAGGGGAATGGTCGTGCGCATGGGAGGTACTCTTCGCTGCGGCCAGGGCGGCCGCACTCCCCCACAACGCACGGCGCCGCGGCGCGCCGACCGGCGCCTTGCAAAGAAGGCGCAAAGGCGCGTTAACGCGGGCGCGCGCGCGCACCGCCCCGCCGGAAGCGGCGGTCAGGCGTGCTTCTTCAGCCAGCGCAGCAGCTTCGCCCAGTCCTCCTGGTGCGAACGCACGTTCTCGGAGTGGTAGTCGAAGATGCTCTTGCCGAGCGCGTTGGCGAGCACGTAACCCTGCGTGTCGCGCAGCTCGGCGACGAGCGGAAAGGGGAAGCCCTTGATCTCCTCGACCGCGAGCTGCGACGCGTTCGTCCATGGCTTGAGCCGGTTCGCGACGAGGCCGACCGCGACCTTGCCCTTCTTCACGCGCGGCAATGCGGCGACTTCGGCGAGGAACGGTTGGGTCGCCTCGAGGTCGATCGCCGACGGCAGCACCGGCACGATCAGCACGTCGGCGTTCTCGAGCCAGTCGCCGACCTCGCCCGGGCGGATGCCGGCGGCGCTGTCGATGACGACGCGTTGCGCGTCCTCGGGAACCTGCTTTTCCCAGTCGCGGCGCAGGCCGGAGATGCCGAGCACCGCGTTCGGGTGCACCGAGCGCTTCTCGCTCCAGCGCAGCGACGAGCCCTGTCGGTCGGCGTCGACCAGCACGGTGTTCTTGCCGTCGACCGCGTAGTACGCGGCCAGGTTGGTCGCCAGCGTGCTCTTGCCCGCGCCGCCCTTCGAACTCGCCACCAGGACCTTCAGCATGAACGCCTCCGCCGGTACGCAAAGTGGCGGGAAGGTTACACCGCGGTCCGGCAACGGCCAAACACCAGCCTGCCCGGCTCCCTAGTAGCCAGCAGCCTGGCCGTCCTTGCGACCTTCCGAGGCGCCGACGTAGACGCGGTTCTTCGCGTCCCAGCCGATCGCCTGGTAGCCGCCGTACGGCCCGTTCGCGTAGCGCACACTGTGGCCCTTCTGCATGAGGCCGCGCACGGTCTCGTACGGGAAGCCGGACTCGAGGTCGACGAAGCCGCCGTCCTGCATCGGTTCGGCCTGGCCTTCGGGCGAGGTCGAGCCCTCGTGCTGGATGCGCGGCGCGTCGCCCGCCTCCTGCAGGTTCATGTGGAAGTCGATCAGGTTCTGCACGATCTCGACGTGGCCCTGCGGCTGCATGTCGCCGCCCATCACGCCGAAGCTCAACCACGGCGTGCCGTCCTTCGTGATGAACGCGGGGATGATCGTGTGGAACGGGCGCTTGCCGGGCGCGTAGGTGTTCGCGTGGCCGTCCTTGAGCACGAACAGCTCGCCGCGATCCTGCAGGATGAAGCCGAGGCCCGGCGGCGACATGCCCGAGCCCATGCCGCGGTAGTTCGACTGGATCAGCGAGACCATGTTGCCCCAGCGGTCCGCGGTGGTCATGTAGATCGTGTCGCCGTCGAGCTTGTGCGTGCCGGGTTCGACCGCCTTCATCGCACGGTCCGGCGAGATCAGCTTGCGCCGCTCGGCCGCGTACTCCTTCGACACGAGCCAGTCGATCGGCGCCTTGGCGAAGTCGGGATCGGCATAGAACTTCGCGCGGTCCTCGAACGCGAGCTTCTTCGCCTCGACGAACAGGTGCACGTGCTCGGTGCTGCCGAACGGGATTTTCGAGAAGTCGTAGCCTTCGAGGACGTTGAGCATCTGCAGCGCGGCGAGGCCCTGGCCGTTCGGCGGCAGTTCCCAAACGTCGTAGCCGCGATAGTTGGTCGACACCGGCTCGACCCATTCGCCCTTGTGCGCAGCGAGGTCGTCGTAGGCGAGGAATCCGCCCTGTGCCTTCATGTAGTCGGCGATCACGTGCGCGATGGCGCCCTTGTAGAACGCGTCGCGACCGCCTTTCGCGATCGCTTCGAGCGTGTGCGCGAGGTTCGGGTTCTTCCAGATCTCGCCCTTCGCGGGCGCGTTGCCTTGATGCGTGAACTGCTCGGTGAAGCCCGGGAACTTCGCCAGGCGCGGCACCGACGCCTTCCAGTAGTAGGCGATGAGTTCGGTCACCGGGAAACCGTCGCGCGCGTACGCGGTCGCCGGCGCGAGCACGTCCTTCATCGGCAGCTTGCCGAAGCGGTCGTGCAGCGCGAACCACGCGTCGACGCAGCCGGGCACGTTGACCGGCAGCGGGCCGAGCGAGGGGATCGCCGTGTAGTCGTGTTCCTGGAACCACTTCAGCGTGAGCGCCTTGGGCGAACGGCCCGAACCGTTGTAGCCGTAGAGCTTCTTCGTCTTCGCGTCCCAGACGATCGCGAACAGGTCGCCGCCGACGCCGTTCGACACCGGCTCCATGAGGCCGAGCGCGGCGTTCGCCGCGATCGCCGCATCGATCGCGGTGCCGCCCTGCTTGAGCACGTCGAGGCCGACCTGCGTCGCGAGCGGATGCGAAGTCGCGACCATGCCGTGCGTGGCGATCACCTCCGAACGCGTCGCGAACGAGGCGCCGGTGATGCGGTCGCCGGCATGGGCGGCGGAAGCGGCGGTGCAGGCGGCGACGGCGAGCGCGAGGGCGATGCGACGCATGGGGGTTCCCCTGGCCGGAAAGCGCCGAGCATACGCCGCGCCCCGCCGCGTGGATGTAAAGAAGCGTAGGTGTGCGCGCGCCGTCGCAGCGCGGCGGATCGGGTCGCGTTGCTACGCGACGTGCGCGAGCGCGAAGTGCCAGAGCGGCAACGTCGCCATCGACAGCACGATGCCGAAGCCGACCAGCGCCGCGGCGAGTTCGGGTGCGAGGCCGGCGAGCGACAGCAGCGCGCCGGCGGTGATCATCGGCGGCATCGCCGTTTCGTAGACGGCAGCCGCGCGCATCGCGCCGTCGAGGCCGAGCAGTACGCACAGCCCGAGCGCGAGCAGCGGCATCAGCAGCAGTTTCGCGACGAGGCCGTACGCGAACGCGCCGAGGTGGTGGCGCGGCATGCGCAGGCGCAGCTGCATGCCGCTCGCGAGCGCGACGAGCGGCAGCAGGCTGTCGGCGAGCAGGCGCAGCGGCTTCGTGACGACGTCCGGGCTCTCTTTCGGCATCAGCACGAGCGCGACGACGAGCGCGATGAACGGCGGGAACGTGGCGATGCGCCGCGCGATCGAGCGCAAGGTAGGTCGCTCGCCGCCGTACAGTCCGAGCACGATCAGGCCGAACGTGGAGAGGATCAGGAAGCTGCCGAACTGGTCGTAGACGACCGCGTAGCGCAGCGCGTCGACGCCGGCGAGCGCGGGGATCAGCGCGAAGCCGAGGAACGAGGTGTTGCCGAGCGCGACGAGCAACAGCAGCGCCGCGGTCGCGGCGCGGTCGAAGCGCAGCACGCGTGCGAGCAGCAGCGTCACGCCCGCGCTCGCGCCGAGGATCAGCCACGGCAGCGCGATCAGGCCGAGCAACTCGCGCTCGAACGCCAGGCGCGGCGCGTACAGCAGCACCGCGGCCGGCAGGCACACGTACAGCACGACGAGATTGAGCGCGGCGGGCGCGTCGGCCGGCACGATGCGCCGCCAGGCGAGCAGGCGGCCGGCCGCGAGCATCGCGAGGATGAAGGCGAACGCGGGCAGGATCGACACGTCGCCCCGCCCGCAGCAGTTACTCGCCGAACGCCTCGCGCATGAACTCCGGCAGCGCGAGCGCGGCCTTGTGCATGTCGACGTTGTAATACCGCGTGGCGAACTGCTTGGTCGCCGCGCCTCGCTCGCGGAAGCCGCTGAGATCGGCGCCCTTGCGCGCCATCGTGCAGCTCCACCAGCCGGTCGGGTAGAGCGGCTGCGGGAAGAGGAGCGTCTTCACCGCCTGGAAGTCGGCGACGCGCATCGCCGTGCGCATCGACTTGATCAGGTCGAGGTGCACCAGCGGCGACTCGCTCTGCTGCACGAGGATGCCGCTCGGTCGCAGCGCGCGATGGCAGCTCGCGTAGAAATCCGCGTTGAACAGGCCTTCGGCGGGGCCGACCGGATCGGTCGAGTCGACGATGACGACGTCGATCGATTCGGGTTCCTGCTCGGCCATGTACTTGATGCCGTCGATGAACAGCAGTTCCGCGCGCGGATCTGCGTTCGATTCGCACAGCTCGGGGAAGTACTGCTCGGCGAGGCGCGTTACGCGCTCGTCGATCTCGACCTGCACGGCATGCTCGACTTCTTCGTGGCGCAGCACCTCGCGCAGCGTGCCGCAGTCGCCGCCACCGATGATGACGACGCGCTTGGCGCGTGCGTGGGTGAACAGCACCGGGTGCGACATCATCTCGTGGTAGAGGAAGTTGTCGCGCGTGGACACCATCGTGCAGCCGTCGATGACCATGAGCTTACCCCAGTCGGTCGTGTCGTAGATCTCGATCGACTGGTAAGGCGTCTGCTCCGCGTGCAGGCGTTCCTTGATGCGCAGGCCGAACGAGGAACCGGAGCGCGCGTGCTGCTCGGTGAACCAGTTCTGGGCGGTGGCGTTCTGCTGGGGCGCGGACATGGTGCTTCCTGCGGAAAGGAAAGGACGGGGATCCGGCGCGGCGCCGGGGGCGCGATCGTCCGGGGGCGCGATTGTAGCGGTTCCGGCGCGCCCCGACATACGAACTTCGCGACAGCTCGTTACACTACGCCGCTACCCCGAGCGGATGGAGCACCGAGGTGAGCAAGCAGCGCTGGACCGCCGACGAGGCACGCCATACCTGGGCGGTGCCGCACTGGAGCGAGGGCTACTTCGACGTCGGCGACGACGGCGACCTGCTCGTGCGACCGCGTCGCGGCGACGGCCCGGCGCTGTCGCTGCCGGCGATCGTCGACGCCGCCTGCGCGCAGGGATCGCGGCTGCCGCTGCTCGTGCGCTTCGCCGACATCCTGCAGGACCGCCGCGCGCGCCTGCAGCGCGCGTTCGCGAAGGCGATGACCGACTGGGACTACGGCGGCGGTTACACGCTGATCTATCCGATCAAGGTGAACCAGCAGAACAACGTCGCCGGCGAACTCGCCGGCAACGCGGCGCCGGGTTTCGGCCTCGAAGCGGGTTCCAAGCCGGAACTCATGGCCGTGCTCGCGCTCGCCAAGCGCGGCAGCACGGTCATCTGCAACGGCTACAAGGATCGCGAATACATCCGCCTCGCGCTGATCGGGCGCAAGCTCGGCCTCGACATCTTCATCGTGATCGAGAAACCGTCCGAGCTGCGCTACGTCGTCGAGGAAGCGCGCGTGCTCGGCGTCGAGCCGCTGCTCGGCGTGCGCATGCGCCTGAAGAGCCTCGGCGCGGGCAAGTGGCAGAACTCCGGCGGCGACAAGGCGAAGTTCGGCCTCACGCCGCGCCAGCTGCTGACCCTGCTCGACGAACTCGCCGCGGCGAAGCTCTCGCACACGCTCAAGCTGCTGCATTTCCACATGGGTTCGCAGATGTCGAACGTGCGCGACATCGCCAACGGCATGCGCGAGGCGGTGCGCTACTTCGTCGAGCTCTCGCGCATGGGTTTGCCGATCACCCACATGGACGTCGGCGGCGGACTCGGCGTCGACTACGAAGGCACGCGCTCGCGGTCGGAATGCTCGATCAACTACGGCCTCGACGAGTACGCCTCGGCGATCGTCGGCGCGCTCGCCGAGGCGTGCAGGGAGAACGCGCTCGCGCCGCCGCACGTGCTGACCGAATCCGGTCGCGCGCTGACCGCGCACCACGCGGTGCTCGTCGTCAACGTCAGCGAGATCGAGGAGGCGCCACGCGGCGCGATCCCGCCGCCGCGCGCGGACGAGCCGAGCGTGCTGCGCCGCCTGCGCGAGGTGGCGAGCGAGATCGACCAGACGCCGCCCACCGAGCTCTACCACGAGGCGCAGTACCAGCTCGCCGAAGGCTATTCGCTGTACGGCCTAGGCCAGCTCTCGCTCGCGGATCGTGCCCGCCTCGACGACCTCTACTACGCGATCGTCAACGCGGTGCGCGCGCGCCTCAAACCCGACGAGCGCGCGCACCGGCAGGTGCTCGACGAGCTCAACGCGATGCTCGTCGACAAGTACTTCGTCAATTTCTCGGTGTTCGAGTCGGCGCCCGACATCTGGGCGATCGACCAGGTGTTCCCGATCGTGCCGATCGCGCGCCTCGGCGAAGCGCCGGACCGCCGCGGCGTGATCGCCGACCTCACCTGCGACTCCGACGGCCGCATCGACCACTACGTCGAAGCGGACGGCGTCGACGTGAGCCTGCCGTTGCACGCGCCACGCGAGGGCGAACCGTACCGGCTCGGCCTGTTCATGGTCGGCGCCTACCAGGAGACGCTCGGCGACATCCACAACCTGTTCGGCGACACCGACGCGGTCAATGTGAAGCTCGACGGCGACGGGTACGCGTTCAGCCATCGCCGCCGCGGCGACACGACCGACCTCATGCTCGACTACGTCGGCTACGACCTCGCCGCGCTGCGCGCCGCCTACCGCGACAAGATCGCCGCGTCCGGCGTCGGCGCCGACGAAGCGGCGCGCCTCGAGGCGGTGCTGGAGCATGGCCTCACGGGCTACACCTATCTTGCCGAGTGAGCGGATCGAGCGAAGGCAAGACTGAAACACGAAGGACACGAAGGAAAAGCGGAAGAAGAGATTGAAGCACGGAGCACATTGAGGAAAGGCTCTTCGATCAAAGCTCTCGGTCCTGCTCGCCATTGCTCTCTCCGTGTGCTGCGTGTGCTCCGTGTTTCAATTGCCTTCTTCGTCCTTGCCTTTGCTTCGTGTCCTTCGTGTCCAATCGTTGAGCTTTTCACCCTGGAGAAGCATTCCATGAACGAAATCAGGGCCGGTTTCGTCGGTCTCGGCGCGATGGGCTTGCCGATGGCCGGTCATCTCGCGCGCGCAGGGCTGCTCGCGGCGGTATGGAACCGCTCGCACGACAAGGCGCTCGCGGCCGCGCAGGAATACGGTGTCGCCGCGCCGCGGGATCTCGTCGAGCTCGTGCGCGCCTGCAACGTGATCGCGTTGTGCGTGCCGGCCGACGCCGACGTGATCGAACTCGCACGCACGATCGCCGCGCACGCGCGACCGGGCACGTTCGTCGTCGACCATTCGACGGTGTCGTCGGTGACCGCGAAGCAGGCGCACGCGATCCTCGCCGCGCACGACTGCGCGTTCCTCGATGCGCCGGTATCGGGTGGCGTCGAGGGCGCGAAGAACGGCAAGCTGTCGGTGATGGTCGGCGGCGACGCCGTCGCGCTCGAGCGCGTGCGACCGGTGCTGACGTGCTACGCGGCGAAGATCAGCCACATGGGCGACGTCGGCGCGGGGCAGAACACCAAGGCGGTGAACCAGGTGCTCGTCGCCGGCATCGCGCAGGCGGTTTGCGAAGGACTCGCGCTGTCGGAACGGCTCGGCCTCGATCCCGAACGGTTGTTGCCGACGCTCGGTGCGGGCGCCGCCGGCAACTGGTTCCTCGACAAGCGTGGCGCGACGATGCTCGAGGACGAGTTCAAGGTCGGCTTCAAGCTCGCGCTGCTGCACAAGGACCTGAAGATCGTGCGCGAGCTCGCGCTCGACGCCGGCACCGACCGTTCGGTCATCGAGAAGTCGCTCGCCGACTACGCGGTGCTGCTCGCGCAGGGCCATGGCGACGAGGACATCTCGGCGCTGATTCGCCTCAAGCGTCCGCGCTGAGCGCACGGGCGGCGCACACCGCGCCGCCCGGTGGCGCGACGGCTGTCAGCCATCGAAGCCGTTCGCGAAGATGATGTCGACCGGAGCCGGCAGGGCGAACTTGTACAGCTTGGCGCTGCTCGCGTAGTTGATCATGTAGAGCGCGCCATCGACGAGGATCGGGCTGCCCCACTTGAGCGAGCCGATCGCGGGCGATGTCCACAGCACCGCGCCGGTCTTCGGGTTGCGCGCGAGCATGCAGGTACCCGACGCGCACGAGCCCGCGTGATAGAGCACGTCGTTGGCAACGATCGCCGACGTCGAATCTGAGTTCTGCTGCCAGGTCGGCTGCAGGTGCGGTACGTTCGATGCGGTGAGCGTGAGCTTGAGGCCGGAGATGCCGTTGCCGTTGCCGACGTAGACCCACGCCGCGCCGTCGCCGTGCGTGTCGACCCAGACGATCGACTGCGTTTTCATCCAGAACTCGCTGATCGGTACGTCGATGACTTCGATCTCGCCGCCGACACCGCCCGGCGCGCCGGTGCCGCTCATGTCGTCGAGGTCGATCAGGTGCAGCATCGAGTCCTTGCCGGTCTGCACGCCGATGTGCGCGACGGTGCTGCCCGCGGGCGCGGGCAGGATCGACAGCGACGCCGAACCGAGATCGATGTCGCTGCCGTCGAGCTGGTCGTAATTCGTCGGCGTGTGGCTGTCGAGCGGCAGGCCCGCGCCTGCGCCGGTGCCGTCCGGATGCAGCGCGAGCACGCTGTCGCCCCAGTTGTGGCCGCCCGTGTTCGCATTGAACTCGCCGTTCGCGGTGGTGATGTAGACGCGATCGGTGCCGGCGTCGTAGACCGCGCCCGGACGACCCCAGATGCCGCTCTGCGGGCTGTTGCAGCCGTTCGAAGGGATCAGGGTCGTGGTCGTGCTGCACATCGAATTGAACACGCGCGACGTGCCGGTCGCGAGGTCGATCGTGACGAGGTGGCCCTGGTAGTCGCCACCGTCGCCGACGTAGCCGTTGGTGACCGCGTACAGGCGCGCGACGCCGCCCGACACCGCGGTCGCGAGCGCGGAAGCGCCTTTCTCGACGCCGGGCTTCAGCGTGATCGTCTGCGGCCACCCGCCGCTCGTGACTTCGGTGCCGCTGCCGATCGCGTACTTGTGCACCTTGCCGTCGGCGCCATAGCTGTAGACGTACTGGCGATCCGGGTCGATCGCCGGCGAACTCTCGATCGGGGTGTGGCCGCCGGTCGTCGTCATCGACCAGACCACGCTGCCGTCGGCGGCGTCGAGCGCACTGATGCGGCCGGTCTGCGCCGTGACGAACAGCAGGTCTTTCGCGCCGCCCGCCGTCGAGATGCCTTGTGCGAAGACCGGCGCGGCATTGACGCGGCCGGTCAGGGTGACGGCGTACTTCTGTTCGAGCTGCGCGACGTTCGCCGCGGACACCGCGGTCTCCGCCGTATTGTTCGCGCTGTGCGCAGGTTCGAAGCCCCATTGCGGCCAGTCGGTGGCGAACACGTCGGCGGCGAGGAGCCCGCCGGAAGCGAGCAGGGCGGTGCGGAGCAGGGCGTGCGAGCGCGTCATGGCGGTACTCCGTGGCGCCGCGGGGCGCCTTCAGGGAACCCGCATCCTACGCCGGAAGCGTCGACGAGACGACGCGCGGCGTGTCGAAGCTGTGGAGCGGATCACGCCTGCGACGGCGTGCCTCAGCGCACCGCGCCGTCGAAGCCGTTGCGGAAGATCACGTCGCCCGCGGGTAGTGCGAACTTCCACAGCTTGCCGTTGTTGTCGGTGACGTAGAGCGCGCCGTCGACGAGGATCGGGCTCTGCCAGTGCACGTTGCCGATGTGCGGCGAACTCCACAGCACGTCGCCGCTGAGCGGATCGTGCGCGGTGACGCAGATGCCGCCGTCCGCGCACGGACCGGCGTGGTAGAGCACACCGTTCGCGACGATCGGCGAGGTCGACGCGTTCGACGAGCCCGTGCGGCTCCAGCGCATCGTCAACGCGGGATGGTTGCTGCCGTCGAGCCCGAGCTGCAGGCCGGACAGGCCGCTGCCGTTGCCCGCGAACACCCAGGTCGAGTGGTCCGACGGATTCACCCAGACCGCCGGCTGCTCGCGCATGCGATCGCCCGGAAAACCGTTGCCGCCCTGCGGCACGTCGATGAGCTGGATCTCGCCGCCGACGTGCGCGGGGCCGCCCTGGCCGCTCATGTCGTCGAGGTCGATCAGGCGCAGCTTGCCGTCCTTGCCCGCCTGCATGCCGAGGTGCGCGACCGTGCTGCCCACGGGCACGGGCAGGATCGCCATCGACACCGAGCCGAGGTCGGTGTCGCCGTTCTGCAGGCTCTGGAAGTTCGACGGCGTGTAGCTGTCGAGCGGCAGGCCGTTGCCGGCACCGGTGCCGTCCGCGGCGAGCGCGAGCACGCTGTCGCCCCAGTCGAAGCCGCCCGTGTTCGCGTTGAACGTGCCGTTGCCGGTCGCGATGTAGACGCGGTTCGTCGCCGCCGACCAGGTCGCGCCGCCGCGGCCCCAGATGCCACTCTGGCGGCCGGCGCAGTCGTCGGTGCCGGGCGTGCCGTTCAACACGAAGTGGATCGTCTTGTCGCTGCACATCACGTTGAACACGTGCTGCGTGCCGCTGGCGAGGTCGATCGAGACGAGATGTCCCTGGTAATCGCCGCCGTCGCCGATGTAGCCGTCGGTGACGACGACGAGATGGTGCGTGTTGCCCGAGCTGGCGATCGTGAGCCCGGAGGCGCCCTTCTCGACGCTCGTCTTCAAGCTGATCGTCTGCGGCCAGCCGCCGCTCGTGACTTCGCTGCCGTCGCCGATCGCGTACTTGTGCACCTTGCCGTCGACGCCGTAGCTGTAGACGTACTGCAGGTTGGGATCGATCGCTGGCGATGCAGTCGTCGGTTGCGGCCCGCTCGTCGACTGGTGCCACACCTCGCTGCCGTTGGCCGCGTCGATCGCCATCAGGCGTCCGTTCTTGCTGAGCAGGAACAACAGGTTCTTGACGCCGTTCGCGGTCGCGACGCCGCCCTGGTAGACGGGCGCGCTGTCGACTGACGATGCGAGCGCGGCGCCATTCGCGTACACGGAGGCGAGCTGTGCGAGATTGGCGGCGCCGAGCGTCGCCTCGGCGGGATTGAAGCCGCTGTGCGCGGCGTCGTAGCCGAACTGCGGCCAGCTCGCGGCGTGCGCGTCGGCGATGCCGAGCGCGATCGCGGCGACAAGCGTGGAACGAAGCAGGGAGGTGCGGGTCATCGGCAGGCTCCAGGCGCGCGGCGGCGCGCCCCATCGCGGCATCGTACGCCGCCGTGCTGCGCCGGAAGATGACGCACGCCACGGATGCGGCCTTCACGTTCGCGGACGCGGCGGCATGGTACAAGGCGCACTCCAGTCCCCTGCGGAGGTCGTCCATGCTGCGTCGGATCGGAACCTGTCTCACGGCGCTGGTCGCGAGCGCATCGCTGCACGCGGCGATCGACCCCGCCGACCTCGAGCTCGTGCGCTGGCCGGATGCATCCACGACGTTCTCCGAACCGGTCGCCGTGCGCGCCCCCAACGACGGCAGCGGCCGCACCTTCGTGGTCGAGCGCTGCGACAATCCCGGCAGTTCGAACACGACCGGCCACCTGCGCATCGTCAGGAACGGCGCCGTGCTGCCGACCGCGTTCCTTTCCGTGAGCGTGAGCTGCACGAGCGAACAGGGTCTGCTCGGCCTCGCATTCGATCCGCAGTTCGCGAGCAACCGCACGTTCTACGTGACCTACACCGCGACCGGCGGCGGCCTGGGCGACAGCGAAGACCAGGTGCTCGCGCGCTACACGGTGTCCGCCGCGAACCCGGATGTCGCCAATCCCACCGGCACGGTGATCCTGCGCGTACCCGACATCGCCGACAACCACAACGGCGGCGACCTCCATTTCGACCACCAGGGCTATCTCAACTGGACGATGGGCGACGGCGGCGTGCAGGACGATCCGAACGGATTCGCGCAGTGCACCGGGCGCAAGAAGGCCGACGACAATCCGGCGAGCTGCCATTCGACGTCGGGCTCGGGACCGACCTACTACCTGCTCGGCAAGATCATCCGCCTCGACGTGCACGCGGCGACCGCGGCGGCCCCCGCGAACTTCTGCGGCGCGACCGCGGGGCAGCCGGCGCCGTACGCGATCCCGCCCGGCAATCCGTTCCGCGATGTCGGCTTGCATCCGCAGGACTGCGCCGAGATCTTCAACTGGGGCTTCCGCAATCCGTACCGTTTCAGCTTCGATCGCCAGACCGGCGACCTGCTGATCGGCGACGTCGGTCAGGACGCGTGGGAGGAAGTCGACTTCCAGGCCGCAGGCAGTGCCGGCCAGAACTTCCAGTGGAACACCTGTGAAGGCCGCCACACGTTCCCGGGCGGAACGCTCGGCTGCTCCGGGCCGGCCGGCAGCGTCGTGCCGAAGCTCGACTACGCACACAACGCGGCGCCGAACGGCTGCGCGGTCAGCGGCGGCTACGTCTACCGCGGGCCGATCGCGCCACTGCGCGGAAGGTACGTGTTCAGCGACTACTGCACCGGCGACATCTACGTCGTCGCGAACACCGCGGCGACCGTATGGACGTACGAGACGCTCGCGGGTACGCCGGGCCTCAACACCTACGGCTTCGGCGAGGACGCGCAGGGCAACCTCTACGTCGGCAGCTCGGGCGGCGAGATCTACCGGTTCCATTCGCCGAGCTACGACGACGTCATCTTCGCGAACGGGTTCGACTGATGCGCGCGCGCGCGGGAGCCGTGCCGCGTTGCAGGCGCGTCGCTGAATTAGTCGCTCTCGGCGCGGCCACATGCGCGTCCGCGCAGACCGTGCCGCCGGATCTCGCGCTCGAGATCGTCACCGATCAGGTGACCGCGCCGATCGGCGTGCGCGCGCCGCACGACGGCAGCGGGCGCCTGTTCGTGATGAGCCAGGCCGGCACGATCCGCATCGTCAAGGACGGCGTGTTGCTGCCGACGCCGTTCCTCACCGTGCCGGTCACGTATCCTGGGTCGGGAGGCACGAGCGGCCTGCTCGGCCTCGCGTTCCATCCCAATTACGGCCACGAGGGCGCGCCGCACGGCGACGAGTTCTACGTCGTGTCGATGCGGCCGCCGGGCTGCACGCCCGCGGGCACCTGCCTCGGCAGTGGCCCCGACGAGGTGCTCGAACGGTACACGGTGTCGGCCGCGGACCCGGATGTCGCCAACCCGACCGGCACGGTCGTCATGCGCCTCGCCGACAACGCGCCGCCGTCGTACCACAACGGCGGCGACATTCATTTCGGCCCGGACGGCTATCTCTACATGTCCTCGGGCGACGGCGGCCAGGAGAGCGGCACGCACTGGCTCGCCGAATGCCTGTGGAAGAAGCCGAACGACACGACCTCGGCGAGCTGCGGCACGAGCTCGACCACGCCGCAATACTTCCTGCGCGGCAAGATGCTGCGCATCGACGTCGACACGCGCGGCGGCATCGCCGGCGCCGAGATGTGCGGCACCGCGACCGGCGTCGCGGCCGAGTACGCGATCCCGCCGGACAATCCGTACGTCGGCAGCAGTCAGACCTGCGACGAGACCTGGCTGTACGGCTTCCGCAATCCGTGGCGCTGGAGCTTCGATCGCGCGACCGGCGACGTGTGGATCGGTGACGTCGGCCAGAGCCAGTACGAGGAAGTGGACTTCCGCGCGGCCGATTCGACCGAGCCGCCGTTCTACGGCTGGCACTGCATGGAAGGCACGGTCGTGTTCAATTCGAGCCAGGCGTGCACGGCGCCGATCGCGCCGAACGTGTTGCCGCTGCTCGAATACACGCATGCGGGCGGTCGCTGCGCGATCACCGGCGGCTACCGCTACCGCGGCCCGATCGTGCCGTTGCGCGGCATGTACGCCTACGCCGACTCGTGCTCGAGCGAGTTGTTCTTCGCCAAGCCTGACGAACTCGGCCAATGGAGTTCGACGGTCTGGCGCAACGACGCGAACGGCTACGGCACCTATTCGGGGTTCGGCGAGGACGAGGCCGGCAACCTCTACGTCGCCAACACCGCGACCGAAGTCGTCTACCGGTTCGTGTCCTCGCAGACGACGATCACGCACACGGTGACGCCGCACGCGGGTGCGGGCGGCGCGCTGTCGCCGGCGGCGCCACAGGTCGTCGAGGAGGGCGCCACGGTCGCATTCGACGTGCAGGCGGATCCCGGCTACGCGATCGACGCGATCGTCGGCTGCGGCGGCACGCTCGCGGGCACGCTCTACACGACTGCGGCGATCGTCGCCGACTGCACCGTCGATGCGACGTTCGCCGTGAGCGCGTCGGACATCGTGTTCCGCGACGGCTTCGACGCGGCGCCCGTGCGGGCGCCGCGGGCGGGACTCACTGCGCGGGTTGTTCCTTCAGCGCGATCGCGTTGATGCCGTTGTCGGCGAGCGAACGCTTCGCCGCTTCGAGTTCGCTCGCGCTCGGGTACGGGCCGAGGCGCACGCGGTGCCAGGTCTTGCCGTTGATCGTGACCGGCTGGACCTGCGCGACGAAGCCGGCGAGCGCGAGCTTCGCCTTCGCCTCGTCGGCCGCCTTCGGTTCCGGATACGAGCCCGTCTGCAGGATGTAGCGGCCGGAGGCCGCGGTGGCCGGCGTCGTGCCGGTCGTCGCCGGCGCCGTCGTCGCGTTCGCGCGCGCCTGCTGCTCGGCTTTCGCCTTCGCCGACAATTCGGCGTCGGGGATCACGACTTCCGCTTCCGGCAGCACCTGGTAGAAGTCGTAGTTCTTCTTCGGCTTCGCCTCGGCGACCGGCGGTTCGCTTTCCTTTGGCGCGGTGGCCTGAGGATTCGGTTGCGGCAGGTCCTTGCGGCGCAGCAGCGGCGCCCAGTCCTTGACCAGCACGAGCGCCATCAGGCCGATGCCGAGCAGCATGCCGACCAGTACCCACAGCCACGCCGGCTTCTGCTCACCATTGCCGCCACGCGTCGCCTGGCGTCCCTTCTTCGCTGCCATCACATGCTCTCCGGGGCGGACACGCCCAGCAGGTCGAGGCCGTTCGCCAGCACCTGGCGCACGGCGTTCGCGAGCGCGAGCCGCGCATCGCGCAGGCCGGCATCGTCGACGATGAACTGGCTGGTGTTGTACCAGCCGTGGAACGCGGCCGCGAGCTCGCGCAGGTAGGTCGCGACGAGGTGCGGCTCGAGGTTCGTGCCCGCGTTCTCGACCGTTTCGGCGTAGCGCGAGAGCTCGGCCAGCACGAGCTGCTCGGCGTCGCCGTCGAGGCGTGCGAGGTGAGCGAGGCCGTTCGCGCGGTCCCAGGCGAGGCCGCGCTCGGCGAGCTGGCGCATCACGCTGGCGACGCGCGCGTGCGCGTACTGCACGTAGTAGACCGGGTTGTCGTTGGTCTGCGCGCGCGCGAGGTCGATGTCGAACACGAGCTGAGAATCGGACTTGCGCGCGATCAGGAACCAGCGCGTCGCGTCGCGGCCGACCTCGTCGATGAGGTCGCGCAGGGTCACGTAGCTGCCCGCGCGCTTGGACAGCTTCACTTCCTCGCCGCCGCGCATGACCGTGACCATCTGGTGCAGCACGTACTCGGGCCAGCCCTGCGGGATGCCGCAGTCGAGCGCCTGCAGGCCGGCCTTCACGCGCATGAGCGAGCCGTGGTGGTCGGAGCCGAGCTCGGTGATCGCGCGCTCGTAGCCGCGCAACCACTTGCTGCGGTGGTAGGCGACGTCCGGCACGAAGTAGGTGTAGCTGCCGTCGGACTTGCGCATGACGCGGTCCTTGTCGTCGCCGAAGTCGGTCGTGCGCAACCACAGCGCGCCGCCTTCCTCGTAGGTGTGGCCGTGCGCGACGAGCTCGCGCACGGTCTCGTCGACCTTGCCGTCGCCGTACAGCGAGCTTTCGAGGAAGTAGACGTCGAAGCCGACGCCGAATGCAGCGAGGTCGCCGTTCTGCTCGCGGCGCAGGTAGGCGACGGCGAACTGGCGGATCGCGTCGAGGTCGGCCGGATCCTTCGCGCCGGCCACCGTGTGGCCTTCGACGTCGACGCTGTCGCCACGCAGGTACGCGGCGGCGACGTCCTTGATGTAGTCGCCGCGATAGCCGTCCTCGGGCCAGCCCTCGTCGTCGGGCCCCTTGCCGAGCGCGCGCGCCTGCACCGAGATCGCGAGGTTGTTGATCTGCGCGCCGGCGTCGTTGTAGTAGAACTCGCGCATGACCTTCCAGCCGTTCGCGTCGAGCACGCGCGCGATGCAGTCACCGATCGCGGCGGCGCGGCCGTGGCCGACGTGCAGCGGGCCGGTCGGGTTGGCGGAGACGAACTCGACGCCCGCGGTGCGACCGTCGCCGGCATGGCCGCGGCCATAGGCGGCGCCCTGCGCGAGGGCCGTGCGCACTTCGCCCTGGTACGCGGCCGGGCTCAGGAAGAAGTTGATGAAGCCCGGGCCGGCGATCTCGACCTTGGCGATCGCGTCCTGCGCAGGCAGGGCGGCGACCAGCGCGGCCGCGAGGTCGCGCGGCTTCCGGCCCGCGGCCTTGGCCAGCAGCAGCGCCGCGTTGGTGGCGAAATCGCCGTGGTCGCGGTTCTTGGTGCGTTCGACGACGAACACGGCAGTGGTGTCCGCAGGGAGTTCGCCGCCGGCCTGCAGGGCGGCGATCGCGGCGAGGACGAGGTCGCGGAGCTGTTCTTTCACGGGGTCGGCCAGCGTGGAAAAGCCGCGTATTGTAGCGACCCGGCCACCGTTCGGCGCGCCGGTCGCGCGTTGTCATCGTAGCGTCGCCGGCAGCGGGTAGGCTCGTCGCCTCGACCGGACGGAGCAGGCGGCGTGCGGGATGCGCACGGCGCCGAGGGTGCAGGGTCGCACCGAACCTCCGCGCCGCTCAGACCGTGAGGTCGGCGAGGGTCGCGCGGTAGGCTTCGATGACCTGGTTGCCGGTCTGCGGCGCGCCCTGCACCGCGATGCGTGCGCGCACACCCATGCACAGCGCCTTGAGCTTGGGTGCATTCGCCTCCTTGCCCGGCCCGAACGCGGCCACGCCGGCATCGGACTGGAAACGGTGCAGCTCGAAGAAGAAGCGATCCTGTCCGTCGGTGAGGAAGCCGAGCACCGGCAGCGCGCTTTCGCCCGCGGCGAGCGATCGCCCGCTGAGCATTTCGCGTTCGCGGCACAGGTTTTCCGCGGTGCTCGCGAAGCGCGTGAATGGTTCGGCTACGTTCGCCGTGTCGAGGTCGGCGGCGACGAGCGCAAGGCGTTGCGCCGCGACGAGCAGCGGATCCTGGCGCCAGCCGGGACTGCGCCGGTCGAGCACCTGGTCGAGGCGCGAAGCGAGCGCGCCGCCGCTCTGCACGAGATCGGCGGCGTTGTAGTGGTAGCCGCCCGGCACGGGCCGCGCGTCGAACGTGCTGCCCGCGATCATGAGCTCGAGCGCCGCATGCAGGTCCGCATCGTGTTCGCGCGAGAAGCCGCAGGCGTCGAGGATGCGTTGCGCCTCGTCGATGCTCGCGCGCTCGTTCGCGCCGATGCCGTCGACCAGTTGCGGCGCCTCGCGCTGGCGCAGGTCGTGGCAGGCGCCGAACAGCATCAGCGCGCACCAGTCGCGCAACGCCAGCGCGCGCAGCCCGAGCGTGTCGCGCAGCCGGTCGATGCGGCTGCCGCAGATTTCCAGCACGTGCCCTTCGTTGTGGTAGGCGTGGAAATCGCTGCCGAGGTTGCCGTGGCGGACCGCGAGCCGCGCATGGCCGAGGCGCACCGCATCCTCGGTGTGCGCGAGCAGCGTCGCGTCGCCCGGTTCGAGCAGGGCGGTCCATTCCGCGCGCCGTCGCGCGAGCAGGGCTTCGATCGGCGCCGCGGCCGCGCCGGCCAGCGTGCGCGCCGCCGCGACGTCGGGAATCCGGCGCTCCGTTTCATCGGCTGGATAGCGACTCGGGAACGGCAGGATCACGGCGGTCGAATGGGGTGCGGTGACGTTGGGCGCGAGTATAAAGGGGGAAATCGCCGTGGCGCGGCCTACAGCCAGCCGCGCTGCGCGAGCGAGGTCGGCGCGCCGTGGCCGACCACGAAATGGTCGAGCAGGCGCACGTCGACGAGGTCGAGCGCCTCGCGCAGCCGCAGCGTGATCGCGCGGTCGGCCGCGCTCGGTTCGGCGACCCCGGATGGGTGGTTGTGCGCGAAGATCACCGCGGCCGCATTGTGCACAAGGCAGCGCCGCACGACCTCGCGCGGATGCACGCTCGCGCCGTCGATCGAGCCGCGGAACAGCTCCTCGAACACGATCACGCGATGGCGGTTGTCGAGGAACAGACACGCGAATACCTCGTACGGATAGCCGGCCAGGCGCGCCTTGAGGTAGCGCGCGCTCGCCGCGGGGTCGGTCAGGGTCTCGCCGCGGCGAAGCTCCGCGTCGAGGTAGCGCCGGCCGGTCTCCAGTGCGGCGGCGAGGCGGCACCAGGCGACCTCGCCGAGGCCGGCCTGCGCGTGTGGCGCGTCGAGCAGCGGCTTGAGGCCGCCGGCCTCGGCGAGCAGGTGACGGGCGAGGTCGACCGCCGTCAGTCCGCGCCGCCCCGAGCCGAGGAATACCGCCAGCAGCTCCGCGTCGGACAGCACGCCGGCGCCGTGGGCGAGCAGCTTCTCGCGCGGACGTTCGCCGTCCGGCCAGTCGCGGATGCTCATGCCGGCGCCCCCGCCGCGAACGGCATGCATGCGGGCGCGGCGGTTGCGGCGACAGGATCGGCGGATCCAGGGCGGGGAACTTGATCCATCCCGCCAATCTAGGGCGGGCTGCGAGTCGTTCGCAGCGGCGCGCGCCCCGATTTTCAGTAAGCTAGCGTTCCCCTGTCCTGTCGGTGGTTTCCTACATGACTTCCCGGTTCGACCTCGGCGGACGTTCGCTCGCGCCGGCGCGGCGTGCTCCGCGCACGGGCGCCGGCCGGTGACACGGCGCGACGTCCACGTGCCGGAGCGTTTCGCGCCGTCGCGCGAAGCGCTCGCCGGCGTGCACGTGCTGCTCGGCGTGTCCGGCGGCATCGCCGCCTATAAAGGCGCCGAACTCGTGCGGCGGCTGCGTGACGCCGGCGCCGAAGTCCGCGTCGTGCTGACCGAGAACGCGGCGCGCTTCGTCACGCCGCTCACGTTCCAGGCGCTGTCCGGCCACCCGGTGCGCACGAGCCTGTGGGACGAGTCGGCCGAAGCCGCGATGGGTCATATCGAGCTCGCGCGCTGGGCCGACGAGGTGGTCGTCGCACCGGCGTCGGCCGACCTGCTCGCGCGTCTCGCGCACGGCTTCGCCGACGACCTGCTGGCGACGCTCTGCCTCGCCACGACGGCGCCGATGTCGGTGGCGCCGGCGATGAACCAGCAGATGTGGGCGAACGCCGCGACGCAGGCGAACCTCGCCGTGCTGCGCGAGCGCGGCGTGCGCGTACTCGGCCCCGGCTCGGGCAGCCAGGCCTGCGGCGAATTCGGTGCCGGGCGCCTGCTCGAAGCCGACGAGATCGTCGCGCGCCTGGTCGAGCGACGCCGGCCGCGCGACCTCGAGGGCGTGCGCTTCCTCGTCAGCGCGGGCCCTACCTACGAAGACATCGACCCGGTGCGCTTCATCGGCAACCGCAGCTCCGGCCGCATGGGCTTCGCGGTCGCCGCGGCGGCAGCCGAGGCAGGCGCCACCGTCACGCTCGTCGCCGGACCGGTGCACCTGCCGACGCCGCGCGACGTCGACCGCGTCGACGTGCGCAGCGCGCGCCAGATGCACGACGCCGTGCTTGCGCGGGCCGGCGCGAGCGACGTGTTCGTCGCCGCCGCGGCAGTCGGCGACTTCCGGCCGCGCGACATCGCGCCGCACAAGCTCAAGAAGGCGACCCGAGACAGCGGGCTCGAACTCAGCCTCGTGCAGAATCCCGACATCCTCGCCGAGGTCGCCGCGCTCGACCCACGCCCGTTCGTGGTCGGTTTCGCCGCGGAGACCGAACGCGTCGAGGAATACGCGCGCGCCAAGCTCGAGCGCAAGCGCCTCGATCTCATTGCCGCCAACGAAGTCGGCGCGGAACTCGGTTTCGAGCGTGACGACAATGCCTTGCTCCTGCTCTGGCCCGGTGGCCGCGAAGCGCTCGAGCGTGGCGACAAGGCCGACCTGGCGCGCGCGCTCGTCGCGCGCATCGCGCGCCTGCGCGCGACGAGCGGCGGGGTGAACGCATGAGTCCGGCCGACGGCCTCGCCGCGCGCCCGATCGAGCTCAAAGTGCTCGACGCGCGACTGGGACGCGAGTTCCCGTTGCCGGCGCCGGCAACGGCCGCGTCGGCCGGTGTCGACCTGCGCGCGATGGTCGACGCGCCACTCGTGCTGGAGCCCGGCGCGAGCGTGCTGATCCCGAGCGGCATCGCGGTCCACATCGGCGATCCCGCCCTGTGCGCGCTCGTGTTGCCGCGCTCGGGCCTCGGCCACAAGCACGGCATCGTGCTCGGCAACCTCGTCGGCCTCATCGACGCGGACTACCAGGGGCCGCTGATGATTTCGTGCTGGAACCGTTCCGACGCGGCCTTTACCATCGCACCCGGGGAACGCATCGCCCAGCTCGTGATCGTGCCGATCGTGCGCGCGGTGTTCCGCGTCGTCGACGAGTTCGCGCCGAGCGAGCGCGGCGAAGGTGGATTCGGCAGTTCAGGCAGGCACTGAAGGCGCACGCGCCGCGGTTGAGGCGGGTCGGATCACGAGGAAGGGCATGGCCGCAACAGGCAATACATCCCCGAAGGAATTGGGCGCGCGGGTGCTGCGGCGCCTGGCACCGGCGTTGCGCACGCTCGGGCCGTTCGCGCTCGGCACGTTCCTGCTCGTGTTCGGCTCGTTCATGTCATGGCAGACCTGGCTGCTCTGGCTTTCCCATCGCGGTACCGAGAACGCGGACGGTGCGCGCGCCGAAGCGATCGCAGCCATCGCGGGCGAGGTGCGCGAACGACAGCAGAACGTGCAGCAGGCGCTGGCCGACCCGAGCGTGCAGCAGGCGCTGCAGCTCGGCAGCGAGGGGCGTGTTCCGGCGGCGGCGGCGCTGCGGCAATTGCTGCCGAAGGCGACCGACGTCGAGTTCTTCAGCGCCGACCTCGACGAGGTGCTTTCAGGCGACCTCAAGGCGATCGGTTACGCCAAGGCCGCGGCGCTGATGCAGGCGAAGATCAATCCGAAGCAACCGCTCGCCGAGATGCGCACGGAGGCCGAGGGCCAGCAGTTGATGATCGCGATGCCCGCGCGGGTGGGCGAGCGCGTCGTCGCCTTCGCGGTGGTCGAACTCCCGTTCAAGCCGTTGCTCGCGGCATTCGCACGCACGTCGATCAGTGGCGCGCGGCTCGAATTGCGCCAGGGCGATGGCCGTGGCGATCTCATGATCGCGAGCGTGGGCGAGCACAGCGGTTCGTCGATCGGTGACGTCGGCGAGCCGATCCCCGGTACGCGCCTGCGCATCGGCAAGGCCGATCCCGGCTACTTCATCATGTTCACCGAAAACCTGGCCGTCTCGCTGCTGTTGAGCCTGGCCTGCCTCGCCGGAGGCTTCTTCGCGTTGTGGGCGCGCAGTGTCGGACGCGAGCGCGCGGTCGCCGTGTTGCAACGCAAGCCGAAGGAGGTCCAACCGGAAATGACCCTCGCACAGGCACTCAAGGTGCAGCCGGAAGCCGTCGCCACGCCCGCGGCCAGAACCGCGCCGGCAGCACCCGTACGCAGCGAGAAGAAGGAAGAAGTCGTCACGGTCGATCCGAGCATCTTCCGCGCCTACGACATCCGCGGCGTGGTCGGCGACACGCTGACGACCGGGGTGACGCGGATGATCGGTCGCGCGATCGGCAGCGAGGCCCGTGACCGCGGCCTGACCGAGATCGTCGTCGGTCGCGACGGACGCCTGTCGGGTCCGGACCTCGTGTACGCGCTGATCACCGGTTTGCGTTCGACCGGTATCGACGTGATCGACATCGGCACCGCGCCTACGCCGGTCACCTACTTCGCCTGCTACCACCTGCGCACGGGTTCGGGCATTTCGGTCACCGGCAGCCACAACCCGCCCGACTACAACGGCTTCAAGATCGTGCTGGGCGGCGAGACGTTGTCGGAGGACGCGATCCAGAACCTGTATCGGCGCATCGAGGCCGAGCGCTTCGTCGACGGCGCGGGTGGCCTGCAGACGCTCGACGTCAGCGACGACTACATCCGCCGCATCACCGATGACATCCAGATCGAGCGCAAGCTCAAGGTGGTCGTCGACTGCGGCAACGGCATCCCCGGGGCGATCGCACCGGCGGTGCTCGAAGGCATCGGTTGCGAAGTGATTCCGCTCTACTGCGACGTCGACGGAACGTTCCCGAACCATCACCCTGATCCGTCGGACCTGCACAACCTGCAGGATCTGATCGTGTCGGTGAAGAACGTCGGTGCGGACATCGGCCTCGCCTTCGACGGCGACGGCGACCGCCTCGGCGTGGTCACCGCGAGTGGCGAGGTGATCTTCCCCGACCGCTTGCTCATGCTGTATGCGAGCGACATCCTGCTGCGCAATCCGGGCGCGACGATCATCTACGACGTCAAGTGCACCGGCCACCTGCAGCCGCTGATCCTGCAGCAGGGCGGCAGCCCGCTGATGTGGCGCACCGGGCACTCGCTGATCAAGGCGAAGATGCGCGAGACCCATGCTGCGCTCGCCGGCGAGATGAGCGGCCACTTCTTCTTCGCCGAACGCTGGTACGGCTTCGACGACGGCATCTATGCGGCAGCGCGCCTGATGGAAATCCTCGCCGCGGATGTCGACGGGCGCACGCCGGAGCAGGTCTTCGCCACGCTGCCGAAAGGAGTGTCGACGCCGGAACTCAAGATTCCGATGCGCGAGGGCGAGCACTACCGGTTCATCGAGGCGTTTCGCGCGCGCGCCAAGTTCGACGGCGCGCGTCTCACCACGATCGATGGCTTGCGCGCGGATTGGTCGGACGGCTGGGGCCTCGTTCGTGCGTCGAACACGACGCCCGTGCTCGTCCTGCGTTTCGACGCGGACAACGCGCCCGCGCTGCGACGCATCCAGGAGGTGTTCCGCAGCCAGCTGCTCGCACTCGACTCTTCGTTGCCGCTGCCGTTCTGATCCTCGCCGCCGCGGCGGCGAGGGGCGGGCGCGTCAGCGGAACCATTCCTCGATGCCGTCGGCCTCGTCCGGTGCGTCGCCGTCGGTGTCGCGCAGTTCGATCGCCTCGACATCAGCGTCCGGGTCCGGGACGGCAGCGACCACGGGCACCATCCACTGCTCGCCGCAGACGTTGCATTCGCGCCGATCGGCGGCATGGCCGTCTTCGAATCGGACGCGCTCGATCATCGAGCTTTCGCTGGATTCGCAAGAGGGGCAACGATTCATCGGGCAATCCTCGACGAGGTACTCGCGTGCCTACTTCCTCGTTTCGGCGATGCGTGCCTTCAGTTCGCGGTAGTGCGCGACTTCATCGTCGAAATGACTGCTCGCCTCGGTGCGATCGGCTTCCTGCTTGGCCACGGCGGCCTTCTGCACGTCCACCTTCTTGCGCATCACCGCCAGCTGCTTGGCTTGCTCGGGAGGAAATTCCTTGCCGGTGCGTTCGGCTTCGGCCGCGCGATCGAGCAGCTCGGCGAGCGACTGCTCCTGGTTGCGCAGGCTGACCTCCGAGGACTTGATCTGCTGGTTGAGCATGTCCATCTGCTGTTGCTGGGCACGCTTGAGATCGTCTTCCTGCGGGTAATTGCTCAGCAACTGCTCGTCGTCGCGTGCGCGCTGCTCGGCGACCCTGCGGTCGGCCGCTGCCTTGTTCGCCGCGACCTTCGCGGCGGCCAGCTCGTCGGCCGTCTTCTCCCGCTCGACGTGCTTAACGACGATGCCCTGCGAATTGACGATGTCGTAACCGAGCTTCGTCGCCTCCACGGGCACGGAGTCGCTGTAGTGCAGGTTTCCCTGTGCGTCCCGCCACTTGTAACGGTTGTGGTCGGTCGGCGTTCCGGCCGCGAAGGTCGCGCTGGACGCGGTCGCCCCGATGCAGGAAGCGACGACGAGGACGAGCAGGCGGGACGAGGGAATATGCATGGGGAGCCTCCGGGCGCGAGTATAGCCAGCCGGGCGCGCCGGAGCGGTGTTCAGCTCGCCACCCCGTAGCGCTCCCGATATGCGGTCAGGCGTGGCCGATGATCGGCGAGATCCGGGCGGTCGGCCGCGTAGGCGAGCAGATCGCCGAGGCGGGCGATCGCGACGGTCGGGATGCCGTGCTCGGCGGCGAGCTCCTGCGTCGCCGAGCGCTCGCCCTGGCCCCGCTCCTCGCGATCGAGAGCGATCAGCACGCCGGCCGGCTCCGCGCCGGCAGCGCGGATGAGAGCGAGCGATTCACGGATCGCGGTGCCGGCGGTGATCACGTCGTCGACGATGAGGACGCGCCCGCGCAGCGGCGCGCCGACGAGCGAGCCGCCCTCGCCGTGATCCTTCGCTTCCTTGCGGTTGTAGGCGAACGGCACGTCGCGCCCGTGATGCTCGGCGAGCGCCGCGGCACTCAGCGCGGCGAGCACGATGCCCTTGTAGGCGGGGCCGAACAGCATGTCGAACGCGATCCCCGACGCGGCGGCGGTCGCCGCGTAGGCGCGACCGAGCGTGGCGAGCGCGGCGCCGGAATCGAACAGGCCGGCATTGAAGAAATACGGGCTGACCCGTCCCGACTTGAGGGTGAACTCGCCGAAGCGCAGCGCATTGCGCGCGAGGGCGAGGTCGAGGAATTCGCGTTGGCTCGATTTCATGGGCGTTGAGGGTTGAAGGCTGAAGGCCGAAGGCCGAGAGCCCTGAGTTTACGGCGTCGCGGACGTCGTCCGCGAAGGCAGGCGCGGTGTTGCCAGCCATGGCACGCACACGGCACGCTAGACCCCCAGCCCTTAGCCCTCATTCCTCCATGCGCATCATCTCCTTCAATGCGAACGGCATCCGCTCGGCCGCGAACAAGGGCTTCTTCGACTGGTTGCGCGCGCAGCAGGCCGACGTCGTGTGCCTGCAGGAGACCAAGGCGCAGGAGGACCAACTCGCCGATCCGATGTTCCGCCCCGACGGACACCATTGCTTCTACCGCGATGCGACGACGAAAAAAGGCTACAGCGGCGTCGCGATCTATTCGAAGCGCGAGCCGGACGAGGTGCGCACGTCGCTCGGCTGGGCGCCGTTCGACGACGAAGGGCGCTACATCGAGGCGCGCTACGGCAACCTCAGCGTGGTTTCGTTCTACATCCCGTCGGGTTCGTCGGGCGAGGAGCGCCAGGCGGTCAAGTTCGAGGTCATGAAGTGGCTCAAGCCGCTGCTCGACCAGTGGCTGGCGAGCGGGCGCGATTACGTGCTGTGCGGCGACTGGAACATCGTCCGCGCGAAGAACGACATCCGCAACTGGGGTTCCAACCAGAAGAATTCCGGCTGCCTGCCGGGCGAACGCGCGTGGCTCAACGGCATGATCGCCGACGCCAGCGGCGACGGCACGCCGGCACCTGCGCACGGCTGGCTCGACAGCTTCCGCGTGCTCAAGCCGGACGCGGTCGAATACACCTGGTGGAGCAATCGTGGCGCCGCGCGCGCGAACGACGTCGGCTGGCGCATCGACTACCAGTTCGTGACGCCGTCGCTGCGCGATCGCCTGCGCGCGTGCGCGATCACGCGTGATCCGCGCTTCTCCGACCACGCGCCGTACAGCGTGGACTACGCGTGATGAAGCAGGCGCTGCGGGGCTGGTGGCAGTCGCTCGCCGTCTACACCGATCCACGCATCCGCCCGATGCTGTTCCTCGGCTTCGCGGCCGGCCTGCCGTTTCCGCTCGTGTTGACGACGCTGTCCGCGCGCCTGCGCCAGGCCGGCATCGACCGCACGACCATCGGCATGTTCAGCCTGGTCGGGCTCGCGTATTCGCTCAAGTTCTTCTGGTCGCCGATCGTCGATCGCTTCCATTTGCCGATCGTCGGCCGGCTCGGCCAACGGCGCAGCTGGATGCTGCTCGCGCAATCGGGGGTCGTCGCCGGGCTCGTCGCGATGGCGATGCTCGATCCGGCCAGCGCGGCCCACGGCATCGCGCTGCTCGCGACCGCGACCGCCTTCTGCGCGGCGACCCAGGACATCGCCGTCGATGCCTACCGCATCGAATCGGTCGACGCCTCGCGGCAGGGCGCGGCGGCGGCCGCATACCAGATCGGCTACCAGCTTGCGCTCATCTACGCGGGCGCCGGAGCACTGATCGCCGCGAGCGGACTCGGCTGGACGGCAGCGTACCTGCTGATGGCAGGCTGCATGGTGATGGGACCCGTCACGGTCCTGCTGATCCGCGAACCGGAGCGGCACGGCGTGCGCGGCAACGACGTCGACCCCGCGCTCGTGCGCGCGACGATCGAACGCATGCGTCCCTCCGTGCTCGCGGCCGCGATCGGATCGACCGCGTTCGTCGGCGCGGCGCTGTGGCTCGCGCTCGTCGCCGCGAAGGAATCGACGCTCGTCGTCAAGGTCAGTTTCGGCGCGATCCTGCTGCTCGAGATCGCGTTGCTCTCGATGCTGCGCACCGAGGCGTTGCGACCTGCGCTGGAAAAGCTGACGGCATCGGTGGTGCTGCCGCTCGTCGACTTCTTCCGGCGCTACGGCGCGCGCGTGGGCGTGCCGATCCTCGCGCTCGTCGTCATGTACCGGCTCAACTACATGACGATGGGCGTGGCGGCGAACACGTTCTACCTCGATCTCGGCTACACGCTCGACCAGATCGCGCTCGTGTCGAAACTCTACGGCGTCGCTTTGACCTTGACCGGTGCCGTATTCGCCGGCTGGCTCGTGAAGCGGCTCGGCCTGTTGCCTACGATGCTGGTCGGCCTGGTGCTACTCAGTGCGGCGAACCTGTTCTACGCCTACATCGCGGGTTTCGGCACCGGTTCCTCGCCGGATATCGCATGGCTCGCTGCGGCCGTCAGCCTCGACAACGTCGCCAACGGCATCGCCGGCACGGCCTTCATCGCCTACATGTCCTCACTCACGAGCAAGCAGTACACGGCGACCCAGTACGCGCTGTTCGGCACGCTGTGGAGCCTGCCTGCCAAGAGCCTCGCGAGCCAGTGGGGGCGCATCGTCGACGCGTGGGGATATCCGCCATTCTTCGTCTATACCGCGCTCATGGGCGTGCCGGCCCTGCTGTTGATCCTGTGGCTGATGCGCAGGGCGCCGGCTCGACCGGAGTGAACCACGCGCCTCGCCGCGATCAGCGCGGTGGCCCGGCGTGGATGGCGCCGAGGACGCGCGGACCACGCGCGCCGGTGACCGAGGGCAGGTTGCCGGGCACGCCGTCGAGGCGCGCGCGGGCGAGCCAGGCGAAGCCGGCGGCTTCGACGAAGTCGGGATCGATGCCGAGCGCGGCGGTCGTGCCGACGCGCATGTCCGGAAGCTCGCGCCGCAGCGCGTCCATCAACGCGGCGTTGTGCACCCCGCCGCCGCAGGCGTAGACCTCGCGTGGCGCCGTCGCATGTGCGCGCAGCGCCTGCGCGATGCTGCGTGCGCTGAGCACGAGCAGGCTCGCCTGCACGTCCGCCGGCGCGATGCCCGCCGGAAGGCGCGCGAGCAGCCAGTCGAGGTTGAACACCTCGCGCCCCGTGCTCTTCGGCGGCGCAGCGGCGAAATAGGGGTCGGCGAGCCAGTCGCCGACGAGCGCCTCGTTGCTGCGGCCGCTGCGCGCCCAGGTACCGCCATCGTCCCGCGCGGTGCCGAGATGGCGCGCGGCCCAGGCGTCGAGCAGGCAGTTCGCGGGGCCCGTGTCGAAGCCGAGCACAGGTTCACCCGGCGCGAGTAGCGTGAGGTTGGCGATGCCACCGAGATTGAGGATCGCACGTGCATGCGCCGGGTCGGCGAACACCGCCGCGTGCAATGCAGGCAGCAGCGGCGCGCCCTGGCCGCCCGCGGCGACGTCGGCGCGACGGAAGTCGGCGACGGTCGTGATGCCGGTACGCTCGGCGATCACGTTCGGGTCGCCGATCTGCAACGTGAACGGGTGCGGCCCGCTCGGGCGATGGCAGACGGTCTGCCCGTGCGAGCCGATCGCGGCGACGTCGCGCGCGTCGACGCCGCCGCGGCGAAGGAGCGCCGCTGCGGCGGCGGCGAAGGCGCCGCCGATCTCGACGTCCAGCTGCCCGAAATCGTCGAGCGCGACGTCGACCGTGCTGCGCGCGAACGCGAGCACACGCTCGCGCAGCGGCGCCGGGTAGGGGGTCGTGTGCGCGGCGACGAGCTCGGGGCGCGACTCGAAGCGCACGAGCGCGGCGTCGATGCCGTCGGCGCTCGTGCCTGAAATGAGTCCGAGGTAGAGCGGCGCGCGCGAGGCGGGCGTCACGTCAATCGTTGGCGCGCGCGAGCTGCATCGCGTCGACCATCTTCAACCGCGCGAGCTGCGGCGACGCCTGCTGGCGGAACTGCGCGAGCTGGCTCGCCGGCAGCGGTTCCGGTGGCGGCAGGGTCACGGTGAGTGGGTCGCGATGGCCGCCGTCGATGCGGAACTCGTAGTGCAGATGCGGGCCGGTGGCGAGGCCGGTCATGCCGACGTAGCCGATCACCTGGCCCTGCTTGACGTGTTCGCCGAGGCGCTCGCTCGCGAAGCGCGACATGTGGCCGTAGGCGGTGCTGATGTGCGCGTTGTGCTGCACGATCACGAAGTTGCCGTAGCCGGACATCCAGCCGCGATAGGTGATCTTGCCGTCGCCGGCGGCGCGGATCGGCGTGCCGGTCGGCGCGGCGTAGTCGACGCCCTTGTGCGCGCGCATGTAGCCGAGCACCGGGTGCATGCGACCGGTCGAGAACGTCGAGGAGATGCGCGTGAATTCCACCGGCGTGCGCAGGAACGACTTGCGCAGCGGGCGACCGTCCTCGGTGTAGTAGGTCGTCTCGCCGTCGGCGTTGGTGTAGCGGATCGCCGTGTAGCGCTTGCCTTGGTTGACGAACGTCGCGGCGATGATGTCGCCGTCGCGCAGGCGCTCGCCGTCGCGGTAGACGTCGTCGTAGATGACGCTGAAGCTGTCGCCCTCGCGCAGGTCCTGCGCGAAGTCGATGTCGTAGCCGAATGCGTTGGCGAGCTTGAGCACCATGCCGTCGCTGAGGCCGGCGCGCTCGCCGGCGTAGAACAACGAGCGCGTGACGGTGCCGTGGGCGACGTGCGTGCGTCGTTCGACGGCACGCTCGACCGCGGCCTCGCTGACGCCGCCGGCGCCGAAGTGCAGCACCACGCGCGTCGCGTCGCCGCGCTCGAAGCGCATCGCACTGAGCGAGCCGTCGGGCGCGTGTGCGAACGCGAATTCCTGGCCGGGGCGGATGCGGCGCAGCGCGACCGCGTCGTCCTGCGAATCGAGCACGCGCTGCAGGTCGGTCGGCGCGAGGCCCTGCTCGCGGAAGATGTCCGACAGCGACTGGCCGGCGCGCACGGTCACGACCTGCCAGTCCGGCTCGCTGTTCGCGGCGTACGCGCCGATCGCCGGGTCCGCTTCGTCGCCGGGCAGCTGCGGCAGGTCGAGGGCCAGCGTCGTGTAAGGTACGGGGGACGGCTCGTGCCGCGTCGCGTTCGCGAAGGTCGGGATCACGATGCCGACGAGCGC
The DNA here is from genome assembly GCF_014138265.1 of Dokdonella fugitiva. Classification (GTDB taxonomy): domain Bacteria; phylum Pseudomonadota; class Gammaproteobacteria; order Xanthomonadales; family Rhodanobacteraceae; genus Dokdonella_A; species Dokdonella_A fugitiva_A. The sequence goes on from NZ_JACGXL010000002.1 coordinate 813,468, forward strand.
GGTCAGCAACACGCAGACACCGCCGAGGATCCAGTGTTCGGCGCGCCAGCTGATCGGCGAGGCCGAGACGTTCTGCAGGAACGTCCAGTTCGAGACACGCGAATAGAAATGGAAGTGCCGGCGTTGCGCATGGCGCCGGATGAGCAGACGACGAGCCTTGTGGCGAGCGTTCTTGTTGTCGTTATGGATGTCGTTCACAGGTCGCAGCCCAATCAATCGCGGGGTACCATAATTGCCTTGCCGCGCCGGCGTCAATGCCAATGGCGACAAGGACTTGCGAAAGATCGTTGACTAACGAATTATTAACCGCGACGCCCCATTCGGCGTCGATTCCAGCCACCAGCGACAGGCGCTGCGGCCGACCCCTGCGGGTGCCGCGCGCACGGGGACATCCATGACGGACATCCAGGCCGCGCTCGACCTCATCGGTCGTGGCGCCGACGAAATCATCAAGCGCGAGGACCTCGAGGCGCGGCTCAAGCTCGGCCGCCCGCTGCGCATCAAGGCCGGTTTCGACCCGACCGCGCCGGACCTGCACCTGGGGCACACGGTGCTGCTGACCAAGATGCGCCAGTTCCAGGACCTCGGGCACCAGGTGATCTTCCTGATCGGCGACTTCACAGGGATGATCGGCGACCCGACCGGCAAGAACGTCACGCGCAAGCCGCTCTTGCGCGAGGACATCGAGGCCAATGCGAAGACCTACGCCGAGCAGGTGTTCAAGATCCTCGATCGCGAGCGCACCGAGGTGCGCTTCAATTCCGAGTGGTTCGGCCGCATGGCTGCGGCGGACATGATCAAGCTCGCCGCGCAGCACACCGTCGCGCGCATGCTCGAGCGCGATGATTTCTCCAAGCGCTACGCCGCGCAGCAGTCGATCGCGATCCACGAATTCCTCTATCCGCTCGTGCAGGGCTACGACTCGGTCGCGCTCGAGGCGGACGTCGAGCTCGGTGGCACCGACCAGAAATTCAACCTGCTCATGGGGCGCGGCCTGCAGGAGCACTACGGCCAGGCGCCGCAGATCGTGCTGACCATGCCCCTGCTGGAGGGGCTCGACGGCGTGGCCAAGATGTCCAAGTCGCTCGGCAACTACATCGGCATCGCCGAGCCGGCGATCGATATCGTCAACAAGACGATGAAGATCGGCGACGAGCTCATGTGGCGCTGGTACGAATTGCTGAGCCTGGAACGCAGCAGTGCCGACATCGCGCGCATGAAGGCCGACGTCGCGGGCGGGCAGCTGCATCCGCGCGACGCCAAGCTCGCCCTCGCGCGCGAGCTGGCGACGCGCTTCCACGACGCCGCGGCGGCGGAACGAGCGATCACGCAATGGACGGCGCTCGTGCGCGAACAGCGTGTCGACGTCGATCTGCCGCTGCATGACATCGCCGTTCCGGCCGAGGGAATCCGCGTCGCGCCAATGTTCGTCGCGGCCAAACTCGCCGCGAGCAATTCCGAGGTCGGCCGCAAGATGGCCGAACGCGCGCTGCGCATCGATGGCGCGGTCGTCGAAGATCGCGAGCGCGTGTTCGCGGCGGGCAGCGAGTTGCTGCTGCAGGTCGGCAAGCGCGCGTTCGCGCGCGTGCGGCTCGTTGCCGGATGACGGTGCGCGTGTCGGCCGAAAGAAAACTCGTCATGAGGGCTTGACGGATTCGCGTTTGGTTGTAGGATTCGCGGCCCTTCCGACGGCAGGCCCATGCGGTCCGACGACGGAAAAGGGGACGCTCCGGCTGGGCGTCGCGGCGCAGAGAAAAATCTCGCAACGACGGCTTGACGAAGTAGGAATCGGATGTAAGATGCGCGCCCCTTCGACGACTGGCCTCGCGGCGAAATCGACGAAGGGCGAGACCCGAAACGCAGCGCCCGCCACGAAGCAAAAATTGTTCGCGGCGAGGGGTTGACGAAACGGGAATCGGATGTAGGATGCGCGCCCCTTCGACGACTTGCCCTCGCGGCGAAATCGACGAAGGCGAGACCCGGAAACGCAGTGCCCGCCACGAAGCAAAATAGTTCGCGGCGAGGGGTTGACGAATCGGGAATCGGATGTAAGATGCGCGCCCCTTCGACGACTGGTTCGATACGAACCCGAACGACGAGGGGCCTCGACGAGGCGGAAACGCCGGGTCGAGGGAGAAAAAAAGTTCGCATCGAGGTGTTGACGGATGCGAAAAACGATGTAAGATATGCGGCTCCCTCGGACGAAATGTCCTGAGGCGCGAGACAAAGAAAATCTCGCAAGCCTTTGATCTTTGAAAGTGTGCGCAGGTAACTTGTGTGGGCGCCTTGTGGTGGATGAAAGTCCATCGATACAAAGTGCGTCCAAGCAAACGTCAAAGCATAAGCTTTACAGACGCTTGGTTCTCACTCAGAAGTTTGGTCGTAGGGCCTCGGCCCGAAAGCCTGAAGTTTTAACTGAAGAGTTTGATCCTGGCTCAGAGTGAACGCTGGCGGCAGGCCTAACACATGCAAGTCGAGCGGCAGCACGGGGGCAACCCTGGTGGCGAGCGGCGGACGGGTGAGGAATACATCGGAATCTGCCTTGTCGTGGGGGATAACGTAGGGAAACTTACGCTAATACCGCATGCGACCGAAAGGTGAAAGTGGGGGACCGCAAGGCCTCACGCGATAAGATGAGCCGATGTCGGATTAGCTAGTTGGTGAGGTAATGGCTCACCAAGGCGACGATCCGTAGCTGGTCTGAGAGGATGATCAGCCACACTGGAACTGAGACACGGTCCAGACTCCTACGGGAGGCAGCAGTGGGGAATATTGGACAATGGGCGCAAGCCTGATCCAGCCATGCCGCGTGGGTGAAGAAGGCCTTCGGGTTGTAAAGCCCTTTTGTTGGGGAAGAAATCGTACGGGTGAATATCCCGTGCGGATGACGGTACCCAAAGAATAAGCACCGGCTAACTTCGTGCCAGCAGCCGCGGTAATACGAAGGGTGCAAGCGTTACTCGGAATTACTGGGCGTAAAGCGTGCGTAGGCGGTCTGTTAAGTCCGTTGTGAAAGCCCTGGGCTCAACCTGGGAATTGCAGTGGATACTGGCAGGCTAGAGTACGGTAGAGGATGGTGGAATTCCCGGTGTAGCGGTGAAATGCGTAGAGATCGGGAGGAACACCCGTGGCGAAGGCGGCCATCTGGACCAGTACTGACGCTGAGGCACGAAAGCGTGGGGAGCAAACAGGATTAGATACCCTGGTAGTCCACGCCCTAAACGATGCGAACTGGATGTTGGGCACACTTAGGTGCTCAGTGTCGAAGCTAACGCGTTAAGTTCGCCGCCTGGGGAGTACGGTCGCAAGACTGAAACTCAAAGGAATTGACGGGGGCCCGCACAAGCGGTGGAGTATGTGGTTTAATTCGATGCAACGCGAAGAACCTTACCTGGCCTTGACATGTCCGGAATCCTGCAGAGATGCGGGAGTGCCTTCGGGAATCGGAACACAGGTGCTGCATGGCTGTCGTCAGCTCGTGTCGTGAGATGTTGGGTTAAGTCCCGCAACGAGCGCAACCCTTGTCCTTAGTTGCCAGCACGTAATGGTGGGAACTCTAAGGAGACTGCCGGTGACAAACCGGAGGAAGGTGGGGATGACGTCAAGTCATCATGGCCCTTACGGCCAGGGCTACACACGTACTACAATGGTCGGTACAGAGGGTTGCGATGCCGCGAGGCGGAGCCAATCCCAGAAAGCCGGTCTCAGTCCGGATCGGAGTCTGCAACTCGACTCCGTGAAGTCGGAATCGCTAGTAATCGCGAATCAGCATTGTCGCGGTGAATACGTTCCCGGGCCTTGTACACACCGCCCGTCACACCATGGGAGTTGGTTGCTCCAGAAGCAGGTAGTCTAACCGCAAGGAGGACGCTTGCCACGGAGTGGTCAATGACTGGGGTGAAGTCGTAACAAGGTAGCCGTATCGGAAGGTGCGGCTGGATCACCTCCTTTCGAGAACGACTTCACCACCGCAAGGTGCCCACACAAGATACCTGCATCCAGAGACGCGGCTTGGCCGCGAGTCCCCTTTCGGGGCTGTAGCTCAGCTGGGAGAGCACCTGCTTTGCAAGCAGGGGGTCATCGGTTCGATCCCGATCAGCTCCACCAGAAAATTACCGGGTCTGTAGCTCAGGTGGTTAGAGCGCACCCCTGATAAGGGTGAGGCCGGTGGTTCGAGTCCTCCCAGACCCACCATATTCCTCTGGATCAGCACACTCTCAGAATTTTTCACGATGCGACGTTGAAGTGCGCATCGTGCTCTTTGAAAACTTGGGACGTAAACAAGCGTTTTGGTTCTGTCGAACCAGACGTGTCGTTGAGGCAAGTAGGCGAAGTAATTTGAGTTGTTTGTTGTATGGCTCCGAGGCGACTTGGAGTTATATGGTCAAGCGACTAAGCGCATACGGTGGATGCCTTGGCGGTCAGAGGCGATGAAGGACGTGGTAGCCTGCGAAAAGTCCCGGGGAGCTGGCAACAAGCTTCGATCCGGGAATGTCCGAATGGGGAAACCCACCGCGCAAGCGGTATCTCAGTTTGAATCTATAGAACTGGGAAGCTAACTCAGGGAACTGAAATATCTCAGTACCTGAAGGAAAAGAAATCAACCGAGATTCCCCTAGTAGCGACGAGCGAACGGGGATCAGCCCAAAAGTCGTGCAAGTTCTAGCGGAATGGTCTGGAAAGGCCAGCCGTAGACGGTGATAGCCCGGTATGCGAAAGGGCTTGTGCGATGAAAGTGAGTAGGGCGGGGCACGTGAAACCCTGTCTGAACATGGGGGGACCATCCTCCAAGGCTAAATACTCCTGACCGACCGATAGCGAACCAGTACCGTGAGGGAAAGGCGAAAAGAACCCCGGAGAGGGGAGTGAAATAGAACCTGAAACCGTATGCGTACAAGCAGTCGGAGCCCGCAAGGGTGACGGCGTACCTTTTGTATAATGGGTCAGCGACTTACGTTTTGTGGCAAGCTTAACCGTATAGGGGAGGCGAAGGGAAACCGAGTCTGAATAGGGCGCATAGTCGCAAGGCGTAGACCCGAAACCGGGTGATCTAGCCATGCCCAGGGTGAAGGTGCGGTAACACGCACTGGAGGCCCGAACCCACTCCTGTTGCAAAAGTAGGGGATGAGGTGTGGCTAGGAGTGAAAAGCTAATCGAACCCGGAGATAGCTGGTTCTCCTCGAAAGCTATTTAGGTAGCGCCTCAAGTATCACTGTTGGGGGTAGAGCACTGTTATGGCTAGGGGGTCATCGCGACTTACCAAACCATGGCAAACTCCGAATACCAACACGTGCAAGCTTGGGAGACACACGGCGGGTGCGAACGTCCGTCGTGAAAAGGGAAACAACCCAGACCTGCAGCTAAGGTCCCAAAGTCATGGCTAAGTGGGAAACGATGTGGGAAGGCATAGACAGCCAGGAGGTTGGCTTAGAAGCAGCCATCCTTTAAAGAAAGCGTAATAGCTCACTGGTCGAGTCGGCCCGCGCGGAAGATTTAACGGGGCTAAGCCATGCACCGAAGCTCGGGGTTCACACGTAAGTGTGAGCGGTAGAGGAGCGTTCCGTACGCCTGTGAAGGTGGATCGTAAGGTCTGCTGGAGGTATCGGAAGTGCGAATGCTGACATGAGTAACGATAAAGGGGGTGAAAAGCCCCCTCGCCGAAAGCCCAAGGTTTCCTCGCGCAACGTTCATCGGCGCAGGGTTAGTCGGTCCCTAAGGCGAGGCGGAAACGCGTAGTCGATGGGAATCTGGTTAATATTCCAGAACCGCTCGTGATTGCGATGGAGTGACGGAGAAGGCTAGGTGTACCGGGCGTTGGTTGTCCCGGGGAAAGGCGGTAGGTGGATCCTTTAGGAAAATCCGGAGGGTCATACACCGAGCACCGAGACGAGTCCTTTGGACGAAGTCACTGATGCCACGCTTCCAGGAAAAACTTCTAAGCTTCAGATCACGAGGACCGTACCGTAATCCGACACAGGTAGGCAGGGTGAGAATCCCAAGGCGCTTGAGAGAACTCGGGTGAAGGAACTAGGCAACATAGCACCGTAACTTCGGGAGAAGGTGCGCCCGGAAATGTGGCAACATGCGTTGCTGAGCATTTTCGGGCCGCAGTGACCAGGCCGCTGCGACTGTTTATCAAAAACACAGCACTCTGCAAACACGAAAGTGGACGTATAGGGTGTGACACCTGCCCGGTGCCGGAAGGTTAATTGATGGGGTCAGCCGCAAGGCGAAGCTCTTGATCGAAGCCCCGGTAAACGGCGGCCGTAACTATAACGGTCCTAAGGTAGCGAAATTCCTTGTCGGGTAAGTTCCGACCTGCACGAATGGTGTAACGACAGCGGCGCTGTCTCCACCCGAGACTCAGTGAAATTGAAATCGCTGTGAAGATGCAGCGTTCCCGCGGCAAGACGGAAAGACCCCGTGAACCTTTACTATAGCTTTACACTGAACGTTGAGTTCGTCTGTGTAGGATAGGTGGGAGGCTTTGAAGTGTAGGCGCTAGCTTGCATGGAGCCATCCTTGAAATACCACCCTGATGTGCTCGACGTTCTAACCTAGGTCCGTTATCCGGATCGGGGACCGTGTATGGTGGGTAGTTTGACTGGGGCGGTCTCCTCCCAAAGAGTAACGGAGGAGCACGAAGGTACGCTCAGCGCGGTCGGACATCGCGCACTGTGTGCAAAGGCATAAGCGTGCTTGACTGCAAGATCGACGGATCAAGCAGGTACGAAAGTAGGTCTTAGTGATCCGGTGGTTCTGTATGGAAGGGCCATCGCTCAACGGATAAAAGGTACTCCGGGGATAACAGGCTGATACTGCCCAAGAGTTCATATCGACGGCAGTGTTTGGCACCTCGATGTCGGCTCATCACATCCTGGGGCTGTAGCCGGTCCCAAGGGTATGGCTGTTCGCCATTTAAAGTGGTACGCGAGCTGGGTTCAGAACGTCGTGAGACAGTTCGGTCCCTATCTGTCGTGGGCGTTGGAGATTTGAGAGGGGCTGCTCCTAGTACGAGAGGACCGGAGTGGACGAACCCCTGGTGTTCCGGTTGTCACGCCAGTGGCACTGCCGGGTAGCTACGTTCGGAAGCGATAACCGCTGAAAGCATCTAAGCGGGAAGCGCGCCTCAAGATGAGATCTCCCGGGACACAAGTCCCCTAAAGGCCCCATGAAGACTACGTGGTTGATAGGTCAGGTGTGTATCGCAGTAATGCCGAGCTAACTGATACTAATGAGCCGTGCGGCTTGATCATATAACTCCAAGACGCTTCGCAGCCTCGACGACGAGGTCTGGCGACAGCCAACGCTTGAATACGTCCCAAGTCCCAATGCAGAGTCCGCGCAACATGCGCGACTCTCACCAGTTCCCTGGCGACCCTAGCGCTGTGGTCCCACCCGATCCCATCTCGAACTCGGAAGTGAAACGCAGCCGCGCCGATGGTAGTGTGGCTTAAGCCATGCAAGAGTAGGTCATCGCCAGGGGCTTTACCCAGAACGCCTCTCCGGAAACGGAGAGGCGTTCTTCTTTTGCGCTACGGTGCCGCATGCGCGGCCGGCGCGCGAGCGGAGGCGTCCGATGCGTTGTTTCGTCCACAAGAGCCTGCGCAAGGCCGACACCTACGTTTACCTGCGCGAGCCGGACGGCGCGGCCCTGCCGGTGGCGCTGCGCGAATCGCTGGGTCCGTTGCAGCAGGTGCTAGAGCTCGAGCTCCTGCCGACGAGGCGCCTGGCCCAGGCCGACACGGCGCGCGTGCTCGAAGCGCTCGAGCAGCACGGCTATTACCTGCAGCTCCCGCCACCTCCGCAATCCGGCGGCGCCTAGCCGTCTTAACCTCCAGCTAGCCGCAGCATCGGGCCGCATCGATATACTCGCCCGCGAGCGGTGATCCGCGCCGCGGGCGATAAGGGAAACGGATGCGCAGACGCGCCGCCAACTGGTTCAAATCACTGCAGACCATGTTGCGCCTGCAGCTGCCTGCCTGGCTGGTCTTCGCGATCGCCACCCTCGTCGAACACCCCGTATCGCTGGTCCTTCTTCTCGTCGGCAACGCGATCACGATGACCGCCGTATGCCGCGCGCTGGGTTTCGATCTCGACGGAGCCTATCTGCGCGGCCTCGCCCGTCGCGGTCTCGCGTACTTCGTCGCGTTGTCGGCCTATACCGCCTTCGTCACGCTCGTCGTCGTGGCGCCGGCCTGGTGGCTGTCCCGCGACGGCTCACTCGAAGCCGCACTCGCGCTATCGGCGGCGCTCGTTGCATCACTGCTCGCGCTCTGGCGGATCTGGCCGGCGTTCGCGCTACCACTGCTCTGGGACGACGCCTACCCGCACGCCGAGGAACGTGGCTCGTGGTTGACCACGGTACTGCGCCGCTCGCTCGCCTTCGCGCGTCACGTGACGCATGAGCACGACATCTTCTTCGCCGGCGGCCTGCCCGCGAGCCTCGCGCTGCTGACGATCGTGGTCGGCGCACTCGCGTTATCGGGCATCGGCGGCGTCATTCCCGGCGAAGTACGCGTCATGGCACTCGCCGCGTACGCGCTTCTGATCGTGCCCTTCGCGCACTTCCTGCTGGTCAATCGCACGCTGCGCGCGATGCTCGCGGCGGCGCGCGGTTCGCGCCGCCGCGAACAGGAGCTCGGTGAAAGCGTCACCGACGGCGCCGACGTGCCGGCCCATCTTCCCGAAGGCATCGCGCGACGCGAGCTCGACTCGACCCTGTTGTGCGCCGTGCATTCGGCGCAAGCGAGCCTCGCGCTCGCCGCGCTCGAACGAGGGGCCGACCCGAACGTGCTGCCGGCGATCGATCATCGCGATCAGCGCAGCCCCCTGATGATCGCCGTGACGCTGCCAGACCAGCGCCTGTTGCGCACGCTCATCGCGAAAGGGGTCGACGTCAATCGCTTGCATGGCGGCATCACGCCGCTCATCGCCGCGACCCGCGACAGCTACGAGGGCCGTCCCGAAGCGGTGACCACGCTGCTCGCGAACGGCGCCGACGCGCGCATGGCGGACGCGGCCGGCAATGCACCGTTGCACCACGCCGCGCGTTGCGCCGAACCGATCATCGCCGCGCTGCTCGTCGATGCCGCGATCGATGTCAACGCGGTGAACGGCGAGGGCTTCACCGCACTCGACGTCGCCTGCGCCAGCGCGAACTGGAAGATCGCAGCATTCCTGCTCGAACACGGCGCGCGGCCCGAAGTCGAACATGCGCAGCCGGCGCTGATCTGTGCCGCCGGCATCGCCGAAGACGACCCGACCGGCGTGAAGCTGCTGCTGAAGCACCGCGCGAAGGCGGACGCGCGCGGTGCGCTCGAGCGCACCGCCCTGCTGACCGCCGCGCTCGCAGGCCACGCGCGCATCGTCGATGCGCTGCTCGCGGGCGGCGCCGCGGTCGACCAGGCCGATGCGCGCGGCACGACGCCGCTCATGGAGGCGTCGCGCTCCGGTGCGGTCGCGGCGATCCATGCGCTCGGCAAGCGCAAGCCGGATCCGGACCTCGTCGACGCGGGCCAGCGCACCGCGCTGATGATCGCCTGCCAGTCTCGCCATGCGGGTGAAGACACAGTGCGCGCGTTGCTCGCGCTCGGCGCCGACCGCGCTTGCGTCGGCAGTGACGGCAAGCGCGCGCTCGACCATGCGGCGGCCGCCGGCCGCTGGCACATCGTCGCGCTGCTCGATCCGGCGTATCCGATGCCGAGCAGCCTCGCCGGCGATCGGCCGGATGCATCGTCCGCACACGCCGACCACCTGCTCGACGCACTGCGCTTCGGCCATCGCAACGTCGCCGACGAATTCATCGGCGTCGTTCCGCAATGGCCGGCCGGCGCGCTCGCGGACCTCTACCTCGACCTCGCCGATCCGGAGCACGCGGCCGCACGCACGTGGCTGATCAACCACGGTCTCGATCGCGACGCCACGACGCGCATGGGCAGGCCACTGCTCGACAGCCTGCTCGACGGCCTGCCCGGCACGCACGCCGCGGTCTCCGACCTCGTCGCGAGCGGTGCGCCGCTCGGTGGCGTGGCCTTGCTCGCGCGCGTGCTCACCGCCGCGGAAGACGAACCAGCGCTGCGCCCGCTCGCGCGCGACCTCTTGTCGCGTGGCGCCGACATATTCGGCGTGACGACCGGCAAGCAGACCGCGCTGCACGCAGCCGTCGCGATCGGTGACGCCGCGCTGGTCGCCACGCTGGTCGAACGCGGTGTCGATCCGAATGCACGCGATGCGCAGGGCCGCACTCCGTTGCACGGCGCGGTTCGCGCCGAAACCGCGCTGGCTACGGCGTTGCTCAAACCGCTCGTCGCGGCCGGCGCGAATCCCGAGATCGCCAACGCGAACGGCGAGACGGCGCTCGGCCTCGCGCTCGCACGCGGCGAACCGGTGCTCGCGTATTGGCTGAACTGGGGCGACTGGCCGCTGCCGCTACGCCGCCTGCGTGGAGCGGACCTGCCGGCCGCCGCGACCGTCGGCGACGCCGAAGCCGTGCGCCGCCTGCTCGATCTCGACGTGCCGGTGAACAGCGTCGATGTGCAAGGCGCGACTGCACTCGTGCGCGCCGCGGGCGCCGGACACGCTGCGCTGCTGGTCCAACTGCTCGCCGCCGGCGCCGACGTCGAATGCATGACCCACTCGGGCATCCATTGCCTCGGCGCCGCCGTCGCTGCGCGGCGCGAGGCGATCGTGCGCACCTTGCTCAGCCACGGGATTCCGCCCGATCTGCGCATCGCTGGCGGCGGCACGGCACTGATGCTCGCCGCAGCGCGCGGCGACGAACGCATCGTGGGTGCATTGCTCGAAGCGGGCGCGAACGCCGAGGCGCGCGATGACCAGGGCACGACGGCGCTGCTCGCGGCCGCGCAGGCGGCATTCGAAGGCTACGACACCGCGCAGGCACGCTCGATGTTCGAGCTGCTGCTGCAGGCGGGAGCACGACTGGACGCGCGCAACGAGGCCGGCCAGGACGCGCTGCTAGTCCTGCTCGGCGCGCGCGCGCAACCCGGCGCCCGTTGCGACGCCGAACACCTGTATCGGCTTGCCGACGTCCTGCTCGAACGCGGCGCCCGCGTCGACAGCCAGGACAAGCGCGGCGTCAGCGCGCTGCACGCCTGCGCGCTGCATGGCCTGTCCGGCTGCGTGCGCCTGCTGAAATCGCACGGTGCGCCTCTCGATCTCGTCGACGGCTTCGGCCGCACGGCCGCCGATGTCGCCGCACTGCTCGGCTACGTGGACGTCGCGGCCGAACTCGGCGGGACCTCCGCCATGCCGGTTCCCGGCGTGCGGCAGACGCTGCGCAGGCCTGCACGCGCGCCGGATTGAACGACGCTTCGTCTCGTCGCGCAGCCTACGACTGCATGCGGCGGAACAACGGCCAGGGCAGCAGGCGCACGACCATCGCGACGAGTGCGAACCGGCGCGGCAGGTACCAGCGCGCGGAGCCGCGTCGCAGCCGCTCGACGACGAGGCGCGCGACGTCGTCGGGCGCAGCCGCCGGCATCGGCAGCGCGAGGCCGTGCGTGAGATTGGTCGCGAGGAACCCGAGCCGGTACAGCTGCACGCGCAGCTCGGTTTCGCGATGGCGCTGGCGCAGGCTCTCGTAGAGCGACTCGATGCCACGCTTCGCCGCCGCGTAGACGACGTTGCGCCCGCGCCCTCGCACGGCAGCAATGCTGCTGAACAGGACGATGACACCGCGCGCCTCGCGCAGCCGCGGCAGCAGTGCGTGCGCGATCGCGAACGGCGCGTGCAGGTTGATCGCGAGCAGCTCGCCGATGCGCGCGGCGTCGAGCCCGAAATCGTCGTCCGCGCGCGACAGGCCGACCGGCAGCAGCACGCTCGCGAGCGGCGGCAAGCCCTCGAGCGCTGCGGCAACGCGCGCACCGGGATCGGCTTCGCGGGCGAGATCGAGCGCAAGGCTGCGCACCGTCGCACCGTGTCGGATGCGCAGGTCCGCAGCGATGGCGTCGATATCGCGCAGGTCGGAGGCGACCAGCAGCAAGGCGTGGCCGCACCGCGCGAGTTCGTTCGCGAGCGCACGGCCGAGTCCGCTCGAGGCGCCGACGACGACTGCGGTCACAACGCGAGCCTCCGGGCGAGTTCCGACGTGTGCAGGCGCTGAGGGTCATGTCGCGCGAGGCGCGCGCGCGCGGCTTCGAAGCCGTCGATCGCGCGGCGTGCGACGCTCGCCTCGAGCGTCGAATCCTTGATCAGGTTGGGCCGCCCGTCGTGCGCGATCGCGAGCTCGGCGAGCGCGTCGAGGAACGCGCGCTCGCCGTGCGCCGCCGGCGTCGCCACCTGGATCGCGAGGGCGACGCCGTTGCCGTCGAACGAAAAGCCATCGGCGGTGCCGGCGAACAGCTTGCTCGCGATCAGCGCGATGCGCGGTCGCGTACGCGCGACGAGGTCGGCGAGCGCGTTCGCGAACGCTTCGAAGCGCGGGTGCGGCACGAGCCACTGTGCCTCCGCCATGCCGGCGTGGCCGAAGCCCGCGAAGTACAGGCGCGCGCGGTTGAGCGGGAACAGCGCGTCACCGAGTGTCATCGGCGCTTGCCCGGCGCGACACCAGCGCCAGTCGAGCCAGCGATTGGCGGCAGTGAGGCCGGCACGGTTCCACGCCGTGAACGGCAACGGCGCGACCCGAGCGGGCAGGTCGGCGGCAGCGGGCGGCAGCGCGTCGGCGCGATCGTGATCGTCGCCGCTGGCGAGGCCGATGTTGACCACGCCGCGCCCGAAGTGCGCCGCACCGCCGTCATGCCAGCCGTACAGCACCGGCGCATTCGCGGCCTCGCGCAGCACGCGCGCGGCCTCGGCGAGGTTCGCGACCGGCACGCGCCGCAGCACCAGCGCGCGCGGCGGTCGCGCCAGCCGCAGCGTCGCGCTGACGATCGTTCCGGTGAGGCCGAAGCCCGCGCACGTCGCGCCGAACAGGTCCGCGTCATGCTCGCGGTCGACGACGCATGGCTCGGCGTGTGGTCGTTGCACGACGAGCGCGTCGAGCCAGGTGCGGAACGTGCCGTCGCGTGCGGGATTCTTGCCGTGCACGTCGGCGGCGATGCAACCGCCGACACTCGCACGGGGATGGCCGGGCGCCACCGGCAGGTACCAGCCGCGTTCGAGCAGGAAGCGTTGCAGGTCGCCGATGCGCGCGCCCGCTTCCACGGTGAGGCGACCGTGCTCGGCATCGAACGCGAGCAGGCGATCGAATGCGTCGAGGCTCTGGCTGATCGCGCCGCCGCCGAAGCTCGCGCCGACGTACGACACGCCACCGCCGCGTGCGATGCGCGGCGCATCCGCGGGCAAGGCGTCGAGCAGGCGGTAGCGGTCCGGCCGCTGCAGCGCGCAGCGCGCGTGGAACTGTCGATCGAAGCTCGACAGCTCGGTCTCCGCGACGGCATAGCCGCGCATCTCAGTCCTCTTCCTCATCGCCCGCATCCGCCTGGAACAGGCGCATGAGGTCGTCGCGCGCTTCCTGTGCCGACTGCAGCAGAGCGGCTTCGTCGTCGTAGACCGGGTACTGGTTCGCGAGCACGCGCTCGTCGTGCTCGCGGAAGCGCTTCACGTAGTCGGCCGCGCTCGCCTCGTCGTAACCGAGTGCCATGAACACGCCGCGCGCGATCTCGAGACTCGAGAAGAACGTCTCGCGCACGATGCTCTCGACGCCGAGATCCATGAGCTTGAACACGTGCTGGCGATTGCGCGCGCGCGCGAACACCCTGAGGTGCGGGAAGTGCCGCTTGAGCAGTCGCGCCGTGCGCAGGTTCGAATCCGGGTCCTCGGTCGTGATCACGAAGATCTCGGCCTTCTCCGTCTGCGCCGCGCGCAGCAGGTCGAGGCGCGAGGCGTCGCCGAAGTAGACCGTGTTGCCGAAATGACGCATGAAGTCGACCTGCTCGGGGTCGCTCTCGAGCGCGGTGAACGGGATCCGGTTCGCGTTGAGCATGCGCGCGACGATCTGCCCGACGCGGCCCATGCCGGCGATGATCACGCGCGGCGCAGCGGCGTCGATGCGGTCGAACTCGCGCGTCGGCCGCGCCTTGGTCGCCGGCGCGACTTCCGCGCGCAGGCGCACGAGCAGCGGCGTGGCGGCCATCGACAGCGTTATCACGAGGATGGCCATGTCGCGCTGCCCGGCCGAGAGCAGGCCGTTGGCGGCCGCCATCGTGAACACGACGAAGGCGAACTCGCCACCCTGCGCGAGCAGCGCGGCCAACGCGATCGATTGCGCGTGGTCCTCGCGCGCGACGCCGCGCCCGATGCCGTACAGCACGATCGCCTTGAGCACGACGAGCGCGAGCAGCAGGCAGCCGACCACCTGCGGCTGCGCCATCGCGAGGTGCACGTCGAGCGACATGCCGACGCTGATGAAGAACAGGCCGAGCAGCAGGCCGCGGAACGGCTCGATCTGCGCCTCGATCTCATGGCGATATTCCGAATCGGCGAGCAGCACGCCGGCGAGGAACGCGCCGAGCGACATCGAGATGCCGGCGACCTGCATCAGCCAGGCGGTTCCCATCACCACCAGCAGCGCGGTCGCGGTGAACACCTCGGGCGTGCCGATCTGCTGCGCGGCGGCGCGGAACATCGGCCGCAACAGATAGCGGCCGCCGACGACGACGAGCGCGATCGTCGCGATCACGCGCAGCGCGGCGAGCAGCTCGTCCAGCGCGCCGCCCTGCGCATGGCTGCCGCCTAGGATCGGGATCAGCGCGAGGATCGGGATCGCGGCGACGTCCTGGAACAGCAGGATCGCGAACGCGAGCCGCCCGTGCGCGCTGTTGAGCTCCTTGCGCTCGGCAAGCAGCTGCAGGTCGATCGCGGTCGACGACAGCGCGAGGCCGAGCCCGACCACGAGCGCACTTTTCCAGTCGAGGCCGAACGCGAGCGCGACGCCGCCGACGAGCACTGCGGTCGCGACGACCTGCAGGCTGCCGCTGCCGAACACGCTGCGACGCATGACCCACAGGCGCTGCGGCGACAGCTCCATGCCGATCACGAACAGCATGAGCACGACGCCGAGTTCGGAGATCTGCGAGATCTGCTCGGTGTTGCCGATCAGGCGCAGGCCCGAGGGACCGATCAGCGCGCCCGCGCCGAGGTAGCCGAGCACGGCGCCGAGTCGCCAGCGCTTCGCCAGCGGCACCGCGAGCACCGTCGCGAGCAGCAGTAGCACCGCATAAGGCAGGAAACCATGGCTATCCACGCAACGCTCCTTCGGGTCCGGTGCGGCGGTGGGTACGGCCCCGCGCCACGAGCCGCCTGCGCGACCGAACGGGCCGGAGTATCGCATGCGTCGTCGCGCCGTCGCAGGCCGTGAGACCGCCGCGATAGAGGCTGCGCACCGGTCCCGCAGCAGGAGTATCCCGATGTTCGTCGCCTCCGTGTCCTTGCCCGAGTCGCTCGCCCGCCGCCCGCGTGCCCGCACGCGCCCGCTCCCCGCGATGAGCGCGCCGGCGCTCGTCGCGTGCTGGCTCGTCGCCGGCATCGCCGCGCTCGCGTTCGTTCCCGCGTTGCGCGGCGGACCGATGCTCGGCGCCACGCTGCCGTTCTGGCTCGTCGTCGCGCCGGCGATCGATCTCGCCTGGCTCCTGCGTGCGCCACTGGCGGCGGCACTGCGTGGCGCGTGGACGTCGCGTCGCGCGACCGCCATGCGCCGGCAGGCGAAGCGCGCGTGCTTCGCTCAGTCCGCGCCGCGTTTCGACAGGTCGAGCAGGAAGTAGTCGCGATCGTCGACGCGTTTCACCGATGGATCACCCTGCAGGCGTTCCGCGACGGCGAGGACGCTCGGTGAAAGCGTGAATGTCGCCTTTCGCAAGCTCGGCTGCGGCAGGATCAGATAATCGATGCGTTGCGCGCGCAGGAACGCCGCGAACTGCTCGGGCGTGGCGAAATACTCCGGTCGCGAGTAGCTGATCGTCGGCAGGTACTCGAATCGCGATGGCAGCAGGAAACTCACCGGCTCGGCGACGTAGCCGACCGAGCGCGTGAGCCCGTCCTGCTCCTTGAGGTAGCGGCCGATGGTTTCGAGCCCGGCGTACTGCAACCGCTCCCAGCGCTCGCGGCGGGAATCCTTCCAACTGCGCGTGAGATCGAGATCGAACGGCCGCGTGCCGGTCACCCAGCTCGCACTCGCGAATGAATACGCGGCCTGGAACAGGGCGAACACGGGCAGGCAGGCGAGCGCGACCGCGAAGACGCGGCGCGCCTCGGCGAGGCGCGCGAACGTCGCGGCGGCGGCGACGATGGTCGCCGGCAGCAGCGCGCCGAGGAAATAGTTGCCGTCGCTGCCACGCACGCCGTAGCGCGCGCCGAGCGCGAGCACGAGCCCCGCCGCGATCAGGCCGACGAGCGGCCCATAGGCGACGCGGCGCTCCCGGCGTGCACCTGCCATGGCGGCGGCCGCCGACGACAGCGCGAGCCATGCCCAGACGTTGCCGACCCACGCCGTCACGACGTGCGGCATCGTCTGCGGACGGAACAACCAGTCGACGATGAGCATCGGCACGTCCGACCAGACCTGCGGCTCGGTCCAGTTCAGCGTACCGGCCGGTTCCTTCAGCGTCATGCCGAGCGCGCGCCACGAGCGGAACAGCACGTCGGGTCCGACGGTCGGCATGCCGGTGAGCAGCCAGGTGCGGGCGATCACGAAGCCGGCGACGATCGCCGCCGCGACGGTGGCGGCGATGGCGAGCGCGCTGCGGCGGCGCTCGGCGACCGGGTCGACCACCACGGGCGCAACGCGCCCGCGCGCTGCGGCGAGCAGCGTCGCGAGCACGAGCGCGCCAGCGAACGGCACCGCACTGAGCTTGGCGAGGCCGGCGAACGCGGCACAGACCAGCATCCAGAGCGCATCGGCGAGCGAGCGCGTTTCGAGGAACGCGAACGCCGCGTTCGCCGCGAGCAGCAGGAATGCGACCGAGATCGCATCCGGCTTCGGCTCGATCGATACCGACGCCAGCGCCGGCAAGGTCGCGATCGTCGCGAGCATCGGCAGCGCCACGCGCGCGGGTACGCCGATGCGCCGACCGATCTGATGGCACGCGAGCAGGGTCAGCGCCAGCATCCAGATCGACAGGCACGCGACCGTGCTGCTGTCGCCTAGCGCGCTCAACGGCAGCAGGAACACTTCGTAGAGTTTCGGGTAGTAATGCACCGGCGACGTAAGGCCGAGCGGCTCGAACACCGAGTGGTGCGGATCGAGCACGTACTCGGGTCGCAACCCGTACCACAGCGAGTCGTAGCCGATCGCGACGTTGCTGCGCGCGTAGAGCACCGCGAGCCACGCCGTGATCGCGCCACACCACGCTCGCTCGCCCGGCGCGCGCGCGCGCAGGCCGTCCCACAGGAACAACGTGAATGGGCGGTGCCGGCCGAACAGCGCGGGCACGCCGGCGAGCAGGGTCAGCCAGCGCAGTTGCCGGATCGAACCCGCGTCGAGCGCGGACGCGCTCCACGCGAGCAGGCTCCAGCCGACGAAGCCGAGCACGAACGCGTGCAGGTAGTCCTGCGCATCGCGCGGCGCAGGCAGGCCGAAGGCGCGGCGCGCGAACGCGCCGAGGCCGACGACGATCTCGATGTAGAGCACGTCGAGCAACAGCGCCGCGTCGACCGCGTGGTGGCGCAGGTACAGCAACAGCGCAATCGCGCCGATCACCGGCGCGCGACGGCCGCGCGCGCACGTGCCGGCGAGGATGCCGACGAGGGCGAGCGCTTCGAGCCCACCCTGCCAGTACGCGGGTTGGCGCACATGCCAGCTGAACGGCCCGTACTCGAGCAGTTGCCATGCAGGCGTCGCGATGAAGGCGGCAGCCAGCAGCAGCATGAACACGGCGAGCGCGAGCTCGCGGCGGAATTCGATCGACATCGGGCGTCAGGGTCGCGTCGACGTTTGCCAAACTCCGGATTCTAGCAGCGTCGAGAATGCGGCTTCGTGCACTTTGCTCGACGCACGTCGGCGTGTCCGTCATCGGCGCCGCCTTCCAGGGGGGCGGGTGGCGAGAGGACTCGCTGCCTGCTGGCCGGCCGTTCAGCCGCGCTGGCCAAGGCGCTTGCGTTCCATCCGGCGCAGGAACTCGTCCATGATGCGCCGGTACAGGTCGTCGCCGAGATAGGCGTCCTCGACACCGGCGTCGATCGACGGGTTGTCGTTCACTTCGATGACGACGAGGCGGTCGCCGGCCTGCTTGAGGTCGACGCCGTACAGGCCGTCGCCGATCGGCGCGGTCGCCTTCAGCGCGAGCTTGAGCACGTCGGCCGGCGCGGAGCGCACCGGCAGCGTCTCGAAGCCGCCCGATTTCGCCGTGCCCTTCGCGCCGTGGTTGTAGATCTGCCAGTGCCCGCGCGACATGAAGTACTTGCACGCGTACAGCGGCTCGCGGTTGAGCACGCCGATGCGCCAGTCGAACTCCGTGAACATGAATTCCTGCGCGAGCACGAGCGCGGTGTGCTGGAACAGGTCGTCGACTGCGGACTTGAGCTGCTCGGGGTTCTCGGCCTTGACGATGCCGCGCGAGAACGAGCCGTCCGGGATCTTCAACACGATCGGGAAGCCGAGCAGGTCGGGCAACTCGGCGATCTTCTTCGGATCGTCGCGGTAGAGGATTTCGGTGCGTGGCGTCGCCAGCTTGCGCGACCTGAGCAGGTCGTGCAGGTAGATCTTGTTCGTGCACTTGAGGATCGAGCTCGGGTCGTCGATGACGACCATGTCTTCCTTCTCCGCCTTGTTGGCGAAGCGGTAGGTATGGTTGTCGAGCGCGGTCGTCTCGCGGATGAACAGGCCGTCGTATTCGGCGAGCTTGGTGTAGTCGTTCTTGGTCAGCGTGTCGACTTCGATGCCGAGTTCGGCGCCGGCCTCGACGAACGACTTCAACGCGCGCTTGTTCGACGGCGGCATGGGGTCGCCGGGATCGGCGAGCATCGCGAGGTCGAAGCGGAACTTCTTGCGCGCGCGCGGCTTGCGCCAGAGCTTCTTGGAGAACTTGTCGAGCGCTTGGGCGAACGCGTCTTCCTGCGGGTCGGACAACGTGTGCAGGCCGGTCGGCTTGATCGCGGCGATCTGCCAGACGCGCTCGCGCTCGAACTCGATGCGCAGGATCGGGCACGGGAACGTCTCGAACACTTGCCGCGCGATGTCCTCGAGGCTGCCGGACGAGGTCTCGCCGAAGTAGACGAGTACGCCGAAATCGGTCGTGTCGCGGCCGCCGTCGGGCAGGAACTTGGCGAGCTTCTGGTTGAGGTCGTCGATGTCCAGGCCGTACAGCGAGCGCCGGCGCAGGTCGTTGATCGCGCGTACCGACGGGATCACCTTGTGGCCGCGCGCCTCGGCGAGCAGCGACACGTAGTAGCCCGTGCCGAGGTACTTGTAGCTGCGGCAGAGGTTGATGACCTGGGTGCGCTCGTCGTCGGCGCCGATCGGTTCCTTCAGGTAGTCCTGCGCGGTCACGACGTTGTCGGACGGGTAGTACGAACCCCAGTCCGAGGCTTTTTCGACGACGATGACGAGCCGGCTCATGCGCAGCGCCTGGGTGCGGGTTCGAGGGGGCGGACGCTGCGGCGCGCGGCGGCGCGCCGCGGTGACGATGCGATGGGCGAGGGCTGCGGCGTCATGCGGGCGCGGAGTTTGACACAGCCGCGCACCGGCGTGCAGTGCGCGGCGTCGCGCGGCCCGATCGGGATTCAGCCGCGGTGAAGCGACGATGAACCTCGACGCTCGGCGCATTGCGGACAGCGCCGTCGCGGACTAGGCTGCGCGCCGTGCTCGCGCCCGCCGCTCCCGCTCCCGCTTCCGCCCCCGTCGACGCTGCGGCCGCGCACGTGCGCCGTGCGACCGCCGCCGACCTCGATGCGCTCGTCGCGCTCGAACAGGCGACGTTCGCGCTCGATCGCATGAGCGAACGCCAATGGCGCCGCCACCTCGACAGCCTCAGCGCGGAAGTGCTCGTCGCCGTGCGCGAGCGCCGGCTGGTCGGCGCCGCCGTCGTGTTCTATCGCCGCGGCGGCGACATCGCGCGGCTGTACTCGATCGCGGTCGCCGCGAGCGAGCGCGGCGGCGGCATCGGCAGGGTGTTGCTCGACGCGGTCGAGCTGGCCGCACGCCGGCGCTGCAGCCGGCGCCTGCGCCTCGAGGTGCGCAGCGACAACCTCGCCGCGCAGCGCCTGTACGAACGCGCGGGCTATCGGGCCTTCGGCCTGCTCGCGGCCTACTACGAGGACGGCGCCGACGCGCGGCGCTACGAGAAGGCGCTCGACGCGGCCTAGCCGCCCTCGCCGCGCAGCTTCTCCGCGGTCGCGGCATCGGCCGGTCGCGCGACCAGGCCGCCCGCGGCAGCGAGCGTGACCTCGTAGCGGCCGCCGTCGACGAGCGGCAGATAGGCGGCGCTGCCGTAGTCGGCGTCGATCCACGGCAGCCATTTCGGGAACGAGCGCTTGAGTGTCCACAGGTCGGGCCACTGCGTGTCGTCGAGCGCGACCGCGGTCCTGGCCGCGCTGCGCTCCTGCGCGACGTCGCGATAGCGGCCGCCGATGCGATCGAGGCGGTACAGCGGCTGCGCGCCGAGCATCACCGCGCGCGGGGTCCACTTGATCACGCGCGCGTCGAGCTGCCAGTCGTCGCCGGCGAGTTCGACCTGGCGGTGCGCGCCGTCGGGCGTCGAGACGTCGACGATGTAGCGCTGCGCGCCGAGCGCGCGCGCTTCGATGTGCGCGACCGGCGCCTCCGCGGCGAGTCGGCGATAGCCGAGCAGCACGCTGCCCGCGAACGCGCCGAGCAGCGCGAGCGCGAGGAACACCAGGCCCCAGGCGAGGCGCAGGGTCGCCGCGAAGCGGTGACGCTCGCGCCAGCGGCGACGCGCGTGCACGCCGTGGCCGGTCGCGAACAGCGCGCACAGCACGGCGAAGGCGAACAGTGCGACCAGGAACGGTGTCAGCGACATCGTCGGACGGCTCCCCGCGGGATCGGCCGCTAGCATACCGACCCCGCGCATGAACGGCCGCTATACTCCCGGCCAGGTCCAGTTTCCGGATTTCGCCATGTCGATTCGCGTCAGCCTCCGTTTCGCGCTGCTGCTCGCGCTGCTGCTCCTCGCCGCCTGCGGCAACAAGGGGCCGCTCGTGAAGCCGGCCACGCCGCCACAGGGCGCGCCGGCCACCACGCCCTGAGCCGCGCATGGCGCTGCGCTTCAGCAAGATGCACGGCCTCGGCAACGACTTCGTCGTCGTCGACTGCCGCGGCGCGCCGTTCGCGCTCGACGCCGCGGGGATCCGCTGGCTCGGCGATCGCCATTTCGGCGTCGGCTTCGACCAGCTCCTCACGCTCGAGCCGGCGCGCGACCCCTCCTGCCGTTTCGCCTACGGCATCTGGAATACGGACGGCTCGAGCGCGGGGCAGTGCGGCAACGGCGTGCGCTGCGTCGCCGCCTGGCTCGCGCGCGCGGGCGCGCTCGGCCCGGGCATGACGCGGCTCGAGAGTCCGTCGGGTGCGGTCGCGGTCGAGCTGCTCGGCGACGGCAGCGTGCGCGTCGACATGGGCGAGCCGCGTTTCGCGCCGGCGGCGATCCCGCTCGACGCCGCCGCCGAAAGCGACCGCTATGCGATCGACGTGGTCGGGCGCGAGGTCGAGATCGGCGCGACATCGATGGGCAATCCGCACGCGCTGGTCGAGGTCGACGACGTCGCCGCGGCGCCGGTCGCGGTGCTCGGCCCGCAGATCGAATACGCGCCGGCGTTCCCCGAACGCTGCAACGTCGGTTTCGCCGAGATCGTCTCGCGCACGGCGATCCGCCTGCGCGTGTGGGAACGCGGCGTCGGCGAGACGCTCGCCTGCGGCAGCGGCGCCTGCGCGGCGGTTGCGGTGCTGCGCCGGCGCGCTAAAGTCGACGCCGAAGTCCGCGTCGCCCTGCCCGGCGGGGAGCTCGAGGTGCACTGGGACGGCCCCGGCCACCCGGTCTGGATGCGCGGGCCGGCGACATTCGTGTTCGACGGCGAGATCGCGGAGCCGGCGACCGGTGCGGCCAGTGCGGGAACAACGAGGAAGTCATGAGCGAACTCAGCATCAAGGAAGGCCTCAACGCGATGGACGTCGCGAGCTACCTGCGACGCCATCCGGAATTCCTGCACGAATTCCCCGACATCGCGATGGCGCTCGTGCTGCCGCGCGAGCAGGGCCAGGCGGCGTCGCTCGCGAGCTACCAGCTCGACGTGCTGCGCGACAAGAACCGCGAACTGGCGCGCCGCCTGCACGACCTCGTCGAGATCGCGCACGAGAACGAAGCGCTGATGGTGCGCGTGCACACGCTCACGCTCGCGCTGATGCGCGCGCGCAGCCTCGCCGGCACGACCAATGCCGTCGTCGCGGCGCTGACCGAGGATTTCCACACCGACCTCGTGCGCCTCGTGCTGTTCCGTACCGACCCGGAACTGCCGGTCGCCGAGTGGCTCATCGTCGAGCCGGCGGGTACCGCTGCGTTCCCCGCGTTCTCCGAATTCTTCAAGCGCGCCGAGCCGCTGTGCGGACGCCTGCAGCAGGACAAGCTCGACGCGTTGTTCGCCGCGCGAGCGGGCGAAGTGCAGTCGGCGGTGCTGCTGCCGATCGGCTCGACCGGCATGCTCGCGATCGGCAGCAACGACGCGAACCGCTTCCATCCAGGCATGGGAACGGTGTTCCTCAAGCTGATCGGCGAAGCGATCTCGACGGCGATCGCGCGCTATCCGGCCTGACGTGGACCCGGTCGCCGCCAGCGGCACCGACCTCGGCGCGGCGGTCGATCGTTTCCTGCACTACCTGCGCGACGAGCGGCGCTATTCGGCGAGCACGGTCGAGCACTACGCGCACGCGATCGCCCAGCTCGCCGAGCACGCCGAGGAGCGCGGCCTCTCGCGCTGGCGCGACCTCAAACCCGACCAGGCGCAGGCCGTGCTCGCCGAGCGCCATCGCCGCCGCGGCTATTCGCCGTCGACCTTGCGCGGCATCGCCTCGGCCTGGCGCAGCTTCTTCCGCTGGCTCGCGCGCGAAGGCGAAGTCGCGATCAATCCGGCGACCGGCCTGCGCTCGCCCAAGGTCAAGCGCAAGCTGCCCGAGGTGCTCGACACCGACGAGATGACCGCGCTGGTCGAGCTGCCCGGCGACGACCCCGACAGCGTGCGCGACCGCGCGCTGCTCGAGCTGCTGTACTCGAGCGGCCTGCGCGTCGCCGAACTGTGCGATGTGCGCTGGCGCGACCTCGACGCGGGCGACGGCTCGCTGCGCGTGACCGGCAAGGGCAACAAGACGCGCATCGTGCCGGTCGGCGCGAAGGCGCTCGCGGCGCTCGTGGCGTTGCGCGAACAGGACCGCTGCGGCGACGACGACCCGCTCGTGCGCGGGCGGCGCGGTGCACCGCTGACGCCGAACGGCGTGCGTGCGCGGCTGAAGAAGCGCGCGCAGGAGCAGGGCGTCTGGAAGCGCGTCTATCCGCACCTGCTACGCCATTCGTGCGCGAGCCACCTGCTCGAATCCTCGGGCGACCTGCGCGCGGTGCAGGAGCTGCTCGGCCATGCCGACATCGGCACCACGCAGATCTACACGCACCTCGATTTCCAGCACCTCGCGAAGGTCTACGACGCGGCGCATCCGCGCGCGCGCCGGAAGGCGGGGGCGTGAAGCGCCCGAATCGACTCGTCGTGGCGGCCGCTTGCGTTTCGGTCGTCGCGGCCGGCGGTGCGTACGTCCATTTTTTCGTCTACGGTCCGACTTCGTTCGATCGGGCGGCCTGGCGCGCGGGCGAAGGGGACGACGTCCCGTTTTCACAGGACGCGCCGCGACTGCGCATGGCGGACGGACTCGTGGACTCGGGCATATTGGTGGGGAAAGAACGGCACGAGATCGACGACTTGCTCGGACCGCCTACGGATACCTCGAAATTCCGCAGCTACGATCGGGTTTACTGGCTCGGCGCCGAAAGGGGCCTTCTCGGCATGGACAGCGAGTGGCTCGTGCTGCGCTTCAGGGACGGCGAGGTCGCTGAAGTTCGCATCGTTCGCGATTGACCGCCGCGGAGTCTTGCATTCGAGCGATCGCCCCTCAGATATCCCGACCGGATCCAAATCGGTAACCATGGACAGTTTCCACGCCACCACCATCGTCTCCGTACGCCGCGCCGGCAAGGTCGTCATCGGCGGCGACGGCCAGGTCACGCTCGGCAATACCGTCGTGAAGGCGAACGCACGCAAGATCCGCCGCCTCGGCAAGGGCGACGTGCTCGCGGGTTTCGCCGGCGCGACCGCCGACGCGTTCACCCTGTTCGAACTGTTCGAGGCGAAGCTCGACAAGCACGGCGCCAACCTCACGCGCGCCGCGGTCGAGCTCGCCAAGGACTGGCGCACCGATCGTCGCCTCGGCCGCCTCGAGGCGATGCTCGCGGTCGCCGACAAGGACGCCTCGCTGCTGATCTCCGGCAACGGCGACGTGCTCGAGCCGGAGCAGGGCATCATCGCGATCGGCTCGGGTGGTCCGTACGCGCTCGCCGCGGCGAAAGCGCTGCTCGAGAACGGCGACCTCGACGCACGCACGATCGTCGAGAAGGCGCTCGGCATCGCCGGCGACATCTGCATCTACACGAACCACAACGTCTCGATCGAAGAGTTGTGACGCGGGCGCCTGCGCGGCCTCTACGTGTCCATCTTGCGCATTCCGCTCTCCGAACCGAATCCCGAATCACGGCTACGCCATGTCCGAACTGACTCCCCGCGAAATCGTCGACGAGCTCGATCGCTACATCATCGGCCAGAATGCGGCCAAGCGCGCGGTCGCGATCGCGCTGCGCAACCGCTGGCGGCGCATGCAGCTCGAGCCCGGGTTGCGCGAGGAAGTGACGCCGAAGAACATCCTCATGATCGGCCCGACCGGCGTCGGCAAGACCGAGATCGCGCGCCGCCTCGCGGCGCTCGCGAACGCGCCGTTCATCAAGGTCGAGGCGACCAAGTTCACCGAAGTCGGCTATGTCGGCAAGGATGTCGAGCAGATCGTGCGCGACCTCGCCGAAGCCGCGGTGAAGATGGCGCGCGAGCAGGCGAAGGCGCGCGTGCGCTCGCAGGCGGAGGATCGCGCCGAGGAGCGCATCCTCGACGCGCTGCTGCCCAGGCGCCAGCTGCACGGATTCACGGGCGAGGCGCAGCAGCCCGACTCGACCGACTCCGACACGCGCCAGAAGCTGCGCAAGCAGCTGCGCGAAGGCACGCTCGACGCGCGCGAGATCGAGCTGGAAATCGCCCAGAACGTCGGCGTCGAGATCATGGCGCCGCCTGGCATGGAGGAGATGACGAGCCAGCTTCGCGGCATGTTCCAGTCGTTGCAGGGACAGAAGACGCAGGCGCGCAAGCTGGCGATCGCACAGGCGCGGCCGCTGCTCGTCGAGGAGGAAGCCGGCAAGCTCGTCAACGACGAGGAGATCAAGTCGCAGGCGATCGCGAGCGCCGAGCAGAACGGCATCGTCTTCATCGACGAGATCGACAAGATCGCGCAGCGCGGCGAGTTCAACGGCGCGGGCGTCTCGCGCGAGGGCGTGCAGCGTGACTTGCTGCCGCTCGTCGAGGGCTCGGCGGTGTCGACCAAGTACGGCATCGTGCGCACCGACCACATCCTGTTCATCGCCTCGGGTGCGTTCTCGCTCGCCAAGCCGTCCGACCTCGTGCCGGAACTGCAGGGCCGCTTCCCGATCCGCGTCGAACTCGCGGCGCTCGGTGCGGACGACTTCCGGCGCATCCTGGCCGAACCGCAGCATGCGTTGACCAAGCAGTACACGGCCCTGCTCGGCACCGAAGGCGTCACGCTCGAGTTCGCCGCGGACGGCATCGCGCGGCTCGCCGAGATCGCGTTCCAGGTCAACGAGCGCACCGAGAACATCGGCGCGCGTCGCCTGCACACGGTGCTCGAACGCCTGCTCGACGAGATCTCCTACGAGGCCTCGGACCAGGGCGGTCGCCATTACCGCATCGACGCAGCCTACGTCGACGCGCACCTCGGCGACCTCGTGCGCGACGAGGACCTGTCGCGCTACATCCTGTAGGCGCGGAGCCTGCGACGAAGCGCCGCACGGGCGGCGGCACCTGCGTTCAGCGATTGGGAACCAGAAAAATCGTGAACCGGCGCAGCCCGAACTTGCGCCGACGACACCACTGCCGGACCATAGCACCATGACTACCGTAGTTCCGTTCAAGGCGCGCGGCGTGCGCGCCGAGCTCCGCGAGGCCTTCGAGCAACGCGTTCCCTTGCGCATCCTGCGCGAGCGCCTGCATGCGGGCGTGATCCATGGCTACGTCGTCGCGCTGTCGCGCGACTTCTGCCTCGTCGCCGAAGTCGGTGACGCGATGCGCTTCGACGGTTACATCGCGGTCGCGATCGCCGACATCAGCTCGATCGAGGAAGATCCCTCGCGCGAGTTCGTCGAGAAGGCGCTCGCGCTGCGCGGCGAGGCGCTCAAGGTGCCGGACGAGTTCGAGCTCGACGACTGGGCCGCGATCGCGCGCTCGGCGATGGCGTACGCGCCGCTGATCTCGCTCAACATGGTCGAGGACGACGAGGGCGAGATCAGCTACGTCGGCCAGCTCACCGAGGTCGAGCCGAACGCGCTCGTGTTGCGCGAGCTCGACCCGAACGCGCGCTGGTATCCCGACACGGGCGCGTACGAACTCGAAGGGCTCGGTTCGATCGGCTTCGGCTCCGGCTACCTCGACGCGTTGTGGCAGGTCGCGGGCTTGCCGGGCGATCCGCAGCAGCCGCGCGCGCCGCTCTCCGACAAGGTGCACTGATGCGATCCCGCGCAAGCGGGATGCCTTTCCCCGAACGCGACGGGCGACGATGAGCGCACCTACTCCGATCCGCATCGTGCTGCATCGCGCGTCCCACGCGCTCGAGGTCGAGTTCGACGACGGCGCGAGTTATCGCCTGCCCGCGGAATACCTGCGCGTGCATTCGCCGAGCGCGGAAGTGCAAGGGCACGGGCCCGGGCAGAAGGTGCTCGTCGCGGGCAAGCACGACGTGGCGATCGACGCGATCGAGCCGATCGGCAACTACGCGGTGCTGCTGCGCTTCTCCGACGGCCATGCGAGCGGACTGTTTTCATGGGGCGTGCTGCACGAGCTCGGTCGCGACCACGCGCGCAACTGGCAGGCGTATCTCGACGCGCTCGCGGCGAACGGCCTCGCGCGCTGAGCGCGCCTACCAGCCGCCGCCACCCCCGCCGCCGCCACCGCCGCCCGACGAGCCGCCGCCACCGCCGCCGGACGACGAGCCGGGCGCGCTCGACGAGGACGAGATCGCGCTGCCGAACGACGAGCCGAGATCGCTCGCGAAACCGCCGAAATTGCTGATCGACGCGCCGTGGTACCAGCCGGCGCCCGCGACCGCCGCGGCCGCCGCGGCAGGACCGACCGTCGCGGCGAACAGGTTCGTCCAGTTCTCCTCGACGCCGAGCGCGAGCGCGTACGGCAGCATGCGGTGGAACTGGTCCGCGCTCATCGGCGGCGCCTTCTGCGCGGCGATCTCGTCGCGCTCGGCGACGCCGAGGTAGAGGCGCAGGCCGTCGATCTGGTCGAGCAGGCGCCGGCCGGTCGTCGTCGGCGCCTTCATGAGCCAGGCGAACACGAGGTTCGTGGCGATCAGCGCGACGATCGCGATCGCGAATGCGACCCCGGCGAGCATCACCAGCACGCCGATGCCGAACAGCTCGCCGGCGACGAACGGCAGCGCGAACACGCTGATGAACAGCGCGCCCGCCGTCGCCGCGGCGCGCTTGCCGAGCGATCCGCGCCGCGCCATCCGCCACGCGCGCACGACCTGCGCGCACAGCGCGAACACGCCGACGCTCCAGCCGCCGAGCCAGACCAGGATGAACGCGGCGCCGGCGGTGCGGCCCGCGTCGCCGATGAACAGCGCCGCGCCGATCACCGTCGCGACGGTGATCAGCACGCCGATCACGACGAGGCCGGTGTTCTTGCGGAAGTGGCTGTCGGAGTAGGCGGCCTTCAGCGCGCTCTTGTGCGCGTCGAGCGCCTTCGAGATGCGCGAGTGCGCGGACTGCTGGAACGTGAACGCGTCGTCGCCGGCGAGGAGGTCGTCGACGAGGCGGGATTCGACCGGCGGGAGATCCGCCTTGCCCGCGCGCTCGATGCGGTAGTCGCCGCCGTCGTCGGCGATGCGGATCGCGCCGCGCACGGCGGCGTCGACGACGTCCGCGGCGACGCAGCGGTCGTCCCAGCCCATGCGTTCGACGTAGCGCAGCGCGCCCGGCGTGTGGCCGAACGGCGGGTCGTACAGCGGAATGATCGTGCCCGGCTTGGGATCGCGGCCGACGCGCGACCACTGCACGGCGTAGTAGGCGAGCACGAGCAGCAGGCCGGCGACGAGCGCGAGCACGCCCGCATTGTCGCCGAGGAACCAGGCGACGCGCTGGCGATCGGTCGGCGCGGCGACGATGCCTTTCGGGAAGCCGACCGCGATCGTCAGTCCTTCGCTCGGCCGGAGCGTCCGCCTGGTCGCGAACACCGCGCGCGATTCGCCGTCGGCGCGTGCGCTCCAGTCCTTGCCCTGCGCGCCCTGGACGCCCGTGTAGGCGTCGAGGCGCAGGTCCGACGGCGCGATCGATCCCGGCAGCGCGACGGTCGCCGTCACCTCGTCGATCGCGAATTCCCAGCCGTTGCCCGTCACGTTCCAGTACAGCTCGTCGTGGTCGGCGAAGAAGCCGAGCTGGCGACTCGTGTGGTAGTCGAACGAGTAGGTGTACTCGCCGGGCGGCAGCGTCGTCTCCTTCGAACCGAAGTAGACGCGCACGCCGTTGCCCTTGCGCTCGGAATGGAACGGCTCGACCGCGCCGTCGCGGGTCAACGCCCGAGGCTCGAACGCGACGTGCACGGCGTTGTGCAGGCGATCGGCGTAGTCGGTCGGGAAATCGCGGTAGATGCCGTGGCGGATGGCTTGGCCTTCCGCGCGCACGCGGATCGTCTCGGTGACGTCCATGCCGCCGTCGGCCGCGACCTCGATCGTGCTCTGGAACGACAGGATGCGTTCGTCGGCGGTCGCGGCGAGCGGCCACGCGCAGGCCACGGCGAGCAACCAGGCGGCGAGGTGCCGTGCGTGCATCATCGTGGAGCCTCCTGGCCTTCGCCCTGGCGGAAGAATTCGGCGGCGCCGAAGTTCGCCGCGCGCGCGACGAGCAGCGACGGGAACGTTTCGATCCGGTTGTTGAGGTCGCGCACCGCGCCGTTGTAGAAGCGGCGCGCGTACTGCAGGTGGTCCTCGATCGCGACGAGGTCGCGCTGCAGCGCGAGGAAGTTCGCGCTCGCCTTGAGGTCCGGGTAGCTCTCCTGCAGGGCGAGGATGCGCTGCACCTGCTCGGCGAGCTCGCCCTCGAGCTGCGCCTTGTCGCGCAGCGACGCCGCGGCCATCGCGCGCGTGCGAAGTTCGGCGACGAGGACCAGGGTCGCGCGCTCGTGGCCGGCGTAGCCCTGCACGGCGGCGACGAGCTGCGGCACGAGATCGTGCCGGCGAGTGAGCTGCACGTCGATGTCGCTCCAGGCGGATCGCACCTGGTTGCGCGCGGCGACGAGTCCGTTGAACAGCACGATCACCGCCGCCACCACGATCAGCGCGACCGCGCCCAGCCCCCAGACCAGCATGTCGATGCTCCCCCGCCCCCGTGGCGCGACGCTCCCGGCGGAGCATCCGGCGCATTATGCGGCCCGCGCGCGCCGGCGCAACGCAGGCCGCACCGCAGGCCGCACCGCGCCTGCGGTACCATGCCCGCCATGAGCGAAACGACCGGCAAGCCAGGCACCACCCACTTCGGCTATCGCGACGTGCCCGAGGCCGACAAGGCGCGCCTCGTCGGCGAAGTGTTCACGTCGGTCGCGCGCAAGTACGACATCATGAACGACCTCATGTCGTTCGGCGTGCACCGGCTCTGGAAGCGCTATTTCGTCGCGACCAGCGGCGTGCGCGAGGGCGACGCCGTGCTCGATCTCGCCGGCGGCACGGGCGACATCGCCGCATTGCTGCTGCCGAAAGTGCGACCGACCTCCACCGGCACCGGCCGTGTCGTCGTCGGCGACATCAACGGCGACATGCTGCGCGTCGGGCGCGACCGCCTGCTCGACCGCGGCCTCGTGCACGGGCTCGACTGGTCGCGCATGGACGCCGAAGCGCTGCCGTTTCCCGACCGCAGCTTCGACTGCGTGACGATGGCGTTCGGCTTGCGCAACGTCACGCGCAAGGAGAACGCGCTCGCCGAGATCCACCGCGTGCTGAAGATCGGTGGTCGCGCGCTCGTGCTGGAGTTCTCCGCCGTGCGCGCCGAGTTCCTCAAGCCGCTGTACGACTTCCATTCGTTCCAGGTGCTGCCGCGCATCGGCGCACTCATCGCCGGCGATGCGTCGAGCTACCGCTACCTCGCCGAGTCGATCCGCAAGCACCCGGACCAGGACACGCTCAAGGCGATGATGGAGACCGCCGGCCTCGCGCGCGTCGACGTGCGCAACCTGTCCGCGGGCATCGTCGCGATCCATCGCGGCTACCGCGTCTGAGTCGCGCCCGATGCGCGTGCTGGTGACGGGCGCGTACGGCTTCATCGGTGCCTTCGTCGCCGCTGCGCTCGAGCAGGCGGGCCACGCGGTCGTGCGTGCGGTGCGGTATCCGCGTGGCGGCGACGCGAGCGCGATCACCTGCGACCTCGCGCGCGACGTCGACGCCGCCGACTGGCGCCCGCGCCTCGCCGACGTGGACGCGGTCGTCAATTGCGCGGGCATCCTGCGCGAACGCGGCGCGGACACGTTCGACGCGGTGCACGTGCGCGCGCCGCTCGCGTTGTTCGGCGCCGCGGTGCAGGGAGGCATCACGCGGCTCGTGCAGGTTTCCGCGCTCGGCGATCCGGCCGATGGCGCGTTCGTCGCGTCCAAGCACCGGTTCGACGCCGCAGCGCTCGAGCTGCATGCGGGCGCGGTCGTGCTGCGCCCCTCGGTGGTCTATTCCGTGCGCGGTTCGTACGGCGGCACGTCGCTGTTGCGCGCGCTCGCCGCACTGCCCGGCGTCGTGCTCCTGCCCGCCGGTGGGCAACAGCGGCTGCAGCCGCTCGCCGCGGAGGATTTCGCGCGCATCGTCGTCGCCGCGGTCGAACGTCCCATGGGCGGCGCACGCGAGGTCGGCGGCCCCGACACGGTGACGTTGCGCGACTACCTCGTCGCGTGGCGCCGCTGGTTGCATTGCGCGCCCGCCGTCGAACTCGCGATCCCAGCGGTGCTCGTGCGCGTGGCCGCCGCGCTCGGCGAGCGCATCGGCGCCGGACCGTTCGGCCGCACGACGCGACGCATGCTGGAGCGCGGCAACATCGTCCGGGGCGTCGATGCGAGCGACGCATTCGGCGTCCCGCCGCGCGCGCTCGCCGACGTGCTCGCGGCGACGCCGTCGCAGGTGCAGGACCGCTGGCACGCGCGGCTGTATTTCGTGCTGCCGCTGCTGCGGTTCACGCTCGCCTTGCTCTGGATCGGTTCGGGCCTGCTCGGGCTGCTGCTGCCTGCGGCTGCCGTGGCCACGGCGAGCGACAGCGGGCCCCTCGATCCGCACACGGCGGTGGGGCTCGCGCGTGCGGCCGGCGCGCTCGACCTCGTCCTCGGCGTGCTGTGCCTGTCGCGCTGGCGACCGCGGCTCGTGCTTGCGGCGATGGCGGCGATGGCCGCCGCGTACACGGTGCTGATCGGGAGCGCCTGGCCGCGGTACTGGCTCGACCCGTACGGTGGCCTCGTCAAGAATGTGCCGATCCTCGCCGCGCTCGCGGTATTGCTCGCGACGGAGGAACGCCGGTGAACGAATACCTGCTGCTCAAGGTCGTGCACGTCGTCTCGGCCGCGTTGCTGTTCGGCACGGGTCTCGGCACCGCGTTCTTCACCTGGTTCACGCATCGCAGCGGCGACGTCGGCGCGATCGCGCGCATGACGCGCCTCAACGTGCTCGCGGACTGGCTGTTCACGGCGCCCGCGGTGGTGATCCAGCCGCTGAGCGGCTTCGCGATGATGCGGCTCGCCGGACTCGACGGGCATGAGCCGTGGCTGCGCGCGGCGATGCTGTTGTACCTCGTCGCGGGAGCGTGCTGGTTGCCGGTGGTCGTATTGCAGTACCGCGCGCGCGACCTCGCCGCGCGCGCGGCCCGCGACGGCACGCCGTTGCCGCCGGCGTACCACGCAGCGATGCGGCACTGGTTCCTGCTCGGCTGGCCGGCTTTCGCGGCGGTGCTCGCGACGTACTGGCTGATGGTGGCCAAGCCGGCGCTGTAGTGATCACGGTGACGCGGTCTTTGCACCGCGTTTACACCGGACCGGCACTTTCGTCACGGGCGGCGCGGTGGGCACGGGCGCAGGCTGCGCGCTCCGTGTTGGCCAGCCAGGGGTTCCCGTGATGCGTCGCAAACCGTTCGGGGCGCTGCTCGCCTCGCTGCTGCTCGTGTTCTCGCTCGCCGTGCATGCGGCCGAGGACGACAAGGACGCCGAATCCGCCGACAAGGACGCGAAGTCGGCGAAGAAGGACGAGAAACCGGTGCCGCCCGAGAAGACCGCGGTGTCGCACGGCAGCGTCGACGTCGGCGGCCGCGCGGTGCGCTACACGGCGACCGCGGGCAACGTGCTCATCCACGACAAGGACAACAAGCCGAACGCGAGCGTGTTCTACGTCGCTTACACCGCCGATGCCGCGCGCGGCGCGGGCGAACGCCCCGTCACGTTCTTCTACAACGGCGGCCCGGGTTCGCCGAGCGTGTGGCTGCACATGGGCTCGGTCGCGCCGGTGCGCGTCGAATCGGCGAGCGCACAAGCGACCGCGCCGCCGCCGTACCGGCTCGTGCCGAACGCCTACAGCCTCATCGACCGCAGCGACCTCGTCTTCATCGACGCGGTCGGCACCGGCTTCTCGACGCCGGTCGGCAAGGGCAAGGGCAAGGACTTCTGGGGCGTCGACCAGGACCTCGACGCGTTCGCCAAGGCGATCACGCGCTACGTGACGATCAACCACCGCTGGAACGCGCCGAAGTTCCTGTTTGGCGAGTCGTACGGCACGACGCGCTCGGCCGGCCTCGTCAACAAGCTGCAGAACGACGGCATGGCGTTCAACGGCGTCGTGCTGCTGTCGTCGATCCTCAACTACGGTGCGAATTCGCCCGGCCTCGACCAGACCTACGTCGGTGCGCTGCCGACGCTCGCCGCGATCGCGTGGTACCACGACAAGGTGCCGAACAAGCCGGCCGACCTGCACGCGTTCCTCGACGAGGCGCGCGCGTTCGCCGCGGGCGAGTACGCGACTGCGCTCGCGAAGGGACAGAACCTGTCGCCGGTCGAGCTCGACGCGATGGCGGCGAAACTCGCGCGTTACACCGGCCTGTCGGCGCAGTACCTCAAGGAGGCGAACCTGCGCGTGAACCAGAGCCGCTTCCGCAAGGAGCTGCTGCGCGACGAGCGGCGCACGCTCGGCCGCTACGACGGCCGCTACGAAGGCATCGACCTCGACGCCGCGGGCGAGAACCCCGAGTTCGATCCGTCCTCGACCGCGATCACCGGCGCCTACATCGGCGCGTTCAACCACTACGTCGAAGACACGTTGAAGTGGAGCAGCGACACGCCGTACGTGCGCACCGGTCCCGACATCATCCGCGACTGGGACTGGAAGCACGCGCAGGACGGTTCGCGCTTCCCGCAGCGCGTGCCGTACGTCGCCGCCGACCTCGCCCGCGCGATGCGCGAGAACCCCAAGCTGCAGGTGCTGTCGGCGAACGGCTGGTTCGACCTCGCGACGCCGTTCTTCGCGACCGAGTACGACATCTCGCACATGCAGCTCGACGCGTCGTTGCGTGGCAACGTGACGTTCACCTACTACCCGTCCGGGCACATGGTCTACCTCAACGTCGATGCGCTGAAGCAGTTCAAGGCCGACCTCGACCGCTTCTACGACCACGCGCTCGCCGCCGTGCACTGAGCGCAGCACGCTGCCGGACGCGCCGAGCGCGGCGTGTCCGGGCCGCCCTCGCGCCCGCCGCGGCGGTGCGTTGTCCGCGTCGCGGCACCGTCCGCGCCGTTCGCGCGGCGCAGCGCGAACGGCGCCGTGATTTCGGCGACAATCCCGCATTCGGCCGCCGTCGCCCGCCATCGAGGTAGTCCCGTGTGCACCCTGTCGCGCCTGCTCGTCCTGCCCCTGCTGCTGCTCGCGGTCGATGCCGCGGCGGCCGATCCGCACAGCTATGCGAACACCGATGCGGTGACCGTGCGCGCGGTCGCGCTCGACCTCGACGTCGATTTCGACAAGCGCGAGCTCGCGGGCACCGTCGAGCTGCAGCTCGACTGGCACGATCCGGCCGCGCGCACGCTCGTGCTCGACACGCGCGACCTGACCATCGACGGCGTCGAGGCGCAGGCGGCCGGTAGTCCGGCGCGCGTGCTCGGTTTCGCCCTCGACCAGCGCGACGCGATCCGCGGCTCGGCGCTGCGCATCCGCCTCGAGCAGCCGGCCGCGAGCGTGCGCATCCGGTACCGCAGTGCGCCGCAGGCGTCGGGCCTGCAGTGGATGACGCCGGCGCAGACCGCAGGCAAGCAGCATCCGTTCATGTTCTCGCAGTCCGAATCGATCCATGCGCGCAGCTGGGTGCCGCTGCAGGACACGCCGTCGGTGCGCTTCACCTACACCGCGCACGTGCGCGCGCCGAAGGCGCTGCGCGTGGTCATGAGCGCGGACAACGACGTCAAGCACGCGCTCGACGGCGACTTCCGCTTCACGATGGACAAGCCGATCCCGTCGTACCTGCTCGCGATCGCGGTCGGCGACATCGCGGTGCGCGAGACGGGTCCGCGCAGCGCGGTCTACGCCGAGCCGTCGGTGGTCGATGCGGCGGCGAAGGAATTCGCCGACACCGAGAAGATGATCGAGACGACCGAAAAGCTGTACGGCCCGTACCGCTGGGGCCGCTACGACATCCTCGTGCTGCCACCGAGCTTCCCGTTCGGCGGCATGGAGAACCCGCGCCTCACGTTCGCGACGCCGACGGTGCTCGTCGGCGACAAGAGCCTCGTCTCGCTCGTCGCGCACGAACTCGCCCACTCGTGGTCCGGCAACCTCGTCACCAACGCGGCGTGGAAGCACATGTGGCTCAACGAGGGCTTCACGACCTACGTCGAGAACCGCATCGTCGAAGCCGTCTACGGCAAGGCGCAGGCCGACGAGGAATTCATCCTTGCCGCCGACGAACTGCGCGGCGAGATCGCCGAGATGCCGAAGCCGGACCAGCGCCTCGTGCCCGACTTCGACGCGCGCGATGCCGACGACGCCGGCTCCGACTTCGCCTACACCAAGGGCGCGTGGCTGCTGCGCACGCTCGAGGCGAAGTTCGGCCGCGACGCGTTCGATGCGTACCTGCGCGGCTACTTCGACCACTTCGCGTTCCAGAGCATCACCACCGAACAGATGCTCGCCTACCTCGAGCCGAACCTGCTCGCGAAGTACCCGGGCAAGATGAGCCTCGCCGAGGTCAAGGCGTGGATCGAGCAGCCGGGCATCCCGGCCGACGCGACGGTGCCGACGTCGGAGCGTTTCGCCTCGATCGCCAGGCAGCGCGGCGAATGGCTCGCCGGCACGCGCAAGGCGGCCGATCTCGACGCGAAGGGCTGGAACACGCAGGAATGGATGTACTTCCTCGACGGCCTGCCGAAGCCGCTGAAGACGGCGCAGCTCGCCGAGTTCGACGCGGCCTGGCACCTCACCGGCGCGGCGAACGCGGAGATCGCGCGGCGCTGGTACCTCGCCGCGATCCGCGCCGACTACCGCCCCGCGCGCGACCAGATGGCCGCGTACATGTCGCGCATCGGCCGGCGTTACCTGGTCCTGCCGCTGTACGAGGAACTCGCGAAGACGCCGGATGGCCTCGCGTTCGCGCGCGGCGTCTACGCGAAGGCGAAGCCGGGCTACCACCCGCTCACGCAGGCGGGTATCGAGAAGGCACTCGCGAAAAGGCAGAAGCGCTGACGTGCTTCCCGGCTCGGTTCAGCCCGCCTCGAGCGAACCGAGTTCGCGTTTCGCCGCATCGAGCCATTCGCGCTCCTTGCGGCGGTAGTAGCGCGGCGCGAGACGCGCGCGCTTGAGCATGTCTTGCAGGACCGTGCGCGCCTCGGCGACGCGTGCGCGCCGGCGCAGCAGGTTCGCGTAGCGGTAGCGCGCCTGCTCGCCCGGGTAGCTGCGCGCGAGCACTTCGTACTCGGCGAGCGCGGCGTCGTGCTCGCCGAGTTCCTCCAGACAGCGCGCGTAGAGCAGGTGGCCGTCGGTCGAACGGAAGCCCGGGTTGGCCCGCATCAGTGCATCGAGCGTGGTGCGCGCGGCGGCGAAGTCGCCATTGCCGGCCTGCGCCTCGGCGAGGCCGAGCATGAACAGCGGCTCGGCCGCGTACATGCCCTTGAGGATCGATTCGTACAGCTCGGCGGCGTTGCGGTAGTCGCGCAGGCGCAGGCATTCCTCGGCGAGCGCGCGGCGGTTGTCGGTCGTGTCGGCGAGTTCGAGGCGCTCGCGGATCGCGCGGCGCCGACGCTCCGGGTCGATCTTCTCGAGTACGTGCCGGGCCGCGGTGCGGCCGCGCGGGTCGTTGCGCAGGTCCGGCAGCACGGCGACGAACACGTACACGGCCACCGCGGGGTAGGAGCCGATCAGCAGCAGCCAGATCCAGTACAGCGGCCGGCCGCTGCGCACGACGTGGATGGCGCAGAGGATCGTCAGCGCGAACGAGGCGAGCAGGAGCAGCGGCATGGCGGCACGCGCGAGTCGAAGGACGCGCGCATCCTGCGCATTCCGCCGCGGCCATGCAAGCCGATGCGGGGTGTCGCAGGATCTGCGACGGCGCCCGCGCAACCTTGGCGCCGCAGTGGATGCCGTCTTTCGCCCCAGGGACGGGGCGATCCCCTCCTAGGCAAGCCTTGACCCACGCCGTCGTCAGCGGCGTGGGTTTTTTTTCCGCGGCTTACGGGCTGTCGCCGGAGAAGGCCTGCGCCTTCGCGCCCGTGATCGTGCCGACCTTCGCGGTGTTGCTGACGAACAGGTCGACTTCGCGGCGGAATTCGAGCGTGCCTTCGACGATCGCGTGCGGGCCGATCACGATGCGCGGGTTGCGCTGCTTGCCCCACGACCAGCCGTGCGGCTTGTCGACGAGGATGCCGCCCTCGACGCGCGAGTCGGCGCCGATCTCGATGTCGCCGCTGACCGTCTCGATACCGCCGCCGATGTGCGCGGCGTCGAGCACGTAGCGGCCGTTGACGTTCGAGGCATGGCCGGCGATCTCGGCGCCCTTGCCGAGGCGCACGCCGCCGTTGACGGTGCCGACCGTGCCGCTGACCCGCGCGCCGGCGCCGAGGTCGATGCCGCCGTTGACGGTCTCGAGCGATTCCGCGGTCGCGCGGTCGCCGAGGTCGATGCCGCCGTTGACGGTCGACACCTTGGTCGCGCTGCCGCCGCCGTCGACGCGGATCGAGCCGTTGACCGTGCTCAGCGAGCCGGCCTGCTGGTCGCTTTCGATGTGGATGGAGCCGTTCACCTTGTCGACGTCGACGCCGCGCGCGGAGGCACCGGCGGCGACGAACAGCGAGGCGAGGGCGAGGGACAGCGCGGTCTTGCAGTGCATGGCGGTCTCCAGGGTCGGTACGGTCGGGTGTTTGGATGCGTCGCCGGTCGGAAAGGTTGAAACGCGTCGCGGGCGGCGTTCCGTTAGCATTGGCGCCTGCCTTCGCCATGGAATGTGCCACGTGTCACGACCCAAGCCGATCCTGCTGCTGATCCTCGACGGGTGGGGCTACCGCGCCGAAACCGCGCACAACGCGATCGCCATGGCCGATTGCCCGAACTGGCGGCGCCTGCTCGCCGAATGCCCGCACACCCTGGTCGACACGCACGGCGAGCACGTCGGCCTGCCGGACGGCCAGATGGGCAATTCGGAAGTCGGCCACATGAACATCGGTTCGGGGCGGATCGTCTACCAGGACCTTACGCGCATCGACGCGGCGATCGCCGACGGCTCGTTCGGCGCGAACGCGGCACTGGTCGGCGCCTGCGACGCCGCGCGCCTCGGTGGCGGCACGCTGCACGTGTTCGGCCTGCTGTCGCCCGGCGGCGTGCACAGCCACGAGCGGCACATCTTCGCGATGCTCGACCTCGCCGCGCGCCGCGGCGTCGCGCGCGTCGCGGTGCACGCGTTCCTCGACGGGCGCGACACGCCTCCGCGCAGCGCCGCACCGAGCATCGAGGCGCTCGCGGCGAAGTGCAGCGCGCTCGGCAACACGCGCATCGCGACGGTGAGCGGCCGCTACTACGCGATGGACCGCGATCATCGCTGGGATCGCGTGCGCCTCGCGTGGAGCGCGATCGCCGAAGCGGTCGCCGAGTACCACGCGATCGACGCCGCGGCCGCACTGCGCGACGCCTACGCGCGCGGCGAGAACGAC
The DNA here is from genome assembly GCF_014138265.1 of Dokdonella fugitiva. Lineage (GTDB taxonomy): Bacteria > Pseudomonadota > Gammaproteobacteria > Xanthomonadales > Rhodanobacteraceae > Dokdonella_A > Dokdonella_A fugitiva_A. Next base: position 851,943 of record NZ_JACGXL010000002.1, read on the forward strand.
GAGTTCGTCAAGCCGACCGTCGTCGACGGCGGTGCGCGCGTCGCCGACGGCGACGCGATCGTGTTCATGAACTTCCGCGCCGACCGCGCGCGCGAGCTGTCGCACGCGTTCGTCGACGCCGATTTCGACGGCTTCCCGCGCGTGCACGCGCCGCGCCTGTCGGCGTTCGTGACCCTGACCGAGTACGAGCAGGGGCTCGCCGCGACCGCGGTCGCGTGGCCGCCGCAATCGATGCGCGACACGCTCGGCGAATACCTCGCCGCGCAGGGCCTGACCCAGTTGCGCATCGCCGAGACGGAGAAGTACGCGCACGTGACGTTCTTCTTCTCGGGCGGTCGCGAGGAACCGTTCGCGGGCGAGGACCGCATCCTGGTGCCGAGCCCGAAGGTCGCCACCTACGACCTGCAGCCGGAGATGAGCTGCCCCGAACTCACCGACCGCCTCGTCGAGGCGATCGGCTCCGGTCGCTACGACTTCATCGCCTGCAACATCGCCAATCCCGACATGGTCGGCCACACCGGCGTCGAGGCGGCCGCGATCAAGGCGGCCGAGGCGGTCGACGTCGCGCTCGGCCGGCTCGTCGCGGCGATCCGCGCGGCCGGCGGCGAGATGCTGGTCAGCGCCGACCATGGCAACCTCGAGCAGATGCTCGACGAGAACGGCGTGCCGCACACGCAGCACACGGTCGGCCCGGTGCCGCTCGTCTACGTCGGCCGCAAGGCGCGCCTGCATCACGGCGCGCTGCGCGATCTCGCGCCGAGCGTGCTCGCCCTCATGGGCCTGCCGCAGCCGGTCGAGATGAGCGGGCGCAGCCTCGTCGAATTCGCCTGAGTGGCGCCGCGCCTGAGTCCGTTCCTGCTCGCCGGCGTCGCGGCGGCGCTGCTCGCCGGCGCGGCGCACGCGCGCGCGGAGGAAGCGCCCGACCCGCAGCGCGCGGCGCAGGAGCAGGAAACGAAGAAGAAGCTCGACGCCGTGCGCGCCGAGCTCAAGGCGCTCGCCGAGCAGCAGCGCGCGGCCGGCGGTGAACGCGACGATGCCGCGCGCGCGCTGCGCGACAAGGAGCTCGCGCTCGCCGCGGTGGCGAAGGACGTGCGGGCGCTCGACGCGAAGGTCGCCGCGCAACAGACGCGCCTGGACGAACTCGACGCCGAGAAGGCCGGGCTCGATCGCACGCTCGCGACCCAGCGCGAGGCGCTCGGCGGCCTGCTGCGCTCGGCCTACGCGCTCGGCCATGGCGAGGAACTCAAGCTGCTGCTGCAACAGGACGACGTCGCCGCGATCTCGCGCGTGCTCGCCTACCACCGCTATTTCCAGCGCGCGCAGGTCGAGCAGATCGAACGCCTGCTCGGCGACCTGCGCCGCCTCGCCGACGTGCAGGCGCAGATCCGCGGCGCGAGCGCCGAACTCGCCGCGTCGCGCGACGCGCGCGCGGCCGAAGGCGCCAAGCTCGACGGCGAGCGCGCGGCGCGCGCCGAACTGCTCGCGCAGCTCGAGGCGAAGCTGAAGGACCAGGCCGCCCGCCTCGCCGCGCTCGGTCGCAACGAAGCGGAACTCGGCAACCTGCTCGAGCGCCTGCGCGACGTGTTCGCGGACATCCCCAAGCAGCTCGCCGGGGCCGAGGCGTTCGCGACGCAGCGCGGCCGTCTGGCGTGGCCGCTGCAGGGCAAGGTCGTCACCGCGTTCGGCGCCGCCGACGAGTCGGGCCGGCGTAGCAGCGGGCTGCTGCTCGCGGCGAAGACCGGCAGTCCCGTGCACGCGATCTCGCACGGGCGGGTCGCGTTCGCCGACTGGCTGCGCGGCTACGGCCTCATGCTCATCGTCGACCACGGCGACGGCTACCTGAGCCTCTACGGCTGCAACGAGACCCTGCTAAAGGACGTCGGCGACTGGGTCGACGCCGGCGAGACGATCGCGACCAGCGGCGCGAGCGGTGGGCAGAAGGCGGCCGGGCTCTACTTCGAGCTGCGCGCGAAGGGGCAGGCCGTCGACCCGCGCGGCTGGCTGCGCTAGCTGAACGTTTCGCGGGATTTGCGGTCCACAGCAACGCGGGCGATGCGTCGCGGGACTACACTGGCTTCCGTGTCGCACGCGCGCCCGCCGCGGCTTGTGCTCGAACGGTCGCGGCGGCATGTCTTCGTGGTGGAGCGGCCCGCGCGCCGTTCGTCGTTCACCCGTGAGGTCCGACCCGATGTCCAAGCGTTTGTTGTCCACCTTCCTGTTCCTGTGCGCGTGCGCGTCGGCGTTCGCCGACGAGCCGCCGGCCGACAAGGCGCCCGTCGACGCGAAGGCGCCGATCGACGCCAAGACGCCCGCGACGCCGGCGGCGGCCGAGAAGAATGCGCCGCTCGACCTCGCCGACATCCGCGCGTTCACGGCGGTCTACAGCCTCGTCAAGCAGGCGTACGTCGACGACGTCGACGACCACCGGCTCATGCAGGCGGCGATCCGCGGCCTGCTCGGCGGCCTCGATCCGCACAGCGAATACCTCGGCAAGGAACAGATGGAGGACCTGACCGAAGACACCACCGGCAGCTACGCCGGCCTCGGCATCGAAGTCCTGCAGGTCGACGGCAGCCTCAAGGTGATCGCGCCGATCGACGATTCGCCGGCGGAGCGCGCCGGCATCAAGGCCGGCGACACGATCGTGCGCATCGACGGCAAGCCGGTGCAGTCGGACGATCTCGACGGTGCGATCGCGCAGTTGCGCGGCAAACCCGGCTCGCCGATCACGCTCAGCGTGCTGCACGAGAAGCAGACGCTGCCGGTCGACATCCCGCTCAAGCGCGAAGTGATCCGCGTCGCGAGCGCGAACGGTCGCCTGCTCGAGCCCGGCTACGCGTACCTGCGCATCAGCCAGTTCCAGGCCGAGACCGGTGCGCAACTGCGCAAGCGCATCGAACGCCTCGCCGCCGAGAACAAGGCGCCGCTGCGCGGCGCGGTGCTCGACCTGCGCAGCAATCCGGGGGGGCTGCTCACCGCGGCGATCGAAGTCGGCGACGAGTTCCTGGACGGCGGCGTGATCGTGAGCACGCGCGGTCGCGTCAAGGATTCGGAGATGACGTTCCGCGCGACGCCGGGCGACCTTCTCGCCGGCGCGCCGATGGTCGTGCTCGTCGACAACGGCACCGCGTCGGCCGCGGAAATCGTCGCGGGCGCATTGAAGGACAACCACCGCGCGCTGCTCATGGGGCGGCGCACGTTCGGCAAGGGATCGGTGCAGACCGTTCTCCCGCTCGACGCGGAGCATGCGGTCAAGCTGACCACCGCGCGCTACTACACGCCGAACGACATCTCGATCCAGGCCGCAGGCATCCAGCCGGACATCGCGCTCGCCGACCTCGCGCTGAGCCAGCGCGACGCCGAGCCGTCGCCGATCGTCGGCGAACGCGACCTGCGCAACCACCTCAAGGGCGCGAACGAAGGCAATGCGGTCGAGACGCCGCCGGCCGCGAACCGCGACCTGCAGCAGGACTACGCGCTCAACGAGGCGCTCAATGCGCTGAAGGCGCTTGCGTTGCGCAGCGTGCATGCATCGCCGAGCCCCGCGGGCAAGGGCTGAGTTTCGCGGTGGCTGTCGCGACCGGTCCGTATTGCCCTCATTGCGGTGAGCGTGTGTCGCGTGCATGGCGACACCAGGATCCGTCGCGGGCATGGACGTGCACGCGCTGCGGCGGCAAGGCATGGTTGCGTGCGCCGTACGGAATCACGGCGCTCGCCGTACTGACCGGGGTCGCCGTGAACGTCTGGTCCCTCCACTACGCCGCATTGCCCTACGCGGCGCGGCTCGCCACCGTGCTCGCCGTCGCCGTCGTCCTGTGCGCGGTCGGCGCCTGGATCGCCTGGCGCCATGGAACCATGATCGCCGTCGCCGGGTCTCGCCCGGTCGGAGATTCCACGGATCCCCCGTCCATCCTCGCCGAGTGAGCGAACCATGAAGAATTGGCTGCACGCGAACCGCCGCATCATCGCGTTCCTGCTCCTGCTCGGCGTGTTCCGCAGCGCGGTCGCCGACTGGAACCCGGTGCCGACCGCATCGATGCGCCCGACCATCCTCGAGGGCGACGTCGTGCTCGTGAACCGGCTCGCCTACGACGTGCGCCTGCCGTTCTCCGACACGGTGCTCGCGCGACTCGACGATCCGCGCCGTGGCGACATCGTCACGTTCTCCTCGCCGCAGGACGGCACGCGCCTGATCAAGCGCGTGGTCGCGCTGCCGGGCGACACGGTCCAGATGCGCGACAACCGTCTGCTCGTCAACGGCGAGGAAGCGCGCTACGAGCCGCTCGGACGCGAATCGCCCGCGCACGTCGGCCAGCACGGCATTGCCGCCGACCGCGAACGCGAGGCCGTCGCGGGTTCCGAGCGCGTCGTGCAGTGGCTGCCCGGCAGCGCCGCGCGCTCGAGCTTCGGCCCTGTCACCGTGCCGGCCGACCAGTACCTCATGCTCGGCGACAACCGCGACAACAGCGAGGACTCGCGCTACATCGGCTTCGTGCCGCGCGAGAAGCTCATCGCGCGGGCCGAGCGCATCCTCGTCTCGGCCGACATCGTCGACCACTGGCAACCGCGCTTCACGCGCTTCGGCTCGGCATTGCATTGACGCCGCCGGCGGCGGACCATACGCGGCTTCGCGCATCGGGGACCTCGAACGACGTCGAGGTCCGGCGGCACAGGACGTGCCGTCGCCGGCAGGCCGTGCGTTCGATCACGCTGGCGCTCCGGGGCTGTCCGGATGCGCCGACCCGGACGACCGGCAGGACGGTGGTCGCGCGGGATTCGCCCACGGAGTCGCGATGAATACCCCGCAGGACATCACCGAAGACCAGTTCTTCGAACTGGTCGACCGCTTCGTCGCGCAGGCCAACGAATTCGGCCAGCGTTTTCCGCAGTCGCGCGTGAGCGCGGCGATCCTGTTCGCCGCCGCGCGCTTCAACGCGTTCCAATGGGTCAACCGCAGCCAGCTGTTGCAGCAGACACCCGAGGAGGCGACGGTCGCGTTCCGCGCCGAATACGAGGCGATGTTCCGCGAGAACCTGCGCAGCTTCGGCGTGTTGCGACCGGATGCGTGAGGTGGCGCCGCCGCGGCCGATCGCGCCTTGCTATTTCGCGCGCGGTGGTGCGAGCGGGAACGGCATGATCTTGTCGCCGCTGGCGGCGTCGCGGATCGCGGCGGCGCCGCGGCGTGCGACCTCCTCGATGCGCACGATCGCGTGCATCGGCACGTGCAGCATGGTCGTGTCCTTGAACTCCTCGCGCAGGCGCTCCTCGCTCGGATCGACGACGAGCCCTTCGCCCGGCGCGTCGAACACGAGGTCGCCGATCTCGGTGAACCCCCACAGGTGGCTCGACGCGACGTGGCGGGCATAGAGCTCGATGCTCTTGCCTTGCGACAGGAAGCAGACCTTGTAGAGTTTCGTCTTGCGCATGCGGGCGATTGTAGCGTCGCAGCCCCGTCGATCCGCGGCGGCGGCATCGAGCGGCGATCCAAGATGGAAAGGGCAGGACGCCCTTTCCCCGGCATCGACTAACGTCGCAGGCGCCGCGCGATCGCCGGACGCGACATCAGCGCGAGCAGGATGCCGATCACGAAGCCCGCGATGTGCGTCCACCAGGCCACCGCGCCGAACGCCGGGCCGACGTAGGTGAACAACAGCTGCAGCGCCGCCCAGAAGCCGATCAGCAGCGGCGCGGGGATGCGTACGAATTCTAGGAACACGCCGAGCGGCAGCACGAGGCCGAGGCGCGCGCGCGGGAACAGTGCGAGATAGGCGCCGACCACCGCGGACACCGCGCCGCTCGAACCGATGATCGGCGCGCTCGTGCCGGCCAGCGTGAACGCGCCGACGAGGTTGGCGAGTGCGCCGCCGGTGACGAACATCGCGAGGAAGCGCGGCGAGCCGAGCGCGCGTTCGGCGGACACGCCGAACACGACGAGGAACAGCAGGTTGCCGGTCAGGTGCAACCAGTCGGCGTGGATGAAGATCGCCGTGACGAGGCGCGCCGCGCGCAGCTCGAGCAACTGCTGCAGCCACGGCGCGTGCGGATCGAGCAGGGTGGAGGGCACCGTGCCCCAACGCGACAGCGTCGCGAGGCGCTCCGCCGGCGGCAAGGTCACGAGCCAGAGGAACGTCGCCACGCAGGCGGCGACGATGAGCAGGGTCGCCCATGGCGGGCCGGCGCGGCGCGAACTCGGCAGGTGCACGAACATGCCGGTCGGTCGCCCGCGTCAGCGCCCGTCGCGCGGATACAGGAAGCGCTGGCCCTTGAAGTCGAGCACCATGCCGTCGGGGCTGATCTCGTGCAGCACGACGCCGTTGCCGAGGTCGTCGCCTTCGACATGGCGCGCGCCTTCGATGACGATGAAACGCTCGGCCGGCACACTCGAGTAGACGTGCATCGTGAGCTTGAGGTCGGGCAACTCCTTGCGCGTGCCGTACGGCAACTCCCACACGCTCGGCAGGGCCGGCGCGGCGGGTTTCGGCGGCACCGGCTTGGCATCGGCCTTCGCGTCCGCGACCGATTTCGTGTCCGCAGGCGCCGGCGCCTTCGTGTCCGGTGTGGCGGTTTTCGCATCGCGTGCCGCGGGATTCGCCTGAGCCGCGCTCGCCTTGTCGCCTCCCGGTTTTGCTGCGGGCGTGGGTTTCGCGTCCGCGCTCGCCTTCGGTGCGGTCGACTTCCCAGCGGGAGCGCTCGCCGTCGCCGTGGAAGCGGGTGGCGTCACGGGTTTCGCCGGAGCGGCAGGCGTTCCTACCAGCGCCGCGTTCGGCGGCGGCGTGACCGCGCCGGGACGGTCCGTCGTCGGCATCGGCACGACCACGGGCGCAGTGGCCGCTGGCGGAGCGACCGTTCGCGCGGCCGGCGGTTTCGTTTCGGCGCGCGCGGCGCGCGGCGGTGCCGCGGGCGTCGTCGCTGCGGTCGGATCGACGGCGGGTGCCGCGGCGGCGGGCTTCGCTTCGTCGGTGGGCGGCGTGTGTGGCGTGCGCATGAACCACCAGCCGGCGCCGAGCGCGACGACGATGAGACCGGTCAACACGGGCCGCACGCTGCGGCGCCGGCGGCTCATCGGCGCCGGCGTGCCGAGCGTCGGCATCTCGCCGAGCCGGCGCTGCTGTTCCGATTTCTTCAGGGCTTCGAGGATCAACGACATGAGGGGTTCCGACTGCGTTCGCGTTGCGGGTTCATTCCACGGTACGGGCCAGGTGCGGCCCGGCGTCGTCCAGCGCCGACAGCGCGAACAGGGTTTCCGGGCCGATGATTCCGTCGGCCTTGATGCCATAGGCTTGCTGCAGCTTGCGTACGCGCTCCTCGAACGCCGCATCGAACGTCGCCGGCGTGGCCGCCCCGGCGCCGCCGTCGAACGTCTTCATGCGCTCCGTCGCCCACGCGACGCCGCTGCCGCTCGCGCCGCGCTCGAGCGTCGCCGGGATGTCCGCCGGCAGCCGCCAGAGCACGACGAAATCGCCGTTCCAGAACTTTGACAACGAATCGCGCTCGAGTTCGTAACGCGCACCCGCGAGATCGAGGCGGACGCGCCGCTTGCCGACGCCCTGCAGCAACGCGTGCGCGGGATGATCGCCCTTGCCGAGCAGCAGGATCAACGGCCGATCGAAGCGCAGCAGCTGGTCGAGCGCGGCGTGGCCACGCAGGCAGGCGATGCCGGGTGCGACGATCGGCGCGCAGCGGCTCGCTTCGCGCACGGACACCGAGTCGGCGTCGACCTGCCAGCGCGCGAGCAGCTGCGTGAACGCGGTCAGTTCGGTCTCGGGCTTCTCGGCGAGGCGCGCGTCGAGGCGCGTCGCTTCGGCGTCGACCGGCGTTGGCGCAGCGACCGCCGGTGCGGCGGGTATGAATTTCGGCGGCTCCGGCCGCTGCTGCCACCACCACGCACCCGCGCCCGCGGCGAGCACGAGCAACGCCGCGGCGGCCCAGACGCCGTAGCGACGGAACCAGTAGCGCGCGTGGCCGGGCAGCGTCTCGTCCGCGGCGCGATCGACGAGGCGTTCGCCGATGCCGTCCTGCTCGCGCGCGTAGCCAGCCATCAGCGCGCGGTCGGCGATGATGTTGACCAGGCGCGGGATGCCGCCCGAGCGCTGGTACAGCGCCTTCATGCCGAGTCGCGAGAACGGGATGCGCATGCAGCCGGCGACGGCCATGCGATGGCGCACGTAGGTTTCGGTTTCGGCGGCGTCGAGCGGCGTGAGGTGGTAGCGCGCCGTGATGCGCTGTGCGAGCTGGCGCAGCTCGGGCCGCTCGAGCATCTCGCGCAGTTCCGGCTGGCCGAGCAGGATGATCTGCAGCAGCTTCTGCGTCGGCGTCTCGAGGTTGGTGAGCAGGCGCACCTGCTCGAGCGATTCGGTCGACAGGTTCTGCGCCTCGTCGACGATCAGCACCACGCGCAGGCCTTGCGCGTAGGCGTCGAGCAGGAATGCATTGAGCGTGTCGGTGAGCGCCTTCAGGCTGCCGCGCTTGCCCTCGATCGGCAGCTTGAGCTCCTCGCAGACCGTCTCGACGAGTTCGACCGGCGACAGTTTCGGATTGAGAACGAGCGCGATGCGCGTGTTCTCGGGCAGTTGCTCGAGCAGCAACCGGCACAAGGTCGTCTTGCCGGTGCCGACCTCGCCGGTGAGCTGGACGAAGCCGCCGCTGCCACCCTTGCCGATGCCGTAGAGCAGGTGCGCGAGCGCGTCCCGGTGCCGTTCGGACAGGAAGACGTAGCGGGGATCCGGGGTGATCGAGAACGGCGGCTCGCGCAGGCCGTAATACTCAAGATACATACGGCTACTTTACCCGACCGGGCCCGGACGACGCCCGAAGGCCTACCGCAGCGCACCTCCGACCGCGCTCCGACGGCGTGGCGGAGCGCCCGGGGGCGGCGTAAAGTGTGACGCAAATCACACTTTGAAGCGACCAGGGGCGGGGGAGCCATGCCAGGAGGAATCGTGCGGACCCTCGTCGCCGGCCTGCTCGCCCTGGTCGTGGTGCCGGCGCTCGGCCAGTCGCTGCCCGCGGGTTTCCGCCGCACCGACCCGATCGCCAACCGGACCTTGCCGGTCGGCGTGTTCTTCGCCCACGACGGCCGCGTGTTCGTACCCGAGAAGAGCGGCCTGGTCTGGGTCTACCAGAACCTGCTCGACGTGAATCCGCAGGTGTTCGCCGACCTGCGCGATCGCGTGCACGACAACTGGGACCGCGGCCTGCTCGGCTTCGCGCTCGATCCCGGCTTTCCGGAAATGCCCTACGTCTACGTGCAATACGCCTACAACGGCGGCTTGTTCCCGGGCAGCGATCCGGTGCCGTGGGTGCCGCGCTGGCCCAGCTGCGCGCCCGGCGACCTGTGCGGCGTCAACGGTGGCACCGACTATTGCCCGAGCCCGCCGGGCGACACCACCAACGGCGGCGGTTGCGTGATCGGCGCGCGTGTTTCTCGCCTCACGGTGAGCGGCGGCGTCGCCGGCGACGAACAGGTCCTCGTCGAGGACTGGTACCAGCAGTTCCCGAGTCATTCGATCGGCACGATCGCGTTCGGTCCGGACGGCTACCTGTACGCGGGCGGTGGCGACGGCGCGAGCTTCAACGGCCACGATTACGGGCAATGGGGCAATCCCTCCTGGCCCGACCAGCGCTCGCCGCTCAACCCCGGCAATCCAACCGACCCGGCGACCAACCACGGCGGCTCGCTGCGTTCGCAAGGCCTCGAGATCGAGGCGCAGTACAACGCGGCCGGCCACGACATCTGGCTCGACGGCGCGATCATCCGCATCGATCCGGCGACCGGCGCCGGCGCGCCCGGCAACCCACTCGCCACCGATCCGCAGGCGAATGCGCGGCGCATCGTCGCCTACGGCCTGCGCAATCCGTTCCGCTTCACGCTCCGCCCCGGCACGGGCGAAGTCTGGGTCGGCGACGTCGGCGAGAACACCTGGGAAGAGATCAACCGCATTCCCGATCCGTCGCAGCCGAACCCCGTGCTGCAGAACTTCGGCTGGCCGTGCTACGAAGGCCGCGGCCATCACGCGGGCTTCAGCGGCCCGATCTGCACGGCGCTGTACGCGGCGGGCGATACCGGCGGACGCACGCGCCAGTCGCCCCCGTGGTACACCTACGTGCACTCGGGCAGCTCCGACATCACCGGGCTCGCGTTCTACACCGGCACGAGCTATCCGCCGCAGTACCACGATTCGCTGTTCTTCGCCGACAACAGCCGCACGATCATCTTCAACATCCCGTTCGTCGACGCGAACGCGGACGGCATTCCCGATGCGCCCGCGGACAGCGGCGCGACCGCGTTCTACGGCGGAGGCAATGCGACGGCCGTGCATCTGGGCACGGGGCCCGGCGGCGACGTGTTCTTCGCCAACATCAACACCGGCAAGATCTCGCGCCTGTCCTACTGCGGCGGCGGCTGCACGAACGTCGCGCCGTCGGCCGCCGTCGCGCTCGCCGCGGGTTCGGTCGCGGGCGGCGCGCCACGCACCGTCGCGTTCAGCGCGGCGAACAGCGTCGATGCGAACGCGGGCGACGTGCTCGCCTACGCGTGGGATCTCGACGGCGACGGCGTGTTCGACGACGGCACCGCGGTCGACGCGAGCCGGTTCTACGCCGCTGACGGCACGCACGACGTCGCCATGCAGGTATCCGACAACCACGGCGGCGTCGACGTCGCGCGCATGCGCATCACGGTCGGCAACGCCGCGCCGAGCGTGGCGATCACGAGCCCCGCGTCGAGCCTGGCATGGGCGAGCGGCGACGCGGTCGCGCTCGCGGCGACGAGCAGCGACGCCGAGCAGGGCACGTTGCCGGACGCCGCGCTCGCCTGGCAGGTCTACCGCGAGGATTGCCTGGCCCCGGATTTCACCGGCTGCAGCGAATCGTTGCTCGGCGGCTTCAGCGGCGCATCGACCGCGTTCACCGCTCCGGATGCGGCGTTCCCTGCGTACTTGCGCATCGTGCTCACCGGCACCGACAGCGGCGGCCTCACCGACACCCGGGAGGTGTCGATCTTCCCGCTGACCGCGCAGGTCACGCTCGCCTCGGATCCGGCCGGGCTCGCGCTCGCGTTCGACGGGGGCGCGCCGTCGGCGTCGCCGTCGGCGCACACGGTCATCGTCAATGCGAATTTCGCCGTCGCCGCACCGAGTCCGCAGTCGCTGGCCGGGACGCAGTACGCGTTCGCGTCATGGTCCGACGGCGGCGCCGCGGACCATCTCGCGCACGTCGCCGCGGCCGGTGCATCGACCCTCGTCGCGAGCTTCGTCGCGCCGGCGGATCTCTCGCTCGCGCTCGACGACGGAGCGACCGTGGTGCTCACCGGTCGGCGGCACGCATGGACGATCACGCTCGCCGACGCGGGCGTCAACGCGCTCGCGGGCGTCGCGGTGGCTTCGCTCGCAACGGCCGGACTCGACGACGTGGGCTGGAGCTGCAGCGCGACACCGGGTTCGTCGTGCGGAGCGGGCGGCAGCGGCGACATCGACGATGTCGCGGACCTCGCGAGCGGCGGCGTCGCGACCTACGTCGTCGACGCGTACGTGCGCGCGGATGCGCCGTCGAGCGTCGGCGTTTCGGCGAGCGCGCAGGTCCCGCCCGGCTACGCGAACGCGAGTCCCGGCGACGACAGCGCGAGCGACGTCGACGTGGTGCAGTACGACCTCGTCTTCCGCGACGGCTTCGACCCGCCGGCGTGAGTCGTCAGCGCGCGGCCTTTGCGCGCAGGCTGCGCGCACGGCGCGGCGCCGGCGTCGCGTCGCCCGAGAACAGCGTGATCGCGGTGCGCGCGACCTGGCCGGTGTCGTAGTACGCGTAGGCGCCGACGCCGAGCGCGCCGACCACGGGCAGCCAGCGCGTGATGCCACGACCGACGAGGCGCTTGGACAGGCTCAGCCCGATCTTCGCGGCGACCTTCTCGATCAGGCGCAGCGGCACGTCCTGGATCAGCAGACGTGCGCCGACCTGCACGCCGACGTCGCGCAGCGCCTGCGCGGCCGCGTGGCGGAACAGGCAGTACAGCATGTGCGAGCGCGTGAGGTCGGCGCCGACGCCGTAGACGCCCGCGATGTCGGCGACCATCTGGCGCTGGATGCGCCAGATCGCGACGAGTTCGGGCACGATCGTCAGCCAGCCGAGCGGGCCGGGCGGCAATGCGAGCGAGCCGGCGGCGAGCGCGGCCTTGTTCGCCGCGGCAGAGGCGATCGCGCGTGCGCGATCGTCGGGCGTGCGGCTCGCGTGCTCGTCGCTGCCGGGCACGTGGCCGGCGATGTCGAGCACGGCGCGCGTGAGGCGTTCGCCGAGGCTTTCGCTCGCCGCATCGACGCGGCGCGCAGGAACGTGGCGGGTCATCGGCGCCCTCCGGCGCGCAAGCATTCGCCGCAGTCTCGCATGCGCCGCCTGTACGCGCGGCGACCGGCTCAGTCGAAACCGTCGGCGAACAGCGCGTCGCCCGCGCGCAGCGTGCCGACGACGAGCATGCGCGGCGCGTCGGCCGGCGGCGGGTCGAGTGGCGCGATCAGCGCGACCACCCCGCCGGCGAGCGTGTCGACGCCGTTCCACGCGCCGCTCTGCTCGACGAGTGCGCCGGGCACGGCGCCGGCGAAGAACGCGTCGGCGTCGATCGCATTGCCGGCCGGATCTTCGAACGTCGCGCCGGTCGCGTCGAGCGTGAGCCCGAGCACGGACATCAGCGGACGCGCGACGCTTTCGACCGGACCGCCCGCGCGCGCGTCGGCCGGATCGGGCGCGCCGCGCAGGCGCGCGCGCGTCGCCCAGCGCTGGCCGACGCGATCGAGATAGCCGCGCAGTTCGACCTGGGCCGGCTGGCCGATGCCGCTCGCGTAGATCCCGTCCTCGTCGCGCAACTGCGCCGCGCGGCGCACGGTGTTGCCGAGCAGGGTGACCGTGCCGTCTGCACCGGCCTGCACGTCGGCGGGATCGACCGGGCCTTCGAGGCGGATCATCGGTGCGTCGAACTGGATGCCTTGCGCCGCGAACGCGCCGCCGGCACCGAACACGCCGTCGACTTCGATCGCCGCGCCGGCGACGAGATCCTCCGCGCTGCCGTAGCGGAACTCGGTGCTCGCGTCGTAGCTGACCGTGTACGGCCCGAACGTGAAACTGCTCGCGTCGACCACGCCGACGAGGCCGGTGAGCGCGCCGAGCGCGCCCGGCGTGCCGACCGGCATCGGCGTGGCGCAGGCGAGGCGCGTCACGCTGTCGAGCACGCTCGCAGCGTCGAAGCCGGGGATCGCGTCAGCCCGGATCTGGACGTACTGCCCTGCCGCGACGCTACCGCCGCAGTCGATCGGCGTGACGCCGGCGACGCTCACGCGTTGCGGGCCGATCGAGATTTCGTCGCCGTTCGCGGCGTCCACGTAGCCGGACAGCAGCCAGCGCGGCGTCGGCGTCGGCAGGTATTCGACGAACGAGGCGAGCAGGCTCGCGTTGGCGTCGACGTAGCCGCTCACGTCGAGATGGTCGCCGAGCGCGACGTTGCCGATCGCGCCGCCGGGCACGCCCGTGAGGCGCGTGTCGGCGGTGACGGTGACTTCCTGGCCGAGCACGCGCAGCGGCACGACCGACGTGACCGGGCCGCGCACCGCGTAGGAGAACACCACGGTCGCCGCCGCCGGCACGCCGAGCGGTGCGGCGGTCGCGGCATAGCGTGCCTCGACGCGCAGGCCGGGCTTGTCGGGCAACGCACTGCCGGACGGCAACACCGCGTCGTCGACGACGACCTGCGTCTGCGCATCGACGCGCACGGCATGTCCGTTGACGTCGATGGTCTCGACCGCGCCCGCCAGGGCGCAGCCGCCGGTCATGGCCGCGCCGAGCAGCCGAGGGAGAGTCCGGGAAGATTTCGCTCGCATGCGCGCATTGTCGCCGTGCGGGCGCGCCGGCGCATGGGTGGTTTCACCCAGGCGCACGAGCGCGATCCAGTTCACCGCGCGCCGTACTTCCAGTTGCGCGGTTTGCCCTGGGCGAGCCATTCGAGCGTGGTGGCGAGGCGTTGCGCGCGCGTCGCCTCGCGCTTCGCCTCGGTGATCCACTCGATGTACTCGCGTCGATCGCTGTTGCTGAAGCGCTCGAAGGTCTCGCGTGCCTTGTGGTTCTTCGCGAGCGCCGCGGCGAGGTCGTCGGGTACGTCCGCGGGTGGTCGCGGCCGGGTCCCGCGCGCGGCCGCGCGCGTCGCGCCGGCGTCGCCGAGCGCCATCGCCTTCTTCACGAGCGCCGCGAGCGCGCGTTTCGACGGCAGGTCCGCGAGCCGCTCGATACGCCCGAACTGGCCCATCGCATCGGCCGCCTTGGCGCTGTCGGCGACGCGGTCGCCGAGCCAGAAGCCGAACGCGACGTGCTGCTTGAACGCAGCCATGTTGCACAGCAGGCGACCACCGTAGGTGAAGTGCGGCGAGCTCCACTTGATCGTTTCCTGCGCGGCCGGGCAGGCCGCGTGCACGCATTCGCGCAGGTGCTCGAGGATCGGCCGCGCGAACGGAGCGGCCGCACCGATGTAGGCGTCGACGCGCGGATCGCGCGAGCTCATGGCGTCGTCGCGCGCGGCGTCAGTGCGTGCCGACGACGACGATCGTCTTGCCCGACACCTCGATCATGCCCTGTTCCTCGAGCTGCTTGAGCACGCGTCCGACCATCTCGCGCGAGCAGCCGACGATGCGGCTGATCTCCTGGCGCGAGATGCGGATCTGCTTGCCCTTCGGGTGGGTCATCGCGTCGGGCTCGTCGATGAGGTCGAGCAGGGTCTTGGCGACGCGACCGGTCACGTCCATGAAGGCGAGCCGGCTGACCTTGCGCGAGGTGTGCAGCAGCCGGTTGGTCAGCTGCGAGCCGATCGCGAACAGGATCTTCGGGCACTCGTCGCGCAGCGGCCCCTCGAACAGGTTGAACATGCGCTCGTAGCCGATCTCGGCCAGCTCGCACGGCGTGCGCGTGCGCACCATGACCTCGCGCCTTGGGGTTTCGACGAACAGCCCCATTTCACCGATGAACTCGCCCCGGTTGAGGTAGGCGAGGATCAGCTCGCGGCCTTCCTCGTCCTCGGACGAGACGGTGAGCGAGCCGTCGATGACGTAGTAGAGGATGTTGGCCGAGTCGCCCGGGCGGATGATCGCGGTCTTGCTCGCGTAGCGGCGTCGATGGCAGGCGCCGAGGAACCGCTCCATCGCGGCACGGTCGGGCGTGAGCATCGCGGGCGCCTGGACGCGGTTGACCTCGCGCTGCAGGTTGTAACGGAAATCGGCGATCTTGCCTTGCGCTTCCATTGGGTCCCCTCCGCACGGGGGCAGGCCCGTGGCGGTCGTGCTGGGCCATGGCGGAACGCACGGGGTTACATGCGTTTGCGAGCCCGCCGGGGGCCGGATGATTCATCTTATTGCAAATTGTGTCGCGCGTGGGCGACACGGGAAGGATGGACGGGTGCGAAACGCCGTGGCGGCGGCGTGGAATCCGGTTTCATCGTGCTGGCGCTTGGCCCATAATCCGCCCCCTTGGCGGGGCGCCGCGGACTCCGCGGCGGCCCCTTCGTTCGTTTTCGACGTTTCGAGGTAGTACGCCGTGGTCAAACCGATCCCGCGCCTGCAGCTGCAGGGTTTCAACAACCTGACCAAGGCGCTCAGCTTCAACATCTACGACATCTGCTATGCGGTGTCGGAAGACCAGCGCCGGCGTTACATCGAGTACATCGACGAACAGTACGACTCCGATCGCCTCACGCAGATCCTCACGGACGTCGCGGAGATCATCGGCGCGAACATCCTCAACATCGCGCGCCAGGACTACGACCCGCAGGGCGCGTCGGTGACGATCCTGATCTCCGAGCACCCGGTGGTCGACAAGCTCGGCAAGGACGTCATCTCCGACGCCGTGGTCGCGCACCTGGACAAGAGCCACATCACGGTGCACACCTACCCGGAGACGCACCCGCACAACGGCATCGCGACCTTCCGCGCCGACATCGACGTGGCCACCTGCGGCGTCATCTCGCCGCTGCGCGCGTTGAACTACCTCATCGACAGCTTCGAGTCGGACATCGTCACGATGGACTACCGCGTGCGCGGTTTCACGCGCGACGTGAAGGGTCGCAAGCACTACATCGACCACAAGATCAACTCGATCCAGGATTACCTGGCCAAGCACATCCGTCAGAAATACGAGATGTTCGACGTCAACGTGTACCAGGAAAACATCTTCCACACGAAGATGCACGTGAAGGACTTCGACCTCGACACCTACCTGTTCGAGGCGAACGCCGACGATCTCTCGTTCAAGGAACGCCAGCGCATCGAGCAGCTGCTCAAGCGCGAGATCGAGGAACTGTTCCACGGCCGCAACCTGATGTGAGCGTGGCGGCGCCGGCGCGGCCGGCGTCGTGCGTCACACGCGGTACGCGACCGCCTTCATCACGTTCGAGGCGAAGCGCATCAGCGCCGGGATCGGCGCGGGCAGGGTGATCGCGCCCGCGGCGAGCGCGTGCTCGGCGTGGCGCGCCTCGTCGTCCTTCATGCGCCGCACGATCGCGCGGCTGCGCGCGTCGCCTTCGGGCAGCGTCTCGAGGTGTTCGCCGAGGTGGGCTTCGACCTGGCGCTCGGTCTCGACGACGAAGCCGAGGCTGACGCGATCGCCGACCAGGCCCGCCCCCGCGCCGATCGCCCACGCACCCGCGTACCAGACCGGATTGAGCAGGCTCGGCCGGCTCGCGAGTTCCTCCAGCCGTTCGCCGCACCAGGCGAGGTGGTCGGTTTCCTCCGCCGCGGCGGCGAGCATCTGCCGGCGCAGCGGCGCTTCGCGCGCGACCGCGGCCTGGCCGAAGTAGAGCGCCTGCGCACAGACTTCGCCGACGTGGTTCACGCGCATGAGCCCGGCCGCATGGCGGCGCGCGCGCTCGTCGAACGCAGGGTCGGCGAGGCCGCCCGCGGGCGAGGGCTGCGCGGCGGCCGGTTTCGGCACGCTCACGGTCTCGAGCGCACGCCCGATCTCGACGAGCAGGCGATCCAGCGGCGACAGCGATCGTTCGATCATGGCGCCATTGTCGGGCGAAACGGCCATTGCAGCCAATGACGGCGTCACGTCGGTGCTCCGGCATCGAGTTGCGCCGCGAGCAGCGCGAGCGGATGCACTACCGGCGGTGCGCCGCCGCGTTCACGCAGCCCATTGCCGAGGTGGATGCGGCAGCCGATGTTGGTCGTCAGCAGCAGGTCGGGCTCGAGCGTGACGGCCTGGTCGAGCTTCTCCGCCCGCAGCCGGTCGGCGAACGACGGATGTTCGATGAAGTAGCTGCCGGCGGCACCGCAGCAGCGCGGCTGCTCGGGCAGCTCGAGCACGACGAGCTGCGGCACGCGCGCGAGCAGCGCGCGGATCGCGGCGAGCGCGCCGGCGACGTTGACCTGGGTGCACGGCAGGTGCAACGCAGCGCGGCACTGCAGCGGCCGGAAGCGCAGCGCGGCAAACGCCGCATCGGCCGCGAGGAATGCGTGGATGTCGGGCGCCGCGAGCGGCGTGCCCGCGGCGACTTCGTCGCGCAGGTCGCCGTGGCAGCCGCTGCTGCAGCCGAGCACGACCTCGGCGTGCGTACCCAGCAAGGCCTCGCGCGTCGCCGCGGCTTCGCGTGCGGCGTCGTCGACGAACCCGCCGTGCCGCGACAGCGCGCCACAGCAGTGGTGGTCGACCTCGATCACGCGATGGCCGGCTGCTTCGAGCAGGGTGCGCGCGGCGGCGAGCGTGTCGGCCTCGTAGACGCTGCCGACGCAGCCGCGGAACAGCGCGATCGCGCACCCGGTCGCAGGGGCGGGTGGCGCCGCGATCGCGCGCCGCCGTGGCGCCGCGGGAACGGTCTCGCCGATGCGACGCCAGCGTGAGCCGCGCGGCAGCAGGCGCGCGAGCCGCGGCAGCCAGCGCGGCGCGTGCACCGCGGCGCCGAACCACGCGAGCGCGCGCAGCCGGCGCGGCGCATGCAGCCAGCGGCGCAGGCGGCTCGGCGGCGCCGCGGCGACGAGCGCGGCCCGGGTCTGCACGAGCAGGTCGTCGTAGCGCACCTGCGAGGGACAGACCTTCTGGCACGACAGGCAGCCGAGGCAGTGGTCGAGATGGGCGACCGCGGCCGCGTCCGGCGCGAGCCGCCCCTCGGCCAGCGCCCGCGCGAGCGCGATCCGCCCGCGCGGGGACTCCGCTTCGGTCCGCTCCAGGCGGTAGGTCGGGCAGTGCGGCAGGCACAGGCCGCACATCACGCACTGGTCGGCGAGGGCCGCCACGCCCGGTTTGGCGCGGGGGGCGCCCGATGCAGGTACGGACATGCGGTTCATGCTACCATTCACGGCTTGCACTGGATCGCGCCCCCTGCTTGCTAGCCGGCGGCACTTCCGCTATCCTCCCGCGCCCTCATTTACGACGGCCCGGTTTCTTGGGCCCAGCCAGAGTCTTACCGATATGAAAACGATCAGCGCCAAGGCTGAAACCGTCAAACGCGACTGGTACGTGGTCGACGCCGCCGGCAAGACCCTCGGCCGCCTGTGCACGGAGCTCGCGCATCGCCTGCGCGGCAAGCACAAGACCATCTACACCCCGCACGTGGATACCGGCGACTACCTCGTCGTGATCAATGCGGAGAAGATCGCCGTCACCGGCAACAAGATGGAAGACAAGAACTATCATCGCTTCACCGGTCACATCGGCAACCTCAAGACGACGTCGCTGAAGGACATGCTCGCGCGTCATCCGGAGCGCGTCATCGAGATCGGCGTGAAGGGCATGCTGCCGAAGAATCCGCTCGGCCGCGCGATGTACCGCAAGCTGAAGGTGTATGCCGGCCCGAACCATCCGCACACGGCGCAGCAGCCGCAGGTGCTCGAGGTCAAGGCGTAAGAATTCCGAGCCCGTGCCGGCTGGTACGGACTAATCCACGAAGCTGAAGAAACGACACATGGCGATCCAGCAGAACTACGGCACCGGCCGTCGCAAGTCCTCCGCAGCGCGCGTGTTCCTGCGCAAGGGCAGCGGC
The DNA here is from genome assembly GCF_014138265.1 of Dokdonella fugitiva. GTDB lineage: Bacteria > Pseudomonadota > Gammaproteobacteria > Xanthomonadales > Rhodanobacteraceae > Dokdonella_A > Dokdonella_A fugitiva_A. Next base: position 870,940 of record NZ_JACGXL010000002.1, read on the forward strand.
GCGATCACGGTCAACGGCAAGGCCCTCGACGACTTCTTCGGTCGCGAGACCTCGCGCATGATCGTGCGCCAGCCGCTCGAGCTGACCCAGAACCAGGACAAGTTCGACGTGCTCGTCACGGTCGAAGGCGGCGGCATGACGGGCCAGGCCGGTGCGATCCGCCTGGGCATCGCGCGCGCGCTGGTCGAGTACGACGAGGCGCTCAAGTCGCCGCTGCGCAAGGCCGGGTTCATGACCCGCGACGCGCGCGAAGTCGAGCGCAAGAAGGTCGGCCTGCACAAGGCCCGCCGCGCGACGCAGTACTCCAAGCGCTGATCGATCGATCTTCCGCTGCCGTCGATGGCGGCAGCGGCGGGCCTTCGGGCCCGGGGATGGGAGCCGGCTCAGACGGCCACGCCGCGGCTCCCGCCAAATCCCGCCCTCATTGGGGGATCGTCTAACGGTAGGACAACGGACTCTGACTCCGTTTATCTAGGTTCGAATCCTAGTCCCCCAGCCATACGAAAAGCCCCCGCATCGCGGGGGCTTTTTATTTGGCGGCGGAGATCCATCCCGTCACACGCCGCCGGGCGCATCCGGCCCGCCACACACAAAAAGGCCCCCGCATTGCAGCGAGGGCCGGGTCCAAGACAGACAACTCCGACGCCGGGAGTGTTGCGGCGTCACCCCTGAGTTGCGGCCGCCGGCGTGCGTTTTCAACGATCCTGCGGCAGCCGTCCCGCCGCTGCCCGGTGCCGGGACGAGGCGCGCAGGCGCGAAGCAGCGAGGCCGCCGAGCAGGCCCGCGAGGAGCACGGCGAAGCGCACGGAAAGACCCGGTACCGCTGCCGCGGCCGCGGGCGCGCCCTGCTCGAACGCGCCGACATCGGTGGCCGCTCCGTACACGCGCGGGAATCCGCGCTGGTCGAACGCGAGGCCGTCGTCGTTGCTGCCCGCGTCCACGGCCGGGCTACCGGGCGCCAACGCATGCGTGCGCGTGGGGCCGCCGTTCGAACGCAGCGGACCGAGCAGCGGGTCGTCGCTGCGCGTGTCCGCGGGCAGGACGAGCGCGGGATCGCTGGCACCGACGAGATCGTGGCTGCCGACGATCGTGAGCGGCGTGCGTCCCTGCAGGTTCGCTGCTTCGTCCGCGTCGGCTGCGTTGCCGTGGACGATCGTGCTGTACAGCGCGCTGCCGTCCGCCTCGATCCACGCCGCGCCGCCGGCACTCGCGCGGTTCGCGGCGATCGTGCTGTTGACCGCACGCAGGGTCGACGGCCAACGCATGAACAACCCGCCGCCGACGCCGTCGGCGGCCTCGTTGCTCGAAATCGTGCTGTTCGACAGGAACAGGGGATTGAACGTGGCGATGCCGCCCGCGCGGCCCTCGCTGTAATTCGAATCGATCGTCGAGCTGCGCACGTTGCCGCCGACGATCGTGACGATGCCGCCGCCGATGTCGTAGCTCGTGCGCCCGTCGCGCACCTCGTGCACGGCTCGATTGCCGCTGACCGTGCTCGCGGTGAGGTCGAGCACGTAGGTGAAGATCGCGCCGCCGAACGCGGCGGTGCCGGCATCCTCGTGCACGCCCTTGGCGACGTTGCCCGAAACCGTGCTGTTGTCGAGCGTGACCGCATACGCGTAGATCGCGCCGCCGTACGAGCCTTCGCCGCCCGCGTAGCAGTTGCGCACGGTGGTGTCGTCGAGGTACAGGAATGCCGCGGACGCGATGCAGCCGCCCGCGCCGACGTGGAAGCCGGTCGCGCGATCGTGCCCGTTCTCGATCGTGAGGCCCTTCACGGTCAGCGCACCGTCGGCCGGATGGATCAGCACGCGATCGCGATGGTTGCCGTCGAGCGACAGCTGGTAGCGGCCGGGTCCGGTCAACGTGAGCGTGTCGGCGTCGATTTCGATCGCGCCCGTCGTGAGCGTGATGCGCGAGCACGTGAGCTGGCTCAGGTCGATTTCGTCGTTGTCGCTCGCGGCGGCGGCGGCTGCGCGCAGGCTGCCGGGACCGGCGTCGGCGCAGTTCGTCACCGGCAGCACCGTGGCCGGCACCGACGGGCGCGACGGCCTTGCGCGGCCGGTCGCGAACGTCGCGAACACGCGGCGCGCCGGATCGCTGCGCAGCTGCGGTGCCGTCGCGGCCTGCGCCGCGAACCCATCCGTCGGTGCGCCACAGGTCGCGGCCACGAGTGCCGTCGCGAGCAGGCGGTGCGGCAGGCGAGGCGGACGGGCGATCATGCGCGAGTCTCCGAGGCGCCGGCCTGGTTCGGCCGGTCCCGCATGGGAGCACGGCCGCCGCGAAGCGGTCAATTGCTCAGCGCATTTCCTCGGCGCCGACCAGCACGACGTCGGCCGGACGCTGCGCGAACAGGCCGACGGTGACGACACCGGCGATCTGGTTGAGATCGCGCTCGAGTTCGATCGGCGCGGTGATGCGCAGGCCGTGCACGTCGAGGATCCAGTTGCCGTTGTCGGTGACGACGCCGTCGCGCCAGACCGGCTGGCCGCCACGCTTGACGATCTCGCGAGCGACGTAGCTGCGCGCCATCGGGATCACTTCGACCGGCAGCGGGAAGCGGCCGAGCACGTCGACGCGCTTAGCCGGATCGATGATGCAGACGAACTTGCGTGCGGCCGCGGCGACGATCTTCTCGCGCGTGAGCGCGGCACCGCCGCCCTTGATCAGGCACTTGTGGCCGTCGCACTCGTCGGCGCCGTCGACGTAGAGCGGAATCTCGCCGGCCGCGTTGAGGTCGAGCAGCGGGATGCCGCGTTCCTTCAGGAGGCGCGAGGACTGTTCCGAACTCGACACCGCGCCTTCGATGTCGGCGCGCCGTTCGGCCAGCGCGTCGATGAAATGCGCGACGGTCGAGCCGGTGCCTACGCCGACGATCATGCCGTCCTCGACGTAGCGCATCGCGGCGCGCCCGGCGAGGCGCTTCTGGTCGTCCTGGCTCATCGCGTGCTCCGCAGGCGGGGTTCGAGGCCGCGCATGGTACGCGTTTCGCGGGCGCGACTCACTCCGGATCGCCACTGCGGGCGCTGCAACGCGAGCCGAGAAGGTTCCGACCTAGTGCATGTGGCCCATGGCGATCGCTGCGACGGCCTGTAGGCCGAGGAATCCGAGTGCGAGGCTGGCCACCGCGACGAGGAGCCACCACGGATTCACACGATGGATCGCGAGCCCCATCCCGCCGAAGAATCCGGTCAGGAGGCAGCCGAAAGTCAGGCTCGCCGGCACGAATCCGATCCATCCGCGCGGGTCCGCGATCATCGCGTACAGCGTCAGTGCAGCGGCGGCAATCGCCACGGCCGGCGCCAGCCCCACGATCCATGTCGCGTAGCGACTCGGCGACTTGGCTCCGGGCGTCGGACCTGCGCTCGTCGCGTTCGCGTCGTCGCCGCCGGGCACGCGCTCGATCTTCACTCGAGCGCGAGGATCGCGTCCCACTGCGCCTTCGTCACCGGCAGCACGGACAGGCGATTGCCCCGTTGCAGCAGCGCGAAACCGTCGAGGCGCGTTTGGTCCTTGAGTTCGGCGAGCGTGATCGTTCGCTTCAACTTGCGCTTGAACGCGACGTCGACGAGCATCCAGCGCGGTTCCTCGCGCGTGCTCTTCTCGTCGTAGTACTCGCTCTTGCGATCGAATTGGGTCGGATCCGGGTACGCCGCGCTCGCGACCTCGGCGATGCCGGCGACACCGGGCACCTCGCAGCTCGAGTGGTAGAACAGCACGCCGTCGCCCTTGCCCATGCCGTCGCGCATGAAGTTGCGCGCCTGGTAGTTGCGCACGCCGGTCCACGGCTCCGTGCGCACGCGCGCGAGGTCGTCGATCGAGAACACGTCGGGTTCGGACTTCATGAGCCAATAGCGCATCGCGGGCGAGTCTTGACCGGGAGAGGAGCGAGAGTAGCGGTTTTTTCCGCGAGCGTCCGCGCGGCGCGGACCCGCGTGCCCGGTGCCTACAGACTCGCGACCGGCGCGGTGAAATCGAGCAACTCGCGCTCGGTCGCGACGTAGTCGAGGCGCACGTCCCACGGCTGCGCGTCGAGCGCGTCGATTTCCTGCAACGCGTAGCCGACGCCGACGAGCACGGGCTTGCCGACGTCGGCGCGCCCGGCGAGGAAGGCGAAGCTGCGGTCGTACCAGCCGCCGCCGAAGCCGAGGCGGTGGCCTTTGCGGTCGAAGCCGAGCAGCGGTACGAGGACCACGTCGATGTCGGCCGGGGCGAGCAGGTCCGCCGCTGCGCAGGCGGGTTCGGGGATGCCGAAGCGATTGGTTTCGACCGCGGTGCCCGGGCGCCACGGCGCGAAGCGCAGCAGGCGATCCGCGCCGATGACGGGCAGGAAGTACTGCTGGTCGCGCGCGCGCAGCCCGCCCATCAGTGCGGCGAGCGGCAGTTCGCCGTCGACGGCCCAGTAGCCGCCGATGCGTCGATCGGTCATGAACTCCGGCACCTGCTCGAGCTGCGCGACGACCGCCTGCGCCGCCGCGATCCGTTCCACGGCAGGCAGCGCTGCACGCCGCTCGCGAAGCGCCTTCCTGAGTGCCGCGCGGTCGACGGGCGTGGAGGAATCGCTCATGTCATCGGTCCTGCGAACGCTGCATCACATTACGCGGACACACGACGCGACGAATCAAATGGATGCCCGCTTGCGCGGGCATGACGCCACGAGGTGTTCCGGCCAGTGCAGCCACGCATCAGGCCGCGTCGCATGGACGATGCCGTATCGATCCGCAAAAGGGCTCCATCTGAAAAGTGCGGCCATGGAAGGCCGCTCTGGACTCGACCGTAACGCGCTCATGCACTGCACGAACCCGTCATCAAGCCGCTTTCAAGGACGAAAGCAAAAGTAGATGCCCTCCGCATGTGCCGGTGCGCATCGAACGACCTTGATCCCGGGGATCAGGTGGGAAGGCTGACGGAACCATAAGGCTTTCCGCTCGTGGCGGACATGCACACCGGTTGTCGTCTCGCCGTCCCGGGGTCGTCTATAGGAACAAGGCAATATGTAAGAGTGCGCTGCCGGGCACTGCAGAGGACACCTGGGGCCTATTGTAGTGAGGCCGGCAACAGGCGTTCAAGCTTCAAGTTGATCGCTTGCAGTTTCTCTGCCAGCTGGCGCGAATCGCTCGACTCGCGCGCGCGCGCGTCGAGCAGCTCGTGGCAGATGTTCAGCGCGGCGAGAATCGCGATGCGGTCGAGCCCCGCGGTGCGCGCGCTGTTGCGCATCTCGCGCATCTTCTCGTCGAGATAGCGTGCCGCGGCGATCAGGCCGGGACGTTCGTCCGGCGTGCAGGCGACGTGGAATTCGCGGTCGAGGATGTGGACGGTGACCGGTTCGCCGGGACCATTCATGCCTGGTTCTGCTCCAGCGACTTGAGCCGCATGATCATCGCCTCGACGCGCGATCGCGCCTGCTCGTTGCGCGCGATCAGTTGCGCCCGCTCGGTGGCGAGCTGCTCCTGGCTGTTGCGCAGGCTGCGATTCTCTTCCTGCAACGAGCGACACAGGTCGAGCAGACGGTCGACCCGTTCGCTGATCGCCAGCAGGCTTTGCTCGTGCGCGGACATGCGACCGAATATAGCGGGAATCCGTGGCAGGGAACAGCGAGCCGCTGCGCGGATTCCCGGGCCGGTCGACCCGGCCCGCGGCGGTGCTCAACCGCGCTCGCCGAGCGCGGTCCGGCGCCGCTGCGCGCGCTCGCGCAGGAACGCCAGGCACTGGTCGGCCGGCAGCGGGTAGGACAGCCAGTGGCCCTGCACCTCGTCGCAGTCCTGTTCGCGCAGGTAGTCGACCTGCTCGACCCGTTCGACGCCCTCGGCGACGACGTTGAGGCCGAGCGAATGCGCCATCGCGATCACCGTCGCGGTGATCGCCTCGTCGTCCGGGTCGGTCGTGATGTCGCCGACGAACTCCTTGTCGATCTTCAGCGCGTCGATCGGCAGGCGCTTGAGGTAGCTCAGCGACGAGTAGCCGGTCCCGAAGTCGTCGATCGCCAGGTTGACGCCGATCGCCTTGAGCCGGCGCAGGGTGGTGATCGACTGCTCGGCGTTCGCCATGACCATGCTCTCGGTGAGCTCGAGCTCGAGCTGGTTCGGCGCGATGTCGTGCTCGGCGAGCACGTCGCACAGGCGCCGGATCAGGTCGCCGCGCAGGAGCTGCGCGACCGAGATGTTGATCGACATCGTGATGTCGTGCAGGCCGGCGTCGCGCCACTGCGCGAGCTGCGCGCACGCGTGCTCGACCACCCAGTCGCCGATCTCGATGATCATCCCGGTTTCCTCGGCGATCGGGATGAACACGCCCGGCGAGACGTCGCCGAGGTCGCCGCTGCGCCAGCGCAGCAACGCCTCGACGCCGGTGATGCGGTCGTCGAGCAGCGACAGTTTGGGCTGGTAGTGCAGGCTCAGTTCGTTCCGTTCGAGCGCCTTGCGCAGCGCGGCCACCGTGGTCGCGCGCAGGCGCGCGGCCGCGTCCATCGCCTCGGTGTAGACCATCCACGTCTTGCGGCCGTGTTCCTTGGCCTGGTACATCGCGGTGTCGGCGAACTTGAGCAGGTCGCTCGCCGCCTGACCGTGGTCCGGGTGCAGGCTGATGCCGATCGACGGCGAGATCACCACTTCCTGGCCGTTGTCGAGTTCGAGCGGCTGCTCGAACGCGGCGATGATCTTCGCCGCGACGTGCTCGGCCTCGGTGCTGCTGCCGATATCCTCGATCACGACCGTGAACTCGTCGCCGCCGACGCGCGCGACCGAGTCGCCCTCGCGCACGACGTGGCGCAGGCGCGCGCCCGCCGCCTTCAGCATGCTGTCGCCGGCGGCGTGGCCCATCGAGTCGTTGACATGCTTGAAGCGGTCGAGGTCGAGGAACAGCACCGCGACCTTGCGCCCGTTGCGGCGCGCGCGCGCGATCGCGTGCGCGATGCGCTCGCTGAGCAGGGTGCGGTTCGGCAACCCGGTCAGCGCGTCGTAGTTGGCGAGGTAGCGCAGCTCCTGTTCGGCGCGCTTGCGGTCGGTGATGTCGGACGTGACGCTGACGAAATGCGTGCGCTTGCCGTTGGCGTCGCAGATCTCTGAGATCTCGACCCAGCTGAGGAACTCCTCGCCGGTCTTGCGCCGCTGCCACAGCTCGCCGCGCCAGTGGCCGTCGCGGTTCAGCACTTCGCGCAATTCGAGGTACTGCTCGACCGGGTGGCGCGCACAGTTGAGGATCGCCGCCGAGCGGCCGGCGATCTCGTCGACGCGCCAGCCGGTGATGCGCGTGAACGCGGGGTTGATCGTCATGAAGCGGAATTCGAGGTCGGTCACCGCGACCGCCTCGCCCATGCTGCGGATCACCTCGTGCGCGACGCGGCGCTCGTGTTCGGCGGCGCGCTCGGCGGTCACGTCGCGCGCGGTGCCGCACATGCGCAGCGGCTGGCCGTCGCTGTCGCGTTCGACGATCTTGCCGCGCGTGAGCGACCAGGTCCATTCGCCCTTCGGGTTGCGCACGCGATGCTCGGACTCGAACGTGTCGGTGCTGCGGTTGATGTGCTGGTCGAGGCGCCGCTCCACCGCGGGCAGGTCGTCCGGGTGCGCGTGTTCGCGGAACCATTCGCGGGTGAGCGCGACCGGCTTGCGCGAGACGCCATTGAACAGGTCGCCGGAGCCGGTCACGACGATCGTGCCGCTCGCCATGTTCCAGTCCCAGAAGTCGTCGCCGGAACCCCACAGCGCGAGGCGCAGACGATCCTCGCGCTCGCGCAGGTCGCGGTGGTGCGAGCGCTCCTCGCGCCGCCGCAGGCGCTGCGCGCGCCACGCCACGAGCGCGACCAGTGCCGCGCCGAGCAGGTAGAACGTGCGCGCGGCGAGGCTGTCCCACCACGGCGGCGTCACGCGCAGCTCGGCGCGGGCGACGCGGTCGCTCCAGTAGCCGTCGCGGTTGCTCGCGCGCACCTTGAACGTGTAGCGGCCGGCATCGAGGTTGGTGTAGGTGGCGTCGTGGCGCGTGCCGGCGTCGACCCAGTGCTCGTCGAAGCCTTCGAGCTGGTAGGCGAAGCGGTTGCGGTCGGGCGCTGCGTAGTCCAGCGCGGCGAACTCGAATCGCACGACGCGCTCGGCCACGGCCATCGTCAGCACGCCGCTTTCGCTCTGCGCGGGCGTGCCCTGCGAGCCGACGCGCACCGCGGTGAACACGACCGGCGCCGCGTAGCGGCTGCCGACGATCGTCTGCGGCGCGAACAGGTTGAGGCCGTTGACGCCGCCGAACGCGATCTCGCCGTCGGCGAGCGTCGCCGCGGCGCCGCCGTTGAACTCCATGCCCTGCAGGCCGTCGGCGAGCGTGAAACCGCGGAACGTGCCGCTCTGCGGATCGAACGACGCGATGCCGTGGTTCGTGCTCAGCCACAGACGCGCGAGGCGGTCGTCGCGGATCGCGTACACGGTCGCGCCGGGCAGGCCGTCGCGCGACTGCCAGCGCGAGAAGCGCGCGCGTTCGCCGTCGAGCGCGTCGAGCCGGTTGAGACCGGCCTGCGTGCCGACCCACAGGTGCCCGTCCGCGCTCTCGTGGATCGAGCGGATGAGATTCGCCGACAGCGAATGCGCGTCGCGCGCATCGCTGCGGAAGACGCGCACGCTGCGCGCGTTCGCGTCGACGAGGTTGAGGCCGTTGATGTTGCCGGACCAGATGCGGCCTTCGTGGTCCTGGTACAGCGCGAGCACGCGATCGTCGCTGAGCCCGCCGATCGCACCGCCGTTCGCCTCGCGCTGGTAGCTTGTCCAGCGGTCCTCACGCGGCTCGTAGCGGGCGATGCCGGCGCGCGTGGTGCCGAACCAGAGGCTGCCGTCCGTCGCTTCAAGCAGGCTGCGCACGTTCGCGTCGGCGAGGCCGTGCGCACCGCTCGCATCCTGCGGCAGGAACGAGAGCGAGCGGTGGGTCGGGTCGAACAGGCCGGCGCCGTGGTCGGTGGCGACCCACAGTCGGCCGTGGTCGGCCTGCGCGAAGGCGTAGACGACGATGTCGCCGATGCGCAGGTCGCCCTTGATGCCGTGCAGGGCGATGTCGTCGTAATACTCGAAGCGATTGTCGCTGCGCTGGTAGCGCTTGAGGCCGTCCTTCGCGCCGATCCACAGGGTGCCGGCGTCGTCCTCGAACACCGCGCGCACGTAGTTGGTCGCGGTCTGCGGCCGCTGCGGATCGCGGTCGGCGATGTAGCGGAACGGCGTGCCCTCGGGGTCGACCTTGCTGATGCCGCGTTCATGCGTGCCCAGCCAGAGCAGGCCGGAGCGATCGAAGCGCATGCTCGTGACGATCGCGTCCGGCAGGCTGCCCGGCGTGTTCGGATCCGGCCGCAACCATTGCGTGTCGCCGTGCACCGGGTCGAACAGCGCGACCCCGGCGTTCTGCACGCCGAGCCAGAGGCGATGGCGCGCGTCCTCGACCATCGCGCTGATCAGTTGCTCGCCGCTGTCGGGCCAGATGCGCTGCGCGGCGCCCTGCGCGTCGATCACGTAGAGCCCGTCGCCGGTGCCGACCTGCAGGCGCCCGTCGAACCGCGTGAGCAACGCGCGCGCGTCGCCGATCGTCTGTGCGGCGACGCGTTGCGGCACGTCGTCGCCGGCGGCGAGCCGCAGCAGGCCGATCGACGTCGCCGTCCACAACGTGCCCGCCTCGTCGACGTGGAATTGGCGCACGAGCACGCCGCGGGTGTCGGGCGACTCGATCGTCCAGCGTCGTTGAACCCGCCCCGTGCGCGCGTCGAGCAGCACGATGCCCTGGTCGCAACCGACCCAGAGGCCGCGACGTGCGTCGGCGAGCACCGTGTGCACGTTGGCGACGTCGCCGAGGTCGGCCCGCTCGAAGCCGTTCGTGTGCGGCGCATGCCGCACGAGTCCCGAGCCGAGCGTGCCGATCCACAACGTGCCGTCGCCGTCCTCGGCGAGCGAGGAGATCGGCCCCTCGGGCAGGCTCGCGGGATCGTCGCCCGAATGCGCGAAGGTCGTGAACGCGTAGCCGTCGTACTGCTGCAGGCCGCTGTCGGTGCCGACCCACAGGAAGCCGTCACGATCCTGCAGGAACGAGCTGACCGTGTTCTGCGCGAGGCCTTGCTCGGTGCTGATGGTCTGGAAGTAGAAGTCGCGCCGCAATGCGTCCGCGCCGGCCTGTGCGGGCGCCGCCAGCAGACAACCCAGCGCAAGCAGCCCGCTGCACCAGCGGCGAAGCGGGCGCGATCGGACCGATGACGACATGGGTCTCGGACGGGGCACTGGCGATGACGGGATTGGGCTGCCGGCAGTGTAGGCAAACGCCGCGGCCGGTTCCATTCGCCGGGCCCGGCGAATGGTCATGGCGATCGGTCGGACGCCGGGGCCCGGGGCCGCGGCGGGGCACGGGACGCAGGCCAGGCCTGCGCCGGTGGCCTGCTAGACTGCGGCCCCTCCCGCGACTAAGACCGTTGATGAGCGCATCTGCCCGCCATGAGGAACTCGCCGGCGTGCTCGCCACGTTGCGCCTCGGCGTGAATCCGAGCGACCTGCACGGCTCGCTCACGGGCTACTTGTGTGCCGGCGGCGTCGCCGGCGAGGACGACTGGCTCGACCGCCTCGAGATCGCTCCCGGCGACGCCGGCGCGGTCCGCCACGAGGCGCTGCGGGCGTTGCTCGCGGCGGCGCTCGCGCAGTTCGGGCAGGAACCCGCGCGCGTCGCGCCCCTGCTGCCGGAGCGCAGTGCGCCGCTGGCGCAGCGTGCCGACGCGCTGGTGGAATGGTGTCGCGGCTTCCTCGGCGGCTTCGGCCTGGTCGGCACGACGTTGCGCGTGCAGCTGTCCGACGACGCCACCGAGATCCTCTCCGACCTCGGCACGATCGCGAGTTCGCGCCTGGAGATCGACGGCGGCAAGGAAGACGAGCAGGCGTTCGCCGACGTGCTCGATTTCGTACGCACGGCGACCGCGGTGCTGCACCGCGAAGTCGACGCGGGGCGGCGCACCGCTCGCTCGTTGCATTGACCCTCGCCCGTGCGGGCGTTGGGTATCGCGCGCGAATCGCGGATACTACGCACGACCCCGCTCCCGCGCGCGCAGCACCGATGATCGAACCCAGGGAATACGCGCGCCGGCGCAAGCAGCTGATGCGCATGGCCGGTCCCGATGCGATCGTGATCGTCGCCGCCGCCCCGGAACGCCTGCGCAACAACGACGCGCACTACCCCTACCGGCAGGACAGCGACTTCCACTACCTGACCGGCTTCCCGGAACCGGATGCGGTGCTCGCACTCGTGCCCGGGCGCGATCCGAGCGAGACGATCCTGTTCTGCCGCGAGCGCGATGCCGAGCGCGAGCGCTGGGACGGCCCGCGCGCGGGCACCGATGGTGCCGTGGCGACCTGGGGCCTCGACGACGCGTTCCCGATCGACGACATCGACGACATCCTGCCCGGCCTCATCGAGGGGCGCACGCGCGTCTACTATCACTTCGGCCGCGACACCGAGTTCGACCTCAAGATCATCGGTTGGGTCAACCGCGTGCGCGCGCAGGTGCGCCTCGGCGCGAAGCCGCCGCACGAGTTCGTGGCGCTGTCGCACCTGCTGCACGACCTGCGCCTGTACAAGTCGCGCGCCGAACTGCGCCTGATGCGCCGCTCCGCGCAGATCGCCGCCGAGGCGCACCTGCGCGCGATGCGGGCGACCCGGCCCGGCCTCAACGAGCACGAAGTCGAGGCCGAACTGCTGCACGCGTTCCGCAAGCACGGCGCGGTGCCGAGCTACGAACCGATCGTCGGCGGTGGCGCCAACGGCTGCGTGCTGCACTACCGCGCCAACAACGCCGAACTGCGCGACGGCGACCTGCTGCTCGTCGACGCCGGCGCGGAATACCAGTGCTACGCGTCGGACATCACGCGCACCTGGCCCGTCAACGGGCGCTTTTCGCCCGAGCAGCGTGCCCTCTACGACATCGTGCTCGCCGCCCAGCTCGACGCGATCGACGAGGTGCGCGCAGGCCGCTCGTTCGATGCCTACCACGAGGCGGCCGTGCGCACGATCACGCGCGGCCTGTGCCGGCTCGGCCTGCTCGCGGGCAGCGTCGAGAAGAACCTGCGCGAGCACGCCTACCGCAAGTTCTACATGCACAAGACCGGGCATTGGCTCGGACTCGACGTGCACGACGTCGGCGACTACCGCATCGACGGCGAGTTCCGCGTGCTCGAGCCGGGGATGGTCGTCACGGTCGAGCCCGGCCTCTACGTCGCGCCCGATGCGAAAGGCGTGCCGGCGAAGTTCCGTGGCATCGGCATTCGCATCGAGGACGACGTCCTGGTCACCGGCGGTGATCCCGACGTGATGTCGGCCGGTGTGCCCAAGCAAGCCGACGAGATCGAAGCCTTGATGGCGGAGCGGCGATGAGCGTGTTGTCCCTGGTGTTCGCCGGCTGGGCGGCGCTCGCCGCGAACGGGCGCGAGACGATCGACTACGGCCTGTTCGGCTCGCTGCACCTGAGCCGGCCCGCGGGCGAAATCGCGCACACGGTGCTGCTGTTCTCCGATCGCGACGGCTGGACCGCGCGCCAGCAGGTGCTCGGCGACGCGCTGGCCGGGCAGGGCGCATTCGTCATCGGCATCGACCTGCCTGCGTACCTCGCGCGCATGGAAGCGATCAAGGACAAGTGCTCCTACCCGGCCGGCCACGTCGAAGAAGCCGCGCACTGGGTCGAGCGCAACGCGGGCGTCGCGAACTACTCGGTGCCGCTCGTCGTCGGCGACGGTGCCGGCGCGACGTTCGCGTACGCGCTCGCCGCGCAGGCGCCGGCCGGCACGTTCGAGGGATTGCTCACGCTCGGCTGGGATGCAGCGCTGCGTTTCCCGAAGGCGTTCTGCGCCGGCGACGCCGGCGCGACCACGCTCGCGACCGCGGCCGGCGACTGGCAGGTGCAACCGGTGAAGACCCTGCCGCTGCCCTGGTCGGCGCACCCGTTCGCCGCCGGTGCGCGCCTCGATGCCGGCAACGTGCCGCTCGCCGTTGCCTGGCGCTGGTTCGCCGCGCTCGCGCCGTCGCTCGCCGCGGGCGACCCCGCGCGCGAGGTCGCCGCATCGTGGCGGCGCTGGCGCCGCGCCGAGGACGCGCAGCGCACCGCATTGCCCGACGACGTCGCCGACCTGCCGATCACCGAGATCGCGCCGACCGCGGCGGCGAAGAACCCGGCGAATGCCCATCGCGTCGCGATCATCGTGACCGGCGACGGCGGCTGGGCCGGCCTCGATCGCGGCGTCGCCGACGCGCTGACCGCGGACGGCGTGCGCGTGATCGGCTTCTCCACGCTCAAGTTCTTCTGGCACAAGCAGACGCCCGAGGCCGCCGCCGCGGCGATCGCGCGCGTGATCGCGCACTACGGCGCCGCGGACGCCGACGCGCGCTTCGTCGTCATCGGCTATTCGTTCGGCGCGAGCCTCGTGCCGGTCATCGTCAACCGCCTGCCCGAGGCGGCGCGCGCGCGCGTGCAGGGCGGCGTGATGATTTCGCCCGACGACGAAGCGGTGTTCGAGATCCACGTCGGCGACTGGTTCGGCTCGACCCACCACGACGAGGCGTTGCCGATCGGCCCCGAACTCGCGCAGGCGCGCGTCCCGCTCGTCTGCGTGCACGGCAACGACGAGGACGACAGCGTCTGCCTCAAGCCGCTGCCCGCCGGTGTGCGCGCGGTCGGCCTGCCGGGCGGTCATCACTACGACGGCGACTACGCGGCGCTCGGCGCCGCGATCGTCGCGAACCTGCCCGCCGCGGCGCGCTGAGGGCGCCGCTGGAGCGGATCGGCCGGCATCGTCTATGCTTTCCCGCGCCTGCAGTCGACGACGCCACGGATCGACGCATACAGCTCGAGGGGGAGCCATGGGCGGGTGGGATGGAAAACGCGCGGTCTTCGCCGTCGCGCTGGCGCTTGCGGCCGGCGATGCATGGGCGCAGACGCTCGAGCAAGACGAAGCGCGCATCGAGGAACTGATGGCCGCCGGAGCCGGCGCATCGCCGCAGCAGGCCGCATCGGCCGCTGCGGCCGCGCCCACCTACGACGACTCGGTCAAGGAGACGCCTGTCGTCGCCGCGGTCGTCGCGCCGGCGCCGAGCGCCAACGACGAATGGCTCGCCGCGTCGACGCAGGACGACAGCATTCCGTTCGCCGAATTGCGCTACCACGTCGGCCAGCGCGTCCTGATCACGACCTCGAACGAACGCGAGCACAACGGCATCGTCACGTCCGCCGATGCGCGGCAGGTCACGATGGAGATCCGTCGCAAGGGCGGCCTCGCGACGTACGTGCTCAAGAAAGAACAGATCCTGCGAATCGAACCCCGCTGAGGACGCCGCATGTTCACCGCGCTCTACCTGCTCGTGGTCATGCCGGTCGTCGCCGGGTTGCTGTACCTGCTCGCGACGGTACGCGTCTGGCGCTCCAACTCCATGCTGGCCGTGCTCATGCTGCTGTTCTGGCCGGTCGGCGTGTACGCGCTCGTGCGTTACTGGGGCGAGAAGGAGGAAGGCGTGCGCGGGCCGCTGCTCGCCGCGTTCGCGGTGTTCGGCATATGGGTCGGCTTCATCGCGTGGGGCGCGAGCCAGGTGCCGCCCGAAGCAACGATGGTCGCCGGGCAGGAGGACGAGTCCGCTCCTGTCGAGGACGAAGGCATCGGCGCGCAGGTGCGTCGGTCGGTCGCGCTCGCTAGCCTGCCGATGAGCAGCGGTCGCGTCGACATTCCGATCGCGAAAGCGTCGATCGACGTGCCCGCGCATTTCCGCTTCATCGATCGCGACGCGTTGCAGCGTGCGTTCGGCGGCACCGACGACGCGCCGGGGCCGCAGACGGTCGGCTGGCTCGTGCACGAACGCGTCGACCTCGCCGCGAAGGATGCATGGCACGTCGACGTCGACCATCTGGCCGACGGTTTCGTCAGCGACGAGTCGTTCGTCGGCCAGTCACGCGAGACGTTGCTGGCGGCGGGCCAGCGCGCGACCAAGGCGATGTCCGACCAGCAGGAGGCCGGCGAACCCGAGTTCAGCCTGGTCGACTACGTGGAAACGCCGCGGCTCGATCCGTCGCTGCACACGGCGGCGTGGGTCGAGGAGATCGCCTACGCGGGCAAGGGCGCGCACCATGCGCTCGATTGCTATTCGGTGCGCCTCGGCCGCGCCGGCGTGCTGATGTTTTCCGTGGTCGACACCGTGCCTTCGCGGCGCGAGCTGTGCCTGCGCAGCGTGCGCCTGCTCGCCGGGCGCAGCAGTTTCGAACCGGGACAGACCTACGCCGATCGCTCGCGCCTGCTCGACCGCAAGGCGAAGTACGACCTGGTGGCGCTGGTCACCGGAGCGTTCCTGCCGACGCAGGCGCGCTGAGGGCCGCGCCTTCAGCGGCCGCTGAGGAAACGGCGGTAGCCGCCGGCGACGAGCGCCGCGATGTCGATGAGCAGCCCGGGCACCCACAGGCCGCGTGGATAGGCGAGGTAGGAGCCGGTCCATTCGGGCTGGAACTTTTCCTTGTAGCGGCGCAGGCCCTGGTAGTTGTAGAAGCGGCCGCCGTACTGGAACGCGAGTGCCGCGAGGCGTTCGTTGATGCGCGCGTACGGGTTGTCGCCGACGTTCGACAGAGGCGCCATGCCGAGGCTGAAGGTCGCGTGGCCCTGATCCTTCGCCCACTGCATCACGCGCGCGAAAAGGTAATCCATCGTGCCGCGCGGCGCGTCGTCGGTGTGGCGCATGAGGTCCACGCTCGCGGTGCCGTTCGGCCCGTACGGCGGCAGCACGTTGGCGAACGCGATGAGTTCGCCGGAGCGGCGCACGAGCGCGAGCGGGCTCCAGGCGAAGTAGTCGGCATCGAAGCGGCCGAGCGAGAAGCTCTTCTCGTGCGCGCCCTTGTCGGCGAGCCAGGCTTCGGAGACGCGCTCGATCTCGCTCATGATGACGGTGTCGAACGGCGGCTCGACGATCTCGAACGTGAGCTGTTCCTTGACCGACCGGTTGACCGCCTGGCGCAAGTCTTCCCAGCGCTTGCCGGCGAGGGTGAATTCGTCGAGGCGGATCGTCGCGAGTTCGCCGAGCTTGAACAGGTCGAAGCCGAGGTCGTGGTAGAGCGACAGGTCCGGTTCGAGCACTTCGTAGAACACCGGCGCGCGATCCTGGGCGTCGGCGAACTGGCGGAAATCGAGGATCGCGCGCTTGATCGCGCCCTCGGGGCCGCACGGCGAACCGAGCGCGACGAGACGGTCGCGCACCGCGCCGTAGGCGACGACCGCGCGGTGGTCGCCCGACCAGAACAGGTGCTTGTCGCGCATGAACGAGAGGTGGGCGAACTCGCCGCCGCCGTGCTCGCGATACACCTCGCGCGCGCGCTCGAGCTCGGCGTGGTCGGGCAGCTTCAGCGACGGCCGGCGCACCGCGAACGACTGCCAGACGAGGTAGCCGCAGACGCCGAGCGCCGCCGCGAACAGGCCGCGCACGATGCGCGAGGAATGCTCGCCGAAGCCGAAGTACCAGAGGTCGAAGCTGTCGTCGCCGAGCATCATGCCGACGCCGACGACGAAGAAGGCGCAGACGACGACGATGAGGCCGGCGAGCCAGGTGAAGGTCGTCAGCGAGGTGAGGCTCATCGCGCGCTGGGTGAACTCGCGCTTGCGCAGGCGCAGCAGCGCGGCGATCGCGAGCAGGAACAGCGCCTCGCCGAAATGCAGGCCCTTGGTCACCGCGAGCAGCGCGGCGAAGATCAGCAGCGGCTGGGCCAGGTTGTAGGCGACGCGCAAGCGCCCGTCGATGCCGCGGCCGAGGCCGAGCAGCAGCACGCCCGTCAGTACCGACAGCCAGTAGGAGCCCTCGACCGCGGCGAGCGGCAGGTTCGCGCGCACGACCACGCTGTGCTCGTGCACCGCCGGGATCGCCGCCGACGCAAGCAGCAGCAGGCCGGCGCCGAACGTGAGCACGGCAAGCACGCGCATGCCGAAGCCGGCGAGCAGGTTCGCCGGCAGGCCGAGCAGGCCGAACAGCGGGTGCGTCTGCAGCCGGGCGGCTGCGCGCGCGATGCCCGGCAACTGGCCGACCAGCATGCCCGATCCTACGTAGAGCCCGGCGAGCAGCGGCAGCAGATAGTAGGCGATGCGGAACAGGAACAGCCCGGACAGCACCTGCGCGTTGTCGTAGCCGCCGCTCGACAGCGCGAGCAGCATGAGGCCGTCGAACACGCCGAAGCCGCCCGGGATCAGGCTGAGCAGGCCGAGCGTCTGCGCCGCGGCGAAACTGCCGAGCAGCGGCCCCGGTTTGACGTGCGCGCCGGAGATGTAGAGGCAGCCGTACAGCACGGCCGCGCTGAGCACCCAGTCGACGAACGACAGCGCGGAGAGCGCGAGCTTGAGGCGCAACGGCGGCAGTTCGCGGCCGGCCGGCAGCCAGCGCATGAGGCGCCGGCGCGTCGTCAGCACGAAGAACGCGGGCAGGTAGCACGCGGCCCCGGCGAGCACCGCGAGGGCGACCCAGTGCGTCGTCGCGCTCGGCGTGATCGGGCGCGAGCCGAGCGCGAGCGTGATGATGATGAGCACCGACAGGCCGAGCGGCAGCGACAGCACCTGCAGGCCGATCAATGCCGCGCCGCGCGCGAGCTCGACCTTGCGCGCGGCGAAGCCGAGCAGGCGCACGCCGGAACCGACCGCGCCGGACAAATTCAGGATGTTGGCGAGCGTGTTCGCGACGAACGCGAGGCGCAGCATCTCGCCGGTCGGGATCGGCAGGCCGAGCCAGCGCGCGATGAGCACGTCGACGAGGCCGGTGAACGCGACCGCGACGAGCGCGAGTACGGCGACGCCGAGCGCCGGCACCGTCGGCACGTCGAGCAGGGTGCGCTGGATTTCGGGCAGGTCGAACTCGTCGACGCCGCGCCAGACCAGCCAGCCGACGAGCGCGAGGAACGCGATCGGAACGAGCCAACGCAGGTACGCCGTCCAGCCGGGGCGGGCGGCAGGCGCGGTGGCGGTGTCGGCGGTGCTCATCGGCGCTCGCGTCGTCCTTGAAATCGCAGGACCGGATTCTAGCGGGTGTCGCGTGACGCGCAGGGTGGTGCGCCAGCGCCCGTCCGCTTCACGGTGCGTCGAGCAGGTCGTGCAGGCTCTGGCGGTACTGCGCGAGCCAGTTCTTCGGCACGCCGAAGCCGTGGCCCACCTTCGGCAGCATGACCGCCTCGGCGTCCTTCTGCCCGGCCGCGAACTCGCCGGCGAACTTCGGATCGCAGACCTGGTCGGCTTCGCCCTGCAGGATGCGCCAGCGCGTGGCGACCGTGTCGCGTTTGTCGAACACCCAGGTCGGCGGCTGCTGTTGCCAATGTGCGGTGAGGCCGCCGTCGCCAGGGCAGAACGGCTTGTGGATGAGCAGGTCCGGGCAGAAGCCGAGGCTGATGCCGCCACCGAAGCGCTTGCCGGCGTCGGCGGCGAGCGCGGTGTAGGCGACCGTCGCGCCCGACGAGTAGCCGACGATGACCGCGCGCGTCCTCGCCGGCAGCGCGAGCTCGCGCACGAGGCTGTCGGCGAGGCGCGCGAGCACGCCGTCGGCGTCGCTGCAGCTGGCGTCGCCCGCATCGAGCGCCTTGAGGTAGCGCGGCGTGCTGAAGCCGGCGACCCAGTAGCCGAGCGCGGCGGCTTCGTGCGCCATCTCGGTCACGCCGAGGTTCCAGCCGCCGTCGCCGGAGGCGAACAGCACGAGCCCGCGCGCATCGGTCTTCGGCCGGTACAGCGCGACTTCGCCGAAACCGGCGACGTCGATCCAGCGGTCGACCTCGGGATCCTTGACCGGCGCGGCCTTGTGGTGCGCCTTGGCGGCCGCGGCGCCCGCGGGCGCGCCGTTCTTCGCGGCGACCGGGTGGGCTGCGACACAGGCGGTGAACGACAGCAGGGATGCGAGCAGGCGGGCGGAACGGATCAAGGTGGCGCTACCTCGGCAAAGGTGGCGCACGCTAGCGGAAGCGGTCGGCGCTGTCCACGCGGTCAGCGTGGCGGCGTTTCCTCGTCGGCGCGGCGCGCGGCGGCCGCGTCGGCGGCGAGTTCGAACCACATCGCGTTGAGGATCGCGAACGCGAGGGCGAGGCCGAGGCCGAGGATCCAGCTGAAGTACCACATGGGCGAACCTCCGGTTTCGATAGGATCCGGTTTCAATACATGCCGTGCGTCTGCTTGACGTGCTCGAGCGAGACGCGCCCGCGCAGCACGCGATAGACCCAGCTCGTGTAGGCGAGCACGATCGGCAGCAGCAGCGCGGTCACGAGCAGCATGAGGCCGAGCGTCGTGCGGCTGCTCGATGCGTCCCACACGGTGAGGCTGCTGCGCGGGTCGAGGCTCGACGGCAGCAGGAACGGGAACAGCGCGAAGCCGGCCGAGAACACCGTCGCGAACACCGCGCACGCGCTCGCGAAGAATGCGCCGCGATGGCGTGCGCGCGCAGCGAGCAGCGCGGCGCCGAGCGCGGCCGCGATCGCCAGCGCGGCGGTGCCGCAGGCCCAGCCACCGAGCGCGCCGTCGCGCAGCCAGTTCACGCCGGTGACGACCGTCTTCATCAGCGGATTCGACGGCGCGGCGGCCTGCACCGGCGAGGAAATCGCGTAGCCGCCGACGCCGACGAACAGATAGGCGCCGGCGAGCACGTAGGTGGCGACGAACGCGACGGCGGCGAGACGCAGCATGCGCTCGGCGCGTCGCGCGATCACCGCTTCGGACTTGAGCGCAGCCCAGGCGGCGCCGTGCATGAGCAGCATCGCGACCGAGACGAGGCCGGCGAGCAGTGCGAACGGTCGCAGCAGGCCGAAGAAGCCGCCTTCGTAGCTCATGCGCAACGTGTCGTCGTAGCGGAACGGCACGCCGAGGAACAGGTTGCCGATCGCGACGCCGAAGATCAGCGCGGGCACGAGCCCCGACAGCGTGAGCAGCCAGTCCCACGCACCGCGCCAGCGCGGGTCGGCGATCTTGTTGCGGAAGCCGAAGCCGACCGGGCGCAGGATGAACGCGAGCAGCACGAGCAGGATCGCGAAGTAGAAGCCGGAGAACGACGCCGCGTAGAGCAGCGGCCACGCCGCGAACACCGCGCCGCCGCCGAGGATGAACCAGACCTGGTTTCCTTCCCACACCGGCTCGATCGTCTCGAGCAGCGCTCGTCGCTCGTCGTCGTCCCTGGCGAGCACGCGCAGCAGCGCGGCGACGCCGAGGTCGAAACCGTCCATGACCGCGAAGCCGGCGAGCAGCACGCCGAGCAGCAGCCACCAGATCACGCGCAGGGTTTCGTAGTCGATCATCGCGGACGCTCCGTCGCTTCCATCAATGCGAGGTGGCCGGCGGCCACATGCCGAGGCCGTCCGGACCCTTGCGCGCGTACTTGAGCATGAGCACGGCGTCGACGACGGCGAGCGCGCTGTAGAACAGCACGAAGCCGACCAGGCTCGTCGCGACCTGCGCCGCCGACACCGAGGAGACGCCGAGCGCGGTCGGCAGCACGCCTTCGATCGCCCACGGCTGGCGGCCGTACTCGGCGACGATCCAGCCGAGTTCGATCGCGAGCCACGGCAGCGGCAGGCTCCACAACGCCGCCTTGAGGTACCAGCGCCGGCGGTCGAGTTCGCGTCGCGCCGACAGCCAGAACGAATAGGCGAAGAGCGCGATGAACCACAGGCCGCAGCCGACCATGATGCGGAACGCCCAGAACAGCACGGGTACGTTCGGGATCGTGCTCGCCGCGGCCTTGCGGATGTCGTCGGGACCCGCCGTCGCCGGATCGGCCATGTTGCGCTTGAGCAGCAGCGCGTAGCCGAGGTCGCGCTTGTGCGCCTCGAACTCGGCGCGCGCGGCGGCGTCGTTGCGGTCGACGCGCAGGCGCTGCATCGCCGCGTACGCCTTCATGCCGTTCGTGATGCGCTTCTCGGCGTCGTCGACGAGTTCGCGGATGCCGGGCAGCACGCGGTCGAGCGAACGCGTGCCGATGATGCCCATGAGCCACGGGATGTGGATCGCGAAATGCGTCGTGCGCTCGGCCACGTCGGGGAAGCCGAACGCGGTGAACGCCGCCGGCGCGGGCTCGGTCTCCCACATCGCCTCGATCGCGGCGAGCTTCATCTTCTGGTGTTCGGTGACCGTGTAGCCCGACTCGTCGCCGAGCACGACCACGCTCAGCGCGGAAGCGAGGCCGAAGCTCGCCGCGACCGTCATCGAGCGCTTGGCGAAATCGACGTTGCGGCCCTTGAGCAGGTACCACGCGCTGATCGACAGCACGAACATCGCGCCGAGCACGTAGCCGGCGCTGACCGTGTGCACGAACTTCGACTGCGCGACCGGGTTGAAGATGACCGCGCCGAAGTCGGTGATCTCCATGCGCATCGTGTCGAGGTTGAACTCCGAGCCGACCGGGTTCTGCATCCACGCGTTGGCGATGAGGATCCACAGCGCCGACAGGTTCGTGCCGAGCGCGAGCAGGAAGGTCACGATCAGGTGCTTCACGCGCGAGAGGCGGTCCCAGCCGAAGAAGAACAGGCCGATGAACGTCGCCTCGAGGAAGAACGCCATCAGCCCCTCGATCGCGAGCGGCGTGCCGAAGATGTCGCCGACGTAGTGCGCGTAGTACGCCCAGTTGGTGCCGAACTGGAACTCCATCGTCACGCCGGTGGCGACGCCCATCGCGAAGTTGATGCCGAACAGCACGCCCCAGAACTGGGTCATGCGCTTCCATACCTCGCGCCCGGTCATCACGTAGACCGCCTCCATGATCGCGAGCATCCACGACAGGCCGAGCGTGAGCGGCACGAACAGGAAGTGGTACAGCGCGGTCAGCGCGAACTGCAGGCGCGACAGCGTGACGACGGTCTCATCGATCATCGGGAACCTCGCGGGCAGGGGCCAACAGATGGTCTGCGACGGCGGCGGGCTGCGTGTCCGCGCGCGGTTGCGGGCGGATGCAGAAGAACCAGATCAGCACGAGCGCGACGAGCTTGAGCACGACGATCGCGCCGAATTCGAAACCGAAGCGGCGGCCGCCGCGGCTGCGGAACCAGGACGCTTCGGCGGGGCGATGCGATTCGGTCACCGCATCAGGTTACGCCCGCGGGGCGGGCCTGTCTCGCGACAGGTTGCCGCATACGGACGACACGCGGCTCAGCGGGCGGTGAGCGCGGCCTGCTTCGCCTTCGGCAGCGAGGCGAGCGCGCGCCGGTACGACCAGTCGACGAGCTCGCGCAGGTACGCCGCGGGCACGCTGCGCACGTCGACGATCGTGACCCAGTGGAAGCGCGCCATGTAGCGCGCGGGCTTGATGCCCGGGATGCCCGTGAGTTCGAGGAAGCGCTCCGGCGTCGCACGGAAGCTGAAGCGCCACTTCTCCGGCTCGGACAGCTTGAAGTAGGCGAACTGCTTGCCGCCGATTTCGTAGAGCAGGATGTTGTACGGCGGATCGAGCGCGCGCGAGGTCGCGCCGGGGAAGCGCGCGCAGTAGGCCTTGAGTCCGCGCGTGTCCATGCCGGCGCGCCTCAGTCCGTGACCGCCGGCGAGGGCATCGCGCGTCAGCCGAGCGCCGCGAACGCGTCGCGCGTGAGGTTCTCCGGCTCGCCCTCGGTACAGGCGACGTCGTCCTCGATGCGGATGCCGCCGTACTTGCGGAACGCGTCGACGCGCGCCCAGTCGACGTCCTTCGCGGCCGGCTTGTTCTTCAGTTCGGCGAGCAGCATGTCGATGAAGTACAGGCCCGGCTCGATCGTGACGACCATGCCCGGCTCGAGCGCGCGCGTCATGCGCAGGTAGGGATGGCCGGGCGGGCGCGGCAGGGTGCCGCCGCGATCGCTCGCCTGGAAGCCGGCGACGTCGTGCACCTGCAGGCCGATCGGGTGGCCGAGGCCGTGCGGGAAGAACGTCGACGTGACGCCGCCGTCGAGCGCGGCCTCCGCGCTCATGCGCACGAAGCGGTGTTCCTTCAGGATGCCGCCGAGCACGAGGTGCGCGTGCACGTGCAGGTCGGGATAGCTCTGTCCCGCGCGCACCTTCGCGACGAAACCGCGCTGCGCGGTATCGACCGCGTCGACGAGGGCCTGGAACTCGCCTGCGTCCGCGGCCGCGTACGTGCGCGTGATGTCGCTCGCATAGCCGTGGAAGCTCGCGCCCGCGTCGATGAGGAACGAATGCGCGCGCGCAGGCGGCGCATGCGCGAGTTCCATGTAGTGCAGCACCGCGGCATGCTCGTTGAGCGCGATGATGTTGTTGTACGGCAGCTCGTTGTCGCCCTGGCGCGCGCTCGCGAGGTAGGCGACGTGGATGTCGAACTCCGATGCGCCGGCGCGGAATGCGCGCTCGGCGGCGCGATGCGCGCGCGCGCCGATCTTGCTCGCGACGCGCATCATCGCCAGCTCGTACGCACTCTTGTACGAGCGTTGCCAGTGCAGGTAGTCGAGCACGCCCTGCGGATTGTTCGGCGCGACGCCGTCGAGCGCGGCGGTCGCCTCGCCGACCACCGCGCAGCGCGCGATGTCGTTCGGCAGGTGCGCGCGCGCATCCGTCGCTTCGCGGATGATCACCACGTCGAAGTGCTCGACCCAGTAGCCGGCGGGTGCGTCCGGAACGACGTGCCAGTAGTCGTGCGGCTGCAGGTAGACGAGCTTCGGCCGGCGTCCGGGCGTGTACACGATCCACGAGCCGGGCGCCTTCGTCGCCGGCAGCCAGTGCTTGAAATGCGGGTTGACCGCGAACGGATACGGGCGGTCGTCGAGGAATTGCATGGCCGGCTGGCCGGCGGCGATCACCAGATGGTCGAAGCCCTCGCGCAGCAGCGCCTTGTCGGCGCGCGCCTGCAGCGTGGCGAGGTGCTCGGCGTAGAGCGGATGCAGGTCGGGATGCTGGGTGTCCATCGCGGGCTCCGGAACGGAACCCGCATTGTGCCGCCAACGCGCGGCCGCGTGTAGACGCGGCCGCGATCGTTCGGCGTCAGCCGCGCGCCGGCTTGAACTCCTTGCGCAGCCAGTCGTCGAGCATGCGCTTCTCGAAGCGCAGCGGGTCGCTGTCGTCGGGCGTGCTGCGCATGAGGAACGCGCTGTCGCGCAGCTTGCGCTCGCCCTCGGCGAGCACGCGACCGTCGGCGCCGGTCAGGGTGAAGCGCAGGTCGATGCGCGGCGGGTAGATGTCCTTGACGATGCGCACGTCGTTCCATTCCGGTCCGCGCCACGGCTCGACGCGTCCGGCACGGTCGACGTCGGTGAAGGTCACGTCGAGGCGTTCACCCGCGGGCAGCACGCGGTCGGCGCGCCGCTCGAGGTGCCTGGACAGCAGCGCGAGCCACTCCTCGGGGCGCATCTGGCGGATGCCCGGGTTGTCGCGCGAATCGGAAAACGCGTGCGGGTCGGTCCAGTCCACGCTCACGCGCGCGGTCGGTTCCGCCGCGCCCGCGAGCGTCGCGAACCACAGTGCGGCGAAGGTCACGGCGCCGCGTCCGGCAAGGCGATGGGTCATGTCGATCTCCACGTGTTTCGGATATTCCCATGACGTTGCTGTGCCCCGCGACGTCGCGTCGAGTATGCGCGCGGCGCGGTAAACGATTGAAAACGACGTATTGTGCGACGGTTCAGTTTCCGAGGTGCGCCGCGTGTTTTCCGCATCGATGCATGATCGGACGCGCGACGGCTCAAAGCCAGCGTCGCTTCGTCCCGGCGAGGATCGAGAGCATCTGGCCGCGCACGTACGGCAGCCGGCCGAGCGGCCCGAAACAGGCGTCGCGCAACGGCGCGAGCGCGCGATGGTCGGACTGGAACAGCGGCGTCAGCCAACGGCTGAACGCCTGGTAGATCGCGACGTGGCGCGCGCGCCGGCGCGCGTACTCGGGCAGCGCGGCGGCGACGTCGTCGCGGTGGACGACGAGCGCATCGGCGAGCGCCTGCGCGTCGAGCAGCGCCATGTTGACGCCCTGGCCGAGCTGCGGGCTCATGCCGTGCGCGGCGTCGCCGATGCAGACGACGCGATCGCGCCACGGCCGGCGCAGCACGACGTCGCGGTAGCGTGCGCGGTTGAGCTGCGCGGGCGCGCCCAGCATGCGCGTGCGTTCGGCGAGTTCAGGCCACAGCGCCTCGACCTCTCGCTGCATGCGCGCGAGCGCCGCCGCGTCGAAGGCGTCGACCGCGTCGCCGGGCAGGCTGTAATAGAACGTGAGCCAGCGCCGGTCGCCGTCGCCGGGCCGGCGACCGACCGGCAGCGCGCCGAACATCGTGCGCGTGCCGTCGTAGCGCTGGCGCAGCTCGCTCGCGTGCGGCCAGTCGTCCGCGGGCAGCAGGCACCACATCGCGCCCCACGGATAGAGCGGATCGCGTACGACCTCGCCGACCCGGGCGCGCAGTGAGGAATGGCTTCCGTCGGCGACGACGACGAGGTCGTACGGGCCGTGCGTGTCGCCACCGGCGTCGACGAGGCTGCGGCCGTCGTCCGACAGCGCGCTGATCGCGCTGCCCGTGCGGATCGTCGCGACGCGTTCGCACGCGTGCAGCAGCGCGAACAGCGCGCCGCGGGTCATGCCGAGCCCATACAGTCCCGGCGCAAGATCGGCGTAGCGCATGTCCATGACCGCGCGCCCGCGGGCGTTCGCGCCGTGCAGGCGGTCGATGCGCGCGCCACCCGCGCGAGCCGCCTCGTCGAGGCCGAGGTCGGCGAGCACGCCGAGGCCGGTCGGCTGCAGCAGGAAGCCGGCGCCGACCGGCCGCAACGCTTCGCTGCGCTCGAACACCTCGAGCGCGTGGCCGCCGCGCGCGAGGAACAGCGCAGCAGCCTGTCCGGCCGTGCCGTAGCCGACGATCGCGATCTTCATGCGCCCTCCCGCGTCGAGCGTAGCCGTGCGGGCGGTGCCGTGGAAAGGCGCCTGGGCCGCCTCGGCCGGCGGCGGTGGTCGCGCGGCGGCGAACGTGTTTCAATGCGCATTGAAGCGGGGGTGCCGGCGGTTTGCCGGCTGAGAGAGTCCCTTCGAACCTGATCCGGTTAGCACCGGTGTAGGGAGCTTGATGCACCTGGGCGTGCTCCTGCACGCGAAGGCGAAAGACCGCGCATGGGTGCGCGGGCTTTCCACGAAGCTCTCTCTGTCGAATCGATACCGAGGAGCTTTGACATGAATGCCATTCCGTCCGCGCTGCTGCGCGAAACCGCCGAACTCT
Organism: Dokdonella fugitiva; assembly: GCF_014138265.1. GTDB lineage: Bacteria > Pseudomonadota > Gammaproteobacteria > Xanthomonadales > Rhodanobacteraceae > Dokdonella_A > Dokdonella_A fugitiva_A. Next base: position 897,065 of record NZ_JACGXL010000002.1, read on the forward strand.
CCGGATCCGTGACGCGGCCGATCCCCGGCTCGCGCAAGGTGCACGTCGAGGGATCGCGCGCGGACCTGCGCGTGCCGATGCGCGAGATCGCGCTGGCCGACACGCCGTCGATGTTCGGCGCCGAGAAGAACGCGCCGTTCACGGTCTACGACACCTCCGGTCCCTACACCGACCCCGCGTATCGCGTCGACCTCGCCGCCGGCCTGCCGGCACTGCGCGCGCGCTGGATCGCCGAGCGCGGCGACAGCGAGCCGCTCGCCGATTTCAGCTCGCCGTTCACGCGCCGCCACGCCAACGCGCCGTCGCTCGCCGAGGTGCGCTTTCCGGCGATCCCGAAGCCGCGCGCGGCCAAGTCGGGCATGAACGTGTCGCAGATGCACTACGCGCGGCGCGGCATCGTCACGCCGGAAATGGAGTTCGTCGCGATCCGCGAGAACCAGCGCATCGAGGCGATCCGCGAGGCGCATCTGCTGCGCCAGCACGCGGGCCAGTCGTTCGGCGCGTCGATCCAGAAGCTGATCACGCCCGAATTCGTGCGCGAGGAAGTGGCGCGCGGCCGCGCGATCATCCCCAACAACATCAATCACCCGGAAAGCGAGCCGATGATCATCGGTCGCAACTTCCTCGTGAAGATCAATGCCAACATCGGCAATTCCGCGGTGACGAGCTCGATCGCCGAGGAAGTCGAGAAGATGGTCTGGGCGATCCGCTGGGGCGCCGACACGGTGATGGACCTGTCCACCGGCCGGCACATCCACGAGACGCGCGAATGGATCCTGCGCAACTCGCCCGTGCCGATCGGCACCGTGCCGATCTACCAGGCGCTCGAGAAGGTCGGCGGCGTCGCCGAGGACCTGACCTGGGAACTGTTCCGCGACACGCTGGTCGAGCAGGCGGAGCAGGGCGTCGACTATTTCACGATCCACGCCGGCGTGCGCCTGCCGTTCGTGCCGCTCACCGCCCGCCGCGTCACCGGCATCGTCAGCCGCGGCGGCTCGATCATGGCGAAGTGGTGCCTCGCGCATCATCGGGAGTCGTTCCTGTACGAACGCTTCGAGGAGATCTGCGAGATCATGAAGGCGTACGACGTCGCGTTCTCGCTCGGCGACGGCCTGCGCCCGGGTTCGATCGCCGACGCCAACGACGCCGCGCAGTTCGCCGAACTCGACACGCTCGGCGAACTCACCCAGGCCGCGTGGAAGCACGACGTGCAGGTGATGATCGAGGGCCCCGGCCACGTGCCGATGCACCTCGTCAAGGAGAACATGGAGCGCCAGCTCGAGAAGTGCGGCGAGGCGCCGTTCTACACGCTCGGGCCGCTCACCACCGACATCGCGCCCGGCTACGACCACATCACCAGCGCGATCGGCGCGGCGATGATCGGCTGGTACGGCACCGCGATGCTCTGCTACGTGACGCCGAAGGAGCACCTCGGCCTGCCCGACAAGCAGGACGTGCGCGACGGCATCATCACCTACAAGCTCGCCGCGCACGCGGCCGATCTCGCCAAGGGTCATCCCGGCGCGCAGGCGCGCGACAACGCGCTGAGCAAGGCGCGTTTCGAGTTCCGCTGGGACGACCAGTTCAACCTCGGCCTCGATCCGGAGAAGGCGAAGGAATTCCACGACGAGACCCTGCCGAAGGAAGCGCACAAGAGCGCGCACTTCTGCTCGATGTGCGGGCCGAAGTTCTGCTCGATGAAGATCACCCAGGACGTGCGCGACTACGCGAAGGAGCACGGCGTCGGCGACGAGCAGGCGCTCGCCGAGGGCATGGCGGAGAAGGCGGCCGAGTTCCGCGCGCAGGGCGGCGAGGTGTACCGCCCCGGCTGAGCCGCGGCGCCTTCAGCTGGCGGACATGCGCGCGCCGTACCCTAGGCCGGTGTCGCCCGCGTCGCGGGCGCTCCCATCCCACCGATGCAGGAGGAGGCAGGCATGGCCGCGAGTCCGCGTAGCGACAAACCGTTCCTTTCCGACATCAAGACGATCCGCAAGCGCGCCCGCGCGCACATGGAGCGCGGCGCGGTCACCGACAGCTACACGCTCGACCGCGCGACGGTGCTGAAGCTGCTCAACGAGGCGCTCGCGACGGAAATCGTCTGCGTGCTGCGCTACAAGGCGCACTACTACCTCGCCGCGGGCATCAACGCGAAGAGCGTCGCCGCGGAGTTCCTCGAGCACGCGGCGGAGGAACAGGCGCACGCCGACACGATCGCCGAGCGCATCACCCAGCTCGACGGCACGCCGAACTTCTCGCCGGAAGGCCTGTCCGGGCGCAGCCATTCCGAGTTCGTCGTGCCCGACGACCTCGCCTCGATGATCGAGGAGAACCTCGTCGCCGAGCGCATCGCGATCGACAGCTACCGCGAGATCATCAACTACGTCGGCGACCGCGACACGACGACCAAGCGCCTGCTCGAAGGCATCCTCGCGGTCGAGGAGGAGCACGCCGAGGACATGAAGACCCTGATGGAGAACTTCGGCCAGAAGGGCGAGCCGGCCAAACCGGGGCGGAGCGGCAGGAAGAAGTAGGCTCCCGATGACCTAGAATGGCGGCTGGCCGCAGGCGATCGTCGCCCGCGGCGTCGGCATGCCGGTTCGATCGGCGATTCGAGGGGGAACACGTGGACGGAACCTGGCTCGGTCGCGCGCGCTCGTGGCTGATCGGCGGCATCGGCGTCCTGCTCGCCGCCTGCGTCGTGCTCGTGCTCGCGCTGATGTGGTGGTGGGACTACGAACCCGACCATTTCGACGTCGTCGCGACCGCGCAGGCGCGCCTCGCCGCGAAGGGGGAGCGCGTCGTCACCGGCAGCGTCACGACCGCGGCGCTGGTCACCAGTGCCGAGACGCTGCTCGACAAGCGCGGCGGTTACCTCAGCAACGACCGCCTCCCCCCCGGCGTGTTCATGGACAACGTGCCGAACTGGGAATTCGGCGTGCTCACCGCGACGCGCGACCTCGCGCGTGCGTTGCGCAACGACTTCAGCCGTTCGCAGACGCAGTCGGTCGAGGACAAGGACCTGCAGGAAGCCGATCCGCTGTTCAGCTCGCCGAACGACCGCTGGCTGCTGCCGAGCTCGGAGAGCCAGTACCGCAAGGCGATCGCGCACGTCGACGCCTACCTGACGCGACTCGGCGACGGCGACGACAGCAACGCGCAGTTCTACGCGCGTGCGGACAACCTCGCCGACTATCTGCAGGTCGTCTCGGCGCGCCTCGGCTCGCTTTCGCAGCGCCTGTCGGCGGCGGCCGGGCAGGTGCGCATCGACACCGACCTCGCCGGCGACGAGCACGCGCGGCAGTCGACGCCGGCACCGAGCCCGCGGCTCGTGAAGACGCCGTGGACGAAGATCGACGACAACTTCTACGAGGCGCGCGGCTACACCTGGGCGCTGCGCGAGCAGCTCGAAGCGATCCGTGCCGATTTCGCGCCGATCCTCGCGAGCAAGAACGCCGCGGTGAGCCTCGAACAGGTGATCCGCGAACTCGAGGAGTCGCAGAAGGCGCTCGGCAGCCCGATCGTGCTGAACGGCACGCCGTTCGGCTTCTTCGCCAACCATTCGCTCGTGATGGCGAACTACATCTCGCGCGCGAACGCCGCGGTGATCGACCTGCGCGAGCTGCTCAAGCGCGGCTGAATCGGCGCCAGAAGCGCCCGCCAAGCCGAAAGGGGCGGGGCGGCGCCCGCCAGCGGTCGCGCTCGTGTCGGCCGCCATGCCAAGATTCGCGTCCCGCCGACGGCCGCGAGTTCCGAGCCCCGTGTTTCCATCGAACGCCCCTGACTGGCGCGCCATCCTGTCGCATCCACTGACGGCGGCGGCCCTGCTGCTGCTGCCGATCGTGTTCCTGCTCGGTCCGCTGCCGATCGACGAAACACGCTATCTCGCGGTCGCCTGGGAGATGCGCCAGACCGGCGAATTCCTCGTGCCCCACCTCAACGGTGCGACGTACGCGCACAAGCCGCCGCTGCTGTTCTGGCTCATCAACGCAGGTTGGCTGCTGACCGGCGTGCACGCGTGGACCGCGCGCGCGATGACCCTGCTGTGCTCGCTCGCGAGCCTGCTGCTCATGCAGCGGCTGACCCTGCGCCTGACCGGTTCGGCGGCGACCGCGCGCGCGTCGATGTGGTTCCTGCTCGGCGCGATCTACTTCGCGCTGTTCTCCAACGCGATCATGTTCGACGTGCCGCTGGCGACGTGCGTGCTGCTCGCGTTGCACGGCGTGCTCGACCTCGTGCAGGCGCGCACGCGTCGCGGCGTGCTGCTCACCGGCGGCGCGATCGGCCTGGGCATCCTCGTCAAGGGCCCGGTCATGCTGCTCGACGTCGCGTTCGTCGCGCTGGCCGCGCCGTGGTGGAGCGGCGACCGGCTCGCCGGCCGGCGTGCGCGCTATTTCGGCGCGTTCGCGCTGTCTATCCTCGTCGGCGCGATCATCGGCCTCGCCTGGGCGATCCCCGCGGCGCTGCACGGTGGCGAGGCGTATGCGCGCGCGATCTTCCTCAACCAGACGCTCGACCGCATCGGCGGCGTCAAGGGCACGAGCGCGCACGGCCGCCCGTGGTGGTGGTACCTCGCGGTGTTCCCGCTCATGCTGCTGCCGTGGCCGCTCGCGATGCGCCGCGGCGCGGTGAAGCTGCGCGAGCTCGCGGCGCAGGTGCCGTGGCGTTTCGGAATGGCTTGGGTCGCGCCGACATTCGTCGCGTTCTCGCTGGTCGGCGGCAAGCAGCCGCACTACCTGCTGCCGATGATCCCGGGCGTCGCGTTGTTGCTCGCATTCGCGCTCGAGCGCGACGCGCTGCGCGTGCGCGCCGGTGCGTTCGGCCTGTTCCTCGTGCTGTTCGGCACGGCGACCGCAGCGCTGCCGTGGCTCGCGCCGAGGCTGCCGTCGCTCGCGTTCGCGGCGGAGGTTTCGCCGCTGTGGGGCTGCATCATCGCGGCGATCGGCGTCGCGCTCGCGTTCGGGCACACGCGCTTCGCGCAACCGGCCGGCGCGGCGGTCGCGATGGTCGCGGTCGCTCTCGTGATCAAGCTCGCGGTGATCCAGGGGTCCGGCGACCGCTACGACGTCGGCGCGCTCGCCACGCGCATCCACGACGCGCAGGAGCGTGGCCAGCCGGTGGTGCACCTCGGCTGGCACCACGGCGTGTTCGAATTCGCCGGCCGCCTCACCCGGCCGCTGCCGGCGCTCGACACGCTCGAATCGTTCCAGGCGTGGGCACGCGAGCATCCCGACGGCTACGTCGTGAGCTTCTACCGCCGTTTCCGCTTCCGCGCCGAGCCGGCGCACGCGCAGCGATTCCGCGGCGGCGAAGTGTCGATGTGGAAGGCGTCCGACGCCCTTGCCTCGGGCGTCGACCCCGCGTCCTCGCACGCCGGTGACGAGCCCGACGAAAGCGACGACTGATGCGCTAGGCAGAGCAGAGCCTGAAACACGAAGGACACGAAGGAAAAGCGAGATCAGATCAAAAGATTGAAACACGAAGCACACCGAGCATACCGAGGAAAAGCCTTCGATCGAGAAGCTCTCTTGCCTTGCTTTCTCCGTGTGCTCCGTGTTTCAAGCTCTTTCCTGGTTCTGCTCTTCCTTCGTGTCCTTCGTGTTTCAGTCTTTTGGCTTTGGCTTTGGCTTCGATGTCAGAACGCCGGTTTCTGCGCCGACGACTCGTAGCGCTCGACGCCGGCGTTGATTTCGGCCTTCGCCGCGGCCGCGTCGGCCCAGCCTTCGAGCTTGACCCACTTGCCCTTCTCGAGATCCTTGTAGTGCTCGAAGAAGTGGCCGATGCGCTCGAGCCAGTGGCCGGACACCTGGCCGATGTCGGCGATGTGCCCGTAGCCGGCGAAGATCTTCGCGTGCGGCACGACGACGAGCTTCTCGTCGGCGCCGGCCTCGTCGGTCATGCGCAGCATGCCGACCGGGCGGCAGCGGATCACCGAGCCCGGCACGAGCGGCAGCGGCAGGATCACGAGCGCATCGAGCGGATCGCCGTCGCCGCCGAGCGTGTGCGGCACGTAGCCGTAGTTGCACGGGTAGCGCATCGGCGTCGACAGCACGCGGTCGACGAAGATCGCGCCGGAGGCCTTGTCGACCTCGTACTTGACCGGCTCCGCGTCCTTCGGAATCTCGATGATGACGTTGATCTCGTCGGGCACCTTGGCACCGGCGGGGACGCGCTCCAAACCCATGACTGACTCCTTGGCGTATTCGAATGGCGCGCCGCTGAAGGCGCGCGGCGGGGTCGCGCCCGCGCGGCGCGAAGGATACGGCAAAGTCTGCGGCGGTGCAGCAAAAGGCGGCGTGGCGCGGTGCCGCGGGAGCGTGCATCGCTGCCTTGACGGTTCGAGCATCGCGACCGTGCTCTTACAGGGGGTGGTGCACTCCTGCGACCCGCCCGCATGCGTTGCCGCGACTCCGTCCGGCCTTCAGGAGGCGAGCTCGGCCTTGAGCTTGGCGACCTGCTCGGGGAACCACTGCCCGTTCTGTTCGAGCACGTCGGCGACCACCTGCTTCGCGTCGTCGCCGCGGCCGAGCGCCTTGAGCGCCTTCACGCGGTAGAGCGCGACGCCGAGGCGGTTCTCGCCGTAGGCCTTCTCCGCGGCCTTCTCGAGCCAAGGCAGCGCTTCGGCGGCGCGCTTGCGTTCGAGCAGGCTGCGCCCGAAGCGGTACGGATAGACGTAGTCGTCGGGCCACGCGGCGACGAGCTTCGGATACAGCGCGTCCAGCTCGGCATCGCGCTTCGCGCGCGTTAGGTAGACGCGCAGGTTGTCGGCGAGGTTGCGGTCCCGGGTGTAATCGCCGCCGAGGCGCGTGCGCGCATCGGCAATCGCACGGTCGAGCACGGCCTTCTCGGCCGTGGCGTCGCCGAGCGCGGCGTCGACGTCGGCGGTCGTCACGACCGCGCTGCGCTGGTCCGCGCACGCAGGCTTCGCGATGTAGACGTCGTGCGCGAGCAACGCCTCGAGCGCGCTGCGCTGCGGCTTCAGGAGGGCGATGCGCGTGGCCTTCGCTTGCTTCTCGCTTGCTTCGAGCAGGGCGTCGACGACGTAGGGTCGATCGCAGCCGATGTCGCCCGCGAGCACGCGCTGCGCGGCGGCGATGGTCGCCGCGGGATCTTCCTGCGCGCGCGCCAGGGCGAGCGCGAGGCGGTCGCGCTGCAAGGTCACGGCCTTGTCCTTGTCCGCCTTCGCGCGCACGTCGGCCGGCAATGTCGCGTACCACGCGAGCCCGTCCTTGCCTGCGTCGCGCGCCTGGTAGGCGCCGAGCACGGTCGCGACCGCGTCGATCGAACCGCCGGCTGCCTTGCGCTGGAGCTCGTCGAGCGTGCTCGCGCCCGCGATGATGCGCTCGACCATCGGATAGAACTTCGCGCGCGGCTGCTCGGCGAGGATGCGGCCGAGTTCGGCGCCGTTCTCGTCGAGCACGACGTAGGCCGGCAGCGCCTTGATCTCGAGCTTCTTCATCCACGCCGCACCGTCGGGCGAATCGGCGTCGACCGCGGCGACGACGGTCCTGCGGCCGAGCGCATCCCACTCGGCGCCGTTGAGCACGTGCGTCGCCATGAAGTAGCAGGAGTAGCACCACGGTGCGCTGAAATCGAGGAGCAGCGGCTGGTGCGCGAGCTTGGCCTGCGCGAGCGCGGCGTCGACGCTCGCCGGTTCGGCTGCGTGCAGCGCGCCCGACAGCACGAGCGCGAGCAACAGCGGCGCGCGCTTCACGGCGCCTCCTTCGGCGCCAGCTGCTGCCAGAGGAAGCCGTAGGCGAGCGCGTGCATGAACGCGGACTGCTGGTTGTCCGCGGCGGCGCCGTGGCCGCCTTCGGTGTTCTCGTAGAACCACGCGTTGGAGTAGCCGAACTCGCGCATGCGCGCGGCCATCTTGCGCGCCTGCACCGGCCCGACGCGGTCGTCGCTCGTCGCGGTGTAGAACAGCACGGGCGGATAATCCTTGCCCGCGGCGAGATTCTGGTACGGCGAGAACGTCTTGATGAACGCCCATTCCTCGGGCTTGTCGGGGTCGCCGTACTCGGCGATCCACGACGCGCCCGCGGACAGGTGGGTGTAGCGCTTCATGTCGAGCAGAGGCACCTCGCAGACGATCGCGCCGAACAGCTGCGGGTAACCGGTGAGCATGTTGCCCATGAGCAGACCGCCGTTGCTGCCGCCTTCGGCACCGAGGTGGCGGCGCGAGGTGATGCCGCGATTGACGAGATCCTCCGCGACCGCGGCGAAATCCTCGTAGGCGCGCGGGCGGTTCGCCTTCAGCGCGGCTTCGTGCCAGCGCGGGCCGTACTCGCCGCCGCCACGGATGTTGGCGACCGCGAACGCGCCGCCGCGCTCGAGCCACGAACGGCCGACGCTGCCGCTGTATACGGGGGTCAGCGAGACCTCGAAGCCACCGTAGCCGTACAGCAGGGTCGGCGTGCTGCCGTCGGCCTTGAGGTCCTTGCGCGCGACGACGAAGTACGGGACGCGCGTGCCGTCCTTCGAGGTCGCGAAGTACTGGTGCGCGTCCATGCCCTTCGCGTCGAAGAACGACGGTGCGTGCTTGAGCGGCGCCGCGTCGGCGTTGCCGAGCGCGCCGTAGTAGAGCGTGGTCGGCGCGAGGAACCCGCTCACGCTGAGGAAGTACGCGTCGCCCGCGTCGGCGTCGATGCCGTGCGCCTCGATCGTCGACAGCGCCGGCGCGCCACCGAGCTTCTCGCGGCGCCACTCGCCGGTGCGCGGCGTGAGCACCTCGAGGCGGCTGACGACGTCGTCGAGGATGTTCAGGATGAGGTGGTTGCGCGTCCACGAATAGGCCGACAGCGAGGTCGTGTCGGTCGGCTTGAACAGCACGACGAGCTTGCGCTTGCCGGCCTTGTCCTGGTTGGCGAGGAAGTCGTCGAACTTCGCCGCGAGCAGCGCGCCCTGCGGGTAGGTCGTGCCGTCGAGCGTCCACGCGTCGCGCAGCTGCACGAGCAGCCATTCGCGGTGCGCATCGACGGTCGCGTCGGGCGGCACCTCGAGCTTGACGAGCTTGCCGTCCTTGCGCCGCACGAACGTCTCGCTCGTGTAGAAATCGATCGCGCGCGTGACGAAGTCGCGTTCGAAGCCGGGCGTGAGGTCGCGCGACGCGGAAATCGCCAAATCGTCGTCCTTGCCTTCGTAGACGAGCGTCGCCGCGGCGAGCGGCGTGCCTCGCTTCCACTCCTTGACGATGCGTGGGTAACTCGACTTGGTCATCGTGCCCGGGCCGAAGTCGGTCGCGACGTAGATGCGGTCCTTGTCGATCCACGCGACGTCCGACTTCGCTTCGGCCAGTTCGAAGCCGCCCTTGACGAACGTACGGTCGACGAGGTCGAACTCACGCACGACATTCGCGTCGCCGCCGCCCGGCGACAGTGCGACGAGGCAGCGCCGGTTCGCCGGGCGCAGGCAGAACGCGCCCTGCCAGACCCAGTGCTTGTCCTCGGCCTTCGCGAGCGCGTCGAGGTCGATCACGGTTTCCCAGCGCGGCTTGTCCTTGCGGTATTGCTGCAGGGTCGTGCGCCGCCACAGGCCGCGCGGGTGGTCCTTGTCCTTCCAGAAGTTGTAGTAGCGGTCGCCGATCTTCGTGACTGCGGGGATCTTCGCGTCCGAATCGAGCACTTCGAGGATGCGCGAGCGCGTGCGTTCGAACTCCGGCGTCGAGGCGAACGCCTGCTTCGTCTCCGCGTTGCGTTGCTCGACCCATTCCAGCGGCTTGGCGCCGTGGACGTCCTCGAGCCAGAGATAGGGGTCTTCGACCTGGGGAGCGGCGGGGCGTTGCGGGGCGGTCATGCAGCCGGTTCCGAGCAGCAGCAGGGAGAGGGTGGCGAGACGCGGGAGCAGGTGCATGGACCGGTACCGTTCGTCGAAAAATCCATCGTGCGCAAAGCTGAACGCGATTGTCCAGTGCGAAGCGGCCGTCTGCCGGAACCGGTCACGTTTCGGCTGCCCAGGCCCTGCCGCGAGACTTGGAATAGAGGGGTGCTGCAGATCGGCCCGAAGGATGATAGGCTGGCCCGGCAGTACCGGGTGCGACTACGCCTATCGGCCGAGTCCGCGGGTGATGCCATCTAACAGGGGAAAACTCATGTTCCGCACACGTGCGCCCTCCGCGGCGCAGGCGTTCCTATGCGCGTCGGTTCTGTTCGCGGCGACGGCGCTCGCCGCGCCCGGCGAAGCGAGCGACATCTCCGGCGTGCGCGTGCCGACCACGTCCGGCGTCACGCACACCTCGGCCGATCTCATGCAGCTCGAGGCGTCGCGACCGCCGCGCCGCGGCCCGCGCCCCGAGCATGAACTCGAAGGTCCTGAGCGTGACGACCTGCTGCCGAATCCGGCCGCACCCGCGATATCGCGCTACCCCTCGACCTCGACCAGCGGCCCCGACCGCGGCCCGCGCGCGATCCACACGCCGTCGACGTCGTTCGACGGCGCCACGCTGACCGACACCGGCGCCTTCCCGCCCGACTCGATGGGCACGGTGGGCCCGTCGCAGTACGTCGTCGCGGTCAACGGCCGCATCCGCTCCTTCACCAAGGCCGGCGTCGCCGACGGCGTGCTCAACCTCGACACCGACGCGTTCTTCGCCTCGGTGATGACGCCGGTCGGCGGTTCGGTCGTGCTCAACTTCACGAGCGACCCGCAAGTGCGCTACGACCGCTTCAGCGCACGCTGGTTCCTCAGCATCATCGACGTGCCCTGCACGAACGCGACCTGCACCGCGACCGCGGCGAACCGCTGGCTGCTCGCGGTCAGCGACGCGGCGAGCAACGGCGTGATCAGCGGGTCGACGGTGTGGACGTTCTTCTTCGTCACGACCGACCCGGGCACGAACTTCTGCGACTACCCGTCGCTCGGCATCGACGTCAACGCGCTGTACTTCGGCTGCAACATGTTCTCGAGCGCGGGCAGCTTCGTCGGCACGAACGCGTACGTCGTGCAGAAGGCGTCGGCGATCGGCGCCGGTCCGCTGGTCGTCACGAGCTTCCCGAACGTCGGTACCGGAACCGGCGGCCCCTACGCGCCGCGCGGCGTCGACAACTTCGACGCGACCGCGACCGAAGGCTATTTCGTCGGCGTCGACACCGCGGTGTTCAGCCGCCTGGTGTTCCGCCGCGTGACCAATCCCGGCAGCGCGACGCCGACCATCTCGGCGAACATCAACCTCACCGTGCCGACGACCGGCGCGACGAATCCGGTCGAGCACGCTGGCAACACCGGCGGCAACAATGGCCGCCTCGACTCGCTCGACGATCGTCTCTACGCGGCGATGATCCGCAACGGCCACCTGTGGACCACGCACAACCTCCGCGTCAGCACGACCGGCGTCGCGAGCACGGCGACGACGGCGCGCAAGGCGGCGCGCTGGTACGACATCCAGAACCTCACGACGACGCCGACGCTGGTGCAGTCGGGCACCGTGTACGACAACGCGGCGACGCTCGCGGCGGCGCTGCAGTACTGGATCCCGTCGATCACCGCGACCGGCCAGGGCCATGCCGTGATCGGTTTCAGCCTCGCCGGTACGCCGTCCGGCGCGACGCCCGCGTATGCGGGTCGCCTCGCCGGCGATACGCTCGGCGTCATGACCGGGCCGCCGACCGCGGCCGCCGTGCAGTACGGCCTCACCTCCGCCAACTACAACCCTCCATCGGATCCGGGCGGTACGTCCGGCCGCCGCTGGGGTGACTATTCGTTCACGGTCGTCGACCCGCTCGACGACATGAGCGTCTGGACGATCCAGGAATACAACCAGGCACTCAACAGCTACGCGGTGCGTATCGGCAAGCTGCTCGCGCCGCCGCCGGCGACGCCGACCTGCTCGGGTTCGCCGATCTCGTTCGCGGGGGGCACCGGCAACGTCACGATCAATGCGACGTCGAGCGGCGGCTCGGGTTTCTACGATCCGGGTGCGAACCTGCCCGCGCCGGCGCGCCCGTTCAGCCACATCGCGGCGACGGTCACCAATGCGACCGTCAACAGCGTCACCTACAACTCGCCGACGCAGGTCGTGCTCAACATCACCGCGAACACCGCGGGCCTGCAGAACGTCACGATCACCAATCCCGATGGCCAGCAGGTCACGGCGAATGGCTGCATCAATGTCTCGGCCGTCACGCACACGGTCACGCCGAGCGTCTCGGGCGGCAACGGCACGATCAGCCCGTCGACGCCGCAGACGGTCAACCACGGCGCGACGACCGCGTTCACGCTGACACCGAACGCGGGCTACCACATCGTGACGCCGGTCGGCGGCACCTGCGGCGGCAGCCTCGCGGGCAACACCTACACGACGAACGCGGTCAACGCCGACTGCACGGTGATCGCGAGCTTCGCGATCAACACCTACACGGTCACGCCGAGCGTGAGCGGCGGCAACGGCACGATCAGCCCGTCGACGCCGCAGACGGTCAACCACGGTGCGACCAGCGTGTTCACGTTGACGCCCAACGCGGGTTATCACGCGGTGACGCCGGTCGGCGGCACCTGCGGCGGCAGCCTGGTCGGCAACACCTACACGACCAACGCGGTCACGGCCGACTGCACGGTGATCGCGAGCTTCGCGATCGATACGCACGTGGTGACGCCGAGTGTTTCGGGTGGCAACGGCACGATCAGCCCGTCGACGCCGCAGACGGTCAACGACGGGGCGACGACCGCGTTCACGCTGACACCGAACGCGGGCTATCACATCGTGACGCCGGTCGGCGGCACCTGCGGCGGCAGCCTGGTCGGCAACACCTACACGACCAACGCGGTCACGGCCGACTGCACGGTCATCGCGAGTTTCGCGATCGACACGCACGTGGTGACGCCGAGTGTTTCGGGTGGCAACGGCACGATCAGCCCGTCGACGCCGCAGACGGTCAACGACGGCGCGACGATCGCGTTCACGCTGACGCCGAACGCGGGTTACTCCATCGTCACGCCGGGCGGCACCTGCGGCGGCACGCTCGTCGGCAACACCTACACGACGAATGCGGTCACCGCGGACTGTACGGTCATCGCTTCGTTCGCGCAGGTCACCCACGTGGTGGCGCCCAGCGTGTCGGGTGGCAACGGCACGATCAGTCCGTCGACGCCGCAAACGGTGAACGACGGCGCGACGATCGCGTTCACGCTGACGCCGAACGTGGGCTACCACATCGTGACGCCGGTCGGCGGCACCTGCGGTGGCGCGCTCGTCGGCAACACCTACACGACGAGCGCGGTCACGGCCGACTGCACGGTGATCGCGAGCTTCGCGATCAACACCTACACGGTGACGCCGAGCGTGTCGGGCGGCAACGGCACGATCAGCCCGTCGACGCCGCAGACGGTGAACCACGGCGCGACGACGAGCTTCACGCTGACGCCGAACGCGAACTTCCACGTCGCGAACGTCGCGGGCACGTGCGGCGGCAACCTCGTCGGCAACACGTACACGACGAACGCGGTCACGGCCGACTGCACGGTGATCGCGAGCTTCGCGATCGACACGCACGTGGTCACGCCGAGCGTGAGTGGTGGCAACGGCGCGATCGCGCCGTCGACGCCGCAGACGGTGAACCACGGTGCGACGACGAGCTTTACGCTCACGCCGAACGCGAACTACCACATCGGCAGCGTGACCGGCACGTGCGGCGGCAACCTCGCCGGCAACGTCTACACGACGAACGCCGTCACGGCCGACTGCACGGTGATCGCGAGCTTCGCGATCGACACGCATGTGGTGTCGCCGAGCGTCTCGGGCGGCAACGGCGCGATCGCGCCGTCGACGCCGCAGACGGTGAACCACGGCGCGACGACGAGCTTCACGCTGACGCCGAACGCGAACTACCACGTCGCGAGCGTGACGGGTACGTGCGGCGGCAACCTCGCCGGCAACACGTACACGACGAACGCGGTCACGGCCGACTGCACGGTGATCGCCAGCTTCGCGATCGACACGCACGTGGTCACCCCGAGCGTGAGCGGTGGCAACGGCGCGATCGCGCCGTCGACACCGCAGACGGTCAACCACGGCGCGACGACGAGCTTCACGCTGACGCCGGCTGCGAACTACCACATCGGCACGGTCGCCGGGACGTGCGGCGGCTCGCTCGCGGGCAACGTCTACACGACGAACGCGGTCAACGCCGATTGCACGGTCATCGCGAGCTTCGCGATCGACACGCACACCGTGACGCCGAGCGTCTCCGGTGGCAACGGCGCGATCGCGCCGTCGACGCCGCAGACGGTGAACCATGGCGCGACGACGAGCTTTACGCTGACGCCGGCCGCGAACTACCACATCGGTACCGTCGCCGGCACGTGCGGCGGCTCGCTCGCAGGCAACGTCTACACGACGAACGCGGTCAACGCTGATTGCACGGTCATCGCGAGCTTCGCGATCGACACGCACGTGGTGACGCCGAGCGTCTCCGGCGGCAACGGCGCGATCGCGCCGTCGACGCCGCAGACGGTCAACCACGGCGCGACGACGAGCTTCACGCTGACCCCGGCCGCGAACTACCACATCGGTACCGTCGCCGGCACGTGCGGCGGCTCGCTCGCAGGCAACGTCTACACGACGAACGCGGTCAACGCTGATTGC
>NZ_JACGXL010000002.1:911736-971959 GCF_014138265.1 Dokdonella fugitiva
TGCACGGTGATCGCGAGCTTCACGATCGACACGCACACGGTGACGCCGAGCGTCTCGGGCGGCAACGGTGCGATCAGCCCGTCGACCCCGCAGGCCGTGAACCACGGTGCGACCATCGCGTTCACGTTGACACCGGCCGCGAACTACCACATCGGCAGCGTGGCCGGCACCTGCGGCGGCAACCTCGCCGGCAACGTCTACACGACGAACGCCGTCACGGCCGACTGCACGGTGATCGCGAGCTTCGCGATCGACACGCACGTGGTGACGCCGAGCGTGAGTGGCGGCAACGGCACGATCAGCCCGACGACGCCGCAGACCGTCAACCATGGCGCGACGGTGAACTTCACGCTGATGCCGGTGGCGGGCTATCACGTCGTGACGCCGCTCGGTGGCAGCTGCGCCGCGGGCACGCTCGTGGGCACGAGCTACACGACCGGGCCGGTCACCGCCGACTGCACGGTCGTGGCGAGCTTCGCCGCGAACCCGCCCGACCACATCAAGTTCCTGCAGCAGCCGGCCAACGTACCGCGCGGCGACCGCCTCGGCGCCGTGCAGGTAGCGATCGTCGATGCGTTCGACAACGTGATCACGACCGATTCGACCTCGCAGGTCACGCTCGCGACGACCGCGTGCGGCGGATCGATCGCCCTCGAGCAGGCCACCGTGAGCAGCGGCATCGCCTCGTTCCCGGCGAACGCGACGCAGCGCTTCTACACGCTGACCAGCGGCAGGACCTTGAGCGCGACGAGTGCCGCCCTGAGTGGAACGAGCGGGGTGTTCGGCGTGGCGCTCGCCGGCAGCGAGCTCGTGTTCGCCGACGACTTCGATCTCTGCCGACTCTGAGCCGGCCTGTTGGACTCCTATTCGACCCCGCTTCGGCGGGGTCTTTTTTTTTTCGGGACCCGCCAGCGCTTGCGTTCATGCGCGCGCCTGTCGAAGATCGGCGCACCCGATGGAGGTGTCGATCGTGTCCGAATCCGCCTTGCGCCTCGGCGTGCGCAGTGCCGGCAGCGTGCTGCTGATCTCGAGCGGCGTGCACGCGAGCGTGCATTACCGCGCGTTCGTCGACACCGCGTCGTTCGACGCGCCGCGTCGCGCGCTCATGCAGGCGATGCGCGGGTACGCGATCCTGCCGCGCTGGGGTGTCGACGCGTGGACGATGCTGTGCGGCTACAGCCTGTGCTTCGCGATCCTGCTCATGCTGAGCGGAACGCTGCTGTGGTGGATGGGCAAGCACCTCGTCGCGAACCGCCTGCGGCCGCTCGCGACCGCGACGGCGCTCGTGCTGTCCGCCGGTGTCGCATTCATCGCGCTGCTCGACCCGATGCCGGTGCAGATGAGCGTGCTCGCACTCGCGGCAGCGAGCCTGGCCGCCGGTGCCCTGTTCGGTCGCGTCCCGCGCGCCTGACGGCGCGCCACGAAGCGTCGCCTACCAGCGCGCCTCGAGGTCGAACAGAACGCGTCGCGTGTGATCGGCGATGCCGTCGCGCTGCTCGCGGAACCCGGCGAGGCGCAGGCTCACGCGGTCGGTGATGCCGTAGCCGATCCACGGCATCGCGCCGTGCGCGAAACTGTGGAACCACCAGTCGTCTTCGCTGAATGCGGCGAGCACCGCGTCGCGCTGCTGGCGCTGCCAGGCGAAGCCGAGTTCCCATCCGTGCGCGCGGCGGCGATCGCCCGCGACGAGGCTCAGGCGCGCGCCGTCGGCGTCGTCGTCGGCGCCGAGGTTGCGCACGAGGTCGATGCGCGCCTCGAATGGCCAGTCGCCGAATGCGTGCCGGCCGACGAGCTGCAGGTCGAGCAGGCGGAAATCGCTGGTGAAGCCGCTCGGCGTGCGCAGGTTGGTGCGGCCAAGGCCGTTGTTCGCGAGCCGGTCGATGTCGTCGAAGTCGATCAGCGAGAGCAGCACGGCGCCGTTGCTCGGCGCGCCTTCGTGCCAGCGCCAGGCGACCTGCAGCGCGCCGATGCGCGAGTCGTCGCCGTACAGGTGCTCGCCGGCGAACGCACCGGCGGTCAGCTGCAGGCGATTGAAGTCGCCGAGCGCGATGCCGTGGTCGATGCTGATGCCGGCCGGGCGCAGGTCGCGGTCCCACACCAGCGGCGACAGCTCGAGCGGCAGTGGCGCCTTGCCGAACAGCAGCGAGGTCGCCTCGCCCGGACGCCAGCGCACGAACAACTGGTCGAGCGCGGCGGCGTCGCTGCGCTCGTTGTCGTTGTTGATGCGGTTGTCGCGGTTCGCATCGGAGCCGAGCGCGAACTTGAGCGCACCGCCGATCTCGAGGTCCGCGCGCGGCGTCCACGCGACGCCCGCCCGCACGCGGCTGCGCGCGCGTTCGAGCGTCGGGCTCGGCCGCACGCCGGGTATGCCGTTCGTGTGCTCGTAGCGCACGGTTGCGTCGCCCGACCAGTTCAGCGTCGACGCGGGCGGCACGTCGGCCGGCGCCGCGAGCAGGGGGTCGTCGGTCGCCTGCGCCGCGGCGCAGGCGGGTCCGGCGAGCAGGGCGAGGCGGCACAACAAGGCGAGGCGGCGCATGCTCAGACCCTCAGGCGGGCGAGATCGGCGGCGAGTTCGGCCGCGGAAGCGTAGCGTTCGTCCGGCACGCGCTGCAGGCAGCGCAGGATCACGCTTTCGAGATCGGGCGGCACCTCGGGCCAGAGCGCCGAGGGTCGCGTCGGCTCCTGCTGCATCTGCGCCATGTAGATGTCCATCGTCGACTTGCCGCTGAACGGCAACCCGCCGCAGAACATCTCGGTCATGAGCACGCCGCAGGACCAGATGTCGGCACGCTCGTCGACCTCGCCGCCGGCGAGCTGTTCGGGCGCGCAGTAGTTCGGCGTGCCGAGGAAGGTGCCCGGCTCGGTGTGGCCCGGCTGGACTCGCGCGGTCGGTCGCGCGATGCCGAAGTCCATGAGCTTGGCGTTCGCGTTCGCCTCGAGGATGAGGTTCTCCGGCTTGATGTCGCGGTGCAGGACGCCGACCGCGTGCGCGGCGCCGAGGCCGGCCGCGAGCTGGCGCGCGATGCGCAGGCCGGCCGAGTAGGGCACGCGCTTGGCATCGCGCAGCAGGTAGCGCAAGGTGAGGCCGCGCACGTATTCCATCGAGATGTACGGCACGCCGCCGATCTCGCCGAAGTCGAACGTGCGCAACACGTTCGGATGGGTGATGCGGCGGGCGAGCTTGATCTCGTCCTTGAGGCGCTCGAGCTGGCTGCCGTCGGTGAGCGCGCCGGGCTTGACCATCTTCAGCGCGACGAGGTCGTTGAGCTCGAGGTCGTTCGCCTTGTAGACGACGCCCATGCCGCCTTCGCCGAGCACCGAGACGATGCGGTAGCGGTTGCCGAGCACGGCGCCCGGGACGATGCCGAGCGCGGTCTTCGCGCCCGGTGCAGGGGCCTGTGCGCGACGTGCCTCCGCGCGCACGACCGTGTGGTCGGTCGGCAGCTCGCTCGCGGCGCGTTGCCAGACGCCGGCGAGCACGGCCGCGCGCGGCTTCGCGCTGTACGCGCCGGTGACGGCCTGCACCGCGGTCGCGCCGTGTTCGCGCGCGAGCGCCTCGCCGAGCGTGCCGAGCGTGAGCAACTGGCCGGGTGCGGCGTCGCAGAGCAGGCGGTGCACCTGCGCCTGAGGCATGCCGAGCAGCGCGTCGCCGCCGTGCAGCAGCTCGCCTTCGACGACGCTGCCCGCCGGCGCCGGCTGGCGCTGCGCGGTCGAGGCGTCGAGCAACGCGCCCCAGCACGCGAGCGCGCGGCGGTGCGCCTCGTCGCCGTCGAACGCGAGCAGCCAGCGCGCGCCCTCGGCAACGTGCAGCTCGGCCGCGTGCGTGCGCGCGACGTCGTCGAGCCGCGCCTGCAGCGCGCCGAGGTCGGCGATCGCCTGCGCCGGCGTCGCGTCCGCGCGTTCGGCCAGCAGGTGGCGGAACTCGACGCCGAGCAGGGTCGCCGGCGCGCGCCGCGGCACCGTGTCGGTCGCCGCGCGCCGGCGCGTCGGTGCATCCGGCACGACGTCGGCCACGGGTTCGGGCAGGAAGCGCGCGAGGTGGCCGACGTAGCCTTCCATGTCGCTCTTCTCGCGCAGTTCCGACAGCAATGTGTCGAACGAGCGCGAGAGGCGGCCCAGATCATCATTGCCGCCGCTGCCGATGCGCGCCTGGTAGTTGCCCGCAGCGGCTTCCTCGGCCGCCTGCGCCATTCGCCGCACCGGACTCAGGATGCCGCGCGAGAGCAGCAGCGAGAGCAGCAGGGCGGCGATCATCGAAGCGAGGCCCGCGAGCGCGACCCAGTTGAGGATCGCGCGATAGCCCGAGACGAAGCGGTCCGCGGACGCGAGCACGAGCACGCTGCCGAGCTTGCCGTCCGCGCTCGTGCCCATCGGCCGTGCGCGGCCGATCCATTCCTGGCCGGCGAAACGCACGCGGAACTGGTCGACGCCGCGACCGCCGTCGAGTGCCGAGCGCACCGACGGTTCGAGCGCGGCGATCGCCGGCGCGAGCTCGGCGCTGTTCGCCGCGTCGAGCGAACTCGCCGCGAGCGTGACCTTGCCGCCGGCGGGGATGCGGAACGCGACCTGCGCGCCGCTCGCCTGCGCGACTTTCTTCGCGAGCGCGTCGTCGACGCCTTGCGCGAGCAGCAGGTAGCCGAGCAGGTCGCGGTCCTGCACGATCGGCATGATCGTCGCCTGGTAGAGCTGGTCGCGCTGGCGCCAGTAGCCGGCGAACGGCGGCGTGTCGTGCAGCGCGGCGGCGACGAGCGGATCCTCGGCGAGCGACTCCTGCACCGACTCGTTGCGGTCGCTGCGCACGAGCGTATTGCCCTGGCCGTCGAGCAGGATGCCGAGGTCGAAACCGAACTCGCGCTGGCGCTCGAGCAGCAGGTCGCGCATCGAGCTGAGGTCGGGGCCGCTCTGTCCTTCGACGCCGGGCAGCGCGCCGCCGCCGGCGGCGCTGCCGATGTAGCGCGCAAAGCCGGAATCGGACGCGACGAGGCGCGCGTTCGACTGCAGCGTCTCGAGGCGGTGCTGTTCGAACTCGCGCTGCACCGCGTCGCTCGTCGCGACCGCCTTGTCGAGCGCGTCGGTCGCGATGCGCTGGCCTTGCGTGTAGGTGACGAACACCGCGGCGCCGAGCGCGAGCGCGATCAGCAGCGCGGTCGCGAGGAAGAAGCGCAGCGCGAGCGGCAGGGTGAAGCCCTTCGCAGGGGAATTCTCAGTAGCCGGCATCGCTGGCCCTTCCGTATGGCTTGCCGAATTTGTTGAGGTGCGGCGGCACGCGTTTCTGCGTGAGGTCGAGCTGGATCGCGAGCGGCTTGCCGCCGGCCGCGAGCTTCTGGTGCCACGGTGTCGCGCGGTCGTGCCAGACGACGAGGTCGCCGCTGCCCGAAGGCAGGCCCTTGAGCACGAACTTGCCGGCCGCGTCGGGGTGGGTGAAGTACGGCGTGTCGAGCACGAGGATGTGGCCGACCATCGACTGGTGCACGTTGCAGAACACGCGCACGTAGCCCGCCTGCGGGAACGCGACCGTCTTGCCGTCGCCGTTGCCGTACACGCCGACGTCGAAGGTGTTCGCCGGCGAAGTCGAGAACGCGTTGTGCAGGATCGGGTCGCGGTTCGGGAAGCGCACCTCGCTGCCGACCGTGATCGGCAGGATGCGCGGCGTGAACTGCTTGCGCTGCGTGCCCATCACGTAGGGTTCGCTCGCGGGCGCGACCTTGGGCGGATTCGCCGGCCGGAAGTAGACGACCGCATCGGCCGCCTCCTCGCTGCGCAACGCCTGCCCGTCGGAGACGAGCGCCACGCTGCCCGAAAGCTCCGCCGACCACACCGGAGCCGACACGACCATGGCCAGAGCCAGCCAACAAGCACGCATCCGTCTTTCCCCTCAGTCGCGGCGGATGGACGACGACCGCAGGGCGGCCTCCCGCGTCGATCCCGCCTGCATCATAGAACAAGGCACCGCGCCGGCGCCGGACCGCACACGATGCGGAACGGCGGACCTCGGACCCCAGTGGACCGGGCATCGCGGCATTGCATGACACGTCGCGACGCAGGATGCACGGGCGATCGCCGCAAAAGGAAAGGCCGCCCGGAGGCGGCCTTTCGACGTTGCCGGTGACGCGTCCGCTTACAGCAGCGGCACGAGCAGCAGGGCGACGATGTTGATGATCTTGATCAGCGGGTTGACCGCCGGGCCGGCTGTGTCCTTGTACGGATCGCCGACGGTGTCGCCGGTGACCGCGGCCTTGTGCGCATCCGAGCCCTTGCCGCCGAAGTGGCCGTCCTCGATGTACTTCTTCGCGTTGTCCCACGCGCCGCCGCCGGTCGTCATCGAGATCGCGACGAACAGGCCGGTCACGATCGTGCCGATGAGCAGGCCGCCGAGCGCCTGCACGCCGGCCAACGGTCCGCCGATGAAGCGGAATCCGAATGCGACGACGATCGGCACGAGCACCGGCAGCAGCGACGGCACCATCATCTCCTTGATCGCCGACTTGGTCAGCAGGTCGACCGCGCGCGAATAGTCCGGCTTGGTCGTGCCTTCCATGATGCCCTTGATCTCGCGGAACTGGCGGCGCACTTCCTCGACCACCGCGCCGGCCGCGCGGCCGACCGCTTCCATCGCCATCGCGCCGAACAGGTACGGGATGAGGCCGCCGATGAGCAGGCCGATGATCACGTAGTGGTTGGAGATGTCGAACGTGTAGATCTGGTCCGGATGCTCGACGCCGAGCTTGTGCGTGTAGTCGGCGAACAGCACGAGCGCGGCGAGGCCGGCCGAGCCGATCGCGTAGCCCTTGGTGACCGCCTTGGTCGTGTTGCCGACCGCGTCGAGCGGATCGGTGACCGCGCGCACTTCCTTCGGCAGCTCGGCCATCTCGGCGATACCGCCCGCGTTGTCGGTGATCGGGCCGTACGCGTCGAGCGCGACGATCATGCCGGTCATCGACAGCATCGCGGTCGCGGCGATCGCGATGCCGTACAGGCCGGCGAGGTGGTAGGCGCCCCAGATCGCCGCGCACACGGCGAGCACCGGCCACGCGGTCGACTTCATCGAGATGCCGATGCCGGCGATGATGTTGGTCGCATGGCCGGTCGTCGATGCCTGCGCGACGTGGCGCACCGGGGCGTATTCGGTCGCGGTGTAGTACTCGGTGATGACGACCATCGCGCCGGTCAGGATCAGGCCGATCACGGCGCAGCCGAACACGTTCATTGCGCCGTACTGGCTGCTCGCCATGAGCTGCGTCGTGACCGGGTAGAACGCGATCAGCGCGAGGACGCCCGAGACGATCACGCCCTTGTACAGCGCGGTCATGATCTTCCCGCCGGAATGCTTGACGAAGAACGTGCCGATGATCGACGCGACGATCGACACGCCGCCGATCACGAGCGGATAGAGCACCGCGTTCGCGCCCGCCTGCGCCGCCATCACGCCGCCGAGCAGCATCGTCGCGATCAGGGTGACCGCGTAGGTCTCGAACAGGTCGGCCGCCATGCCGGCGCAGTCGCCGACGTTGTCGCCGACGTTGTCGGCGATCACCGCCGGGTTGCGCGGATCGTCCTCGGGGATGCCGGCTTCGACCTTGCCGACGAGGTCGGCGCCGACGTCGGCGCCCTTGGTGAAGATGCCGCCGCCGAGGCGCGCGAAGATCGAGATCAGCGAGGAGCCGAACGCGAGGCCGACCAGCGCGTGGAGCGCCTGGTCCTGCGTCTTGCCCATGTGCACGAGCGTGACGAAATAGCCGGCGACGCCGAGCAGGGCGAGGCCGACGACGAGCATGCCGGTGATCGCGCCGCCGCGGAACGCGACGCTGAGCGCGGCCGGGATGCCGCTGCGCGCGGCTTCTGCGGTGCGTACGTTCGCGCGCACCGAGATGTTCATGCCGATGTAGCCGGTGAGGCCGGACAGGATCGCGCCGAGCGCGAAGCCGATCGCGGTCGGCCAGTCGAGGGCGAAGCCGATCACGACGAACAGCACGACGCCGACCAGGCCGATCGTGCGGTACTGGCGGTTGAGGTAGGCGCGCGCGCCTTCCTGGATCGCCGCCGCGATCGCCTGCATGCGCTCGTTGCCGGCGGGCTTGGCGAGAATCCAGCGTATCGACCATCCGCCGTACAGGATCGCGAGCACCGCGCAGGCCAGCGCGATCGTCAAACCGTGTTCATGGAACAGCATCGAACCCTCCCTTGACTCACAGGACTGATAGGAAACCCCGGGAAACAGCGCGGTTACTCCGCCGGAGTATAGCCATGCCCCGAAGCGACGCGCATTGGCGCGGCGCAACACGCCGCTGAGGTCGATGCGGGCGGGATTTCGCTCGCGGAAAGGGGCGCCCGCGGCCGGCCCGGCCGGCGGGTCGGATGGCGCGCTCGGGCTGCGGTGGGGCGTGGTCGACCGGCCGGGTCGATCAGTCGGCGCCCATCAGTCGGCGCCGATCAATCGGCGATGTCGTAGCGCGGCAGCTTGCGGCGCACCGCCGCGTTCTTCAGGCGCACGTAGTCGGGCAGGCCGTCGCGCAGGTACGTCGGCGGGTCCTCGCCGCGGATCAGCGGTTCGAGGTAGCGGCGCGCGGCCGCGGTGATGCCGTAGCCGTCGCGCGAGATGAAGTTCTTCGGCAGCTTCTTCTCGTGGTTGGCGACGCGTTCGAGCGACGCGGGTTCGATCTTCCAGCGGTACGGCGCGTCGGACGTGCGCACGATCACCGGCATGACCGCGTTCCTGCCGGCGAGCGCGTACTCGACCGCGGCCTTGCCGACCGCCCAGGCCTGCTCGGCGTCGGTCTTCGAGGCGAGGTGGCGCGCCGAGCGCTGCAGGTAGTCGGGCAGCGCCCAGTGGTACTTGTAGCCGAGCTTCTGCTTGACGAGCTGTGCGAGCACGGGCGCGACGCCGCCGAGCTGGGCGTGGCCGAACGCGTCGCGCGTGCCCGCTTCGGCGAGGAACTGGCCCGCGGTGTTCTTCAGCCCTTCCGACGCGACCACGGTGCAGTAGCCGACGCGTTCGACGGTCGCCTTCACGCGCGCGAGGAAAGCATCCTCGTCGAACGCGACCTCGGGGAACAGGATCAGGTGCGGCGGATCGCCCGCCTTGCGCGCGGCGAGCCCGCCCGCGGCGGCGATCCAGCCCGCGTGCCGGCCCATGACCTCGACGATGAACACCTTCGTCGAGGACGCGCACATCGACTCGACGTCGAGGCTCGCCTCGGCCACCGACACCGCGGTGTACTTCGCGACCGAGCCGAAACCGGGGCAGCAGTCCGTGACCGCGAGGTCGTTGTCGACCGTCTTCGGCACGCCGATCACGTTGACCGGGTAGCCGAGCTCGCGACCGATCTGCGAGATCTTCAGCGAGGTGTCGGCGGAGTCGTTGCCGCCGTTGTAGAGGAACCAGCGGATGTCGTGCGCCTTCAGCACCGCGATCAGGCGCTCGTACTGGGCGCGGTTCTGCTCGAGCGACTTCAGCTTGTAGCGGCACGAGCCGAACGCGCCGCCCGGCGTCCGGCGCAGCGCCTTGATCGCGGCGGCGCTTTCCTTCGAGGTGTCGATGAGGTCCTCGCGCAGGGCGCCGATGATGCCGTTGCGCGCGGCGAGCACGGGCACCTTGCGCCGGCGCGCGGTGTCGATGACCGCGGCGGCGGTCGCGTTGATGACCGCGGTGACCCCGCCCGATTGCGCGTACAACAGCTTGCCCTGGCTCATTGCCGATCCTTTTCGTCCACGTTCCGGCGCGGTCGGCGTGGTTTGACACCATTCTGGCCAGCCGCTAGCGTTGTCGCCATTCTAGGCGCGCCGAGGGGCGCGTCGCGTCCCCCATCGTGAGCATGAGCGCCGCGCGGCGCCATCGGAGCACCATGCGACTCGTTCTACTCGGCGCGCCCGGTTCGGGCAAGGGCACCCAGGCCGAGCTGCTCAAGGCCACGCTCGGCGTGCCGCACGTCTCCACCGGCGACCTGCTGCGCGCGGCGGTCAAGGCCGGCACGCCGCTCGGCCTCAAGGCGAAGGCGGTCATGGAGGCCGGCCAGCTCGTCTCCGACGACATCGTGCTCGCGATGCTCGAGGAGCGCCTCGCCCAGCCGGATGCGAAGGCCGGTTTCATCCTCGACGGCTATCCGCGCAACGTCGCGCAGTGCGCCGCGCTCGAAAAACTGCTCGCGCGCATCGGCCAGCCGCTCGAGGTCGCGATCAAGCTCGACGTGCCGAGCGAACTCATCGTCGAACGCATCGCCGGCCGCGCCGCGGCGCAGGGCCGCAAGGACGACACGCCGGAAACCGTGCGCGAACGCCTGCGCGTGTACACCGAACAGACCGAGCCGGTCGCCGGCCACTTCGCCGAGATCGGCAAGCTCGCGGTCGTCGACGGCGTCGGCGAGCTCGCCGAGGTGTCGGCGCGCATCGTCGCGGCGCTGCCGCGCGCCTGATCGAACGCGGCGCGCACGCGTCGCGACGGACGCGGGCATGGACGAACGGCACGATTCCCTCTTCGCGCGCGTGCTCGGGCTGTGCCTGCTGCGCACGGCGCCGCAGGACTTGCCGCATGCGCCCGCGCTCGTCGCCGGCTTCGGCGTCGCCGGTGTCGCGCTCGCGACCGTCGTCGGTGCCGCGGTCGGTGAAGCCGACGACCTGCTGCCGCGCGCGCTGCTTTCCACCGCGGTCCTGCTCGGCTCCAGCGCGATCGCACTCGCGGTACGGCGTCTCGGCCACCGCTGGGTGCAGACCGCGACCGCGCTGCTCGCGAGCGACTTCGTCATGTCGCTGGTGCAGACGCCGTTCCTGCTCGCGATGCTGCCGATCACCGATCCGCCCACCGCAACCCAGGCGCTGCTCGGCTGGGTCCTCGTCCTGACGTTCTTCTGGCAGCTCGGCGTCAACGCGCACATCATGCGCCACGCGATGGATGCTGGTTTCGGCTTCGCGCTCGTGCTCGTCGCGACCTGGGCGATCGCGAACTGGTCACTCGCCCACCTGCTGCTCGGCGGCTGAGCGGACGCGCCACACGGAGACATCGAGTCTTGAAGCTGCACATCCTCGGCATCTGCGGCACCTTCATGGGCGGCATCGCCGCGCTCGCGCGCGAACTCGGCCACGACGTCGAAGGCTCGGATGCGAACGTGTATCCGCCGATGTCGACCCAGCTCGAACGGCTCGGCATCGTGCTCAAGCGGGGTTACGCCGCGGAGAACCTCGTGCCGCCGCCGGAGCTCGTCGTCGTCGGCAATGCGATGACGCGTGGCAACGCCGCGGTCGAGCACATGCTCGACGAGCGCCTGCGCTACGTGTCGGGCCCGCAATGGCTCGGCGAGACCGTGCTTGCGACACGCCGCGTGCTCGCGGTCGCCGGTACGCACGGCAAGACGACGACGACCTCGCTGCTCGCGTGGATCCTCGAATCGGCCGGCCGCGATCCGGGTTTCCTCGTCGGCGGCGTGCCGGCGAACTTCGGTGTGTCGGCGCGACTGGGCGGCGTTTCCCTCACCCCACCATCAGCATCCGCCGATGGTCCCCCCCTCTCCCGCTTCGCGGGCGAGGGACGGATGTCGCCGCCTGCGGCGGCGGATTTCGTGATCGAGGCGGACGAGTACGACACCGCGTTCTTCGACAAGCGCTCGAAGTTCGTGCACTACCGGCCGACGATCGCGATCCTCAACAACCTCGAATACGACCACGCCGACATCTTTCCCGACGTCGCGGCGATCCAGCGCCAGTTCCACCACCTCGTGCGCACGGTGCCGCGCAACGGGCGGTTGATCGTCAATGCCGAGGACGCACGCCTCGCGGAAGTGCTCGCGCAAGGCTGCTGGACGCCGGTCGAGACGTTCGGCGTCGACGCCGGCGACTGGCGCGCGCGGCTCACCGCGCCGGACGGCTCGTCGTTCGTCGTCTCGCACGCAGGCAGCGAGCTCGGCTTGGCCGAGTGGACACTGGGCGGTCGCCACAACGTGATGAATGCACTCGCCGCGATCGCGGCCGCGCACGCGGCCGGCGTCGCGCCGGCCGACGCGATCGCCGCGCTCGCGACGTTCCGCAACGTCGCGCGGCGCATGGAACTCGTCGCCGAGCACGCGGGCATCCGCGTCTACGACGACTTCGCCCACCATCCGACCGCGATCGCGACCACGCTCGCCGGCCTGCGCGCGAAGGTCGGCACGGCGCGCATCCTCGTCGGCATGGAGCCGCGCTCGAACTCGATGCGCATGGGCGCGCACGCGGACGAACTCGCGCCGTCGCTCGCCGATGCCGACGCGGTCGTATTCCTCAAGCGACCGGAACTGCCGTGGGACGCCGCGCGCATCGTCGACGCGCTCGGCGGCCGCGGCCGCACTGCAGCGAGCGTCGACGCGCTCGTCGACGCGCTGCTCGCGCAGGTGCACACGGGCGACCACGTCGTGTTCATGTCGAACGGCGGCTTCGAGAACGCGCCGCGCCGGTTCGCCGCGGCACTCGCAGCGAAGGGGTGAGGCGAGACCGGGGACAGCCGTCGTCGGCGATCGATCGGCGCGGCGCTGCGCCGCGTTCCGCCGCCGTGCTTTTTCGCTAGACTGGCCGCGTGCCGCTCGTCGACATACCGCTGTTCCCGCTGTCCGCCGTGCTCTTCCCGGGCGGCCCGCTCAGCCTTCGCATCTTCGAACGCCGTTACCTCGATCTCGTGCGCGACTGCGCGCGCGACAGCGCCGGCTTCGGCGTCTGCCTGATCCTCGCCGGGCGCGAGGCGGGCGAGCCGGCCGTGCCCGCCGCGATCGGCACGCTCGCGCGCATCACCGACTTCTGCACCTTGCCGGACGGCCTGCTCGGCATCAGCGCCGAGGGCGGCGAGCGTTTCCAGGTCGCGACGACGCGCGTGCGCGACAACGGCCTCGTGCACGGCGAAGTCCGCCTCTGGCCGGACGAACCCTGCGTCGAGGTCCCGCCAGAGCACGGCCTGCTCGCAACGATCCTGGAGCGCCTGCTCGACCAGGTCGGCGGTGCGGTGGCGAAGGTCGATCGCGCGCGTTTCGACGACGCGAGCTGGGTCGGCTTCCGCCTCGCCGAGATGCTGCCGCTCGCGCAACCGGAGAAGCAGCACCTGCTGCAGATGACCGACCCGCTGCAGCGGCTCGCCCAGTTGCAGCACTACATGCCGCGTTTTCAGCGCGGTTAGGAAAATCGGGGCGGGGAAAACCAGGGTCGGAGTGGACTTTCGGCGACATGCAGGGTTTCATGCCGGCGTCGCTTCCGAAGTCCACTCCGACCCCGGTTTCCTTCTTCACGTGAGTGATCGTCCGCGCCGCCACCCTTGCGAGGAACACGAATGAAATACCTGCACACGATGATCCGCGTGCACGACCTCGACGCCGCGCTGCGATTCTTCCGCGACGGCCTCGGCCTGCGCGAGACGCGGCGCAAGGAGAACGCCGCCGGCAAGTTCACGCTCGTCTTTCTCGCCGCCGACGAAACGCCGGATGCGGAGATCGAACTGACCTGGAACTGGGGCTCGGACGAGGACTACGGTTCGGCGCGCAACTTCGGCCATCTCGCGTTCCGTGTCGACGACATCTACGCGACCTGCGCGCACCTCGCGTCGATGGGCGTCGCCATCAACCGGCCGCCGCGCGACGGCCACATGGCGTTCGTGCGTTCGCCCGATCGCATCTCGATCGAACTGCTGCAGAAGGGCGACCCGCTGCCGCCCGCGGAGCCGTGGGCGTCGATGCCGAACAGCGGCAGCTGGTGAGGCATCGACAGCGCGCAAGAAGCGGAGCGCGCGCGTCGCGCGACGGCGGCAATCTCGCGCTTCGTCCGCACGCAGGTCCACCGATGACGCCTTCCGTTCCGCCACCGCCCGGCGCGGCCTTGCACGCATTCGACGACGGGCGCATCGAGCGCGCGCTCGATGCAGAAGGACACGCGCACGTCGCCGGGTTCATCGATGCGCGGACCTGCCGCGAACTCGCCGCGTGCTACGGCGACGACGCGCGCTTCCGCAGCACGGTCGTGATGGCGCGCCACGGCTTCGGTCGCGGCGAGTACCGTTACTTCGCGTATCCGCTGCCGCCCGTGCTCGCGCAATGGCGCACCGCGCTGTACGAGCGGCTCGCTCCGATCGCGAACCGCTGGCACGCGGCGATGGGCTTGCCGGCCGACTTCCCGCCCGCGCATGCGGACTTCCTCGCGCGTTGCCACGCGGCCGGACAGCGTCGGCCGACGCCGCTGCTGCTGCGCTACGGCGCGGACGACTACAACTGCCTGCACCAGGACCTCTACGGCGAGCACGTGTTCCCGCTGCAGGTCGCGATCCTGCTGTCGCAGCCGGGCGAGGATTTCGACGGCGGCGAATTCGTGCTGACCGAGCAACGCCCGCGCATGCAGTCGCGCGCGCAGGTCGTGCCGCTGCGGCAGGGCGACGCGGTCGTGTTCGCGGTCGCCCAGCGGCCGGTGCAGGGCTCGCGCGGCACGTATCGCGTCGCGATGCGCCACGGCGTGAGCCGCGTGCGGCGCGGGCGGCGCCACACGCTCGGGCTCATCTTCCACGACGCGCTCTGAGCGCGCCGCGGACTCAGCGCTCGCCACGGCGGGCGAGGCGGAAGCGGCAGGCATGGCCGCCGCGCACGAGGCATTCGAGATGCTGCACGGGCCGGCCGGTCGCCGCCTCCATGAAGGCGAGGTCGAACCGGCAGACGTCCGGATGCGCTTTCGCGAGCGCATGGAACACGCAGTTGTACGCCTCCACCTGGGTCTCGCCGTCGCGGCGCACCGCGAACGCCTCGTAGCCGAGCGCGTCGAGCTGCTCGGCGAGCGCGTGCGCGGTTTCGTCGTCGTCGACCGCGGCGACGCGCTCGGCCGCGGCGGCGCCGAGTTCGCGCCCGATCGTTCCGAGCAGATCCTGCACCCCGGCCTTGCCGCTGGACGCGTACAGGTGCTCGAGCACGCTCGTCGCGACCAGGCCGTAGTTGCGCGGGAACAATTCGCGTCCCGCCGGCTGCAGCACGTAGCGCGCTTGCGGCCGGCCGCCGCTCGGCAACGCGGTGCCGCGTTCGACGTAGCCGGCGGCGATCAACGCGGTCAGGTGCTGCCGGACCGCGTTGTGGCTGATGCCGAGCGCATCGCAGAGCGTCTCCACGGTCGCTCCCTGCGGTGAAAGCAGCAGCCGGCGCAGCAGGCGCTGCTGCGTCGGACCGAGCCGGGCGAGCGCGCTCGCATGCTTCATCGCGTGCTCAACCCGCCTTCGCCGGGAACTGCCTGGCGATGCCGTCGGCGAGCGCGTCGGCGATCGTGTCCATGTGCGCCTGCATCGCGCTCCAGGTCTTGGTCGCAGCAGCGGCATCGCCCTTCATGATGTCGCCGATCAGGTTCGCGTGGTGACCGGCGTGGGTGACGAGCAGGCCCTTCACCGCGCTTTCGGGCAGGTTGGGATTCGCGGCGGACAGGAATTTCGCGATCGCGTCCGCGTTCGCGGCGAGGTCCTGCATCGCCTTCGCGCCCGCCGCGCCGTCGCCCGCCTTGCCGGCATCGGTGAGCGCCTTCACGCCAGCCCAGTGGCCGGCGAGGAGTTCGAGCATCCGCTTGCCCGCGGCGTCGCCGTAGAAGCCGCCGACCGCATCGGCGATCTTCTTCGCGTTGCCGACGACCGCGTCGGCCGCCTTCTTCGCGCCGGCCGCATCGCCGGCCTTCACCGCGTCGGCGTAGTCGCGCGTGGTCGCGGCATGGCCTTGCCAGAGTTCGCGCATCGCCGCGTGCAGCTTCGATGCGGCGGGTGCGGTGGCCGGCGCAGTCGTCGCGGGAGCGGCTTGCGACGTCGTCGCGGCCCACGGCGCGGCGACGAGTGCGAGGGTCAGCGCGAATGCGCCGACGAGGGTCGGGTGTGCGTTCATCGGTAGGTTCCTCGAAGGGTCCGCCATGGGGCGGAGCACCATCGTGCCGGCCTGCGCCGGATAGTAAACCCACCTATGTGTAAAGTCCCCCGTGGCGGTGTCAGGCGGCTGCGGCGGCGTCCCTGAAGGCCGCGCGCGCGGCTTCGATCGTCACCGCGATGACCTCGTCCGAATGCGCGATCGAGACGAAACCCGCTTCGAATGCGCTCGGCGCGAGGTAGACGCCGCGCTCGAGCATCGCGTGGAAGAAGCGGTTGAACATCGCGACGTCGCAGGCGGTCGCCTGTGCGTACGTCTGGACCTTCGCGACGTCGGTGAAGAACAGGCCGAACATGCCGCAGATGCGGTTGACGCTGAGCGGTACGCCGGCCTCCGCGGCAGCGGCGACGAAACCGTCGGTGACGAGGCGGGTGCGGCGATCGAGTTCGGCGTGGAAGTCCGGTGTGCGGACCAGGTCGAGCATCGCGAGGCCGGCGGCCATCGCGACCGGATTGCCGCTCAAGGTGCCGGCCTGGTAGATCGGGCCGGCGGGCGCGATCTGCTGCATGATCTCGCGTCGTCCGCCGTAGGCGCCGACCGGCATGCCGCCGCCGATGATCTTGCCGAACGTGCTGAGGTCGGGCGTGATGCCGTAGTGCGCCTGCGCGCCGCCGAGCGCGACGCGGAAGCCGGTCATGACCTCGTCGAAGATGAGCAGCGCGCCGTGCTTCGTGCACAGCTCGCGCAGCGCGGCGAGGTAGCCGTCGCGCGGCAGGATGCAGTTCATGTTTCCGGCGACGGGCTCGATGATCAGCGCGGCGATCTCCTCGCCGCTCTCGGCGAACAGCTGCTGCGCGGCCGCGAGGTCGTTGTACGGCAACGTCAGCGTGAGGTCGGCGAGCGCCTTCGGCACGCCCGGCGAGGTCGGTACGCCGAGCGTGAGCGCGCCGGAGCCGGCCTTGACCAGGAACGCGTCGCCGTGGCCGTGGTAGCAACCCTCGAACTTCACGATGCGCTGCCGGCCGGTGTAGCCGCGCGCGAGGCGGATCGCCGACATAGTCGCTTCGGTGCCCGAGTTGACCATGCGCACGACGTCGATCGACGGCACGATCGCGGCGATCGCCTCGGCCATCGTGACCTCCGCCGGGCACGGCGTGCCGAACGAGAGGCCGTCGCGGATCGCGCGCTCAACCGCGGCGCGCACGGTCGGATGGTTGTGGCCGACGACCATTGGCCCCCACGAGCCGACGTAGTCGATGTAGCGCGTGCCTTCGACGTCCCACAGGTACGCGCCGTCGGCGCGCGCCGTGAAGAACGGTTCGCCGCCGACCGACTTGAACGCGCGCACGGGCGAGTTCACGCCGCCGGGGATGCGCGCCTGCGCACGCTGGAACAGTTCGTGGTTGGTCGTCATCGTCGGCTCGCGTCGGGATCGAAGAGGTCGCTGAAGCGGCGCGCGGCCGCGCGCACGTCGCGCGCGCCGAACAGCGCCGAGATCACCGCGACGGCGTCGGCGCCGGCGTCGATGAGTCCGCGTGCATTGTCGTGCGTGATGCCGCCGATCGCCACCAGCGGCAGGCCGAATGCCTTCGCTTCGCGCAGCAGGCGTGGCGTCGCCACGCGTGCGTGCGGCTTGGTCGGCGAGGCGAAGAACGCGCCGAACGCGAGGTAGTCGGCACCGGCTGCGGCGTAGTGTCGCGCCCGCTCGATCGAGTCGTAGCACGACACGCCGATGATCGCCCGTGCGCCGAGGCGCGCGCGTGCGGTGGCCGGCGTCGCATCGTCCTCGCCGAGATGGACGCCCGCGGCGCCGCAGGCGAGGGCGAGGTCGACGTCGTCGTTGACGATCAGCGGCACGCGATGGCGCGCGCACAATGCCTGCAGCGCGCGGGTCTCAGCGAGCCGGCGCGGCGCATCGGTGGTCTTGTCGCGGTACTGCAGCACGCTCGCGCCGCCGGCGAGTGCGGCCGCGCAGGCGTCGACGAGGTCGGCGCGCGGACCGTCGCTGATCGCGTACAGGCCGCGCAGGCGGCCGCTCGTGCTCGTCATCGTCCGTAACGTCCCGTTCGCGCACGGCCGGGTCGGCCGTGCTTCCGCGCGCGCGCGCAAGCTGCGAGAATACAAGGCCTTTCGATACCGATCGCCGTCCCCGCAATGTCCGATACCGCTTCCGCCGCCGTCGACGCGCCCTACCGCACCTTCATGTGCGTGGTCTGCGGGTTCATCTACAACGAAGCCGAAGGCTGGCCCGCGGACGGCATTGCGGCCGGCACGCGCTGGGAAGACGTGCCCGAGACCTGGACCTGCCCCGATTGCGGCGTGACCAAGTCCGACTTCGAGATGGTCCAGATCTGAAGCCTTCCCTCGAGGCGAGGGTCCTGCGCCAGCAACGCGCCATCTGGCGTCCCGATTCCGTCATGCGTGCGACGCGGCCACGGCACGGCCGGCTGATTGACTGTGGTCGTCAATCAGCCGGAGTCGTCATGCGCGTATTCGTACCGGTCGAGGATGCCGTCCTCGACCTTGCTTCCGACCAGTCGCTCGTACCATATCGCTGCGGGCTCGCCTGCGCGCACGAACTGCGCGGCGAGCTCGTCCTGCGCGACGGCGTGTGGAGCGAGCGCGTCGCGCTCAGCGCTGGATCGTCAGCTCGTCGCCCGGAACCAGGCCCAGCTTGCGAGCCTGCCCTGCGTTGAGCTCGAGCACGTAGCGCGCGGGCGCGCCGCTCGAGTAGGCCGGGCACGGGTCGGCCAGGCACGGCGGCACGTCGTGCTGCACGCTCACGAGGTGGCGGTCGGCGTCGAAGAACAGCATGTCGAGCGCGATCTTCGTGTTCTTCATCCAGAACGCGCGCGGGATGTCGTCCTGGAACACGAACAACATGCCGTGGTCGATCGCCATCTCGGTGCGATCCATGAGGCCGTGCTCGCGCGCGGCGTCGTTCTCGGCGACCTCGATCGAGTAGCGCTGGCCCTTGAGTTCGACGTACGGGCCCTTGGCCGCGCAGGACTGGATCAGCGCACCGAGCACGAGGCCGGCGGCGAGGCGTGCGAAGAGGGACGGGGTGCTCATCGATGGACTCCTGCGATGGTCGCGAAGGTTCAGCCGAGCGCGTAACCGAACTGCTGGCGGAACTGGTCGGCGAACTCGGAATAGGTGAAACGCTGGTTCTGCGTGCCCGGATGCTCGATCTTGAGCGTGCCCATCAGCGAGGCGATGCGCCCCGTGGTCGGCCAGTCCATGTCGCGCATGAGGCCGAAGATGAGCCCGGCGCGATAGGCATCGCCGCAGCCGGTCGGGTCGACGACGCGGCGCTCCTGCGCGGGCGGGATCACGTGGGTGTTGCCGTCGGCATGGATGGTCGAGCCCTTCGGGCCTTGCGTGACGATGTACGCCTTCACGCGCTGCGCGATCTCGGCCGCGCTCCAGCCGGTGCGCTGCTGCAGCAGCTGCGATTCGTAGTCGTTGACGATCGCGTAGTCGGACTGCTCGATCATCGTGCGGAATTCCTCGCCCGAGAACAGCGGCATCGCCTGGCCCGGATCGAAGATGAACGGCGTGCCGCGCTCGGCGAACTCGCGCGAATGCTGCAGCATGCCGTCGCGGCTGTCCGGCGCGACGATGCCGAAGGTGACGCCCTCGACGTCGCGCACGTGGTGCTCGTGCGAGTTGAGCATCGCGCCCGGATGGAAGGCGGTGATCTGGTTGTTGTCGAGGTCGGTCGTGATGAAGCACTGCGGCGTGAACAGGTCCTCGAACACGCTGACGTGGTCGAGGCGGATGCCGCACTGCTTCATGTGCTCGCGGTACGGGCCGAAGTCCTGGCCGACCGCGGCGAACGGGATCGGGTCGTCGCCGAGCAGCTTGAGGTTGTAGGCGATGTTGCCGGCGCAGCCGCCGAACTCGCGGCGCATCCTCGGCACCAGGAACGACACGTTCAGGATGTGCACCTGGTCGGGCAGGATGTGTTTCTTGAACTGGTCCTGGAACACCATGATGGTGTCGTAGGCGAGCGAACCGCAGATCAGTGCAGACATCGAAGGCATCCGGGGATGGTGGGCAGGGCGCGAAGGCGACGCCCAAAACCGGCGAAGCTTACCGGTCGCCGCGCCGCTCGGGAATCCTCGCGCGCAGGCGGAGCGCGCGCCGCCCGGGCCGAACGCGGCCGGAAACCCGCTTCGGGGAAGGGTTTGTTAACTCGAATGTCCTTGCCCGCGCATCGGCACACGACTAAAATCGCGCGCTTTTCCCGCATTTGGAGCGCCCGCGGGGGCGTTCCGACGCACAAGGAGTGCGGCCGCGCCGGCTACCTGGCCCGGCACGGCGGGCCAGGCGGGCGTCCGCGCCCCGACCATTGCATGCGAACCGGACAGGACGAACCGGCATCGCGCCCCCACCCGATATTCCCAAAGGCTCGCGCCGCACACATGTTCAAAGGTCTCCGCGGACTCTTCTCCAACGATCTCTCGATCGATCTCGGCACCGCCAACACGCTGATCTACGTGCGCGGCCAGGGCATCGTCCTCAACGAACCGTCGGTCGTCGCGATCCGCCAGGACCGCGGTCCGGGCGGGCCGCGCTCGATCGCCGCGGTCGGTGGCGACGCCAAGCTCATGCTCGGCCGCACGCCGGGCAACATCATCACCAAGCGGCCGATGAAGGACGGCGTGATCGCCGACTTCACGATGACCGAGGAGATGCTCAAGCAGTTCATCCGCAAGGTGCACCGCGCGCGCATGTTCCGGCCGAGCCCGCGCGTGCTCATCTGCGTGCCGTGCGGTTCGACCCAGGTCGAGCGCCGCGCGATCAAGGAATCGGCCGAGTCGGCCGGCGCGCGCGACGTCTACCTGATCGAGGAACCGATGGCCGCGGCGATCGGTGCCGGCATCCCGGTGCACGAGGCGCGTGGCTCGATGGTGCTCGACATCGGCGGCGGCACTTCCGAAGTCGCGGTGATCTCGCTCAACGGCATCGTCTACTCCGCGTCGGTGCGCATCGGCGGCGACCGTTTCGACGAGGCGATCATCAACTACGTGCGCCGCAACCACGGCACGCTGATCGGCGAAGCGACCGCCGAGAAGATCAAGGTCGAGATCGGTTGCGCGTTCCCGCAGTCCGAGGTCAAGGAGATCGAAGTCTCCGGCCGCAACCTCGCCGAGGGCGTACCGCGCATGTTCACGGTCAACTCGAACGAAGTGCTCGAGGCGCTGCACGAGCCGCTCTCCGGCATCGTCAGCTCGGTGCGCAGCGCGCTCGAGCAGACCCCGCCGGAACTGTGCTCGGACGTCGCCGAGCGCGGCATCGTCCTGACCGGCGGCGGCGCGCTGCTGCGCGACATCGATCGCCTCATCTCGGAAGAGACCGGCCTGCACGTGCACGTCGCCGACGATCCGCTCACCTGCGTCGCCCGCGGCGGCGGTCGTGCGCTGGAGCTGATCGACCTGCACGGCAGCGATTTCTTCGCGCCGGAGTGACGGCCGTGCAGGAGGCGGCCGGCTGACATCGCCGGCCGCGTGGCGCAGCATGATCCACCCGCCATCCGCCCGAACCCCGTCCTGACGCCACCCACGTGCCGCTCGCCCGCACCGACAATGCCACCACGCTGTTCGCCGAGGGCGCGGTCAGCACGTTGCGGCTGATCGTCTACCTCGCCTGCGCGATCGGCCTCATGGTGCTCGATCATCGCGGCAACTACCTCGAGTCGCTGCGCCGCACCGGCGGCGTGCTGATCGAACCGGTGTACCGCCTCGCCGCGCTGCCGGCGAACCTCGCGCGCGCGACGCGCACCGCCGTCGCGACGCAGGACCAGCTCGCGAGCGAGAACCGCGCGCTGCGCGAACAGCTGCTGTTCGCGCAGGCGCGCCTCAACCGCCTCGACGCGCTGGTCGCGCAGAACGCGCGCCTCAAGGGCCTGCTCGACGCGCAGAAGAACCTCGGCCTCACCGTGCAGTTCGCGCGCCTCATCAATGTCGACCTCGACCCGTTCCGCCATCGCATCGTGCTCGACGTCGGCGCGAGCCAGGGCATCGACGTCGGCCAGCCGGTCATCGACGCACAGGGCGTGATGGGGCAGATCGTCGAAGTGCTGCCGAACAGCTCGATCGCGATGCTGATCACCGACGCGACGCACGCGATCCCGGTCGTGATCGAACGCACCGGCTTGCGCACGATCGCCTACGGCAGCGGCGCGATCGATGAACTGCAATTGCCGACGATCCCGATCAGCGCCGACGTCAAGGTCGGCGACCGCCTGCTCACCTCGGGGCTCGGCGGGCGCTTCCCGGCCGGCTTCCCGGTCGGCGAAGTGCGCCAGGTCGGCCAGGACAAGAGCGGCATGTTCATCGCCGCGGTCGCGCAACCGGCAGCGGCGCTCGACCGCAGCAGCGAAGTGCTGCTGCTGCGCGACCAGCCGCAGCCGTACGGACCGCCCGCGCCGCAGGACGAAGTCGGCCCGCCGTCCGACCTGGCCGGACCCGCGCCGGCCGCCGCGCCGGGGACGCCGACGCCATGAGTCGCCTGCGCGCTCGCACCTGGCTGTTCGCCGGCAGCATCGTCTGCGCGTTCCTGCTGCAGCTGATGCCGTTGCCGCCGCTGCTCGAACCGCTCAAGCCGTACTGGATCGGCCTCGTCCTCGTGTACTGGGCGATCGAGACGCCCGAGCGCGTCGGCCTCGGCTTCGCGTTCCTGCTCGGCGTCTCGGCCGACCTGCTCGTCGGCGAGCTGCTCGGCGAGCAGGCGCTGCGCCTGCTCGTGATCGCGTTCATCGTGCTGCGCTTCCGCGCGCGCCTGCGCTTCTTCCCGGTCTGGCAGCAGGCGCTCGCGGTGCTCGCGCTGCTGCTCAACGATCGCATCGTCATGCTGATGGCGCGCGGGTTCTCCGGCGAGCCGATGCCGCCTTCGTCGTTCTGGTTGGCGCCGCTGACCGGCATGCTCGCGTGGCCGTTCGTGTTCCTGCTGTTCGACGACCTGCGCGCCCGCCTGCGCGCGCACGAATGACGGCGGCCGATCGATGCGCATGCGCCGCTCCCGCGTTCGTGAAGGCCGTTACAAGCCGCTGAAGGAAGCGCGCCACGAGGAGGCGCTGTTCCGCCGGCGCGCGCTCGCCGGCTTCCTCATCATCGTCGCCTGCCTGGTCGCGCTCGGCGTGCGCTTCTCGTTCCTGCAGATCGAGCGGCACGACGAGTTCAGCGCTCGCTCGGAGGCGAACCGCGTGCTAACGCGGCCGCTCGCGCCCGCGCGCGGCCTCATCTACGACCGCAACGGCGTGCTGCTCGCCGAGAACGTCGCTGCGTTCCGCCTCGAGATCACGCCCGAGCAGGTGCACGACCTGCCGGCGACGATCGCGCGCCTCGGCGAGGTCGTGCCGATCAGCGACGACGACGTCGAGCGCTTCAACGCGTTGCGCAAGAGCAAGCGTTCGTACGAGGGCACGCCGATCCGCCTCAAGCTCTCGGAAGAGGAGATCGCGAAGTTCTCGGTCAACCGCTGGGCCTTCCCTGGCGTCGACGTCGTGCCGTACCTGACCCGCTCGTACCCGCTCGGCGAGGAATTCGCGCACACGGTCGGCTACGTCGGACGCATCGACGAGGCCGACCTCGGCAAACTCGACAAGGGCGACTACGCCGGCACCACGCACGTCGGCAAGACCGGCATCGAGCGCTACTACGAGGATCGCCTGCACGGCGAGGTCGGCTACGAGAAGATCGAGGTCAACGCCGACCACCGGCCGATCGGCGAGCCGCTCGGCCGCGTCGCACCGAAGCCGGGCGAGAACCTCTACCTGAGCATCGATGCACGCCTGCAGGAAGCGACCGAGGCCGCGTTCGAGGGCCGCGCCGGCGCTGCGGTCGCGATCGATCCGCGCACCGGCGAAGTGCTCGCGATGGTCAGCGTGCCGAGCTTCGATCCGAACCTGTTCGTCAACGGCATCGCGAGCGTCGACTACGCCGCGCTGCTCGACGCCGAGGACAAGCCGCTGCTGAACCGCCTGCTGCGCGGCAACTACGCGCCGGGCTCGACGATGAAGCCGTTCGTCGGCCTCGGTGGCCTCGAGCTCGGCCTGCGCCGTCCCGAGGACACGGTGCTGTCGACCGGCGAGTTCTTCATACCCGGCCAGTCGCGCGCGTATCGCGACGACGTCCGCGGCGGCCAGGGCCGCGTCGACCTCGTGCAGGCGATCGCCAAGTCGGTCAACACGTATTTCTATTCGCTCGCGCTCGACATGGGCATCGACCGCTTCAGCGGCTTCATGAGCCGCTTCGGTTTCGGCCAGCCGACCGGCATCGACCTCATGGGCGAGGGCAGCGGCGTGCTGCCGTCGCGCGAGTGGAAACGCGGGCGTTTCAACCAGGCGTGGTATCCGGGCGAAACGGTGATCGCGGGCATCGGCCAGGGCTACTGGGTGGTCACGCCGCTGCAGCTCGCCAACGCGGTGTCGACGCTCGCCGCGCGCGGCGTGCCGCACACGCCGCACCTGTTGCGTGCGGTGCAGCGCGGCGTCGATGCGCGGATCGAGCCGCTGCCGCCCGCGCCGCCGCGCAAGAACGTGATCGAGCGCGCGGCGAACTGGGCGTCGGTGCAGCAGGGCATGCAGGAAGTCGTGCGCAGCGGCACCGCGCGCGGCATCGACGCGGGCTTCCCGTATCCGATCGCGGGCAAGACCGGCACGGCCGAACGCTATTCGCGCACCGGCACCGAATGGACGAGCATCAGCGCGAGCCCGATCGAGCGCCACCAGGTGCTGTTCGAGGCGTTCACGCCGGCGGACGACGCGCGCATCGCGGTGATCGTCGCGCTCGAAGCGGGCCGCAGCGGTGCGCACGACGCCGCACCGATCGCGCGCAAGATCCTCGACGCGTGGCTGCCCGGCGACCAGCAGCGCCAGGCCGAGCGCGTCGCCGGCGGCGGTGAAGGAGCGGCATCGCCGTGATCGACGAACTCTTCCATGAATGGCGCCATCGCCTGATGTCGATGTGGCGCAAACCGCGTCTGGACCTGCCGCTGCTCGGTGCGCTGCTGCTGCTCATGGGCATCGGCCTGGCGACGCTGTACAGCGCGAGCGACCTCGATCGCAGCCAGGTGATCTCGCAGGCGCTGCGCTTCATGCTCGGCCTGCTGCTGATGACGGTGATCGCGCGCGTACCGCCGCTGACCTTGCGCAACTGGACGCCGTGGCTGTACGCGGCGAGCGTCGTGCTGCTGGTGATCGTCGTGATCCACGGCGAGGGACGCGGCGCGAACCGCTGGCTCGACCTGCGCATCGTCCGCTTCCAGCCGTCCGAGCTGCTCAAGCTGACGATGCCGATGATGATCGCGTGGTACCTCAACGGCCGGCCGCTGCCGCCAGGCTGGATCACGCTCGGCGCCGCCGGCGCGCTGATCGCCGTGCCCGCGGCGCTGATCGCCAAGCAGCCCGACCTCGGCACCGCGCTGCTGATCGTCGCGAGCGGCGCGTTCGGCATCTTCCTGTCCGGCCTCGCCTGGTGGCGCATCGGCGCGCTGCTCGCCGCGTTCGCGGGCGTCGTGCCGGTCGCCTGGCATTTCCTGCACGACTACCAGAAGAACCGCGTGCTCACGCTGCTCGACCCCGAGGCCGATCCCCTCGGCAACGGCTGGCACATCATCCAGTCGAAGATCGCCGTCGGCTCGGGCGGCCTGTGGGGCAAGGGCTGGCACCACGGCACGCAGTCGCGCCTGGAGTTCCTGCCCGAACACACGACCGACTTCATCTTCTCGGTGTTCGCCGAGGAGTGGGGCCTCGTCGGCGTGCTGCTGCTGCTCGCGCTGTACATCTTCATCATCGCGCGCTGCCTGTGGATCGCCGCCGAGGCGAAGGACACCTACGCGCGCCTGCTCGCGGGCGCGATCAGCATGTCGCTGTTCGTCTACGTGATGGTCAACGGCGGCATGATCACCGGCATGCTGCCGGTGGTCGGCGTGCCGCTGCCGCTCGTGAGCTACGGCGGCACGTCGGCGGTATCGCTGCTGGCGGGCTTCGGCGTGCTCATGTCGATCCACGCGCACCGCAAGGTGCTGGCCAATTGACGGGCGCCGCGCGGACGGGCACCTTCGCGTCCCTTCCCGCGAGAGCGTCCCGGCGGCGTGCGCGCCCGCGAACGCCGGTCCGGATAGGATCGCCGCATCGGAGCTGCCGCACATGAGCGACACCGCGAACGATCATTCGCGCAAGGATATCGACTATCACGAGGCGATCGCGGCCGAGTACGACCGAGTCGTCGTGGCGCCGCGGCGCGCGAGCATCGATGCGCTGTTCGCACCGCTGTCGGCGCGGATCCCGCGCGGCGCGCGCATGCTCGACCTCGGCACCGGCACGGGGCACATGCTCGAACGCTACGCCGGCCGCTTCGACGACGTCGTCGCGGTCGACCACAGCGACGCGATGCTCGCGTTCGCGCGCGAGGCGATGCGCCGGCGCGGCTGGTCGCACGTGCGCTTCGTCGACGCCGACGCGACGTCGTTCCTGCGCGACGACGACGGCCGCTACGACCTCGTTACCTGCGTCGGCTTCCTGCACCACCTGCTCGCCGAACAGCGCGTCGCGATCTTCCGCGGAGTGCGCGACCGCCTCGCCGGCGACGGCCTGCTGGTGATCGCCGAACCGATCGAGACCGATCGGCGCGAGCCGCCGGCGATCGAATGGTGGAACCGGGCCTACCGGCGCCGTCCCGAGGAGTACCGCGTGCACGCGGAGGATCCCGACGAGGCGCCGTTGCCGCGCGAGCAGCTGCATCGCGAATTCACCGACGCAGGGCTCGCGGTCGTCGCGGACGGCAGCGGCTGGGAAGTTTTTCCGCGCCCCGGCCTCGCGCCGATGCTGAACCGCTGGGCGATCCGCGCGCTGCACGCGGGATTCGGCGCCGGCGGCCCCGTCTACTGGGCCTGCTGCCGGCGCGCGTGATCGGCGCGCCGGCGCGTGCCGGCGGCGTCGTTCAGAGGCAGTGCGTGAGGCCGTCGTAGACCGACAACGTCGTGCCGGGCAACGGCGTGTGCAGCGGATCGTCGCCGGCGAGCCCCGCGAGCAGCGCGTCGATCGTCGTGTGCGGCGCGACCGGGATCGGGCATTGCCAGGTCGGCTGCAGCACCTCGATGCGGCCGGTGGTCGGCACGATCTCCTCGCTGCTCGCGGCGAACGACCAGACGCAGCCGCCGATGCGGCCCGAGCCGCGCTGCACCGAGCATTCGAATCGCAGCGACGCGATGTTGCTGAAGTCGCCTTCGCAGAACGTATCGCCGCAGACGTCGTCGAAGCCGGTCGCGAGCCGCGCGCGCAA
Source organism: Dokdonella fugitiva (assembly GCF_014138265.1). Lineage (GTDB taxonomy): Bacteria > Pseudomonadota > Gammaproteobacteria > Xanthomonadales > Rhodanobacteraceae > Dokdonella_A > Dokdonella_A fugitiva_A. Next base: position 938,843 of record NZ_JACGXL010000002.1, read on the forward strand.
CGAGTACCACGCCTCGTACTGGGCGTCGGTCGTGAAATATCCGTAAGGGTCGGTGTACTGCGTGCGCGCCGTCGATTGCGCGGAAGCGACGCTGGTGAACATGGCGACGGCGACGAAAAGCACGTGGCGAAGCATGGGGATCCTCCGTGGATGCGGTCGTTCGCGCGCGCCGACCCTATGGACGGCGCGGAACGGGCGCCAGATTGCCGATCGCGAGCGCCGACGGCTGTGGCGCGACATCGTCGTCGCTTGTGCGAAATCCGGCGCGCGCGGCGCGGGAAAGCGGCGATGCCGCGCGTGCAGGCAGTAGGGCGCGCGCGCGACAACCTGCTAGAGTACGGCGCATGCAGGCATGGCTTCGCGCCGCAGGCGCTCATCTGGTCCTCGTGTCGATCTGCCTGCTGGGCGCCGGTCGCGGTGCCGTCGCCGCCGACGATCCCGCTGCCGAGCAACGCGCGTTCGCCGCAGAGGTCGCGCACGACGGCGGGCCGTCCGAAGCCGCCGTGCTCGCGACGCTCGCCGGCGCCAAGGTGCAGCAGTCGATCCTCGATGCGATCGCGCGACCCGCCGAGGCGACCAAGCCGTGGAGCGAGTACGCGCCGATCTTCCTCACCGACAAGCGCATCGACGACGGCGTCGCGTTCTACCGCGCCAACCGCGAACTGCTCGAGCGCGTCGGCAAGGAGTACGGCGTCGCGCCCGAGTTCGTCGTCGCGATCATCGGCGTGGAGACCAGCTACGGCGCGATCACCGGCAAGTACCGCGTGCTCGACGCGCTGTCGACGCTCGCATTCCACTATCCGCCGCGCGGCAAGTTCTTCCGCGGCGAGCTCAAGCAGCTGTTCCTGCTCGGCGACACCCACCTCGCCTATCCGATCGACGCGTTGCGCGGCTCGTACGCGGGCGCGATGGGCTGGGGCCAGTTCATGCCGACGAGCATCGCGAAGTGGGCGAAGGACGAGGACGGCGACGGCCGCATCGATCTCTGGAGTTCGCTGCCCGACATCACCGCGAGCATCGCCAACTATTTCGCCGACCACGGCTGGCAGCAGGGCCAGCCGGTCGCGGTGCGCGCGCAGCCTGCGGCCGACGCGCGCGTACTGCCCGATCCCGGCCTCGATCCGGTCTATCCGCTGCAGCAGATGGAAGCCTGGGGCTACGCACCGCTCGAGCGCGTCGATGCCGACACGCTCTCGACCCTGCTCAAGCTCGACGGCGATCGCGGTCCCGAATACTGGCTCGTGTTCGGCAACTTCCGCGCGATCACGCGCTACAACAAGAGCCCGCTCTACGCGATGGCGGTGTTCCAGCTCGCGCAAGCGATCGCGCGTGGGGCGGCGACGCCGTGAAGCGCACGCGTGCCGTCGCCTGCGCGGGGCTCTGCCTCGCGCTCGCGGCCTGCGCCGGGCATCGTCCGCGCGAGAACGCGGGCGCGTCGCGGCCGCCCTCGCGCGACGCGTCGCGGCTGCCGCCGGACACGGCGCGGCCGCAAGCGGAGCGCTACGCGCAGAACGCCGACGACGGTCCCGCGGCGCCGCCGATCGACGTCAGCAAGATCCCCGAGCCGGTGCCCAAGGCGGAGCCGCGCTCGCGCTACGGCAACAAGGACAGCTACAGCGTGCTCGGCCGCACCTATCGCGTGCTGCCCGATTCGCGCGGCTACGTCGAGCGCGGTATCGCCTCGTGGTACGGCAACAAGTTTCACGGCTACATGACGTCGTCGTTCGAGCCGTACGACATGTACGCGTTCACCGCCGCGCACAAGACGCTGCCGCTGCCGAGCTACGCGCGCGTGACCAACCTCGACAACGGCAAGAGCGTGGTCGTGCGCATCAACGACCGCGGGCCGTTCCACGAGGACCGCATCATCGATCTGTCGTACGCGGCCGCGGTGAAGATCGGCGTCTGGCCCAAAGGCACCGGCCGCGTCGAGGTGCGCGCGCTCGATCCGGACCATCCCGACGAGCTGCCGCCGTCGCGCGTCGCCAGCGCGCCGCCGCCGCAACGACGCGCGCTCGGGCCGGTGCCGCCGCCGGTCGCGCGCTCGGCAACGGTGGCGTCCGCGCCCGCCGCGCCGGCTCGCGCAGCGAGCGCCGATCCTGCGGCCGCGCCGCGCATCTACCTGCAGCTCGCCTCGTTCGGCGAGCGCGCCAATGCGGAGCGCGCGCTCGAGCACGCGAGGCGTGCGGGCCTCGACCAGGTCGGCATCGAGTCGGTCGCGGTGGCCGGTCGCACCGTGCACCGCCTGCGCATCGGTCCGCTCGCCGACGTCGAAGCGGCCGATGCGCTGAGCGCGCGCATCGAGCGGCTCGGCTTCGGCGCGCCACGCGTCGCGATCGAGCACTGAGCGCCGTTTCGCCTGAACGGTTCGCATCCGTGGCCGCAATTCGCCCGTGTATTGCCCGACGCGCTCTGCGACAATCGGGGCTTTGTTGTTAGCCGGACCCGACCCCGCGATGAAGCTGCCGTTTCTGTTCGCCCCTGCCGTCCTCCTCGCCCTCGCCGGCGTTGCCGTGCACGCCGATCCGCCCGCGCCCGCCGCGCAGGCACCCGCCGCGACACCCGCATTGCCGACGCCGCAGCCGGTCGCAAAACCCGCGCCGGCGACGCCCGTGCCAGGCGCGACCGGCGCCGGTCCGACGCCGCCGGCACCGGCGATCGACGCGAAAAGCTGGGTGCTCATGGACTACGCGAGCGGCCAGGTGCTCGCCGAAAGCAACATGGACCAGCGCGTCGCGCCCGCGTCGATCACCAAGGTGATGACGTCGTACGTGGTCTCGGCCGAGATGGCGCAGGGCAAGATCCACCTCGACGACGAGGTGTTCATCAGCGAGCGCGCATGGCGCTCCGGCGGCGCCGGCACCGACGGTTCGACGAGCTTCCTGCAGCTCAACAGCAAGGTGCCGCTGAAGGACCTGCTGTACGGGATGATCATCCAGTCCGGCAACGACGCCGCGATCGCGCTGGCCGAGCACACCGCGGGTTCGGAAGAAACGTTCGCCCAGCTCATGAACCAGTACGCGGCGAAGATCGGCATGACCGGTACGCACTACGTCGACGCGAGCGGTCTGCCCAATCCCGACCACTACACGACCGCGCACGACGTCGCGCTGCTCTCGCGCGCGCTGATCCACGATTTCCCCGAGGAGTACAAGATCTACGCGATCAAGGACTTCGAGTGGAACGGCATCAAGCAGCACAACCGCAACACGCTGCTCTGGCGCGACGAGACCGTCGACGGCATCAAGACCGGCCACACCTCGGAGGCGGGCTTCTGCCTCGCGACGTCGGCCAAGCGTGGCGACCAGCGCCTCGTCGCGGTCGTCATGGGCGCGCCGAGCGAGAAGCAGCGTGCCGACGACAACCAGGAACTGCTCAACTACGGCTTCCGCTTCTTCGAGACGAAGAAGCTGTACGCGGCGAACACGCCGCTGGCGACGCCGGAACTGTGGAAGGGCGCGGTCGCGAACCTGCCGCTCGGCGTCGCCGAGGACGTGCTCGTGACGTTCCCGCACGGGCGCTACAACGAACTCAAGGCGAGCCTCGACATGCCCTCGCGCCTGGTCGCGCCGATCGGCAAGGGCAAGCAGGTCGGCACGCTCAAGGTGCAGCTCGACGACAAGGTGCTCGTGCAGCGCCCGCTCGTCGCGCTCGACGAGGGCGGCGAGGGCGGCTTCTTCAAGCGCCTGAGCGACGGCGCCTGGATGTGGTTCAAGGGCGACGCGGGCGCGAACGTGTCGGCGGCGGCGCCGAAGGGCAACTGAACCCTGTCCCGCGGCGTTGAAAACCGCCGCGGGCGCCGTCATTTCACGGGCATGGACGAAGCGCCGCACACGATGCGGCGCTTCGCGTTTGGCGCGCCGCGAAGGCCGCGCTTGCCCCGACATCACGGATCACCGATGCTGACCGCAATGAAAGACCTCGACGATATCCGCGCCCAATCGCCCGAGCAGGGCTTCCAGTTTCCCGGCGTATTCGAAATCAACGCGATGGGCAGTGCGTCCGCGCAGCTCGAGCGCAAGGTCGTCGAGGTCCTCGAAGGCCTCGGCCTCGGCGTGCTCGCCGGATCGCAGCGCGTGAAGCCGTCGCGCGCGGGCAACTACGTGTCGGTTTCGGTGAGCTTCACCTGCCCGTCGCGTGAGCTCTACGACGCCGCACACGCGGCGCTGCGCGCCGATCCCGCGGTGCGCTGGACGCTCTGACGCAGGGGCGTGCCGGTCGGCATCGTGGTCGCGCACAGGGTGCGCTCCTACAACGAGTTCCTTCGGCCCGCTGACGTGCGTGCCCGTGCGGTAGGCCGGACGACCGCAGGTCGGCCGGCATTGCGGCGCCGCCGTCGCGCACAGGGTGCGCTCGAGCGGGCGCCGCGATGCACAGGATGCGCTCCCACGACGATCATTCCTTCGGCCGGGCGCGCGTGCGGATCGGCCGGCGTCACGGTCGCTCAGTGGATCACCGGCGGATCGATCGGCGCGTCGGGCGGCCGCCAGCGCCAGTCCGCCGGCGGGTCGCTGGCGCCGAAGCGTCGCGCGAAGGCCTCGAGGGTGGCCGGCGCGTCGTCGCTCGCGACGAGTGCGTCGAACCACGCGCGTTCGAGCGCGTCGTCGTACGCGATCCGGCGGTCCACTCCGTCGCGCCACCACGCGAGGCGTCGCGCTCGCTCGCGCTCCCGGCCGTCGAGCGCGTGCAACGCGCGCAGCACATGTTGCGCATTCGCGATCGTCGTCAGGTCGGTCGATCGGCGGAACACGACGTGCATCGCCGCCGTGCACGCCGCGCGCAGCGCGTGGCGTGGCTCCGCTTCGCGCGGCGCGCAGGCGGAGAACAGGTGCCCGGCGAGCGAGCCCGAATCCGCCGCGAGCCAGGCGCGGCGGTTCACGTCGTCGACGCCGCCGGCCGCGCGCAGCTCGGTGGCGATCGCGCGTGCCGCCGTGCCCTGGTGTTCGTCGTAGACGGTGCCGCGGGCCATGTGCGAGAGCGCGGTGCGCTCGTCCGTGCCCGTGCCGGGCACCGCGAGCGAGAGCGCCCATGCGGCGGCGTTGCGCGGCTCGCGTCGCTGCAGTCGCATCACCGTGCGCGCGGCTGATGGGCTGTCACGATCGCCGATCAGCGCGATCCATTGCAATGCGAGGTCGTCCGGCTGCTGCGCCGCGCGCGCGGCGAGGCGTGCGACTGCCGCGTCGGCGTCGGTATCACCGCTCGCCGCCGCGGCGATGCCGGCCGCGAGCGCAATGCCGGCACACGCGGCGCGCAGCGCGTGTCGTGCGCGCCGCGCGCCGACGCCGGAGGCGTGCCGCATCGCTGCGCCGATGCTCAGGGCGACGGTAGGGCCACCTGCTTCTCGCCCGGCGACTGCCAGTCGGCGGGCGGCTCGAGCTTGCCCGCGCGCTGCATCGCGAGGCGCAGCGCCTCGGTCTCGCCGTGCGCGAGCGCGTCGCGCAGGTAGCGTCCCATCTCGCTCGGCGTCGACAGACTCCGCATGCCGGCCTGCCACCAGTCGAGGCGGCGCGCCTTGGCGGTGTCGTCCGCGGTCATCGCGTCCTGCTTGCGCAACAGCATGAAGCCGATGCGCGTGCCGATCAGCGTGTCGGAGCGATCGGACAGGATCCGGCCGATCTTCGCGCAGGTGTCCGACTTCTCCGCGCACGCCTTGGAGATCGTCGAGAGCGACCCGACGCCCTGGATCGTGCTCGTGAATGCGAACATCGCGGCGACCATCGCCGCGCGGTCGTCGTCGGACGGGGGCGTCGGCGTTGCGTCCGACGATTCGGCAACGCCGTCGAGATCGAGATCCGCCGGCGGCGGGTATTTCTTCGCCGCGGCGCTCCAGACCTCGCCGGCCTCCTTGAGGTGCAGCGCGTAACGCGTGCTCGATGCCATGTGCTGCAGGGTCTGCGCGCGGTCGATCGCCGCGTCTTCGACCGACAGCGCCCAGGCGGCCGCATTGTCGGGCTCGAGTCGCTGCAGGTTCCGGCGCGCCCGCTCGTCGCCCTCGCTCGCCGCGACCCATTGCACGAAGGCATCGTCGGGATGCGCTGCGGCGAAATCGGCCAGGGCGGTGGTCGCGTCCGTCTCGGCCGCGTCGCCGGTGCCGCCCTTCTTCGACGCGGCCGCGTCGAGCATCGCGCGCATCGGTGCCGCCGCGAGCGCGAGCACGCGCATGCGCACGTCACTGTCCGCTCCCATGCCTTCGAACAGCTCGCGCGAATAGGTCGTCCAGGTCCGCTCGCCCGCGTCCTCTTCGGAGGCCTGTTCCGCCTCTTGCCGCTTCGCGTCCCAGCCCGTGGGCGGTGTCGCCGGCTTGCCGAGGCGCGCGAGGCGGCGTCCGGTCGCGGCGATCTCGCTCTTCGCATTGCGCCAGTCGGAAACCACGTCCGCGGGGGCGTCGCGGAACGCGTCGGTGTTGCGCATCGGATTGGCGGCGTTCGCCGCGAGCCAGTCGTGCTGGCGCTGCAGGTCGGCGAGATCGGCCGGCGTCGCGCCCGCCGCGGTGAGCATCTTGAGGCCGGTTTCGCGCAGGGCGAAGCTGTTGCCCTTGCGGGCGAGCAGCATGCCCGCGTCGACGCACCAGCCGAGGCGTTGCCAGGTGCGCTCGCTGTCGCCGTCGGGTTTGCACGCGGCTTCGAGCGCGTCTTCGGTCGGCGTCGAGCGGTAGCCGGTCTGTTGCAGCGCGCCGAGCAGCGCACGCTCGCCGACCGGCGCCTCGCTCCACAGCATCGCCGACAGGTTGGCGCCGGGATGTGCCGTGTACGCGGTGCGCCATTCGGCGATCTCGTCGCCGAGGTGGTCGTCGGCGCGCGTCGCCGACGCCATGCGCGCGAGGGCGTCGTCGAGTGCGGCGTCATCGTGCCTGGCCTGCGCGAGGGCGACGGCGTACTGCAACGCACCCGCATTGCCGGGTTCGAGGCGCACGAGGTTGGCGACTTCCGCGACGGGCCAGCGCGTCGGCCCGCACTGGCTGCTGGTGTAGCTGCCGGTATCGGCGGCCATCCATTGCACGTACGCGTCCTGCGGCACCGCGCGCGCGGCCTGCGCGACGACGTCCGCGCGCTTCGGACGCAGTGCGCTCGGTGTCTCGTCTTCGCCGAAATAGAGGCGGCCGGCGAGCACCTGCTGGCGCGGCGACGGGCTCGCGCGCAGCGCGTCGTAGAGGTCGCGCTGCGCCTGCCGGTAGTCGACCGGCGTCGTGCCGCCGGCGTCGGCGGCGGCAAGCGGTTCCGAGGCGGCCGCGAGGCCGTGGGCGAGTGCGAAGGCGATGCCTGCAACGAGGATTCGTGCCACCATGACTCCCTCCCGTCGTGTGCGCGTGACGGCAGTCTAGCAACGCGTCAGCGGCGATTCCGGGGTCGATGCGGATCTTGCGAGATTTCGCGCATTCGACCGGTCTTCCTTCTTGCGCCGCGTGCGCACCGTCCCCATGTCGCCGCGATGTCCCGATCCGTCCTCGTCCGCCGCCTCGGCCGCCAACCCTACGAACCCGTCTGGCGCGCGATGCAGGCGTTCACCGACACGCGCGGGCCGGACACGCCGGACGAACTGTGGGTACTCGAACACGATCCCGTGTTCACGCTCGGCCAGGCCGGCAAGTGGGAACACGTGCTGCTGCCCGGCGAGATCCCGGTCGTGCCGGTCGACCGCGGCGGCCAGGTGACCTACCACGGCCCGGGCCAGGTCGTCGCCTACCCGCTGTTCGACCTGCGCCGGCTCAAGGTCGGCGTGCGCGAACTGGTCGAGCGCATCGAGCAGGCCATCATCGACACGCTGTCGACCTGGAACATCGTCGCCGCACGCCGCGAGGGTGCGCCGGGCGTCTACGTCGGCGACGCCAAGGTCGCCGCGCTCGGCCTGCGCGTGCGCCGCGGCTGCTCGTTCCACGGCCTCGCGTTCAACGTCGCGATGGACCTCGAGCCGTTCCACCGCATCAATCCGTGCGGTTATCAGGGCCTCGCCGTCACCCAGGTGCTAGACTTGGGCGGACCAGGCTCGCTCGCCGCGGTGGAAGCGGTCCTGATCGGCGAACTGGCCCGCCAGTTCGGGCTGGACCCCGTGCCCGCCGCCGCCGAAATCCCCCGCGTTCCGACCGGCGATGCCCCGCGCGTCGCGCAGCCCGCATGAACGACCCCCTGAAGACCATCCCGCTGACCGTCGTCGAGGCGCCCGAAAAGCAGCTCGGCGAAGACAAGATCGCGCGCAACCGCGCGGGTTTCGCCGACGCGCCGATGTTGCGCAAGCCGTCGTGGATCCGCGTGCGCATCCCGTCCGGCAACGCGGTCGCCAAGCTCAAGGCGAAGCTGCGCGAGAACCGCCTCGTCACGGTGTGCGAGGAAGCGTCCTGCCCGAACATCCACGAATGCTTCGGCAAGGGCACCGCGACCTTCATGATCCTCGGCGAAGTCTGCACGCGCCGCTGCTCGTTCTGCGACGTCGCGCACGGCCGGCCGAAGCCGCCCGATCCGCTCGAACCGGCACACCTGGCCGGCACGATCCGCGACATGGCGCTCAAGTACGTCGTGATAACGTCGGTCGACCGCGACGACCTGCGCGACGGCGGCGCCGCGCATTTCGCCGCATGCATCAAGGCCGTGCGCTTCGAGAATCCCGGCATCCGCATCGAGATCCTGACCCCGGACTTCCGCGGCAAGGGCCGCATGGAGCGCGCACTCGAGGTGTTCGCCGACGAGCCGCCCGACGTGTTCAACCACAACCTCGAGACGCCGCGCGCGCTCTACCGCGAAGTGCGTCCGGGCGCCGACTACGACTGGTCGCTCGAGCTGCTCAAGCGCTTCAAGGCGCAGCACCCGGACGTGCCGACCAAGTCCGGCATCATGCTCGGACTCGGTGAAACGTTGGAACAGATCGAGGAAACGTTGAACGATCTGCGTGCGCACGATGTCGATATGGTTACGATCGGCCAGTACCTGCAGCCGACCGCGCACCACCACCCGGTGCTGCGCTACTGGACGCCCGACGAATTCAAGGCGATCGAGGAGATCGGCTACCGGATCGGCTTCCAGCACGTCGCGTCGGGCCCGCTGGTGCGTTCGTCGTACCACGCCGACGAGATGGCGCACGCGGCCGGTTACGTTCAGGTTGCCTGAGTTAAGTAGAAGGTCCGGGTGATTTCACCCTCGCCAAATTGCCGTGCAGGACGTACGGTTTGTCGGTGTCACGTCGCGAAGTCCCCTTCGCGCCCAGGAGATTGATTCATGCGGAAGTCGCTGCTCTGCCTCGCCTTGGCCGCCCTCGTCGGCCCGGTCGCGTTCGCCAAACCCACGACCGAGGAAGGCGCCGCGCCACTGCTCAAGGCGAGCGCGTCGGAGAGCGAGGCCGCGGTCTGGGCGACGCGGTTCCTCACCCATTTCCACTACAAGCCGACGCCGCTCGACGACGCGATGAGCGAGCAGATCTTCAAGCGCTACCTCGACGCGCTCGACGGCGACCGCCTGTTCTTCACCCAGGCCGACATCGACAAGTTCGCGCCGTATCGCATCACGCTCGACGACGCGATCTACAACCAGGACCTCGCCGCGCCGTACGCGATGTTCAACATCTACGAGCAGCGCGTCGGTGAACGCGTCGCCTACGCACGCTCGCTGCTCGCCAAGGGCTTCGACTTCAGCAAGGACGAGAGCTACGTCTACGAGCGCGAGAAGGCGCCGTGGCCGAAGGACGAGGCCGAGGTCAACGACGTCTGGCGCAAGCGCATCAAGAACGACTGGCTGCGCCTCAAGCTCGCCGGCAAGGCCGAGAAGGACATCCGCGACACGCTCGACAAGCGCTACGCGAACTACCTCGACCGCGTGCGCCAGCTCAACAGCGAAGACGTGTTCCAGACGTTCATGAACGCCTACGCGTCGTCGATCGAGCCGCACACGAACTACCTCGGCCCGCGCGCGTCGGAGAACTTCGACATCGCGATGAAGCTCTCGCTCGAGGGCATCGGCGCGGTGCTGCAGCGCGACGACGACTACACCGCGATCCGCGAGATCGTGCCGGGCGGCCCGGCCGCGCTGTCCAAGCAGCTCAAGGTCGGCGACCGCGTGGTCGGCGTCGGCCAGGGCGAGAACGGCCCGATCACCGACGTGGTCGGCTGGCGCCTCGACGACGTCGTCGACAAGATCCGCGGTAACAAGGACACCGTCGTGCGCCTCGAGGTGCTGCCGGCGGACGCGGGTCCGGACGGCAAGCACATCACGCTCTCGCTCGTGCGCAAGAAGGTCAGCATCGAGGAGCAGGCGGCGAAGAAGTCGGTCATCGAGATCAAGGACGCGCAGCACACGCGCCGCATCGGCGTGATCTCGCTGCCGACGTTCTACCAGGACTTCGACGCGCGCCGCCGCGGCGACCGCGACTACAAGAGCGCCACGCGCGACGTCGAGAAGCTGCTCGGCGAACTCAAGGCCGACAAGGTCGACGGCGTCATCGTCGACCTGCGCAACAACGGCGGTGGCTCGCTCGCCGAAGCGACCGACCTCACGGGCCTGTTCATCGACAAGGGCCCGGTCGTGCAGGTGCGCAACGCGAGCGGCCAGGTCGAGGCCGACGCCGACACGCGCGCCGGCATGGCGTGGGACGGCCCGCTCGCGGTGCTCGTCAATCGCGCATCCGCGTCCGCTTCGGAGATCTTCGCCGCGGCGATCCAGGACTACGGCCGCGGCGTCATCGTCGGCGAGCCGACGTTCGGCAAGGGCACGGTGCAGAACCTCGTCGACCTCGACGACGTCGCGCACAACGAGAAGCCCGCCTACGGCGAGGTCAAGATGACCATCGCGCAGTTCTTCCGCATCAACGGCGGTTCGACCCAGCTGCGCGGCGTCACGCCCGACATCAGCTTCCCGCTCACCGTCGACGCGCAGGACTTCGGCGAGTCGAGCTACGACAACGCGCTGCCGTGGACGTCGATCGCGCCGGCGAAGTACCAGCCGGTCGCCGACCTCAAGCCGATCGTGCCGCTGCTCGCCGAGCGCCATACCGGCCGCGTCGCCGCGAACGGCGAGTGGAAGAACTTCGAGGCCGACCTCGCCGACCTGCGCACGCTGCGCGAACAGAAGACCGTGTCGCTCAACGAGCAGGTGCGACGCAAGGAACGCGACGAGCAGGAAGCCAAGCGCAAGGCGCGCGACGCCGCGGTCGGCCACGCGGTGCCCGACGCGGATCCCGCGGCGAAGACGCAAGCCAAGATCACCGACGAAGCCAAGGACAAGGGCGGCCGCAAGCCGGGCGCCGACGGCAAGAACGGCGTCGCGGGCGCGGACGGCAAGACCAGCGTCGCCGGCGCCACCGCCGAGGACGACGGCGACAAGCCCGCCCTGCAGGACGACGGCCTGCAGCCGGACGAGCGCGGCATCTCGACCGAAGTCGCGCGCGAGAAGGAAGCGAAGGAGAAGCGCGACATCATCCTCGACGAAGCCGCGCACATCCTCGCCGACGAGATCGGCCTCGTGCGCTCGGATACCAAGCTTGCGCAGCAGGTGCTGCCGCGCGGTGCGGTGGTACCGCTCGAGGTGAACTGATCGCGCCCTGCGCAATGTGGTGAAAAAAGGCCCGGGATTCCGGGCCTTTTCGTTGCTTGGCGTGCCTGCGTCCCTCCGACGAAAGGCAGGGGGCGATACCCACCAAAGTCAGTGTCACTGGTCCGGACGCTCTGGAATGCTCGCTGCCTCGCATTCTCGACGACTGGAGTCCGCCATGCCCTGCCGCCCGCCCCTGCATCGCCCGACACTCGGACCGGCCGCCCTCGCGCTGCTCGTGCTCGCCTCGGCATCACTCGCCCAGGGCGGAAACGCCGCAGCGGCACCGCCACCGGCCGGCTGCATCAGCGACGCCGTCGTCACCAGCGACGCCGACGACGGCACCGGCACGCTGCGCTCGGCCGTTGCCGGGCTGTGCGACGGCGGCACGATCACGTTCGCCGATCGCATCGTGCTCGAACTCTCGAGCGAAATCGTCGTCGACAAGCACGTCACGATCGACGGCAGCAGCGTCGCCGGCGACGCCTCGGCCGGCGGCGACGCGCTGGTGCAGATCCGCGGCCGCACCGACGTGCGCAGCTTTCGCGTCACCACCGACGGCGACCTCACGCTGCGCCGCTTGCGCGTCAGCAACGGCGTGCTGGACGACCTCGGCGGCGGCGTACGCAGCGCCGGCCGGCTCGCGGTGTTCGATTCGCGCTTCGACCACAACGTCGGCGGAACCATCAACGGGCTCGGTGGCGGCGCGATCTTCAGCGCCCTCGACAGCGTGCTCGTCGTCGACGGCAGCACGTTCGACGCCAACGACGCGCAGCGCGGATCGGCGATCTTCAACTCGGGCTCGGCGCAGATCAGCAACAGCACCTTCAGCGGCAACGGCCTGACGCTGCAGCGCGAGGGCGCGATCCAGAATCGCGGCACGCTCGTCGCCGTCCATCTCACGATCTCCGGCAACGGCAACAACGGCGGATTCGGTGGCGTGTTCGCCTTCAGCGCGGACACGACCTTCGCCAACACGGTCATTGCGGGCAACACCGGTACCGAATGCGCCATCAGCGGCGGCACGGTTACCTCGATCGCGCTGCTGGCGCCGGGGGGGCTCGTGCCAGCCGACGCTGTCCGACGATCCGCAACTGGCACCGCTCACCGCCAACGGCGGTCCCACGATGACCCACGCGCTGGCCGAGGGCAGCCCCGCCATGGATGCCGGCGACAGCGAATTCTGTCCGCCGATCGACCAGCGTGGCGTCGAGCGCCCGAACGGATCCGGCTGCGATCTCGGTGCCTTCGAGATCGAACAGGAGCGCCTTTTCCATGACGGATTCGACGGCCTGCCGGTACCGGAGGCGGCCCCCTCGAGCCGGTGATTCGCGGTGGCGTGCTTCGCTCGGCGGTGCGCGACGTCCATCCGGGCGCGGCGCGCAGGCGGCGCATCCGATATCCTCGTGGACCCGATCGCCGCTCGTGTCCGAGGATGACCGATCCGCACTCCGACGCGACGGATTCGCCGCAGGCCCTGCTACGGCACTTCGTCGAGGAGATCAGCAGCGAGCTGCAGCTGCAGCCGCTGTTGGCGCGGATCGCCGAATACGCCTGCCTGCTCATCGGCGCCGACGACGGCACGATCGGACTGCACGATCGGCACCGGAATCTGATCCGCACCGCCGCGGTCTACCGCATGCCCGAGCGCGAACTGGGCGCCGAGATGGGGCCGGGCGTCGGCTTGGCGGGTGCCGTACTCGAGTCCGGCCAGCCGGTGGTCGCGCGCTACGGCGACATCGCGCGCATCACATTGCCGGAACTCGCCGACAACCAGGTGATCGGCGTGCCGATCCACTGGAAGGGCGAGCTCACGGGATTCTTCGGCATCGGCGTTGCGCCGCCGCGCGTTTTGCCGCCCGATGCATTGGAGACGCTGCAGACGTTCGCACGCCACGCCGGCATCGCGATCGCGAACGCGCACCGCTACGAGCGTGCGCGCCGGCGCACGGCGCGCTTCGAGCTGGTCGCGCGCGTCGCGAAGATCATCAATGCGGGAGCCGATCTCAAATCGATGCTGCAGCAGGCAGCGGACGCCGTGCACGACGTGCTGGAGTTCCCCAACGTCGATATCCCGCTGCTCGATCCCGACGATCCCGGCGTGCTGGTCGTGGAGATCCGCGGCGGCGGCTACAAGCGACAGATCCAGGGCATCGATCGCCTTCCGATCGAACGGGGTGTGATGGGAAAGGCCGTGCGCGAACGTCGTGCGCAGCGCGTGGACGACGTCGGCGCCGTGCCGGGCTACATCACCCCGCCGACGACCGAGGGCGCGCGCGCCGAACTCGCCGTACCGATCTTCTGCGCCGGCGAAGTCGTCGGCGTCGTCAACGTCGAGGGCGAGCAGCCTTACGACGAACTGGATCAGCGCACGATCGAGATCATCGCCGACCATCTCGGCATCGCGATCCAGAATGCGCGCTTGCACGAACAGAACCGCGAGGCGGCGGTGTGGCAGGAGCGCATGCGCCTGCGCGGCGAGTTGCACGACTCGGTGACGCAGATCCTGTCGAGCATCAGCCTCCTTGCACAAGCATTGCCGTCCGCATGGCGCAGCAGCGCGCAGGAGGGCGAACGCCGCGCGAAACGCCTGGCGGAACTGGCGCAATCGGCCTTCGCGGAAATGCGCGCGCTGTTGCGCGAACTCAGACCCCCGCACGAGAGCCACAGCGGCCGGCACATCCTGCCGCAGAACCGGGATTTCCTCGGCCTGGATCGCCTGCGCGACGGCGGCCTCGGCGCGGCGCTGCCCAAGCTGCTCGAAGCGATGATCCCCGAGACGCTGGCGCGGCGGTACCGGTTCGACCGCTATCGACCGCAGCATCTCCCGCACGAGGAGGCCATGTATCGGGTCTGCCAGGAGGCGGTCTCCAACGTGATCCGCCACTCGGGTGCCCGGGAAGTGGCGGTCGAGGCACATGTCGATGCAAACCACGCCTACCTGTCGATCCGCGACGACGGCGGCGGCCTGCCGCCGACCGCCCGCGGCGGAATCGGCCTCAAGAGCATGCGCGATCGGCTCGCGCGCCTGGGCGGCGAACTCCAGCTGAAGCCGATGCTGCCGAACGGACTCGACGTCGTCGCTTGCCTGCCGCGCCGCGACCGCGAGATCGGGAACGCATGAACGCCGTTGTCCTGCGCCTGATGCTGGTCGACGACCACGCGGTCGTCCGCGAGGGCCTGCGAGCGGTGCTCGAGGACGGCAATGGCTTCGTCGTCGTGGCCGAAGCGGATTGCGGCGACGACGCGCTGCGCACAGTCGAGGCGGCTGCGCCCGACGTCATCCTCATCGACCTCGTCATGCCCGGCCTGCCGGTCGCCGAGACGATTCGCCGCCTCAAGCAGAAGGTGCCCACGTGCCACATCGTCGTCTTCACCAGTTTCGCCGAGGATGAGCGGTTGCGCGACACGTTGCAGGCGGGCGCGATCGGTTACCTGCTCAAGGATGCGACGCGCGACGACCTCGTGAGCGCGGTGCGCGCGGTCGCAGAAGGACAGCCGTGGTTCCATGAAACCATGCGGCGGCAGCTCGTCGAGCTGCTGCGCGGCTCCGCGACCGCCGATCCGTTCGCCGCACTCACGCCGCGCGAGCGCAACGTGCTCGAGCTGATCGGCGAGGGCCTGAGCAATCGGCGCATCGCCACCCGCCTCGGTCTCACCGAAGGCACGGTGAAGGGCTATGTGAGCACGGTACTCGAGAAGATCGGCGTCGACGATCGCACACAGGCCGCGCTGTACTTCACCCGGGCCAACACCGGCCCGACGACGCGTTGAGGCGAACACGGCGACTACGAGTCCGAGCGGTGCCCGCGCGGTCGCGCGCCAATGGTCCCGCCTCGATCATCCCCGCTTTCGGCGCGGAAGATTCTTGTCGAGGATCGCCGCCAGGATGAGGCCATAGGAAACGATGCGCAGGATGTAGACGGTCGTGCTTCCCTGCTCGGTCCACTGCCAAGCCACCGTCAAGGCTCGTCCAGCGGCCTCGAGCAGGAACGAGGCGACGAAGTACAGGAAAAACCGGTCGCGCGTGCGCCGATGGAAGCGCAGGAAGATCAGTGCGGCCGCCATGGCCGCCATCGCGATCGCGCCTTGCAGGAAATTCGTCACGATGACTCACTCGCCCGAGTTGATCAGGCCGTAAAGGAGCAGGCCAAGGGAAACCAGGGTGATCCACAGGCGCAGGCCGAGCAGGTCGATCTGCGGGAACACCAGCTTGTCGACGATGAGGATCACGTTGCTGAGCATCAGGCCGCTGAAGCACAGCCCGCTCCACCACAATACTGCCGATCGCGTGGCGTGGTACGCCCGCAGAAGCAGGAACGCGCACATCAGCGCCGTGAGGGCACACAAGCCGTAGACGAAAATCGCCATGTCATGGGTCCTTGCGAATGCGAAATGCCTTCGCGAATTGCTCGGCCGTGCGGTCGTGCGCGGCGTGCACGAGTCGGGTCATCGGTACGAGATGCTGCGAATAGGCCAGCTCCAATCGATCCAGCAATCGGGCGAAATCCTCAGGGCGTGGACGATAGCGATATACCCCTTCAGCCTCTTCGCGGTCGATCACGCCCAGTGTCTCGAGGTCGCTGAGAATCTTGCAGGCGCGGTCTTCCTCCACGTACAGACGAGGTGCCATTTGCGCTGGCGTCCACGTCTTCGACTCGCGTCGGAACAGCAGGATCGCCTCGATGTGGGGAATGGTCATCGCATTCGCGAGGACGAGGCGGCGGACATCGGCGGGAATCACATCACTCATCGCGTGAATCCAGTACGAGATGCGTGTCTGAAAGCCTGGGCGACTCGCTCGGGCGAATGCCGGGGGTGATGAGATGACGGACCAGCGCGCGATGTTTCTCAGTTTCGTGGCAGCGATACATCGGAGTAGTCCTGCTCCTCGCTGCCCGAGGTTTGGGCGAGCGCACGGATGAAACGCGTCCGCCATGCCGTGACGTCCTGCCTTCGTAGCGCGGCCATCGACTCTTCCCAGCGCAGACGCCGGTCGCCCAGCGACATGTCGAGGGCGGCATTCAGCGTACGCGCGGTCGCCTCGATGTCGTTCGGGTTGACGAGCAGCGCGCCGCGCAGATCGTTCGCCGCGCCGGCGAAACGGAAAAGCACGAGCACGCCCGGATCGCGCGGATTCTGGCACGCGACGTATTCCTTGGCGACGAGATTCATTCCATCGCGCAGCGGCGTCACCAGGCCCACGCGCGCGTGCCGGTAGCAGCCGGACAGGACGTCCGGGCGGTAGGTCTTGTTGACGTAGCGGATCGGTGACCAGTCGGCATCCGCGAGCTTTCCGTTGATCGAGCCGGCGAGCCGCTCGAGCTGTCGGCGCAGTCGACGGTATTCGGGCACTTCACTGCGCGAAGGCGGTGCGATCTGCAGCAGGATGACGGAACGGCGCAACGAGGTTTCCTTGTCGAGCAGCTCCGCATACGCCTTGAAGCGCTCGGGAAGGCCCTTGCTGTAGTCGAGGCGGTCGACACCAATGATGAGTGCGCGCGAGCCGATGCTGGCCTTCAACGCTCGCACGGGCTCGAGCTCGCCGGCTGCGGCGGCCTGCTCGGCGGTCCTGTCGACATCGATACCGATCGGGAACACGCCGGCCCGCACGCTGTGCCGGCCGCCGCGTATGCTGATGACACCGCGTTCGTTGATCTCGCCGTTCGCTTCCCCGACGATGTATTCGCGGAAGGCCTTGAGGTAGGACTCCGTCTGGAATCCCACCAGGTCGTAAGCGAGCAGCGCTTCGAAGAGCTCGCGATGCACCGGCAGCGTGACGAGAAGCTCGCTGGGCGGGAACGGCGTGTGCAGGAAGAAGCCGATGCGCGAAAGAACCCCAAGTCGCCGCAGCGCCGCGCCGAGCGGGATCAGGTGATAGTCGTGGATCCAGACCAGGTCGCCGGGGCGGAGCAGGGGAGCCAGCCGTTCGGCGAAATGCGCGTTCACCCGCACGTAGGCTTCGTAGGTCGAGCGCGTGAAGTCGACCAGGCTCGGGCGAAAATGGAACAGCGGCCAGAGCGTGCGGTTGGCGAAGCCGGAGTAGTAGTCGGTGAAGTCGCGCTGGGTGAGCCCCAGCGTCGCGTAGGTCACGTTGCCGTCGGTCTGCGTGTTCACCTCGTCCGCGAGGGTCGCGACCACGCGGCCGTTCCATCCGAACCAGATGCCGCCGCTGTCGCGCAAGGCCGCCATCACGCCCGACGCGAGGCCGCCTGCACCGTGCTCGTTCGGAATCGCGACGCGATTGCTCACGACGACGAGCCTGCTCATGGTTCGAAGCACTCGCGCGACCGGCGTGCATCGGCGCGAAACATCGCCGAGCCGGATTCCAATGCGCCGGTCACTCGCTCGACGACCTTCGCGTCGATGCGGGTGTCGTGACGCGACATGTCGACGACCGTCGTGGGTCGGACGCGCAAACAACGATGCAGTCAGCGGATGTGGCCATGGGCGGATCCCCTTCACGGTGCGCGGATCGATCGAAGCGATCGCGCCTTGCGCGGTCACCGGCCACCGTCCAGATCGAAAGGATCGTCGCTAAACCACCAGCCCCTGCGCTCGAGGTGTACTATACGCCTTCGAGACTATATAGCAACGAATGTATCTGGTCGGCCGGAGTCGAGAGCTCTCAGGAGTCGGCGAGGGGACGGAAGCGCGCGCTGTCGTCGCGGGATTTCATCGCCTGCAGCACCGCGTCCAGCGATCGGCCGAGCATGGTTCGGGCGGACGGGCTCAACGAGGCGAGCGCGTCGGCGAGGATCCCGACGATCGGACCGGGCGCACGGGCGAGCAGGCGGCGCGCCTTCGGCGTGATGGTCAGCTCGCTCGCGCGCTGGTCGACGCCGCTCTTCTTCTTCTGCAGGAGTCCCAGCGTCACCAGTTGCTCGACGAGATTGCTGGCGGTCGGTTGGCGGATCAGCATGGCGCGTGCGAGCGCGGAGATGCCGACGTTCGGTTGCGCGGCGACGATGGCGAGCGCCTGCAGTTGCGCGCCGCCGATGCCCACCGAGTCTTGGATGGCCTGGTAGTGCTGGCGGGTGGACTGCAGGATGATGCGGAACTTCGCCAGCAGTGCCATCACGTCTTCCGACGGCACCGCGCTGTTCACTGGTTCGGCAATCGTGTGCTTGCGGGTGCGAGGCATTCGTTGAATCGGCTCGGGTTGCGCGAAAATGTCGGTCCGCGATCGGATCGAAGGCTGCGATCGCACGAATGGAGTACAGCTCTATCATGAAACCACGGCGGTCGTGTGTGCGAGTCCGGGCAGCGATGCAGACGGAGCGGGGGCGGGTCCCCGTATTCGCGTGCCGGGCGGATCCGGTTTCGTGAGGCATGGCATGGCGTCCCGCATCGATCGCCTGAAGAACCATGACTGGCTGTCGCCCCATCAATGGCGGCGACGCACCCTGCTCTGGGGCGGTGCCGTGCTGGTCGGACTGTCGGCGATCCTGTTCGCTCGGGCAAGCGAGGTCGTCTATGGACTGTTCCTGCGCCTGCTCGAGCACAGCCGCTACTGGCCCCTGCTGCTCACGCCGGCGGTGTTCGCCCTGTTGTCGTGGTCGACGAGCGGTGTCTTCAAGGCCACTCGCGGCTCGGGCATTCCGCAGGCGATCGCGGCGCTGCAGGTCGACGACCCGGGATTCCGCGGGCGATTGCTTTCGCTGCGCGTCGCCGCCGGCAAGATGGCCCTGACGTTGGCCGCGCTCGCGGCCGGCGCGTCGATCGGGCGCGAAGGTCCGACCGTGCACGTGGGTGCCGGCCTCATGTATGCGCTCGGTCGCCGGTTCGGCTTTGCCGATCCGCAGGCCGCCGCGCGGTTCGTGCTCGCAGGTGGCGCGGCCGGCATCGCCGCGGCCTTCAATGCGCCACTGGCCGGCGTCGTATTCGCGATCGAGGAGATGGCCGGCGCGTTCGAATCGCGCATGAGCGGCGTCGTGCTGACCGCGGTCATCATCGCGGGCGTGGTCTCGCTCGGCATCGTCGGCGAGTACGCCTACTTCGGCAAGATCACCACCGCGTTCCCGCTCAGCCGCAGCTGGCTGGCGATTCTCCCGTGCGCGCTGGCGTGCGGGCTCGCCGGCGGCACGTTCGCGCGCGTGATCCTGCTCGACAGCGGCCGCGTGCTCGCCCGGGTCGCGCGGCTGCGCGAACGATGGCCCGTGCGGTTCGCCGCGGCCTGCGGCTTCGTGCTGGCGCTGCTCGGTCTGGCCAGCGCCGGCAGCGTATATGGAACCGGCTACGACCAGGCACGTGCGATTCTCGAAGGCGCGGCTCCGGCGCCCTCCGGGGCGTTCGGCGCACTGAAGTTCCTCGCCAACATCGTGTCCTACTGGGCGAGCATCCCCGGCGGCATCTTCTCGCCCGCACTCGCGGTAGGCGCGGGCATCGGCCAGAACATCGCCGCGATCATGCCCGGCGCCGAGTCTTCGGCGGTCGTGTTGCTCGGGATGGCCGGTTATCTCGCCGCAGTGACGCAGGCGCCGCTGACCTCGGCGATCATTTCGATGGAACTGACCGACAATCGTGACATGGTGATTCCGATCCTCGCCGTCTGCATGCTCGCGCGTGCCGTCTCGTCGCTGGTCTGCAGGACGCCGGTCTACAAGGCGATCGCGCAGCGCCTCATCCGCGATTTCGAACAGGAACGCATGAAGGGGGCCGCCGCATGAGCCCGGGCGTCCCGCTGGCCCTGCTGTCCGCGCTCCCGGCCGTCGCCGAAGGCGAGGCCACGAACTTCCACCTGACGGCGCACCCGGTCGGCTGGATCTGCCTGGCGTTGTTCGTGCTCGCCTACGCGGCCGTGATCCTCGAGGAGCGCATCCACGTCGCCAAGTCGAAGCCGGTCATGCTCGCGGCCGGACTGATCTGGGGATTGCTCGCGTGGCAGGTCCCGGCATCAGGCAGCGATGCCGTGCGCGCGGCGTTCGAAGGCATGTTCCTCGAATACTCGGAAGTGTTCTTCTTCCTCGTCGTCGCGATGACCTACGTGACCGCGATGGGCGAGCGAAACGTCTTCGAAGCGCTCCGCTCGCAACTGACGCGACGCCATCTCAGCTACCGGCAGCTGTTCTGGGTCACCGGCGCGATCGCCTTCCTGATTTCCCCCGTGCTCGACAACCTGACCACGGCGCTGGTCATGTCGGCGGTCATCCTCGCCGTGTGCTCCGGCAACGCGCGCTTCATCACGCTCGCGTTCGTCAACCTCGTGGTCGCCGCCAACGCGGGCGGCGCGTGGAGTGCGTTCGGCGACATCACGACGCTCATGGTGTGGCAGGCGCGCAAGGTCGAGTTCGCGCAGTTCTTCGCGATCTTCGTTCCGTCGCTGGTCAACTGGCTGGTGCCGGCCGCGATCATGGCCTTCGCCGTGCCGAAGGGGCGGCCCCATCCCGCGGACCAGGCCGCGCGGGTCAAGGACGGCGGCATCGGCATCTGCGTGACGTTCGCGATCACCATCCTGATCACGGTCGTCGGCCGCCAGTGGCTCGGGATGCCGGCCGCCTACGGCATGCTGACCGGCCTCGCGTTGCTCAACATCCTCGCGACCCGCATCGATCGGCGCCAGCGGCGCTACGCCCTCGCGCAAGGCATCCAGGACGACAACGGCTACTCGATCTTCAGGATCATCGCGCACGCCGAATGGGACACGCTGCTGTTCTTCTACGGCGTGTTCGCCTGCGTCGGCGGCCTCGCCGCCCTCGGCTATCTCGAACTCGCTTCGCACGCGATGTACGGCGGCTTCGGCTTCACGCTCGCGAACACGGGCATGGGCGTGCTGTCCGCCGTGGTCGACAACATCCCGATCATGTTCGCCGTGCTCAGGATGGATCCGCCGATGGATCTCGGCCAATGGCTGCTCGTCACGCTGACTGCCGGTGTCGGCGGCAGCCTGCTGTCGATCGGTTCGGCGGCCGGTGTCGCCCTCATGGGCGTGTCGCGCGGTCTTTACACGTTCAACGCGCATCTTCGATGGAGCGCCGTCATCGCGCTCGGCTACGTCGCGAGCATCCTCGTGCACCTGTGGCTCAATGCGCGCCTCTTCACCGGTTGAGGCGCGCGCGGATCGCCCGCGGTCCGGGCATCAGGCGTAGCGGCGCCGCAGGAACTCGAAATACGCGCGCAGCCCCTGCGCCTCGCCGCCGCGCGGCCGACCCGGCTTGTCGGCGTCGTTCCACGAATAGACGTCGAGGTGCGCCCAGGCCTGCGCCTCGGGGACGAAGCGTTCGAGGTAGAGCGCCGCGGTGATCGCGCCGGCGTGGCGCGAGGCGCCCGCGTTGGCGAGGTCGGCGACGTGCGAGTCGAGCATCGCCAGGTACGGGCGCCACAGCGGCAGGCGCCAGAGCGGGTCGCGCGTCGCCTGGGCGGCATCGAGCAGCGCGCCGGCGACATCGTCGCGGTTGGCGAACAGCGCGGGCAGTTCGGGGCCGAGCGCGACGCGCGCGGCGCCGGTGAGCGTGGCGAAGTCGAGGATGAGGTCGGGCTTGTGCTCGGCCGCGTAGGCGAGCGCGTCGCACAGCACGAGGCGACCCTCGGCGTCGGTGTTGTCGACTTCGACGCTGATGCCCGCGCGCGTCGTGATGACTTCGCCGGGGCGGTACGCGTTGCCGGCGATCGCGTTCTCGACCGCGGGCACGAGCAGGGTCAGGCGCACCGGCAGCTTCGCCGCGAGCACGAGCGAGGCGAGCGCGATCGCGTGCGCGGCGCCGCCCATGTCCTTCTTCATCCAGCGCATGCCGTCGGCGGGCTTGATGTCGAGGCCGCCGGTGTCGAAGCAGACGCCCTTGCCGACGAGCACGAGATGCGGTGCGCCGGCGGTGCCCCACGCGAGTTCGGCGAGGCGTGGCGCGCGGTGGCTCGCGCGACCGACCGCGTGGATGGTCGGGAAATTCGCCGCGAGCAGGTCGTCGCCGACCCATTCGCGGTACTGCGCGCCGTGCCGTTCGGCGAGCGTGCGCACGGCGCCGGCGAGTTCGGCCGGGCCCATGTCCTCGGTCGGCGTGTTGACGAGATCGCGCACCTGGTACGCCGCGGCGCCGAGTGCTTCGATGCGTGTCGCGACCGCGTCGTCGACGACGAGCTGCGCGGGCTTGCGCGCGGGCTTCTTGTAGCGCGTGAACTGGTACGCGCCGAGCGCCCAGCCGAGCGCGACGTCGCCGGCATCGAGCGCGAGACCGCGCGCGTCGAGCGTGTAGCGTCCCTCGGGCAGGCGCACCGGCAACGAAGCGAGCGCGAACAGGCCCTCGCGCGCGTCGCAGCCGGCGAGCACGACGCCGGCGCCGCCGTCGGCGGCCGGCACGAGCACGAAGCGGCCCGCCTCGCCGGCGAAACCGTTCGCCGCGCACCAGCGCCGCACGGTCGCGCCGAGCGCGTCGGCGACCGCGGCGAAGTTCGTGCGGTCGACCGCGATCAGGGGTGTCGCGCCGTCGGCGTCCTTGGTCATGCTCCACGCATCCATCGCTGTCCTCGTCGTCGATCGCCGCGGCGTGCATGCACTGCGCCGGCGGCCGGTGTACCCGCCGGGCATCGGTATCGAGCGGCGGCGAACGCGGATTGTGCCTCGTCGGGGGCCGCGCGGGGATACCGTTCAGCCGGCCCGGTCGCCCGCGACCGCGTGCGCCTCGATCCAGCGCGCGAGCTCGCCGAGGTCGCGCAGCTCGAGGTCGGGCCGCACGTCCGCGAGCGCCTGGTGGTCCGGCCAGGCGCCGCCGCCGCGGTTGAGCCAGGCCGTGCGCAACCCGGCCGCGCGCGCGCCGGCGACGTCGAGCCAGGGATCGTCGCCGACGTGCAGCACCTCGCCCGGCGCGATGCCGAGCGCGTCGCAGGCGGCGTGGAAGATCGCCGCGGCCGGCTTGGCGATGCCGTATTCGCGCGCCGAGATGCAGGCGCGGAAATGCGTGCGCAAGCCGATGCGGCCGAGGTCGGCGTTGCCGTTGGAGATGCTCGCGAGCGGCACGTGCGCACCGATCGCATGCAGCGCGGGCAGTGCGTCGGCGTAGCAGTCGACGCGGTTGCGCGCGGCGAAATAAACCTCGTACGCGTCGGCGACGTGCTGGTCGCCGATGCCGCACGCGGCGAACGCGCGCTCGAGCGTGATCAGGCGCTGCGCGGTGAAGTCGTGCGCGAGGTGCGGGTGCTCGTCCGACACGCGCTCGCGCAGCTCACGCAGCGCGGCGATCGGCCACGCCGCGGCGACCGGCGCGTGGTGCGTGCGCAGCCATTCGTCGAGCGCCTGTTCGGCCGCGACGATCGCAGGCTCGATCGGCCACAGCGTATCGTCGAGGTCGAGCGAGACCGCGCGGATGCGCATGACGCCGCGCGCGGGATTCAGTTGCCGCTGGTGCCCGCGCTGACGTTGCCGAACGTCGGCGCCTTCGCGGGTTCGGGCTTCGCGGGCGCGTCGGCCTTGGCGGTCGCCTTCGGCTTCGCCTCGCCCTTCGGCTTCGCCGGGGCGGCCTTCGCGACCTTCGGCTTGGCCGGCGCGGCGGCCTTCTTCGGCGCGGCGTCGTCCTTCTTCGCGACCGTGGCCGGCCCGGCCTTCGGTGCGGCGGCCTTCTTCGCGTTCGCCTCGGCGGTCTTCTGCGCCTCGGCTTCGGCCTGCTTCTTCGCCTCGGCACGCGCGAGGTTCTCGCGCGCGGCCTGCGCGGTGTCGGAGGTCGGCGCGATGCCCTGCTTCGCGGCGAGCGTCGCGCGCGGTGCGGCGACCGGCGGCGGCGGCGTCGTGCCCGCGGCGAGCGCCGCGGCGGCGACCGCGTCGCGGCCGACGCGCGCGTCGATGAACTTCATGCGGTCCTCGTTCTTCGCGACGAGGTCGCTCGCGTCCGCGTACGGGATCAGCTGGTGCTTCTTGAGGATCTCCTTCGCCGCCGGGGTGGCGAGGAAATTGCGGAACTTGTCGATCGCGGCGAGCTTGGGCGAGTCGGCGCGGTTGACCGAGTAGAGCGTGATGTAGAGCGGGTAGGTGCCGTCGGTGACGTTGCGCACCGAAGGCTCGACGCCTTCGATCGCCATCGCGCGCACGCCCTTGTTCGCATAGGTGTTGGCGAGCGTGGACAGGCCGAGGCCGGCGGGATCGAGCGTGACCGCTTCCTCGAGCTTGAGCGTGTTGAGGTACAGGCGCGGCACCGCGACCGGCTGGTCGCCCTTGCGGTAGACGAGTTCGCGCAACGAGTACTCGACGCCGTCGAGCGGTGCGGCGATGCCGTACAGGTTGATCTCCTTGTCCTCGCCGCCGAGGTCCTTCCAGTTCTTGATGCGGCCGAAGTAGATGTCGTAGACCTGCTTGAGCGTGAGGCTGCGCACCGGGTTCTTCGGGTGCGTCACCAGCACGGCCGCATCGAGCGCGACTGGCGAGAACTCGAGCGGCGCCTCCTCGGCGCGGCGCAGGTACTTGCCGCGCGCGCTGCCGGCGATGTCCGCGCTGCCGTTGGCGACCGCGTCGAGGCCCGACACGGTGCTGAACGGCTGCAGCGTGATCTTGCCGAGCTTCTGCTTGGCGTACTCCTTGGCGAGGTCGTCCATGATCGCGCGCCCGGTGGCGTGGTCGCCGCGCCAGACGAGGTCGTCCTGCGGGGCGGCGACGGCGGAGCCCGTGCCGAGCAGTGCGGCGGTGGCGAGCAGCAGCGGGCGAAGGAAGCGGCGTGGCGACATGATGTGCGGTTCGTGCGGTGAGCGGAGAGGGGCGCACATTAGCACGCAGGTCCGGCCCCTGCCGCGACCGCGCGCACAGGCGGGCGGGGCTCGCCGAATGATCCGTCGGGGAAGGCTTCGAAGCGCGGAAAAGCACCGTGGGTAGGGTGGGACGCAGCGGCGCGGAAACGTGAACGGTTGCGACACGCACCCACCGCGAGTCCCACCGTGCGTTCGGTAGGCGATCTGGCGCGGGTAGGGTGGGACTTAGCGGCGCGAAACCGTGAACGGTTGCGACACGCACTCACCCCGAGTCCCACCGTGCGTTCGGCAGGCGATCTGGTGCGGGTAGGGTGGGACGCAGCGGCGCGGAACCGCGAACGGTCGCGACACACACCCACCGCGAGTCCCACCGAGTAGCGTGATGCGCGCGCGCGGTGGGACTTGCCGCTACGCGGCTGCGTCCCACCCTACCGGCTCCGTCGTCATTGCAGCAGCAGGTAATACGCCTCGTCGCCGCGCAGCAGGGTCAGCATGAGCTGGCGCGGGTGCGCCGCGAGCAGGCGCGTGAAGTCGCTCGCGCCGCCGAGGTCGCGGCGGTTCAGTGCGACGATCACGTCGCCATTGCGCAATCCGGCGGCGTAGGCGCGACTGGTCTCGGCGATGCGGCTCACGCTGACGCCGCCGATGCCCTGGCGGCGCAGCGTGTCGGCGAGTTCGCTGAAGGTGACGCCGGCTAGGCGCGCGTCGAGCGCGTCGCCCTTGAGCACCGCGAGTTCGGTCGGCTTGAGCGTCGTGCTGATCGTGATGAGCTTGCCGTCGCGCTGCACGCCGACCTCGACCGCCGCACCCGGCGCGGTGAGGCCTTCGATGTTGTGCAGGTCCTGCTCGCCGGCGACGCTCTTGCCGTTGAGCGTGATGATCACGTCGCCCGCGCGCAGGCCGGCGGTTTCCGCGGGCGAGTTCGCGCGCACGCGCGTGACGACCGCGCCGTGCGCGCCGTCGAGCGCGAGCACGCGCGCGAGGTCGGGCGTGAGGTCCTGCGCCTCGACGCCGAGCACGCCGCGCTTGACCTGGCCGGTCGCGACGAGCTGGCGCAGCACGTCGCTGGCGAGGTTGGACGGGATCGCGAAGCCGATGCCGACGCTGCCGCCCGACGGCGAGTAGATCATCGAGTTGATGCCGACCAGTTCGCCGCGCAGGTTCACCAGCGGGCCGCCCGAGTTGCCCGGGTTGATCGACGCGTCGGTCTGGATGAAGTTCTGGAAACCCGAGCCGCGCAGGCCGCTGCGGCCGAGGCCGGAGACGATGCCCGTGCTCGCGCTCTGGCCGATGCCGAACGGGTCGCCGACCGCGACGACGAAGTCGCCCATGCGCAGCGCGGCCGAATCGGCGACCGGCAGCGCGGTGAGCTTCTCGGCCGGGATCTGCAGCACCGCGAGGTCAGTGTCGGGATCGGTGCCGAGCACCTTCGCCTTGAGGGTGCGGCCGTCGGCGAGCGTGACCGCGATGTCGTCGGCGCCGTCGACGACGTGGTTGTTGGTGAGGATGTAGCCCTTGGCCGCGTCGACCACCACGCCCGAGCCGAGCGACTGCTGCACGCGCTCGCGCGGCATGTTCGGCACCCCGAAGAAGCGGCGGAAGATCGGATCGTCGAAGTACGGGTTGCGCACCGCGACGTGCGTCTTCGAGGCGATGTTGACGACCGCCGGCGTCACGCGCTCGAGCATCGGCGCGAGCGACGGCAGCGCCTGGCCGTCGATTGCCGGCGGCAGCGCCGCGGTCGCCGGCTGCCCGCCGCCCGTGCTCAACGCACCGAGGGCGAGGCCGATCAGCAACGGCAGCGAGGCGTAGGCGAAACGACGGGTGGTCGGGGTCATGGGCAACGTCCTTGGATGTGTTCGATGGAAGTGTCGATGGTGGAGTCGGGTGCGCGCGCGGAGCTCGCCCGCGGCGCACGCCACGCTCTGACCGCACGGATAGGCGCCGGTTTCGGCCCATTCAAGCATTGGCGCACCGCCTGCAGGGAGCCGTTCAGTTTCGGCGCCCGGTCGACCCCGGATCGACCCTGCGCGCGTCCGATCCAGGCCCCGCCGGGCGTTTTCAAAAGGGTCGCCTGCCACGAATCGCGTCAGATCGCGATTCGCTGTGAGTCAAGCTTTACTTCATCCGGCGAGCGGCGTAGTTTTGCCCGTCGGCGTCACAACATCTTGTGTTCGCCTTGTGCGGCGCAACCTATAGATTGTGCCGCGCAACAGATTGGGTGCAGCAGGAAGCAGGAGGCTGCGTCGCCTCGGGAGGGTGGCGCAGGCATCGGTTGGCAACGTCGGCGTGAGCCGACGGGTAACGGGAGCAAGAAAACAATATGAGCACGGTGCGCCTTGAGCAGCTCGCGCGCGGCGCGGCGGAGATTCCGCTGCAGCCGGCGTCCTACGACATCTGGGACAAGAAATACCGCCTCAAGTCCAAGCAGGGCGAGCCGGTCGACAAGGACATCGACCACAGCTACCAGCGCATCGCGCGGGCGCTCGCCGAGGTCGAGGAAAACCAGGAAAAGAAGACCTACTGGTACGAGCGCTTCCTGTGGGCGCTGCGCCGCGGGGCGATCCCGGCCGGCCGCATCACGTCCAACGCGGGCGCGCAGGAACACAAGCCGAAGACCTCGACGATCAACTGCACCGTCTCGGGCACGATCGAGGATTCGATGGACGACATCCTCGAGAAGGTGCACGAGGCGGGCCTCACCCTGAAGGCCGGCTGCGGCATCGGCTACGAGTTCTCGACCCTGCGTCCGCGCGGCGCGTACGTGTCGGGCGCGGGCGCGTACACGTCCGGGCCGCTGTCGTTCATGGATATCTACGACAAGATGTGCTTCACCGTGTCGTCCGCGGGCGGTCGCCGCGGTGCGCAGATGGGCACGTTCGACGTCTCCCATCCGGACGCGCGCGAGTTCATCAAGGCCAAGCGCGAGGACGGGCGCCTGCGCCAGTTCAACCTCTCGCTGCTGATCACCGACGGCTTCATGGACGCGGTCGAGCACGACGCCGACTGGCCGCTGGTGTTCCCGATCCACGTGAAGGAGCAGGGCGAGATCGACCTCGCCGACGCCGCCAAGGTGGTCTGGCGCGACTGGCCGACGCACAAGAACTACGTCACGCGCGACGACGGCCTGGTCGCCTGCAAGATCTACGGCCACCTGCGCGCGCGCCACCTGTGGGACATGATCATGGTCTCGACGTACGACTACGCCGAGCCGGGCTTCATCCTCATCGACCGCGTCAACGAGATGAACAACAACTGGTGGTGCGAGAACATCCGCGCGACCAACCCCTGCGGCGAACAGCCGCTGCCGCCGTACGGCTCGTGCCTGCTCGGCTCGGTCAACCTCACCACGTTCGTGCGCGACCCGTTCGGCCCGAACGCGCGCTTCGACATGGAGGAATACAAGGAAGTCGTGCGCGTGTTCACGCGCATGCTCGACAACGTCGTCGAGATCAACGGCCTGCCGCTCGCGCAGCAGCGCGCCGAGATCATGGGCAAGCGCCGCCACGGCATGGGCTTCCTCGGCCTCGGCAGCACGTTGACGATGCTCAAGAAGCGCTACGGCACGGCCGACGCGTGCGCGTTCACGGAGGACGTCAGCCGCGAGATGGCGCTCGCCGGCTGGGAAGTCGCGCTCTCGCTCGCGAAGGAGAAGGGGCCCGCGCCGATCCTCAGCCAAGACTTCGCCGTCACCGGCGAGATGCTGCGCAAGCGCCCGGAAATGGCCGCCGACGGCTGGAAGGTCGGCGACGCGATCCCCGGTCGCCTGCTGCACGCGAAGTACAGCCGCTACATGCAGCGCGTGGCCGAAGTGGCCCCCGCGCTCGTCGCCGAACTCGCCGAGACCGGCGCGCGCTTCACCCACCACAGCTCGATCGCGCCGACCGGCACGATCAGCCTGTCGCTCGCCAACAACGCGAGCAACGGCATCGAGCCGTCCTTCGCGCACCACTACAGCCGCAACGTGATCCGCGAGGGCAAGAAGTCGAAGGAGAAGGTCGAGGTGTACAGCTTCGAACTGCTCGCCTACCGCGAACTCATCAACGGCAAGGCGATGCCGTTCTCGCAGGACCCGGCCGAGAAGCTGCCGGAATACTTCGTCGCCGCCGACGACATCAGCCCGGTCGAGCACGTCGACATCCAGGCCGCCGCGCAGAAATGGGTCGACTCGTCGATCTCCAAGACCGCCAACGTCCCCACTGCGTACCCCTACGAAGACTTCAAGGACATCTACCGCTACGCCCACAAGCAGGGGCTCAAGGGTTGCACCACGTTCCGCTTCAACCCGGCGGCCTTCCAAGGAGTGCTGGTGAAGGAGCATGATCTGGCCAACACCACCTACCGCTTCGAACTCGAGGACGGTGAAGTGGTGGAGGTCAAGGGCAACGAAGAGATCGAGTACGATGGTGAAACGCACACCGCGGCCAACCTGTTCGACGCGCTGAAAGAAGGCTATTACGGCAAGTTCTGATCGTGCGAACGACGCCCGTGGATGCATGGGCAAGCGGCTTCCGGCGTTGCGTCATCCGTGTCTCGAGATTCACGTCATCCGTCAGGCTCACACACCAGAGAAACAGGAGAGGGGATCCCCATGCACAGTGAAGGCGGTACGTTGGATGGTCTGAAAGAAGGCGCGTCGCAGATCGGCAGCTCGATCGCGGACGCCGCCAGTGCGGTCGCCAGTTCGGTCAGCACCGCGGCCTCGGACGCCAAGCAGGCGGTCGAGAACACCGCGAAGAAAGTCGCCAACAAGGCCGCCAAGGCGCGCAAGCAGGCCGCGCGCAAGGTGAAGGCCGTCGTCGCCAAGGCGAAGCAGGCGGTCACGAAGAAGGCCGCGGCCGAAGAGAAGGCGGTCAAGAAGGTCGTGAAGAAGGCGAAGAAGAAGGTCGCCGCCGCGAAGAAGGCCGTCAAGAAGGCGATGAAGAAGACGCCGGCGCGCAAGCCCGCCGCGAAGAAGGCGGCGAAGAAGGCGGCGAAGAAGGCGGTGCGCAAGGCGGCGAAGAAGGTCGCGAAGAAGGCTTCCGGCGCGCGCAAGGCCGTGAAGAAGGCGACGAAGAAGGTCGCCAAGAAGGCGATGCGCAAGATGCCGGCCCGCAAGGCCGCCAAGCGCGCACCTGCCCGCAAGGCCGCGAAGAAGGCTGGCCGTCGCCGCTGATTCGCAAGCACCTTCGGCCGGCCCGCGGCGGCCGGCCGAAGGTGACGACGACCCGCGCCGCCGAGGAGCGAAGCATGGCCACCAAGCGCACCACGATGTACAGCCGAGGCGGCAAGAAGCTCTACGCCGTCCGCAACGCCGACGGTTCGTTCAAGGACATCCAGAGCTACGCCCGCGCGCACCGCATGGACATGGCGCGCAAGAGCGCCGATGAACTCGCCGGCGCCGCGAAGAAGAAGACCGCGAAGAAGAAAGCCGTGAAGAAGGCCGCGAAGAAGGCGGTCAGGAAAGTCGTGAAGAAAGTCGCCGCCGCGCGCAAGGCCGTGAAGAAGGCCGTCCGCAAGGTCGCGAGGAAGGCGGTGCGCAAGGCGCCCGCACGCAAGACCGCCCGCAAGGCCGTGCGCAAGACCGCACGCAAAGCCGCGCCGCGAAAGGCCGCGCGCAAGACGACACGCAGGAAGTAGACCCGATACCGGCATGCGCCCGCGCATCGCGCGGCGCATGCCTCGTTCGCCGCCCCGGGCCGGGGGCACCCGCGATACGAAATCCGCCGGCCGCATCCGCACCCGAATCCGTTACACCCCGAACACAGACGCGACGCAGCAGATCCACCGATCCACCCGACACCGCTTCATCGAAGACCGATCCACGGACACCGATCCACCGTACACCCAGCGACGTCATGCCCGCGCAAGCGGGCATCCATGGCAAGGCGCCCCGATGGATTCCCGCCCCCGGCGGGAACGACGCAAGGCCAGGTTCCCCTTTACCGCACCACCGCATCCGGACGCACGCAATGAAGATCAGCAAGAAGATCAAGGGCTACGCCGTCGTCAAGCCCGAAGACACCACCAAGCTCGTGCCCGCCGCCGAAGCGCCCGACAGCGCGCCGAGCGTGCCGATGGCCGAAATCATCCAGATGCACGAGAAGGTCGAGCGCCCCGAATCGCTGATCGGCGCCACCTACAAGATCAAGTCGCCGCTGTTCGAGCACTCGCTGTACGTGACCATCAACGACATCGTCCTCAACCAGGGCACCGAGTACGAACTGCGCCGCCCCTTCGAGATCTTCATCAACTCGAAGAACATGGAGCACTTCCAGTGGATCGTCGCGCTCACGCGCATCATGTCCGCCGTGTTCCGCAAGGGCGGCGACGTGACCTTCCTCGTGGAAGAACTCAAAGCCGTGTTCGACCCGCGCGGCGGCTACTTCAAGGCCGGCGGCGTCTACATGCCGAGCATCGTCGCCGAACTCGGCGCGGTCATCGAGCAGCACCTCAAGATGATCGGCCTGCTGCACGACCCGGAACTCGACGAGCACCAGAAGAAGCTCATCGCCGAGAAGCGCGCCGCCTACGACGCCCGCTCAAAAAAAAACGCTGAACCCGCCGGCCTGACCATCGAAGGCGCCGGCAACGGCGGCTTCAACGTCTCCTTCGCTGGCGCGGGCGCCGAAACCGCGGCCAAGGCCGCGACGGAAGCGAACGCGTTCCCGCCCGGCGCCACGATGTGCCACAAGTGCAACACCTCGGCCGTGATCATCATGGACGGGTGTGCTACGTGTTTGAATTGTGGGTATTCGAAGTGCGGGTGAGGTAGAGGCAGCTAGCTATTGTGCTTCTGCGGCTTGGACTTTTAGATGCTTCCTTCAAAGAATCAAGTCAGAAATGCCGGAAAGCGGATAGCTGCCGCTCAGGACATCTTTGCAGCGAATGAGGAAGACGTGGAAGTTGTGGACGAATGGCGGAAGGCTCACCTGACTCCGCTTTCCTCGATCGCGATGTGGCTTCGAAAGCCGTCGATCGATGCAACCGGTTTGGCGCCTGCACAGCGCCTTAAACGTCGCAGCACAGTTTTAGACAAACTGATTCAGGGTCGAGCATCAGATGCGTCGACAATGCAGGACCTTGGGGGCTGTCGCCTAATTTTTCCGAACGTTCAGGGGCTTCAGGACTTCCGCAACTATCTTGAGACCAAGACACGTGCGGCTCACATGTTGCAACACCATCGTGATAAGTACGATTACATAGCGACCCCGAAGCAGACGGGTTATCGCGGCGTACACTACGTGTACGGCTATGAGCCTTCGTCGAGCTCGAATGCCGAACTGAAGGGGCTAAAAATCGAAGTGCAACTTCGCACGGATGTGCAGCATGCGTGGGCTACTTCAGTCGAGATTGCGGATTTGGTCTTGGGCGCTAGGACTAAATTTGAAGATGGCACCGGCCGCTACGGCGAGTTCTTTCGAGTTGCAAGCGAACTGCTTGCCAGGCGTCATGAGGGAATGACTAGCTGCCTTCCAACACTATCGGATCGGGAGCTTTTGGCGGCTTTTCATCGAGAAGAGGGCAGCCACAACTTGTTGGACCGACTAGATCGTTTGCGTGAGCAGGGTGACCTAAGCAAAATTAAAGAGCATACGGTTCTTGCGTTCCAGACAGATGGAACGCTGGAGATCTTCGGATATACAAAAGCGAACCGAGCGGTTGAAAAAGAGCGGGAGTTGATTGACAACCCGAGCTGTGCACACGTCGTATATGTGCGAGCATCGACTCCAAGCGCTATTAAGAATTCCTATCGGAACTATCTTACAAACCCCACCGACTTCGTTAAGTTGATGCGTGAAGCTCTGGATTGAGCAAGGCGCGCCGAAGGATGAAGTGACGCGGAAAAAAAGGGGGCGGAGTGGACTACCCCTGATTTTTCGGACACCAGAAAGCGAGGACAATCCTCGCACGGAGGTGTTCGATGGAGAAGCGTCAGCGATTCACCGCGGAGTTCAAGCGC